>NZ_CP100400.1 GCF_024218795.1 Halorussus aquaticus
GGTCACGGCGTCGACCCCTCGGTCGGGGAGTTCGCCGGGGTCGGTGACGTACGGCAGCGAGTACGACTCCGCTAACTCGCTGACCCGTTCCTCGTCAACGTCGCAGAGGACGACCGAATCTATCACGCCCTCCTCGTGGAGTTCAGCCGCCACCCGAACGTGGTTCGTCCCCCAGTATCCGGTGCCGATCACGCCGTAGTTCATCGGTAGTACTCCTCAATCTCGTTGCACACGCGGTCGATTTCTTCGTCGGTTATCCGAGGATGCATCGGTAGCGACAGGATGCGGTCACAGAGTCGTTCCGTCCGTTCGAGTTCCGTGCTTTCGGTGCGGTCGCGGACCGCCGGATGCCGGTGGGCCGGCGTCTCATAGTGAACCCCGGTGTCGATACCGTTCTCGTCAAGGTGCTCCCGAAGGACGTCACGGTCCGGAACCTGAATTACGTATAGGTGATAGACGTGGAAGCTGTCGGCCGCCTCGGTCGGGGTGGTGATCTCCGGAATCGAGGAGAGGCGTCGATCGTACTTCTGGGCGGCGGCGTTGCGCGCCTCGTTCCACTCGCGGACGAACTCAAGTTGTCTCCGCCCGACCGCGGCCTTGAACTCGTCGAGTCGATAGTTGAGACCGAGCACCTCGTGGGTCCCGTCTTCGGTCCGCCCGTGGTTCCGTAACGTGCGTGCCCGCCGGGCGATTTGGTCATCATCGGTGATCAGCATCCCACCGTCGCCTCCCACAGTCATGTTCTTCGACGGGTAGAAACTGAAGGCTCCGACGTCGCCGACGGTGCCGGCGATGTGGCCGTCCCGCTCGGCGAAGTGAGCCTGGCATGCGTCCTCGACGACCGCGAGGTCGTAGTCGTCAGCGACAGCCTGTATCGCCTCCATGTCTGCTATCTGCCCATAGATGTGTACTGGTACGATGCCCTGTGGGTTCTCGGCTCGCTCAACTTTACGTTCGAGATCGACGGGGTCCATCGTGTAGGTGTCCGGGTCAACGTCGACGAACACGGGTTCGGCGTCGACCGAGAGCACGGGACTGACCGTCGCGAAGAACGTGTGACCGGGGACGAACACCTGATCACCCTCCCCGATCCCCGCCGCCTGAAGCCCACAGAGGATGGCCGCCGTCCCGCTGTGCAGGCCGACGGCGTGTTCCACGTCGCACGCCTCGGCGAACTCGGCCTCAAATTTCTCAAGACGGTCGCCCTTCACGTATTGGGTACTCTCAAGTACGTCCGCCGCTCGGTCAACGATTTCGTCGTCGACGTAAATGTCGGTGAATGGAACCTGTTCCGTCATGCTTTAACTACGTAATCGGGGATTAGCCTTGGGTCGCTTAAAGACAACGATACCACGAATCGGTGCTGGCGACCCGAAACTCAGGTGACGATTCCTAACGGGGTTAGAGGTCGAGATCCTCGTAGGAGTTCAACGTCAAGTGGATTTCCTGACCGTTGACGACCGTGTACGAGGGCTTGAACGGCGGGAAGTCCAGCGCCCGTATCTTGTCGTACACCGTCTCGAAATCGCCCTTGCAGAGTTCTTTGAGTGGAATCTCCTTCTCGCCGTCCAGACTGCTCTTAGGGTAGAAGTACTGTTCGCCCTCGAACTCCTCTTGGGAGATCCGCATGTCGTGAACCTCGCCGGAGACGATCTTGGGGATCGTCTCCTTGAACAGTTCGACCGACTTTTCGCGGGTCTTTCGTAGAGCGACCGCGCGGTGTCGGTCTCTGTGATGTCGACGAATTTTCGGTCGACGATGTCGCCAGCGTCGACTTCCTCGGCCATGAAGTGGATGGTGGTCCCGTACTTCCAATGGTCGTCGGCGCGAGCATTCAGTATCGCGTGGCTAAAGACGTTGCTCCCCCGATATCGCGGTAGCTCGGCCTGATGGAGGTTCAGCGCCCCCTCGGAGGGGTGAGAGAGCAATTCTTCCCCGAGGATGTTCGGGTAGTAGACGCTAACGATGTAGTCGATCTCGTAGTCCAGGATTCGGTCCTCGTTCTCGGTCGATATTACCGGGTAGCCGAGATCCGTCGCCACCTCACGCACGGACCCCGACCACCACGAATCGTAGCCTTCGGGGTACGTGACGACCGCACTGACCTCGGTCTCGTCGTGTTCGTACAGGAGTTCCAGACAGGTTTCGCCCAGCGGATGACTGCCGAAGTACCCAATCGTGATCATTTCGCGTTCACCTGAGATATTCAAAGACGACCGCCTTGACTCCTTAAGTCCTTCTAAACGAAACTTCTTCCGCCGACGAGTGCTGATTACGATAGGGCCGCAACTCACCGTGATCCCGGCGTCGTCGTGGCTTTCCGTTTGCCCCTGAGACGACGTTCTGCCTCGTCGCGGTCCTCCGGGTACCCCACGTCGATGCGCCAGCCGTCCATCCGGATGGCGTCGATGGTGCGGCCGCTCTGGATGAGCAGGTCGATGGCGTCGCTGATCTCGTACTCGCCGCGGCTCGAGGGCTGAACGAGGTGGCAGGCGTGGAAGATGGCGGGCGTGAACGTGTAGAAACCCGTCATCACGAGGTTCGACGGCGGCTCCTCAGGTTTCTCGACCACGCTCGTAATCTCGCCGTCGTCGTTGGTGTCACAGACGCCGTATCGATTCGCCTTCTCGTAGGGGACTTCCTCAACTAGGAAGGCGGCGTCGGTCCCATCCCGTTGCTGGCGTTCGACGACGTCGTCAAGGTTCGCGTCGAAGACGTTGTCACCCAGCATCAGCATGAAGTCTTCGTCGACGTGTTCCTCGACAGTCAACAGGGCGTGAGCCAGTCCCTTCTGCTCGCGCTGGTGGGCATACGTAACCGGAACGCCTTCGACCTCGTCGCCGTAGTGGTCGATGATGTCCTCCTTCCGGTATCCCACCACGACGACGAACTCGTCGGCACCCAACTCGGCCAACTGCTCGAAGCATCTGGTCAAAATCGGTTTTCCGTCAACCTCGACCATCCCCTTCGGTTTATCCTCGGTCAGTGGTCGAAGACGGGTTCCTCCCCGCGGCTGTTAGCACGACTGCTTTCATGTATTTCCGCACCCTCACGCGAGTGTTAAATATCTTTAGTCTCGCCACCACGAACCGTACTGGCACCTCAGCCGAACCCCGACGCTCTCCGATTGAGGACAAGCGCATCTAACTTCGTCGCAAGGACGACGAACCCATATCTCGAAAACACCGTGATAAACGGGGTGAAACCGCCGAAAATCGGCGTTGCAGCGCTGCCAGTACGAGGTAGAACTAACCGTACATACAAACTAGAAGTCACGCCCGGCGAACACGCCGGTAGACTCGCCAGCATCGGTAGGCGAGTAGCCATGCGAACTTGAGTTCAGTATTAGCCTGAGTAACAGCCCGTTAGGCCTGCTACAAACAGCGACTTGGTCTCGCCAGCACTCTCCTGAACAGGTGGAACTCCAACCATCTGCTCTGAGGCTCTAGTATGAAGCAATATTGGCTAAGAAGAAAGCGCGCGAAACACACATGCTATTACCGTCGCAACTGGCACGGATTGGGCCTCCCCTACCCGGAGAATGCTTTCCTTGACCAACGACAGCTCCGTGACGCCGACTATGAGTAGTACCGGAACGTAGGTCACCACGTCGGCTTGTTACTTGAGCCCAATGTGTGGCTGTAGGCGTGATTGCCAGTCCTGCCGATATCAGTGCACCCCCACCAGCAGTGACCTCTCGGCGGAACGTCGGCGATGCTTTGCACGGTCACGAAGATCTGACTGCCACGACAAGCAGGGGCTGGCCTCCCACACCAGCACCTGCCCCGCGACGGCGAAGCTCAAGACAGCGGTGGCAAGCCCCATCCGGGCGTTCGAGAGTTCCTCCCGGTAGCTTCTGCGACCATGACCAGCGTGAGCGCCGTCAGCGCGGGCCATGGGTAGTCGGCGAATCCGAAACCGGTCCATTATGCGAATACTGGCACCACCGCGAGCAACACTGCCGGCGTAAGGTGGACCCGCCGGTCGTCTGTCATCCGAACTGCCAACGTGTGGACAAAGACGGTGACCACAAGCGCGCAGACAATAGGATACCACGTAACACCCATCTGGCGGCATTGATACCGTCAAGGAGGTTGGTCTGCTACTACAGCGTCACGACCATCAGCGGTTCGCCCTTCGCCACTTCAGCGGGGAACCCGGAGAACACGATGAAATCCAAGACACCGGTCGCATCCGCGGCGAGTCATTCGATTTAGTTCCGATAGTAGGGGTCGTTCGAGGGGACGAGTGCGAGCACAGCATTGAGCACGCCCGACTCAGGTCAGGCCACTTGCAGGACCGAGATTGTCTAGAGAGGGATTCCGTCGGTTCTACTTGCCCTGATCGTTCGGCTTCCTTTCCCTGCCAAGTACGAACTCACCGCCGAGGGTCAGCGAGTTTGTACTCGTCGCCTTCCTGAACGATGAGGTCACGAAAGACGAATTCGCTGAAGGTCCCCAAGTCTAGCGACACTCCTCAAAGGTCCACCCATCCTCCTGCTCATTGAGCATGAGGAGGTCACGGAGGTCCGGCCACTTCGCGAGGAAGTCATCAGTCACCTCACGCACGTCAGTCATGGTAGATGATCTGTTAGCATCCCCATAACCCGGTGACAGGGACGAACGAGGCTCTCGGACTGAAAACATGTGTAACAAGTTCCGCATGAGATAGTGCCTACTCAGACGACGAGTCCGAGTTGACAACATCCTCGAACACCTTCCAAACCTGTCGAACAACGATTTTCAGATCGAGCCAGAACGACTGTCGGCGGATGTATTCGAGGTCGTACCGGAGCTTCGCGGTCGGGTCTGTGCTCTTAGCGTCGTTAATCTGGGCCAATCCCGTAAGTCCAGGTTTGACGAACCATCGCTTGCGCCACATGTCGGTCTCCTCCTCAAGCAGCTGCTCCTCGTCAGTCCAGACAGCCCGCGGTCCCACGACACTCATGTCGCCGGTGAGTATCGACCATAGTTGCGGTATCTCGTCGAGATGGGTCTTCCGGAGAACACGCCCGACGCGGGTGATGCGGTCGTTCTCCTCGTCGTTGATTGGTGTCACCGATTCACGCTCGGGAATCATTGTCCGAAACTTGTACACGGTGAACGTGTCGCCGAATTCGGCGGTCCGCTTCTGGTTGTACAGGACCGGCCCCTCGCTGTCGAACTTGATCGCGGCCGCAATTATGAGGATGAACGGTGCGAACGCGAGCAGTCCCATCATTGCAAAGAACACGTCGAACGCCCTTTTGGAGACGTAATCCTGCCAGTCCCACGGTTCAAGTTCGATGTCGACGAGGAAGTCGTCGCCGCCGGTCGTCACCGTCAACACGTCGTCAGTATGTTTCCGGTGTACCTTTGCGCTGACACCGTGCTCGTAGCACGTGTCCAACGCACCGAAGAACTCCGCACGGTCGGGCCGGGTGAACGCTAGGACGACGGTGTCGATGTTGTAATCGACTAGCACCTCGTCCAACCGTGACAGACCGCTGAGATAGTCAAGATCGCCTAAGCGCGCTTTCCCGCTCCCGTCGGCGACGGCATGCGCGTTGGCAGTTGGGGCGTAATCGGTGTAGTACGGACTCGGTGGAGAAACATAGCCGACGGCCTGTACGTCAATCACCGCGAGTATGTCGGCAATTTTCTCGGGGTCGTCGCCCACGATGACCGCACGCTGGCCTTCTGCGGGCCGGCGGCGAATCGTTACGAACCATGCGGGTAGTCCGACGAGCAAGATGACCGTCGTCAACATCAGGGTTGGGCGCGGGAGTCGGTACGTGTAGTCAAAGTAGCCGATGGTCGCGAGCGACAGGGTTGCCACAAGGACTCGCTTTTGAGTGAGCAGGACCGTGTCAAGTATACGTCTCGGCCGGGGTTTGAACAGCGGAATCAGGCTCAACACGACGGCGGCGACCGTCGTCGTTATCGTCAGCACCAGCTTATCGCCCATGAGAACCACGGCCGGGAGCCGTCGAATAATCGGCGGAATCGTAGTAAACACTGTTTGGACGGGTAGAGTGTTCGCAGTGAGTACAGCGGCCGTGGCTATAAAGACCGCACCAACGACACTCAATACCCGGTATCGATACCCGGAAATCATCTGACAGAAGCAGGATAGCGAGGTGGCTTAAAGGCTCCTATCTTCTCTCCAGCATCGACCCAAATATTGTTGGTGTTAAAGTCCTTTATAGATTGTACCACGCTTGGACAAGCGACACAATACTTCCAAATGTCGGGCCGACCCGCAACAGGAAACCGCGATTAATATTTGGAATCGTTAGATATTATCCTCGGCCATCACAAGCCGTCGCTAACTCGTTCACCGGTGGCACTGAACCGGTGACGTGAACATCACTGGGACGAAAACAATGAGTACCGATAGAACTCATCAAGCTGACATCCGGCAATTCGACGGAATAGTTGAAGTCCACAGAAACAGGGTCACTCATTAAAAGAACTTAACCGCGTCGGTTAGCCTTCTGTTTGAGGGAACTCTTAGGCTCTTCCGTTGAAGGAAATTAGTACATCTGTAACCTAACCACTTCTGTTTCGACTGATAGTCGTGCAGCCAGTCTCGATAAAAATATAAACCCAGATTAATGACACCCGGGCATGCCATCGTTCCGCACCTATCGGGTACTGTTTTTCCTCAGTCTACTTGTGCTATGTGCGCCAACTGCGCACGCGTGGATAGAGTCCAGCGACGACATTTCGCGTATGAACCGCAGTGGAATTCTTAATTACGATGCACCGTCTACCAACGGTATCACAGTCGCTGCGAGCGACTACTACGGTCGTGGACGCATCATTGCGTTCGCTCCTAACGGGAGCGTTATGTACTATAACCGGTCGTACTCAGCCGTCGCCGATATCGACCGCGCACACCGCGGCAACCAGTCTATTACGTACGTCGGCAAAGACCATTCCTACACGGGCAGTCAGTGTAGCGCTGACAAATGCACAGGTCGCAATCCAGAAGGTAAATATAACGACCGGTGACTCCCGCAGACTTTACTCCGTGGTGCATCCATATCACCCCTCTGGGAGTTTTCACGACGTGGACCGCATCAACGAGACTCATTTCCTGTTTGCCGACATTATGGATGATAGTATATACATCGTTAATACATCAAGCGGTAATCGGACGTGGGAGTGGGACGCTGAAGGAAAATATCCGAAGTCATCGGGCGGTACATACGGTGAGGACTGGACGCACCTTAACGACGTAGAGATGGTGAATAAGACAACATTCATGGCGAGTCTCCGTAATCATGACCGCGTTGTCTTTATCAACCGCCAAAATGGTGTCTTACGGAACTGGACGCTGGGTGAGGAAGATAACTATAGCATTCTATACGAGCAACACAACCCCGACTTCATTCCGGCAAGCAAAGGCGGTCCAGCCATTCTAGTTGCAGATTCCGAAAACGGCCGTGTCATTGAATATCAGCGAAAAAACGGGAACTGGCAGGAATCATGGCGTTGGCATGATACCCGAATGCAGTGGCCCAGAGATGCTGACCGCCTGCCGAATGGCCATACTCTCATTGCGGATACGAATGGGGACAGGCTCCTTGAAGTCAACCAACAGGGCGAGATTGTCTGGAGTATTGACTACCCAGGCCCGTATGACGTAGAACGATTATCGGCGCCAGCAGAATCTTCTGCAGGGCCATCGGCCTCATCGGTCGGCCTCACGTCTCGGACCCCGACATCGCTCAACAAAGGACTGGCAGTTGCGAACTACCACGTTAAGTCCGTGGTTCCGTCACTGATTTTGAACGCGACACTGTATGCGTTGCCGCCGTGGGCGTCACCAGTCTCAGGAATGGCTATCCTCACGCAAAGCCTCTTGCTTGTATTATGGATAATATTAGAGTCCGGAAACTATATTATCGGGATTAGATTGTAGCCGAGCAGTGAGACCGTGAACCTACTATTTAAACCATTGGTATACGGTTCGATTTCCAAAGATAAACTCGCATATGGATTCAATGTTATATAGGATAAAATAAAGTACTCTCCGTAATTAATTTTGACGCCCATCCCGTAAGGTAGCCGTGGGCGCCCCCTTCGCCCCCATTTCCAAAACGGAAGTTGAGGTCTCTTCGCCGCTCTAGCTCAAATCTCTACTACCATCAGTTTCATAGATATTTTATCATCATTTTATCACCATAATCAGTGTGGCTGGATTTATCCTATTGATAGAAAATATCGGTGAATTTATTTTCATAGGGGGCTGAGGGCGTTTGCGCTCATCTGACCCCCTCAAACCCCACGTATAATGGCTTGCAATGACACCAGAGAAAAAACGTTGAAGCGATGCAACCGTGACGTACAGCGTAATGAATGTCAGTATCGTCGGCAGTAGCTACGTCGGTACCACAGTCGCAGACTGTTTTGCGGATTACAGTCACAAAGTCATAAGAATTGACGTAAACGATGACATCATCACGCCGATCAACGATGAAGAGGCACCGATATACGAACCGGGGCTAAATGACTTATTGCCGAATATGGCGGTGACTACCTACGGGCAACTACCTACTACGCCGCAGTCTACAATACGAAGTGACGTTCCTCGCCCTCCCCACTCCCTCTTAGAGGATGGCAGTATCGATCTTAATTTTCTGAAGGCAGGCGTCCGGTCGCTCGGCGAGGCATTTATGTCGAAAGACGACTCGCATCTCGTGGTAGTCAAATTTACGGTAGTTCGCGAAACCACCAAAGAGACTGCCGCTACACTACTCGCTGACATCTCAGGGAAGACGCTCGACGACGACCTTCACGTCGCGATGAATCCCAAGTTCCTAAGCGAAGTGAGCGCTGCCTGGGACTTCCAGAGTCCGAATAAGGTCGTCCTTGGCACTAGAACTGCATTCGTCCGCAAACACCTCCAAGAAATCTTCGACCTACCTATCATCGACTATGAGGCTTCTATCGTCGAGACCGGGATTCGAGAGGCCGAGATGATGAAGTACGTCAACAACGACTTTCTCACACCGAGGTCGTGGCCTACGACCCCGTGGCCGCCGATAACATCCGAGAGCGCCTCCCCGACATCAAGTATGCTTTCTCTGCCTTGGCGGCACTCGACAGCGCCCACGGAGCACTCGTCGCACCGACCGAGACGAATTCGCGGCGCTCGACTCAGAGTTCGACGCAATGGCCATACCAGTCGTCGTGGACGGCCGACGCGTAATCGAACACCGAGACGGAATTACCTACGAAGGGCTAACGTGGTGAGCGTCGCAACTACCCTCTAGTCGCGTTCTGTGCTTCGTACCGTTGCTGGACTTCGCCGGGCGACAGCGCACGACCATCAATCCGGACCTCATCGATTGCGCCCTCAAAAGCGTGTGCGTTCCTGACACGGTAGTCGTTTCCGAACCGCAGTTGCCCGCCCCAGTCGACTATTCCATTTCCGATTCGTTGCGTGCCGGCTAGCTGGCCGTTCACATAGATATTCTGGTGTGTCCCGTTGTATGCCACGGCCAGATAAGTCCACGTCCCCGATGGAACTCTGCCCGCCCTGACATTCGACGTTGCGACTCCAGGCACGCGGACTGAAACCACACCATAGGGCGAGAGCGCCACGAAGTTACCGTTCTTACTCTTGAGGAGGAGCTGATACTCCCGGTCCTTCGTGGAGCCAGACCGCGTAGACTTGACCCACATGCTCACCGTGAACCGCGAGGGGGCGCTGAGGTTAGCGGTGGCGGAAGCATTCTTCCCGTCGAACGAAATCGCTCGGCCGTTTGGCCCCTTTACAGTGTCAACCGAACCACGAAGGGTTGCGGAATGGCCACCGACCGCGTCGTAAGCAGTCCCGTCACTGACCTTCTCAAACGGCCAGTGGGCAACCCCAGTTCGGTCGTGCCACTTCACGTTCCCGCCGGTTTCGGGCGCGTCTTTCGGGACCGTCATCGTTGCACCTTCGACGGAGTACGCGCCGGCGTACGGAACAGTCGTGCTGAACACGCCGTACGGGTTGGATTCGACCTTTCGACGGTACGTGAACGACTTCCCGTCGACTTCAACCTGCTTCGATATCGTCACCGTCTGGCCTGACGTCGCGTTCCCGTAGACTCTCGCTCCCGGCACCAGCGCGAACGCCTTCACCGACCCGTCGTTGTTCTCGTACATCATCCGGTAGTGGCCGGATCCACTGGCGCCGCGGCCGGCACTCCCGCGCCGCTGGTGGAGTCGGGCGTAGTTGGAGTCCTTCGGAACCCGAGGTACGTCGAGGTCGGTCGTGACGACAAATCCGACCTTGTCCCGGAGTTTCTGGTACTGGGCCTTCGGAGACCGCGACTGCAGAAATGGCTCATAATGTCTCTCGGCGAATCGATATGACTTCGCCTCGCCGTTCACGAAGTAGTTGTACATCCGGTTGCGCCCCCACTTTGTCAGCACGTAGTTGTCGGGATACTCCAGTTCTTGCTGCTCGGAATATGCGTCCATCGCCACCGACGACCGGAACTTGTCGTCGACTATCTTAACCTGCTCATGGCGGACCGCAGTCTGGACAGTGCCTGCGCTAGAGACCAGCAACAGCAGGACAACGAGGGCCGTGACCGTTCCTCTGTCGGGGAGTTCGAGCGACGGCGTTGTCTCGGATCGCCCCCCAGCGTCGGTCCGTGCGTCCAACACTGGCGACGACGTTAGGTCGAGTTTCGCCACGAACGCGACGAAGCCGTATCCGCCAGTACCGCGGCGAACGGCGTGAGTTCGCCGACGAACCGGCGCTGGAACGTCGCCAGCACGAGGAAATACCAGCCGTACGTGCAGACGACGAGCCACCCCCGGCGCTGTCGTCGGTAGGCGCGCCAGCTCGCCAGCACCAGCATCGGAACCGCCAGTATCCACGCGAAGCCGAGTTCGAGTATTGGTCCGACGAGGACCCCGACGGCCCGCCGGCGAACATCGACTGGGTCTCGGCCGCCCGGACTTGAACAGCAGGAAACTCACCCGACCGCTCAACTTCGATGCGTACGCGGGCAGGAACGTCTGGAGCAGGACGAGACCGGTCAGCGCCCCGGCAACTTCCCCGGTCCCGAGGACGAACCCGGGCATGTCCATCTGGCGAACGGCTTCACCGAACAGCGACACGACCAGTACGCCGACCAGCATCAGCGCCGGGGAGTAGGCGACCATGTCGGTGTGCCACCCGAAGCCCGCGTGGGCGAGATGCGAGAGTACCGACGCGAGCGCTAACCCGGCCAGTATCGGCGCGCTCGCCACCAGCGGCGATCGGTCGTCCCGCACGTCCGCGGCGACCCGAACCGCCACGTAGACGCCGAGAGCACCGATGATGATGGGACTTGCGTCCCACGCCAGCACCTGCCCGGCCACTGCGACGCCGAGGACGCCCGCCGCGAGCCACCGCCGCGTGTCCGAGAGGTCTTCGCGGACCACGTCGGCCAGCCAGACCAGCGAGAGCGCGGTCAGCACCAGCCACGGGTAGTCGAACGCGTGGTGGTCGGCGAAGCCCAGCCCCGTCCGGTAGGCGAACGCCGGAATCACCGCCAGCAGCACCACGGCGGCGAGCGCGACCCGTCGGTCGCCGGTCAGTCGGACCACCAGCGCGTAGGTGAGCGCGGCGACGACGAGCGCCGAGACGACGGGGTACAACGCCAGCACCCACCCCGCGGCGTCGGCCCCGCCGAGCAGGTTGGTCAGCCACCACAACGTCGCGACCATCAGGGGTTCGCCCTTCGCGACTTCGGCGGGGAGCCCAGAGAGGACGCTGAAGTCGAAGACGCCGGTCGCTTCGGCGGCGAGACGTTCGACCCAGTAGCGGTAGTAGTACGGGTCGTTCGAGGGGAGGACCACGTACTCGCCGCGGAAGACGCTGGGGAACACGTACGCTCGCATGAGGGCGACGAACGCCAGCGCGCCGGCAAGTGCACCTGCTTCAACGCGGGACACGGAGGGGAGCGACACGGAGGGGAGCGACGGCCCCTCACCGAGATCCGACTCGGAGTCGGTCTCCTCGCCGTCGAGGCTCGCTCGCACTGCGTCTGGGTCGGCGATCTCGTACTCGTCGCCGTCCTTGACGACGATGTCGCGGGAGACCAGTTCGCCGAACGTCCCCGAGTCGAGTGGAACCTCGTCGAAGGTCCAGTTGTCTGTACGTTCATCTACTGCGAGGACTTCGCGGAGGTCCGATTCGAGGGCAGGTTTCTCCGCAAGGAGATCGTCGGTCGCCTCGCGTACGTCAGTCATGGTGGCGAGATAACGTGACTGGCGCATAAACCCTACGACACTCGCTGGCTAAGAGTTGTCACGAAGAGTCTCTACTGCTGATTCAGTCACCGTTGAACCACTACATACGCGTCTACAGCGGCGATACGCATATTAAATCACGTAGTTCCTCGTACTCGTATTTCGATTCGACGAAAAACCATGGTGCGACGAGACTCGCACCGATACAGTTCGCCACGAGGTCACCGACACCGTAGTAGCGCATCGGAAGCGTGCCCTGTACCAGTTTGATCGTCAGTCCGAATATCACTGCTATAGCGAGCACACCATCGACCCGCTGCCGTGGACGGTGCTGCCAGTCGACCGCTCCATATGCGAGGGTGTACGCCAATTCAGCACAGGCCGCGAGGTGTAGCTTCTTGTCCCAGATTGACCCCAGCTTAGGCGGTTCGGGGGCTGTTTTAGCATCGAAAAGTCCACCGAAGCTACCGCGCGGCTAACGGAAACGAGATTCGTGGCACATTCTATAATCATGAACTATGGCACAGAATCGTCGACATACGGCCGTCTCGAAGAATCAAATCAAGTATTTTTCAGACGAATGACACGATTGCCGAGGAATTCCTGCTATGGAGCATCTAGATCCAATCCGTCGGAGAGTTCGAGGTTAGGACCCCACACCATTTTTCTTGAGTTCTCAAAAAGTATGGGGGTGACGTCCCCCGCCTCAAAGAGCTCAGAACGGTAGTGGGAGAACTCACGCCGCAAAGCTCACTCACAGTCGGTCACGTCGACAGCAAGCCACTCCCGGCCGAGGTGCGTGAACGCTTCCTGTACCTTGTCCGGTTTGACGTCGTCACTAAACTCGTGTTCGTTCCACTGGCCGGTACCACGCCCCTTGTTGTGTTCGTACGTATTGATCCATCCGAACATCACCAGCTTCGAGAGGTGGTTAAACATCCCGCGCTGGGTGAGCGGTTTGTCGCCGTAGTGGTAGGCGACCGCTTCGTAGACCCCGTGAATCGTGCTCGTCCGAGCAGGCGTCTTGCCCTGTTCGGTGAGATGCGCGACCGCTTTCAGGATGTAGAGCTTCTGATTGTCCTGGTCTGTGAACTTCTGGACGAGATTATCGTACTGCAGTTTTTCGTGCGCCCGATCGATGTGGTCGTCACTGATGGGTTCTACCCCCTCCTTTTCGGCAATCTCCGCGGATTTCTTCAGCAGGCGGATCGCCCGTCGTGCACTACCGCGAGCATTCTGATACGCTTTCGCCCCACACCGGGCGATGGTGTTCGTGTCGTACGCCCCCGACGAGAGCGCTTTTTCGGCGCGTGTGCGGACGATCTCTTGGAGTTCGGGCGAGGTGTACTGAGGGAAGTACACCTCCGTCTCGCAGAGACTGTCTTTGATCTTCGGTGAGAGGTTCTTCCGGAACTCGTAGTCGTTGCTGATGCCGATTACGCCAACGCGGGCCTCGGTCAAGTAGCCACTATCACGTGCGCGTGGGATATCGTACAGTATCGTCTGGTCGCTCCCGATTTTCTCGACTTCGTCGAGGATCACAGAATCGTCCCCCGAGGGCATCGAACTCCTCGTACATCATGCTGTAGACGTCGCGTGGCGCGTACCCCGTATTCGAGAGTTTGTCACCTGGCTCTCGGAACTTGTTCACGATGCCGATTGCGATTTGATAGGAGGATGTCGTGTCGTCCGTCTTCGTGAAGTTCTCGCAGTTCACCCAGATAACGTTCAACTCTCGTTGTTCATCTTTCGGAAGTGATTCGTTTTTACTGGTGAGATCCCGTTCAAGGTTGTTAAGCAGGTATTTTGTTGCTGCAGTTTTGCCAACGCCGGTATCCCCGTACAGAAACGCGTTCTCGGGGGGTCGGCCCTTATATATGGGTTTGTAAACATCAAGATAATCTTCGAGAACCTCATCTCTGCAGACGAACTCATCAGGAGTGTAATCTTCTTCGAGTACCTCTGCATTCTCGATAAGTTCAACCTCGTCTTTGAATATCGACTCGGAGGTAGTCACAGTTGAGGGAACAGACGAAGATATCTTAAATGATTTCATTTGTTTTCCGTAGTTTCTTGAGATTCTATGCTGACTTCGATCTGTAGCACACTGCAGCAGTTTCCTCCAGAGATGAGTTCTACAGAACTACCAGACAAGATGAGATAATTGTCGGTAGAAGATATAGATCGAGTTCAGGAGAACTGCTGGTAGACCGAAACAACTAGCCTGAGAGTAGTCGGTGAGAACTCGGGAAAAATGGTGTGGGGCTTGATGGATCAAGAATAGGCCATCGCCGAACTCGAGAGAACCACTCCACAGGTCCAGACAATATAGAACTCAGGAAAAACGGTGTAGGATCACGTATGCCACTCATTAGACGATAAGAACTCCGGAAGAATGGTGTGGGGTGTACTTAGTTATTAGAGTCACATGCTTCACCAGAACTCGGGAAAAATGGTGTGGGTCTCTACCTGATCAACGGATATAGCGACTCCTCAAGAACTCGGGAAAAATGGTGTGGGGTCAATCACTTCCGTAACAAACCTGACACAGAACTCGGGAAATTTGGTGTCCCATTAGCGTCCTTTGTTCTAATGCATTGGCGAACTTCGCTCCGCATTTACTCATCCACGCACTCGTTGCGGGGTGTGTCTCCCCTCTATAAACTATCTCACGCGATCACCGCCACAATCAATAACGTCTGCTTCGAAGTCGCTCGCCCGAACTCGGAGTGGGAACCAACCTTCTTCGTCGATACCGAGTAACGCTTCGGAGAATCCGTCGTCTTCGTTCCCGGCCTTTGCGGTTCGCACCCAGTTCACCTCACGCTCGCTCAAGTCGAACCACTCAGCAAGCTTCTCGGCTTCCTCCTTCACGCGATGGACGAGCGTCACCGAACAGAGGTTCGCAATTGTCCGAGCCTCGGGCGTCAGTGCAAACTCACCGCCAGTCTGGGTGATGAACTGTATCGAGAGGTCGTAGTGGCGACTATGCCTGACTGCTGTCTCCAAGAACTCCAGCGATGTCGCGTCGTTCATCAAGTAGTGCGCTTCGTCGATGACGAACACGACCCGCTTGTCGGTCTGTTTGGCCCGCTCGTAGACCGCGTTAAATAGAACCTGCATCATTAGGCTCGTCTCGGTTCGACCACGGGTTCCCTCCTCTTGATGGAGGTCCAGATAGATGACCTTCGAGTCGAGGTCGAACTCGGTCTGACGTGCGAGATTGGCGAGGTCGCCGTCAGGTCGGAACGATGGCCGGAGATCTTTCAGCAGCGATTGCGCATCAGCGCAGACGCTATCCTGTTCACCTGTAGTGGTATACCCGAACGCCTCGGGATCGTCCAGTAGGTCTTCGAGGGTGGAGATAACGTCCCGTACTGTCGGCGATTCCTTGTGATGCGTCGCAGGGTTACGAGTGATGCCCTGTCGCTCGTAGGTCTCCTGAACGGTCCGCCGAAGCGTCTGCTTGCGGTCGCCGAGCGGGTTGTTGGCGACGTGGGCGAAGAACGTCTCGAAGAACGTGAGCACCCACGCAATCTGTTCTCCCCACGGGTCCAAGTCTGGCACGTCTGCAAGTACCGAATCAGGGGTCGTCTTCAGTTCGAGGGGGTTGAACCCTCGTGTCCCGCCGACAGTCACGCGCTCACCGCCGAGGGTGTCGTTCACGCCAGCGAAGCCAGCCAAGGGGTCGAGCATGACGATGACCGAGTCCTCGTCGTACATCGCCCGCCGAGTGAGGTGGAGTTTCGTCGAGAAGGACTTGCCTGCGCCGAGTTTCCCGATGACCATCATGCAGTAGCCGGTCTCTCGGTTGAAGCGGTCGAAGATTAGTGGACTCTCGTTGAGCGCGTACGTTCCGTACTCGATGCCGGGTTCGGCGAACGCACCGGAAACGAACGGGAACATCGCGCCGACCGCGCCGCTCAACATCGGCGTCTGCGTGTCCATAGTCTCGTTCAGTTTGTCGACGCCGACAGGGCTTCCAGAGACGAGCGTATCCAACTGCGACCACCGTGGTGTCACGGGCGTCAGGTTCGCGGGTGAACGTCGCGCCGTGCTGGTGACGGCATCTGTCCCGAGATCGTTCTGGGACGGTCCACGCGAGGCCAGATACATCGAGACGTCGAACGCCTTCGTTGGCGTGTTCCGAAGGACGTCGTACATCTCCTGATAATCTTCGAGGTCTTTCTTGACACCCCGCGCTCCGGCACGGCGTTTCTCGGAGAGGTATTCGTAGTCAGCTTCGAGGTCCTCGATTCGGTTTTCGAGTGAGTCGAGGGTGGCCCGCGTATCGCGTGGGTCGAGATGGAGTGAGATGTCCGTCTGGCGTGTTTCGGCCGTCGAATACAGCGACTCGAAGAGGCCGTCCGTGGGCGCATCGGGATACTCCCCAACCCAGAGCGTCTGTGTCCACTCCGTCCCGGTCTGGACTGCGTTCGGCCGCTCGTCGATACTCGACGGCGTGACGATAGTCTGGTGAATGTCCGGAACGGTGGCTAGTTCGTCTGCATTGGTTTCATGCGCGACGGTCGGACTATCTGAACTATCGTCCTGTTCGCTCTCCGTCTCCTTGCTACTACTCCAGAAGGGTAGTTTCTCTCGAATCATGCCTTGCTCCGGATAAGCGGATTCGTTCGCAGAACGGACTCCATATCACCGTAGTCGAGGTTCTCGCCTGCCCAGAACTCTCCGATGATTTGAGTCGCTTCGGTCACGTCGACTCGGTCTGCGTTACAGCCGCCGATTTCTCGAAGTCCTGTCTGGACCTGTCGTAAGCGTTCGTCTGAGCGTGTCTACCATCGCTTCTTGCTGCTCGGCGCGACGGGGAGCGAACCAAGCCTGCACGAAGAGGCCCAGATAGGGTAACTCGGCGAATTTCTGTGTGAGACTCTCGCCTTCGAACTGCACCTCCTGTGGTGCGACGGGAACGATGACGTAGTGATCACGGATGGTCATCTGACGCTCGTCGAGTTCCGCCTCGTACCACTCGACGTAGTGTTCGATGAGCGCTTCGAGCTGTGGGTTCGATTGCACGTCTTCGTCATCGAATCGGCTTCTGTACCGGTCCAGATACTCGTCTGCAGGGAACGTCTGGGTCGTCGAGTAGATCTGGATTGGGAACTCGATGGTCGTGTTCAGAAAGTCACGGAAGGCGGTGGCTTTCGTCTCCCACTCCGCGTCAGTTGCGAGGGCCATCGTCGGCGGGCTCACCTGCACCATCCCGACGAAGACACCGTCCGTCCGTTCGATAGCACCACGTTCGGGATGGACCTGTTCGACCTGCGTGTACTCCTTTGCTTCTTCGTGAGCGTGTTCAGTCGAACTCGCATGGAAATCGAGGAACGTCGCCAGCCAGTCGAGACTGGACGCGTAGACCGGCGTGAGATAGACGAACAATCCACCGAATGCGATTGCGAGCCCAGCGACGGGCAACGTTAGTCCCTGGACGCGATACCCGCCGACGGTAAGACCCGGTGGGAGAACAACCTGCATCACGAGGACGACAACGACGCCGGGAAGGAGTGCGACTGAGAGGTCCGTCAGGGTGTAACTCCCGAATAATTTCGTGTCTGTACCGAGCGATTTCGGAATCCGTTTCGTTGGGTCACGTTGTTTCATTGGTTGGAGGAACTAGTAGTCGAATTAGAGTCCTTCTCAGGACGGTCGTCAGGTTGGCTCTGTGAACGACTCGAACGAGACTCGTCGGAACGAAGATTCTCGAAGGTTACGTCGCGGCTACTGGAACCAGACCGCTGCGTACTACCAACGTTCGACGTATTGCCGGATTCACTGCCGTCAGTCTGGAGGCTATCTCGGAGTTGCGTTCCCGCGGAATTGAGCCTCGAACCCACGGCGTGTGCCCGCGAGTTGCCCGACCCGAACATCGTCTGTCCGTCCTGTCTTACAGGCGAGTCATCACGTACGCCGCGAGCGAAGTTTCGGCCACTCTGGGCGACGGTCTTGCTCTGCTCGCTGGCGGTCTTTATTCGTCCTGTCGCTCGTCGCGCAGATGCGTGGCGGCCGATGCGGTCGGCCATGAAGAACACTGCACCGGCCTGCCAGAAGAGGACGAACGGCGACAGGACGGCGACGATGGGGATGACGAGGGCTGTTAGCCATGCACCGACGCCGCCCATCGAGAGGTCGAAGCTCGACCCTGAAGCTCTCCGAGGCGGAACAGGAGCGCAACTGGCAGCGTCATGAACAGGAACGGGACGTAGAATCCTGCGAGTCGTTTCATCAATCGAGAGACCATGGTGAATGGCCCGACACCGGGTATCCAGAATACGATCAACAGCGGCATCATAAGCGTAAACAGATAGAGGACGACCTGCCGCAGGAAATAGATGAGCGCCAAGAGGACGAACAGCCCGAAGTCCGCACTGAGGGTAAGGACGACGCCGAGGGCTCCCATCGAACTGAACGACAGCGTCTGGAACAACGACACCTGCGAGAGGTCGGGGACCAAGAAGACGGTCAGCTCGCTCAGTAGTTGACGGGCGAGTGCATCGACCCACCACCAAGCTAACAGTCCGAGTAGCCCGGAGAAGGCTCGCTTCTTGAGTTTCGTCCGGTGGTAGTTACTGAAGAGGTAGCTCGTCGATTCGAGGAAGATCACGAGTCCGAGCGCAAGCGCGTACAGGAACAGCGAGATGGGGATAATAGCATCCCAGTAGTAGTCGTAGATTTTCGGCCACGGACCATTCGTGGGCCGACTGAACACCGTTTCGGGATGCGGTGTCTCGACGACCGTTGTCACGAGGACGTCCGCGTGCTGTTGGATAACGCCCTTGATTGGACTGAATAGCACTCGGAGTGCTTCCTTGATCGCCCAGACGATAACGTCACCGAGTGAGCCACCACCGCCGTCTTGGGCAAGCGCAGGTTGAACGGCGACTATCAGGCCCACGAAGACGGCCAACGGTGCTACTCGTAGTGTTCTGGCAGAGATTCGATTCCGTAGTTGCGCTACGAAGCGTTGTAGAATTGCTTGTTTCCTACTCATATTCCTCTCCACGGTGGCCAGAGTCTCCAGCCGGTGAATCGACTAACGATGAAGACGCCGAAGAGGTAGACAGAAGCGAAGACGGCGATACGGTACAGTATCGAAGCGATATCGAGGCCGGCGCTCTGGACGTATAGACTATCGCTATCGCCGACGTAGCCGGTGGCGTGTCGCCACCAGTGGCCGGGCTCGTAGCGTGCCGAAATACCACCACTCGGCCGAGCAAAGGTTTTGACGATGGTTCCATTCTCGGACGTATTCACGCGCTCTCCGTCGAGGACGACGTAGCCGGTACGGCCAGTTGTGTTGATTGGGTCGCCCATTGCTCGGTCCGAGAGCGTTACCGAGACTGTGACCTGCTTTTCCGTTCGGTTGACGACGTTGATCGTCAGGTTACTCTCATTGGTCGGAATATCAGCGAACGACGAATCAGTTACTTCCGCATCGACGCCACGAACGAGGCCAGTCGCCGTGACGTTTGAAAGCGTTCGAGTCGGTGTCCGTGCCCGAGTTGCAATACCGTAACTGGTCATGTACGGCTGTTCGACCACTTGAAGCCGTACTGGAGTCGGCAACGACGGCGGCCGTTCTTTCGTCCCGTAGGTGTCGAGGAGCAGTACACTCCGTCTCGGAACTGCCGTTGGCCCCGTCTCGCTTGGATAGGCATGTACTTGGAGCGGTTGTAGTGACGACGGCGTTACTGCCTTCCCGTTTTCAGTACTCGTCACAAGCGTGTCCCACGCCGGGTTTCTTGCCGAGTAGAACCGCCAGGCGCCACGTACATTCCCGTTTGACATTGAATAGCCACGCCACGGATGGTTCTTGTAGACGACTAATCCGAGGTCGCCATTGGGATAGCGTGTCTCGAACCCGGAGACCGACAAGTCGTACTCGACCACGTTGATCGAGTCACGGACAGTAACGGTCTCGACCGCACGTTCGGAGGTTACATTCCACGTTCGGCACTCACCATCGGCGGCTCGGGAAGTGCAGGCCTTGGTTCGTTTCTGTACTGCGGCGCTGATTTCAGCGACCAACGTCACCGTATGGGATTCGCCGGGATACGTTGCAATCGAGGAATACTCGATAGTGGGCGTATGTGTGCCTGCGGTCGTATTCTCGACGGTCTCATCGACTTTCAGGCGTATCTCTGAAATCCGATGGTCGCTTACCGTCCAAGTCACGTTCTGATCGTCCGAGGTCTCGTCGGCCGGGGGTTCGACTCGGTAGTCGATCGTTCCGAGGACCGTGCCGTTCGGAGCGACGTAGAGCGGTTGCTCTGTGGGTGACCGTCGAACGCGCGTCGAGGGTTGGACGGCAAACACCGAGGCGTAGGCATCCTTCACGAAACTTCCGTTCGTGAGCGTCGCGTTCGGCGGATGAATCGATTCGTTGGCAGTTGTCTGCGGGAAGTCGTCGATATCGCCGCTGTTCCACCGTTCGACTGCTTTCGGTGGCGACTCGTATGGAACGTCCGTTCGCTTCGCTACTTCCTCCATTGGTTCTGTCGATTGACTGGACCACTGATTCGATTGGCTCGACGCGCGCTCGTCGCTGTCCCTCGACCAGAGCGTATAGTGAGTCGAATTGTTCACGCCGTGGTCCGGGTCAGGCGGTGGCTGTGCAACAGGTTTGGTCGTGGACGTGACTGGCGCTCCGACGACGAGGGTGAGGACACAGAGGCTTCCAAGAACGGATCTTAGAAGCTGCAACTCGCCCCTCCAGCGACGATGTTGTTGAGGACAAACTGGAGAATCGGCGTCGCCAGCGGTGCGACGATAACCCCCCAAATGAATCCCTGATTTCGGATTGTCTTCAGTTCCTTCTTGATATCGGCTCGGCGAATTGTCGGGATAGCGACGGTCGCGCCGAGTGCGAGAAAGCCGCCGACGAGAGGGCCGCCGAATTGCAGGACAGTAAACCCGTTCCGAATCGTGTCCGCCATATTACTCTGACAGAACGATTCGCCCAGCGATTGGGCACTTGCGGGATAGACGGCGATAATACTCAGTAGGATGAACGATAGCATGAGTATCCGGCCCCTCGATCTGTGTCGGTCGGTCAGCGTTTGGTAGTACGTTTCGACAGTTACCTTCCAGTATTCGAGTACGTTCATGGTCTAGACGGTCAAGCCGACAAGAGAAGCTAAGCCGAATGTGGACTAGCTGGGGCTTTGGGCCAGTCGACTCGTCCGTGAAGGAGTCCGCGCAAGATTTCTATTTAAATTTTCTCTTGCACATTGAAAGACAGAGGAAATTATTCAGGTCCCGGTCGCGGTAGGTGCTTTTCGCTGAAAGTTAGCGAAGCTCGAAGCTGAGATGACTATATTCCGCAACTTCGGTGTCAGCGTAAATCTACTGAAAGTAAGATCTCAAATGGAGAGACAGCGCTACTTATGGTTGTAATTGGACCTCGACTACGAGAGGACCGATAGCGAGGTGGCGTTCTCCTGGGGAGGACACTCCTTTCACAGTTAGTGCTCTGTTTCCGCTCGAGGCTAGCCAGTTTGAAGGAGATAAGGACTACTCGTCCGGGAGGTCACGTCGTCCATTGTAGTAACAATCCCAACAGGGGAAGTCACCCGAAAGGTCTGCACAGTCACAGTCAGGATTGTCTGGCGACTCTTCCTCACGTTCGCTACGACGCTTCGTGGCTTGCCGTTCGCTAATGCCACCGTCTGCGATGAGTTGTTGTTGGGTCGCCACTTCCAATATCGGTCGTCGAATCGCCACGGCGACTCGGTGTTTGCACGCACCACTATAGGTTTCATCGGCAGGACACGTACACGAGATTGGTAGTTCGTCCTCGACTTCGACGAGATACTCGTGTTCGTCCGGATTCGCGTAACTGTCGTTCCGAACCTGAACGCCATCAGGCGCGAGGGCGAATTCCATCGCTTCGTACTGCGCTCGTTTGAGGATGCGATTCGTCACGTCCAGTTCTTCGAGTGGATTCGTAGACATGGCTTACTGCAAAGAGGCCCGATTTCTCTGTGGCCTCTCGCCCATCAGAGGTGGATAGAACCGTTAGTGCGACACGGAGGAAGTCCGAATAATGAGTTCTGTTCGTTCGTCTGTCCACGCGATGAGTTTCTGTTTCAGGTACTCAACGGCCTCCTCGTGGGTGAAGACGCCGCGGTCGAGCAAGTCGCCAGTAATCCGTTTCAGCGTCTTAAACTCGCCCTGCACGAAGCCATCTCCAACAGATTCGCCATCGTACCATCGAACAGTCCGAAGCGCACCGTATCCGTAAAGTGGACTCGCTTCGGCGGTATCGGCGACATTGTAAAGACCAAACCAGTGAACCCGGTATGCTGTTACGTCGAACTCGCTCGAAACAACGTAGAAGGCTTCGGTGTCAGCGTAGTTCAGATACTCCGTGAGGATTTCGTCTTTCGTCAGTCGGGTCGTTTTCGGCTTCACGTCGACTGCTGTCTGTGGTCGATCGTCTGCTCCGAGAAACGCTTCGACGATCGAGTCTGTGCTATCAGTCGATTCGAGAAGCTCAGTCAACAATTCTTGTCTGGAGTTAGTCTCCTTACCCCCGAAGGGTGTACGTGACGTTAGTTCTCGTTTCAGTCGAAGGTGGAGTCCACCGTTGTGCGAATAATGGAGGTTATACAACTCGTCGGGCCGTTCGTATGCGACCAATGCACGATGTCCCATTTCGGTTCACCTGCGGGACTTCCGAACGAGGCCCCGCAACCCTCAGGGGGAGAAAAACTCAACGTCGCGTAGTAGGTCGCCAGAAACGGGTGAGACTCCTCAGGGTATTTCGTACTCGACGATATCTGTTGGACCACAATACGGACACTCCTCATCGTGGGCGTCAACTGTGGTACCACATCGTCGACATTCGTAGACGAAGGTAGGTTCCTGCGGCCTCCCGAACAAGGTACGGCGGAAAAAGGTCGCGGTCATCGCTTCCGTCCCGTGGAAGACTCATTTCCGGTGTATTCGCTCGGTCGCCACGTTCGCGGGATATAGCCTACTGTTTCGATGGTCGTAGCGTAGTCTCGAAGCACTTCGACAAGCACCAGTTCGGGGATTCCTGCTTCAGCGTGCTTCGCAAGTAGTCGTTCGAGTTCGCGCTCTGGGATATCGAGATTAGAACGTTTCGTACTCATAGTCTTTCAGACAGGCACGAAACGGAATGCGCCTGCACCCCTGCAGGCGCAGAAAGAACCACTTGGCGGATCTCGAAGTAGATTCGAGTGTATTATCCAACCAAGAATTCACTTGAGAATGTCGAATACGTCGACTGCTTTGTACTCTTTCCCGGTTACTTCTTCGATGAGACCATCTGCTTCGAGGTTGTCGACGATTTTGTAGGCAGTCCGTCGTGAGACACCGAGATACTCCACGAGGTCAGGTGCAGTGAAATAGGGGTACTGGAGTAATTGACGGGCGAATTCGTCCGTGCTCGTACTACCTGGGTACTCCTTTTCGTATCGCTGTTGGAGGTCACGGAGCTCGTGGGTTCGATTGTATGATGTTTCGGCTTGCGTTTGCAGCCTTCGAGGAAGAACGTGAGCCACTCGTCCCACGCACCTTCCTCGCTTACCGCGCGCATCCGTTCAACGTACTCGACTTTGTGGCGATTGAAGTAGGCACTCGGGTAAATGTATGGACTTTCCAGATAGCCTTCGCTCGCCAAGTAGAGAATGATGAGGAGACGGCCAAGGCGACCGTTGCCGTCCGAGAATGGATACACTATCTCGAAGAAGTAGTGGATGATCGCGGCGTCGATGAGCGGATGGTATTGTCCTCCCATCTGGATGTACGATTCAAGCGACTGCATGGTTCATCGAGTCCGTCTGGGCTTGGTGGGACGAACGGACGTTGTCCCGACTGTGGGCTCGTTAAATGAACCATATGGTCACGGAAGTCACCGACGACGTCACCGTCGTTACGGACGTCTTCGAGGAGCATCGAGTGAAGTTCTTTGATGAGTGAGAGCGTGATCGAACTCCCGCTCTCGATCTTCTCTAGGCCATATGTAAGTGCGCTCTCGTAGTTGAGGGCCTCTTTCAGGTCTTTCTCGATTGTAGTGTCAGTCTCGCGTCAGTCTCGCCGGAGGGATGTTGGGTGTGGGACGCTTCGATGTCCTGACATGCGACATCTGCGCCTTCGATTTGGGCAGATTCGACAGCCTCAATACGAATAAGCGAGGTGCAGAGAACCGCGGAGAAGTCTACCGTCGAGCTAATTCCGTCCACACGGTCGATTTGATACGCGGCATCGGCAACGAGGTCACGTGTCTAGTCGGATATCTCAGCCCAAAATCTCGTCCAGTCCATTGCAGTCCTTGGCTAGCTCGGGCGCTCAATAATGGACGTCACCGGGGACAATCCAGAGATTCTCGCTCTCGTTGAGGATGCGGTCGAGGTGGTCTCGATGCCGGATGCCGCTCCCGTGTTCGTCGTACAGGAAGATGGTGGGACCATCGTACGCGCCTACTTGGTGGAACGCATGCCGAGCAAGCCCTTTGTCGCGCATGATCTCCTCGTCGCTCAGTTCCTCGATCGCATCCCGTACCCGATCGAGATTCCGCTTGAACTCGCTCTTCGTCGCCTCCCACCCACGTTCCAGCAGTTCCTGACCATCGTCGGAGTCGACGGGCGCTGCTACTGGCAAGTCACCCCACCGGGCTTTACCAGCGACTGACATGCCTGACTCATCGAATGTCACATAGTAGTCGAACACCGCCGTTGAATGTGAACTAGCTCCGACGAGTTGGTCGAACACCGTCTTCCCAGTCGCGAGTGCTTCGTCTCGTGTCGATTCCTCTACTGCGAGTAAATGACCATATGCATTAATTCTCACTTCAGTTCGCCGACGCACGCGACTATATTCTGCGCTACTGGCTGGTGCGCCGGCACTCATCGCCGGCGCAGAAAAACTACGGCTGAGATTGATTATTTAACAGAGACGAAGTCGGGGCAGACCTGCAGTTAACCAACAAACCCGATATCTGCGGTATGGTGGTTACCTATTCGGATGACCACAGGCTCTTAAGCCGTTGCTCAATCGCCGTAAGCACGGTTGAGTACACTTCGAGTGGATGGAGTGAGGGAAGTTCAAGATCGGTAATCTCGGTCGCAGATGGGGGCTGATGGAAGTGCAACCGTGTGTTGTGCGTGTTTGGATGGCGATCCCAGCGACACTCCCACTGGTCCGCCTCGTCGTGTTCTTCGACATAATGAATCGAGAAGTCACCAGTCGTAAACCATCGGATGTCGAGGCGAACCGCTGTCACCGAGTCTGGGTATCGTCCAGTATCAAGGAGTGCTTGGAGCAGACGCGGTTCGTACGAATCAGGGTCGAATGCTGTTTCGTCGACGAGCGAATCCGATGCGAGGTGTCGCTCTAGGAGGCGCAACGTCTGTCGGTCCGGTGGCCCTGTTGAGTTAGGCACTGAATCCTCTGGTGGCTGACTCATTTAGGCTGGAATCAGATGGCCATCGTTCTGCGAGAGTTGGCGAGCGAGTTCGTATAGCCGAATATCCCGAATCACGCCCTGCCACTCGCTGACCGCTGTCATCCGTTCGTGGATGGTCTCATGATTGTCGTAGTCGAACACAGAGACGTCTGCGGCTCTGTTGTCCCAAACTGGGACTCGTATTCAGCGCGCTGTTCTTCGAGTGCTTTCACGCGGTCGATTATCTCTTCGAGAGTGAGTTCGTCTGCGATTCGGCTGGCGTCCTGCCATTCGAGGTACCCCTCGTTTCGTTCGTACTTTGGCGGACGACTGTCTCTGTCTGCGCGGACGATGCCCATCTCCGTCAAACGGTCGAGGTGCTTTTTCGCGGCGTTCGACGAGCAATTTGCAAGCTCTGCGATCTCGGTATACGTCGTCGGCGACGTAATCCCGAGGATAACATCGTAGATACGGCCAAACGTGTCTGTTCCTTCCTGCCATCGCCGTTGCGAACCCTCGGATTCTGGGGTTGGATCAAACTCTGTCATAGCTGGCTCTACGCAGCCGAACTCAATATATCTTTGTATCCTTCAAATATATGCAAGAGTTAGTCTGTTGTGAGGACAGCAAATACCCTCGGCATTGATTCGTAGTAATCTGTGGCTCGTTCGCTATTCACTCTCCCAAACCAACCATCCAATCGAGAGGGAGGCGTAAATCTGTCTACAATTAACCAACAGACGCTAACACACCCCCGTCTGTTGGTTAAGCTCTATACAAGACCGACCTCGGTATTCCGTCTATTGGTCTGCTTCGGGATTCGTCCGTATCGGGGTGTACTGCAGATGTCGCATTCCCACATTGGCTGACCGCTCCACTCGTCATCGGAGACGGTCTCGAAACCAAGGAATCGGTGCCAGGGAAACACGTGCATTTACACAGCGAGTTCGTCTAATGTATCCCGATGGGTGCGGATGGTCACCGTCGAGACACTCGCGGCCCGTGCGACTTCTGATTGGACCATCAAGCGGCCAGCGTCACAGCCTGCTTTGTACAAGCACGCCGCGGCGAATCCTGACGGATCCGCGCCTGAAGCGACACCTACTGATTCTGCTTGGTCCGCTAATTGCCGGGCACGATGCCGAATCTGTTCGGGAATATTGAGTTCTGTGGCTACCTGTGGAATGAATCCACTCGGCCTCACCGGCTGGGTGGGAAGGCCGAGTTCCGTATTCAGCGTCTGATACGCAGTCCTCACTCGGGCGTGCTCGACCCGAGCCGCTCGGTAATCTCTTCAAGTGTTCGCGAGAGACCGTTACACCGGCATACACCGTGAACACTCGCCGCGGCCATCGCTTCGATTGAGCGGCCTTGAAGGAGGTCTTCATTTTGGGCGCTCCGGAAGAGTTGGCACGCTTGGTCACGAATTGCCTCAGCGAGTTCGAGCGCGCTACTGATGCGACGGACTTCACCGAAGCCGTGTGCGAGGTTGCGTTCGGCTTTCGACTGGAAGCGCCCGCGGGACTGTTCCCGGCGGAGTCGACCGAGTTGCCGGCGCTTTCGCCCGGAGAGTTCGTTCCCGTTCGCGTCGGTCCCACGCCCGATTTCCGTCGAGAGGCCCCGATCGTGGTGCGTCGCCGTCAGCGGCGCACCCGTACGCTCTCGGTTCTGCTCGTCGTCAGTAAACGACCGCCACTCCGGCCCGTGGTCGATACGTTCCTCCTCGAGAACGAGTCCACACTCCTCGCAGACGGTCTCGGCTACGTTGGTAGTGACCCATCCGTCACACTCCGGACACTGGTTACTCTCGTCCTGTACGTCTTCGTCGAACGCCGTCTCGTAGATAGCACTACTCGCCATAGATATCACAACTTGTTCGAGGATGTCGCCGATTCGACACCCTCGCCCCTCGTGGGGTGTATAAAACTCTCCCGTGACGCACACCGTCTTCAGTCGACGACCTAATTGGCCTTGGATATCTGCTGAGCGTATAGACTGATCATCGCTACGTTGCTTCTGAACTGACGACCGACTACTGTCCTCTGTTTAGACGGTCGTGGCTGCGCGCGCAACGAAGTGAGCACGGAGCGGAGGGTGGGGCGGCGGGCGTCGGGTGGATGGTCTCAAAAAGAAGAAGACCGTCTAATGCGCTATTCCCACCACCGGCCACGCTCAGGGAAGAACATCGACGACCACCCGGTCACGGCCAACGAGACACGCCCCTCGTACCAGTTCCGCGCCGCTCCGCGAATCTGGACACGCTCGCCTTCCTCCAGCCACGGCTGGTCTGATTTCCTCCAGACAGTCACCTTGGTTCGCCCACTCTCGTCCTCGAGTAACCCGACCTGCTGAATCGCGGGTGAATCTGCGTCCCACAATTGGGTCACACGCCCCTCGATGCTCACCTCCTTCCGGTTCACGTCCTCAACCTTTCCGATTGGGGTCACCTGTCCCGGACCCGTCTGAAGCTCTTCGTACACTCCGACGACCGCACTCATGATACTCGCCCCTTCGACTACTCGCTCGGCCAGCCGCCGACTGATTGCGCCTCTCGACCAACCATCGAGTTTCGCATCTAACCGTCTCGTCTGCTCGTTCACGCTCGCCAGTTCATCCTGAGTCGCTCCTCGCGCGGGTCCGGCCGGTCTGGGTCCGCTGGTGGGTCCACGCTCGCCGCTCGTTTCTGGAACTCCTTCCGACGTTTCGCGCTGCCCTTTGCCGCATTGATTCTCGTTCGCTTCGCCCGACCGTCTTTCGTTCCAAGTTCGGCCTGTGCGCTGATGCGCTCCAGTTCAGCCTCGCGCGCTCTAATACGCTCTTCTTGTTTGAGGGTCACGCCTTCTATCCGTTCGTCGCTCGTCTCGACGACTCCGTCTGGGTGGTTCGCATCCACCTTTCCCTGCGTCTCCATCTGCACCGTCGCTCGGAACTCCGGGGTTTCATCGACGACCTCGAAGTTGGCTTCCTCGACCGCTTGCTCGTCCGTCTGTTCGAATGCCTGTTCATCGACCGAAACAACCTTGCTGCAGCGTTCTTACTCGACATTGGTAGCTCCTATTGACCAGGGTTACCGCTCGAAGGCGCTCACTCGGCGTCTTCTTCCGACACCACGACTCTCCAGCCGTGGCTTTCTCGTTTTCACCGACTACTCCGACATGCACGCTCTCGCTCGCGCCTTCGCCCGGCTTGCCGGGCGCGAGCGAGAGCGCTATCGGAGGTCTACCATCCAGCACCGAGCGCCGACCCGCTCGGAGCAAGCGTCCAGCGGAGTCCCCGTTTCGTCCGCGACGCAACTACGTCCGTCGCGGGGCGGAGCTTGCGGAGCGTCCCGGAAGCCTCCGGAAGTCCGGGACCGAAACGGGAGACCCGCTGGCGTCGAAGGCACATTCACTTTAGCCCGGAACGGCGCTTCGCGCCGCATGCCCGGAATGGTCTGTCGCGAGCGATGCGGAGGGCGGCATGCGGCGCGCGGGGTGTGCCGTCTTCTGAACATAGGTCCAGATACCGATTCCGGAGCCACCTCAAATCGTACTGTGGATGATATCAAGTTCTTTGACGAGTAAGTCGACCAATTCAACGAGCGAGGGTAGCCCGTGTCCAAACTCTAAGGTTGGCGTTCCAAGCGATATTGTCACTCCACGAAGTGAGAAGGTGGGTTAGTTAGTGACTGATGCCCTTTGCGCCACATCGAGTACAGTCGACTTCAGCCACACCCGATGCGGACGCGCTCACAGGGCATGCGAAGTGTTCATCGCAACTGTCTTCCGGTTCGTAGGTCCACTCGATTGCCATACCCCTGGTCCCGGCTCTCTCGGTTGTAATACTTGATCGGCTTGTCCGGCGACCGAAGGTCGCCTTGAGCGACTTACGGGAGCGAAAGGGCAAGTTTTACTTCCGAGAGAGTCGGTTTCGGGGGTGGTAATCGATGTGGGGCCGGAGATCCGAAGAGAGTCCGTGAACATCTCGCATGCCGAGAACGTGTCCGAATCGGGTAGGCTGAGAGACATTGAGAGAAAACCCTGTCAAGCCGCGTCCTGCTAGATTTCCATAAAATAACGGTCTATCTTAGCCACCTTGCTCCTCTGCGAATCGAGTAACGTCCCTTCAATCTCAACGAAATACATACCAGAATATTCTGAATGGAACGGTAAATCTCACCGGGGATATCTACTGACGAACAACACCTCCGAAAGGGTGGTTTTCTACCTGAAATACCTATCACCAACAGAGAGAAGGGTTTTATCCGTTGATTCTGAGTGGGAGAATCTGTCCACCCCTAGCTACGCACAAACCTATGGAAGAACCTACAGCCTCCACTCCCTCTGATAGTCGAGACAATCTAACAAACCATCGAACAACTGACGGTGAGTCAACCCGATTATACATTCGTGTTCAACCGACCGACAACGCCCTCAACCCGAAGACGATACAGCGCCAGTTCAAGCGACTGCAACAAATCACGTACCCTGAACCAGACGGCATCCTCGACCGTTTCCGAGGACCGATCCGTCCCACGCTAGAGTTCCTCCTTGTTTCCAACACGGAATCTTCGCTCTCCTACTACGTCGGTATCGACGAGCAAGACACGGTCGATGAACTAGAACGCATTCTCCGTGGCGTCTTCCCGAACTCGTACGAGTTTGACCGTGTGGAATGGCACGCTGACCAACTCACACTATCCGATGAGATGGCCGACGGAGCAGATAGTGAAGCCACTAAAATCGCTGGCGTTGAGTTTCAGGGCCAGACCGATAGACGCCGTGATTGGCAGACCAAACTCACGCCGTTCGAGGAGTTTACGAGTCACGACGAAGACGACCATGCCCGAGTTCCGCTGACGGCAGTCGTCGAGACGATGGCTGAGCGTGACCTGCCGATGGTCTACCAAGCTCTACTCCGCCCGAAACTAGACTGGACCGACGACCTCGAAGACCGCCGTCTCGACATCGAGATGAACATCGACACTCTCGGCGGACAACTGGCGAACGCGGTCCTTGGTTCACCCGACGAGTCGAACCCTGCTCTTCCAGCGAGTGACGAAGAGCGCCTCGCAGAACTCGAAGCCAAGGATGCTCGTCGTTCGTTCGAGGTGAACGCACGCGCCATCGCTATCACAGACAAGAGCGATACCGAACCTCCGACTGAAGACCCAAAGCGGGCAGTCCGAGAACTAACGTCTGCGTTTAGTGACGTGAGCCGGACGAGCTACGAGATTAATGGTACAGTTCACACGGGAAGTGATGGTGTCGCCGTCTTTGATGCAATCCGGGAACGCCAATTCCAGCCACCAAACTACGAGCGACTCGCAACGAAAATTCCGGGGACAACAAACACTAGTTCCGGTATTGTCGCTGACGCGACGGAAGTGACAAACTTCTGTCTCCTCGATGGTGCAGCCTTAACCACAGCGGGAACGCGAGCACTTGCCCCGTCTCGGGGAGAACAAACTGCACTCCCACGGCCCACGAAGGAACAACTCACCCAGTACCGGACGTCGGGCCTCACGCTCGGCCAGCCCCTCTCCCAGGACGACACCCCCACGGACCCGATCGCACTTCCACCTGAGCTACAACCCCTACACGTCGCATGGTTCGGGAAAACCGGGTCCGGGAAGTCGACTGGACTCACGACGGGAATGCTCGACAACCACGCCGCGACCAGCGGGGCTTCGATTCTCATCGAACCGAAGGGCGATGGTATGCCGGTCGAGTACCTACGAGCGCACTACGCCAAATACGGCAACCTCGACAACGTCTACTACTTCGACTGTGCTGAAACACTCCCGGCGCTCTCGTTTTTCGATATTCGGCCACAACTTGAGGCGGGTATCGACCGGGCGACGGCCGTGCAGAACACGGTCGATCACTACATTGAGCTTCTCATCGGTATCATGGGCCGCGACCGATTCGAACGTGCGGTCCGGTCGCCGGACATCATCCGGTACCTGTCAAAGCGCTGTTCGACCCGGTCCACGGAGCGGACGCGTTCAGCCATCGCGACCTCCAGCAGAAAGCCACACAGATGGCTGAGACGCGAGACGCACCGCCCGTTACTGACGACGACCTCGCGGTGATGCTCGGCGGTGTCGTCACGAACAGCAAGCGCTCGTTCGACGAACTCATGCAGGGCGTGATGAACCGAATCGAGAAAGTCCCGCTTGACGACCGCCTCGCCCACCTTTTCAATCACGTTCCACAGAATACGACCGAAGCGAGGATAGACGGGGACGAAACAGCGCCTGACCCGGAGTTCGATTTCTTCGACGTACTCGACGAGGACGCCGTCGTAATCTTCGACACGAGCGGTCTGCGAACGGAGAGTCGGCGGGCGCTTACGCTGGTCTTACTCTCGAACCTCTGGACGGCACTTCGGCGGCGTCAACGTCTCCACACGAAAGAGAGGGATTTACCTGAAGACGACTACCAAGATAACGCTACGGACGACCTGCCACTGGTAAACCTCTACGTTGAGGAGGCCGCAGAGGTCGCGGCCTCAGGCCTGATGACCGACCTGCTCGCCAAATCCCGAGGATTTCACCTCTCGGTGACGCTCGCCATGCAGTTTCCAGCACAAGTCCGGAATACGGACACGGAAGCCTACGCCGAGATTCTGAACAACATCTCGACCATCATCACGGGAAACGTCGCGGTCGACTCAGATCTCGAAAAACGACTTGCAACCGAAGACATTCCTCCGAGTGAGGTCGGCAATCGCTTGCGGGCACTCCGCCGTGGACAGTGGTTCGCCAGCCTTCCGGCTGGATTCCAAGACCGAGAACCACGTCCGTTCCTCCTTTCGTCGGCTCCGCTGCCACCGGGACACCCCGAAGGCGATGACCCACTAACTGAAACACAGTCGCTGGCGTTCGAGGCACTTCTCGACAGCGTCAAGGACCGAACGCGGCTCGACTACGGACTCGATTTCCTCGCAGATGGGCAAGCACAGTCGCGACCGAGTACCACCGTTCAAGCTCCTGGAAGCAAAAACGGCTCTCCCGCTACTGAGACGACCAACACACGCGTCGATTCAGCGCTTCCCTACACGAAGCGACTGCCCACTTGCATTCAATACAATGAAGACGCCCACGCTATCGTCTGCACGGGGTGTGAGAGTCGCCACGACCCTTCGCCTGCTGGCCTAAAGCGCGGTATCAAGTGCTGTTCGAGCCTCGACCGTATTGACCGCGACAAGATTCCCATCTGTGAGGTCAGTCTAACCCTCTCGCCACAGGAGCGCGAGGAAAGTGAGTATTCCGACCGCCAACTCGCATTCCTGCAGGTCGTCTATGCGGCCCATCAAGGCGAGTATGATCCCGAATGGGAGTACGACATCTGTTGGGACAGCATGCTCCGCCTCCAAGAGTACGTCGGCATTGAATCCGAAGCAGTAGACGAACTCGTCGACGATGATCTACTCCGTATTGACTGTGACCACCCACACCGTCTCTACACGGTGACTGCGGACGGCCGAAGTGAAATCCAGGTTGCCCACCGCGAAGGAATTGCGTACGGCCACGGTGTCGGTGACCTTGGAGAGTCGAGCCTCCATCGCGTGATGGTTGAGATTGGTCGTCAATACGTCGAAGACGCCTACGCGAACGACTCCGATTCAGACGTAGTCGAGGTGGTTCCGTACTACGAACTCGACGATGGTCACCGACTGGACGTTGCAGGCCTCGACGCTGACGGAAACGTTCAGGCTGTCGTTGAGGCCGAGCGTGCGAACCATGACATCCTCCGAGCAGTCCCGGAGGACTACGACAAGATGGCGGCCTTCGACCCCGAGGATGCTATTTGGATTGTGAAGAACCGGGATGCCGCTCACGACGTGCTGGAGGCGTTGAACGAGCCGCCGACTGGTGATCGACGGGTGGAAAAGGAGTACAGTCGCTCCTCACCTCCACGAGCGTTCCGGCTCGATGCGCCGGGGTGTTCAGAGATTCATACGCTCGGGTATGTTCGGGGGTCGCTGCTCGACCTCGAATCACCGTGATAAGGGAAATAGGGACTCTATCGAGGGAGAGACGCGAAATAGTATACCTGTAATTTAATAAGATAGAGGGAAGGATTCGCTAAGTACCTATGTCGGCATTCCTCATTCAGGTAAGTGGACATTCCATTCAGGAGAAAGCTGACCCTCGGTATGTTGCTGGCGCGAAAGGCCCACGCTTTTGTGATGAACCACTCAAGCATGGCGAGTACTTTAACGCAAGTCCATTCTGGAAACGAGAGGGATATGGACGACGAGAGGCATGGAACAGCATTTCACCTGGAGATGAAGGGCTCCTCTACTGTACTGGAAGTGTCGACGAACACGGCGCTTGTCTCAGTCATCTTCTGACCGTAGATAGCGTCATCCTTAGTGAGTCGGATGGTGCTCGCCTTAGGTTCTCAGCGGTTCAGGAACTTGACCCAAAGATTCTATACAGCGATATTCAGGATGAGATCGAGAAAGGTTCCTTCTCAGAGCAGATGAATTACTGTGGTCAAGAGGGATTCAATATTGCTCAGATAGCGGCTTCGGATATTGACCGTGTTCGTGATCTCGTCAACTCGATGGAGTCACAGGATATCTCCTCAGACTCATATCCGGACGACTCCTTGAAAGCAATCGCAGAAGACCACTTTGGAGGATAACCCGCGCAGGTATGCACATTAGAGGTTCAACCAGTTCCAAAGTGTCTAATAGCCGTCTACGGGAATCAAGGCTCTCTTTCTAAGCGCTTTTCATCGGCTACCATCTTTTTCGTAGTTGACGTGGTGCTGGACTATACGCATGCCAATTGATATTGGAGGCGTTGTGAGTGATGGATATGAACGGACTGTCGCACGAAATGGGCTACTCTTCATCGGTATTTTCTACCTGATTTCTCTTCTTGAGGGATTGTTCTCGCCCACTCCACCAACCGGCTATGCTTCCGGACCCAGTTGGTGGGCCGGGTATGGGGCCTGCTCCTGTTGAAGGGATGCAGCCCTACGCACCATCGTTGGGTCTCTCACCGGTACTCACTAGCCTCCTCTCGTTGCTTCTCGGAATCATCTCCATAGTCGTTACAATCGGTGCACTACGGACGTTCGTAAGTGAAGAAACAGAGCAGATACCCGAAGCGCACTTTAGACACAACCTCTTGTGGGCGGGGTTGAACCTCATCATCGGAGGCATCATCTTTGGAATCACCATCGCTATCGGATTCCTCTTTCTCGTTGTTCCAGGCTTGTTCCTGCTCGTGAGCCTCTTTTTCTGGGAGGTCTATGTCGCCGTCGAGGATCAGAACTTCATCGAAGGGTTCCGGAACAGCTGGCGATTGACCCGCGGCCATCGACTACGATTGTTCGGACTCGGCATCGTCGTCGCAATCATCGCACTGCTAGTCAGCATCGGTTTCGGAATCCCCGGAATCTTTCTCCCCGATATCCTCGGGTTTCTGATTGCACAACTCGGATCTGCCTTTTTCGGTGTCTTTTTCCTCGCCACGGTCGCACAAACCTACAACCAACTTACCGCGATGGAGAACGAGCCACGTGTCGAAACAGCTGAAGAGAGAACGTAATGCAGACTCGTTCCGTACGCATCACTCCACGGGTCCCCACCGCCCATTTCATCCAGATAGAACCCGTTTGAGCCGGTAGATAATCCCAGTGGGCGAAGACTCCTGTGAGGTATCGTCTTCGAGTGCTTTCCGTTTTGCACGCTCGATATCTCGTTCGTCCCGAAGACGTTCGTTCTCGGCTTCGAGTTCACGAAGTCGCTGCTCGAGCCTCGTAATCGTCTCGATGCGTGCTTTCTCCCGTTCGTAGACGGTTCCTTCGTTGTCGGACGGCTGAACGCCAGCGACTGATGAGGAGTCCGCCACCGAGTTAACAGACGAATCGTACTCTCCCGTGTCCGATTCTGCCTGTGCTTGCTGACCCTGCTCTCCGCTCGGCGAGTAGTACTCAGTCGTCACGTTCTCTGCACGCTCGATCGTCTTCTCACCGTACGTGCTTCCGTCAGCGTAGTGGACGGCATCCCATTTCTCACGCATGAGGCCCGACCGCCTGAACAACCGATCCATTCGGTGGGTATCGCCGCCAGTCCAGAACGCGAGCAGGCATGCAAGCGCCATATCCGCCTCAGATTGGCTGTCATATCCGTGGGTATCACCACGCCAGAGTTGCTCGAACTTCGCGCTGTTGGACGCTGCTCGCGCCCGAGCGAGCAACGCCTCGTCCGAGAGCGCCTCGTTCGGTGATGTGGACGCTTCGATGCTACTTGTTTCCGTTTCGGTGGGTTCGTCATCCCCGTCACTGGATTCCGTGTTTCGCTCGCTGTCTGTGTTCTCAGGTTCGTCCTCGTCGGCGACGTGGTCGGCGTACACGCCAGCGAGAGCCGTTGTACGTTCGATAATATCGGTCGGAGTCGTCTCAACGTGGTTGGCGGTGACGGTAAAGAATCGAGCAGTTTCGTAGAGTTCAACGTCACCTCGTCGGTTCCGTCCGGGCGGGAGTTCACCTTCGATGAGGACGTGATATCCCGTTCCAGACGGACTGATTTCGGTGTACGAGTTGAGTTCGTCGATAATGGATTTCGCCCAGTCAGTCGGCGTTTCCGTCTCTGGGTCACGAGCGTCGTCGAGGTCGACCCCCACGAAGGGATCGTCGTTACAGAAGACGAAGCCGAGCCCGTTAGCCGATCCATCAACTGCATACTCGCGTGCCGTCTCGAAACTCCCCCATGTCTCGTCGTCAGTCGCGGACGCAAACCGGCCCGTGTGGGGATTCACGGGAACCTTCGTTTGTTTATCCCCACGTGTCTGTTCGCGCCAGCACACCCACTGGTCGTACTCAACAAGCAGTTCGGGAAGGTCGGAGGTAGTCGGAAGCATTGTCATCTCGAATCGAGGGACGCCGTCGAAGCGACTCGGTCCCAGAGTACCGGCACAAATGCAACCGGGGTACTTGATGGTACTAGATACCGATTTCAACACGCGCACCGACACATCTTTACTTCACAGCTTTCCAACTCTCGTCTAAACCGACAGGATAAGCAGGCGGATATCTCGAAGTCGTTCGGCAATCTCTAATTCCTCATAATAACGAGCGTTCCCCCGAACTACTTGCCCGAGGCCGTTCACACTTCGTGAATCACCCGAAAGAACGACTCTCGTGGACGATGTACCCTTTTACCCCGTTCTCTCAGTCTCGCGCACGTAGCATGAACAGACCACCTGATTCGATACCGATCGGGAGAGACGCTAAAACTAGCAGATAGGCTCGAGTTGCACTGAGCCTCAGCGAGGAATTCCCGAAAATTCGACAGCGCAGCTAGGGTGTATCCAGTAATTCGGCCCCACCTCGTAACGGGAAACACTACAGGAGCGCATTCTACGACGACCGATTAGGCGATTCTCTCTTTGCAGAAGCCTTCACGACCCCATTTCGCATTCAGCACGAACTGGAGAACTCCCCTGAATCTATTCCGGCGAAACACCCGAATTCGACATTAAAACCGGGGATGTACCGTCAAATTCTCTTTCTACCGCCATCCACTCAGAATCGGACCCCGCTACGTGCAGAATCACCAGACCCCTCACAGACGCGAATCCGGACGTACATAGTGTCTCTCCAGAGAACCCAAGCAATACGTAGAATCGTCCGATTGCCCTAGAACACCAACAAAAGAACAACGTAAAAGCAGAGTCTACACCCACTCACGCAGCGTATCTTTCGGAAATTAGCTAGTTTGTGAACTGCCGTCGTATTGCCTATCCTGAAGGTGAGGTAGGAGGAACTGGTCTGGAAAGCAGAGCGAAGGAACTGAAAAGTCACCATTGGTGTGTTTGCAATCTCCGTAGAGCGTGGGCCTCGCAGAAAGTAGCGAACTATTTGCCGAGTCGTCCGGGCCTAAAAACTGATGCAAATTGGTGGGGTTGAGGTACCTATCCAGTGCGACGGAGCACGAAGCCTCCCAGACTCGCGAAGCGGAATTCGAAGGGCGAAAAACTGCTACAGTGACCGAGGGACTATCCCACGAAGCTGAGACGAAAGTATAAACGCACGAACCGCTTCCTAGACCCGTGCAACCACTCGAGTTCGAGAACGAACTAACGCTGCTCACGTACCAGCAAGACGGCTCCGAAGACGAGTTTCACGAGACTTACGAGGCGGCCGTGGAGTCGGTCAGGGCCGACCTGGGAGCGTCCCACGCACTCCGCATCGACGGTGACTCCATCGAGGCCGAGGACCGATTCACGGTGACGAGTCCTGGGGATTTCGACCTCGAAATCGGCGAGTTCGCCGCGGGCGGCGAAGCCGAAGTCGACGCCGCGGTGAGCGCCGCCGCCGACGCGTTCCCCGACTGGGAGCGCCGCGACGTCGATTCGCACACCGCCGTCTTCCGGGACGCCGCCGACCGCATGCGAGATCGCAAGTTCGAACTGGCGGCTACGCTCTCGCTTGAGAACGGGAAGAATAGGACCGAGGCGATGGCCGACGTCGACGAGGCCATCGATTTCCTCCGGTTCTACAGCCTCGAACTGGAGTGCTCTGACGGCTATCAATTCAACACCGGCCAACCGACGCCCCACCAGCACACGACGAACCTGCTGCGACCGTACGGCGTCTTCGCGGTCATCGCTCCGTTCAACTTCCCGCTGGCCATTCTCGCGGGAATGACGGCCGGCGCGATGATCACTGGCAACACCGTCGTCGCCAAGCCCGCGAGCGCGACGCCGCTGATCGCCCACAAGTACGCCGATATCCTCGCCGACGCGGGGATTCCCGACGGCGTGTTCAACTTGGTCACGGGCGGCGGCAGCACAGTCGGCCAACCCCTCACTGAGCACGAGGATGTCGCTGGCGTCGCGTTCACGGGGTCTCGCGAAGTCGGTCTCGACATCGAGCGGGCGTTCAGAGAGCAGGGCAAGCGCGGCCCCGTCATCGCCGAGCTCGGCGGAAAGAACCCGGTCATCGTCAGCGACGAGGCCGACCTCGACGGCGCGGTCGAGGGCGTCGCGATGGGCGCGTTCTCGTTCAGCGGCCAGAAGTGCTCGGCGACCTCCCGCGTGTACGTCTATGAGAACGTCTACGACGAGTTCACCGACCGATTAGTGGAGGCGACCGAACGATTGGGTATCGGTCGCGGCGAAAGACTCGACACCGTCGTCAACCCCGTTATCGACGATAGCGCACTCGAGCGCTATCGGAACATTACCGAGCAAGCGCGGACTGACGGGACGATTCGGACTGGTGGGTCCGTCGTCGACGATGACGACCTCCCCGAGGGACGCTACGTCGAACCGACCGTCGTCACCGACATCCCCCACGGACACGGCCTCGCTCGCGAGGAACACTTCCTCCCGTTCGTGACGATCCACCCCGTCTCGGACCTTCAGGAAGGCATCGCAAAGTCCAACGACAGCGACTACGGCCTCTGTGCCGGACTATTTTCGGAAGACGACGCGGAGATCGACCGCTGGTTTCACGAGATAGAGTCCGGGATGTGCTATGTGAATCGGTCTCAGAGCGCGACCACGGGCGCGCTGGTCCAAGCACAGCCCTTCGGCGGCTGGAAGTTCTCCGGGACGACCGGCAAGTTCGCAGGTGGCTACTGGTATCTCCAACAGTTCTTGCGCGAACAGAGTAGAACTCGTGTCGAATAGGCCGGAGAATCTCGTTTTGACCCGGACACGGCTATCCGATAACTTCTAACCTCGACACGGCTCCGGGGAGGAGTCAGACGAGGCGCTTGGTTTATCGGTAGGGGAGATTAGGACATCACGAACGTCAACGCACCGTCGCAGTCGGGACATTTCGGTGGCAGGGTGTCGTCCAACTCGACAGCGTAGCCACAGTCGTTGCATTCGCACGCACCGTGCGTCGAGGTGTCGGCACTCGCGTGCGGATTCACTGTCGGATGTCGGAGTCCTATCGGCGGCGAGTCACTCGCGGCCATGTGCGAACAGAGGGCACGAATCCGTAAATATGTTCCATAGCGAATAGAACATACTCCCGTCGAAGCGTATTAGACGCAGTAATGGACCACGGATTCGTCGCTCGGCTGGGCCACGGGCCCCTAGTCGGTCGCCGACCTCTTCCGGATGCCGGACGAAGGTGACGTTCGGTTTGGAACTCTGTGACCGACAATTCATTCGACTTCGGGCCTAGCAGCGACTACTACGGTTCCCACCGAGAGTGGGTCGACTGTGGCGTCAGCTCACGCGGATACTCAGTGAGGTTCTCGTAGCCGTCTTCGGTAATCACGACGAGGTCCTCTATCCGAACGCCACCGTGCGCCGGGTCGTACACGCCCGGTTCCACGGTCACGACGTTCCCGGCTTCCAGTCGGGTGTCGCTCGTCAGCGACGGGGCTTCGTGGAGACTGACGCCGACTCCGTGTCCGACCCCGTGATACATCCCGACGTCGACTTCGCCGCTCGCGAAGCCGTGTTCCGACAGGACCTCGGTCGCGGCCGCGTGAGCGTCACTGGCCACGGTCCCTGCACCGTCTTCGAGCGCCGCGAGGGCCGCGTCCTGGGCTTCCGTCACCGCCGCGTACGCGGTAGACTCCCACTCGTCGACCTCTCCGGCGACGAACGTCCGGGTGAAATCGCCGTAGTAGCCGTGCGGGCCTCGCGGGGAGAGGTCGAGTAGTACCGTTTCGTCGGGATGGATCCCGTCCGTTCCCGTAAAGTGGAGGTCGGTACAGGTTTCGCCCGCACCTATCACGGTGTTATCGGCATCGCGAACGCCGTCGGCCGCCAAGACCGCGTTCACTTCTCGCCGAAGTCGTTCGGTCGTCAGAGGCGAGCCCTCCCACTGGAGTTCGTCGCCGTCTCGTTCCGATGCTGCCAAGACGGCCTCCGCACGCGCCATACCGCGTTGGGCCGCTGCTTGGACGGCGGCGTGACAGGCTCGTTCAGCGGTAGTCTTCCGACGGCGGCCGACGTCTTCCGCGGCTGTATCCAGCACGTCGATGGTATCCACTGCTACGTCGAGGTCCCGGTAGGACGTGCTCGGGAAAGAGGCCGGAACGAGAAGCGAGGAACAGCTATCCGCGAGGTCGTCGAGCGCCTCCATGGCCCGGGACGAGGCGCTCAATGCGGACTGGTCGGCGACCGTGTAGACGCGGTCACCGGGGAACTCGCGGTTGGCTTGCTGCGCGAACAAGCGCGGGGCACACAGTGCGGCCTGTCCCTCGGTGTAAACGAACGCGTAGTCGCGGTCCGGGCCGGAGAACCGAGTGAGATACCGGAGCAGGTCGTCGAACCGATCGCCGACGTGGACGAAGGCGTCGGCCTCTCGCTCGGCGAGCAGAGTATAGAGTCGGTCGTACGCGGTCGTCGGCGGGTCCGGAGTTCGGACGGGAGAGTCCATACGAGAACTCACCAGTAGCGGGTGAGAAAGATGTTGTGCTACGCTATCGCAGACCATCGGAGGCGGTCAGAGGGGCTCGATCGAGTCCTCGATACGAATCGGGCCGCCTTCGACGATGTCGGCACGCAGTCCCCCGCGATGTTTGAGAGCGTCTTCGATGCCGTCGACGGTGGACCGGCGCAGGTGGTCGCACGGTTCACAGAGTCGCACGCCCTCGCAGACGGCCTCGCCGACGCGGAACCGCTCGCCGACCAGATGGTTGAGGGCGGTGTCGCGGGTCGTGATATTCCGGCGGTGCTCGTCGAAGTCGACGGCGATCCCCGCTTCGCGTTCGATCGCCTCGATCGCCTCGGATTCCGTGAGCGTGATTTCCCGGCCGCCGCCCTGGACATCGGAGAAGGTACCGATACCCTCGAAGTAGCGATCGCCTCGAAGTCCCTCCCCGGCGACGGCTTCCACCTCGTCCCGGGACCGCATCGGTGCCTCCGCTTCGGGAGCGGTGTGAATCGCCACGACCGTTCCTGTTCCGTCCATACCCCCACATACGAGACGCGTGACAAGAACGTTCCTCCGAGAAACGCGATAGAACGGCCGTTCCCCAGAGTTATAACGGGCGGCGGACAAGAACCGCCGAAACCTCGGCAAACAGTCTCACACGACGACAGTCTCGTCTTCGAGTTCACCCCGGACCTCGACGCCGCGTACACCGCGACCGACGGCGAGTCGCTCACTATCGAGACGATAGACAGCCTCGGCGGCGCGGTACAGGACGAGTCGACCGTCATCGACGAGGTCCCCGACGAGGTGAACGGTGCGACGGGACCGATAGCGGTCGAGGGGCCCGACCGGGCGACGTCCTCGCGGTCGAGATCGAGGACGTCCGGGTGACCGAGGACCGCGACCGGGTGACGACGATTCCCGGCTTCGGGTTCCTCCACGAGGACGACCGCATCGAGGAACCCCGGACCAGGATTACGCCCGTCGACGGCGACAGCATCGACTTCCGGGGAATCGACGTCGACATCCAGCCGGTCATCGGGACCATCGGCGTCGCACCGGCCTCCGAGTCATACACGACCCTCGTTCCGCACGACCACGGCGGGAATCTCGACACGACGGACGTCACCACCGGGTCGACGATCTACTTCCCGGTGTTCCAGGAGGGCGCGATGCTGGCGATGGGCGACGCGAAGGCCGCCATGGCCGACGGGGAGATGTGCGGGACCGGAGCCGAGATTAGCACGGCGGTCGACGTGACCCTCGACGTCGTCTCCGACCCGGCCGTCTCGTTGGAGCGACCCCTCGTCGACGCGGGCGACGCGTGGAAGACCGTCGCGAGCGCCGAGACGCTCGAAGACGCCTGCGAACTGGCGCACGTCGACCTCGTCGAACTGCTCGGCCGGGAACACGGCTTCGACGCGACCGACGCCTACATGTTCGCGAGCCTCGTCGGCGGTCTGGAGATCAGTCAGGTTGTCGACCCGCTGGTGACCGCCCGCAACGCGATTCCGAAGGAGTACCTCTCGAACCCGTTCTGACGCGGCGACTGCAGTTCGACCCTACTCCCCGGCCGCGTCGTCTCCGTGCTCGGCTTCGTTTCTGCGTTCTAGTGCCCTTCGGCTCACTGCTGCATCCGCCGCAGGGCTTCCCCGACAGTGAACGATGAATCCGTACGCGCGACGAGTTCTATCACCTAATTGTCTCTCGCAGAGACCGTTCTAAGGAGACGAACAAAATCCGTTCGCTCTTCGAGTCGTTCCGGAGTCGGACTCGTCAGAACCGATGCCGGTCAGCCAATACCTGAATACGCGTGAGGGAAATCACGGGTCTATCGACCCAAGCTCTATGACGCCTCACGAGGGACGTACTGCCAGCATGACTTTCGACCCGACCGACCGAGGACTGGACGCTGACGAAGTCCCTGAGCGCGTGGACGAGGCTATCGAGGAGAACGAGGTCGTCCTCTTCATGAAAGGCGACGCCCGGATGCCGCAGTGCGGCTACTCGAAGCGGGCGCTCGGACTCGTCCGCCGGTACCGCGACGACGTCGAGACGGTCGACGCGCTTCAGAACCTCGACGCCTTCCGCGAGGCGCTGGAGGCGCACAGCGGCTGGGAGACCATCCCCCAGACCTTCGTGGACGGCGAGTTCGTCGGCGGGAGCGACATCCTCGTCGAACTCGAAGAACGCGGTGACCTCGCAGAGACCCTGAACGCCGACGGGAGGAAGGCTGATACGGGGACCGCTACTGGTAACGACACCAGCGTCGACGCGCCTTTCTAAAGTCCGTCCCGGTTTTCCGGAACCTCGACGTACCGGCGGAGTTTCTGCGGTGCGTTCCCGCCACGAACGACCTGTGATGTTCTCGTATCCCCTCCAACTCCACGGAAACGGTCGAACGTATCCGAACGCTCAAGGAGGCGAACGCTGACCTATCCAGTAATGAACCTCAGTATCGTCGGAAGCGGTTACGTCGGCACTACGGTTGCCGCCTGCTTCGCCGACTACGGCCACGAGGTGACGAACGTCGATATCGACGAGGAAGTCGTCGCGGCCATCAACGCGGCCGAAGCCCCGATCCACGAACCCGGTCTCGAAGAACTGGTCACCGAACACGGCGGCGACCGCCTGCGAGCGACGACCGACTACGCCGCCACACGCGAGACCGACGTGACGTTCCTCGCGTTGCCGACGCCTACGGGCGACGACGGCCGTATCGACCTCGAAATTCTCGAAGCGGGCGTCCGGTCGCTGGGCGACGCACTCGCCTCGAAGGACGACCCGCATCTGGTCGTGGTCAAGTCCACGGTCGTCCCCGGAACGACCGAGGAGACCGTCGCACCGATACTCGCCGACGCCTCCGGGAAAACACTCGGCGAGGACCTCCACGTGGCGATGAACCCCGAGTTTCTCCGGGAAGGGAGCGCGGTCGCGGACTTCCGCGACCCCGACAAGGTCGTGTTCGGAACCCGGACCGAGTTCGCACGCGAGCGCCTCCGCGAGGTCTTTGCGCCCTTGCTCGACCAGTCTGACGCCGAACTGGTCGAGACCGGAATTCGGGAGGCCGAGATGATGAAGTACGCCAACAACGCCTTCCTCGCGTCGAAGGTCAGTCTCGTCAACGAACTCGGAAACATCTGCAAGGAGTACGACGTAGACGCCTACGAGGTGGCCGAAGCCATCGGACTCGACGACCGCATCGGGGAGCGATTCCTCCGGTCGGGCGTCGGGTGGGGCGGGAGCTGCTTCCCGAAGGACGTGTCGGCGCTCGTCGCCGCCGCCCGCGACGCCGACTACGAACCCGCCCTGTTGGAGGCCGCCGTCGAGGTCAACGAGAAACAACCCGACAGACTGCTCGACCTGCTCGACGTCCATCTGGACCCGGACGGGAAGCGCGTCGCTGTCCTCGGACTCGCGTTCAAACCCGGCACCGACGACGTGCGCAACTCCCGCGCGATACCCGTCATCGAAGGTCTCCGCGAGCGCGGCGCCGACGTCGCGGCCTACGACCCCGTGGCGACCGAGAACATGCGCGAGCGCTTCCCCGACGTCGAGTACGCATCCTCCGCGGAGGCCGCACTCGACGGGGCGCAGGGTGCGGTGGTCGTGACCGACTGGGACGAGTTCGCCGCCCTCGACTCGGCGTTCGACGCGATGGCGAACCCAGTGGTCGTGGACGGTCGTCGCGTCGTGGAGCGCCGCGACGGTATCACGTACGAAGGACTCACGTGGTGACGGACGCGAAAACTGTGTAGAGACACGAGTAGAGGTGGAGTCGCGAAAAGAGACGGCTTGACTACGCGCCGACGCTGACGTTACCGCCGTTCTCGACCGCACTCTCGGAGACCTTTACTGTCTGGCCCCCGACACGGTACGTGCCCGGATACCCGACCGTCACCGACCCATCGCCGCTGGTGTACATCATCCGAAAGTGACCTGCGCCGCTCGCTCCTCCTCTCGCGCTCTCACGTCACTGATGGCTCACAGGAGGTCCCGGACTCTGCTGAGTACGCCCGTCCGGTCTCGCCCCCACGATTTCCGGACGACCCGGCCGGGGGCTTTGACGTACGGCGGGCCGCTACGCTCGTCGCGTTCGTATCGGACGACGACCGAGACCGCGTTCCCGACCGCCTCGGCCTCCACCTCGCCCAACCCGATACACCCCGTCTGCGGGTCCTCCGCGTACAGTACCGCTTCCTCGCTGACCGAGAGTGGTTCGTCGAGGTGCACGACCTGCAGGCGTTCGCGGATGGCGTCGGGGTCCGCGTCCATACCGCGACCCACGGCGTCCACCGACAAACGCTTTCCTCCGACCGACGGACCCACACGCCCAACGTCCCCTCCGATTGATGGACCCCACCGTCCCGAACTCCACCGACTGGTAGAGCGACCCGTCCCGAGCTCGCAGTTCGCGCGGCGGTGGTTGCAGTGGCCGGACGAACACTTATGCTGGCGGGTTAACAACCCGCATCCAATGGGGACCGACACGAACGACAGTCAACCGCTCGCGGACGTTACTGTACTGGAGTTGGGGAACATCGTCGCCGGACCGTTCGCCAGCGTCATGCTCGCGGACCTCGGTGCCGAAGTCGTGAAGGTCGAACGACCCGGTAGCGGTGACGTCCTCCGCAGCGCGGGCGAGGCCGGGCCGCCGATGTTCGACGCGCTGAACCGTAACAAACGCTCCATCGAACTCGACCTCAAGAGCGACGCGGGACGCGAGGCGTTCCTGGACCTCGCCGACCGGGCGGACGTCGTCGTCGAGAACCTCGGTCCCGGCGTCGCGGACCGACTGGGTATCGGCTACGACGAACTGAGCGAGCGCAACTCGGAACTCGTCTACCTCTCCATCAAGGGATTCCTCGACGGACCGTACGGCGACCGGGCCGGGATGGACGTCGTCGCCGAAGCCATGTCCGGCCTGATGAGCATGACCGGCGAACCCGGTCGCAAACCGGTCCGCGTCGGCACGTCCATCGCGGACATGGGCGCGGCGATGTACGGAGTGATGGGGGTACTCGTCGCGCTCCGAGAGCGGGAACGCACCGGCGAGGGCCGGAGAGTGGACGGTCCGCTGTTCGAGGCGGTAGCCTCCTGGATGGGGTACTGGATAACCTACGCCGACCGGTACGGTCGCGACCACCCGTCGCTCGGCGCGTCCCATCCCACGTGGGCGCTGTACGACGTGTTCCGCGTCGGCGACCAGGACGACTGGCTGTTCCTCGGCGTGACGACCGAGCGCCACTGGCCGGCGCTCTGTCGCGCCATCGACCGGGAGGACCTGCTCGCCGACGAGCGATTCGACACGTCCCAGTCGCGACTCGACCACAAAGCGGAGTTGACCGAGACCGTCGCCGAGGAACTGCGCGACCGCGACCGCGAGAGCGTGCTGGCGGCGCTGCTGGCCGAGGACGTCCCCGCAGCGCCGGTGAACGACCCGTCCGACCTCGTGGACGACGACCACCTCGACGCCGTGGACCTGCTGGCCGAGTTCGACTCCGCGGAGGACGGCCAGTCGCTCCAGACGGTGATGACGCCCGTTCACGGCGACGGAATCGCACCGGCTCAGAGACTCGACCCGCCGGAACTCGGGGAACACACCGAGGAAATCCTGCGCACTGCCGGACTCGACGACGACGCCATCGCGGCGCTTCGGAACCGGGGCGCGTTCGGGAGCGAGTAGGGATTCGCGGACGAAGCGCGGAGACAGTCGACTGCGGAGTCAGGATTCGACGGCTTCCGCCACGACCTCCGCTGCGGCCTCGCGGGACAGCGGCTCTCCCGCTCCGCGGCGGCGTCTCGCAGCGCTTCCCGGCCGATGGCGACCTGCTCGTCCGTCGCCTCCAGTCCGGCCGCGTCGAGCAGGGCCCGGACCCCGCCGCGGCCGGTTCCGCGGCCGAACAGCAACTCCCGCTGGGCACCGTACCGCTCGGGGTCGAACGGCTCGTAGGTGCTCGGTTCGCGGAGCATCGCCGCGGTGTGGAGGCCGCTCTCGTGGCGGTACCCCTCTCGGCCCAGCACGGGTTTGCCCTCGTAGTCCACGTCGAGCGCATCCAGAATCTCTCGGCAGGCGGGGACGAGTTCGGTCAACTCCAGCGCGACGTCGTCGCCGTGCTCGCTGCCGAGGACCGCGACCTCCTCCAGCGGCGCGTTTCCGGCGCGTTCGCCCACGCCGCCGACCGTGGCGTCCACGCTATCGGCACCCGCCTCGACCCCGGCCACGGCGTTGGCCGTCGCCACACCCATGTCGTCGTGGGTGTGAATCGTCACCGCGAGTTCGCCGCCGACCTCGTCTGTGACCGCGGCGACCGTCTCCCGGACCGCTTCCGGGTCGCCCGCACCCGTCGTGTCCGCGAGCGTGACGTGGCGGCCGCCAGCGTCGCGGACCACCCGCGCCTCCGCTCGGAGGTGGTCGTTGTCCGCCCGCACGGCGTCCATCAGCGTCGCACCGGCCGCGACGCCCCCCTCGACCGCTCGCTCGACGTTCTCCCGCAGGAGGTCCAGCGACTCCTCGCGGGTCTTCCCCAGCGCGTGTTCGAGTTGGACGTCCGAACTGTTGACGATGACCTCGATTTCGTCTGGTTCGACGTCGAGGGCGGCGTCTACGTCGGCCGGGACGGCCCGAGCGAGCGCGGCCGTCCGCAGGCCGAGCGACTCCGCGTGGCGGTACAGTTCCTCGCGCGGCGCGGCGCGGGGAAACGACACCTCGACCCGGCCGACGTCCACGCGCGCCAGTCCCTCGAGGACGCGCTTGCCGACGTCGTCGGTGATTTCGAGGCCCGGCACCTGCGACCCCTCCCGCAGCGTGAGGTCCTTGAACGTGATAGTCATACGGTACCAATCACCAACATCCCGGTTAGGATTTTTCCAAGCGGCAACGGGCACCGGTCGGGGCGGGTCGGTTCCGTCGGACCGACACAGCGACTCCTCCCGGTCGGCGTCGAACCGCCGGGCCGGGAGTTCGCCGAACCGCGTCTCTTCGAAATCGCGTACGCTTACGAGCAGGTGACGGGACGTCGGCGGTCCCGAGAGAATCGGCGAGAGCGCGTAACCATCGCCCGACCGTCTCACGGGCGAAAGGGACAGCACTTTCCGGACTCCTCACAATCCGCTACGTATGCCAGACGTATCCGCACACCACTTCGGCGTGACGGTGACCGACCTCGACCGGGCGGTCGAGTTCTACCGCGAGGTACTCGGTCTCGACGTGCTCGACCGCTTCACCGTCTCGGGTGAGGCGTTCTCGGAGGGCGTCGGCGTCGAGGGCGCGACCGGCGACTTCGCGCATCTCGACGCCGGGTCGGCCCGCGTCGAACTCGTCGAGTACGAACCGGAGGACGAGGGGACGGACCCTGACACCGAACCTGTCAACCGACCGGGCGCGAAACATCTCGGTCTCTCCGTCGAGAACCTGGACCGATTCTACGAGGAACTGCCGACGGACGTCGAAACGCTCAGCGAACCCCGGACGACCGAGAGCGGGACGCGAATCCTGTTCCTCCGCGACCCGGAGGACAACCTCGTCGAACTCATCGAGTCGTAGTTGCGCGGCGACGGGCGACTCGCTTCGCCGTTTCGCCTCGCGTGTCAGTTGCCATTACAGTTCCGACACTTTCATTATCCGGTGTCGTTCTGTTCCGAACGATGCAACACGTAGCTTCAGAAGACGCGGCCGAACCGCTGCTCGTCACGCTCGCGGGTGACGATTGTCGCTGGTGTGCCTCCGGAACGCTCGCGCGCGAGCAGTTCAAGGGTGACGACGCGGTCGTCTGCGAAGACTGCGGGACGCCCGCGGCCCGCGTCTGGTGAGTTCGTCGTCGCGTTCTCTCGGTGTCTACCGGTTCAGAACAGGGCTTCCAGTTCGTCGCCGTCGTCTCTGACCAGACTCTCCAGATTCTCCTCGCTCTCCTCTCGGATGTCTTCGAGGTTGTCCTGCGTCTCGACGGCGACGCCTTGGAGGTCCTTGATTCGCGGAACGTCGGTGACTCCCGACAGCAGCGTCACCGCCGCGACGTGGTCGGTGCCCTGCATCGGATAGTCGCCGCCCCGGACCTCCATGCTCGCGGTCTCGTTCTCCAACCACTTGCGGCCGCGCTCTATCCCCTTTCGATTGAGGTAGTCCTGCGGTCCCCCGACGACGACCAGCGACCGGTCGGTGCTTCGGACCTCGCAGGGGAGCGTGAGACGCCCGAGCGCGGCCTTCCGGACGAGACTGGTGATGCGATTGGTGGTCTCGGTCGCGTCGAGTTGCTCGTCCGAGAACCGGCCGAGCAGACCGCCGCTCGCGGTCTCGACCTGCTCGGTCGCGTAGCCGATGGTCGAGACGCCGCCACAGGAGAGCGTGTTGATGATCTCGCTGGAGTCCACGACGCTCTCGGCGACGTTCTGGCCCGCCCGCACTTCCCCGGCCGAGAAGAGCATGCCGAACCGCCGAACTATCTCGTCGTTGATGCGGTCGTAGCCGCCCCGGACAGACTCGCCGGTCTCGCGCCACGCGTCGTTGTCGAAGACGAGGAGGTTGTCCACCTCGTCCACGAAGGTCTTGAACGACCGCGCGGCGTTCAGGGTGTAGATGCCGCCCTCGTCTTCGGCGGGCAGGACGCCCAGTCCGTAGACGGGTTCTGTGTAGATGCGCTTGAGGTGGCTGGCGAGGACCGGCGCGCCGCCCGACCCCGTCCCGCCGCCCATGCCCGCGACCACGAGGAACGCGTCGATTTCGTGGACCGGGACCTGATCGATGGCCCCCTGAATCTCGTCCATGTCCTCCTCGGCGATGTCCGCGCCGAGTTCGTTGTCCGCGCCGACGCCGTGTCCCTTCACGCGGGCCTGCCCGATGAGGACGCGATTGCGTTCGGGGACGTGGTCGAGTCCCGCGAGGTCCGCCTTCGCGGTGTTGACTGCGATGGCCGACCGGACGACGTCGCTTCCCGTTCCCCGGTCGTACTCCACGAACTTGTCCACGATCTTACCGCCAGCCTGCCCGAATCCGATCATTGCGAGCTTCATAGTTTGGTGCCTCCCTAACGCCGATCTCCGCGAGTTACCCGGCGACTGACCGCGCGTCGCGCCGGGCCTATCGGCTGTACCTCCAACCGTAGGGAGACTTTCCTATTGTTATGCGGCGTCACACGGGGTTTCAGGCGGTACCACACGAGTCCCGTCGAGTCTCCGGGAACGCGACTTCGTCGGTCAGGTCGACTCTTCCACGGAAAGAACGAGCGATTCGTGTACTCCGAACTGCCGTCGGAGTTCTCGCCGCAGTCACCGGATTCTTCGCCGCAAGTAACGCGTAATCGTTGCCTAAAACGAACGCAATCGAGATGGCGACCGCACCTGAATCACTCGAAACGTCTCTTCTCCATTTAGCGTGCAGACTTTGCTCTAACTGGATGAACGCTGTATCGCCCTCGACCCGTCCACGTTCAGTTGTCGTTTCGTGGGTCGCCAGTCCGCGTGGGGTCCGTCTCGTCGTCAGAGTCTGGCCTGCTGTACTCGGATGTTCGGCGGGCTATAGCAGACAGTATATTACGTCTCCGACGAAATTCGACCCCATGCGTCAGTTCATCGTCCTCGGTCACGACGCCCCGACGACCCCCGACTTTTCGCTCGACGACCTCGCTGGCGGTGCTGGCCGCCTCGACGTGCTGTGTCGGTGCGTCAACTCCGCGTTCTTCCTCTCGCACGCGATTCGGGAGGACGTGCAGGTTCACCTCGTGTTGCAGGACGAAGTGACGATTCGCTTCGAGGGGTCCGAACTCCGGCGACTCAACCCCGACGAGCGGAGTACGGCGGCCCTGATTCGCGGGGCGCTGGAGGAGAGGGACGAGGCCATCGGCCACATCGCGGCCGAGAGTTCGCCGGGCGTCTCCGTCTCCAAGCGCGGGTTCGCGCCGGTGCTGGAGGCGGCCGCGAGCGAGGGAACCGTCGTCCAACTCCACGAGGACGGCGACCCCGTGGTGGACGTAGAACCGCCAGAGAATCCTGTCTTCATCCTCTCGGACCACCACGACTTCCGCGACGAGGAGGCGTCGCTGCTCGCCGACGCCGCCGACCGCCGCGTGCGCCTCGGCCCGGAACTGCTCCACGCCGACCACGCGATTACCGTGGCCCACAACTACCTCGACACCGACGGATTCGCGACGTACTGAGGGTGACTCAGCAGAACACGCGCGAGTGAAGACTCGGCTCTGGATTCACTCCGTGTAGAAAACCACCCGGCGCGCTGGCGCGGCGGCTCGTTCGCCGCGCCGTTGCGCGAGGGATGAGGACCGCAGGCCGTGGCCGAGGACCGCAATCGGTTGGGGAGGACGTGGCCCGCGGTTGCGGTGACTCCTATGAGTCGGTAGTAGCTAGCTCTTTCCCGGCAAACATCGACGAGACGGAGTAGGGGTCTCGACCGAAAACAGAGAGAACCGAGCTACAGGCTTGAACCCGGGAGTCTACCGCAACCGCTCGACACCGGAGCCTCGCCTGACGTATCGAACGACACCCTCACGGTCTGCCCGGCCCACACTCCGATTATGCGAGTCAGCGTCATCGGCGGCGGGACCATCACCGAATCGGAAGCAGCGACCGCCGAGGAGGTCGGTCGGCGTCTCGGCGAGCGCGGACACACCGTCGTCTGCGGCGGTCTCGGCGGCGTCATGGAGGCGGCGTGTCGCGGTGCGAGCGAGGCGGACGGGCGAACCGTCGGCATCCTCCCCGGTGAGGACCGGACCGCCGCGAACCCCCACGTGGACACCGCCATCGCCACCGGTCTGGGCCACGCCCGCAACGCGCTCGTGGTGATGAACGGCGACGCGGTGATCGCAATCGACGGGGGCGTCGGCACGCTCTCGGAACTCGGGTTCGCGGGCGTGTTCGACCGCCCGACCGCCGGACTCGGGACCCACGACGCGCCGGGCGTCGAAGCCGTCTCCTCGCCCGCCGAGGCGGTGGCGTTCGTCGAGTCCGAGGCCGACGGCGGGACCGACCGAGAGACGTAGCGTGACCGACCCCGCGACAACGCTCAAGGACGCTCGTCCACTACGTCTCGTAATGCCACTTTCCGAGGCCCAATGGGAGCAGGCCGAACCGGACGACAACGTCATCGCGCTCGTCTACGGCTTCCTCGAAAGCGAGAAGCCGACCGCGTACTCCATCGAGGAGATATTTTCGCAGGCCGAGGCGAACGTCCAGTCCGATTCGTCCTCGACGTGGGAGGACGTGGGGGCGCTCCTCGGCGAGCAGTCGGCCGAGGAGCAGTACCGATGGGCCTTCGAGTACCTCGTCCACGCGGGCGAACTCGAGAAGCGCGCGGTCTTCGACGGCGGCGAGAAGGTCGAGTTCTACCGGGCCACGTAACCCGCCGTCGGTCGGGTGAATCCGGAAGGATTAAACTTCGGACGCGCCTTGGTCCACGTGCGGGCCGGTGGGGTAGCTTGGTATCCTTCGGCCTTCGGGTGGCCGTAACCGCGATTCTGAATTCGCGCCGCCCACTTCTTCCCGCATTTCACTTCGACGCAGTGACAGCGAGCGGTCCGCGATACGAACGGTGGTTCTTTGCGGCGGTCACAATCCTCTTGCGAGCGCGACCCTTCTTGAGAAACACTCATGCACGTACTCGTAGCCGGTTCGCACGGGCAGGTCGGCCAGCACATCACCCGACTGCTGGCCGAGAGCGACCACGACGTTCGGGGGATGGTCCGCGACGAGGCTCAAACGTCGGACATCGAGGACCTCGGTGCCGAACCGGTCGTCGCGGACCTGACCGAAGACGTGACCCACGCGGTCCGGGGGGTGCGACGCCGTCGTGTTCGCCGCCGGGTCCGGCGGTGAGGACGTGTGGGGCGTGGACCGAGACGGCGCGGTAAACACCATCGAGACCGCCGAGGAGGAGGGTGCCGACCGGTTCGTCATGCTGAGTTCCATCAACGCCGACTCGCCCGGGGAGAGTCCGGAGGCCCTCCGGGAGTACCTGAACGCGAAAGCCGAGGCCGACGAGCGACTCCGCGAGAGCGACCTGACGTACACCATCGTCCGGCCGGGGTCGCTGACGAACGAGGCCGGGACCGGTCGGGTTCGAACCGGCGCGGACCTCGACCGAGACGACAGCGAGATTCCGCGCGAGGACGTGGCCGAGACGCTCGTCACCGCGCTCCCGATGGAGAGCACCCACGAGCGCACGTTCGAGGTTCTGGCCGGAGACGAACCGATCCCGGCTGCGTTGGAGAATCCGCTGAACGAGGAGTGAGCGACCGGGCGCACGGCGGCAGGTCCGAGAAGACGAGTTCCAGCAATCCGGTCACGGGCCGCGCGTTCTCGAACTTCGACGCGAGGCGTCGAAGTATCAGCCTGCCGAAGTCGGCGGCGAACAACGTTTTGTGCTTTCAGTAGCATCCACGAACGACGACAAATGGCGACCCCCACAGGCGCGAGATTTCCACGCCACCGAGTAGAACGCGAACGTCCGACGGACACCGCCGACGCGACCATCGACCCGTGATACGCGGTAGCGACGCGGCGGGCCGCGACGAAGGCGCGGACGACGAACGCGGAGGGAACGACGAACGCCGAGGAAAAGACGAACACAGGGACGGCGACGGCGGCGACGATACGTCCGACCGACGCGAGGACGCGTTCGAACCCGCGAACCCGATAGCCGCCGACAGCGAACCGGCAGATTCGGTCTCCGACCGTGACGGCGACTCGGCGGAACCGTCGCCGCGGACCGACGACCGACTCTCGATTCCGCTCGAAACCATCGCGGTCCTGAACTGGCTGGGCGAAATCGGCGTCGATGGCGTCGAGTCCCGACTCCGAGGGTCTCGACCGACGACCTGACCGTCGAGACCCAGCGAGTCAAAATCGGCTACGCCGGGCCGGAGACGATTCTCGACCAGTTCGGCGTCGAGGACCGCGCCGGTGCGCGCGTCCCGGTACAGAAACCGTTCTCGGGGACCGTGTTGGTGCTGTTCCCGGTCGAGAGCGCGAACCGCGCGGCGTCGCTCATGCTCCGGCGCGCGGTCGAGGACGCCGAGTCGGTCGTCTCCACGGAGATGGGCCGGGACGCGCTGACGGAACTCTGCAACGTGATGGCGAACGGGTTCGTGGACGAGTGGGCGGAACTGTTCGACACGCCCATCGACACCGGCGCGCCCGTCGCGGTCCAGAACCCCGAGATGACGCTGCTGCACCACATCTTCTCGGTCTCGGACGTGGGGCTGTATCTCACGTCGCGGCTCCGTCTCGCGGCCGACGACATCGACGTGACCGTCTTCGTCTTCCCCGGCGAGGAGCGGTTCGTCACCGAGATTTCGCAGTTCCGCCCCGACGTGATAGACCGGTAGTCCGTCCCGACTCGGCCGGAGTACGGCGTCCCCTCCGACCTGCCGACGCTATCTCGACGCGACCTATGCTCAGGTCTCGAACTCGTCGGCGAGGTCGTGGAACGTCGCTACCGTCAGGTCGGGGTCGGCGTCGTACGGTCCCCAGAGCGTGTCCTGCCGGTTGACCCAGACGCCCTGCATCCCGGCGTGCATCGCGCCGGGAACGTCCCACCACCCCGCGGCCGCGAAGGCGATTTCCTCGGTCGGGGTTCCGATGCGGTCGGCGGCGTGACTGTAGAGTTCGGCCTCCGGTTTGAACCGCTCGACCTCGTCGGCGCTGACGGTGGCTTCGAGCAGGTCGCCGAGGTCCGCGTGGTCCACCATGGAGTCGAGCATCTCCTCGTTCCCGTTCGAGACGACGTAGAGGTCGTAGCCCGCCTCGCGGAGTCGCTCCATCCTCCCGAACGTCGTCGAAGACGGCGAGTTCGTGGTACGTCGAGAGAATCTCCTCGCGTTCGCTCTCGTCGAGTTCGACGCCCCGCGCGTCGAGTGCCCACTTCAGTGCGTGGCGAATCAACTCGTAGAACGAGTGGTACTCCTCGATGGCGTTGCCGACCATCGCGTACTGCAGCGACCGATTCCGCCAGAGTTCGGCGACGGCCTCGGGGTTCTCGACGTACTCCGACAGTGGCTCTTCGACGGTGTTCACGTCCACGATGGTTCCGTAGGAGTCGAACGCTATCGCCTCGACCGCGTCGGTGTCGAGCGTCATGTCGGGCGTACGTCCACCCGGACGCCGAAATAGCTTCCCGCCGAGCGACCGCGGGGTTTCGAACCCACGCGAGGACAACCTTCGACTCGAAATCGAGACGGGTTCCGACGCCGAAACCGAGACGACCTCCGACCGCGAGTCGAGTCCGACCACGTCGCCGCTCGCCGGGGTTCACACGACTTTTACCACTCGCGTCCCTCCGGACGCCAATGACAGAGTTGTTCGACCTCCCCGTCGATTCCGCCGAAGACGTCGCCGAGCGCCGCGACGAGGTGGTCGCGCAGGTCCGCGACCACGCGGGCCGAATCGCCCGCGAACTCGCGCTCCTGCAGGGCGGCGACTACGGGAAGCGGACCTTCGAGACCGACGACGGCGAGTGGACCGTCAAGTACGAGGCGGGCGACCTCCAGTTCCTGCTGTTCGAGGGCCGGAAGGCCGAGACCTACGTCGTCTCGACCCACCAACCGCCCGACCCCGAGGACCTCGCGGCGGCGCTGGCAGACTACGACGCCTTCGTGGCGGCGTTCAACGACTACGTCCGGTCGCTCGACGGCGTACTGGACGACGTGGCTACCGACTTCCCGGAGGTGTCCGCTACCGACTCGGTCGTGGCCGAGCGCGAGCGCATCCTCGGGCGCGTTCGCGAGGTGACCGACCAGATGGCCCACCAACTCTCGCGCTACGAGGGCGGCGACTACGGTACCTACGGGACCCGAGTCGCGGGCAACCGGTGGGAACTCAAGTGGGAGAACGGCGAGGCGTCGTACCTCCGAGTGGGCGGTGAGGGCGGCATCTATCTGCTCTCGCAGTACCAGCCACCGTCGGCCCACGACGTGCGCAACCTCGCCGAGGACGTTCCGGCGTTCGTGGCGGCGTTCAACGACTACGTGGACGGCTTGGACGCGAGTCTCGACGGCGTCTCGCTCTGAGCAGGTCGGTCGGCAAAAGAATCGGTCCGAACGCAGTTCGCGAGTTCAGATTGCCGCTTCGCCGCCAGCGGAACCGCCACCGCGACCGCCGCCGTGATACGACGCGTCGCCGAACGCCAGCAACGGGAAGAACACGAACGGCAGGAACCAGAGACCGACGCCCCAGCCGATACCTTTGCCGAACGCCTTCGCTACGCCGACGTACATCTTCCAGCCGGCGTAGATGTTGGCGATCGGGATGATGAACAACAGGAGGTACCAGCCCGGATTGTCACCGATCTTCAACATGACGTAGGCGTTGTAAATCGGAATGAGCGAGGCCCAACCGGGTTGGTCGGCTTTCTGAAACACTTTCCACGTGCCCGCGACCGTCAGGACGAGAATCCCGAGATAGGCGACGAGCAGTATCGTATTTGCAATATCGGGTTCCATTGGTAAGTGTATTAACTCGATATTACGATGAACGCTGATAAGTTCTTTGGTGTTTCATCGGCCGTACTGGAACTTAATACGAGACGCCCGATGATTTCCACCCGACTACTTCGGCGAAAGCGACTCCGTCGCGGCCCGCTTCAGAATCTCGAGTGCGAGCGCGGCGTCTCCGAGGTCGATTCGCTCGTCGGCCGCGTGAGCCTGCGAGAGGTTGCCGGGCCCCCAGATGATGGCCGGCGTCCCCGCCGCCACGAACTCCCGAGCGTCGGTCGCGGCCTCCAGTCCCCACGGTTCTCGCGGCGCGTCGGCCGTCTCCGCGGAGAGTCGGCGGAATCGCTCGGCGAGCGCGTGGTCCGTCGGAATCCCGGCCGACGCGTAGTGCTCGACCGGCGTCAGGTCGGTCTCGACGCCGGTCCGGCGCTCGGTCTCGGCCAGCAGGTCCGCGATTTCGGCTTCGACAGCCTCGATGGTCTCGTCGGGCAGGATGCGCCGGTCGAGCAGGAACTCGGCCCGGTCGGGAAGCACCGCCATGTTCGAGTCGGTCCCGGCCTCGAACTCGGTGACGGTCGCGTACGCCCGGCCGACGAGGGGGTCCTCGCGCTCGCGGAGTCGCTCGTCGTAGTCGTCTATCGCCGCGAGGACGGGGCGCGCTGCGTCTAACGCGTTGGTTCCTTGGTCGGGGTGACTCGCGTGGGAGGCCGACCCCGCGACGCCGACGCGGTAGGTCACGACCCCCTTCGCGCTCGTGCCGACCCGGAAGTCGGTCGGTTCCAGCACGACGGCGCAGTCGCCGCCGTAGCCCGCTTCGACGAGCGTCCGGGTGCCGGGGTCGCCGGTCTCCTCGCCCATCGCGCCGTGGAAGACGACCGTCCCGTCGAGGTCCCCCGCCTCGATTTCGGGTGCGAGGTCCCGGAGCGCCAGCATGGCGACGGCGAGACCCGTCTTCATGTCGGCGCTCCCGCGGCCGTGGAGCGTGCCGTCCTCGACGACTCCGGCGAAGGGGTCGCGGTCCCACCTCTCGGGGTCGCCCGCGGGCACCACGTCGAGGTGACCGTTGAGGACCAGCGTGGTACCGTCGGCGTCGTCCCCGTACTCGTCGGGGTTCGCTCCTTCCGAGTCGTCTCCGTCTGTGGGGTCGTCGCCGACCCACGCGACCGCCTGCGCCCGGTCGGCGCTCGGTTCCTCCACGAGGCGAGCGTCGATGCCGCGCTCGGCGAACCAATCTACGACGAACTCGGCGCAGGGACGCTCGTCGCCCGGCGGGTTCTCGGTCGGGATGCGGACGAGTTCGGCCGCGAGGTCCGCGAGTTCCTCGTCCGGTCGGGTCGTCATCGTCTGTGGTCCGTCGTTCGGCCGCCAGTGCGTTATAACCCGGGTCCGTCCGGGCGTTGGGAGTGATTCACGGGCGAACCGCGACCCGCCTGCGACTCGTCGGTCTCACGGTTCGACGCGACCGAAAAGTCGATCCACGGCCGCCAGTCCCTCCCGGCCGAAGGCGGACCCGAGGGTCGCCGCGAGGTGGTACGCGTGGTCGTCGGGCGTCGCCCACGCCGCGCGGGCGAACGCCGCCGTGGCGCGGGGCGACCGGCCCTCCTCCGCGAGGAGCTTCCGGCCGACTTGGTAGTGGGTCTCGCGGAGCGCGCGCTGGCGTACCCGGTCGGGAAATAGCCGGTACAACCGGTCGTACGTCGCTATCACCTCCATCCGACTGCCGAGGTAGTCCCACGAGTCCGACAGCGACTCGCCGGTCCGACCCCGGACGACCAGCGGTTCGGCCACGAAGTCGAACCGCGTCTGGAGCGCGAGGTCCACCTTCAGTCCGGTGTCGTCGGCCCCGTGGCGGTGGCGGAGCGGCAGGACGCGTTCCAGCACCTCACTGGCTATCAGCATCGTGGAGTTGATGCATGGGAACGTCCGCATCTCCAGCGCGCGCTCGATGACGTCGCCACGAACGACCGGGTTGGGGAGGATTTCGCCCCGGTCCTCGTCGTCCATTCCGCAGTAGACGACGCCGACATCCGGACCGAGCAGCGGCACCTGCTCGCGCAACTTCGACGGCGCGAGTCGGTCGTCGTCGTCCAGAAACTGCACGTACTCGCCGTCGGCCATCTCCGCGCCGACGCTCCGGGCGGCCTGCGGCCCCTCGTCGCGCTCCTGTGGGACGTACGTCGCGCCGAACGCCTCGGCCACCGGCCGGGCGTGTTCGTCGTCGGACCCGTCCACGACGAGGACCTCTATCGGTCGGTACTCCTGAGCCTCGACGCTCCGGAGCGCCCCCCGGAGGCGGTCGTTCCGGTAGTGGGTCGGGACGACCACCGAGACGAGGCCGCCGGAGTCGGCGTTTCGCGTCACGTCACGCCCGTTCGACCCTTGTCGGGAAAGTTGCGGTGGCGGACTCCTTTACCCCACCTTGATAAGGGATTGGCTTCGTGGATTACAGTAATTGAAATGACTCGGACATGCTCGAAACAGCGTTCCGGGGCGGTCGGTGGTCGCCGTGTCTGAGGCGGAGACTCTCGACGCACGACAGGAGACGCCGACGCTGGTCGTCGTCTGCGGCCTGCCGGGCGTCGGCAAGACCACCGTCGCCGAGCAAGTCGCCGAGCGCCTCGACGGACTGCTCCTCCGGACCGACGTAATCCGCAAGGAGATTCTGTCCGACCCCGACTACACGGAGGAAGAGTCCCGGATGGTCTACCGCGAACTGTTCGACCGGGCGCGCCGGACCGTCGAAGACGGCCGGAGCGTGGTCCTCGACGGGACGTTCAAGGACGCCGCCGACCGCGACCGGGCGACCGAGCTCTCGGCGTCGCTCGGCGTCGATTTCCGACTCGTCGCCGTCGAGTGCGACGAGGACGTGGTTCGCGAGCGCATCGAACGCCGGGAGGGCGACGAGAGCGACGCCGACTTCGAGGTTCACGCCATGTACCGCGAGCAGTTCGACCCCATCTCGATGGACCACGTCACGGTGGACAACTCCGAGGGACTCGACGAGACGACCCGACAGGTCGCCGAGACGTTCTGACGGTCGGGAGTCGCGAACCACTACCTTTTTGCTCCGGTGCTGACCACCGAGCAAAGACGATGGTCGCCGAACAACTCGACGCGCCCGACCCCGAAACCCTCGTCGGCGAGGCGAAGGCGGCGTTCCGGGACGGCGCGATGCTGACCGTGCAGGCCCGCTGTGAGGTGGAGTACGAGGGCCGGACCTCCGGCCACCTCGGACCGGGCGACCGGATTCTGGTCGCCAAGCCCGACGGGACGTTTCTGGTCCACCAACCCACCGGCCACAAGCCCGTCAACTGGATGCCCGGCGGGGGTACCGTCTCCGCGCGTACGAGCGACGGAGATGTGGTCCTGCTGGCGCGGCGCACGAACCCCACCGAGCGCGTCGAGGCCCGAATTTTAGAGGCCTACGGCGTGACGCGTTTCGACGCCACCGACGGCGCGACCTACGAGGAGTCGGGCACCGAGGCCGAGATGCACGAGTACATCGAGGCCAACCCCGGCGTGCTGGAGGAGGGTCTCCGCATCGTGGAACACGAGCGCGAGAGCAAGTACGGGTTCATCGACTTCTTCGCCCGCGACGAGGCGGGCACGCCCGTCGTCGTGGAGGTGAAGCGGATTCAGGCGACGCTGAACCACTTCGACCAACTCCAGCGCTACGTCTCGCTCTACGAAGAGACCAACGACGAAGTCCGCGGGATTCTCGTCGCGCCCTCGGCCTCCGAGCGCGTGAAGCGAGCGCTCCGGGACAACGATTTGGAGTTCGTCGGACTCTCGGAGTTCGAAACCGACGCCAAAGGGGCGACCGAAGCGAAACTGACCGACTTCTGACCGACGGAGACGCGGTCCGCGAATCCGCCGTTATCGCAAGCGGCAGTGACTACGAGGTGAACTGACGGGGAGACGTGACCTGTCACGGGCATACGACTCATGGCGCTCGAACGCGAACGGTGACGCGAGATGAGGTTCGCCCGACGGACGACCGTTCTCGACCCGACGCGCTCCACCCATGCCCACTAACTGGTCGAAGCTATTCGAGGGCGATAGCTCGTGGCTCCCGTGGCTGACCCGCCGCCAGCGCCTCGTTCTCGTCTACGCCGTCGTCCTCGTCACGCTCATCCTCCTGTACACGGTCCTGTACAACTACGGGATGCGGACGCTGGAGGGCCACGACCACTCGATATTCCGGTCGTTCCAGACCGTGGTCGAGACGTTGACCACGACCGGGTTCGGCGCTGACTCCCCGTGGGAGACGCCGATAATGAACCTGTTCGTGACCTTCATCCAGTTCACGGGCGTCATCATCGGGTTCGCCACGCTCCGGGTCCTCATCATCCCGCTGTTCGAGCGCGCGCCGATGGACCTCAGTGACCGCCTGACCGCGAAAGACGACCACGTGATTATCTGCGAGTACCGGCGCGACTCGGGCGTCCTGCTGGACGAACTGGAGCGATTGAACGTCGATTACGTGCTGATAGAGTCCGACCCCGAGGAAGCCAAGCGACTCTCCGACGACGGCTATCAGGCGATTCACGGCGACCCCGAGGAAGGCGCGGAACTCGAACGCGCGATGATAGACGAGGCCAGCGCCATCGTCACCGACGCGGGCGACCGCAACGCCAGCATCGTCCTGACCGCGCTGAGACGGAACGACGACCTCCGGGTGATATCGTTCACGGACACCCCGGACCACGACGCCGCGCTCCGGAACGTCGGTGCGGACGCCGTGGTGTCGCCCGACGCGCTCATCGGTCGCCGACTGGGACAGAAGACGAGCGCGTGGGCCGACACGCCGGAGTCGATGGGCGACGCGACGGTGGGCGACGTTCGGATTCGGGAGGTGCTGGTCAGACGGGACAGTCCGCTCGCGGGCGTCCAGATCGAGGACACCGCTCTCGCCACCCACTCCGACCTCACGCTCGTCGGTGCGTGGATAGACGGCGACCTCAGACTCCCCGTAGACCCGTCGGAGGTCGTCACGCCGAACTCGGTCCTCATCGTGGCCGGGACCGAGGCGGCCATCGACGACGTGCAGGAGTTCGCGGCCGGACTCCGACCGCCGCGCCGCCACGCGAACGTCGTCATCGCGGGGATGGGCGTCGGCGGCCGCGCGGCGTACGAGGCGTTGGACGAGGGCGTCACCGCGACGACCATCGACTCGGAGGACGGCCGCCGCGTGGACGTCGTGGGCGACGTGCGCGACCCGGAAACGCTCGAAACCGCGGGCATCGAGGACGCCAGCGCGCTCGTCGTTACCGTGGGCGACGACTCGACGGCCATGCTCGCGGTCGCCATCGCGCGCACCCTCACCGACGACATCGAGATTCTGGTTCGAGTGGACGGCACGGCGAAGTCGCCCACCGCGTTCGACGCCGGGGCCGACTACGTCCTCTCGACCCAGCGGGTCAGTGCCCGGTTGCTGGCCCGCGAGCTTCGGGGCGAGGACGTTCTCACGCCCGTCGAACAGCTTCGAATCGTCCGCGCGGACGCCGCGGCCTTCGCGGGACGGACGCTCGACGACGCGAAACCCGACGCCGACGCGGGCTACGTCCTCGTCGGCGTCGAACGCGACGGCGAGTTCCTGACCGCCGACGACGTGCGAATCGAAGACGGCGACAAACTCGTCGTGGCCGGAACCGACGCGACGATTCGGGAGTTCGAACGCCAGTTCGCGTGAGTCGTCTCCGAGAGATAGCCCGCCTCGAAGAAACGGAACGAACGCGAAAGAGAATAACTGAGACGACTCGGAGGGCTACTCGCCGTCCTCGGATTCGCGGGCCTCTTTGCGTCCTCGCTTGGTGAAATACCGACTGAGCCATTTCGGCCCCTTGTAGACGCGTTCCGTTTTAGCCATCGTCGCTCTATCGGTAAGTAGCGCCCGCTACCATTTAGTAGTTTTCTTCGTTCAGTCCTTCAGAGAACGATGAGAACACCGATACCTCCGAGGACGAGGGCACCGACGAGCAAAATTTGGGTAACGAATAAATAGCGACCGCTGTCGTTCACTTGCCCCCTGTTATGAGCGATTGCCTCGTTGTGGCCTTCCAACAACTCGACGTAGATGTCGGTCCGACCATCACCGTCCTCGAAGTTAGCGTGGACGTACGTTGGTCCCGGACCGAAGTCCGGACTCGAGGTGCTGTAGGTGAAGACTCCCGCTACGATAGACCCGATGACGAGCGCACCACCCGTTTTCATCCAGATGTTGACCGGAATCGTCTGTTGGGTGATTTAGGCCGCGGATGCTATTGCACCGAGAAGGATAACTTCGGCCCGTACTGTCCGCACTGCCTTGTCGTCCGTATCCGAGAGGACGCGCAACTGTTCTGATAGCACCGACTCTGCTCTATCGAGAGTCCGTTCTAGCGTCTCCGTCTTCGTTCTTGGATGCTCGGGGATGTCTAACTGCCCGAAGTGGACTTCTTCGTCTTCCAGAACGGGGTCCCCGAAGCTAAACCGCCGACGAAGAAGGTAATCGAGGAACAAGACGGTGCCACAGAGTACAATCCATGTACCAACGAGTGGCCACCAAAACGAGACGATCGCATCGACTGTCTCCCACCCCGACGTAACTGCTCTCCAGAAAAGTCCGATGAAGCCGGTGAGACGAAAAACGGCACTAACGACGAACGTAACGGCGAGAAGACGACCGAGACTCCGTTCGCTCATGCGACTACTTTCCCACGATACATTTAATACGATTCTGGTTTGGGAGTAGAAAGGATAACCGCGTTCCGTCGGAGTCGCACCAACGGCCTTTTCGCCGCGACACGTCTACGTCTCGCCGATGACTGCCGCCATCGAAGTCGAAGACCTTCGGAAGCAGTACGAGGGGGTACGGGCGCTCGACGGAGTGTCGCTGTCGGTACCCGAAGGGAGTTTCTTCGGCCTGCTCGGGCCGAACGGCGCGGGCAAGACGACCTTCATCAACATCCTCGTGGGGTTGGTCCGGCGGAGCGGCGGCCGGGCCGAGGTGTTCGGCCACGACGTGGAGGACGACTACCGCGAGGCCCGCGACGCCATCGGTCTCGCGCCACAGGAGTTCAACGTGGACCACTTCTTCCCGGTGCGCGAAGTGCTGGAACACAAGGCGGGCTACCACGGGATTCCGGCCGACGAGGCCCGCGAGCGCGCCGACGAGGTGTTGAAACAGGTCGGCATCTACGAGAAGCGCGACACCCGGTTCAACTGGCTGTCGGGCGGGATGAAGCGCCGGTTCATGCTGGCGCGGGCGCTCATCACCGACCCCGACCTGCTGATTCTGGACGAACCGACCGCCGGGGTTGACGTGCAGTTGCGCCACGACCTCTGGGACCTCATCACCGAACTCAACGAGTCGGGCACCACGATTCTGCTCACGACCCACTACATCGAGGAGGCCGAGCGCCTCTGCGACGAGGTGGCGATTCTCGACTCGGGCAACCTGCTCACCGTGGCGACCCCCGAGGAACTGATGGACCGCGGCCCGGACAAGATTCGGGTCACGCTCCGGAACGCGCCCGCGAGCGTGCCCGACCTGCCGATGCTCTCGGGGACCCGCGGGGCGTCCGACGAGGGCCGCGTCGAGAGCGTCGAACTCGACGGCGACCAACTGGTCGTCACCGCGACGCAGGGCGGACTCGTCGCGCCCGACCTCGTGCGGGCGCTCGACCGTGCCGGTCTCGAAATCGTGGACTTCGACATCTCCCGGACCTCGCTCGAAGAGGTGTTCGTGGACATGACTCGCGAGGGCGGCAGCGACCAGTCGGCCGAGGCGGTCGCGGCGGACGGCGGCCGCGACGCGACCGTCGGCGACGACGGAGGTGTCTCCGAATGAACCTCCGCGGTCTCACTGGCTTCAAGACCCTCGCGCGTCGCGAAATCCTGCGGTTCCTCCGGCGGCCCCGCAACACCTTCGTCCCGCCGTTCGTGACGAACGTCCTCTACTTCTCGGTGTTCGGTGTCATCCTCGGGGACCGCGTCGGTCAAATCAGCATCGACGGCGGCGACCCCATCGACTACATCCTGTTCATCCTGCCCGGACTCGTCGTACTGGGGGCCATCTCGAACGCCTTCGAGAACGCCTCGTTCTCCATCTTCCACGGGCGCTGGAACGACTACATCGAGGAGACGCTCACCTCGCCGATGTCCTACTCGCGGATGGTCGTGGCCTACATCGTTGCGGGGGCGACCCGCGGCCTGCTGGTCGGGTCGCTCATCGCGGTCATCGGCGCGTTCTTCACCACGGTCGGCGTCGCGAAACCGCTCTATCTGGTCGCGTTCGGTCTGGTCGTCAGCCTGCTGTTCGCCAGTTTCGGCGTCGTGGTCGGTCTCTGGGCCGACGACTGGGACAACCTCACCATGATGAACCAGTTCATCGTCCGCCCCCTCGTCTTCTTCGGGGGCGTGTTCTACGCCATCCGGGAACTCCCCTCGCCGTATCAGGAACTCTCGATGCTGAACCCGATGGTCTACATGGTCAACGGCGTCCGGTACGGCTTTCTGGGCGTCTCGGAGGTGGACCCGAACTGGTCGCTGGCGGTCCTCTCGGGCCTCACCGCGGCCATCTTCGCGCTCGACGTCGTGCTGTTCAAGCGCGGGTACGGTCTGACGGACTGAGGCGATTGCGGAGGCGCGAGATGACCGCGAGCGCAGAAGAGTTTCCACCACAGTAATGTTTCCTACGAGTAACGTTCACCCGTGCCCTCCGAAACAATTGTCCTCCTCAGGTCGATTCGACGGTGGCTTCTAGTCGGTGTGTTCCTGCTGGGAGTCGGAGTCCTCACGCTGGCTCACACCGGCTATATCCTGACCAACACCGAGATACTGTACTGGCAGCGCCTCGTGTTCAGCATCGCGGGTGTCCTCGGAGGAGTCGTCGCGGGCGTTGCCGGAGTGAAGCTACTCGGCAAGCGTCCGACTTCTGCGCCCGACGAACAAGCGACCGAATGACTCTCTCAGGGAAACGACGAAGTTGGGTCAGTTCCTACTGGCCCTTACTCCACCCGAAACTGCCGCTCTCGGCCCTCGCCGTACATGTTCTTCGTCTCGCCGCCCTCGCCGCGGGCCTCCGCGTAGCAGGTGTAGGACCCCGTCGGCAGGTCCGAAAGCGTGACCGAGAACTCGCCCGACCCGCCGCCACCGTCGAGTTCCACGTAGTCGGTCCACTGCTTCTCGCCGTCCTCGCGCTGGTAGAAGAAGTGGCCCGTCACATCGTCGTAGGCGTCCATCCCTTCCGCGGACCCGCGGAGCGTCACCTCGCTCCCGGCGTCGTTCGTCTCCGGGGCCAGCGTCTCCACCCGGAGGCAGTTGGTCGAGGGACCCGAACAGGGATTGCCCGCCGTGACCGCGAGCGTCTCGCTGACGCGCCGCGACTGGCCCTCGTAGTCGGTCAGGGTCGCCTCGGCGCGGTACTCGTAGGTCCGGCCGGGTTCGAGACCCGACGCGGTGGCTTCGAGGTAGATATCGTCGGCGAGCGGGCCGGTCTCGGTGGCGAGTTGCCGCCACTTTGCTCTCGCTGCGGCGCTCGAGTCGCTCTTCGGTCTCGGCCGGTAGAACAAGTTCACCTCGACCTCGTAATCGGTGTCGTACGCCGATTCGACCGCGGCGCGGAACGTGACGGCGGTGTCGCCGATTTCGGCGGGCCGGGCGTAGACGCCGCCCAACTGCCAGTTCCGTCCCACGCCGGACTCCGACCCGTCGGACGCGTCGCCCCCGTCCGAGCGCCGAGCCGCCGCGGTGATTCCCGTGCCTGTCGTGCCAGCGACCGCGTAGCCGAGGAGTTCGCGTCTGCTGAGTGCCATCCGTTCCGCGCACTCGCCGGAACCGTCATGAATCCGCGTCACCGTTCCGCCGGAAATCGGCCGTTTCCGACTTCACGTCCCCGGTAAGCTCCGCTTTCCCCGACGTTTCGAGTGTCTTCACGTCTGCCGAGTGCTTCGACGGGTACCGGGCGTCTTCACCACCCGTGGAGTCGCCGGGTTACTCCTCCCACGGTTCGCCGCCCTGCTGGTCGCCGAACAGTTCGCGCATCAGCGTCACGATGCTCTCGGGCGGGAACTGGCCGCGCTCGGTCACGATGGCGTCCACGTACCGCGGCGGCGTCACGTCGAAGGCCGGGTTCTCGACGGTCACGTCGCCGATCTCCTCCTCCTCGTCGAGGGTGAGGACCTCGCGCTCGTCCCGCATCTCGATTTCGACGGTGTGGCCCGTCATCGTGTCGGGGTGGAGCTTCAGCGTCTGGGCCGCGACCATGACGGGGACGCCGCGCTCGCGGGCGTTGACAGCCAGCCCCGAGGTACCGACCTTGTTGATGACCGACCCGTCGGCCGCGATGGAGTCCGCGCCGACCAGCACGTGGTCGGTCTGGTCGAGGTATCGGCGGGCGGCGTTGTCCACGATGAGCGTGACCGGCACGCCCATGTCCCGCAGCCATCGAGCGGTGATGTGACCCTGCTTTCTCGGGCGGGTCTCCTTGACGATGGCGTGAATCTCCTTCCCTTGGTCCAGCGCCTTCTCGACGCACGAGAGCGCGTCCGTGGAGTGACAGTGGGTCATCACGGTGTCGCCGTCCCGGAGGCGGTTCGCACCGATGCGTCCGAGGTTGTCTTGGGCCTGCCCGAGTTCGCGCTGGAACTCGTCGGCGCTCTCGACCACGCTCTCGCGGAGGTCCGGGACCGAACGACCCTCCATCCCGCGGAGGACGTACCGCAATGCGTTGGGGAGGCTGACCGCGGTCGGCCGCGTCTCGCGGAGGCGACGGCCCGCGGCGCGCATCTCCGCCCGGAAGCTCTCGGGCGATTCGGCGTCGCTGTCCTCGGCCTGCGTGGCGAGCGCCCCCGCCGCGGCGTCGGCGATGGTCGCCGCGCCGCGAATCTCCATGTCGGCGATGTCGTCTGCGGCCTCCTCGACGGTCGGATGGATGTCTGCGTCGGAGTGACTCATGACTGGCAGGTACGGGCCAAGGGGGGAAAAACGAACGGGTCGCCTACCGGTGAGAGCTCACCCAGCCTCACACGGAGGTCAGCGCGTCTGTTCGGGCAGGTCCACTTCCTCGGGCGACGGCATCCAGAAGACGTCCAGCGACACCGCCAGCGTGAAGGGCACGACCCAGACCAGAATCAGGGCGGTGCCCCGGTCCCGGACGCCGCTCCCGCCGAAGCCGATGAACCCCGAGAGCAGGATGGTGGTGACGACGTACAGCAGCGGGACGAGTAGCGCGGTGTACACCACCGTCCCCCACGTGGTCGAGAGCCGGAGGCGGAAGAAGCGGATAGCGACCGCTGCCACGACCGTATTGACGACCATGATGAGCAGGAACCCGAAGACTGTGGCGACAGAGGCCATTGCTACCGGTCACTTGGAACTCGGCGCTCTTGTGGCTACCGGATGCGCGACGAACGACTGCGGTCGGTCTCGCCGAGCGTCCCCCGAACGCTTACCGCCCGAGGTCCTCGTGGGCGCTCGACAGGTGCCGGGAGGCTAGCGCCGCGAGCAGGGAGAGTTCCCCGGCGAGCGCGCCCACGGCGATGATTTCGGCGAGCGCGTCGGCGTTGCTTCCCGCGGGGTCGCCGCCGCCGCGGAGACCCAGTACGTCCAGCGCCTCGGACTGGGTGGGGAGTTTCGTCCCGCCGCCGACCGTGCCGACCTCCAGACTGGCGAGGCTCACGCTGGCGTAGAGGCCACCGTCGGACTCGTCCGACGAGCCTCCGCTCGCATCGCTCGCGGAGACCCCGTCGCGGGCCTCGACGGTCGTGATGGCGTTGCTCCCCTCCACGACCTGCGCGGCGTCCTGTCCGGTCGCGAGGAACGCCGCGGCGACCACGTTCGCGGCGTGGGCGTTGAAGCCGAGGCTCCCCGCCTTGGCGGACCCCACGAGGTTCTTGCGGGTGTTGGCCTCCTCGATGGCCTCGGGCGTGGTGTGCAGTCGCTCCTCGACCGTCTCGCGGGGAATCTTCACGTCCGCGGTGACGCTCCGACCCCGGCCCTCGACGGCGTTGATAGCGGCGGGCTTCTTGTCCGAGCAGAGGTTACCCGAGAGCGCGACGAGCGACGCGGCGGTCTCGTCCTCGACTACTTGGGCGGCCTCTCGCGTGGCGATGGTCGCCATGTTCATCCCCATCGCGTCCTTGGTGTCGTAGACGAACCGCAGGAAGACGGAGTCGCCGACGACGTAGGTGTCCACGTCGAGGAGTTCGCCGTGACTGGTCGTGGACTCGGCGGCCTCGCGCAGGCGTTCGGTGTTCTCGCCGACCCACGAGACGACCGCCTCGGCCTCGGCGATGCCGCCGACCCGGAACACCGGCGCGCGGGTCATCCCCGACTTGGTGACGCGAGCGTCCGCACCGCCCGCCCCGGCGATGACGGAGCATCCCCGATTCACGCTCGCGACCAGCGCGCCCTCGGTGGTCGCCAGCGGGAGGTAGTACTCGCCGTCGGCCGCGCCGCCCGCGACCTGCACGGGACCGACGACGCCCATCGGAATCTGTGCCGCCCCGACCATGTTCTCGACGTTCGCGTCGGTGGCTTGCTCGGCGTCGAGCGCGAAGTCGCCGATAGTCTCCAGTTCGGCGTCGGTCTCGGCTTCGAGGAGTTGTCTCCGGGCCGCCGCCGCGGTCTCGGAGTCGGTGTGGTCCTCCAGTTCGTGCAGTCGAAGTTCGCCCTCGCGCACCTTCTCGGCCAGACGTGAAGGCTCGGAACCGTCGCTCATGTCCGAACGGTTAGCCGGACGCCCCCTAACAGTTCCCATTCGGGTCGGGGGACCGCCGACTCGGCGCGGACAGGCGTTACCGCTGGCCCTTTCAGGGCACGCGACTACTTTTACTTTCACCGCGCTCATCCGTGATGTTTATGTCGGTCTCGTTCGTAGCTGAAATTGGTCCCCGAGTGGCCCCGGACGAGAGGGTGGATAGTTCCTGCACGCGACACTCGCCGCTCCGGTTCGGCGCGGAGCGAGTTCGATTCGGTCTCCATCCGGCGAACTCCCGTACTCTGTCATCCCTACCGTACTCCGCGCTCGCGCTGCTCCGGGGACCGTTCTCCGCGACAGTCTCCAAGAGAGACTCTCCTCAGTTCGCGTACGGAACGCGAGTTCTCGGTCGGTGCCCCGCCGGGCGTCATCGCGACCGCTCAGAGCAACCGATACCGGCCGCGGCTCTCGCTGACCTCGCCCCGGCGGGCGAGTTTCCCGAGGGCGTCGCGAACGTACTCGGCCGGGACGCCGCGTTCGCTCGCGTACGCGACCACCTCGTCCTCGGTCGGTCGGTCGAGTTCGCGCAGCGCCGCCAGCACGGTGTCCTTCCGGGAACTGCCGCGGGTGCTGGCCGACCGATTCTCGACGCGTTCGGCGGCCTCGGCGACCGCCTCGGAGTCGATGCCGGAGGCCTCCAGATACTCCTCGTCGGAGACGCCCGCGTCCTCGACCTGCTCGTCCATCTCGGCGAAGGAGTCGAGTTCCGCGTACGCCTCGCCCTCGTCTTGGCGGTTGGCGAGCATCGACGACCGGACCTCCCGGGCGTGGTCCTCGTCGTCGGTCTCCACGAACTTCCGGAGTTTCTCGAACTTCCGGCGCTTCCCGCACCGCGGACACTGGGTGGTCTCGGGCCGCCCTTCCACGATTTTGAGCGCCTGACAGTCGCTACACCCCACGACGGCGTACATACTCGCAGGTCGGGCTTTTTCGTACGTGAATCTTCGGTCTCGGCTGCAGAATCTGACTCGACTCTCCGACTCGATTACCCGTAGTCGAACTTTTAGGTAGCCAGCCCTCTTCGGTACAGTTAGACATGGAAATCGTACCCAAAGACGCCGAAGAGTCCACGGAAGCGGTCGAGGGCGTCCACCTCTCGCTGCTCGCCGGGGCCGAGGAGATGAACGTCCAGCACTTCTCCATCGAACCCGGCGCGGAGGTGCCCGAACACAGCCACGACAACGAGCAGACCGGCTACATCACCAATGGCACGCTGACCTTCCTCGTGGACGGCGAGGAACTCGACGTGAGCGAGGGCGACTCCTACGCCATCCCGGCCGACGAACCCCACGCTGCCGAGAACCGGGGCGACGTGCCCGTGGAGGGCGTGGACATCTTCAGTCCGCCGCGCGAGAACCCGGACTGGAAGGACTGAGAACTGCTTTTTCTCTGGTAGTCGGGCGGAGTTGGTCGCGGTCGTAATCGAGTCGAAGGCAGTGACTGGTGTGGAAATCGAGTCGGGGCTAGCTGCTGCCGACACCGAGGAGTCACCGCGCCGCACCGCGTCAACCTCGCGCCTCCCCAACCGCTTGCGGTCCTCACTCCGTTGTCTCCGAAAATCGGGGATTTTCGGGATGACGAGAGAGCTTTGCTCTCTCGAACCACGGTCCTCAGCCCTCACGCGCTTGGCGCGACCACTGCCGGGTCGCGCCGCACGCGCCGGGGTCGAAACTCCGCAATCGCGCTCGCCGACTCACCCCAATCGTTCGAGCAACCGCCCGAACGCCTCGGCCTCCACGTCCCGGAGTTCCGCCTCGTCGTCCGGGCCGACCCCGGTCTTCAGGTCCGCAGGCTCCGCGTCTGTCTCGCCATCACGGAGACGTTCGAAGAGCGCGGCGGCCGACACCGAGAGTCGCCCGCGGTGGTCGGCGACGAAGTCGAGGGTCTCCTCGCGGTCCACGTCCCGGCCGGTACACTCGGCGTGGGCGACCCGGCCGACGCCCGCCGCGAGGACGACGCGGAACTGACCCACCTGCTCGCGAACCACGTCGCGGCGCTCCCACGTCGCGTCGAGCAGTTCCGCGCCGAGTTCGTCTTCGTCCGCGAGCAAGCGCCTGAGCGCGAACCCGTAGAGCCGTCCGGCGCTCTCCTCGGTGCGAATTCGGTCTGCGTACCGGCGAATCAGGTCGTCCCGGCGCTCGGCCGAGAGTTCGCCCGGTTCGGCCTTCCCCAGAATCATCAGGGCGTGACCCCACCACCGGGCGAGTTCGTCGTCCTCGCCCTCGGCGTCGAGAACGTCGAGCATGGGTTCGAGCGCGTCGAGCGCGCCCCGGGCGTTCTCCCGCCGGGCGTGGAGTTCGACCACGCGTTCGTAGTGTTCGCGCGCGGTGGCGGCGTCGCCGTGTTCGCGGGCGAGGTCGGCCAGTCGCAGTCCGAGGGTAATCGTCGCCTCCCGGTCGCCGAGGCGACCCCGCGTGCCGACCGCGCGGTCGTAGTACTCCCGCGCCGCCTCGTAGTCGCCGCGGTTCTCGGCGCGCTTCGCGCGTCTCCCGCAGTAGAACGCCTCCGCGCGTCGCTTCCACGGGAGGAGTCGGTCGAAGTGTTCCCCGAGCCACCTGTCGAACCGACTCGCACCCCCAGAGACCTCCGTCGTGTTCATGTGCTACCCACTGGCGCGATATTTTATAAATCTCTCGGGCGAAATAATTTACTAATCACGTCTCGGAACGAGCGGTCAGTGAATCGACTATCGTCGGGCGGCGGTAGCCCGGCGCATCGCACAGTCTACGATTCGCGTGAATCGACCGCGTCCGAAAGAGCGGCGATGACGCAGAAAGAACGAGGAGAGGATAGAAGAACGGAAGCCGAAGCGCTCTACGCGAGGTCTTCGATGTTCTTGCAGATCTCGTCGGCGTACTCACTCGTTGCGAGTTTCTCGCCGCCTTCGATTTGGCGCTCGATGTCGTAGGTGACCTTCTTCGAGGAGATCGTCGCTTCGACGGCGTCACGAACGAGTTGGGAGGCGTCTTCCCAGCCGATGTACTCCAGCATTAGTCGGCCGGAGAGAATCATCGCGGAGGGGTTGACCTTGTCCTGTCCGGCGTACTTGGGAGCAGAGCCGTGGACCGGTTCGGCGAGGACGCGGCCGTCACCGAAGTTCGCGCCGGGCGCGATGCCGAGACCACCAATCTGAGCGCCTGCGGCGTCCGAGAGGTAGTCACCGTTGAGGTTCGGCATGGCGAGAACGTCGTAGTTCTCGGTACGGGTCAGCAACTGCTGGAGCATGTTGTCGGCGATACGGTCGTTGACCACGACGGCGTCGTCGGGCTGTTCGCCGTCCTGCTCCTCCCAGAGGGTGTCCTCGGTGATGACCTCGTCACCGTACTCCTCTTCGGCGACCTCGTAGCCCCAGTCGCGGAACTGGCCCTCGGTGAACTTCATAATGTTGCCCTTGTGGACCAGTGTCACGGAGTCGCGGTCGTTTTCGAGGGCGTAGTCGATGGCCTTGCGGACGAGACGCTTGGTGCCGAATTCCGTGATGGGCTTGACGCCGATGCCGACCGCGCCCTGATGGATGGTCTCGTCGAAGCCCATGTCGTCCTCCACGAACTCTCGGACCTTCTCGACCTCGTCGGTACCCTCTTCCCACTCGATTCCGGCGTACACGTCCTCGGTGTTCTCCCGGAAGTTGACCATGTCCATCTTCTCCGGTTCCTTGACGGGCGAGGGGACGCCGTCGAGGTGGTAGGTCGGTCGGACGTTCGCGTAGAGGTCGAGTTTCTTTCGAAGCGCGACGTTCAGAGAACGGAAGCCCGCGCCGACGGGAGTCGTGAGCGGCCCCTTGATGGCGACTCGGTGTTCGCGGATGGCCTCGACGGTCTCCTCGGGCAGGTTCTCGTCGTACTTCTCGCGGGCACTTTCGCCAGCGTAGACGCGCATCCAGTGAATCTCACGGCCGGTCGCCTCTGCGGCCTTCTGCAGCACTTTCTGGGCGGCCGGACCGACGTCCTGTCCGATTCCGTCCCCGTGGATGATGGGGATAATCGGGTTCTCGGGTACGTCGAGTTCGTCGTTCTCGGCGTCCACGGCGGTAATCTTTTCCCCGTCCTCGGGAACTTCCACCTTGTCGTAGCTCATAACAGCTAAACCTGCGTGAGAGAGGGATAAAAGGCCTGCCGTTTGGCCGCGGACGGCTATAACCAACCTTAAATTCCTAATAATATATCCGGGGGGTTACTCCCGAACGACCCCGACGAGCGCGCGGAGTTGACTCGCCCCGTTCTCGAGGAGCGCTCTCGGGAACCCCGGTCGCGAACGGTCGAGCGCCCCCGAGAGCGCGCTCGCGGCGTCCTCGAACACGCCCTCACCGTGACCGACGAGGATTCGCTCGGGGGCGAGACCGCCCAGCAGGTCGCGGGGCGGCATCGGCCGCCGGAACGTGTAGACGCCGAGGCGCTCGTCGGTCACCCGGTACAGCGGCGCGGTCCCGAGCAAATCGGGCACGTAGAGGGTCCCGTCTGCGGGGCGAAAGGCGACGGACTCGCGCCACCCCGGCAACGGAGCGCGGGTGCGGACCCGGAATCCGGAGTCGCCGAGTCGCGCGCCGTAGCGCACCGTCGGCGCGGCGATGCGGTCCTCGACGCGGGTCATCGACTCGGGGAGCCAGACCGGAACGTCGTGACGCGCCGCGAGGACCCCGGCGTCGCGGGCGTGGTAGTTCGAGAGGACGGCGATCCCCGCCACGTCTCCGAGTTCGGCCACGATATCGTCGATGCCGGGCGCGTCGAGCGGGTCGAACAGCCAGACCCCGCCGTCCTCGCCTCGAACCGCGTGGCTGGCCCGGCGTCCGTCCTCGTCCGGGTGCGCTATCCAACCGAGACCGTCGCTCCACCGGTCGATTACTCGAACGCCGGCGGGGTCGTCTCTGACGAAGGTCGTCATGGTAGCGATTTGATATTCGCTCCCACGTAGCTATTGCGGTCGCAGGGTTCGCTCGGTCGCCTGTTCTCGGACCGCGAGCGCGCCTCCGTCCCGGATTTCCGATTGACCGGAAGTTAAGAACCCCCGCGAACCACCCCATCGTATGAAGGTCATCGTTCACGGCGGGGCCGGAAGCGACCCCGACGAACCCGAACCGAGACAGGCAGTGTTGGACGACGCGGCCGAGACCGGCGCGGCCGAATCCGGCGTCCTCGACGCGGTGGAGTCGGCGGTTCACGTCCTCGAATCCTCGCCGCGGTTCAACGCGGGCGTCGGCGGCGCGGTCCAGAGCGACGGCGAAATCCGGACCGACGCGGGCGTGATGACGAGCGACCGCGAGGCGGGCGCGGCCTGCTCGATGCCGGGCGTCGAACACGCCGTAAGCGCCGCGCGCGTCGTCGCGGAGGAGACGCCTCACGTCCTCGTCTCGGGCGACCACGCCGTGGACCTCGCGGCCGACTTCGGGGTCGAGACGGGCGCGGACCTCTGGTCGGAGAAGCAGCGAGAGAAGTGGGCCGACCTCGACGACACTCCGGACGGGACGCCGAGCGAACACCTCGACTGGCTCCGCGAGAAGTTCGGCGGGGCCGACACGGTGGGCGCGGTCGCGTACGACGGCGACGAGTTCGCCGCCGCGACCTCGACGGGCGGCCGGTGGCTGGCGCTGGCGGGTCGAGTCGGCGACGTGCCCCAAATCGGGAGCGGATTCTTCGCTGCCCCCGCGGGCGCGGCCAGCGCGACGGGCGCGGGAGAAGACATCGCCAAGGCCACGCTGACCCGGCGGGCGGTCCGACACCTCGAATCCGGTCACGGTGCTCAGGAGGCCGCCGACCGGGCCGTCGAGGAGTTCGCCGAACTCACTGGGTCGTCGGCGGGCGTCATCGTCCTCGACCGCGACGGGAACGCCGGGAGCGCCTTCAACAGCGACGCGATGCAGACGTCGGTGAGCAGTCGGACCGCGAACAGGTAGTCAGACCGAGTAGCGAGACGAACTGCGAGTCGGACGCTGAACGACGAGGACACGATTGCTACTGGCGGACGACGCCGCGGCTACCCGTCGTCGCGCTCGAAAAAAGAAATCGGCGTCGGAGCGCCGTTCACATCTCCGCAGTGGTCGTCTGTTCGCCTTCGGCCGCTTCCTCCGTGGTGGTCGTCTCCTCGGCACCTGCGCCTTCGTCGGTCGTCGTCTCTTCTTCGGTCGTCGTGGTCTGCTGACCGGCCTCGGTCGTCTCCTGAGCGCCGACGTTCATCTCGCCCGTGTCGGTCTGGTTACTCTCCGCAATAGATAGCTGCCCGGTCAGTCGCGCGCCGTCCGTGTAGACCCCGTGACTGTAGTTTCCTGCGGGGAACTGTCCGACGCTGACGTTGAACGTCACGGTCGCGGCACCCCTCGCGGGCACCTCGACGAGTTGGGCCTCGATGACGTTCCCGGCGATGCGGTAGGACACTTGCTTGGTGGTTCGGTCGGTACCGATGTTGACGATGGTCGCGCTCACGGTGTACTGCTCGCCCTGCTGGACCTCCGAGGGGGCCTGCAGGTTCCGGAACGAGACGACGGAGAGTTCGCCGCCCTGCACCTGCACGGCGTCGGCGGAGGCCGTACCGATGGTGGCCTGCTGGACGCTCACGCTCTCGACGGAGACGCTACTCACGGTGGTTCCGTCACCGGCCTGTGCGCCCGCGGCCTCGGTCGTGGTGGTTTCTTCGGTCGTGGTGGTTTCCTCGGTGGTCGTGGTCTCTTGGGCACCGACCTCACCTTCCGCGGTGGTGGTCTCCTGCGCACCGACGCCCTCTTCGGTCGTCGTCTCTTCCTGTAGCGCGGCCTCTTCGGTCGTGGTCTCCTCCGCACCGACGCCGCCTTCTGCGGCGGTAGTCTCTTCGACGCCCACTTCACCTTCTTCGGTAGTCGTCTCCTCGGCACCCACGCCTTCCTCGGTCGTCGTGGTCTCCTCGGTGGTTGTCGTGGTCTCTTCGGCCGCGACCGTCGTCTCTTCGGCGGTGGTCGTCGGCGTCTGGATACCGCCGGTATCGACGTTCAGCAGGACGAGCGACTGGATGCTCATCTCCTGAACGTCGACGGACTGGATGGTCGCGCTATCGACACTGACCTCGCCGAGTTGGGTCTGACCGTCGGCGGCGGTCGTGGTCTGCTGACCCGCGGCGGTGGTCTCCTGTCCGTCTGCTTCGGTGGTGGTGGTCTCCTGTGCACCCATACCTTCCTCGGTCGTCGTAGTCTCCTCCTGTAGTGCGGCCTCCTCGGTGGTCGTCTGGGCACCCGCCTGCTGGCCCGCGCTACTCTGGACGCGGATGTCCTGAACGACCAGACGCGAGACGTTCATCTGCTGAATCGTCAGGTCCTGTACGACGACCGACTGGACCGACGCGTTCCCGCTCAGCGCCTGCGAGAGCGTCTGGTCGTCGGTCTGGAGGTTCTCCATCGAGACGTTCTCGAACGTCAGGTTCTCGAGTCTGACGTTCCGCAGCGTCGCGTTGTCGAGGGTCTCGTTCTGCCCGACGACTTCGACCGTATCGACCTGCATCACCTGAATCGTCGCGTTCTGAACCGTGGCGTTGGCTAACTCCAGTTGTTCGACCGTGACGTTCTGTAACTCCACTCCGTTCGTTTCGTCGGATGCGGACGGTGACGTGCCGCCGAGTGCCGCCAGCGGGACGCTGGCGAGCATCAGGGCTGTCACCATCAGCACTGCACCGGTTTCTCGTTGCATATGCAGGCAGTCATATCGCCGGAGCCGCCAATAAACGGGACCAACTGTTTCGTACCGTTTGGGGTTTTGACGGCCTATTACTGCCGTTACCGCGGAGTTGTCCCGCTGGTACGACACCCCTAACCGCTCGGTGATATGTGGCCCGACGGGAACGTCTGTCCAACCGTAGACGGGCTGTCACGAACGCGCCCCTCGTGAGACGCAAACTCTTTCCGGCGTTCAGGCCAACGTAGGGGCATGAGCAGCACCGAAATCGACCTCGACGCCGAAAAGTACGAGAAGCACCGCGAGGCGGGCGAAATTCTCGCACAGGTCCGCGAGGAGACCGCCGAGCGCGTCGAAGTCGGGACGACGCAGTTGGAAGTCGCCGAGTACGCCGAGGACCGAATCCGGGAACTCGGCGGGGAACCCGCCTTCCCGGTCAACATCAGCGTGGACGAGGAGGCCGCCCACGCCACTCCCTCCGCGGACGACGACACCGAGTTCGGCGAGGAGATGGTCAACCTCGACATCGGCGTCCACGTCGACGGGTGGATAGCCGACACCGCGATTACGGTGGACCTATCGGGTAACCCCGAACTACAGGAGGCCAGCGCCGAGGCGTTGGAGGCCGCCCTCGACGTGGTCGAACCCGGCGTCGAGACCGGGGAAATCGGCGCGGAAATCGAGTCGGTCATCGACGGCTACGGCTACAACCCCGTGGTCAACCTCACCGGCCACGGTCTCGACCAGTACCAGCAGCACGTCTCGCCGAACATCCCGAACCGCGCGGTGTCGCAGGGCGTCGAACTCGAAGTCGGCGACGTGGTCGCCATCGAACCGTTCGCCACCGACGGGTCCGGCAAGGTCAGCGAGGGCAACGACGAGGAGATCTTCGCGCTCGAACGCGAGGGGTCCGTCCGCGACCGACAGGCCCGACAGGCACTCGAACAGATATCTGAGGAGTTCAAGACCCTCCCGTTCGCCACCCGGTGGTTGGACGTCTCCCGCGCGGAGATGGCGCTCCGTCGCTTGAAGATGAACGATATCGTCCACGGCTACCCGGTACTCAAAGAGGACGACGGCAAACTCGTCAGCCAGAAGGAACACACGCTCATCGTGACCGAGGACGGCTGTGAAGTGACGACGAAGTAGCGCGACTCACTCGGTATCTCCGGTTTCTCCTTCTCCGAGCAGGTCGGACGTCGGATATCTCGAACGTTTGGCGTCCGCAAAAAGAGAGTACGACCGGTCGCTCGGAACGGACTTCTCGGAAACCTCCACCCACGCTTCGCTACGGCGGGGAGAGCGGTGGCGGCGTTACGCGTTGTTCATCCGCTGGATAGACTCCTCACCACAGATCTGACATTCGGTCACACGGTACGGTTCGCGCGAGAACTCGGCGTTCTCGCGTTTCTGGCTCTCGGTCCGAATCTGGACGGAGACGTCGTGTGGCGTCTCGCGTCCGCATTCGTCGCACGATTCCGTGATCGCCTGGAAGCTTTGGTTTTGTGTTGCCATCGTGACCTTCCTCTCACTGTCTTCTTGCGCTGATAGGAGCATAAAAACCCCAATCCGTTGGGGGGCGTTCGAACCGTTCATTCGGCTCCCGTCTTGCGATTTAGACGCAAAATTGGACGAGAGTGGCCGAAACAGTTTATAGGCTCGTTTGCGGAAGTAATGAAACAAAAACCGCCTGCAACGGCCGGAATGTTTATATACTACTTTCGGCGGTGTTCGGCCGGTAGAACCGGGCGTTTCGTGACCGAAACCGAAGCCGTCCGCAGGGAGAACCGCGTCGGCGGTTGCAGGCGGTACCGCGTTCACGGTCGTAGGCGTCGTAGAACGACCTCCGAGAACTGTCGGAGGAGGTCGGAGCGAGACGGACGCGGTGGGCACAGTCGGGGCATCGAGACTCCCGAACCGCTATCAAAACCGTGGTATCAACTGACGACGTACTGTAGCACTTCCAACACTACGTTCGAAACGAACCGCCGTCGCTCGATACCGGGACTACCCAAGGGAAAGCGGAGTCTCCGTTTCACCGTCGAACGATTGCACGGCGTTTCGCGCGAATCGGAACCGACCGGCTCGCGTTCTAAGTCGAGATTACCTGCGAGCGGACAGCAGTAACGGGGTAGTTCCGCTCCGTGCGTCGCCTCGAACTGCGGGAGGACTCGCTCCCCGGAGTTCGTCGCTCGTTCGAAACTCGCCCGGTCGCGTACGAGACGTGAATCGGGAGCGACCGACAGCAGACGATATAAATCGTCGCGCCCGTAACGGCGACGCATGGAACAGGTCTTCGCACCGTGGCGCATCGAGTGGGTCGAGCGAGACGACGAGGAGGACGAAATCGAAGGGTGCGTGTTCTGCGAACTTCCGGAGCGCGACGACGACCGCGACAATCTCGTTGTCGCCCGCAGCGACCACGCCTTCGTGATGTTCAACAACTACCCCTACAACCCGGGCCACGCGATGGTCGTCCCGCGCGAACACACGGGCGACTACCGCGACCTCTCCGAGGCGGTCCTGCTCGACCACGCCCGCCTCAAGCAACGGACCTTCGACGCGCTCGAAACCGCACTCTCTCCCAGCGGGTTCAACGCGGGTCTCAACCTCGGTGAGGGCGCGGGCGGGTCCATCGACGACCACCTCCACACGCACGTCGTCCCGCGGTGGGAGGGCGACACCAACTTCATGCCGGTCGTCTCGGACACCAAGGTCATCGTGGAGGCCATCGACGAGACGTACGACCGGGTGCGCGAGGCGTTCGCCGAACAGGAAGGCGCGGAGATTCCCGACGACGAGAAGTCGGCGGTCCGCTTCCGGTTCTAGCGTCGGCGGGCGGGTGCTGTCTCGGACGGTGACTCCCACCGAACGACACGCCCTTGGTTCCGGGGTCCGAAGGTGGGCGCGATGAGCAAGCACGCGGTCCGCCGCGTCGGCGCGGTCGTCTTGGCGGTCAACGTGCTGCTGGTGGTCGCCAAGGGGTTCGTCTGGTGGACGACCGGCAGTCTGGCGGTCGGGTCCGAGGCGGTCAACAGCCTCGCCGACTCGGGCTACAGCGTGGTCATCCTCGCGGGTCTCTACCTGACGACGCGACCGCCCGACTTCAGCCACCCCCACGGACACGAGCGAATCGAACCGTTCGTCTCGCTGTTCATCGCGCTCGGCGTGTTCGCGGCGGGCGGTGCGGTCCTCTGGCGGGCGACCACGTCGATTCTCTCGGGCGAGGTCGGGGCCGCCGTGACCTCCCCGGCCGCCGTCGCGGTGCTGGTCGCCACCGCCGCGGCGAAGTTCGGTCTCTATCGGTACTGCATGACTGCCGCCGAACGGACTCGCTCTCCGGCGCTGACCGCGACTGCGCTCGACAACCGCAACGACATCCTGACCGCGGGCGCGGCGCTGGCGGGCGTCCTCGGGGCGGGCGTGGGACTGCCGATTCTGGACCCCATCTCGGCGGGCGTCGTCTCGCTCGGCATCCTCTACACCGGCTACGAAATCGTCCAAGACAACGTCGATTACCTCGTCGGGAGCGCCCCGCCGGACGACCTCCGGGCCGAAATCGTCCGACGGGTGCTGGCCCACCCGGACGTCGAGGGCGCTCACGACGTCATCGCCCACTACGTCGGCCCGGAGATAGACGTGAGCCTCCACATCGAAGTCGAGGGCGACCGCACGCTGTTCGAGGCCCACGGCATCGAGACCGACGTGGTGCAGTCCATCCGCGAACTGGAGGAAGTAGACGACGTGTTCGTCCACGTGGACCCGAAGGAACTCGGCGAGTGGAAGACCGACGAGACGATAGACGAGTTGGTCGATGACGAGAAAGTCGAGCAGTAACCGAAGTTCTCCGGCCGGTTCGCCGAACGCCGTCAGACCGGCTCGCCGAACGCGTACACCGTGCTGTGGCCCGTAATTTCCACGTCCACGAAGTCGCCGACCTCGACGCCGTGGTCGTCGGCGTTCTGGACGATGACCTGTCGATAGGCCTCGTCGTAGCACTTCACGGAGTCGCCGGTCCCCTCCTCGACGACCAGCACTTCGTGGGTCTCGCCGACCATCGCGTCGTAGGCCTCGGCCACCACGTCCATCTTGAGTTCGGACATCTCCTTCGAGCGCTCCTTCTTCTTGGTGCCCCCGAGACCTTTCATCTCGGCGGCGTCGGTGCCGGGGCGCTTCGAGAACCGAGTGACGTTAATCTTCTCGGGTCGGGTCTCGCGCAGGAGCGCCATGCTCTGGGCGTGGTCCTCGTCTTCCTCGGTCGGAAAGCCGACGATGAAGTCGGTCGAGAGCGTCCAGTAGTCCAGATACTCGTCGAACGTCTCGACGATTTCGACGTACTCCGAGACCTGGTGCTGGCGGCGCATGTCGCCCAGCACGTCGTCGCTCCCGGACTGGACCGGCGCGTGGATGAAGTTGTATAGCTTCTCGTTCTCCGCGAACACCTCCGCGAGTTCCTCGCGGATGCCGTGGACGCCCTTCGGGTTCGCCATCCCGACGCGGACCCGGAAGTCGCCCTCGATGTCGCAGATTCGGTCGAGCAGTTCGTGGAGTTTGCGCTCGCCCGTGTCCCACCCGTAGACGCCGGTGTCCTGCCCGGTGATTCGAATCTCCTTCGCCCCGGCGTGGACCAGCGCGCGGGCCTTCTCGACGTTCTCTGAGACCGGCGGCGAGTCGATTTTGCCGGTGGCCTGCTTGGTGATGCAGTACGAGCAGTCGGACATGCAACCGCGAGCGATGGGGAGGATGCCGATGACGCCGTCCAGCACGGGTTCGGCGTCGGGCGTGGTCGTCGGACACTCGCCGTTCGTGACGGCTTCGGGTACCTCGTCCCAGTGGATGACGTCGGCGTCCACCTCGGCGTCGCGGAACTGCTCGCCCTGCGCGAGCGCCATGCAACCGGTCACGATGAGGTCGGCCGTCTCCTCGCCCAACTCCTCGGCCCGCCGCAGCATGTTGCGCTCGGTCTTCTCGACTACGGTGCAGGTGTTGAGGATGGCCACGTCGGCCTCGCCGGGACCCTCGACGCGGTGGTGGCCCGCGTCGCGGAGTCGCCGCTCTATCTGGCGACTCTCGCCCCGGTTCGACGTGCAACCGTAGGTTTCGATGTGATACCGGGCCATTCGCTGACGGGACGTTTCGGCTACGCGGGCAAAAGCGCGACGAATCAGGACGTGTTCGACCTGCCGCGGTAAGTTCAAAAGGCCAACCTTTTGACGCCGAAATTCGACGGCCCACGTATGGTCGTTCTCGATACGCTCGGCGACGCCGTTTCGCTGCTCCGCCGTCGCCCGACGCTCTTCGGCTATCTCGTGGCTCTCGGTCTCGTCGCGAACCTCTTGGGGAGCGGGCACTACTTCGGTCTCTCGGAGTTCGGTCAGAAACTGCTGGCTCGCGCCTCGATAGTCGTCGGCCCGGCCATCACGGTCGGCGTCCTCGACCTCGTGAACCGCGCAGTCGTGGACGGCAGCGTGGAGCGAGACGCAGTCGTCCACGCGGGCGTCCGGAACTATCTGCGGGTCGTCGGGATGTCTCTCCTACTCGCTTTCGGCGGTGGCATCGCCGGAATACTCCTTCTCGCCGTCCTCCCCGTTCAGTTGGCGCTGGTCGTGTGCCTCGTAGCGATAGTCGCGGCGGCGCTCGTGTTCCAGTTCGCCGACCTCGCCATCGTTCTGGAGGGTGAGACTCCGAGAGACGCCATCCGACGGAGCTACGACCTCGCCACCTCGAATCTCGGTCCCGTCCTCGGGTACACCGCTCTCGAAGTACCTCTCGGCCTGTTCCACGGCGCTACGCTCGTCGAGCGCTCCGAATTGGAGGGAATCCTCGCCACCGTCACGCCCGACTCGACACCGCTCACCTTCGGAATCCTCGCCGTCGGAACCGTCGGCTGGGCGGTCTTACAGACGTATCGCGTCGTCTTCTACCGGGCACTCGTGGCGTCCGACGGCGACGGACAGACAGGTCGGGACCTCGCTGGCGGACACGATGCGACAGCGGTGTGGACCGACGGTGGATCCGTTCCGTAGCCCGCCGAAACGTCCTTCTGGGTCCGTCTCGTGTTTTCCGACGTTGGAGACTGCGGGCGTGACAACCTATTGCAGTTCTTCACTGCGAGACCTTCTATCGCAGACGTGTCGGGGGTAGAAAACGTTCGTTTCAACTCCTTCGAGTCGGACACGTCCGCGGCCGATTCCGACCCTCCCGACCGCGCGGCGACGTGCCCTCGATAGCTCCCCGAATTCCGAGAGGTCGGGCGGAGTCGGTTGACCACGAGATTCACCGTCCCGTCGGTCGGTTCGGCGAGCGCCGAGAACGTCGCGTCGGCTTCGTTCCGTCGAAATTTCAAGCGTGTGTTCGTTTCGTCGTGTTTCACTGCGGTCTCGGTCCGCTCGTGGTGTTCGACAACTCCCCGAGATGTCCGCGACGCGCCCGTGATTCGTGTCTCGAAACACCGACGTTCGGGGCTGAAACCCTCGACTCGTTATGCGGCCAAGAACAAACTACGACTATCGCCTGTTCCTATCTGCCGGTCTCACCCGGCGAGAAATCATGAACGGACCAAACGTACTACTTCAGGCAGACGGCGAAGTGTTAGGAAACCTCCCGGAGTGGCTCGGCAGCGCCCTCTCGGAGATAGTGGCGGCGCTCCCGCGACTCGTCGGCGCTATCGTCATCCTCCTCATCGGTTGGGCGGTCGGGAAGATACTCGGTGGCGTCGTACAGCGAGTGGCCGACCGGGCCGGAATCGACCGCAGCGCAAAGGACACGCCGATAGGACGGATGATGGGAGACTCACGCGACGCGCTGTCGAACTTCCTCGGGTCGGTCACGGCGTGGTTCGTCTACGCGTTGGCCATCCTCGCGGCGGCGAACACGCTCGCCATCCCGATACTCTCCGAGTGGATAGCGACGGCGGTGTCGTACCTCCCGGCGTTCGTCGCCGGACTCCTGGTCATCATCGGCGGGTTCATCGTCTCGGACTTCATCGGCGACGCCATCGAACGGACGCGCGCGGCGACTCAGTCGCAGTACACCCACTACTTCGCCACCGGCGTCCGGATGTTCCTGTACTTCACCGCCGTCGTCATCGGTCTCGACACGATGGGAATCGACGTGCAGTTGCTGTACATCTTCGCGCAGGCCCTCGCGTGGGGTCTCGCCGCGGGTCTCGCGCTCGCCATCGGCGTCGGCTTCGGTTGGGGCAGCAAGGACTACATCGCCAACAACATGAACCGCTGGGCGGGCACCGCCAAGACCAGCGCGTCGAGCATGTCCCAAGAGCAGGGCCAAGGCTCGACCTCGGACGACGACTGACGACGCTCCCCGGCTTCTCGGTAACTGGCCGCGTGAGTTTTTTGACCGCCCGACGCAGTTCGGTGTATGAGTGCTCTTTCGCGGGCACGGGGGTTCGGAAAGCGAGTGTACGCCGACTTCTCGGAGAAGAACGTGACCTTCATGGCCGCGGGTATCGCGTACAACGCGTTCGTGTCGCTCGCACCGATGCTGCTGTTGCTCCTGCTGGTCGTCTCCACGTTCGGCAGCGGTCTCGAAGCCCGAGTCGTCGCCGTCGCCGGGAACTGGCTCCCCGGCCCGATAGCCAACGTCGTCGAGGAGATATTCCGAGGCAACTCCTCGACCGCCGGGGCGTCGGTCGTCGGTCTCGTCGTCCTCCTGTGGGGGACGCTCAAGATATTCCGCGGTCTCGACACGGCCTTCTCCGAGATATACGAGACGAGGGGTCGCAACTCGTTCGCCGACCAGTTGAAAGACGGTATCGTCGTCCTCGTGGCCCTCGTCGTCGCCGTCGTCTCGACGATAGGCGTCACGGTCGCGTTCTCCCGGTTCTCCGACGCGATTCCGTTCGTCGGGTTGCTGACGCCGCTGGTCCTCGTCGCCGGACTCGTCGTCGCGTTCTACCCGATGTACTATCGGTTCCCAGACACGGACGTGGGACTAGACGACGTGCTGCCCGGCGTGGTGTTCGCCGCCGTCGGGTGGGCCGGGCTTCAGGGCGTCTTTCAGGTCTACCTCCTGTTCAAGGACCCCGGGTCGGGGAGCTTCTTCGGGAGCGTCATCCTCGTCGTCACGTACCTCTACTTCTCCGGACTGGTACTGCTCCTCGGTGCCGTCATCAACGCCGTCGTCGGCGGGCACTCCTCCGGCGAACCCGGCGGAGTGGGACGGGCCGCGACGAGTTACGACACCGAGTGCGAGGAGAGACTCGACCGCGAGGAACTCGCCGACTACCTCGCGGACCTCCGGAACGAACTCGCGGGGCGCTACGACGGGATGCGCCCGGCCGCCCACTCGGACGACGAGGACCGACGCCCCCGTCCGGCGGGCGACGTGCAACTGGTCGAACACCAGACGGTGGACGACGGCGAGCGCCGGTGGACGGTCACGCTCCAGTGGACCGTCGCCGAGGAGTCCGAAGCGGTCGGGGCGAGCGAGCGCCCCGCGGACGACTGAACGTTCGCTGACGGCTGAGGACTCGCCGAGCGACCGAGTAGTCGCCGACGTCTCGTAGCTGTAACCGGAAAAACATTTGTGGCGGCGGCCTGAACGCCGAGCCATGCCCTCCAGACGACGCTATCTCGCCGGTGTCGCGACGGTCGGAACCGCGGCGATAGCTGGCTGTACCGCCGACAGCGGTCACGACGCCGCCGCGGACGCCGCGAGCGACGCGACCGACTGGCCGACGCTCGCTCACGACGCCGCGAACACAGGGTACAACCCGAAGGGTCGCGGTCCCGAGTCGGGCGTCCGCGAGCGATGGAGCATCGAACTCACCGCGGCGACTACTCCGCCGGTCGTGGCGGACGACAGGGTGTACGTCCCTTCGGGCGACGACCTCCACTGCTTCGCCAAGGCGGACGGGAGCGAGGTCTGGACGCACTCGTTCGACGACGGCGACGCGATGGTCCTGTGGTCGGCCCCGACCGTGCGCGACGGTCGGGTGTACGTCTCCGGAGGGAACGCCGACAGCCTCCGGGTCCTCGACGCGGAGACGGGCGAGCGGGTCCGCGAGTTCGGCACTCGCGGTGAAGTCTCGGCCGCGCCGCGCTTCGGTCGGGACGGCGAGCGGGTGTTCGTGGTCACGCGAGACGGCTGGGTCCACTGCTTCGACCTCGAAGAGGGCGCGGAGAGCTGGCGCACCGAACTGTTCGGCCACGTCGTCGCGCCGGTCGCGGTTGCCCAGCACAGCTTTCACCTCTACGTGGCGACCGAGGGCGGCGAGGTGTACGCCCTCTCGAAGGACGACGGGGAGGGCGCGTGGCGACAGAAGGTCCCCGGCACGATTCAGGTCGCTCCGGCCGTCGTCGGCCGGGGGGTCTACGTCCTGCCGTCCGGCGGTAACGTCCACAGGCTTTCGACGGCGGACGCGGGCGCGGTCGAGTGGACCAGCGAGAGTCGGGCGTTCGGCGAACACCACCTCGCGGTCGCCGACGGCCGGGTCATCGCCACCGACGGCGATGGTCTGCTGGCTATCGACGCCGAGTCCGGAACGACCGACTGGACGGTCTCGACCCCCGACAACGTCAACTGCGCCCCGGCGGTCGCTGGCGACACCGTCTACGTCGGCGACGAGTCGGGGCGCGTTCACGCGGTGAAGACGAGCGGCGGCACCGGTTTCGGTGGCGTCCGCGTCGGGGCGCGCCGCTGGAAGACCGACCTCGGCGGTCGCGTCCGCGAGGGCGTCACGGTCGCCGACGGGCGACTGTACGCCTACACCGCCCCGTCGGAGGAACCGACGCGACTCCACGCGCTCGAAGAACCGTAGGAGTCAGTCACCGCGCCGTCAGTAGTTCTCTCGGAAGTCCTCGACGATTTCGACGCCCGAACTCGCGCCGATGCGCTCGGCCCCGGCGTCTATCATCGCCTTCGCCTGCTCGTAGTTGCCGACGCCGCCGCTGGCCTTGACGGGCAGGTACTCGCTCATCAGTTCCACGTCCGCGACCGTCGCCCCGCCGTCGGCGAATCCGGTCGAGGTCTTGACGAACGCGGCGTCGGCCTCCGCGGCGGCCTCGCACGCCCGGTGCTTCTCCTCGTCCGAGAGCAGCGCCGTCTCGATGATGACCTTGACAGGGACGGGAACCGAAGCCACTACCTCCTCGATGTCCTCGCGGACGGCCTCGTCGTCCCCGGCCTTCAGGCGGCCGACGTTGAGGACCATATCCAACTCGTCCGCGCCGTCCTCGTACGCGACGACGGCCTCCTCGCGCTTGGCCGACGTGGCGTTCTGTCCGTGGGGGAACCCGACGACGGTCGCGAGGGTGACCTCCGGAGCGTGCTCGGCGGCTTCGGCCACGTAGCACGGCGGGATGCAGGCGTTCATGCCGTACTCGTCGGCCTCGTCGAGGACCGCCGTCACGTCGTCGAGGGTCGTCTCCGGTCCGAGGACCGTGTGGTCTATCTTCGCGGCGAGTTCTGCGTCGTTCATATTTGGACGTGAGACGGCCCGCAACTAAAAAGCCGACTGTCCCCCGGAGTCGCTCGGTCTCTCGATGGAGGAACTGCTCGGTCTCTCGGTGGCGGAGATGCTCGGTATCCCGGCCGAACGGCCGACTACCGAGAGAGGACGATTCGCGCGAGGACTAGCGCGGTCAGCGTCGGCGCGAGCGACAGCGCGCCGAACCCGCCGAGAACCGCCAGCAGTTCCCACGCGTAGAGCAGTCCCGCGCCGCCGACCAGCACCAACGAGAGCAGCAGTCCGACCGCGGCGCGCACCCACGGAAGCGTCCCCGGCCCGGCCCACACGACCGCGAACGCGTCCAGCGCGTCCGCGAGGACGACCGCGAGGAGGACCCACGACACCCTGACGCGGGTCGGCCGTGAGACCTTCTCCGGGGGGTCCGGAACCGGGAAGACGAGTCGGATGCGCTCGGGCAAGCGCATCTCCGGGAGGGACATCGGCGGGAGCGAGAGGCTGAATTTCGTCTCCTCGTCGCGCTCGCGGGGTCCTCGTTCGCGAGGCCGGGTCCGCCCGGCGTCCTCGTCTGCCATGGCGCGTGCTACGCGGTCGGGATTCAAAGACCTACTCGTCGGGGTCGTCTCGCCCGTCGCGCTCCTCGCCGTCGTCGAGGAGTCGCCCGACCACGTCCACCGCCGAGTCGATGACCTCCTCGGGCGACCGAGTGGCGTCGATGCGGACGAACCGCTCGGGTTCGGCGTCGACGAGTCGCTCGTAGTTCCGCTGGACCTGACTCAGGAACGCGGCCTGCTCGAACTTGTTGGTCGCGCCGCTCCGGGCCGCGCCCGTCTCGGGGTCCACCTCGAAGTAGAGGGTCGCGTCGGGCGGTCGGGTCCACGGCTGGTGGACGCCGCGGATGTACTCCAGCGGGCGCTTGACGTGGTCCTCGATGCTGACCGCCTGATACGCGTACCGCGAGTCGGAGTAGCGGTCGGAGACGACGACTTTCCCGTCTTCGAGCGCGGGCCTGACCGTCTCCGAGAGGTGGGCGGCGTGGTCCGCGGTGTAGAGGAACAGTTCCGCCAGCGAGTCGGCGTCGTCGTCCGAGACCGAGCGGTTCACCGCCTCGCCGTACCACGTCTCGGTCGGTTCGCGGGTGAAGACGAACTCGGGGAACTCCTCGCGCAGCACTTCCCAGACCGTCGTCTTCCCGCTCCCGTCGAGACCCTCCAAGGTAATCAGCATACTCGGAGGTGGTTTCGGCTCGGTATAAAGACCTGCGGGTCGGCAGCGGAACGACCCGCCGTAGCAGGTACTTTTAATTCCCGTCGATACGTATCCCGTACATGAACATTCTCGTCGCCGGAGGAACCGGATTCATCGGTACGCGCCTCGTGCGAGCGTTAGACGACGACGGCCACGACGTGACCGCTCTGGCGCGGGACCCGAGCGAGGCGGACTTCCCCGCGGGCGTCGAGCGCGTCCGCGGCGACGTGACCGCCTACGACTCCATCGAGGGGGCTTTCGAGGGACAAGACGTCGTAGTCAATCTCGTCGCGCTCTCGCCGCTGTTCCAACCGTCGCGCGGGCAGTCCCACAAGCGGGTCCACCTCGGCGGCACGGAGAACGTCGTGACGGCGGCCCAGAACCACGACGTGCGCAAAATCGTCCAGATGAGCGCCCTCGGGGCGGACCCGACCGGTTCGACGGAGTATCTCCGCACGAAGGGGCAGGCCGAACAGGTCGTCCGCGACTCGGGTCTGGCGTTCACCATCTTCCGGCCCTCCGTCGTCTTCGGCGAGGGCGGGGAGTTCGTCTCGTTCACGAAGAAACTGAGTACGCCCTACGTCACTCCGCTCCCCGGCGGCGGGGCCACTCGGTTCCAGCCGATTTGGGTGGGCGACCTCGCACCGATACTCGCCGCGGGCGTCGAGGAGGAACGCGACGGCGAAGTCTACGAAATCGGCGGTCCGCAGGTGCTCTCGCTGGGGGACGTGACGAAACTCGTCTACCGGGCAGAGGGGAAACCGGCGACCGTCGTGCCGATTCCGATGCCGCTGGTGAAGGTCGGCCTGAGCGCGGCCGAGTTCGTCCCGTTCGTCCCCTTCGGTGCCGACCAGTTCCGGTCGCTGCGACTCGACAACACCGTCTCTCGAAACGACATCGACGCGTTCGGTGTGGACGAGGGTGACTTGACCACGCTGTCGTCGTATCTCGGTCTCTCGGAGTGACAGTAGTCAGGTCTCCCCCCGCGGGACGGTCCGTCGAAGACCCTAAAAACCGCGGAAACGCCCGTCTGACGGACGTCTGACGGGGGCGCACTCCCTGCTGTTTTCGGACACGTCCCTCGGCGGACAAACTTAAAGAGACATGTTCGACATCTGGTGCTGATTCACCCATTTAGGAAACATCGCGTTACCGTCTTGCGATTTTGCGTAACGAGCCGTTTCTCCATTCTGTGGAACGGACCAAAAGGATTATCACCCCTTCGTGGTTGTATTTCTCCCAACGGAGTACGGTCCGGAAAATGAAGCTTGCAATGATTGGTTTCGGGCAGGCCGGTGGGAAAATCGTGGACAAGTTCCTGGAGTACGACCAGCGAACTGGAAGCGAAATAGTGCGGTCGGCGGTCGCGGTCAACTCCGCGAAGGCCGACCTCATGGGACTCGACAAGGTCCCCCAGGACAATCGTGTCCTCATCGGTCAGTCCCGAGTAAAGGGTCACGGCGTCGGAGCGGACAACGAACTCGGCGCGGAAATCGCCGAGGAGGACATCGACGAGATTCAGGGAGCCATCGACAACATCCCGGTTCACGAAGTCGATGCGTTTCTCATCGTCGCGGGGATGGGTGGTGGCACTGGTTCCGGTGGCGCTCCCGTTCTCGCGAAGCACCTCAAACGAATCTACACCGAACCGGTGTACGGTCTCGGCATCCTGCCCGGCGGCGACGAGGGCGGGATCTACACGCTGAACGCCGCGCGGTCGTTCCAGACGTTCGTCCGCGAGGTGGACAACCTGATGGTGTTCGACAACGACGCGTGGCGACAGTCGGGCGAGTCCATCGAGAGCGGGTACGCGGAGATAAACGAGGAGATAGTCCGGCGGTTCGGCATCCTCTTCGGCGCCGGCGAAGTCGGCGGTAACGACGAAGTCGCAGAGAGCGTCGTGGACTCCAGCGAGATCATCAACACGCTCGCCGGAGGCGGCGTCTCGACCATCGGCTACGCCGCCGAGGAAGTCGAGACCGAAGACTCCTCCAGCGGTCTGCTCTCGCGGTTCACCGGCGGCGACGAGGACACCCAGACCGACACCGCGAACACCACGAACCGCATCACCAGCCTCGTCCGGAAGGCCGCGCTCGGCCGACTCACCCTCCCCTGCGAAATCGAGGGAACCGAGCGCGCGCTGCTGGTCCTGAGCGGTCCGCCTCGACACCTCAATCGGAAGGGAATAGAGCGCGGTCGGAAGTGGCTCGAGGAGCAGACCGGGTCGATGGAAGTCCGCGGTGGCGACTACCCCGTTAGCGACTCCCAGTACGTCGCCAGCGTGGTCCTCCTGTCGGGCGTCAACAACGTCCCGCGCATCAAGGAGCTACAGGAGATCGCCATCGAGGCCCAGGAGAACATCGACGAGATTCAGGAGGAGAGCGAGGAGAACTTGGAGGAACTTGTGGAGGACGACGACGATGAACTCGAACCACTGTTCTAAACTACTCGCGCTGTTGTTCGCCACGACGCTGGTCGTCTCGGCGGTCGGTCCCGCCGCGGCGATGTCGGCCTCGGCCAGCGGCGCGCCCGACGAGAAGAAGGTCGGCGAGGACGTGAAATCGACGTTCACGGTCACCAAGCCGTTCAGCGAGTACGACACGTGGACGTTGAACGCGACCACCGAACTGAAAGACGTGACGTGGACCGTCCAACTGTACGACCAAGGCGGGTCGAAAATCAACCAGAAGTCCTACGACGGCCAGTCGTTCGACCACGCGCTGAAGAAGAGCGACGCCTACGAGGTGAAGGTCGTCGTGAAGGGGACCGTGCCCGAGGTCGGGAACTTCACCTACGACCCCGCGCAGAAACTGGTGCTGGCCGAACTGAATCAGGTTCGCGAGGGCGGAAGTAGCGAGTCCATCAAGACGTGGACGTTCCGACCGTACACCGAGAAGAGTCAGGAGGCGCGCGACGCCATCGACTCGGCTCAGAAGGCTATCGACGCCGCGGGAAGTTCCGGCGCGGACGTGTCGGGTGCCGAGGACACGCTCGAGAACGCCGTCTCGGCGTTCGACGCCGAGAACTTCGGCAACGCGGTGGACCTCGCCGACGAGGCCACCAAGAAAGCCGAAAGCTCCAAGCAGTCGAGCCAGCAGACCCAGATGCTGTTGTACGGCGCTGCCGGACTGCTCGCGCTGGTCGTCGTGGTCGGCGGTGCGCTCTGGTACCGTTCCAACCAGCAGGACGACTACGACAAACTGCGCTGACGCGGCCGCATTTTCCGGACCGGGATTTCGGGGGTTCACGCTTCGCGTCCGCGACGTTTTCCGCACCGAACGCTATTCCGTAGTCTCTTAAGCGAGGACGAGCGAGTTCCTACTCAGGATGCGAGTCGTTGTCCCGTACGCCGCGACCGACCCGAAGACGCGACTAGCCGACGCGCTGTCGGCCGACGAGCGGACGGCGTTCGCCGAGGCGATGCTGGCGGACGTGCTGGCCGCGGTTCGGGCGACCGGCCGCGAACCCGAACTCCTCGCCACCGCGCCGGTCGCTGCGGACGCGCCGGTGACGGTGGACGACCGACCGCTGACCGAGGCGGTCAACGCCGTACTGGCCGAGACCGACGAGGCGGTCGCTATCGTGATGGCCGACCTCGCGCTGGCGACGCCCGACGCGTTCGGGCAGTTGTTCGAGCGCGACGGCGGGGTCGTAATCGCGCCGGGCCGGGGCGGCGGGACGAACGCGCTGGTCGCGCGCCATCCGGAGTTCCGAGTGGACTACCACGGCACCTCGTTTCTCGACCACCTCGCGGCCGCCCAGGAGGTCGGTGCGGCGGTCGAAGTGGTCGATTCGCACCGACTGGCGACCGACGTGGACGAGCGCGCGGACTTGGCGGAGGTGCTGATTCACGGGGGAAGCGAGGCGCGACGCGCCTCGGCCACGCGAGCGGCGGAGCCGCGAGCGACGAGGAAGTCGTTGGAGTGGTTGCAATCGGCGGGGTTCTCGCTGGCGAGCGACGAGAGTCGCGTGGGCGTGGTTCGGGACGAGTAGTTCGGGAGCGGCGGTCTTTCCGGAGTAGCAACCGTTTTCAGCGCCGCGCGGGAACAACGGGACGATGATTCCGGGGGCCGACGAGTACGACGTTGCTATCACCTTCGACGAGACCGAGGTCCGGCGACTGCTCTCGGTCGAACCCGCGGACGTGGACGCCGCCGACGAACTCACCTTCGCGAAGAACGTCTTCGTCCCGCTGACGACCGCCTGCCGGTACACCTGCACCTACTGCACCTACTTCGACGCGCCCGGCGAGGCGTCGCTGCTCTCGCCCGAGGAGGTCCGGGACATCGTCCGGACGGGCGCGGACGCCGGGTGTACGGAGGCGCTGTTCACCTTCGGCGACGACCCCGACGACCGCTACGACCGGATTCACCACCAACTCGCGGAGTGGGGCCACGACTCGATTCACACGTATCTACGCGAGGTCTGCGAAATCGCGCTGGAGGAGGGCCTCCTGCCCCACAGCAACCCCGGCGACCAGACTCGCGAGCAGATGGAACTCGTCGCGGACGTGAACGCCTCGATGGGCGTGATGCTCGAAACCACCGCCGACGTGGACGCCCACGCCGGTCCCCGCGTCAAGAACCCCGGCCAGCGCCTCCACACCATCCGGACCGCGGGCGAACTCGGCGTCCCGTTCACCACCGGCATCCTCGTGGGCATCGGCGAGGACTGGCGCGACCGGGCCGAGAGCCTGCTGGCCATCCGCGAGATGCACGAGCGCTACGGCCACGTGCAGGAGGTCATCGTCCAGAACGTGGTGCCCAACGAGCGGTCGTCCTACGAGCGACCTTCTGTCGAGACCATGCGCCGGGTCGTGGCGATGGCCCGCGCCTGCCTCCCCGAGGAGGTGTCGGTGCAGGTCCCGCCCAACCTCTCGCCGACCCGCGACCTGCTCGACTGCGGCGTGGACGATTTAGGGGGGGTCTCGCCAATCACGGACGACCACATCAATCCGGAGTACAAGTGGCCCGCCCTGCAAGAGTTGGAGGACATCGCCGACGAGGCCGGGGTGCCCCTGCGCGAGCGCCTGCCGGTGTACCGGCGGTTTCTCGACGACGAATCGTGGGTCTCCGAGCGAGTCCGACGGACCATCGAGACCGACGGGCGGTACCGCGCCGTGGTCGACGACTGATTCGGTCGGGGCCGAACCGGACCGCACCCGAAGCGCCACGGGACCCGCTATCGCTCTTCGAACTCCAGCGCGAGCGGTCGGGCCAGTCGGCTAGCCCCGTCGCCGATTCTCTTCCGGATGGATTCCAGCGTTCCTCTCTCCGACGACGAGACGCAAAGCTCGCTCCCCTCACGGTCGACGACGCCGCGCTCCCGGAGCGCGTCGAGTGCACGGTCCACGGCCTCGTCGTCGGCGTCGAGCGCCTCGGACAACTCTCGCCGCGTTCGGGACTGCTCGGCGAGCGTCTCGTGGACACGCCGTGCGACGTACGTCCGGTACACCGTCTCGCCGTCGCGGGCGTCGTCGTCCGTGAGTCCGTCATAGCGTAGTCTTTGGACCGAATCGAGGAGAATCCACGCGCCGACGACGAGGAAGGCTCCGGGGAGCCAGTGGCTTCCGCCGTCAAACGCCAGAAGCGCGGCCCCCGAGACGAGCAGTACGACGGAGAATCCCAGCGCCCGAACGCCAGACTGGAGGCCGTAGGCGTCCTCCACGACCTCAGACAGGCCGACGATGGCCGCAGTGACGGCCGTAGTCACGAGCTGTGCGACCGACGCGTCGAACAGTACGTGTAGCGCCGCGAGCACCCCGCTGCTGAGCAGGAACGACCGAACCCGGACTCGCTCGCGGAGTCCGTCGAGGAGCGTCTCCGACATCGGTTCCACGTATTCGACCGACCCAGTTAACGTCTGTTGGTGTTCCAACAGGATTTCGGCGTCGGTCAGTCGACAACAGGTAGTCGGTCGGCTGACCGGACGACACCACTGGCGACTCCTCGACGTACGAACGCTCGCACGGAGAAGTCGGAACGAAGAGTCCGTATTCTCGTCTACAGTCTCACCAGTTCGACCACGAACGCCGCGTCTCGGGGGTCCTCGCCCTCGACGCGAACGTCGCCGCCGTACTGCTCTACGAGCGTGTCCACGAGGTAGAGACCGATGCCGGTGCCCGTGCTGTCGATGCCCTGTTCGCCCCGGCCGAAGATTGCCTCGCGCCGGTCGCTCGGAATCCCCGACCCGTTGTCGGCGATGCGAACCGTCACGGCGTCGTCGTCGGTCTCGACGCCGACTTCCACCCTCGGGTCGTCCGCGTCGTTGTGCTGGGCCGCGTTGTTGAGCAGGTTGCTGAACACCGACGAGAGCATGTTGTTCGCCCGAACCCGGACCTCGGGTATCTCGCCGTCCACGACGAAGGTGGCGTCGTCGTACGAGGTCCGGACCTTCCGGAGTTCGCTCTCGAGGACGCTGTCAGCGTCCACGGGTTCGAGGTCGGGGTCCTCCTCGCCCGTGATGGTCTCCAGCAGCGTCGAGACCGTCTCGGTGAGTTCGACCACGTGGCCGGTGTTCTCCAGCATCCGGTCGAGGTACTCCTCGTGGTCGTCGTCCTCGATTTCCTCTCGGAGGAGTTGGGCCATGCCCCGGACGACGTTCATGTCGTTGCGGATGTCGTGTTCGAGAATCTGGTTCAGGATGGCGAGTTGTTCGGTCCGGCGGGCGAGTTCCCGTTCGTTCTTCTTGCGCTCGATGGCGTACCGCATGGTGCGAACGAGGAGTTCGCCGTCGATTTCGCCCTTGATGAGGTAGTCCTGCGCGCCGCGCTGGACCGCGTCCACGCCGAACTGGCGGTCGTTCAGTCCGGTCAGCAGGACGATGGGGACCTCGCGGGTCTGGTCGAGGACCGAATCGAGGGTCGCCTCGCCGCCGCTGTCGGGCAACATCAGGTCGAGCAGGACGATGTCCACCGGTTCGGTTTCGAGTTGTTCGAGACCGTCTTCGAGGCGCTCCTCGTGGACGAGCGAGAGGTTCGGCGAGAGGTTGTCGCTGTCGTCCAGTATGTTGCCCTTCATCTGGAGCATCTCCTCGAAGAGGCGAGCGTCGCCCGGATTGTCCTCTATCAGCAGGACCGTCGTCTTGTCCTGTTCACTCATCGTTCGGGGGGAGTTTGACTATCGAGAGCCAGAACTGTTCTAGGTTCTGTGCGACTTCGATGAACTGGTCGATGTCCACCGGCTTGGTGATGTAGGCGTTGGCGTGTAACTCGTAGCTCTTCGCGATGTCCTCCTCGGCCTCCGAACTGGTCAGCACGACCACGGGGATGCGCCGGAGTTCGCGGTCCTCGTCTATCTCCTCGAGGACCTCCGTCCCGTCCTTGCGGGGGAGGTTCAGGTCGAGCAGGATGAGGTCCGGTTGGGGCGTGCCCTCGTACTCGCCCTCGCGGCGCAGGAACGCCATCGCCTCGACGCCGTCCTTGACCACGTGGAGGTTGTTCAGCACGTCGCCCTGTTTGAGCGCCTCCTTGGTCAGGCGCACGTCGCCGGGATTGTCCTCCACTAACAGAATCTCTATCGCCTCTCCGGGCGGGTCGCTATTCATCGCCGACACCTCCCGCCGCGAGGGTGAAGTAGAACGTGGAACCCTCGCCCACCTCGGATTCGAGCCAGATGTCGCCCTCGTGGCGGTCGAGTATCTTCTGACACATGGCGAGACCGATGCCGGTGCCGGAGTACTCGTCGTTGCCGTGAAGCCGCGAGAAGATGCGGAACACCTCGTCGGACTCGTCCTCGGGGATGCCGATGCCGTTGTCGCTCACCGAGAACACGTGGGTCTCGCCGTCGCGCTCGGCCGACACGTGAACTCGGGGCGTCTCCTCGTCGCAGTACTTGATGGCGTTGCTCACGAGGTTCTGGAGCAACACGACCATCTGGCTCTCGTCGCACACCGCGGCCGGGAGCGGGTCGTGGGTCACCTCGGCACCGCTCTCGTGAATCGCGACCTGCAGGTTGTCGGTCGCCTGATCGACGACCGACTCGAAGTCGGTCCGCTCGAACTCGCCGCCTCTGGAGTCCACCCGGGAGTACTTCAGGAGGTCGTTTATCATCTCCTTCATCCGGTTGGCTCCGTCCACCGCGTAGTCGATGAACTCCTGAGCGTCCTCGTCGAGGTCCTCCTTGTACCCGCGTTCGAGCAACTGCATGTAACTTGACACCATTCGGAGCGGTTCTTGGAGGTCGTGGGAGGTCACGTAGGCGAACTGCTCTAACTGGGCGTTCGACTCCTCCAGTTTCTCGACGGTCTCCTTCAGTTCTATCTCGGCCTCCTTGCGGTCGGTGATGTCGCGCGTGATGACCTGAAACGTCTCGCGCTCGCCCGGCAGGTCCACCGACGCGAAGACGTTGTGGAAGTACTTCCCATCGTACCCGTCCTCGAACCGTCTGGTCGTCCCGGTCTCGATGACCTCCCGACCGATTTCGAGTCGCCGCTCGGCCACGTCGTCCGGAACCACGTCGAACAGCGACTGGCCCGTCAGCGCCGTCGGCGTGGAGTCGAGCGTCTCCGCCATCGCGGCGTTCGCCATCACGAACTCTCCGTCTGCCTTTATCTGCGCGATGAGGTCCGGGGAGTTGTTCACCAGCAGTTCGTACTTCTGCTCGGTGCGGCGCTGTTCGACCGCGTTGTCTATCTGGTTCGCCAGTTTCTCGAACTGCTGTTCGCCTTCGTCCTTCTGGAAGTAGTGGGTAACGCCGGCGGCGACCGCTTCGCTCGCCACCGCCTCGCTTCCGGTGCCTGTCAACAGGATGAACGGCTGTTCGAAACCGCGCTCGCGCGCCGCTTCGAGGAACTCGATTCCGTTCGTCTCCGGCATCTGATAGTCAGTGACGACGCAGTCGACGTCCGCGGCGTCGAGGCGTTCCAACCCCTCGCGGGCGTCGTTCGCCTTCATCGTCGTCATGTCGTAGTCGGTCGCGAGCGTGTCGGCGACGACCTGCGCGTAGAAACTGCTGTCGTCGACGACTAACACCCTTATAGAGGTGTCCATGTGTCTGGCAGGTTCGTATCTACTTTCATAAGTGTACTGAACTCGCTCACAATCTTGTTTATCTTTGAACTGACGCGCCTGAATGGGCGAACACGGACTACTCGACGGTCTGACGGAACGTCGAGCGACCGAGGCGGGACGACTCTACCGCAGGTACCGCGTCTCTAGCTCCGGCAGTCGCTTCCGGACCGCGACGTAGACAACCGAGAGCGCCAGTCCGACTACCGTGAGCTGTCGCACCACCCCGTCGAACAGGAGCAGGCCCGGCAGCGAGAACAGGCCCACCAGCAGGAGGTCCTCGGGCGCGCCGTCGTAGCGAATCCAGCGCCGCGGCCGCACCCACCGCTTCGCGGGATGGACGTAGACGCCGCGGTCGTCGGTGGCCTCCCACGGTCGGAGTTCGAGACCGCCGCCCGCGGCGTCGGTGACGCAGTGGAGCGCGGCCGACAGCAGGAAGAACGCCGCGGCGAGCGCCGCGGAACCGCCGACGACGAGCGCCAGTGCGCTCGCGCCGAGAGCGGCGACCGAGTAGTAGACCGGGAAGTGGAGCGTCCGGCGGTGCTGGCCCGACAGCAGGTCGAGGTCCGGGAAGACCCCGCCAGCGAGTCCGGGCAGTGCGGCCACGGGCGCGAGTTCGGGCGCGACGACCGCGAGCGGGGCCGCCAGCGCGACCCCCATCGCGGCGTGGGTGGTGTTCATCATGCGTCGTCTCTCTCGGGGGTCGAGTTCAGTCGTCGGCGGGCGAGGTGTCCTCGGCGGCGGCCGCCGTCCCGTTCGCGTTCACCAGCGGCGTCCCGTCGGCGGCCGGACCCAGTTCGGGACCGAACGGCGGGTCCGAGGGGTCGACAACTCGCGTCTGTCGGTAGTCGGTCGAGCGCTCGACCGGTGTCCGGCCCACCGCGGTTATCATCTCGACGTACTCCGCGAACGAGCGGGCCTCGCCGAACTCGCCGCCCGCGCGCTTTGTTATCTCCTCGCTGAGGATGGTGCCCATGAAGTCGTTCGCGCCGCACGAGAGCATCTTGAGACCTTGCTCGTCGCCGTACTTCACCCACGACGACTGGACGTTCTCGACGTTGTCGAGGAACAGGCGGGAGACGGCTATCATCAGTTCGTCCTCGTGGGTCGTCGCGCCCGCGTCTATCATCCCGCGCTCGGCGAGGGGCGTGTTCGGGTGGACGAACGAGAGGGGGACGAACTCCGTGATGTTGTCGGTGCGGTCCTGCAGGTCCCGGATTCGTTTCAGGTGCCGGACGCGGTGGGCTTCGTTCTCCACGTGGCCGTACATGATAGTCGCGGTCGTGTCGAGTCCGACCGAGGCGGCGGCCTCCAAGGCCTCGACCCACTCGTCGGAGCCGATTTTGCCGGGGCAGATGACCGACCGGACTTCGTCCACCAGAATCTCGGCCGCGGTACCGGGCACGCTGTCGAGTCCGGCGTCCGCGAGGCGGCCGTACACCTCCTCGTAGGACCAGTCGGTGCCCCGGCGGGCGTGGTAGGCCTCCTCGGGCGTCATCGAGTGGAGGTGAATCCCCTCGACGTCCATCGCCTCCATCTGATCGACGTAGGTGCCGGGGTCGGTCTCGTAGGCCGCCGCGGGTTTGTAGTTCAGGTCGCCGCGCTCGCTCGATTCGAGGATTTCGACGTGGTCGTCGTCCAGCGCGAGCGCGGGGTGGAGACCGCTGACGGACGTGACCTCGTAGATGCCCGTCTCGCGGGCCGATTCGACGATTCTTCGCGACTCCTCGGGCGTCTTGGTGAACCCGGCGTGGTCGTCGTCGGACTCTTCTTCGAAGTGTTGTGCGGTGTCTTTGAAGTTACAGAACAGGCATCCGGTGTTGCACGCGGTCGTGACGTTGTTGTTGAGGTTGGCGACGAAGGTCACGTCGTCGCCGACCACCTCGGCCCGCCTCCGGTCGGCGGCCTCCAGCACGCGCTCCTTGCGGGCGAGGTCGATGCCCTCGCGGTCGGTGCCGGTGGTCAGCAACTCGATGCCGTCCGCGACCGTGAGGCGGTCGCCGTCGCTGGCCTTCGCCAGCGCGTTCTCGAACGACTGGTCGGTCTCCGGCACGCAGTCGAAGTCGAACTGCTCTCGCGGGACGTTCGTCCGGGCCGCGTCTTCCATCACTCCAGACGACGACCGGGAGCGATAAAAACCGACGGGTTACGGCAGAGCGTCGGTCTACGACGCCGCTTCGTCGGAAGCGACTCGCGGTGCCGCGGGTCGATGCGTGAAGATGCATACTTTCGCGGGTGACAGGTTCGAAAGTGCGCACGTGAATGGAAACGCCTTAGTCCGACCGAAGCAACCCCTCGCACATGACCGACAGCGACGGGGCACGCGTAAGTGGCGGCGCGACGCCGAGGTGGTTGCGGTGACGAGCGTCAAGGAGTTCCGCGTCGAGCGCGAACCGACCGCGAACACCCTCGGCCGGGGCGCGTTCGTCTTCACCGACGACTACTCGGTGTTCGACTGGGGGAAGATGCCCGACGAGATCCCCGACAAGGGCGCGAGTCTCTGTTCGATGGGCGCGTTCAACTTCGAACTGCTGGAGGACGAGGGCGTGCCGACCCACTACCGGGGAGTGGTCAGCGAGGCGCAGAGCGCCTCGGACGGTCGAGCGGGAGAACCGCGAGACGACCCCGACAGCGGTGACGTCGTCTCGCTCTCGGAGGCGGACGAACCGCCGACTGAGATGGCCATCGAACTGACGCAGGTTCCGGATTTACCACACGAGGGTCGGGACTACGACTACGACGCGTTCCACGCCGCGGCGGGCGACAACTACCTGATTCCGCTCGAAGTCGTCTTCCGCAACAGCGTCCCCGTGGGGTCGAGCCTCCGGAAGCGCACCACTCCGGCCGACCACGCTCTCGACTTCGAGGAGTGGCCCGAGGGCGTCGTCCAACTGGAGGAACCCATCGTGGAGTTCTCCACCAAGTACGAGGAGAGCGACCGCTACCTCTCGCGGGCCGAGGCCGACCGCATCGCCGGACTGGCCGACGTGACGGAACTGGAGGACGTCGCCCGCGAGGTGAACCGCGTCGTGACCGAACGGGCCGCGGAAGCCGAGTTAGTCCACGAAGACGGTAAAATCGAGTGCTGCTACTTCGACGGCGAGATTCGCGTCGCCGACGTGGTGGGGACCTTCGACGAGAACCGCTTCACCTTCCACGGCCAGCAGGTCAGCAAGGAGTTCGTGCGCCAGTACCACAAGCGCACCCAACCCGAGTGGGTCGAGGCAGTCGATGCGGCGAAGCGTGAGGCCGAGGAGCGCGACGTCGCCGACTGGAAGTCGCTGTGCGAGGAGTCGCCCGAACCGCTGGACGACGAGGTCGTCGCGGCCGCCCGCGACCTCTACGCCGCGGGGACCAACGCCTACGTCGGCCGCGAACTGTTCGACGCGCCCTCGCTGGAGGACGCGGTGGCCGAGGTCCGGGACCTCTGAACCGGTCGGGCGCACGCGATTTTCACGGTATAGAACGCCAACGGCAGCGATAGCTCTCGGCGGTTCGATGGTTTTCGGCGTCGAAGAGCAGGCGGTTCGGAACGTCAGTCGATACCGGGTCCGAACCTCAGTCGTCGGCGTTGGGCGGCGTGACGACGCTCTCGTCGGTGGGTTCGTCCGGCGTCAGTCGGTCGAGTTCCGGCCCCATCCCGAGCCTGTAGCCGTCCTCGTCCTCGCGCTCCTCGGCGGCGTTCTCGCGGAGTTCCGTCCGGCCGCGGTGGATGGTCAGGTCGTCGGCGAGGTGGAGTCGAACCGCCTCCAGCAGCACCTCGGCTTCGAGCGGTTGACCGCGCTCCTTGATGGTCTCGACGCTCGCGCCGTCCGGCACGTCGAACGCGCGTTGGGCGACGATGGGGCCTTGGTCGAGGTCTGTCGTCACGTAGTGGGCGGTCACCCCGGCGATGCGGACGCCCGCCTCCTTCGCCTGCCGGTAGGCCTTCGCGCCGGGGAACGCGGGCAGGAGGCTCGGGTGGACGTTGATGATGCGGCCCTCGTATCGGAAGACGACGTTCGGGCCGAGGATGCGCATGTAGCGCGCCAGCGCGACGAGGTCGGCGTCGTACTCCGCCAGCAGGTCGAGCAGTTCGTCCTCGTCGGGGTTGCCCTCGGCGTCGCCGACGTCGTGGAACGGAATCCCGTACTCCGTGGCGACCGGTTGGAGGTCCGGATGGTTGCCGATGACGACCGCGATTTCCGCGTCGAGGTCGCCGTCGGCCTCGGCCTCGCAGAGTCGCCGGAGGCAGTGGCTCTCCTTGGTCACGAGCACCGCGATGCGTCGGGTCTCGCGGTCGGCGGGGAACCGGACGTTCACGTCCACGCCGAGGTCCGCGCCGAGTTCGTCGAGGTCGGCCCGGAGGTCGGCCTTCGACCCGTCCATCCCCCGAGCGTCGACGCGCATCGTCATCCGGAAGAGGTCGTCGCGGACCGCTTGGTCGAGGTCCTCGATGTTGATTCCGCGTTCGAACAGCAGGGTGGTGACGCGCGCGACGAGTCCGGTGTCGTCGTCGCCGACGACGGTGATTTCGGTCAGTTCACGCTGGCTCATCGTACCACCTGCGCGGGGGACATTGTTGGCGGTTCTGAGGGGGTCTGGCGTAAAAAGGGACCGTTTCGGTGCAACATCCCCGGACAGTATGCACGTTCGTGGATTGACGGCGGAATCCGAAAGTGCTTTTGAGCATGGACGACCACCCTCACACGATGACCGCCTACACCGCCACGGTCACGGTTCGCCTGAAGGAGGGCGTCTTGGACCCCGAGGCAGAGACGACCAAAAAGGCGCTTCAGCGACTCGGCTTCGAGTTGGAGAGTCTCCGGTCGGCCGACCGGTTCGAACTCGACGTGGACGCCGAATCCACGGACGCCGCGGCCCAGCGCGCGGACGAGATGGCCGAGCGCCTGCTGGCGAATCCGACCATCCACGACTACGACGTCGAGGTCGAACCCCGAGAATGACGGGCGCAATCTCGACGACACCGACCGTCTGCCGACGCCACGGGAGGCGGTCGGCGTGACGGTCGCTATCTCGACGACACCGACTGTCTGCCGACGCCACAGGAGGCGGTCGGCGTGACGGTCGCTATCGTCCAATTCGGCGGTAGTAACTGCGACCGAGACGCCGAGCAAGCGCTCTCGCACCTCGGCATCGACGCCGAACTCGTCTGGCACGAGGACGGTCTCCCCGAGGACGTGTCCGGAATCATGCTGCCGGGCGGGTTCTCCTACGGCGACTACCTCCGGGCCGGAGCCATCGCCGCGAACAGTCCCGTCATGGCCGAAGTCCGAGACGCCGCCGAGTCCGGCACGCCCGTCCTCGGCGTCTGTAACGGCGCGCAAATCGGTTCGGAGTCGCGCCTGACCCCCGGCGCGTTCACGACGAACGCATCCGCGCGGTTCCAGTGCGAACGCGTCCACGTCCGGGTCGAGAACGCCGACACGCCGTGGACCGCCGACTACGACGAGGGCGAAGTCGTGGAGTTGCCCATCGCCCACGGCGAAGGCCGGTTCGAGGTCACCGACGACCACCTCGCCGACCTGAACGCCGACGACCGGATTCTCTTCCGGTACTGCGACGAGGCTGGCAACGTCACCGACGAGGCCAACCCCAACGGGTCGAAGGAGAACGTCGCGGGCGTCGCGGGCGAGACCGAGAACGTGGCGGTGCTGATGCCCCATCCCGAGCGGATCTCGCTCCCGGACATCGGCGGGACCGACGGTCAGGGCATTCTGCGCGGATTCGAGACCTGAAGCGTCGAGTACCGACTCGCTCCGGACGCGCGGGTCGAATCCTCTCTATCCTGACCTCTGCGTCGAACTCAGAACCTCGACCGTCGCTTCCGGTCCCTGCCGTAGGCGAACAGCAGCGCCCAGACGAGCACCACGACGACGACCCACCCGATTACGACCACGAGCGACCACGCCGAGAGCGGCCCTGCGGCGACCGTCATCGTTCTATCGAGACGGGCGTGTCGCTCGCGATCCACTGGTCGTCGGTCTCGTCGCTGTTCCGAATCTCGATCCAGCCGTTCGAACAGAAGATAGTTTCGTAGTCGCCCCATCCCTCGGACATTGTGTCCGACACACCGAGTCGGCGGCGTCCGGCGAACTCCCCGGGTCGCCGCGCGCCGCCCTCGATGTGCCACCCCCGGGCCAATCAGATGGCGACTGCGGACTTTGTTATCCGGTGAGTATCGCGGCGGTACGAGCGCCTTAGCCGCGCGAACGCCACGTTGAATCGAGTCCGCGCCCGCTTACCCTCGCGACAGGGACGATACGTCACCGTCTCGCGCGCTCTGCCGACCGTCCCCGCTCCGACAGAAGACACTTGTCGGACGACGACAATCTCCCCGCCGTGCCCTCCAGACGCGCGTTCCTCGCGGTCGGCGGGGCGGGTCTCGCCGCTTCGCTCTCCGGGTGTCTCTCGTCGGTTCCGCTCGCGGGCGGACCGCCCGAAGTCCGCGAGGAGTCCGACCCCCCCGACAGAGGCGTGCCCTCGGCCATCCACGACCTCTCCGCGAACGCGACGCGCGCGACGCTCGCGGTCGGCCGCGGGAGCCAACACCATCAGGTCTGGATCTGGAACGCGACCGGACGGAGTCGCGAGGTCACACTGGGAATCGGCGGCGCGCCCGACGAGGAGCCGTGGTTTCGGGAGCGCTACGCGCTCGACGCCGACGCGAACCTCGCTATCGACCTGCGCGAGAGCCGCAAATACGCGATTGCGGTCGAGGTCGGTGACCGCCAGAAAATCGTCGAAGTTCGGAAGTCCCAGTTCGACTGCAACGATTCGGCGACCGACGTGGCGATTCGGGACGACGAGATGGAGAGCCAGACGATTTCGACGGCGATGGGTTGTGGCGGTGGTTTCTAGACGTTCCCTCGGGAACCGATAACGGAACTCGAATCACGGACCGACAGTAGAACCCGAGTCACGGACCGGCCGCAGCACCGAACTCGCCGAACTACCGCGCCAGCGGGAGGCTGAAGCTCTTCTCGCGTTCCACGACTGCGTCCCACGTCGCCTCGCACTCGCAGGACACTTCCGCGAAGACGCTCGGGTCCTGGCGGATGTCGAAGTCCTTGATGGCCTTCTGAACCCGGTCGTCGCACTCGCCGCAGTTGTGGGGGCCGCGGTCCGACCCGTGACCCACGGGGTCCGAGACCACGATGGCGTCGGCGTCCGCGGTGTCTTCGAGGACTTCGGCGACCGACCAGAGCCACGGCGGGCGGTAGCCGTCCCGGAAGTAGAGTTCGTCCACCATGGTGTAGCGCTGGACGTTCGTCGGGTTCATCGAGACGGTGTGGGCGTACTCGGCGCACCGCCGGACCGAGGACTTCATGTCCTCGATGGCCTCGGATTCGGAGAGGAACGGCGGCTTCATCAGGAGGTAGGCCTTCACGCCCGCTCCGGCGGCCTCGGCGTGTTCGCTCGCCTCGATAAAGTCCTCGAAGTCGAAGTACTTGTTCACGCAGTCGTGGCGCACGCGGTCGGTCGCGGTTTCGAGACCGATGGCCACGTCGGTGTCGAGGCCCTGCTCGGTGAAGTCGGCCAGTTTCTCGCGGTCCACGAAGTCCGGGAGGCTCTCGACCACGATGCGCTCGCGGTCGGCGAACGTCTCGGCGATGGCCCGCCGGGTCTCCGCGCCGACCTCTCGCTCGTCGAGGAACGACCCGGAGGTGTAGATCTTGATGAGACCGGACTTCCCGTCGGCCTCGCCCGCCTCGATCTGCTCCTGTTCGTGGTCGAGACAGACGTCTATCTGGTCCATCAGCGCGTCGTGGGCGACGGACCCGCCCTCGACGGACTCGGCGACGTAGCCGCACATGGTACACCCGCCGGCGCGCGCCCACCGACACCCGCCGGTGTTGAGGATGATGGTGAGGCTCTGGTAGACGCCGCCGGGCGTGCGGTCCTCGTCTATCCAGACCCGCGTGGGTTCGTGGGGGTCGTACGTCTTATCTTTCTGGGCGCGGATGTCGCGCATCACCTTGTTGTGCGCGTCCATCCCCCGGCCCTGCTCGTAGACGTCCGGACTCGGCTTGCTCATTACCGGACGAGTAGCGGTCCGGCGCGTAAATCGGCTTCGGGTCCGACCGGGGGCATTTCGGGATAGCTCGGAATCTGACTGTCGTCCTCGACAATCTCGTCCGGCACGCGCTGGCGCGACACGGGGTCGCGCCCATGCGCGTGAGGGACGAGTAGCGCAGTGAAACGAGCAACGCAGGAGGCTGGGGAGGCCCGAGGCTGTCGCGGTGCTGTGCGGTTGCAGTGCGGTTACTCCTTTGCGTCGGCAGTAGCTAGCTTCTTTGTGTTTCGTCAAAACGAGCTAGCTACTGCCGACTCCTATGAGACCGCAACCTCGGTCCTCCCCAACCTCCTGCGCTTCTCGGTCGCTTCGCTCCCTCCGATGCTCGTCCTTCGCGCGTTACTCGCGCGCCAGAAAAGATAGTCAAAAGAAATCGTGAACCGACTCCGTGACTCGAACCAGCAGTCACACCTCTCGTTCTACCGTGCTCCCCGAAGAGGACCGACCCACGAACTCGACGCCGAGTCGCCAGACGAGAACCGCGACGAACGCCCCGACCCCGTCGGCGACCATGTCCGCGACCGAGAAGTGTCGCCGCGCGAGCGGGGCCTGCACGAACTCGATGCCGACGCCGTAGCCGACTGCCAGCAGGGCGGCGAGCGCGGCCACGACTGCGGGAGCGCGACCGGGGGCGAGCGCGCTCGCGAGCGCCCCGGCCAGCGCCGCGTAGGCGAGCGCGTGGAGCCACTTGTCGATGCCGAACACGCCGAGCGGCCCGAGCGACGGGAGACCCGACGACGGCGAGTCGAGGACCGAGGCGTAGAAGATTCCGGCGGCGACGAACGCGACGGCGAACCAGCGGAGCCAGTGGGGCGGCCGAACGTCGGCGAGGTTCATCGCGTGGGGATTGCCACGGCCGCGAGTAAAATGCGGCGGTCGGCGACGCCGTGACTGGCGTGTCGTTCACTGGCCGTAACTGGACGGCGTAACCGATACCGGTTACGGATACGAGGCAATGACTAACACGCTTGCGGCCCAATATAAGGATAGACCGTTACTATGACTGACCTCGGCGGATACCAAGACCACGTCGCCCGAATCGACCTGAGCGACGGCGCGGTAGATTACGAAGGCATCGACGACGAGGATGCCGAGAAGTATATCGGCGCGCGCGGACTCGGCGCGAAGTACGTCTTCGACCAAGGACCGGACGTCGACCCGCTCGGTCCGGACAACCTGCTCGCGTTCATGAACGGCCCGCTCACGGGAACTCAGACCGTGATGAGCGGGCGAATCGCGGTGTGTACCAAGTCGCCGCTCACGAACACCGTCACCGACTCCCACCACGGCGGGTGGTCCGGGGCGCGACTCAAGTGGGCCGGGTTCGACGGCCTGCTGTTCGAGGGCGAGGCAGAAGACCCCGTCTACGCCTTCGTCGAGGACGGCGAAGTCGAACTCCGCGACGCCTCCCACGTCTGGGGTTGGGGCGTCCACGACACCATCGACGAACTCGAAGACGAGTGCGAGGGGTCGTACGGCAAGAACCTCTCGGCGATGGCCATCGGACCCGGCGGCGAGAATCAGGTCCGGTACGCCTGCATCATGAACGAGGACGACCGCGCCTCGGGTCGGGGCGGCACCGGCGCTGTGATGGGGTCGAAGAACCTCAAGGCGGTCGTCGTCAAGTCCTCCACGAAGATGCCAAAGCCCGCCGACCAAGAGACGTTCCGAGAGGGCCACCAGCAGGCGATGCAGGTGATTCAGGAGTCGGACGTGACCGCGCCGAACGAGGGCGGCCTGTCGATGTACGGCACCAACGTCCTCATGAACCTGACCGAGGAGATGGACGGCCTGCCGACGCGCAACGCCCAGCACACGAGTACGAGCAGCGAGGCGGCGGCCGACCCCTCCGAACCCAACATCGACGCCGAGAACGTCTCGGGCGAGAACGTCCGGGAGAACATCCTCGTGGACGAACCCACCTGTCACTCCTGCCCCGTCGCGTGTAAGAAGGAGGTCGAGGTGCAGGTCCACCACAAGGGCGAGGACCACAACGTCCGGATGGAGTCCTACGAGTACGAGTCGGCGTGGGCGCTCGGCCCGAACTCGATGAACGACGACCGAGACAAGGTCGCCATGATGATAGACCGGTGCAACGACATGGGCGTGGACACCATCGACATGGGCAACACGATGGCCATGGCGATGGAGGCCTCCGAAGAGGGTTACCTCGACGAGGGCCTCGACTGGGGCGACGCCGACACCATGATAGAGATGATAGAGCGCGTCGCCAACCGCGAGGACGACCTCGCGGACCTGCTCGCGGAGGGGTCGATGCGCGCGTCCGAGGAACTCGGCGACGGCGACATGTCCCTCGACGTGAAGGGCCAGAGCATGGCGGCCTACGACCCGCGCGCCATGAAGGGGATGGCTATCGGCTACGCCACCTCGAACCGCGGGGCCTGCCACCTCCGGGGGTACACGCCCTCGGCCGAGATTCTGGGCATCCCGAACAAGGTGGACCCGAGCGAACCCGAGGGGAAGGGCGAACTCTGCGCCACGTTCCAAGACCTCCACGCCATCAGCGACTCGTTCGACATCTGCAAGTTCAACGCCTTCGCGGAGGGTATCGAGGAGTACGTCATGCAGTACAACGGCATGACGGGACTGGACGTGAGCGAGGAGGAACTCATGGAGGCGGGCGAGCGCATCTACAACCTCGAACGCTACTACAACAACCTCGTCGGGTTCGACGGGAGCGACGACGACCTTCCGGCCCGGTTCGTGGAGGGCAACGAGAAGGCCATCCCCGGAGAGGGCGGTTCCGAGGGTCAACTCGTGGAACTCGACCAACTCAAGGACGAGTACTACGAGGTCCGCGACTGGGAGGACGGCGTGGTCCCCGACGAGAAACTCGACGAACTCGGCATCGACGTCGGCCCCGGTACCGGCGTGAGTTCCGGCGGCGCGGCGGCCTCCGGCGACGACTGAACGCCGCTATCGCTTTTCTCGGGTAGCTTCGCGCCTTCATCAGTCTAAATAAGAGGATAGACACAGAATCGGATTAGGTTACACCGGTCGATTCGAGCACGCTCGTTATCGACAGTCCCTGGATGATCATGCTTGCGACGACAACACCAAACACCGCCGTTCTGAGCTGCCCTCCGAAGGGGATGGCCGGTCCGAGACTGAGCGCGCGAGCGATCGGTATCACGCCGTGCATTCCGCCCCAGATCATAACGTGCTGGTAGCTCACGGGAACGGGGTCCTCGATCACTTGGTTCAGGAGATTCATGATTCCGTAGATTACGCCGGCACGGACACCGATCAGGAGGACAAACGTAGTTAGCACGATTGGAAGAGTGCTGAGCACTTGCCTCGACGATACCTCGATGCCGATGGCGACGAACAGCATCGTTTCGAGTAGAAAGACGATGCTCTCCCAAATCCCCACCAGAAACTCCAGATTCTCCTCGGTCAGTGCGTACTCTTTGGAGAACGTCCCCAAGATGAGGCCCGTAACTACCGTGGCGAGAATTCCACTCACGTGGAGCACGTGTTCCGCGACGTAAAAACCCCCGTAGACCGCGATGAACGATATCATGAAGAGATTCGCTTGGTCGTTCGTCGCCCGTTGCATTCGGTACGTGGCGTATCCGATACCGATTCCGACGAGAGTTCCGCCGAGACTCACGGTGAGGAAATCGATCACGAACCCCCCAAACCGGTTTAACGAGAAGAGTCCGGTTCCGGTAAGTTCCGCTGGAGTAGCATCTCGTACGAGTGCTAACAACGCCGAGAACACGACGATCGACAGACCGTCATCGAGAAGGCTCTCTCCCTCGACGAGAACCGCCAGTCGTGGTGAAACTCCGGCGTCCTCGAACAGTGAGAGGACGGCAACGGGATCGATCGGATAGGCCATCGATCCGAACAGGAGCATGATCAACAGCGGCATTCCGAAGAGCTTCGCCCCGAGCCAGCCGATGGCTGTGATGGCGAGGGGGAGGCCCACGAGAACCGTTATTACAGTAATCAGCAAGTTTTGTCGGAATCTCTTGTGGTCGATCTCCGCGGCGCCGAGGAACACGATTGCAGGCAGAAATATGAAGAGAATCGCGTCGTGCGTAAAGAGGGGGTCGAGGCTGAACCCGAGGTACGTCTGAAGAGGAAAAACCGACAACGTGAACCCGACTGTGACGAGTAAAACGGTGTACGGGAGCAAGATTCGGTTTGCCAGAATTCGAACGCCGATAGCAATGGTGAAGGAGACAAGCACTCCCAAGACGACAGCGGTTGTTTCGACCATGGAAGTGTCTGAGCTCTACTGTATCACTGGAGTCTCGATTTGCATGAATGGCATGGCCAAGAAGGAACGGTAGAGACGCATCCGTAGTGGCCGACTGTTCTACGGGAATAGCTGTCCCAAAAAAGAGGAGGGGAGTCGATGCGGTCGACCTGCTATCGTTCGTTCATACCGCGCCACGAAATCGACCGCTACTGCTAACCGAGTTCCGCGCTAACACCGACCATGGAAATCCGAGAAGCCACCGACGACGACATCCCGACCATCCGGTCGGTCGCTCGCGACGCGTGGACGGAAGCCTACGCCGACACGGTTCCCGAATCGGTCGTCGAGAGCGCCGTCTCCGAGTGGTACGCCGAGGAGACGATGTCCCGAATCATCGCCGACGACGAGCAGGTGTGTCTGGTCGCCATCGACGACGGCGAGGCGTCCCGCGACTCGGAAGACGCGAGCGAGGAGCGGAGCGAACCGCGAGGCGACATCGTCGGGTTCTCGCACGGAGCGACCGATAACGGTGCGGGCGACGTACTCCGGCTGTACGTCCACCCCGACAGGTGGAACGAGGGCATCGGGACTGCCATGCTAGAGGCGATGGAGGAGCGACTCACCGCGATGGGCGCGGAGACGATTCAGGCGATGGTGTTGGCCGACAACGAGATGGGGAACGCCTTCTACGAGGACCACGGGTTCGAGAAGACCGACGAGGCGGAGACTCAACTCGACGGAGCGACCCGGACGGAGAACGTCTACGCCAAGGCGCACTGACCCGCGCCGAGGCGCACTCACCCGCGCCGAGGCGCACTCACCGGTCTCCGAGCGACCGCGCGCGATTCGATTCGGTCTTGTCGAATTATGAAATTTCGCGCGAGTCCGTGGCAAAAACTGCCTGTATTTTCGGCGGTAATATTTGCGAGACACAGATTCTTTCGGTGCATTACTCGGTCGAAGCAATGATGTGTCTCTGCGTCGGAGGTCCGATGGTTGTGTATGTCCTCCGAAAAATCGACTGCGGCCGACGACAGACGCTTCGAGACGCTCTCGGTGACCTACGGCGAAGAGCCGGACCTCTCGAACGGCGTGGGTGACGTGACCTCGCCGATTCACCTCGCCTCGACCTACACGGTCGAGGGCATCGACATGGACACCGCGCTCGAAGACCTCGACCCCGAGGCCGACGAGTTCCTCTACACTCGCCTCTCGAACCCGACCCGCCACGCCGTCGAGAAACGCATCGCCGCGCTCGAAGGCGGCGACCACGCGATGGCGTTCGCCTCCGGCACGAGCGCCGTCGTCTCGACCGTGATGGCCGCGGTCGAACCCGGCGACCACGTCGTCGCCTTCGAGGACCTCTACGGCGGGACGAACACGATGCTCAAGGAGTTGTTCCGCGACAGACTGAACGTCGCGGTGGACTTCGTGGACGCGACCGACCCCGAGAACGTTCGGGCCGCGACGACCGAGGAGACCGCCCTGCTGTGGATGGAGACCCCGACGAATCCCCTGCTCCGACTCTGTGACATCGAGGCGATGGCCGCCGTCGCCGACGAGTGCGACGCCCTGCTCGGGGTGGACAACACCTTCATGGGACCGTACTTCCAGCGGCCCCTCGAACTCGGCGCGGACGTGGTGGTCCACAGCACCACGAAGTACATCAACGGCCACAGCGACTCGCTGGGCGGTGTGGCCGTCCTCTCGGACGACGAGTACGCGCGGGAAATCGGGTTCCTCCAGCAGGTCGGGATGGGGAACGTGATGGCTCCGTTCGACGCCTACATGGTCCTGCGCGGGATGAAGACCCTGCCCCTGCGAATGGCCCAGCACGAGACGAACGCCGCGGAGGTCGCGGCCTACCTCGAATCCCACGACCGCGTCTCGGCGGTCCACTACCCCGGTCTCGACTCGCATCCCCAACACGACCTCGCCGACGACCAGATGGACGGCCACGGCGGCGTCCTCTCCTTCGAACTCGACGGCGGCCTCGACGCGGTCGAACGTTTCGTCGCCGCGCTGGAGGAGTTCACGCTCGCGGTCAGTCTCGGCGGAGTCGAGAGCCTCATCGAACATCCCGCGAGCATGACCCACTCACCACTCCCGGCCGAGGAGCGTGCGGAACTCGGAATCACCGACAGTCTGCTCCGGGTCTCCGTAGGTGTCGAACACCCCAAGGACCTCGTCGCCGACCTCGAACGCGGGTTCGAGGCGATGGTTGCGGGCGAGGGGTCGGCGACGGACGCCGAGGCCGACGCACCCGAGGCGAGTCCCGGCGACGACTAGCCCGCACGACGAAGGCGTCAGGCCGCGATAACGACCGCTTCGCGCACTTCCAGCGCGGTCTCGAACTCCTCGCGCCGGTCCTCGCGCTTGCCGACCCGGAGCAGTTGCTCGGCGTTCGCCCGGGCCACGGTCTCGTGTTCGCGCTCGGACCACCCGAGGTCCTCGCCGACCTCGGCCCAGAACCCCTCGGGGACGAGGAAGACCGTCCGCACGTCGTCCTCGTGGACTCGCTCGTACCGCCTGCGGAGGTCGTCGGCCCGCACTTCGACCTCCCGGCGGCCCTCGGCCACGAGGTCGGGGACGCGCTGGCCGCCGACGCTGGCCTTCGCCGCGGTCAGGACCAGTACCTGCCCCTCGATGGGATTCTCGGCCGTCATCGTCGCCAGTCGTTCGGTGGGAGCGCGCTCATCCGCCCGCCCGCATCGCCTTCTGGGAGAACTTCTCTATCAGTGGGTCCAGCGCGCTCTCCTCGCCCTCGAAGACGACCGTGACCTCGGTCAGCGTCACGGAGCGACCGATTTTCACCTTCTCCGAGGAGACGCTGGCCCGCCAGTCGTCGCCGACCACGTCGCCGTCGCCTTCCGGGTCGCCGCCTTCGATGGTCCCGCCGAGGTTCGAGAGGTACCGCCGGGCGAGTCGCTCGGAGATGCCCCGGAAGGACTTCTCGACCCGCATCATCCCTCCGCCGTCACGGCGTCGCTTCCGCCCGCGACCGGGGGGAAGACGCTCAGGGTGTCGCCGTCCGCGAGGCGGGTGTCCACGCCGTCGATGTGGACCACGTCCGTGCCGTTCTTCATCACGGACAACTGTGACCGGAGGTCGCCGTCCTCGAAGAGGTCGAGACCGTACTCGTCGGCGAGGTCCGTCAGCACGTCGCCGACGGTGGTCCCGTCGGGGTAGTCGCGTTCGAGGGTCTTCTGGCCGACCGTCTCGCGGAAGTTGGCGAAGAAGCGGAGTTCCAGCGTCATCTCATCGCCCCGGTCGGATGCCGTCGCTGACGATTCGGGCGTGACGCTCGCGGTCGATGCGCTCGCCGAGGTTCTCGTGGTCGTACAGTTGCTGCATCAGCGCCCCCATCAGGTCGCGCCACGCCATCGCGTAGATGGGCGACTGGCCCCACGCGCGCAACTCGGCCACGAAGTCGTCGTACTGCTCCCACCGGTTCTCGAACCGTTCGAGCGCGTCCACCACCGCGCCCGCGGCGTCGTCGTCGCCGTCGGCCTCCGCGATGGCGCTGTTGAGTCGGCGCTCCCACCCTTCGACCGCGCGTTCCATGTCTCGGGCGGCGTCCTCGCCGTCGGCCGGGAGCGATTCGACGATGGGGTCCGGCACGGAGAGCGTCAGTTCGTCCATGTCCGGCCCTTGGCCTTCGTGGCTCAAATAGCTACGGCCGCCGGAAGGGTTCTCCGTGGGCGCTCGGCGTCGTCGGTCTCCGCGGTCGCCCGCGACTCGACGGACAGGGGCCACCGACAGCCTCAGCCAGCACGTGGATCGAACGTGTTCGGACTGGACTATTCCGCGGTGGAGCGCGTCGCTCCGACTATGAACACCGACGCCAGAAGCGCCGAGGTGCCCGCTCGCGACTCCGAGACGACCGTCGAGGTCCGATGCACCGGCCACGTCCGGACCGAAGTCGGAGCGCCGAAACTGGAGTTCACCTTCGAGGGCGAGACGCTCCGGGAGTTCCTCGACGCGTTCTTCGCCGAGTACGACGTGAAGGACCTGCTGCTGGCCGAGACCGAGGCGGAGGCGTCCACGAGCGGGTGGGCCGAACCGCCCGAGGACCTCCCCGACACGTGGCGGAAGAACCCCGAGGGCGAGCAGACCCGGACCTACGCCCGCGTCACGGTCGGCGGCGAGTTCAACGAACACCTCTCGGGGCTGGACACCCGCCTCGCGGACGGCGACCGCGTCGGACTCATGTACCCGTTCATCTACTGCTGCTGATATGGGTGCCCGAGCGGTGACGCGGTGGGCGCGACGGTTCGTCGCCGCGAGCGCGCTCTTCCTCGTCGCGTGGCAGGCCGCCGCGCTCGTCGGCGTCGACAGACGCGTTCGAGTGGCGCTCGCGGTCTACGGCTTCGTCCTCCACGCTGTCTTCGGGAAGGCCTACTCGCTGGTCCCCTCCTACTTCGACCGGTCGCTCGCGCTCACCCGCGCGCCCGCCGTCCACTTCCCGCTCACCGCGCTCGGGGCAGTCGGACTCGCCGCCGCGCCGCTCTCGGGCGTCCCAGAAGGAGTCGGTGCGGTCGGTGCGCTCTGCTGGACCGCCGGAGTCGCCGTCTTCGTCGCGGCGCTCGCGTGGACCCTCCGGGACAACCCGACCGGCCGCGAGACCGGCACGAGCGACGCCAACGCCGACCGCAGGCCGGTGGACCGCTTCGCCAACGCCTTCGTTCCCGTCGTCCTCGCGTACCTGCTCGTCGGGTCCTACGCCACCGTCGCCGGACGCGTCGCCCTCGTTCCCTCGCTCCCCGGTCTCTCGTCGCTCGGGGTCGCGCGCACGGCCCACCTGCTGGCGGCGGGCACCGCCGCGCTCCTCGTCTTCGCGGTCGGATTCCGACTGTTCCCGCGGTTTCTGGTCGCCTCGCCGCCGCAAGCGCTCGTCGCCGTCGTCCTACCCGCGGGAGCGGTCGGCCCGGCCGTCCTCGCGTGGGGTCTCTACCGCAGGCCGTGGTTCCCGACCGGAGCGACCCTCGAAGCACTCGCCGTGGTCGGATTCGCGCTGGCGTACGCCGTCCTCTTCGTCCGCTCGGAGCGCCGCCGCGTCGGGTTCTACGCGGTCCTCGTCGGCGTCGCGTCGGGCGTCCTCGGCGTGCTGGTCGGTCTCTCGTTCGCGCAGGGCGACGTCCCGGCCTCGTCGGCGCTCGTCGAGACCCACTTCCGACTCAACGTCCTCGGGTTCCTCGGCATGACTATCGCGGGTGCGACCTACCAGTTCTACCCGCCAACCGTCGGCACGTTCCCCGGCGCGTCCGACCGAACCGCGTTGGCCTCAGTCGCGCTGGTCGGCGTCGGTCTACTCGCAGAACTCGGCGGTGTGCTGACCTCGGCGACGACCGGTGTGCGGGCGGCGACGTGGACCGGGTCGCAGACGGCGACGTGGGTCCTCGTCGGCCGCGCGAGCGCGCTCGGCGGCGCGCTCCTGTTCGCGGGTCTCGTCCTCGGCGTGTTCGCCGAGCGGTGAGACCGTCCGCTACTCGTCGCCGTCCAGTCGCTTCGCCATCTGGACCTCGTCCACGAGGTCCCCTTCGACCCGGTAGTGGTCGGCCCGAGTCGCCTCGCGCTCCCACCCGTACTCGTCGAGCAGTTCCAGCGCGTCTTCGTTGGTCGCCGGGAGATTCTGGTAGACCTTCAGGTAGTCGCCGTCGGCGGCCCACGACATGCCGCGTTCGAGCAGGGTCCCGCCGACGCCCGCTTCGCGGTACTCCCGCGCGACGCCCACGGTCAGTTCGGCGGTGTGGCTCCGGGCGGGGAGTTCGAAGCCCTGCAGGTGTACCCACCCGATTATTCCGTCTTCGGCGTCCTCACTGCCTTCGCCTCCTGCACCTTCGCTCTTCTCCTCGGCGACCCCGCGCCGTAGTTCGGCCACGAAGAACATCCGAGACTCGCGCTCGTTGAGTCGGACCAGCGCGCCGTCCCGCTCTATTGCATCGGCCACTCGCTCGTCCACGACGATGGCCCCCTCCGCGGCCACGTCGCGGATGAGTTCGGCCACCGCCTCGCGGTCGTCCTCGTCGGCGGGTCGTATCGCGTACTCGAACTCGTCGGTCTCGTGGGTCTCGGTGTCCGCGTCGGGCGAGACGTAGAGCCGACCGTCGCGCTCGGTCAGCGCCCCGGCGTCCAGCAGTTCGTCGAGGTGGTCGTTGAACTCCGCGACCGAGAGCCGAGTCGCCGACTCGGTGCCCGACCGCGGCGGTTTCGCCCCCGCGGTCTCCTCGACTCGAACCTCGTCGCGGACCTCCTCGCGGGCGGCGGACCCGCGTCGCTCGACGCACCGGTAGATGCGGGTCGCCACGTCGCTCTCGAAGTCCAGTTGGGGTGTCGCCATGTCGCGTCCGAGTACGGCCCGGGCTACCATGGTTATTGAGTCGATACGCGGCGGTACGCGCCGAATACGGTCGAGAATTTACCTGCGTCCGAGTGAAAACTGCCGAACGGTCGTCGGGAGACGCCCGCGTTCGTGGCGTGACTCGCCTACTTCTCTTCGACGTGCCGAACCGTGGTCGAGATGCCGCGCGTGCTCTCGGCCATCTCCGGCCCGGTCATCTCGGCCCGGCCGACGGCGAAGGCCTTCGGCCCCTCGATTACGACCTCGTCGCCGACCCGGATGTCGTCGTCGGCGTCCACGACGCCCGGCGCGAGGACGCTCCCGTGGGGCGCGAAGTTGTCGATTTCGACGCGCTTGGTCGGGGCGTCGGACTCGACCCAGTGGCGAGCGCCGGCGAGCGTGAACGAGAGGACGCCGTACTGGGGCACCATCGCGGCGAGTTGCTCGCCGTCGGGGTCCTGCACGCGGAGTTTGGGGTAGCGGGCCTCGGTCTGCACGTCGTCGAAGAGCGCGTCGCCCGCGCCCTCGCCGAACTGGTAGTCGGCGATGGCTTTGAGCGTGTTGTGCTGGCGCTCGCGCTTGCCGTACTTGAGTTCGCCGTCGAGGGTCCGCATCAGGTTGCCCAGCGACTCGGTCGTGGTGGGGTGGTCCTCGACGGTGTACTCGAACTCCATGCCGAGCGCCTCCTCGACGCGTTCGCACACGTCGCGGTAGCCCTCGTTCGGGACGTGGGCGACGACGCGCGGGTAGTCGTTGTGTTCGAGGTAGCGCCGCAGGACCTCGGCGACGAACTGCTTCTCGTCCTCGGACCAGCGACCCGTGACCACCGAGTCGTAGTGCTGTGCCGGATACGTCAGTTCGAGTTCCTGCGGGACGACGCCGATGGGCGAGGTCATCGAGACGGTGTGCGCCCGGAACTGGATGGCGTCGTGGAACTGGCCGTGGCTCTGGGACTCGCTGTAGGGCTTGGCCGCCGAACAGGGCACCAGCACGAGGGGGTTGTCGAACCGATTCCGGTACCGCGAGGTCACGCGGTCGGCGAACCGCTGTATCTCGACGCGCTGGAGGGTGTCCTCGGTCGCGGCCGAGAGTTCGGCGTCGCGGATGAGCGGGGTGCGCTCTTCGAGGTACGACCACTGCTGGTCGAACTCCCGGAAGGCGGCGGTCAGCCACTGGTCGTGGCGGGCCTGTCCCTCGATGTAGTCCCGGAGGCGACCCGACCGGATGCGCTCGCGGACGATTCCCAACTCCGCGCGGAGGGCGTTGACGTTGTGGTCGGCGCAGTCCTCGCGGGTGAACTCCGAGACCGGTTTCCGGCAGGCCGGGCACGCACAGGGGAGTTCCGAGAGGTCGTCGAGATAGTGGGTGCCCTCCGAGGTCAGGTACTTCCCCTGCGTGCCCGCCACCACCGCACGGTCGGCGTCCACGAGGTCCACTCCGGCGTAGACCAGCGTGGCGACGTTCGCGGGCGTGGCGACCCCCGGCAGGTAGAGCGCGCTGTCGGCCGGGACTGCGTCGCGGGTCTCCACGACGGCGTCCTTGAACCCCGCGCCGTGGCCGACGAACCCCTGCGCGCCCGAGAGGACGTAGGCGTCCGACCCGTAGTCGTCTGCGGTCTCGGGCGCGACGACCGCGGCGCTCGGGTAGTCCACGTCGGGGTACTCCGCGGCGAACGACTCCATCACCTCGTCGTCGGTCCCGCTGGGGAACCCGCGGTGGGGGAGAATCGTGAGAACGTCGTCGCTCCCCTCGGGGACCTCCCGGTCGGCGGTCCAGAGGCTTCCGGCGTCGGCGAGGAAGTCGTCCGCGATGGCGGGCGTCGTCACGGCGTCCGCGAGGCGCAACTCGGCGATTCGCGCCGGGCCGTCGCGCTCGTGGACCTCGAAGTAGTCGGTCATACCTCCCGGTCGGGGGGCGAGAGGCAACTATCTTGCGAGACGCGACTCCCGTCCCGGACGCTCGCGGGCGTCGAAACAGCGGCGTCTGGTCCGGTGTGGCCGACGTGGCGCGACCGCCTCGTCGAGAAGCCGACCCGGAGCGTCGTCACGCCGTGGGCGCGGTCGTCTCCTCGGTCGCTTTGGTCCCGGCGTAGGCGTTGTATCCGCCGAACGCGGCGACCAGCACGCCCACGACGACGGCGTTCCAGAACGCGACGCCCGCGAGCGTCCAGACGAACGCCGCGGCTATCGTCCAGAGTCCGAGCAGCGCGTTCAGGCCGCTACTCCACCGCGGGACGACGCCCTCGTCGGTGGCCGCGTAGAAGCCGTACGCTCCGAGAATCGCTATCGCCGCACCGATCAGCAGGTCGTTCCAGTAGTTCGCACCGCTCACACCCCACACGAACGTCGGCACGAGGAACAACCACAAGCCGAGCAGCGCGTTCGCGCCGGAGAGCCACTTCGAAGCCGTGGTCTCTCTCGAACTCATGGTCTGTCACCTCGTTCTGCCGGGGTGTTCGTCCCTCGGCGTCCGTCCCTACGCGATTCTCGGAGAAAAATGGTTGCGACGATTTCACCCGGAAGCGGCGGCTTGACGCCCCGTAATCCGATTTTGAACGCCGAGTCACGGTCCCGAGCGGTCGCCGCTCGCGGAGACTACTCGACGGTCTGCTCGCGCGTTCGGTCGCGGTCGTCCTCCACCGCCTTCACCGTCAGGACGTTCGCGACGAGGTTCCCGTGGCCGCGTCGGAGTCGTTCGGAGAGGGCCTGATGAGAGATGGCGAGTTCGTCGGCGAGGTCCCGCGCCGAGGTGTCGCGGGGGACCTCGTAGTAGCCGGTTTCGAGCGCGGTCGTCACGGCCTCGTACTGCTGGGCGGTCAGTCCGTACTGGCCCTGTTCGTCGCGGTTCTCCAGTTCGTGTATCTGCTCGACGTCGACGTCGAGGTCCCGGTCCCGGCAGAAGTCGTGGGTCTGGGAGACGGCCTCCCGGTCGGGAAACAGGATGCGGAGGTGCCACCGCCGGTCGCGGCCCCGCGCCTTCAGGACGGCGGCCCCGTGTTCGGTCATCGAGTGGAGCAGCACTTCGACCGACTCGACCCACTCCATCTGGTAGAATCGCCCGTCGGTCAGGTCGGTGAGTCGCCGCTCGTTCTCGACCGAGGGGTCCGCCGCGAGCGCGTCCTCGAAGGCGTCGAGGTCCTCGCCCGCGGCCCAGACGAACGGCATGACGCGCCCCTCGTCGTGGGCCACGACGCGCTCGGCTTCGACCGCTACGTCGGGGACCCGCGGGAGCGTCTCCCGGAGCGCGAACGCGTCCGTGGGGACGCCGAGTTGCGCAATGGTACTCATAGCCGCTCGTACCACGAACTGACTGATATGGCTTGTAGCCGATTGCTTGCCGACGTCGAGACGGAAAGCGACGTCCGCACCGCCTCGAAAACATTATCAGTCTGAGACGAAACGCTCCGAAAGATGGCGTCCCCGCGAACAGACGGTGACGACACCGACCGGGACGATACCCCCGACCGAGACTCAGCGCCTGACCGAGAACGCTGGCGGCCGAAGCTCTCGTTGCTCCTCGCCGGACTCCTCGCAGTGGACGTCGGCATCGACCTCTACGACGACGGAACCGTCACGTGGTTCTGGCTCGCGGTCGGCGCGGTCGCGTGGGCCGCGGCGGCGGGACCGGTCGCGTCGAGCGCGGTCGGTCGGCGGGTCGGTGCGTGGTTCCGGTCCATCGGCAGATTCGGTCTAGGCGTCGTCATCGTCGGGTTCGCGGGCGCGACGTGGTGGCTGATGAGTACGTTCGACCCGCCGATGCTCCCCATCGACAGCCTCGTTTTCGGCGGGATGGTCGGACTGATACTCCAAGTTCTCCGGGAGATGCACGAGTCGAACTGACCGACCCTGCTCACGCGGGGTCGGCGCTCAGGTCCACGGTGTCCACATCTTCGGACACCCGCGCCAGCGCGCCCTCGGGCTAGTCGTGGCGGTTCTCTGGACACGGTTTCGGAACCCGCGGACTACCGTATCGGCGTAATACTTTTTTTGTAATACGTCAAAATCATACTATGAGCCGCGTCACGAGCAAAGGGCAGGTCACGATTCCGAAGGAAGTCCGCGAACGACTAGGTATCCGACCGGGTGACGAAATCGAGTTCGAAGAGACCGACGAAGGGTACGTCCTCAAGAAGGAAGTCGAAGAGGATCGCTTCGAGAAGTGGCGAGGCGCGGCAGAGACCGACGAAACAGTCGAAGAGCGGATGCGCGACCTCCGCGGAGAGCGTGAATGACTCGGACCGTCGTAGACACGAGCGCGCTCATCGCACTGCTGTATCCCGAAGACCGACACAACCGACGTGCAGTGTCGCTGCTCCAAGCGGCCGCCGCTGACGGGGCGATTTCGATAAACTCCGTCGTCTACGCGGAGTTGGCCGCCGACCCGTACTTCGAGTCCCACGAGCAGTTAGACGCCTTCCTCGACGACACGGGTATCGGCATCGAGGAACTCCCGCACGACGCCCTGTTCCACGCTGGGGAGGCGTTCCAGACGTATCTCGACAGGCGCGGCGATGGTCTCCAGTGCGGCGAGTGCGGTCATCAGACGACCTACGAATGCGGGGGGTGCGGGGCACCCGTGACCGCGCGCCAACACGTCCCCGCCGATTTTCTCATCGGCGCACACGCCGAAACGGCCGACGAACTGGTCACGTTCGACCGAGGGTTCTACCGGGACTACTTCGACGTGGAGTGTCGAACCGTTCGGGAGTGACGCTCACTCGGGGTCGGCGCTCAGGTCCACCACGTCCACGTCCTCGGGCACCAGCGCCAGCGCGCTCTCGGGCCAGTCGTGGTGGGCCAGCGTGAACTCGGTCTCGGGGTTCGACTCGGCGAGTCGGGCGACTCCCTTCGCGGCCGACCGGTACCCCTCCGGGTCCATGCGCTCGGGAACCTCGGCGGTAAGCGGGTAGGTCTCCGAGAGGTGGCGCGGGAAGGGACCGAACGGGGCGACGACGCGCCACGACTCGTCGTAGCGGTCGCTCGGGCCGCCTTCGGTCAGCAGCACTCGGCCTTCGGGGTTCAGGCGGTCGAGACGCTCGCGGTGGCGGACGACCTCCGGTCGCCGCGCGCTCTCGCCCGAGAGGTAGAAGAACGCGCCCTTCGAGACCGAGTCCTCGCGCTCCAACTGGTCGGCGTGTGCCGTCAGCGCGCGGTAGCCGTCGAGCATCGCGGGGTGGGCGCGGGCGCGGGTCTCGACCAGTTCGAGCAGGTTGCCCGACCGCAGGGCCTGCTTGACGGTGCGCATCTCCCGGAAGGTGACGTGGAGGTTGTGTTCGGCCAGCAGTTCCTCGCGCTCGCGGTCGTCGAGTCGCCGCAGTTCCGCCGGGGTGTGCTCCGCGCAGACCGGACACGAGCAGGGGAAGTAGTCGAGGTCGTCCATCTGCTCGGTTCCGCGAACGGTGAGGTACCGGTCGTCGCGGGCGTAGAGCGCGTAGGCCGCCGAGTCGAAGAGGTCGCATCCCATCGCCACCGCCAGCGCGAACATCATGGGGTGGCCCGCGCCGAAGAGGTGGACCGGCGCGTCCGCGCCGAGGCCGCGCTTGGCCGCCGCCACCACGTCCACCATCTCGGCGTAGCGGTAGTCGTTCATCAGGGGGACGACCGCGCCGACCGGGAACACGTCGAGGTCGGTGGCCTCGGCGTGACGGCCCGCCTCCTCGCGCAGGTCGGTGTAGGTCGAACCCTGCACGGGCGCGTTCACCAGCATGTCGCCCACGTCCACGCCCTCCGCGACTTCGAGTCGCTCCTGCGTCGTCGCGAGTTCCTCCTCGGCCTGCTCGCGGGGCACGTCCGGCGGCGTCGGGATGTCCACCGGGGTCCCGATGTCGCTCCCGACGTCGTGCTGGAACTGGAGGATTTCGGGGGTCGTCACGTCGATTTCGCCGTACTCCGCCAACTGAAACGACCCGGAGTCGGTCATGATGGCTCCGTCGAAGTCCAGCACGTCGTGCAGACCCCGGTCGAGCGCCTCGTCGCGGTAGTCGTCGCTCCCGTAGAAGATGTAGGAGTTCGTGATGAGAATCTCCGCGCCGAACTCGGACTCGAGTCGAGAGGGCTCGACGGTCCGGACGTGGGGGTTGATGACGGGAAGGAGCGCCGGCGTCTCGACGGTGACGCCCGCGCGGGGGACTTCCAGTTCCCCGATGCGACCCAGCGCGTCTTGGTCGCGTATCTCGAAGTTGTCTCTGGTCATTGCGATTGGATAGCCGGATGAAGCGGGTAAGCGTTCCGTTACGTCGAAGGCGTTCGGTCCAGTAGACTCTCCTATGACGGCCTCGGACTCGTCGGCGTTTCGGCGCGTCTCGGTCGCCAGTGTCTCCGAAATCCCCGACGACATTCCGGCCGAGCTATCGGTCGAGACGCGCCGAGCGACCGTCACCGCCGACGCGGCCGCGACTATCGAAATCTGTCTGCGTTGGACCGGGGAGACGGACGCGACGCTCTTGTTCGGCAGCACTGCACCGATGGAACTCCCCGCGCTCGCAGAGGGGCCGCCGCCGTCGCTCCTGCTGGTGCCGACCGACCGGAACCCCGACCGCGACGACTCTCGGCCGGAGTGCTGGCGGCCCGACCGGGATTCGGACGACCACTTCGGCCACCCCCTCGGCCTCCGGAGACGAGCAGTCGCGCCCGGCGAGACAGTCGCGTGCGAGGCAGCGGTCTGGAGCGACTACCGGACCGACGACTGCCTCCCGCCGGGGCGGTACACCTTCACCGACACCGTTTCGGTGGCGGACCGCGACCCGGCGTATCGAGAGTGGTCGTTCTCGCTCCGAATCGAGCGACCGTAATCGTTCCCGGAACCGTTGTTTCCCTCGCTGTTCGGCATCAGCTCGATAAACTCGAACCACCTAGCTGACCAGTCGAAGAACCTATACGAACACCGTTTGTCACGTGGCGGTATGTCGCGACGGACACTCACCTTCCGCGGGGGAACCCGGACGGCCGTCGGCTTCGTCGTCGCGTTCGCGCTGCTCCTGACGGGAGCGATGCCGGTCAAGCGGGCCGTGTCCGACGCGTCGGGTCCGGTCACGCTGGCGTTCCGAATCTCCGTGTTCGTCTTACTGGCCGGAATCGCTCTCGCCGCGCTCCGGCGGGAGGGCATCGGAATCGCCGACCTCGGACTGTCGTCACGCCACCTCCTTCCCGCAGTCGCCACCTTCGGCGGCGTGTGGGTGACGCTGAACCTCCTCGGCGTCGGCGTGGCCGCGACGACCGGCAACCCGTGGGGTCTCGGGTTCCTCCGAGAGACCACGCCCGTTCTCGTCGCGGGTCTTCCCGCACCGCGAGTGACGACACTACTCTTTTACTTCCTCGTCGTCGGGATGGTCGAGGAGTTCACGATGCGGGGGTACCTCCAGACGAAGGTCGTCGCGCTGCTCGGCGACGACACCCGTCCCCGCGTCGCGCTCGGAATCCTGACCGCGAGCCTCGTGTTCGGTCTCGGACACGTTCCGAGCGCGCTGGTCGCTGGCGCGTCCGTGCGAGGTGCCTTCTCGGCCGTGGCGGTGAGCGCGGCGTCGGGGGTCGCGTTCGGGGTGCTCTACGAGACGACGCGGAACCTCTACTTCGTGGGACTCCTGCACGGACTCGGCGATACGTGGCCGCTCGTCGTCGATTGGATGAACTGGTCGGGGAGCGCGCTCGGCGCGTTTCTACTCGGTATCGCGGGTATCTACCTCGGGGCGGCGTTGGCCTATCGGTACTGGGCGCTCGACACCGACCTGACGCCGGTGATTCGGCGATGGGAGTCGAGTCGTTCCGCCTCTGCCGCTGAGGGTGCCGTTCCGACAGAGGCTCCGGGGTCAGGTTCCGAGTGACATTCCGGAACAGTCGCTACTCCGCCGCGGTCCCGAACGCCTCGTAGTACAGCAGTCCGAGCGTCGTCCGGCCGTCTCGAATCTCGCGCTCGGCGACGTGTTCGCGCAACTCGTCCAGCGTCGTCGTCTCGACGCGAATCGACTCGTTGTGGTCCAGTTCCTGCTCGGCGGTCGGCGTACACCCGCGGGCGACGAAGAAGTGCAGGACCGAGTTGGCGATGCCGTTCGCGGGTTCGACGCTGGTCAGGAACTCGACGCCGTCGGCCTCGTGGCCGGTCTCCTCCCGGAGTTCGCGGCGGGCCGCCGCGTCGCGGTTCTCGTCCTCGGGTTCCATCCCGCCGACCGGGAGACTCCGATTCACTCGCCGCACGGCCTGCCGCCACTCCTCGATGACGACCACGTCGCCCTCGGGTGTGAACGGGAGGACCACGACGCTCTCGGATTCCGCGACGTAGTCGAAGTCGGTCTCGGTGCCGTCGGGCAGTCTCACGTCCTCGTGTCGCACGTCGAATCCCGGACAGGAGTACGCGACCGCCGAGTCGAGCGTCGCCCACGCGAGGGGGTCGTCTGTCGGGACGTCCTCGGTCGGAACGTTCCGGGAAGCGGGGTCGTCGGACGGAGCATCGCCGGTGGCGGGGTCGTCAGACATGCGTGGGTGTTCGCTGGCGAGCGACCAAAAACCCGACCGATCGGGCGCGGCCCTCCGCGGTCAGTTCCGACGTGGTTCGGGGCGACCAGTCGGTCCCACGTCCGGGCGGAGGCCGTACACTCCCCCTCACGCCCGATGTTCGTTTCTGAACGAAACTCTCACATGCCGCGTGAAAACGAGAGACTGCAAAATAGCAGGCATATCCAGTCGGATTCGACTGTATATCTGATTGAAACTGATTGGAAGTGCTTGGTTTTGCCCAACCTTTAAGTCCCACCTTCGTAATGTATCGAACGTCCATGGCTGACAACCCTTCACGGACGAGGCGACGATTCATCGCAGGTGCCGGTGCGACCGGCGTCGCCGCGCTCGCAGGCTGTAGCGGCAACGATAGTTCGAACGGCACGACGACCGACAGTTCCGGCGGTACGACCGTCGGGACGACGATGTCGGGCGGCGAGATGGCCGACAAAATCGTGTTCTACAACTCCGGCGGACTCGGTTCCGACCCCGGAACGGAGAAGAACATCCAGCGGTTCCAGGACGAGACCGGCATTCAGGTCGAGGTCAACGAGGTCCCGTGGAGCAACCTCAAGACCAGCCTCACGACGAACTGGCGCAACCAGAGCAGCGAGATAGACGCGTTCAACGGGCCGACGTGGTGGCTCGCCGACTTCGTGAACGCGGGCTGGCTCGAACCGCTCGGTCTCGGTGACGGCCACATGGGGAAGTTCCCCGACAGCCTCCGCAGTCTCGTCACCTTCGACGGGAAGACGTACATGGCTCCCCAACTCGGCAAGTGGGGTTCCTACCTCTACGACAAGAAGGTGCTGTCGGAGGCGGGCTACGACGCGCCGCCGGACACGTGGGACGACGTCCTGAACATGGGTTCGGACCTCGGCTCGGGCAATCGCTCGGCGTTCGGCTTCACGTGGGCGAACAAGGATGTGTTCATGTTCAAGCAGTTCCTCTATCAGGCGGGGAGCGAACTGTTCGACGACAGTAACAACCCGTCGTTCGTCGAGACCGGGACGAAGGTGTTCAACGACTTCCTGATTCCGCTCCGAGAGCAGGGTCTCATCCCCGACGGCACTTCCAGTATGGGCGAGGGCGGCATCGGCGACACCTTCATCGCCGGGAACCTCGCTACGGTCGAATCGTGGACGCCGCTCGGGTCCCGCGTCCTCGGCTCCGAGGGCTGGGACGAGAGCCGCCTCGGCAGCGCCAAACCGCCGAAGGGACCGTCCTCGCGCGCCACGTTCCAAGACGCCAACGGCGTCGCGGTCTCGGCCTTCTCCAAGCGCAAGAAGGCCGCCAAGAAGTTCGCCCGGTTCATGTCCACGACCGAGTCGTCCAAGACGGACATGCTCGTCGAGGGCAACCCGTCGGTGGTTCCCGAGGTGTACGAGTCCTCCGAAGTGAAGGAGAAGTACCCCGCCGACCTCGTCGAGGACATGAAGTTCAACCTCGAAAACGCGAAGAGCGAGACGTATCTCGCTCAGCCGCAGGTGGACAACTTCCTCTCGAACCAGATCACGCCCGCCCTGCTCGGCGACAAGGAGCCGCAGGCGGCGCTCAAGACGGCACGCGACAACATCGTCGGACTCTACAAGGACATCGGCGTCCTGTGACCGCGTCCCCCCGTTTGCTCATACGACACGATGACTGAATCACGACACTCCCTACGACGACGGCTAGACAAGCTGTTCGTCCCGCTCACCGTCGGGCCGACGCTGCTCTGGATAGCCGGTATCATCATCTATCCGACGGCGAAGCTCCTGTGGTCGAGTCTGTTCTTCACGAACCCCATCACGGGACAGAAAGAGTTCGTCGGCCTCCGGAATTTCCAACGACTCCTGCTGGGCGACGGCGGGGCGCTGCTGAACCCGAACTTCGTTTCGTTCACGAAGAACACCCTCGTGTACGTCGGGTTCAGCGTCTCCATCTCGTTCCTGTTGGGACTCGGTATCGCCATCCTGTTGAACAAAGACCTGAAGGGTCGCGGCTGGCTGCGCACGGCGGTCATCGTGCCGTGGATTCTCCCGTACGTGATGAGCGGGCTGATGTGGCGCTGGATGTTTCAGACCCAGTACGGCGCTATCAACGGCGTCCTCGTCCAGTCCGGACTGATCCCGAACAAGATAGCGTTCCTGTCGGACGGGACGTTGGCGATGATGGCGCTGATAATCGCGGACGTGTGGGTGTTCACGCCGTTCATCATCATCATCCTGCTCGCGGGCCTCCAGAACGTCCCGGAGCAGTTGTACGACGCCGCGGAAGTGGACGGCGCGAGTCGCTGGTCGCGCTTCTGGAACGTCACCTACCCGTTCCTCAAGCCCTCGATTCTGGTCGCGCTCACCATCCGCATCATCTTCGACATCCGCGCGCTCGACCTCGTCTGGGTCATGACGCAGGGCGGACCGGGCACGGAGACCGAGGTCTGGGCCTCGTGGCTCTACCGCACGGCACAGGTGTTCAACAAGCCCGGTGAAGGCGCGGCGCTCGGCGTCGTGATGCTCGCGGTCACGTTCGCCATCGTGGCCGTGCTCTACAAGATATTCGGCGAAACCCCCTACGAATCATGAGTACCGAAACGTCACGACTCGCCCGACTGACGGAGAGTCTGGGTCTGGACGCGGACAACGAGTGGCCGAGCGTGGTGCGCGAGCGACTGATATCGTACGGCCTGCTCGGGGTGTACGTGTTCGTGGTGTGGTTCCCCATCTACTACATCCTCATCACGAGCTTCAAACCCACCTCGGACGTGCTCTCGCTCCCGATAACGTTCTTCCCGCACGACGCGACGATTCAGAACTACGTGGACATCTTCAACAACCGACCGTTCGAACTGTACACGTTCAACAGTCTGGTCGTCGCCAGCACCACCACGGTCATCGTGGTGACGCTGGGAACGCTGTCGGGCTACACGTTCTCGCGCTACGACTTCCTGGGTAACAAGGCGCTGTTGCTCAGCATCATCGCGGCGCGGATGATTCCGCCCATCGCGCTCATCGTCCCGTTCTTCCAGATAATGTCTCAGCCGCCGCTCATCGGCGGTCTCACGGGCAGTCTCTACGACACGAGAATCGCACTCATCCTGACGTACACGTTCTTCAACCTCCCGTTCGCGGTGTGGATAATGAAGAACTACTTCGACGGCGTGCCCGAGAGCTTAGACGAGCAGGCCAAGGTGGACGGCTGTTCGACGTGGGAGGGGTTCGTGAAGATCATCCTCCCGGTCGCCAAGCCCGGCATCGCGGCGACCGCGATTCTGGCGTTCATCTTCTCGTGGAACGAGTTCGTCTTCGCGCTCGTCCTCACCTCGTCCGAGCAGGCCCAGACGCTCCCAATCGCGGTCAGCCTGTTCGTCGCCGACGACTTCGTCGATTGGGCACACCTCGCGGCTGGCGGGATGATCGCCGCGCTCCCCGGCATCCTGTTCGGCCTCTTCTTCCAGCGGTACATCGTCAGCGGACTCACGCAGGGAGCGGTCAAAGAATGATTTCGGAACACGCTGCAGACGGCGGTGGTATCGATGGCTGAAGTAACCCTCACCGACCTCGTCAAGCGCTTCGGCGACGTGGTCGCCGTGGACGGGGTCTCCCTCGACGTGCCGGACGAGAGCTTCACGGTCCTCGTCGGCCCGTCGGGGTGCGGCAAGACGACGACGCTGCGTCTCGTCGCCGGTCTCGAACGCGCCACCGACGGCACCATCGAAATCGGCGACGACGTGGTCAACGACAAGCGCGCCTACGAGCGGGACATCGCGATGGTGTTCCAGAACTACGCGCTCTACCCCCACAAGTCGGTCGAGGAGAACATGCGCTTCGGTCTCGAACAGCACGGTGTCGAGGAGGACATCATCGAGGAGCGCGTGGCCGAGGCGGCCGAACTCCTCCAGATAGGGGAACTGCTCGACCGCAGGCCCTCGGAACTGTCGGGCGGCCAGCAACAGCGCGTGGCCCTCGGCCGCGCCATCGTCCGGGAACCCGACGTGTTCCTGATGGACGAACCCCTCTCGAATCTGGACGCCAAACTCCGGGTCCAGATGCGCGCCGAACTCAACAAACTCCACGACAAGCTCTCGACCACGACGGTGTACGTCACCCACGACCAGGTCGAGGCGATGACGCTCGGCGACCAGATAGCGGTGATGGACGCCGGAGAGATTCAGCAGGTCGGACCGCCGACGTTCGTCTACGAGAACCCCCGGAACCGATTCGTCGCGGACTTCCTCGGGAGTCCCTCGATGAACTTCCTCGAAGGCGACCTCGAACGCCGCGACGGCCGGTTCTACCTCGACGTCGGTTCCATCGAACACGAGGTGCCCGCCGCGTACGACGACGCGCTCGCGGGCTACGACGGCGAACGCGTCGTGCTGGGCGTCCGACCCGAGGACGTGACGCTCCGACCGGACGGCATCCCGGTGACCGTGAACGTCGTCGAACCGCAGGGCGAGAAGACCGTCCTCGAACTCGACCTCGGCGACCAACCCATCAAGGCCTCGGTGGACCCCGGTGTCCCCGTCTCCTCGGACGACCGCGTGAGCGTCGAGTTCGACCGCGAGTCGGTCCACTACTTCGACGCGGCGACCGGCGAGTGCCTGACCTTCGACCCCGAGGACGAACCGTCGGTGGACACCGACTCGGCGGCCATCGCGAGTGGCGGCGAAACGTGAACGTCGAGCGCGTGAGCACGTCATCGGCGGTCCTGTTGGCCCTCGGCGGCGGTCTCACCGCGCTCGCCGCCGTGAACTACGCGGACGGCGTCTACGGCGGCGCGACGGTCGCCGGAATCGGCGGCGTCGTCGCGTTCGTCTTCGTCCTGCTGTTGGACTGACCGGACGCGCCCGAGCGAAAACAAAAAGGTTCCCGAACACTTCCACGCGGATAGCGAACAGGCCTACGCATGCTCCCAGCCGAACGTAAACGAGAAATCCGCGAGACCGTGACCGAGCGGGACGGGTGTTCCGTCGCCGAACTCGCCGAGATGCTCGACGTCTCGAAGGCGACCATCCGGCGGGACCTCCGCGACCTCGAAGACGAGGGACTCGTCGAGCGGTCTCACGGCGGTGCTCTCCCGGTTCGGACCGTCGCCAGCGAGCAGTCGTACAGTCAGCGCGGCGTCCAGAATCTGGAGGCCAAGCGGGCCATCGCGGCGCGCGCGCGTCAGGAGTTTCAGGACGAGCAGGTGGTCTTCTTCGACTCCGGGACGACGACCATGGAGGTCGCGAAGCGAGCGCCCGGCGACGTGGAGTTCATCGCGGCGACCAACTCCCCCATGCTCGCCCTCGAATTCGCGGACAACGGCCGCGACGTGAAACTGACCGGCGGCACTCTCCGCCAGCAGACCCGGGCGCTCGTGGGACCGACCGGCGAGTCGTTCATGGAACGGACGAACTTCGACCAGGTGTTTCTGGGGACGAACGCGGTGGACCCCGCCGCGGGTCTCACCACGCCGAACGAGGCCGAGGCCCGGATGAAGCAGTTGATGTGCGAGAAGTCCCAGCGCGTCGTGCTGGTGGCCGACGCGACCAAGTTCGGTCGCAAGAGCTTCGTCCAGTTCGCCGACATCGAGACGGTGGACCTCGTCATCACCGACGCGGAACTCGACGGCGAGATGCGCGAGGCGTTCGAGGCGGCGTCGGTCGACGTCGTCGACGGAGTCCGCGAATGATTCTGACGGTCACGCTGAACCCCGCGGTAGACCACACCATCAAACTCGACGGGTCGCTCGAAACCGGCGCGGTCAACCGGACGACGCTCGACCAGTACGACGCGGGCGGCAAGGGCATCAACGTCTCGAAGTACCTCGACGCCCTCGGCGTCGATACCGTCTCCAGCGGACTGGTCGGCGGACTGTTCGGCGACTTCGTGGAGCAGCAACTCTCGCGGACCAAGGTCCCCCACGACTTCGTAGAGATGTCGGGGTGTACCCGTCTGAACACGACGATTCTCTCGGCGGACGGCGAGTACAAGATAAACCAGTCGGGCCACCCGGTGAAGCGACGGACCGTGCGGGCCATCCTCGAACGGATTCGGGAGTACGACCCCGACACGGTGGTCGTCGCCGGGAGTCTGCCGCCGGGACTCGGTGCACCGACCATCGACACGATAGCTGAGGCGGGCGACTGGGACACCGCGGTGGACGTCGAAGGCGGCCTTCTCGACCGTCTGGAGGTCGAGTACGCCTACTGCAAACCCAACCGCGCGGAACTGGCGACCGCAACCGGGATGCCGACCGAGACGGTCGAGGAGTGCCGCGCGGCCGCTCGCGAACTCCAGTCAAAGGGGTTCCGCCGCGTGGTCGCGTCGCTCGATTCGGACGGGGCGATACTGGCCACCGAGGACGACGTGCTGTACGTCCCGGCACCGGAGGCCGACGTGGTGGACACGGTCGGCGCTGGCGACGCGCTGCTGGCGGGCGTGCTGAAGGCCGCCGCGGACGAGCGGTCGCCCGAGTACACGCTCCGGTACGGGGTCGCGGTGGCCGCGCGCGTGGTGGAGACGCCGGGGACCACGGTCCCGTCGCTGTCGAGCGTCTCCGAGGACGCCCGCTCGAACACGATGCGGTCGCTCTGAGCGAGTACGCTCGAACAGAAACGAACGAATTCAAAAACACTTTGCCCGTCCGCTCACACTTGACATCAAATACCATGGAAGACGCGTCTGTCGGGGGTCGCGCGACGCCTCGGTACGTCAGGGCCAACCTGATGACGGGCGTCACGTACATGATTCCGTTCGTCACCATCGCCGGGGTGTTTCAGGCAGTCGGCTACACCCTCGGGAACTCGACGACCATCGGCGGTGACATCGGCACGCTCTCGTGGTATCTGGTGACCGTCGGATCCATCGCGCTCAACGCCATGGTCCCCGTCCTCGGCGGGTTCGTCGCGTACGCGGTCGCCGACCGGCCGGGGTTCGCGCCGGGGTTCGTCCTCGCGGCGCTGGTCCACGACCCGCGCCTCGTTCAGGCCACCGCGACGCTGCTCGGCGTGGACACCGGCGACGCGCAGGCGGGGTACCTCGGCGCGCTCATTGTCGGCCTGCTCGCCGGGGTGACGACGGAGTGGGCGAAAGACCGCAACGCGCCGTCTGTCCTCCGTCCGATGCTCCCGGTCCTCGCCATCCCGGTCGGCGTCACCGCCGTCCTCGGTCCGGTCGCCCTGATTCTCGGCGTTCCGCTCGCGCTGACGATGAACTCCGTCGAGGCGCTGCTGCGCGGCGCGTCGCTCCCCGTCCTCGTCGCGGTGGGCGCGACCCTCGGCGCGATGATGGCACTGGACCTCGGCGGTCCCGTCAACAAGGTCGCGTACGTCTTCGCGGTCGGTCTCCTCCCCGAACTCATGTTCCGGCCGATGGCCGCGGTGATGGTCGCCGGGATGGTCCCGCCGCTGGGTCTGGCCGCCTCCCACCTGCTCGTCCCGAGTCGCTACCCGGACGTGGACCCGACTCAACCGAAGGCCGCGATAGTCGCCGGACTCTCGTTCGTCACCGAGGGAGCGCTGGCTTACACCACGCAGGACGCGGGCCGGTCCTCGCTCTCGTGCGTCGCGGGCGGTGCGGTCGGCGGTGCCGCGTCGATGGCCCTCGGCGTCACCATGCCCGCACCGCACGGCGGTCTCCTCGTCGTCCCGCTGGCGAACCGACCGATGGCGTTCCTCGGGTGCATCGCCCTCGGCGCGGCGACCACCGCCGTCGTCGCCACGGTCAGACGACCCAAGATTGATACACCGCGAACTCCGCAGGGGGAGTAACCGCCATGGACGCCGAGGATTTCGTCGTTCCCGCGCTCGTCACGCTCGAGGACCCGCCCGCCGAGCGACGGGCGTGCATCGACTTCTTACTCGACCTCGCAGTGGACGCTGGCCGCGTGACCGACCGAGCGACGGCGCGAGACGCGCTACTGGAACGGGAGTCGGTCTCGCCGACGGGACTGGGTCACGGGGTCGCGCTCCCGCACGCGCGGACCGAAGCCGTCACCGCCCCGACCGTGGCGTTCGCCCGGTCTGACCGCGGCGTCGATTTCGACGCCCCCGACGGCGAACCCGCGACGCTGCTCGTCTGTCTGCTCGCCCCGGCGGACGCCGACGAGGACCACCTCGCGGTGCTGAGTCGCCTCTCGCGGTCGCTCGCCGATTCGGCGTTCCGGGCGCGACTCGCCGAGGCCTCCTCTGAGCGAGTCGTCGTGAACGCGCTCCGGGAGGCGGTAGCGTGACCGAACGCCGGGTCGCCGTCGAGCGCGAGACCGGTCTCCACGCCAGACCCGCGCGAGCGGTCGCCGAGGCCGCCGCCGACTTCGAGGCGACCGTCACCGTCGCGTCCGGCGACCGGACCGCGCGGGCCGAGAGTCCGCTCGAACTCACCGCGCTCGGCGTCGAACGCGGCGAGGCGGTCGTCGTTCGCGCTCGCGGCGACGACGCGGAATCGGCGCTCGATGCGGTGGCCGACGTACTCGCGGGGGAGGACTCGTGACCGACCTCTGCGGCGTCGGCGTCGGCACGGGCGCGGCGACCGGGAGGGCGTTCTGGCTGACCCGCGACGCCTCGGACTCGCCCGACGCTCCGGACGCGTCCGATACCCAAGTCACGCGCGACACCCCCGACGCCTCCAGTCGGTCGCCGGACGCGGAGCGCGAGCGGTTCGAGCGCGCCCGCTCTCGGACCGTCGAGGAACTCCGCGACGAGCAGGAGCGCGCGGCCGCCGCGGTGGGGAAAGCCGCCGAAGACGTTCTCGCCACCCACGAGACGTTCCTCTACGACCCGGCGTTCGAGGAGCGCGTCGAGGAGGCCATCGAGGCCGACGAGACGGCCGAGCGCGCGGTCGCGAGCGCCCTCGAAGACTGGATAGAGGCGTTCGAGGACACCGGCGGCAAGACGGCCGCGCGCGCCGACGACCTCCGGGACCTGCGGGGGCGACTGCTCCGGGCGTTCCCCGGCGAGTCGGGGCGCTCGGTCCGAGGCGTCCCGCCGAACGCGGTGGTACTGGCCGAGCGACTCGAACCCAGTCAGGCCGTCCGCCTCGCCGAGGAGGGCGCCACCGGCGTCGCCACCGTCTCGGGGAGTCGGACCTCTCACGCCGCGATACTCCTCCGGTCGCGCGGCGTCCCGGCCGTGGTCGGCGTCGGCGAGGCGCTCCGGACCGTGGAGGAAGGCAGTCGCGTCGGCGTGGACGCGGCCGCGGGCCGCGTTACGCTCGCCCCCGGGGACGACGCCGACGCAGACTCACTCGCCCGAGAAACTCCGGGGGACGTCCGCACCGCGTCCGGAACGCCGCTCGCCGTGACCGCGAACGTCGGGTCGAGTCGGGAAGCGGCGGTCGCGCTGGAACGCGGCGCAGACGGCGTCGGCCTGTTCCGCAGCGAGTTCCTCGCGCTCCGGTCGGACGGCGTCCCCGACGTAGACGCCCAGACCGAGGCGTACGCCGCGGCGCTCGACCGGTTCCCCGAGGGCAGGGTCGCGGTACGGACGTTCGACTTCGGCGGGGACAAGCCGCTTCCGGGAACCGACGGGACCGGTCCCCGCGGCGTCGCCGGGTCGCTGGCGACCCCCGACCGCCACCGCGACCAACTCCGCGCGCTCTGTCGGGCCGCCGCCGACGGCGCGGGCGACCTCACCGTCGTCCTCCCGCACGTGACCCGCGTCGAGGAGGTGACGGCAGTCCGCGACCACCTCGACGCCGTGACCGACGAACTCGCCGAGGAGGGCGTCGCCTACGAGCGCCCCGACCTCGGCGTCATGGTGGAGACGCCCGCCGCCGTCGAACTCGCGCCCGAACTCGCCGACCGCGTCGCGTCGGTCTCGCTGGGAACCAACGACCTCGCGCGGTACGTCCTCGGGACGACGCGCGACGCCGACCCGGAGGCGACCGAACCCGCGGTGATTCGCGCCATCGAACGGGCCGTCGCCGCGGCGAACGACGCCGGCGTCCGCGTGCGGTGCTGCGGCGAAGCGGCGGCCGACCCCGACTTCGCGGCGATGCTCGTGGGGTTCGGCGTGACCGAGACGAGCGTGGCTCCCGACGCGGTGCCCGCCGTGCGACGCCGACTCGACGGCATCGACGCGGACGCCGCGGCGGTCGTCGCCGAGCGCGCGGCCGCGGCGAGTACGAAGAGTGAAGTGGATTCCCTCCTCAACCGAGAGTCATGAATCTCGTCGCAGTCACCGCGTGCCCCACCGGAATCGCCCACAGTCAGATGGGCGCGGAGTCGCTGGCGCAGGCCGCGACCGACGCCGGACACGCCGTCGAGGTCGAGGTCCACGGTGCGATGGGCACGGAGAACGAACTCGGGGAGGACGACCTGAAGCGGGCCGAGGCCGCCATCGTCGCGGCCGACGTTCGGGTGGACGTCGAGCGCTTCGCCGACCTCCCCACGGTCGTCGCTCCGGTCGGTGCGGCGGTGTCTGACCCCGACGCACTCGTCGAGCGCGCCGTCAGTCTGGGCCGCTCCGGAGAACCGACGACCGTCCGCATCGAGGACGAATCGACCGACGGGGAGAGTCGCGGTCTCGTCGACGGTCTCCGGCGACTGCTGGGGTAACCGACCGGGCGACGTTCTCCCGGTGCTGTCGTCCGCTCGCAGTTCTCTGGGCTGTTTCGACGGACGCGAGCGATAGTTCTCCGCTCGTCGAGTGGCTTCTCCCGACTCGTCGAACGCCGACGAAACTCCCCGATGTCACCGACGACGACCGGTGCGCCCTCTATAAATCTCATGTGGCGATAGCAATTCGTCCCGGCCCGCCTCACGACGGAGAACTGCGAGACTCTTCCGGCCGACGGTGGAGTCGTACTCGCCGAATCGAAGACCGGCGGTAGAGGCCGCGAGAATCCTCTCGAACAGCGTCCGACGGGGCCAGTCGACTTATCCTGTTCAGCGTCCAACGGGAAGACTGGGAGAGACTATGAGTGAAACGACCGACCGCGACAACGACAGCAGTGGATACGTCTCGGCGGTGACGGCCCTCGTCGGGGGATGGATAGTCCTCTCGGCGTTCGTCTACTCGCCGCCTGCGGCCAACTTCTGGAACGACATCGTCGTCGGTGCCGCCATCGGTATCATCGCGGGCTACAACGCCCTCAAGACCGACGACGTAGAGGGAATCAACACCGGAGCGGCGTCGCTGGTCGCGCTGCTCGGTCTCTGGATGGTCGTCGCACCGTTCGTCTTCGAGACGGTCCTCGAAGGCGCGTTCTGGAGCGACGTCGTCAGCGGTGCCATCGTCGCCGTCCTCGCCGGATACAACGCGTACCAGTCCCGGGGAACCGAGCGGCGCACCCCGACCGCCGAAGCCGACACCCGATAGCCGGTTTCCGTCCGCCATTTTTGGACCGACCGAGTCCGGCGTTCCGACCCCAGACCGCCGACCGCAAGCCTTTCGGCCCCGCGCTCCGCCGTATCGGGCATGGTGCTTCCCGAGGGGTTCGCGCTCCCACCGATGCCGTATCTGGTCGGCCTGTTGGCGGCGGTGGCGCTGGTCGGCGCGGCGCTCGCCCGGACCGACCCGCTCGTCTCCGAACGGACCGTCCTCGCGCTAGCGCCGTGGGTCCTCGTGGGGTCGAGCCTCCACGCGCTGTTCGTTCTCGAATGGGTGCCAGAAGCGGTCAGACCGCTGCTCGGCACGCCCTCGGTCTACCTGTCCACGTTCGTCGTCGCCGGAGTCGTCTGGCTCGCCGCGATTCGGTCCGACGTGGACTCCGAGCGCACCTTGGCGGCCGTCGGAACGCTGGTCGCGCTCGCGGTGGTCGGCTACGCGCTCGGCCGGGGCGTCGAGGGCGGACTCCGACTGTTCTGGCCGCTGGTCGGCCTGCTCGTGGCGGTGCTGCTCGCCGGGGCGCTCTGGGGCGCGACCCGGTGGACGCGTCCGAGCGTGACCGCCGCGACGGGTGCGGTCGGCGCGCTGGCGCTGTTCGGCCACGCGCTCGACGCGGTTTCGACCGCCGTGGGCGTGGACCTGCTCGGGTTCGGCGAGCGAACGCCAGTCTCGCGGGCGGTCCTCGAACTGGCGGCGTCGCTCCCGACCGCCGAGACCATCGGCGTCGGCTGGCTGTTCGTCCTCGTGAAACTCGCTATCGCCGAGTTAGTGGTCGTCCTCTTCGCGGACTTCGTTCGAGAGGACCCCCAACAGGGCTTTCTCCTGCTCGGGGCCGTCGCCGCGGTCGGACTGGGACCGGGCGCGCACAACCTACTCCTGTTCGTCGTGACGGGCTAACGCGGCGACGAATCGACGGTTCGGGGACTGACTCGCCTTCCGTCGCGCGCTGACTCGGTCCCACTCTGTTCGCTCCGAATGACGGACTCGAACAGCAGTCGAACCCCGGCCTCGCCGACCCACCAGTGTTTTGACGGACGGGTGCATACCGTGGCGGTATGTCGTGTGCAAATCGCCGCCACAGTCGCCAGCCATGGTCGAAGTAGTCACCGCCGGACACGTCAACTGGGACGTGACCCTCCGGGTCGATGCCCTCCCGAACCCCGACGGCGAGGCCCGAATCGACTCCCAGCGTCGGTCCGGCGGCGGGAGCGCCGCCAACGTCGCGGTCGCGCTGGCGGGCATGGCGTTCGACGCCGGACTGGTCGGCAGCGTCGGCGACGACGAGACCGGCGAGTTCGCCCGCCGGGAGTTGCAGGACGCGGGCGTGGACTGCTCGCACCTGTTGGAAGTCGCCGACAGCGAGACGACCACGAAGTACCTCATCGTGGACGAGGACGGCGAGGTCATGGTCCTCGGCAACGAGGGCGCGAACGAGGCGGTCACGCCCGCCGACGTGGACCCCGAGTACGTCGCCAGCGGCGACCACCTCCACCTGACCAGCCAGCGGCCCGACACGGCCGCGGAACTGGCGCGCATCGCCACCGACGCGGGCCTGAGCGTGAGTTTCGACCCCGGCCGACGCCTCGACGAGCGCGACTTCGACGAGGCGCTGGCGTACTCCGACGTCCTCTTCCTCAACGACCGCGAGGCCCGGACCCTGTTGGACAGCGACCTCGAACACCCCTCGTCGGAACTCCACGGCCGCGTCGTCGTCATCAAGCAGGGCGAGGACGGCGCGCAGGTGGACACGCCCGAGGCGTCGTTCGAGCATCCGGGGTTCGACGCCGAGGCGGTCGATACCACGGGCGCGGGCGACGCCTTCGCCGCGGGATTCCTCGCGGTGCTGCTGCGGGGCGGCGGCGTCCTCGGGCCGGACACCGACTACGAGCGCGCGCTGGAGTTCGCCAACGCCTGCGGGGCGCTGGCCGCGATGGAGGAGGGCGCGCGGACCGCACCGGCGTTCGGCGAAGCGGAGGCGTTCCTCGACGAGCAGTACTCCGGAGGGGTTTGACGCCCCATCAAACGCCGTGTTTTCAGCGGTTCCTGACTCGTTGATTTATACAGTCTCACTTCGTGAGGCCCTCCCGTGACCTACCGCTCCGACCCACCGAAACTCCTCGAGGAGAGCATCCTCGAACTCGAAGACTACCTCGCAATGCAGCGAGCGGTCAGCGAGGAGACTCGCTACCGAATCGTCGCACAACTCCTTCGAGAGGGCGAGACGAGTGCGAAGGAACTCGCCGAGGCGCTCGACGTACCTTCGAACAAACTCCACTACCACCTCGACAAACTCGTGGACGTCGGCGTCGTAGCCAATCGCGTCGAGAACGAACGCGGGGCCGACGGTCTCTACTCCTACTACGTCGCCACGTCGCTCGGCGAAGCCGTGATGGAACACGGTATCGGCGAACTGATTCGGACCGAGTGGGACGCTCACGACCGCTACGCCTAGGTGTTCCCACTCACACCCAGTATCGCGCCGCAATGGGGGCACTCCCAGACGTTGCGCGAACTCAGAAATCCGCCCGCCGAGGCGTCGCTCTTGGTTAACTCCTCTACCTCCTCGCCGCAATCGGGACAGTGGCCCATACGCCGAGTGTTCAGACGGAAGACAAATAGCTTCCGAGGTCGCGAACCCGCACGCTTTTTCTCCCTCTCCCGAGAACCCACGCGCATGGCGAAGCAACCCCATCTTCTCGTGGAAGAAGGCGACGTGAACGACATCGCGCTCATCCCCGGCGACCCCGGTCGAGTGGACCGCATCGCCGGTCTCTGCGACGACTCCGAGGTCGTCGCCGAGAACCGCGAGTACAAGGTGGTCAACGCGACCTACGAGGGCACCGACCTCACCATCTGCTCGACCGGTATCGGCTGTCCCTCCGCGGCCATCGCCGTCGAGGAACTCCACAACGTGGGCGTCGAGACCGTGATTCGGGTCGGGACGACCGGCGCGCTCCAGGAGGGCATCGAAATCGGCGACATGATAGTCGCCACCGGCGCGGCGAAGAACGAGGGCACGAGCAAGCGATACGAGTCGGTCGAGTACCCCGCGGTGCCCGACTACGGCGTCCTCTCGGCGCTGGTCGATTCCGCCGAGGCGAACGACGAGGACGTTCACGTCGGTCCCATCGCGAGCGACGACGCCTTCTACGCCGAGACCGACGAGTACGTCGAGGAGTGGGAAGCGGCTAACATCCTCTCGGTCGAGATGGAGGCCGCGGCCGTCTTCTCGCTGACTCGACGGCGCGACATGCGGGCCGGAGCCATCTGCACCGTGGACGGCAACCTCGTGGAGGGCACCCAGAAGGGCGAGACCGAGGACGAGGAACTCCCCGAGAAGGCCAAGAACAACGTCGAGCGCGCGATTCGCATCACGCTCGACGCCGTGGTCGAACTCGCGGCGTAGTCGCCTCGGTCGGCCCGCGCGTCTCCGAGCGTCTTCTCCGAGCGAACAGATATTTGAGTCGAGCGCGACGACGTGTCGGTAATGTTGGACGGTCTGCGCTCGCGCTATCACGCGGTTCTCCGGCGCGTGCGTCGGTTCGAGCGGCGCGAGGTCCGGGAGTTCCGCCGGTGGATAGAACACACCGCGAACCTCATCCACCTCTCGATTCTGCTCGTCGTTCCGCTGGTCATCGCGGCCGTCACCGCCGTCTCGAACTCCGTGGATATGCTCCCGTTCGTCCTCTTCCCGCCGCTGGCGTCGGGCACCTTCACCCTCTTCGCGGAACCGGAGGGCGAGTACGCCTCGCCCGCGAAGTTCGTCGGCGGACTCACCGCCGGGGCGCTCTGCGGGACCCTCGCCATCTGGGTCGGCCTCCAGACGTCGATGCGCGACCCCCTCGGCGCGAGTCAGTTGGTCGTCTCGCCCGTCGAGGCGGCGCTGGCCATCTTCCTCACGGGCGGCGTGACGTGGGCGCTCGACTTCGAGGAACCCTCGGCGTTCTCGACCGCACTGCTGGCGCTCATCGCGCCCGCGTTCTCCAATTCGGCCGGATTCGAGGAGTTCTTCCTCCAGTTCGTCGCGTCCGTCTTCCTCGCCAGCAGTATCGTCGCCGTGACGTTCCACGTCTGGCGCGAGCAGTTCTACGAGCGCCGGTCGCAGTTCCTCTACCAGTCCACCAACGGCGACGACCACGTCCTCGTCCCGATGCGCGGCGAGGGGAGTCGGACCGCGGCCACGTTCGGCGCGCGCCTCGCGGCGGCCCACGACGCCGGGAAGGTCGTACTGCTCGACGTGGTGGACGAGGCAGCAATCGAAGCGGCCGAACGGACCGTGCAGGTCCCGACCGAGATGGCCGGGACCGAGTTAGTGGACCCGGATGCGGCAGAGGCCGAAGGCGTGGAGACCGAGGAGGTGCAGGTCGCCGAGGAGTCGGCCCAGCGCTTGGAGACCGAGGCCAACCGCATCGAGACCGAGGTCGGCGTCCCCTGCGAGGTGGTCGTGGTCGGCGACGGCGAGAACCTCGCGCGGACCGTCCTGAAGGCGGCCCGCGAGACGAACTGCGACCTCGTAGTCACGCCGTACGAGGAGGAACGGGGCAGTCTGTCGGAGTTCGTCCGCGGCCTGTTCCGGAGCGACATCGACGCCATCGCGTTCCGGTCGGGCGGCGAGTCGCGGGACCGATGGAAGCGAGTGCTGGTCCCGGTCCGGCGGCCGGGCGACACCGCCCACGCGATGATAGACTTCGCGCGGCGACTGACCGGTCTCGCCGGGAGCATCAGCGTCTGCACCTGCATCGACCGCGAGAACGAGCGCCGGTCGGCCGAGACGACGCTCGCCAACCTCGTGGAGACGTTCGAGGGGTCGTTCGAGACTCGGGTGTCGCGGGCGTCAATCGAGTCGTTCCTGTCGGCCAACGACACCTACTACGACCTCACCATCTTGGGCGCGAGTACCGACCGGTCGGCCGCTTCGCGGTTCGTCTCCCCGCCGACGTTCGAGCGCTTGCACGACCTGGAGTGTGACGTGGCTATCGTTCACCGAGGGTAGTCGTGCAAGCGCTCGCGGGAAGCCTGCACGACCTGGAGTGTGACGTAGCTATCGTTCACCGAGGATAGTCGTGCAAGCGCTCGCGGGGTGCCGTCTTCCGACGACCGCAGAATGCCGACGAAACTGTGGGTTATCGCACCGAGACGACTAATACCCAAATAATATACGGACACAGTTTATCTTATTTATCGAAGGAGTAACTCAAATGGGAATTCTTGATTCGTTTGGCGCACTAGTGAGTAGTATCGTCGCGGCAGTCGTGATGCTGGTCTTCGCCGTGCTGAGTTTCTTCGTCACGGTGTTCATCGTGCAGACGGGGGCCGGAATCGCCGGGTTCTCGCCGAGCGGCGACTTCGTCGTGCTGTCCGCGGCGATTCTCTCGACGGGTGCCATCGTCGCCGGGGCCACGCCGATGACGAGCCTCAGCGGCGTCACCGAGTAGCGTTTCACTCGGTCGCTGGCGACCGGCGCATCGAACGACGGACGCTTCGCATCTCGAAAAATATCTTGCTCTGATACGACACAGCCACCTCCCGCAGACTCGTCTTCGCGCGGAACGCTATCCGAACCCCTCGGACTCGATACGGGACTGGGGGATACCGAGTCGCTCGGCGGCCGTCACGAGACTGTAGACCATCGCGTTGATACCGCAGGCGTACACCTCGCTGTTCGTCGGGTCGAGGCGGGCCTCGACGCCGGACTGAGGCGTTTCGCGGAGCCAGCGTTCGAGTTCTTCGCCCAGTCCGGCGGTCACGGTCGTCGGGTCGGTGTGCTTGAGCAAGGCGTGCTGGACGTAGTCGGTCTCGCCGTCCCACTCCGAGAGGACGGGTTCGCGGCTCAGGCACGGCACGAAGTGGAAGTTCTCCCGCTGGCGCTGGAGTCGGCGAAACACGTCGAGATACGGGAGGTCGTCGCGCCACGCCGCCCCGAGGAACAGCCAGACGTCCCGTCTGTCGCCCTCGTACTCGTCCCGGCCGGTCTCGAAGACGTACTCTATCATGCTCTTGAGCGGCGCGACCCCCGTCCCGGTGGCGAGGAACACCATGTCGCGCGGGGAGTGGTCCTGCAGGACGAGGTCGCCGTACGGTCCCCGAATCGTCAGTTCGTCGCCGACCGCGAGGTCGGCGCATATCTGGGGCGAGAGGCGACCGCCCGGAATCCGCCGGACGCAGATTTCGAGTTCGTCCTCCGTGGGCGAGTTCGCCAGCGAGTACGCCCGCGACGTGCCGTCGTACCGGAGTCCGACGTACTGTCCCGCGAGGAAATCCACGTCCGTCTCCGTGCGGAAGCGGGCGCTGGTGAGCATCGGTTTCGGTCTCTCGACCCGTTCGGCGAGCGTCGCGACTCGCCGAGCGACGCCCGGGTAGTCGTCGCGCGCGAGTCGCGTGGATACCCGTTCGCAGTCCTCGCGTCTCTCGACGGGACCGTACTCGCGAGTCAGGCCGTGTTCGTCGAGTAATCGAGAGACTGCGGCCGTGACCTCCGACCGTCGGTCGCGGTCCATTCTGGTAACGCTCGTAACCTGCGCGGACTCGGTGATGAGCGGAAGGTCCGCGATGGCGTCGTGTTGGGACGCGTGTTCCCGTACCGGTACTGCCATATCCAACGCCGGGACCGGAGGTGGAAATACGTAGCGATAGCCGACGGATGCTGCGCTCGCCGGTTCTCTCTACGGGCGCTCCTACGCGACTCCGACCGCCGGATACGCCCCGACGACGCCGGAGGCGGCGTTCGTCGGCGAGTCGCGTCGGTCGAACGCGTCGGTCGGTGGCGACCGAAGCGCTCGCGCCGCCGAGACGTCGCCGTCTTCGCGAATCACGACGACCGTCACGTCCTGCTGGGTCCGCCGTTCGATTCGTTCCCGGAGGGATTCCGCCGTGTTCGCCGAACCACCGACGGTCCGAATCGTTACCGTCGAGGGGTGTCGGAGGAAGAGTTCGGTCCGGTACGAGAACTCGACCGAGAGGACCTGCGCGTCCGTCTCGGACGTGATGTCGCCGACCGTCTGCTCGAACTCCGTGTTCTCCGAGATGTTGACGGTCGTGACGGCGAGCGACGACGAGAGGACGAGGACGGCCGCGAGGAGCAAGGCCGCGCGCCGGACGACCGCCCGGCGGGCGGTTCGCTCGGCGACCCAGTGTTTCGGCCGGTAACCCTGAACCCAGAGCGTGGCGAGACTCGCGACGTTGATGGAGAGGACGTTGATGAGGACGAGAATGGCCGCGCTCACCGCGGCGGTCACGTCGCCGTAGGCGATACCGAGACCGACCGTCGCCGCCGGTGGGATGAGGGCGACCGCGATGGCGACGCCGACGAGCGCGACGCTCGTCGTGCTGGTGAGCGACATCGCACCGGCCACGCCCGCGCCGAGCGCGACCACGAGCGCGAGGGCACCCGGATTGATTCGCTCCGCGACCTGCCCGATGAGTCGAATCTCGGCGTGGGGTAGGAACGTCGCGCGGACGAGGCCGCCGAACGCGGCGGCGCTCCCGACCGCGACGAGCAGGCCCGCGAACTGCGCCTTCACGCTCGTCCGAAAGAGGTCGTCCTCGTCGAGGATGCTGCCCACGCTCGCGGCGATTGCCGGACCGATGAGCGGGGCGATGACCATCGACCCCACGACGACCGCTGCGCTGTTCATCAGGAGACCGGCGGTCGCGATAATCGTACTCAGAACCGTGAAGACCACGTAGTTGGCCGTAATCGGCGCTATCTCCGCGGCCCGCGCGCGGAGTTCCTCCCGCGCGATTCGACCGTTCGTCTCCTCGATGGTCTCCTCGGCCGTCGGTCCGTCGTGTCGCTGGCGCTCGAACCGGTCCGAGAGGACCGTTTCGAGTTTGCTGACCGTCACGTACCCCTTCCGTTGGACGCCGATAGCCCGGAGGTCGTCCAGAAGCGCCTCCACGTCTTCGGGTTCCGTGGGGACGAACACGAGCGCCGCGTAGTCGCGCCCCGACGTCTCGTCGGTGAGAAAGTAATCGACGTCGGCCTCCGACAGCACCGACTCGACGCCGTCGCGCTTGCCGACGGGCACGGCGATCTGGAGGAATCGCATATCAGGGTGCTACCGTCCCGGCTCAAATAACCTTGGGAATCGCGGAATAGAAACGCTACTCGGTGACGGTGACCCGCGACTATCGGGCGATGGAATCACGGACTCACCGTCGGGTGCGGGTTCTGACCGCGAGTCGGACTCAGCGGTTCGCCGACTCGCCCGCGAGTTTCTCGGCGACGCTCTCCATCCCGTCGCTCCCCAGCGCCGAGCGCACCAGCAGATGGCCGCCGATGGTCGCGGGACTGATGACCGTGTCCGCGCCCGCCCGCTTGAGTTTGACCACGTTCTCGCGGTCGGTGGCGGCCGCCACGATGCGCACGTCCGGATTGAGTTGGCTTGCGGTCAGCACCGCCAACGCGTCCTCGGCGTCGTTGTTCGTGGCCGCGACGACGGCCCGGGCCTCCTCGATGCCGACCCGTCTGAGCGGGTCCTCGTCGCTGGGGTCGGCTTTCAGCACCTTGTATCCCCGGTCGGAGAGTTCGGTCGCGCGCTGTTGGTCGGGCGTGACGACGACGAACTCCACCTGTTCGTCGAGTTCGGTCAGTATCGGTTCGGTCAGGTCGCCGTAGCCGAGGACGACCACGTGGTCCTCGAGGAGTTCGAGTTGTGATTCTGTCATTCTTCCGAGTGCGGTCGCGAGGCGCGCTTCGATGGCGGGACCCAGCAGGGACGCGAGCGCGACGGCGAACGTCGTGGCACCGAGGACGACCACCGTCAGGCCGAACAGGCGGGCGGTCTGGGTCGCGGGCGCGGCGTCGCCGTAACCCACGGTACTGGCCGTCACGAGCGTGTAGTAGAACGCGTCCAACAGCGTGTTGACCCCGTTGAACTGGTCGGCCAGCGCGTACGTGCCCGCGGTTCCGTACACCAGTACGCCCACGAGCGCGGCCATGGCGGCCAGTTGAGTGGTCGTGAAATCGACCTCGCGGTCGAACCGGCGTCTCCCGACGACGACCACCGGGAGCGCGGCCGCCGAGAGGACGACCAGCGGGAGCGAGTAGGGACTCGACTGGACCAACCCCTGCGCCGCGGTCAGCGGCAGGAGCAGCACCGTCGAGTACCACGAGAGTCGGAGCCCCCGACGCATTCCGAGGGCGCTGGCGAGCATCAGGAATCCGGTCAGCGTCCCGGTGAACCCGGCGGTCTCCTTGGCCCACTGGGGAATCTGCCCGCCGAAGAGGCTCTGGGCCGACGCCGCGGTGAAGCCGATGCTGGAGATGCCGGTCGCTATCGAGAGAACCGCCACCGCCAACGTCAGCGTCACGGTGAGTCGAACGCCGATTCGGCGTCGCCACGTCGCCGCCTCCATACCGGTTCTGTCGCGGTCACCCCAAATAAACCGTCGGTACTCCGCGAGGACTCGTCGGCGGTCCGACAGTCGGTCGTCGCTCCGCCGCGCCGGACCGTCGGCGGTCCGGTGACCCCGCGTCGATAGTTCTTTGGGGATGGTCTGTCTGTCCGGAACGTACGAATGCTCCTCGTCCCGGACCTCCTCGTCGAACTCCTCCTCGGCATCTACATCGGAGTTCTGACCGCCGTCGTGCCCGCGCTGGTGGCGTGGTCGCTCGGATTCACGTTCAAGTACTTCACGGGCGTCACGATTCCCGGGTTCGGTGTGCTGGTGTTCGGGGTCGCCATCGCCGGGATTCAGGGCGGCCTGCTCGGCCTGCTCGACCCCCAGTTCGTGGCCTCGCCCACGGCGCTGGTGTCGGCGCTCGTCGTGATGATGGCGACGCTCTACGCCCACTCGCAGGGCGACAAGATGGGCGCGGAGTTCCCGCGTCGGTTCACCGTCCGGGGTCTCCGGGAGCGCGGCCTGTCCGCCGACGCGGTCGAGCGCGTGGGTCGGTTCGGACAAGTGCGGGTTCGGGTGGCGGGCGAGGTCGGCGACGTGGAGGGGTATCCGCCCCTCACCGACGACCTCAGGGCGACCCTGCGGGACGGCGAGTGGACCTTCCCCGCCGACCTCCCGCTGTCGGAACTCGAACTCCGCCTCGAAGAGCGACTCCGGACCGACCACGACCTCGCGGAGGTGTCGGCCAGCATCGACTCGCGCGGTCGGGCGACCGTCAGCGCGGCCCCGCCAGCGGGCGCGCTCTCGCGGCGCGTCCCGAAGGGCCAGCGCGCGGTCTCGGTGGACGCGCTGGTTCCGACGGGGCTTGCACGCAACGACGAGGTGACGGTCTCGACGGCCGAGGCGACGGTGGACGGCACCGTCCTGAGCGCCCGGTCCGGGGAGACCGCCTCGGCCCCGCCGACGAGTCGTCCGGCCGCGCCCGACGACGAATCGGACGAGGACCCCGACGCGAGCGTCGCGAGCGTGACCCCGACTGCGAGCGCGGGCGGTGCGCGGGCGACCGGCGGGGACGGCCGGGTGACCCTCGCCGTGTCGCGGCGCGACGCCGAGACCCTGCTCGGGACGGCGTCGGCCGACCTCCGGGTCCGCGCCCGAGGCACCCGTCGGGAGTTCGAACTCCTCTCGCTCCTCCGGCGCGACGGCAAGCGAATCCAGCGAATCGAACTGGCGGCGGGCGGTCCCCTCGACGGCGTGACGCTCGGCGGGGCGGCGCTGCGCGAGCGGTGGAGCGTCGCGGTGCTGGCGGTCCGGCGCGGCGGGACGTGGACGGTCGCGCCCCGCGGCACGACCGGACTCGCGGCGGGCGACGAACTCTACGTCGTCGGGTCCCGCGAGGCGCTGGACCGCTTCGAGGAAGTCGGTCGGAGTCCGACCGCGACGGAGGCGGGTCGGAGTTCGGGTGACGCGGCGACCGGTCGGCGTTCCGGCGACTCGGAGGTGAACCGATGAGTCTCCTCACCGCACTCGAACGCCCGGCGATGGCGGTCCTGCGCGTGGTCGGTCTCTCGCTGCTCGCCGGGGGCGTGGCCACCGTGGCGGGCGTGGGTTACCGGTCGTACACCCACGAAGAGATGCCGGAGGGATTGGCCGTGCTGGTCGGTATGGGCGTCGTGGGCGCGTGGCTGAACACCACCACGGCGCTCCGGCAGTTCCTCAGCACCGGGGAGGCCGGGCCGACCCCGGAAACCGCGCTCGTCAACGTCGCGGCGTTCGTCTTCGGTGCGGCGGCGGCCGCAATCGGCGCGCGGTCGGGCGCTCGCATCCTCGCGGGCGTGGTCGGCTACGACGCCGAGGTGAGTCGGTTCGTCGGGTCGGTGGGCCGGTTCGTCGCGGTCGAACTCCCCGAGGAAATCGAGGACATCGACGGCTACGAACCCCTCGACGCCGCGACGCGCGAGACCATCGCGGGCAAGACGCTCCGGTTCCCCCGGGGTCTCTCTCGCGCCGAACTCACCGAGCGCCTCGCCGAGCGACTCCGGGACGACTACGGGGCGGGTCACGTGGACGTGGAACTCGCCGACGACGGCACCGTCGAGTTCCTCGCGGTCGGGGGACGCGTGTCGGGACTCGGGCCGACGCTCGCGCCGGGGACGGTCGCGGTCGCGGTCCGGGCGGACCCGGCGTTCGGTGCCAGCGCGGGCGACTTCGTGCAGGTGTGGCGGCGTAACTCGTCGGCGGCGGGCGACGCGGACGCCGCCCCCGAGCGCGTCGCCACGGCCGAACTCCGGGCGGCGGTGGACGACGTGGCGACCCTCGCGCTGGACGCCGCCGACGCGGCCCGCCTCGACCGCGACACCGAGTATCGCCTCGTGACGCTCCCGGCGGAACTCCGCGCGGACCGGGAGTTCTCCGCGCGCCTCCGCGCGGCCGACGAGACGTTCGGCGCGGTCACCCTCACCGAAGCGAGTCCGCTGGTCGGCGCGCCGGTGGCGAGCATCGACGCGACGGTGGTCGCGGTGCGCGACGCGACGGGCGTGGAGACGATTCCGGCCGACGACCGCCGTCTCGCGCCCGGCGACACCCTCTACGTGGTCGGACGGCCCGACACGCTCCGACGCATCGAGGCCGCGGCGAGCGAGGCGACGCCGACCGAGAGCGAGGACGAGGCGGCGGTCTCCGGCCGGAAGTGAGCGATTCGCCCGTCCTCCCGCACGTTCGCGGTTTGCGGTGGTGCGGTTTTCCGTGACCTGCGTAGCCGACTCGTCTCCATCTCCGTCTCCCTTCGGGGAGCGATGGAACAAAGGCCGACCGACCCGAAGGTTCCGGCATGGAGTGGAAGTTGTTCGCCGACCTCGCCGAAATCGCGGGCGGGAAGCAGGTGGAAGTGGAGACCGGTCCCGGCGAGACGGTCGGCGCGGCGCTGGCGGAACTGGTCGCCGAACACCCGGACCTCGAGGCGCGCATCTACGACGATGACGGCGACCTGCGCGACCACATCAACGTCCTCCGGAATGGGACGAACGTCCACACCGAGGACGGACTCGACACCGAACTCGAAGACGGCGACGAACTCGCGCTGTTTCCCCCGGTCAGCGGCGGGTGACCCGGACCGGACCCAGTCGCCTCGCGCCCCCGGCGTAGGGAGCGCCTGAACTCCGGGAGGCGTCGCTTTCTCCCCGGGTCGTCGCAGCCAGAAGTTCTTAACGATGGGGTCCGTTACTCGTAACGGAGATGGGGTCGGGGGACTCCGGAAACGACACGCTCGACGAGTTGGTGCCAGAGCATCGCTCGCTCGACACGCTGATACCGGGCGACCGGGGCGCACCGTCGTCGCTCGGCGAGCGCGTCGCTCACTGGTTCCTCCTGCGGGGCGAGCGCGCCCACGTCACGCTGGTCCTGCTGGTCGCGGTCCTCGTCGTCCTGTTGGCGATGTCGGTCGTTCGACCGGTGGACGTGTACGCGCTGCTCAAGGACACGAACACGGTTCAGACGCTGTTCAACACGCTGTTGAGCGGCATGATTCTGCTGGTCTCGGTGGTCGTCTCCATCAACTCCATCGTCCTCTCCGAGGAGATAACCGACATCGAACACCAGCGCGAGCGAATCGACGCCTCGATTCAGTATCGCGGGCAGATAGAGCAGTTCATCGAGGGCGACGTGAGTCCGGCGCGTCCGGCCGAGTTCCTCCGGGCCATCCTCAAGATAATCGACCAGCAGTCCTCGACGCTCGCCGACATCGCGGCCCGGAGCGACGACGAGGAGTTCCGCAGGGAGGCCGAGACCTTCTCGGACAACATCACCGACGAGGCCGAGCGCGCGGGCGAGACGCTGACCGACGCCCAGTTCGGCACCTTCAGAGTCCTGCTCGCGGGGCTGAACTACGACTACTCGTGGCAACTCCACGTCGCCCGCCGGTTCCAGCGCAAGTACGGCGAGGGACTGGACGACGACGAGCAGGCGGCGATAGAGGACATCGTGGAGACGCTGAAGGTGTTCGCCACCGGCCGGGAGTACTTCAAGTCGCTGTACTACAAGCGCGAGTTCGCCCACCTGTCGAGCAGACTGCTGTACGTCTCGCTGCCCGCCATCATCGTCACCTCCTACGTCCTGCTGGCGCTCGACACCAACCTCTTCCCGCAGGTGTCGCTGTTCACGCTGTCGCCGCTGATGGTGTTCGTCAGCGTCGCCTACACCATCGCGCTCGTTCCGTACCTGATGCTCACCGCGTACGTCATCCGCGCGATGGCGGTGACGCTCCGGACGCTCGCCTCCGGTCCGTTCATCCTCGAACCGGGCGGCGAGTTCGAGGACTTCGACTGGGAGGAGGACGACGTGGAGGTGTCGGACCCGAACATCCCGACGGAACACGACGAGCGGACCGCCGACGAACGCACGGACGACGAACAGGAGGACGAACGGGCGGCCGAGAAAGAGCGCGCCGACGAGCGAACCGCCGAAGACGACTAGCGCGTGAGGTCCGCCGCCAGCACGAAGTCGGGTTCGTCGGAGACTTCGACCCGGCACAGCGCCGCGTCGCTGACCGCCCGTACCGTCTCGGGTATCAGCATCCGGACGCGGTCGGCCCCGCGCTCGGCGGCGTCGCGGGCGACGGCGTCGAACAGCGCGTCCGCGCTGGCCGCGTCCTCCCACGCACCCACGCCGTACTCGACCCACCGGTCGGTCTCGTCGCCGCCGTCGTCCGCGTCCTCGGCCGGGCGCTCGTACTCCCGGACCCTGTGGGTGAACCCTCTCGTCCCGTCGTCCTGCACGACGAACAGGCCCCCGTCGTCGGCCGCGGTCCGGAGGTGGTCGCGCGTGAGTTGGGAGACCGCCCACGTCTCCACGTCGTCGAGCGCGAGGCCCCGGAGGTGGTCGCGGGCGTCGCCGCCGGTCCAGAACCGCCACGCCGCCTCGGGGTCGGCGGTGATTTCGGCGTCGGGGTCGGCGTCCGGGTCGGGGTCGGGGAGCGCCCACCGGAACTCCGTGGCGGGGTCGTAGCCGGTCGCCCGCGACTGGCCGAGACCGGGGACGTTCCACGAGAACACCATGTTTCGCATCACGGTCGCGCCCTGCTTGCGCGCCCACGAGAACAGGTCTTCGGTCATGCGACTGGCGACGCCGCGCCCGCGGAACGCGGGGTTGACTCGCATCCCCTGTCCCCACGACTCCCAGTCCGAGAGTAGGACGCACTGGACGACGCCCGCGATGTCGTCGCCCGCGTCGGCGACCACGGTCCGGCGGTCGTCGCCGTCTATCCAGTCGTGGTAGATGTCCGGGATGTAGTCGCCGCCCTCTCGATCGGGCCACGTGTTCTGCGTGAACGCCGCTATCTCTTCGTAGTCCTCGTGGCGGGCCTCCCGCAACTGAATCGTCGCGCCCGTCATCTCACTCCCACGGGACCGACCGCTCGGTGATTTCGCCCGCGATTGGGGTCCGGACGGTCGCCTCGGGGTCGTCGCTGTTCGCCAGCGACCACATCAGTTTGACCTTCGCGGTGCCGGGGAGCATGTCCTCGCCCTCCACGACGCCCGCGTCGAGCAGGTCTCGGCCGGTGTCGTACACCCGGTCGCAGACCCGACCCTCGATGCACTGGCTGGTCATGACGACCGTGGTGCCCGAATCGACCAACTCCGCGATGCGGTCGGTCCACTCCGAGTGGACGTGACCCAGACCGGTGCCTTCGAGGACGAGTCCGGCCTTGCCCTCCGCGAGGTCGAGCACCGACTCGTCCGTGCCGGGCGTGAACTTCAGCAGTTCCACGTCGGACTCCAGTTCCGGCGCGATGTCGAGGTCGGTCTCGCCGCGCTCGGCGTAGTCGCGCCGGAAGCTAACCTCGGTCTCCTCGCCGCCGTACGCGACTTCGCCGAGGGGTTTCGCGCCGACCGTCTCGAAGGCGTCGCGGCGCGAGGTGTGGTTCTTCCGGACGCGGGTCCCGCGGTGGAGCGCGCACGCGTCGTCGCTCTCGGTCGCGTGCATGCAGACCATGACCTCCGCGGCGTCGGCCTTGGCGGCCTCGACGGCGCAGACCGCGTTCATCACGTTGTCCGAGGAGGGCCGGTCCGCGGACCGCTGGCTCCCCGTGAAGACGATGGGGACCGGCGTGTCGAGCATGAACGAGAGCGCGCTCGCGGTGAACTGCATCGTGTCGGTGCCGTGCATCACGACCACGCCGTCCGCGCCCGCCTCTATCTCCTCGCGGACGGCCTCCGCGAGGTCGCGCCACACGTCGGGGGTCATGTTCTCGCTGAGGATGTTGGCGACGACGCGCCCGCGGTAGTTCGCTCGGCCCGCGAGGTCCGGGACCGCCCGCAACACGTCCTCGGCGTCGAACTGCGCGGTCACCGCGCCGGTCCGGTAGTCCACCGTCGAGGCGATGGTGCCCCCGGTGGAGATGAGCGATATCGTCGGGAGGTCGGGGTCGAACTCGACCGCGGAGGACTCCTCGGTGTCACCCTCCTCGATGTCGTACACGTCGCTTTCGAGGACGTCCACGTCGGCGTCGGCCCTGTCGATACCGACGTTGTAGCCGCCCTCCAACTTGACGACGAGGTTCTGGCTCGTCGAGGAAGGGAGCAGTACGCCCTCGTAGGTCTGGTCGGCCCGCTGGACGCGGACGCGGTCGCCGGGATTCATACTACGAGGTACCGGCGCGCCGGACTTGAAACCATCTTTTCGAGTCCTATCCTCTATTTGTGGATGTGGTGTGTCAAGACCGTCCAACTATCTATTTACTGCAATACTTAACGATACGTATATGATGTAGAAAAATAGGATCGTTATCGCTCCTGCTATCGGGGAATGATACCCAAAATATTCGGTTAGTTTACCTATTACTCTAGAAGAAATAAGAAGAGATATGATGGTCGCTAAAACCACTACCTTTATTTTCAACCATTTACTACTGTAGTCGGTTACTTCTGATAGGTACTTAACTACTCCCATATCAGAACGGAACTATCTAATGAATATTAACGCTTCGGTAAGAATAAAAAGATAAGAATAGCTAGTTAAAATATTACGGGAGTGATTTGGGAACGACGTGTCCAGTAATGTCCGTCCACTGACTCATATTTTTCCAATCGTAATCCTTGTAGCCTCCGGTTACATAAGAATGAGTTACTGGAATACCACCCGGCCCGTTGTCAGCTTCTCGATACACCCAGCTAACATCGGAATGACGAGTTACCATTGCTAATCCGTAGCCCGAGAGAACCACAAGCGCCTTTATCTTAGCTTTAGTGTCGAGGAAAAGTGAAACGACTGCTCCTGCCGCGGTTAATCCCATGTCATTGATTTTTTCCTTAAAGTCAATACTCATTGTAAGCTTATGGTGACTGTCTGTCCCAAACTCACTACAGTAGCCAGTATAATCGATTGATATATGACCCTTATTTATCGCATCTATCCCTTTTGTGTAGACAAGGTCTTCTGCCTCTTGTGTAGTAATGAAGCTATCCTCGTTATTTAACAAGGATTTATAGATTTCTTCTGTTGTTTCCTTGATTCGATACTGGTTCTCTGATAACTGCGCCAGTGCGATAAAGTAGTCCGTCTTAACTACGTCTTGCTCTCTCTTTTCAACTGCTACAACGAATATCCCACCATTTCCATCGCTTTGAAGATTGCTGATCTTCTTTATGTTTTTGGTGGAGATAGAATTATACTCACTATTGGATGTATTTCCTGCATCTTCTTTTGCGCTTACTGGATTAACAAATCCTAGAGATGCCATTGAAACACCGATACCCCGTAGCGCACTTCGTCTGGTTCTTCTCCTCATTGCATTTATAATAATTTCCTAGCTCTTTAAATATATTTATATTCTAATAGCTATTAAATTCATACCATATATTGAAGTTATATGGGTTCCGGATGGTGTTTTAATCAATAGAGATATACTTGATATCAGTCGCCTCAGTATCTCACATACCCCTGTACGCCAAGCACTGCACGGGGAGCATCTTCTCCTAAAACCCTCCCTCGCCGGTCTGACAGCGTTCGGCGACGGCGCGCCGCGGACCGAATGGCAGCTCAAAAATACGTTAGAATAACTGTGTTCCATATTGTAATATAATTAATGTACCTGATTCTCGGGGACCGCGGTTCCTGACGTCCGTTCTCGCACTTCGTTCCGGGGATGGACCCCGAATGACCTCTCTAGAACTTCGTCGTCATCCTCAGCTACGCGGTCCTGTTTGTCGTCCGAATCCCCGTATTCGGTACGCCGCGACTTGCTGGCTGGCCGACCAGGACCACTCCGTCAAGACCGTCCGAGAAACGGTCTTGTGGACGACGAACTGTGACTACGACCGTCAGGACCTGCGGGACGCTCATGTCTTTACGGAACACCGTTGTCGTGGGATGGACCCCCGAACCCTCGTGCGGGCGCTAAAGCGGGAGGCCCAATAGATTACTCGCCAGGAGGTGTTCAAGTACACCATCCGCGAACCGGATGGTCGGAACCCCTCGGTCGGCCACGAACCCGTCGGCCAGTGGGTCAGTCGCCTCGTCGGTCCGTTCGTCGCCACGACCAATTGGAAGTAGTTTCACCGGACCGAGACCGAACGGAGCAATCTCCCGGTTCTGCTCGCCGTTCTCGGTCTCCTGGGCCTCCTGTTGTTCTTCACGGAAACCGCGGCGAACGGCGACGAACAGGGGTTGCTCGTCGGATTCGGACTCGTCGGCCTGCTCGGGACTAGTGAAGCGTACTAATTCAGCGGCCCTACGGCGGCGACCGTGGAATACGACTACCGCAAACGGTCGCGGGTCCTCCTGCGCGCCGAGGTCGGCGAGCGGACCTCCAACCCGGAGCATCTGCGGCTGTCGGCCAGCGACGTGAGCGTCGTCGTCTCCTAGGATATCAAGGCGCGAACGCTCGGTCGAAACGGGACCTCGAAGGTGCCTCTCTCCGAGTTCTCGGCGGAGCGATAGCAGCAACTCAGTTTGAACGTGACGCCGCTGGCGTCGGAGATAGAGTTCGGCGAATTTAACCCGGCGGTGCGAACGTGGCGGGACGTGCTGAACCCCAATCGGGCCGGACACACGCGCCGGTCTCGGTCCCCGAAAACGCTCCGATCGCTCGTTGACGAGGCGACGAGACCGCGGTGAGACCACGAACACGTCTCTACTTGGCGACCGCACGAGTAGCGGAGTCACGGAAAGACCCATTACCTCGGCCGTCTCACATTCCCGTATGCCCCAGCGCTCCGACCAGCGCACGCGCGACTCGGTCGCGGACGACTTCACCGACGTTCTCGGTGACGACTCCGCGGACGCCGAGTCCCAGTCGCCCGAAACGTCGTCGTTCCTCCAGCGCGCAAAACACCGCGCCGTCGGCTTCTTCTCGCCGCGCCTGTTCCTCTACACGCTCGTCCTGCTCGGCGGCGGGACGGTCGCCGGGAACGCTTTCATCCCGCTTCCGTTCCTCGACAACCTCGCGGGACTGCTCGGCGCGTTCGTCGCGGCGTTCGTCCTCGGACTGGCGGTCGAACGCTCGACCATCGTCGAATCGGCCGCTGCAGGTGCGGTCGCGGCGGGAATCACGGCGATGCTCGGCCACTTCGCGCTGACCGCCTTCGGCGGGATGGGCGTTCCGCTCGTGGCGTTCGGCGCGGGGACCGGTCTCGTGGCGGGCGCGCTCGGAGCCTACTTCGGCGGCGACCTCCGAGACGGCCTGACGACCGACATCTGACGCTTCGAGGAACCGCTTCGGTACGCGATAGTCGTCTCTGAGAACCTCACCACCAGCGTCCGCTCCTCGCTACTCTGCCAGAACCCACTCCCCGTCCTCGTCGCGGTCCAGAAAGCCGCGGTCGGCCAGTTCCGCGAGCGCCGGTTCGACGACGTGGCCGGGGGCTTCGACCGCCCGACACACCTCCTCGACGGTGGTCGCGCCGCCCGCGACGGCCGCCAGCACGTCCGCCCGGAGGCGGGCCTCCCCGTCGCCGTTCACCGCGTCGCCGAGTCGGTCCTGCACGTCGGTGATGCGGCCGTGGACCCACCGCTGGGCCAGCGACAGTTCGCGCTGGAGTTGCTGGAGTTCGTCGAGTTCCGCCGCGAGCGCGGTGGCCTCGCCGACCGTCTCGGTGTCCTCGTCGTCTTGGTCGTCGCTCTCGGTGACTTCGTCGCCGACCTCGGTGTCCCCCGCTTCGACCGGCCCGTCGTCGGTGTCTGCTTCGACTGCCCCCTCTCCGTCGGTTCCCGTCTCTGCGTCTTCTCCCGGTCCGTCCTCGTCGGAGTCGGCGTCGGACGAGTCGAGTTGGACGTTGAGCGAGACGTAGCGCCACCGACTCGCGTCGAGGTTCGTACTCGCCGGGTACGCGCTCTTCATGCCGAACTCGTAGGGCGAGACGCTCACCTCCAGTCGGAGGTTGCGCGAGATACTGAAGTACTTCCGTCGCTGGTCGTCGGTGCGACTCTCGACGAGACCGGCGTCCTCTAGCTTCCGGAGGTGGTCGATGACCGCCTTCGGGCTGACGCCGAGATACTCGCTAATCTCTGTGACGTAACAGGGTTTGCGCGAGAGCAGACGGAGGATGCGCCTGCGGTTCTCGTTCCCGAGGATGTCGAGTAGCTCGGCGGAGTCCATTCGCTATCCGGACTACGAATCGCGTACTCAAAAGCGTGTCTTTCGGTCGTGTCTGGGCCGCACGTCGCGTCAAGAAGGGTGGGCCGTACCGCGTCACGCCGTGGCCACGGTCAGTGCGCCGTCCGGAGTGACGGTTCCGGCGTCGAACGCGGTCTCGACGTGGCCGACGAATCCGGGGGCCGCCGTGGCTCCGCGGACCACCTCGCGGACCGTCGGCGAAGTGCCGGGGTCGACCGAGGGACCGTCGTCGGAACTCGCGTTTCCGACATCGGTACCGCCACTGGACGGGTTGCCGGTCTCGTCTCGGCCGCCCGCCGCGCCGTTTCCGTTGCCGTTACCCGCGCCCGCCGTGCCGTTTCCGTTGCCCGTGCCCGCCGTACCGTTTCCGTCACCGACACCGTTCCCGTTCCCGTTTCCGTTACCCGCGCCAGCCGTACCGTTTCCGTCACCGACGCCGTTCCCGTTTCCCACGTCGGTCCCGTTCCCGTCGCCATCGCTGATACCGACGCCGTTCCCGTTTCCGACACCGTTACCGTTGCCGACACTGCTGTTGTTGCCGACGTCAGTAGCGTTACCCGGGTCGCCCGGCGGACCGCGTTGGCCGTTTCCGACGCCGGGTCCGTTACCGACACCGGTCACGTTGCGGGCGACCGAGGCGATCTCGGGACCGGTCAGGTTGGCGGTCTCGGCCCGGAGCGTACCGAGGGTCTCGACGCTGGCGTTCACCTGTCTGGCGCGGGCCGTGGTCGTATCGATGGACGATTCGAGGGCGTTAATCTGGCCGATGAGGCGGCTAATCTTCGCCTTGTACGCGGTTTCGCTGACGTTGCCAGCCTCGCGCTCGGCGACGAGTTCGGCCTTCTGCTGCTTGAGGTCGCGCAGTTCCGAGCGGAGTTCGGAGGTTCGACGTTCGACCAGTCGAACCTGCTTGGACTCGTTCTCGGTGGCGTTGAACGACGCGGACCACATGCCGGTTTCGACTGCACCCCCGACTTCCGCGATACTCGACTGCATGAACGACGAGATGTCCGCACCCAGCGACGAGTTGTCGGTGGAGTTGTTCTCGGCGCGTTGGGCGTTCACGAGAACATCCGCTTCGGTCGCGTCGGTAGCGAGACTCCCCGACACCTGCACGTCCCCGTCTCCGACCGCGTCGATAGCGCGGGGTTCGACCGCGTCGATAGCGCGGGATTCGACCGCGTCGATAGTGCGGGCGTCGGCGTCACCGTCGAGACCAACTGCGGTCGCGTCGAATCCGTCGGGGGCGACTGCACCCGCCGGGACCGCGGCGGTCAGCGCACCGCCGACGACGAACAGCGCCAACAGGACGGCTCGGTAGGGGCTCATCGGTTGGTCCTATACTCCCGTGGCTTAAAAAGGGCGACATTCGTTCGCTCCGTTCACGGTGATTACTCCGACGGCCCAAATCGGTTCTTAGAGTTTAAAATCGGCTTAGAACCTGCCTACACGCTACCGTCGGCGCTCGAAAGTCGGCCGAACGCGCGGGCGGCGGCCGCGACCGCCAGCACGGAGAGCGCCACGGTCGCCGCGGGCAACAGTAGGCCGGGTTCGTACCGGAGCGGCGGGTGGAACCCGAACAGGTAGTCGATGGCGTCGTTCGCCAAGAGGGCCACGAGCGTGGTGGCCAGCGCCCCGCGGGTCGTCGCGCCGAAGTACGGCAGCAGGTACGCCTCGGCCACGAACCCGAGATGAGTCACGATGATGAACCAGTACGCCCAGAAGGCGTCGGGGTTCCACGGCGGTCCGAAGTACGCCGAGAAGCCGAGGTTCAGCGAGACGAACGTCCAGATACCGTACTTGACCAGCCACGCGAACGCCAGCGTGTGGAGGTAGGCCAGCGCGCGGTTCTGCGGTGCGTCGCCCAGCGAGCGACCGAGGTTCGGCAGGAGCGTGACCAGCGACAGCGTCACCAGAAACAGCGCGGCGGGCGAGTCGGCGTAGAACGGCCAGAGGTAGACGGGAACCTCGGGTAGCGTTTCGACGTAGAACTGCACGCCGACGAGTATCGCCAGCACGTTCACGACCAGCAACCACGCGAGATTGGGTCCGTCTTCGAGGTACCGACGCGCGTATCGCTCCAACGTCGCCATGCAGGGGACGCGGAGCGCCAGCGACTAAGGTCTTCCCGGACGAGTCGGGCGACGCAGCGGAAAGTCAGTCCAACGACTTGCGGGACAGCGGTCGGTCGAATCCAGTTTGGGGTGTTTCTGTGCGGTCTCCCGTCTCTGCGTTCTCGGTGGCTACTTTCATCGTCGACGTTGCTCTCTCGTCTCCTTCCTGTCTCCCTCCACGCCGGTGTCGGAACGCCCCGCTCCCGAAACAAGTCGAAACTCATTAAAAAGTGGAATTGCCCTACTATATAAATATTTACGTAACGTTTATGCCTACGTAGTGGTATATGACACCACGACCCATGTTCGAGGAGTTTTCGAGCGGCTACTACCTCGGTCGGTTGTACGTCCAACCGTCCGACCGGGAGGAGGCGGTCATGCGCCGTGACGAACACGAGCGCATCAACGAGCAGTTGTACACCTCTGGTGAGGGTATCGAACGACTCGACAGTCCGCTCGTGATGAAGGTAGACCAGCGACACGTCGCAGTCCACGGGGACGAGGGGATTCCCGAGGGAACGCTGGCGCTGCCCGAACGCCTCCTCGAAGACACCCGCGTCCGGAACCCGCCGACGCTCAAGGAGGTCCTACTGGCGAAAGCGGACCGCGCGGACCAACTGCTCCGCTATCAGGAGACGACGACCGGCGTCGGAACGTGAACCGCGACTAATTTTACGTACCCGAAAACAAATTTAAGTTCCGTAGCCGTAGACCCGTCTATGGCAAAATCGGTCCTCGAATCGAAGAACTCCCTGACCTACACCGAGATTCACGCCGCCATCCTCGGTGCGGTCGTCGGCGTCCTCGCTGGTTACGCTCACGGTATCGGTCGAACCGACGTGGCAATCGGGTTCGTCGCCGCCTTCGTCGCCGTGGCGCTGGGCCTGAAGTACTCCGGAAAGATACCGGCCGCCCAACGGACGGTTCGCCGGGAACCGTGGTACGCGCTCGCGGCGCTGTTGGTCGGCGGGTTACTCGGTTTCACTGTCGTTTGAACCCCGCCCAGGACGGAGCGGACGAAACGCGTCGCCGAGAACCACCAGTCGTCCGAAGGACTGCTTTCGGGCCGGGCGCACCGCGTCTCGCCGTCTCGGCCGCGTCGATGTGCTTCTCTCAGGGCGAGGTGAGACGAGTGGCCTCGTCGCGATACTGTTCGTACAGGTCGAGGCCCCACTCGACCGCCTCGTCGCCCGGGAGTCGTGCGAACACCGCGAGGTGTCCGTCGTCGGTCAACACCGCCACACCGACCGGCGGCGATAGCTCCTCGGCGACGAACAGTCGAACCGGAATCTCGCGGTCGGTCACGTAGACCTCTCCACCTTCGACGATGTCCGAGAACGCGTTCGGCGCGCAGCGTTTCAGGAGTTCCACGTCTGCCGTCTCTACGACGACGTTGATGGTCATCTCGCCCGAATCGAGTTTCCGAGCGAGAACGTCTAACTTCTCCGCCGAGACTATCGTCGGGAATCCCCTGACGCGGTCGGCCGCACGCACCCAGTCGAAGAGCGTTTCGAGGGGTGCGTACGGGTTGTCGGTCATGTCCACGATGTCGGCGTCCACGAGGGCGCGGGACGGCGGGTGGTGTTCGCTCGGAAGCGACCGCAGAAGCGGTTTCGCGTCGTAGAGCCGCGCCGAGACGCGACTCGTGTAGCAGAGCAGTCGGGCGAGTTGCTCGCCCAACGGCGTGAGTTCGTACCCCTCGTCCGTTCGTCGGACCACGTCGTATTCGATGAGTTCGGTCGCCCAGTTGTAGACCGTCGACTTCGAGACGCCCATCTCCCGGGCGAGCGTCGGCTTGTACTTCGGACCGTCGCGTAACATCTCGACTAACTCCTCGGCTTTCGCCATCGTCCGAATCAAGTCGTCTGTGGATGGCCCGGACGGTGTCACCCCTTTTTCCCGCGGGCCACGTTCCTCGAACATACAACCATAACGAATTAGGTTCAAATAAGGTTTTGTAAGATGAGGAATTTTACAACTTTTGTAGTTGCACGGGGCTACAGGGTCGCAACGAACTGCAGTGGGGAGCAGACCGTTGATATATTATTTCACCGGATAAATATATGGATGAAATGTTTGGTCGAAATCAAGATTCCGACGAGACGGAGCGACGGACCGGACGACGGTCGATTCTCAAGGCGAGTGCGGTCGGTCTCGCGACGGTAGCCACGAGCGGAACCGCCGTGACGGCCGCTCGCAACAGGTCGAACGAGGCCTCCGACGTTCACGCCGCCACCGGCAACGTGAACAGCCCCGTCTCGGAACGACAGCGCCGAACCGTGCGCGAGCGAGCAGTCGCCGACTACGAGCGCAACACCGGCGACACCGTAGACGCGGTCCCGGCAGCGCGACCCGAGGCGGGTGGGGAAGGGCCGGACTCGTCCGAAGAGGGAACCGTCGTCGCGTACGCGTACGGAGTCGATGCCGACGGCGTCGGCCGTTCGTACGTCGGTCTGGCGAGCGAATCCGAGACGGCGCGGGCACAGGCCACCGAAGGCCGAACCGGACCCCGTGCGGAGGACCTGATTCACGACCGCTTCGAGAACCGAGTCGGCGACATCTCCCGGAGACTCGAAGCGTCCGACGCCGACGTTACTACCCAGAGCGTCGGCGGGACCGTCAACGACGTGGAGAACATGGAACAGGTGTACAACACCCAGATAGAGTACGCCAACGACCCGTACGGCGTGGTCAGTTCCACGTATTACTGGCTCCAAGACACGGCGGGCAACGAGGAGGGGTCGCTCCACGGACTCCACTCGCCGACGACCATCGAGCCGGGCTACCGGGCCTTCGGTAGCTCGTGGAAGAACGAGAAGGCGTGGAACAAACACCGCTGGGACGAGACCCAGATGGCGTGGCACGACGTCGGCGACGGCTTCTGGAAACCCGCGGGGCCGAGCGACGGCGGTAGCGTGAGTACCTCCTACAGCATCAGCGCGACCCTCGGGTGGAGTCCCGGCATCACCTTCGGCGTCAACTGGAGCTACAGCGAACCCGCCATGGAGCGGACCGACCAGTCCTCCCAGTACAACGGCTACTGTCAGTGGAAGTGGGACGTGCAGGACAAGTGTGACGGCTCGGTTCGAAAGAGTACGCTCGCCATGCAGCCGACGAGCACGTGCGACATGGAGGATCACGACCCGAGCATGGGCGACAAGGACATCAGCAAGGCCGAGGTCAGAGGTCGGTTCACCGAGGACTGCGACGGGTGGCACGAGCAGTGGACCTCGACGACGTTCTACAAGGACACCTGAGTCCGCGAGGACCGTTCCTCGCGTCGGGGCCTCGGTTACCTGCCCCAGTCGCGGGTCCGCTTGGGCCGGTCGCCGACCGGTTTCACGTCGAGCGGTTCGTCCTTGGCCGCCAGCGCTTCCAGCGCGGCGGCGGCGCTCGCCTCGGTCGAGAAGTACGTGATCTCCTCCTCGACTGCGGTTTCGAGGGCGTCGCGGTTCCGGGTCACGAGCAGGTCCACTTCGCCGCGCTGAATCGCGGTGGTCAGGTCGTCGAACTCCGCGACGTCGTAGTACTCCTCGAACCCGTCCACACTGAGGTCCACGACTGCGGTTCCGCCCTCGGGAATCGGCTTGCCGGTCGAGTCCTGAGCCTTGTCGTAGGCCTTGCCGAAGGTGTCGGCGGTGCCCATGACCTCGCCCGTGGACTTCATCTCCGGGCCGAGACGGGGGTCGCTCCCCGGCAGGCGGTCGAAGGGGAGGACGACCTCCTTGACGCTGACCTGCTCGGGAATCTGCTCCTGTGCTTCGAGGTCGGCCAGCGACTCGCCCGCCATCACCTTCGCGGCGAGTTTGGCGATGGGGACGCCGGTCGCCTTCGAGACGAACGGGACCGTCCGCGAGGAGCGCGGGTTGGCTTCGAGGACGTACACCTCGCCGTCCTGCACCGCGAGTTGGACGTTCAGCAGGCCCACGGTGTCGAGCGCCACCGCGATGTCCTCGACGACTTCGCGGACCCGACCCAGCGTCTCGTCGTCCAGCGCGCGGGTCGGAATCATGCAGGCCGAGTCGCCGGAGTGGACCCCGGCGGACTCGACGTGTTCCATCACGCCGCCGATTAGCACGTCGTCGCCATCCGCCACGGCGTCCACGTCGAGTTCGACCGCGTCCGCGAGGAACTCGTCCACGAGGATGGGCTTGTCGGGCGAGACCCTGACGGCCTCCTCGATGTACTCCTTGAGTTCCTCGTCGTCGTGGACCACGTCCATCGCCCGGCCGCCCAGCACGTAGGAGGGACGGACCAGCACCGGGTAGCCGATGTCGTGAGCGAGGTCGAGGGCCTCGGCCTCGCTGGTCGCGGTGCCGCCCTCGGGTTGGGCGATGCCGAGGTCGTCCATCAGGCGGTTGAACCGGTCGCGGTCCTCCGCGAGGTCCATCGCCTCGACCGTGGTGCCCAGAATCTCGCAGTCGAGACCCCGGCGCTCGATTTCGGTTTCGAGCGGTTCGCCGATGTCCACCGAGGTCTGGCCGCCGAACTGGACCATCACGCCGTCGGCGTTGGTTGTCTCGATGACGTCCGCGACTTCCTCGGCCGTAATCGGCTCGAAGAACAGGCCGTCGGAGGTGTCGTAGTCTGTCGAGACCGTCTCGGGGTTGTTGTTCACCACGTGGGCCTCGATGCCCTGCTCGCGGAGCGCGCGGACCGCGTGGACCGAGCAGTAGTCGAACTCGACGCCCTGTCCGATGCGGATGGGACCGCCGCCGACCACGACGACGCTCTCGACGTCCCTGTCTACCTGCACCTCGTCGCGGCCGAGTCCCGCGCCGGGACTGCGCGAGGAGTAGTAGTACGGCGTCGAAGCCGCGAACTCGCCCGCACAGGTGTCCACCTGCTTGAAGTCGCGCTCGGGCGCGGTGGCCTCCACGTCGTCGATGGTCGCGCTGGCGCCGCTCGAACTCCGCGGGGCGGCGTTCGCCGCGCTCTCGGTTTCGCCGCCTGCGACCGCGGCGACCTGCTGGTTCGTGAAGCCGGTCTCGGCCGCCCGCTCGAAGTTCCCTTCCTGAGCGGCGACGACGGCCTCGGCGACGTTCTCGTAGCGCTCGACGTACCACTCGTAGATGCCGGTCAGGTCCACCACGTCCTCGACGGTGTAGCCGCGCTCGAACGCCTCGAACATGGCGTACGGGCGGTCGGGCGTCGGCGCTTCGAGGTAGTCGGTTTCGAGGGTCTCGTCGTCGACCTCGGCCCAGTCCACGCCGGGTTCGTACTCCGAGGAGCGCAGGGCCTTGAGGAGCGACTCCTCGAAGGTCCGGCCGATGGCCATCGCCTCGCCGGTCGATTTCATCGCGGTACCGAGTTCGAAGTCCACGTCCGGGAACTTGTCCTTGGGCCAGCGCGGGACCTTCGTGACCACGTAGTCGATGGCCGGTTCGAAGGCCGCGGTGGTCTGGCCGGTAATCTCGTTCTCTATCTCGTGGAGGCGCTTGCCGAGCGCGACCTTCGCGGTCACGCGGGCGATGGGGTAGCCGGTCGCCTTCGAGGCGAGCGCGGAAGACCGGGAGACGCGGGGATTGACCTCCACGACGCGGTACTCCCCGCCGGGGGTGCCGTCGTCGCGCCACGCGAACTGGATGTTACACCCGCCCTGAATCCCCAAGTCGCGGATGACTTCGAGCGCGGCGTCGCGCATCTCTTGGTGGCCGTCGTCCGGGATGACCTGCGAGGGCGTCACGACCGTGGACTCGCCGGTGTGGATGCCCATCGGGTCGATGTTCTCCATGTTGCAGATGATGATGGTCGAGTCGCCCGCGTCGCGCATGACCTCGTACTCCAGTTCGACCCATCCGGCGATGGACTCGGTGATGAGGACCTCGCTGTTGCGCGAGAGGCGCAGGCCCTTGCGGACGCGCTCGACGAGTTCGTCCATGTCGGAGACGACGCCCGACCCCGACCCGCCGAGGGTGTAGGTCGTCCGGGCGATAACGGGCAGACCGCCGACTTCCTCGACCGCGGCCTCGACGCGTTCGCGGAGGTCGTCCTCGGTCAACTCGGCGACCGTCTCGCCCTCGTCGTCGCCGTCGCCGTCGTTCAGCGAGATGGTGGTCGAGCGCGCGACGGGTTGGTCCAGTTCGTGCATGCGCTGGCGGAACAGGTCGCGGTCCTCGGTGGCGTAGATGGTCTCCAGCGGCGTGCCCATGATGTCCACGTCGTACTCCTCCAAGACGCCCTCCTCGGAGAGTTCCGCGGTGACGTTCAGGCCGGTCTGGCCGCCCAGTCCCGCGATGACGCCGTCCGGCTTCTCCTTCCGGATAATCTCGGCGATGGCCTCGGTCGTGATGGGTTCGATGTACACCTCGTCGGCCATCTCCGGGTCGGTCATGATGGTCGCCGGATTCGAGTTGACCAGCACGACTCGCGCACCCTCCTCCTGTAGCGCACGGCAGGCCTGCGCGCCGGAGTAGTCGAACTCTGCGGCCTGTCCGATCTGGATCGGTCCGCTACCGATGAGCAGGATGGTCCGTCCGTCGCCTGCGTTGTCGTCGGTCATTGGTTGGTAGTGTGGAGTTCGCTCATCGTAATAAATCCGGCGATGGATTACGACTTCCGAAACGAGATTTCGAAATTCGAATTTGGCACCGGTTCCCACGCGCCGCGACGGTCCGAGACCGCGTCTCGGCGAGACGGACTCGGGAGAAGCGGAGAGACGGACGCCCTGACTGTCGTCGAGAGCGAACCCTGAGAAACGGGGGCGAATAGCACACCCTCCGACGACCACAACCGCTTTGACTGCCCAGTCAGTCAGTTACGGTAGTTACTCGATTCGCATGTCGGACGAATCCCCCACCGACGACATCATGGAGGCGACCTACAGGGCGCTCTGCAGACACGGCTACGCGGACGTGACGATGGAGGACATCGCCGCCGAGTCCGAGAAGAGCAAGTCCGCGTTCCACTACCACTACGACAGCAAGCACGCCCTGCTGCTCGCGTTCCTCGACGACCTGCTGGAGTCGTTCACCGCGCGGCTCGACGCGGTCGAGGGCGAGACGCCGCGCGACCGCCTGCTCGGCATTCTCGACGCGGTACTCGAATCGTCGGCGGAGTCCCCGAACCGGGAGTTCAAGACCGCTGTGCTGGAGATGAAGGCGCAGGGTCCCTACGACGAGGCGTTCCGCGCTCGCCTCGACGACTTCGACCGGGCGCTCCGCGACCGCTTCGCCGCGGTCCTCGCGGCGGGCGTCGATTCGGGCGACTTCCGGGCGGACCTCGACGCCGAGGAGACGGCGGACTTCCTCGTGACGGTCTGCAACGGCGCGCAGACCCGCAGCGTCGCGGTCGGTCGGTCCACCGAACGGACCCGGCGCACGCTCGAACGCTACGTCGAGTCGAACGTACTCGCCACCGATTCCTTCGCGGAGGCCGAACGGTGAGCGTCCGCGACCGACTCGCGCAGACGCGACGGCTCCTCGCGCGTGCGTTCGACCAAGAGAGCCTCGACCTCACGGAGGGCGGCATCGCACAACCGCTCGTCCTGCTCTCGATTCCCATCGTCGTCACCAACCTGTTCCAGACCGCGTACAACCTCGCCGACACCTTCTGGGTCGGTCAGTACAGTACCGAAGCGCTCGCGGCCATCAGCTTCGGGTTCCCGATGGTGTTCCTGCTCATCTCGCTGGGGATGGGGCTGTCGGTCGCGGGCAGCGTCATGGTCGCCCAGAACGTCGGCGCGGGCAACGAACGCGACGCCGAGTACGCCGCGTCCCAGACCGTCGCGTTCGCCGTCGTCGTCTCGATACTGCTGGGGGTCGCCGGGTACTTCGTCGTCGACGACCTCCTGCTGTTCTTCGGGGCCGAACCCGACGTCTACCCGCTGGCGGTCGCCTACATGCGGGTCATCTCGCTCGGATTGGTGTTCATGTTCGGCTTCCTGATGTTCATCTCGCTGATGCGGGGCTACGGCGACACCGTGACGCCGATGGTCGTGATGTTCTTCTCGGTCCTGCTCAACATCGTCCTCGACCCGTTCCTCATCTTCGGCTGGTGGGTGTTCCCGCGGATGGGTCTCGAAGGCGCGGCGTACGCCACCATCTTCTCGCGCGCGCTCGCCTTCGTGGCCGGACTCGGTATCATGTTCGCCGGAATCCGCGGCGTCGAAATCAACCTCCGAGACATGCGGCCCAACTTCGAGTTCGCCAAGCGGATCGTCCGCATCGGTCTCCCGGCGTCGGTGGAGGGCACCGGCCGCGCGCTCTCCATCAACCTCATGCTGCTGGTCGTGGGGATGTTCTCGACGCCGGTCGTCGCGGCGTTCGGTATCGGCACGAGGGTGCTCTCGGTCGTCTTCATGCCCGCCATCGCGGTCGCGCGCGGCGTCGAGACCATGTCCGGCCAGAACGTCGGCGCGAACAACTACGACCGCGCGGCCGCGACGAGCCTGTTCGCCGCGAAGGCGATGTTCGTCGTCCTCTCGGCGGTCGGCGTCGTCGGCTGGCTCTGGGCCGAACCCATCGTCGGGGTGTTCACCACCGACGCGGACGTGGTTGCCATCGGCGCGACATTCATGCGCTACGTCGCGCCGACCTTCGGCTTCATGGGTATCATGCGCGCCTACAACGGGAGTTTCCGCGGCGCGGGCAAGACGCTCACTGCCGCCGCCATCTCGGTGGGGGCGTTCGGCGTCCTCCGCCTCCCGCTGGCGTGGTTCGGCGCGCGAGCGCTCGGGTCCGACGGCATCTGGCTCTCGTTCGCCCTCACGAACGTCGTGGGCGCGTCGGTCGCGTACGTCTGGTTCCAGCGCGGGACGTGGCGCGACGCCGACCTCACTCGCGGACCCGGACCCGCCCCGGGCGACGACTGACTGACGACTGACGGTCGGTTCGCCCGGCGTCACGCTGCGCGAACTGCGGCGAACTATCGAAGACGGTTTTACCTACCCCCCGCAATTCCCAACCAATGAGTACGGACGACACGGCATCCGACGCCAGCACGCCCACGCCGGAGGACCACGAGAACGCGCGCCAGCACGTCGTCGCGGTGAACGCGGACGACGAGGCACAGGAGACGGTCAACCGACTCGAAGCCCACACGGGCGACGGAATCCGCCACCGAGCGTTCACGTCGCTCGTGTTCGACGGTGACGGCAACATCCTGCTGGCCCAGCGCGCCCCCGACAAACGCCTCTGGGGCACGTGGTGGGACGGCACCGTGGCCTCCCATCCCGTGCAGGGACAGAGTCAGGAGGAGGCCACCCGCCAGCGCCTCGAAGAGGAACTGGGCGTCACCCCCGACCAGTACGACGACCTGCGCGTCACCGACCGGTTCGAGTACAAGCGCTACTTCGAGAACGCGGGCGTGGAACACGAGGTCTGTGCGGTCCTCAAACTCACGCTGGACGACCTCTCGCTCGACCCCGACGAGGAGGAGGTCGCCGGGCTGATGTGGGTCCCCTACGAGCGCCTCCACGAGCATCCCGAGTGGTACCGCCAACTGCGACTCTGCCCGTGGTTCCAGATCGCGATGCGGCGGGACTTCGAGTAGAACTGCAGTTCTTCGACGTTCTGTCGGTTACTCGCCGCCGGATGTGAAATCGGTCACTCGTCGAGCGGGAGTCAGCTATTCGCCGGGTGTCGGTGCGATTATTCGTCTCGTGAAGCCAGTCCGGCCAGATGCCCGGCCTCTTCCACGATTATCCGCTCGGCACCCAACTTCGCGGCGTTCTCGCTCCCCGGCAGGCAGAAGACGACCACGCCGTCGGCGACTCCCGCAGTGGCGCGCGTGCCGACGATCTTCGTGCCGATGTCCTCGAACGAGAGCGACCGGAACAGTTCGCCGAACCCGGGCAACTCCTTGTCGAACAGTTGGCGCGCCGCCTCGATGGTCACGTCGTCGGGTGTCACGCCGGTCCCACCGGTCGTGACGACGACGTCCACGTCGTCCCGGGAGACCAGTCCGTCGAGCGACCCCTGCACCCCGTCGTAGCTGTCGCCGATGAGGTCGCGGCTGACCACTTTGTGACCCTCGTCTTCGAGTACCTCGACGATTGCATCGCCCGCGGGGTCGTCCGAGAGACTCCGCGAGGACGAGACGGTGACGACCGCCACGCCGAGCGAGTCCACGTCGTGGGCGTGATGGTCGTGGTCCGCGCTGTCGGCGTCGTCTCCGTGACCGCCGTCCCCGTGGCCGTCCTCGCCCCGAGCGCCCTCCTCGTCGTCGCGGGCACCCTCGGACGATTCGGCCGGGTCTCGGTCGTCCTCGTCGTGTCCGCGCCGCGTGTCGCGCGATTGGAAATCGACCATGCGTGAGTATTTGACAGACAGCCCCTTAAATCAACGCCGTGAGCGCCTCTCCTGTCGCTCTTCTAACTCCTCTCGAAAACGCCGACGCCGGGAATACTGCGAAGTCGTCCGGACAGACCCCGAAACCTCGGCCGCTTGAGGTACAGTTTTACCCCGCGAAACCCACGTCGTAGGTATGAAGGCTGTCCAGTTCAGCGAACACGGAGACCGTGACGTCATCGAGTACGACGAGTTTCCGGACCCGACGCCGGACCGCGACGAGGTACTGGTAGACGTGAAGGCGGGCGCGCTCAACCACCTCGACGTGTGGACGCGCAAGGGCCTGCCCGGATTGGACCTCGACATGCCCCACGTCCCCGGAAGCGACGCGGCGGGCGTCGTCCTCGAAGTCGGCGAGGACGTGACCCGGTTCGAACCGGGCGACCGAGTGGCGGTCTCGGCGGGCGTCTACTGCGGGAAGTGCGAGTTCTGCCGCGACGGCGAGTACTCGCTGTGCGTGAACTACCACATCATCGGCGAACACGTCCGGGGCGTCCACGGCGAGCGCGCCGCGGTTCCCGAGGACAACCTCGTGGAAGTCCCCACGGGCGTCGAGTGGGAGACGGCGGCGGCCGCGCCGCTGGTCTTCCAGACGGCGTGGCGGATGCTGCTGAACCGCGGCGACCTCGACGCGGGCGAGAAGGTGCTGGTCCTCGGCGCGTCGGGCGGCGTCGGCCACGCCGCGGTCCAGATTGCCGACTACGCCGGGGCCGAGGTGTACGCCACCGCCTCCTCGGACGAGAAACTGTCGTACGCCGAAGAGGTCGGCGCGGACTACACCATCAACTACGACGCGAACGACTTCGCCGCCGAAATCCGGGAGTTGACCGGGAAGCGCGGCGTGGACATGGTCGTGGACCACGTCGGCGCGGCGACCTACCCGGACTCCATCAAGAGTCTCGCCAAGGGCGGGCGCGTCGTCACCTGCGGCGCGACCACCGGACCGAACCCCGGCGCGAGTCTGAACCGCATCTTCTGGAACCAGCTCTCGGTCATCGGTTCGACCATGGCGAACCCCGGCGAGGTGGACGACGTCCTCGAACTCGTCTGGGACGGCACCTTCGAGCCGCGAATCCGGGAGACCCTGCCGATGAGCGAGACGGCCAGTGCCCACGAACTGCTCGAAGAGCGCGAGGGCTTCGGCAAGGTCGTCGTCGTGCCCGACAGCGAGTACGACGGATGACCGAAGACACCTACACGCACCGCCCGGGCGACGTGGACGAGGGCCGCGGCGGCCGCGAGACCGACGAGGAGACCGACCTCTCGGACCCCACCGCGCCGGTCGAGCGCGGCCGCGAGGAGTGGGACTGGCGCGGGTGGGTGCTGGTCGGCGTCATCGTCGTCTGCTTTCTGGTGATTCCGGCGACGATGCTGTTCCTGCCGCCGGTCCGCCCGTACAAGTTCGCCTACCTCGTCCTGCCGATGATTCCGGCGATTCTGCTCGGTGCGACCGCGGTCTGGTCGGCCCAGCGGAGTGACTGAGCGCTCGCGCTCTTCTCGCCCGACCTCGGATTCTATATATCGTTATCTCGTGTATTCGATCTGCTCGAAGAACGCAGCGATGCGACTACGGGGGTTCGTCCACGGCCGGTGGTTCGGTTACGAGGCCAAACGTACCCCAGAGAACCTACGACTCCGCAGTTTCCACGCGAACTGACTCCGCGACGAACTCTTCGCCGGTCCAGCGCCACGACTCTACGGACACCGCGGACTCCCCCGCGTCGTTCCCGAGCGAGACGACGAGGTACGACCGGTCGGGCCACGTCGCCTGCGCGGCGTCGGTGGCGCTCGGCCGCGACGGACCTCGCGGATGCGAGTGGTAGAACCCCACCACTTCCCGGCCCGCGTCTTCGATTTCCTCCATCAGTGCCAACTGCTCACGCGGGCCGATTTCGTATCGCGTCCGGGGCGTCTCCGCGACGTTCTCGGCCGGATGGCTGGTCTCGACGCGGTGGTCGGTCTCGTCCCGAGTCCCCGCGAGGATACCACAGACCTCCTCGGGTGCGCCCTCTCGCGCGCGTGCGAGAATCTCCTCGCGGACGGACCGGGGGACGACGACGGTGGGTGAGTCGGACTCGTCTGTCGGCACGGGGCTTCTGGGTTTACGGTTCGTGGCTCGACGGGATAAGTGCTGGTTCCCGGTCCCCCGACGCTCTCAATCGGCGTCGGGTCGGTCGTCTTGGTCCACCTCGCGGAGGACGAACGGCCCGATAGCCAGCGTTCGCTTCGCCACGGTGGCGATGCGGAGGATGTACGACAGCAGTAGCATGAACGGGACCGCCGAGACGGTGACGGCGAGACTGGTCAGTAACACGTCGTTGCTCACGCCGAGCGTCGCGCCGGGGACCGCCCGCGCGTCGTAGTAGATGATCATCGACGAGGCCACGACCAGCGCCGGGACCGCCGAGTAGAGCATCCCCCGCGACAGGTCGACCAGTTCCCACTGGAAGTAGAGCGTCTTGAAGTGTTCGCGCGCGGGAGCGAAGAACCGCAGTACCTCTTCGAGGTCCTCAAAGGAGGCCTCGGCGTCGTCGGTCAGCGAGTCGGCGTGGCGGTTGCGGAGGCTCCGCGTGCGGAAAATCTTCCACGAGTAGTTGAAGTCCAGCACCGCCGACAGCATGTCGTAGCTCCCGAACTCGGCGTCGGCCAGTCGGTCGCTGACGGCGTCGGCGTTCGCCTGCAGTTCGCCGACGAAGTCCGTCGTCTGGTCTCGCAGGTCCGCGTCGGGGTTGTCGGCAATGTCGTCACGGAGGGCCGTGGCGCGCGAGCGGGTCTCCTCGACCAGTTCCCGCATGAACGCCGAAGGTTCGGGCGGCGTCACGGGCGCGTCGAGAACGTCCTCCACATCCTCTCGGAACGCCATCGCGTCCTGCATCCGGTTTCGCTGGTCGCCGACCGGGCCGAGTTCCTGCGAGAGGACCAACTGGTTCAGCGTTACGACGAGCGTCACTCCCGTCACGATGGCGGTGACGTACGCCTGAAACAGCGTCTCGGTGGGGTCGGAGACCGCGACCGACCGCTGGAGCGGCGAGGGGTCGAGGACGCCGAGCGCGACCATCGCGACGAACAGTACCGCGAGCAACGCACCGGCGACGCTCCACCGATTGGCCCCCAACAGTAGCCAGAGTTTCACCCGACTCTCGTCGGCCCGCTCGCGCATCGTGTCGTTCGGTTGCGAGTCGTCGCCCGACCCGTCCGTTCTCGTCTCGTCACGCCCCGTCACGGTATCGCCCCAGACGTTCCGCTGGCGGACATGTGCGCTCGGATACGGGAGGACGACGGAAATACCCGCGGGCCTTTTGCCGTCTCGGCACGTGCGTGGGTGCATGGCAGGGGGAGTCAGGGTGGCCCTCGCGTTGGCGGTCCTGCTCGCACTCGCGGGCGCGACCCCGGCGGCGGCCGACCAGACCTCGGGAGTGGAGAGCGCGGGAACCGCATCGGACCGGGTCGGGCCACCCGGCGAACGAGTGGCGGACGGACGCCTTACCGACGAGGAGTCGAGCGACGGGACAGTCGAAATCGAGACGGAGGGGTTCACCCCGGACTACGACCCGGCGACGGTGTTGAACCGGGTCGAGCGACTCCGCGGCCTCGACGCGACGCAGGGAATCACGCTCCACGAGTACGACCCCGAGAACGGCGAGGGGTACGACATGCGCGACGCGTTCGGGTCCATTCGACCGGTCGGAGCCGAGGCGCTCCAGTTGTACTCGAACGCGTCCACCGAGCGCCGGAGTCCCCTCGGCTACACGGTCGAACGGGAGGCCGCCGTCCACATCTACCTGCTGAACGACTCGCAGTTGACCGAGTACGGTCTCACGCAGGACGTGGTGCTGGCCCACGAGTTCGTCCACGCCCTCCAGTTCCAGCACGAACTGCTGACGCCCTCGCGTTCGCAGTTCCGGGCGCAGTTCTCGCGCTGGACGACCGATTCCCGCCTCGTCACCACCGCGATGGTCGAGGGTGACGCCATGTGGGTGACCGAGCAGTACGTCCGCCGCCACGGCGGGGGCAACTACTCGGTCGCGAACTACAACCGGACGCTGGACCGGGCGGCGTGGCCGCACAGCGTCGCGGGGACGCCCTACTACTACGGCTACGAGTTCTACGAGCGGACCGGCAGTTCACCCGCGGACCGGACGGCGGCCATCGAGCGCCCGCCCGACTCGACGGCCGAACTGCTCCATCCGACGGAGGGAGACGAGCGCGCGCCGCTTCCCGACGCTCCGGAGATTCCCGAGTCCGAGAAGCTGACCCAGTACCACACCGACACCGTCGGCGAACTGGTCGTGCGTCACTCGCTCCGGATGAACGGTCTGTCGTTCGACCGGGCGGCCCGCGTCGCCGAGGGGTGGGCCAACGACCGGATGTACTACTACGCCGCCGCCGGTGCGGCGGGACCGGCGACTCACTGGGTGACGGTCTGGGAGAGCGAACGCGAGGCCCGCGAGTTCGCCGACGCGTGGCGAGCGATGCTGGACGAACGTGGCGCGCGCTCGGCGGACGAGACGCTGTTCGTCCCGGCGAGTGACCACGCGCCCAGCGTCCACTACGTCGTCGAGCGCGACGGCGCGACGGTCCGAATCACGGCGGCCGGTCGGGCCGACACCGCGGAGCGCCTCGCCGAGTCTGTGACCGGGACGAACGAGGACGGAGACGGCGAGTACGGGAACGAGGAAGACGGAGACGACCGGGCGTAGCGGCGCTAGTTCTCCTCGTCGTCCTTGAGTTCCTCTAGTTCGGCTTCGATGTCCTCGTCCGCGCTCTCGGTTTCGACTTCGGTCTCGACGTCGGCGGTCTCGGCGTCGGCGGCGTCGGCGGCGTCGGTCGAACCCTTGCCCATCTCGGTTTTGAGCGTTTCGAGTTCGGCGTCCACCTCGCCCGAGGTTCGGACCTCTTCGAGTTCGCGGTCGAGCGAGTCCTTGTCCGAGAGCGCGTCCTCGAAGACGCCCGACTCCTGTAACTCGTCCATCGCCTCCGAGCGGGCCTCCATGTCCTCGGTGCGTTCCTCGGCGCGTTCGATGGCGCGGCCCACGTCCTCCATCTCGTCGCCCGCACCGGTCATGGCCTCCGAGACGCGCGTCTGGGCCTCGGCGGCCTCGTAGCGGGCCTTCATGCTCTCCTTCTTGGTGCGGAACTCCTCGATGCGGTTCTGGAGTTGGTCTTTCTTCTCGACGAGGTTGTCCTGCGTGTTCTGGAGGCTGGCTATCTGACCTTCGAGGTCCTCTATCTGGTTCATCTTCTGCTTCTTCTTCTCCAGCGCGCGCCGGGCGAGGTCCTCGCGGTCCTGATTCACGGCCTCGCGGGCCTGCTCGTTGTGTTTCTCGACGTTCTCTTCGAGTCGGCGCTTCTGCATCTCCAAGCGCTTCTTCTGGGTGGTCAGGTCCGCGATACCCTGTTTGACCTCCTGTAACTCGTCGCGCATCTGTTCGTAGGAGTAATCGAGCGTCTCGGAGGGGTCCTCGGCCCGATTGAGCGCGGCGTTTATCTTCGACCGAACGACGTACGACAGGCGTGAAAGCACTCCCATATAACTCCCTTTCGTGACCTGACCCTTAAAATCCTCACCTCCCCAACAGTCGTCAGACGGACGCGTGCCGTTTCGAACTCCTGTGGCGGTCGCCGGGTCCCGACTCAACCGACCCGCGCGCGAGACCGAGACCGGAGTAGAACGCTTTTCCGAGTCGTTCCCCAACACTCGGGCATGAACTCCGAGGACCTGCCGATTCCCGGCGGCCGGGACGTGCGCGCGACCCTCGACACCCCAGCGTCCGACGACGCCGACGCGGTAGTAGTCGCCTGCCCGCCTCATCCCCAACATCGAGGTCACCGCGGCGACGCGCGCCTGACCGCCGTGAGCGAGTTCCTCACCGACCGCGGCGTCGCCTGTCTCCGCTTCGACTACGGCGACTGGGACGAGGGGTACGGCGAGCGCGAGGACGCCCGAAACGCGCTCCGGTGGGCGCGCGACCGGTACGACCGAGTGGGTATCTTCGGATTCAGTTTCGGGACTGCCGTCGCCGCGCTCGCGGCCTCGACCGTCGAACCGCAACCCGACGCCGTCTCGCTGCTCGCGCCCACGGACCGACTGGCCGAGGACCTCGACACCGTGGCCGCGCTCGACGACATCGAAGCGCCGGTACAGGTCGTCTACGGGACGCGCGACGACACCGTGAACTGGAAACCAGTCGTCGAGCGAGCGCGGGAGTTGGAGTACGACGTGGTCGAACTGAGCGCGGACCACTTCTTCGTCGGCCAGCACGCGAAGGTGGCCGACGCCGTCGGCGGGTTCCTCGCCGAGGAACTCGGAGAACGATAAGGATATATCGGCGAAGTGTCACGCTTCGGTATGGAACTGCTCCCGGCGGTCAATCTCGTCCTCCTCGTGTCGGGCCTCGGGTTCCTGCTCGGAATCCCGTCGGTGCGGATGGGTGACTCGCTGAAACTGGAGGAGGAAATCGCGTATCCGTTGGTCTTCCTCGGGATGGTCCCGTTCGCCGTGGCGAACAATTACCGGTGCGCTCCGAACTGCCCGACGTTCTTCGAGCAGTTCCCGTACCGGAGCGCCGCGAACGTCTGTTTCCTGCTCGCGTTCGTCCTCCAACTCCGGGCCAACGCCAAGAAAATCGGCGGTGGGCCGACTCATCCCAAGAACGAACCGTACGAGGGCGGCGGGCAGACCTACCTTTGGGACGACGAGGAGTAACCGAGAGCAGTCACACGACGAGTTCGGGCCGCTCGCCGATTTCGACCGGGACGGTCGTAATCGACCCGTCGCGGCGGACGCGAACCGACAGCGTCTCGCCCGGACTCGCGTTGAGCGCGAGATACGCGTGGAGGGCCTTCGGGGTGCGAACCGCTTCGCCGTCGATGGCGAGCACGGCGTCGCCGCCGACCGGGACGCGGAACCCCTCGACGCGACGGACGCCCGTGCAGGGTCTGAGTTGCCCCTCGGCCGGAGCGCCCGACGGAACGTCCACGACGAGAACGCCCTTCGGGTTGGGGAACTCGTTCGCCCGCGCGACCAGTTCGGTCACGGACGTGGTCTGCGCTCCGAGATAGGGGTGGTCGTACTCGCCGTCCTCGATCAGCGCCGGGACCACGCGACGGACCAGCGACGCCGAGATGGCGAACGCGATGTTGTCGCCGCCGCCGGAGTTGACGACGCCGAGTACCCGCCCCGAGAGGTCTACCAGCGGACCGCCGGAGTTGCCGGGGTTGACCGGCGCGTCGGTCTGGATGGCGTTCGGAATCTGGTAGTCGCCCGCCGGACTCGGCACCTGTCGGTCGATACCGCTGACGATGCCGGAGGTGAGCGACCCGCGGAGACCGTACGGACTCCCGACGACGGCGACTCTGGTCCCGATGGTCGGTTCGGATTCGATGAGCGAGAGGGGGTCCGTCTGGGTCGTACTTCCGAGTTCGACGACCGCGAGGTCGCTCCGCGGGTCGCGGCCGACGACTCGCCCGATTCGGGAGGTGGTCTCGTTGAGTTGGACGCTCGCGCGGTCGGCCTCGCCGACGACGTGGTAGTTAGTGACGAAGTGGGTGGCGTCGTAGAGGAACCCCGACCCCTGCGAGCCGTCGGGCGTGCGAATCAACGCGACGGCGTCGGAAGTCTTCCGGTACACCCGAGTGTAGACGCTCTCCGAGTCGGAGACGGTCGAGTCCGACGCGTCGCGCGCCGGGAGAGTCGTCTCGTGGGACTGGTTCACCGGATACCGCGTCTCGTTACGGGACGGCGGAGAGTTGTTCGAGCAACCGGCGACGCTTCCCGTCGCCGCGGCCGCGAGCGCGCCGAGGAAGGTCCGGCGCGTAGACTCCGTTGGCATTAGTTGACCGTCCCGACTATCCCGCAAAGAAGCTTGGGGATAGAACGCGGTGTCCCGGTCTCCGACCGTGCTACCGTCTGACGCCCCTTGGACGCTCCGAAATCGTTTTGAACGACGCACGCCGACACTCGGTATGCCGACCGAACCGGAAACAGATTACGACCCTTCTCTCGGGAACAAGTTCATTTTCGTCACCGGGGGCGTCATGTCGGGACTCGGCAAGGGCATCACGGCCGCCAGCACCGGCCGTCTGCTCGCCAACGCCGGGTTCGACGTGACCGCGGTCAAGATAGACCCCTATCTCAACGTGGACGCGGGGACGATGAACCCCTTCCAACACGGTGAAGTGTACGTCCTCAAAGACGGCGGCGAGGTGGACCTCGACCTGGGGAACTACGAGCGATTCCTCGACATCGACATGACGTTCGACCACAACGTCACGACGGGGAAGACCTACCAGCACGTCATCGAGAAAGAGCGCGCCGGGGACTACCTCGGGAAGACGGTCCAGATAATCCCGCACGTCACCGACGACATCAAGCGCCGCGTCCGCGAGGCCGCCGAGGGCCACGACGTCTGCATCGTGGAAGTCGGCGGCACGGTGGGCGACATCGAGGGCATGCCGTTCCTCGAAGCCCTCCGGCAGTTCGCCCACGAGGAGGACGAGGAAGACTTCCTCCTCACGCACGTCACGCTCGTCCCCTACTCGAAGAACGGCGAGCAGAAGACCAAGCCGACCCAGCACTCCGTGAAGGAACTGCGGTCCATCGGTCTCCAACCGGACATCTTGGTCGGCCGGTGCGAGGACGAACTCGACCCCTCGACCAAGGAGAAGATAGCGCTGTTCTGCGACGTGCCGACCGACGCGGTGTTCTCGAACCCCGACGTGGAGGACATCTACCACGTCCCGCTGATGGTCGAAGAGGAAGGACTGGACGAGTACGTGATGGACCGGTTCGACCTCTCCGACGAGGCGCTCCCGCCCGAAGAACGCGACAACACGTGGCGTGACCTCGTCACGCAGGACACCCACGGCGAGGTGGACATCGCGCTCGTCGGCAAGTACGACCTCGAAGACGCCTACATGTCCGTCAACGAGGCGCTCAAGCACGCCGGACTGGAGAAGAGCGTCGACGTGAACGTCCGGTGGGTCGATTCCGAGAAGATGGCCGAGGACCACGAGGAGCGCCTCCACGGTGCCGACGGCATCGTCGTGCCCGGCGGATTCGGTTCCCGCGGCACGGAGGGCAAAATCGAGGCCATCCGGTACGCCCGCGAGAACGGCGTGCCCTACCTCGGTCTCTGTCTGGGCTTCCAGCTAGCGGTCGTGGAGTACGCCCGGAACGTCCTCGGACTGGAGGGCGCTCACTCCGCGGAAATCGAGGAAGACACGCCCCACCCGGTCATCGACCTGCTGCCCGAGCAGTACGACCTCGAAGACCTCGGCGGGACGATGCGACTCGGCGCTCACGAGACCGACATCGAGGCGGGGACGCTGGCCGAGCAGGTCTACGGCGGCACTTCCTGCACCGAACGCCACCGCCACCGCTACGAGGTCAACCCCGAGTACTTCGACGAGTTCGAGGACTCGGACCTCGTGTTCTCCGGCGAGTCGGGCAACCGGATGGAGATACTCGAACTGGAGGGCCACCCGTACTTCTTCGGCACCCAGTTCCACCCCGAGTTCCGGTCGCGACCGACTCGCGCGAGTCCGCCGTTCGTCGGACTGCTCGACGCGGTCCTCGACCGGCGCGACGGGCGCACTGACGACGAAACGGATTCCGAAGCCGACGCGAACAACCCCGAGGAGGTCGAAGCCTGATGGTCAACACGGACGAATTCATCGACGAGAAGATAGCAGAGATTCGCGAACAGGTCGGCGACGCCGACGCCGTCATCGCGCTGTCGGGCGGCGTGGACTCCTCGACGGCGGCCGCGCTGGCCTACGAGGCGGTCGGCGACCAGCTCACCCCGGTCTACGTGGACACCGGCCTGATGCGGAAGGGCGAGACCAACGAGATTCGCGAGACGTTCTCCTACATGGACAGTCTCCGCATCGTGGACGCGAAAGACCGCTTCCTCGACGCGCTCGCCGGCGTCACCGACCCCGAGGAGAAGCGCCACGTCATCGGCGAGCAGTTCATCCGGGAGTTCGAGACGGTCGCCGAGGAGACGGGCGCGGAGTTCCTCGTGCAGGGGACCATCTACCCCGACCGCATCGAGAGCGAGGGGACCATCAAGTCCCACCACAACGTCGGCGGCCTGCCCGAGGTCGTGGACTTCGAGGGCATCGTGGAACCGATGCGGGACCTCTACAAGGACGAGGTCCGCGAGGTCGCCCGCGAACTCGACCTCGAAGAGATAATCTCCGAGCGCATGCCGTTCCCGGGTCCGGGTCTCGCGGTCCGCATCCTCGGGGAGATCACCGACGAGAAGTTGGAGGTCGCCCGCGAGGCGACTCACGTCGTCGAAGAGGAGTTGGCGGAGTACGACCCGTGGCAGGCGTTCGCCGCGGTCCTCGGCAAGGCCACGGGCGTCAAGGGCGACAACCGCGTCCACGGCTACGTGGTCTCGGTCCGCTCCGTCGAGAGCCGCGACGGCATGACCGCTCGCGCCCAAGAAATCGACTGGGAGACCCTCCAGCGCATCCAGAGCCGTATCACCGGGCAGAACGACAACGTCTCGCGAGTCGTCTACGACGTGACCCACAAACCGCCCGCGACCATCGAGTACGAGTGATTCAGAGACGATGAAGGCAATCCTCGTCGGACCGGACGAAGACGGACTGGGCGACGCCCTCGAAGCCGAGGGCGTCGAACTGACGCGAATCGAGACCGTGGCGAACCGGCCCGCGCTCGAAGAGGCCGGAATCACCGACGCCGACGCCCTCGTCCTGACCGAGACGGAGGGCGCGACCGTCATCCCCGTCGCCAAGGACCTCAACGAGGGCGTGCAGGTGGTCGTCTACACCGACGACGACCTGCCCGACTTCGCGCGCGGACAGGCAGACCTCATCGTGGACCCCGCCTTGCTGTCGGCCGAGGCGGTGGCCGAGGAACTGGCCGCCTGAGACGCCCGCGACCCCGCTCTACTCTTGCGGTTCTTCTTCCAACCGAGCCTCGAACAGCGGCTTCTCCGCCTCGTCGTCGGCCAGTCTGTCGGTCGCGCGCCACTCCCCGACGACGGCGAATCCGGCGTCTCTCAACTGCGACTTCGTCGCCTCCGCTCCGGCGATGTCCCACCGCATCTCGACGCCGCTGTCCAACCAGTCGGGGTTCTTCCCGGACCACTCCTCGACGCCTTCGGTCAACAGCACGCGCCCGCCGGGCCGGAGGACGCGCGCGAACTCCTCGACGACCGTCGCGTGGTCGTCGAGCGGCACGTGAATCAGCGAGTGGTAGGCGGTCACGGCGTCGAAGGCGTCGTCGCGGAACGGGAGCGCGGTCATGTCGCCACGGACGAGCGGTGCGCCGGGGACGTTCTCGCGCGCGAGTCCGAGCTGCTCGCGCGAGAAGTCGAGACCGACAGGGTCGGCCGACCCGGCGAGTCGCCGCAGGACCGGCGTCCCTTGACCGCACCCGGCGTCCAGCACGCGAGGGCGATCCGGTAGGTCGTCGAGGAACGCCGTCAGAATCTCCACTCCCCGTCCCCGCTCGGACCGCTCGGCGGCGTACGTCTCTGCCATCTCGTCGTAGGCGCGACGAACTGCGTCTCTGTCGCTCATCGGTTCGAGTCACTCGTCACTCGCACGTAAGTCTCGGGGAGGTGTGGAACCGTCCCCAACTCGCTACACTCGCTCGGACAACTCCCGCAGTCGCTCGCTGCCTCCGCGCATGATGGGCGTCCCGTGCCCCATCGCGGCCATCTCGAAGTCGGGCACGCCGCTGGCCAACCGCCGAACGCTCCGATTTACCGCGTCGGTGTCGTAGCTCATCGCCCACGGCGAGGCCTCCAGTCGGCCGTCGCTCTCGCGAACGAGGTCGCCCAGAAACGCCACGCTCGGGTCCTCCGAGACGTAGACCGTGTGGCCGGGCGAGTGGCCCGGCGTGTGGTAGGCGGTGAAACTCCCGATTTCGTCGCCGTCCTCGACCGGTCTGATGGGGAGGTCGGGCACCGAGACGAGGGCGTCGCTCACCCGCTGGAGCAGTCCCTTGTGGTTCCGCCAGTCGGGTTTCCGGCGTCCGACCAGTATCTCGGCGTCGGCCCGGCCGACGTACACCGGCGCGTCGAGACCGAGTTTCGACAGCGCGCCGACGTGGTCCAAGTCGTAGTGCGTGACGAGGACGCGCGCCACGTCCGCGACTCGATAGCCCGCCTCGTGGATGCCGTCCCGAATCTGGTCGGCGTTCCGCGGCGTTCCGGCGTCGACCAACACGAGGTCGCCGTGGTCGTCTGCGAGGTAGGCGTTGACGCCGCCGAGGTCGAGCCACCAGACGCCCATTTCGGTGCCGGGGTCGGCTTCGAGTTGGGTCGCAGTTGCCATACCGAGTCGTACGTTACCATTCGTCAAAGCACTGTTCCCCGCGAACCCGCTCCGACAGACGGTCCTCACGAGGCGTGATGCGGACGCGGTCTCCCTACTGGCGAGCGGGCACTTTTTGTCCGTCCGGACCACTGTTCCGAACATGGAGAACCGTTTCCCGTCCTCGGGGTCGATAAACCGGACGCGGGCGGCGTTGGCCGTCCTGCCGTTCTTGGCGCTGGGACTGGCGGACGTCGTACTGTTGCTCGCGTGGGGCGTCGATCCGCTCTGGGGGTTCGCTATCCTGCCGCCGATTCTGTTCGTGAGCGTGTTGGCGTGGATCGCCTTCTCGACCGGGTTCGTGGGCGAACACCGAACGTAACGAGACCGCGAACCGTACGTCCGGCTTCTCTCGGTTCAGTCCGTGCTTGAGTCTCCGCCGGGTCCCCTACGCGGCAGTTAAACTGTTCACAACCGTTCATCCCGGCAGTGAACGGACCTGAACCATCTGGACGGTCGCCGCGGTTGAAGTGGGACGCGACCGTTGGAACTGATGCGGTCGTAGCGACCGGCGCACTGTCGTTTCCGCTCCCGGCGGTGCGCGTCCGACCGCAACCGCACATCCCGGCGCGACGAGCGACGACGCACACACCCGGCCGGGCCGGACCCGCCCACCGGCCCGGTTTCCGTCAGCGCCACGGCCGACCGCCTCGGCGTCCGCTCGTCGTTCCTATCTGGCCGCGTCAGAGGCACACGTCCGCACCCATCGACCGCCGGACTGCGCTATCCCTTGCGAACCACGCGGTCGTCCCGCTTTTCTCGGGGCGACCGCCCGGCCGGGCAGACCCGGCCCCGGCCGACTTCGATTCGACCGATAGCTCAGACTCGACTCTACCCGGCCTCTCGGTTGCGTCCCACGCTTTGCTACAGACTACGTACGGGACTTATCGCGTTCGACGCTGCCGCTATCCGACTCCGCAACCGACTCGCCGGACCGACTTTTAAGGGCCGCCGACGCGTTTGCCGCGGCATGGCACTCGACCGCTATCCCGACCTCGACCCCGACGAGGGCGAGGTTCTCGACGCGGAATTGGCCGTGACAGACGACGTGCTGGTCAAGGCGTTCGCGCTCGGTCCCGGCGCGGAACTCTCGGCCCACGACCACGCCGACGCGACCAACGTCTTCCACGTCCTCGACGGTACGGTGACCGTGATACAGGGCGACGACGAGGAAGTCGTCGAGGCCCCGGGCGTGGTCCTCCACGAACGCGGGGCGGTCCACGGCGCGCGCAACGAGACCGACGAAACCGCGGTGCTGACCGCGAGTCTGTGTCCGCTCCCGTCTTGACGCTCGACCGAGTGGGATACGTCCGACAGCCGAGACGGCACGCTACGCAGTCAGACGGGTTGGGAGCGCGCGACCTCGATTCTACGTTGTTAGTGGCGCACAGATCCCGTCTACTCGGTGTCTAGCTCAGCCCTCTCGGGGTAGTCGGACTGGCGGTCCCCGGGCCGGGTTCCGGACGACCGCGCGAGGCGTCCGGGCGGGACTGGTCGCGCCTCCGTATTTGAACCTTGGCAGGGGAGTCTACGGGACGAGACCAGCGGCGAGGGACCCGTCGGGACGGTACGTCTCTCGGAAGCGTATCGAGCGCTCCCGCGGACTTCGAGCGGTTTCCGGGCGGAACTGACTTCCGCCGGGCGACCGAGACGCTTACATCAGAATGGACCGGATAGAGGCGACCCGATTTACGGGGCTGCTCGAACGCGGTATCACGATTCTTCAGACGGTGATAGCGGCGTTTCTGGCCCTCTTACTCCTGCTCGGCGTCGTCAACCTCGGCTTCGTCATCGGTCGGTCGATACTCGTCCGCGACGTGACCGACACGACGGCGACGCTCTCGCTCGTCCGGTCGAGCATCGACATCGTGCTCTACCTGTTCGTCATCGTCGAACTCTACCAGACGGTCGTCGCGTACGTGGAATCCCAGAGCGTCGTCATGGCGGTGATACACGCGGGTCTCATCGCGGTCGTGCGCCAGATTATCACCTTCAAGCCCGACGATTACGGTCCCACGGAGGCCATCACCATCGCTGGCGTCTACGTCGTCCTGCTGCTGGGCCTCCTCATCGGATTCTGGGTCGTCCATCAGGAGATAGACGAAGCGGCGGAGTGAGCCAGATACCCGGACGCGGTGACACGGGTCGAGTGCGAACGAAGTCGCCGGTCAGAGTTCGCGCTTCGTGTCCGGGTCGTCCAGTTCCCAGAGGTACTCCGGCAGGAACGCGTCCAGATTCTCGACGACCCGGCGCTCGCTCACGTTCATCCCTTCGCAGTGTTCCCACGCCTCGTCGCGGGTGGTGACGTGAATCTCGCCGTCTTCGAGAGACACCGCCAGCGGGAACACCGAGCATCGCGTCGGCTTCCAGTCGTGTTCGGCGTGGAGTTCGCAGAGACCGTCCTCCCGGAGGAAGTAGCAGGCCGCGCCGTCGTCGGCGACGTGGTCGTCGCGGTCTTTCTCCTCCCGAATCACGAAGTCTTCCCCTCGGAACTGGGTCGTCGCCGCGCTCAGGTCCGCGCGTTCGGCCAGTTCCAAGAAGTCCTCGTCGTACAGCAGGACGCCGTGGCGACAGCACCACGTACACTCCTCGACGCACTCGAAGGTGAGGTCGAGGTCGAACTCCACGATAGCTTCCCGTCCGGGGTACACCTCGACTCGCGTCTCGCTCGCGTCGTCCGCGCTCATCGTCGCACCTCCGGGCGGGCGCGTCGGTTCGGTCGCTCGCGCACGGTTCCGGTTCGGTCCGCGGCGCGCTAAAAGCGTTCGCTTCCCGGAGTGCCTCGACGACCGCCGGAGAAAACGACCGGACGACTGGCAGTCCGGACTGGAGCCGGTCTGACAGCGACTTATCTGTCGTTCGTGGCCTCGCCCGTGCTCTCGCCCGGGCCGGTCTGGACCTCGATTCCCGGCACCTTGGTGGCTTCGACGCCCACGAGGTCGCCGGGACACTTGTCCACGGTGTCGACGATGAACGGCGTCCCGAGCGGGATGTTCGTCGGCTGGTTCTCGACGAAGATGGTGTTGCGCTCGACCAACTGCGTCGCCTCCACGGTCGGGTTCCCGCCGTAGAACCCCACCATCCTTCCGGCGTTCTTCCAGTCCACGATGATTCCCTCCCAGACGTTGAGTTCCGCGGGCGGCCAGTCGCCGCTGAAGTTGCAGTTGTCCACCGCGTCCACGTTCACGTCCTCTAGCGAGTCCGGGCGGGTGTCCTTCCGGTCGGTCATGATGATTATCTTCCGCCGGAGGTCCCCGTCGAGTCGCTCCGGGAACGGGAACACCATCCGGCGGACGTAGAGCGGTCGGTCACCACTACCGTTCTCTCCGTCCTGTCCGTCTCCGTCCTGCACGGCCCACCCTGTGAAGCCGAACGCTCCCACTGCGCTGTTCTTCAGGAAACTCCGCCGGTCGAGATTCGTGTCGTGTTCGTCGCTCATTTTCCCACCGTTGGGAGTCACAGTATCGACGTTCGTAACGGTTGTCGCCGTCGTCGGAGACGGGAATAATTTAAATACAATCGTGTACACTAAGCAAGCAACAAAATGTCTGGAATATTCGAGGAGGCGGCACCGACCGTGGCCGTCTCGTCGGCGGAACTCGACGCCCGAAAATCGCTGGTCGGCTTCGACGCGGCCGACGCCGACGCGCTCTCGTCGCTCCCGTTCGACGAGCGAGACGGTGCAGTCGCCGACCGACTCCGGGATGCGTACGCGCCCCGCGAAGACGTGGACGACGAGCAGGCCGCGGCGCTGGCCGACCTCGGCGCGTCGCTGACCGACCTCGGCACGGGTTCGGCCGACTCCAGAATCGGCCGCACGGCCGGAGAGACGTACGATGCCGACTTCTTCGCCGAGCGGGGACGGTTCGGCGCGGCCCACGACGAACTCGACCTTCCGCCGTCGGCGTATCTCTGCGGTCACGCCCGGTGGTTCGAGGCGGTCCTGCCCGCGCTGCGAGAGACGTTGCGGGCGGAGGTCGAGCAGACCGTCAGAGAACTCGCGCCGAGCGAGACCGAGGCGGAGACCGACGGCGGCGCGGTCGTCGGCGACGACTCGGAAGGCGACAGCATCGACGCGCTGGTCGAGCAGGTGGACGCTCGCGTCGGCGAGACGTTCGAACAGGTCACGTCGTTAGCGCGACTGTTCGCGCTCGACGTGAGCGTCGGTCTCGACGCCTACGAACTCGGCGACGCCGAGACGCGCTCGGAAGTCGAGGCGTTACGCGAGGACGCCGAACAACTGGAGCAGGACCTCGAACGCGCCGACGCCATCGGCGACCGGACCCGCGCGACCGTGGCGGACCTCGACGACTCGACCGCGGAGGTCAACGCGAGCGCCCAAGAGATAAGCCAACTCACCGACGAGCAGTCCGACCAGATGAGCCAGATCGCCAGCGAGGTGTCCAAGCAGAGCGCCACCATCGAGGAGATAGCGGCCAGCGCCGAGGAGGTCGGCGAGCAGAGTCGCGAGGCCCAGCAACTCGCCGAGGAGGGCCAGCGACTCGGCCAGCGCGCCATCGAGGCGACCAGAGAGACCGACGAGACCCGCGAGAGCATCGTGGAGGACGCTCAGGCCCTTCAAGACGCGGTCGAGGAGATCGGCGACGCCGTGGACATGATAAACGACGTGGCCGACCAGACCAACCTGCTCGCGCTCAACGCCTCCATCGAGGCCGCCCGCGCGGGCGAGGCCGGAGACGGGTTCGCGGTGGTCGCCGAGGAGGTCAAGACGCTCGCCGAGGAGTCACAGGACCGCGCCGCCGAAATCGAGTCGATGGTCGAGCGCATCGAGGACCGCGCCCAGAGCACCCTCGACAGTCTCGGCGAGAGCGAGCGGTCCATCGCCGACACGGTGGACGCGGTCGAGCAGACCGGCGACAAGTTAGAGCGCATCGTGGACGCCGCGACCGAGACCGCGACCGGGATGGGCGAAATCACCGACGCGACCGACCAGCAGGCCGCCAGCACCGAGGAGGTCGCGAGCATGATAGACGACGCCGCCGCGAAGGCCGACCGGGTGTCCGAGGAGGTGGACACCATCGCCGCCGCGACCGAGGAACAGGTGATGATGATATCCGAACTCGACGAGACGGTCTCGAAGCTCTGAGGACGGTCGGTTTGGGCGCGCGCGACGCTACCCCGTGTTCTTCATCCCGGCCGCGATTCCCTTGACGGTCAGTCGCAGCGTGCGCTCCTCCTCGGGCGTCAGGTGCGACTGTGAGAGCAACTGAGTCTGGAGCAGGTTGAGCGGGTCCACGTAGGGGTTGCGCCGCTCCAGACTCCCTTCGAGCCACTCGCGCTTGAGCAGACTGTCCCGGTCCGTGATCTCGGTCACCAGTTCGACCGCGCGGTCGTACTCGGACTCGATTCGGGGGAAGAACGCCTCCCGGCGGTCGGCGGGCGCGAGTCGGGCGTACTCGCTCGCGATTTCGAGGTCGGTCCGGGCCAGCGCCAACGCGGCGTTGTCGAGCGTCGTCCGGAAGAACGGCCACTCGGCGTACATCTCTCGGAGCGTCGCCACGTCACCCCCGTCGTCGAGGTAGGCGTCTAGCCCCTCCGCCAGCGCGTACCACCCGGGGAGGATGCACCGGGCCTGCGTCCACGAGAACACCCACGGAATCGCCCGGAGGTCTTCGACCGTGCGCTCGCCCGACCGGGAGGCCGGGCGCGACCCGAGATTGAGTTCCTCGATGACCTCGATGGGCGTCGCGTCCTCGAAGTACGAGACGAACCCCTCGGTTTCGAGCAGGTCCCGGTAGCCGTCGCGCGCGGCGTCGGCCGCGGTCTCCATCGCCTCGACCCACTCGTCGGGCACCTCCTCGACGGGGTCGCGGATGGCCTCGTGGCGGGCGCGCAACTGAGCGTCGAGCATCTGTTCGAGGTTGCGCTCGGCGATGCGGGGGTTGGCGTACTTCTCGGCGATGGCCTCGCCCTGCTCGGTGAACTTGACCTCGCCGGTCACCGTCTCGTTGGGGAGCGCGAGCAGGGCGTCGTTCATCGGACCGCCGCCCCGAGAGATGGACCCGCCGCGGCCGTGGAACAGGCGCATGCGCACGTCGTAGTCGTCGCAGATGGCCGCGAGGCGCTTCTGGTTGCGGTAGAGGCTCCAGTTGGCCGCGAGGAAGCCGTTCTCCTTGTTGGAGTCCGAGTACCCGAGCATGATTTCCTGCGTTCCGCCGCGGGCTTCGACCGCGGCCGCGTACGCGTCGTTCTCGAACAGCGTGCCCATGATTCGGCGCGCGCCCGACAGCGCCGACTCGGTTTCCAGCAGGGGTACCACGTCGAGTCCCGAGTACCCCGGGAGGTCCACGACTCCGGCTTGGTCGGCCAGAAACAGGACTTCGAGGACGTGACTCGGCTCCTCGGTCATGCTGATGCAGTAGGTGTCGATGGCCTCGACGCCGTACTCGGCCTGCCAGTCGGCGGTCCGGTCGAACAGCGTGAGGACGCGACTCGCGGTGTCCGAGAGGTTGTCGGTGTCCGACACGTCGATAATCGGGTCGTCCTGAAGGATGGCCTCCGTCAGGGTCTCGACGCGCTCGTCCTCGTCCATCGCCTCGTACTCGACGCCCTCCCGCGCCAGCGCCTCGCCGACCGCCTCGGTGTGGTTCTTCTGATGGTCGCGCAGGTCGAGACTCGCCAGCGAGAGACCGAACGTGGCGACCCGCCGCCGGAAGGGGTCCACCTTGTCCTCGGCGACGACCCCCGCGCCGTTCTCCCGAAGGCTCTCGGCGATGGCGTCCACGTCGGCCAGCAGTTCGTCGCTGTGGTCGTAGCCGCCGGGCCGCACGTCGCCCACCCGGTCGAGGCGCTCGCGCATCAGTTTCAGCTTCTGGCGGTAGGGTTCGTGGGGGTAGCGTTCCTCGGCCTCCGCGGCGACGCCGGGCAGGCGCTCGCGGTCGGCGTCGAGGCGCGCCTCGAACTCCTCGCTGACGGCGATGCTCCCGTCGTCCTGACTGAGGACGCCCGAGAGGCGCTTGCACTCCTCGCGGTAGCGCGACACCACGACCTCGCGCTGGCGTTCGAGCGTCTCGGCGGTCACGTCGGGAGTGACGAACGGATTGCCGTCCCGGTCGCTCCCGGCCCACGACCGGAACTCGAAGAGCTTGGGAATGTCCAGCGAGTCGAACTCCTCGCCCAGTTCGCGCTCCAGTTCGTCGTACACCTCGCCCACCACGTCGAACAGCGTATTTTCGAGGTACCACTGGACGTTGAGCGCCTCGTCGGTGACCTCCGGCCTGCGCTCGCGGACCTGTGGCGTCTGCCACAGACTCGTGACCTCGGCTTCGAGGTCGCGCTCGACGGCCGACTCCTCGCGGTCGGTGAGTCGTCGCTCGTCCAGCGTCTCGATGTCGTCGGCGACCGCGCGGAGTTTCGCCTTCACCGTCTTGCGCCGGGCCTCGGTCGGGTGGGCGGTGAAGGTCGGTTCGACCAGCACGTCGTCGAGTACCTGTTGGACCTCCGCCTCGTCCGCGCCCGCCTCGGCCAGCGTCTCTGCGGTGTCGGCGACGCTGTCGGCTAAGGTTCCGTTCTGGGACCCCTCCCGGATGGCCCGCACCCGTTCGCGTTCCTCGGCGAGGTTGATGAGTTCGAAGTACGTGGCGAACGCGCGGGCGACGATACCGGCGCGCTCGGGCGGTAAGTCGGCGAGTTCGGCCCGTAGCGCGTCGCGGCTCTCGACGTTTTCGCGCCGGTAGTCGATGGCTTCGGTGCGCACCGACTCGACCACGTCGAACGCCTCGGCCGAGGTCTGGGCTTCCAGTACGTCTCCGAGAAGTGCGCCGAGTTCGCGGACGTCTCGACCCACGTCTCTGGCGTGAAGTTGCATACCACGCTGTTCGTGCCGGTGGGGCTAAAACGTCGGGAACCCGTGAAAATTGCCACTCGAATCCGAGTTAATGTGTGCCCGTATCTCGGCCGAGGGTGTATCGGCCAAAAGCTATTTTAACTAGTGTTCTTCGGTGAATCCACCGAAGTAAAGTGTTAAGTTCAAGCCGCGGTACCGAAGCGAACGAGAAATGTCCGTCTCTACCGGGAGCGACGTTCTAGATCGAATCCTCGACGGCGGTTTTCCGGAAAATCGGTCGATACTGATTTCGGGCGGGCCGGGCGTCGGGAAGAGTACGCTGGGGATGCAGTTCCTCCAAGCGGGACTGGCAGACGGCGACCGATGTCTCTACGTCTCGACCGAGCAGACGGCCGAGGAACTCCGGTCGTCGTTCGAGGGGTTCGACTTCGAACTCGACCATCCGAACCTGACCATCGTCCACGTCCACGCCCGGACCGGGCGAACCATCGAGGAGGGCGAGCAGAACCTGACGATGCAGACCACGGACGGCGACGAGGTTCTGGGCGAGGGGTACTCCGCGCCGTTCGAGATGCAGTACGTCGAGGAGTACCTCTCGCGGTTCGCGCCCTGCGACCGGGTCGTCTTCGACAGCACGGCGAGTCTCGCGGGTATCCGCGACGATTCGCACTTCTTCCAGCGCGCCATCCTCGACCTCGTTCGACTGTTCACCGACGAGTTCGGGGCGACGTCGCTACTCACGGCCGAATCGCTGGTCTCCGGCGACGACTCGGACGACAGACTCGCGCCGGGAACGGTTCTGGAGTTCTCGACGCACGGCGTCGTTCGCCTCCGGCGGAGTCCGGTCGAGGGGAACCCGCGCCGGTTCCTCCGGGTCGTGAAGATGCGCGGCGTGGACCACGACACCCGCGAGTACGAACTCGGCATCGGCGACGACGGCGTGTTCCTGACGCCCCAGAACCGGACCCACGACTTCGGCATCGGAAACGACGTGATATCGACCGGGTTCGACGGTCTCGACGAGATAAGCGGCGGTCTCACCAAGGGGAGCGGAGTCCTCTTCGAACACGACGGCCGGGCGTTCGTGGACGGACTGGTCGTCGGCATGGCCGCCAGCGCCATCGACTCGGGCATGGGCATCTGGCTGGTTCCGTCGCCGTCGCTCGCGCCGACCCGGTTCGAGTCGATGCTCCCGGCCGACGAGGACGAAATTCCGGCCCTGCTCGACTCGGACTCGCTGTTCGTCCTCGACTCGTTCAACGCTTGGGGCGCCTACGCCGACCACCGGAACGTCTACGCGGCGTCGTCCAGCGGCCTGCTCAGTCGACTCATGAGCAAGAGCACGACCGCGTCGATGGCGTTCGTCAAGCGCGTGCTGCGGGACATCACGAACCGGCGCGACCGGCCCGTCCTCGCGCTGGTGTACACCGAGGCGTTCCTCCGGTGGTTCGACGCGCCGCAGGTCCGGGAACTCTACTACTGGGCGCGCGAGAACGTCTCGTTCGAGGAGGACACCGTGACGTACATCCACAACCCCGAGACCATGGAGACGAACCTCGCGGAGTTCTTCGTCTACGACGCCCAGCACATGTACCGGACGTGGAAGCACGAGAACGACATCCAGTACATCGAGGCCGAGAAGTCCATCGCCGGGACCACGAAGTCGATGGGCGTCGTCAACCACGTCGAGACCGCGCCCTACGTGGAGGTCACGCGTCCGACGGAGTGACTCTGGCCGCCGACCTCACACCCGACCTTTGCCCCAGATGAAGTACCGGAGGACCGTCTCCATCCCCTCGACGTACGACGTGGCGTCGACGGTCGAGAGGTCCGCGGCGAGTCGTTCGAGTTCCTCGTAGTGGCGCTGCCATCGCTCGAAGAAGGCCGCGTCCACGTCGGCGTCTCTGAGTCGCTCGACGACCTCCTCGCGGTACTCGGGGTCGTCTCTGAGTCGGTCGAGTTCGTCGTAGGTCAGCAGTCCCTCTTCGAGCGCGTGGACGACGGGACCCGAACTGAAGTCGGTCTCCCGAATCTCGCGCTCCCACGTCGCCACCCAGTTGCCGATGCGGGCCATCATCTGGGCCTGCCACACCATGCGCCGGAGTTGCGCCAAGTCGTCGGTCGGGAGCACCGGCGAGAACATCAGGTCGATGTCGGCGTACGCGAACATCATGACGTTGTGCGACTCGTGGAGGGTCAACTCCCGGTAGTTGGCGAGTTCGGGATACCGCCCGAGTAGATAGGAGTACCGTATCGCGTCCACCGCCTGCTGGGTGTCGAACCGGAACAGCGGCAGGTAGAACTCCGACCGGGGCGCGTCGTCGAGAACGTCTCGGAGGTCGTCCCAGACTCGCTTCGCGAATCGCAACTGCTCGGACTGGACCCCTTCCCTGTCGGGGTCCATCTCGTAGGCCGAGCGGGGAATCTTGGCCGCCTCGTCGAACGTCTCTTGGTCGCGGTCTTTCTCCAGAAAGTCGTCGAGAATCGTGATAAAGACGGTGCCGAGGGTCTTGGCGGTCCGCACCTCGGTGACGCGGTCGTCGGGAACGAACGAGAACGTGAAGTGGGGCGTCAGTCGGTGGACCCACTTCCAGAGGAACGGGTCTCGGCTTCCCTCGAAGGCGTCGTACTCGTCTATCAGCGCTCGAATCTCGGCGGGCAACTCGTGGTTCGAGATGCTCTCGACTTCGGTAGGTTCCTCGGACGAGGTTACTGTCTCCACGAGGTCCGTCACGTCCGCTCCCATTGTTCCACTGTCAGACATTCAGCGCCGATATTTATACCTTGGCGTTTGCTGTAACTTGAATTCGGGCTTCGACCTGAAGACGCGGTTCTCGAAACACTGACGATAGGTAACTTGCGCGCGACGCCGACGACTGCCGAGGGACGATTCCAGCAGGAATTAGTTCCCGACGCCCGTTCGCTCGCCCATGAGTGACGCGACGCTCGTCTACGACGACGACTGCGGGTTCTGCACGTGGTGGGCCGACTTCTTCGAGCGGCGGTCGGACCTCCGAATCGTCGGGTTCTCGCAACTCACCGACGAACAGCGCGAGCGACTGCCCGACGACTACGAGGAGTGTTCGCACCTGCTGGCCGACGGCGAAGTGTACTCCTGCGGGGAGTCGCTCGAACAGGCGTTAGTCCGGTCGGAGGTCCGCGACGACCTGACGCAAGTCGTCCGATTCCTCCGCAACTTCGAGGACTACGACCGCCTCCGAGAGAACGTCTACCGGCAGGTCGCGGACCACCGCGGCCTCCTCGGACAGGTCGTCTCGAAGACGCCGCCAGCGAGCGGGGAGTCCGACCGGCGCGATTAACGACCGCCGCGCCGACGCATCCGGCGTCCGGTCCGCAGGTCGTCTGCCGGGGCAGGTCGGACGTAGCCCCCGACGCGCTCGCGGTTCCACCAGTGCCCCGTCTCCGACTTCTCCGCGAGCGAGGTGAACTCCCAGCGATGGTAGACGACGGTGAGGGACGTAGGGGCGAACGAAGTAACGAGACGACAGCGGTCGTGGGTCGCGGTCGGACGGCCGAGGCTGACCCCAGCGGCGTCAATGCGTCCGCGTCACCGGTCGAGCGACGACGCCACTACTGTTCGGTGACTGTTACGAGTCCGTCGCTTCTGACGGTCACGTCGTGGCCGCTGTACGCGAACTCGACCGTGCCCGACCGGGGTTCGTCGGTCGTATCACGGAAGATTACGTCGAGCGCGTCTGGGTCTATCGTCCCGTAGAGCGGTTCGAGCGCCTCGTCGGCGTCGCTCCCCACGGAACTCCGGTCGGAGAACGCCGCGACCGCGGCGACGACCGCCTCCGAAAGCGGTTCGCCGCCCGACGCTCGGTAGTAGTACGTATCCTCGGTCTGCCATCCGTCGCTGGCGTTACTCGTAGATGTCATGGGATAGCGTACGGTTCCGACGACCGAACACCGCGGCGTTCACCCAGTCAACGGTTTAAGTATTCGTCTGTTGAGCGAGAGTGTTCCGAAGGAGGTTGCGCTGGCCGCGTCGGAGTCGCCTCGACAGCGCCGTGGTCGAGACGCCCATCTCGTCGGCTATCGCCGCCATCTTCGTCCCGCGCGGCACGTCGAAGTAGCCTGCCTCCAGCGCGCGCAGTAGCGCGTCGCGCTGGGGTTCCGTGACGCCGTACTGACTCTCGACGCCTCCGTCGTTCGTGACCGACTCCTCGTCGTAGAGCTGTTCGAGGTGGAACTCCATGTCGCGCTCGTGGCAGGCGTCGCGGAACGCGGCCAGCGCCTCGCGCGACGGAAAGCGAGCGAGGAGGCGCAGTTTCTCGGCCGTCATCGTGAGGTCGAGAATCGTGATGTCCTGTTCGACCACTATCGGGTGGAGCGCTCGCTGGTTGGTCTCCTCGGCGAGCGTGACGCGATAGAGGCGCCGGTTCGGCAGTTCGGTCAGGAGTTCGTAGTCCGCCACGTCGGGGTCGTCGGCGAACGCGGCCTCGTACGCCTCGAAGTCGTCGCCGGACGCCCAGAAGATGACTCGCCACTCGCTGTCGTGGTCCGAGCGGATGTCTTCGAGTCGCAGTACCATCTCCGGGACGGTCTGAAGTGCCCCCTGTCCGGGCTGAGAGTCGGTTTCGACCCTGCCGATGAGCGCCATTATCGTTCGTTACGGTCGCAGTGGGGTGAGTATTTCGCCGGGGAGAACGCCCGCGAGTACACGACTGTTCCGACTGTTCGGTCAGTACGGCGCGTCTAGCTGTATTCGCGCCAGCGGTAACCGCACTCCTGACACTTGAAGAAGCGCGTCGGCGGTTCGTCGGCCGCCCCGGTCTGCTTGATGGTGTACCACGCCTTCCCGTGGCCGCACTCGTCGCAAATCACGTCGTCGGCGGTGGGCTTGCCCTCGAAGTTGGCGTCCTCTGAGGTCTCTATCACCTCGGAGTCGCCCTGTTCCTCGGTCGAGACGAACTCCGCGGCCTTCTCCTCGTCCTTGTCGGTGGTGTCCTGACAGTCGTCGTTCGTACAGACCATCTTGGACCCCATGGACTTCATCATGGAACCGCACTCGTCGCAGAATTGCATGACCGAGTGTAGCGGTCGGTTCCTGATAAGCGACACGCTCGGGCGCTCTCCGGAACTTTGTGCGTCCGTTGCGCTGGCCGGGTGGAGCGATTTCCCCGTCACGCGATGCCGACCAGACTCAGTCCGGTCTCCACCGCTATCGCCACGAGTGCCCCGAACGCCAGCGCGCCCGTCGCCGAGTAGAGCGTGAACTTCCAGCGGGCCATCCCGGCGAGACCCGCGGGAACCGAGACCACCGACCGCAGAATCGGGAGCAGGCGGCCCCAGAGGACCGAACTCTCGCCCCACCGCCGGAACCACCCCGTCGCGCGCTCCAGTCGCTCCTCCGACATCCGGAGGTGACCGCCCCGGCCCGAGAGCGCAGAGCGCCCGCGCTCGCCGAAGACGTGGAACGCGAACAGACTCCCCGCCGTCGTGCCGACGCAGACCGACGCGACGAACAGCGCGAACGTCGCGGGACCGCCGACGAGGAGCGCCGCCGCGCCCGGCACGACGACCTCGCTCGGCAGGAGCGGAAACAGCAGCGACGCCTCCAGAAACGTGAACAGCGCCACCGCGAGGTAGCCGTACTGCTCGACCAGATTCAGTGCCACCTCGCCGAGATTCTGGAACACGGTCCGAGTTGGCGCTCGGTCGGGATAATCCGGTCGGCCGTCACTCCCCGCCGTCCGCGTTCCCGGCGGTGATGTCGCCGATGTCCTCCTCGCCCTCGACCACCACCGGGCAGTCGGCCACTCGGAAGTGGTCGGTGTCGGGCATCGCCAGAATCTCGGTCCCCTCGTGGGTGCAGGCGAGTTCCGGCGGGTCGCCGAAGTGCGGACAGCCGTGACACGTCGCCTTGGGAATCGTCCGCACGTCGCGGTCGGCGGCGGGTTCGGTCGGGTCGGCGGCGTCGGACGCGACCGTCACCGTCGGCCCGTCGGCGTCGTCCTCGGCCTCGGCCAACCGGTCCCAGAGTTCCTCGCCGTCCAACGCCCCGACTTCGACCGACTCGAAGGCGTCGGCCTCGTCCGTACCCTCGCGCCGCCGTTCGTCCACTTCCGCGGCCACGTCGGCGAGCGGGCCGTCCCTGTCGGCGCCGTCCGCCGACTCGGGCGAGTCGGTCGAGGCGCTGTCGATTGGGAGACGGTCGTTCGAGGGCCGGTCTTCCGAGTGACGGTCGGCCGGTCGCCGATTTCCGGTTCGCTTCCGGACCTCCGCGGCGAGGTCGCCGAGCGGTTCGTCGGGGCGGTCGCGCTCGTCGCGGTCACGGCGCTGTTCGCTCTCACCATCGTCGCTCTGGTCGTCGTCGCTCATTCGTCGCCGTCCTCCCCGAGGATGTCGTCGAGTTCGTCGCCGACGTCCGGGCCGTCGGCGTCCGTCACGCTCCCGAGGTCCCAGTCGGCGCGCTCGCCCTCCAGCGCGGGCGGGTCGCCTACCACGAGTTTGGCCGACCCGAACAGCCCCTGCTTGGGTTCCACGTCGTTGAACGTACTCGCACAGTGGGGGCACTTCGGTTCGGCCAGCAGGCCGACGTGGACCGTCTCCTTGCAGTGGCCACACTTCGCGCTCTCGACGCCCCGGCGGTTGGCGAGGTGGGCGAGTTCGTCGGCCGCCGCCCGCGCGGCGTGACGCGCGGTCAGCGTCTCGGTCTGGTCGCGCAACTCGACGGTCACCTCCGCCAGCGTCGCGAGTTTGGTCTCGATGTCGTCGGTCGCGTCGGTCAGGTACTCCAGCACGTCCTCGTAGTTCTCGAACCCGTTCTCGACCCGCTCGTCGAGGTCCCAGACCGTCTCGGACAGCGCGTCGAGTTCGTCGGCGAGGCGGTCGGCCCGGTCGGCCACCGCCTCGGTCCGCTCGCGGAGGTCGTCGTGGTCGTGGTCGGCGGGGGCCTTCCCGTCGGTCTCGCGTTTGACCTGCACCACCCGCTCGCGCACGTCCTGAATCTTCTCCTCGAAGTCGCTCTCGGCGTCGGCGAGGTCCGTCTCCACCTCGGTCAGTTGGGTCTCGAACTCCTCCTGCGTGGCCGAGAGGCGCTCGCCGAACTCCCGGCGCAGCGCGGCGAACGCCTCGCCGTCGTCGCCCTCGGCGTCGCCGTCGCGGAGGCGCGCGAGCAGTTCCCTTCGGCTCACGCCCAACTCCTCGGCCTTCCGGTCGAGCCACCCCTCCAGCGAATCGCCGGGCGCATCCGACGACTCGCCGACATCTTCGCCAGCCATTCGGTTTCAGTTATCACAGCCTCGACTTAATGGTTGGCCTCTTTCGGAACCCGTGCGGTCGGCTATCGACACGATTTTTCACCGTGCGGTCTGACAGCCGATAGACGACATGTCCGCGGACGACCATACCTCCGACGACGAATCCGCGCTTACCGACGATTCCACCTCGGACGACTCCGCGTCCGGCGACCGAGTCGCCGCCGACCGAACGTCCGGCGAGGTGGACGCGGTCCTCTTCGACCTCGACGGGACGCTGGTGGAGTACGAGCGCTCGACCGAGCGACTGCTCGACCTCGCCTTCGAGTCCGCGGGCGTCGAACCGTTCTTCGACGTGACGGAGTACCTCGACCGATTCGGCGACCACCTCGGTCCCGGCGTCTCCATCGTCGAGGGCCGGGCGAACTGCTTCGCGGAAATCGCCGAGGGTCACGGGCGCGACCCCGACCTCGGCCGCCGGGTCGCCGACGCCTTCGCCGCGGAGCGCGACCAGTCGCGGGTCGAGTGCCTGCCGGGCGCGGTCGAAGTCGTGGACGCGCTGGCCGACGACCACGCGCTCGGCGTCGTGACCAACGGTCCGCCGGAGATGCAGACCACGAAACTGGAGGCCGCGGGACTGGCCGACCGCTTCGAGACGGTGGTGTTCGCGGGCCACGACGCCGCCGCGAAACCCGACCCCGAACCCTTCGAGGTCGCGCTGACGGAGTTGGACTCCGCGGCCGACCGCGCGGTCCACGTCGGCAACTCCCTGTCGTCGGACGTGGCCGGGGCGCACGCGGCGGGACTGCAGTCGGTCTGGGTGCCCGCCGAGGCGGACGCGGAACCGGACCCTGCACCGCACTACTCGCTGCCGTCGCTCGCGGAACTCCGAGAGGTGCCGTGGCGGTAGTTACTCCGGGAAAACGTCGAACAGGAGGCCCAGAATCATCGCCCCACCTGCGACCATAGACAGCAGGTGGAATCGGTCGCCAGACGCGAGGTACTGGACCAGACCGAAGGCGGCCAGTCCGCCGAAGAAGGCGGCCTGCCAGCGCCGGGCGTCCGTCGCGCCGCGGAAGACACCGACTGCGAGCGTCCCGGTGACGTAGAGCGAGGCCACGTTGGTCAGCAGTGAATCGGTATCGAAGTCTCCGGCCAGAACCTGCGAGACCGCGGCCGCCAGCGCGGCCAGAAAGAGCAGACTCACGAGAACTTTCGAGAGCGCCGTGACGTCGAGCTGCGCTCGTTCGGGAGGGCGTCGGGCCATGCCGGAGTGTGCGAACGCTGACGTAAAAAGCGTCGGTGTCTCAGTGTTATCGGAGGTCGCGCAGGTTCGCGGCGACCATCGCGACTCCGACCACCGCGAGCAACAGCGAGAACAGGTCGCCCGCAGTCGCGTACTCGTAGCCGCCCCAGACCGCGACGCCGCCGAAGAACGCGAGTTGCCAGCCCCGCGCGTTCGTCGCGTCCCGGAGGACGCCCGCGAGCAGGAGCCCCGTGAGGTAGACCCCGAACAGCGCCGAGACGACTCCGTCGCCGCCGCGGACCGCGACGACGAGACCGATCGCACTCAGGACGAACAGGACGCCAGCGAGAAGTATCGTGGCCAGTTCGACGGCGCGGTCTCGGTCCACGGGTCAGTCGTCGGCGTCGTCGCCCGGATTCAGTCCCGTCACGGTGCCGACGCCCTTGCTCTGGCCCTCGCGGAAGACGAACCGCTGACCCTCCTCGACGAGGTAGGGCCGGAACTTGAACCGGACCGTGGTAGCGCCCGAGTCGCCCGGCAGGAGTTGGCCGCCTCGGGGGTGGAACTCCGCGGCCTCGCTGATGGTTTCGAGGTGGACGACGGGTTCGTAGCCGTCGCCGATGCGGGTCGGGTGATTCAACACCACGACCTCGGCCTCGAACTCCCGGACGGGCTGGGGGTCGGCGTCCGCGGGGAGCAGGACCATCCCGCGCTCCACGTCGGCCTCGCGGACGCCCTTCAGCGCGATGCCGACGATGCGGCCCGCCTTGGCCTTGTCCACCCGGTGGTAGTGCATCTCGATGGACCGGACTTCGACCTCGCGGAACGCGCCGTCGGCCATCGGGCCGAGCAGGAGTTCGTCGCCCGCCTCGACTTCGCCCGACATGATGGTCCCGGAGGCCACCGCGCCGACCCCCGTCACCGAGTAGGTCCGGTCGATGTACATCCGGAACTCGCCCGAGTCGGCGGTCGTCTTCGGCAGGCGCTCGAACAGTTCGTCGAGCGCGTCGAGTCCCTCCATCGTGACCGCGCTGGTCGTGACGACCGGCACGACGTTCTCGTCTATCTCCTCGACCGCCGCGTCCACGCCGTGGCGCTCGACGCGGAGCGGCGTCTTGCCGACGTCCCGCAGCAGGCGCTCGACTTCGCGCTCGACCTCGGCCACGCGCTCGTCGTCCACGATGTCGGCCTTCGTGATGGCCACCATGGTCGGGAGTTCGGTGGCGAGCAGGACCCCGAGGTGCTCGCGGGTCGTCTTGGTCGGCCCGTCGTCGGCGGCGACGGTCAGTAGGCCGTAGTCGAGTTTCTGGCCAACGAGTCCCCGAATCGTGGTCCGGAGCCACGGTTCGTGGCCCACCGTGTCCACGAACGAGACCAGTCGGTCGCTCTCCTCGACCACGCGAGCGCGGTCGGACTTCCGGTGGGGGTTGTCCATCCGGACCGGTCCCTCGCCGTCGAAACCGTAGACGCCGTAGGAGAGGTCGGCCGACAGGCCGCGCTCGACTTCGTGCGGTTGCACGTCGAGGTAGCCCCGCGTGCCGCCCTCGCCGTCGTCGGGTTGGCCGGTCACGAGCGTGCCGACCAGCGTCGATTTGCCGTGGTCCACGTGGCCCGCCGTCCCCACCACGATGTGTTCGCTGTCGGTGTCGAGCATCGCGCCCTCGCGGACGGTGGCGACGCCGACCAGTCCGTCGGCGTCGTGGCCCTCGCTGCGGTTGCTCACGAACAGTTCGTCGCGCTCGGTCGCGGACCCGTCGTCGGCGATGCCCCACGTCTGGACGTCCTCGATGTGCGCGCCCGCCTCCTCGGCGAGCAGGCTCAGCACGTCCATCGACTCCGAGAAGTCCTCGTGGCTGATTCCGGCGATACCGCCGTCGTCGGTCACGCCCACGACGTACGTGGCCTCGCCGTCGCCGGACAGCACTCGATGGCGGAGTTGGGCCGCGAGACTCTCCATCCGGCCCTCGGCGAGGTGGAGTTCCTTGGTGAGTCGCTCTTTGAACTCGACGCTGCCGCCCTCCTGTTCGCCGCGTTCGAGGGCGCTTTGCAATACGGCCCGGTTAGGGCACATACGACCGGATTGGGGCGGCGACATCAAAAGCTTGCCGCCCATTGTCGCGTTAACCGGTCGCAAATAGAGTCTGCTGCGGTTCTGCGGATTACCGGCGCGTCACGTTGATGGGCATGCTCGAATCCCGGGAGAACTCGACCGTGACGGGGTCGTCGGTGACGTTGTAGTCGTAGGTCAAGGTGGCCGTCGTCCCCTCCGGGACCGAGAAGACCGTCCATCCGGGGTAGCGGTTCCCCGGCGAGATGGGGAAGTCCACGAAGCCGTCGAGGTCGTGGAGTGGCTGATGGCGGTAGGTCCGCTCGTCGGTTCGGAGTCTGAACCCGGACTGTTTCACCGTCACCTTCTGCTCGCCGGTGTTGTTGATGCTCATCTTCACGAGGACGAACTGCTCGCCCTCCGGCGGGTAGTAGGCTTTGCCGTCGCTCTCGTTGGGGTCGATTTCGTTCACGACTTTCGCGTTCCACGTGACGCTGAGTGTGGTCGTGCTGTTGGCAGGCGCGACCGACTCGGCCGAGACGGGACCGCCACCGCCGCCGCCGAGGAAGGGCAGCGACGGACCGAAGAGGACGCCCGTGGCCAACAGGCCGACGACGACCACGACGGCGAGTACGGGTTTCGTCGGGATTCCGCCGCCCAGCGCCCCGGAGACGAACGACGACGCGCGCGTCCCGACCGCCCGTACTCGGTCTATCGGCGAGTCGTCGTCGCCCCCGCTCTCGCTGGACGAGTCGGTCGTCTCGGCGCTCTCGCCGTACTGCTCTGCGAGGTCCGTCCACTCCTTGCGCTGGAGTATCTGTGCGATTCCGTCGCCGTCGAGCAGTTCGACGCCCGACCCCTCCGAGACCTTGCTGGCGTGGTCGGAGATGCTGCCCGCGGTGACGATAGCCGACTCGTCCACCTCGTACTGCTGGCAGAGCGAGGCGAACTGCTGGACCTGTTGGCCGCCGATTTCGCTGTCGGGGATGGCCCACAGCAGGCCCTCCTCGCCGGTCGCGGGTCGCTGGACCGCGACGAACACCCGTCCGTCGTCGCGCTTGACCTGTGTTTGCCAGCCCTGCCGCTCCCAGAGGGCCGCCACGAACTCGCCGAACTCCGACTGGTCCAATCCCTGCAACATGATTTCACCGCGGGGACACCGTATTCGGGTTCATATCCTCAGTCCCCGTATAAAAAACATCGGCCCTAGCTCCTCCGGGCCGCCAACAGGGCGGCCGCCAACGCCGCGACGACGCCCGTCGCCGCGCCGAATCCGGGGACCGGAACGAGACCGCCGCTATCGCCCTCGTCAGCGGACTCCCGCTCGGCCTGCTGGCTCAGCGGTCGCTCGGTACCGCGCATCGCCGCCTGTGTGAGACCCTCTGCGGTAGTGGTAGTCGTGGGCGTCGTCGTCACCGTCGTCGTCACCGTCGTCGTGGTTGTCGTCGTCGTTGTCGGTGGCGGTGTGGTCGTCTCCTTCTTCGCGACCATCGCCCGGATGGTCCGTTTCTGGTCGACGAGTCGAATCTCGAAGTTCCGTCCGGGTTCCAACTCCGAGAAGTCGAACGTGGTCCGGAAGGTCCTGTCCTTCCCGACCGTGACGGTCCGGGGGTAGAGGAAGGGGTCCGTGCCCGTGTCGCGGGCCGAGATGTTGATGGTCGTGCCGGGCGTCAGCGTCGTCTTCCCGGTGATAGTGGTCTCGTTCTCCACGATGACCTTCTCTCCGGGACCGTTTCGCGCGACGTTCACCCGCCGTTCCGCCACCCGGAACTCCGTCGAGACGTTCTGGCGTTTCTCCGCGAGCGGACTCTTTGCCGGGACGACGAACGAGACGCGATACCTGTCACCGGGTTCGATGCCCTCGTCTCCGGTGTCCACGACGAGATAGAACCCCTCGTGGTCGTTGCCGGTGACGAGTCGCTCGACGGACGCACCGGTGAACTCGTTCCCGTCGCCGTTCATCGGCGGGTTCGTCTGGGTGAAATCGACTCTGAGGGCCGCCTCGCCGTCACCGTCCAATCGCGGTCGCTTCAGCGCACCGCGGACGCCGGTGGCGTCTACGTGCACGAGCAACCAGTCGTCGTGCGCGACCGACTCGTTCCACGGCGGCACCGACACCTCCTGTAGCGCGGCCCTCGAGTTCCGTTCGGCCATGCTTACCTGCCGGGGTGCGATGCGCGCGGTCACGCCGTTCGTCGAGCGTTCCTCGACCACGAACGTGCCGAGCGCCCGTTCCTGTCCCTGTATGGTGACGTTCATCTGGTACTCGGCGGTGTCGAGGGGCGCGTCTATCGGGGCGGTCCGCAGTACACGACTCTGAATCGAACCTTTGGCCGCCCACACCATCTCCGAGAGGGGGTACTTCGTGGACTCACCGGCTTTGTAGGTGTTGAGTCGAAGTCTGGTCGTCCCCTTCCCCACCCGTAACTGCATCCAGAAACTGTCCTCGGCCGACCCCAGATTCACCGTCGCCGACTGTGACGTTTCGATGGTGATGTTCGCCACGTCGCCGCGCTGTTCGTAGACGACGGTCTTCTCGAACGAGGCACTGCTCTCGGCGGTCGCCGCGGCCGAACCCGCGCCGAGCGACGGGGCGACTGCCGCCGCGAGCAGGAGCGTCACGACGGCGACGGGACGGTACTTCGGGGGTCTCGCTGACATGGCGGGGTGAAAGTTAGCGAGGTGTTATGACCCATCCGTAATAAATCCGATTGGTGAGAGTCGGGGACAGCGTCCGCGCCAGTCACGACGTGAATCCGCCTCCTCGTCGGTCGGACCGCTCCCTGCTCGACGCCCTTCGCTCGGACCGACCTCGGGTCAGCTCCGGGCGTCCAGCACCTCGTAGGCCTCCTTGACGCGCTTGAACTCCTCCTCGTCGCCGGACTCGCGGTCGGGATGGACCGCCTTGACCTTCTCGCGGTAGGCCCGACGGACCTCCTCGCTGTCGGCGTCGGCGTCGAGTCCGAGGACGCGATAGGCCTCGGCCGCGCTCGGTCCGGTGTCGCCGACCGTGCGCGCGCCGCCCGCCCGTTGGCCGCGAGCGCCTCGCGCGCCACGAGCGCGCCGCCGCTCGCGGGACCCTCGCGCCCCGAACCCGCCGCGGCCGTCGTCGAACCCGCCTCGACGGCCGGAGAACGAGTCGCGGGGTCCCGCACCGAACCCGCCGGTCTCGGACTCGGCCCGGCGGTACTCTCTGGCCCGGCCGCTCACGACCTGTTCGCGTAGCCGACCGCTGGCGTGGTACCACACGAGGTAGGCGGCCACCGCGAACGGGACGGCGATGGCGAACAGCGCGGGGGTGTAGACGAACGCCAGCACGAATTCGAGCGTGGCGATGCCCGCGAGGACCGCCGCCAGTCCGAACAGGAGCCGGTCTTGCTGCACGAGTCGTCCTTCGTGGTACGGGATTGTAAGCGTCCCGCTAGGGCGAGCGTCCGTGTCGGAACTCACGTCTCGAACGGGAGGCGTACGGGGGTCGAACGACCGACCGTCGCGTCCCGGCCACGACAGCACCTTTAAGTACGGGAAGACGGAACATCCGTCTGAGCTTCTGCGGGCGGTGTTAGTCGTGCACGTGTCTGGCGGCGTACCGCCCGACGGTCGCGACTTCACGGACCGCGGGGTCGGCCCGATGATGCCGTCCGGCGGAGGGCACCCTGCTGTTGCGTTCGCGGGAGGACTTCGGCGACCGTTCCGGCGCGTCCGCGCTGGCCGCGTCTCCACGGTCCTTCTGCTCTTTTGCCCTTTCGTAACTCCGAGGACCGCGAGGCCGTAGCAGCGACTCCGCGCGTCTCGTCGCCTCCTCGCGTTCTCGCCGACATAGCAAGACCCATCCCGGCCCGTTCCCAACCTCCATCCATCATGAACGAAAGCGCCGAGGAGACCAAAGTCGAGTGGCGCGAGTGGGGCGAGGCGGCCTTCGAGGAGGCCCGCGAGACCGACCGACCCGTCCTGCTCTCGCTGTCGGCGACGTGGTGTTCGTGGTGCCACGAGATGGACCGCGAGGCGTACAGCAACCCCATGGTCGCCGCGAACGTCAACGACTCGTTCGTCCCGGTCCGGGTGGACATCGACCGACAACCCCGCGTCCGGGAGCGGTACAACATGGGCGGGTTCCCCTCGACGGTGTTCACCACGCCCGACGGCGACCTGCTCACCGGCGCGACGTACCTCGACGTTGACGCCACGCGGCAGGTCGTCCAGCGCGTCCGGGACCTCTGGACCCACAAGGGCGAGGACGCCGCCCGCATCCCGCGGAGCCTCCGCGAGGACCCGCCCGCCGGGGAACTCTCGCCCGAAATCGAGCGCCTCATCGCCGGGCAGTTGGGCGACAAGTTCGACGACCAGTTCGGCGGGTGGGGCGACAGCGAGAAGTTCCCCCTGCCTCGGACCGTGGAGTTCGCGCTCAAGCGCGAGCGCGAACAGGCCCTCGCAACGCTTCAGGCCGTCACCCAGTACCTCTACGACGACTACGACGGCGGGTTCTTCCGGTTCGCCGAGGGCCGCGACTGGACCGACGTTCACCACGAGAAACTGCTCTCGACCAACGCCGCGCTGGTCCGGGCGTTCGCCAACGCCTACCTCTACACGGGCGACGACGACTACCGCGACCCGGCCGAGCGGACCGTCGAGTACCTGACGACGACCCTGTGGAATAGCGCGGAACGGAGTTCCGCGGACGGGGGTGCCTTCGCAGGAAGCCAAGCGCCGGGCGACTCGCCGGACGTCCCCGATAGCGGGGGCGACGGCGGTATCGGCGAAGACGGGGACGGTACCGACGAAACTAGCGCGGAGGAGGCGCACGCCGCCGACTCCGAGTCCGACGGCCCCGACTACTACGCACTCGAACCGAGCGACCGCGAGGCGGCCGACGCGCCCGCGGTAGACCCGACCGCCTTCGCGGACTCGAACGCGATGGCCGCCGACGCCCTGCTGACCTACCACGCCTACACGGACGACGAACGCGCACGCACGTACGCCGAACGCGCGCTCGACTACCTCACGTCCGAACTGGTCGATGACGGCGAGGTGACCCACTTCGACGCCACCGGGAGCGATTCGAGCGAGCGGAGCGAGTCGGGCCTCCTCGCCGACCACGCCCACCTCCTCTCGGCGCTCACGACCGCCCGGCAGGTCACCGGCGACGAGACGTACCTCGACGCGGCGCGCGACGTGGCCGACTACGCGCTCGACGAACTCCGCGAAGACGGCGAGTCGGGCGCGTTCGTGGACGGTCCCCGCGAGGGACCGGGCCTGCTCGACCGGCCGCTGCGACCGCTCGACCACAACGCCGAAATCGCCGACGCGCTCGTGGACCTCGCAATCCTGACCGGCGAGGACCGCTACCGGGAGGCCGCCGAGGGTGCCGTCGCGGCGTTCGCCGACGCGGCCGACCGCTTCGGCGTGCAGGTCGCTGCCTACGCCACCGCCGCGGCCCGCCTCTGCCGGGACCCCCTCGTCGTGGAAGTCACCGACGACGCCGGGTCGGACCTCCACCGCGCCGCGATGCGCGTCGCCGACCACGAGAAGGTCGTGATTCCGGGCGTCGAGGGCGAGGAGTACGAGCGCGGTAGCGCCTACGTGGTCGTCGATGGCGAGCGCTCGGACCCCGTGACCACGCCCGAGGAACTGAGCGAGACGGTCGCCGAACTGACCGAGTAGGGCGTCCGCCGCGGCCCGTTAGTGCGAAGTCTCTCGGTTCGGCCCTTCTCCGGAGCGTCTTCCGGCGAGCGACGTGTCACCCCTAGAACTAAGTATGAGTGTAAAGCATCCTTTACTGTAAAGCACGCTTTACGACAGGCCCGCTTTACACTGCACCAGCCATGACACGAACTACGACGTCTCGAGGAAGTCCGCTCGCGAAGCAACGCAAGTACCGTCGCCTGATGTTCGGCGTCTTGTTCGGCGGCGTCGCCGTCGCGCTCCTGCTGAGGGAGGTACTGGGCTACCCGCTAGTCAGCGAAGTCGTCTACTGGGTCGCCGTCCTCGGGTTCTTCGCCGTCCTGTTCGGTTCCTCGATGACGCTGTTCGACGAGCGCGACAGGGCACTCGAAGAGCGGGCGAGCAGGTGGACGCTCACGATACTCGCACCCGTATTAGCGATTACCGCGTCGGTGGGCCGACTCCTCCCGCGGGTCAGCGACTACGCCCTCCCGGACGCGGTCTGGCCCGCTCTCTACGGCTTCATCGGCGTCTACGTCCTGTTCGCGGTCATCTACGGCGTCCTTCGCTCTCGCTCATGAAGAACGAGATTCGAGACCGGCGGGACGCCGAAGGCATCAGTCAGGCCGACCTCGCCGAGGCCGTCGGGGTCACCCGCCAGACGATAAACGCCATCGAGCGCGAGCGCTACGACCCCTCCATCGAACTCGCGTTCAAACTGGCCCGCCACTTCGACTGCCGAATCGAGGACCTGTTCGACCCCGAACTCGACGGCAACGGTACGGCCGAAGGGTAGTCCTGCGTTCGCGTCTCGCCGTCGCCGAACGAGTCCGCGGCGTGGAACGTGTGAGTACGTTTAAACTGAAAACGACACGAGAGTTTATAGGGGCAGAGCGTCTGGCCACTCACATGGCAAGCCTACGAGACCTCGGTCTCTCGGAGTACGAGGCGCGGGCGTATCGGGCGCTGTTGGACGCGGGGCCGACCACGGCCAAAGAGTTGTCTCGCGCGAGCGACGTGCCGATGGGTCGCATCTACGACGTGCTGAGCAGTCTGGAGACCCACAATCTCGCGCGCTCTCAGAACGCGAGTCGGCCCAAGAAGTACGTCGCGGTCGAACCCGACACCGCGCTGAACCGCCTGCTGGAGGACAAACTCGCCGAACTCGAAGAGCAGGCCCAGCAGTACGAGGACATCGTGGACGACCTCACCGACGAACTCGACGCGACCGAACACGTCGAGGAGGGGTTCTGGACCGCCGCGGTCGGTGCCGAGGAGTCGGTGGACCTGCTGGTCGAACGCCTCGACGCGGCCGACGACCGTATCGCGATGGTCGCCGGGACCTCCTCGGCCCAGTTCGACCTCGGCGACGTGGGCGAACTCGTCTCCCAGCACCTCGAAGCGGCGCTCGACCGGGGCGTGGAGGTGTCGCTGCTCATGTCGCCCGAACTCGTGGAGACGCTCCCGCCGAGCGTGGGCAAGCGTTACACCGAGACCCTCTCGGACCATCCGAAGTTCGCGGTCCGAACCGCCGAGGGCCTGCAGGGGACGTTCAACTTCATCGACGACGTGGAAGTGTGCATCGAGGTGGCCAACCCCCTGAATCCGGGCGAGGCGTTCGCCATGATAGACATGAAGGACCCCGAGTTCGCGGCGGGCGTCCGCGAGAAGTTCGCGCCCCGGTGGGAGTCGGCCGAACCCCTCTCGTTCGACAGTCGCTGAGCGACTCGGTCTTACGGTATCTCGGCCCCGAGACCGGTCGGCCGTCGGCCCTGACAACCGACGAAGTCCTATCCGAAGACCTTCCGCACGTACCGACTCACCGGGAACAGCGTCTCGCTGACCCGGTCTCTGAGACCGGTCGGCTTGGCGTAGACGACCACCGGGACCCCGAGGTCGTCGGCCCGGTCGATGACCCGGTCGGGCGTCGAACCGAGGACCCACCGTCTGAGGAGTCGGGTACGGGACGCCCCGATGAACAGCGGTCCGCCGTTCTCGGCGGCCGTCGTGACCAGTCCCTCGGCCACGGTGTCGGCCTCGACCTCGTGGACTTCGACCGGAAGGTCCGCCGGAAACGCGTCGAGGGTCCGCTGGACGTCCTCGGCGGTCCCGCCGCCGCCGCGGGGAGTGACCGTGGCGACGTGGACGTTCGCGCCTCGTTCGCCGAGCGCGCTCACCAGCGCGACCATCGAGTCGTGGTGCGGACCGCCGCCCGCGCCGATTGTGACGGTCTCCATGTCGTCGAGGTCCTCGACCTCGAAGCCTTGGACGAACACCACGTCGCAGGGAGCGTCGTACTCCACGGTCTCGGTGACCTCGTAGTGTTCCTCGGGATAGCCCATCAGGATGAGTTCCGCGTCGTCCTCGCGGGCGGTCTTGTTGATGTCGAAACCGATGTCGCGCGAGATGTGCCCCTCGACCGTGTACTCGGCGTCCACGTCCGCGGATTCGAGGCGTTCGACGAGTCTGTCGGCGCGCTTCTCGGCGTCCTCTTGGACCATCTCGTAGGGCGTCTGCTCGGGGATGTGGGTGACGTTGACGACCTGTAGTATCGGATTCTCGGCACGCGCGTTCGCCAGCGCCGCGGCCAGTGCGACGTGGACCGGCGCGCGCTCGATGCGGGCCACCGGAACGAGAACTCGGTAGCGGTCCTCGGTATCGGAGACTCCTTCGGACTCGACGGCTTCGGTCTCCCCAGATTCGGTGGGGTCGGTCTCCTCGGGTTCGCTGCCTTGGGCCACCGACCCGCCGCCCCGGTTGACCGACTCGCCGCCGCTGGTCCGGACGGGTTGATGTCTCCCCACGGCCTCCTTGGTGAGTTCCTCCACGTCGGGCGCGCCACCCCACGCGAGGTACCCGCCGACGAGCGCGAGTTCGACGCCGAGACCGATGACGATGCCCCTCGGCGGGAGGTTCGTGATGAGCGCGAGGTTAGCGAGGATACCGACAATCGGGACCCACGGCGTCAGCGGCACCTCCAGCGGTCGGTCCATGTCGGGGAACCGACGCCGAGAGACGATGAGCGCGACGTTGACGACGGCGAGCGGAGCGAGCAGGTTGAGGTTGGCGAACCCCGTCAGCGCGTCGAGACCGAGGTGGAGCAGGCCGAGTCCGCCCTCCGCCGGGAACAGCGACATGAACACGAGGATGAGGACCGAAATCGTGCCCGTCACCGTGACGACGCTCCAGAACGGCGTCCCGTACTCGGGGTGGATGCGGTTGAATCGGCGAGGCGCTTGGCCCTGTCGGCCCATCAGCGACCCGATGCCGGACGCCGCCAGAATCGAGGCGTTCGACGCCGACACCATACTGAAGACGGCCCCGGCGACGATGAGCCACTTGCCGAAACTCCCGAGGAACGCCGCGGCGACCTTCCCCATCGCGGTCTCGCCCTGCCGGGCGACGACCTCCGCGGGAATCGGCGAGTTGACCATCGCCACGATGACGAAGATGTAGAGTATCGTCACCGTCAGGATGCTCGCGCCGATGGCTTTCGGGACGACCCTGCGCGGGTCGATTATCTCGCCCGCGCTGGCCGCGATGGCCGAGAACCCGAAGAAGGTGATGAACGCGACCGCAGCGATGGAGACAATGCCGCCCGCGTTCGTCTTGAACTCCCCGGCGAAGGTGCCGACCGCCTCGGTCGGCCCCTGAAACGCGAACGCGCCGCCGATGAACACCAGCAGGACCGCCACCTTCGCGGCGGTCACGATGACCTGAAACGTCCCGCTCTCCTCGGTCCCCTGCGCGTTGAGGTAGCCGAGCAGGACCGCGGTCGTGATTGCGACCGCCCCGTGCGGAATCGGAATCCCGTGCGGGATGATGAACTGGTGGAACCACTCGCCCATCGTGGCGAGGTAGAACGCCGTGGTCGCGCAGTAGCCCATGAACAGCGACGCGCCGACCGCGAACAGGAGTCTGTCGTCCTCGAAGGTGCGCGACGAGAAGAGGTAGCCGCCGCCGTTCTCGCTGTAGATTGACGCGAACTCGGAGTACGACGCGGCGGTGATGCCCGCGATGACCGCCGCGAGGACGAACGAGATGACCGCGCTGCTCCCCACGACCGCCACCGCGGTCCCCGACAGCGAGAAGATACCCGCCGCTATCATCGTCCCCAGTCCCAGCGCGAACGCGACCCTGAATCCGAGTGTCCGAGTGTGTTCCGCCATCCCGTACCCTCGAAGACTGTACTCGACGTGTGCTCACTAATGTGATGGCCCGATTCGGTTCCATCGTCGGTCGCGCGACCTGCGGTTCGAGTCCGCAACTGTCGCCGTTAGCGAACTCCCGTAGCCACTCGACCTCCGCATAGCCACCGACCGAAATTCGGTTGGTGAAGTCTCCTTCGGTTACGGAGTTCCCTTCGGTCAGCGGAGTCTTCGACCTGTTGCGCCCGGAAATCCGCCGTGACGGCGGTTCCATCGCGCGTTGCGTTCGGAAACAGGACGTTTCTCGATTGAATTCCGGTAAAGTCGGTCTCAAGGCGGCGAAATCTGGGTTGAGGAGCGTCCGGCTTGAAACCGATGGCGACCCCACGTCCAGATGGGGTGTGGAACCAATGACCGACGCGGAGAGAGACGACGAATCGACCGACGCGAGAATCGACCGACGAACCGTCCTGAAAGGAACTGCGGCCGCCGGAGTCGCGGGGACCGGACTGGCCGGAACCGCGAGCGCGAGCGACGACGACCAGCGCGAGATAACGTTCTGTGCGGCCGGAGAGGAGACGTTCAGCTACTTCGTGCGCGTGTCCGGCAGCCTCGAACGCGGCGGGACGTACGAGAGCGACGAGTACGACGCGGTGGGCGATGACTTCGCAGAGGGCGCGGTCAGCGCCGAGCGGTGCGACAGCTTCGCGTTCACCGGGGACGTCGGGAACGTGAAGCTCAACGGGCCGGGGAAGGTGTTCGTGGACGGCGACCTCTTGGAGGACACGACCGACGACGAGGAGACACTCCCGAACAAGATAACCATCCAAGGGGAGGATACGAGAGCGGAGTACAAGTTCAGAGTGAGCGGCCGCGTCGAACCGGACGACAGCATCGAGTCGAGCGACGAGGTGTCCGATAGCGCCGTCAGGGGCGCGGTCAACTCCGGGTCCGACGTGTTCCGCTACTCGGGCGCCATCGCGTTCGACGAGGCCGACGGCCCGGTGACCGTGACGCTGGACGTGAACCCGGACTGAGAGAGCGTGGGGGGTCGCGTCGAAACGGGGACGCGCGACGACTCAGGACGAAAGCATAAACCGACGCACGTCGTGCCAGACACCATGAATCGGGAGCGACGGGCGGTCCTGCGAGGGGTGGCCGCCCTGACGGGAGCAGCGGTCGGAAGCGGTGGGGCAGTCGGGAGCGGAGCGGCGGTCGGGAGTGAAACCGCGGTCGGGAGCGACTCGACGGCCGACGCGGCGACGACCGGCGATAGCGGTCCGAACGACCGGACGGCCCGCCAAGAGGTGGACACGTCGCTCTCGCCGGGTGTCACGCTGTTCGACCTGAACGGCGACGGCGCGTACACCGCGACGGTGGAGGCGGCGGCCGAGTCGATGCGCGACGACGCCCACCCCCGCCCGATACACGTCACCTCGGACGGCAACTCCACCGTCGATTACGCGGCGTCGATAGCCGCACCGAGCGCCGAGACGACGCTCGGGGGTCTCGGCAGTCTCAGCTACGACTACTACGAGGGGCCGAACAACGTCAACCCGGACGACTCCGGCGGACTCGCGCCCGACGAGACGTTTCTGGTGGTCGAGAACGGCGACGGGCGACACGGGATGTACCTCACCTACGACGCGGGCGGCGACCCCGCCGAGGAGTGGGCGACGTTCGACGTGCTGGCCCGGATGCGGGGCGACACCGGCGGGACGAGTCGCTGGTTCGAGTACACCGCTGTCGAGTCGGGCTACGACGGCCGGACCTTCGACGACGTCGTCGCGCGGTTCGGCGAGGACGCCAGACTCGTCCGGGTCGGGGTCGGCCACGGGAACGCGGTCAATCCCGCCACCCTCGACCTCTACTACGACAACCTCGTGGTGGACGGGACGACCAAGCGGTTCCCGGTCTCGGTGACGAAACGGACGGCGCACCCGCCGCCCTTCTGAGGGGAGACGCGCCGCGGACGTTTCGGGGCGATCGCGGTTCTACGCCGACCCGTCGGTTCTCGGCCCCGTTCGAGAAAGGAAATAATCATACGGTGGGGCTTGTAAAGGATTTCAACAACTGGAGTTAGCTACTGATGCGTGTTATCATCGTCGGAGCGGGCGAGGTCGGGTCTTCCATCGCGTCGAGTCTCGCGGGCACCCACGAGGTCGTGGTCGTGGACGTGGACGGCGAGCGAGTGGACGCGCTGACCTACTCGGAGGACGTCCTCGCCATTCAGGGCGACGGCACGTCGATTTCGACGCTCCGAGAGGCGGGCATCGAGGAGGCCGACATGATGATAGCCAGCACCGACGACGACGAGACGAATCTGGTCGCCTGCGGCACCGCGAAGACGGTGGACGACCCGTTCACCATCGCGCGGGTCAAGAACGTCGATTACCTCGAAACGTGGCAGCACGCGGCCGACCGGACCGCGTTCGGCGTGGACTTCATGGTGTGTACGAACCTGCTCACGGCGCAGGACATCGTCCGCGTCATCGGCCTGCCCGCCGCGCGCGACGTGGACCCGTTCGCCGGGGGGACCGTCCAGATGGCCGAGTTCGGGGTCAGCGCCGACAGTCCGCTGGCCGACCAGACCGTCAGCGAGGCCGACCGGTTCGACTCGCTGACGTTCGCCGCCATCCTCCGAAACGGCGACGTGGAGATACCGCGCGGGGGAACCCGCATCCGGGCCGACGACAAGGTGGTCGTCATCGGGAACCCCGAGAGCGTGCAGGAGTTCGCCCGCGAAATCGCGCCGCGCGAGACGCCCTCCAGCAACGAGGACCTCGTCATCATCGGCGGGAGCGACATCGGCTACCACGTCGCCCGGCTGCTGGAGGAGCGCGGTCTCAGCCCGCGACTCATCGAGCGGGACGCCGACCGCGCCCGCGAACTCGCCGAAAAGTTGCCCAACACGGTCGTCATGGAGAGCGACGCGACCGACGCCGAGTTCCTCGCGCGCGAACACGTGGACGAGGCCGACGCCGTGGTCGCGGCCCTCGAGAGCGACGAGAAGAACCTGCTGGTCTCGGTGCTGGCCAAGCAACTCGGTGCGCGCCGGACCGTCGCGGTGGTCGAGACCACCGAGTACGTCAGTCTCTTCGAGACGGTGGGCGTGGACGTGGGCGTCAACCCCCGCGAGGTCACCGCCGAGGAGATAACCCGGTTCACCCGCGAACTCCACACCGAGAACGTCTCGCTCATCGAGGACGACAGGGCAGAGGTCATCGAAATCGAGGTGGACGACGACTCGATTCTCGTGGGCAGACCGATACGCGAATCGGTCGCCGACCTCCCGGAGGGGTTCGTCGTCGGTGCCATCACCCGCGACGACCAGTTCGTCGTTCCGCGGGGCGACACCGTCGTCGAGTCGGGCGACCACGTGGTCGTCTTCGTGGAGCGAGACGCGCTGGAAGCCGTGACCGAACAGCTATGACGCGGGGAACGACGGGGACTCGCGGGCCTGCGTCTACGCTACGGGTGAGTCGCCGATGAACGTACGCGTGGACTGGCGGGCGAGTTGCAGTCTGGTCGGCACCGTCGTCAAGTGGTTGGCGGTGGCGATGGTGTTCCCGCTCGCGCTCGCAGTGTTCTACGGCGAGGGGGTGGTGACGTTCCTCGCGTCGATGGCGCTGGCGGTCGGTATCGGCTGGAGCCTCGAACGCTTGGACGACGACCCCGACCTCGGAGCGCGCGAGGGGTTCCTGATGGTCGCGCTGACGTGGCTCGTAGTGTCGTTCGTCGGCGCGTCGCCGTACGTCATTGCCGGGCAGGGGACCGTCGGCCAACCGGTCAACGCGCTCTTCGAGTCGATGAGCGGGTTCACCACCACCGGAGCGACCGTGATGGGGTCCATCGGCTTCGAGAGGCACTCGCGGGCGCTGATGATGTGGCGACAGCAGACCCAGTGGCTCGGCGGGATGGGCATCGTGGTGCTGGCGGTCGCCATCCTGCCCGAACTCTCGGTCGGGGGCGCGCAACTGATGGACGCGGAAGCGCCCGGCCCGGGAATCCAGAAGCTCACGCCACGCATCGCCGAGACCGCCCGCGCACTCTGGGGCATCTACTTCGCCATCACCGTGCTGGAGATGGTCCTGCTGTACTCGCTCCACCTCGCGGACCTCGCGCCGAACATGACCCTGTACAACGCGGTCGCCCACGCGCTGACGACGATGCCGACCGGCGGGTTCTCTCCCGCGGCCCGGAGCATCGAGGCGTTCTCGGCCGCGGTCCAGTGGCTCATCATCCCGTTCATGGTGGCCGCGGGGACCAACTTCGCGCTGTTCTGGCACCTGCTCAACGGCGACTTCGACACGTTCCGCGAGGACACCGAGTTCCGGTTCTACGCCAGCGTGTTGGCGGTCTTCTCCGGACTCGTGGCGATTCTCCTGTTCACCGGCGGCACGCCCGAACTCACCGCCGTCGGACCGCTCTCCGGAAACGCCGAGAAGGCGCTCCGTCACGCCGTCTTTCAGGTCGTCTCGCTCGTGACGACCACGGGGTACGCCAGCATGGACTTCGCCCAGTGGGGGACTCCGGCCCAGTACGTGCTGTTCGTCATGCTGTTCGTCGGCGGGTCGGCGGGTTCGACCGGCGGCGCCGTCAAAATCGTGCGCTGGCTGGTCGTCCTCAAGTCGCTCAAGCGCGAACTGTTCACCACGGTCCACCCCGAGGCGGTCCGGCCGGTCCGACTCGGCGACCGGGCGCTGGACGAACGCGCGGTCCGGGGCATCTACGCGTTCACGCTGCTGTATCTCGTCATCTTCTTCGTCGCGGCGATGCTCGTCTACTTCGACGCCGCGCGCACGGGACTGGACCTCGTCGCGCTCGACGCGATGAGTGCGGTCGCGGCGACGCTCGGCAACGTGGGTCCGGGGTTCGGCATCGTCGGGCCGATGGAGAGCTACCTCCGGTTCCCGCGGACCTCGAAGCTGTTCATGGTGTTTCTGATGTGGATCGGACGGCTCGAAATCCTGCCGGTGCTGGTCCTGCTGACCCCGGCGTACTGGCAGTCCTGAAGGCTCCGTCCTACTCCCGACCTTTTCCGAGGAAGTCCGCGACCAGTTGCTCGTGACCGCGGCGGAGTCGCTCCGAGACCGCCTGCCGCGAGATGTCGAGTCGCTCGCCGACCGCTTCGAGGTCCACGCTCCGCGGCACGCTGTAGTAGCCCATCTCGAAGGCGGTCGAGAGCGCCCGTCGCTGTTTGTCCGTCAGGCCGTGTCCGGCGGTCGGCGCCTCGCCCGACCCGTAGAGTCGAGTGACGGTCGCCTCGTACTCCCGGCGGAACTCGTCGTCGAACACCTCGCCCACGTCGCCGTGGTCGGCGAACCTGAGTTGGAACCGCCAGACGCCGTCGGTGGCGGTCGCGCGGAGTATCACGCCGTCGCGGTCGAAGATGCGCTCGGCGAACCGGCAGATGGCCGCGTCGAACCGAATCTCGAACAGGTCGGCGTCGCCGTCCTCGCCGAGTCGCCGCGCGTCGGCGACCGACGAGTCGGTCGCGAACAGGTCGGGGAGGCGGTCGGACTCGACGCCCGAGACCCACGCGAACGACGCGGTTCGGTCGCCCGCCTCGCCGACGGTTCGCTCCATCCGCAACGCCGCGTCGGGAGCGCGCTCGAACGTCTCCGCCAGCGCGAGCGTCGATGCGGGAACGGTTATCTCGAACGCGGTCGCTACGCCCATGTGTCTCCGGAACCCCCGTCACCCCTCGAACGACGACTCGACGCTCGCGACTCGACTGATGGCATCACTCTCATCGTCCCAACGGTTGACAGAACGCTAGTAAAAGAACTCGGACTCGATATTAATGCCCCGATCGGTCGGCGCGTCGCTACCCGTTGACGAGTAGGGTGTTGCGGACCAGCGCGTCGTGACCCCGTCGGAGGCGCTGGGACACCGAGTTCGTCGAGATACCGAGGCGGTCGGCGATGTCCTCGACCGTGGCCTCGCGCGGCACCGAGAAGTAGCCCAACTCCGACGCCAGCACTAGCGTCTCGCGCTGCTCGGGCGTCAGGCCGAACTCGCCCTCCTTGGGTCCGGTCGTCCGGTACTTCCGGTGGAGTTCGAAGTCCGACTCCAGTTCGTCGTAGAACCCCGAGAGTCTGTCCTCGTCGGCGAACCGGAGTTTGAGGAACCACTCGTCGTCAGCGACCGCCTCCTGCACGATGGCGTGTTCGTCTATCATCGCGTCCACCTGTCGCTCGACGGGTTCGCTCCACTCTATCATGTAGAGGGCCGTCCCGTCGAGTCGGTCGAGCGTCGCCACCTCCGAGACGGTCTCGTCGTCCGCCATCGCCGCCTCGAACCTATCGAGGTCGCCGCCCGACGCCCAGAGGAACGGCATCACCCACTCCCTGCTGTGGGTGGCGAGACGCTCCACCTCGACCCGCATATCCGGAGCGGCGTCGAGGGCCGTCCGGAGCGCGAAGTCGTCGGCCGGAATCGAGAACTCCGCGATGAAACTCATGTTATCAGAATTGGACCCGCGGACGGAAACCTCGTGTGGCAGGTCGGCGACCCTCGCGCGGTGGGCGCGATGGCACCTCGATTACCCGGACTCCCGCGACGATGCCGACCGCGACTGGTTCAGTTCCGACCGCCGCGCTGGCCCGTGCGAACCGGCAACAGTACTTTGGTCGCACTCGCCGTATCGGTGGCATGGTTCGCGCCTACGTAGCGATAATCACCGGAACGGGAGCGTCGGAGGACGCCGCGGCCGCCGTCCGCGACCTCTCGGGAGTTACGTTGGCCCACGTCGTCTCGGGCGACTTCGATATCGTGGCCGAAATCGAGGGCGAGACGGTGCGAGACCTCCAGCGAATCGTCACCGGCGGGATTCACGAGGTGGAGGGCGTCGGGACCACCCGGACGTACGTCCAACTGGACTGAGACTACCCGTCGAGCGAGATGAACGACACGTCGCGCCGCAGCATGTACTCCCGGAAATCGGCCACCACGTCGGGCAGAACCGGGAGAATCCCGCGCTCGAAACTCGCTATCACTACCTCGTCGTCCACGAATCCCGTGAACAGTATCTTGGTGTCGGCGACCTTGATTATCTGGTTCACGTTGTCGGCGTTCATCAGTTCCTCGTAGCTCTCGCTGGCGACGAGTTCGAGGAGTTCGGACTCGACCTCGCGCTGGCGGCGGTCGGTCCAGTCGAGGTCGTCCCGGAGGTGGAGGAGTTCGACGTCGTCGGTCTCGCCCGCCTCGGGGTCTGTGCGGACGAAGTAGCGGAGTTTGTCGCCCGCGTGGTCGAGCGTAATCGAACACATGTCCTCGCAGACAGTCATACTGATTTCCGTGTGACGCGGCGGAGATAAATCCCGTGAAGCGAGTCAGACCGCGCCGACCCACGCCCGGAACGACTCGGGTTGGTCGTACACCTCGCGGAAGATGCGTTCGACGCACTGGGCGACTCGGTTCGGGTCGGCGAGCGCCGACACCCGGACGTTGACGCCTTCGGTCTCCTCGGGCCGGACGAGGTCGTCGATTTTGAAGGCCGGGAACTCCCCGAGGACGGACTTGAGGGCGTCCAACTCCGCGTCGGTGCAGTCGAGGTTGAGCGTCCCGTCGCCGAACTGAACCCACGGCGGCGCTCGCTCGGGGTCGTCGGCGTCCGCCGGTTCGTCGGCGTCCGCGTCCCCGGTTTCGCCCGCGTCGGCGTCGAGCGCGGACGCGTCCGCGTCGGCCTCGAAGGTGGCGAAGGCGCTCCCGCGCTCGCGGTGGGCGGTGATGGCCTCCGCGAACAGTCGCTGTCGCTCCTCCGGCGTCGCGGCGTCGAATCTGGTCATGCCCCCTGGTACGCGGTCGGCCCTGAAAAAGGCCACCCGAACGGCGGGGGTTTTTGCCGCTGCAATCGCATGCGGATGGTATGACGCTCGACCCGGTGCACTTCGACGGCATCGCGGGGTTGGCCGACCGCATCGACTACGACGCCGAGGACCAGGACCACCGGGACGCCGCCGAGACGGTCTGGGAGAACTTCCTCGACCCGCTGGTCGGCGACGACGGAGCGATTCTCGAACCCGTCGACGAACTGGCCCGCCGACAGGTGGATACCGAGGAGATAGCCCTCGAAGACGCTCCGTTCGAGACGACCCACGGTCTCGACGCCGGGACGCTCAACCCCAAGCCGTTCAAGAACGGACTGGTCCTCGACGTGGCCCACGCCGCGATGAGCGCGACGCCGTCGGACCTCGACCTCCACGACTCCCGGACCGTGGTGAAGGCGCTCCACTCGAACGACACCTCGAAGAACTTCGGCACCGAGTGGGAGGAGTACGACGACGGGAGTCAGCGCCGAATCGTCCACACGCACCTGCCCCAGAACCAGTACGAGGAGGACGTGGTTCACGCCCTCGCGCTCTACCTCGCCGAGAGCAGTCACGCCCTCGAACACGCCGAGCGCGTCTCGGAGTTTCTCCTGCTCGACGGTCCAATCTACCCGAAGGGCGTCCTCCGGTGGAAGTACCGGAGTTCGGTCCTGACCGACCTGTTCGAGGAGTCGCCGCTCGTCCGGCAGATTCTGGACAACTACGTCGAACTGGTCGAGACGTTCGCCGACCGGGGCGTCCCGCTGGCCGGGTTCGTCAAGAACGTCTCGTCGAAGTCGGTGGTCCGCACGCTCAAGCGCGAGACCGACTTCGGGCCAGTGCCGTGGGCGCACGACGCCGGTCTGTTCGCCCAGATTCTCGAACGCCGCGAACTCGTGGACGGCGAGTTCGAGCGCCTGACCGACGACCTGACGCTGACCAACTGGTTCGTCTCGACGGGCGGCATGGACGAGTTCTTCGCGGCGGAAGGCGGCCACGATATCGACCGGCGTCTCGACCCCGAGCAGTATCAGGTCACGTTCTGCGTGGTGTACGACCCCCGCAGGGACCTCGTGTTCAAGGTCGAAGCCCCGAGAGTGTTCACCGACGACCCCGAACTCCGCGAGGCCATCGAGCGCCAGATTCTCGGGGAAATCGCGGTCCATCGCGGACCGCCCCGTGCCATCTCGAAGGCCGACGACCTCGCGGCCATCGACCGCGGGAGCGTCGATTCGCTGGTCACGTCGTTCGAGCGCTCGCTCGACACCGAACTCGACGAGAACTACAACGCGGTCCGGTGGGGACGCGGTTACTGAAACCGAAGAGAGAGTTACTGCGGTTCGGCCGTCTCGATTTCCTGCTTCTCGACGGTCACCTCGACGTCCTCGGGGTCGATCCCGATGCGGGCGAACTGGGTCTTGACGTGTTCGCGGGCGGCATCGGTCGCCTGCTCGCGCGTGTCGAACCCGCGGGGCATCGGCGACTCGAAGGCCACGTTGACGTCCTCGCCGTCCACTTGCTGGACCGTCCCGCCGCTCTCGACCTGATAGAACTCGTCGCAGACCCAGACGTAGGGGGCGTCCTCGTCGGGCGCACCCTTGAACCGCGGCGCTCGCTCGCCTCGCTCGTACAGCGTGCCAGTCAGCGTCGTGCCCCCGGCGTCGCCACGGATGAGTAGCATGACCGGACGTAGGGCGCGGGCAGATAAAAGCGGTCCGCCTCCGCGAAGTATGCCCTGTGGTGCGTGTTACCCCGACTGTAGTCGGACGCCGCGACGACCGGCGGCCCGCGCCGGAGGGAAACCTGTTTGTCCCATGCGCCCATTGCCGGGGAACGATGACCGACCTCGGCGACTTCAGTAGGGACGACTCGGACGCCTCCGAGTCCGACACCCCCGAGACCGACGACTTCGAGACGGACCCCTCCGACGACGCGAACGCCGGGTTCTCGGACTTCGAGTCCGACGACCCGGACTCGGACGGTCCCGAGACCGACCTCGACGGCGTGGGCGACTTCGACACCGGCACGTCGAGCGCCGCGACGCGGAGCGACGACCGCTTCGACTCGATGGCCACCGACCCCGTGGGAACCGACCGCGGCATCGGCACCCTCTCGGCGGCCGAGGGCCTGCGAATCGGCGAGGAGGAGGACGAGACCCACCTGCAGGCGTACGTGACCGCCGACAACCGCGAGGACGTGCGGGTCGGCAAGTACCTGCTCGTGGGCTACCCCGACGGCGAGAAACTGTTCTGTCGCATCTGCGCGCTGGAGTACCGACAGGAGTACCGGGTGGACGACGCGACCGAAATCCACTCCAAGCGCGCGATGCGCCGCGAGGACATCGAGGAGACCGACTACAAACTGATGGCGGACCTCGAACCCGTCGCGATTCTCTACGAGGACGGCGAGGCGCAGAGCGCCTCGGAACAATCGAGCGGCGACGGGCCGCGAGACGGCGAGGGACCGGACGCCGACCTCAAGCGCCGGATGACCGACCGGGTGCCCAAGCCCAAATCTGTCGTCCGGGAGGCCAGCGACAAGGCCGAAATCAAGACCGGTCTCAAGATGCCGGGCGACGGCGTCTTCCTCGGCCACCTCTCGGTCGGCGGCGAGAAGGTCCGGACCGCGGCCGAACCGCCGACCATCGACTACCGCCTGAAGGACGACTACGAGGACGGCGACCCCCTCGTCTTCCGGCACACCCTCGTCGCCGGAGGCACCGGGTCCGGGAAGACCCACGGCGCGAAGAACGTCCTCCGGCAGTTCCTCGCCGACGAGCGCCGCTACGAGATGGAGGACGGCGCGGACCGCCGGGCCGCAGTCGTCCAGTTCGACCCGCAGGACGAGTACGCCCAGATGCACGACGACAACCCGGACGTGACCGCCGAGGACGAGCGCCGGTGGGAGTCCGAGAACGTCGCTCACGGCGGCCACGACGAGACGAAGGCGTTCGTCCCGAAGGTCGGGGGCGGGTCCTACGCCGCCGACCACCACCGGGCCGAGCAGGTCGCGTTCACGATTCCGTTCTCGATGGTCGCGCGCCGCCCGTGGCTGGTCGCGGGCGCGAGCCTCAACGACAACCAGTACAACGCCCTGCGACTGTTGCTCGACCGGTTCTTCGACCAGTACGGCGAGGCTGGCACCTACGAGGACTTCGTGGACTACATCGACGACCCCGCGCTCCGCGAGGAACTCGACGAGAGCGGTCGGGTCCACGAGGCGACCTACGACGCGGTGAAGCGCCGGGCCATCAGCTCGGCGTTCTACAGCGTGTTCGACCAAGATGCCCGGCCCATCACCGACCAGATACAGCAGTTCGTCAAACCCGGTCAGTTGAGCGTCGTGCCGACCTACCACCTCAACGACTCGCGGGCGACCGAGGTGGTCGTGCTGGCGCTCGCCAGCCTGCTCGTGGACGAGAAACTCTCGAACGACCCGACCTACACCCGCATCAAGGAGACGCCGCTCGTGGTCGGGATGGACGAGGCCCACAACTTCCTGACCGACGCCGACAGCGTGCAGTCCCGGAAGGTCATCACGAAGTTCACGGAGGCCGCAAAGCAGGGCCGCAAGGAGCGCCTCGGCCTGTTCCTCATCACGCAGGACCCACAGGACATCGACGACGCCGTCTTCAAGCAGATAAACACCACCGTCGTCCTGAATCTGGGCGACGAGGACGCCATCAAGAGCGTCAACATCCCCGCCGAACTCGAAGGGAAGGTCCCCTACATGGAGAAGGGCCAGATGGTCGTCTACTCGCCCGACAACTCCGAACCCGTCGAGATAATCGGTCTCTCGAAGTGCGTGACGAAGCACGGGCGGGACTGACCCCCACGTCCGGTCTCGTACCTCTCGGGTTGTCTCTGTCGCACTCCGCCCGCCCGACGCCTCCGGCCTACCTTTTTGTCGGTCGGGTCTCTCGTAGCAACCGAGATGGACCTGTCACCGACGTGGCTGGCGCTCGGCCCCCTCGCGGCGTTCGCCATGTCGCTGTACTTCCTGCGACACCTCTGGCCCTACCGCGCGGAACCCGGCGGGTGGCTGTTCATCGCCACCATAGTCTGCGAGGCCATCTGGACCGGCGCGTACGGCGTCGCGCTCACGGTTCACGACCCGACGCTCCGGTGGGTGTTCGAGATTCCCATCTGGTTCGGCAAGAGTTTCATCACGGTGTTCTTCCTCGCGTTCGTCCTCGAATACACCGGGCGGGGCGAACTCGTGCGCTCGAAGTGGATGGGTCTCGTCGCCGCGATGCAGACCACGTCGGTCCTGCTAGTCGCGACCAATCCGCTCCACCACCTCGCGTGGAGCAACTACCACGTCGAACCGGTGTTCGGTGCGGCCACGGTCGCCTACACCCACCAACCGTGGCTGTTCGTGACCATGCTCACGTTCTACTTCCTCGGCGGTGGCGCGATGGTCGTCCTCGTGGACGCGTTCGTCAGTTACGGCGAACTCTACCGCGGCCAGACCATCGCGGTGGCGCTCTCGCTCATCGCGCCGTTCGCGGCGAATCTGGCGTGGCTGTTCGAGATAGGTCCCGTTCCGGCCTTGGACCTGACTACCTCCGCGCTGGCCGTTCACCTCGGGTTCGACTTCTACGCGTTCTTCCGCCGGAACATGTTCGAGCAGACGCCCGCGGCCAGACGCATCGGCGAGCGCGCGGCCATCCACGACCTCGGCACGCCGGTCGTCATCGCGGACAGCGAGGGCCGGGTCATCGACGTCAACGAGGAGGCCGAGCGCGTGTTCGACCCCGACGCGACTGCCGGGGTCGGCGACACGCTCGACAGCCTCGTGGGCGCGCAACTCGACCTGTCGGCGCACGAGCAGTCCGCGACCGTCCGCACCGACGGCGAGCGTCGCGAGTACAGCGTCACCAGTTCGCCGGTGGCGGACTCGACGGGGACTCGCGTCGGCTACACGCTCGTCTTTCAGGACGTGACCGCGGACAGGCGGCGCAAACAGCGCCTCGAAGTCCTCAACCGCGTCCTGCGACACAACCTCCGCAACGACCTCTCGAAGATAAACGGCTACGCCGAGTTGATTCGGGACGGGACCGACGACCCCGCCATCGAAGGCCACGCCGAGACGGTGCTGAGGAACGGCCGCGGACTGGCCGAACTCGGCGACAAGGCCCGGGAGTTCGAGCGAGCGATGGAGGGCGAGCGCCACCGCAAGCGCGTCGAACTGCACGCGCTCGTCGCGGAGGTGGCCAACGACTTTCGGACGGAGTACCCCGACGGCAGAATCGAGACCGACGTTCCCGAGGGACTCGAACTGGAGACCGACCCCGCGATCGTCCGACTCCTGCTCTCGAACCTCGTGGAGAACGCGCTCGAACACGGCGGGGACGACCCTCGCGTCGAAATCGCTCTCGCCGACGCCGAGGCGACCCCGCGCTCGGCGGTACTCGAAGTCCGCGACGACGGACCGGGCATCCCCGACCACGAGGTGGCGGTCCTGACCGAGGGCGGCGAGAACGACCTCGAACACGGCAGCGGTCTCGGTCTCTGGGTGGTCGAGTGGAGCGCGAGCGCGCTCGGCGGCGACGTGTCGTTCGAGCGCGACGGCGGCACCACCGTTTCCGTCAGGCTACCGGGCGTGGTCACGCGTCCGACACCGTCGGCGTCCTGAAAGTTTAACGCGACGCCGGTCGAATATCCGGTATGGCCAAGCGCATTCTCGTTCCCATCGACGGTTCGACCCAGTCCGACGACGCCCTCGAACACGCACTGGCGGAGTTCGGCGACCACGACCTCACGGTCCTCCACGTCATCGACCCCGTCGATACGGGGTACAGCGGCCCGGTCGGCATCCCCGGCGGGTCCGAGGAGTGGTACGAGAACGCCAAGAAGGAGAGCGAGGAACTGTTCGAGGACGCCCAAGCGGTCGCCGACGAGTACGGCGTCACCCTCGACACCGCCACCGAACCCGGACGCCCCGCCCGGACCATCGTGGAGTACGCGGACGACGAGGGCTTCGACCAGATAGTGATGGGGAGCCACGGGCGCTCGGGCGTCTCGCGCATCCTGCTCGGGAGCGTCGCCGAGACGGTGGTCCGACGCGCGACGATGCCGGTGACCGTGGTTCGGTAGACGGACGCCCTCGGAGCGGTCGATGCAGGCAGTTCTCCGCACCGCTCGACTCCGTCGGCGGTCCGTCCGTGGAACCGACAAATAGTGACTCCCGAGGAGTCGCTCACCGGTCGTCTTTCTTTTCCTTCTTCTTGCCCTTCTTTCGCTTCTTCTTGCCCTTCCTCCGCTTCTTCTTTTTCTTCTCGTGTTCTGTGCACGCGCCCCAGTGGTCGTAGGGGTGTTTCTCGACGTGTTTCTTCGCGGCCTTCTTCGGCAGGTAGAGCGTCTTACAGTTGCTTCCCTCTCGACCCGGCGGGCAGTGGCAGATTTTCTTCTTCTTCCTGCCTTTCCCACCTTTACCACCTGCAGCGGCCGTTCCGGCTGCACTGCTACCCGCGACGATAGCGCCGCCAGCCGCTCGCAGAATCGACCGACGTGACGTGTTCGTGTCCTCTGACATAGGTTCCTCCTTCGGCGACGGTGGAAATCGCCCGTCGCCGGACGCCGATTATCCGGCATTCCACTTTGTTATAAACTGATACCCGCGTCGGTAATCCGGAACGTAGGCGGCCGAATCGGAGAAACGAGGGCTGATACTCGGACGGGAGTGATAGCCCACTCGAAGGACGCCGCTCAATCGACTCCATCGTGGTACTTTCAGGAAACTTACCGCGGGCCTCCGTACCGACCCGTCCGAAACGGAACGTAACTGACAGCTGTGAGACCCGGCGGGGAACTGCCGGCCGCACTCGTCGGTTATCCCGGGTTCGGGGTACCGCGTTCGCCGAGGAGTCCGCGGCCACGGAGAACAGTCACGTCGTGAACTCGTTTCGGACTTCTGAGTTCAACGAGACCGAACCGAGACGCCCGGCGGAGTAAACCCCCGTTTCAGAAGATGTTCGCCTGCCGGTAGACGCTGATGCCCTCGTTCGTGATGGAGTAGGGCTTGATTTCGCGGGAGTGATTGGCGTCGCGTATCTTCTGAATCTCGACCGCCAGCCTCGTCTCGCGGAAGTCGTCGGAACTCCGGATGTACCGCAGGATGAACACCGCGTCCACGAGGTACTCGATGATGCCGTGGCGGGAGGCGTAGGCGTTGTCCTCGCTGGCCTCGCTGGTGAGCATCGTCGTCACCCCGGCCTCCTTCAGGCTCTTGGTGAAGTCGTAAATCTCGTTCCGGCGGGTGGCCTGGTCGTCGTACATCATCTCCAGCAGCGACACCGAGTCCAGCACGAGACGGGTCGCGCCGAACTCCTCGACCAGTCGCGGCAGGTCGTTGCGGATGGAGGTCAGACTGTTCGCCATCTCGATGGGGTCGAGGTCGATGACCGCGAGACTGCCCTCCTCCTCGTACTCGTCGAACTCCCAGCCTTTCTCGGTCGCCGTGCTGACGATGCGGTCGTGGCTCTCTTCGAGGGTGATGAACACCGCGTTCTCGCCCTGTTCGAGGGCCTCGTGGAGGAACTGGAGACCGAAGGTCGTCTTCCCGGTCCCGGCCGACCCGACGGTCGTCATGAGCGACCGCTGGGGGACCCCGCCCTGAATCATGCTGTCGAGACCTTCGATGCCGACGTCGATGCGGGGGATGTCGGACTCGAACTCCTCGTCGTCGAACTCCTCGCTCTCGAAGGGTTCGCCGCCGCCGAATCCGCCGCCGAACCCCTCCCCGTCGCCGGACCCCATGCCGAACTCGCCGCCGCCGCCGAAACCGCCGTCCGCGTCGCCGCCGGTCGCGTCGGCGGGTCCGCCTCCTGACGGCCCTCCCCCGCCTCCCGCTGGCCCCGTGCCGCCCCCTGCCGAACCTGCACCGCCGCCGCCGGGCGCGTTCTCGAACGCGCTGGCGAAGTCCTCGTCGAAGAGGTCGCCGTCCTCCTGCTCGGCGTCGTACGGGTCGGCGTCCGCGAATCCGCCGGAGGGGGCGCTCTCGGACGGTTCGGTCGTCGCGTTAGAGTTGTCCGCGAGCGCGTCCGAGTCGTCGCTCCGTTTCCCGCCGAAGTCCGGGGGGTCGCCCCCGCCGGGGCCGCCGGTCTCGTCCGCCTCGGAGTCTGCGAGGTCGGCGTCGTCGGCTTCGGCATCTGGGCGGTCCGTCTCCTCGGTTTCGGCGTCGGCGGTCGGGGACTCGTCTCCCTCCCCGCCGTCTTCGTCGTCTTCGTGGAGTGCGCGCTCGAACCAGTCGTCGTCCTCGGTCACGAGAGCCACCTCCTCGTCGGTCGAGCGCGGCGCATACCGGGCACCTCGGACCGACCGCATTTCAATGTTTCTCGCCGCCGCGTCGGCGGACTTTTGACGGGCGGGCGAGAAGGGCCAACGATGAGAGTCGGCATCGTCGCCCAGAAAGGGAACTCCCGCGCCGCGGTTCTGGCCGAACGGATACGCGAAACACTCCCCGAGGAGGTGACCGTCAGACTGGACGACGCGACCGCCCGCCACTTGGACGACGAGGGCCACCCGGTCGAGCAGATGGACGCCTGCGACCTCGTGGTCTCCATCGGGGGCGACGGGACGTTCCTCTTCGCGGCCCGCGGCGCCGGGCCGACGCCGATTCTGGGCGTCAACCTCGGCGAAGTCGGATTCCTCAACGGCGTCGCACCCGAGGACGCGGTCGAAACCGTCGAAGCGGTCGTGGCTGGCTATCGCGAGACCGACACGATTCCCTCGCGGGATGTTCCCCGACTCCGGGCCACCGGCGAGGGCGACTGGTCGGTCCACCCGGCACTCAACGAAATCGTCGTGCAGGGACCCCAGCGCGGTCACGGAAACGGATTGGACTACGAGGTCCGGGTGGACGACCGCGTTTTCACCGCGGGACGCGGTGACGGCGTGCTGGTTTCGACGCCGACCGGGAGCACCGCGTACAACCTGAGCGAGGGCGGACCGCTGGTCCACCCCGACGCCGACGCGCTCGTGATCACCGAGATGTGCGCCGCGGAGTCGATGCCGCCGCTGGCGGTTCCCAGCGACAGCGTGGTCGAGATTCGGGCCGACGGCGCGGCGTTCGGCTACGTCAGCAGCGACAGCACGCGCGAGCGATTCGAGACGCCGGAGACGGTCACGGTCCGGGCGGACCCGGACCCGACCCGCATCGCCGAACCCTCCAGCGACTTCTTCCAAGCGCTCGGGAAACTCGATTGAGAGGGTCGGTCGTAACTCCGTTCAGCACTGGGCCGCCACCGACTGCGTATCGCGCGCGACACAGTCCGACGCCCCGCCAGACTGTGATGAACTTGCATCCGACCCCCTGATTCTGCCGAAAGGGAAAGTCCTAATCCTGCGGGTTCGCTACGCTCAGGTAATGGAAAAGCAACTGCCGGACGTACAAGCCTCCGAACCGGACGTGACCGTGGGGCTGAACCGCGTCGGCGTGACCGGCGTCACGAAGTTAGTGGAACTGGCCCGCCCCGACAAGCGGCCCATCGTGCTGACCGCGGAGTTCGAGGTGCTGGTGGACCTGCCGAGTTGGCGGAAAGGCGCGGACATGAGTCGCAACATGGAGGTCGTGGACGAGATTCTGGAAGACGCCGTGAGCGAACCCACCTACTCCGTCGAGGACCTCTGCGGAGAGGTGGCCGAGCAACTGCTCGACAAACACGACTACACCTCGAAGGCCGAGGTCAAGATGGAAGCCGAGTACATGATAAAGGACCGGACGCCCGAGAGCGACCGCCCGACGCAGGCCACCGCGGACATCATCGCCAGCGCGACGGCGACCGAGGACGGCACCCGCGAGGAGATCGGTGCGCGCGTGACCGGCATGACGGTCTGTCCCTGCTCGCAGGGGATGATGAGCCAGACCGCCCGCGAGAAACTCGAAGACCTCGGGGTCGGCGACGAGGAGGTCACGGAGTTCCTGCAGGAGGTCCCGCAGGCGGGCCACTCCCAGCGCGGCCACGCCACGCTCACGGTCGAGAGCGACGGCGCGCCCGAGGCCGACCTGATGGACCTCATCGAGGTGGCGCGTGACTCGATGAGCGCCCGCATCTACAACCTCGCCAAGCGCCCCGACGAGGACCACATGACCTTCGAGGCCCACGCGAATGCCAAGTTCGTGGAGGACTGCGTGCGCGACATGGCCGAGGGCGTCGTCACCGAGTTCCCGGACCTGCCCGACGACGCCGTGGTGACGATGAAACAGAGCAACGACGAGTCCATCCACCAGCACAACGCCCACGCCGAACGCGTCGCCGAAGTCCGGGCGCTCCGCGAGGAACTCGCCGACGACTGACCGGTCGAACTGGCGTCCATTTTCCCGTCCTCGATTCTGCCCGCCCCTAGACTCATACACGTTCGCGGCCTAGTCGAGTACCGATGAGCGTCACAGGTCTCTGCCAGATTTGCGAGCAGAACGACGCCGAGCACTCGTGTCCCAACTGCGGGACGCTGGCCTGCGAGAAGCACTGGAGCGAGGCGACCGGCCTCTGCGCGCAGTGTGCCGCCGCCGTCGAGCGCAGCGGCGGAGACGAGAGCGCGGTCCGGCCCGACGACCTCGACGACGACGAAGTGATGCGATTCTGACCTCGTCGGTCAGCGGTGGCGGTTCAGTTGCCCCACGAGTCGCCCGGCGGACTGCCGGGCCGCCGCGGCGTAGTCGTCCTGCCCGCGCCGACGCCCGCGTCCGGCGGTCTCACCGGCGTAGAGGACCTCCCGCGAGGTCTCCACCAGTCCGACGCCCTCGTTCTCGCCGCTCGCGGGACCGGCGTGCGCGGCGACCTCCGGGTCGTTTCTCGCGCCGCCGACCACGAAGAAGGGCCGGTTGGGCGCGCGCTCGCGGAGGGTCTCGACCGTGTCGCCGTCGCCGCCGACCAGCAGGCCAACGTCTGCCGCGGCGTCGGCGGCCCACGACGCCCCGAGTTCGGCCGCGCGCCCGGCGATTGTCGGTTTCTCGTCCTCGTCGTCCGTCTTCTCGCCCTCGTCGTTGTGGTTCGTCATCCTGTCTCCCGTCTCCGAGTCATCAGTCACCTCGCGGTCCTGCAGGTCCGTCGCGCCCGCGTTCGGCGTCCGGCAGGTCACGAAGACGCCGAGGTCGCGGTCGAGGACGGGCGCGAGCGCGTCCCGGCCGAGGTACGGCGAGACCGTCACGGCGTCCACGCTGTCGAGCAGGTCGGCGTCCGGGTTCGGGATTTCGGCGTACTTCGCGTCGAGGACGACCGGAACGCCCCGACCGCGGGCGTACGCGACGGTCTCGGCCAGCGCGGTCCACCCCTTCGGGTCGGCGTAGTACGCTGGCGCGACCGAGTACGCCGCGACGCGCTCGTAGGTCGCGTCCACGATTCGGCGGTTGAACGCCCGTCGGGGGTAGTCGTACTCCCGGCAGTCGTCGGGGAGGCGTGCGGGGTCGGGGTTCAGGCCCACAGCGAGGACGCCGCCGGTCGTCCGGATTCGCTCGCGGAGGCGGTCGAAGAAGGTCATACCGAGCGTTGCGATGGGTCCGACAAGGTTCTTGCCTTCGCGAGTTCCGCCGTCTCGGCGATATCTCCGCGATACCGCCGGGGATACCCCGTCGGCGACCGCGTCGGTTCGGTCGCTCCCGTAGGTCTCAAGAGGCCGTTGGGCCAAGGGACGTGCGTGACCATCTCTGCCGTCATCTTCGACTTCGACGAGACGCTGGCCGTGCCCGCTCGCTCGCGCGAGGCGGTGCTGGCCGAGAGTACCGAGGCGGTCGGTGCGCCCGACCTGTCGCGCGAGGCGTACCTCGAAGCACACGCGAAGCACCTCGACAGCGAGAGTCGGACGCCCATCTTCGCCGAGATGCTGCCCGAGGACAGCGACGTAGACCCCGAGGAACTCGCCGACGCCTACCGCCAGAAGGTCGCCGAGTCGCTCCGCCCGGTCGAGGGCGTACCCGGCCTGCTGGCGGACCTCCGCGAGGAGTACGCGCTCGGACTCCTCACCAACGGTCCGTCGAAGGCACAGTGGAGCAAACTCGACCAGTTCGACTGGATAGACCGCTTCGACGCCACCGCGATTACGGGCGACCTCGCCGCTGGGAAACCCGACGTGCGCGCGTTCGAGGCCGTCCTCGACGACCTCGGCGTCGAACCCGACGAGGCGGTCTACGTCGGCGACGACCCCGAGGCCGACGTGGAGGGCGCGCGGAACGCCGGACTGTACGCCGTGCAGGTCCTCTACGAGGGCAGTCCCGACCGCCATCCGGACGCCCACGCCTACGTCGAACGCGACTCGCTGGCGGCCGACCTCCCCGGAATCGTCCGCGACCTCTGACCGATCCTCCCGTCGTTCGGACCGCTCGACTCTCCCCGTCGTTCGGACCGCTCACCGTTCTCTCTCCTCGGGACCGCGACCGACTCACGCCGCGTTCTCGGCGGCTTCCACCGTCGAGACGAACACGTCGGTCGCCCGCTTGACCTCCGCGCCGTCCTCGACGAAGACCAGCGTCCGCGGGGGCCGAACCGCCTTCGGTCGGACGCGCAGGCCCACCGACTCCGCGCTCTCGGCCGCGGCGTCGGCCTCCTCGCGGAACTCGACGCGGACCCGGTCCTCGTGGACGTAGACCTCCGCCAGAACGTCGGACTCCCCGCCCGACTCGCGGGCGACCTCGTAGGCCAGTTCGCCGTCGGCCGACCCCTCCACGTCGGCGTCGGCGTTGACGACTTCGAGGGCGTCGAGTCCGGAGTCCTTGCGACTCGACACCTCCGAAGAGAGCAGTTGGGCGATGCGCTTGCCGTCGGTAGTTCGCTCCTCGACCATACCCGACGATTGGCGCGGGACCGAATCAGCCTTCGGCTTTCGAGCGTTCGCGGTCGGCCCGCGGACTCAGTCGTCGGCCTTCAGTTCCTCGCGGGCCTCGGCGGCCTCGCGGCCGACGTCCACGCCGCGCCGCCGGGCGTACACGACCGCGGCGGCCTCGATGGTCACGCCGAGGCGACTCTGGAGGTCGTTGATTTCGGCCACCGCGGTCTGCTTGTCGGTCCCCGCCGAGACCACCTTGTCGAGCAGTTTCTCGAAGGTGGACTGCTCCTGCAGGATGGACTCGTCGGGTACGAACTCCTCGGCGATTTCGACCGCCGCGACGTCGAACTCCGCGACTACCTCGCCGTCGTCGTGCGCGAGCAGTCCCTGCCCGGCCGCCACGTCGATGAGACGCTCGGCCTGGTCGGGCGAGAACCAGTCGCGGTCCAACGACAGCGCGACGACGAACTCGCTCTCGGGCATCGACTCGGTGCCCTTCTGCTGGAACGGGGCGGCGACTGCACTCCGGAGACTCATCGCTCGAAAGGGTGCGGGTGATCTGCGTAAAGGTGGCGGTTCTCCGATGGAGAGTAACGAGGTAACGACCGACCTACGCGAAGACGCGGGGCGGTTTCGAAAAGTTCCGCGAGCGGGCGACTCCGTTCAGTCCGTCTAGTAAGCCGTAGACAAGGGTTTCTTTCTGCTCAGTAGGGTAGCGTGTAGGAAGATAGGACTTTTTGTTCGTGTAGATGCTACCCGAACGAGGTTTCTCCGGAAGATATCGTATCTCCGGTCAAGGTGGAGGCGATGAGTGCGGTGTGAATTTCTCGTCGCAGCGTGCTATCGACCATTATCCATCTGTTTGATATATATGGCCCTTACCGTTATGTAATCTTCAGTCCGACGGAGAACTACCCCATTTCTCTTAGAAATAGTTTCATAACGCCCGGAACGAGTTGGTGGGTTTACAGAACAGGGGAGCTTCCTCTTTAAAGGAGGGTTCCGAATGAGAGAGAAACGGCTCACCGTCACGATAATCACAATTGTGGTAATGAGCGCGATAGGGATGGGATTGATGATACCTAGCGCCGAATCAGTTGATGACCAGTCTGCTGTCACAGCCCAAGAAACAACGACGGTTGCAGACGGAGCACAGACGTCCAATTTGACGTTTACGAATCAGACATCGAACGGGAGTGCGGTTGTCGCAAGTGAAGTCGTAATCGCCGAGCGCCTCCGGCCGAATGGCGGGTTCGTCGTAATTCACGCTGTGAACGAATCAGTGGTCGGTGAGAACGCGACCGACATGCTCGGCGGTGCGCTGACCGAAACCGTCAATAATTCGAGCCTCGGTGATCGACTGGGTAACTCGACGTTGCTAGGTCCCGGACCACACGAGAACGTGACGGTCGCTCTCGACAAACCGCTGGAGGAGAGCCAAGTGCTCGTCGCAGTCCTCTACAACAACACCAACGCTAACGAGCGGTTCGATCCAGAGGCCGACACGCCGATGGAAGTCGACGAGTTCCCCGGAGAACTCGTCGCTGATATCGGCCTCGTCAACGTCTCAGCGACAGCCGAGGGAACGACCGTTGCCGAGCCAGAGACTACGACGACCGAGACGTAAGCAGCCACTCGGTCACTACCTATCGGTTTCTCTTCGACTCTACGAACCCTTACTCCTGAATCGAACGGTGTACCACTTGAGGGGATTAATAAACGTCCCTGCTAAGTACAGCATATGCAGACCCACATCGTCCCGGTCGGGTTCGACTACGACCGGCTCATCGCGCCCCTCGTGCGCGACCAGTTGGACGTGGACCGCGTCATCCTGTTGGAGGGTGCGGTCGGGAGCGAGGCCAACGTCGAGTACTCCCGGAACCTCTCTCAGAAGTTGGAGCAGGACTTCCAGAACCTTCTCGGCGCGACGACCGAGCGCGTGGTCGTCGCGGACGTGTACGACTACGACGCCGCCTTCGAGCAGGCCTACGACCTGATAAACGCGGAACTCGACGAGGATCGGGAGGTCTGGGTCAACATCTCCGCGATGCCCCGGACCGTCAGCTTCGCCTTCGCCACCGCGGCCCACTCCGTGATGGTCGAACGCGAGGAGGACCGCGAGAAGATTCACACCTACTACACCGCCCCGGAGAAGTACCTCGAAACCGAACTCGCCGAGGAACTCCGGCGACAGGCGGACCTCCTCGAAGACCTCTCCGGGGACGCCGGGGCCGCCGACGGAGTCGAGACCGACCGCATCGAGCACCGCCTCGACAGCGCCCGTGACCTGCTCTCGGAGTTCGACGAGCGCGGCACGACCATCGGCGCGAAGCGCGTCGGCGACGGCCATATCGCGGAGATTCCGGTCGCCTCCTTCTCCAACGTCAAGCCCTTCGAGGAGGTCATCCTGTTCCAACTCGGCGAGGCGGGGGAGTTCGAGTCGGTCTCGGAACTCGCGGAGGCGCTGGCCAGCGAACTCGACGAGGAGTACACCGACAGCTTCCGGTCGAAGGTCATCTACAACGTGGACCGGTTGGGTCCGGGCGGCAAGGGGTACATCGAACAGGAGGAACACGGGAAGTCCTACCGGACGCGCCTGTCCCGAATCGGGGAGTTGTGGGTCCGGGCGCACGCGAACGGCGAGCCGCCACGCGGTTCGGACACGTGAGCGGCGAAGCCGCGAACGGGGAGTAGACGCGAGCGGAGCGAGCGACAGAACTATCACGGTTCCAAACATCCGAGAAGTCGAGTCATGGACCAGAGCGAACTCTCGGAACTCGTCTCGTCGCTGACGCCGTACGAGTCCGCCGGCACCGTCAACACGTACCGGAACACGGTCAGCATCGCCTGTCCGGCCTGCGAGGAGTCGTTCGACGACATGGTCGTCTGCGAGGGCGAGTACGACAGCCTCGAACTGAGCCGGTTGCTCGACCTCTGCGTGACCACCGCCGGTGACGACGTGGTGCTGTTCACCCATCAGGAGTAACAGCCACGACGCTCACCGCGCTTCCAACTTCTTCACTCGCGTCGCCAGCGCCAGAAACGTCGCGCTAATCGTAATCACGACCGCTCCGGCCGCCGCGATTTCGTGGGTCGGCGAGGGGTGGGAGAACCCGTTCGCCAGCACCTCCTGTCCGGGGAGGGTCGTGTGGTGGGGCGTGCCGACTAACGGCACGAAGTAGTCCACCACGTCGTTGAAGCCGTACCAGACCACCGCGACCAGCACCGCGCCGACCGGGAAGTCGCTGTAGCGGTGGATGACGAACGCCTCGGCGACCATCCCGAGGTGGCTCCAGAACAGGAAGTTGTACATCAGCACCGAGTTGTACGAGAACCCGTCCATGAACGCCAGTAGGACGAACGGGGTCCAGAGGCCGAGTTTGAGACAGCCGAAGAACGCGAGGGCGTTGACTACCTCCGAGTTCCGGCCGAGTTTCCAGAGCGCGAGACTGGCCGCGATGAACAGTGTCGCGACCGGACTGTCGGGGACGAACGGCCACATCACGGGCGGTTCGACCCCGAACTGTAGCGTTATCAGCGGGTCCGACAGGGGGAGTGGGTGGAAGCCGTAGTACCAGAAGCCGAACGCGGTCCCGGCGAGGTTGACCGCGACGATGACCCACGCGTACCGGAGCGCGAGGTCCTCCAGCGACTCCGGGAGCGGCGCGACGTAGCCCGGAAGGTCGGCCCGGTCGGGGAGCATACCGAAGTCGTCTCACGTCCGGCGCAAAGCTTTGGCGGTCTCGGGGCGCACTCGCGGGGTACCGGCAGAAGGACTGGTAATCGGTACGCATTAACCGGACGCGTCCCGATGTCTCACACATGGCCGACGAGACAGACATCGAGGAACTCAAGCGAGGAAGCGAACTCGTCAAGCGCGGGTTCGCCCGGATGCAGAAGGGCGGCGTCATCATGGACGTGGTGAACCGCGAACAGGCCCGCATCGCCGAGGACGCGGGCGCAGTCGCGGTGATGGCGCTGGAAGCCGTCCCGGCCGACATCCGCAAGCGCGGCGGCGTCGCGCGGATGGCCGACCCCGCGGACGTCGAGGAGATAATCGACGAGGTGTCGATTCCGGTGATGGGCAAGTCCCGCATCGGTCACACAAAGGAGGCCGAGATTCTGGGGGCCATCGGCGTGGACATGATAGACGAGTCGGAGGTCCTCACCCCCGCCGACGACAAGTACCACATCGACAAGCGCGAGTTCACTTCGCCGTTCGTCTGCGGCGCGCGCAACCTCGGTGAGGCCCTGCGCCGCATCGAAGAGGGCGCGGCGATGATTCGGACGAAGGGCGAGGCGGGCACGGGCGACGTGAATCAGGCGGTCCACCACCAGCGCAACATCAAGAGCGCGATTCGGAAAATCGAGGGGATGACTCACGAGGAGCGCGAGGCCTTCGCCCGCGACATCGAGGCCCCCGCGCCGCTCGTCCACGAGACCGCCGAGGAGGGGCGCCTCCCGGTCGTCAACTTCGCGGCGGGCGGCATCGCCACGCCCGCGGACGCCGCGCTGATGATGCACCACGGCTGTGACGGCATCTTCGTCGGGTCGGGCATCTTCGGCGCGGAGGACCCCGAGGCGATGGCCGACGCCATCGTGGAGGCGACGAACAACTGGGACGACCCCGAGCGACTCGCCGCCATCAGCAAGGACATCGGGTCGGGCATGAAAGGCGAGGCCAACGCCGACCTGCCCGAGGAAGAGAAGCTTCAGGGTCGCGGGAACTGAGCGACCGCCGGACCGTCGTCCGAGCGGGCGGCGAACGGTGGGAACCGCACCAACTCTTCTCTATCACCCATCACAGAAAGTGTTAAAAATACGTGGTGTGTTCGTGCTCACATGGATTCCCCGTTCGAGAACCCGGCCGTCCGATACGGGATGGGTCTCAGCAGTGCCGCAGTGCTCGTGTTCGTCGCGCTCTCGTTCCTCGACGGAATCACTCGGTGGTTCGTGTTGGGTATGGCGGTCCTCGAAGTCGTCCTCGTTCCGCAACTACTGAAGCGAGCGATGGCGCAGAATAACGCCTGACCGGCTGAAAACGTACTGAACGATACTGTCGGTACGCGCTCGATAGCGACCTGCTCACTCCCCGAGTATCTCCGCACCGCGCCCGATTCCCGTCTGGTACGCTTGCGCGTCCACGCCAGCCTCGCCGAAGGCACCGACCATCGCGGAGGCGACCGCCCGGCGCTGGTCGCAGTCGCGACAGACCGCCAGCACGCCGGGACCCGCCCCGGAGACAGTTACGCCGGTCGCGCCCGCCTCGCGTGCGGCGTCGGCCACCGCGTCGTAACCCTCGATGAGGTCGGCGCGGGCGGGCGTCACGACCGGGTCGGTCAGCCCTCTGCCGACGAGTTCCGGGTCGTCGCGGCACATCCCCGCCACCAGCGTCGAGGCGTTGCCGACGGTCTCGACCATCTGGTCCATCTCGACCGACTCGGGGACGACGCCGCGGGCCTCGCGGGTCGAGACGACGGTCTCGGGCAGGCAGACGACCACCGGAAGGTCGGCGTCGATTCGCGTGATGCCCTCGTCGGTGACGATGGTGAATCCGCCCAGAATCGACGGGGCCACGTTGTCGGCGTGGGCCTCGCCCGAGACGACCGCCTCGCCCTCCGCGGCCAACCACACTAGTTCCTCGCGGGAGAGACCTCGGTCGTAGAGTTCGTTGAGTGCGACCGCCGCGCCCGCAGCGCTCGACGCCGAGGAGCCGAGTCCGGACGACGGCCGGACGCCCTTGTCTATCTCGATGTGGGCCGGGGCGTCGAGTTCGCGCGCGACCACTCCCGCGGTGTTCTCCGCGGGTTCCGTCGGGACGAACTCCGCGCCCGCGCCGGTCACCTCGATGGTGGTCTCGCTCGCGCGCTCGACTCGGACGACGTCGGCCGGGCGGGTCAGTGCCACCCCGAACACGTCGAAACCGCTCCCGAGGTTCGCGCTCGTCGCCGGGGCCCGCACCGTAAGCATGACCGTGCATTGTGAGGGCCAAATGAAAAACCTGCCGGGCCGCGCCGGGGAGTGGTACCCATTGACAGTTTCCAAGTCACGGTCGTCCGCTTTCTTTAAGCCTTTATGGGTGGGCGATGCATCCTTACGTATGAACCCGCACATTCTGATACTCGGTGCGCCGGGCGCAGGCAAGGGAACCCAGAGCGACAACATCGTCGAGGAGTTCGGCGTCGAACACGTCACGACCGGCGACGCCCTCCGGGCGAACAAGGAGATGGACATCAGCCACCTCGGTCTGGAGTACGACACGCCGGGCGAGTACATGGACCGCGGCGAACTCGTCCCCGACGAGGTCGTCAACGAAATCGTCGAGACGGCCCTCGACGAGGCCGACGGCTACGTGCTCGACGGCTACCCGCGCAACCTCGATCAGGCCGAGACCCTCTCGGAGATGACCGACCTCGACGCGGTACTCTACCTCGACGTGGACGAGGACGTGCTGGTCGAGCGACTCACCGGCCGCCGAGTCTGCGAGGAGTGCGGTGCGACCTATCACGTCGAGTTCAGTCCCCCCGAGGAGGAAGGCGTCTGCGACGCGTGCGGCGGCGACCTCTACCAACGAGAGGACGACACCGAGGAGACTGCCCGCGAACGCATCCGCGTCTACGAGGAGAACACCGCGCCGGTCGTGGAGTTCTACGACGACCGGGGGAGTCTGGTCAGCATCGACGGAGACCAGACGCCCGACGAGGTGTGGGAGGACGTCAAAGACGCCATCGAAGCGAACGCCGACGCCTGAACGTCCGTCGGCAGAACGCCCGACTTCACGGTTGCCACTCTTCTGCACTCGCAGTTCTTCATATCTACTTCCTCGAATCCATTTCTTCGAGTGTCCCGGCAGTGGAGTCAGTCGAATCTCCTCCGAACCCCGGGTCTCTCTCCGAAGTCGGTCAGGCCGACCACGACACGAAGGCGTCGCCGTCGGACGAACATCGCACGGAGAGTTCGTCCGTGGACGCGTCGTCGGGGACCTGAAACACCAGCCATCCGGTGTGGGTCGCTCCCGGTTCGGACTCGGATTCGGGGGCGTAGAATCGCCCGTCGACGGGCGAGGCGAGTCCGTCGCCGTCGTCGGACGACTGGTGGAATACCGAGTAGGACTCGCCGTCGACGGCGACTGAGAACGCGGTCGCGTCCGGGAACTCGACCGACTCGGTCGCGGTGTTCTCGGCCGTCACGGAGACGAACGCGAACGTCTTGCCCGGCGGTGCGCGGTACGTCTCGTTCCCGCCCGCGTCGTAGATGTACGAGGCGAGCAGTCCGTCGAAGTGGTCGTTTCCGAGTTCTGCGCGGAGCCTCGCTCCCTCCGGCGTCGTGAACGACTCCGCCAGCGTGCGCGTCGCCGGGTGAACGTCCACGCTCGCCGCGGCCGACCCCGGCCGGAGACGATACCGGGCCGTGCCCGGTTCCGGCGGTTCGATTTCGGTCGTCCGCGTCGCGCTCGATCCGGGGGACAGGTCCAGTTCGAGCGTCTCGCTCGGGTGCCAGTCGGTCGCGTCGGCGTATCGGTGTTCGAGACCGCCGCGGTACGTCCCCGCGACCGACCCCGTGTTCTCGACGGCCACGGTCACGGTGACCGACTCGCCGAACTCCACCTCGCCAAGCATCTGCAATTCAGTGACCTCGAATCGCGGGAGTTCGACGGGGTCGAACCGCCACCGCGCCTCTGGAATCGAGTCGCCGTCCGCGCTCGTGCCGTCCGCGGTCGTGCTGTCGGCGTTCGTTTCGCCCCCGACGGTCGTCTCGCTCTCGTCGGCGTCCTCGCCCGCGGGCGAGACCGTCTCGTTTCGGGTTTCCGACTCGGTTCGCGTTCGGTTCCACGCGAACTCCGGTCCCGCGGTCGCTCGCTCGCGGGGAACCTCCGCGAGGAGCCATCCCGTTTGCGCCTCGTCGGGTTCTATCGTCTCCCGGGCGAACGGGTCGCCGTCGATGCCGTCGAGACCCGTGAGATCGCCTTCGTTCCGGGGGAGTGCCGCGAGTACCTCGCCCTCCGCGACCGAGAAGTCCTCGGGTGCGACACGAACCTGACTGTTCCCTCGGTTCTCCACCGATGCTTCGACGGTCACGAGCACCGAGTCGGGGTCCGGTGCGAGGACGACCCGACCGTTCGCAGTATCGTAGAACAGGCCCGAGTGCGGCGATAATCCCATGAGGCCGACTGCGGGACCGTCGTCGAGGGCGAACTGCTCGCCGCCGCGCAGCGACCGGCCCGAAACCGAGACGACGTGAGACGCCCCAGTTTCGGCGAGTTCGAATCGGTAATCTCCGGCGTGCCCGAGCGAGAACGGACCGGTCTCGACCGTTCTGGCCTCCGACGACGCCACGTCCGCGATTCGGATTCGCGTCTCGGGAACGTCGGCGTCGCCGCCGACGGTCAGCGCGTCCGCGAACTCGCCCGACTGTCCGCCCGCGTTCGTCACCGACACCGACAGCGAGAATCGTTCGCCGACCACGACGTTGTTCGGACCCGACACCGTAACGTCCTCGAACTGTACAGGACTTTGACGTAGCGCGCCGCCGAACGCCTGACAGCCTGCGAGAGACGGTAGAGCGGCCATACCGACGAGAGACAGGAGGTTCCGACGGTTCATACGCCAACGTCTGACAGCCGACGTATAATTCCACTGGCCATCGACCGGCGAAAGATTCTCGGCCGACAGCGAGTCGGCGGTCCGAGTCGGGTACAGAGCGAAAGTTGATTAACCGGGGGATTCCAAATCTGTCACAATGGCACGGACCGCGGACAAGATAGAGTCGCTCATCGCCGACGATTCGGGGATGGCCGACGCCTTAGCGGTCGTCTACGACCGCACCGACGCCGGCTCCGATCGAATCGCGTGGGCCGACGTGAACGACGAACTCACGAGCGGTCAGTGGGGTCGCCTCATCGAGAAGGACGTCCTCGAAAGCGTGGGCGACGAGTTCCGACTCTCGGACCCCGACGCGGTCGAGGCGGCGCTCGACGACGAACCGACGACCACCGTCACGACGACCGACGTGGACACCGACGTTGCGGACGTGGACGCCGACGAGTCGTCGTGGACGAAGTGGGACAAACTCGCGGCAGTCGGGGCCGGTGGTCTGTTCCTCGGCTACTCGCAGACGTCGGTCCGGAACGTCGTCGGCGGGACGGTCGATGTCGTTCTCGGCCCCATCGACGCGGTGGTACCGTTCTACCTCGTCGTGCTGACGGTGGCGCTACTGACGGGGCTGTTCACCACCCTGTTGCAGGCGAACCTGATGGACATGGACAAGATGAGCCAGTATCAGGAGCGCATGAAGGCCATCCAAGAGAAGCGCAAGGAGGCCAAGGAGCGCGGCGACGACGAGGCGCTCGAACAGATTCGCGACGAGCAGATGGACGCCATGGGCGACCAGCTCGGCATGTTCAAAGAGCAGTTCCGCCCGATGGTCTGGACGATGTTCTTCACCATCCCGGTGTTCCTGTGGATCTACTGGATGGTGCTGGACGGCCACGTCAGCACGGGCGAGTGGACCATCGTCGCGCCGCTCATCGGCGAGGCGCGGTGGACCTCGAAGATACTCGGCCCGATGCAGCTCTGGATCGTCTGGTACTTCCTCTGTTCGATGAGCTTCACTCAGCTCATCCGGAAGTCGCTGAACATCCAGACGACGCCGACGTAGACGACTGCTCCCGCGTTCCGTTTCTGAGTCGCTCGACGGCGCGGCCTTCTTCCGCGGAATTTTCCGGTCCGAAGTAGCATTTCGCTCGCCGCTCGTCCCACACTGTATCGACCAGTCGCATCACTCTCTCGCTCGAAGCGCGGCCGACACGTCGGCGGCGTCAGTCGCGGGACGGCGAATTCGGGGAACGCGACGAGTTCAAAACCTCTTTCATACCTCCACTCGGAGATGAGATATGCTAATTACAGTCTCCGGACCGCCGGGCAGCGGGAAGAGTACGACTGCCTCCAAACTGGCGGACGCGCTCGACCTCGACCACGTCAGCGGCGGCGACATCTTCCGGGAACTCGCGGACGAACGCGGCTACACCACGCTGGAGTTCAACAAGCTCGCCGAGGAGGACGACCAGATAGACCGCGACCTCGACCGACGCCTCCGGTCCATCGCGGCCGAGCGCGAGGACGTGGTGCTGGAGTCCCGACTCGCGGGCTGGTTGGCGGGCGAGCACGCCGACTTCCGCATCTGGCTCGACGCGCCGCTGGACGTGCGGGCCGAGCGCATCGCCGAGCGCGAGGACAAGTCCGTCGCGGAGACCCGCGAGGAGACCGCCGCGCGGCAGGGGAGCGAGGCCGACCGCTATCGGGAGTACTACGACATCGACATCACCGACCTCACCATCTACGACCTCTCGGTGAACACCGCGCGGTGGAACGCCGACTCGGTGCTGGAGATGCTCGTGACCGCCGTGGGCGACTACGACCCGGCCACCGACGAGGGGAAGTATCCCGTCGACGCAACCTACGACTTCTGACGCCATGCTCCGCGGACCTCCAGACGAACGACCTCCCGACGAACTGCTCGCCTTCGGCGTCGTGAACCTCGACAAACCGCCCGGTCCCTCGGCCCATCAGGTCGCGGCGTGGGTCCGCGACCGAGCGAGGGTAGACCAAGCCGCCCACGCCGGGACGCTCGACCCGAAGGTCACGGGCTGTCTGCCGGTGCTGACCGGCGCGGCGACCCGCCTCTCGCAGGTGTTTCTGGAGGGCGCGAAGGAGTACGTCGCGGTGCTGGAACTCCACGACGAGCCACCGGCCGACGTCGAGGCCATCGTCTCGGAGTTCGAGGGGCCGCTCTACCAGAAGCCCCCGCGAAAGAGCGCGGTGGCTCGCAAGCTCCGCGTGCGGGAAATCTACGACTTGGACCTGTTGGAAGTGAAAGACCGTCAGGCGCTCCTCCGCATTCGGTGCGAGAGCGGGACCTACATCCGGAAGCTCTGTCACGACCTCGGTCTCGCGCTCGGGACGGGCGCGCACATGGGCCACCTCCGCCGGACCGGGACCGACCCCTTCGACGACTCGACGCTGGTGACGATGGAGGACCTCACGGACGCGCTGGCGCGCTGGCGCGAGGACGGAGAAGACGACTGGCTCCGGGAGGTCGTCAGTCCGGCCGAGCGCGCGCTGACCCACATCCCGGCGGTCACCGTCGCGCCGAGCGCGGCCGAGCAGATAGCGCAGGGCGCGCAGGTGTACGCGCCGGGGGTCATCGCGGCGGACCCGGCGGACGAGGGGCAGTTGGTCGCCTGCTACACCCCGGACGAGGCCGCGGTCTGTCTCGGGACGATGGTCGGCGACGCGGACGCCGAGGAAGGCGTCGTCGTGGAACTGGAACGCGTACTGGTGTAGTCGGGACTCCGGGTTTCGATTCTCGCGCGGTGGGCGCGTCGCCCGCGGCGACGCGCCCGCACGCGCCGGGTCGGAGTACCGAACCGGCGTCCGCTCTCCCCGGTTCTCTCCTGCCGCCAAACCCATCTTTTTGCCCTCGCTCTGTGACCGTCCCGACATGCAACTCGGCACCGCCGAATCCGACCCCGGCGAACTCGTCACGGGGTGGCTCGACGTGACCGACCTCCCGACCGGCACCCCCGAACGACTCCCCGTCCTCGTCGCGGAGGGCGAGGAGGACGGCCCGACGCTCTGGATTACGGCCGCCATCCACGGCAACGAGGTGACGGGCCTCGCGGTCGCGCAGGACGTGATGACCGACGACCTGCCCGGCGAAATCCGGGGCACCGTGGTCTGCGTCCCGACTCTCAACCCCGCGGGCCTGCGTCGCAACACCCGCACCTCCTACTACGACGACGAGGACCCCAACCGCTACTTCCCGGACCCCGACGCCGAGAGCAGTCGCCCGCCGAGCGTCCAACAACTCGTGGACGAGCGCGTCTACGAGGCGTTCACCGACTCCGCGGACGCCCTCGTGGACCTCCACACCGCCCACGTCGGGTCGATGCCGTTCCTCATTCGCGACAGGGTTCTCTACGGTGAGAAGCGGACCGAGGACGAGGCCCGCGAACTCGCCGACGACCTCGAATCGCTCGTGGACGCCTTCGGAATGACCGTGGTCAACGAGTACGCCGCCGAGGAGTACACTGAGCAGAACCTCCAGCGCTCGACCGCGGGCGCGGCGCTGAACAACGCCGGAATCCCGGCGTTCACCGCGGAACTCGGCGGCCACGCCGTCGTCGAGGAGGACACCCGCGAGGCGGGCGTCGCGGGCGTCCGGAACGTCATGCGCGAACTCGGCGTCCTCCCGGGCGACCCGTCCGCGGTCGGTCCCGAGGCACCCGTCGAGTACCCGGTCAAGCGCGCGGTCCACCCTCACACCGACGCGCCCGGTATCGCGCGTCACCGCGTCGAAGCGGGCGACGTGGTGGCTGAGGGCGACGTCGTCGCCGACGTCTGCACGCCCCACGGCGACCGGAAGACCGCGGTCGAGGCCGACCACGACGGCTACGTCCTCGGCCGGATGCACGGCGTCGCGGTCTACGAGAACGACGCGCTGGCGAGCATGGCGGTCCGCGACGACGGCGACCTCGTGGTCCCGCGCGAGTCCAGCGAGGACGGGCCGAACGGGTGCGAGACGAACTGACGGTTCGGAGTGGCAGTCTGGCGTGACGGGTCGAAGTGCTGGCCCCGAGAGGGGCGTCGGTGGGGGCGCATCGAGGACCCTGTTCGGAGCGAAATCGCTCGACGTGAAACGAAGCGCTTAACTCAGGGACGGGCTTTTGTGGAAATGCACACGGAGTGCACTACGGGACCGTGGGGTAGCGGTATCCTCAGCCGATGGGGTCGGTTGGACCTGAGTTCGAATCTCGGCGGTCCCATACCAAATTAAAGGCTAGCGGCACTCGTCGCCGCTTTTTCACGAAATCGAGCTGGTTAGCGCGAGCCGTGCGTCCGGCTCTGACACCACTATCTGCGAGTTCTGCGCCTTCGTCATCGACAGAGACAGCTTCGGACCTACCCGAGGACGCGTAGGGAGACAAGAGTTATCCGCTCCGTTCATCTTTCGATTATTATGGCTCAGACGTTAGTGAAGAAAGTCCGTCGGAACCCCGTGTTGACATTCGGTGTTACAGGTGGCGGATTTGGACTACTGTTCGTTCTGGCTGCGCCTATCCGGGGTTGGCTCGCCGGGCGGGGGTTTACTCTGCCGACCGGCTCCCTCTGGCTGCTCGTCGTCGGAGGTTTCCTCGGCGGGTCGCTTCTCGCGTGGCTTCTGTGGGAGCTTCTCGGTGGGGAACGGTCGTCGGTCCGTGGAACCGTGACTGGAGCACTCGTCGGCTTACTCGCGCTCCCCGTTCCGTTTTATCTAATCGAGATCGCCCTCGTCGTAACTGGCGAGAATCTGTTCGAGCCGCTACCGGAAGCATCCCCAGTCGTTCGATTGCTCTCTGATCTCCTACTGTTTCTCTTGACTCCACTCTTACTCGGCGCGATAGGCCTAATTCCGACGTACGGTGGGACGATCATTCTCGGCGCTCTCGTCGGCTATCTCCTCGCCCGCGATTGAGGCTTAGATTACTCGCCCACCGACCACGACAACTCCGCCTCGACAGGCGACTCTCCCGTAGCCAGCATCTCGGCACTCTCCTCGGACGTGACGTTCCCCCGCCGCTCGGCAGTAGCCGTCGACTCGACGAACGCGACTTTCGGGACGGCCACGCTGACCCCGGCCATCGTGATGTAGAACCCGGCCGCTCGGTCTATCGCTTCGCTCTTGGTGTTGACGACGGGCCGAGGTGTCCGCGCGCGTCCGTTCCGTCCGACCGCCATTTTCATGTGTCCGCTCTCCCGAGCGTCTCGTAATCGTGTTCGATATGCGGGTGGTCGCCGTGGTCGGTCTCGTGCTTCTGGCCGGGTGCAGCGGCGCGCTTCAGGAGACGACGCCGACTCCCACGACGGGCGAGACGACTGTTTCCCCGGTCGATACAACGACGACCGAGACGGCGGCGACTCCGACCGCACCGGCGACGACCGCGGGCGCGACGACGACCGCCGAAGCGGAGGGCGTCGAGAACCCGTGGGGAAAGCGGAAGGTGACGGTCGCGGTGTGGAACACCGTCAACCAGTCCCGGAACGTCGAACCGCTCGTGAACCGGACGCTGGCGTACTGGAACGGTAACGGGAGCGAGTACGCGGAGTACGACGTCACGTTCGTCCGCGCGTCGAACGCGTACGACGCGGACGTCACCGTCAGACTCGTCGCTCGGATTACCGAGTGCGGCGACGGCGGGACGGACTCCACGGTCGGGTGTGCGCCGAAACTCGACTCGTGGGAGACGCCCGACGACCCCGTCCGGGTCGATATCGTCGCTGGCTACTCGAACGAATCGACGAGGCAGATTCTCCGACACGAGTTCGGCCACGTCGTCGGCCTCGACCACGGCGAAGAGCCGATGCCGACGATGAAGGCGATAGCCCGACACACGTACCTGTCCCAACCCGACGTCGCCGACCGGACGGTCCCGTGGCGCAACAGCACGCTCTCGGTCCACGTGGACGTGTCCACGCTTCCGGGCCACGACCGCGAGGACGCCCGCGAGCAGATTCAGCACGCGCTCGACTACTACGAGTCGGGTGCCGAGGGCGCGGTCCCGAGCAACGTGTCGTTCGTGCTGACGTCGAATCGGTCGGCGGCGGACGTCCGGATTGGCTTCCCGGACGACCCGTTCGACTGTGCGGGCGAGCGCATGCGCGAGGGGTCCTGCGGACTGCCGTGGGTGTACGATACGGACACGGACGACGCGCCCGAGTACTTCTCGGACTACGGAATCAAGTTGCGCGGTCTCGACGTGGACGCGGTCGGCTGGCACGTCGGCTACTGGCTGTCGGACGCGATGGGTCTCGGCGAGGGCGAGTTGCCAGAACCGTTCGTCGACGGCGGTCGGGGCCAGCGCCAGAGCGACTGGTGGGAACGCTAACTGAGACCGCCGAACTCGGTTCGTCCGAACGTCGAAGACGAGTCCGACTCGGGACGCGGGAGTCCCGAAACGGTCCGTCACGACCCCGAGTAGGCCGCGAGACTCGCGTCTGTCCGGTCGGCGAGGTACCGCGCGATATCGTCGCGCCGCCATCCGACCGGCGAGAGGACGCTCTCGGCCGCCCGAAGCAACGCGTCGGCGTAGAACTCCGCGTCGTACGTGGTGGCCTCGCTCACCAACCGGACGCGGTCGCGCGACCGCTTCGAGTCGTCGGCGACGACGTAGCCGATTTTCTGCCCGGGCGAGAGGTCCCGGCCGGTCTCACCGGCGCGTTCCGCGGCGGCGACGGTGCGCGTCGAGCGGGCGTACTCGTCGGCGCGCTTCGAGGCCCGCTGCTCGACGACCAACTCCTCGGGGTCCACGCTACCGGCCCGTAACCGTTTCAGCGCCCGTCCCAAACGGTCGCAGACGGCCTCCGGGGACCGATACTCGTCGAAGGTCTCGACGAGCGTCTCCTGCACGTCGGCGACGAACGGCGGGGTACTCCGCTGGCGGCACTCGACGCCGCGATACTTGTACTCGTCCGCCCCGGCGAGCGACCCGAAGTACTTCGTCAGCGCGCCCACCTCCGAGTCTCGCCGAGGGACGAACGCCACCCAGTCGTACTCGGCCTCGTGTTCGAGTCGAATCCCCGTGTCCGCGGTAATCTCCTCGGCGAGCGCGTCCAGCGACTCCCGTTCGACGCCCTCGCGCGGCGTCACCCAGATGCTGTCCACGATGCCGTGGACGACGCGCCACCCGCCGTCTTCCAGCGCCTCCTTCGCATCGAGCAGAATCTCCCGGGCGAACGCGTTGATGGCCTCGTGGCACTCGATGCGGCCGAACTTCGCGTTCGAGAAGCCCTGATAGCCGAAACACGAGACGAGAATCCACTTGATGGCCGCGGACCGGCCCTCCAACTCGGTCCGGCGCTCGGGGTCGTCGGCCTCCCGCATCTGAGCCTTGATGTCGTCGCGGTCGTCCACCAGCGGTCGGAGGACGTCCGGCAGGTAGCCGCGCTCGTCGCAGATGCTGTAGCCCAGTCCGGGAACGTCCTCGCGGTCGGCGTGACAGTCGCACCGAACCGTCTCGGGCGAGACGTTGTACTCGCAGATGATGTTGGGGTAGAGCGACGAGAAGTCGAGTTCGTGGACCGCCTCGTGAACGCCCGCGTCCGGCGCGAAGGTGAACCCGCCGCGGTCGGCGTCGTGGAGTTGGCGCGTCGTCTTGAACCGCTCGGACCGCCACGCCTTCCAAGGCACCAGCACGTCGCGAGACAGGGCCTCGCGTATCTGTATCGCGGTGAGGACGTTCCCGATGGACGCCCACGACAGTTCCTGTAAGGGTTTCCCCGACCGTTCGACGAGGTCGATGCACCCGGCGACGTTCGTCTCGTCGTAGAAGAACGTGTTCGAGCGGTCGATTACGACGCGGCCGGGCACGTTGTACCGGGCGGGCGAGTGGCCGACGCGTCCGTAACTGGTGTACGTCGATTCCCGGGCGAGTCGCTGGAAACCGGGCCGCCGACCGAGGCGGAGGTCGTAGCCCAGTCGGTCCGCGAGGTCGCGTAACTCGGCCAGCAGTCGCCCCGAGTCCGCGACCAGCACGTCCGGGTCCTCGCGGTCGAGTATCTCCTCGACGCGCGGGAGCGCCGCGTCCGGCGACCGCCCGACCCGCTCGCCGCCGACCGTCAGCGGCGGGACCTCCCCGTCGCCGAACTCGTGCGCCCGGCCCTCGACGGAGAGCGTCGTCGGAGTCCTCGCGGGCGTCGGCGAGCGACCGCGTTCGAGGCAGTACCGGAACTCGCGCGAGAAGTCCACGTTGAAACACCGGAACTCGCCGGGGTCGCCCCACTCGTGGACCCACCGCGCGAGGCGAGTCACCGCCTCGATACTCGCGCAGTCCACGCGGAGCGTTCGCTCGGCCTCGCGGCGGAACCCCGGTCGCCACTCCTCGAACCGCGTCCGAGCGACGGTCGGGAACTGTTCCAGCGTCCGCCGAGCGTCTTCGAGCGACTCGTCGTCGCCCTCGCCGACGCCGACGTAGAACGTGGGCGTGTACTCCGATACCCGCTCGCTCGTCGCGCCGTCGTCGGTCAGCGACCACTCCACGACCGCACCGTCGACGAAGTCGATTTTGTAGGGCATCGGGCGGCGCTACGTCGCGGGCCGGTCGTCGGAGTCGTCCGAGTCGCCGCTCGTCGCCGCGGGCCGACCGCCTTCGAGTTCCGCTTCGAGGTCCTCGATGCGCTGTTGCTGGGCGAGGAGCATCGAGAACAGGACCACGACCATCGGGTTCTGGTGGTTCAGATAGCCGCCCGCGTCGGCGTGTTCGTGGGCGTCCTCCCAGAGTCGGTCGAACCGGTCTCGGTCGGGACGCCGGAGCGCCCGCCGGTAGTCGGCCCAACTGTCCTCCAGCGACCGAAGCACGTCGCGGAACGTCGGGTTAGTACGCCCCATCGACAGTCACCTCCGGCGTCGGGGTTTCGGCGGCCCCCGCGGCCGACACGCGGGCCTGCAGGACTCGTTTCCAGAACGCGAGCGTCGTCTGCACCGCGCCGTTCCCCGTCGGGTAGACGAGGGTCTCGAACTCGTCGGCGACGAAGCGCGGACCGAACTCCGTCTGCTCGCACCGAATCGTCTCGTCGGCGGCCGCGGCGAGCGGTTCCGAGAACGAGTCGCGCGTCGAGCGAGTCACGAGGACCGGCACGTCGTGGCGGTCGGCGACGCCCGCGACCGTCGCCAGCGCTCGGAGTAACAGGTCCTCGCCTTCGTCGGCGTACGTCTCGGTCCCGCGGTAGAACCGGTCGAACGCCGGACAGACGACCAGCGACGTGTCGTCGTCCACCTGTTCGGGAAGTTCGCGGACGAGGTCGTAGTGCTGATGGGCGGTGAACCCGCGGGCGACCCGAATCCGGTCGAGGGTCCGGGGACTCGGTGCGAGCGAGGCGAGCGACTGCGAGACCGCGTGGCCGCCCGCGTCCACCCACACCGCGGTTCCGCCGTTCGTCAGCAGGTGGTCGAGGACGAGCGAGTGCAGCGGTCCGGTCGCTCGTTCTTCGTCCGCCACGTCGAGGAGTCGGACCCCGGACGCTAACTCGGGCAGTTCGGGTTCTGGTCTCCCACCACTCCGTCGGTTTGCTGGCATACACACGACTACTTCGGGTATCCCGATAAGCGTCGGCGCGCGTCTTCCGGAAGTTCCGGACCGGAATCGTTCGTCCATCGGCGACCGCTGTGAGCGGTCAGACGCGGAATCGCGGCTACTTCCGAACGTTTCCAGATACGGCTCTGTGAACTCCTGCCAGCGGGGAGGAGCGAACCGGCGATGGCCGAGAGCGGGGGTTCGCCCCGACGTTTCGTTTTCACTGCTGATAATCCTACCACCATAATTATGGTTGCTGATCGTCTCTCACGGTGTAGAAACCGAATGAGCCGGATACCTGGAGGGAGGATCCGCGTTCTCCACGTCGACGACGAACCTGCCTTCGCGGACACGGCCGCCGAGTTTCTCGAACGCGAGGACGACCGGTTCACCGTCGAGACGGCGAGCAACGCGGGTGCGGGCGTGGCACGACTCGCCGAACGGGAGTTCGATTGCATCGTGTCGGATTACGACATGCCGGGGAAGAACGGTCTGGAATTCCTCGAAGCCGTCCGCGCGGACCACCCCGACCTGCCGTTCATCCTGTTCACCGGCAAGGGGAGCGAGGAAGTCGCCAGCGACGCTATCTCGGCGGGCGTGACCGACTACCTCCAGAAAGAGCGGGGAACCGACCAGTACACGGTGCTGGCCAATCGCATCCAGAACGCCGTCGAGCGGACCCGCGCCGAGTGGGAGCGCCAGCGCCAACTCGACGCCATCGAAACCGCTCGGGAGGGAATCGGAATCCTCGACGAGGGAGGGCACTTCCTGTACGTCAACGAGGCCTACGCGGGACTGTTCGGGTACGAGTGCGAGGAACTGGTCGGCGAACACTGGGAGTTGATATACCGCGACGAGGACGTCTCGCAAGTTCGTGAGGAGATTCTCCCGGCGATTACGGAGACGGGTTCGTGGCAGGGAACGACGACCGGGCGGCGCGCCGACGGCAGTACGTTCGTCGCGAACCACACGCTCACGACGACCGACCGGGGGGAACTCATCTGTACCATCCGCGAGACGTCCGACTGCGAGGGGTTACAGCAGAAGCACGAGTTGGTGGTACGAGCCTCGACCGACGCGTTCTTCGACTGGAACCCGAGGACGGACGAGGTCACCCGCAACGAGCAGTACCTCGCGCAGTTCGGATACGACGCGTCCGATATCGAGACCGACGCCGACTGGTGGCGCGACCGAGTCCACCCCGACGACCGCGACCGCGTTTTCGCGGCGGTCGAACGGGCCGTAGAGAATCCCGAGATTTCGTACGACGAGACGTACCGCTTCCGGAAGAAGGACGGCACCTACGGCTTCCTCCGGACGCGCGGATACGTCGTCTACGACGAGAGCGACGACCCCCAACGGATGGTAGGCGTCCACATCGACGTCACCGAGCGCAAGGAACACGAGCGAGACCTCAACCGTCTCCACGACGCGACGAGCGACCTCATACAGGCCGACACCCACGAGGCCATCGCGGAGACTGCGGTCGAAACCGTCCGCGAGATACTCGGCATGCCCAACAACGCGGTCTGGCTCCACGACGAGACCGACGACACCCTCGAACCGATAGCGCTGACGGACGAGGCCCGCGACCTCGTGGGCGAACCGCCCGTCTTCGAGTCGGGCGAGAGCCTCTCGTGGGAGGTGTTCCAATCTCGGGAGGGCGAGGTGTTCGAGGACGTCGCCTCACAGCCGGGACGGCACAATCCCGAGACGCCCATCCGCAGCGAAATCATCCTGCCGCTGGGCGACCACGGCGTGATGAACATCGGTTCGACCGCGGTCGGCGCGTTCGACGAGACGGACGTCTCGCTGGCCCGGATACTCGCGACGAACGTGGAGGCGGCGCTGACTCGCGCCGACGGCCGCCGGGAACTGGCCCGCCAACACGAGCGACTCGACGAGTTCGCCAGCGTCGTCAGCCACGACCTCCGCAACCCGCTCAACGTGGCCAACGGACAACTGGACTTGGCCCGGTCGGAGTGTGACAGCGACCACCTCGACGAGGTGGCGGACGCTCACGACCGGATGCAGACGCTGATAGACGACCTGCTGATGCTCGCCCGCGAGGGAGACTCGGTCGTCGAGACGGAACCGGTCGCGCTCCGGGAGATAGCCGACACCTGTTGGGGAACCGTCCCGACGGACGGGGCGACGCTCGTCACCGACGCGACGCGGACGGTTCGGGCCGACCGCAGTCGCCTCGGGCAGTTGCTGGAGAACCTGTTCCGGAACGCCGTGGAGCATGGCTCCACGAGCAATCGTCCACGGGACGATGGCGCCGTCGAACATTGTTCGACGGACGTGCGGGTGACGGTCGGCGGATTAGAGGACGGGTTCTTCGTGGCCGACGACGGGTCAGGAATCCCCGAGAGCGAGTACGACGACGTGTTCCGGCGGGGGTACTCCACCGCGAAGGAGAACACCGGGTTCGGTCTCGCCATCGTCGAACAGATTGCGGAGGCCCACGGCTGGAACGTCCGCGTCACCGAGAGCGCCGACGGCGGCGCGCGATTCGAGATTACCGGCGTCGCGTGCGTCGAGTGAGGAGGCGCGCCCGAAATCGCGCCGACGAACGGGTGGGTACTCTCCGGCGATTCCCTCGATTACTCGACGTTCTCGAACGTCTCCGAGACCGACCGATACGTCCGGTCTCGACTCGTCCCCTCGGCCCGTATCACGTCGTACTGGTCCATCTTCGAGAGGTAGTTGCGGACCGTGCGGTCGGTCTTGGGGTCGTCCATCCGGTCGCGGTACTCCTCGTACAACTCGCTCGGCGAGACGGCGTCGCGCTCTTCGATGATCTCGTAGAGCGTGCGCTGGTGGGGCGTCAGCGTGTCAACGTCCTTCTCGTGGCGCTCCGCGCGCGCTTCCGGAATCGACGCCGCCACGATGTCGTCCGTAATCCTCGACTCGTAGCTCTGGTGGGCCTGTCTCGCGGCGGTTCGGAGGATACTGAGCGCGACCCGCGCGTCGCCTCCGGCGGCGTCGGCGATGGTCGCGAGTTGGTCGCGGTCGATAGCGCCCTCTTCGAGTCCGGACTTGACGCGGGCGTCCATGATGGAGACGAGTTCGTCCGAGTCGTAGCGGTCGAAGCGCACGCGCTCGCACCCCGTCAGCCGACTGGTGAGGCGCTCGTCGGCGTTTCCGAACAGTTCTCGCTCGCGGTTGGCGACCAGCAGCATCGAGAACTGCGGGAGTTCGTGGAGGTGATACAGCAGGCTCTTGTCTTCGAGTTGGTCGGCCTCGTCGAGGATGACGACGCACGGCGGCCCGTCGTACTGGCGGAGACGCTCGTAGAGTTCGTCGCGGGGCGTGGACTGGCGGTGGATGTCCACGGTCTTGCCGAGTCCTTCGAGGATGCGGTAGAGGGTGCGGAACTCCGAGAAGTTCTGCCAGCAGTTGACGTACTGGTACTCCACGTCGAGGACCTCCTGACGGAGTTGTTCGGCGGTGTACTTGGCGAGACACGTCTTTCCGACGCCCGAGGGGCCGAGCAGGAGGGTGGTATCGGCGGGGTCGCCGTCGGTGAGCGGGGCGAGGATTTCGGTGAGGTGGGTGACTTCGGCGTCTCGATGCTCGACCTCTCGGGGGACGAAGCCTGTTCGGAGAACGCGAGCATCGGTTATCATTAGTTCCGGTATCAGGCCGACGGGACTTAAAGCAGAAGGCTCGTTTCCGGAAATTCCAGAAGTGACGAGTCCGGGTTTCGAGCGGCGAACGCTCGGTACCGAACCTCGCGTCGCTCGTCGGCCCGTACCTGCTCGCCGCGAAACGAGCGAACCGCGTCGGACTATCGGCTAGTTATTTTCACTATAGAAAATACTTAAGTATATTGTCCGGGAAGTCGATATGTAGTGTCTCCGCATAGGTCGAATTCCGACGCCGGTAACGGTGGGCCGGACGAGAAGTCGCTCCACAGGAACCTCTACGACGACCTCTCGTTCGACGAGTTAGAGCCGTCGCCGACGTTCACCGAGGAGGCCGCCAAGCAGTTCTTCCCGGTCCACGAGGAGGACCGAATCGACACGATGGATAGTCCGGTCGTCGTCGAGTGCGCGTATCCGGGGTGGCAACCCGGCGGGGACCACTATCCGGCGGTCCCCGAGTCCAAAGACGAACAGATTCGGGAACTCGTCGAGAGCGTCGAAGCGGGGGCCGCCGCGGTTCACGTCCACCCGCGCGACGAGGACGGCCGCCCGCAGTGGAACGACAACGACCTCCTGGTGGATATTCTCGACCCGGTGTTCGAGGAGTGCGGCGACGTGGTGACGTTCAGTCAGGGGTGGACGACCAGCCCTCACGCCGACTACGTGTCGGGCGTCCGCGACCTGCTGGAACGCGGCGACGGCAACAAGTACTGTCAGGGCGGGGTAATCCTGCCGCCGGGACTGTTCGGCGCGGGGTCGCTCCACTCGATTTCGACCATCAAGGAGGCCGTCCGCTACTACGAGGACAACGGGGTCAAACCCATCTTCCAACTGTACGACACGCACGTCCTGCGCGACCTGAAACACCACCTCATCGCGGACGACGAGTTGGAGTGGGACCCGTACGTCGTGTGTCTGCGCGCCGGGTCCCACCACTCCCAGACCACGAACAACGACCCGTGGTCGTACTTCAAGGTCCTCTCCGAGATATACAACGTGCGCCAGTCCGTCGAGGACAGCGTGGTCGGACTCTACCCCGGCGGGCGGAACTGGCTTCCGATGCTGATGATGGGGCTCGTCGCCGGGGCCAACGTCGTCCGGGTCGGTATCGAGGACGCCTACTGGATGTATCCCCACGAGGACGAACTCGTCCGGAAGAACTCCGAGGTCGTCGAGACGGCCGTCGAAATCGCCGAGATGCTCGGCCGCGAGGTCATCACCGACCCCGACCGCGCGCGGGAGTTCCTCGGCATGAAGTACACGTCGCCGCGCTGACGCGGCGGCCGACGCTCACCAGGAAACTTGGAAGGTGCGGGTCGTCCCCTCGCTGGTCTGTTCGACGCGGACGAACGCGCCGTCCTCGCTGAACTTCTCGGCGGTCGCCTGAATCAGTCCCTCGTCGAGTTCGGCGGGTAGGGGTTCTTGCACTCCATCACGCCGCCGGAATCGCCGGTCTTCTCGAACTCGTAGTAGCCGATTTCGCCGCCGCGGTGGTTCATCTGGTACACGTCGTCGAGCGCGTGCATCGCGTCTTCGACGGTCTCGACCTCCCGTGGCCACTCGACGACCTGCGGAATCTCGGACCCGATCTTCGCCACCGTCTTCGGGCCGACCGTCTCGGCGAGTTCGGCGAAGGCGTCGAGGTACGACTGCATCGAGTACCACTCGCCCTCGGTCGGGTTGGGCAGGCCGTGGTTGTCGAGGATTTCGAGGACTCGCTGTTCGTACGTGCTGGAGAACTGTCCGACGCCGTCTACGATCGAGCGAACCGACCGTCCGTTGACTTCCGCTTCGGAATTGAACGCTTCGTACTGAGGCATAGCCACCCATTCGAGTTTATTTCACTTATTATTACTGTTATGTTTTTATCAGTTATGATAATTGGTATGGAGAAAGGATTGATATTATTGCGTCGCGGCTTCTCGCGCGACTGGTTCACCAACCCGACGCTTGCCACTTTTCCTAGATTAATTTTATAATGGAAAATACGTTCTTGATGGGCATGGACGGCTCCGACAGGTACGCGATCGACGACGTGGCCTTCATCGGTCGGACGGTGGAGGAGTACGGGCGCATGTTCGACCTCGACCTCGCGGCGTGGCAGGGGAAGTCGGTTCTCGACTGTCCGGGCGGAGCGTGTGCGTTCGTCGCCGAGGCCAACGCGCGCGGCATCGACGCGGTCGGCGTCGATATGCTGTACGACACCCCGCCAGAGGAACTGCGCGCGCGGTGCGAAGCGGACATCGACACCGCTATCGCCGGGTTCGACGGGGTCGAAGACCAGTTCGTCTGGGAGTTCTACGACGACGTGGCCGACGTGCGCGCCCACTGGACCGCCGCCTCCGAGCGATTCGTCGCGGACTACGCCGACCGGTTCGACACCGACCGCTACGTCGCGGCGCGACTGCCGGACCTGCCGTTCGCCGCCGACTCGTTCTCGTTGGTCCTCTCGGCACATCTCCTGTTCCTGTACATGGACGAACTCGACGACGAGTTCCACGAGCGGTCGCTGCTGGAACTCGCCCGCGTGGCGAGCGAGGAGGTCCGCGTCTACCCCCTCGTGCGCTTCGACGGGAAACGCTTCCCTCGACTTGACGACCTGCGAGCGACGCTGGCCGACGAGGGGTACGAGACCGAGATTCGGTCGGTCCCGTTCGAGTTCCAACGGGGGGCCGACGAACTACTGCGCATCGACGTCTGAGACCGAATACTATCCTATTCCTTACGTTTATTGGCGGGCGCTGTGTCGTGCGAACGCGATGCCCGGACCGACCTTCCTCGAAGGCGACCGCGTGACGCTTCGCGTCCCCGACGAGACCGACCTGACCTTCCTGCTCGAACACGAGAACGACCCCGACGTGCGCGCGACCCGGAGCGTCTCCCTCCCCAAGGGTCCCGACGACGTTCGCCGCCGGTTCGGCGGAACGCTCGGCAGGAACGACGATACGCTCGCGCTCGTCGTCCACGCCGACGGCGCGCCCGAGAGCGAGGCGACCGACTCGCCGGACGACTCCGCCGCCGACAGAGTCGGTCACGTCTACCTCCTCCGCGAGCGACCGAACGACCGGACGTATCGACGCGCCGAACTCGCGTACTGGGTCGCGCCGGACGAGCAGGGCAACGGATACGCCACCGACGCCGCTCGGACTGTCCTCGACCACGGGTTCGACCGCCTCGGTCTCAACAAGGTGACCGCCGAGGCGTTCGCCTCGAACGAGGCGTCCGCTCGCGTGCTGGAGAAGTTGGGGTTCGCCGAGGAGGGGGTCTTCCGGGAAGAGGCGTTCGTCGGCGGCGAGTTCCGGGACGTGATTCGCTTCGGACTGCTGGCCGACGAGTGGCGTGACATCGAGCGATAGCGGAGTCTGCGGCGGAGCGTCACGAGGCGACCGTCGCGACGACGACCGTCGCGTGACCGAAGTGGTCGGTCGTCAGCCGTCCCGGTCGGCGGTTCGGTTGGATCGCCCACCGGCGGGGTCGCCCGTACACGCTATTCGGACGCGTCGAGAGAGACGCACGGAGACGTCGCCGTCGTTCGCGGAGGCACGGACTCGGACGGTGAAGACTTCGGCGTCGTTCGAGTTGTTCGCGCAGGTCACGTCCGCGACGACTACCGTCACGGTTCCGCCGCTCTCGGACGTGACGGACGCGTTTCCGACCCTCGGCGGTTGCGGGTCGCCGCTCCCGACGACGCGGACCGTCGGGACGGCGAGCGGTCCGTCGCCGAACTGGTTTCGGAGCGTCAGGAGGCGGACGTTCCGGTGGACGCCGTTGGCGAGCGACCCGTTTCCGCGGTCGATTTCGAGCAGCGCGTGGTCGTCGTCTGCGACCGCGACGTCGAGGCTTCGGTCGGCGCCCACCGAACTGAACCCGCCGGTACTCGCGGTCAGCACGACGACTGCGAGCAGCGCCAGTGCGAGCGGGAAGCGGGACCGGGTCATTCGCGGTCGGTCTCTGGGGGTGTCTCGCCCGCGCCGAGTTTCATCTCCCTCGCGTGGTAGTGGTGGACGAGCGCCGAGACCCCGAACATCGTCGTGAGGAACGCCGCCCACGCCGTGTCCGAGAGTAGGGAGAACGGATACGCGCCGACCCAGAGCGCGCCGACCAGCGCGGCCGCCACCGCGGAGAGGCCGACGTAGTACTTGCTCCACGGAATCTCGTCGCCTCGTACCACGTCCATGTAGATGTCGAGGTCTTCGACCGCGTCCGAGGGGTCGATAGTGCCGCGACGTTTGTCGAACTCCACGACGCCGGCGGTGTCCATCTTCGGGAGGTGAGACTGCTGGAGCGCGCAGTAGACTCGCTTGCGCTCGCCGGTCGAGAGGTCCTCTATGCGCTTGTCGTTCTCCCACGCGGCGACGTGTTCTGCGAGGTCCCCGAGTTCGGTCTCGCCCGACTCGACGAGATAGTGAAGCGCGTATCGTCTCCGGCGGTGCGACAGCACCTCGAACACCTCCTCCTCGGATAGCGCTGACGGCGATTCGGTCGAGACCGTTTCGGATTCTACAGTATCAGATTCCGTACTTATGGCGCTCCCTAACATACCTCTGCCCGAGTCCTACCAACGACTTCGAGGACGTAGTTAATCGGCTGTTACTGGTCCTGATACCGGTTTCTGGGGTGTTCAGAACCGGCCACAGGCACCCCCCGAAACCGGTCTGAGTTCCTCTGCGACGTGTCTGACAGATCAATACGAATACCGTAGCGGTTCAGGCTGGAAGTGGGCGCGCCGGACGACACCTAGTCGCAGTGACTCGGCCTCCGGGCCGCAGTGGCTCGGGGCACAGGGTCGCGGTGACTCGACGTCGGCGGCGCGCACGAACACAGGTGACACAACCATGGACCGACGCAAATTCCTAATCGGTGCAGGATCGCTCGCCGCCGGCTCGGCGGCCGCAATGGGTACGGGCGCGTTCACGAGTGTGAGTGCGGACCGCACTGTCGACGTCGCGCTGGCAAGCGACAACAGTGCCTTCCTTCAGATTACGAAGGCGCGTGACGACAGTGGTAATGTCAAAGCCAACGCCAAAGACTACGTCGAAAACCTCTCCAGCGGCGGACTCAAGCTCGACCTGACGAGTACCGACAACGGCGGTCAGGGTCTCAACAAGAACGCAGAGACCATCTTCGACGACCTGTTCGACATCACGAATCAGGGTACACAAGACGTTCGGGTGTACGTCAAAAACATCCCCAGCGGGATGAGCGTCTACTCGGAGGACGGCGAAAAAGGCGGGACCCTCAACTACAACAATCAGACCATCCCGAGCGAAGCGCCCGTTCTGAGTCCGGGCGACACGCTCGAAGACGTCGGAGTCATCGTGCGAGACCCCCAGTCGGTCGCGAGCAGCGACGAGTCGATGACTATCGTCGCCACGAACGGACTTGCGGGTCCCGACGGTGACAGCTCCGACGGTAGTGGAGTCTAACTGAGGGTTCCAGAAGATGAGAAGGCGACGGCTCCTCGTCGGACTCGGAACGCTCGCCGGGAGCGGGACGCTCGCGTTTAGCACTAGTGCGTTCACTAGCGTGTCTGGCGAGCGAACGGTGACGGTGAAAACGGCCGACGACAACAATGCCTTTCTCGCCCTGTACGAGCAGGGGGAGGGCAGACGGTCGTACAAGGACGGGGATGTAGTCGGATTCGATATCCCAAGCCCGGACGAAGACGAGTATCCGGAAGGAGCCCCGACCGATCCGGACGGACTCGGGACGGACTCCGTGTACCGGTTCGGAAAGGATGCAGCAGGCGACGATAAAGGCCTGTTCAGAATCGAGAATCAGGGGACCCAAGCCGTCAAAGTCTACAGTGAAGCGTCCTCGACGGACGAACAACCGTCGATAACCGCCTTCGACGTAGAAACGGGACGTCGATTGACAGAGGGCACCCCGTCCGACTTACTCGGCGTGGGTGATTCGCTCTACTGCGGACTGGAGATCGACACCCATGGCGTCGGCGTCCGCGATGAAGAGTACGAAGCGACGCTGACCATCGTCGCAGAGGCTCCCGAGGAGTAATCCGTCTCTGCGACGGTACTCCACCAGTAACCCGGCCCACGACGGCACGGCGGAGTCGAAACGCGAATCGGCTCCGGCGGCGGTGGTTCGACTCCATCGGTGAGTCCTCTCCGAGAGAGACCAGAGATGAAACGAGCACCAACGGCGACTACGGGTGTTTGTCCGGGGACGACGAACTCGTCGGCGACCGACCGAACGTTTTTGCCACGTACCTCTCAATACAAGTAGGGAACCGTGTCGGGTAAACGCCTACTCGCCGTCGGCGTCGAACTCCTCGGCGCACTCTTCATCGTCGCGCTCGTCGCGGGCCAGATTCTCGGCCAGCCCGTGCTACTCGGGTACGTCGAGACGGGCAGCATGGCACCGACGATGGAACCCGGCGACGGGTTCGTCGCCGTCCCCTCGCAGTTGGCGGGGCCGCCCGAGGAGGGCGACGTGATAGTTTTCCGCGCCGAGCGACTCCACGGCGGCGGACTCACCACCCACCGCGTCGTGGACGTGACCGAGCGCGGCTACATCACTCGCGGCGACGCGAACCCCTTCACCGATCAGGACGGGAAGGAACCACCGGTGAAGCGACCGCAAGTCGTCGCCGAGGCCCTGCAAGTCGGCGGACACGTCGTCGTGATACCCCAACTGGGGACCGGCGTAGAGACCGTGCGAGGCGCGTTCTCCGCGGCCCAACGACGGGTAGCGATGCTGTTCGGAACGCGGTCGCTCCTCGGTACGCAGGGACTCGCGTATCTCCTGTTGGGCGCGAGTATCGTCGCGTACGTGGTCGAGACGTTCAGGCGAGACGGACGGACGGAGCGGACCCGCGACCGGTCGCGCGCCGACGGCTACGACACGCGTCTCGTCGTCGGAGCGCTCGCGCTCGTCGTCGTCGCGTCCGCCACCGCGAGTATGGTCGTTCCGGCCGGACCCCAGAAGTTCGGCGTCGTGAGCGCGGAGCGGGACGCTCCCGGCCACGGAGTCATCGCGCAGGGCGGGTCCGAGGAAGCGACCTACCGCGTCCCGAACGGCGGACTGGTTCCGGTCGTCGTCTTCCTCGAACCCGGCAGCGAGGGCGTCGAGGTCACGCCTCGAGAGACTCGCGTGGGCCGACGTTCGACCGTCAACGCCAGCGTGACCCTGTCGGCACCGCCCGAGACCGGTTACTACCGGCGATTCGTGGTCGAACACCGCTATCTCGCGGTCCTCCCGCGGTCGGTTCTCGGTGCGCTCTATCGGACCCATCCGTGGGCACCGATAGCGGTCATCGACCTCCTGCTCGGCGGCGGGTTCTACCTCGTCGGCCGCGCGGTGGTCGGCACGGGCCGGATTCGCGTCCGGTCGCGCGACCGGCCGACTTCGATGCTGACCCGTCTCCGGCGCTCGTTTCGGTGATGGCAGCGACGCCTCTCTCCCCGACGGTTACGAAGTGTGTCGCGGTCGGGTCGCGTGCAACCCCACGAACAGCGTACAGAAGTCCGACCGAGTAACCCCCGGAGAATGGATTCCTGGGAGAATATATAATAATTAAAACACAATTCGAGAGGTCTGTTCTGCCCCGTGATAGCGAGTAAAAGAGGCTCTAAAACCCGTTTCGAAACTACCCCGTACTCTTATGTGACGATAGTGATAACGGGGGTTCGATGCCACGTTGGCCCCTCAGGCTACGCGCGTCGCTCGACGGAAACTACGCCGTCGTCGTGGGCGCACTCGTGGTTCTCGCACTGCTCGGCGGGTGGGTCACGTACGGCGCGTACGTCTCCCCGGGAACGCACGCCGAAGAACGAATCGTCTCGTCGTGGCGAACGACCGGACAGTTCGACCACGGAGCGACCGTCACCGAGCAGAACTCCGTGTTCTCGGTCGGGACGAGACTCTCCAATCGGACGACGTACTTCCGGTCGGTCGCGCCGGTCCTCGACGGGACGTTCCGGAGTCGCTACGAGGGGGCCGCGCGGGGGAACCTCTCGGCGCGGGTCACCGTCACGCTCGTCCTGCGGTCGGTCGGCGGCGAGAGCGGCGACTCCGCGACCGTCTACTGGCGCGACGAGCGCGAACTGGCGACCGAGCGGGTCGAATCGCTCCCGCCGGGAGAGGCGGTGACGGTCCCGTTCGAAGTCGATACGAACGAACTCCGGAACCGGACGTCCCGAATCCGGGGCGAACTGGGTGCCGGACCGGGCGAGACGAAGGCCACCGTTCGCGCGAGCGTCAGGTACGTGGGGACCGTCGAGGGCCAGCGAGTCGACAGGACGGTCGAACACTCGATGGGACTCGGTATCGACGGTCCGATCTATCAGGTCGAGTCCGCCGGTCCGCTGGACCAGCGCCACGAGAAGACCCGTACGGTGACCGTGCGCGACGACCCGGGACTACTCGGCGGCGTCGGTGGACCGCTGCTGTTCGTCGCCGCCGTCGGAAGCGCCGCGGCGGTGGTCGCCGCCCGCCGCCGCGACCGACTCGGACTGACGACCGCCGAACGCGAGTGGCTGGCGTTCCGTTCGGACCGCTCGGACTTCGAGGAGTGGATAGTGACGATGCGACTCCCCGAGCAGGCCGGGGACCTCCCGCGTGCCGAGGCCGAGACGCTGGCCGACCTCGTGGACTTCGCCATCGACACCGACAACGCGGTGGTCGAACACCCCGACTCCGGGGAGTTCGCGGTCGTCCACGACGGCTACCGCTACGTCTACCGACCGCCGTCGCCCCCGGCGCGCGACGGGACCGACGAGCAGTCCGGCGACGCGGCCGACTCCGAGGCGTCGCCAGCGGCGCAGGAGGACGGCGAAACCGCGACAGACGGGAACCGCGAGGCAGACGAACCGATTCAGAGGACCGACTGACTGGCTGTCGTTCCGTCCGACTGCCACTTCGAGCGCGAATCCTCGACTGTTTCAGCGGCGGAGGCGCTCGTGACTCGACTGCCTCGAACGACCAAAAACGGTCGCGAATCACGCCTCAGTCGTCGCGCTTCACGCCCGGGTTCGTCACCGCGCCGTTCGCCGCGGAACCGAACGTCGCGCCGTACTTCGCCAGCACGCCGTTCTGATAGGACAGTTCCGGTTCCTCGCGGTCGTCGAGTCGCGACTCGATTTCCTCGTCCGAGAGGTCGGCTTCGAGGTTCCGGTCGGGGATGTCGATGGTGACGTGGTCGCCGTCCTCCAGCGCGCCGATGGGACCGCCGTCGAACGACTCCGGGGCGACGTGGCCGATCATCGGTCCGCGGGTCGCGCCCGAGAACCGGCCGTCGGTCACCATCGCCACGTCGTCCTCGTGGCCCGCGCCGACGACCGCCGAGGTGACGCCGAGCATCTCGCGCATGCCGGGACCGCCCCGCGGTCCCTCGTTGCGGATGACGATGACGTCGTCCGACTCGATGCGGCCCTCTTGGACGTACCGCATCGCGTCCTCCTCGGTCTCGAAGACCCGCGCCGGTCCCTCGTGGTGGAAGTCGTCCTCGCCGGTGACCTTCAGGACGCCGCCGTCGGGCGCGAGGTTGCCGGTGAGAATCTTGATGGCTCCCTCCTCGTGGAAGGGGTCTTCGACCGGGCGGATGAACTCGGCGTCGATGTCGTCGTCCGCGGGCAGGTCGAGTCGCTCCAACTCCTCGGAAATCGTCCGACCCGTCACGGTCGGCGCGTCGCCGTCGAACAGGCCCGCCTCGACCAGTCGCCGAATCACGACCGGGACGCCGCCCTGCTCGTAGAGGTCGAGCATCGTCTTCTGGCCGCCCGGTTGGAGGTTGGCTATTTTGGGCGTGCGGCGGGATATCTCGTCGAACTCCTCGATGTCGAGGTCGATACCCGCCTCGGCGGCCAGCGCGAGCAGGTGGAGCACGGCGTTGGTGGACCCGCCGATTGCGACCTGCAGCGCGATGGCGTTCTCGAACGACCGCTTGTCGAGGATGTCGGAGGGGCGGCGCTCGTTCTCGATGGCGTCGAGCGCGAGTTCGCCAGCGCGCTCGGCGACCTCGTAGCGCTCGTCGGACTCGGCGGGAGCGCCCGCGCTCCCGAGCGGTGCGAGACCGAGCGCCTCGGAAATCGACGCCATCGTGTTCGCGGTGAACATCCCGCCGCAGGACCCCGCGCCGGGGCAGGCGTGGCGCTCCAAGTCGTCCAACTCCTCCTCGCTCATCTCGCCCTCTGCGACGGCACCGACGCCCTCGAAGACGTTCTGGACGGTGACCTCGCGGCCGTCGTGTTCGCCGGGCATGATGGACCCGCCGTAGAGGAAGACCGAGGGCAGGTCGGTCCGAATCGCGGCCATCATCATCCCCGGCAGGTTCTTGTCGCACCCGCCGATCGTGACGAGACCGTCCATGCGCTCGCCGAACGCCACCAGTTCCACCGAGTCGGCGATGACCTCCCGCGAAATCAGCGAGGCCCGCATCCCCTCGGTCCCCATCGAGATGGCGTCGGAGATGGTGATGGTCCCGAACTCGATGGGCATGCCGCCCGCCGAATCGACGCCCTCGTACGCCGACGCGGCCACGTCGTCCAGATGGACGTTACACGGCGTGATGTCGGCGGCCGGGTTGGCGATGCCCACCATCGGCGACGAGAGGTCTGCGTCGTCGTACCCCATCGCTCGGAACATCGCGCGGTGGGGAGCGCGTTCGACTCCTTCGGTGACCTCGTTGCTCGGGAGGTCGGCCGGTTTCTCGGACATATCCGGGGGTAGCCCCGGAGGGGCTTAAGTTCCCCCACTCGAACAAACGTTGCTGTCTGACTCGAACACGTTCGGCCGCTGAACGCCGTCGTCGCCGCGAAGGAGGACCGCCGACTCGGCGGGGCGACTCTCGACGCGGCACGCTGACCTCTCGGTTGGTCAGACGCCCGACGACTCGTACCTCGTGTTATCTACCGCTCGTTTAATGTAGCTCTGTTCACAGCTACCGATTTCTCGTATCGGGAACGAACCCGATCAACGCCAGACTGCGATTCGAAGTCTAGCCCACGTCGAACCGACGAAATCCTAGAATAGGAACATACTTTTCGGGCGGCCGTCGAAGGGACGCCATGGACCAGACGGTCGCCGTCGCCCACTATCCCGAAGGCGCTGGCCACGCGACTCGCATGCTGGCAGTCGCTCAAGCCTTCGAAGACGCGGGCGCGGAGATCGTCCTCGCTGGCGGCGGTCCCGGGTCGCGATTCATCGAACACAACGGGTACGAGGTGTTCCGGGCCGCGCCGGTGGACTACATCGGCGATTACCAGCAGGGGTCGCTCTACCGGGTCCTCACCCGGAGTCTCCCCTACAGCGCCAAGCGCGTGATCGACCTCGTCAGATGGCTCCGCCGGGAGGACCCCGCGGCGCTGGTGACCGACGACATGTTCGGGGCGATGGCCGCCTCGCTGACCGGAACCCCGCTCTACGTGGTCACGCACAACGCGGCGTCGTACTACGACGCGGCCGTCGAACAGGTGTTCACGTGGCTGCTCAACCGCTATCAGTTGCGCACGGCCGAGTCGTTCCTCTACCCGGCGGTGTGGCCGCCCGACGAGGGCGACCCGCCGGGCGTGACTCACGTCCCGCCCATCGCGCTCGACCCCGAGGGGTGTCCGCCGCCCGAGAACGACGTCGAGGTGCTGGTCGTTCCGAGCGTCTACTCGACGAACTTCGACGTTCTCGCCGAGACCCTGCGCACCGAGGGTCACGACGTGACGCTCGTGGGCGACGACCGCTGGGAGGCGGTCCCCGCGCTCCTGCCGTGGATTCGGGCCGCCGACGTGGTGGTCTGCTCGGGCTACTCCACCGTGATGGAGGCCGCGGTGGGCGGCACGTCCTGCGTGGTGTATCCGTTCACCGACGAGCAACACGGCGTGACGCGCGTCCTCGAACGCCGGGGCGTCCGAGGGTTTCAGGTCGAACACTCGGTCGCGCACGTGGCCCGTGCGGTTCGGCACCCTCCCGAGAACCCCGGCCACGAGAACGGCGTCGAGCGCGTCGCGGACCACGTCCTCGCCGACCTGCCGTGACCTGACCAGTTTTTGCCACTGTCGGAACGACGAACCCCCTTCCACGCGAACTCGCGGGTATGGCTCGGGTCTCGGCCGGAGCGCGACTCCACTTCGGCTTCCAGAATCTCGCGTTGGCACACGAGCGACTCTACGGGTCGCTCGGCGTCGCGCTCGACTCCCCGCGCGTCGTCGTGACCGCCGACCCCGCGGAGACGGTTCGCTGCGACCACGAGACCGCCCGAGGGCACGCCCGGCGAGCGGTCGAACTGCTCGACGTTCCGGGCGCGGACGTGACCGTCGAGCGAACGCTCCCCCGCCACGTCGGACTCGGGAGCGGGACGCAGTTGGCGCTCGCGGTCCTCGCCGCCGTCGCACGCGCCTACGACCGCGACCCGCGGGTCCGCCAGCGCGCACCGAAACTCGGCCGCGGCGGGCGGAGCGGCGTGGGAGTCGCCACCTTCGAGTCGGGCGGGTTCGTCTTCGATGCCGGTCACCCGACCGAGCGGTTCACCACCGACCGACCCCCGCGCGGGGAGTGGTCGGTCCCGGAAGTCGTCGCCCGTCACGAGGTCCCCGACGACTGGCGGTTCGTCGTCGTCCTCCCCGACGCCGACCCCGGCCGGAGCGGCGACGACGAGGACGCGAGCATGCGGTCGGTCGTCGAGCGCGCGGACCCGGCTATCGGCGACGAAATCGCCGGGGTCGTCACTCGCCGCGTCCTCCCCGCCGTCGCGGCGGGCGACGCCGAGGCGTTCGGCGCGGCGGTCGCAGAGGTCGGCCGACTCAACGGCGCGTGGTACGCCGACGAGCAGGGCGGCGTCTATCGCCCGCCGGTCGGCGAACTGGTCTCGGAACTCGGCGACTCGGCGGCCGTCGCCGGTGCTGGCCAGTCGTCGTGGGGACCCGCGGTGTACGCCGTCACCCGGGAGCGTTCGGCGGCCGCGGCCCGCGACGCGGCCCGCGAGGCGCTCTCGGCGGTCGGTGTCGGCGGCGAGGTGTCGGTCGCCGAACCCCGGAACCGAGGTGTCCGAATCGAGGAGTCGGATGGCGCAGTCCTCTCGGAGTAGTCGGACTGGCGGTCGCGGGGTAGAGACGGTGCCGCCGCGTCGCGGCACCGCCGAAGTGACAGTGCTGACTGACTCGCCAGCTATCTGCCCGCAACCGCACGAAGCGTCCGGGCGAGGTTCGTCGCGTCTTCGGCCGTAAACCTTCGCGACGCGAGTCGGGACGACGCTAATCACCGACGTATCGCCGGACGCGAATTATCCGCGGCGGTCCGAAAAATACCTCCCACCGGCTCGCGTACCGAAACCCACTTCGGTACGAACGGACAACTCCCTCGTGGGCGAGGGTTGCCCAGCCTGGCCAACGGCGGCGGGCTTAAGACCCGCTCTCGTAGGAGTCCATGGGTTCGAATCCCATCCCTCGCACTTCTCTCGGCGCACGACGTTCCGAGCGTCTCGTGCGCTCGCTATGTCACTACGCTCGTTCGCTCACGGTGTTTCGTCGTTCACGGGCCGAGACGAGTCGGGCGCGATACCGGATGCGCCGGACACAGTCGAAACCCACATTCCTCCGACCCCCCTACGCCCGTCCAATGACCGACGAGCGAGTCGAACGCGCCTTCCGACAGCATCCGCACTTCGAGCGAACCGGAGACGGCGAGTTCGAGACCTCCGAGAAACCCTTCGAGAACGTCGTCACCGTGGCCGACGCCGACGAAGGGTCTCACCGCTACGAAGTCGTCGCCCGAACGCCGATGCTCGACGCCGTGGTCGAAGGCGAGACGGTCGCGGACGTGGTGGAAGACGGCTGGTTCGAGACGCTGGAACTCCGTCTGGAGGACACTCACACCGTCGCCGACGCCGACGCCGCCCCGCCCGAAATCGAACGCGAAGGCGACGAGGCGGTGGCCACCGTCGAGTTCGAGTCCGCGGACCCAGAGCAGGCCGTCGAGGACGCGCTGGCGATAGCCGAATTCGTCGAAGGGACGTGGGTGCAGGGAATCATCCCCGGGTACGAGTACCGGGAACCCGCCGCGGGCCTGCGCGAGCGCGCTCAACAGAACTACGACGAGAACGGAGTGGAAGGGGCGGAGGGCGCGGGCGGACCCGGTAGCGCGAGTGGGCCGGGCGACGCGGGCGGGCCGCCGCGTTAGTCCATCGCGATGTAGGTCTGGGTTCCCTCGACGCCCTCGACGCTCTGAATCCCGTTGGCCGCGATTCCCTTCACGTCGGCGGGCGAGTCCACGTCGAGTTTGGCGATGATGTCCACGTCGCCCGCGACGATGTGGGCGTCTACCACGCCGTCGAGGTCGATAATCGAGTTCTTGAGCCTGTCGGCCTCGCCGGTGTTCGCCTTGACCATGACGTACGCGGTGACCACGTTAGCTCCCCCCCGTCATGGCTTCCGCGCTCGCTCTGCTGGCGTCGCCGACCAGAATCCGTCGCACGTCCTCTAACACGTCGAAGTCGGCCAGCACCGCCATCCGGTCGCCTGCCGCCAGCGAGTCGTCCGGGAGCGGAATCCCCATCGGTTCGTCGGCCTTGCCGAACGCCAGAATCCGCGAGTCGGCCGGAATCGAGAGTTCGCTGATGGAGTAGCCCTCGACCGGCGAGTCGTCGGTGATGGTGAGTTCCACGACCTGCAGGTTGTGAGCGATGTCGGCGATGGCGCGGATGTTCCCGCCGAGGAGCGCGTTCTTCGCGCCGATGGCCCCGAGTCGCTCGGGGTAGACCACCTCGTCCACGTCGCTGGCGAACTTCCGGTAGATGTCCTCGCGGTAGTCCTCGTCGATGCGCAGGACGGTCCGACAGCCGTAGTGCTTGGCGACCATGCACGCCGCGAAGTTGACGTTGAGGTCGCCCGTGAGCGCACCGACGGCGTCGGCGGACTCGACGTCGGCCCGGTTCAGCGTCTCCTCGCGGCCGCCGTCGCCCTTGACGACCTCGAAGTCGTCGTTGCGAGCGCGCTCGACCTTGTTGGCGTCGCGCTCGACCAGCGTGACCTCGTGGCCCTCCTCTCGCAGGACGCGGGCCGTGCGAAGTCCGACCCGCCCCGACCCAATGATAACGAATCGCATGGTAACGCTTACGCGGCACTACTTGAATAAGTTTTCTCCACCCCAAAGGTTTTTCTCGCATGGTACTATATCACACAGTGCGATGGTTCACGCGTTTATAATGGTGAAAACGGCCGCTGGACGCTCCGAGGACGTGTTAGAGGCGGTCCGAAAACTGGACCGCATCACGGAGGCACACATCGTCGCGGGGGAGTTCGACGTCATCGCGGAGGCCGACGCCGACGAGGTGTACGACGTACTTCACGCCGCCTCGTCGGACATCTCGGGGATGGACGGGGCCGCCGACACCAAGACGTACATGGCGCTCGACTGAGCGCCCGCAGTCGATTCTCCGGGAACGCCGTCAGTGGTCGATTTCCTGCACGTCGTGGTCGGCGAGGAACGAGTCCAGCCACGCCTTCTGCTCGCGGAGGTTCGGCGGGAGGTTCTCGTACACCCGGTCGAACACGTCGTGGGGGTCGCCGGGGTCGGCCGACTCCGCGGTCTCGACGGCCTCGTCGAGTTGCGCGTCCACCTCGTCTTCGACTTCCGCGACGAACTCGTCGTCGAGTACGTCCTGCTCGCGGAGGTACTCCTCGTAGCGTTCGAGGGGGTCGGCGGTCCGCCAGTCGGGCAACTCCCGGGCCGCATCCTCGTACTGGCTCGGGTCGTCGCTGGTCGTGTGGGCACCCTGCCGGTAGGTCAGACTCTCGACCAGCACGGGGTCGCCGTCGCGTGCCGAGTCGAGCGCGTCGGCGACCGTCTCTCGGACCGCGAGCGGGTCGTTGCCGTCCACCTGCACGCCCTCGAACCCGTAGGCGTCGGCCTTCTGGGCGATGGTGTCCGAGGCGGTCTGGCGCTCGCGGGGGAGACTGATTGCCCACTCGTTGTTCTCGCAGAAGAAGACGGTCGGCGCGTCGAACACGCCCGCGAAGTTCAGGCCCTCGTGGAAGTCGCCCTCGCTGGTCGCGCCGTCGCCGAAGTAGCAGAGGACGGCCGAATCGTCGCCAGCGCCCTCGTCGCCTGCGTCGTCTCCTTTGACGCGCTTCTCGTAGTTCATCGCCATGCCGACGCCCGCGGCGTGGGGAATCTGCGTGGCGATGGGGACCGCCTGCGGGAAGTTGGGCACGTCGTGGCCCGAGTGGAACTCGGGCATGCCCCGCCGGAACAGCAGGATGTCGCTCATCGGCACGTCGCGGGCTATCTGCATCGCGTTCGACCGGTAGGTCGGGAACAACCAGTCGTCGTCGGCCATCGCCAGCGCGGCCCCGACCTGCGAACCCTCCTGACCGCGGTAGGGCGGCCAACTGCTCATCCAACCCCTGCGCTGGAGCGCCAGCGCTCGCTCGTCGAACGCCCGCGCCCGGACCAGTTCGCGGTAGGTCGCTCGCGCGTCGTCGGCGGAGAACGGCGTCTCCGAGAGGTCGCGTTCACCGATGATACGGTTCATGCGCCGCGGTTTGACCGCCCGTCGCATAGTGGTTGCGGAACGAACGAGTCGAGTTCGGACTCGCCTCGTCGCCCGCAAACTCGGGGTCGGAAACCCCCGACACCGCAACGACCTTACTGGTCGGTGCCGAACACGAGTCGGCATGAGCGTCATCGTGGAGTTGTCCGTCCCCGTCGAGGAGTTCCCGCTCGGCCGGGCGCTCGCGGCGACGCCCGACATGGAGATCGAACTCGACAGAATCGTCCCGACGGGCGACGGTGTCTTGCCCTTCTTCTGGGTCTGGGGCGACGACGTGGCGACGTTCGTCTCGGAGTTGGAGGACGAGAGCGGTATCGACGAGGTCGCAGTGCTCGACCGGGTGAGCGACGGGGCGCTCGTTCGCGCGACGTGGACCGACGAACCGGGAATCGTCGAAGCCATCGTCGAGTCCGAGGCGACGCTGCTGGAGGTGGCCCGCCGCGACGGCGTCTGGAAGTTCCAACTCCGGTCGCCCGACCGGGAGGCGGTCGTGGGTATCCAGCGGTACGCCGCCGACAACGACATCGACCTCCGACTCGACTGGATTCACACGCTCACGGAGGTCGAGGCGGGCGACCAGTACGGCCTGACCGACGAGCAGCGCCGGACGATCGTCGCCGCCTTCGCGGCGGGGTACTTCGACGAACCCCGCGGGACGACACTCGAAGAACTCTCGGCGGAGTTCGACATCTCCCCGCGAGCGGTCTCGAAGCGAATGCGTCGCGGCCTTCGGAATCTGGTCGCGGCGACGCTCGTCGGCGAAGAGTAGTCCCTACTTAAAACCGTTCAGAAACGAACCGGACAGGGTACCTCCCCGGAGTCCGTCGTTCCAGTAACGAACTCTCGGGAGATCGACCTGCTCCGCGAGACCGAGTTATTCATGAGCGAGAACCAATCAGCGGCACGTCGCGGGACGGTACTGAATTACGAAGTGAACGAGGACGAACGGACGAGCGAAGGGGTCGTCGCGGCCGTGGCGGCGGCCGCCGGTGCCGACCCGGTGCAGATGGACCCGCTGGCGGCGACCATCGACCCGGACGCGCTGGACGCCCTGTTCGCGAACCACCACGACGGGACGCCTCGAAACGCCGGGCGCGCCCAGTTCTCCTTCTTCGGGTACGAGGTCGTCGTGAGCGGCGACGGGTCCGTTACGGTACTCGACCCGGCCCCGTAGTCGAACTCCGTCGTCGGCCACTCGGTCGCCGGTTCCCCAACGGTTATCGCCTCTCCGGCGCACGTCTCGGACATGACCGCGGCGGCAGACTACATCTTCACGAACGCGGAACTCCACACGCTCGGCGACCCGGACGAGGTCGCCGAGGCGGTGGCGGTTCGGGACGGCGAAATCGTACGAGTGGCCGACGCCTACGAGGTCGAATTCCTAGAGGGCGTCGAGACCGAGGTGGTGGACCTCGGCGGCCGAGTCCTCTTGCCGGGCTTCATCGACGCCCACACCCACCTCCAGCACCTCGGGCGCTCGCTGGTGTACGCCGACCTCGCCGAGGCCGACTCGCCCGCCGACTGCGTGGCCGCGCTCCGGGAGTCCGGGGACGACCGCGACGGACCGTCCGACGAGTGGGTTCTGGGGTTCGGCTACGACGAGAGCACGTGGGCGGAGTCGCGGTACCTCACTCGCGAGGACCTCGACCGCGTCTCCGAGGAGCGCCCGGTCGCGGCGTTCCGCGAGGACATGCACATCGCGGCGGTCAACTCGGTCGCGCTCGACCGACACGCCGCCGAGATGCCCGACGACGACGTGCAGACCGAGAGCGGCGACCCCACCGGCGTCATCGTGGAGGAGGCGGTGGACGTAATCTACGAGACCATCGAACCCGACGCCGAGGAGATGCGCGAACTGCTCGACGCCGCCCAGCGCGAGGCCCACCGGAAGGGCGTCACGGGCGTCCACGACATGGTCCGCCAGTCGCGCGCCCCGGCGGTCTACCGCCGGATGGAACTCGACGGTGACCTCGCGCTCCGGGTGCGACTCAACTACTGGTCGGACCACCTCGACGCGCTGGTGGAGACCGGTCTCCGGACCAACCACGGGAGCGAGTTCGTCCGGACCGGCGGCGTCAAGACCTTCACCGACGGGAGTTTCGGCGGGCGGACCGCGAAGCTCTCGGAACCCTACGCCGACGCCGCGGGCGCGGACGAAGACGGTACGAGCGACCCCGAGGACGCGACCGGCCAGTGGGTCGTCTCGCCCGAGGACCTCCGGGAACTCGTCGCCGAGGCCGACGGCGAGGGCTTCCAGTTGACCGCCCACGCCATCGGCGACGAGGCGGTCGAAGCAGTCCTCTCGGCCTACGAGGCGACCGGCGACCCGGCGGGTGCGCGCCACCGGATCGAACACGCCGAACTGACCGACGACGAGGACGTCGAGCGATTCGCCGAGACCGGGGTCGTCGCCTCGGTCCAGCCGAACTTCCTCAAGTGGGCGCGAGAGGGCGGTCTCTACGACGACCGACTCGGGGCCGAACGCCGCAAGCGGTCGAACCGTTACGCCGACCTGGTGGACGCCGGTGCGAACCTCGCGTTCGGGAGCGACTGCATGCCCTTGGACCCGCTGTTCGGCGTCCACCAGACGGTCAACGCACCCGAGGAGAGCCAGCGCCTCTCCGTGACGGAGGCGCTCCGCGCGTACACCCGCGGCGCGGCCTACGCCGGGTTCGACGAGGACCGACTCGGGACAGTCGAGGTCGGGAAGAAGGCGGACTTCACGGTGCTGGAGCGGTCGCCGTGGGACCACTCCGACGACATCGAGACCATCGACGTGGCGCTGACCGTGGTGGACGGCGACGTGGTGTACGACGGACGAGACTGAGTTCGGTCTCCGTCCGGGGCCGAGGCGGTACGGTGTGCTCGGTCACCGGTCTACGAGAGTCCGTTCACGCTCGTCCCGGTTCTCGTACATCGTCCGGTACTCGTCGATTATCTCGTCTACTTCTCCCTCCATCCTATCGCCGAGTCGCTGCATGATGGCGTCGGACGGCGCTTCGTCGCCGAGTTCGTCGAGGGCGCGGAGGGCGTTGATGGCGATGTCCGCCATCTCCTCGATGCATTCGTCCTCGTCCCAGTCGTCTGCGGCCATGTCTCGGATGTCGTTCTCGATGACGAACGTGACGTACTCGAAGCCGCCCTCCTGAAAGTCGTCCTCGTCACCCCACAGTTCGCGGATACGCGGGAGAACCTCGTTCATGTCTCCGGGGTTTCGTAGCAATTCAGTTACTGTTTTCGCTCCCGGGGCGGCGGGGGTGCGCGACGCTCGGAACTGCTCTCGCAGTGCGCCCTCGTTTTTGAATCCATGACTTTCACCCTCGATTGTTCCCCTTCCTTTTCCACTACACGGTGGTACATAGGAGTGATTTAAATTCAGTAGCGAGCTTCGTCGGCTTTCTCTTTGTACGGGGGCTATTCAGAGCTCTGTATCTGATTCACAGTGGTCGTATGAAGAGAAATTATTTTCAATACTGGCGGTCGAAGTCTGTGATAACCGCAGGTGGCTTACTGTGCCAAAAATGGAAACGGCGGACATCGAAACCGACCTGAGCCTCTTCAAATACGACAACCTCGAACAGTTGCCCGAAGCGTACCGGGAACTGGAGGAGGGTGAGCGACGGGACCGAATCGAGGCCGCGAAAGAGGAGTTGGGCGACGACCTCGTCGTCCTCGGCCACAACTACCAGCGCCGGGAAATCGTGGAACACGCCGACTTCGTCGGCGACTCCTACCAACTCAGCGTCGAGGCGGCCGAGGCCGACGCCGAGTACGTCGTCTTCGGGGGCGTGACGTTCATGGCCGAGTCCGCGGACATCATCACCGACGACGACCAGACCGTGATTCTGCCCTCGATGGAGGCGTCGTGTCCGATGGCCGGGATGGCCGAGGCCCTGCAGGTGGACGCCGCGTGGGCCGAAATCACCGAGGCCGCGCCCGACGCGGACATCGTACCCGTCACGTACATGAACTCCTACGCCGACCTGAAGGCGTTCTGCGCCGAGCAGGGCGGAGCGGTCTGCACCTCCTCGAACGCCCACGAGGTGTTCGAGTGGGCGTTCGAGCGCGGCGACAAGGTCCTGTTCCTCCCCGACAAGCACCTCGGCGAGAACACCGCCCATCGGTTGGGGATGGCCGAGTCCGTCGCCGAGTGGGACCCGTGGGACCCCGAGGGGAAGGACGCCGAGGAAGTCGCCCGGAGCGACATCATTCTCTGGGACGGCTACTGTCAGGTCCACGAGCGGTTCGGGACCGACCACGTCGAGCAGGTCCGCGCGGAGTACGACGACGCCAACGTCATCGTCCACCCCGAGTGCCGCCGAGAGGTCGTCGAGGCCGCCGACGCGGCCGGGAGCACCGCGACCATCTGCGAGACAGTCGCGGAAGCGGACCCCGGCGAGACGTGGGCTATCGGCACGGAGATTCACCTCACGAACCACCTCCAGCGGTGGCACCCCGAGGTGAACGTCGTCCCCCTCTGCGGGGAGGCGTGCATGGACTGCAACGCGATGCGCCAGATAGACCCCAACTACCTGACGTGGGTGCTGGAGGAACTGGTCGCGGGCCGCGAGCGCAACGTCATCGAGGTCGCGCCGCGGGAGGCCGAACTGGCGAACGTGGCGATGGAGCGCATGCTGGAGATATGACCGGGGAGACAGACACCGCGACGGAGACCGACGAACTCCACGCCCCTGCCGAATCCGACGTGCTCGTCGTCGGGAGCGGCGTCGCGGGTTGCTCGGCCGCGCTCGCGGCGGCCCGCGAGGGCGCGGACGTGCTGGTCGTGACGAAGGCGACTCGCCCCGAGGAGACGACCTCCCACTGGGCGCAGGGCGGCATCGCCACCGCCCGGAGCGACCCCGAGTCGTTCGCGCGCGACGTGCTGGCCGCCAGCGCCGACACCGCCGACCCCGAAGCGGTCGAGACGCTGGTCGAGGAGTCGCGCGACGCGGTCGAGGACGTGCTGGTCGAGAGCCTCGACGTGCCCTTCGACCGCGAGGGCGGGGAGTTGGACTACGGCCGGGAGGCCGCCCACTCCGAGGAGCGCATCCTCCACGTGGACGCCAGCACCGGTAAGCACGTCCTCGGCCCGTTCCTGAACTACCTCGACGACCGCGAGCGCGTGACGGTTCGGTCCGACACCGCCGCGCTCGACCTGCTCACCGACGAGGGCCGGGTTCACGGCGCAATCGTAGACGGAGACGGCGACGGAACCGACCCCGAACCCGTCTTCGCTGGCGCGACGGTCCTCGCCACGGGCGGCATCGGCGCGCTCTACGAGAACTCGACCAACCCCGAGACAGCGACCGGAGACGGCATCGCCATGGCCGCGCTCGCGGGGGCCGACGTCGAGGACATGGCCTACGTCCAGTTCCACCCGACGGCCTACTCGGGCGAGGACCCCTTCCTCGTCAGCGAGGCGGTCCGCGGGGAGGGCGCGGTTCTGCGGAACGCGGACGGCGGGCGGTTCATGCCCGACTACCACGAGGACGCCGAACTCGCGCCCCGCGACGTGGTCGCTCGCGCCGTCGCCGACGAACGCGAGGCGACCGGCGAGGTCCGACTGGACGTGAGTCCGCTCGACTTCGCCGAGGAGTTCCCGGACCTCGCGGCGAAGTGCGAGGACCGCGGCGTGGACTGGCGTCAGGGGATTCCGGTCGAACCGAGCGAACACTTCCTCTGCGGCGGTATCGCGGTGGACGACCGCGGCCGGACCGACCTCGACCGCCTGTTCGCCGTGGGCGAGTGCGCCCGCACCGGCGTCCACGGCGCGAACCGCCTCGCCTCCACGAGTCTGCTGGAGGGACTGGTCTGGGGCCTGCGCGCCGGGGAGACCGCGGCCGGGTTCGATGCGGAGCAGGTCGAAGCGCCCGACCCGCGCGACAGCGACCCCGACCTCCCCTCCGGGTTCGCCCGCGAGAAGTTCGTCCGACTCCGCCGGGTGATGGACGAGTACGTCGGCCTGCGCCGGACTCCCGAGGGTCTCCGACGGGCCACCGCGGTTCTCCGGCGACTCAAGGGCGAGGTGGACGCCTACACCCGGACCCGGACGAGTCGCAGTCTCTACGAACTCCGGAACGCCAGCGTGGTCGCCCTGCTGGTGGCCCGCGGAGCGACGGAGGCGGAACCAGTGGGGTGCCACGCACTGGAAGAGAGCGACGCCGACGATGGAGGCGACTACGAGGAGGTCGATGCCAGTGCGAGTGACTGACCGAAAAGTCGAGGCGTGGCTCCGGGAGGACGTGGGCCACCGCGACGTGACCAACCACGTCCCCGGCGAGACGACGGGGCGACTCGTCGCCAAGCAGTCGGGCGTCGCCGCCGGACTCGACGCCGCGACGGCCGTCTTCGACTACCTCGGCGTGGCGTGCGAGGCGACCGTCGCGGCGGGCGACCGAATCGAACCGGGCGACGCCCTCCTCGAAGTCGAGGGGGCCGCGGAGTCGGTCCTCCGGGGCGAACGCGTCGCGGTCAACGTCGCGGGCCACGCCTCGGGCGTCGCGACGAAGACCCGCCGGGCGGTCGATGCGGCCCGTGGAGTCGGCGACGACGTGGCGATTGCCGGGACCCGGAAGACCACGCCGGGCCTTCGCGGCGTCGAGAAGCGAGCGATTGCAGCGGGCGGCGGCGACACCCACCGACTTACGCTCTCGGGGATGGTGATGGTCAAGGACAACCACGTCGCCGAGATGGGACTGGAGGACGCGATTGCCCGCTTCCGCGCGGAGAAGTCGTTCGCGACTAAAATCGAGGTGGAGGTAGAGCGCCCGGCGGACGGGGTTCGGGCGGCAGAGGCAGGGGCCGACATCGTCCTGCTCGACAACATGTCTCCCGACGAGGTCCGAGAGAGCGTCGAGATGCTCTCGGACGGCGTGCTGGCGGAGGCCAGCGGCGGCATCGGAGTCGAGGACGTGCCGGAGTACGCAGCGACCGGCGTCGACGTGATTTCGATGGGGTCGCTGACCCACTCGGCCGACGCGCTCGACCTCTCGTTCCGGACCGGCGAATAGAACTACTCGGCGTCTTCGTCCGGACCGCGTAGTTCGGTCTCGGGTGCGTCGCCCGTCGAACGGTAGAGGTTGACGCCGAGACCGACGACGAACGCCAGCAGTCCGGTGACGACTATCCAGAGCAGGTTCGGATGCTCGAAACCGACGTGAAACGGCGAGAATATACCGAACTCTTCGAGGTCGGTGACCCAAATGCGTTCGGACTCCGACCGAGGGCTGTCGCGCCGCCGACGTGTTCGACTACTCCAACAGGGTCTCGCCGGTCATCGCTTCGGGTTGTTCTACGCCGACGAGCGACAGCAGCGTCGGGGCTACGTCACAGAGCGACCCGCCCTCTCGGACGTGCGTTCCACCGTCGTCGCCCTCGGGCGTCAGATAGACGAACGGAACCGGATTGTAGGTGTGGGCGGTGTGAGGGTCCTCGACGGTGCCCATGTCGTCGGCGTTGCCGTGGTCGGCCGTGACGAGAACGTGTCCGCCCGCGGCCTCGACGGCCTCGACGAGTCGCGCCAACTGGGCGTCCACGGCCTCGACCGCTTGCACCGCGGCGTCGAAGTCGCCGGTGTGGCCCACCATGTCGGGGTTCGCGTAGTTGAGGACCAGCACGTCCGGGTCGTCGCTCTCGATGGTGGCGATGGCGGTGTCGGTGACCTCCTCGGCGCTCATCTCCGGTTGCTGGTCGTAGGTCGGGACGTTGGGACTCTCCACGATTTCGCGCCGTTCGCCCTCGAACTCGACCTCGCGGCCCCCGTTTAGGAAGTAGGTGACGTGGGCGTACTTCTCGGACTCGGCGATGCGGAGCTGGGTGAGACCGCGGTCCGAGAGGACCTCGCCCAGCACGTCCTCGGGTCGGTGGGGCGGGAACGCCACCGGGAGGTCGAACTCCTCGTCGTACTGAGTCATCGTGGCAAGTCGAATCTTCGGAGGGTCTGTCTCGAAGACCCAGACCGGGTCGATATCTTCTCGCGGGCTTTGCCCGCTCGAATGGGTCGCGGAGCTTCGCTCCGCGTTCTCCGCGAGCATCCGCGTGAGTTGTCGCGCGCGGTCGGCCCTGAAGTTGAAGAACAGCGCCGCGTCTCCATCGTCCATCGCCGGGCCGCCTTCGACCAGCGTCGGTTCCACGAACTCGTCGGTCTCGCCGCGCTCGTAGCTCTGTTCGACCGCCTCGACCGCCGACTCCGCCGAGAACTCGGCGTCGCGGTTCACGATGGCCTCGTAGGCCCGCCGGGTGCGCTCCCAGTTCTGGTCGCGGTCCATCGCGTAGTAGCGGCCCGAGACGGTCGCCACCTCGCCGGTCCCCTCGCGGTCGATTACCTCCTGCAGGTCGCCGAGGAACTCAGCGCCGCTCTTCGGCGGGGTGTCCCGGCCGTCGGTGAACGCGTGCGTCACTGCGTCCACGCCGCGCTCGGCGGCGAGTTCGACGAGCGCGTAGAGGTGCTTCTGGTCGGAGTGGACTCCGCCTTCGCTCACCAGCCCCATGAAGTGGACCCGGCCGTCGTTCTCGTCGGCGTACTCGAACGCCGAGTCGATGGCGTCGTTCTCGCCCAACTCGCCGTTCGCGATGGCGTCGGAGATTCGGGTGTACTCCTGTCGGACCACCCGGCCCGCGCCGATGTTGAGGTGGCCCACCTCGCTGTTGCCCATCTGTCCCTCGGGCAGACCGACCCGCCGCCCCGTCACGTCGAGCGTGCCGTACGCGCCCGCGTCGGCGAGTTGGTCGAAGTTCGGCGTGTCGGCGGCTTCGATGGCGTTTCGTCCTCCCGACGAGTCCTGCGAGTCGGGGCTCGAAGCGCCGCCGGTGCTTCGGCGGCCGTCTTCGCTCCCTAACCCCCACCCGTCGAGGATTATCAACGCGGCCTTCATGGGCGAACGGAAGGCGTCTTGTCGTAACTACTCTTCGCTTGGCGAGAAATCGGCCGGTCGGGGCGTGAGTTCGGTCCGCCCGTCGTCGTCTCGGACTCGCGGCACGTGACAGGATACGGACAGCCGAGGCGTTCAACAAGACCTTTGGCCGACCGCGGCGAACGCTGTGGTATGAAAGGTGTCGTCGGTGGGGGAATCGCGGGTCTCGCGGCCGCCTACCGCCTCCAGCAACACGGTCACGACGTGCAGGTGTTCGAAGCCAGCGACCAGATCGGCGGTCTCGCCGCGGTGTACGAGACGGCGGGCGACCCGGTGGAGAAGTTCTACCACCACCTCTCGGCCTCCGAGGAGACCATCGTGGACCTCATCGAAGAACTGGGACTGGGCGAACGGTTGGAGTGGCCCATCGGGAAGAACGCCTACTACTGGGACGGAACGGTCTACCCCATGGACAAGCCGTGGGAGATTCTGGCCTACCCCCACATGAGCGTCTACGACAAGTTCCGCCTCGCGATGCTCACACAGGAGATAGACGTTCGCGGCGGGATTCCGAAGTTCGACACCTACGAGAACTTGGAGGACTTCGAGGACGTGCCTATCGAGGACTTCCTGCGGGAACACACCTCCAACGGCGTCTACGAGGGCTTTTTCGAACCGCTTCTCGACGCCAAGTTCGGCGACCGGAAGGACGACGTGAGCGCGGCGTGGCTACTCGGCCGCATCAAGTTCCGCGGCGAACGCGACCTGCTCCGGGGTGAACCGCTCGGTTACCTCGAAGGCGGGTTCGGGCAGTTGCTCGACGCGCTCGTGGAGGCGGTCGGCCGGGAGAACATCACCACGAACGCCCGCGTGGAGGAGGTCGGCATCGAGGACGGGGGCGTCGAGAGCGTGACCGTCGCGGTAGCGGAGGACGGGGCCGTGTCGGAGGGCGCGCAGGCGGAGGCCGCCGACGGCGGAATCACCACCGAGACCCACGAGGTGGACGACGTCGTCGTGGCGGCGATGCCCAACGTCCTCGAAGACCTCACAGGCTACCAGTGTGACATCGACTTCCAAGGTGCGGTCTGCGCGCTCGTGACGATGGACGAGGCGCTGACCGACACCTACTGGCTCAACGTCGCCCACGACGCGCCCTTCGGCGCGCTCATCGAACACACCAACTACATGCCGCCCGAGAACTACGGCGGCGACCACCTGCTGTACGTCGCCAGCTACATTCAGGACTACGAGGAGGACCTCTGGCAGATGGACGAGGGCGAAGTCGAGGACCTGTGGCTCGGCCACGTCGAGGAGATGTTCCCCGAGTGGGACCGCTCGCACGTGAAGGAGTTCCGCCTCGCCAAGAACCCCCGCGCCGCGCCCATCTACGAGCGGGGCTACCTCGACACGGTGATTCCCTACGACCTCTCGGACGACATCGCCGAAGGTATCTACTACGCCGGGATGGCGAGTCGCGCGCAGTACCCCGAGCGGAGCCTGAACGGCGGTATCGTGGCGGGCTACGAGTGCGCCGACCGCATCGCGGGCCGGAAGGAAGTCGTCCGGCCCGAGTAGCGCCTCTCTCGGAGTCGGAATCGGCCGAGCGGAACCGCCACACCGCCGAAACGGCCCAGAATACTTTTCCGCGATTTTCCCGTATCCTCACTGGGGAGAACCATGAGTAGTATTCTGTCACGAGAGTCGCAGGAAGGGGGAACGAAACGAACCGGCCGTAGCGGGAGTCGCTCGCTGATGGACGCGTTCGAACTGAAGATGGAAGCGCCAGACACCGGACGCTCGTCCGGGTCGGGCGGGAACGGCACGGTCGGCCCGTACCTGGTCGTGGACCTCCGTGCGTTACTCGGTCGGATAACCGGGAGCGGCGGCGGCAGCAGCGCGATGGCAGGGACCGTCGAGAATGCCGCAGAGGAGACGCTCGAAACGGCGGCGAAAGACGCGGTGAAGAAGACCGTCGGAGGTAGCGGTGGCAGCGGAAGCAAAAGTAGCGGAGGCGGAAGGAGTGGCAAAAGCGGGAAGAGTAGCGGCGGTGGCGGAAGCGGTGTCCTCACGAAACTGTTCCTCGTCGGGGCAGTCGTGGGCCTCGGCTACGTGCTGCGAAAGCGGTCGGGGTCGGTCGGGAAGGCCGTCACCAAAGCGACCGACCGCGCCCGCGAGGTCGCCGACGAAACCGAGATGCGCTCGGGCGAGGTGGCACAGCGGACCGAGTCGGCCACCGGGGAAGCGGCCGACCGGATCCAGGAGACCGGCGAGACGGTCGCCGACGAGGCCGCCGACCGAGTGCGCGAGACCGGGGAGATGGCCGCCGACAGCGTTCAGGAGGGCGGCGAGAAGGCGTCCGAAGAAATCGAGGGTGCCGCCGAGACCGCCGAGGAGAAGGCAGAGGGTTCCTCGGGAGGGGAATCGTCGGGCGAGTCGAGCGACGGCGGCGAGAATCAGGGGAGCGAACAGAGCGGGCAGTGACGGTCGTCCCGTCCCGGTAATCGACGCGAACTCGGATTTTTACCGACCCGACCGCGCCTCGGTCAGAGACACCCGTCCGAGTAGCGTCGGTTACGCCTCGGCGTCCTCGTCGCTGACGCCCGGCGCGTCCGTGACGTTCACGTCCGCGGGTTCGTCCTGACCGCCGACGTGGACGTTACCCTCCTCGTCCTCGACGTACACGTCGTCGGCGAACCCGCCTTCGGCGTAGGGATGCTCGGGTTCCTCCAACTTCTCGGGCGTCGAGGGCGCGGCCGGGAGACCGGCGGGCGGTCCGAACTCTCCGAGCGGGTCGTCGATGGAGATGCCGTGGCGCTCGAAGAAGGTCTCGTAGCGGTCGTAGTGGTCGCCGAGTTCGTCCACGGGGAACTCCATCATCTCGGTCCACCCGTGGTTGTAGAAGTCGAAGTTGGCCTGCACGTGGGTTATCTCGCGGGCCTCGGCCTCGGGTGCGCCCTGCTGGAGCGCCGCGAGGTAGGTGTCCATCGTCGCCTCGAAGAAGGCGTCGAGGTGTTCCCGGCGCTCCTCGCGGTGGTCGGGGTCGGCCTTCTCCATGAAGATGCGCGTGTGGAGGTCCACGAGTTTGTTCTTCACGAGGTCCGAGACCACCGGTAGTTCCAGCGCCTTCCGGGACGCGAAGTGGCGGACGTTCTGTTTTATCTTCATCGTGAGGCGATTAGGACGCGACGCCCAAAAGCCCGTCCGTTCGTGAATCGCTCCCACGATTTGCAGATAGCAACCCACTTTAACCCCGAAGATGAAGTTCCGGTTATGAGCGAGTCGTACGTGATAATCGGTGACGGGGTTGCGGGCAGTTCCGCCGCGGAGACCATCCGTGAGGAGGACCCGGAAGCCGACGTATCCGTCATCACAGACGAAGGTGAGGCGCTGTACAACCGCATCCTCATCAAAGAGTTCGCCAAAGGAAAGCTCCCCGAAGCGCCAATCTCCATCCACGAAGAGGAGTGGTACGCCGAGCGAGACATCGACCTCGAACTCAACACGTTCGTCACGGACGTAGACCCGGACGCTCACGAGGTTCACACCTACGATAGCGGTACGTTCGAGTACGACAAACTGCTCGTCGCCACGGGTGGCACGCCGACTCAGCTTCCGGTGGACAACAGCGACGCCGAGGGCATCCACCACTTCTGGACGTTCCAGGACGCCCGCAAGATTCAGCAGCACGCGGACGAGGCCGACACCGGCGTCGTCGTCGGCGCGGGCCTGCTCGGCATCGACCTCGCGGCGGTCTGTGCGGCACAGGGCGTCGATGCGAAGTACATCATGCGGGGCAACCGCTGGTGGCGCTACGGCCTGAGCCTCGACGGCGCGGAGATCATCCACGACGCGCTCGAGGAGAAAGGCGTCGAACCGGTCTTCGAAAGCGGCGTCGAAGGCTTCGAGACCGACGACGACGGTCGCGTCGTCTCGACCATCGACGCGAACGGCGAGGAGTACGAGAGCGACTTCGTTGGCGTCGCCATCGGCCTGAACTTCAACACGGAGTACCTGCAGGGCACGGGCATCGAGGAGGACAGCGGCATCGTCGTCGACGAGTACATGCAGACCAACGTCGAGGACATCTACGCGGCCGGTGACATCACCCGGTACTACGACACCATCCTCGACCAGTACGCGCAGAACGGGTCGTGGGGCAGTGCGAAAGAGCAGGGCCAGATCGCCGCGAAGAACATGGTCGCCGACGGCGAGGAAGAGGAGTTCCGCTGGGTCTCCTCGTACTCCATCACCCACTTCGACTTCCCGTTCCTCAGTTTCGGCTTCCCGACGCTGGGCGACGACGAGTGCGAGCGCAAGTACAGCGACACCGAGTGGCGTCGCCTCGCGTTCAAGGACGGCAAACTCGTCGGCGGCGTCCTCATCGGCGACATCGCGCCGCAGGGTCGGTACAAGGACCTCATCCGGAAGGAGGTCGAGGTCGCCGACCAGAAGGAGGTTCTGCTGGAGCAGGACTTCGACCCCGACGAACTGGCGATTCCGCAGGAACAGTAGTCACCGCGCGAACCACGAGTCGTCCGGAATCTCGTACCCCTCTCTGTCGCAGATGTCACGCCCGAGCGACCGCACCGACTGTTCCTGCGGGAGCGTCTCGGACTTGCGTATCGACCGCTTCAGGTCGTCCGCGAATCGGTCCACCGCCGACTCGCCGCCGAGCGCGCGCATGGCCTCCAACGCCTCTCGGTACTCGTGGTCCTCGGGCGAGGGCCCCGAGCGCTCGTCGAGTTCCTCGTCCGCGAGTGCGGCGATACGCCGGAGATGAGTGTCTACGCTCGCCATGCGTCGCCAGACGTTCCGGACGCCCAAATCACTGGTCGCCGCGCGGTATCGGAAGAGACGGGACAGTCCCCAACGTTGTTGTAGGTGGAACCGTTACCCGACGTACATGCCCCAACTCGAAATCGCCCTGTCGGACGACGTGGACATGCAGATCGACCAACTGGTCTCTCAGGAGGAGTTCGTGGACCGCCAGGAGGCCCTCGAGGAGATACTCTCGCTCGGCATCAAGGAGTACCAGACCACGATGGAGACCGACACCCGCGACGAGATGGAGTTCGCCGACGAGATGATGGAGACCACCGAGCGCTCGCTGGGCGACGAAGACGACGCCTATCGCTTCTGACTCTCCGTTTCGCCGTTCTCTTTAGACCGATTCGTTTCTGATGCTCGCGTCCGGGAGGTACATCTATCGACGGTGTCGGTTGGTTCCGCTCGCCAGAAGGTTTAAGATACACCGAGACATTTGGTACCGTGTAGCATAATGTCCTCGAACACGACTTCCGGAGCGGAGGGTGACGGGCGAACCCTTCACCTCCGTCCGACGACGACCGTCCCGTCCGGCGCGCCCGTCCGACACTTCGACGAGTTACCCGAGACCGCCAAGCAGTTCGTCGCCGAGTACGACGACCGAACGACCGTTACGGTGACGCCCGAACTCGCCACCGAGTTCGCGGACGAACCGGTAGTCGTGTTCTCCGAGTATCTGCGGGTCGAACTCGCCTGAGTCCCGACCGCGTCGGATTTCGGTCTCGCCCGCGCCAGACCTCACTCGATAGTGGCCAGCGGCGGCGACGCAGGGCGACTCCGGACCGAACGCGCCGACTCCGATTCGAGGTCGTTGATTCCGGACCGAAGGCGTTTTGCCCGCCACGGGCCGAGAGAAGGATATGAACGGAAGCGGCGAGATGACTCTCGCCTTCGAACTCTCGGCGCTGGAGGAGTTGGCCGAACCCGGCACGGTGTTCGACGACGCACGCAGGTGGAGCAAGTACGTCGGCGTCGTCTCGGACAAACCCACCTACGTCGTGACCAACTTCACCCGGAAGAACCGCATCCGACAGGACTTCTTCTCCGGCCCGAAGGGGAAAGGCGAGAGCCTCGAGAGCGTCCGCGAGCAGTTCGACACCGACCGCCACGTCTTCGTCGGGACGACCGACGGGGACCGGGACCTCGCCGAGGACCACGAGTGGGAGTTCCTCGACGTGAGCGAGGCCGCCGAGGCCGCCGACTGGCAACTCGCCGACGAGACCGACGACGAAAGTGACGCGGTCGAAGAGGACCAGCGCGACGACTGGCCCTGAATCGGCGACGGTCTCGGGAGTAAACGCCGAGTGCGGGTTACCGGTAGCGGTAGTCGCGGCCTTTAAACACCCGAGCGCCTAAGCGCCTCGTATGGCAGAACCGCGCGTTCCGGGCGGTCGGGGGGCCGAAATCGACCTCCCCTGTGGTGAGTCAGTGCACGTTCACGACCTCGACATGGGCATGCGCGAGTACGAGTGCGCGTGCGGCGAGAATCACGCTGTCGTGACCGACGTACACCCGCCGTCCCGGTTCGTCCCCGAGTTCCTCGTGGACGTCCTCCGGGCGACTATCGACACCGACGACGATTTGGGCGAGTTCGGTACGCCCCACGTCATGGGCGTCGTGCTGGAGGAGTTTCCCGAGGAGGTCGTCAGCGAGAACGTCGAGGAGGACCAAGACGTGGGCTACACGCTCGTGTGGCTGACAGAGTTCGACTCGCGTCGCCTCCACGAAATCGTGGTCGAACTCCTCGTGGAACTGATGGAACACGCCGTCAGTCACGCCGACGACGACAGCGCGATGGCCCAGTTCGAGGACGACATGCTGGACTTCGACGTGACGGAGTTCGTCGAACAGTACCGGCGCGAACGCGACTTCTCCGGGCCGCACGACCAAGCGGTCTGAGGTCGGTCGCCCCGGTTCCTATCGGATTTCTCAACTCCCGAATAATCGTCTGACGCTCGTCTGACTGAGGATTAAGTGGTAATCACTCGCATACCTGAACGGACGCATGGCTCACTGCGCGAGGGAATACGACCGGATCCGAACCGTCCTCGCCGAAGCCGACGCCGACGAACCGTTGACCGCGCGCGAAATCCTCCAGTTGCTCGAGGCTCACGGCGAATCGTTCGAGAGTGCCCACAGCGTCGCCACCATCCTCGGACGGCGCGCCCGCGACGGCGACGTGACGGTCATTCGGTCGTCGCCGTATCAGTATCGGGTGGAGACGTAGCGCGGGCGACTGCCGAGGGAAGCGTCGGTCACCCTTCTCCGAGTCGCGTCTGGAATCAGTGACGACGGTGGAGTCGTCGCAGAGTCGTCCCGGACAGTTCGTTTCGAAGAAATCCACGTAGTTACTACGTGTACTGTGATAAATTTTCGCCTTCGTTTCGTAAGTTAGGTTCGAGTAGATGCTGATTAACTAACTCCAAACGCGCCGATGCTTGAATCGGACTGCACCATGAGAGGAACTACGGGAGACGACGCTTCGGACTCGAACCGAAACGACCGCCTGTCGATGGACCGCCGCCGACTGCTACAGACCGCTGGCGTCGGAATCGGTGGACTGTCGCTCGCCGGATTCGGCGGCGAGGTCGCGACCGCACGGACCGACTGCGCCGACGGCCCCTTCGAGCGGACGTACGCGGGTGCGACGGTGAACCTCGGACAGATTCGGTCGGAACAGGCCCGTGGCGAGACGCCGGGTTCCGTCGCCGCGTCGAGTCCGGGCGGCGACGAGACCGCGACCGACCTCCGTCGGGCCGCCAGCGACGGGGAGGGGAGACAACCGCCCCGGCGGGCCGCACAGGAGTCGAACGTCGAGGACCCCGGTCCGCTGGGCGTCAGGACCGAGTACGACGGCGTGAACGCCAGCGAGACGCGGGGCGGCGTCCCCTCGGACTCGCAGGTCGCGGCGGGCAACGGGAAGGTCCTCCACGCCCTGAACCGGCAGGTCGCCATCTTCAACAAGCAGGCCGGTCGGCGCGAACACCAGTTCCCGCTCGAACGCCTCTGGGAACCGGTCATCACGGAACCCGAAGGCGGGTTCGTCTACGGCGCACCGTTCGTGTTCGACCCGCGGGCGCGCTACGACCGCGAGAGCGACCGGTTCGTCGTCGCGGCGACCCAGTACGAACCCGGTCTGACGACCGACGGCGAGGTCATCGACCGCGAGACGCTGGAGGAAGGGGAGTTGGAGGACGTGCAGGTGAGTCGTCCGCCCCGAGGGTGGTGGGTGGTCGCGGTATCGGCCACCGGGAACCCGAACGGCGACTGGCACGTCTACCGAATCCCGCCGATTCGCAACGAGGGACTGGTCGATTATCCGACGCTCGGACTCGACCGCGACGCCGTCTACCTCGCTCAGAACTTCTTCGGCGACGTGTTCGAGGTGACGATGGTCGCACTGGACAAGGCCGCGATGTACGCGGGCGGGGACGTGACCGGCAACCACTTCACGGGGATGAGCGACCCGGACGCCGACGGCCAGACCTTCACGGTCCAACCGGCGCTCCAACCGCTCTCGGGCGGGAGTTCCGGGACGTACTACCTCGTGAACAGCGACTTCCCCACGCCGAGTTCCGGGACGCTCACGCTCTGGGAGTTGACCGACCCGGTCGGCGACCCCACGCTGGAGTGTTTCACGCTCGACGTGGACCCCTACAGCTATCCGCCCGCGGCCCGCCAGAAGGGCGGCGACGAGACCGACTACGTGGACACGCTCGGCACGCGCCTGATGAACGCCGACTTCGAGGACGGGTCGCTGTGGACCGCCCACACCATCCAGTACGACTGGGACGGCGACGGGCGGGCGGTCGCGGCGATTCGGTGGTACGAAATCGACGTGGCCTCGCGGTCGGTGGTCCAGAGCGGCGTCTACGGCGAACCGGGCATCTCCTACTACATCCCGACGGTCGGGGCCGACGACGGCACGGCGGTCATCTCGCACAACGTGAGCGGTCCCGACACCTACATTCAGTCGGTCGTCGCGGGGCGGACCGAGGACTTCCCGGCGGGGCAACTGGAGGACGCGCTGGTCGTCCAAGAGGGCGCGTCGAACTACGACTTCGGCGAGGGCTTCGGCACCGTGGCCAACCCCCTGCGGTGGGGCGACTACAACGGCGTCTCGGTGGACCCCCAGTCCGGGCGGTTCTGGACCGTCAGCCAGTACTCGCCGGAGACCGAGATTCCGCCGGAGGCCGAGGAGCGCGACCCCTACAACACCCGCATCGCCGAGGTGAGCTTCGACGGCGGTAACTGAGGACCGTCGAATCGCCGCGGCGCTCGATTTCGAATCGCTCGTTTTTCGGCCCGTGAAACCGCGGAGGTCGAGAGGCTTCGTCGGTCGTACGCGCGAGAACTCTATCCGTTCACCCGGCGCGTGCTGGCGCGGCGCTCACGTGCGCCGCGCCCGTCCGCGCGAGGGACGAGCGAGCGACGCGAGCGAGGAGGATGGGGAGGTACGAGGCCGCGGTTGCGGTGCGTACGAGGCGGTGCGGAAGACTCCTTTGCTCAAGCGTGGCGCTAGCTTCTTCCGTCTGACCACATTCGCCTGAGCGAATCGTTCGTCTGACCACGTCTCTCGTCTGACCACACACCTGCGAACTCCCGATACGTTCGCGGAGCTACGAATACGCCCTACGAGACAGGCAGACGACGAACCTACCCGAGTTTCTCGTCCAGAATCAGCCGCGTCTTCGTGTTCACCACTTCCTCCAGTTCGCGCGCCTTCGTAATCAGTTGGTTCACGCTCTGAGTGTCGGCGGCGTCCACGACCAGCACGATGTCCTCCTCGCCAGAGACCTGCCAGACGAAGTCTACCTGTTCCCAGTCGGCCACTCGCTCGCCGAGGTCCGAGGTGTTCACGTCCACCGCCACGTCGAGTTCTATCATCGCCTTCACGTTACCGGTCTGGGTGGCGATAGTGAATCGCTCGATGACTCCTTCGTCGGTCATGCGCTCGACGCGATTGCGAACCGTCCCCTCGCTGGTTCCGACCTGCTCGGCGATCTCGGTGTACGGTTTTCGGGCGTCTCGACGTAAGATGCTCAAGATTTCGCGGTCCAGTTCGTCCATCGAGATGCGTAGATAGACGGGGACCCCACTTGACGATTACGAAATTCGTAATCTCGCTACGAAAGCAAGGTTTATACGCCCGTGTTTCGTATGAATCTCGTAATGACGGCCGCATACGTCGCACTGGAGGGTGGCAGTGTCGTGGAGGCACGCTGTCGCGCTCCGGGCACGTCCCACGGGGAACTGGTATTCACGACCGCGTACACGGGTTACGAGGAGAGTCTGACCGACCCCTCCTACGAGGAGCAGGTCCTGACGTTCTCGTACCCCCTCATCGGGAACTACGGCGTCCGAGAGGAGCGCTTCGAGGACGACCGAGTCCACCCCCGTGCGGTCGTCGCGCGCGAACTCACCGACGACGTGGCCGAGTGGCTCACCGAGGAGGGCGTCCCCGCAGTGGACAAACTCGACACGCGCGACCTCGTGGGCCAGATTCGGGAGGGCGGAGCGATGAAGTGCGGCATCTCGGCCGGACCCGACGCCTCGCCCGAGAAGGCGAAAGAGGCGCTGGCGGACTGTCCCGGCATGAGCGACCACACCGACATCGGCGCGCAGGTCAGCGTCTCCCAACGCGAGACCTTCGAGGGCGGGGACGGTCCCGACGTGGCGCTCGTGGACTGCGGCGCGAAGGGGAGCATCACCGACTCGCTGCTCGACCGCGGCGCGACGGTCCACGTCCTGCCGTACGACGTCTCGCCGGGCGAGGTCGCCGACCTCGACCCCGACGTGCTGTTCGTCTCGAACGGGCCGGGCGACCCCGCGAACTTCGCGGCCGCCCAGTCGCTGGTCGAGGAGTTCGTGGGCGAGATTCCGCTCGCGGGCATCTGTCTCGGCCAGCAGATCGTCGCCCGCGCGCTGGGCGGCACCACCGAGAAGATGGACTTCGGCCACCGCGGCGTCAACCAACCGGTCCGGGACCTCCGGAGCGACAGGGTCGTGATGACCACCCAGAACCACGGCTACACCGTCGCCGAACCCGGTCCGAAACTCGACGTGACGCAGGTCAACGTCAACGACGACACCGCCGAGGGACTGGAGAGCGACGACCTCGACGTCATCACGCGCCAGTACCACCCCGAGGCCAACCCCGGTCCGCACGACAGCCTCGACTTCTTCGACGACGTGCTGGCGATGGTCGGCGACGAGCGTCGAACTCCCGTCGCCGCGGACTGACTCCGACAACTGCGGCCTTCTCCCGGTACTTTCGACGCCTGCGAGCGATAGCTTTACTGTCGTGATGCGAGGAACCGTCGGTATGATAGAGTTCGTCCTCGGCTTCCTGGTCCTCGTCGCCGGTTCCTACGTCGGCACGATGCTCGCGCTCAGGGGGTTCTTCGGCCGGGAGCGGTACGACCTGCCAGCGCGGACCGAGTCGGACGGTCCGTCGGGACCAGACGACTCGTCGGAAACGGACGGCGCGCGGACATCGGATGGCGCGCGGACATCGGACGGCGCGCAGAGACCGGACGACGTGCCACGAGCCAACGACGTGGTGGACGAATCCGAGGACCGGTGAACGGGAGCGAGTGAACGACGACTCGGAGAACCGACGACGACCGGTTTTTTCACCACCCACGTGGTGTGTCGTCACATGCCGACCGACCTGTTGCTCCCGCAGACGGCCGACCGGGACACCACCGAACTCGGCGTCCGGGCCGAGGAACTGGGCTACGACGGTCTCTGGCTCGGCGAACTCTGGGGGACGAGCGCCGTCGTCAGGCTCACGGACATCGCCGCCCGCACCGACGAGGTGGCGTTGGGGACGGCCATCGTCAACGTCTTCTCGCGCACGCCTGCCGTGCTGGCGATGACCGCCGCCACGCTCGACCGGGTCTCGGACGGCCGATTCCGCCTCGGAGTCGGCACGTCCACGGAGAAGGCCGTCGAGGACCTCCACGGCGCGGACTGGGACGACCCGAACCCGGTCCGGCGCGCCCACGAGACCATCGAACTCACTCGGGCCTTCCTCGGTGACGAGGGCCGGGTGGACTACGAGGGCGAAATCTTCGAGGTACGGGACTTCCCCTCGCTGGACGCCGACGTGCCCGTCTACCACGCGGCGCTCGGGGAGGCGAACCGGCGGGTGGTCGCGCGCCTGTGCGACGGGTGGATTCCCCACAACGTCCCGTTTCCGGACCTCGACGAGAACTTCGCGTACATCCGCGACCGGATGGAGGCGGCCGGGCGGGACGCGTCCGTAGACGTCGCGCCGTACGTCCCGGCCGCCGTCAGCGACGACCCAGCGGAGGCGAGAGACGTCATCCGGGGCCACGTCGCGTACTACGTCGGGAACGGCCGGGGGTACCAGCGCGCGGTCGGCCAGCGGTTCCCCGACGCCGCGGACGCGGTCGCCGAGGCGTGGCGGGAGGGCGACCGGGACGTCGCTGCGGCGCGCGTCACTGACGAGATGGTCGCGGCACTCGGGGTCGCGGGCACGCCAGCGCAGGCGCGCGAGCAGTTCGCGGCCGTCGCCGACATCGACTGCGTGACGCGACCGATGGTGACGATTCCGAGCAACGCGCCCGACGAGATTGCCGAGCGAACGATAGAAGAGCTTGCACCCTCGAATCGGGAGTAATCGGTCCGACGAGTCTACCGCTCGTCCACCAGCGGCAGGTCCGACAGTTGTGTCTCGACCATCTCGCAGATGTCCGCGCTCCGCTCGGAGTGGTTCTCGGCGAGTTCGCGGGCCTCCTCGACCCCCGTCTCGTCGGCCACGGGAACCAGCCGAATCGTCGTGCCCGCCGGTCCGACCTCCGCGAGGACGTACGCCTGCGGGAACGACGAGAGCGCGGGACAGACCAGTCCCCGCACGCCGCCCGCTCGCTGGTCTCGCCCGTCCGCAGTTCGGGACGCCGCCCCGCTGACGGCGGCGGGCAAGTGGACGTGGCCCGAGAGGTGGAGCGCGTCGTGGCCCGCCAGCGCGTCCACGAACGCGGGCGCGTCGCCGACCGGCGGATGGGGCGCGTAGCCCTCCTCGCCGACGCACGAGTCGAGTCCCGGCAGGTTGTGGTGGCTCACGACCAGCGCGGCGTCGGTCTCGGGCAGCGTCGATTCGAGCCACGCGAGTTGGTCCTCGGAGACGGCACCGTCGTGCGTGGCGTCGAGTTCGCCGTCGGGCGCGGACGCCGAGTTCAGGCCCAGCACGTCCACGCCGCCGAACCGCGTCCGGAACGGGAACTCCTCGGGCGCGAAGCGCTCGGCGAACTCCTCGACGGGCGGCGTGTCGTGGCCCTTGAACGATTTCGGCACGTCGTGGTTGCCCGGCACCGCGACGAACGGCGCGTCGAGGTCGGCCAGCGCGTCGGCCGCGCCGTCGAAGTCCGCGGGGCGGCCGTCCTCGGTCAGGTCGCCCGCGACCACGACGCCGTCCACGCCGCGGTCGTTGGCGTCGGCGACCGCGGCCCGGAGGCGGTCCTCGGTCCGGTGGTAGGCCTTCCACGTCCCCTCCTTGTCGGTCGAGAGGTGCGGGTCGGCGAACACCGCCAGCGCGGTCTCGGTGTCGGTTCTGGGAGCGGCGAACCGAGCCAGCGTGACCGGTTCTCCGGGTGAAGCCAACTCGGCCCAATCGCCGATTTCAGCGTCGTTTCGTATCGTCTCGTCGGATTTCGATGCGTGACCTCTGGACCGCCGAACCCCACTTCCCTCTGTCATTGGTTAGTCGGGAGTAGCCGCCTGAAGCTCATAAACGTAGCGCAGAAAGTATATATTTGACACCCAAAAATATATAGATATTGCGGGGCCGATGCGTTTTGCGCCACTGCCCGACCCCAAGCAGAAGCTACAAGACCACTCCGCCCGCTGTTTCCGCCGAATGCTCGACGAGTTGCTCGGGCGCGCGGCGTTGAAAGACCGCATCGCCGACCTCGAAGACGAGAAGCGTCACCTCGAACGCCAACTGGAGGCCGAGGAGGAGCGCCGCGCCGAGGCCGCCACCGCCCGGCAGGAGGCCGAACAGCGAGTCAACCAGTTGGAGGACCGCGTGACCGAGTTGGAAGACCGGGTCGAGCGCACCGAGTCGGGAGACGGGGGTGCCGACCTCGACTTCCGAGGCGTCGGCGGGCCGCGACGGTCCGCTGCGGAGTCGGCGTCGCCCGGCGTCGAGACCGTCCGCGGCGACCGACTCGCGGAGGTCCTCTCGCGCCTCGAATCCGTCGAGACCGACTCGGAGGGCGCGCTGACCGCGATGGTCGAGGGCGACGGTGACCTCCCAGAAGAAGTCGAAACCGCGTTCGGCGACCACGCCGCGCTGGTCGGCCGGGCCGCTCCCTGCCTCGCGGTCACCGACGACGCCGGTCTCGTGAGCGCCGCGCTCGCGCCCCCGGTCGCGCCCGACCCCTTCGCGGAGTGGAGCGACGGTTTTCGCCTCGACCGGGAGTGGTTCCTGCCGACCGGGACGTTCGCGCTGGCGCTGGTCCGGTCGGACCTGTTCGCGCTCGGCACCTACGAGGGCCGCGAGCGCCGCGACTTCGAGGGGTTCGAGAGCGACGTGAAGTCCGACCACTCGAAGGGCGGGTTCTCGCAGGGCCGGTTCGAGCGCCGCCGCGACGCCCAGATAGACGAACACCTCGACGAGTGCGAGGCGGCTATCGAGGCGGTGCTGGCGGACTCGGCCGCCGACCGCCTCTACGTCGTCGGCCAGCGCACCCTGCTGGGGGAGTTCGAGGAGCGGGCCGACGCGACCCGCGCCGTGGACGCCACCGGCGACCCGAGAGACGCCCTCGACGACGCCTTCCGCGAGTTCTGGACGACGCGACTCCACCGGATTTAGGCCCGGCACGCCCGCGCCTTTTCTCTCCTTCCCGTCTTCGAGTCACCGCGAGGTGGCCGCGTCGGCCCGCTCTCGGCGACGGACGACTCAGGGTCGGACCGCCGAGACGCTCCACCGGCGCGCGACTCGGGCCGCCCGAGTCACGTCCCCGACCGTGCGCCGGGCGACCCCGCGAACGTCGGCGTCGATGGCGAGCAGGACGGTTCCGTAGGTCACGAGTCCCGCCGCGGCCAGTCCGGCGAGTCCGTACCACGCGGTCGTCGCCGCCGGAACTGCGGTCCGGACCGCCAACACCGCGACGACCAGCGCCGACCCGGCCGCGAACTGCGAGCGGACCTGCGACGGTACGCGCGAGACGGCCGCGCCCTCGGCCGCCAGCACGCGGTGGAGGAGCGCCCAGCGTACGAGTTCGGCCGCGATGGTGGCCGCGACCGCGCCGAGCGCCGACCCGTACCAGACCAGCGGCACGCCGATTACGATGTTGACCGCGAGCGCGACCACGCTCACCCGGAACGTGGCGTCCGGGCGGTCCAGCGCCTTCGCGGCGTCGTTGAGGGGTTCGCGCTGCGTCTGGACCACCCGGTAGACGCCGAGTCCGGCCACGAACCCGGCGGCGCTCGCGTACTCCGGACCGTAGACGGCGGTGACGGCGGGCCGAGCGAGCGCGAGCGCCAACCCGCAGACGGGAACCGCCAGCAGACTACTGTAGGCCAGCCCCCGCGTAATCTCCGGCCCGACGTCGCGGTCTAAGCTGGCGAGGTTGCTGACCCGCGCGAGCAGGCCGTCGAGGATGACGTTCGAGAGGATTGTCGCGGGCACCGTGAGTTCGAGCGCGACCTCGTAGCCGCCGACCACGCTCGCCGACACGAGCGCACCGATGAGGAACACGTCGAACCGGGTGTATGCCTTGCCGGTGAGGTTCGTCAGGACGTTCCATCGGGCGTGGGACCACACCGAGGCGGCGGTCTCGCGGGACGGCCACTCCGGCCGGACGCCTAGACAGTAGAGCGTGGCGGGCACGCAGACCGCGGTCGCGGCTATCAGGCCGCCAGCCATCCCGGCCGCGCCGAATCCCAGCGCGACCAGCGTCAACTGGAGCGGAAGTCGGACCGCGGTCCGACCGAGGTCTATCCAGTTGGTCACGCCGACACGGCCGGTACCGGCCAGCAAGAACTGCATGGGGACGAACGTCGAGATGGCGACGAACAGCGCCACCGCGAGCAGGGGCGCGTCGGCGACGCCGGTGTACTCCCGGAGCGGTCCGGCGAACGCCGCGGCCCCGACCGCGACGACCGCGCTGTTCAGACCGATGGTGCCCAGCGTCAGGCCCAGAATCTCGCCGTTAGGGGTGTCGGTCTCGGCGAGTCGCTTCTGGCTGGCACCCGCGAAGCCGTGGGTGAACCGGGCCGCGAACTGCGCCAGCGACAGCAGGAGGTAGAACCCGCCGTACACCGCGGGACCGACCGCCCGCGCCATGTACATCGACCCCGCGAGACCGACGACGAACATCAGGAACTTCGCAGTCGCGCCCTTCAGCACCTCGACCCGGAACGACACCTCGCTTGCGTCGGGGCCGGTCGCGGGGTCCGGGTCGGTCGGGGGATTCGGGTCGCTCGCGGAGTCCGGGTTCGAGGCACTCGGAGAGTCCGGTTCGGTCGCCGAATCCGGGCCGGTTTTGCGGTCCGCGTTCGGACCGGCGGAGTCGGGATTCGAATCGTCGGTTGTTCGGTCGCTCGATGCGTCGGCCGAGTCGTGTGGGGAGGGTTTCTCGCTCATGGGGGCGGGGACGCCGCCCGCTCGCGGTCGCGTCCGTCTCGCGTCTCGCAGACGCGCGGCTACCGACCCCTGTGAACCCAGAGAACGGGCGGGAGAGCGGGCGGCGTCCGGAACTCGTCCGGCGCGTTTCGATACCACCGAGAAAAGAGTACCGTTCACCGTCGGCGGTGGGGCCGGGTGACACGCCGCGTCTCCGCCTCAGATGCCGGTCGGCGGGTGCCCCCGGACCTCCCGGAACGCGCCCTGTACGACCTCCGAGAGCGCGGGGTGGACGTGAATCGTCTCGGCGATGGCGTCGGCGTCGCCCCCGGCGGCGACCGCGGTGGCGACTTCATGGACCAGCATCGAGGCGTGGGGACCGACGACGTGGAAGCCCAGAACCTCGCCGTCGGGGGCCGAGATGGCCTTGGCGAACCCGTCCTCGGCGAGCGCCGACCCGAGTGCGGTCCGGTCGTACTCGAAGGTCCCCACCTCGTAGTCGTCGCGGTCGAGTTCCCCTTCGGTCTTCCCGAGACTCCCGACCTGCGGTGACCCGAAGATGGCGTGGGCCATGCCGGGGTACTCGACCGACGCGCGCTCGCCGCGGACGGCGTTCCGGACCGCGTACTCGGCCTCCTTGTCGCCCGAGTGCTTGAACATGTAGTTGCCCGCGATGTCGCCGATGGCCCAGACACCGTCGGCCGACGTTTCGAGGTACCCGTCGGTCTCCACGAACCCCTTCTCGTCGGTGTCGATGCCCGCGGCCTCGACGTTCCACGAGTCGGAGTTCGGCTTCCGGCCTGTCGCTATCAGCACCTCGTCGGCCCGGAGTTCGATTTCGTCGCCGTCCTCGTACTCGGCCCGGACGAGTTTCGATTCGGCCCCGTCGCCCGCCTCGCCGTCCTCGGCGAGTTCCGTCACCTCGTAGCCGGTGTGGACCTCGTGACGCTCGGCGTAGGCGTCGGTCACGAACTCGGCCACGTCCCGGTCCTCGCGGTCAACCAAGCGGTCTGCGTGGCCCACGACGGCCACGTCGGTCCCCATCTCGCCGAAGAAGTGACCCATCTCGGCCGCGATGTACCCGCCGCCGACGACTACGAGGCGGTCCGGGCGCTCGCGGAGCGCGAGGGCGTCAGCGCTCGTCAGAAACCCGACCTCGTCGGTCCCCTCGATGGAGTCCGGAATCCGCGGTCGGGACCCGCCCGCGAGGACGACGCGCTCGGCGGTGAGTCGCTCGGTGTCGCCGTCCCCGGTCTCGCTCCCCTCGCCACTATCGACCTCGACGGTCCGCTCGTCCACGAATCGGCCCTCGGTCTGGTAGAAGGTGATGCGGTCGTTCTTCCGGGCGCGCTCGGCCTTCGACTCGGCCGCCGCGGTTATCTCGGCGTTCACCTCGTCCACGATGTCGGCGAACGCGACGCTCTCGACGCTGGTCTCGACGCCGAGCGACCCGGCGTGCCGGACGACCTCGGCCACGTCGGCACGGTGAATCAACTTCTTCGAGGGGTTACAGCCCCGGTTGAGACAGGTCCCCCCGAGTCGGCCGCGCTCGACCAGCGCCACGTCGAGTCCCTCCTCGGCCGCGGCCGACGCGACGACGTTGCCGGTTCCTCCGCCCAAGACGATGATGTCGAACTCGGTCACGCACGCACTGACGCGAGCGAGAGCAAAGAAACTCCCCGCCGCCGAGCGCGTCGGATAGGGGTTCGCGTGCGGAATCGGAACGTTTCTGACGGCGGACGTGGCCCGGCCTCTCGCCGGGACGACCGAGCAAGCACGTTTATTGGACTCCTCGCCGTCGCCTTTCCCATGGCCGAATCACCGCGAACGAATCGCCTCCGCCGTCTCCTCGACGGCGACGACGTGGCGCTCGGCGTCCTCGACAACACGTACAGTCCGACGCTCGTGGAGTTCTACGGCGAACTCGGTCTCGACTTCGTCTGGCTCGACCTCGAACACGCGGGGCCGAGTCCGTGGGACGGCGAGCGACTGGACGACCTGCTCCGGGCCGCCGACGCGACGGAGGTCGAACTGCTGGTGCGGATTCCGACGCCCGACCCCGCCCTCGTGCGGAAGGCCCTCGACGCCGGCGTCCGCAACCTCTTCGTCTCGCGGGTCGAGACGGCCGAGGAGGTCCGGCGAGCGGTCCGCGCCTCCCGGTTCCGGTACGACGGCGACGCGGGCGACCGGGGGTTCGCCAATCCCCGCGCGAGTCGCTGGGGGACGGCCGACGACTACGTCCGGACCGAGGACGAGGAGACGCTCGTCGGCGTGACGATAGAGAACCGGACGGCGCTCGACAACCTCGACGAGATTCTCGACGTGCCCGAACTCGGCTTCGCGTTCGTCGGTCCGCTCGACCTCGCAGTGTCGTTCGGCCATCCCGGCGAACCGAACCATCAGGAGGTTCAGGACGCCGTGGCGGAGGTAGAGCGGGCGAGTACCGACGCCGGAGTCCCGCTCGGCGGACTCGGGTTCGGCATGGAGGACGTGAACAAGAAGGCCGACTCGGGGTACCAGATACTGAACCTCGGTAGCACCACCGGGGCAGTCAAGCAAGTCGTCACGTCGTGGCTCGACGACTTCGACGGGTAGAGCGCGGCCGTCACGCCGACTCCGACGGCGAACCGAGCCGTCGGCCCGCAGGAATATTGCGTTCGATGTTCAACAGCCGTTGGTCCGTATGAGTACACCAGAAGACGACTTCGAGACCGCGCTCGACGAGTCGAGCGACGCGGCGGCCCGCGAGCGAGCCATCGGCGAACTCCAAACCGCCAACGAGTGCGACAGACTCGCCGATCTCGCGCGCGAGGACGACCTCGACGAGACGTATCGAGAACAGGCGCTGTCCGGTCTCGCACATCCCCAGTGCGAGTCGATGTTGCGCGAGGTCGCCGAAGGCGGAGACCTCCCGGAGTCGCTGCGCGAACGGGCCGAGACGCTCCTCGAAGACACGCCGGACGACGCCGGTGCGGGTCCGTAGCGGTTTCTCGGCCGGGCGCGGCGAAACGTCGGTGGTGGAGTTTCGAATCGCCGCGGCTACTCGGTCAGAATCGTCGGTACGAAAGAGAGGTAGCGTTCGAGACTTCTGAGACCGGAGCTATCCGAACATCTCGCGCATCATCGGGTGCATCTCCATCAACTGCTCCTCGGCGATCTCCTCGTAGAGCTTGTAGGTGATGGACACCGTCAGCAGCAGGCCCGTCCCGGAGACGCCGCCGATGGTGCCGAGCATGTTCGCCAGCACGGCCAGCAGGCCGACGAGCGCGCCGCCGATGACGGTGACCTGCGGGATGTAGCGTTCCATGACCTTCTCGATAACGCCGGTGTTCTGGCGGAAGCCGGGAATCTGCATCCCGGAGTTCTGAATCTGCTTGGCAGTCGCCTCCGGCCCCATGTCGGTGGTCTCCACCCAGAAGATCGCGAAGATGGCACCGCCGACGACCATGAACGTCAGGTCGATGAGGACCCGGAGGATGACCTGCCACGGCTCCTGCCCGATGGTCCCGGCCCACCACATCCATTGGCTCGGTTGCTGAATCGGTGCGAGGTAGTAGAACAACCCGCCGGTGGGCGACCCCTGCGAGTACGTCCCGAGCCAGTCGGGCATCCCGCTCGCGCCGAGTTGGTTGTAGAGGATGCGGCCGAGGAACTGCAGGTTTGCCTGCAGCGCCCGGACGAGGATCATCGGCAGGACGCTGGCGTAGATGAGCTTCACGGGGAAGCGACCCCGAGCGCCCTTGACGCGGGCGTGGCTCAGGGGAATCTCGACCCGGACGCTCTCGGCGTACACGACGACGGCGAAGATGAGGACCGTCGTGACGAGCGCGATGACGTTGCCGTCGCCGATGAGCAGGTACTGAATTCCGCTCCCGGTCAACAGCGACGGTACGTTCTCGGCGCTCCCGGTAATCAGCCCGATCCACGTCGGGACGAGACCGGTCTGGCCGGGGAGGCTCGGCCACGCGAACAGACCGCCGAGGAGTTTCTGACTGACCCCGGCGATGATGAACAGGCCGATACCGCTCCCGACGCCCCACTTGCTGATGATCTCGTCCATGAACAGGACGAGGATGCCGCCGACCGCGATCTGGGCGAAGATGAGCCACTTGACGCCCATCGAACCGAACGGGAGACTCTGGACGACCTGCGGGTCCACCTGCAGGAAGCCGCCCGCAAACACCATCGGCAGGCCCGTCAGGAAGATCATCGCGACCACCAGCACCTTCTGGAGACCCTGGTACAGCACCTGATCGCGGGGGTCGTCGGTGTCGAGTCCGAGCAGGTCCGCGCCGCCGAGCAACTGGAGGACGATGGATGCGGTGACGATCGGACCGATGCCCAGTTGGAGGACTGTCCCTTGTCCGCCCGCTAGAATCGAGCGGAACTGGCCGAAGGCGTCTTGGCCTCCGATGTTGACTCCGTACAGGAAGACGTTCGTGAGGAAGAAATACAGAACCAACACGCCCGCGGTCCATCCAAGCTTCCGCTTGAACGGAACGTGGCCCTCCGGACGCCTCACCGAGGGCATCCGGGTGAGTACTGGTTCTGCTGCTTCTTTCCAACTCATATATCGCAATACATCGGACGGGGGCTTGTATGTGCTTCGCTTTGAGCCACGGCGTACACGTGACGAGACACCGCCTCCGACAGACGATGACGTTTGCCACGTCGCCCCTCTGACCCGATATCGGATGCGAGTGCTTTTCCCGTTCACCGGACCTACCCGAGTCCGTGAACGACATCTGGGACTCGGACGACGACCGCGCCGCGGAGGACTCGACCGGCGACGGCGACGAGAGGTCCGCCGAGGACGCGGCGGCGACTTCGGAAGGCGGTCGGGCCACGGACGACGAACGGGGCTACCGCGTACTGGCCGTTCCCGAAGACGGCGGAGTTCGACTCCTCGACCGCCAGACCTTCGAACCGGTCGTCACCGCGGAGACGGGCCACGACGCGCCGGTCGAGGACCTCCGGCCGGGATACCTCGTCGATGCCGACCTCGACTGGACGACGCCGGAGCCGACGGTCCGGTCGCTTTCAGTGCGACGCCCGACGCTGTACGTCTTCGCCGACGACATCGACCCGGTCTTCGACGTGGCACAGGAGACGTGGGCGAGCGCTCGCGCCGCTGGCGACTCCATGAACAGCCGCGTGACCAGAAACACCGACAACGAGGTCAACGGCGTCCTCTACGTGTTCGCCGAGGACCCGACTAACGGCACGTTCGAGGCGTTCCGCGACGGCACGCGACCGCTCGAGCCGCTGGTCGACCGGGTGAACGAGCAGGAGGGGTCGGCCGCGCGCGAGGTGTTCGTCCTCCGGCCCGAAGGCAGGGAGTTCGTCGTCGTCACCATCGCGCTCCGGAAGGGCGGGCAGTTCGCCGACACGCTCCGGGAGACGTACGACGCGGCGCGGCCGTCCGAACCGCTCGAATAGCCGTGGGCTGCTCTCGTAACGCCGTGGCTCGACGGCTGGGTCTCGTGCTCCTCGACATCAGTCGTTCCCGAGGAGGACCGTTCCGAGAACCCGACGTTCGCCGCGGCGCAGTATCTCGCTCGCGGTGGACTTGTCGATTTCCAGCGTCTCCGCGAGGTCGGCCAGCGTACACTCGCGAGGCACCTCGAAGTAACCCTCGCGGAGCGCCGCGTTGAGACACTCCCGCTGGCGGTCGGTCAACAGGCCGCCGTGACCGGTTAGCCCGCCCTCGCGGTCGGTCCGACGGTCCGTCTCGTCGCCGGTCTCGACCACCGACAGGAGGTCGTAGTCGAAGGCGCTCTCGTCCAGCGCGGTTCCGACCGCTTCGAACTGCTCGCGGGTCGCGGTCAGGTCGAACTCGAAGCGCCCGTCGGTGACGACGACGGGGAACTCCGGCGGGAGCGACGACCGGCCCAGAAAGTCGTAGAGTCGCTGGTCGGTCGCTTCGTACTGGGCGAGCGTGCGCTCGTCGGCGGTGTAGAGCGGGTCGTACGCGACGACGTCTGAGTGGGACCGAATCGCCTCGCTCGCCGACACCGCCTCGTCCCCGACGATTTCGCCCAGTTCCATCGCTCGGTCTTCGACCGGAACGCCGGTGAGCAGTCGAAACGTCGCGTCCGGAAACGACCGCGAGACCGTCGATATCCAAACGTCATCGGGGAGCGCCATCCGGAACCGCGCTCGGATCACGGCGACTCCCCGCTCGCCGTCGCGTCGTTTCGTCGCGCCGTCCCCAACATGTTGGTGCAAGCTCTATCGACCAGCGGCATAAATCCTCGTGTATGACCGATTCGTCTCACGGGACGCCCGACGATGGTCGGATTCACGCCGAGCGAACGACTGCGCAACTGGACGGCGAGTTCGTCGTGTTCGTCATCGGGATGCGGCTCAACTGTCTGTGGAAAGTCCACAAGTGGCTCCCAGTGGCGGCGGCGATGCCCCGGATGCTCCGGGAACTCGACGCCGACCCGGAGTCCGGTCTCCTACACCACGAGAGCCTGTTCGGATGGCGACTCCTCGTCTCGGTGCAGTATTGGGACTCCTTCGAGGAGCTTCGAGCCTACGCGCGGGACCTCGACCGGAAACACGTCCCGGCGTGGGCGTCGTACAACGAGTCGAGCGCCAGCACCGGCGACGTCGGCATCTTCCACGAGACGTACGTGGTCGAGGGAGACGACTACGAGAGCCTCTACAGCGACATGCCGCAGTTCGGTCTCGGGGCAGCCGGACGGCTCCGCCGGGCCGACGACGAGGCCGAAACCGCGGGCAAGCGACTCGGGGTGGCCGACGACGACCTGCTGGTCGGCGACGACGGACGCGTCGGCCAGCGCGACCGATAGCTCTCGGCGGCTTTCCTCGGCGAGCGAGGTGAGCGACGGGGCTCAGGCGCTACAGACTCTGTGGAGGTCGTCCAGACAGTCTATCTCCCACGTGGGCCAGACGTTGAGTTCCCAGTCGCGGCGGTGAGGTCGTCGGATGAACGCGGAGTCGATGCCCGCGTTCTCGGCGGCCCGGATGTCGGACTCGTTGTCGCCGACGAACAGCGCCGAGTCGGCGTCGAGGTCGGCAAGTGCGAGGTCCACGTAGTGGGAGTTGGGCTTCCGACGGTCGAGGCTCTCGATTGTCGCCTCGCGGCCGTAGGCTGTGTCGAACATGTGCGAGACGTCGAAGTGGTCGAGGAGGAAGTCGACCGTCTCCTGCTGGTTCGAACTCACGATGCCCATCGAGGCGTCGAGGTCACCCAGCGTGTGGATGTCGTCGTAGGGCGTCTTGCGCCCCTCGCGGGCCTCCATCTGCTGGGCGCGCGAGGCGGTGCTGTCGAGGGCCTTCCAGAACGTCTTCGGCGCGAGGTCGTACTCGTTACAAATTTCGTCGACTCGGCCGGGGGTCGCTCCCACGGTCATGTCGTCGACGTGGTCGGGGTCCGGGTCGGTCACGTCGAACTTGGCGAACGTCTCCAGGGTGGCGTCCCGGAGAACATCGAAGCTCGTGCGACCGACGAGGACACCGTCGTTGTCGAAGACGACGGTATCGTAGGTCATAGTTGTTGATAGGGAGGCGGAGTGATAAGTGTTTCAGTCACACCCCGAGTCCGAACGACGCCAACGTCACGACTCAGGCGGTGAGGAGCGCGTTACGGTCGATTCCCGTCCGACGTACGTCGGTCCCGAATCGGAAGAAACCGAGGTCTCCCCTCCGGATTTCGAGATTATCCGATTCCCGTCGGTAAATGAACCCGCCGCTGTCCGGTCGGAGAACGGAAAAGAACCGCAAAACCGCAGGACGGCAGTCCGCGATTACTCGTCGTCGTCGTCCGAGTCGGCTTCTTCCTCGTCGGCCTCCTCGGCGCGGTCGCTGAGGACGGCGTCGCCGCCTTCCTCCTCGATGAGTTCGACCGCACTCGCCGAGAACGCGTCGGCGGTCACTTCGAGCTGGTTGCGGACCTGACCGTCGCCGAGAACCTTCACGGCGTCGGCCTCCCAGCCGTCTTCGACCACGTCACGGACGTCGACGCGGTAGCCGAAGTCGGTCTCCTCGGCGACGCCTTCGGCGGCCATCAGGGCCGCGTCCTCGTCGAGCTTCTGGACCGTAATGGTCAGAATCTCGTCCTTGACCTTCTCCGGTCGGGAGAAGCCGTGTTTGCCGAGCGGTTCGTAGTTGTGGAACTCGTGTTTTGCGCGACCCGCGCGTCCGCGTCCGCCGCGGTGACCGGCACCGCGCCGGTTCTTGTGACTACCGCCGCCGTGCGTGCGGGAGCCGCGTTGTCGTCGTTTCTTGTCGGTCATGGTTATCGCATCGCCTTCAGGAGCGAATCGATTTCCTCGGTGTCGTGCTTGCCGAGTTGGCCACCCTCCTTGGTGGGGTGCTTGAGTCCGTCGTGGCCGCCCCGCGGCGGGTGGAGACGGAGAACCGGGGAGAGACCCTGCTCGCGCAGCGTCGTCTCTTCGTCCAACAGCGCCGCCGCGAGGTCGGCTACGTCGTCGTAGTCCGTCTCGTCGGCGACCCACTCGTCGTCGATGTCCGCGGAGCCTTCGAGCGGTTCGGCGCGGCGTTCGATGAGCGTCTCCAGAACGTCCTGGCTCGGCTCACCGTACGCGGTGTAGTCGTTGACCTTGGTGATCATCCCGCGGTAGGCGTCGGTGTCCTGAACGAGCGTGGCGTGGTTCACGCGGTGGAGGTTCAGCATCTCCAGCGTGTCCTGCGTATCGCCGCTCATGTCCACCTCACCGCGAATCTGGACGACAGCCTTCATCACTCGGCCACCTCCTCGAAGTCGGAGGTCTGGCCTCGCGGGCCGCGCGACTCGGCGGCGTTCTCGAGGGCGTTGTAGGTCGCCTTGGCGAGGTTGAGCGTGGTCCGGGTGTTGCCGTGACTCTTGGTCCACGCGTTCTCGACGCCGCCCAGTTCCAGAATCTTCCGAACGGTGTCGGTCGCCGCGAGTCCGAGTCCGGTCGGAGCCGGAATCAGTTCGACCTCGACGCTCCCCGCCTTGCCCTTCGTCCGGCGGGCCAGCGAGTGCGGTCGTTCGCTTCGGTCTTCCCACGACCCCGCGCCGCGGTTGACGTGAATCAGGTTCAGCTTGGCGATGTCGATGGCCTTCTGGATGGCACCGCCGACCTGGTCGTCGCGGCCCTCGGCGTAACCGACGTAACCGTCGCGGTTGCCGATGGCGACGACGCAGCGGAACTTCACGCGGCGACCGGAGTCGGTCATACGCTGGACCATGTTGATGTCCAGCACCTCGTCTTCCAGTCCCGGCAGCAGCTGGTCGACCAGCTCGGACTCCTTCAGCGGGAGTCCGGAGTTGAGGGCTTCCTCCATCGTGTCGATGTCGCCCTCGGCGACTTTGCGGCCGAGACGGGTCTGGGGTTCCCAGCCGTCGTGGTTAGCACACATACGTTAGTCCTCCATGATGGTTTCTCGCACTTCGTCGAAGTGCTCTGGTAGTTCTGTGGCGTCGAAGTCCCCGCTGTAGAGCGGTTCGTCCAACTGCTCGGCGTACTCGGCGATGTGTTCGCCGCGGTTGCGCGACCAGTCGGCCAGCACGCTGTCGTTGTGGGGGACGTCGAGCCCTGCGTCGATAGCGCCTTCCTGCACTGCGAATACTTTACCTCCGGGTGTTGCGGTGTTGAGACCGATGTCGAGGACTGCCTCCTCGAGTCCGGCGTCGAGCGCTCGCTTCCCGGCCAGCAGCCCCGTGAGGTACGCGCTGGGGAGGTTGCCCGTGGGGGCTTCCCAGCCGTACTCCTCGAGGTCGCCGGAGAAGGCGCTCGCAACAGTCTCGTCGCCGTCGGGACCCATCGTGACCAGCTGCGCCCTGATGTGCTGGTTGCTCTTGCGAGCGACCAGCCGGGGCTTGCCCGATTTCAACAGGCGCAACCTCTGATGGTAGTCAGTCCGGACCTCGCGGCGGCGGCGCATCGGCACCGTGTATCGTGGTCCTGTTGCCATTGTTAGTAGTTACTCTCGATGTAGTTCAGCAGGTACTGGACGCTACGGAACTCCCCGCCTTTCGACTTGTCGTAGAGGTCGCGGTACTGCGACTGGGTGATTTCACCCTCGGCGCGGAGTTCGCGGAGCTTCGTTCGCTGCGCGCGAATCGTCTGCTGCCACTGTTCCTTTCGCTGCTGGCGGCCGCCCGACTTCCCTTTGCGGGTGCCAGCGCCGGTCTGGTGACCGTAGTCGCGCTTGGCCTTGCGTTTGCGGGCGCGGCCGCGCGAGTTGCCTTTCTTCTCCTCGGCTCGAATCGAGCCGTCGTCGACGAGTTCGCGGATGTCCTCGCGGGTGATCGCCTCCGCGATGGCTCCCTGCGCGTCCGGGTCGAACCAGACGCGGCTCTCGCCGACGTCGAGGACGTCCGAAGCGAGTCGCTTCTGTGCGCTCAGGTCAGTCATTCTTCGACCTCCACTTCGACGTAGGTCGGGTTGAGGACGCGAATCCCGTTCTCTTCGGCCTGTTCCTCGATGCGCTCGCGCTTACGGGCACCGACCTTCGAGGCGATGCGGACCGCTTCGCGGTCGCCGTCGACGCCTTCGAGGTCGTCGGTGTTGTGGACGCGGACTTCCTCGAAGCCGCTGGGGTGCTTGCCGCGCACCGCTTTCGGCGTCCGGAAGCCAGCCTCGACCGTGTCGCCCTTGCCCTTGACGCCGCGGCGCTGCTTCGAGAGCGTCCCCTTCGGACGTCGCCACGACTTCGGCGTGCGCTTCTTCTTGTGGTAGTCCTGCCGGTTGAACTGCGGCTTACCGACGCGCTTGCGCTGCGTGAGGAGTTCCTCCTCGCGCTCGGTGAGGTCGGGGGTCTTGTTGACCAGCCCTCGGGGCTGGAGTTCCGTCTCGACCTCCGTCTCGTCTTCCGCAGCCTCTTCCGGCTCCTCTTCCTCGATCTCCGCCTCGGTCTCCTCTTCGACTTCGAGACCGCCGACGTCGGCCTTGATGCGGGCCGCGAGGGCGTTCCCGATGCCTTCGACCTCGGCGAGATCGTCCTGACTCGCGGCCTTCACGTCCTCGACGGACGAGAGACCGGCGTCGCGGAGTGCGTCGGCTTTGCTCGCGCCGACACCGCTGATGTCTTCGAGTTCTTGGGGTTCGTCGTCTGCCATCCGTTAGACACCTCCAGTCTGGGGTTTCTCGGTGATGTAGACGCCGTCCTGGAAGACGCGAGTGTCCTTGCCCTGCACGCGGGTCAGTTGCTCGATGTCCGCGGCCGTCTGGCCCACGTCCTCGATGCTCGGCCCGCGCAGGTGGAGAACTTCGTCGTCCACTTCGACCGTCGTATCGCCGTGAATGTTCGTTCGTCGCGGGGCCTTCTCACCGAGGAAGTTCTCGATGACGACCTCGCCATCGTCGCTACGGACCTGCATCGGGAAGTGAGAGTAGAACACCTCCATGGTGTACTCCCACCCGTCGGTCACGCCGTGGAACATGTTGCGAACGTGGCTCTCGAACGTGCCCACGGTCGCGTTCGTCTTGGCGTCCTCGACGTCGCTCTCGATGACAACGGTTCCGTCGTCCACTTCGACCGATACGTCGGGGTACCAGAGGCGTCGCGTAACGGACCCCTCGGGACCCTCGACGCTGAGTTCGAGGTGGTCCTTCTCTGCGGTCACGTCGTCCGGAATTTCGAGTTCTGTTCGTGCCATTGTTAGTAGACGTACGCGATGACCTGGCCACCGACGCCCTTCTCGCGGGCCTCGTAGTGGCTCATGACGCCGCGGCTAGTCGTGACGACGAGTGCCCCGTAGTCGCGGGCGGGGAGGAAGCGCTTCTCCCACTTCTCGAACTCGTCTGCTCCGGCCGAGTACCGGGGCTTGACCGAACCGCACTCGTTTATCGCGCCTTTCAGTTCGACCTCGAACGTCCCGGCTTTGCCGTCGTCGACGAACTCGAAGCCGTCGATGTACCCGCGGTCGTAGAAGACCTCGAGTACGCTGCCGATTTCGTTGGAGGCGGGCTGTACCGTGTGGTCGAGATGACCCACGCTCTCGGCGTTGTCGATGCCGGAGAGCGCATTGGCCAGCGGATCGTTTCCTGCCATGATTTATCGATACTTCTTGAAGCCCATGCTCCGGGCGACTTCGCGGAAACACTGCCGACACAGGTAGATGTCGTACTTGCCGACGAGACCCTGCTTTCGACCGCAGCGCTGGCACTCTTCGATCTGGCCTGTGCGCTTGGCCGCGTGTTCTCCGGTCGCTTCGGAGTCGGTTTCGCTTTCACTCATTGTTCGACCTCAACGTCGAAGTTCGATTCGAGGTACGCGATGGCGTCCTCGGCGGTCAACTGGTGTCCCGAGGGAATCGACCGAGTCTGCTTGTCGCGCTTGCTGACGCGGTAGCCCGGTCGCACGAGGTTGACCGTCACGTCGAGTCCGTAGATACCGATGTTCGGATCGTACTCCTGACTCGGGAACTCGGTGTGTTCTTCGACACCGAAGCTGAAGTTTCCGGTCTCGTCGAACTGCCGAGCCGAGATGTCGGCCAGCGGGAGCGCCTTCTCGATGAACGCCACCGCCTCGTCGTCGCGGAGGGTGACCTTCGCGCCGATGGGGTCGCCCTGCCGGATACCGAACTCGGGCTTGGTGGACTTGGCCAGCGTCCGCACGCTCTGCTGACCGGTCACGTCTTCGAGAATCTCCTCGGCGTCCGCGAGTTCGCGGCCGCCTTCGCCGACGCCCATGTGGACGACGACCTTCTCGACGGTCGGCTCTCGCATCTCGTGGAAGTCGGCGTCGGCTTCGCTCATTCGCCGTCACCTCCTACGAAGTTCTCGTCGATGACGACGACGTACTCTTCGACCGTCTCGAAGGTACCGCCGTCGTCGATGCGCTCGACCACGACGTTGTTCGAACCGCTACCGGGAGTCACCTGAATCTCGGTGATCTCGCCGATGTCGCCCGCGTGCGCGCCTCGAACTGCGGTCACGAGACTGCCTTCCTCGTACGGGAAGTGGGCGACGATTTCGTTGTCGTCGTTGTCGGTGACGATGGAGTCGCCGGGGCTGTACTCGTCGTCCTCGACGAGGATGTTCTTCCCGTCGTGGAGGTTGAGCTGCGTCCGGCCGCCAGCGACCTTCGTCTTGTCCTCGATCTTGCCCAGCTTGCTACCGGCGGCGTCCGCGTCGATCTCGGTCAGCGTGAGCCGACCGCCCTCGTCGGGGAACACCCGGTAGTACTCCTCGCGTTCGGTGAACGCGACGATGTCGAACATGCCGATGGGTCGGTCCTCGGCGACGCCCTCGTCGCCGTTGATCAGCACGCTGCCCTGGTCGAGGGCGTAGCGGGCTTCCTTCCGCGAGCCGACGTAGCCCAGCACGTCCCGCAGCAGGATGAGGAGGGGTACGCCGTCCTCGCCGTGCGGGCCGGAGTCGGCCTTCACGGTGAAGGTTTCGGTCTTGCGCTCGACCGGCCAGGACTTCGGAACTGAGAGTCGTTTCTGATGCTTGGTCATTCGTTCTCACCTCGGAGGCGCGCCTCGCGCACGTCGTCCTCGAGGTCGAGGTCGGTCACGCGGAGGTTGCTCGCGTCGAGCGGCCGCGGGACTTCCTCGCCGTCTGCCTTCTCGAGAGTCACGTCTTCGACGTGGACGACTGCGTCGCGCAGGTCTACGTCGACGACTTCGCCTTCGTCGCCGGCGAAGTCTCCGCGCATAACCTCGACGGTGTCGCCCGCGTTGACGCGGACGCTACGGACGTCGAACTCCTCGCGGAGGTCGTCGGCGAGCGTCGCCTTGACCTGCTCGTGTCGCTCGTGGAGCGAGGCACGCTCGGTCTGATTTCGCTGTTTGCGTGGTTGCTTACTCATACTATCATCGTAGCAGTACTCGCGATACTTCCGAACCGCTCTGCGACTTCCCGCGCGATGGGACCCTTGATCTCGGTCCCGCGCGGTTCCTCGACGTCGTCGATGATGACGGCGGCGTTGTCTTCGAACTTGACGCGAGTGCCGTCCGGACGACGGATGGGTTTTCGCTGGCGGACGATGACGGCTTCGAGTACCTGCCGACGCATTTCGGGGGTACCCTTGGTGACCGAGACGGTCACCTTGTCGCCGATACCCGCCTTGGGGTGGCGGTTCTTCGCTCCGGAGTAGCCGGAGACGCTGATGACTTTGACTTCACGGGCACCCGTGTTGTCGGCGCACGTCAGCAGGGAACCTTTCTCGAGACCCTGCGTCACGTCGGCCTTCAGCGCTTCCATTACTCGTCACCTCCTTCCGGAACGACGCCGGTCGATTCCTCGCCCGACGAGTCACTGTGTTCGGTGCCGCCCGCTGCGAAGCTCCGCGTCGTCTCGAACTTCTCGACGACGACGTGGCTCTTCGTTTTCGAAAGCGGTCGGGTCTCTGCGATACGAACCGTGTCGCCGACTTCCAGTTCCATGCAGTCCGGGTGGTGTGCCGGAACGCGGGACCGGCGCTTCATGTGCCGGTCGTACTTCGGAACCGGAACGTCGTACTCTCGCTCGACGATCACGGTTTTGTCCATGTCTGTGGAGGCGACCTCTCCTTCGAGAGTCTGACCGCGCACGGAAAGCGATCCGTGGAACGGGCAGTCCTCGTCGGAGCAGGTCCCCTCCGGCTCTGATACGTTCAGTCCTATTGCCATTTGGAGTCACCTGCCTTCTCGGTGCGCAATTCGGGTCGTGAGAGCAGCCGCGCGCCATCCACCGTAACGTAGGCCACGCCCTCGCACGGACCAGACTGACCGGAGCGAACTCCGGCAGTTTCCGATCCACGTTTGGACGCGGTCCCCGACCCCTTCGCGAGGTCGGCGGGTTCATCTGTGAGCGCGAACTCGAACGTCGTACCCTGCTTTGGCACTTGCCGCACCCGGTCGGCGGACGCGACGCTCACGGTCCCCTGCGTCTCGGCGACGACCCGTCCCTCGATTCCCACGAGGTCGGCGTTCGCCGCGTCGGCGACGCGGACGGGGAGTCCGTTGAGTTCGTGTCGCGTCAGCGTCTCGGGTGTGAGTGGCATGGTTCGATTATTCTGCTGCTGCTTCTTCTTCGAGATCGCCTTCTTCGCGCTGAACCGTCTTGATTCGCGCGATAGTCCGACGAAGTTCCTGGAATCGGCCGGGGTCCTCCGGTGCGCCACCGGCGGCCTTCACGGCCTTCGCGTTGAGGAGTTCGGTTTCGAGGTCTTCCAGTTCCGCCTCGCGCTCTGCGGGGGTCATGTCGCGGATCTCCTCGACGTGAAGGATGGCCATTATTCGTCACCCTCCTCGGAGTCGGATTCCTCGTCTTCCATCTCGTCCATGAGGTCCTCGGCTTCCTGCTCGACTTCGTCTTCGAGTTCGTCGAGTTCCTCTTCGACCGACTGCTCGGACTCGGCCTCCTCGGCCGACTCCTCGCTCTCGGTCTCGTCTTCGATGACCTCTTCGACGATCTCCTCGTCGATCTCCTCTTCGCCGACGTCCGCTGGCTCTTCGTCTGCGTCTTCCTCTTCGCGGAGTTCTTCGAGTTCCTCGTCGGTCGGCTCTTCGAGGAGTTCCTCGACGCCAGCCTGCTCGTTGGCCTCGACGGCCTCGGGGACGACCTCTTCGGGACTCGCGTCCTCCTGAATGTCGAAGTCGTCGGGGAGCTTGGCGTTCGGCGGGATGATCTTCACGTCCACGCCGATGGTGCCGAGCTTCAGGACGGCGACGCCCTGTCCGTGGTCCACGATGTCCTCGGCGGGTTCACCGTTGTGCTTGATGTACCCGCGGTTGAACTTCTCGACGCGCGAACGCGCACCGGTGACCTTCCCGGAGAGGACGATTTCGGCGCCGAGTGCGCCGGCGTCCATGATGCGGTCGATGGTGGTGTGACCGGCCTTCCGGAAGTACCAGCCGCGTTCGAGCGCGTTGGCGAGTCGGTCCGCGACGATGCGGGCGTTGAGGTCCGGCTCGTCCACTTCCTGCACGTCGATTTGCGGGTCTTCGAGGTCGAACCGCTCTTCGAGTTGGGTCGTGATCTTCCGGATGTTCTTCCCGCCCTTCCCGATGACCATACCGGGCTTCTCGGCCTTGAGGACGATCTGGGTTCCCATGGGGGTCTTGGCGACTTCCATGCCGCCGTAGCCCGCGCGGCCGAGTTCGTCGGCGAAGAACTCGTCGATCTGGGACCGCTGAAGTCCGTCGTGAATGAACTGTTGTTCGTCTGCCATTATTCCTGCACCTCTTTGAGTACGAGTTCGACGTCTACCTCCGGCGTGTTCCACGCGCTGGCTCGCCCCATCGCTCGGGGCTTACGGCCCTGCACTTCGCCGATCTTGTGGGCGGCGACGTGCATGATCTCCATCGACTCGCCGTCGAAGCCCTGCTGGTCGGCGTTGTTGACGACGTTCTCGATGAGCGTCTGGAAGGCCTCGCTGGCCTTCTCGGGGTAGCGACCGGCGTCCCAGCCGTCGATGTCGCTTCGGTGGCCGACGCCGCTGTTGTGGGACTTGAACGGAACCGACCGTTCGCCGTCGATGACCTTCTGGAGGTACTCGCTGGCCTCCGCCGCGGTCATGCCCTTGATCTCGCGGGCGATGGCTTTGCTGTGCTTGTGGCTCATGTGCCGCTCCCGGAGCATCCCCTTGGCGGTGGTGTCCGGGTCGGTCTCGACACTGTAACTGATTCCCATGGTTTACTTGAGTGGCACGAACTTCGAGGAGCGGGTCGCGCCGATACCGGCCTGTCCGTGTTCGACCGTGGATCGGGTCAGCTGGAACTCGCCGAGGTAGTGGCCGAGCATCTCCGGTTCCACGTACACGCGCTCGAAGCTCTGGCCGGTGTACACCGCGAACGTCTTGCCGACGAACTCCGGCAGGACCGGCATGTTCCGCAAGTGCGTCCGGATGGGGTCGTTGGCCGACCCTTCCTCGGTGGCCTCGCGGGCTTCCTCCACCAGCTTCTCCTGCTGGGTGGACAGGCCGCGCTCGATGGTTCGCCGCTGACGTGCGGGAAGCAGTTCCGCGACTTCGTCCAGACTCATGTCCTGCAACTCGTCGAGGTCGTACCCGCGGAAGGTGAATTCACCTTCGCGGCCGGTTCGGTATTCGCCTTCGCTCATGGCTCAGTTACCTCCCCGTCCCGTTCGTCGGGACGAGATGTCCCCGACCTTCCGTCCGGGCGGAGCGTTCCGCGAGACGGACTTGGGTTTGCCGGGGTGCTGGCGGCCACCGCCACCGAACGGGTGGTCCACGGCGTTCATCGCCACGCCACGGACGTTCGGCCACTTGGTGCCGCGCGCCTTCATCTTGTGATACTTGTTGCCCGCCTTCACCATCGGCTTCTCCGTCCGGCCGCCGCCTGCGACCACGCCGATGGTCGCCCGACAGTCGGGCGAGAGGCGCTTGACCTCACCGCTCGGCAGTTCCACGACCGCAGCGCTGCGGTCGTGCGTGACGAGGTTCGCGCTCACGCCGGAAGCGCGAGCGAACTTGCCGCCGTCACCGGGACTGCTCTCGACGTTACACACCGGGACTCCTTCCGGAATCTCGGCGAGCGGCAGCGTGTTGCCCTGCTTGATTTCGGCGGTGACGCCGACCTGAATGGTCTCGCCGACGCCGACGCCCTCGGGCACGAGGACGAGTCGCTGGTCGCCGTCCTCGAACTCAATGGCGGCGACCGGCGCGCTCCGTGCCGGGTCGTGTTCGATGTCCACGACCGTTCCGGAGACCGCGTCCGCGTCTTCGGGTTTCTTGTGTGTGAGATCCGCCTTGTATCGGTGCGAGGGGGCGCGGAACGTCGGTCCGCCCCGACCTCGTCGCTGTCCTTGAATTCGTCGTCCCATTATCAGAACACCCCGATTCTGGAGGCGACTTCCTGCGCGTCGTCGTCCTCCGAGAGTGTCACCGTGGCCTTCTTGTCACCGTTCATGGTGACCATCGTGTTCACCTTCTGGATGGTGACGTCGTACTGCGCTTCGATCTCGTCGCGGATTTCCGGCTTGTCGGCGTCGAGGTCCACGATGAACTGGAGCTTGTTCTCGAAGTCCATCTCGTTCATCGCCTTCTCGGTGACCCACGGGTACTCGATGACGCTCATCGGTCGGCCACCTCCTCGACTGCGCTCTCGGTCCAGACGGTGAGTCGACCGGGATGCGTACCGGGCGCGAGGTCCTCTGCGTTGACCTCCTGCGCGGTCGCAACGTCTGCGCCCGCGAGGTTGCGGGCGGCCTTCGAGGGTTCGTCGCTGGTCACGAACAGGACCGACTTGGGGGTCTTGTACTTGCGACCACGCGTCGTACCCTTCCCGGCACGAACCGTCTTGTTCTCCTCGGCGCGCTCGATGTCGGCGTCTACGCCGACGGCTTCGAGGAACGAGACGACTTCCTGCGTCTTCAACAGGTCCTCGAACTCGTCGCTCACGACGAGCGGAAGGTCGAGGTCCTCGTCGAACTGGTGGCCGCGCTCGGCCACGAGGTCGGCGTCGGCCGTCGCCGCGACGGCGCTGCGGATCGCCTTCTTACGCTCCTTCGTGTTGATGTCGAGCGTGCGGTCTTTCTCTTCTTTCGGCGGGTGGGCCTTGCGACCCCCGACGGTCTGGGGCACTCGCGCGCCCTGTCCGTTCGTTCGGGGGACGTGAGCCATCCCGCGACCACTGCCCGGCGACTCCGCCGAGGTTCGCATCCCGGCGTAGTCGTCGGCACCGTAGTCCTGCTTGCGGTTTGCCTGCGCGGCGAGGACGGCTCGCTTGATGAGGTCCGGCCGGACCGTCTTCGAGAAGACGTCCGGCAGGTCCACGGAACCGGCTTCCTCGCCGTCGAGGTTGCGGATTGTAGCCTGCATAGTTTATCCTTGGTTCGATTCGGTGCTTACGTACCGCACCTCGGGGTCGAGGCGCGGCTGGTCTTTCGGCCGGATGGCCGGGCGGAAACGCAGGAGGCGCTTGTTCGGACCGGGAACCGAACCCTTGACCAACGCGTAGGAACCGTCGACTTCGCCGTAGTTGACGAAGCCGCCGTCGACGTTGATGTCGTCGCCCTCACCGAGGTCGATGAGGCGCTTGTTGAGTTCGGTTCGCTGGTGGTAGCCGGTCTGGCCCTGCTGGGGCACCGTCGAGCGGACGCGGGAGGGGTTCCACGGACCGAGGTTGCCGATCCGGCGTCGCCATCCCTGTCGGGCGTGCTTGCCCTTCCGCTTCTGGACGCCCCATCGCTTGACGGGACCCTGCGTACCTTTGCCTTTCGTGACGCCGCTCACGTCCATGTACTCACCCGCGCGGAACACGTCGTTCATGTCGTGTTCCCCGCCGTCGGTGAGGAGATCCAGCGCGAAGTCGACGCGGTCGTCGAGCGACCCGCCGCCGACGCGACTCTCCATCACGTCGGGTTTCTTCTTCGGGACGCTGGGTATCTCGTCCGGAACGGTGTGGGTGACGACACGGAGGTCGGCGACGTCGCCGTTCGAGACTGCTTCGCGCAGTTCGTCTTCGGCGGCGTCGGCGTCGTACTCCTCGGGCACGTCGAGCGTGCGCGAGAGGTCGTCGTGGAATTCGTCGCCCCACACTTCCGTCAGCGGCTTCTTGCCGTACGGCGTGTCTTCGTAGGCTCGCAGAGCGACTGCCCGCATCGGCGGCGTCTCCACGATGGTGACGGGAACGGTCTCCTCCATCCCCTCGCGCGGGGAATCGGATTCGTCGTTCACCATCACCACGTGGGTCATGCCGACCTTGTAACCCGCGAAGCCTTGGAGAGACGGACTGCCGTCTCCGTCGGGCCACGAGTTGAAACGCGGAACCTCGCTGGTTGCACGCGTGCGGGGGCCGAACCCTAGCGAACCTTTGCGTGGTCTGCTTATATCTGACATCGTATCACTTCTCTCTGAGGTTCAGGCAGCCGAGAGCGGCGAACATCGCTTCTTCGGTTCGCACGACCTCGCTACCTTGATTCGGAACCGCGTTCAGCCAGAGGTCAAACCGGCCGGGTGCGCCCGATTCGACTCCGGACTCCGCGTCCGCCTCGTCCTCCCCGTCGTCGCTCGGCCAGTCGTGGGCGAGCGGTTCGGTGGGGAGGTCGAGCATCTCCGGCAGGCCGCGACCCGGTGAACCGAACACGACGGTCATACCGTCGCGCTCGGTCCGGCCGACCACGTCGGTCAGCCGCCGGGTCGTCAACTCGACCCCGTGGCGGGACGTTGCGATTCGAACGCCCGCGTCGTCGCGGTCGAGCGCCGCCGGAAGGTCCGTGCGCGTCACCGACAAACCCGAGAGGGGTTCGTCTACGAGCTTCGCACGGACCGGACTTCGCGAAGAGATCCTGACGGTAACGCGCTCTCCCTCGCCGACCGCCATTTCTGGCGGCACGACGAGCGAGATCGGGTGTTGCAGTCCGCAATTGACCCGAACGCGCCCTTCAGGTCCGACCTCGGTCACGATTCCCTGTCTTAACGACCCCGAACCCTCGGATTCGGAGCCGGTCAGTGAGGGGGCGCGGAGCGGCGGTAGGACGCCCGCGTACTCCAGTTCGTCCCGCTTGCCGAATACCTCCTTTCGGAGGTAGGGCGGCGTCGCGGCGTACTCCAGCACGGTGCTTACGAACCCGCCACCCCACTTCTCCTCCCCCTCGGGGTCGGGAAAGACCCCGAGGCGGTCGGCCCGGAACACCGTCGCCGCGCGGGCGACGTAACCGATTTTGCGAGTCGCCTCGCGCTTGTCTTCGGCTTCCCGGACGAGGGATGACGGAACGAGTAGGCTGACGGTCATACCGTGACGCTTCGACGCCCCGTCACTAGACTGTAGCGAATCGTACCGGCTTGGTTCCTAAAAGGGTGCCGCTTCTGTTCCGGCAATGGGAGGCCGTCACAAAGCTCCTGTCGCCGGAAATCGGTGATTGAAACGTGTCACCGTCTGCCGATTCGCCTCCGTTTCGGAAGCCTTATTTAGTGACCCGGCATTACTTGGAAATGCACTCGCAGGGCGCTGGTAGTGTAGTGGTATCACGTGACCTTGCCATGGTCGCAACCGGGGTTCAAATCCCCGCCAGCGCACTTCTCCCGAATTCAACTCCGACGCGGAGTTTTGTCTCCGCGCAACGAGCGAATTCGTCGAATGCGGCCGGATTTGAGCCTGCCAGTCGCACGCCCGGACGCGTAACGGAGTGAGCGTCCCGGAGATAACGCTACACGAGGTGTGAACGATTCAGCACGTCACATCAGATAGCGTTCGGTGGGCCGGTTCGGAGCGTGCCAGACGGCCAACAGTCTTCTATCGGAGCGACAAGTCCGACCGCAGGCGTTCGACGGTCGCTGTGAGAACGGGCGACTGTCCCAGCGACGCGCCGAGTGACCCGAAGACGAGGGGCGCGAGGACGACGAGAAGTAGCCACCTGCCACCGGGGTAACTGCCGGGCAACAGGACTCTTGCAGATGCAGTCACGGGGCCGACTCCACCTGCGAATACGACCGTCGACAGCAGTAGGGCGACCAGATACCCGGGAACCATGTATGCGCCCACACCCATCGGGACGGGCGACGAGCGATTCGTTGCGGTCACTGTCACCCCGACCAGTAGGCACGCGACCAGCGGGACGAGTCCCAGCCACCCGGGGAGTATGCCGAGCCACATCGCCCCGTCGGAGACGAAGTTTCCCGTGTCCCGCACGGCGGCGATGTCGATGGGAACGCCGTGGGCGTTCAGCGTGAACCAGCCGACGGCCTGCCACAGCGGACTCCCGGCCGAGCGGTACACGTCGAGGACGGTGACGGCGTCGTCCGAGGCACGGACGAGATACCGGCCGAGTCGAGGGACGGTCGCCAGTCCGATCAGGACGTACGAGACGACGTAGGCGAGCGCACCCGCCGCGATGCGATGGAGGGCAGTTCGCATATCAAGACGGTCCCCTCGACATTGGCATATGCCTTTTGACGCTGGAACCGATGGTATCACTCGAACACACTCCGTTGCTACCGTGTTTCTGGCACGAAGCGCTTAGTGGCCGGTGCTCGTTGGCGTCGCTATGGAGAAGACGGTGTTCAGACGGGAGAACCGCGGTGAGGATGCGGTCGCCGCGACGGCGGTCAGGACGCGGCACGCGGACCACGACCGGGTGCAGTTGGACGGCGTCGTCGGACCGGGCGACACCCCCAGAGAGCAGGCCGACAGCGTGCTCTCGTTCGCCGACCGGTTCCTCCGGGAGTACTGCGGCGGGCGACTCGCCGACGTCACGATGATACGCCACTACGTCCGAGCGGACCTGCTGCCCGAGGCCGAGACGGAAATCGGGGAGGCCTGCCGGGACCACTTCGAACCGCCGGAACTCCCGGGGACCGTGATGGTCGGCGTGAGCGACGTGGTCGGTGGTGACTGCGCCGTGAAGATAGAGATGGAGGCGACGATTCCTCACGACCGCACCGATGTGGAAGTCGTGGAACTTCCGCCACCGCCGGGGTACGTCACCAGTGAGGACCGGACCGAGTGAGGGAACCGAACGGGTGAGTTCCGCGGACCCGTTCAGACGAAAGACCCAAGCACCACCGCCGAGACCTACCGAAACGAACCGTCCATGGACCGAGTTCCGTTCGGAGTCTCCCGACTCGACGACATCATCGACGGCGGTGCCCCGCCCGGAAGCGTCGTGTTGCTCGCGGGCGAGGCCGGGGCCGGTGCCCGCGAGTTCTGCTACACCGCCGCGACCATCAACGGACTGGCCCACACCGACCCGGACCAATTCGAACTCCACTACGGCGAGGTGTCCGAACGGGCCGCCGTGCCCGAGGGCATCCACTACGTCTCGTTCACCGCCAGCGGCGACGAACTCCGGCGGGAAATCGAGTTCACCATGAGCGAGCGACTGGTCCGCGCTGGCGTCGAAGCCGTAGAGTTCGCCGACTTCAGTCAGGAGTACTTCCAGCTCTCGGCGATTCCCCGGGAGTGGTACACCCGCAAGACGCAGACGATTACCGACCTCGGACAGGGGAGCGACCGCCGGGGCGTGCTGGAGGCGCTCGGCGAGTACCTCAACGAGAACGCCACGGGCAACCTCGTCGTGGTCGATTCGCTGACCGACCTCGCCCGCGCGCCGAACGAACACCTCGACTGGAGCGACATCACCCTGCTGGTCAAGGGACTCCAGAAGGCCTCACGAGCGTGGGACGGCCTGATTCTCGTGCTGGTCAATCAGGACGCGCTGACCGACACCCAGATGGGGAGTCTCATGGGCGCGGCCGACGGCACCATCGCGTTCGAGTGGGAGACCGGCGGGAACGAGCGCGACCGAGTGATGTTCGTCCGGGAGTTCCGAGGCGTGTTGTCGCGGTTGGAGGCCGAGGACATCATCCGCTTCGAGACCGAGATTCACGACGGCGGATTCGACGTGAGTAACGTCCGGAAGATTCGATAACCCGACTCGGGCGTCTGTTCCGATTTCTCGTAGCGTTTCAGTTCACAGTCCACCTGTGCGACGCGAAAAGATGGGGCGCGCGAACGAGGAGTCCGTGTTATGCCGCTTCAGTCGTGGTTTCGTTCGCGGCAGTCGTCGTTCCGACCGCGCCACCGCCGTCCTCGACACGGACGAACGCCGTCCCCGCTATCGGTTCGTCACCGGGGTCCTGCGTGTACACCGCATCGACCTGCTCGGCGGCCGGAGTCGCCGTCGCGTCGGCCGTCTGCGCGGGCGTCGTCTCGACTCGCTCCAGTGCCGGGTCGAACTGCTGGTTACCGTTCGTATCCCGGTGGAGAACCGCGATCAGCATCTGACTCTCCGTGACCATCTGATCGAGTCGGATAGTCACGTTCTCGTTGAGACCGGGTTCGAGGTACGTCGAGTTGCCGATGCGTTGACCTATCATCTCCGAATCGACTAGCGTGGTGAAGTTACCCGTCACGTTCTGAGCGAGGTGAACGGTGACGAACCCTCCCTCAGGAAGCACCGCCTGCGTGACGTTGACCGCCGTCCCGTTCGACGTCTGGTTGTCGAAGGTGATGTCCGCGTCGTCGAGGTTCACGAAGTCCGTCGTGGTCTCCCCTGCGGCCGCGGTCGTTTCGGTCGCCGTCGTCGTTTCGTTCTCTTCCTGTACGGCGATTGCGTTCCCCTCGGTCGCGCTCCCGGCGGTGTCGGCACCTGTCGCGCCGGTTGCCGCCAAGACGACCGATCCGCAACTACCGACGACGAACAACGCAACCACTACCGTCACCGCGTTCGCCCGTTTCGATGTCATTCGAATCCCCCGTCCGAGTAGCCGACGGGAGTCAATAAACGCCGAGGTCCGTTCGCCCGAGTTCGGGAACTGTCACGTCGGTAATCTCGAATACTCTCCGTCCGTCGGCAGTAAACGCTCGCTATCGGTGAACGGGACGACGAGAATCACGGATGCGGCCTCGTAAACACGGGGTGTTAGTCGTAGCCCCGTTCGGTAGTGTCGGTTCGCGTACGAGTGTCTGACCGAAAACGGCAACTGTCGATACGTATCGAGGGCGTTCCCGACGCCGAGTCGGCCGAGAATACCGTCGTGTTACTCGACCGCGTACGCTCCGTCCACTTCTTCCACCAACCCCAACAGCACGCACCAGTCCAGAAGATACGCCACGCGTTCGCTCCAGATTTCCTCCCAGGAGTTCGGATTCTTGTGGTGCTCCCACGTCGGTACCTCGTCGCGGAACGCCTCGAACACCTCCTCGGCCGAGAGCGGTTCCGCCGCGTCGGTCAGAGTCTCCAGCACCGCTGGCACGCCGAAGACGTTCTCGCGGAACTGCTCGCGCAGGAACTCGCGCGTGGGGTCCTCTCGCGTCCGGGTGAACCCCGACGACTGCTCCTCGGCGAGGCCGAGCGCCCGGAGGAAGGTCAGCCACGTCCGGGCCGCGTCGCGACTCGTCAGGTCGGTCCGGTCGAGCATCCGAGCGCAGCAGTCGTCCTCGCTACCGGGAACCAGGGGGACCGCGCGCTGGGCGTCGGCAACGAACTCGAAGTCGGCGGGCGGTTCGGGAACCAGTTTGAATTGCATCGAATGTCACCTCCGGTCTCGTTCTCGCGGCGTCTCAGATGTCGAAGCTCTCGGCCAGCAGGTCCTCGTCGCGCTCGCCGACGACGTAGGTGTCTCCCCCGACGACGTTGATGGTCGCCTGCGCGGGCGCGAAGACGCTCTCCTCGACCTCGTAGAAGTCCCAGTCCACCGACTCGAAGATGTCGGCGAAGTGGGTGCCGTACTCGTCGTTCGCGGTCGAGACGACCTCGTCGAAGCGGTCGAACTCCTCGCGGACGGTCAGGTGGACCTGCCCGCCGTAGGCCAGTGCGTCGTTGGTCCGCGCGATGGCGGTCTCCTCGTCTCCGGCCACGGGCGCGACGGGCGCGGACCCTGTGGCGGTCACCACGTCGAGGGGGTCGTAGCCGAGTTCCGACAGTCGGAAGACCGCCATCTCGGCGGCGCGGGAGGCCACGCTGACGCTCCCGGCCACGCTCGCGGTGGGGACCGACGGGAGGAAGACGCTGCTGGGTTCGACGCCGGTGAGGTCCGCGACGTGTTCGGCGACCGACTCGGTGGGGTAGTCGTCGCTCTCGACGGCCAGCACCGCGAACTCCGACACGTCCTCGTAACCCACGCGGGCGAACTCCTCCTCTTCGGCGACGAGTGCGCGGGCCGGGCCGCTGCCCAGACCCTCGAAGTCGTCGGTCGTGACCTCCCACCCGGCCTTCTGCGAGCAGAGCAGGGCCAGCGCGGGGTGGTCGCTCGTCAGTTCGACGTACTGGAAGGGCGCGCCGGACACCTCGTCCATCCGGGTCTGGACGGTGGCGAGTCCGGCTGTCTGCATCTCGGCGAGCAGGAGTCCGGCCTCGACGCCCCCGTCGAACTCGTGACCGAAGTCGATGACGGTCGCTCCGTTGTCGAGTTCTCGCGCTCCGATGTCCAACTCCTCGGCGAAGTCCAGCGCCTCGTCGGCCAACTCCAACGCGTTCCGATTGAGACTGTCCATGCGCGTCGATTGGGCGTCACCCCGTAAACAGTTTATCAGTCGCCATCAGTTCGGGTCGGCGTGAGTCGTTTCGAGAACGGTGAGGTCACTCGGAAAGACCGTTCTCCGAATGTCCGGGGAGACTTATCGCTCCCGCTTGGCTTCCCGACCCAGCGCCTCCTCGACCGCATCGACCTTCTCGCGCGCGCGTTGCTCGCGCGTGCGCTTATCGTCTATCTTCAGGACGGTACTCACCCGGTCGCCGTCCACCGCCTCGTGGGCGGCCTGCGCCGCCGCGAACAGTTCGTCCGCCGAGTCGGCCTCGATGACGGTTCCCATCGGGTTGGTCTCGTAGGACACGTCGAAGTCGTCCAGCGCGGCCACGGCCTTGGCGACTTCCTCGGCCATGCTCCCCTCGACTACCGGTGCGACGCTCAGGAGTGCGATTACGGTCATCAGATACGACTGTCGAGCGGCACCCTCTAATGCGTTTGCCGATTAGTCAGAAATTAAACTCTTAGCTTGTGTCCGTTATTAGATTTGATAATCTAAGTAGGTTACAAGTAATCGACGCGTTATCTGGCAGTTAACATCAAAATGAGTGGCGAACCATCACGACGAGACGAAGGTCGGACGACCGCACCCGTGACGGCACTGCTCCTCTCGATTCTCATCCTGACCGGTGCCGTCGCGCCCGCGTTCGGTCTCCAACCGCTGGACGACTCCCGGCCCGCGGCGGACGTCGTCGGGGACGGAACGACGCAGGTATCGCACGCGAAGGGCCACCCGGCGACGCTTCCGAGCGCCGAGGTGACGTCGCTGAACGAAACGCCGGAGAACGAAACGGTCCGGAACGCCTCGCTCCCGGAGAACGCGACGACGAAACGGGTGACGCTCCTCACCGGCCAGACCGTGACCGTCGTCGAGACGGGCAACCGCACCGAGTACCGCGTCTCGGCCGACGTGCGGATGCAGAAAGTCTCGACCGGGAACTCCACGTACGTCTTCCCGGTCGGCGTCGATTTCGGCAAGTTCGACCGCCACCTGTTCGACGTCGAGTTCCTCGTTCAGCAGAACTTGACTGACGCCGAGACGGACTCGATTCCCATCATCGTCAGCGAAGACGGTCAGGGCGACTACATCGTCGCCGGGGATACCCAGACCACCGACGGGATGCTCGACTCCGTGACCGGCGTGGAGAAGCGGGCCACGCTCGAATCCATCGACGCCGAGGCGGGCCGGGTGTCGAAGGCGGCCGTCGGGCAGGCCTACGCCGACCTGAAGGCCGACGACACCATCGAGAGGGTCACGCTCGACATCAAGTACCGGACGGACCTCGCCGCGACCGACGACGCCGTCTCTGCCTCGCAGGCGCGCGAGAGCTACGGTGTCAGCGGTAACAACGCGAAAATCGCGGTGTTGGACACCGGTATCGAGAACAGCCATCCGGCGATAGACGGCGTCGTCGCGGAGAAGGACTTCACCGGCGAAGGAGACTACGACGACGACGCCGGTCACGGCACGCACGTCGCGGGCATCGTCGCCAGCGACAACGAGAGTTACACCGGGATGGCACCGAACGCGAGTCTGATGGACGTCCGGGTCCTCACCGACGAGGGATGGGGACGCACGTCGTGGATAATCGACGGCATGGAGTACGCCGACAGCAACGGTGCCGACGTCATCAGCATGAGCATCGGCGGTCCGGTGTCGGCCGAGCGGTCGAACGACCGGTACACCGACGCGGTCAATCAGGTCGTCGCCAACGGAACGCTCGTGGTCGTATCGGCGGGCAACAGCGGCGAGTACGGCTACCGGACGGTGAGCACCCCCGGCATCCAGTCGAAGGCGCTCACCGTCGGCGCGACAGACGCCTACGACGGCGGAATTGCGAGTTTCTCCTCTCGCGGCCCGACGCCGTACGGGTACTACCTCAAGCCCGACGTCGTCGCGCCCGGTGTCGGCGTGAAGAGCGCCGACAACGACGGCGGATCGGTTCGGTACAGCGGTACTAGCATGTCCGCGCCCACCGTGAGCGGTATCGCCGCCCTCCTGATAGAGAAACATCCGGACTGGTCGCCCGAGCGACTCAAGAGCGTCCTCACGTCCACTGCGGACCCCCTCAGCGGCGAGGACGTGTACACGCAGGGTGCCGGTGAGGTCAACGCCACCGACGCGGTCGGAACGAACGTCGTCGTCTCGCCGGGCACGGTGGACTTCGGCACGTTCGGCAACGACACGACCGCGACGCGGACGATTCGCGTCACGAACCTCGGCGAGTCGAACGTGACGCTCGACGCGACTGCGACCGCGGCGAACATCGTTCGCGAGGGCACGGCACCGGCCCAACTCAATCAGAGCACGGTCACCGTTCCGGCCAACGAAACGGTCCACCTCGGCCTGACGGTGAACACCAGCGTCCCCTACGGTATCTACTCCGGGCGCGTCTCGTTCGACAACGGGACGTACACGACCATCTTCGGCTTCGTTCGCGCACACGAAGTGACCGTCGAGAAGCAGAGCATCGGCACGACGCCCGTGGCCGACGACCTCTCGTGGCTGTTCTCCGAGAACCCCGGCCAGTTCGATATGGTCGGTCGTCGGGGTCTCGACCAGTTCAACGGGTCGAAGGTCACTTACCACGTCGTCGGGGGCGGCGAGTACAACGTCCTCTCGCACGGCGTCAACGAGCGGAACGGCCAACCCGTCGTCTTCTCCGAGGAACTGACGGTCGACGGCGACGAACACGTCGTCCTGAACGAGAGCGACACGACAAAGTACAACCTCGACGCTTCGGCGGCCGAGAGCAAGCACGGCGACCTCTCGACCCGGAGTACGCAGGTAACGTACTTCGAGGAGACCTCGTACAACAGGTACGTCGGCAGTCTCTCGGGGTCGGGTGCCGACACCTCCACGGTCCGATTCGGCGTCGAGGGCGAGTTCGACGCCGCGGTCGAACACCTGTTGGTGCCGACGGCGGCGACCGGCGCGTCCGACAACTTCAGCGGCGAAGCCATCTACCACCTCGCTCACCAACTCGGTGAGACGACCGGAACCACGTTCGACGTGAACCAGAGCGCGCTCACCGAGAAGAACGTGACCTACTACCGGAACCGGCGCGGCGGGTCGTACGACGTCACGCTCTCGGCGACGGCCGAGTTCCCCTACGACTGGCACTACGACCACCTGATTACCGACGGCATCGGCGACCGCCGCCACCAGACTATCTACCTCAACGACGAGGTCGTCAACCACGGCGTCGGTGCCACGTCCGAGGAGAGCGTCACCCCGTCGTGGAACCTGAGTACCAGTTACACCGCGAGCTTGGGCGATATCCCAGTCCGCGAGTCGGTCAACGAACACCCCTACACCGGTCTGATGGACCTGTTGGTGAGTGACGGGAAACTGGCGTACTACGTCGAGACCCAACTCGACCAAGGCGCTCACGGGTTCGAGGACGCGGGCGAGGAGACGGTCCGTCTCGCGCTGAACGGGACGACAGTGAGCGAGACGAACACCACGAAACGGTCGGTGTTCAACCTCACGGAGTTCGACCTCGACCCGAACACCGACGTCGAACTCACCGCGGTCGGTCGGAACGACGTGACTCCGCTCTCGACGCGGACGGTGACGACGTACGAGGCGACGTACAACGCCTACGAGGACTTCTCGCCGCCGAGCGTATACTCGGCCGACGTGGCCGGACTGACGGCGAACAACACCGCGGACGACACGCTGCGAGTTCGGTTCTCCACCCACGCGGACGCCACGGGCCTGTCGGCGCTGGTGGCGAACGACGCGAGCACCGTCCCGTTCGAGGACGCGACGGGATGGACGAACGCGTCGGTCCGGAAGGTCCACGAGTCCGACTACTCGACCGTCTACGAGGCGACCATCGACCTGAACGAACCCTTCGGCCAGTACGCCGGGCGAATCGACCTCGCGGTGCGGGTCACCGACGACGACGGCAACACCGTCGAGATGACGACGTTCGACGCGGTCCGCGTGGACGCGAAGAAACCGACGGCGACCGTCACCACCGCGGGGTCGGGTAACGCGCCGACCGGCCTCTCGAAGACGATATACACGAACGACACGGTGACGTTCGAGTTCGACGCCGACGGAACGCCCGGCAACGCGACCCACGTCGGGTCGTCGCTCTCGGCGGACTTCACGAACTTCCGGACGTGGAAGGAAGCGACGCGGACCGACGCTGGGACGTGGAGGGTCACGCAGAACCTGACCGACCTCCCCGACGACGGGAACTACACCCTCGGAGCGGTCGCGGCCGACCGACTGTGGAACGTGAATCTCACCGAGACGCCAGTGACGGTCGTCCTCGACCGGGACGCGCCGGACCTCGGCGCGACCGTCGAACAGGTCGGGAACGAGGGCGAGGTGACGCTCACAAGCGACGAACCGCTCCGGTCGGACTCGGTCTCGGCGACCGTCCAGAAACCCGCCGGGAACACCGCAGAAGTCACGCTGACGCAGAACACGTCGGCTGACGGGTACGTCTGGAACGGGACGTTCTCGCTCGGCGAGGACGGCACGTACAAGGTGACCGCGAACGCGTCCGACCGCACGGGCAACCTCGGAACGACGAACTCGACCGCCGAGATACGGACGGTCAGCACGAACGGCGACAAGACCGTCACGGTCGTCCTCGAAAAGTCGGGGCTGTTCGTCCGCTTCACGACGAACGAGACGGGAATCGACAGCACGGTGTCGCTCACGGAGAGTCGGTCGGCGCTCGCGCCGCTCTCTCGGAACCTCGCGGGACTGAACTTCCTGAATGGCGAACTCGGGAAGAGTCTGACCGACCACCTCGACAACGCCACCATCGGCATCCCGGTGACGGATTCGACTCTCCCGCCGGGCATCGACGAGAAGCAGGTCAACATCAGTTACTACGACTCGTCTTCCGATACGTGGGAGGTCCGGAACACGTCCGTCGAGAACAAGACGGTCAACGGGACGACCGACACCTACTGGGTGACGAACGTCTCGCACTTCTCGACGTACGGCGCGGTCGTGGACGACCAGAAGGCCCCGTCGCTCGACGCCAAGTCGCCCGACGGCCAGACGTTCGACTGGAGGACCACCCACAAACGGGTGACGTTCAACTACAGCGACGACATCAGCGGCGTCAACGCGAGCGCGGTCGAACTCTACTTCGACGGCGAGCGCGTCACCGACGCCAACGCGACGAACGTCACCGGGGAGTACGCGACGTACAACGCCACCGGACTCGGCGGCGGCCAGCACACCGCCACGGTGGTCGCTGTGGACGAGGCCGGAAACGAGAAGAACTACACGACGGAGTTCACCATCGAGACCGACACCACGCCCCCGGCCGTCACGAGCAGTCGTCCCGCCGACGGCGCGACGCTGGACTCGAACACCGAATCGGTCGAACTCGTCGTCAACCTCACCGACGACGTGAGCGGCGTCAACGCCGACGCCATCTGGGTCGAGTTCGACGGCGTGAGGGTGACCGGCGACGCGACGATTACCTCGAATCAGGTTCGATACACCGCGTCGTCGCTTTCGGCCGGGAGTTCGCACACGCTCGACGTACACGTCGAAGACGCCGCCGGAAACGGATACGTCCACTCGCTCGGGTTCGACGTCGCCGCCAAGTCGTCCGGCGGGGGCGGCGGTGGCGGCGCGAACGTGCCGCCGCCGTCGGTTCAGGTGAGCGTCACGGACCTGACCGAGACCTACGCGAAGGCGAAGGTGACGAGCGCCCGTGCGTCGAGTCCGGGCGTCGTCTCGTTCGACGGCGGTCTGCGGGCCGGAGACGCCACCGTCCGGAAACTGAAGATGGTCCCCAAGAGCGCCGACGCCGAACCGCGGTTCTTCGTCGAGGCGCGAACGTCCGGGTCCGTGCCGAGCGGGGTCGCGGCCTTCGAAGGGGCGAGCGAGACGCTGGGCTACCTGACGGTGACGCCCACGTACATCAGCGACGGCGAACTCGACACCGTCGGGGTCACGCTCGGCGTGGACGCCGCGAGGGTGGACTCGCCGAAGAACGTCGCGCTGTATCGCTACGAGGACGGCGAGTGGTCGTCGGTCCAGACGACGTTCCTCCGCGAACACGACGGTCAGTATCGGTACCGAGCGTCGAGCGCTGCCACCGGGACGTTCGCCGTCGGCGTCGAGGCGTCCTCGTTCGAGGTCGTCGAGGCGACGCTCGGCGCGTCCTCGGCGTCCGCGAGCGAGGAGGTGACGGTGTCCGCGACCGTCGAGAACGTCGGTTCGAGCGAGCGGACCTACACCGCCGAACTGACGGTGGACGGTGAGGTCGTCGCGACGAAACAGGTGACGCTCGCGGCGGGCGAGCGGACGACCGTCGAGTTCGTCCGGGCGTTCGACGCGGGCGAACACAGCGTCGCCGTCGGTTCGGCGAACGCGGGCACGCTCGACGTCGCCTCCGGAACGTCGGAAGGCGCACTCGGCGACGGCCAGAATCAGGGCACGAAAGAGGGCGGACAGAGTTCCGGCGTCCCCGGGTTCGGACTCCGGGCGACGCTGGTCGCGTTCCTCGTCACGGCGCTACTCGCTCGCCGACGCGAGTCCTGAGCGCCGCCGAGAGCGGTAACAACTCCTCGTTTTCGCGCGGTATTCGCGACGACCAGTTGCTAGCGTTTACGTAGAAAGACGGGACGAATCCCGACCGGACGCTTCGTGCGGTTGCGAGCAGATAGCTGGCGAATCAGTCAGCACTGTCACCACGGCGGTGCCGCGACGCGGCGGTACCGCCCCTACCTCGTAACCGCCAGTCCGACTACTCCGAAAGGACTGTGCCGAGAAAGAGCGACGCCGTCAGTCGTGAATCTCGACCGATTCGAGGACCACGTCTTCGTTGGGGTTGTCGTTGTGGTCGGTCGGAATCGAACCGATTTCGCGCACCACATCCATCCCGTCGATGACCTCGCCGAACACCGCGTGACGGTCGTCCAGGTGCGGTTGGGCGTCGAGGGTGATGAAGAACTGCGAGCCGTTGGTGTCCGGGCCGCTGTTCGCCATCGAGAGGATGCCCGCGCCGTCGTGGCGGAGTTCGTCGTGGAACTCGTCCTCGAACTCGTAGCCGGGGCCGCCGCGGCCGGTCTCGGTCGGGTCGCCGCCCTGAATCATGAAGTCCTCGATGACGCGGTGGAAGGCCACGTCCTCGTACAGCGCGTCGCCGCGGACTTCGCCGCTCTCGGGGTCCTCCCACGTGGGAGTGTTCGGGGCGGGGTCGTCGTTCGCGGCGGGGTCGTGTTTCGCCAGTTTGACGAAGTTCTCGACGGTTCTGGGCGCGCGGTCGTCGAACAGTCGGACTTCGATGTCGCCGTGATTCGTGTGGAGCGTCGCGGTCAAATCGTCTGCCATGGTTCCGAGGAGGGTCGCCGGATAGAAAACGGTGCCGGACGCGCCTCGGCGCTCTTCGCAGACCGGAACCCCGCGTAGCTACCGTGATACGTCGGAGGAAAGCGGTCTCACTTCAGGTCCACGTCGGCGGCCGTTTCGAGGCAATCGACGACGCTCGGTGACTCGACGAGGCGAACGACCCCGTCGTCGTGTTCCACGATACCGGCCTCCGTCAGTTTCGGTAGGTGTATCCGGAGGAGTTCTGCGTGGGCCTTCTCGACTTCCTCGGGCGTGAGGACGGCGGGGGTCTTCTGGGTCGTGGACGCGGCCACCAGTTCGGCGAGTTCGTTCACCGACATCGGTTCGTCGGCCCGACGGAGGTAGTGACAGACGCATCGCCGCCGGTGGTCCGAGAGCGCCCGGAACACCGAGTCGAGCGACTCGCTCTCGCTGGCGACCGGCAGTACGTCGCTCTCCGAGACGTGCGTTGGGGAGACGGCCCCCCGATTGTGGTCTTGACTCATAGCTATCGTGAGGACGCTCGCGGTGTGAACGGCGTCGGTTTCGTGGCTCTCGTCCACGCGTTCTCCGATTGGGGACACACCGGGCGTCGTACCGTAGTTCGACAACGACGTTGACGGAGAAAAGGATACTGCCCGACTATTCAGGACGGAGGACGATCCGACCGTCAGTCGTCGGCGGTCGTTTCGGCCGTCCGCCCGTCCTCGTCGAGGGGCGGACTCGACCAGTACTCGTGGTCGTCCACTCGCCGGAAGCAGGCCGCGCGATGGTCTTCGTCGCCTTCGACTTCGTATCCGTCGGGGTCCTCTCTGGCGCAGGCCTCGCGGGCGTACGGACAGCGAGTGTGGAACCGGCATCCGGACGGCGGGTTCCGCGGCGAGGGAACGTCGCCCGCCAGCGTTTCCACGTCGCGGCCCTGCTCGCTGGTGTCCGCGCGCGGGACGCTCTCCAGCAGCGCCTCGGTGTAGGGGTGACCCGGGTTCTCGAATATCTCGTCCACGGGGCCGATTTCGACGATTTCGCCCAGATACATCACGGCCACGCGGTCGGAGATGTGCCGGACGACGCTCAGGTCGTGGGCGATGAACAGGTAGGTGAGACCGAACTCCTCCTGCAGGTCTTCCAGCAGGTTGAGAATCTGGGCCTGCACCGACACGTCCAGCGCCGACACCGGTTCGTCGCAGACGATGAAGTCGGGTTCGAGCGCCAGTGCCCGTGCGATGCCGATGCGCTGGCGCTGTCCGCCCGAGAACTCGTGGGGGTAGCGGTCCGTCTGCCCGGCCGACAGGCCCACTCGTTCCATCAGTTCCGCGACGCGCTCGCGGCGCTCGGCCTTCGTGCCCAGACCGTGAACGTCCAGCGGTTCGCGCACGATTTCGCCCGCGGTCATCCGCGGGTCGAGACTGGAGAACGGGTCCTGGAAGACGACTTGGGCGCGCTCGCGGAACTCGGTCAGGTCGTCGTTCTCGAAGACGTTCTCGCCGTCGAAGTACACCGCACCGCCGGTCGGTTCGCGGAGGTTGAGCAGGGTCTCGCCGGTGGTCGACTTCCCGCATCCCGACTCGCCGACCAGTCCGAGCGTCTCGCCCTCGCGGACCTCGAAGCTCACGCCGTCCACGGCCTGCACGCTCTCGGGTTCCTTGCCGAGCAGTCGGTCCGTGAGGTTGTCCTGCTCGTAGTAGTACTTCTGGAGGTCCTCGACGCGGACGAGCGGGTCAGTCATCCGCGCTCACCTCCTCGGTCTGGGACTCGCGCTCGGACTCGGTGTCGTCCTCGCTCCGGAAGTAGTCCTCCGGGAGCGCCCGCGAGGGGTCGTACTCGTGCTGAGCGAGGACGCACCGCGCGCCGTGTTCGCCGGTCTCGGTCCGCCCGCCGCTGGGTTCGCCCGTCTCCACGTCGAACTCCGGCGGGTGGTCCAGACACTCCTCCATCGCTTTCGGACAGCGGTCTGCGAAGTAACATCGGTCCTCCATCTCGTCGGCGTAGAGGTTCGGCACGTTGCCCTCGATGGGTTGGAGGCGCGGCGCGGGGTCGTCCATGTCCGGAATCGACCCGAGCAGTCCCCTCGTGTAGGGGTGGACCGGGTCGTCGAACACGTCTTCGAGCGTGCCGCGTTCGACGATTTCGCCCGCGTACATCACGCCGACTCGGTCGCACATCCGCGCGATTACCCCGAGGTTGTGCGTTATCATCACGATGCTCATCCCGGTGTCCTCCTGTAGGTCCCGCAGGAGGTCGAGAATCTGGGCCTGAATCGTCACGTCGAGCGCAGTGGTGGGTTCGTCGGCGATGAGCAGGTCCGGTTCGCCCGCCAGCGCCTGCGCTATCATCGCCCGCTGGAGCATCCCGCCGGAGAACTCGTGTGGGTACTCGTCGGCGCGCTCGGCGGGGTCCGGGATGCCGACCTGTTCGAGCAGGTCGATGGCCTCGGCCCGACTCTCCTCGCTGACGTAGCTCCGAGACGGGAAGACCGTACTCGCGAGCAGGTCGGTCAGGCCGAACCCCTGCGTGCGCGACCGGGTCGTCCGCGGGTTCGAGCGCGCGCGGCGCTGGACCTCGACCGCCTCGGCTATCTGCTCGCCGACGGTCAGCGAGGGGTTCAGACTGCTCATCGGGTCTTGGAAGATGGTGCTGAACGACGGCCCGCGGAGCGCGCGCCGGACGTTCTCGGGCACCCGGCGCACGTCCACGAACTCGCCGTCCACGGCTTCCGGCGTGTCGTCGCGGACTTCGTCGGCGAGGTCGGCGTTTCGGTACCAGACCTCGCCGCTGGTGATGCGGCCCGGCGACTCCACGAGGTCGATGACCGAGAGCGCGGTCACGCTCTTGCCCGACCCCGACTCGCCGACGATGCCGAAGACCTCGCCGTCGCGCACGTCGAAGTCCACGGACTCGACCGCGTTGACCTGCCCGTCCTCGGTGAAGAACCGCGTCGAGAGGTCCCGGACGCGGAGGAGGTCGTCTGCCATCAGACGCCACCTCCTTCGCCCTCGATACCGGGGTCCAAGGCGTCACGAAGCCAGTCGCCCACGAGATTGATGCCGATGACCGTCAGCACGATAGCGATACCGGGAACCGTCGAAATCCACCACGACGACGCCAGATAATCCCGGCCCTGCGCGATGTCGAAGCCCCACGAGAGGCTGGTCCCCGAGAAGCCGAGGAACGACAGGGCGGACTCGAGCAGGATGATGGCCGCTATCTGGATGGTCGCCAGCACGAGTATCGGTGTCACGCTGTTGGGCAGGATGTGCTTGCGAAGGATGAACCCGTCGCCAGCGCCCACCGAGCGGGCGGCCTTGACGTACTCCTGGCCCTCGATGGAGAGCGCCTCGCCGCGGGCGACCCGCGCGAACCACACCCAGTTGACCAGTCCGACGACGAGGATGACCGTCCCCGGGAGCGCGAAGGTCTCGGGCATGTTCGGCGTCACGCCGAGTTCGACGAGCGGGTCGGGCACTTGCACGACCGCCCTCCCGAACAGGCCGACCAGCGCGACGGCCAAGACCAGCGACGGGAACGCGAGCATGATGTCGGCGCTCCGCATCAGCGCGTCGTCCACTTTCCCGCCGTAGTAGCCCGCGACCAGTCCCACGGTGACGCCGACGGTGGCGGCGATGACCGTGCCGAGGAGTCCGACGAGCAGGGAGGTCCGCGCGCCGTAGATGACCCGCGAGAGCATGTCCCTGCCGAGCGAGTCGGTTCCGAGGGGGTACTTCGGGGTCGCCGAAACCGTGACCGTCTCGTTGACGACCTCGACGGACCCGTTGACCATCTCGGAACTGGTCTGCGTCGAGGTCTTGCTGAATCCGAGCGGCGGCAGTTGGGACTCGTCGAGGTGTTGGTTCGTGGGGTTGTGCGGTGCGAGCAGGGGCGCGAACAGCGCCACCAGCACGATTGCGACCACGACGACGATACCGATCTTCGCCAGCGCGCTCTGACGAAGCTCCTTCCGGAGATTTCGGACGGTCCGCGGAGAGACGCCCCGCTTGAGTCCGTTCCAGAACAGGTCGACGAGTTCATCGAGAGGCCACATTAGTGAACCACCTGCGGGTTGATGTAGGCGTACAGCGCGTCCACGAAGATGTTGATGACGACGAATCCGGTGCCGATGACGATGAGCGACCCCTGAATCAGCGGCCAGTCGCGGGCGTTGATGGCGTTGATGAGCAGGGTGCCCAGTCCGGGCCACGCGAAGACGGCTTCGGTGATGACCGCGCCGCCGATGAGCGTGCCAAGTTGGAGACCCAGCACGGTGACGACCGGAATCAGCGTGTTCCGGAGCGCGTGCTTGTACCGGACCAGCGTCTCGGGCAGGCCCTTCGCCCGCGACGACCGGACGTAGGGCTTGCCGAGTTCGTCCAGCATCCCGCTCCGGGTGAGTCGCGTGATGAGCGCGGTGAAGTACGTCCCGAGGGTAATCGCCGGGAGCGTGATGTGGGCGAGCCACGTGACGAGTCCGGAGAACTCGAACTCGGTGAACAGCATCGCCACCGCCGGGAGGAATCCGATTCCGCGGCGACTGGTCGGGAACAGGCCGAACTGGACCGACAGGATCAGCACCAGCATGATGCCGAGCCAGAAGTTCGGCGTGGAGATGCCGACCAGCGAGAAACTGGTCGCCGCGTAGTCGGCCGGTTCGTGTCGGCGCGTTGCCGAGACGACGCCCAGCGGAATCGAAATGACGACCGCGACGATGCTCGCGGCGACTGCGAGTTCGAGGGTCGCCGGGAGTCGGGCGAAGATGATGCTGCTCGCTTCGGTGCCGCGGATGTAGGAGAAGCCCATGTCGCCCTGCAACAGGCCCCAGAGGTAGTCGAAGTACTGGACGTAGAACGGTCGGTTCAGACCCAGCTCCGCGGCTATCTGCTGGCGTAACTCCTGGCTGGCGTCGAGCGGCGCGACGAACGTCACCGGGTTGCCCGGCGTGATGTAACGCAACCCGAACACCACGGTCACGACGCCCCAGACGACCAGTATCCCCTGTGCGCTACGCTTGAGCAGGAATCGTCCCATCGACATCAGGCATCACTCCGTCGAAACGAAAACATCGGTTGGAGCTTACTGACCTTCGGCCGGTGCCATCGCGTAGGCGTCGATGCGCTCGTCGCGGCGAGCCTTCCACTGAACCCGACTGCGCACGCCGTAGACGCTGTACTGGCGGTTCAGGAATATCCACGGCGCTTGGTCGTGGAGAATCTGGTTGACCTGCTGGAGCGTCTGGTCGCGCTTGCTCTCGTTGCCTTGGCTCTGGGCCTGTTCCATCAGACTGTCCACCTTGTCGTTGCTGTACGAGGTGAGCGCACCGTCGGTGGTCAGCAACGGGATGATGGTCTGGCTCGCGTCGAACGTCGCGTTGCCCCAGCCGATGAGGTAGAAGTCCGGACTCGTCTCCAGTTTCCCGTCGGTGAGTTCGCCCGCCAGCGTGGCGAAGTCGCGCTGCTTGACCGAGCAGGAGACGTTCGAGAGCTGGTCGATCTGGTTGGCGACCGCTTGGGCGATCTCCACGTCCTTGAGGTAGCGACCGACCGGCGTGTGGAGCGTGATGGAGGCTCCCGCGTGGCCGCTCTCCTCGACCAGCGTCTCGGCCTTCGACTTGTTGTGCGGGTACGGGTTCACGTCCGAGTTGTAGCCGAAGAAGCCTTCGAGGGTCGGCTGCCCCGTCGGGTCGGCGAAACTCGACAGGACGTTCTCGATGATGCTCTGGAGGTCCACCGCGTGGTTCATCGCGCGGCGGAACTTCGGACTGGAGAACGGTTCCACGTTGTACTTCATCGCGTTGTAGATGATGCGGGTACTCGGTGCCGCGCTGATTCGGGCGCTGCCCGAGTCCTTGACGCGCGGAATGTCCTGGGGCGGAACGTTGACGACGACGTCAGTTTCGCCCTCCAGCAGTTGGTTCACTCGGGTACTGGACTCCTTGGCCGCGCGGAACGTCAGCGTCGAAACCGCGGCCGGGTCGCGCCAGTAGTCCTCGTTGCGCGAGAGTACGACCTTCACGTCCGACTGGTACTCTTCGAGTTTGAACGGGCCGGTCCCGTTCATCTGCTGGGCTATCTCGGACTTCGACCGGTCCTGAACCCACGACTTCTGCATCACGTCGCAGTACGTGGCGAACAGCGAGAAGACGACGGGGTTGACGCCGTCGGACATCACGTCCACCGCACGCTGACCGTCCACGACCTTCGCGCCCGTGACGCCAGCGAGCTGGTCGGACTGCGGACTCGCGATGCCGACGCCCTCTTTGACGATGCGGTTGATGCTGAAGGCGACGTCCTCGGGCGTTAGCTGGTCGCCGTTGTGGAAGGTGACGCCCTCTCGGATGGTGAACCGGACGCGGCCCGGTTCCTGTCGCTCGTACTTGGTCGCCAGCTTCTGGACGATTTTCCCCTTCTGGTCCCGGCCGAGGAGTCCCTCGTAGACGTGCAGAACCACTTGTCCGTCGGCGTCTCGCGGTGGTTCTGCGGGTCCAGCGTCGAGGGCATCTGGCCCTGCGTGATGGTGACCGGGAACTCCCCCGCGTCCCCGCTCTGGGTCGTCTCGGTCCCTGCCTCGGTGGTCTCTTCCGTCGTCGTGTCCGTCTCGGTCGTCGTCTCCTGCCCGCTCTCGCCGCCGGTACAACCCGCGAACGAAGCAGTCGCGGCCGCCGCCCCGGCGGCCGTCAGAAATTTCCGTCGAGAGGTGCTGTCGTCGTGCGCCATATCCACTACAACATCTACTCGGACATAAATATGCTGTGGTGACACACATCACTCGCCGCGCTCGGGGTTCGTTCGTCCGTCAGGAGGGTTCGGGCCGTAAGCTTAAGTTGTCCGGACTCGAAACGGAAAATATGGCCGTTCACGGCCGTTCCTCCCCACTCCGGGCACTGTTCGACGAATCGCCCACGCCGCACATCGCTCATCCGCCGCGGACGCATCACCGCGATTTCTACGTCGCTGCGGACGGTTCCTACGACCTCCAGAGCGACGACGGTGGACTCGGCGTCATCATCGAGACGCGAGACAGCGAGCGAGTCACTCGTCTCTCCGTCCCCGACGCGACTGTCGCCGACAACAACATCGCGGAGTACCGAGCGCTCCACCTCGGACTCGACGTACTCGCGTCCCACGCGCCGACGGGGTGTCGCGTCGGCGTCCTCGTGGACCACGACGACCTCGCCGCGAACGTCAACAGCGCGGCGCTGGCGACTCGTCGGACCGACCACACGCCGCCGCGGAAACTCACGGTCCCGTCGGCGAGCAAGCACCACTGGCGCGGGATTCGAGCGCGCATCTGCGGGTTCGGCGAGATTCGGGCCGCGGTCGTCGAGAGCGGTCGGAACCCCGCTCACTCGCTGGCGAATTCGCCAGAGGAGTACGCCCACGTCAACCGCGAGACCGACCGGTGTCTCCTTCCCGAACGGCCGTCGTCGAGCGAGGCACAGATTCCGCCGCCGTCGCGGGCCGACCGGAAAGCCGGTGACTCCCGAGCGAGCGACTGATAGCCATCGGAACCTGTCGCGTAACCGGAAACGATACGGACCGCGGCCACCTCGGCTTCGAACGTGAACGCCCGTGACCTGATGACGACCGACGTAGAGACGGTCCACCCCGACGACGAGATAAGCGAGGTCCTGATCCGTCTCGCGACGGCGGACTTCAACGGATTCCCCGTCGTGGACGACGACGAGCGCGTGGTCGGTATCGTGACCCAGCACGACCTCGTCCACATCTTCCAACCCAGCGACCGGACGCTCTGGATTCCGGTCGGGTTCCCGCCGTTCCTCGAGACCCTCGAGTACGCCATCGACCTCTCGTGGGACGACCTCGACACGGAACTCGACCTGTTGAAACACGCCGGAAAGCCGGTCAGGACCGTGATGACCGCCGACGTAGTGACGGTCGAACCCGAGACCGACTTCGACCGCATCCTCGACCTGTTGGCCGACGACGAGCGCGACATCAACCGCCTCCCGGTCGTGGACGACGACGGCAGACTGCTCGGCATCGTCGCCCGTCAGGACGTGCTTCGAGCGGTCCGCGACGAGCGCCGAGCCGCCGACGAACGAGTCGCCTGAGTCGGGCGGTCGCGTAACCGGCAAACCCTGTCGTCCTTCGAAACGTTGACTCCCCGGCGGCGTCCAGTTCCGTCGTGACCAGATACCGGAACGTCGCGCTGTTCGTCGTGCTGGCCGCCGTCTGGGGGTCGGCGTTCATGGCCATCAAGGCCGGACTCGAATACTTCCCGCCGGTCCTCTTCGCCGCGATTCGGTACGACATCGCTGGCGTCCTGATGTTGGGGTACGCCGCCTACGCGACCGACCGCTTGCGGCCCCGCGGTCGGAGCGAGTGGGCGCTCGTCCTCGTCGGCGGGTCGCTGATGATAGCCGCCTACCACGCCTTCCTGTTCGTCGGCGAGGGGTACGCCAGCGTGACGAGCGCCGTCGCGGCGGTCGTCGTCAGCCTCAGTCCCGTCCTCACGACCGGATTCGCGCGGGTCCTCCTCCCGAGCGAGCGTCTGACTCCGGCGGGCATCGCGGGTCTGCTGCTGGGTCTCGTCGGCGTCGTGGTCCTGAGCGACCCGAACCCGAACAACCTCGTGACCGCCAGCGTGGTCGGCAAGTCGCTGGTGTTCGCCGCGGCCGCGTCGTTCGCGCTCGGGAGCGTCCTGACTCGGCGCATCGAGGCCGAACTGCCCATCGAGACGATGGAGGCGTGGTCGATGATTCTCGGCGCAGTGATGATGCACGTCGTTAGCGTCGCCCGACCGACCGAGTCGTTCGCCGCGATTCGGTGGACGCCCGAGGCCATCGCCGCGATGGCCTACCTCTCTATCGCCGCGAGCGCGCTCGGATTCCTCGTCTACTTCGACCTGCTGGACCGCCTCGGTCCCATCGAGATCAATCTGGTGTCCTACGTCGCGCCGGTGTTCGCGGCGCTCTCGGGGTGGTGGTTCCTCGGCGAGAGCATCGACCTCACTACCGCCGGAGGGTTCCTGATAATATTCGCCGGGTTCTGCCTGATGAAACGGAAGGTACTGGCCCGCGAACTCCCTCGAATCAGGGCCGCGGTCACGAGAGAGTGACTCCACAAGGACTTTACCCGCCCGACGAACACCACGCCGCAATGACTGACCGCGGTACCGAGTTCGTCGGCGTCGTCTCCGAGCAAGTCCGTCCGGAACCGACTCGGTCGCGGGCCGCCACGGCACTGTTCGTTCTCGGACTGGTGGCCGTCGCCGTGAACAGTTCGCTGTACTTCTTCGGCGTGGATTCGCTCTCCCATCCTGCGGTTTCGGTGTTCGCTCTCTCGTTGCTGGTGCCCCTGTATCTGCAGGAACGCTGAAGCCGGACGGATACCGACCGAACTCTGCCTCCCCCGCCGGTCGTCTGGCCACAATTGCTTTTCCTGTAACTCTGGTATAGCACGTACTTCTGATGAAGGGGTTCACCATCACGCACTCGACGGTCCTCGCGGTCGGAATCGGCATCCTCCTCGTCGCGGGTACCGTCGGCGGCGTCGCCACGTTCGACACGAAGCAGAGCAGCACCGTCCAGCGGACGACTATTGCGGTCGCAGACGATGCGGTCGCGCTTCAGAACGAGAGCGAGAACGCCTCCACTGTCCCGTCGAACAAGACCATCGAAGCGATACGGACGGTCGAGAACCGGACGAACGGGACAGTGGTCGGAGCGAGACTTCACGGTGAGGGAGGCGGAGAACTACAGCGGTCCACGTTCGTCTACGAACTCGACGCGCTGGCGGCTAACGGGACGCTCCTCACGGTGGAGGTGTACGCCGGAAACGCGACGGTAATCGACACGACGCGGGCGAACGAGAGCGGCGGCATCCTCGGCGACCTGTTCGGGTCGAACGACGGGGTGCCCGACGAGGCCCGCAACACGAGTTCGCTTCGGTCGGCCGCCGAGGCGGTGCGACTCGCGGTGAACCAGACCGAGTCCGACCCCGCGAACCAGACCGTAACCGAAGTCGAACTCGGAACCCGGAACGACTCGCTGGTTTACACGGTGACGCTGTTCGCGCCCGGCGGCGAACCGCGCGAGATAGTGGTGGCCGCCCAGAGGGGGAGCGAGGGCGTCGTCACGACTGACCCCCAGTCCGCGCGGACTGCCCTCTGAGTCTGTCGCTCTCCCACGGCTACTCGTTCGAGATACTCGCCAGTCAGGTCGTCGGTCGCGGTATCGCAGGTCGCTATGCACTGTTCGCCCGTACGTACGGAACCGACCTGTCACTGGACAGGTGTGTGAGAAGTTCGGAGAAAGGATGGAGGGCCGAAGCGTCGTCACTCTCGCTTGTGTCCGTGACCTGCGAGGAGGGCCGCGAGGTTCAGGACGAGGAGGCCGACGAACGTCAGCAGTTCACCCTGCGTCGAGATGCCAGTCAGCAGCAGCGGCACGTAGAGGAACGGGAGGGCGATCGCCGACCAGAAACTGACGACTTCCAGTGGCGTCGTGAGGGTGTGCTCTCGATAGCGGTCAGACAGGGAGGCGAGTCGGCGACTCGTCGCGGTCGTCTCACCGGCGTCTGCCGAGGAACCGACGGCGGACTTGCTTTCGTTTTGGAGGGGGGATTCGGTCATGGGCGTTCCGTCCTCGTTCCTTCGTTGGAGGGCGAGGGTCATATAACGGGAAGAGTGTTAGCGCGATTTCAGAACCGTTCATCCACTGGACGAACGAAAACAGTACATTTTATAACGAGCTCTAATAGCTCTATAAAATTTAAAACCGGTTATGAGCGTTTTTTCTTCATTTTAATTATGTGTAGAAATGTGGGGTTACCCGTCGGTGAAACGTGGTAATCAGGTGTTGCCTGTTTCGCGACGACCCAAAATCAGGGACCCTCCAAGCGCACGGTACGTTTCGACCGGGGGTTCTCTCTGCGGACATCCCGGTCGAGCGCGACACCGGCAGAAAAGGATGAAGGTGCCGCGCGAGAAACGACTACTCATGTGCGAGCAGGGAGACTGGATGCGACCCGAGGACGACCACTTGCTCGCCTTGCTCCGTACCGAGCGTAAGGATACGTTCACTGCCATCGCCGCACAACTACCGCTCCCCCGTGAACGGGTCGCCGAGCGCTGTCGGACGCTGGCGTCGTACGGTCTGGTGGAACACCTCGGAAGCGACATCTACACCATCAGTCCGCTCGGCGAGCGGTATCTCGACGGTGAGGTCGAGACGACTGAACTAGAGGAGCGCTGACCCACCCGAAGTTCGTTGTACAAACGTATCAACCGAAGCATTTTTGATAGATGGTTGAGACGAAGGTGCTATGCGACGCCGTACACTTTTGACCACCGTCTGGGCAGGACTCCTCGCGGGATGTAGCGGTCAGGACGGACGTGAACCGACGCAGACCGAGACCGAGACGACGCACGGATACGGTGGAACGGTAACGACCGAGATAACTACGGCCCGAACTACGGGTGTCCCCGGCGATACGACGACCCCGGTCGAGTCGTCGGAAACGACCACGTCCGCCTCGGACGAGTACGGCGTTCAGGGGTACGGAACACTCGGATACGGAGGCTGACGATGACCGAAAATCACGGCTACAACACGCCCGAAGAAGGGGCGACCGACTGGCACGTTCCGCTGAACGAGAACTTCGAGCGAATCGACGGGGACGTCGAGATTCGAGACACGGAGGAGAACCTCTCGGAGTACACCCCGAAGGCCGGGACCAAGTTCCTCGCAACCGACACCGAAAACGAGTATCTCGGCGACGGGTCGGAGTGGCAGAAACTCGCTACGTCGGGCAAGTCACCGTCGTTCGATTCGGTGGAGACCGGTGAACTCGGGCACGCGACCGGTTCCGGTGCGGCCCGGCGGAAACTCCTCGACACCACGTCCGGCAGGAAGATAGACTACGACTCCGGAAAACTCCCGAAGTTCGACGCCTACGAGGTGAACTTCAGCGTCAAAGGAGGTCTCGACTGTCGGATAAACAACGAGGGGAACAATCAGGCGTACGAGTACGTGACGAAGACCGGCGAGGACGTGGCTGATTTCCTGAGTGGCGACAGTAGGCGGCCGACGGGAGTAAGCAAAGAGAAGGCCGGTCGTTGGAACGTACTCGAAGGGACCGGTTCCGGAACACTTCTCGTCCACGGTCCGAACGTGACGAACAGAGATGGACTCTTGGAGACGACCGTGACCGTGACTGTGACTCACGGACCTTCCGACACCGTTCTCGAAAGCGGTATCGTCGAAACAGACAACCCTGCCCGGAGCCTCCAAATCTCGGGCGGGAAGGGGAAACTGAACGTCTACGGCCTCGATTTCGTCAGGTGAACGACGGGGGAGTCCGCTGAGACACTCTCGATTCGCCGAACCGCAGACGCGTCGCGAATCTCAGCGGCAACGCGACGACGTGCTTGGTTTCGGAGACGGCCGCAACGGTCGAAACCGAACGGAACCGACGGGACTGATGGCGGTGTTTACGAGGGTTCCCTGAGTGGAGACGACGTACGAGCGGGTCTCCCTGCCCGCACTCTATCCACCATGGCCGTAACTACGAACCCCGAACACGCGAACCGCGAAACGACGTTCGACCTACTGAGCAATCCCGTCCGCGAAGCGATTATCTCGGCTCTCCACGAGTCCGAGACCGTCGAGCGGGAACGTCTGGCTGAGAGGCTGACGACCGACACCGACGAGGGCGCTCGTCGTCGGACCCGCATCGCGCTTCACCACAACCACCTGCCGCGACTGGCCGACGCCGGGTTGCTGGTCTACGACGGGGAGACGGTGACTGCGACGAGTCGGCTGGAGACCGTCGTCGACCGAGTGGCGGCGCTCGACGAAACCGACGACTCCCTCACGCGAGCCGAATAGCGATGGTCGTTCACGCGCTTCAGTGTACGGAGTGTACCGAGACCAGAATCGGCCGCGACACCGAAGACGGCGTTCGCCCCGTCAAGCGTGCGTGTCCGAACTGCGGGTCCACGTCGGCTGTGCCCTTGGCGACGACGCGGTCGAACTGAACGAGGCCGGACGACTCGCCTCGGCGGTGTCACTTCTGGCGGCCGTCCGAGCGAAAAAGAGTTTCTTCCGGAGAACGGGCCGTAGCGGCAGTTCGGCGAGCGTCTTTCGGCGGACTACTCCGCCCGAAGTGCGAGGACCGAGACCGCTATCAGCGCGACGACGCCGGTCGTGAGACCGAACCCGGGGACGCTCCCGGCCTTCGTCGTCGTTGTCGTCGTCTCGTTCGTCGGCGGCGTCCGAACCACGCCGCTGGCTTCCTTCTCGACCTCGCCGTCGGCGCGAACCTCGATTCTGAACTCCGTCCGGTTCCCCGATTCGGCCTCGAGACCGGTGAAGTCGAACGAAACGCGGAACCGCCCGTTCTCGGTGACTGTCGTCTCCCCGGACTTCAGGAACTGCGTGCCGTTGGTCGACTTCAGACGGACCTGAACGGGCGTCCCGGGTTCGAGGTCGATATCGCCGGTGATCGTCTGGTTCACCGCCGGGGCGACCGTGACGCCTCCCCGAACGTCCACCACGTGACCGGCGTACTCGCTGGTGGTAGTCGTCGCCGGTGCACTGTTCGAGGTAGACTGTGTCGGTTCGGTCACTACGAGCGTCGCGACGTCGCTTGTCTCGTCGAGACTCCCGTTGCCGGGCGCGACTGCGAGTTCGTAATTGCCCGGGTCGAGGCGTTGGCCGTCGTCGAATTCGGTTTCGCTTCGCACCGTGACCTCGTCGGCGTCGTCGGTGACCGAGAACACACCGCCGTGCCCCGCTTTCCGAGTGTCGTACCGGAGTGTGACGGTCTGGTCGTCGTTCCCGTCTCGGAGGGTGACGGTCGCGACGTAATTCACCGCCTCGGAGCCGATTCGAACGGTTGCGGAGTCGGTGTTCGTGACTGTGACCGGGATTTCGACCGTATCGCCAGCGTCGGTAGTGACGTGACTGTGGTCGAACTCGGCACTCGCCTGTGCGCCGAGTACCGGTGTAGCGGCCGATACGAGGAGGACTGTCGCCAGTATCAGGGCGTGGTATCGTCGTCTCATCCCTCGTCGAGACGGTTCGACCCCGGAATAAAAACCCGTTACGTATCCTACAATACGGGTTTTAGTGTCCGATAATTAGTGACGGAATCGACGGGTTATCGCCGAGAGCAGAAGCTAATGGTCGAAACAGAATCGTGAAAATGCCCGGGGAGGGCTCCGAACCCTCGATCTCCGCATGACCCAGGTACGAGGCTCGGCGGGCCCCTTGGGCATGGGAGGCTTCCAAGGCCTGAGCACCGAATCTCAGTAACCCTATGAGTGCGGCGCTATGTCCAGCTAAGCCACCCGGGCTCGGTTTCGAGTAGGGCGGTTCTACTCTTTAAAGTTCTCATCTCGAACGGGTTCGCCACACCGAAGCACGGAGGTTCCCGCGGTCGGCGGGAACTTCGGCGGCAGGGCGACGAACCCACGACGACGAACGGTTGACCGACCGTCGCGCTCGCGGACTGAGGCGTGTCACACCGCGTGAATAAACCGCGACACTCACCCGGCGGATTTAAGCCGGGGGGATAATCATACCTGAGCATGAACGTTCCCGGAATCGTACAGTCCCGACTCGACGGCGAACAGGTCGCGGCGAAGGTGTCCCTCGGCGGTGAGGACGGTCTCTACGTGACCCGCACGCGGACCCTCATCTACCGCGCCGACGGACTCCTGAGCGACGAGTCCGTCGAGGAGTACCCGCACGAGGCCGAGCGAATCGAAATCTCGGAGGGACGACGGAAGTCGTCGGTCGAACTCGATTACGGTATCGACGGCGAGGAGAAGTTCAAGGTGCCGAGCAACCGACTCTACGAGGCGCTCCACCCCGTGCTGGCGGGCGTGCTGAACGCCGCGGACGTGACCGGCCCGGACGAGACGGTCAAGCAGACGTACCAGTTCAGCGAACTCACGCTAGTCATCACCAGCGAACGCGTCGTCAAGCACGTCGGCGCGGCGGTCTGGGACCAGGACTACGAGGAGTTCCACTTCGACGACGTGACTGCCCTCGACGTGGAGAAAGGCAGCGTCTCCTCCCAGATTATCATCGAGAGCGCCGGACGGCCCCAGCGCATCAAGACCCCGAGCGACCAGACCCGAGAGGTCCGCGAGCGCATCGAGCGCGCACTGCTCGAACACCACGACAAGGGTTCGTACGAGGAGTTCGCCCGGGAACACGCCGACCCGGACGACCACGCCGAGGCCGAGGGCGAGGGCGAGCAGTCCGCCGAGACCGAGTCCGCGAGCGACGGTGACGCCGACCCGCTGGCCGGTGGCGGCGTCGCTCCCATCGACGCCAACCCGCCGGAACTCGACGACGACGGTGCGATTATCGAGAACGAGGAGAGCGTGGCGACGGCCGAGCGTGACGACGAGGACGCGGTGAGCGCCGCCGAGGCGAGCGACGCCGCGGCGAAGGCCGCCGCAGCGAGCGCGAACGCGTCGGAACCCGCTGCGGGTGCCGACGCCGGTTCGACCGACACGCAGACCGACGATAGCGCGTCTGCGGCCGACGGCCCCACGCACTCGGTGGACACCGACGACGTGGCTCTGACCGACGACCCCGCCGACGCGAACGGGACCGCCACCGCGACGACAACCGGCGACACGACCGAGAACGGCGAGTCGGACGGGGAGGCTGACCGCGACGCGACAGTTGGCTCGGACGACGTGAGTGACTCGGAGGGCTTCGCCGACTCCGGCTTCGAACCGGCGAGTTCGGAGACCGAGCGCGACACCACCGAGGAGCAACTGGCGGCGCTGACCGAGGCGGTCCAGCGCCAGAACGAACTGCTCGCCGAACAGCAGCGGACGCTCGAGACGCTCATCGAGGAACTCAGTCGCGGTCGGTGAGCGCGGGTCGGACTTCTCGCCTCGGACGCTCAGTCCCGACCGGTGACCTTCCGGATGCACTCCGGGCCGAACGCGCCGTGTTCTCCTGCATCGAGTTTGATGAAGTACCCCGTCGAGATGCCCGCACCGCAGCGCCGACACGAGAACTCGCCCTCCTTGGTGACGACCTCGCTCTGGAAACTGACGTACCCGCCGCCGGTGGTCTTCACGATACCGTCCTCGCGCTCGATGAAGCCCCGCTTCTCGGCCTCGTCCAGAATCTTCCGCGTGGTCGCGGGGTGCGTGGTGACGGTCTCGATTCGGTCCACGGCCTCGGCGACCGATAGCTCGGGGTGTTCGAGCTTCGAGAGGAGTTCGACGCCGACCTCCACGGGGTCGGCGTCTCCGTTCTCGCGGTCCGCGTCGCTGTCGGAGTCGCCGGGCGCGGCGTCCTCGCCTGCGGCGTCGTCGGCCATCGCTTCGGAGTCGTCCGCGAGACGGATTAAAGGTTGCGCGAGACGGGGACCGACCCCGACGGCGTCGAACGCCGATTCCGGCCGAAACCCGCGGTCCGACCCAAAAAGAGGATACCCGCCGAACGAAAACCCACGGAGCGATGACCGCCGTCCCGCGCCGTCAAGTGGCCGGACTCGCCCTCCTCGCCGTCGCCGCGGCCGCGAGCGTCCTCGCCGGACCGGACTACCTTCTGGCAACCGCCCGACGACTCGCCGACCGGCCGGTCCGCTTCGGCGTCCTGCTCGTGGGCGTCTATCTCGTCCGACCGCTGTTCGCGTGGCCGACCACGCTCGTGGCCGTCCTCGCGGGGTACGCCTACGGTCCCGTCGTCGGCTTTCCCGTCGCGCTCGCCGGGACGACCGCGAGCGCGCTGGTGCCGTTTCTCGTCGCGCGCTACCTCGGCGCGGGGTCGGGACTGGTCGCGCGCCTCGGCGACTCCGGCGAGCGGTTCTTCGCCGCGACGGGCGACCTTCGCGGGATGGTGGCCTCCCGACTCGCGCCCGCGCCCTCCGACCCCGTCTCGGCCGCGGCGGGTCTCTCCGGGGTCTCCACCGGTGCGTTCGTCGTCGGGACGGCCGTCGGCGAGATTCCGTGGACCGTCGCGGCCGTGCTGGCGGGGAGTTCGCTCGACGGCCTCTCGACCACCGGCCTGACAGCGGTGAGTTGGGAACTCGTCGCCGCGGCGGCCGCGGTGGCGGTCGCGCTCCTCGCCGGTCCGGCCTACCGCGCCGTGAGCGCCCGGCGGTAGGTCGGCCGCGACCGTCGGGTCGTTACCGCCGAAGGTGAGACCGCGCCGAACTCGGAACGAAATTGGAACGGAGTCGGAACGGACCCAGAACGAAGTGGGCGAGAGTCCGAAAAACTCCTTTTAGGATAGCTCTCGCGGGTAGAACCATGCGATTCGCAACACCGGTTACGCTGGCGCTGGTCGTGCTGACAGTCTTCGTCGCACCGATTACGGCTCAAGAGACGGTGGCCGAGTGCGGCCCGACGACCGACGACGGGATGATGGCCAACGAGACGATGGGTGAGACGACCGAAACGATGGAGACGACCGAGACGATGGGTGAGACGACCGAAACGATGGAGACGACCGAGACGATGGGCGGCGATTCGACGAACGACTCCATGGGCGAAACGACCGAGTCGATGGACGACGAGTCGATGGACGAGATGTCGAACGAGACCACCACGGAGTCCATGGCCGGTTCGACGAACGGCACCACGACTGGGATGACGGACGACTCGACGAGCGAGACGACCGCCTGTTCGGACGAGTCGATGGGCGGCGATTCGATGGCGGACGACACCACGGAGATGGACGACTCCATGGCCGACGAAACCACGGAGATGGACGACTCGATGAACGACACGACCGGCGAACCCGCGAACGGGTCGAGCGCGTTCGCGCCCGGGTTCGGAATCGGGGCGGCAATCGCCGCACTGGCGGCGGCGCTGTACGTCGCGCGGGGGCGACCGTGACTGACGGACCCGGCGAGTCGGCGAACCGCTCGGACACGCCTGCCGAGGATAGCGACCGCCCCCTGCTCGAATCGGCCGTGGTCGCCGCCTCGGCGGGCGTCGCGGCCGTCGGCGGGTCGTACGCCGCGGTGGGTTTCACGCCCGCGTTCGTCGCCGCGCCGGTGAGCGACTTCGTCGTCGCTTCGACGCCCGACGCGGTAATCACGTGGTCTATCCAGACCCTCGGCAACCTCGGGAGCCAACTCGGATTCCTGTTGGCGCTCGCGCTCACGGTGGGACTGTTCGCCCTGACGAGCGCGGTCGGAATCGCGCTCGCCGCCCGGTTCGAGGTCCCGGCGTCGCCGGTCGTCGCCGTGGCCGGTGTCGCCGCGGCGCTGGCGCTCACGGGGGCGGCCGCCTCCACGCTGGCCGCGGGCGCGAGCGCGGGTCTCGTCGCGGGTCTCGCGTCGGTCGGCGGTGGCGCGAACCGGTCCGATTCGACCGTCCCCGGAGCACCCCGGCGGCGCGTCCTTCAGGCCCTCGCGGGTGCGTTCGCGGTCGGCGGGACGGGTGCGGTCCTCGGGTCCGGCCGAGGCGACGAGATTCCGGCCCCGGACGACGGGTCGGTCTCGGCCGACGTGGAGTCGCTCCTCGGCGAGGCCGAGGGACGGTCGCTCGACGTGGAGGGCATCGAACCGCTCGTCAGCGAACAGTTCTATCAAGTGGACATCAACAACGTGGACCCTACGGTGGACCGCGAGAACTGGACGCTGCGCGTGACCGGTGCTGTCGAGGAGGACGTGGAGTTCGGCTACGACGAAATCGCGGGGATGTCCGAGTCGGTCGAACACCGGTTCGTCACCCTGCGGTGCGTCGGCGAGGGACTGAACGGCAAGAAGATGGACACCGCGCTCTGGACCGGCGTGCCGGTGACCGACCTGCTCGACGCGGCCGGTATCGACACCTCGGGCAACTGCTGTGTCATGCTCCGGGCCGCCGACGATTACTTCGAGGAGTTCCCGCTGTCGGCCCTCCGGAACGGTTTCTTGGCCTTCGAGATGAACGGCCGGAGACTCCCCCGCAGTCACGGCTACCCCGTGCGAGCGCTGATTCCGGGCCACTGGGGCGAGATAAACGTCAAGTGGCTCACCGAAATCGAGGTGCTGGAACGGGAGGCGAAGGGCTACTGGGAGAAGCGCGGGTGGCACGGCACCGGCCCGGTCAACACCGTCGCCAAACTCCACGCCGTCAACCACCTCGACGGGGGCGAGATTCAGGTCGGCGGGCACGCCTACGCGGGCACGCGGGGGATTCGGAAGGTCGAGGTCTCCACCGACGGCGGCGCGTCGTGGAGCGAAGCGACTCTCTCGGACCCGCTCCCCGCGGGCACCGGCGAGCGGGGTCCGTCGGGCGGGCGGGCGGAATCGGCCGAGGACGCGTGGCGACAGTGGGAGTACACCTACGAGGCCGCGGCCCCGCACGAGGTGGTCGTGCGCGCGACCGACGGCGAGGGGACCCTCCAACCGAGCGAGGAGAGCGAGTCGTTCCCCAGCGGCCCGACCGGATGGGTCTCCAGACGCGTCGAGCCGTAAGTATAAGGGCCGTGACTGATAACCGAGGGACAGCGCGATGGACAAGGCGCTCTGGTACCTGCTCACGGCGACGCGCGGCGGGGAGAACCGCGCGCGCATCATCCGCGCGCTCTCGGAGCGCCCACGCAACGCCAACCAACTCGCGGAGGTTCTCGACGTGCGCTATAAGACGGTCCGCCACCACCTCGACATGCTGGCGGACCACGACGTGGTCGACCCCGGCGACAACGAGTACGGGAAACTCTACTTCCTCACCGACCAGTTCGAACAGCACCGCGAAGCGTTCGAGGAGATCATGGAACACATCGAATGACACGGAGCCGATAACATGAGTACGATACAGTTCGCCAGCGGAATCGCGGTCGTGAACATCCTCCTGCTCGGTCTGCTCACGACCGTGTGGGTGCGCAACTACCGGAAGTTCCGCACGTCGCTGCTGCTCGGACTGGTCGCGTTCGGGAGCGTCATGCTCGCCGAGAACGTGGTCGCCATCTACTTCTTCTTCAGTATGAAGATGCTCTACTCGGGGGACCCGACCGTCCAGCAGGCCGTGCTGGTGCTTCGCGGTCTCCAGTTCGTCGCCGTCGCGTTCCTGACGTGGGTGACGATGAAGTAAGCGGTCGGCGACGGGGACCGGCCGGTCGGCGACGAGCGAGCGAAGTGACGGCGGCGGTCAGTAGAAGGTGTCGGCGCAGTCCATGATGACGCCGTGGTTCGGGCAGACGTACTTGCAGTGGCGGTGGTACATCGACTCCTCGCAGATGGGACACGGTCGGCCGCCTCGCTCGGCCGTTCCGTCGCCCTCGGCGTCCGAACTCCCGCCCGTGTCGCTCATAGCCGACAGTCACGCCGCGAGCGCCATCACTGTTTCCCTAACCCCGCGCGAGCCAAGAGGTAGCCCCCGCGAATCCAGAAGACGGCCGCGACGCCGACCGCCAACAGGTGAAGCTCCGACACCCAGTAGGGGAGCGCGACGACGTGACGAGCGCCCGCGAGGAGCGTCGAGAGGACCGGAACCTTCCGGTCGAAGAGACCCACGTCGGCCGTGTGACTGTTTCCGTAGGGTGACACCGAGTCCGCGGCCGATTCCCCGTGGGGGAGGCGGTCGGCTTCGTAGGGGAGCGACGGGACCGAGTAACTCGCCGCGAGGGTCCCGTTCTCGCGCACCTCGACCACGCGGTTGTTTCGGCTGTCCGTTATCAGGGTGTTGCCGTTCGGGAGGCGGTCGGCGTCGCGCGGCCAGTCGAGCGGGATGCCGCCGACCTTCGCCACCGACCACGCCTCCTCCCACTCGCCGGTCGTGTCGTTCCGGTGGAGTTCGACCACGCGGTGGTTCTCGGAGTCGGCGACGAGGACCGCGTCTTCGCCGAGCCAGTGGGGGTTGTGCTGCTTGTTCAGCACGCCCGAGTCGGGGTTCTCGTTCACTACCTCGACCACGCCCGACCCGCGCTCCACGACGAGCAGTTGGTTCATGTTCCGAATCGAGACGAGGTAGCGACCGTCTCCGATGCGGTCCACGTCGTTGAGGTGGAGCCAGTCGGTCGTCGTCGGGTCGTCCGGGCCGCCGTAGTGCTGGCTGGCGTTCCACGTCCAGACGCGGTCGCCGGTCTTCGGATTCAGCACGAAGATGCTCTCGAACTCCATGTCGGCGACGAGGACGTTCCCCGACGGGAGCATCTCGGCGTCGTGAACCTCGCTGTCCTCGCGCGTTCGGACCGGATAGCTCCACTGCCAGACGACGCGCGGTTCGGGTTCGGGTTCGATGATGCGGACCCCGGTGCGCTTGCAGGGCGAGTCGTAGGGACCGCAGTTCTGGTAGTCGCCCGCCGCGAACGTCGCCAACACGGACCCGTTGTCGAGTGTCTGGACGTTCTGGTAGCTGATGATGTCACCGATGCTCCAGCGCACGTCGCCGCGCCCGTCGAGTCCGGTCACGTTCCCGTTCGGGCCGGGTCCCTGCACGCCCACCAGTACGGACGTGTTGTCGGCGTCCGCGACTCGGGGGACGGTCTCGGTGTCGGGCGCGAGCGCCCAACTCGCGCCGAACGCCGCGACCAGCACGACCGTCCCGACGACGAGAAACGCCACGCCGCGCCGGAACGAGTCGCTCAGTCCGAACACGGTCGTCCCTCCTGTGCGTCGCGGACGCTCTCCCGTCCCCCGTTCGAGTACATATCCGACGAGAGTATGCTATCATCTCACGTAACGTCTCCGGCCGAACCGGACGTCAAAAAAGAACCGCCGGTCAGTTCACGCCGGGGTCAGCACTCCGACCAGCCGCAGGACTCGCAGGTCTTGCAGCCTTCGGAGTAGTACAGCGACAGCGACCCGCAGTCGGGACACTCCGGACTCTCGCCCGAGTCGATGATGTCCTGCTGGTCGGCCTCCTTGCTCGACGCGACTCCGCCGCTACCGTCGGTTTCGGGGGCTTCGTCCACGTCGTCCTCGACTTCGGTGAGGTTCTGCTGCTGGGGGTAGGCCTTCTCGACTTCGCCGTCGAGGTATCGGCGCAGCGCCGTGCCGATGGCGTCGGGGATGGAGTTTATCTGCTCGCCCTTGTCCCACGCGACCTTCGGGCTACGGATGCCCTGTAGCTCGTCGGCTATCTCCTCGGGGTCCACGCCCGAGCGGAGCGCCGTCGAGATGGTCTTGGCCAGCGCCTCGGTGAAGGAGGCGGTGAAGCCGCCGGAGTTGCCGATGTTGGCGAACAGCTCGAAGGGTCGGCCTTGGTCGTCTTCGTTGATGTTGACGTAGAGCTTGCCGTACCCGGTGTCGATGCGCTGGGTGATGCCGTGGAGTACGTCCGGGCGCGGACGCTTCTCGGCGTACACCCCGTCGGCGTCCTCGCCGTCGGCGACTTCGAGGATGGACTCGACCTGCTGGTCGAGGTGCGCCTGAACCTCGTCGCTCTCGACGAAGCCTTCGATGCCGCCGAAGACCTCTCGAATCTGCTCGACGAGTTGCTCGGCGGCCTCCGACTCGTCCGCGAACTCCTTGTTGTCCGCGCGAGTGGTGAGAACCTGCTTGGAACGAGTGCCGTCGCGGTAGACGGTCACGCCCTTGCCGCCGTTCTCGTAGATGTACTCGAAGACCTCCTGCATGTCCTCCTTGCTGGCGTCGTTGGGGAAGTTGCACGTCTTCGAGATGGCCGAGTCCACGCCCTCCTGACAGGCGCACTGGACCGCGGCGTGGTCCTTGCCCGAGAGGTCGGAGGTCACGACGAACAGTTCGCCGATGGCGTCCGGGACGGTTTCGAGTCCCTCGACGCCGTCGAACTCGTTGCTCGCCATCTGCTCCTGTGCCTCGCGCTTGACCTCCTCGACGTCGATGTCGTTGTCCTTCAGCGTCCGCAGGAAGTAGTCGTCGAACTCCACGAGCATCTCGTCACCCTGCACGTCGTCTGAGACGTTCTTGTAGTAGGCGACGTTGTAGATGGGTTCGCAGCCGCCCGTGGTGTTCCCGACCATCGAAGTCGTGCCGGTCGGCGCGATGGTGGTCGTGTTGTGGTTGCGGACCGCGAAGCCGTCCTCCCAGTCGTCGGCGCTCAGGCCGGTCTGCTTCTCGAACCACTCGCGGTACTCGGTGGGGTTCGCGTACTTCGAGTTGTCCCACTCGTCGAAGGAGCCGCGCTCCTCGGCGAGTTCGTGGGAGGTCCACTTCGACTCGTTGTTGATGTAGCGCATCAGCTGGCGAGCGATTTCGTTCCCGGCGTCGCTCCCGTACTCGACGCCCAACTGGATGTAGAGCTGGGCCAGTCCCATGACGCCGAGACCGATCTTGCGCATCTCCCGGACCTTCTGCTCGATCTTGTCGACCGGGAAGTCCGACATCGTGACGACGTTCTCGAGGAAGCGGGTGCCGTACTCGATGCGGTGGTCGAAGTCGTCCCACGCCATCGCGTCGGTGAGGAAGGCGTCTACGGCGTCCTCGAAGCTGTCGTACTCGTCGCCGTGGTCGTCGTACCAGACGCGCCAGTCGGGCGCGTCGGTGTCGGCGAGCGTCGAGAGGTTGATGTGGCCGAGGTTACAGGCCTCGTACTCTTCGAGCGGTTGCTCGCCGCACGGGTTGGTCGCCAGAATCCGGTGGTCGGGATGCTCCTCCACGTCGAACGAGTGCTCCTTGTTGACCCGTTCGAGGTAGATGACGCCGGGTTCGCCGTTCTCGTGGGCACCGTCCACGATGCGGTCCCAGACGAGTCCGGCCGGAATCGAGAGTTCCTCGCCGACCTCGACGTGTTCGCCGAGGTCGAACATCTCGTAGAGCTCCTTCGTGTGTTCGGTGGCGACGTGGGGTTCGCCGGTCCGCGGATTCGTGAAGGTGAACTCCTCGCCGTTCTGGACGGCCTCCATGAAGTCGTCGGTGATGCCGACGGAGATGTTGAAGTTCGAGAGGTGACCTTCGGCGGCGTTCCGGAGGTGCTTGGGCACGCGCCCGTCCTCGTCGATGAGTTCGCGGGCCTCTTCGAGGGCCTCCTCGAACGAGTTGTGGGTGTAGTCGTCCGGGTCGTTCAGACGGAGGGTCTCCGCGAGGCTGACGTCCTTGTTCTTGGCGTGGATGAACTGGATGACGTCGGGGTGCGAGACGCGCATGACGCCCATCTGTGCGCCGCGCCGGGCACCGCCCTGCGCGATGGTCTCGCACATCTGGTCGTAGGTCCGCATGAACGTGATGGGGCCGGAGGCGATGCCCCCCGTGCTACCCACCGCGTCGCCGTAGGGTCGGAGCTTCCAGAAGGCGTAGCCCATACCGCCGCCGGACTGGAAGACCTGCGCGGCCTCCTTCGCGGTCTGGTGGATGTCGTCGATGTCGTCGGCCGGGGAGTCCACGAAACAGGCCGAGAGCTGCTGGAGTTCGTCGCCCGCGTTCATCAGCGTGGGCGAGTTCGGCATGAACGAGAGGTCTTCCATCAGGGTCTGGAACTCCTCGCGCACGTCCTCGACGTGGTCGCGAATCTCGTCGGGGAGTTCCGGGACGACCGTCTCGTAGGAGAACTTGTTGACGTTGTAGACCGAGAGCGTCGTTTCGACGTCGTCGTCGGCCGCCGTGCCCGCGCCGAACACTTCCTCGGCGAGTTCGTCGCGCCGGGGGTGGTCGGGCTTGAGCTGGTCCGGCGTGACCGTGACTTCCTCGTCGCGCTTCTCGGCCTCGTAGACGGCCTCGGCGAGCGCGATGTTCTCGGCGACGCGCGGGAAGAGGTCCTCTTGCTCCTCGATGAGGTTCCCGTCAGCGTTCTTTCGGAGGTAGCGCGCCGGGAGGATGTTGTGGTAGGCGTTGCTGGTCAGTCGGTCGTCGAGCGTCTCTCCCTCGGTTCGCTTGATGGGGAGCGTGAGTTCGTCGGCCGTGAGTTCACCCGCACCGCTCATGCGTCGGTCACCTCGGGCGTCTGTACGTCGAATCTCGTTTCTCTGCAGGGGGTTGTGCGTTTCATTCGTGACGGAGATTTCGTTCTGAGGCCACCCAGATAAACATTTCTTTAACTTCTGCAAGTTTATTTGGAGTGCGATGCCTCTGTTCCAAATTGTACGCTACCGCGACCGTCCCGCCCGAGCGGACGGGGTGGATTCACGGCTGTCCGGTTGTCACTAAACCATAGCGTCCGGACCCTAATAAGAGTATGTAGACCTCGGTGAAAGTAGTCAGCGAACTAGACGGCCTTCGGGAATGACAATGGTATCGCGCTTCAGCCTCTCGGTTTCGGCGGCTGAGACGATGTTTCGTTGCCGATACGTTTACGGTGGTCCGGTCGCCTCGATGCTACCATGACTCTCGTACTCGCGGCCGGGCTGCTTGCAACGCCGCTGGGGAAACTACTGGTCGGACTCGTCGCGCTCGCGGCCGTCGTACTGGTCGGCCGAATCCTCCTGAACGTCGCGTGGAAACTCCTCCTCGTCGCTATCGTGGTCGTCGGAGCGCTCTACACGACCGGTGTCCTGCTGTAGCGCGACCGAAGGTTTAGGTACGAAGCCGGGGCCAATCCCACCCGGACGCTTCGCGCGGTTGCGGACAGGGCGGTGGCGACTCAGTCACCAGCGTCGATGACCCCGCGACCGCCAGTCCGACTACCCTGAGAAGGCTGTGCAAAGCGACGACCCACCAGCGACGCTACGCGACGCCGTCGAGGAAGTTCCGAATCACGTCGTGGCCGACGGCCGTCAGGACGCTCTCGGGGTGGAACTGGACGCAACGAATCGGATGCTCCCGGTGGCGCACGCCCATCACGAGTTCGTCTCCCTCGTGGTCGGTCGTCGCGGTCACCTCGAAGCAGTCCGGCACCTCGGTCGCCACTAGGGAGTGGTACCGACCGGCGCGGAATCCCTGCTCCAGTCCCGCGTAGACCCCCCGCTCGTCGTGGTCAACGGGGAACGCCTTGCCGTGAATCGGTTCGGGCGCGCGGCCGACCGACCCGCCGTAGGCGTAGACCGCGGCTTCCAGACCGAGACACACGCCGAGCGTCGGCACTTCGGGACTCACCTCGCGGAACACGTCGAGCGTGACCCCCACGTCGCGGTCGTTCTTCGGGTGACCCGGTCCCGGCGAGACGACGACGGCGTCCGGGTCGGCCTCGCGCACGTCGGCGAGCGAGGCGGTGTTTCGGACGACCTCCGTCTCGGCGAACTCGCTCGTGTACTCCACGAGGTTGTAGGTGAACGAGTCGAAGTTGTCCACGAAGAGGACCTGCAGGTCGGTGGTCGATGCCCCGATTCCGGCGCTCGCCGTCATCGTCCCACCTCCGGAGCGTCGGTGGCGTCGGCCGCGTCCGTCTCCTCGATGCGTTCGAGGGCGGTCAGCACCCCGTCCATCTTCTGCTCGGTCTCCTCGTACTCGGCGGCGGGGTCGCTGTCCGCGACGATGCCCGCTCCCGCCTGCACCGTGATTCGGTCGCTACCCGCGTCGCCGACCGTCGCGTCGGACTCGACCGTCGCGGTCCGGATGACGATAGCGAAGTCCGCGTCGCCGGACCACGAGTAGTAGCCGACGCCCCCGCCGTAGAGACCGCGGGCCGAGAGTTCGAGGTCGTCGATTATCTCCATCGCGCGAATCTTCGGTGCGCCCGAGAGGGTCCCGGCGGGGAACGACGCCCGGGTCGCGTCGAAGGAGTCGGAACTATCGTCGAGGCGACCCGTCACCGTACTCTCGATGTGCTGGACGTGACTGTACTTGAGGACGTTCATGAACTCCTCGACCTGTACGCTTCCGGGTTCGCTGACCCGGCGAACGTCGTTGCGTGCGAGGTCCACCAGCATCGTGTGTTCGGCCCGCTCTTTCCCGTCGGCGAGCATCTCGCCCGCCAGACGGCGGTCCTCGACCGGACTCGACCCCCGCGAGCAGGTCCCGGCGATGGGGTTGGCCATCACCTCGCGGCCCCGGACCGAGACCAGCGTCTCGGGACTCGCGCCGACCACGGTCAGGTCGTCGTAGCCGAGCAGGTACATGTACGGCGAGGGATTCACGTCTCGGAGCGCCTCGTAGAAGCCGAGGGGGTCCACGTCTCCGTGTAACTCGCGCTTTCGAGAGATGACGCCTTGGTAGATATCACCGTCGAGGACGTGTTCTTTCGCGGTTCGGACCGCCTGTTCGTACTCGTCTCGCGGCCCGGCAGTCGCCGACTCCCGGACGAATCCGCCCGTCTCGGGGGCGTCGGCCGATTCGAGCAGGTCGGCCACGCGGTCGGCCTCCGCGCGGAGTTCGTCGTAGACCGCACCGGGGTCGTCCTCCGGCCCGACCAGCGGCGTGAACACGAGCGAGACCGTCCCCTCCCGGTGGTCGAACGCGACGGTCTTGGTGTTCAGGACGAACTGGGCGTCCGGGAATCGAGAGTCGGGACGCTCGACGCCGACGGACTCGCGCTTCTCGTCCGTCGAGCCCTGCTTCGCTTCGCTCGGCAGGACGCCGACCTCGTCGAGCCAGAGGTCGTACACCGCGTCGTAGGCCAGAAATCCGACCAGTCCGCCCTCGAAGTGCTGGCGGTCCCCGTCGGGGAACCCGCGCTGTACGGCGTCCGGCATGGCCGACCGGAGCGCGTCGAGCGCGTCGCCCTCGTGGTCGGCCGAGACGTACCTCGCGGCCCGGCCGCCGAGCGATTCGACCTGCACGTCTTCGGGGTCCACCGTCACGACCGCCTCGGGGTCGTAGCCGACGTAGGAGTAACGGGCGTGGCGGTCGCCCGACGCGTCCGGCGAGAACGCGCCGTCGGGGTCGCTGGACGCGGTCTTCTCGGCGCTCTCCAGCAGGAAGGCGTACTCCGAGGGGTCGGTCGCGGTCGAGCGCCCGGTCAGCGCCGCGTAGGCCGACAGCGGAGTCGTCGCTACGTCGAGTTGCGCCTCGACTCGAACGACGGCCGGGTCGTCGTGCCCGGCGAGGTCCGTGAACTGCTCGCGTTCGAGGTTCATGGCGTCGGAGTCGTCCGGGCGCGTTTCGCGGCCGTCACGAACTCGGCGACCGCGTCCGGGTCCTTTCGACCGGGGACGGATTCCACGTCGTCGGCCTCCACGCCGCTCGCCACGTCCACGGCGAACGGTTCGACGGCGCGGACGGCGTCGGCCACGTTCGCGGGCGTCAGACCGCCTGCGAGGACCACCGGTGAGTCGAGCGTCGCGGCGAGTTCGGCGGTCCGCTCCCAGTCGTGGGTTCGGCCGGTACCGCCCGCACCCTCGTCGTCCACCGAATCGACCAGCAGTCCGTCGGCCACCTCGTCGTAGCGCCGGGCCTGTTCGGGGTCGGCGGCGTCCACGACTTTGAGTACCTTCGCTTCGACGGTCGCGGTCAGGTACGCGAGGTCGCCAGCGCCCAGTTCGCCGTGAATCTGGAGCGCGTCGGGTTCGACCGCTCGGACGAGTTCGACCGCGCGCTCGGGCGAGTCGGGCATCGTCACGAGTACGGTCGTGACGAACGGCGGGGCCGCGTCGGCGAGTTCGACCGCGCGCTGTACGTCGATTTCTCGCGGGGAGTCCACCGGCACGTCAACGAGCAGGCCGACCGCGTCCGCGCCCGCCTCGACGGCCACTTCGAGGTCCTCGCGGCGGGTGAGACCACAGATTTTCGTGCGCGTCATGCTCTCACGGAGCGACCGAGTTCGTCGAGTTGTTCGGCGGCCGCGCCGTCGTCGATGGCCTTCGCCGCGAGTTCGGCACCGTCTTCGAGGGAGTCGGCCGCGCCCGCCACGTAGATGGCCGCACCGGCGTTGGCGAGGATGATGTCGCGCTTCGCGCCGGTAACCTCGCCCTCGACGATGCCGCGGAGGTCGGCGGCGTTCTCCTCGGGAGTACCGCCCGCCACGTCGGCCACGTCGTGGCGCTGGAGACCGATGTCGTCGGGGGTGATGGTGTACTCCTCGATGTCGCCGCCGTCGAGTTCCGCGACGGTCGTCTCGTCGTGGATAGCGATTTCGTCCATGCCGGAACCGTGGACGACCAGCGCGCGCTCGACGTCCATCTTGGCGAGCGAGCGGGCGATGACCGGGACGAGGTCGTCGTCGAAGACGCCGACGACCTGTGCGTCGGCACCCGCGGGGTTCGTCAGCGGCCCGAGGACGTTGAACACGGTTCGCATGCCGAGTTCTCTGCGAGGGCCGATGACGGCCTTCATCGCCGGGTGGAACGCCGGCGCGTGCATGTAGCCGATGTCGTTGTCTTCGATGGTGGCCTCGACCGCCTGCGGGTCCGCGTCGAGGTCGACGCCGACCTCCTCCAGCACGTCGCTGCTCCCCGACGACGAGGAGACCGAGTAGTTACCGTGTTTGGCGACCGGAACGCCCGCCGCTGACGTGACGATGGCGCTCGTGGTCGAGACGTTGATGGTGTTGTAGTCGTCGCCGCCGGTCCCGCAGGTGTCCACCAGCGGCGAGCGGTCGGGGTCGATGGTGCGGGCGGCGTCGCGCATCCCCTGTGCGAACCCGGCGATTTCGGTCTCGGTCTCGCCCTTCGCTCGGAGGGCGGTGAGCAGTGCGCCGATTTGGGCCTCGGTCGCGCCGTCGAAGACGGCCGTGGCCGCTTCTCGCGCTTCGTCGAGTGTGAGGTCCTCGCCGTCGGTGACGCGTTCGATGTAGTCCTGCATTTGGAATCACCAATGTACTTCTTCGTCTTACAATGAACACAATCGTACATCGTCTTAAATGTGTCGGGGTGGGGAACGGGGAGCGCGGAGAGGTGGGCGACGCTCCGGGTTCGGACCACGGAACGCGCTCGACGGGACGACGGTCGTCGAACTCGAGACGGAAATTCATTTCTTACGAGTATCCTTCGGAACGCTTCTGGAGATTTAGGCGGGCTTGGTCGGTGCTTCCCGCAGACTCCTTTCACTCGACTGATCCGGTAAGCCGTCCGCCCGACGCCGACTCGTCGGTGTGCGTAGTGGACGGTGACGGCCCTAGTCGTCACAGCGACTCAGACCCTCATGGAAAATCGCCAGAACGCGGCCGAATCCGAAAGGTTCAATTATCCCCCGGCCAAACGAAGAAATGCGTCCGACGAAGGCCGCACCAACATGGGTTTGTGGTCTAGTTGGTTATGACACCTCCTTGACATGGAGGAGGCCGGCAGTTCAAATCTGCCCAAACCCACTCCACTTTTCACTTCGCCAAATTCGCAAGCGGCCGGTCCTGAATCGAGTGTCCAGTTTCGACCACATTCAGTTAGTTGGGACGAGAGATTTCTGCCAGTCTCACTCCCGTTCTGCGTTAGCCGGGTCGCGGGAAGGCGTTGAACGACAACTCGACCGGAGAGAACGGGTCGTACACCGACTGGTGACACTGGCAGTACACCGCGTCGACCGCGTCGAACTTCGCCGCGTCCCGCGAGGAGTTGAACCCCGGCGTGCAACAGAAGTGGGTACACTTGTCGAGCCACGCGATGAAGTCCGACTCGGTGGCCGCACGCAGGAAGTCGGCGGCGTCACCCTTCGAGGGGAGGTCCGACACCTTCGGCGAGCGCAGCACCTGCACCGGGAGTTCCTGCACGTCCTGCTCGCCCTCCGACTGCGAGCGCCACGTCGTCTGGGCGGGCTTGCCTGCACCCGCCGACCCGATGTCGTTACTCCACTCCTCGTAGTCGGCGAAGTCGTCCACGTGGAGTTTCTGGCCGGGTTCGTGGTCGGCCTGCCACTCGTAGAGACCGGGCTTGGACCGCAGGAAGTTGTCTTGGTCGGCGTCGGGCCGCAACCCCTGCGCCGACTGGACGCCGCAGTACTGGAACCATCGTCCGGTGTACGTGACGCCGCCGATATCCTGTTCGGTAATCGTGACGGTGCTACCGTCTTTCAGTTCCCGCTCTTTGACTTCGGGCCAGACGCCCTTCAGGTACCCCTCGTCGTCGATGGTGAGTGGAACGAGGGGCATCCCGCGCGGGGCGGGACCGTCGGTGTTCTCGATGCCGACGTAGTCCGTCGGCCCGCCGGTCCCACCGGCCACGGAGGTGGCCGAGTTCAGGACGGCGGTGGCACCGGTACCGACACTGGCGAGCGTCGCCGAGCCGACGACGCCTTTCACGAACCGCCGTCGGCCGTCCTCGGGCGGATACTTGTCTGAATCCATCGGAACCACTCGGTGGTCCGCCCGGTAGTGTTGTATATATAATGAATGGTTCCAAACAGCTTGTAACCATCCAAAATTTTAAGTTTACTTTTCAACTTCTACGGGAGAGGGGGTCGCCGTGACCCGCGTAGGCGGTGCCTGAAGTCACGATAAGGGCGACCAACCGGCGAGAAGGGGGCGCTACCCGAGTTCGTACTCCGCGTCGCACATCGCCCGGAGTCGTCCGTAGGTCTCGTCGGCTATCACGTCCGGGTTCGCGCAGTAGACGCCGTGAACGTCCTGCGTTCGGACTCGACTGATCACGGTCTGGAAAAAGCGACTCACGCGCGCGTCGTCGGTATATGTGAGGAGGACGCCGAGCGCGTCCGTCAGGACCCACCCGCGACCGGGTTCGACGTACTGCATCGCGTCGGAGAACCGCATGGCCAGTCCGGTCAGGTCGTCGGGATTGACGGGGTCGGTCGTCCAGAGGTCGCCCTCGTACTCGTCCGCCGTGGGAATCACCGGAACGACGCCGACGTTGGCGGGATCGTGTCCGGCGCGTTCGAGACGCGTCTGGAGTCGGTTCGGATGGTCGCGTGCCGAGACCACGAGGAGATTGTCGAACGCACGTTCGGGCAGGGCGGAGACCGGGTCGGCGTCCGTCGGCGCGCGGACGAGCGTCTGCGTTCCGGCCGCGAACGGGCCGTCCGTTAGTTCGTCGTCGGCCGCGGCTTCGTCGGACCGCACTGCCTCCTCCATGTCTACGAATCCTGAATCTCCGGCGGCGTTTCGCCCGATCCGCTCGCGAGGCGCGCGTAGTACGTGTGCGCGACCGCTATCGAACCGAAAGCGGCCACGATGACGGTAGCCAGCACGACGTCCGGGACCCCTCCGATCGGCGGGAGACCGAGCCACGCGCCCGTGAGGAGACCGAGACCCCCGACGGCGAGTCCCAGATACCAGTTACACCACGGAATGTCGGGTCGGGATTCGAGGTCGAGGTACACGTCGAGTTGTTCGGCCGCGTCCGAGAGTTCGACGATACCGCGATTCTGGTTGTACGCCACGATGCCCGCGTCGTCTAACTTGGGGAGGTGGGACTGGTATAGCGCAGTGTATACCCGTTTGCGTTCTGCCGCGGAAATAGCGTCTACCGTGATGTCGTTCTCCCACGCCGCCACCTGCTCGGCCAACTCGGACAACTGGACCGAGTCGTCCGCGCGACGGAGATAGTGGAGGGCGTACCGTCGTCGTCGGTTCTTGAGAACGTCGAAGACGAGATCGCGCGAGAGTTCCTCCTCGGTCTGCTCGTCGTCCTCGGAGTCGACGACGTCGGAGACTTGCGATTCCGCGACAGCCGAATCCTGCTGGTCCGGAGTCTCCTCCGGTTCGGTGCTTTCTGTTCCGGATGAGTCACCAATGGTGCTCATTACTATGCCACCCCTTGCTCGTAACCCAGCATGGATAAGACACATCGCCCGGATTAGTCTTTGTTATTCACCATTTACCTGTTAGAAACCGTTGCTTACGAACAGTTGCACGTCCGTTCCATCTACTCGCCGTCCCGCGGTAACCGCCGCTTACACCCGGTTTTCGGCCGTCCCGGACGATGGGTGTCGTTCGTCGGTACTTCGGAGGGTCTCGTGTATTCCGAGAACCAGCGCCGGAACGACCACCATGAACAGGTGTTCCTCTATCGGGATGCCGAGGAGTTCTACCCCGGTCCGAAGGGGAATCTCGAACACGCCGATACGGAGGGTGTACCAGTCCCACAAATAGGCGATTGGATAGAGCGCCCCGATAGTTCGGGCGGCCTGTACCAACGCACCGGCCCGGTAAAGGAGTCCTACCGCCACGGTTCCCCAGACGACTTCGGTCAGGAGGTAGGTGTACTGGCCGAACGCGGCACCGATGTCGGGTATCACTCGACCGAGTACGGTCGGCGTCGGCAAAAAACCCCCGTCGGAGGGGGAATCGGCCGTCGTACCCCCGGATTCCCGAAATTCGATAACTCTGCTAAGTTTCATTATCACAGGAGACGTAGGTTCACGCGACGATGGACATCGCTGATATAGCAACGACGGACTTCACCGAGTTAGACGCCGCATCGAACGTCGGCAAGGCCCGGTCCGTCTTCGAAGACGAGAACCCGAAAGGTATCATCGTGACCAAGTCCGGCGAGTACGAGGGGGTCATCACGCAGAAGCAACTGCTCCGCTCCCACATCGAGGACCACACCAAAATCGAGACGCTCACCAAGTCCGCGCCCAAGGTGGACCGAACCGACGACGTTCGAGACGTCGCGCGTTCGCTCGTCGAGGGCGGTACCAAAGTCGCGCCCGTCTTCGAGTCGGGGTCGCTCTGGGGGGTCGTCAGCGAGGACCTCATCCTCGAAGCGGTGCTCGAACATCTCGACTCGCTGACCGTCGAGCAGATCTACACCGAGAACGTGATTACCATCGACGAGGACGCGACGCTCGGGCAGGCCATCAATCGCCTGCGCGAACACGGCATCTCTCGACTCCCCGTCGTGGACGAGGACGGCTTCCTGACCGGCGTCGTCACCACGCACGACGTCGTGGAGTTCGCCACCCGGAACGTCCAGAAGACCACGCGCGGCGACCGGTCCGGCGAGGGCGACCGACTCCTCGACCTGCCGGTGTACGACGTGATGTCGAGTCCCGCGACGACCACGCAACTGGACGAGACCGTGCGCGCGGCCGTCGAACGCATGTTCGAGAACGACTACTCCGGACTGGTCGTCACGCCGGAGGACGACGACCGAGTCGTGGGCGGCGTCATCACCAAGACCGACGTGCTGCGGGCACTGTCGTACACCGAGGAGGAGGTGCTGGACGTCCAGATTACCAACGTGAACCTGCTCGACACGCTCAGCAGGGAGTCGATTCGGTCGTCCATCGAGGAGATAACCGAGAAGTACGGCAAGATGCAGGTGCGCCACGCCCACGTTCGGTTCCACGAACACAAGGAGCGACTCCGCGGCACGCCGCTCATCCAGTGTAAGATTCGCCTCCGGACCAACCGCGGACAGGTCGCGGGGTCGGGCGAGGGGTACGGGGCCGAACAGGCGTTCAACGTCGCTCGCGACAAACTCGAACGCAACGTCCTCGAAGTGAAGGGCGTCGAGAGCGACCGCGAGTATCAGGGCCAACTCCTCCGGAAACTCGGCGAACTGTAGGCCTTCGAAAACTCGGTGAGTCTATCGCAGTGAGGACCCGGCGAACGCCGACCGCGAACGTCGGGCCACGCTACTTTTCGGGTCGGGGTGCGGCCTTCTGGAGCGCGGTCTCGGCGATGTTTCCGCCGTAGTCGGCGCTACGGGACAGCGAGTCCACGACGAGACTCAGGTACTGGGCGCGCTGGGCGTCCATCTCTCGGATGAGGTCGTCCACCGCGCGGGTGTGTTCGTCCACGCCGCGAACGCGCTCGCGGGCCTCGTTCCCGAGGCGCGTCGCCTCCTCGCCGTCCTCTTCGAGCAGCGCGTCCATCGCCATCTCCACGATGTTGGCGGCCTCCTCGTGGAGGTCTTCGAGCGCTTCGGCCACGTCCTCGGGAACCTCGTCGAGGTTGAGGCTCAACTGGCCGATCTTGGCCGCGTGGTCCGCGATGCGCTCCAACTGGCGGGCGCTGGAGTGGTAGTCGAAACACGTCTCGCGCGGCATGCCGATGTCGGCCGCGGTGCTGGGGTTGCGGAGCGCCGACCGGAACACCCGCGAGATCATGAACCAGAGTCGGTCCACGTCGTCGTCGCGCTCGATGACGTCCGTGGCGAGACTGTCGTCGTTTTCGATCAGTGCGGTCACCGCGTCCTGTAGCATCGTGGCCGAGACGAGTCGCATCCGGGTGATGGCGTTGTGAATCGAGAGTTCCGAGGAGTCGAGCAGGTCCTGCAGGACCACTCGGTCGGCCGTCTCCTCGATGACTTCGAGACCGACGAGACCCTGCGTGGCGTCTCGAACCGTCCGGCGCTGGTCGGGCGTCACGCGCGTCGCTTCGAGGTTGATGATGTCGAAGCCGCTGACGTACAGCGTAAACACCGTCCGCATGAGTTCCGTCCCTTCGAGGTCGGTGATATCGACCGTCCCCTCGACGGTGTCCTGGGCCGAACGCGGCGAGAGCAGCAGCGAGTCACCTTCCGGGTGGAACTCGATGCGGTCGCCCGCTTCGATGCCGTTCTCCGTCGCCCATCCCTTCGGGATGGAGACCGTGAACGTGGAACCGCCCGTGACCTGGACCTTCCGGGTTTCCATATGTCGATAGCCGAACCGATACACAATAAATCTACTCAAATCTATATACAGGAGCGGTTGCTAGGCGATATTTCGTGACGGACGCGATTCGGTCTCAGTACGAGCTAGTTGTTCGGTCGTGATACATCGTCGGCTCTCGGCCTGAGGTGGCTAGTCGTGGGGTCTCGTAACAGAACCCGACGGAACGACACCCTGTGTATGCATGGGTAAATACGTCTATATAGATATAATAGAAGGGTATTTACTTGGCCTTGGGCAAGACAATCGTAATGCGGGAAAAACCCTCTATCGACCGTCGAACTGTTCTGCTTGGAGGGGGTGGCGCTATCGCCTCACTGGCTGGATGTATCAGCACGAGTTCGACACCGCCCGGTAGCCGAGGGCGAGCGACGACGACGTCCGGAGAGTCCGACGGGTCGTCCTCGGAGCAACTGAAATCGGGTGGCTCCTCGACGGTGTACCCGATAACGAGCAAAGCCGCGTCGGTGTGGAACTCCAACCCACCCGCCGACGACGAGGAGTACTGGGGACCGGGCAAGTACGGTATCGAGACCGACGAACGACTGGCGACCTACTGGGCCGGGAAGTACGGGTTCGAGGCGTCGGGGTCCACCCCACCGTTCAAAGTGAACGTCGGTCTGAGCCACTCCGGGACCGGTCTGGAAAAGCTCAAGAACGGTCTCGTGGACATCGGCAACGCGAGCGCACCCGTGAAGGCCGAACTCCCGGACCTGAGCCAGTCGGAACTGGAGAAGTACACCGACCACGTCGTCGGCGTGGACGCCCAACCGATCGTGGTCAGCAAGGAGATTCGGGAGGCGGGCGTGGACAAACTGACCGCCGAGCAGGTCCGGAAAATCTACACGGGCGAGATAGAGAACTGGTCGGAGATAGACGCGTACAACGGAGAGGACAAGGAGATTCAGGCGATCGGTCGGGCCGAGGGGTCGGGGACCGACACCGCGTTCCGGGTGAACATGCTCGGCGGCCCCAACGCGAAGATGCAGGGTGTGGACGTGCGGAAGGGCCAGAACCAGCAGGTCAAGACCATCGTCGCGCGCTCGAACAACGCCATCGCGTACATGGCGCTGGCGTTCGTCACCAGCGAGGTCGCCGCCATCAAACTGGAGTTCGACGGCAAGGTGTACGAACCCGGGAAGAACCTCGCCGACGAGAACTATCCGCTCTCGCGCGACCTCCACTGCTACACCTACGACGGAACCTCGGAGAAGGAGGCCGCGTTCCTCCGGATGCTGGTGAGCGACTTCGGCCAACAGAACTTCGTCGAACCGTCCGGGTACGCGATGCTGACGGACGAACGACGGACGAACCAACTCGATAAGCTTCCGGACACTAAATGATAGGAAGCATCGACACCCGCGTCCGGTCCGCGCGCGCGACAGTCTCCGACATGGACCGCGGGGCGCAGTTCGTCGACGGCGCGGCTATCGTCTCGGTACTCCTCACGATGGCGGCGTTCCTCGTCGCGCCCGCGTACACGGTCTTCCCGCTGTTGGCGTTCTTCGCCGTCGCGGCCTACGGATGGAAATCCCATCAGGCGAACACCGCGAAGCTACTGATGTTCCTGATGACGGCTTCGACTATCGTCATCCTCGGTCTCATCACTGTCTACCTCGTCTTGCGGGCGATTCCGGTGTTTCAGGCGATGGGACTCGACCTGCTGTTCCGGACCCAGAAACCGCTGTGGAGTACCAGCGAGGGCGTCTACTCGCTGGTGCCGATGATGTGGGGGACGCTCGTGACGACCGTCCTCGCGATGGCCATCGCCGGACCCCTCGGCGTGGCCGGGGCGCTGTTCATCAGCGAAATCGCGCCCCGGTGGGCGCGGGAGGTCATCAAGCCCGGCATCGAGATTCTGGCCGGGGTCCCCTCCATCGTCTACGGGTTCATCGGCTACGTCATCATCAACACGTACATGATGGAGGAGTTGGAGTTGGCGAACTTCGGCAGTCTGTTCGGGGCCGCGCTGGTCATCGGCGTGATGGCCCTGCCGACGGTGGTCTCGGTCGCCGAGGACGCCATCGGGAGCGTGCCCGAGTCGATGAAGAGCGGGTCGCTCGCGCTCGGCGCGACCGACTGGCAGACCATCAAGAGCGTCACCATCCCGGCGTCGTTCTCGGGCGTCTCGGCCGCGGTCCTGCTCGGCGTCGGCCGGGCGGTGGGCGAGACGATGGCCGTCACCGTGATGCTCCCCCACCAGCAGGTCCTGCCCGACCCCATCTACGACGTGTTCCGGGGGACCGAGACGCTCACCAGCCTCATCGCCGGGCAGTACGGCGTCGCCTCCGGGAACCAGATGTCGGCGCTGTTCGCGGCCGGTGTCGTGTTGTTCGTGACGGTCCTCGGACTCAGTATCGCCTCGCAATTCGTGGAAGCGCACATGGAGCGTAAACTCGGGGGAAGCCAATGAGCTACGAGACGAACGATCTGGTCGCCGACGAGTCCTCACTCGCCGAGCGAGTCGCGTCCGGCGTCGTCGGTCTCGACGTGCTGTCGGTCGTCCTCGGCTTCGCGGCCATCTTCCAGTGGACCGAAGTCGAGAGTCAGTTCTTCGGCGTGACGCTGTTCAACCTCTACGGGGCGAGTCTCGTCCTCGCTGGCGTCGGCGTCGTGGCGCTCGGACTCGCGTCCCGGTTCGGGTACGTGGAGACGACGCCCAACCGGAGCGCCGGACTGCTCACCGGGGGTCTGTTCGGTCTCGTCGGCGTGGTCGCCGGCGGACTCGTCGCCTCCCAGACGCTCGGTCTGGGTCTCGTGGGTTGGCTCCCCGCGGCGATACTGGTCGGCGTCGGCGTGGCCGCGGTGACGGTCCTCCCGCGCGAGGACGTCGGGTCCACGCTCCCGGCGGGTGCGCTCTCGGTCCTCGTGGGCGCGCTGTTCCTGACCGACGTGTTGACGACCGGGTGGGAGTGGGCACCCGAGGGCTTCTCGGCCACCTTCACCGGTCCCGTGGTCGGCCCGGTGTTGACCATCTTCGCGGGACTCGTCTGCGCGTGGGCGGCCGCGAAGGCCCACGAGGGCTTCGGCACTCGGGGACGACAGGCCGGGGCGTACCTGCTCGTGGGTCTGAACGCCTTCGGCATGCTCGGCGTTCTGCTGCTGCTCGTCCTGTTCGTCGCCGGGAAGGGCTGGTCGCGGATGGTCGAGGGCATCAAAATCGGCCTGTTCAGCGAACCGGCCTTCTGGTTCCACGTGCCCGGGTTCGACCAGTACCTCATCTTCGAGGTACCCGGCGTCTGGTTCTACTGGCCGTTCACGATGAACGGCTACTCGCTGTCTCAGGACGTGATGAACGGCGTCCTGCCCTCCATCGTCGGGACGGTCTGGCTGGTCGTCGGCGCAGTGCTGTTCGCGGTCCCGCTGGGCGTCGGCGCGGCGGTGTTCCTCACCGAGTACGCCGAGCAGGGCGGGTTCACGCGTGCGGTCGAGATAGCGACCAACGGGCTGTGGAGCACGCCGAGCATCGTCTACGGCCTGTTCGGCTTCGCGTTCCTCGTCCCGCGACTGGGCAACAGCTTCTCGCTGCTGGCGGGCCAGTTGGTGCTGGGGTTCATGCTCCTCCCGCTGGTACTCATCACCAGTCGCGAGGCCATCATGACGGTCCCCGACGAGTACCGCGACGCCAGCGCGGCGCTGGGCGTCAGCCAGTGGGAGACCATCAAGAGCGTCGTCATCCCGGCCGCGATGCCCGGCGTCATCACGGGCGTCATCCTCGGCGTCGGCCGTATCGCGGGCGAGACCGCACCCATCCTGCTGGTGGCGACCGGGTCGCCCCAAGTCACCAGCGGCCCCCGCGTGCTGAGGGGCTTCCAGTTCACGTCGAGTCCGCCGTTCGTGGCGAACCCGGCGCTGTTGGACAGCATCACCGCCCTCCCCTACAAACTCTACGCGACCATCACGGCGGGCGTCGTGAGTTCCGACCCCGCGTTCGGGTGGGCGACGGCGCTGGTGCTACTCATCGTCGTGCTGTCGTTCTACGCGGTCGGCATCGTCTCCCGAATCTACTTCCGGAGGAAACTCGAACAATGAGCAACGCAGAATTCCAGCAGAGCGAACCGAGCGCGGACGAACAGACAGAGAGCCAGAGCCAAACGACGACCGTCAGCGGGGAGAGCCAAGAGCAACTCGAAGACGAGTGGATCGAGTACGAGTTCGACGGCGCGCCCAAGATTTCGGTCGAAGACCTCGACGTGTTCTACGGCGACGACCACGCCATCCAGTCGGTGTCGATGGACATCCCCGAGAACAGCGTCACGGCGCTCATCGGCCCGTCAGGCTGTGGGAAATCGACGTTCCTGCGGTGTCTGAATCGGATGAACGACCGCATCAACTCGGCGCGGGTCGAGGGGTCGGTCGAAATCGACGGCGAAGAGATTTACCAAGACGGCGTGAACCTCGTGGAACTCCGCAAGCGCGTCGGCATGGTGTTTCAGGCACCCAATCCCTTCCCGAAGTCGATTCGGGACAACATCGCCTACGGCCCGCGCAAGCACGGCGACATCAACGACGGACTGCTCGACAGACTCCTCGGCCGGGCCGACCCCGACAAGGAGGACGAACTGGTCGAGCGGTCGCTCCGACAGGCCGCGCTCTGGGACGAGGTCAGCGACCGACTCGACGACAACGCGCTCGGCCTCTCCGGTGGCCAACAGCAGCGTCTCTGCATCGGTCGGTGTCTGGCGGTGGACCCCGAGGTCATCCTGATGGACGAACCGGCGTCCGCGCTGGATCCCATCGCCACCGCCAAAATCGAGGACCTCATCGAGGAACTCTCGGAGGATTACACCGTGGTCGTCGTCACGCACAACATGCAACAGGCCGCCCGCATCTCCGACCAGACCGCCGTCTTCCTCACCGGCGGCGAACTGGTCGAGTACGGCGAGACCGACCAGATATTCGAGAACCCCAACAGCCAGCGCGTCGAGGACTACATCACCGGGAAGTTCGGATAGCGATTTTTGCTGTCTTTGCGAGCGTAGCGAGCAAAGGCCCGGAAGACGGACCGCGTCTTCGGAGCAGTCGCTCGCTCGCGGTGGGTACGGCGGACCGTGGAGTCCCGCAGATGCCGAAGGAGGTCGGGGGCAGACTCGCCGACCGTCGTACCGCCACGCGCAACAGACTCATCAGGACAGCAAGCGAAAAGACTTCGACTGCCATGTCTCGAACCGCCTATCGGAACCAACTCGAAGCCCTCCGGGAGAACGTGGTCCAAATGGGGGACCTCGTCGTCACGCGACTCCGCGCAGGTCTCGTCGCCCTCGACCGACAGGACCACGAACTCGCGTGGGACGTCATCGACGGCGACGAGGAAATCAACCGACTCTACCTCGACATCGAACAGGACTGCATCGACCTGCTCGCGCTCCAACAGCCCGTCGCCTCCGACCTCCGCCTCGTCGCCGCGTCGTTCAAGATTATCACCGACCTCGAACGCGTCGCCGACCTCGCCGCCAACCTCGGCGAGTACGCGCTGTACGCCGACCGCGACGTGGTCTCGGACGTCGACCTCCGGAGTCTCGGCGAACGGGCCGCGGAACTCGTCTCTGACGCAGTGACGGCCTACGAGACGGCCGACGCCGCGGCCTGCGAGGCGCTAGCCGACCGGGACGACGACCTCGACGCCCGGTGTGAGCGCGCCAGCGAACGCGTCGTCCGCGACCTCATCGAGACCGAACTGCCCTCCGAGGCCGACAGCGAAGCGGTCGAACTGTTCTTGCAGGACGTGTCGCGCGTGTTGCTGACGATTCGAGACCTGGAGCGCGTGGGCGACCACGGGGTCAACATCGCCGCACGGACCTTCTACATGGTCGAGAGCGACGACAGGCTCATCGAGTAACGTCAGCGGGCGGTCAGCTACCGCGGGCGAAAGGTACAACAGGGGGACACGCCCATTCGTAACTATGCCCCGAGAGGACTACCAACAGAAACTCACCGACCTCCGCGAGAACGTCCTCTACATGAGCGAGGTCGTGATGGAGCGACTTCGCATGGGACTCGACGCCCTCGAACAGAAGGACACCGACCTCGCGTGGGAGGTCATCGACGGCGACGAGGAGGTCAACCAACTCTACCTCGACCTCGAACAGGAGTGCATCGACCTGCTCGCGCTCCAGCAACCCGTCGCGGGCGACCTGCGGTTCGTCGCCGCGTCGTTCAAGATAATCACCGACCTCGAACGCATCGGCGACCTCGCGACCAACCTCGGCGAGTACACCCTCGAAGCGAACCACGACGTGTTCCCCGAGGTCGATATTCAGGAACTCGGCACGTTCACTCTCGACATGATAGAGGACTCGATGGTGGCCTACGCCGACGAGGACGCCGACACCTGTTACGCTATCGCCGACCGTGACGACGAACTCGACAGTCGGTGCGAACGCGCCAGCGAAATCGTGGTTCGTGACCTCATCGAGACCGAACTGGAGGACAACACGGAGGAAGAGGTCGAGCAACTGCTGGAGGACGTCTCCCGTCTGCTGCTGACGGTCCGAGACATCGAACGCATCGGTGACCACGCCGTCAACATCGCCGCTCGGACCCTCTACATGGTCGAGAACGACGACGAACTCATCTACTGAAACTTTTGCTGCGGTCGAGCGCGCCGACGGCGCGCTCTCCTTGGCAAAACTTTCACGAAAATACCGAGGGCGACGCTCTCCCGAGCCGTCGTTCACTCGCGGTGAACTGCGGGAGTTCGTCCCTCGGGCGGAATCGAAAGACCGACTACGGTACCGTACCGACCGTTGACAACCAGTTACCGATGCAATCGACCTCTCCGATAGCTTTCGCTCCATGACCGTGACACAGATCAAGGACCCGGTTCACGGGTACGTCGAACTCGAACAGGCGCTGCTCGATTACGTCGTGGATACCCGCCCGTTCCAGCGTCTGCGGTACGTGCGCCAACTCTCGGCGACGAACCTCGTCTATCCCGGTGCCAACCACACCCGGTTCGAACACAGCCTCGGGGTCTACCACCTCGGGCGCACCGTCTTCGAGAATCTGCGCACGCAGTCGTACTTCACGCGCGACACCCCCGAGTCGGTGCTCGACGAGATTCAGCGAACGCTCGAGTGCGCCTGTCTGCTCCACGACGTGGGTCACCCGCCGTTCTCGCACCTCGGCGAGCGGTACATCGACACCGAGGACCTCCGAACGCGTCTCGCCGACCGCGGTCTCGTCGCCGTCTTCGAGGACGCCGGTATCGAGGACCCGCTCGGGTCGGTCAGCGCGCACGAACTGCTCGGCTGTCTCGTCGTCCTCCGGGAGTACGCCGACGCGCTCCGGGACCTCGGCGTCGACCCCTACGAGGTGTGTGCCTACATTCTCGGGTACAGCCTCCGCTTCGAGCGGGGCGGTCGCTGGCAGTACGGCGTCGGCGCACAGATTCTCCACTCGCCCATCGACGTGGACCGCCTCGACTACATCACTCGGGACAACCAGATGACCGGGGCGGACGTGCTGAGTTTCGACACCGACAGGATGGTGGGCGCGTACACCGCCCACCCCGACGAGGGACTCGCGCTCTCGGACAAGGCGCTCAGCACCGTCGGCAACTACCTCGAAGGTCGCATCGCGCTCTACATGTGGGTGACCCAGCACCACAAGTCGGTCTACGCGAACGTCCTGCTCCGCGCGCTCCTCGACGAACTCGCCGACATCGCCGCCGACCCGCCGGTCACCGCCGACGACGTGCTGGAGGAGGGCATCGACGACAACACGCTGATGGAGCGACTCCGAGTCGAGGCGCGCGACCGGCCGGACTCCACGCTGGCGACGCTCTACGACCGCTTCAGGTCGCGACAGTTCCCCGAGTCCTGCTGGAAACACCGCATCGCCTACGCCGACCGAGTGGACGCGGACCTCGACGCGTTCGGCGAGTGGTTGCTCGACCACGACGACCGACTGGAGCGCGCGCTCGCCGACGACCTCGACGTGCCACTCCACGAGGTCTGGATAGAACAGTCGTACGTCCCGGAGTACGAACCCGCCCAACTGGGGGACATCCCCATCGCGTACGGGGGGACGACCCGCTCGGTCGGCGAGTGGGGACTCTACGGCGACCGGGCGTTCGACAGTCCGATCCCGTTCGTCTTCGTCCCCCACGGCACCGAGAAGCGCGCGACGGGACTCCTCGTCGAACTGTTCCACGCCGAGCGCAGCGCCGACGTCTGACCCTCGACCACCGACTCCCTCGAAGCGGCGACGCTTCAGAGCGGTAGCGACGGTCGCTCGGCGTTCGCTCCGAGCAGCAGTTTCGTGTACCACGCCGAGAACCGCGCGAGACCGTTGAGCAGGTGGAGCGAGGCGACGCCGAGCAGGACGCCGAGACCCGCCACCCCGAGCGCGGCGGGGAGCGTCTGCACCTGCCACGACCCGACGCTGACGACCGTCTCGACGCCCACGAGCAGGTTCCGCCAGACCACGTACAGCGAGGGGTGGAACTGAATCGGCGCGTCGGTCACGACGCCGACGTAGACGCCCGGTTGGTCGTAGACGAGGGGGACCGCGAGCATGCTCACCGAGGTCACGAGCAGAGTCGTGACCGAGACGAACGCGGCGAGACCGATGACCAGTTTCGACCCGAGGTAGACCAGCGCCTTCCACGTCCCGAAGTCGGTCACGAGGCGCTTGCAGCGCTCGGTTATCGACCCCGAGTCGGTCACGACCCACCCCGGCGACTCCACTTCGACGCCGAGTAGGAGCGTGGCTATCTTCCGTTCGACCCCGGCGAGACCGGTCGAAACGGCCAACACCGCCAGCAGAATCGGAATCCCGACGACGGTGATGGCGAGACCGACGCCCAGCGAGAGACCGACCGACAGGAACGTGAAGTAGACCAGACCGAGCGGGAACGAAAGCACCAGATACAGCAGGTTCCGGTAGGTCTGGAGCCTGAACGGGACGCCGAAGACGGCCCGGAGCCGTCTGGCCGGGGCCGCGCTGCGATTGTCGGTCGACATCGAGATACGACGGAATTCTTGGCCGTTCACAATAAATTTTCGGACATTTGCGCGCCCGGAGACTGTCCGTAGTATTTTACACGTCCGACTCCGAATCGACGGTCGGACGGGAATGCAACGTTGCCTCGACGCGCTCGGCGTTCGCTCGCGGACTCGAACCGCCCGCCGAGCGGGTCGTCCGCGACTCGGGTTCGGATGCTGGCCGCGCCGTCCGCGGCTCGCTACCGCGGGTCGGTCGCGGCAACTCGTCACCGCGGCTCGGCAGTCACACCGACGACCCGCCGGGAGGTCTCTGCCGTGAGCGAGACGGACGCCACGGCGATGTTCGAGTTGCTCGACGACGAGTACGCCCGCGACATCCTCGTGGCCACCTACCGGGAGCCGAAATCCGCCGACGCCTTGGCGGAGGTCTGCGACGCCTCCCCCTCGACCATCTACCGGCGAGTCGAGCGCCTCGAAGACCAGCGCCTGCTGGACGCCGAACAGCGCCTCGACCCGGACGGCCACCACTACGAGGTGTACGCAGCGTGCCTCCAGCGGGTCACCGTCGAACTGACCGAGGACGGCATCGAAATCGACGTGGACCGCGACGAGGACGCGGTCGACCGCTTCACCAGACTCTACGAGGGGTTCAAATGACGCCCGGCGTCGTCCTCCAGACGGTCACCGGCGGCTCCGAGACGGTCGTCGTCCTCGCGCTCGCCGGACTGCTGGTCGCGGCGGGCCTGTCGCTGGTGGTGGTCTACGAGCTGTTCGAGGGGTACCGCCGGAACGGAACGCGCCCGATGCTGGCGCTGGCGGTCGGTCTCGCGCTCCTCGTGACCGGTCCCATCTTCCTGCGCCTCGCGTTCGCGAACGTCGTCGCCGTATCGCCCGCGACGCGGTCGCTCGCCACGACCGCCTCCGAACTGCTCGGTCTCGCAGTCATCATGTACGCGATCTATGACCCCTGACATCACCACGCTGGCGGCGTCGCTCTCCGCCGCGCTCGGCCTGTTCGTCTCCTATCAGGCGTACCGCGGCTACCGCCGCCACGGCAGCGCGACCATGGGGCTGCTGGCGGTCGGCATCGCCTGTTTCACTGCGATTCCGTTCGCCCTGCAGGCGCTCCTCGCGCCCGCGCTGGCGTGGTCGGACGCGATGGCGATTCTGGCAATCGTCGCGTCGTACAACGTCGGTCTGGTGGCGATTCTCTGGTCACTCCGGGGCGGCGGCCGCTAGAACGGCGTTCGAATCCCGATGCCGTTCGAGAGCGACCAGTCGAGGCGTCGGCGTTCGCCGTCCGGAAACGAGAGTTCACAGCTTCCGACGAGCGGAATCTCCCCGCGGTGGAACCCCTCCCACCGCGACCGATAGGCCGTACCGCCTTCCAATCCCGTCTCGTAGGAGCCTCGCGGGACCGTCACTCTCGCGCCCGCGACGACGAGGCGACCGCCGTTCGTAGAGAGCGCGCGGTCCGCCGACAGTTGGTCGTCGCGCTCGACCTCCACCTCGTGTTCGAGCCACGTGAACCCGGGGCGTTCCCGGTAGACACCCCACGGGTCCACTTCGTACGCCCTCCCGAGGAGACGCCCGGCGCTCCAGAGTCGAAGTCGGTAGCGGGCGTCGTCGCGACCCTCACCGCCGTCAGGACCGTCGTCGAGTCGGTGGACGAGGACCGCGGCGTCGTGTACACCGAACCGTTCGCTGGGTACCACGTCCGCCTGCCGCGCGTAGGTGCCGACGAACTCGCCGGTGAGCGATTCCGGCTCCCGCCACGGGAGCGAAGCGTCGCCGTACTGCTCGCCCATTCGGTCGGCGTAATCGGCAAACTCTGCGGGCGGAACGAACTCCTCGGCGTTCGGCGAATCGAGGTCGAGCGACCCGCCGAAGCCACCGCCGAGTTTCGTGCGGACGAATCCGACGTCGAGGTGGGCGGCACCGCCGAGGAGCGTTCCGACTGCGGCGACCCCGCCGACTCCACGGAGGAACCTGCGTCTGGAGGACATCGTCTCGAACGGGAACGCGACGAAGCATATACTTTCTCCAACGATGACATCTCTGCCGGGGGCGAAGTCCGATTCGGCCGGTACGCGCTCGTATAAAAATCCTTCCCCGAGTCGCCGCGCCAGCGACTGGCCGACCCGGTTTACGGAGTTACCTGCCGTCGCTTTCAGTACGGTGACACGCATGACGACCACGTTTCGAGACGCCGCGACGACGCTCGTCGGCGTCCCCGTGCGCGCACAGACGTATCGAAATCTGTTATACCTCGTTCTCGCCTTCCCGCTCGGTCTCGCGTACTTCGTGGGTCTGACGTTCGGGTTCTCGCTCGGCGTCGGTCTCGCAGTCACGTGGTTCGGAATACCGATTTTGCTGGCGACGCTGGCGGGCGCGAGCGCGCTGGCGAGGTTCGAGGCCGGACTGGCCAATCGCCTGCTCGGAACCGACGTTCGAGCGCCGTCACTCGACACCTCCGGGGGCGTCCTCGCGGCGACAAAGCGCCTCGTGACCGACGCCCGGACGTGGATTGCGGTCGGCTACCTCTTGGTCAAGTTCGGACTCGGCATCGTCTCGTTCGCCGCGCTCGCGACCCTGTCCTCGCTGTCCGTGGGACTGATGGCCGCGCCGCTGACCTACTCGTCGAACTACTACGTCGGTCTCCGCCTCGGGACCATCACGGCCGGACCGTTCGAGTCGGGCAGACTCGCCGTGGACACCTTCGGCGAGGCGGTCGGCGTCGCCTTCCTCGGTCTGGTCGTCGCGTTCGCGTCGCTCCACGTGTTGAACGCGCTCGCAGGTCTCTGCGGAACGATTACCGAGGAGCTACTGGACAGTTCCACAGCGGCCGGGGCGACCGACGAGAACTGAACCGAAAAGCGCTATCGCAGTTCCGAGAGTTCGACACTGCCGTTCTCCGTGACGAACTGGAGTTTCGGGCCGCCGTCGCCGAGCGTCCCTTGGACCAGTTGCTCACTTCTGATTTCGGTCTCGAGGTTCGGCAGTTCGACGTCGAGGTCACCGTAGTCCGTCGTGGCGACGAGAGCCGCGTTCAGGTCTGACGCGACCGCTGCGGTCACGCTCCCGTTCTCGCTCTCGACGGTCGTCTCGCCGCGTATCGCCGGAACCCCGACGTCGATGCTCCCGTTTTCGGTCCGCACGTCGTCGACGCCCGAGACGTTGCGGACGGTCACGCTCCCGTTCTCGGTCTCGGCGGAGACGAACCCGTCGATGCCGCGGGCGTCGATGCCCCCGTTCTCGCTGACGAGCGTCGCGTCCGTCGCGACGTTGCGGACGTCCACGCTTCCGTTCTCGGTCCGGAGTTCTCCGAGACCGACCTCTGAGGGGAGTTCGACGCTGATTTCGACCGAGGGCACGCCGCCCAGCCACGACCCGTCGCCGGTCCGGCGGGTCTCGACGGCGAGTTCGCCGTTTTCGACGCCCGTCTCGACGCGCACGTCGTCGAGGTCGGTGAACACCGACCCGGATTTCTTGACCGTCTCGACGCGAACGCGGTCGGCGTCGGTCGGTCGGACCCGGATCTCTCCGTTCTGCCCGTTCACCGTCACCGAGTCCACCGAGTCGGCGTCGAACTGCTGTGCGTCTTCGAGTCGTTTGCCGACGAACGGCGTCGCGCCGCTACAACCCGAGAGCGCGGCGAGCGCGCCGGTAGCGCCCAATCCGAGTACGCGACGGCGCTGAGTGTCTACGTTCATCACACGCTGGAATACTGTTCCGTCCACGATAAAGAAGGGAACAGGTTCGCAGAGCCAGCGCCCGTCCCAAATATTTATTACCGGTTACGAATCCGAGTCCGCTGCCGCGAAAGGGCGTCTCGACGTTCGACCCGCGGAGCGTGTCCGTAACTCCCGACCAGCAGATTACGTTCTCCACCTTCAGTCGACACACCGAAATCTACCGCGAGCGAACGACCGCCGTGTCGTCGTGAGCGCAGCGAACGACGGCTCGGGAGAGCGTCGCTCTCTCGGTGTTTTTGATGAGCGTTTTGCCAGGGAGAGCGCGCCTACGGCGCGCTCGACCGCCGGGGCGGCGAAGCCGCCCCGAGCCCTCGTTCGCTACGCTCACGAGGACGCAGCAAAAGGTTCATTGGAAGCCGATGCGGCCGCCGCGCCGACCCTGCTGGGGACTGGACGACCCGCCCTTGAACTCGTCTTCCATCTGCTCGTAGTAGTCGAGTAGGTCCTCCGTGATGGTCGGACGGACGTTCTCCATCGCCTGCCGGAAGTGGGTCATGCCGACCTCGGTGGCCTCGTCGTCCTCGCGGAGCGCCTCGATGGCGGCCTCTCGCGCGATGGATTCGAGGTCGCTACCCACGTAGCCGTCGGTGATTTCGGCGAGTTCGCGCAGGCTCACGTCGGGCGAGAGCGGCGTGTCGTCCGTGTGAATCTTCAGAATCTGCTCGCGGCCCTCCTCGTCGGGTTGACCGATCATCACGAGTCGGTCGAACCGACCCGACCGGATGAGCGCCGGGTCTATCATGTCCGGGCGGTTGGTCGCGCCGATGACCATCACGTCGCCCTTCTCCTCCAGTCCGTCGAGTTCCGTCAGGAGCTGGTTGACCACGCGTTCGGAGACGTTCGACCCCATCTCCTGACTCCGCGAGGGCGCGAGGCTGTCCAACTCGTCGAAGAAGATGACGGTCGGGGAGACCTGCCGGGCCTTCCGGAACGTCTGGCGGATGGCCTTCTCGGACTCGCCGACCCACTTCGAGAGGAGCTGCGGCCCGCGGACCGAGATGAAGTTGGCGTTGGTCTCGTTGGCCACCGCCTTCGCCATCAGCGTCTTGCCCGTCCCGGGCGGGCCGTAGAGCAGGACGCCGCTCGGCGGCGAAATACCCAACCGCTGGAACTTCTCGGGCGAGGAGAGGGGCCACTCGACGCTCTCCTGAACTTGGTCCTTGGCCTCTTCGAGACCGCCCACGTCGTCCCACGATATCTTGGGCAGTTCCACGAGGACCTCGCGCATCGCCGAGGGTTCGACCTCGTTGAGCGCGCCGTTGAAGTCCTGACGCTTGACTATCATCCGGTCGATGAGGCTCGGCGGGATGTCCTCCTCGTCGAGGTCTATCTCGGGGAGGTAGCGCCGCAGGGCCTTCATCGCGGCCTCCTTGGTCAGGCTCTCGATGTCCGCGCCGACGAAGCCGTGGGTGTCGTTCGCCAGCGAGTCCAGCGCCACGTCGTCCGAGAGCGGCATCCCGCGAGTGTGAATCTGGAGAATCTCCTCGCGGCCCGTCTCGTCCGGGACGCCGATTTCGATTTCGCGGTCGAACCGGCCCGGACGACGGAGCGCGGGGTCCACCGAGTCCACGCGGTTGGTCGCCGCGATGACGATGACCTGTCCGCGAGATTCGAGACCGTCCATCATGGTCAGCAACTGGGCGACCACGCGGCGTTCGACCTCGCCGGTCACGTCCTCGCGCTTGGGCGCGATGGAGTCCAGTTCGTCGATGAAGATGATGGAGGGCGACTCCTCGGTCGCGTCCTCGAAGATTTCCCGGAGCTGTTGCTCGGACTCGCCGTAGTACTTGGAGATGATTTCGGGACCCGCGATGGAGAAGAAGCTCGCGGAGGTCTCGTTAGCGACCGCCTTGGCGAGCAGGGTCTTGCCCGTGCCCGGCGGGCCGTGGAGCAGGACGCCCTGCGGCGGTTCGATGCCCAGCTTCTTGAATATCTGGGGGTGCTTCATCGGGAGTTCGACCATCTCCCGGACGCGCTGAATCTCGTTCTCGAGACCGCCGATATCCTCGTAAGTGATGCCGCCGCCGGTCTTCTCGAAGCCAGAGATGGGTTCTTCTCGCAACTCGACCTCGGTGTCCTCGGTGATGAGACAGACGCCGTCGGGGTCGGTCTCGACCGCGATGAGCGGAATCGCCTGTCCGGGCGACCGCATGAACGGGTGGTTGGTCGAGGACATCACGGGGACGATGTCGCGCTCGACCACCGGGCGCTTGAGAATCTGGCGCTTGACCATCCCGGCAGCGTCGGAGCCGAACTGGACGCTGGCCTCCTCGGGCGGTGCGAGGACCAGCTTGTCGGCCTTCTCGGCCTCTGCCTTCCGAATCTCGACGCGCTCGCCGATACCCACGTCGGCGTTCTGCCGGGTGAATCCGTCGATGCGAACCGTGTCGGTGTTCCAGTCCTGTCGGTCCGCGCGCCAAACTTTCGCGGCGGTCGTGTCGCCGCCTTCAATCTCGATGATGTCGCCCGGACTCAGCTTCAGATGCAACAGCGTGTCCGGGTCGAGTCGGGCGATACCGCGACCCGAGTCGTTCGGGTACGCCTTTGCCACCTCTAGTTGAACTTCATTCATGATTCGATAATACGGGGATTGTTTGTCGGTCCGCGCCCGCGAAGGTTAAGTCCTTTGCTACCGGGGGTACCTCGTGAACCGGCCGACGGAGTCGTCACGACGGGGCGCATGCTATGGGTTTGCATACGGACTCGCGCTACAAAGCCGTTTGGCCTACAGGTGAACTTTGTGGTAGCGACAACGAGGCGTACCCGATTCGGCGGCCCACCGGGCGCTCGGTCGCGTCCACGGTTTCGCGACCGAGCGCGCATAGGGGGAGGGTCGGGGACGCGGTGCCGGGCAGTCGTAGTGCGTGACGGTGCCGTGCGGTCGCTGTACGTGGCGGTGCTGTAGGTCGCCGTACTCCGTGGTTCAAGCAGTCGCTAGCTTCCTCGAAGCGGGTGCCGTATCGCAGACTGTCACCGACTTCGACAACCCCGCCGACAATCACCGCCTTTTTCGCCGCGAGCGACCCACGATACTCCATGAAGACGCTCGCATTCGACGGTCGGATGGGCGCGAGCGGCGACATGATACTCGCCGCCCTGCTCGCGGCGGGCGCGGACCGCGACGCGCTCGCCCCCGTCGAGGACTCCCTACCGGTGCGCTACGAGGTCGGCGAGACCGACAAGAACGGAATTTCTTCGACCACAGTCTCGGTCCTGCTGGACGACGAGGGAAGCGAAGCAGCGGTCGATGACGAAGCCACGGACCGCGACGACTCGCGCGCAGAGGGCCATTCGCACGGTGACCACGACCATCACGACCATTCGCACGGTGAGGGAGGGCACAGCCACGACCATTCGCACGACGAAGACGCACGCAGTCACGGCCGCGACGATGGGGGGCACAGTCACGACCACGACGAAACCGGCCACGACCACACGCACGCCGAGGGGTCCGGTCCGCTCCGGTCCTACCCCGAGGTAGTCGAACTCGTCGAGTCGATGGAACTGCCCGAGAGCGTCGAGCGCGACGCGCTGGCCGTCTTCGAGTTGCTGGGTGAGGCCGAAGCGAACGTCCACGGCACCGACCTCGAATCGACCCACTTCCACGAGGTCGGTGCTGACGACGCTATCGCCGACGTGGTGGGCGCGGCCCTCCTCCTCGACGACCTGAATCCCGAGCGCGTCGTGACGACGCCGCTCGCGACCGGCGGCGGCGACGTGGAGATGAGCCACGGCGTCTACCCGGTTCCGACCCCCGCCGTCGTGGGAATCGCCGAGCGCGCCGACTGGTCGCTCCGTGGCGGTCCGGTGGAGGCGGAACTCCTGACACCGACCGGCGCGGCCGTCCTCGCGCACTTCGCGGAGGGCGTCGAGACGCTGCCCTCGCTCCGAATCGACGCGTCGGGCTACGGCGCGGGCGGGTACGACTTCCCGGACCACCCGAACGTCCTCAGGGCGATGGTCGGGGAGAGCGAGGCGCACGGAAGTCTCGTCCGCGACGACGTCGCGGTCCTCGAAACGAACCTCGACGACGCCCCGCCCGAGATTTTAGGCGGCCTACAGGACTCGCTCGCCGAGGTCGGGGCGCGCGACGTGTCCGTCGTCCCGCTCACGATGAAGAAGTCCCGACCGGGCCACCTCGTGAAGGTCGTCTGCAAACCCGACGACGCCGAGGCTGTCGCCCGGCGACTCGCCGAGGAGACCGGCACGCTCGGCGTTCGACAGGCGGGCGCGACTCACCGCTGGATCGCCCATCGGGAAATCGAGTCTGTCGTCGTGGACCTCGACGGCGAGCGCTACGAGGTGAACGTGAAACTCGCCAGCGACGACTCCGGCGCGGTGTACGACGTGAGCGCCGAGTACGACGACTGCGCGGCGGTGGCGTCGGAGGCGGGAGTGCCCGTACGCGAGGTGATGCGGCGGGCGGAGAACGCGATTCGGGAGTCGTAGAGACCAATCAGAGGCGGATTCCGTTACGGAGGCAACTCGAACGCTGTTAGTGGTACTCCCGCCGTCGTTTCGATGCTCGTCCTACCCGCCGTTTCGATGCTCGTCCATCGCTTCCTCCAGCGTCAGGTCCCCTGCGGCCACGCGCCGGGCCAGTTCCTCGTCGATTTCCCGGTTGTCGTCGGCCCGTTCGCGCGACTTGTTCTTGATGACCTGTAGCTCTCCGGCGGTCGGTTCGATGTCGCGTCCCTCGACGCGCTTGCCCTCCAGTCGGGCGATGTTCACGGCGGCGAGCACGTCGCCCATGCCGCGCGCACCGGTGCCGAGGTAGGGCGTCGTCCCGGTCTCGTCCACGAGTTCGACGGGCGCGTCCTCCAACTCCCGGACGAGTTGGGCACCCTGCAATCGCGCGCCGTCGCCGATGCGGACGACGGGGTCCACCGCGTCCTCGACCTCTCGGCGGACCGTCTCGGCCACGTCCGCCAGCGGGACGTGGAACGCCGCGACCACCACGTCGCCCGAGAGGACCGCGATACCCGGCCGCGTGCCGGGGTCGATACCGACGATGGTCCGGCCGTCGCCGCTCCGGAGGCGGGCGAGGGCCTCGTCTACCGCACGCCGGGGGTTCTCCGGGTCGGCGACGACCGTCTCTACGTCGGCACGCGCGTCGGGGTCGTCGGTCACTGCCTCGGGCGTGTCCTCGTCGCTCTCGGCGTGAATCAGCACCGTGGCTCCGTCCGGAAGCGGGTCGCCGGGTTCGACCGTGGTGAAGGTCACGCCCCGGTCGCGCAACTCGTTGACCACGCCGTGATACACCTCGAAGTCCGCTGTGGCGACGACAACTGTCACTGTTCGGTGGTTCGCGTTCGGGGGTCAAAAGTTCGTCTGCCTCGGTTCCGGCGTTCGGAGTCTCGTCGCGTCCTACGATAGCCGTCGCACCGAGCGCCACGTGTCTCGGACGCGAATGCGAATCCGGAGCCTTTTGACCGGGTAGGCCCAACGCTCGCCCGTGAACGAAGAGGCCATTCCGACCGGGTGCGGGCCGCTCGACGACCTGCTCGACGGTGGGTTCGAGACCGGCACCGTCACGCAGGTGTACGGCCCGCCCGCCGCGGGCAAGACGAACGTCGCGCTGGGCGCGGCGGTCGAAGTCGCCGCCGACGGCGGTACCGCGGTCTACATCGACACCGAAGGGCTGTCGCTGTCGCGGTTCCAGCAGGTCGCCGAGGCCCGCGTGAACGCCGCGGGCGGCGCGGACGACGTCGAGGACCTCACCTCCAGAATCATCATCAAGGAGGCCTACGACTTCGAAGAGCAGGAGGAGGCGGTCCGCGACACCGCCGAACTCGCCGAACGCGCGGACCTCGTGGTTCTCGACAGCGCGACCGGGTTCTACCGACTCGAACGCGCCGAGGACGAGGAGGGCGGCGAGGCGCTCCGCGAAGTCGCCAGTCAGGTCACCCACTTGCTCTCGCTGGCGCGCAAGCACGACCTCGCGGTCGTCCTCACGAATCAGGTGTACACGGACCCCGACGGCGACCGGGCCCGGCCGCTGGGCGGGCACACCCTCGAACACTGGACCGGGACGGTCGTCCGCATCGAGCGGTTCCGCGGCGGGAACCGGCGCGCGACTCTCGAAAAGCACCGCGCCAAGCCCGCGGGCGAGAAGGTCCAGTTCCGCATCACGGACTCGGGGCTGGAGAGCGTCGAGGACACTGTCGGCGTCTGAGCGCCGGGGTTTCGCGGCAGCATCTTCTGAGAGGATTCGACGACACGCGTCGCTCTCGACGGCCACGGCTACGTCTATCGGGTCCGTGTCAGCAGTTCACCGACGAGTTCGGCGAGGGGGCTTCGTACAGTCGCCGAATCGGTCGGATGCGAGTGAGAAATCGGGGCCGAGTGAGCGTTACTCGTCGTCCACGAGGACGGCGTTCACGTTGCCGGTCTGACCGGGACGGGAGGTGACGCGAGCGGTCCCTTCGCTGGTCTCGATGAGCGCGCCCTTGGTGACGATGTTCCGTCGGACGTAGTTCGGGTTGGCGTCGTTCTCCACGACGTCCGTTATCTCGGCTTCGACGGTCTCGCCGTCGATGGCGACGCTGGCGACGTTGGTCGAGAGCGCGCGGATCTTCTGGGTGTTTCCGCGGGAGTCCGTGGTGGGGAGTCGGGTCTCGCCGACGGTGGTTTCGGTGGGTTCACGGCCCAGTTCGTGCTTCTTCTTCTTTCGCGAGTGTCGGAGTCGGCCGCCGGTACGCTTGCGCGTGGAGCCTCCTTGGTCTTTCATACCCGAAAAATCCGCCACGCGCGTACTTATATCCAACCTTTTGGCCCCGACCCCGCACCGAAGGGCGCTCACCGCCAGCCGCCACTGTTGAAGAGAAAAGTTCTCCAATACTCCCGAATGTAGTCTGAATCCTCCTCTTTAAGTATTTTCGATTGTGAACTACCACAACGGAGAGTCACAGGATGGCAGACGGAGTAACCACGGAAGAGCGCGTGACCGTCTCGCAAGTGATGGACCGAATCCCCGTCGGTCGGTTCCACCGTCGCTTGCTGGCGATTTGCGGGAGCGCGTGGGCGTTCGACGGCATGGAGGTCATCATCATCAGCTTCACGCTCCCGGTCCTCATCTCCGCGTGGGGACTCTCGGGGCTGAGCGCCGGACTGCTGGGGAGCGCGAGCCTGATGGGGATGATAGCCGGTAACTGGGCGTGGGGCTGGTACGCCGACGAACACGGCCGGAAGGACGCCTTCCAGTGGACGGTCCTGACCTACTCGCTGTTCGCCGGGTTGACCGCGTTCGCAACCGGGTTCTACTCCGGGTTCGCGCTGCGGTTCCTGACCGGCGTCGGTCTCGGCGGCGCGCTCGCGGTGGACACGTCCTACCTCTCGGAACACCTGCCGACCGAGCGACGCGGGCGCTATCTCGTCTACCTCGACGCGTTCTGGCCGCTCGGCAACGTCCTCGCGGTCGTGCTGTCGTGGCTGTTCCTCTCGGCGCTCTCGACCGGCGGGACCGTCGCGGTCCCCGTCCTCGGCGCTGTCGCCGGGTGGCGACTCCTGTTCGCCAGCGCGGCGTTCCCGGCCCTGCTCGTGTTCGTCATCCGGAGCCAACTCCGGGAGACGCCCTACTACCTCGCCCAGACGGGCGACGTCGAGGGCGCGAACGACCGCATCCGGGCCATCGCCGAGGAGAACGGCGAGGAGTTCACTCCCATCACGGCCGAGTCGGTCGAGACCGGCGACTCGGCGGGTTACGCTCGCCTCTTCGAGACCGACCTCCGCAAGCGCACGGTGATGATAGCCGCGGCGTGGTTCGCGGTCAACTTCGGCTACTACGGCGTGTTCATCTGGCTGCCGGACACGGTCGGGGCCGCGGGCGTGGTCGAGAGCTTCTCGGTCGGCGGAGCGACGATAGAGGGTCTCTACGTCTACTTCCTGCTCATCGGACTGGTCCAGTTCCCCGGCTACTTCAGCGCGGCCTACCTCGTGGAGAAGATTGGCCGGAAGCCGACGCTCGGCGGCTATCTCGTCCTGTCCGGGATATTTACCTTCGTCTTCGCGGCGTCGATGCCGGGCGTGTCGCTGTTCGGTGCCGGTTTCTCGGGGTTCTGGCCGTTCTTCGGCGGCCTGCTCGCGGCGAGTTTCTTCACGCTCGGCGCGTGGGGGGCAATCTACGCCTACACGCCGGAACTGTTCCCGACCGAAGTCCGGGGCACCGGAAACGGGTTCGCGGGCGGCGTCGGCAAAATCGGCGCTGTCGTCGGCCCGATTCTGGCGGGCGCGCTGGTCGAGGTCGGCTACCTCGCGGCGCTCGCGCCCCTCGCGGTCGCGTTCGTCCTCGGCGGACTGGTCGTCCTCGCGTTCGGCCGCGAGACGATGGGCGAACCGCTGTTCTGAAGCGGGGACTCCGCCCGGCCCCCGAGCGACTTACGTCTGGGCACCTAACGTCCGGGTATGAGCTGGGTACGAGAGTTCTCGTTCGACCGCGAGCGACTCGCGTGGTGGCTGGTCGCCGTCGGGTTAGCGCTCGCGTTGGGGTACGTCGTCGCCTCGTTCCTCGGGACCTTCCTGCTCGGCCTGTTCGTCTACTACGCGACCCGGCCGATGTACCGGCGACTGCTCGACCGGATGCACCAACCGACGCTGGCCGCTATCACGGCGCTGTTCGGACTGGCGCTGCCCGGTCTCGTCCTGCTCGGATACACCGTGGTCGTCAGCGTCCGCGAACTGAGTTCGCTGGCGGGCGTCGGCTTCGAGGAACTCGAAGGCGTCCTCGGGACCCAGATGAACCTGTCGCAACTGCTGGACCCCCAGCAACTGCTCGCGCTCCTGCAGACGACCCCCCGGCAACTGCAGGCGGACCTCCAGCAGTTCGCCGCCCAGCGCGGGGCCGAGACGGTCCGCGAGATTCTCGGCTCGGTGTTCACCGTGCTCGGCGTCCTCGCCAGTACCGCGCTCGGCATCGTCATCACGCTCGTGGTCGCGTTCTACCTGCTCCGGGACGACTACCGACTCGCGTCGTGGTTCCGCACGGAGGTCGCGGGCGAAGACAGTCCGACGGTCGCGTTCGCACAGGCGGTGGACGACGACCTCGAAACCGTCTACTTCGGCAACATCCTGACCGCGTTCGTCATCGCAATTCTGGCCGCGGTCGTCTACAACCTGCTCGACGTGGTGGCCCCGGCCGTGATATCCGTGCCCTCGCCGACGCTGCTGGGGTTGCTCACCGGACTCGCCAGTCTCATCCCGGTCGTCGGGATGAAACTGGTGTACGTCCCGCTCGGAATCGTGTTGGCCGCGGTGGCCGCGCTCAGCGACCCGGCCCTCCTGTGGTTCCCGGTGGTGTTCCTCCTCGCGGCGTTCGTCGTCGTGGACACGATTCCGGAACTCCTCCTGCGTCCGTACGTCTCCGGCAGGGACCTCCACACCGGTCTCGTCATGCTGGCCTACGTCCTCGGTCCGGTGCTGTTCGGCTGGTACGGTCTCTTCCTCGGTCCGCTACTCCTCGTGCTGCTCGTCCACTTCGTGCAGGTCATCGTGCCGGAACTCGTCGAGAGCGACGAGTTCGCGGTCCGGGACGACCGGTCCGGCGCGGCCGACGAGGCGTCGGCGCGACTGCGCGTCCGCCCTCCCGTGGCGGCGTTCGCCCGCCGCGAGCGCACCCCCGACGGCGGGTCGAGTCCGCGCCGCGCCGCCGGCGGTTCGGACGACGGGGCGAACGAGTAGTCCGGACCCGGGCTACTCGCGTTTCTCGAAGACGGGCGTCCCGGGGTTCCCGGTGTCTTCGTACCCCCGCCGCCGGAGGGCGAACAGGACCTCGCTGAGCGCGCACTTCCCGTCCAGAATCGGGTCGCCGCTCTCCGTGAACGCGGCGGTCGCCCGGTTCAGGTCGTCGAGCGCGACTCGGCCGCCGTCGTCCGCCGCCTCGGCCAGCGCGTCCCCGACGATTTCGTCGTTGCGGTCCGGTTCGTAGGCTTCCACCTTTCTGGCGACGCGCTCGGCCGCGTCGCCGTGGGTGCGCCGCCCCGACCGCTCCGGGTCCCGAATCTCCGCGACGTACTCCAGCATCCGCCTGCTCTCGGCGACCGCCTCGTCCCAGTTCTCGACCGCCCGGACCGCGATGGCGGGCAGTTCCTCGATGGTCCCGGCCAACTCGTAGTCCCGCGGGATGGCGTCGTAAATCCACGGCTGGTTTCGCGCTATCAGGACCTGTCCGCTCCCGGCCTGCTCGAACCACGTCCGAGCGAGCGTCTCGTACTCGGTCGCCGAGACGCAGAGGTCGCCGCGCCGGAGCGCGGCCTCGAACTCTTCGCGGGACGCCTTCGGGTAGGCCTCGACCCACGGCAGGTCGGCGTACTCGTCGGGAATCGCGCTCATGCTCGTCATCAGCGTACGAATGCCGAACCTGTCGTGGAGCGTCTCGGCTATCTCCATCACCGTCCCGACCTGCTTCTTGTCCCAGATGGACCCCGCGACGTGGAGGTACTCGGGGTCGTCAGCGTACTCGGCGTCGAACTGCGAGAAGTCGATGGGGCTGCCGGTCAGGACCGCGTCGTCCAGCGCCCGGTCGACCACCGACTCCTGCATGAACTCGTGGCCGAACTCACGCATGCCCTCCACGTCGATGGCGGCCTTGAACCACATCCCGTCGCTCAGGACCGCGTCGGCGATTTCGGTCTCGCGCTGGAACTCGTTTCGCCATCCGGTGTTCGCGTACTTGAACGGGAGTTGCAGGTCGTGGACGTTCGCGACGATATCGACCGGGGACGGGTGGCCGACCCGGTGGCCGTCGAGCGCGAGCAGCCACTTGTAGAGGTCCGCCCGTCCCCTGCGAAGTTGGTCCACGACCACGTCCACGTAGCCCAGTTGGTCGTAGGTCGCCGCCGCGAGCGCCTCCAGTTGGCCCTCGCTGTAGCCCGACTCCGTGAAGGCGTTCCGGTGTCGGCGTCCGTGCATGAACGGTTCGGCCTCGACGAGCGTCACGCGCTCGCGGTCGGCCAGTACGTACTCTCGGTCGTAGTCGGCCACCTCGGGCGGCGCGAGCAACCAGTAGACGTGGAGAGTCGGGTCGATGTCGAGCCATTGCTCGACCCAGACCACCGCGTCGTTGAGGGTGCCGTTGGCCGTCGCGTCGTCGGGCCGGTAGAGTTCGGGAACGATGAGTATGCGCATCCGAGTGACACGCAAAACGGGAGATTCCGCCTTGAATCTACGTCCGGGGTCGGTTCGACACGCTCCGCGCTCTGACCCGCTTCTATCGAAACGCGTACACCGTCCCCGCTCGACTCCCGGCGAACACGCTGTCGCCCGCGGGAGCCAGCGCGTCGGCGTCCGCGTCGGTCTCGACGGTCCACCGCTCCGTTCCCGAGTCGGCGTCGAGCGCGGTCACGCCGGGCGTTCCGCGGTTGCCGCCACCGACCAGCAGGGAGTCGCCCGCTCCGAACGCGCCCGACGGCCACCGCGAGAGCCGGGTAGACCACCGGACCGACCCGGTTCGGGCGTCGAGCGCGCGGACGACGCCGACTTCCCGAACGTCGTCGTAGGTGAATCCCGGCGCGAAGACGGTGTCGCCGCTGGCGGCGGGCGCGAGCGCGTTCATCTCGACCTTCTGTTGCCACCGCTCCTCGCCGGTGTCGGGGTCGAAGGCGTACAACCGGCCAGAATTAATTTCGTGTGGACCGTCCGAACCGTCGGGGACCACGACGACGTCGCCGACTCGAACCGGAGCGAGACCGAACGAGGGGCCGCGACTCCGCCACGCGACGCGGGGTCGGTCGCGGGTGAGTTCCCCGAGCAGCGACCGGGATTCGAGCGCGACCGGCGGACCGGGTTGGCCGACGTACGCCCGGCCGTCCGCCAGCGCGACGGCGTGGTTCCCGAGTCCGTTCGGGAACCGCCAGCGAACGTCTCCGTCGTCGGCAGACAGCGCGAGGACCGCACCGTGCGTGCCGACGAAGAGCCACCCGTCCGCCGGGAGGAGGTGATAGCACCGTTCGAGTCCCCTGTCGAGGGACCACTCGACGCTCCCGTCGGTCGCGTCGAGCGCTCTGACGCTACTGCTGTCGTCGTAGTCGTTCGCGGCGAAGACCGTACCGTCGCGGACCGCGACGGTCATCGCGTCTCGGCCGTGTCGCCAGCGCTCGCTCCCCGTCGCGGCGTCGAGGGCGACCACTTCCTCGTCGCTGCCGACGAATACCGTCTCGTCGGCGACCGCCAGCGACCGGACTTCGGTGCCGACGGTCGCGGTCCACGCGGTGGTCGGCGATTCGGTCGGCGGTGTCGCGTCCGAGGCGTAGGCCGCGTTCTTCGGACCGAACCGACGGGTCGGCCACGTCCCGGGGTCCGGGTCCCACGGGTCCGGCAACCGCCGCCCCGGCAGTGCGCTCCCGGCGGCGGTCCCTGTGAGTCCGCCGCCGACGCCCAGACCGACCCCCTTCAGGTAGTCGCGCCGACCGAGTCCGTCCATCACTCGCAGTGTGGCGTCGGGTGCTGATAAGTGCTCTGTCAGAATCTTCCACGGCGTTGGAGGCCGGTCGCGCTCCGGGCTACAACAACCGATTTACCACGTCGAAGCGTACCCCCGCCATGCGACCTGCCATACAACTCTACACGCTTCGAGAGTTGGACGAACCGCTCCCCGACCTCCTCCGGCGCGTCGGCGACACCGCGTTCGAGGGCGTCGAGTTCGCGGGACTCGGCGACTCGGACCCCGACGAGATTCGGACCGCTCTGGACGACGCCGGACTCGACGCCGCCGCGGCCCACGTCGGCGTCGAGGCCCTCGAATCCGACCTCGGCGGCGTGGTCGAGAGTTACGAGTCGCTGGACTGCGACCGCGTCGTCGTGCCGTATCTGGACGAGACCCAGTTCGCCAGCGAGGCGGCCGTCACCGACACCGCCCGCAGACTCGAAACGCTCGCGGGCCGACTGGACGAGCGCGGCGTCGCGCTGGGCTACCACAACCACGACCACGAGTTCGCGGCCCTCGACGGCCGGTCGGCCTTCGACCTGCTCGCCGACGAGACTGACTTCGACCTCGAACTCGACGTGGGGTGGGCGACCGCCGCGGGCCGCGACCCCATCGACCTGCTCGGGCACCTCCGCGGGCGGGTCCCGCTGGTCCACCTCAAGGACGTGGCCGACGACCGCCCGGTCGAGTTGGGCGAAGGTGACGTGGACGTGGAGGCCTGCGTCCGCGCCGCGCGCGAGGCCGGGACCGAGTGGCTGGTCTACGAACACGACGACCCCGACGACCCCGAGGCGTCGCTGGCGCACGGCGCGGAGACGCTCTCGGACCTGCTACGGTGAACTCGCCAGCGAGGGTCGTTTCGAACCTTCAGCAGTTACTTTGCCGTTCGCTCCGAACCGTGGCCCATGAGTCGCTACGACGCCATCGTCCTCGGAGTCGGTGGAATGGGAAGCGCGGCGACCTACCACCTCGCGCGCCGCGGTCTCGACGTGTTGGGGCTGGAGCGGTACGACGTCCCTCACGACATGGGGTCGTCGCACGGCGTCACCCGAATCATTCGGAAACCCCAGTACGAACACCCGGCGTACGTTCCGCTCGTCCGGCGGGCTTACGACCAGTGGCGTGACTTGGAGGAACGCACGGGCCGCGACCTCCTGTACGTCACCGGTGGCATCGACGCCGGACCGCCCGACAGCAGGGTGTTCAGCGGTTCCCTGCGGTCCTGCGAAGAGCACGACATCGACCACGAGGTGCTGTCGGCGAGCGAGGTCAACGAGCGGTTCCCCGGTTACGACCTGCCCGACGACCACCGCGCAGTGTACCAACCCGACGGCGGTTTCGTAGTTCCGGAACAGTGCATCACCGCCCACGTCGAGGCCGCCCAAGACGAAGGCGCGGAAATCCGAGCGCGAGAGGCCGTCGCGGGCTTCAGCCCGCTGTCCGACGGCGGCGTCCGCGTGACCACTCCGAAGGACACGTACGAGGCCGACCGCCTCGTCGTGACGGCGGGCGCGTGGGCGCGGAAGTTCCTGCCCGAACTCGCCGACGTCACGGTCCCGGAGCGACAGGTGCTGGCGTGGCTCCGACCGACCGCGCCCGCGAAGTTCGACGCAGAGAACTTCCCCGTGTTCGTCCACGCGACCGAGGACGGCCACTACTACGGGTTCCCGAGACACGACGTCCCGGGATTCAAGTTCGGGAAGTTCAACCACTTCGGGGAGACCGTCGACCCCGACGAGATGGACCGCGAACCGCGGCCGGAGGACGAGCAACTGCTCAGAGCGTACGCCGAACGCTGCTTCCCCGACGGAGCGGGACCGACGATGCGACTCGCGACCTGCATGTTCACGAACACGCCGGACGAGCACTTCATCCTCGACACGCTCCCGGACCGCCCGCAGATTACGGTGGGCGCGGGGTTCTCCGGCCACGGGTTCAAGTTCGCCAGCGCGATCGGCGACGTCCTCGCGGACTTGGCGGTCGACGGGGAGACCGACCGCGACATCGGCCGGTTTCGACTCGACCGGTTCGACGGCATCGCGTGACTCGGGGACCCGTCACCGGCCCGACCGGACGAACACTGGCGTCCCCGGGTTGCCAGCGTCCTCGTAGCCGAGCGACCGCAGAGCGTACACGAGGTCGGTGACGGTCGGGGCGGCGTCCGACCCCGTGCGCGCTCGGACGCGTCCGCCGAGTTCGTCCAGCGGAATCTCGCCGTCGAACGCGGAGATGCTCGATTCGACCGCGTCCCGGATATCGCCGTCGTCGAACGCCGAAATCCGCCGCTCCACGCGCTCGATTAGGTCGCGGTAGGTCCGCTGGCCGCATCGCTCCGGGCCGCGTACCTCCCGGACGCGCTCGACCATCCGTCGGTTCTCGGCGACCGCCTCGTCCCAGTTCTCGACCGCTCGGACCGCGAGGGCTTCGAGGCTGTGCAGGCTACCCGCGAGGCGGTAGTCCTCGGGCACGCAGTCGTAGGCCCACGGTTCGTCGCGAACGACCAGCACCTGTCCGCTGGCGGCCTGCTCGAAGGGCGTCCGTGGCATCGTCTCGTGGTCCGAGGCGCAGACGGCGAGGTCGCCGCGCCGGAGCGCGGTCTCGTATCGTTCGCGGGAACACTCCGGGGAGGCGTCCACGAACTCGCGGTCGGCCATCCCCTCGGGAATCGGGTCCATGTTCGTCATCAGCGTGCGGATCCCGAACTCCTCGTGGAGGGTCTCGGCGGCGTCGAGCACCACGTCCAGATTCTTCTTGCCCCACCCGGACCCCGCGACGTGGAGTCGCTCGGGGGTGTCGGCGTACGACTCCTCGAAGTCGTCGAAGTCGAGCGGACTCCCGGTCTCCAGCGCGTCGTCCAGCACGTCGTCCAAGAACTCATCGTCGAGGACGGCGGTCCCGTACTCTCGCATGCGCTCGGCGTCCACCCCGGCCTTGAACCAGAGTCCGTCGGCGTAGGTCGCGGCCGACAACTCGACTTTCGTCGGGGCGTCGTCGGGCATCTCCAGGCCGTGGCGCTTGAACGGGAGGCGCAGGTCGTGGACGTAGCCGACGATTTCCGTCGGGCGCACCTCGGCCGCCGGACCGCCGCCGAGTCGGTGGAGCCACTTCGAGAGGTCGTACCGGCCCGTCACCTGCTGGTCGATAGCCGCGTCCACGTAGCCCGAAGCGTCGAAAATCGCCTCCTCGATCGCCCGGAACTGGGCCTCGGTGTACCCCGTCTCGGAGAAGGCGTCCTCGTGTTCGTGGCCGTGCATGAACGGTTCGGCCTCGACGAGGGTCACGCGCTCGCGGTCGGCCAGTACGTACTCTCGGTCGTAGTTCGCGGTCTCCGGGGGTGCGAGTAGCCAGTAGACGTGGAGAGTCGGGTCGATGTCGAGCCACTGCTCGACCAACGCTACGGCGTCGTTGAGCGTGCCGTTGGCGGTGGCGTCGTCGGGCCGGTAGAGTTCGGGGACGAAGAGGACGCGCATTCGTTCCGCACCGACCGACGACGGAAGCTGTCTTTACCGTGACGGCCGGACCGACTGCGACGCCCGTATCAACTTTCGGTAACGACATCTCCGTAAACAGTTCTGCTGACGACAGGTATTTCAGTAACGACGTGTGATTTAAAACATCCATGGCCGCGCCGCTCATGGACACATCACCATCCAGCCCCTCACCGGGGCAGTTCACCACTCATGGACGACACAGCAAAATACGTCATTCACGCCGACATCACCGCCGACGGGGTGGTAGAACGGAGTGACGTCGTCGGGGCCGTCTTCGGGCAGACCGAGGGGCTACTCGGCGACGACTTGGACCTCCGAGACCTCCAGCAATCGTCGAAACTCGGCCGCATCGACGTCGATATCGACAGCGAGAACGGACAGTCGTTCGGCACGATAACCATCGCGTCGAGCCTCGACAAGGTAGAGACCTCAATCCTCGCCGCGGCGTTGGAGACCATCAGTCGCGTCGGTCCCTGTCGGGCCACCGTCTCCGTCGCCAGCATCGAGGACGTGCGCGCCGCCAAGCGCCGCAAGGTGGTCGAACGCGCCAAGCAACTCCTCTCGGACTCGTTCGACGAGGACGTGATGACCAGTCGGGAGATTCTGGAGGAGGTTCGCCAGAGCGTCCGCGTCGAGGACATCGCGGAGTACGAGGGCCTGCCGGCAGGTCCGCGGGTCGCCGACAGCGACGCCATCATCGTCGTCGAGGGTCGGGCGGACGTGCTGAACCTCCTGAAGTACGGCGTCAAGAACGCCGTCGCGGTCGAGGGTACTAACGTCCCCGACGCGGTGGCCGAACTCACCCAGAACCGCACCGTCACCGTCTTCCTCGACGGCGACCGGGGCGGCGACCTCATCCGGAAGGAACTCGCACAGGTCGGCGACATCGACTACGTCGCGTTCGCGCCGTCGAACAAGTCGGTCGAGGACCTCGCGCGCCACGAGGTCATGTCGGCGCTCAGGAGCAAGCGCCCCTTCGAGGAGTCGATGGACGACGAGTCGTCGGCCGACCCCGACGCGACGGACCCCGGGGCGACAGACCTCGGTTCGACCGACCGCGACCCGACACTGCCCGAGTCGAACGCGAGCGAGGCCGGTCCCGCCGCGACCGACGGGAGCGCACGTCCCGCACCCGAGAGCGACGAGACCGCCGGACCTGACGGTCCCGCGACGCCCGCCCGGGAGACCGCAGGGCCGGGCGCAGGTGCCGGGACCGAGGATGTCACGAGTTCCGACGCCGCGACCGAACCGACCGAGACAGACGCACCAGAGGCTCTCGAGGTGACGGACGACGCCGACGAACCGGCCGACGAACCGACCGGCGACGCCGCGGTCCGGACCGATTCGGCGTCGGAACCCGGCGACTCCGACGCGGCGGAGGGAGACGCCGTCGAGTCGGAGGGTTCGGAGTCGAGACCGGTTACCCTTCGCGGTCACGTCGAAGCAGTCGTGGACGCCGAGACGGGGACCGCCCGCCTGCTGGACGAGTCGTTCGAGACCGTCGCCGAAGTGGCGGCCGAGAACGCCTTCGACGCCGTGGAGAGCGCCACCGAAGCGCCCTACGCGGTGGTCGTGGACGGGACGCTCGAACAGCGCGTCCTCGACGTGTCGGCCCAACGCGGCGTCCGACAGGTCGTCGCCCGCGACCTCGGCGAGTTCGTCAAGCAACCCGCGGACGTGCGGGTCCGGACCGCCGACCAGTTCTGAAGGCTCCGCAGACGCGGCTTTCGGAACTCGCTGTTTTATCGCGACGACCTCGACTCAGAGGTCCCGGCTCATCGTTATCGCCTCGCTCCCGTCGTCGTAGTAGTCGGCCTCCCGGCCGACTTCCTCGAAGCCCATCGACGTGTACAGTGCCTTCGCGGCGTCGTTCTCAGGGTGGACCGTGAGTCGGACGCGAGCGCACCCGGCGTCTCGCAGACGCTCGAAGGCGGTCGCGAGGAGACGGCGCGCCCGGCCCTCTCGCCGATGCGACGGTTCGACCGCGATTTCGGCGACGTAGCCCGCCTCCTCGTCGTGGAAAGCGACGAGGTAGCCGACCGGGTCGTCGTCCGGCGCGGCGGAGACGAGTGTGAGCGGCGGGCCGTCGACGGCGTACGCCAGCAGCGCCGGGTTCGGTTCGGCGAGGTGAGTCTGGACCTCGCGCAGGCGCTCGCGGTCGTCGGGCAGGGCGGGGCGAATCACGACAGAAAGACCACCGCGAGACCCGCGCCGACGAGCGCCCCGGTGAGGGTGGCGAGGAAGTTGACGCTCTGGTTGCCGAGGCGGTCGCCCTCCATCGTCGCGCCGAGCAGACTGTCTATCGTCATCCCGCCCGCACCGGCGACCGTGATGACGGCCGCGCCGGTGGTGCCGACGCTCTCGAACAGCAGGGCCGCGATGCCCGCGACGACCGCCGCGCCCGCGATGCCCGCGAGTTCGCCCTGCCACGTCACCCCGCCGTCGGTGCCCGGTTCGACGCGTTCGAGCGTGGTGATGAGTCGCGGGTCGTCGAAGACGCCGCCGATCTCTGAGGAGAGCGTGTCGCTCATCGCGGTGGCGATGGACCCGGCGAACGCGAACAGGAAGACGTCGCCGGAGACGGCGAACTTGTCGTGGGCGGCGTAGGCGAGGACGGCCACGAGCGCCACCGCCGCGTTCCCGAGGACGTTGCCGCTCCCGCGCGCGCCCTCGTTGTCCTCGGCGACGCCGCGGGCGGCCTTCTCCTCGTACCGGAACTTGGTCGAGAGGCTCCCGATGCCGAAGAAGGCGATGAGGACCGCGAACCAGCCGTAGCCGCCGAGGACGATGGTCAGCATCGCCAGCAGCGCGCCGGTCATCATCCCCGGAATCGACGCGGCGTCGAGCGCCCACGAGACGTAGCCGAACAGCGCGGTCACGGCTATCGCGACCGCGATGCCGTCCACCGTCACGACGACGGTGAGGTCCGCGAACAGCCACAGCAGGAAGGCGACCGACAGCATCACGAGGGGGTCGTCACGGGCGAACAGGACCGAGCGGAGCAGTCCGGCGAGGAGCGCGCCGCTGGCAGCCAGAAAGACGACTTCGGGGAGCGCGACCGGCACGCTCTCGACCCGGAGCGCGAGGACTTGCCCGAGTACGGCGGCCGTGAGTCCTCCGGTGACGAACGCACCGGTCCTGAGGATGGGTTCGGCGTCGAAGCGCCACGCAATCTGTTGGGCGAGATTGCCGTAGCCGACGACGACGACGCTGGCGACGAGGACGTGGCTCGGCAGTCCCGCGAACGAGGTCAGGAGCGCGATTGCGGCCGCCGCGAAACCGAAGGCGGCCAGTCCGTGGAGGCGACCCTCCTGCCGGTCGGCCGGCCGGGCGAACAACTCGAACACCGGTCCGTCGGTGACCGAGAGCGCGCCCACGGCGACCGCACCGAACGCGATAGCCGACGCCCACTCCAGTACCGGAGCCGCGAGCGCCAGCGTCGAGACGGCGGCGTACGCCGCCGCACGCCGAACTCTGGAAGTCACGTTAGTCGTCCGTTCCGCCGACGCCCACTTAATCCTCCCGAAGCGAGGGACCGCGTCCGGCGTCGAACTGTCTGACGAGCGTCCGGCGGCTGGCGAACGCGGAACTCGCCGGAACGCGGCGCGCAGGTCGGACCTCCGTCCGTGACGTTTAGGACGATGGACGGCGAATCGCCGCCAGTGGGACTGTACGACAGGTATCTCGCCGCCCGCCTCCGGAGACACGAGGCCGACTCGCCCAGTCACGTCGCCGTCAACATCACCGAGCGCGACCTGCTCGAACAGGGCGCGTACACGACGCTCGAAGCCTTCTTCGAGTGGGCGTTCGAGTACGGGGCCGAACGCATCACCGTCTACGTCAGCGTCCTCGACCCCGAGGCGGCCCCGACGCTCCGGCGCGAGTTGGAACAGGTGTCGGCCCCGCGCCAGTTGGCGGTCCGGGGTCCCGACGACACCCAGCGCGCCGACGCGCCGATTCAGGTCTCCATCGGCTTGGGCGGCAAACACGAGTTCGCAGGCGCAGTGCGGAAGATAGCCGAGACCGTCCGCGACGGCGAGTTGACCGCCGAGCAGGTGGACGAGTCCGACGTGGAGGAGCATCTGGTGTTCCCCGAGAACCCGGACCTCGTGCTGAAGACCGGCGCGGAGCGACTCTCGGACTTCATGATATGGCAGTCGGTGTACTCGGAACTCTACTTCACCGACGTGAACTGGCGGGACTTCCGGAAGCGAGAGTACCTCCGGGCGCTACTCGACTACAAGAATCGCCAGCGGCGGTTTGGCCGATAGGCCAAACACCGTCACGAGCAGAGCGACGTGACGGAAGTTCGGCCGGTAGGTCACTCCACTGCCTTCCCGTCGCCCTCCACGTCCAACTCCTCGATACCTAACTCCTCGGCCCCCAGTTCTTCGACGTTCGACTCCTCGGGGAGCGTCCCGCGGAATCGGTCGATTATCCGGCGGGCCTCCTCCAGTTCCACCCCGCCGAGGGCCTTCACCAGCGCCAGCGCGCGCTTGGCCTTCGCGCGACGCCACGACTCCTCGCGGGACTCGTAGGTCCGAATGCCCCGGAGGAAGTCCACCTTCGAGAACTCGGGCCAGTAGGGCGTACAGAAGAACACCGCCGCCTCGTTGCCGTTGGCGTGCCACGGCAGGAAGTTAGAGGTGCGCTCGTCGCCGCCGGTCCGAATGATGAGGTCCACGTCGCGGACCGGACTGTCGTACAGCCGATTCTCGATCTCCGAAACGTCGATGTCCGCGGGGGCCAGTTCGTCGTCTTCGACCGCGCTCGCCACGTCGCGGGCAGCGTTGAGGAGTTCGTTCCGACCGCCGTAGGCCAGTGCGACGTTGAGCGTGAACGAGTCGTAGTTCGCGGTCCGGTCCTCGGCGTAGTCGATGGCGTCCCGGACGCGCTCGGGGAGCGCCTCTCGGTCGCCGATGGCCCGGATGCAGACCTCGCCGTCGTGGACGCGGTCGTCGTCCCCGAAGTCGTACAACTTCTCCTCCAACAGGTCGAACAGCGCCTCGTTCTCGTGGTCGGGGCGGTCGAAGTTCTCGGTCGAGAACGAGTACAGCGTCAACTCCTCGACGCCCATGTCCTGACACCAGTTCAGAACTTGCTCCGTCGTCTGGGCACCGGCGCGGTGGCCGTCGGGCGCGTCTTCGCCCTGCTCGCTGGCGTAGCGTCTGTTGCCGTCTTGAATGACCGCGACGTGCGTCGGCGCGCCGGATATCTCGCGTCTGAGAAGACGTTCGTATGCGGCCTGAACTCGCCGCTGTACCCACTGGAACATCCGTTGTTGGGACGGACACGACCGAGAGCAATTAGCTTTTTGACCCCGAATCCTCCGGGACGCGACCTGTCGGCCCAATAGCTTCAGCTAGTTGCATACCTTTTTAAGCATGGGGCGACTTGAACCAGAACGCAATGGCGAAAGGTACGGTCGATTTCTTCAACGACACTGGCGGTTACGGTTTCATCGACACTGAGGATGCCGACGAAGACGTCTTCTTCCACATGGAAGACATCGGCGGTCCGGACCTCGAAGAGGGGCAGGAAGTCGAGTTCGAAATAGAACAGGCGGACAAGGGTCCGCGAGCGAAGAACCTCAAACGCCTGTAAAACGTAACGCGCGAAATTGAGCTTTTATTGACGCAGACCGGGTAGCGACAGCGCTATCGGCGAACCGTAGCGCGTTTAACCGACGGTCGGTTTCCTCCAAACATGGACGACGCAGTCGACGAGGACCTCTACCGTCGGACCGAGCAGTTACTCGAACCGGGCGACATCGAACTCAACGGGGCAATCGTTCGGACCGACCTCGGCAGCGACGAGGAGACCGAGATGCATCAGGCGACCGTCGATATCGGCGAGATAATCGCCGAACACGCGGGCCACGACCCGAAAGAGACGTTCGTTTACTCGGGGACCGACGACACCGACTTCGCCTCGAACCAGCATCAGGGACTGACGCTAGACGACGAGTCGTTCGTCTGGGAGTGCCAGCAACTCCTCCGCGACGGCACCTTCGACGTGGTGTTCTACTACGAGGCCAGCGCCGACCACGAGTCCATCCTCGAAGACGTACGCGACCTCGGGTTCGACGTCGTCGGTGTCGAGGGGTGAACCGACGCTTGCAGATTCCAGCAGAACGTGTCTCGTTTGGAAGGGTTTACGTACCGTCCGAACTTAGCTGCCGACAACGACGGTGCGATGGGTGCATTACAGGGTGAAATCATGAATATCGAACTCTCTCTCTCTGACACACGATTCGGGGGTCGATTCCCGTGAGTGCGGCGACGGGCGTCGTCTCGGGGATTCGTATCAGCCACGACCGCGCGAGTCTGGACGCGGTCGAAGCGGCCTGCCACCCCGACGAAGAGGCGATCCTCCAGCGACTACTGGACGTGCCGGGCGTCCACGAGGCGTTCGTACTCCAGACGTGCAACCGCTTCGAGGCCTACGTCGTCACCGACGGCGACGCTGCCGGGCAGGCGGTACTGGACGACTTCGCGCCCGACGTGGGCGGCCACTCGGTCGTGGAGATGGGCCACGAGCAGAGTCTCCGCCATCTGCTGCGGGTGGCGGCCGGACTCGAATCGCTCGTCCTCGGCGAGGACCAGATTCTCGGTCAGATTCGGGACGCGTACACGCTGGCCCACGAGAGCGGCGCGCTCGGCCCGATGCTCGACGTGGCCGTGACCAAGGCCATCCACGTCGGCGAACGGGCCCGGACCGAGACCGACATCAACGACGGCGCGGTGTCGGTCGGGAGCGCGGCGGTGAAACTGCTCGACGCCGAGACCGACCTCGACGACGCCACCGCGCTCGTCGTCGGCGCGGGCGAGATGGGGACCATCGCGGCCCACGCGCTCGCCGACACCGACGTCGAGACGCTGTACGTCGCCAATCGGTCCTTCGACGGTGCTGTCGAGGTGACGGACGTAGTAGACCACGCCGACGCCCGCGCAGTCACGCTCGACGAACTCGGTGAGACGCTCGACGCCGCGGACGTCGTGGTCTCGGCGACGGGAAGCGAGGGCCACGTCATCGACGCCGACGACTTCCACGACGCGGGCGAAGTGCGGGTCGTAGACATCGCCCAACCGCGGGACGTTTCGCCCGCGGCCAACGCCGTGAACGGCGTGACCGTCCACGGGATGGCGGCACTGGAGTCGGTCACCGACGAGACCGAGCGCCGACGCCGTGCCGCCGCCGAATCCGTGGAGGCGATGATAGACCGGGAGTTCGACCACCTGCTGGAGAGTTACAAGCGCAAGCGCGCCGACGAGGTCATCTCGGCGATGTACGAGAGCGCCGAACGGGTAAAGGAGCGCCAGCTCTCGGAGGCGTTCTCGAAACTCGACGCCCACGGCGACCTCAACGACGACCAGCGCGAGGTCGTCACGTCGCTGGCCGACGCGCTGGTCTCGCAACTGCTCGCGCCGCCGACCAGCAGTCTCCGGGACGCCGCGGCCGAGGACGACTGGGGGACCATCAACACGGCGCTCCAACTGTTCGACCCGGACTTCGGCGAGGACGGGCGTCCGCCGGAGTTCGTGCGCGAGCAGTTCGGCGACGGCGACATTCCCGACGAGGTGGCCGAGCAGATGCCCGACGACGTTCGGACGATGATAGCTGGCGACGACGACTGAGGGGCGGTTCGGCGGTTCCGTGACCGCGCCGAGCGTACCGCGTCACCGAACTTTATCTGCGATAACGCCGAACCCCCACGCATGGCAGACCTACTTTCCGACGACGAGATAGCGGCCAAACTACCCGACGAGTGGGAGCGCGTCGGCGACGAAATCGTCCGCGTGTTCGAGTTCGACGACTACCTCGAAGGCGTCGCCTTCGCCACCGAAGTCGGCGAAATCGCCGAGGAGGAGTTCCACCACCCCACGATAGAGATTCGCTACGAGGAGGTCGAGGTCCGGTTCACGAGCCACGAGGAGGGCGGCATCACCGACGACGACGTACACATGGCCGAACTGACCGACGACCTGCGCTAATCGGAGTCGAGGCATGGACGCCAGATACGTCTTCGCCGTGCGGTTCCGACTCGAACCCGAGACCGAGGGCGTCTCGGTCGGTCCCGACGAGTTCGAGACCCGCCTCTACCGGGCGGCGGACCCGCCCGGCGAGGACGGGTGGCTGTTCTTCCGCAACAACCTCTGGCGCGGGGAGATAAACGACGACCGTCACTTCCGGCGACTGGCCGAGGAGGAACTGGGCGTGACGGTGGTGTCCGCCGAGTACCGCGCGCTGGAGACCGACGAGGAGTATCTGACGGCGCTGAAAGACGAGATTCGCGACGACCTCGCGACGTTCAAGGCGGACTCGGTCTCCGAGGTGCTGAACAAGTACCTCGGCAGTTCGCTGGAGGTCGAGAAGGGGTAGTGCCTCGGGTGAGTCAGTCCAGAGACTGTGGTCGATGGTCGGGGTTCCAGTGCAGAACTTCGGTTCTGCCCTCTGCGACCGAAGACTCCACGTACCCTGAAAACGTTTAACTTTACCGAGTGCCTACACGAACGTCCCATATGGTCGCCCACGAGTACGATTACTGGTTGCTCGACTTGGACGGGACGCTCATCGACGTGGACTGGTCATATCCGCGGTCGGTGTTCGACCGAGTCGGCGACCGTCTCAGCCGGGAGTTCACCGACAGGGAGGCAGAAATCCTCTGGCACGGACTCGGTGGCAACCGCAACGAGCAGTTGCGCGAGTGGGCCATCGACCCCGAGGAGTTCTGGCCCGCGTTCCACGACATCGAGGACCCCCAGCGCCGGGCAGAAGAGACGTACCTCTACGACGACGCGGCGTTCGTGGGCGAGTTAGACTGTCCGGTCGGTCTGGTGACCCACTGCCAACCGTTCCTCGCCAATCCCGTGCTGGACGAACTCGACATCCGCGACTGGTTCGACACGATCATCTGCTGCGACGAGGAGTTGGGGTGGAAACCCGACCCCGCGCCCCTCCACCACGCGATGGAGCAGATGGGGGTGCGTGAGAACGGCCACGACGGCGTCCCCGCGAGCGAGGCGAGCGGAGACTCGTCGGACCTCCGGTCCGACGGCGTGTACGCTGGCGACGGCGCTAGCGACGTCGGCGCGGCGTGGAACGCCGGTCTCGACGCGATTCACGTCGAACGCCACGGTCACCACCGACGCGAACAGTGCGTCCTCGGTGACTATCGAGTCGAGACGTTCGACGAACTGCTGGCGACCGCCGGTGCGGACTGAGTTCGGCCGTCGCAGTGGTCGTACGTCGCGGGGCGAACCGATAACGGTATCTTTTCCCCGCCGCCACGGATACAACCTCGAAAGATGTACATCGTAATCGTCGGCGCTGGCAATATCGGCACGCCGCTCATCGAGATTGCAACGGCCGGTGGCAACGAGGTCGTCGTCGTCGAGAAAGACGAGAAGAAGGCCGAGCGGGCCGCCTCGATGCACGATTGCCTCGTTCTCAACGACGATGCGACGATAAAGGACACGCTGGTCGATGCCGGTATCGACCGCACGGACGCCCTCATCTCCACGACCGACCAAGACGCGACCAACATCATGGTCTCGCTGCTCGGACAGGAACTCGAGGTTCCCAACATCGTCTCCGTGGTTCACGACGCCGACCACATGGAACTGTTCCGTCGAATCGGCGTCCACACGATGCAGAACCCCCAGCGACTCATCGCCGAATACCTCTACCGGGCGGTCAAGCGACCGTCCATCATCGACTACATGCGCATCGGCGACGAGGCCGAAGTGTTCGAGATCAGCGTGGGTTCGGACGCCGCCATCGCCGGGAAGACCATCCAGCAGGCCGCTACGGAGGGTCTGCTTCCCGAGGACATGCTCATCGTCGCCGTCGAACGCGACGACTCGAACAAGCCCGTCACGCCGCGCGGGAACACGGAGGTCCGCGCCGGTGACGTTCTGACGGTGTACTCGGAGCGAGGTGCGACGCCGGAGGTGACCGACGTGTTCGGTCACTTCGAGGACCACGATACCCACCCGGACGACGCCTGATATGTCGCCGAACAGGACCGTCCGCCGGATTCCGGCGGACCTCGCCATCATCGGCCGAGACGTAGGGTCGCTGCTCGCCATGGAGGCGGGATTGATGACCATCAGCGTCGGCGTCGCTCTCGTCTTCACCGAGTGGTACGGCGCGCTATCGTTCTTCCTCGCCGCCGGTATCACCGCCGCGGTCGGTCTGGGCGCGCGCCGGGCCTTCGCGGACGCCCCCGAACCCCGGATGAAACACGGGATGATAATCGCGGCCGCCGGGTGGTTCTGCGTCGCGGTCTTCGGTGCGCTTCCGTTCCTGCTGATGGCGTATCTCACTCCGTCACAGGTCATGCAGTCGTACGTCTCGTCCGCGCCCCAGTCGGTCACCTACGAGGCCGTGACCGTCTTCGGTGCCACGTCCCGCTCCAGCCTGATTTACTTCAGGAATCCGCTCCACGCCTTCTTCGAGAGCATGAGCGGGTGGACCGGGTCGGGGCTGACGATGGCCGTCCACGAACCGACGCTCCCGCGGACGATTCAGTGGTGGCGGTCGTTCATGCAGTGGGTCGGCGGCGTGGGCGTCATCGTCCTCACCACCGCCATCCTCGCGCGTCCGGGAAGCGGGAGCTACGCCCTCTACCGGAGCGAGGCCCGCGAGGAGAAGATTCACCCGAGCATCATCTCGACGGTCCAGACGGTCTGGAAGATATTCGTCCTGTACACTGCGCTCGCGGTCCTCGCCATGTTCGTCGCCATCTCGCTGTCGGACTACGGGTCGCAGTTGCCGACGTGGCAGGCGTTCTGGCAGGCGCTCAACCACGCCATGACCGGGCTATCGACCGGCGGGTTCTCGGTCACGGACAACTCCATCGCCACATACGACTCGCCGCTCATAGAGACGGTGCTGCTCCCGATAATGACGCTCGGAGCCATCGCCTTCCCGATTCACTACGCGGTCCTCTCGAACGGTGATGCCGACGCGCTCTGGGAGGACCTCCAGACGCGGTGGCTGTTCGTCCTGTTCGGCGTCGGCATCGTCGTCCTCTCGCTCCAGAACGCGGCGGCCGTCACGGCGGCGTTCGACGCGACGAACTACGCCGGACTCCAGACGGTCGGTCTCTCGGCGGCGCAGGCCACTGCAGTCCGTGACTCGGTGTTCCAGTGGATAAGCGCCCTCTCGTGTACCGGCTTCCAGTCGTCGGGCATCGGCGACTGGAAACCCGGCGGAAAGCTCCTCCTCTCTATCGCGATGGTCGTCGGCGGGGCCGCGGGTTCGACGGTGGGCGGTATCAAGATCATCCGCGCGTACACCATCGGTCGCGGTATCGTCTGGCAGTTCTCCCGGGTGTTCCTGCCCGAGAGCGCTGTCGTCACCGCGAAGATAAACGGTCGGAACCTCGGTCGGAACGAGATGGAACGGGAGTTCAGCGAGGCGGCCATCGTCAGTCTGCTCTGGATCGGACTACTGGTCGCGAGTTCCATCGTGCTGGTGAACGTCGCCGACCCCAGTTACGGCCTGTCGGACGTGCTGTTCGAGGTGGCGAGCGCGCAGGGCAACGTGGGCCTGTCGTCGGGTATCACCGGTCCCGGCATGCCGTCGCTGGCCGAGGGCATGTTCGTCCTCAACATGTGGGTCGGCCGCCTCGAAATCATCCCCGTGCTGGTGTTCGCCCGCTCGATTCTCTACGGGCTAAACCCGCGGTGAGGTTCGGTCTCGTTTCGTCCCCTCGTTCTGTCGCGGTACCAGCGTTGGTAGTACGGTCTGTTTGTTAGATATAGCAGCGAAATAGCGTCCAGAATAGGGAAGTGGGGTAGCAGCACAGTTTCGTATCGACTCATTCTCTCGGATGGTTCGCCCTGAACGCGAAGGGGGAGAGACGAGATTCCTTCGTCGATGGGCATCTGTTTAAATTACCGATTTGTAGTCCCGTGGTGACCCACAGATTTTAACCACGTTGTTTCTGAGTCCTAATATGTCGGATATGACGAAGCAACGTTCACTACTCCTCTGTTTGGTATTTTTGACGAGTGCTGTCGCCCCGGCAGTTGTAGGGGGAGCCAACGGTACAGAGACAGCTAAAGCACCGTCGTCGAACGTGTCTGAACAACCGACGGAGGTCTATACGGTTGGCATCGAAAACCGTACAGAAACCACGACAACGTTGCGAATCACCGTTACGTTCCGAGGGTTGGACGAGTCGGGGGAGTATACTGCAGTCGTTCCAGCCACTACACACCGTGCAGTGGAGATGGAGAACACCGCTAATGTTTCCCGAATGACGGCCGAAACAGAGTATCGACGCTGGCGATTCACGGGGAACAGCACGAACCCATCGTTGACCGTCTTTGTGACACTCAATTCTATGGATACAGTCGAGGACCTACATCGGTTCGATCGTTCGCTGATAGATGTCGCCGAGGTGAAGCGTGTCAACGGCCACGAAATAACGGCCGAAACGGTCAGAACCCATGGGCCAGGGGGTAAGGTCGGGAAATGGGTCTATTTAGGGAAGGCGGAGGTTCGTTGGGTCACCGCCGACGGCCAGCGAGTTCCCGTGATCAGACCCGAAGGAGTCGATCCGAGCACACCACCGGCCCACGTTGCGAGTGCGATCAACCAGACTGCACGTCTTAGAGGCCTACCAGAGACGCCAGACACGCTCACAGTCTGGTACGACGATCAAATCGAGGGACGGGCAGTGGGGACGGGTGGATACGATACCATCCGACTCCAGGCCAACGCGACGAACGAGACCGTTCGCCACGAGTACGTACATATCGCTCAGATCGTCGAGGGAACGAATAGCACTACGTGGTTCATCGAGGGAAGTGCAGAGTATTTAGCTCATCTCGCGGCGATGCAGCAGACACGAGCCGATTTCGACGCCTACTACGATCGGATCAGCCTTGCATCGGCGAACGCAACGCATACTCTCACAGCGACCGATGGCGAACACTACACTGTCGGAGAACAGGTAGTTGCAGCGCTGGACCTGCGAATACGTGAATCAACCAGCGGGAACGCCTCGGTGATCGACGTGATTCGCTATCTAAACCAGCACGAAAAGCGACTCGCACCCGGGGACGTGTACACCGCAGTAAAGAAAATCGCGGGGCCATCGGACGCACGATGGCTTCAACACGTTGTCGAGGATGGAGTGGTGCCAGCGATTCCGGAACGATCGAAGGTGCAGTCTACGCTGATTCGATCACGTCCCGGGGCTGATTTCGATCAGGACGGACTCTCGAGCAGTGAGGAGATCAGTAACGGAACGGACTCGTTCAGCAAGGACACCGACGACGATGGGCTATCCGATGAGGCCGAAGTGACCGGAGATCTCGACCCGACGGCATCGGACACCGATGGCGATGGAGCCAACGACGATTTAGATTCTCACCCGGCCCAGTCAACGCTTAGCGGTACTGTCAAATCCGCCGGTGTCCTAATTGCGACAGTCAGCATATTCTCGATTTACGTGACGGTCATCGTCGTCATTTTGCGACTGATCGACAGAGTTCTCGGAATCGTTCCAGACCGAATCGTCTCGATTTCACTGAAACGGATTACTATGGTAACCGTCGCCGTCGTTCTACTAGGGTGCATCGTCTATGCAGTTGGAATCTTCCTTGCCTGAGTAAGTTCGCACGCGTAGCCACCGAATCGCCGGATTCGGTGTCGGATAGGTTCCTGAATGAAGAACCTGTGCTACTATCTACGGTTCTCGACCGAACCCTGCTAAGTCCGACAGAACGGCGTCCAACTCGTCGTCGAGCGCCGCCGCGAGTTCCCGGACGCCGGGCTTGGACTCGCGGTCGGGGTTCGCCAGCACGCGGACCGTCTCGGTTCCGACGGGGACGAACCCGAGGTCCAGTTTCTCGGCGGTCGCCCGCAGGCCGAGTCCGGCGTCGGCCTGCCCGCCCGCGACCTTTCTGGCGGGACTCTCGTGGGCCTTCGCGGCCAACTCGAACCCGTCGATGGCGTCCACGAGGTCGTGGCGGGTCACGCCGCGCTCGTCGGCGAGGTCGGCGAGCGCGTCGCCGAGACTGGTCCGCAGGCCCGAGTCCGACCCCCGGTTGACGAACCGCAGGTCGCGGTCCGCGAGGTCCGCGAGACCCGAGATGCCCTCGGGGTTGCCCGCGGAGACGACCAGTCCCCAGTCGCGCTCGTAGGAGCCGAGTTCCGTCGCCTCGACGCCGCGGTCGTCGCCCGACTCGCCGCTCGTCACCGCGAAGTCGGGCACGCCGTCGCGGAGTCGCCGGAGGCCCTCGCGCGACCCGACCGAGAGGTACCGTGGCCGGTCGAGCGCGTCCAGCAGGCGCGCCAAGGCGGGGTCGTCCTCGCCGACGCCGAGGACCGTCGGCGGGCGCACGTCTGGCGAGAACAACTGGACCTCGACCGTCTCGCCCTCGGCGACGTAGGCGGTGTCGGCCGGGACCTCGACCACGCCGTCGGCCTCCACGAGGCTGGTGGTCGCGCCGCTCCCCTTGTCCACGACGTAGGCCAGCAAGTCGTCTTCTTCATCGCCGGTCTCGGTAAGGCCCACCGGCATCATCCGCATCCGGCCCTCACCGTATCGCTCTTCGGTCGCCATGCGGGCCTCGACGGTCGCGGTCGCGGGTTCCGGAACTCCCGCGGCTTGCCGAATCGCGGGCGCGACGAACGTCCGGAAGATGGTGAGCGCCGAGACGGGGTAGCCCGGCAGACCGACGTAGGCGGAGTCGCCGGAAGACTCGCTCCGCTCGTCTTCCGAGCCGTCCGAGCGTGGCTCGGAGACGTCGAGTCGGCCGACGAGCATCGGCTTGCCGGGTTTGACTGCCACGCCGTGGACGAGCAGTTCGCCGCGCTCTTCGATGACCTCGTAGATGACGTCCACCGCGCTCGCGCTGGTGGACCCCGACGACAGCACGAGGTCGCACTCCTCGGCGGCCGTCCGGAGGACGCGCTCCATCTCCTCGTAGTCGTCTCCGGCGTGGGGGTAGAGTTCGGGGTCCCCGCCCGCCTCCGCGACGGCGGCGGCGACGGTGTAGCTGTTCACGTCGTAGATCTGGCCCGCCGCGCTGTCCAACTCGTCGCCGGGCCGGACCAACTCGTCGCCGGTCGAGACGATGCCGACCGTCGGCTCGCCCCGGACCGGGACCGACTCGACGCCGAGCGCCGACAGCAGGCCGATTTCGCGGGCCGTGAGCCGAGTTCCGGGACCGAGCGCGCGCTCGCCCGCGGCCACGTCCGCGCCCGCGAGCATGACGTGGTCGCCCGGCGCGACGGCGGTGCGGACCGCCACGGCCTCGCCGTCGTCTCGCTCGTCGGTTCGTTCGACCATCACCACGCTGTCCGCGCCCGCGGGCATGACCGCCCCGGTCGAGATTTCGGCGGCCTGCCCCTCGCCGACTTCCACGGCGGGTTCCTCGCCTGCGTGGACCGTCCCGGCGAGTTCGAGGACCGCGGGGTCGGTCTCGTCCGCGCCGAAGGTGTCGCGCGCCCGCACCGCGTACCCGTCCATGCTCGCGCGGTCGAACCCCGGCACGTCGAGGTCGGCGTCGATTCGCTCGGCGAGGACTCGGCCGCGGGCCTCCGCGAGCGGTACCTCCTCGGGGTCGGGCGCGAGGTCGAGGCTGGCGATCGCGTCTCTGGCTTCGTCGGGGTCCGAGAGATCTCTGAACTCCTTTCTGTCTGTCATCGGGTATCAGCTCCTGAATTTCGGGTACGAAGTGGTGTCGCTGCATTCCGTGCGGTACTAGAGGTCGGTTCGGGGAGCAGGCTAGCTTCAGGCTTGAGCCTATGAGGACCGCACCGTGACCGCATCGCACCTCGCCTCACACCTCCCCATCCTCCTGCGCTTCTCGGCCTTCGGCCTGCGATGCTCGTCCCTCGCACATGTGGGCGCGCCACGGGGGCGCGCCAGCGCGCGCCGGGGGCCACCTGGCTGATCTCCACGTTTCGCCTGGTTCTCCGTCCCCCGTCCTCGGCGGACTGAAAGGGCGAGCGCGCTCGACCCGTCCCGGACGACGCAAGCACCGCAGGGAGGGAGCGAAGCGACCGACCAAGGAGCACAGCGAGGCCCGGACGGTCGAACGCGCGAGGGCTTTCTAAGCGGTCTTCGCAGTCGAAGGTCTGCTGGCGGCCCCAACAGGTCGTCCGTCGCGTCACGCCGACCACTCCCAGTCCTGCACCGAGACGGGTTCCCCCTCCGGAATCCCTTCTCGGCCTTCCGGCACCTCGACCCACCCGTCGGCCAGCGCGACGCTCGACAGCACGCCCGACCCGGATGCTCTCGTCGGGGTTGCGGTCCGCTCACCGTTCTCTCCGTCCTCCAGTTGCACCCGAGCGAACGTCCGGATTCCGGGTTCGCTCCGAATCTTCCGGTCCAGTCGCGCCTCGGTCGTCGGAAACCCCTGTTCGGGAAGCCCGCCGACTCTCTTGAGCGCGGGCCGGAGGAACTGGACCGCGTTGACGATGCAGGCAACGGGATAGCCCGGAAGCATGACGACGGGCGTCTCCTCGACCACGCCCACCGCGACCGGGTGGCCGGGCTTGAGCGCGACGCCGTGGAACAGAATCTCGCCGAGGTCCGAGACGACGTCGGGGAGCAGGTCGCGCTCGCCGACGGACGACCCGCCCGTGGTCACCACCACGTCCTTCGTCAAGTCGCGCTGGATAGCCGCCCGGAGCGCGTCGGGGTCGTCGGTCACCACGTCGCGGTAGGTCGCCTCGCCGCCCCACCGCTCGACGTAGCGCGAGACCGTCAGACCGTTCGTCTCGACGACTTCGCCGGGACCGGGGTCCGACTGGACCAGTTCCTCGCCCGTGGGAATCACCCCGACCGTCGGTCGCTCGCGGACTTCGACCGTATCGACACCGACCGACTTGAGCAGTCCCAAATCGGATGGCCGCAGGCGGTGGCCGGAGTCGTAGAGGCGCTGGCCCGACTCTACGTCCTCGCCGACCGGCGCGACGTTCTCGCCCGCCGCCACGGCGTCGAAGATTTCGACCTCGGAACCGAACTCGTCCGTCTGCTCTATCATCACCACGGCGTCCGCGCCCTCTGGGAGTTCGCTCCCGGTGTGGACCCGGACCGCGGCGTTCGGGGGGACCTCGTCCGGCACGTCAGCCTTCTCCGGTCCGCCGGGGTTCCGCAGCACCTCGGGCGACCGGTCGCTCGCGCCGAAGGTGTCCTCGGCGCGGACCGCGTAGCCGTCCATCGCGGCTTTCGGGTAGTGGGGCACGTTCCGCGCGGCGACGACTTCCTCGGCCAGCACCCGGCCGTCCGCCGACCCGAGCGCGACCGTTTCGGTCCGGTCGTGGGGTGCGACCGCGTCGAGCAGGCGTTCGCGTGCCTCGCCGACGCGTGTCTTGTTCTTGAATCCGGACTCCTTGCGGTCCGGTTGCTCTCCGTTCATGTCCGGAAATCCGCCTCCTGCGGTCAAAAAGTGTGGGGGACAGACGTGTGGGAATATTTACGTCAGGGGAGTTTCTTCCGGTGAACGGACGGTCCTCCACTCGTCAGTGACCTCTTGCCCGAGGTCGTCGGAGAGGAACTCGGTGGCGAAGCCATCGCAAGCATCATTCACACCTGTTACATGCTTGTGTTGATGGGGTTGATGAGTCTTGATTCAAGCACGTTTTCACCGGGGAAAACGTGAGCGAGTAGAGACCGAGTTTTTATCTTGGTGTTCTGTAAATTGACGGACGTGAATCTGCTGGACTTTGCAGCATTTGGCGCACTCGTACTCGGCTGCGTCTGGCTCAGCACGATGGGACTCAGCCGGGCCTTTCGAGAGTTCCGAATCCACAACCACATTCGGACCAACGAGGTCACGAGTTCCCAAACCCTCCCGACGACCGACCCGCCTCACGAAATCGAAGGCGTGGCCCGAGAACACGACGAGACTGTAACAACGCCGTTTACTGGAACTGAATGCTTGGCGTACACGTACGAAATCAGGAGGAGCGAAAATAGCACGTTTCACGTCGTGGACGAAGGTGGCGAGGCAGTTCCGTTCGTCGTCGAGGACGAAGAAGGTCGGGTGCTCGTCGAAGCGCCGGATGCGGATTTCAAACTGGACACGGACTACGCGGAAGTTGTCGGTCGATTTAGTGAGACTCCGGACGACGTTCGTGAGCAGGTGATGAAGACGCCCGAGCAAAACCGGCCGGACCTCTCAGCGGTTCCGAGTACCAAGCCCGGGAAGCTAATTGAGCGTCGTCTCGAAACCGGAGACGAAACGTACGTATACGGTAGCGGAACCCCGGCGGCCAGGGAGGGCCTGACCGCTCGACTCGGTAGCGACGGTGCCCCCATGTTCCTCGTCGGCGACGAGTCGGAGAGTACCACAGCGATGCGCACTCTTGGCGTCGGTTCGGCCTACCTACTCGGTGGACTCTTCTTCCTTGTTGGCATCTGGGCGATGGTCGACTTCTCTCTCCCGAGTTTCCTGCACTTTCCGCTCGTTTTTACTCTTCGCTCCGTCCTTCTGGCCGTTTTCTCACTCGGACTCGGCGCTGTCGATTTGGTGGCACGCATACTGTTAGCCTATTTGTTTGTCCACTTAATCCAGAGGGTTCTCGGTGGTTCGTGGATAGGATTCGTCGTCGGAGCCTCTGGTCTCGGTTTGTTCGCGTGGAAGTTCCGAAACCACTACGCTATCCAAAATTTCTTTTGGCGACCGCCAGTCCTCTGGCCGGCGGTACACGAACAGTATTTAGCACCGACAATCGCCAAGGTTCTCGGCCCCTCGGGGACCGTTCCGTGGGTCGCTGTCGGCGGAACGTTCCTCGGCGTCGGAATTACCGTCGGAATTCTATTTACTGCCTACGGACAGTATGCTCGTGGTCGTCGGATTCAGGCCGGTTCTGTTCAGAACGTCGCTTCCGTCGCGGAGTCCGACTCTCCGGACGAGGTCCGTGGCGTTGTCGAGCGACACGAGGAGGTTTTGACCGCACCCATCTCCGGAACTGAATGCGTCGCGTACGGTCTGGAGGCTGCCGAGAATCCAGCAGACGAGGAACCGAGTCCGCGAAAGTTCTCCGATACGCACGCCGTCGCGTTTGCGGTGAAAGACGAAAGCGGTCGTCTGCTCGTAGACGACGAGAACCCGAAACTGTACCTGCAGCAGACGGCCAAACGCGACTTTGAACCTGACGAATACGTTCCCGGTACTATCCGCACTCGGAACGCTTCGATGTCGGACGGGACCGAGATTCCGGGGCAAGCACCCGACGATGGACTTCGAATCGTCGAAAGTTGCCTCGAACCGGGTACGAACGTGTTCGCTCGCGGGTACCGAAAGGACGTGGACGACGACATCGACTCGGTGGGCCGCTTTGTACAGTCCGGAGGATACACCCTGTTACTCTCTGACGTCGATAACGCTAAACTGGCGGCACACTTTGTCGGAGTTGCCCGCAGGAAGGCCGTCCTCGCCCTCGTTGTTCTCGGTATCGTTATCTTCGGCCTTTACACGGGTGGGTATCTCGTTTGAGGCGTTCGCGTGCCTCGCCGACGCGTGTCTTGTCCTTGAATCCGGACTCCTTGCAGTCCGGTTGCTCGTCGGCCATAAGTAGAACGGCCGTCCGCGGGCAAAAACGTGTGGGAACGAGACCTTTTCGCTCCCGGAGGCAGTATTTTCACAAAATTTTATCTTAGGATAGTGTATTAGGAGAAGTATGTTCGAGTTTCTCATTAGGCTATTCTTTGTCGCGTTTGAGATACTATTCGGTAGAATAGCTCCTGCAGTTATTCCCTTGTTGGGCGTCTACGGTGTATTTTTAGGCCTCAGAGACTTAAGTACTTATTTTCGATATATTAGGGGTCTCGACGAAAATCCATTAGACGAGATTCGTCACCACGACCAGTTACAGGAAATGTCGGGGAGAGTTTCTCCCCGTGAAGAGACTCTTACTGCACCGTTCTCCCGCTCGGAGTCCGTCGCTTACGAGTACAAAATCAGAGAAGTGAACCAAAACGGAGCGACGGTTTCGTTGGATTCGGGAACCGTTACTGTCCCTTTCGAGATTTCCGATCGTAATGATAACGCCGTCCTCGTCCGGCCGGAAGGCGCAGACTTACGATTTGGGAAGACCTCCGACTACAGAGTGTCGAAGTTTGACGAGGTTCCCGAACCAGTTCGTGCGTTCGTCGAGTCTGGAGTGCCGGAAGAGAAGGCGTCCCGAGAACTCGACCTCGAAGCGGATGACGTGAGTCTCAGTAATTCTTTCGACCGAGACTTCTCCGAACTGCGAATCGAACCCGGTGAAAAAGTATACGTGTACGGGGAGCCGATGACGGACGAGGATGCAGAGTTCGACTCGATTCTAGAAGTCGGTGACGGAGACGAGACGCCGTTCATCATTACCCACGGCTATGATGGCCCCGGTGGTCGAGTCATCGTCAAAAGTGGCGTATCAAAAATAGCCAGTGGAATTCTCGTCATCGTCTCGTTCTTCTGGTTCTTCGGCTCACCGATTGAATTTCTTGAATATCTGTTCTCACCACCGATCTGGTGATGAGAGAACTCGCAGGCCGGACCACACCCTTTTTCGCCCCTCCGTCCTAACACGAAGGTATGTCAGCGCTTCGTGAGGCCATGCGGGAGTTGCCGGACGCGGTGTTCGCCGACCTGCTGGAGAGCGACGACGCCTACCTGCTGGTCGTCGATCTCCCGGGTTCGAACGAGGAGACGGTGGACGTGAGCGTCACCGACGGGCGACTCGAAATCGAGGCGCGCCGGGAGAAGGACGTACCGATGGAGTTCTCGTACCTGCAGGAGGAGCGGTCGCTGTTCCTCGACGCCGACCTGCCGTTGCCGCCGGACGCCACCGGCGCGGATGCGGAAGCGTCCATCGACCGAGGCGTACTGGAACTGCGCCTGCCCAAGCGCGACGCCACGCCGGAGCAGGAAATCCACATCGAGAGTCGGTGACCACGCGAGGTGGTCACACTGGTTAACCTCCGTGCGTACCGGCGGTTCTTCGTCGTCGCGTACCACTTCCTGCCGCTCCTGCTCAGTTACGCCCGCGACAGACGCCGGTACCTGCTGTTCGGCAGTCCGCGCCGCGTCGATAGCCAGACCCGGGTCGAGCGCGCGAACACCTTACTGGAGTCGTTGCTGACGCTCGGCCCGACGTTCATCAAACTCGGCCAACTCCTCTCGACTCGTCCCGACGTTCTGCCGCCCGAGTACGTGGACGTGCTGTCGAAGCTACAGGACGAGGTGCCGCCCGCGCCGTGGGCCGGAGCGCGGGCCGTCCTCGAAGACGAACTCGGGCCGGTCGAGGAGCACTTCGACGACTTCGACACCGACGCCATCTCCGGCGCGAGTCTGGGGCAGGTCTACACCGCGAAAATAGACGGCGAGGAGGTGGCCGTGAAGATTCGACGGCCGGACATCGAGGACCTGGTGAACGCCGACCTGCGCGTGATTCGGTGGTCGCTGCCCCTCCTGCTCCGGTTCCTCGGCCAAGCGCGTGCGTTCTCGCTGGAGAACCTCGCCGACGAGTTCGCCCGCACGATTCGACAGGAGATGGACTACGAACGGGAGGCCGCCATGCTCGAAGAGATTCGTTCGAACTTCGAGGGCGACGACGCCGTGGCGATTCCGGCGGTGTTCGACTCCCACTCCGGGCCGCGCGTGTTGACGATGGAGTACGTCTCCGGGACCAAGATAAACGACGTGGAGCAACTCGACGCCATGGGGGTGGACCGCCACGAACTCGCGGTCAACCTCCAGCGTGCCTACCTCCAGATGCTGCTCGAAGACGGGGTGTTCCACGCCGACCCGCACCCCGGTAACCTCTCGGTGCGCGAGGACGGCACCATCGTCTTCTACGACTTCGGCATGTCGGGCCGGGTGGACGAGTTCGTCCAGAACAAGATAATCGACTTCTACATCGCCGTCGCCAATCAAGACATCGACGGGATTCTGGACGCACTCGTCGAGATGGGGACGCTCAGTCCCGAGGCCGACCGGGCGACGATGGGGAAGGTGATGGAACTCGCCATCGAGGACGCCCGCGGCGAGGACATCGAGACCTACCGCGTCCAGCAGATAGTCGGACAGGTCGAGGACACCATCTACGAGTTCCCCCTGCGTCTGCCCTCGAACCTCGCGCTGGTCCTGCGAGTCGCCACCGTGGTCGAGGGCGTCTGCGTCACGCTGGACCCCGACTTCGACTTCATCTCGGTGGCGACCGACTACCTGACCGAGCAGGGCTACCGCGAGGAGTCGATAAAGCAGTTCGCCAGCGAGACCGGCGACCAGATTCAGCGGTCGGTTCAGTCGTCGGTCCGCGTCCCGCCGAAACTGGAGAGCGCGCTGGACCGCATCGACCGCGAGGACTTCCACATCCGGGCCGACGTCGAGGACGGGAGCGACGTGTTCGAGGTGCTGGCCAAGCGCCTCGTCTACGGGATGCTGTTGGCCTCCGGCGCGTTCTCGACCGCGTTCCTCTACGCGCTGACGAACGTCGAGGCGGCGGCGGTCGCGGGCGTCTTCTCGGTGGGCGTCGCGGCCCTGCTCTACCGGACCTTCCGCCAGCGCAAGGGGACGCGAGTGACCCCGCAGTTCACGCGCCACGAGATGCGACAGCGCCGTGGCGGAGACTGATGACCGACACCCGGCCCGAACCCTCCGCGAACACCGACACCATCACGGTGACCGACGACGGTGCAGAGACTGGCACTAACGCGGATACCGACGACGGCGCGACCACTACCGACACCGCCGCCTGGTGGTGGACGCTCGTGGCCCTGAACCTCGCGGTGTTCGCCGCGTTGTTCGTCCGGAACGAAACGGCCCTCGCGATTCCCCCGTCGCTCGAATGGGTGCAGTTTCTGCTGGGAACCGTCGCGCTGACCGCTCCGGCAGTCGTCGCCATCGCAGTCCACTTCGACCGGAAGTTCGTCGCCGCGGTGTCCGACTGGAACCCCCGGTCCGAGTACATCCTGCTCGGCGTGGCGATGTGGGTCGGTATCGGCGTTCCGCTGGCCGTGCTGTACCTCTATCGACGCCGCCAGTACGTCGGCGTCCCGTGAAACGACTCCGTTCTGAACAGTCTTCCGTCGTGGTCTCTCGGGCCGTTCTCCGGTGGTCTTTCGACCGTCCTCTCCCGGACAGATTCACCGTCAGTCCCGTCGTTCCCCGACCGCTGTTTTAGGATAGCCAAAAACAGTTTCGCTTTTTGGGAACTCTTTTTTACCAGTAGTGAGAACGGTCGTACATGGGACTACTGCAGAACCTCGTGTTGGTGTTCGTCGCGGGACTCGTGACGGCGCTCGCGACGGGACTCGGCGCGCTCCCGTTCTTCGTGGTAGACGACTTCAGCGACCGGTGGAACGTGGCGCTGTGGGGCCTCGCGTCGGGCATCATGGTGTCGGCGTCGCTGTTCGGACTCGTGAACGAGGGGTTGGCCTACGCGTCCGGCGGGTTCCCGACCCTGATGGTCGGCGGCCTGCTCGCTGGCGTCGCGCTCGTGGAAGTCGCCGACTGGGCGCTCGACGCCGTCGATATAGAAGGTGGTGACGAGCGCGGCCATGCCGCGGAGTCTGAGCGCGGCCATGCCGCGGACACCGCGGACGGTCACGCCGTGGACGACGGACACGCTCACGGGACGGAAGCGGTCCACACCGACGGCGGTGGTCACGGCCACGGCGACCACGCGCTGGAGGCCGAGGCGTTCGCGGAGGGCGACCTCCGGAAACTCGTCCTCATCCTCGGCATCCTGACCGTCCACAGTTTCCCCGAAGGAGTCGCGGTGGGCGTCTCGTTCGCGGAGTTGGGCCTCGAAGGCGGCATCCCCGTTCTCGGGTTCTCGGTGCCCCTGCTGGCGGTGTTCATGACCATCGCCATCTCCATCCACAACGTCCCGGAGGGACTGGCGGTCTCCATCCCGATGCGCGCGATGGACGTGAGCAAGTGGCGGATGGTCGGCGCGGCGGTGTTCTCGAGTCTCCCCCAACCCATCGGCGCGGTCGTCGCCTTCGCGTTCGTCCGGTGGGCTAAAGAGTTCCTCCCCTTCGGCTTCGGATTCGCCGCGGGTGCGATGATATATCTGGTCGTCACCGAGTTCGTCCCCGAGGCGCTGGAGACCGGCGAGGAACTGCCGGGCGAGGGCCACAAGGAACTGCTGGTCGGACTCGCTCTCGGCGTCGCGGCGATGGTCCCGCTGATGTACGTGTGAGCGCCACTGCAAGACCGTAGCCTCGTTCTGCAAACGCTCGCTGCCGAACGAACGCCGGAAAACGGTGATACGTCTCGGCTCTATCTGTATAGATAGATATATGTGTGGTGTGTGCAACGACGAAACTTCTTGCGTTCGGCTGTGGCCGCAGGAGCGGCGATGTCGGTCGCTGGCTGTGCAGGATACACGGTGGAGAAGAGCGACAAGATAGAGCAGAAGGAGGCGAAGATCGAGAATCAGTCGGCTCGAATCGAGGAGCTGAACGGCACGGTGGCCGACCTCGAATCGAAAGTCGAGTCGCTGAACTCGACGAACAACGAACTCGAGTCGACGGTCGAACAGACCAAGAAGGACCTCGACGCCGCGCGGAACAAGCAAGTTCTCTGCCTCTACAGTGCGGGGATGACGAACCTGAACTCCGGCATCGAATACTACAACAGCGCCATCGACCGGTTCAACGCCGGCAACACTCGCGGTTCGCGCGCCGACTTCAACGTCGCGTCCGGGTACTTCGGCAGCGCGACCACCGACTTCGGGCGCGCGGCCGAACGCGCGGGAGCGAGCGAGGCCGCCACAGTAAAGCAGTACGCCAAAGACGCCCAGCAGTACGCCAGCATCACCGCTCAGGAGTGCGCCGACTACCAGCAGGAGATGTACTACCGGCTCAAGGGTAACACGTCGAAGGCCGAGGAGTATCGGAGCAAGGCCGAGGCCCACAGGCAGAACGCCAAGAGCTACAAGGTCCGGGACCTCTCCGACCTCGAGGGCCGCCTCGGGACGACCATCGAGTGAGCGTCGGACCGCCCGGCGAACCGACCTGACTTTTATCCTCGGCACCGATAGACGCGTCGTGAACATCGCCCCATTCGAACTCGAACGCTGGTTCGCCGAGTACGAACACGAGGCCGACATCATGCTCGCCGAGAGCGGAATCCGGAGTCTGGAGGCCGACCGATTCGACCTCGACCCCGGCAAACTCGACTACGTCATCCCGACCGACGGCGACCCCGAACTGCGCGCCGAAGTGGCCGACCGGTACGACAGGGAGGCCGACGAAGTGCTGTTCACCTGCGGCGCGCAGGAGGCCAACTTCCTCGCCTTCCTCGCGCTGATGGACGGTGACGAGGCGCTCGGCGGTGACGCCGCCGCGTCAGGGTCCGCCGACCAGACTCCCCACGCCGTCGTCGTCACGCCGACCTATCAGGCGCTCCACGCCGTGCCGGAGGCCCTCGGCGACGTGAGTCGCGTCTGGCTCGAACCGCCAGAGTGGGAACTCGACGTGGACGCCGTGGCCGACGCGATTCGGCCCGAAACGTCGGTGGTCGTCCTCAACAACCCGAACAACCCGACCGGGCGCTACCACCCCGAGGAGAAAGTCCGGGAACTCTACGACGTCGCGGCCGACCACGACGCGTACCTGCTCTGCGACGAGGTGTACCGACTGCTCTCCGACGACCCGCTTCCGCCGGTGGCGAGCATGGGCGAGTACGGCATCAGTACCGCGAGTCTCACGAAGGCCTACGGCCTCGCTGGCCTGCGATTCGGCTGGATAGTCGGTCCGGAGGACGTCGTCGAACGGGCGTGGCAGTGGAAGGACTACACCACAATCTCGCCGTCGATCTTCGGTCAGCATCTCGCCGAGCAGGCGCTCGGCGAGCGCGAGCGAGCCATCCTCGACGAGAACCGCACGCTGGCCGCGCACAACTGCGAACGCGTCCGGGAGTTCGTCACCGAGTACGACCTGTCGTGGTACGACCCCGTCGGCGTCAACGGGTTCGTGTCGATTCCGGACGGGTTCGACGGGAGCAAGGAGTTCTGTCGGACGGTCGTCGAAGAGGAGAGCGTCGTCCTCGCGCCGGGCGAACTGTTCGGTTACGACGACTACTTCCGCATCGGATTCGGCCTGCCGACCGACGAACTCGAAGAGGGACTGTCCCGCGTCGGCGACTGCATCGAGCGTCACGCGTAGACCGAACTGGTTCGCGGCGCGGCGGGATTCGAGAAACGGTCTCAGAATCGGTTTTAAAATTTCTGGGCGGTTCTAGTGCCTTAGTAAAACGTCTCTACCCCTCCGTGAAACGACGGGAAACCGGGGCGCGCGGAGTAAAACTCGCGAAATATCTCTAACGCTCTCACCGTTATATGGTGTCGGGACGCCAAGGGATGAACAAGCAATGTCGAACGCGCCCTCCCCACTCGGTAACGAACGAACGATTCGGCTCCCAGACGACACTCGCTCCGAACTTCGAAACGGCGTGACGTCTACGCTCGGACGACTCGGCGCTCCGTTCCAGTTCGCCGGATTCTGGTCCGCCGTGGTCCTCCCGTTGACGTACCTCCCGATTCTCACTGGCGGTTTCACCGCCGGGGAGCGCTCGACGTTCGCCGTCCTGCTCGCGCTCCACGCCCTCGCACTCGTCGCGGGTCACGGCTACCGGGGCGACTGACGACCGACTCCGCCGAGTGGCTGACTGTCCCCGCCGTTCTCTCGCTCTCACGCTCCTCCGCCGCGTGCGGTACACTACTGCCCCTGTCTGGGCGACAGTTCTCTCGAACTGCTAATTCTCAACTCTTTGATGCCCCGCGTCGCCGCGACACCTCGTATCCGGGGAAATCCCATTCCAAACGGTTTATACTATCCCGGGCGCTATCCGGGCGTATGGCAAAAGAGCAGAAGGAAGTACGGGACCTGCAGGAAGGTAACTACGTGATGATCGACGACGCGGCGTGCGAAATCAACTCCTACAGCACGGCCAAGCCGGGCAAGCACGGCAGCGCCAAGGCTCGCATCGAGGCAGAAGGCGTCTTCGACGGCAAGAAGCGAAGCCTCTCCCAGCCAGTCGACGCCAAGATTTGGGTCCCCATCATCAACCGCAAACAGGGTCAGGTCGTCTCCGTCGAGAGCGACAACGTGGCGCAGGTCATGGACCTCGAAACCTACGAGACAATCACCATCAAGACGCCCGACGACGTGGACCTCTCGCCCGACGACGAGATCGAGTACCTCCAGTTGGAAGAACAGCGGAAGATTCTCCAGTAGATGTTCCCCGGTGCGTCCGCCGACCGCGAGGAAGCGGCCTACGTGGTGGTGGGTGCGCCGCTCGACGTTTCGACGACGTTCCAACCCGGGACCCGGTTCGGTCCCGACCGAATTCGGCGATTCTCGCGGACGTACGACGACTACGACGCCCGAACCGACCTGTACTTCTCCGACCGCTCCGTCCACGACCACGGCGACGTCCGAGCGTGGGACGACGCCGAGGAGTATCTGGAGTATCTGGAAGGGGTGTTGACCGACGTGCGGTGGGACGACGCCGTCCCGCTCACGCTCGGGGGCGAACACACGGTCACGCTCGCGGGCGTCCGGGCGGCCGACCCCGACACCTTCGTCTGTCTCGACGCTCACCTCGACCTGCGCGAGGAGTACGACGGCAACGAACTCAGCCACGCCACCGTCACTCGTCACGTCCTCGACGTCGCCGACGAAGCCGTGATTCTCGGCGCGAGAACCGGAAGCGAAGCGGAGTACGAGCGCGCCAGCGAGTCGGACGTGACGGTCGTCCCGCCGGAGGAGGTGGCCGACTGGACACCGTCGTTCGGCGGCGACGAGTCGGTCTACCTCAGCGTGGACATCGACGCCGCCGACCCCGGGTTCGCGCCCGGCACGGGGACGATGGAACCGTTCGGCCTGACGCCCCGCGAGATGCGCGACGTGGTACGCGACGTGGCCGAAACCGGGTCCGTCGCTGGCTTCGACGTGGTCGAGGTCAACGACCGCGACGACGGGCAGGCCGCGGCGCTCGCCGGGAAGTTGCTCCGGGAGTTCGTCTTCGCGGACGCCGACGCCGCGACGTCTGACGAGTAGGCCCTCGGTTCTGAACGCCGGACGTCGGCGTGTTCGACTCTCCAACTCCAACTCGACCACCGACGACTGTTCGAACGCGCAGAGATACAGATACAAGCCGCTCCGCGACTCACACCGAACCAGACAATGGACCTCGCCGAACTCACCGCGCGATACGACGACGAGTTACGCACGAGCGACTTCGCCGACGTGGACGCCAGCGCCAACGGGCTTCAGGTCGGTCCCGCCCACTACGAGGTCGAGACGGTGGCGTTCGCGGTGGACGCCGCCGAGCAGACCGTCGAGGCCGCGGCCGAGCGCGGCGCGGACGCGCTGGTCACCCATCACGGTCTCTCGTGGGGCGGCATCGAGCGCGTGACCGGCCGCCAGTACGACCGCATCGCGCCCCTGATAGAGAACGACGTGGCCCTGTACGTCTCGCACCTCCCGCTAGACGCCCACCCCGAGTTGGGCAACGCCGCGGGACTGGCCGACCTGCTCGGTCTCGAAGACCGGGCGGCCTTCGGTGAGATGGGTCCCGAGCACGTCGGCCAGCGCGGCCGCGCGCCGGACCCGATTCCGACCGACCGCCTGCGCGAGACGCTGGAAACCGAACTCGACCACTTCGGACAGGGCGTGCGCGTCCTCGACTTCGGCCCCGAGCGAATCGAGGACGTGGCCATCGTGACCGGGAGCGGCGTCGATTGGCTGGACGAGGCCGTCGAGAACGACGTGGACGCCCTCATCACGGGCGAAGGCAAGCAGAAAGCCTACCACGAGGCGCGCGAGGCCGGACTCACCGTCTTCCTCGCAGGTCACTACGCGACCGAGACGTTCGGCGTGCAGTCGCTCCGGACGCTGGCGGAGGAGTGGGGTCTCGAAACGACCTACGTCGACGCGCCGACCGGGTTGTGAGGCGGCGAAATGAGCTTCGATGCGCTCCGTTCGACCGACCGCGGTCGGTGGCTACGGGCGGCGCTGACGGTGGCGCTGTTCGGACTGGCCGCCGCCGTCGCCTTCACGCAGGGCGGCGTGCTGCCCGCCTCGCTCGGGGTCGTCCTCGGCCTGTTCGCCTCGGTCGCGCTGTACCGCTATTTGGCCCGGAGTCGGGGCGAGTAGCAGTGCCCGAACTGTGCGACGCCGAACCGAGACGAGGGACCCGTCACCGACCCACCTGCAAAGGGATAATATTAAAAGCCTCCCGTTCAACTTGAAATACGTGTCCGCCGGGTTTCAACGACCCGCGAAGGTCGCCGGAGCTACGGTCACGCGACGGTTCTCGGTGGAGACGGGCCGCGGCCAACCGGCCCCGACAGCCGACCTTCGGGTGCGGCTAATTGAACCGCCGCTGGCGCTCGACCACCGTCACGCGGGCCCCCGCGGTAGTTGGCATTACAGTTTTTAGCGTACAACCGTGTAGGCTTACACGTGTATACTATCCGGCAGGTCTCAGACTGCGATTATCAGCGTTGATACGAACACCTACGCTTATTTTTCTACGATTCATATCCGTTTTCGAGAACAACCAAGATGGGACACAGATGGCCATTTCTGGGAAAGATTCGCCGGAGCTACGCGCTCAAACTCGCTATCGCACTGGTATCAATCGTCGCAGTTACCGTCGCAGTCGGCGCACTGGTGCAGGCCCAGACTGCCGACCAAGTTCGGGACGACGTCGAAGAGGAGTTGACGGCGGTGTCGAACTCGCGGGCCGATAACCTCGACACGTGGCTATCGAGCGTGAAGGTACAGACGCGGCTGACCTCCCGTGACGCCGCGTTACGGAGCGGCGACACCGACCGCATCCGGGGGCATCTGAAGGGGATGGTCGCCGACGGGAACGTTCCCGAGGGCGTCGTCGCGGTCCACTACTACGACGCCGCCGAGGGGACCATCGTGACGAGTTCGAGCGACGCGATGGCCGGGGTCAGTCCGGCCGAGCAGGGCGCGCCGTTCGCCGCCGACCCGCCGACGTTCGACGGCCAGAACGACGTGTACGTCACCGACCCGTTCAGAGTGCCGGTCGTCGATTTCCCGGTCGTGGCGGTGATGTCGCCGGTTGCCAACCAGACGGACAAGCGAGTCGTCTACATGATCAACATCGCGAACCGGACTCGGTCGCTGACCGGCGGCGTCGAGGGCGGCTACACGGTCGTCCTCAACTCGACGGGCCACTACCTCGCTCACCCCAACGAGAGCAAACTCCTGTCGAGTCACCACGGCGGTGCGGACAACCCCGCGGTGAAGGCCGGTCGTGCCGGGAAATCCGGATTCACACAGATGGACGGCGGCATGCTGATGGGGTACTCTCCGATGGAGTCGTCCGACTGGGTCGTCGTCGTCCACGCACCGGCGAGCGAGGCGTACGCCCTGAGCGACGCGGTCACTTCGAACATCGTCGGTCTCATCCTGCTGGCGGTCGTGAGCCTCGCGCTGGTCGGGGTCACTATCGGCAGTAACACCGTCATCGCGCTCCGGCAACTCTCCAGAAAGGCCGACGCGATGGCTGGCGGCGACCTTCAGGTCGACTTGGAGACCAAGCGGCGCGACGAGTTCGGGTCGCTGTACGACTCGTTCGCTCGGATGCGCGACTCGCTGCGCGAGCAGATACGCGAGGCAGAGACCGCGCGTGACGAGGCCGAAGAGGCCAGAGAGAGCGCCGAGGAGGCCCGCCGAGAGGCGGAGAATCGCCGCGAAGAGGCCGAGGCGCTGTCGGGTCACCTCGAAACCAAGGCCAACCACTACGAGAACGTGATGGACGCGGCCGCAGAGGGCGACCTCAGCGTTCGCGTGGACACCGAGAGCCGGAGCGACGCGATGGTCGCCATCGGGACCTCGCTCAACGACATGCTGGACGACATCGAGCGGACCGTGGCGAACGTCAAGCGGTTCGCCTCGCACGTCTCGAACGCGGTCGTGGACGTAGAGAGCAGCGCCGAGGAGGTGATGGCGACCGGCGAGGAGGTCAGCGACTCGGTGGGCGAAATCTCCGAGGGTGCGGCCCATCAGACCGAGCAACTCGGCGACGTCGCCAGCGAGATGAACACCCTGTCGGCCAGCGCCCAGCAGGTCGCCGCGACCGTGGACGACGTGGCCGCCACCTCCGAGCAGGCCGCGGCCGCCGGCGAACTCGGCAAGGGGGCAGCCGAGGAGGCGCTCTCGGAGATGGACGCGGTGGAGGCTGCGACCGAGCGGACCGCGGCCGAAATCGAGGAACTCGACGCCGAGATGGAAGCCATCGGCGACATCGTGGAGGTCATCACCGAAATCGCCGAGCAGACCAACATGCTCGCGCTCAACGCCTCCATCGAGGCCGCGCGGACCGACGCCGAAGGCGACGGGTTCGCCGTGGTCGCCGACGAGGTGAAGAACCTCGCGGAGGAGACCAAGGAGTCGGCGGCCGAAATCGAGGGCCGAATCGAGCGCGTTCAGGAGAAGACCGCCCAGTCCGTGGAGGGGATGACCGAGACCAGCGAGCGCATCAGCGCCGGGGTCGAGACGGTCGAGGGTGCCATCGACGCGCTGGAGGAGATCGCGGAGTACGTCGAGGAGACCGACAGTCGGATTCAGGAGATTCAGTCGGCGACCGAGAATCAGGCCGAGTCCTCGACCGCGGTCGTCCAGATGGTGGACGAGGTGGCGTCGATTAGCGAGGAGACGACGAGTCAGGCCGAGTCCGTCTCGGAGGCCGCCGAGGCCCAGACACAGACGCTGGCGGACGTTCGAGACGACGCCGACGACCTCGCGGAGCGAGCGGCCGAACTCTCCCAGTTGCTCGACGACTTCCGCGTCACGCGCGGGGCCGGGCCGATGGACGACACCGACTTCCAGACCGCGGAGGTGAACGACTGATGATAGAACTCATCGTCGTCTGGTTCCTGCTCGGCACGCTCGGCATGACCGTCGGAACCGTCTATCCGCTGTGGCGTCTCGTCACCGAGCGCCGATACGGGTCCCACTACGCGGTACTCGCCGCCGTGACGGGGTTCGCGGCCGTGGCGTACCTCTCGATGGCGCTCGGCATGGGGAAGGTACAGGCCAACGGCGGTGCGCTGTACCTGCCGCGGTATCTCGACTGGTTGGTGACGACGCCGCTGTTGGTGCTGTACCTCGGGATGCTGTGTCGCCCCGAGCGCAAGGTGTACGCCGCGCTGGTCGGCGTGGACGTGCTCGTCATCGGGTCGGGCGTGGTCGCGGGCCTGCTCGCGGCACCGTACAACTACGTCGCGTATCTGGTCGGCTGTGTGGCCTACGTTGGCCTGCTCTACCTGTTACTCAGCGTGCTTCCCCGGCAGGCGACGCTACACGGTGACCGCGTGGACGCGGTGTTCACGAAGCTACGGAACCTGACCGTCGTGCTGTGGACGCTCTACCCCGTCGTGTGGATTCTCGGCCCGCTCGGGGTCGGCCTGCTCCAGACGGGGACCGAGGTGATGGTCGTCACGTACCTCGACCTCATCAGTAAGGTCGGGTTCGTGTTCATGGCCGTCAACGGGGCGGACGCCCTCGACCAACTCCGGACGGGGGCGGCGCTGTCCGACCCCGCCGACGCGGGCGACGAGCGCGCTCCGACCGCGGACTGACGGGTCAGCAGTTCGACTTCGGTCTCTTTCTCACCGCTTCCGTAATCGCGGCGTTCAAGCGTCTGGGCCGACCAGCAATCCACATGACCGACGACCAAGACGGCCACCGCGAAGCGTTCCACCACGACCCCATCGGCCACGCCGAGGTCCGGGCGGGCATGACCGTCGGCGAGTTGGCCGAGTCGTACGGCGACGCCGGTATCGGGGCGGCCGACGTCCACGAGGCGGTGGACATCTACGCCGAGATGCTGGGCGACGACGACGTGACCAACTTCTTCGGTCTCGCCGGTGCGATGGTGCCGACCGGGATGCGCCGCATCGTCGCCGAACTCGTCCGCGACGGTCACATCGACGCGCTGGTGACGACCGGCGCGAACCTGACCCACGACGCCATCGAGGCCATCGGCGGCAAGCACCACCACGGGCAAGTTCACGCCGAGGACAAGACCGAGCGCGAGCACGACGAGCAACTGCGCGACGAGGAGGTGGACCGGATCTACAACGTCTACCTCCCGCAGGAGCACTTCGCGCTGTTCGAGAATCACCTGCGCTCGGAGGTCTTCCCCGAACTGGAAGGCGAGGACGGCGGCGCGGTCAGCATCCAGCGCCTGACCGAGGAACTGGGCCGGGCCAACAGCGAGGTCAACGAGCGCGAGGACGTCGCAGAGGGCGCGGGGGTCGCGGCCGCGGCCTACGAGAACGACGTGCCGATCTACTGCCCGGCGATTCAGGACTCGGTGCTGGGTCTGCAGGCGTGGATGTACTCCCAGACCGCCGACTTCACGCTCGACGCGCTGGCCGACATGACGACGATTACCGACCAAGCCTTCGAGGCCGAAAAAGCGGGCGCGATGGTGGTCGGTGGCGGCGTGCCCAAGAACTACGTCCTCCAGACCATGCTGGTCTCGCCGGAGGCCTACGACTACGCGGTCCAGTTGACGATGGACCCGCCACAGACCGGCGGTCTCTCGGGCGCGACGCTCGACGAGGCCCGGTCGTGGGGGAAACTGGAGAAGGCCGCCCGGAACGCGAGCGTCTACGCCGACGCGACGATTACGCTCCCCCTCGTGGTCGCGGCGGCCCGCGAGCGAATCGAAGACGCGGAGTGAGCGGACCGTCGCTGTCGGCGGCCAGTAGTCAGTCCTGCTCGTCGTCTCCGCTGGGGAGTCGACGGACCGCCTTCTCCCAGCGGTCTCGGGCCGCCTGCCCGGGGTCCGCAAACGGGTCGTACGTGATGTCCTCGGCCGTACCGAGACTGTTCCGCCCGTCGCTATCCGTCGTCGTCCGCCATAGGCCGAGCGCCGTCGCGGCCGCTAACAACGCGAACAAGGACGCCAACAGGACACTGGCGGAACTATCGCGGGGGAGTACCACGAAGAGCAGGACCAGCAGAAGCGCAGCGAACTGAGACGCGTAGAGGAGGAGACGGAACCAGCCACCGGAAAATTCGATAGTCCGACCCATCTTTCGTTCCGATAGTGGAGTCCCAGACGAATAATCTTTTTTCAGCAGTGGTTCGGCGAATCGTCTGACCGGTGGCGGCGGCGCAGTCGAGAAGGCCGGACGGCGGCCCTCTGGAGAGATGGAGCGTCCGGACGCACACGCCGGTTCGAGGGGATGAATCGAATCGCAGCGCGCGAGCGGAGACGGCTCAAATCGGGTCGTCGGGGTCGCGTTCCGCGGCGACCCGCGAGGCCTCGGCCGCGTACTGCTCGCGCTCCTCGGGGTCGTCCACGGTACCGAGGTTGTCCGCCGACACGTCGAGGGCCGCGGTGGTGTCGCGCTCGTCGCTGAAACTGGTGAGCGCCCGCTCCTTGCGGAAGTACCGCTTCCCGTCGGGCGTCGCGTAGACGAGGATGACGAGGTTCTGCTCGTCGTCCGAGTACGTGCGCTCGACCAGCCACACCCGGACCTCCTCGTCGGTCTCGCCGTCCGCGTCGGCGTCTGTTGCCATGGCCGACTAGACGGCGGACGCGAAGTTAGTCGTTCGGGACACTCTTGAGGGAGGGGTTCGTCGGGGTCGCTACGGAGAGACACGACGTGTCCGAGTCGCGCCGACTCTCGCCCGACGACGACCCCGAGCAGTCCCCGACGGTCCGGGCGCTCGCCCACGCCGGGACCCACGAGGAGTTGATTCTGGGGTCGCGGGCCTACTGCCGGGAGGCGGCCCGCGAGTACGACTTCGACGTCGAGTTCGCGCCGGTCGAGTGGGAGGTCTCGACCCGCGCGAAGCGCCGGGCCGCCGCGGTCAAGCGCCCCAAGATTCCCGACGCCGAGGTGGGCGACCCGATAGACTGGCGTGCGGCGGCCGACCGCGTGGGGTCCTCGCCCGAGGACCTGCGGACCTGCACGCTCTCGCTGACGTGGGCCGCGTTCGAGTCGTTCGACGTGGGCGAGTGGACCACGACGCTCCGCCACGAACTGATTCACGTCGAGCAGTTCCAGCGCTACGGGACGACCGACCACGGTCCCGCGTTCGAGGACCGGGCCGAGGCGGTGGACGCGTCGGTCAGGTGTCCGCCGTTCGCCGACCCGAAGTACGTCCTGACCTGCGCCGACTGCGGCGCGGTGGTCGGACGCCGCTACCGCGAATGTAAACTGGTCCGCCAGCACGACCAGTACCGGTCGTCGTGCTGCGGCGCGTCGGTGGCGTGCTCGGAGTCGGGCGCGGAGTGAACCGGACGCGGAGTGAACCGGACGCGGAGTGAACCGGTCTCGGAGTGGACCCTCGCCGTCCGGCGACAGCGGTCCTGTCGGCACCGGTCTCGGCGTCAGTACTCCGCCCGGAGGCGACGCCAGTCGAGTTTCAGGTAGTGGTACAGCGTCCCCGTCAGCCCGGACCGCGCGATTCGACGCCCGGAGGTCGCCACCAGCACGTCCGGGTGGTAGCCGGTCGGCCACTCGCGGCCCAACTCACGACTGAACGCGGTGTCCTCGTTGGGCACGTCCGGGAAGCCGCCGGTCTCGAAGTAGGCGTCCCGGCGCACGAAGCAGTTGAACCCCGGCAGGACCGGCCGGTCGAGTCGCGGGAACGCGTGGTTGATAGTCGCCTCCATCACCTTGGCTCGCGCCGGGCCGACCAGCCGACAGCGCGAGGACGCCGCGGCGAGGGACTCGCGTCGCGCGAGTCCGAGCATCGAATCGAGGTACTCCGGGCGGACCACCGTGTCGGCGTCCACGAACGCCAGCCAGTCGCCGTCGGCCCACTGTGCGCCGCGGTGGCGCGCGTCGCCGATGCCCGGCGCGAAGCCAGTCCCTCCGTCGGCGGCGGCCCGCGGCTGGTGGACCACCGCGGCGTCGTATCGCCGAGCGATTTCGGGGGTCGCGTCGTCGCTGTCGCCGTCCACGACGACTGTCTCGTACTCGCGGTCGGTCCGCTGGTCGCGGAGGCTCTCCAACGTCGCGGGGAGCGACGCCTGTTCGTCCTTCGCGGGGACGACGAAGCTGACTGTGGGGTTCGCCATCGGTACGTTCGCCTCGCCGAGACCGGTTCTCGGTCGGCCCGGGGTTCGCCGGGAAGGAGTAAGGGTCTTTTCGCCGGAGCGGATAGGTCGAACTGGCCGATGACGAGGCGCTTGCTCCGAACTGGTCTCGGCAACCAGTCGTGACGAGCCCTATGAGTGCCGAGGCCTTTCATCTGCGACCGCAGTACCGAGAGGGGCGATAGTTCTGCCGACCAGTGCTCACTGCTGCATCCGTGGGACTCCGTCTGTGGTCGAGCGCGCGCGAGTCGTTCGACACGGTGTGACTCTTCGTCCCAAATTAACGTACGAACGGTGTTTTCCGGTTATCTACCTTTAAAATTTCTCCAGTTTATCATTGTTTATTCATCGGATGCGGTCGGCGGCCTTGCGATGTCGACCAGTTCCTCAGCTCCGAGGTCTACGAGTATTCGGGCCCCCAATTGCGGATTTAAACAGTGTAAACCTCGTAAAAAGAGTCGGCCTTTGAAGTGTCACCGGCCTACCAGCGCCGACTGTAGCATGAGCGAACGCGATACGACGAGACGGCGATTCCTCCAGATGAGTGGCGCGACTGTCGCGGCCTCCGCGCTCGGCGCGGGTTCGGCCGCCGCGGAGACCGCTTCGTGGGAGTCCGTGAAGAGTCCGGTCGACGTGACGCTCTACGACGTCGAGAAGACCGCGCGCAACAGCTTCGCGGTCGGCGGCTCCGGTATCGTCGTCGAACGTACTGACGAGGGCTGGAAGAAGGTCGTCGGCGGCGGCCCGACGGGGAACGGAAACTCGCTGTTCGGCGCGGACGTGACCGACGACGGCAAGCGCCTCTGGTTCGTCGGGTCCTCCGGCGCGATAGGCGAGTACGACGTCGAGACCGGCAACTTAGAGAGCCACTCCGCGCCCAACGACGCGACGAACAACTTCAACGACGTGGCGGTGACCGGCAACGCGGGCGCGGCGAACGTCTACGTCGCGGGCGACTCCGGAAACGTCTTCTACTCCTTCGAGAACGGTGCCAGCGGGACGTGGAACTACGTCACCGTCGGTCAGGGCGCGGGCATCCGGGCCATCGACTTCTTCGGCGCGCGGAAGGGTCACCTCGTCAACGGCAACGGCAAGGTGTTCTACACGGGCGACGGCACGACGTGGAACCGAATCGGCATCGCCGACGCCGACGTGTCGCTGTACGGCATCGACTCGGACGCGACGGACGACGTCTGGGTCGTCGGCGGTAGCGGCGTCGTCTACCACTACACGCCCGACGCCGAGGGGACGCCCAAGTGGTTCCGGACGAAGGTCGGCAAGCCCGGTCTCCGCGACGTGGAAATCGAGAGCGGCGACGGCTACGCGGTCGGCAACTCCGGTGCCGTGTTCGACCGCGCGAACGGCGAGTGGACGCGGGACGCTACCCCGGCCGGGTACAACCTCCGGGCGGTCGTCGAACAGGAGAACAACGACATCGCCGTCGGTGGGTCCGGCACTATCTACGAGACCAACCCGGACGCCAGCGCCGACCCCGGTTCCGGCGGCGGCGGACAGGACGGCGACGCGGGCCGAATCGCTCGCGCGTCCACCGAGACCTCCGGTTCGAAGAGCCTGACGTTCACGCTGGAAAACGTCGGCGACCAGTCGGTCAGTATCGACCAGTTCGCGCTGGAGACCGACGTGCAGGTCGAGACCATCTCTCGGTCGGGCGCCGAGGTCGAACTCGCCGGTGACGCGGTCGGCACCGCCGACAGCACCGACGGGTTCCCGGTCGACGGCACGCTCCGCGCGCTCGACACCAGTGCGGTCTACGACCCGGGCACGACGGGGCAGGCGGACTTCGGTCTCTACGACGGCGGTAACGTCGCGCTGACGGTCGAACCGGTGCAGGACAGGCCCAGCGGGAGCTACCTCTCGGCCACACTGGTCTACGGCGACGGGACGCAGGAGACGTTCCACTTCAAGGTGACCAACGTCAACTCGTAAGCCCCGAACCTGAGGACTCGCGAGTATCCCGGTGCGCGAGAACTCGCGAGTCCCGAACCGCGAAGGGCCGTCGGTCCCGTGCGGAGAGCGAACCGTTTTTCCCGCCATTCGCCCCTACTCACTTCATGGACCGACTCCTCGAATCCCTGCACGAAGCGCCCATCGTGGACAAAGACGGCTACCAGTATCTCGTCCACCCGATAAGCAACGGTGTGCCGATGCTCGAACCCGAACTCCTCCGGGAAGTCGTGGTCGGCGTCACGCAGGCCGCGGACCTCGACGTGGACAAGATCGTCGCGCCCGAGGCGATGGGCATCCACATCGCCACCGCGCTCTCGCTCCAGACCGACGTTCCCCTCGTGGTCATCCGCAAGCGCGAGTACGGTCTCGACGGCGAGGTGGCGCTCCACCAGACCACCGGCTACTCCGAGTCGGAGATGTACATCAACGACGTCGAGGAGGGCGACCGGGTCCTCATCGTGGACGACCTGCTCTCGACCGGCGGGACGCTGGCGGCCATCACCGACGCGATGGACGAAATCGGCGCGGAAATCGTGGACATCGCGGTCGTCATCCGGAAAGTGGGCGAGACGGCCCTCGACGAGACCGACTACGAGGCGACGAGTCTGGTGGACATCTCGGTCGAGGACTACGAGGTCACGATTCACGAGACGTGGGACTGATTCGTCGCCGTCGATGGCGTCGCCAGTGGCTGGTTCTCTCTCGGTAGTACGACCAGAATCGACGGCGACCACCGGACGAAAAACGCCCGCCAGCCACGCCCGACGAGTAGTTCACACCGCCGAACGTCTTTCTCATCCCCGACTTCTCTCCCACAGCGAAGGTGCCCTCGTAGCGCGCCGCAAGGCAACCCGCGCCGCTCGGCCAATTTTATACACATTTTTGCATATTATAGCTCTTGCGGAGGCGAATATGCGCTCGAACGCGAAACTATTATTGGTCACGACTCGCACCTCCGGGTATAGAATGACGACCGAAACGGACGGCGAGATCGAACTCGAATACGAACTCGACGACAAACCGCCGTGGCTGAAGTCGCTACTACTCGGAATTCAGCACGTCGCGGTGATGATAGTCCCGGCGACTGCGGTGGCGTACATCGTCGCCGGTGCGGTCGGTCTGAGCGCGGCGGACACCGCCTACATCGTCCAGATGGTCCTGCTGTTCTCCGGACTGGCGACCGTCGTGCAGGCGTACACCGTCGGCCCTGTCGGCGCGCGACTCCCCATCGTGATGGGGACGAGTTTCACCTTCGTCGGCGCGGCGACGAGCATCGGCGCGAGCGCCGGACTCGGTGCCGTCTTCGGCGCGATACTCGTCGCCGGATTCGTCGTCGAAGGTCTCATCGGCTGGCAGTTCGAGCGCATCAAACCCTTCTTCCCGCCGCTGGTCACCGGACTCGTCGTCGTCATCATCGGTCTCTACCTGATTCCCGTCGCCATCGACTACTCGGCGGGCGGCGTCGGCGCGAGCGACTACGGCGCGATGCACAACGTCGGTCTCGCCGCGCTCGTCCTGTTCGTCTCGGTCGTCCTCAACCTCTTCACCTCCGGCGTCACGCGGCTGCTGAGTACGCTCGTCGGCATCACCGTCGGCTACGCGGCCGCGGTCGCGTTCGGTCTCGTGAACTTCGCGCCGGTCGCCGAGGCCTCGTGGTTCGCGGTCCCCCGCCCCGGCGCGTTCGGGTTCGCCTTCGAACCGGTCCCCATCGTCACGTTCGCGTTCCTGTTTCTGGTGTCGGCGATGGAGACCGTCGGGGACATGTCCTCGGTCACGGCCGCGGCGGGCCGGACGCCGACCGACGAGGAGTTCCGCGGCGGCCTGTTCACCGACGGCCTGCTGAGTTCGGTCGGCGCGGCGTTCGGCGCGTTCCCCGTCACGTCGTTCTCGCAGAACGCGGGCATCGTCAACTTCACCGGCGTGATGAGTCGCCACGTCGTCGGCGTCGCGGGCGTCATCCTCGCGCTGCTCGGCTTCAGCCCCAAGGTCGGTGCCGCGGTCACCACCATCCCGAGCGCGGTGTTCGGCGGTGCGGTCCTGCTGATGGCCGGGATGGTCGCCGCGAGCGGCGTGCGTCTGGTCTTCCTGCACACCGACCTCGACCGCCGCAACATGGTCATCGTCGGGGTCTCGCTCGGACTGGGACTCGGCGTGGCCACCCGCCCCGAGGCGCTTCAGGGCCTCCCGTCGGCCGCCCGGACCTTCTTCGGCGAACCGGTCATCATGACCGCACTGACGGCGCTGGTCCTCAACACGCTCACGCCGGGCGAGCAGAGTCCGCTCTTCGACGCCGCGCCCGACGAGACGCCCGCCGACTCGCCGACCGTCGCCGCGTCCAGCGAGGACTGAAACGTCCGTTTCGCTCCGGTCACACTACCGCTACTGTCCCGTCACCGGAGCGCGTCCGTCTCGACCAGTCGCTTCCCGTGATGCTCCCGGAAGTGGCGCACCCGGAGTTTCCACGCGTTGTTCTCGTCGGGCGACGGGAGTTCCATCCGACAGAGCGCACAGGTGTGGGTGCCGTCGCGCCGAACGCTCACCAGCGACTCGTCGTGGAGCATCTCGTAGTGGTGGAGCAGCGACCGGACCCGCACGTCCCGAGAACAGCGAGCGCAGGGGTACATCCGGTCGCGGAAGGACGTCTCGTTCATGCGTGAACGATAGCGCCGCGATTCCAAAAGGGTACCTCGACCTCTCGCCGCCCCGAGAGACCAGTACCGACACTTCTCACTGCGAGGCCTGTGGACACGACGTCTACCGGGGGTACGGCCGCGAGTAGAATCGAAGTGTCTCGCTACGCGACGAGGCCCCGGAGGAACGAGGAGAGTCGGTGGAGCTTCGTGTTCTGCTCGTAGTGTCGCCAGCAGGTGTAGCCGCCCGCGAGCGTCGTGGCCTCGTAGCCCCGCTCGTGCAGGTAGCTTGTCGCCTCCTCGGCCACCACGCCAGCCTTGCAGACGGTGACGACCTCGACGTCGTCGGGAACGTGGTCGAGATACGGGTCGAGTACCTCGACGTCGCCGTCCCGGAGGTCGTCGTAGACCGGCGCGTTGTGGCTCCTCTCGATGTGATCGCGCTCGTAGTCGCCGAGCGGCCGGAGGTCGAGGACGAAAGCGTCGTCGGGGAGCCGGTCGTCGAGTTCCGACGGTCGAATTTTGTCCATACTCTGCAATACTGTCCGGTGCACTTAGACCCCTCGTTCGGCCGCGTTCCTGCCGAATCCGACGCCCGACTCCGCCCTACACGTCGTAGATTCCCGCGGCTATCAGCGCCACGGTCCCGACAAGCACGCCGCCGACGAGCGCGAAGTAGGGTCGCGTCGGCGGCGCGGGGAACGGGACCGTCCCGAACCAGAGCGCGACGACGGGAACCAGCGCGAACACGACCACGAACGCGAGGAAGGCGGCCCAGACGACCCTCCCGACGGTCGCGAGTCGGTCGAACAGCGTCGGCGAACTCGACTCGCCCCCGGACCCGGAGGCGGACTCGTCGTCGGACCTGAACTCGGACCCGGCCCGACTCGCGGACCGGGATTCGGCGTTCGATGCACTCGCCATGCGCGAACGGTCGTCGTCCGGACAAATCGGTCTGTCGGTGGCGCTCGGGGCCGAGGCCATCGGTGACCGTCGGACTCGGCATCGGTGACTCCCGGGTCTCGGCGTTCTCCCCGACGAGCGCGCCCAGCGACTCCTCTGGAAGCGTGACCCGGGCGACCGAATCGGCGTGCGAGACTCCGGAGGACCGACCGAGAACTGAGCGCCGGGCGGCCACACGACCTAACAGCGCGGCCGCCGACCCTCTATCCATGCCCGACTACGACCGACTCGGCGGCGCGTCAGTCAGCGGCGACTCTCAGGAGCTACCGGTTCCCCAGAAAGCCGTCAACCTCGAACTGGTGAAGTCCGGCGGGGAGGCCTACTGGGGCGTGCGCGAGGCCGACGGCGCAGTCATCGTTTCGCAGCTCTACGACCCCATACAGGACGACCCGGGAATCCGGTTCCTGACCAGCACCGCCATCCCCGACGACAGCCGACAGCTCCGGGTGCCCGACGCGGTGTACGACCACTGGGACGACGTGGCGGACGGCGGAACCGCGGTGGCGGGCGGCGACCGCCTCGAATTCGTGACGACCGAGGAGATGGCCGAGAACGAGCAGATGATGCTCCTCCCCGAGTGGCAGGTGGACGACGTTATCGGTGGCGACGACTCGTAGCTCGGTGAGTCAGGTCTCGCGCCCCTCCCGTCGCTCGCGGCCGTGGTCGCCGCAGAGTACGTCGCCGGTGTCGGTGTCGAAGTAGAACTCGTCGCCCGCTTCGATTCGTTCGCCGCCCTCCTCGCATCCGTCCTCGTGGTCGAGGAAGTACTTCCCCTCGACGCGGCCGGTTTCGAGGCGGTCGGCCTGCCGCGCGAACTTGACGATTCCTTCACCGATCTGGGTGCGCTCGGCGGAGTCGGCCTCCTCGAAGTGGATGACGGGCATGGGTACGAGTCTCGGTACTGCACCGATTCGGATACGGTTTCGGGTCGTCCCGTCGAGAATTGCGGTCGTCCGGCGTTCGGGCGGTGCGCTCGCGGTGTCGTTCTACCACCGGACCGACTCGTCGTTTCGGGTTCGGGGGCTACTCCAGACGTGACAGACGTGTTCGGCCACTACGAGGACCGCGAGTAACGCGCCGTCGCGCTGCGGTCCCTATCGCAGTCTCGGAGAACGGCCTACCGGTGAGGGCACCGTCCTTTGCTTCGGCCCAAACCCTCAATCCGGCGCGACCCGTACTCGACTTCGACTACGGGGGGTTTCCGTCGCTGGCGACCCCGAAACTGCCCTGCCAGCGACCACACTTCACGATGGATCTGGATGCCTACGAACGCCACGAACGAATCGAACGCGTCGAGAACGCCGAAGCGACCGACAACGACCTCGTGACCGTCGCGATTCCGCCGGACAAACCGCTCGGCGAGGCGCTGGAGCGCGTCGAGGAGGACCGGGCCGAGGCCGAGTACCTCGACAGCGAGGGCGAGGATTCGGCGTACAGAGACGCCATCGAGGCCGTCCAGCACGCCCTCCAGCACCGCGAGACCACGCCCGAGAACGGACTGGTGGTCTACGCTGGCGTCGTGGACGACGAGGTGGTCGAGTACGTCTTCGACGACCTGCCGACGCCGGTCTCGACGTTCGTCTACGAGCGCGGAAACGAGTTCGAGACCGAGGTACTGGACGCTGCCGACCCCTCCTCGAAGACGTTCGGTCTGCTCGTCGTCGAACGCGGCGGGGCGGCGCTCGGCCTGACAGAGAACGACGAGGTTCGAGTGGTCGAGACGTTCGACAGCGACGTGATGGGCAAGACCAAGGCCGGGGGCCAGTCGGCCCAGCGGTTCGAGCGCGAACGTGAGCGCCAGAAAGAGGAGTTCTTCGAGTCGGTCGGCGAGGAGGCCGAGCGCGCGTTTCTGGGCGACCACGACGCGGAGTCGACCAGCGCGAGCACCGACGTGGACGGCCTGCTACTGGGCGGCACGTCCGTCACGGTGGACGACTTCCTCGACGGCGACCACCTCGACTACCGCCTCGAAGACCGACTCGTCGGCGACCCGATTTCCGTCGAGTACGCTTCCGAGCAGGGACTTCGCCAGTTGGTCGAGAAGGCCGGCGACCGCATCGAGGACGAGGAGCGCCGGGAGATGCACGAGCGACTCGACCGGTTCTTCGACGCGCTGAACGACGCCGGGAGCGACGACGGCGACGACGTGGTCTACGGCCGCGAGCAGGTCGAGGAGGCGCTGGAGTACGACGCGGTGGAGACGGTGCTGGTCTCGGCGGACCTGTCGTTCGACGCGGTCCAGCGGTTCGAGGACCGGGCGAACGAGGAGGGCGGGGACTGTCTGGTCGTTCCCACCGACTTCGACCGCGGCAGGCAGTTCCGTGAGGCGTTCGGCGGCGTGGCGGCCATCCTTCGATTCCCCGTCGAGTAACCGCCGGTATCTCCCTATCGAACGGCCCTCAGTACGTCTGATAGCTCGCCGACCCCACGTCCACTCGGACCAGCACGTTCTCGGGGTACTCGTCGGCGGCCGCGCCGTACTTCGAGTTGATGCGCTCGGCCGCCTTCCGCGTCTCTTCGTCGTCTTCGACGACGGTAGCCGTCCCGCGCAGGGTCACCATCCACTGGGCCTGGCCGCCCTCGTCCTTCTGGACCGACACCGCGACGCGGGGGTTCTCGCGGACGTTCGCCAGTTTCCGGCCGGTGGTCAGGACCTCGAACACGCCGTCGTCGTAGTGGTACCAGACCGGCGCGACGTGGGGTCTGTCGTCCACGCAGGTGGCGAAGTGAGCCATCAGCGGTTCGCTGGTGAGCAGTTCCTCGGCCTCCGGGGGGACTGAATCGGACACGGGGAGAATCAGGCCCGCGCGGTGGAAAGCGTTTCCGCCCGTCCGGGGTCGCTCCGCGTCGCCCGGAGTCGGCGCGGCCGCCTCCAATGAGGGTCACGTCCCGCCTACAGCAACAGCCACGCTATCAGGGCCACGATAATCAGTTTCTTCACGATGATAACTGCGATGACCAACTGCTTCGTGGTCAGCGTCCGCGAGACCCGGACCAACCGCCGGAGTGCCTTCGGCGACCGGGCCAGTTCCCGCGCGAGCAGGCGGAGTTCGGTCAGGAACGTCTCGGCGACCGGCCCCTCGCCTTCCACGTAGGAGACGTGCGCCTCCGGCACCCACTCCTCGCCGGTGTAGACGACCGACAGCGTCTCGCCCTCCAGAAACGACACCTGCTCGAAGTCGAACCCGTTCGACTCCGCGAGCGCCTCCAGTTTGAGCACGCCCCGGTCGTCGTCGAGGTCGTAGACGAGTCGCCGAGTGTCGGCCGTCCAGTCGAACCCCACTCTGAGGACGACCCGGTTCTCGCCCACGAACACGTCCCGGACCTCGGCCTGCTCGGCGTTGCCCCGGCGCTCTTTCTTCTTCGTCCGGAGTCGCTCGTACTCGGTCGGCGTGGCGTCGGACTCGCCCGCGTCGAGCGTCGATTCTCCCGCGGTCGTCCCGTCGCTGGCGGTTCGACTCATCGTTCTCGTCCGAGAGTAGTTGCTCGACTGGCATAAGTGTGATTCGCTGTCGGGCGCGAACGGGGACGAACCGACAGACGTGTCGGCCCGAACGCATTCCCGACCGGACGGCGAACCTCCGGCATGGCCGACTACTCGGACGACCACATCGGCAAGCGAGTCGTCACGCACGGCGGCGTCGAAATCGGCACGGTGGAGGACATCCGCAACGGCGACATGTACGTGAGCGTCACCACCGACAGCACGAACGAGACGGTGGACGAACTCGGCTGGGAGGGACCGGTCGAACAGGACGTGCATCACCTCCGCGACCAGTACATCTCGACCATCACGGAGAACACGGTTCGACTCGGCGTTTGACGCTCGTCGAGTTCTGACGAGACGGTCGGTCGTGACGAGCGGCGGTCGTTCCTCGCTGTTTCGTGAAACCAAATTAATAACTGATGGCCGACACTCGGTCGTCGTATGACGACATGTCCGAAATGTGGTGGGAGTCTTCCGGAATCCGAGACCCCCTGTGAGTGCGGATACGACCCGACTGAAACCGACGACGAGGACAGGACCGGGGCCTACGTCCGAAAGATGCGCGAGCGGCCGTACCGCGAACGGCTAGCCATCCGCGCGGGATTCCGCGACCCCGCCGACGTCGAGATGAAGGAACTCGGTGTGCTGCTCCGGGTCGGCGTGCTGGCACTCGGTCTCACGGCTTTCTGGCTCGGAGTCGATCCGAGCGTTCTCGCCGAGTCGAGCGTCGGACGCAGTGCGGGACTGGCAGCCGTCGTCCAGTCCGGAGGTGTCGGGCGACTGCTCGTCGGCGCGGTGCTTCTGGCGTTCGGCGTGTTCTTCACGGCGGTGAGCTACTCCGGCCGAGTTCCCGAGTACGGCAGCGAGACGAACCGCGACCTGCTCCCGTAGAGTACCTCGCCCGCCGGTCGATGGAACAGTGTGAAATGTAGACGGACCGCGCTCGGGACCGTCCGACGGTCGCTCGCCGGTACTCGGCGTGGCGAGTCTTCTGGCGAGCCACACCGGCCGACGACTCGACTACGAGCAGTACGTACCGGAGTGAGGCCGCCAGCGTCGCCGTCGCGCTACTCCTCTTCGTCGAAGTCCAGCGCGGCCGAGTTGATGCAGTATCGCTTGCCCGTCGGCTCCGGCCCGTCCTCGAAGACGTGGCCGAGGTGGCCGCCGCAGTTCGCGCACACGACTTCGACGCGGTCCATCCCGTTGCTGGTGTCGCGCCGGGTCTCGATGCGGTCGTCGTCGGTGTCGTAGAAACTGGGCCACCCGCAGTTGGACTCATACTTGGTCTCGGAGTCGAACAGTTCCGCGCCGCACCCCGCACAGGCGTAGGTGCCGTCGTCCTTGCGGTCCACGTGCTCGCCCGAGAAGGGTCGCTCGGTCCCGGCCTCCCGGAGGACGTGGTACTCCTCCTCGGAGAGTCGTTCGCGCCACTCGTCGTCGGATTCGGGCAGGTCCTCGCGCGCTCTCTCGTCGTGTTCGCTCATGGCTCCCAATTGGAACTCGGGAGGGTTAGGAGTTGCGCGGAGCGTCGGCCTCACTCGACTCGCTTCTCCATGACGACCTCGTCGTAGTCGCGGTAGTCCAGCGGGTACTCTCCGGTCTTCTCGTAGCCGCGACGACGGTACAGGTCGGGGAGAAACGGGTGGTCCTCGGGCGTCGTGAGCCACACGGTTGCGTAGCCGCGGTCCCGGACCGCCCGCTCGGCGCGGTCCAGCAGTTCCCGCCCGACGCCCTCGCCCTTCCGACTCTCGCGAACGCCGAGGCGGCTGAGTTTCGTCCGGTCCGGGTCGGTCGCCTCCAGTCTGACCCCGCCGACGAGGTCGCCCTCGACCTCGGCGACGAAGACCTCGCTCTCCCGAATCCACGTCGCCACCTCGTCGCTCGTCGCGGACTCCGCCTTGGCGGGAAACCCGAGTCGGCGGTTCTCTCGGTAGGCGCTGCGGTACACCTGCGCGAGCGGTTCGGCGTCCTCCGCGGACGCCCGTCGGACTTGCGGGTCGGTCACGTCCGAACCGAACGGGCAGCGCCAGTTAGCGTTTTCTCCGCGTTCCGGCGGGTCGCCGGTCGGCGTATCGTCCGTCCCGCGTCGTTCACGGCGTGTCGCAGGTCCGCCCCGTCACTGGCTGAACTCGATAGCTACCCGGCCAACACGATGTCGAGGTACAGCATCACTGCGACGCCGAGCATCGTGCCGAGAGTGGCGATGCGCTCGTGACCGCGGGCGTGGGTCTCGGGGACGATTTCGTCGCTGATGACGAACAGCATCCCGCCCGCGGCGAACCCCATCGCGTAGGGGAGAATCGGCGTGGCGACGCCGACCGCGACGACGCCGAACACCGCCAGCGGAATCTCGACGAGTCCGGCCCTGACGCCGGCGAGCATCGCGTAGAACAGCGACCCGAACCCGGCGTTGGCGGCCGCGACCGACACCGCCAGTCCCTCAGGGATGTTCTGGACGCCGATGGCGAGCATCAGCGCCAGCGCGTCGCCGAGATTCCCGGACCCGAAACTGACCCCGACCGCGAGTCCCTCGGGCATGTTGTGGAGCGTGATGGCGACGATGAACAGCAGCACAGAGGCGGTCCGGGCGTCGTCGGAGTCGAGTCGCTCGCGGCCGGTCGCGGTGTCGGTCTCGATTCGCGCCCCGCCGCCGGACTGCGCGTCGGCCCCGTCCGTCTCGCTCCCCGATTCGTCCGCCCCGGCGCCCCCTCGCCCGGTGATGACCACGTGGATGTGGGGCACCCACTGGTCGGCGCGGTCCAACAGGAGGACGCCGACCGCGAACCCGACGAGCACCGGAACCACGCCGACCAACTCGAACCCGCCGACCGAGAGCGCGGGATACCCCGGTTCGGAGGCCGCCTCGATTCCCGGCAGGATGAGGCTGGTGAAACTCGCCGACAGCATCACGCCCGCCGCGAACCCGAGCGCACCGTCGAGCGCGCGGTCGGAGGGGTCGGGCCAGACGACGATAAGCGCGGCCCCGAGGGTGTTCATCAGCGCGATGATGATTCCTCCCGCCAGACCCTGCATCAGCGGGTCGTGGCCAACGATTCGGACGAACCACTCGGTCAGCACGGGTCGGTCCTCTCGGTTCGACCGCGGACGCTTCGGATACCCATTACGAATGGCGTCGAACGACGCGACCAAAAATCCGCCGCTCGCCGACTGTCGCCCGAGAGATTGAAACCTCCGGACGGCCAAGTCGAATCATGCGCGTCTGCGACATCTGCGAAGAGCGGAAACCCGGCGGGACGCGACTGGTCTCGCGCACCGGCGGGGACATGTGGGTGTGTCGGGGGTGCATGATGCAGGCGGTCACCAACAAGGCCGACGAACTCTCGTATCGGGAGTGGTGACTGCCCCCGACGCTCGCCGAACGGAGCGTTCGTAGCGTCGCCGGAGCGGCGATAATTCGGCCTATCACGACGGAGACAAAACTCCATACATTTATGTCGTGAGTGTGTGAATATCTATCGAAGGCATGAGTCAGGCTCCCTACAACTCGGCGGAGGAACAGGCCACGGGAACGTCGTCCGGGGATGACCGCGGTCGTGACGCGGGGTCGCTCGACGCCATCTTCGAAATTCTCGCCGCGGAGCGCCGCCGTCACGCGCTGTACGTGCTGTTCCGTCGCACCGAACCCACCACGCTCACGGACCTCGCGGTCGAAGTAGCGTCGCTCGAAGCGGCCGACTCCGAACGCGTCGCCGCCACGCTCCACCACGTCCACCTCCCCAAACTGGTCTCGGCGGGCGTGGCCGAGTACGACGCCGCGACCGAGACCGTACGCGTCGCCGACCCTCCCGACCGATTCCGGAAGTACCTCACGTCTGCCGCCGAGGACGAGCATCGACCGCTCCGTCGCGCGTCCGAGAGCACGTCGCTCTCCGAGTTCTAATCCGCGCTCCGAGGTTCTCCTCGGCCGTGCGTGGTCCGGTTCACTACGGCAGTGTGGCCGGTCTGTTTCTCCCCTGTCGTCGGTCGTTACACCGTTCCAGCGGCCAGCAGTTTCGCGCCGAGATACGCCGTCACGGCGGTCGTGAAGATGCCGAGCGCGAACAGCGCGTAGTTCCAGACCGTGTTGTCGGCGGTGGTCATCGACAGCGTGTAGCGGCGGGACGAAACCGGCCACAGCACCGCTACGCCCATCGGCGTCAGCAGGTCGGCCGCGAGGTGCGCGAGGACCGACAGCGTCCCGACTCCGGCCGCGAACGTCGGCACCGACACCGGACCCACCGCGTAGTCGCCGACGCCGATTGCCGGGCCAATCGCGGCCGTGACCGCGGTCGTAACCGCCCACGCGACGCCCCCGACCAGCGCCGCGAACGGCAGGGTGTGCGTCGGCCCGCGGTGGGAGACGAACGGCAGCCGACTGTCCCAGTCCGGGAGCATCGTCAGCCAGAGGACGCCCGCGCCGCCCGCGACGGCGGCGGTCAGATGGCCGAGCGCGAGGAGCCAGCCTCCGACCGGAGCGTACAGCACGAGCGCCACGCCGTAGTGACCCGGCCTGAACATGCCGAACGGTGGTCGGCGCGGCGACGTAACTGTGGCGGAGTGGGACGACTCCCGTCGGTCCGAGCGCGGATTCGCTCTCGCGGTGGCCCGCTCCGTCCGAACGTCGTCGCCACACGAGAGGCGGTCCGGAAGCGACCTATGCGGTTTCGGCCGGGGTCGATGGAACTCGCTGCACGGTCGTCTCGCAGGTCGAACAGGTGTCCTTGTCGGTGGCGATGTAGACCGCCTCGCAGTCCGGACAGCGAAACAGCGACGACCGCGACTCGTCTCGCCGCGTCGCTCCCGAGTCGCTCGTCGTTCCCGCTCGCCCTCCGGTACGTCGGACCCTCTCACCGACTGCACCGACCCACTGAGAGAGCGATTTCACGGTCAGTCACCACCGGTGTCAGTCGGTCCGCTCGTCCGAAGGTGTGCCCGTACCTCGTCGGTCCGCTCCGCGAGCGTCACTGTGCGCCCAGCGGCGTCGCAGTCGACGAGTCCGGCCTCGGCCATCTTCGGGAGGTGGTTGTGGACGAGCGAGAGTTCGATAGCGTCCCTATCGGCACCCGAGCGGTCCGAGACACGCTGTCGAGTCTCCCACGCTACGATTTCCGTCGTCAGCGCCCCGACCGCAGTCAGCACCTCGGCGGTCTCTAGGACGTGAAGCATCAATCGACGGTGAGGGTGGGACAGCACGTCGAAGAGTTCGTCCCGCCGGTCGGTCCCCACGTCGAACTCAGATACGTCGGTCTCCGAGGGTCGTGTAGTCACGCATGACCGTAGCGCTCTGGACGGGATAAGCGTTGTTTAGTGGATAAATTATGGATTGCGCATTTCGCAACTTCCGCTTCGTTAGTTGCAATTCCCACACCGCCCGGTGTGGCTCGACGCACTTCGCCCGGAAGAACTGCGGATTCCGCAACTCGCGAGCGACCCGTCCCGCTCACCCTTCCTCGTCGGCGTCCTGCCCGCTGTCGTACGGGTCGGTGAAGAAGAAGTGGTTGAACGGTTGGACCCGGCGCTGGCGCAGGATTTCCGAACTCTCTATCGAGAGACCGATCTCGTGCATCGCGTCGGAGATGCGGACGGTGTCGGCCGTGTCGGTCCCCACGGCTTCGACGTACATGTTCCGGTGACCGGTCAACGTCTCCCGAACGTCCACGACGCCCCGCACGTCGAGTATCTGTTCGACCATGTCCGACCGCTCGGTCGGCGGTGCCGAACAGACGAACATGATTTGGAGCGGGAGGTTCGCCCGCTCGTAGTCTATCTTCGGGTGGTAGCCTTCGATGATTCCGTCGTCTTCGAGTTCCTCGATTCGGTTCCGGACGGTGCTGGCGGACACATCGACCTTGTCGGCTATCTCTTGGGCGGTCCGGTTTCGCGCGTCGAGTTGGAGTTCGTGGAGGATGCCCCGGTCCACGTTGTCCAGTTCCACCATACCGTGTTCTCCGGGAGCCACGCTTATAGGTCCCCTGCGCGAATCGCACCGCCGGTCGCAGAAACCGGTTTGGGTTCGGAGGCCCTCCGGTGAGGTATGGACGGACAGACTGCGGTCGTGACGGGCGCGAGTCGGGGCATCGGCGAGGCGGTCGCGCGGCGGTTCGCCGCCGATGGCGCGCGCGTCGTCGTCTGCGCCCGGGAACGGGACGCGCTGGACGAGACCATCGAACGCATCGACGCCGACGGCGGCGAAATCGAGGGACTACGGGCCGACGTGCGCGACGAGTACGACGTGGAGCGCCTGATGGAGACCGCGGCCCGCGCGAGCGACGGCGGCATCGACGCGGTGGTCGCCTGCGCCGGAGTCTACCACGGCGACCCCGGCGAGACCCCGCTGGCCGACGACGCCTACTCGGCCTTCGACGATTCGTTTCGGACGAACGCGCGCGGCGTCTTCGCCGCGGTCACGGAGGCCCTGCCGCATCTCACCGACGACGCGCGAGTGCTGGTCCCATCCGGCAACGTCGCCCGCGAGGCGGACGCTGGCTACGGGTCGTACGCGGTCTCGAAGGCGGCGGCCGAGGCGGTCGTCCGGCAGTTCGCCGCCGAAATCGACCAGACCGCGGGCGTCGTGGACCCCGGCGTGGTCGCCACCGACCTGACCGGCGGGCGGGGCCGGGACCCCGCCGACGCCGCGGACCTCTTCCTCTGGGCCGCGACCGACGCGCCCGCCGAGGCGGTGGACGGCGGCGTCGTCGGTCTGAAGGAGTTCCGGAAGGCGACCGCGTGAGAGTCGGCCGGTTCGGAACGCGCGGTCACCCGGTAGACTTCTCGCCCTCGGTCGCGTTCTCGGCCACGTAGACGACCACGCTGCTCTTGTGACAACCGCTGTCGTGGAGGTAGCGCTCGACCTCGTGGCGGTCGTAGCCCGACATGTAGGGGTCGATGTCGCTCGCGTTGGCGTACGCCTCGTCGCAGGTCTCGACTCGACCGAGCGCGACGACGACCGGTGGCTTGTCGCCGTCGAGTATCTCGGGTTCGGTCGTGCTATCGACCGCCGCGCCGTATCGCTCCAGATACCACGCGAACGGGAGACGGCCGAACCACCCGCCGTGGGTGTCCGCGTTCGGCGTCCGGAACGCCCGCTCGTCGGCGGCGTAGAACGTCGAACCGTAGTACATCACGTCGATTCCCTCGTTCGATTGCACCGCCTCGCGAACCTCCCCGAGGAGCGGTTTCATCTCGCTGGACGACTGGGCGTACTGGACGAACTCGTTGTCCGCGCTCTGCGGGCGGCGGTAGGAGGTGCCGACCGCTGTCGCGCCGACCTGCCCGACCACCACCAGCAGGACCACCGCCGCGGCGGTCGCCGAAATCGCGTCGCCGTCCGCGACGCTCTCGACCCCGAGGCGGGCGACCAGTGCGAGACCGACCGCCGCCGGAATCACCAGCGGGACGACGACGTGGACGAGTTCCCACGGGAACGGGTTGTCCACGATGACGGGGTAGCCCAGTAGGCTGGCGACTCCCCAGAAGGAGGCGAACGCCACCACGTCCCGGGGTCGGTCGCGGGCGTAGCGGTCCGCGAGGAACCCGAGCGCGGCGAACGCCAGCACGACCGCGCCGCCCTCGGCCAGCGGCGGCCAGAGCGCCTTCGCGGTCCAGAGGTACGAGTGGTCGTTGCCGCCGACCCACTTGCCGGTGAACGCGCGCCACGACCCGAGCGTCGCCTCGCCCACCAGCGCGGGCAGCAGCGTCGGGTCGGCCAGCGTTCGGCCGAGCGTCGGCGACGCCCCCGCGCCCTCGCCGCGGGGCGCGTAGAAGAACACGACGACAGCGAAGAACTCGACGCCCGCCAGTGTGAAGTGGGACCGCCAGTTCCAGACGCCGCGAGCGATTCGGGCGAGTCGGTCGCGGACCGCGCCCAGCGTGTCGTCAGGTCGCTCGACGAGCAGTCTGCGGTCCCACAGTAGGACCGCGGCCCCGGCCCAGCAGACGGGGTAGACCAGCGCGTTCTCCTTGGTGGTGAACGCCAGCGCGAGGGCCGCAGTCCCGGCGTAGAGGAAAGCGGGCCGCCGGTGGTCGTAGGTCCGGACGAAGAAGCCGAACGCGACCAGCATCAGTCCCGCCAGCAACACGTCGTTGCGGTAGAACCGCGAGAAGTAGAGCAGAAGCGGGTTCGCCGCGAGGACGAGCGCCAGCGCCACCGCCTCGGAGTCCCGGAGTCGCTCGCGGAACAGGAGCGCCGACAGCGGGAGCAGGCCGCCGACGAGCGCGACCACGAGTCGCATCGTGAAGTCCGAGGCACCGAACAGGCCGAACAGGTGGCCGTCCACGATGGTCAGGAACGGACCGTGGACCACGGGCCGGTACCAGTAGACGCCCGACTCCGCGTAGCGGTACGCCCAGTACGCGACCCGCGCCTCGTCCTGATGGGCAATCCGCGCGCCCAGCGCGGAGAAGCGCGCGACCAACGCGACGAGGGCCACGGCCGCGACAGCGAGGCGGACGCGGTCGGCGCGGTCCGTCACGAACTGGCGGACGGTGGCGGTCGGACCCGCCGACGCGGTGTCGGTCGTCATCGGCGACCCTCAGCAGATCGCATAGATTATCCGGAGCGACCCGTCTTCCGCGACGGTCGCGTGAGCGTCGCCGTAACACTCGCTCGTGTCGATTGTCGCGCAGTCCCGGCGCGAGGAGTCCGTGGTCGTCGCCTCCGACCCCGCGTCGGCGACGGACTCGCCGTCGCTGTCGCCGACGGTGGCGGTGGCGTTCCCGACGACACCGCCGGTTCCGTCCTTCCCGACCAGTTCGGCGCAGACCTCGAACGTCTCGACGCCGTCGGGGTTCGCCCGCCGGAGGTCGTACACCGTGACCTCGCCGCCGGGTGAGACGCCCTCGGTCGTGTCGAAGACGGTCTCGCCCGTCGCTCGCCGGACTATCTCGACTCGGAGGGTCCGCGATTCGGACGCCTCGTTTCGGAGCGAAATCGCGTGGTCGGGGTCGGGGCTGTTCGAAGCGCGCTCTATCCAGTCTCCGGTGGTGCCTGTCTCCGTGGCCGTTTCGGTCCCGTATCCGCCGGGAACGTCGGAGAGACAGCCTCCGAGTGCGAGGCTCCCGCCGACCGCCGCGAGGACCGAGCGTCGTGTATTCTGCGTCACACGTCGAACTCCGGAACCGTCGGGAATAAAGCTTCTAGTGGGTGAAAGGTGTCTTTCAGTCTCGGGAGAGCGCGGGTAAATCTCCCCTGACTAGACGTGAGCAACGTCACGACCGGTCGATACGTCCCCCGCCAGTGACAACGGTTTTCTCGAACCGAAGATAACACCTCGCTGATGAGGCGGACCGCACTAACCGTCGCCCTCCTCGGACTGGTGTTGCTCTCTGGCTGTAGCGGCCTTTCACTCGATTCCGGCCAGCGATACGACGCGTCCGTCGAGACGGTCACGGCGAACGACTCGCGGATTCAGGTGATAGCAATCTCGACCCGCGACGGCGAGACGTTACCGAAGGGCGCGACGGTGACCGTCGATGGGGGGTACGTCACGGTCACCGAGATGGCGACGATGCCCTACGACGAGACGGCGTATCTCACCTACGTCCCCTCCCGGACCAAGTTCGACCTGACGGACCGCGTCCGCGCGGACGACCGCGGAATCGACGCCGCGAACTTCAGCGTCCGCGCGGTCCGCATCTCGGCGGACGGTCGGTCGGAGACTCACGAACTGTGACCGCCGGTCCCGCGAACCGACGACCTTATTAATTCGGGATTTTGTTTTAACAACATGCGCATCTCCCGTCTCGGACTGCTCGGTCCGCTCGCACTTCTCGCTCTCACGCCGCTCGCGCTCCGGGCGGGACTGACGAAGGTCCTCGCCATCGCGTGGATAGCGTTCGCCGCGATGGGCGGGGCGGCGTTCGTCGGCGAACGCTCCGGGGCCACGACCGACGCCGGGCGACTGGTCTGGGGGTACGGTCTCGCCAGCGGCGCGATGATAACCAGCGCGGCCGTGTTCATCGTCCCCGGTGCCATCGGCCACCACCCGAAGTTCGGCGGGTTCGGCATCGCGTTCGGCGTGCTGGTGGGGTTCTCGGCCCACACGCTCGGCCACCGCGCGATGCACGCCGACCTCCCCTTCGACCACACCGCGGTCGAACTCACCGCCCACTCGCTGGCCGCGGGGTCCATCATCGGGCTGGTGTACGGCAACATGACGGACCTCGGTCTCCTGCTCGGACTGGCTATCGTCTCCCACAAGGGTCCGGCGGGGTACGCCGCGGCCGACCGACTCCGCCGGGCCGACAAGCCGGTCTCGGTCCTGTTGCTCCCGGCGGCGGGCGTCGGTCTCACCGCGATTCCGGCCGCGCTCCTGACGCTACCTTCCAGCGCCCCCGTGAACGCCGTCGTCTTCGGGTTCGCCGCCGGAATCTTCCTCCACATCGCGATGGACTTCCTGCCGCGGTGCGAACTCGGCGGCGAGGTGTACGAAGTCGCCCAGATAACCGACGACGCTCACGAACTGCTGGACCGCCTCCGCGCGCAGGCCGTCGTGAGTACGGGTCTCGGTGCGGTCGCGGTGTTCGCCGCGTGGCTGCTTCTGCGACCCGGTCCGTAGACTGGCCCGGACGCGAGGCCGGTCAGTCCGACCGATAGTCCGCCTCGATTGGAGTCTGGCTCTACCCCGGTCCGCCCCAACCGATAACTTGCTCTCGCTCGTCTACGAGACAGATGTTCGCAGTCGATTTTCACGCTCACACCCGGTTCTTCCACGGATTCCCGAGTCTCGGGCGAGCGTTCGACCCGCTGGGTGCGCGACTGCTCGCGCGGACCGCGAAGTACCGCGGTCTCGACGGGGTGGTCACGACCAACCACGACTACTACCGCGAGTTCGACCTCGGCGACGAGTCGTTCTCGCTCCTGCCCGGCATCGAGGTGACGACGACGAAGGGCCACGTCCTCGTGGTCGGGCCGGACCCGCCCGAGCGCACCCCGCAGGGCGAACTCACGCCCGAGCAAGCGGTGGAGATGGCCCACGAGCGCGGCTGTGCGGCCATCGTCGCCCACCCGTTCCGCAACAGCACGGTCCGGGAGGCCGACGCCGACTTCGACGCCATCGAGGTCAACGGGAAGGGCACCGACCCCGCCGAGTGGGTCGAGCGGTTGGCCCGCGACCGGGGCCTCCCGCTGGTCGGCGGGAGCGACGCTCACTACCCGGTCGAGGTCGGCCGGGCCTACACACGGGTGGAGACCGACGAACTCACCCCGGAGAGCGTCGCGGCCGCGATTCGCGACGGACGGGTGGAACCGCGAGTGGACCGGAGTCCGTCCCAACAGGTTCTTCGCCGGGCGTACAAAGCGATTCACGGCCAGAAGGGCTGGCTGGAGCATCCCGCGCCCGAACCGCCGGGGTTGGGCATGCCGCCGGGCGAGGACCAGAACGCGCCGCCGCCCCGCGAACCGGAGACCCGCGACTCCGGGCGGTCCTGAGTCGTGACCCGAACCGTCGTCACGGTATAACGGATGGGAGAGAGCGAGAGACCGTCGTCCGAGACCGAGGCCGGGGAGGCGTCGGCCGACGTGGAGTCGGACCCCTTGGAACTGTTCTTCGACCTCGTGTTCGTCTTCGCGTTCACGCGGGTCACCGCCTTCGTCTCGCACAACCACTCGTGGGCCGGACTGATTCGCGGCGTCGCGCTGCTCGCGGCGCTGTGGTGGGCGTGGGTCACCTACTCGTGGCTGATGGACACGGCTCCCACCGAATCGGTGCTGTCCGAGCGCGTGGTCATCTTGACCGCGACCGCGGTCATGTTCGTCGTCGCGCTCGCCGTCCCGGGAGCGTTCGGCGACACCGCGGTCCTGTTCGGCGTCGCGTACTTCGCGGTCCGGGCACTCCACGTCGGTCTCTCGGTGCGGACGACCCACGGCCGTGCCCGGGAGCGATTTCTCGGTCTCGTCCCCGGATTTCTGGGCGGTCCGGCGCTGCTCGCGGCCGCCGGGTTCGCGGGCGAACCGCTCCGGGCCGGACTCTGGGTCGCGGGCATCGGTGTCGATTACGGCACGCTGGCTGTCGGCGGCGTCGCCAAGTTCGACGTCCACGTCGAACACTTCGTGGAGCGATACCGCGGCATCGTCATCATCGCGCTGGGCGAGTCGATTCTGGCGATGGGGTTCACCGTAGCCGAGACCGACCCGCAACTCCCGCTCCGAGTCGTCGTCGCCGCCTTCCTCGGCATCGTCTACGTCGCCGCGCTGGGGTGGCTCTACTTCGACTACGTCACGCTCGCCGCCGAGGAGTACTTCGTCGGTCTGGAGGGGTACGAGCGCGGCGTCGTCGCCCGAAACTCCTACGCCTACCTCCACTTCCCGATAATCGCGGGCATCATCTTCGTCGCGCTCGGTCTCGAAGAGACGGTCGCCCACGTCTCGGAACCGCTCGGCGTGATTTCCGCCGTGGCCCTCTACGGCGGCACCGCGCTCTACCTGCTCGGGCAGAACGCCTTCCGCGTGTTCGACGCGGGGAGCGTCAGCGTCCTCCGCCTGCTCGTAGCGGGCGCGGTCTGCCTGTCGATTCCCGTCGCGGCCGACGTCCCGGCGCTGTTCGCACTGGTCGGTCTCGTGGTACTCTCGATTGCACTCGTCGCCGTCGAGACGCTGTACTCCCCGCTCCGGCGGGCCGTCCTCGAAGACTGAATCTGCGTGCGTGACGTGCGAGGCGTGCAGGACGGAGGAGTCGTGCGGGGCGTGCAGGTTCGCGGGGGAATCGCGTCACGGCGTTACTGTCAGTCCCTCGACTGCGTTACCGACACACCGAGATTTATACCCCCGTATCGCCACGCTCTATCCATGAACGTCGCCGTACTCGCTCACGAGAAGTTCCCCGACCGCGCCAAGACCGCGGTCGGCCTATTGCGCTACGCGGACTACGAAGTCGAAGCCGTGCTGGACCGGGACAACGCCGGGAAGCGCGTCTCGGACCTCGTGCCCGACGTGCAGGACGCACCGATAGTCGCCGAGATGGCCGACGCCCCCGAGGTGGACGCCCTCGTCATCGGCATCGCGCCCATCGGCGGCGGATTCGACGAGTCGTGGCGCTCGGACGTGACCACCGCCCTCGAACGCGGGTGCGACCTGATTTCGGGTCTCCACTACTTCCTCGAAGACGACGAGGAGTTCGCCCGACTCGCCGCCGAGAACGACGCCGACATCTGGGACGTGCGCAACCCGCCCGAGGACCTCACGGTCGCGCAGGGCGTCGCCGACGAGGTTGACGCCGAGGTGATTCTCACCGTGGGCACCGACTGCTCGGTCGGCAAGATGACCGCCACGCTCGAACTGCTGGAGGCCGCCCGCGAGCGCGGTGCCGACGCGGGGTTCATCCCCACGGGCCAGACCGGCATCATGATAGAGGGATGGGGGAACCCAATCGACCGCGTCGTCTCGGACTTCACGGCCGGGGCGGTCGAGGAGATGATTCTGGAGCGCGGCGACGACTACGACTACCTCTTCGTGGAGGGGCAGGGGAGCATCGTCCACCCCGCCTACTCCGCGGTGACCTGCGGCATCCTCCACGGGTCGATGGCCGACAAACTCGTCCTCTGTCACGAGGCGGGCCGCGAGGCGGTCCACGGCTACGAGGAGTTCGACCTCCCGCCGGTGGCCGACTACGCGGCCCTCTACGAGGACCTCGCCCGGCCGGTCCACGAGACCGAAATCGTCGCCGGGGCGCTCAACACCAAACACGTTGAGGACGACGACGCCGCCCGCGACGCCGTGGCGACCTTCGCCGACGAACTGGACGCGCCCGCGACCGACCCGGTGCGCTTCGACGCCGACGAGGTGGTGGACGAACTCCTATGAGTCTCGCGACGGACTTCGAGCGGGTCTCGCTCCCGCTGGAGAACGCGTTCACCATCGCGCGGGGGACCCAAGAGACCGCGGAGAACGTCGTCGTCCGAATCGAGGACGAGGACGGCACCGAGGGCATCGGTGCGGCCGCGCCCTCCGCACACTACGGTGAGACCGCCGACACCGTCGAGGCCGTTCTGCCCGACCTGCTCGAAACGGTCGAGGACGTTGGCGACCCTCACCAACTCGACCGCATCGAGCGCCGGATGGCCGAGACCGTCGAGCGCAACCCCGCCGCCAGATGCGCGGTCAGCGTCGCGCTCCACGACTTGGCGGCCAAGCGCGCGGACCTCCCGCTGTATCGCTACTGGGGTTTGGACCCCGAGGAGGCGGTCTCGACCTCCTACACCATCGGCATCGACTCGACCGAGCGGATGGCCGAGAAGACCGAGACCGCGGTCGAACGCGGCTACTCCACGCTGAAGGTCAAGGTCGGCACCGACCGCGACGAGGAGATCGTCTCGACGGTCCGGGACCACGCGCCCGACGCGACCATCCGAGTGGACGCCAACGAGGCGTGGTCGCCCCGCGAGGCGGTTCGGAAGATAGACCGCCTCGCGGCGTACGACCTCGAATTCGTAGAGCAACCCGTCCCGGCCGCCGACCCCGAGGGCCTGAAGTTCGTCCGGGACCGGTCGGCCCTGCCCATCGCGGCCGACGAGTCGTGCGTGACTCTGCCAGACGTGCCCCAGATTGCGGACAAGGCCGACATCGCCAACCTGAAACTGATGAAGTGCGGCGGCCTGCGCGAGGCCAAGCGGATGATTCACACCGCTCGCGCCCACGGACTGGAGGTCATGCTCGGGTGCATGATAGAGACGAACGCCGCCATCTCTGCGGCCGCACACCTCGCGCCCCTGCTCGACTACGCCGACCTCGACGGGTCGCTCCTGCTGGACGACGACCCCTACGACGGCGTGGCGATGCCCGAGGGCGACATCGACCTCGCCGGACTCGACCGAGTCGGAACCGGCGTTCGGCGGGAGTAAGCGGCGTTCGAGGATACCATCTCGAACGAACTTCGGGGCGGTTCGACGGCCGACCCGACTCGAAGCGACGATTCTGAAGTATCCGTGAGAGAAACGAGTCGCTCGGAAAAAACGGCGTCGGACGCGCCGTCTCAGTCGTCGGCCGCCGCGGTGGCCGACGGGTCGGCGGCGTCCTTCGGAGTGGTGGCACGTCCGGTCAGCGCCATGACGAACAGGACGAGCGGCGAGAGGAACGCGAAGAAGTAGTACGGGAAGTACGACCCCCAGAAGTTCGTCCACGAGAACGTCGTCACGCCGAGGACGCTGGACATGTAGACCGCTCCGGCGTGCCACGGGATGAGCGCACCCGTCGGGGTCCCCGCGGCCTCGACGGCCCGGGAGAGGTCGCTGCTCTCCAAGTCGTACTCGTCGTAGAGGTTTCGGAGCGTCATCCCCGGAATCACGATGGCCATGTACTGCTGGGCGCTGAAGACGTTGACCAGAATCGCCGAGAGACCGGAACTCACGACGAGACTGGTCGAACTCCGGACCGCCTGCGCGAGGTGGTGGGCCAGCACTGCGAGGACGCCGATTCCTTCGAGCAGTCCGCCGAGCGCGAGCGCGGCGACGACGACGGTGATGGTCCACGCCGACCCGGAGAGACCCCCGGCGGCCAGCAGGTCGTTGACCAACTTGGTGCCGGTCTCGGGCGCGGTGCCGTTCAGGAACACGTCCCACGCGGCCGTGAACGCGACGCCCTGCACTGCAAACGTCGTGAAGACGCCCGCGAAGACGCCCGCCACGAGCGAGGGGAGCGCCGGGTAGCCGTAGAGCGCGAGACCGAAGGTGACTACCAGCGGGAGGAACACGAGCGGCGAGAGGTTGTAGGTGCCCGCCAGCGCGCCCTGAATCTCGGCGACCTGCCCTTCGGGAATCGCTCCGCCCGCTCGGAGTCCGAGCAGGGCGTAGAGGACCAGCGAGATGCCGAGCGCGATGGCGGTCCCCGTGCGCATCGCCCGAATGTGGTCGTAGAGGTCGGTGTTCGTGACCGCGGCCGCGAGGTTAGTCGTGTCCGAGAGCGGCGACTGCTTGTCGCCCGCGTACGCCCCGGTCAGAATCGCACCGGCGGTCATCGGTTCGGGGATTCCGAGACCCGACCCGATGCCGACGAACGCGACGCCGAGCGTGCCAGCGGTGGTCCACGACGACCCGATGGAGAACGCGACGACCGCCGCGAGAATCGCGGTCGCGGGCAGGAACACTTTCGGCGTGAGTATCGACAGGCCGTAGTACATCAGTCCCGGTATCGTCCCGGAACTGACCCACGTCGCGATGAGCGCGTAGATGGTGAACAGGATGAGCAGCGCCTGTAGTCCCATCAGCAGGCTGTTGGCCATGCCGTCGTACAGGTCGTCCCACGAGAGGTCGAGCCAGAAGTAACCGACCAGTCCCGTCAGTACGATACTCCAGAGGAGCGGCGCGTGAGGTGCGAGTCCGAGGTACCCTGAGCCGATACCGAGGAAGACGATTACGCCGAGTACGGGCACGAGCGCCTGTGCGAGCGTCGGCCGTCGCTCCGGCGACAGTTCTCCGTACGTCAGCGGTTCGAAGTCGAGCGAAGCCATTGACATCTTGGATTATTACCCGGGAGTATTAAACTGGAGCGATTTTATTCGTGTAGAGAATATTCAAATTGCGGTTTGGTATCGACAACCACGACTGGAAGCTATCGACAGCCTCTCAAACAGGGAATCGGAGAAATCGGCCGGAAACTATGTCGCAGTCGGGAAGCGGAGTCTATCGCTCGGTGAAGTGCGGGTCGCCTCACACGGTGACAGTCGGACGCTAACGCCCGGTGAAGTGCGGGTGGTTACTGACGTGTTTCGGCAGATAGCGTCGCTTCTTCGGCAGGTAGCCCACGTCTTCGAGGACTGTCGCTCGCAACTCCTCGAACTCCATCTCCCGCTCCTCGCCCTCCCCGCGAACGTTGACCTTGAGTCCCTCGGAGTCTCCCTCTGTCTCGCGGTCCCCGACGACCGCGTAGTAGGGCACCCAGTCGGTCTCGGCCCGGGCGATGCGCTTGCCGACCGACTCCTCGCGCTCGTCTACGTCGGCCCGGACGCCCGCCGATTTGAGGTCGTCCGCGAGGGCGTCGCAGTAGTCGACGTGTTCCTCGCCGACTGGCACGAATCGGACCTGCGTGGGCGAGAGCCACGTCGGCAGTCTCGGCGTCTCCCGCCCGGCGGCCGTCTCCAGCAGGGCGGCCAGCACGCGCTCGATGCCGCCCGAGGGCGAGTAGTGGAGGATGGGCGGGTGGTGAGACTCCTCGCCGGTGTCGTAGGTGATGTCGAATCGCTCTGCGCTCTCGACGTCTATCTGGACCGTGGGGTTCTCGATGGGGCGGCCGAGTCGGTCGATGGCCGCGAAGTCCACCTTGGCCGACCAGTAGTGGCGGCGCTCGGGCAAAATTTCGAGCAGTGCGGGCTTGCCGAGGTCCTCGACCAGCGACTCGACCCACGCCTCGTTCTCCTCGTAGAATCGCCGGGTCGTCCGGACGACGGGTTCGTAGTTCAGGCCGAGGTCCTCGCTCGTCCCGAGGGCGAGTTTCGCCTGCGCTCGGAGTTCCTCCTTGGCCTGCTCCACGTCTCTGGTCGCGGTGTGCATGTCGGGCATGGTGAACGCGCGCTGGCGCTTCAGGCCCATCACCTCGCCCCGCTGTTCGCGCCGGAACGAGTAGGTGGACATCTCGTAGATGCGGAGCGGCAGGTCGTTCTCCGAGACGTGCATGTCGCGCATGATGGAGAACTGGCCGAAGCAGGCCGCGAACCGCAGCATCATCCGGCGGTCGCCCGACTCGAAACGGTACTGGCGCTCGCCGAACTCGTCGGCGTGGTCCCGGACCGCCCGCACCCCGAGGTCGTACATCACCGGCGTCTCGACCGGCATCCCGCCGTACTCGACCGCGAGGTCGTTCACGTACTCCATCAGCGAGTCCCGGACCAGTTTCCCGCGAGGGTACCACCGCAGGTTGCCGACGTCGCTGAGTTCGTCGTAGCCGACCAGTTCCTTCTCCCGCATGAGTTCGACGTGGGGCGGTTCGTCGCCCTCGTTGGCGGTCTTCCCTTCCACTTCGTCGGCGACGAGGGCGCGCATGTCGTCGCTCACGCGGTCGACGTCTTCGTCGTCGAGCGCCTCCAACGCGCTCCGCTCGGGGAGGGCCGCGGTCCCGCCCTCGGGGAACAGGAGTTTCCACTCGCTCGGCGCGCGGTCGGCGGTCTCCGAGCCCGCGTCTCCGTCGGTCCGGTCGGGCGTGACGTGTCGGGAGAGTTCCGAGAGCGGGTGGCCCTTACACGAGACCTCGAAGGACTTGTACCAGCCGAACGGCGCGCGCAGAACGTCGTAGTCGGCGTCGAGTTCGGACTGGAGATCGCGGAGGACGGTCTTGGCGCTGTCCGGCGACGCGAGGTCGTCGCTCAGGTGGGCGTACGGGTAGAGGACGACCTTCCGGGTGTTGAGTTGGCCGGTCACGTCCCGGAGTTCGTCGGCGGCGTTCTCGACCACGGCGTCGAGGTCGGTCTCGTCCTCGCGCTCGACGCTGACGAACGCGGTCACGCAGTCCTCCATCCGGCCCTCCATCGGGACGTCCTCGGTCTCGGCGAGTCCCGCTCCGGCCTCCGTGGTGGTCTCGAACTCGAGGTGGTCGGAGTGGACGAACAGGAGTCGCATGGACGGAGTGACCGCTCGGTCGGTGAAAAGTGTACGGGGGTCGGTGGGCGACGCGGTGTCGGTCGGTTTTCGTCCGGAAGTATTCCGCCGCAGGGGTCACCTAAAGGGTTTTACCGCGTGAACGTCTATTCAGAGACAAGAACGAACCGATGCTCAAACGCGTACTCTTCGGACTCCTCCTCATCCCGCTCCTAGACGCGCTGTTCCTCGTCTACGTGGCGAGCGAACTCGGGGCCGTACTCACGGTCGCACTGGTCGTCCTGACCGCGCTGGTCGGGACGCTGTTCGTCCGCGCGGAGGGCCGCCACACCATCCGGCGACTCCAAGAGGCCGTCGGCAAGGGTGAGGTCCCGGCCGACGAACTCACCGACGGCGCGCTGCTCATCGCCGCGGGTGCGTTCCTGCTCACGCCCGGTCTCGTCACCGACACCGTGGGCTTCCTGCTGGCGTTCCCGCCCACGCGCATCCTCGTTCGCGAGGCGGTCCAGAAGTGGGTCGTCACGCCCTACATCGAGAAGAAGACCGGCGGGTTCGCCACCGGGAACATCTACACGTTCGGCTTCCCGAACGCGGAGGACGTGAGCGGAACCGGTGCAGGTACCGGCGCAGGTGGCGCTGGCGGGTCGACGTCGAGTAGTCAGTCCGACTCCTCGGACGACACCTACCGCGTGGACGACGACTCCTACGACATCGAGTTCGAAGACGACGAGAAGTAGCGAGGACGACGCGCCTCGAACGGTCGTGCGTGACGCCGCACGACGGCGAGGCGGAGTCGCCTTTTTTCCCCGTAAAACTCCGTGAGGGCGTCCCGAAGGCGAGTCGAAAGGAAACGCTTAAACATTCATGGCCGCAAGCAGTGAATGCACTCGCTCGGGCCAATAGCTCAATCAGGTTGAGCGCTCGGCTGATAACCGGGAGGTTCGCGGTTCAAATCCGCGTTGGCCCACTTCTTCGATTCTGCGGGAAGCGATAGTACGTGAGAGGGGACCGTCTCGATTCGTACTTAGTTGCCCTTCAGTTGACGACCCATCCACTCGGCTCCCGCCCTCGATTTCATCTCCTCCCAGTCGCCGAAGTTGGTGTTGTTCGCTACGTGTTCGTCGAACTCGTCGGTCGGAACCGCGTCGAGGTCGTCTTCCGATTCGATGTCCCACCTGCTATCGTCGAAGAACTCCTGTAACGACCCGTAATTCGTGTACTGTTCCATGAACGCGGCGGGAAAGACGTCGTCTGCCGTGATTTGGTTCTCCTCCGTTTGGCCGACGTTTTCTCCGAATCCATCGAGGGAGTCTTCTAGTTCGTCGAGGTCGTCCGTACCCATGCCCTATTTTATACCCTATATACTATTAATTCTTTTGCGGATGATGGATGGAAATCAGCCCTCGCTCAGCTCTCGCACGGTCCACGAGATTCCGATGGCCGAGACCAACAGTACCACCAAGTTGAGCGCCATTCGGAACAGCGGCCGATACGTCCGGGCGACGAACGTATTGATGCTCGCGTTCGCGCTGGTGTACAGTTGAACCACCGCGACCACGGCTAACAGGACGAACAGGCCCAGTGCGGCCCGGTAGAGGTTCGTCCGTATCTCGAAGTCGGCAGTCGATTCCTCGGGCATCTCGGTGTCGGTGTTTGCCTCACTCATGCGTGCCTCCGTGCGAGGAGTAGCGCGCCGACCAGTGCGAGGGCGGCCGCGCCGGTTCCGAAGCCGGGCATGCTACCGGCAGACGCCGCCTCCTCGACGGTCGTCTCGGGCGCTCCTCGGCCGCCCGTCGGGCCGTTCTCGAAGTCGCTGACCTCCAGTCCGACCTCTCGGACCGTCTCGTTCGCTCGGACGGTCTCGGTCGGGTTCAGGTTCGCCACGCTCCGGGCGGTGCCGACGATGACGCCGTCCTTCCACAGCACCGCGTCGAGGTAGTAGTTGTAGCCGTCGGGGACCGCGAGTTCGACGCTCGGGGTGACGGTCCGCCCGGGTCGGACGGTGCCGACCTCGACCGACGCGCGGTCGGCGACGATGTTCGAGTCGGCCTGCCTCGCGGTGAACACGACCCGCAGCTCCTCGGACGCCGCGTCACCCTCGTTGGTCAGGAACGTCGAAACGTCGAGGGTCGTCCGGTTGTCCGCCGTGCTCCCGACGGTGTACTCTATCGGCGGGAGACCGTCGCTCCCCTGCCAGTGGAACCGGACGCTGGTCCGGGCGTACTCCGGCGTCAGCGTGCCGACGCCCCGGACCTCCTTGCTCCCCTCGGCGATGCGGGCGCCGTGGCGGAAGACGACGGTCTCGACGCGGTACCCGCCGGAGCGCTCGACCGAGAGGTTCTGGACGACCGACACCTCGCGGTCGCCGGAGATGGTCGGGACGGCCGTCTGCTTCGTCGTCTCGACCAGTCCGGATTCGAGGTGGACCGCCCGAACGAGGACGGTCACGTTCTCGGATTCGCCGTCGGAGTGTGCGAGGCGCGTATCGACTCGGAGGGTCGCAGTGCCGCCCGACACCGGTCCGGGCGCGATGGACACCTCTTGGATGTCGAGGTGGCCGGGCCGGACCGGGTCCGACTCGGACTCGGCTATCGTCCCGGGGACCACGGCGACGGCGAGGACGGACACCGCGACGACGAGCGCGATTCCGCCCGCCAACATCCGCTCACGGTTCATGTTCCGAGTCTCACAGGTGCGTATAAAGTGTCTTGTGGTCGGTAGGCGACGTCCGGTCTCGTGAACCGACCCGGCGCTCTCGGGGGGACAGGAACCCGGTCCGAGTGCGGACAGAATCTTGGTCCTCCGGCCCGAACAGTCGGCGAATGTCCATCAGAAGCGTCGTCCTCGACGTAGACGGGACCCTCGTTCGCGGGGACGAGCCAGTTCCCGGCGCTATCGAGGCGGTGGACCGACTCCGCGAGCCGGTCTCGACCTCCTCCTGCTGTCGAACAACCCGACGCGGCCACCGGCCGACTACGCCGACTGGCTGGCGGGTCTCGGCTTCGCGGTCGGTCCCGACGACGTGGTCACTTGCGGGTCGCTCACCGCGGACCACGTGGCCGCCGAGTATCCCGATACTCCGACCTACCTGCTCGGCGAAGCGGGTCTGCGCGAGATGCTGACCGCGCGCGGCGTCCCGCTGGTCGCGGACCCCGATGCCGCCGAAGTGGTCGTCGCCTCCATCGACCGGGAGTTCACCTACGACCGACTTCGAGACGCGCTCTGGGCGTTAGACGGCGCGGCGTTCGTGGCGACCGACCCCGACCGGACGATTCCGGCGGCCGACCGCCCGGTTCCGGGGTCGGGTCCCGTCGTCGCCGCCCTCGCCGAGGCCGCGAACCGCGCCCCCGACGCGATGCTCGGCAAACCCGGCCGGACCGCGGCCGAGGCGGTCGAGTCGCGAGTCGCGGGCCGGGGACCGGAGTGTCTGGTCGTCGGCGACCGACTCGACACCGACATCGCGCTGGGCGACCGCGCGGGACTGACGACCGCGCTCGTCCTCTCGGGCGTGAGTACCCGCGCGGACGCGGAGCGTTCGGACGTGACCCCGGACCACGTCCTCGATTCGGTCGCCGACGTGGAGTCGCTCCTCTGAGACGGAGACGCTTCGAGCGACAGCTACACGTCGTCCGTCGGGTGCAGGAACGTCTGGAACTCCACGGTTCGCCCGTCCGGGTCCGTCGCGAAGAACTGGTAAATCTCGTACGTCTCGTTCTCGTGGGGTTCGTCGCGGGCGCGGTCGGCCAGCGTCTCGTACATCGCGTCCACGCTCTCCCGGTCGGGGTAGACGAAGGTCACGATTCCCTCGGTGTCGGCCTCGTCTCGCTCGCAGAAGCCGAGCAGTTGGTTGTCGTACTTCAGAATCGTGCAGTCGGGTTGTTCGAGCCACACGTCCGCACCCACGGTGTCGGTGTAGAACTCGACGATGCGCTCGGAGTCGGTCGTTGCGAAGAACGTAATCGCGCTCACGAACGCTCCGTCGCGGACCGACGGCAAAAAACCGCCGCTCAGACGAGGTGTCCCGCGACCACGGCGACGACCCACAGCACCGCACCCGCCCGGAGCGCCGGTGTCCACCCGTCAGCCGACGAAACAGCGACTCCCGCGTCGTCCGACCCTGCCCCGGCCGCGATGAGTCCGACAGCGACCACCACGACCGCTCTATGCGCGGCGACCGGAATCGGCAGGACCGCGACCCCGAGGGAGGCGTAGTCGAGGACGAGACCCGCGCCGAACCCGAGCGACGCGAGCGCGCCAGCTTCTATCCGGGGGAGACGCCGACCGAGGGCGACGGCCGCCAGCGGGACGCCCGCGACCAGCACCGGATACCAGAGCGCGACCACCGCGTCGGGCGACAGCCACGGGAGGTGGCGCTCGCAGAGGACGCCGCCGAACCGAACGACGAGCGGGAGCGCGGCGAGCGTCCCCGCCAGAGCGACCCGTCGGCGGTTCCGTCGGTCGGTGAGCCGTGCGAGATAACGCCGGGATTTACGGCCGAGCAGGGGTGCCAGCGCCACCGCGACCACCGTGGTCCACCCGTCGGCGTCGTAGGTGTCGTCGTTGGCGTGGTACACGCGGCGGACCGTGAACCCCGGCTTGCCGAGGAACGCCGACTCGACCCGCCGCTGGGCGACCTCCACGCTATCGACGGTGTGCGTGATGGTGAACCAGTCCCAGTGTTCGGCGTGGGCCTGCACCGCGGTCCAGTTCCCGTCGCGCGGTCCGTAGGCCCGGAGGTGGTGGCGAGCGCCGAAGTACTCCCCGCGGTGGAGTTGGTACCGCTCGGTGACCCATCCCCGGTCGGCGACGTAGACGTAGCGGGCCGCGCCGGGGGCGTCGCGCCACGGGACGCGCTCGTCGCTGACGACGCCGGTCTCGTCGGGCGGGTCGCCGACCCACTCGTCGTCGCTGTGGTTCCACTCGCGGCGGCCCGTGAGGTACCGCTCGACGCGTCGAGGGTCGTCGCGGACGACGACGTTGATGGAACTCGCCCGCCGGTCGAACGTCCGGCCGGGAGCGACGTACGGCCAGATTCGGGTGTCGCCGACGCTGACCAGCGTCGCTCCGGCGGCGTCGGCGCTCCCGTTCGCGGTCGGTCCGGTTTCGTCCGCTCGGACCGCGCCGAGGCCGACTGCGTCTACTCCGACCGCACTCGGTCCGACTGCGTCCGCTTCGACGCCGCCCTGCTCGACCGTGAGGGCCGACGCTACGGCTGCTGACTTCACGACCGCGGACCCCACGACTGCGGACCCGACGAGCGCAAGCACGACGAGACCGATGGTCGTGACACGTCGCATATTTCGGGGTTCTCAGGGCCAGACCAAGTAACTGTGGTCCGGCCGCCGTAACTTCGACGGGACGGTGCACGACAATCCGGAGTTCCCGAACGCGAGTTTTCCGCAGATTCCGCGGCGATTCGACCGGGGTGGCGGGCCGCCGTCCGAACCCGCCGATGTCGGGAGCCCAGTATAGCAGTACGGAGAGCTATAATCGTCAATTAGCGAGCCTTTTCACCCTCGGATGGGTCGCTCCCGACGTGGCGTGCACAACCGGTTGCGCCGCACCCCGACACTAGGCACCTGTCATCTCGCCACCGCACGCCACAACCAGTCAGCCAACAGTCGTGCTACGTCGTCTCATCCCCTTCCCCCATCTGCGTTTTTGTACTTCGTCGATACAGCAGCGCGTTACGGTGACGCGGTGAGGAACGGAGAGAACCGGCGAAGCGGAGCGTCGTCCGAGTCGTCCGTCGAACGGAACCGAGGATTTGACTGTCTTGGAGTTCGAACTCGCGGGCATGACCAGACGAAACGACGGTGGTCGCTGATGGGCCGCGGCGAGAAGATCCGGTTCGGAGCGGCGCTCGCGCTCGGCGTCGTCCTCCCCGGACTGCTCAAGTACGCGCTGACCGCCGCGGGCTACGACGCCCTCGGCACCGCGGTCTGGGTCAGCGGCTATCTCACGGCGATACTGGCAATCTGGTACGTCTGGGTTCGTCCGCTGAACCTCGAAGGCACCGCCGGATGACTGCCGGATAGCGGAACTTTAAAGGGTATTTCGGGCCGAGTTTCCGGTAAAGATGCTAGAGTTCGTGCCAATGCCGCTCATCGACGACTTCCTGCTCAAGTACAACGTCGGGCAGGTACTGCTGTTGGCGTTCGTCCTGTCGGTGGTGGCGGCCATCCCGCTCGGCTCCCGGAAAGTGCTGTCACTGAACGCTATCACGTTCGGCCTGCTGTTCGTCGTGGTCCCGTCGAGTCTCGCGCCGCTCCACTACAAGTTCCTCGGCATCGCGCTGTTGGTCGTCGCGCCCGTGCTGTACGTCACGGCGCGAAAGTAACGCCGCGCGAGTACCCGGCACTTTTCCACACTTCGTCACGCGACACGGACTCCACTCCCGAACGATACCCCCGTTCCGTCGTGGAACTGCCCGACCCGCTCCGTCGGGGGACTCCATCTCTCACTCTTCGCGGACGAGCGCGACGCTCAGCAGTTTCTTACCGGCGGTTACGGTCGCCTCCTGTGTGAGCGAGTAGAGGATTCCTTCGCGGTCGGTCTCGACGCGCTGTAGCACCTCGTAGGTCGTCGGGTCGTAGAGCGTGCCGACGCGCTCGCCCGCCGCGACGCGCTCGCCGACCTCGCGGTCGGGGTCGGCCCGGAACAGGCCGGAGTCGTCGGCCGTGACTCGGCCGAGGTGGTTGCGCGCCACCGTCGGGTCGCCGTCGGCGGGGTCGCCCGCGAGCAGGTCGAGGTGGCGGAGTACGTCCAGCGTACCCGACACGCCCGCCTCGACGGCGTCCTCCACGAGGTGCTTGTTGTGGGCGAGTTCCGGCGTGACGGTCGGGATGCCCTCCCGAGTCGCCGCGACCCGAAGTTTCCCGCCGAAGTCGCGGGCGTCCCACTCGGCGTCTGCGTCCTCGCCCGCCTCCTCCGAGAGCAGGAGGTCGGTGCCGAACGCCTCCGCGAGCGCCCGAGACTCCTCGTCGCCCTCCATGAACACGACGTGGGTGAGCATGTCCGCGCTCCCGGTGTGGAGGTCGAGGACGGCGTCGGCGTCCGCGACGTACTCCCAGAGCGTCGCGGCCATGCGCTCGTGGAGGGTCCCGTCGGCGTCGCCCGGCCAGACCCGGTTCATGTTCGGGTTGACGCTGTCCAACTGCTCGGGCGTCGTGTACGACACCCGGTCGAACGTGAGGGGGTCGGCGACGGGCACGGCGACCACTCGGCCCGCGAGTTCGGTCTCTCCGTCCCCGAGTTCGGTTCCGCCCGACGTGAGGCGGTCGTGGACCCGCCGCAGGGTCTCGGTGCCGTTAATCTCCCGACCGTGCTGTGCGGCCTGCACGTAGACGGTCGGTCCGTCCGCTTCGCCGTCGTAGGTGTGAACCGTCGTCTCGATTTCGACGCCCGACGGGAGGCGCGCGAGCGTGACGCGCTCGGAGCGGTAGTCCATGTGCGTTCCTCTCCGGCGCGGCAGTTGAAGCTACTGCCTGCGCTACGAATGGAGGCTGATGCCTGTAGTGTGACTCCGCGCGACCCGCTTCGAGTCACGTCGGCATCCTGAGCGCGTAGAGGATACAGCCGAGTCCCACCAGCGTACTGCCGTTGGAGAGTACGACGTACGCCGACGCCGCGGTGGGGCTGTTTCCGAGGAGGAGCATGGGAACGACCAGCACGAACGGGAGACCGACGGTGAGGATGAAGCCGACCGCGATGAACAGCATCGGTCTGCTGTCGTTGCGCCGGTAGCCGCGGTAGGCCTGATACGCGACGAGGAGACCGACGAGCGCGGCGACGAAGTTCATCCCCTGGGACAGCAGTCTCACCCAACTCGGGATGTCCGGCGGCGCGATTTGGAGCGGTCCCAGCACGTCACATCCCCTCGACGAGGTCGGTGAATCGGTCGGCAACGTCCTCGCGGCGACTGACTTCGACGGTGAGCGACCCCTCGACGAGTTCGACGGTCACGCGTTCGAGGCGGGGCGAGTACACCTTGTGGTGGTGGCCCGCCGCGGTGTCGAGGCGGGTCTGGGACTCCACGAGGTCGTACGCTCGCAGGTCCTCCAGTCGCCGGTAAATCGTCGGCTCCGATGCGCCGCACCGTTCGCTCAATGCGTTGGCTGACATGGGTTCGATGCTGGTTGCTGTGAGGATCGCGCGTACCGTCTCGTCTTCGAGGAGAGCGGCGATGTCCTCCACGTCGCAGTCCTCACTCACTGTTATCGAGTTACGTTCCGAATCGGTATAAAAACCTGACGACAGCTTCAGCGCGTGAAGTCGCGTCCGCCCCGCTAACACTACGGAGTGCGTAGCGGAACCCGAGATGACGATTTCGCTCACCGCGCACGACGTCCGCCTGTCCGACCTGACCGCGTTCGCGCTCCTCGTACTCACGCTCGCGGTCGGAATCGCCTTCTACGGGGACCTCCCCGGCCGGATGGTGATGGGGTGGCACGTGGGACTCGACGGCGCGGTGCGACTCACGCGCGCCCCGCGACCGGTGGCTACCTTCGCGGTTCCCGCCGTGGCGACCGGCGCGTACGTCGTCGTCAGAGCCGTCGCGTTGCTTCCCGGCGTCCGCGACGAGGTGCGAGCGGCCCGCTTCGTCTACGACGTCGCCGTCAATCTCCTGCTGGTCGCGCTCTGCGCCTCGCAGGTGGCGGTCGTCGCCGCGAACCTGTGAGGGAGAACCGGAGCGCCAGACTGGCGGTTTTACTCGTTCTGCTGTGCGTCCACGACCGCCACGCCCGCGAGATTCACGATGTCCTTGACCTCGTCGCCGCGCTGGATGACGTGGACCGGTTTGTCCATGCCGACCAGCATCGGACCGATGGCGTCCGCGCCGCCGAGTCGCTGGAGCAGTTTGTAGCCGATGTTGCCCGCTTCGAGGTTCGGGAAGACGAGGAGGTTCGCGGGGTCGTCGAGTTCCGAGAACTCGTAGGTGCCGTTCAGGATGTCCTCGACGACCGCGGTGTCGGCCTGCATCTCGCCGTCAACCGGGAAGTTGACGTCGGGGTCCGCGCGGAGTTGCTTGGCGGCTTTGCGAGGTTTGCGCGTGCCCTCGTTGTCCACGCTCCCGAAGTTCGAGTACGACAGCATCGCCGCGCGCGGTTCGACGTTGAACCGGCGGGCGAGGTCGGCGGTGTGGCGCGTGATTTCGGCCAGCACGTCCTCGTCGGGGTCCTGATTGACCGTGGCGTCCGCACAGAAGATGACGCGGTTCTTGAACGTCAGCATGTACACTCCGGCCGCGTAGTCGGCGTCGTCGGCCGTGCCGATGACCTGCAGGGGCGGTCGGAGCGCCGAGGGGTAGTGATGGGTCAGACCGGTCAACATCGCGTCGGCGTCGCCCTGTTCGACCATCACGCTCCCGAAGTAGTTACTGTCCTTGCGCACGAGGTCTGCGGCCTCGCTCTCGGTGATGCCCTTGCGCCGCCGGAGTTGATAGAGGCGTCGGGCGTACTCGTCGTAGTCGCCGTTCGCGGGGTCGGCGATTTCGGGGTCGAAGTCGAGACCGAGGTCGGCCGCGGTGGCTTCGATGGACTCGCTGTCGCCGATGAGGACGGGGTTGGCGATGCCTTCCTCCTGCATCTGGTAGGCCGCCCGAATCATCTTCTCGTCGTCGCCCTCGGCCAGCGCCACGCGCTTGGGGTCGGACTTGGCCTTGTTGAGGACGACGCGCATCATCTCGCGGGACTTGCCGAGGCGCGCTTCGAGCGTCTCGACGTACTGCTCGGTGTCGAGTTCGCTGCGGGCGACGCCCGACTCCATCGCGGCGTCGGCGACTGCGGGGGCGACCTCGAAGAGGACGCGGGGGTCAAGCGGTTTCGGGATGATGTACTCCGGCCCGAACTGGAGCGGTTGGTCGCCGTAGGCCTTGACCACCGCGTCGGGCACGTCCTGCTTGGCGAGGTCCGCGAGCGCCTCCGCGGCGGCGACTTTCATCTGCTCGTTGATTTCGGTCGCGCGAACGTCGAGCGCGCCCCGGAAGATGAACGGGAACCCGAGGACGTTGTTGACCATGTTCGGGTAGTCCGAGCGCCCGGTCGCCATGATGACGGTGTCGTCGCGGGCCTCCTTGGCCTCCTCGTAGCCGATTTCGGGGTCGGGGTTCGCCATGGCGAAGATGACGGGGTCGTCGGCCATCGACCGGACCATCTCCTGGGAGACGATGTCTGCGACCGAGAGACCGACGAACACGTCCGCGCCCTCCATCGCGTCAGTGAGGTCGCCTTCGGGCACGTCGCGGGCGAACTGGGCCTTGTACTCGTTGACGTCGCCGTGTTCGGCCCGGTCCTCGGTGATGATGCCCGAGGAGTCGCACATGATGATGTTCTCCTTGCGCGCGCCCAGCGAGACGTAGAATCGCGCGCTGGCGATGGCCGACGCGCCCGCGCCCGAGAAGACGATTTTCAGGTCCTCGATGTCCTTGTCGTTTATCTCGGTTGCGTTCAGCAGGGCCGCCCCGGAGATGATGGCGGTGCCGTGCTGGTCGTCGTGGAACACCGGGATGTCCATCTCCTCGCGGAGCGTCTCCTCGATTTGGAAGCACTCCGGGGCCTTGATGTCCTCCAGATTGATGCCCCCGAACGTGGGTTCCATCGCCTTGGTCGTCCGGATTATCTCGTCGGCGCCCTCTTGGTCTAACTCGATGTCGAACACGTCGATGTCGGCGAACCGCTTGAACAGGACGCCCTTGCCCTCCATCACGGGTTTGGACGCCTGCGCGCCGATGTTACCCAGTCCGAGGACCGCGCTCCCGTTCGAGACGACGCCCACGAGGTTGCCCTTCGCCGTGTACTTGTAGGCGTCCTCGGGGTTCTCGTCGATGGCGCGGCAGGGCGCGGCCACGCCGGGCGAGTACGCCAGACTCAGGTCGCGCTGTGTGTTCGTCGGCTTGGTCGTCGAGATCTCGATCTTCCCGGGCGGCTCCTCGCGGTGATAGTCGAGTGAATCTTCGTCTAGTCCCATAGACCGAAGAATCGTACCCGCCGATATAAAAGTATCCGAAGGCGTCGAAATGGATTTCGACAGACGACGAACTCAGTCCCCGTCGTCTTCCTGAACGAGCACGTCGGGGCGCTCTATCACGGCGTCGTAGTCGTAGGCGTCCACGGCGGTCGTGGGCCACCGCCCCGTGTCGGTCAGCACCTCGAAGCCGCCGCCGGACTCCGACCGGCGAGCCTCCGAGTCGGACTCGGAGACGTCCTCGGTGACCAGTACGGTGTCCTCGCTCTTCGCGCCCTGCACGGTCGGGTTCCACGCGTAGGCCATCGGCGTCGTGATCGCGGCCGATTCGGCCATCTCGGGCGCGGCTATCCACTCCCGGCCCGCGTACCCGGCCGCGCCGCCCTGATGGTGACGCTCCCACTCGTCGGCGTGACCGAGGTGTTCGTAGGCGGCCTGAACCGCCTGAAAGACGCTCGTCGGGTCGCCCGACAGGCCGGATATCGCCCGCGTCGCGCCGAGCGCGGTCACCTCCACGATACGGGCGGCGTGGTGTCGCTCGCCGAGTTCGTTCAGGGCCGCGTCGTCCATCTCCGACTCGAACGCGACGGTCCGGGTCGTGCTGGCGTGGAGTCCGTGGCGCTCGGCCGTGACCGAGACCAGCGCGTACTCGCCGAGTTCGGCGTCGGTCGGCGTGTAGTGGCGATACTTCCCGGCGCGCTCTGCACCGCCGACCAGCGCCACTGGGGCCTCGATGCCTCTGGCCGAGAGCGCGACGCGGAGCGCGGAGGCCACTTCCGACTCCGTGTCACCGGGTTGGAGTTCCCGGCAGACCGCTTCGACCGCCTCGGCGGTCTCTCGGCCGAGGTCCCGGTATTTCTCGATGTCCTCGTCGGTGAGCGGTTGCCGTAGCGGCGAGGCGTCCACCGACTGCAGGCCGGGCGCGTCGAAGTCGGCCGCGGCGGGGTCGGGACTGCGGTCCGCGACCGCTTCGCCGAGCGACTGTCGGTGCCAGTCGAACTCGGTGACCGGAACGTCCTCGGGGAGTTCCTCGTCGCGGAGGCGGTCGGCCTCGATGTTGTTCGTCACGACTTCGAGTCCGTCCCCGTCGTAGCCCACCGCGGCGACTCCCGCGTCGCCCTCGCGGTCCACGACGTTGCTCGCGCCGGTCAACCACGCGAAGGAGTTCGGCCGGGCGAACCAGACTGCTTCGAGGTCGTTCTCTGCGAGGTAGCCGTCGAGGCGCTTCTGTTTGGTCATGTCTGGTCGGTCGTCACCGACGGCCTTGAAGCAGGTGGATTCGGTGGTTCGCGGGGCGGTTCGTTCTCGCCTCGCCGTCTGTCTCTCGGCCTCGAACTCCGTCTCGCGTCGAAGTCACCGAGGCGCAGTCGAACAGACCTAAGTGCGACCGGCCGAAAGCACCGCTAAGGGGAGTTCCAACCGTGCAAACCCACACACTCAGACGCTCGTCGGGAGGTGCGCACTGATGGTCAGATTCCGACACCTCGCGGCCGTCACGACCGGTCTGACGTTCGCGCTCATCCTGCTCGGCGTCTACACCGCCGCGATGGGCGCGGGATTGTCCTGTTCGGCCCAGTGGCCGTTCTGTGACGGCGGCCTGATTCCGCAGACGTTCCCGAGTTTCGTCGAGTGGTTCCACCGCCTGATAGCGATGATAACCGGGTTCTTCATCCTCGGCACCGCCATCGGGTCGTGGAAGTACACCGGCGAGAAGCGCATCCGCGGCGCGGCGACCCTCGCGCTGGCGGTCACGCCGATTCAGGTCGTCCTCGGCGGCGCGACGGTCTTCATCTACACGCCCATCGTCCAAGTCGCTCACCACACGGCCGCGCTGATAATCTTCGGCGCGCTCTTGGCGACGACGCTGTGGTCCTACGAGGCCGAGCGCACCCCCGACGCTCGCGGGGCCGACTCGACGACCGGTTATCCGAGCGACGACTGACGCTCATTTTAGCGGCTCTGTTCTCCGAATTCGGACGTTTCGAGCCAACGTTATGTAGTATCGTGTAGTCGTGAACTTGGGGGAAAACACATGGACATCGACAGGCGGTCGTTTGTCAAGGGGAGCGCAGGAATCGTCGGCGGTCTCTCGCTGGGCGGACTCGCCGGAGCGCAGGACCAAGGGGTCGTCCGCATCGGGTCGGACATCCCGTACAAACCGTTCGAGTACCGCACGCAGAGCGGCGATTTGACGGGCTTCGACGTGGACCTCGCGGAAGCCATCTTCGCCGGGCAGATGGACCGGGACTACGAGTTCGTCCAGACCGGCTTCGACACCATCATCCCGAGTCTGAACAACGGGAACTTCCGCATCATCATGTCGGCGATGACCATCAACGACCAGCGCGACCAGCAGGTCGATTTCTCGGAGCCGTACTTCATCGCCTACCAGACGGTGGCGATACTGCAGGGCAGCGACGTACAGAGCGTCGAGGACCTGAAGGGGAAGACGGTCGCCGTCCAGAAGGGCACTACCGGCGAGGCCGCCGCCCAGCAACTCAAGGAGCAGTTCGGCGGCGACCTCAACATCGACAGCTACGACCAGATACCCGGGGCGTTCAACGCGCTGCTGAACAATCAGGCCGTCGCGGTCATCAACGACAACGCCGTGAATCTGCAGTACGCCGACGAGCGCGACAGCATCGTGATGCTCGAAGGAGAGGGGCAGGCGGCCCAAGAGTTCGAGAACGCGCCGCCCTACCTCACGCTGACGGTCGAACGGTACGGCATCGCGTTTCGGGAGGACGACGACGAGTTCCGCCAGCAGGTCAACGAGGCACTCAACGCGGTCATCGGGAGCGGCCAGTACGCGGAGATTTACAAGGAGTATTTCACCGGCGAGCCACCGCAGGCGATACTCTCGCGCGCGCGTCCGGCACCGGGCACGACCACGGCCAACGGGACCGCCGGTAACGCGACCGACACGACCACCAACGGCGGGTAATTCCGGATGGCGGAGACGTACGCCGAGGAGCGCAGTGGCGAAGCCGCGGCCGACGAGGGGCTCCTGACCGACGAGCGCGTCAAGTGGGCCGGGATGGCGGTGGCGCTCGTGTTCACCGCGGTCATCCTCGGGTTCATCGCGCTCATCCTGTTCGAGTACGTGAACTACGACCTGCTGTTCTCGGTGGTGCCTCGGTTCGTCGTCGCGTTCGTCCGCGTGGTAATCGTGGTCGTCATCTCCAGCGTCCTCGCAGTCACCGCGGGGGTGTTCGTCGGACTCGGTCGGGTGTCGCGCACCTCGATTACGCACTCCATCGCCACCGCGTACGTCCAGTTCTTCAGGGGGACGCCGCTGCTCTTCCAGTTGTTCATCATCTACCTCGGCATCCCGTCGCTGTGGCCGCCGGGGCAGTTCCCGATTTCGGAGGGGTACGTCGTCGCCCCCGAGGTCTTCGTCGTGGACTGGACGTTCATCACGGCCGTCGTCGCGCTGACGCTGAACCACGCCGCGTACGTCGGCGAGGCGGTGAAAGGCGGCATCAACGCGGTGGCGGAGGGACAGATGGAGGCCGCCCGGTCGCTCGGGATGTCGTACGTCGATTCGATGCGGGAGATAATCCTGCCGCAAGCGTGGCGCAACGCGCTGGCGGCTATCGGTAACGACCAAGTGATTCTGGTGAAAGACACGTCGCTCCTGACCGTCATCGCGTTCCCGGAGATAATCACCGTGTTCCGGGAGATAAACTCGAACCAGTTCGACGCGTGGACGCCCATCGTCCTCGTGGCGGTGACGTATCTGGCCATCACGCTCCCGCTGATGCGGACCGTCCAGTATCTCGAAGACCGCGCCGAGTGGGGGACGGGCGACGACGACGAGGCGTCGGGCGGACTGCGCGAACGGTTCGGGTGGGGTGAGCGCCGATGAGCGACGCGGACGAGGTGACGACCGACGACCTCGCGGCCGGTCAACCGATGGTCGAGTTCGACGGCGTGGACAAGTTCTTCGGGAGCGCCCACGTCCTCAAGGACATCGACCTCGCGGTCGAGGAACAGGAGGTCGTCGTCGTCGTCGGGCCGAGCGGGAGCGGGAAGTCCACGCTCCTGCGCTGTGTCAACCGACTCGAAGAGATTCAGGACGGCGAGGTCCGAATCGGCGGCGAGGCCATCACCGCGCCCGGCGTGGACGTGAACCGACTCCGCCAGAAGGTCGGGATGGTGTTCCAGCACTTCAACCTCTTCCCGCACAAGACGGCGCTCCAGAACGTCACGCTCGCGCCGGTTCGGGTCCGCGGCCTCTCGGAGGCCGCCGCCCGCCAGCGCGGCGAGGACCTGCTCGGAGAGGTCGGTCTCGGCGACCAACTGGACTCGTTCCCCGCCGAGTTGTCGGGCGGCCAGAAGCAGCGGGTCGCCATCGCTCGGGCGCTGGCGATGGACCCCGACGTGATGCTGTTCGACGAGGTAACCAGCGCGCTCGACCCCGAACTCGTCGGCGAGGTGTTGGGGGTCATGCGGGGACTCGCGGAGGAGGGGATGACGATGCTGGTCGTGACCCACGAGATGGGGTTCGCTCGCGAGGTCGGCGACCGCGTGGTGTTGATGTCGGAGGGACGCATCGTCGAGGAGGGACCTCCCGACGAGTTCTTCGACCATCCCGAGACCGACCGGGCCAAGAAGTTCCTCCAGCGAGTGCTGTAGCGGGCGCTCTCGGCTACTCGGGTCGGCCGCCCGTCGTCGCCCGTGGCCGCCCGTCGTCACCCGCGACCGCGACCCGAAGCATCGTCGCCACCCGCGACTCGATAGTGAAAGAATTACTATATTTACCGACGAAACAACGAGACGTAACTCGTTTCTCGCAATTTTTGGGGGATGGAATTGGTGAGAAAGGTTCAAAAGCGTAGTCTCCCTCCTATGCCAGTATGGAACGCAGAACTTCCGTCGATATGGACCGTCGTACCTACGTGAAGGTCGTCGGTGCGGGTAGTGTCGCAGGCCTGACTGGAACTGCTGGATGTATCGGTAGTCTCACCGGAAGCGGCGGCGACAAGAAGCTAACCGCCGGTACCGCGCCCGGTTTCCCCCCGTTCGAGATGAAACAGGGCGGCGAACTCGTCGGCTTCGACATCGACCTGCTAGAAGCCGTCGTCTCCGAGAGCGAGTACACGCTCTCGGGATGGGAGGAGTTCGAGTTCAAGGGACTCATGCCCGCGCTCAGTAGCGAGAAGATAGACGTCATCGCTGGCGCGATGACTATCAACGAGAAGCGCGACAAGAAAATCGACTTCTCGAACCCCTACTACAGCGCCGACCAGTCGATTCTCGTGCGCAAGGGCGGCGACTTCTCGCCGTCGAAACTCGGCGACCTCTCTGGCCATCCCATCGGCGCACAGAAGGGAACCACCGGCGAGGGCATTATCAAGGACGAACTCATCGCGAAGGGCAAAGTGAGCGAGTCGAACTACAACTCCTACGGAAGCTACGTGCTTGCGGTCGAGGACCTCGTGAACGGCAACATCGACGCCATCGTCATCGACAAGCCGGTCGCCAAGACGTTCCAGAGCGAGCGCGACGTCTCCATCGCGTTCACCTACGAGACCGGCGAACAGTACGGCTTCGGCGTGCGTCAGGGCGACAGCGAGGTTCAGAAGGCCCTCAACACCGGCCTGAAGGCCGTTCGCGATAGCGGCAAGTACGCCGAGATCCGCAACAAGTGGTTCAGCGACTCGTAGAGCCGTGTTGACTCCGCTGCTGTCGGCCGACTGGACGTTCGTCGTCGAGAACCTGCCGTATCTGTTCGGCGGGATAGTGCTTACTATCGCGCTGACGGCCGCCAGCATCCTGCTCGGCTTCCTCGCGGGGTTCCCGGCGGGGACCCTCGAGGTGTACGGCGGCCGGTACGCCAGCGGCGCGGTCGAGAACGTCGGCGTCGTCCTCCGGGGCACGCCCATCGTCGTCATCCTGCTGTTCGCGTACTTCGGCACGCCCATCGAGAGCGCGTTCGTCGCGGCCGTCCTCGGTCTCGGACTGCGGAGCGCGGCCTACCAGTCCCAGATATTCCGGGGTGCGATACAGAGCATCGACGAGGGCCAGATGGAGGCCGCTCGCGCCGTCGGGATGTCTCGATTCGAGGCCATTCGTCACGTCGTCGTCCCGCAGGCGCTCCGCCGGTCGATTCCGGGGTTCCAGAACGAGTTCACTATCGTCCTCAAGGACACGAGCGTCGCGTTCGCTATCGGTCTCTCCGAACTGCTGACCCGGAGCAACGACCTGTTCGTCCAGAACACGAACGCCGTGCTGGAGGTCATCCTGTTCGCCAGCGGGGTGTACTTCGTGCTGACGTTCGCGACGAACCGGACGTTGGATTACGTCGGCAACGTCTTCGCGATTCCCACAGGTGATTCCACATGAGTCTGCTACGCGTCGAGAACCTCTCGAAGAGTTACGGTGACGAACGCGTCCTCCGAGACGTGAGCTTCGAAATGGACCGGGGCGACGTCGAAGTCGTCGTCGGGCCGAGCGGGAGCGGGAAGTCCACGCTCCTGCGCTGTGTCAATCGGCTCACCGAGGCAAACTCGGGTGACATCTACCTCGACGGCGAACTCACGACGGGTCCCGACGCGGACGTGAACGAACTCCGGCGAGACGTCGGCATGGTGTTTCAGGACTTCAACCTGTTCGCGCACTTGACCGCCCGCAAGAACATCACGCTCGGTCTCCGGCGAGTCAAAGGCCTCTCCAAGGAGGAGGCGCGGAGCGTGGCCGACGAACACCTCGATATGGTCGGACTCGCGGCGCAAGCCGACTCCTACCCGGCCGAACTCTCGGGCGGCCAGAAACAGCGGGTCGGCATCGCCCGGGCGCTGGCGATGGAACCGAAACTGATGCTGTTCGACGAACCGACCAGCGCGCTCGACCCCGAACTCATCGGCGAGGTGGTCGGCGTGATGCGCGAACTGGTCGAGCGCGGGATGACGATGCTGGTCGTGACCCACGAGATGGGGTTCGCCCGGTCGGCGGCCAGCACCGTCACCTTCCTCGAAGACGGTAGTATCGTCGAGCGCGGTCCGCCCGAACAGTTGTTCGACAGCCCCGAGAAGGCGCGGACCGGGGAGTTCCTCGGTCGCCTCGACAAGGTCCACGGCGACCATGAGTGACGTCACTCGCCGCGCGACGGCGGCCCCGCGCTGGCGCTCGTACGGACTCCGCCAGTGGCTCGGCGTCGCGGCCGCGGCGCTGTTCTGGGGATGGCTCGTCTTCCGCTGGGTCAACGACTTGCTGCTCGGCGGAGGCGTCGTTCCGCGCGGCCAGCCGCTAATTCCGGCCGAGACGTTCGCCGGAGTCGCCGAGTCGCTATCGGCGACGGCCGACGCGCTCGGCGTCCTCGGCTGGCCGCTCTCGCAGGTCGCGGGACTGTTCTCGTTCCTCGCGACCGGCGCGTCGGCGCTGCCCGCGTTGGCGGAGGGCGCGTGGCTGACCGTCTTGCTGACTGTCACCACCATCGCGCTGGGGTTCGTCATCGCCGTTCCGCTCGCGGTCGCGCGGGTGTACGGCGAGAAGACGGCGTGGCTCTCGCTCGGGTACACCGAACTCATCCGCGGGACGCCGCTGCTGGCCCAACTGTTCGTCCTCTACTACGGCATGGGGCTGTCGTCGTGGATACGCGAACTCCCCCTCGTCGGCGTCGGCATCGTCCCCGGGCAGGCCGTCTGGGTCGCCATCATCGGCTTCACAATCAACGGCTCGGCCTACCAGTCGGAGTACATCCGCGCGGCCATCGAGGGCGTCGATTCCGGGCAGTTGACCGCGGCCCGCGCGGTCGGGATGTCGAAGCTCGCGGGGATTCGCCACGTCGTCCTGCCGCAGGGGCTTCGCTACGCCATCCCCGGTTGGTCGAACGAACTTGTCTACCTCATCAAGTACTCGTCGCTGGCGGCGTTCATCACCGTGCCCGAACTGTTCGAGCGCGCCGACGCCATCGCGTCGGAGACGTTCGAGTTCACCACGATGTACGCGTTCGCCGCGCTGCTCTACCTCGGTCTCGTCCTGTCGGCGTCGAAGGTGATGTCGTCGGTGGAACGGCGGTTCGCCATCCCCGGCATCGGCGACGTCGAGGGACGGGACCGGTAGCGACTCGGTCCGGTGGACCCTCTTCTCGTAACCGGGCCGACCGACGGGCTTCCGATTGCCGATTTCAATCTCCCGTTTCCGGCCGGTCAACGAGCGTGAAATAACCGGTGAATGAAGGATAGGGAGTACGGAACTTCTATTAGACAGTGTCAACCACGGGGTAACGTATGGCACTCGAAGGTATCGACGCTGGTGTGTGGTCGCTCGTCCCCGCCATCCTCGCGATCTCGTTGGCGTGGACGACCCGAGACGCCCTCATCGGGTTGTTCGTCGGCGTAGCGAGTACCGGGCCGATTTACGGCGCGTTGCGGCCCGGCGCGGACGCGGTCGGGGTGCCCCCCGACCTCGTCGGGACGCCCGTAGGCAACGCGCTCGGCGCGCTGTTCGGTCTCAAGTTGATTCCGACGCTCGTGGCGACCGCGCCGCTGTTCAGTTCCGCGTGGTACGTCGAGAACGTCCTGCTCGCCATCTTCGCCATCGGCGGGATGATCGGCCTGATGATTCGGGCCGGGGCGATTCAGGGCGTGCTCCAAGCGCTCACCGACTGGGCCGACTCCCCGGCGGACGCCGAGAAGGCGGCCTACATCGCCGGAATCGCCGTCCACATCGACGACTACTTCAACTGCTTGGTGGTCGGGTCGATGATGCGCCCGCTGACGGACAAGTACAACGTCTCGCGGGCGAAGTTGGCCTACTACGTGGACTCGGCCGGGAGTCCGGCCGCCCGCCTCGCGTTCTACTCGACGTGGGGCGCGGCGCTCATCGGCTTCATCGGCGGCGGTCTCACCGAGGCCCAGCGTCAGAACGTCCTCCCCGAGAACATGGGCGGGTTCGTGCAGGGGACCGGCGAGAGCGCCAGCGCCGTGACCGCCGAAATCTGGCCGCTGTTCTTCAACAGCCTCTTCTTCGGCTTCTACTCGTGGATAGCGCTCGTCCTCGCGGGTCTCGTCGCGTGGCAGGTCTTCCCCAACATCTTCGGCATGGGCCGCGAGGAGTCGCGCGCCCGTTCGGGCGGCGGCGTCGTCGGCCCCGACCAAGACCCCATGATATCCGAGGAGATAGACGAGTACGAGATGTCGCCGACCGCCGACCCCGACTGGCGCAACTTCGCCGTCCCGGTCGCCACCATGATTCTGGTCGGTCTCGGCGCGATGTTCTGGCGCGGCAGTCCCGTGGTCACCGTTCCCGGCGAGGCCTCGAACCTCCTGTTCGCGCTGGGCGACTACCAGTTGTTGATTCCGCCCGCGGGACCGTGGGCGTTCAACATCGGCGGCGTCAAACTCGGTCTGGCGGCCACCGCGGCGCTCGTGGTTGCGGCGGTCCTCTACCGCCTGCGCGGGGACATCCCGAGCAACGACGACGCGACCGACGCGATGGTCCGCGGGTTCAAGGGCATCTTCCTCGCGGCGCTCATCCTGACGCTCGCGTCGTCCATCCAGAACAGCGTCACCGTCCTCGGCATCTCCGGGTTCGTCACCGACTGGTTCCGGGGCGTCCCGGCCGGACTCGTCCCCGTGTTGCTGTTCTTCGCCACCGCGGGCATCAGTTTCGCCGACGGGAGCTCGTGGTCCACCTACGGCATCATGTTCCCCATCGCCATCCCCGTGGCGTTCACGACCGGCGCGAACCTGCCGCTGGTCCTCGGGGCGGTGTTCAGCGGCGGCATCTTCGGCGACCACTCCTCGCCCATCAGCGACACCACCGTCCTCGCGTCCTCGACCAGCGGAAGCGACCACCTCGTCCACGTCCGGACCCAGATTCCGTACGCGGTCATCACCGCGACCGTCGCGGCGGTGCTGTTCGTCCTGTTCGGGTACGTCCTCCCGCAGGGCTTCGAAGTCATCCCGTACTGAGACCGCGCGCCGTCTCTCTGCAGAGGGGTGCGGGGCCGGATTGCGGCTACGGGGTCGAATCGGGGCTACCGCGGCTACTCAGAGCGCTCACCGAGTTTCGGTAACGGACTCCGCACGCTCTCGTTGGCCAGCGTCTCGTTGGCGACTTCTCTGCCGATGGGTCCCTCGAACTGGTAGAGTTCGTGGGCCTGCTCGCTCACGTTCCGGACCCGGGTCACGTTGACGCCGTTCCGTTCGCGCACCGCCAGCGAGAGGTTCGTCGCCGCCCGCACGGTCTGGTTGGCCCGGAGTTCGACGATTCGCGCTCGAACGACGAACTCCGCCAGCGAGGTGCGGTACTCGCCCTCGGAGAGGTCGCCGTCGGCCCACGCGTCGGTGAGGTTCCCCCGGACGCCGGTGAGCGCGTCTAGATACGATTCGAGGGTCTCGGTCTCGTCGGCGACTACTTCCGCTCGCTCGGCGGCGGTGGTCGCGTTCGCCAGTCGGTCCGCGAGCGTTCGGTTCCAGAGTTCGCCTTGGAGCGCCGCCCCCTGTGCGCCGACCGCACCGGCGAGTTGCTGGCCCGGCGATATCGTGGTGGCGTTGCTCTCGTTGGTCGTCGTGTCGTCGTGGGGCCACGTCGACTGGCTCCCGCCGGTGTCGGCCGCGACCGCTCCCGTCGCACCGAGCAGGGCGACGCCAGCGAGGAGCAGGACGAAGGTGGGTTTCATCGGTCGTTTCCACGCGTTCGACGACCAATAAGCCGCCGTTACTGAACCCGGATTTACCCGAATTAAGGCGGCTCAGGACTTGTGTTGCTCCTGCGCCAGCGCGAGTACGTTCTCCCTACCGAGCCTGAAGCTCTCTATCTTGCCCTGCTCGCGGAGGCTCCCGACGACCTGACTCGTCTTGGCCTCGGTCCAGCCGAGTTCGTCCACGACCGCCTTCTGCTTGACGCGGCCGCCCCGGCGTTCGAGCAGGCGGAGGACGCGCTCCTCGTTGCTCAGCAGGTCCTCCGGCGGTTCGTCGGCGGGTTCGTCGGCGCGCTCGCTCCGGTTCCGGTAGAGCCACCAGCCGCCCCCGACGAGCGCCGCGAGAACGGCCACCGCGCCCGCCACCGCCGCGACGGTCGTCCACGGGACGTTCGGTCCGCCCGCGCCGGGCGCGGCGATGACGATTCGGGGTTCGTTGCCCGCGAACTCGATGGGACCGTTCCAGACGACCGCTCGCTCGCGCTTCTCGTACCCGGTCTCGGGCTTGGGCTGAATCGTGGTGGCCTCGTAGCCCTCGGGCCACTTGACGAGCAGTCGCGTCTTCTCGTTGAGGATGAGTCCGGACAGCGAGTCGCCGACGCGGAGGCGGTCGTCAGAGACGGCGGCGAACCCGCGCCACCGGAACGAGTAGACCACCACGCCGTATCGCTGGGGGAACTCCCGGATTTCGGCCCGGACCGAGTAGTTGGTCCCCGTCATCTCCCGGCCGGTGGACTGCTCGGCGCTGTGAATCGTGCTGTTCATCCGCGAGACGAACTGCTGGCTGTACTTGGTCGAGTTCTCCTCGATGTCGGCTTTGTACCCCCGGAACGCCGACGCCGTCTCGGGGTCGTCGAGTCGGGTGCGGTAGACGACCTGCCACGTCGCGGTCCCGTTCTCGGCCACCCGGACGTCGAGGACGACGGTGTCGGGGGTGACCTGTTGCACCTGTGACTGGGGCGACGCGTCCGCAGTCGCCGTCGCGTCGGCCGCGCTCGCCGTCTCACCGGCGGACGTGCCGACTGCGGGTGTTCCGACTGCGGTCGAGAGACAGAGAATCGCGACGAGCAGCGCTACGAACTGTCGTGCCCCCATTCGTCACGTACGTCCGACGCGCAAGGAAAAAGGGATTGCGTCGTTTTTGGGGTGCCGAGGGGGGTTCCACGGCCGATTTCTTTCCGGTACGAGCGGGTTACTCGGGTTAGGGTCGAGTTGCGGCGTTTAACTCGGATTAACTCGACCACAACCCGTCCTCAGGGCCAGTAATCGGATTTCAGCGTTTGGGGGCTTGAAGCACCTGTCCGCCCTCGTCCGAATCGGCGAGATAGCATGTCGAAGACGGAAACGCACACGGTCGATGCGGTGGAGTACGAGAGCGAGACACCCCTGCGCGTGCAGGCCGACTGGTCCGGCAGCGAGACGCTGGACTCGGCGATAACCTGCGCGATTTCGCGGGCGACCGACGTCTCGGTGACCCAACTCGCGCCCCTCTACGAGTACATGGACCCCGACGCGCTCCACGAGTTCGTCGCCTCGATGCGCGACCGGGAGACGGAGACGAGCATCACGTTCCAGTACGAGGGCCACGACGTGACCGTCCGGGGCGACGGCGAGATACTGGTGTGGCCGCCCCGGTAGTCGTTCGGCGTCGGTTTCAGAAGTCGGTCAGTCCGGCCTGACCGTCGTCGCCGTCGTCCCCGCTGGCTTCGACCGCCGGGTCGGCGGCCTGTCCGTCCGAGTCGTCGCTCGCGTCGGCGGCGTCGTCGCCGCGCTGGGACCCGAAACTGCCCTCGAACGCGCCCCCGGAGTGTTCCACGGCCGCCTTCTCCCGGAGGGTCTGGGCCTCCTCCACGATGTTCTGGACCTTGTTCGTGTCCTTGCCCGACCCGGTGACGAACGAGACGTGTTCGGCGTCGAGGTCGTACTTCGCGGTCATCGCGACGGTCATCTCGCGGTTCTTGCAGTGGTGGGTCATCGCGGCGAGGAACGGCATCATCTCCCGGCGGGCCGTGGACATGCTCACGCCCTCGGTCTCGGCTATCTTCCGGGCGACGTAGTCGCGCTTGCGCCGGTTGGCCTTCGAACTCCCGAGTTTCCGCCAGTAACTCGGCGGGCCGTACCGGGTTCGGCCGCCCTTCTCGCCGTCGCGAGACGCCGCGACCCCGGCCGCGACGTTGTCGGTGGCGTAGCGCCACATCGAGTAGTCCTGCGTGGCCCGGACCCGGCCGAGCCACTTGTCGGCGTTCGAGAGGAAGTCGTAGGCGGTGGCGAGTTCCGCGCCCTCGTAGTCTTTCGGCACGTTGTCCTCGACCCAGTTCAGCAGGTCGTCGGGGGTCTCGTCCACGTCGTAGGACTGCTGCAGCGCGCTCTGGGGGTCCTCCTCCTTGAACACCGCGTCGAGGAACTCGAAGATACCGCTGGTCCGGTCGCGCTCGCCGGTGACGTTCACGTCGTCCTCGGTGAGTCGCTCGCTGGTCTCGGCGATGGCCTGCAGGTCGTTGACCGCCGACCGGAGGTCGCCGTCATTCTTGTCCGCGATGGCCCGGAGCGCCGCTTTCTCGTACTCGATGCCCTCCTCCTTGCAGATGTGCCGGAGCGCGGGCACGATGGAGCGGGCGTAGACGTCCCGGAACTCGATGGTCTCGCAGTTGTTCCGGAGCGTCTTCGACATGTCGTAGAACTCGTTGGCGATGAGGACCATCGGCTGTCCGGCGTCCTTGACGACGTCGGTGATGGCCTTCGACCCGCCCCGATCGACGTTGCCGTGGAGGTTGTCGGCCTCGTCCATGATGACGAGTTGTCGCCCGTCGGCGCTCCCGGTGAGCGCCTGATTCTTGGCGGCCCCGCCCGCCAACTTCTCGACGACGTCGGCGGTCCGGGTGTCGCTGGCGTTCAACTCGATGGTCGGCCAGCCCATGTCGTTTGCCAGCGCGTGGGCCGCGGAGGTCTTGCCCACGCCCGGACTGCCGTGGACGATGACGGTGTCGCGGTGGTCGTCCCACGTCTCGGCCCACTCGCGCAGTTGGTCGCGGGCCTTGTTGTTCCCGCGAATCTCGGAGAGGGAGGAGGGCCGATACTTCTCGGTCCAGTCGGTCATTGGAGGGAGGTAGGTGCGAGCGGTGTTTAGTGGTTGCGGAGAGCCCTTCGACTCGTTGGTCGGAGCATCTCGGCGGAGATTGCTCGTGGTGTGTTCACACCGTACATCTAAGCGACTGGAACTCGCTGTATCTTTTTGATGGAGGGGGTTATCGACCTCGTCAACCGTTCGCTGGGGGAGGCCGCGCGGAGAGAGTTCGACAGCCGCGTGGACGAGCAGGCCGACCGGATCACCGACGCGCTTCGCGCCGGGCAGTTCGACAACCCCGACTTCGGCCTCGGACTGGAACTCGAGGCCTACGCCATCGACGGGGAACACCGGGTCGCCCGAGTTCCCGATACCGTGTTCGACGGGAACTGCGAGCGAGAACTCGGCCTGCAGAGCGTCGAGTTCCAGACGGACCCGACGTCGTTCGACGGTGCGGGCATCGACGCGCAGGCGTCCCAGCTCCGCGAACGACTCCTGAGCGCGCGACGCGCCGCCGACCAAGAGGGGAGAGAGATCGTCCTCGACGCCATGTGGACGATACCGCCACCGGAGGGCACTCAGACGTACCTGACAGACCTGCGCGAGTCCGAAGGCGTGACCATCGCCGAGAACATGACTCCGTCGCCGCGATACTACGCAATCGACAACGACGTCTTGGCGCGGACGGGGGGAACGCTCACCCTCTCGGTTCCGGGGACGGAGCGTCAGTTCCCCTCGATTCTGTTCGAGTCGCTCGCCAACTCGATTCAGCCCCACGTCCAGGTTCCCGACGCGGAGGCGTTTCCGCGCTACTACAACGCCGCTGTCCGCACGCTGGGCCCGGTTCTCGCGTTAGCGACCAATTCACCGCTGTTGCCACCGGACCTCTACGACACCGACGAGCCGTACCGACTCGTGGACGAGACCTATCACGAGCTCCGGATTCCGGTGTTCGAGCAGTCGGTCAACTCGGCGTGGGAGAAAGTTCGCTTTCCCAGCGGGATTCGAGGCGTGGGCGACTGCGTGGACAAACTCGTCGCCGACCCGACGTGTGCGCCGTTCCTCCGAGAGTGGCTCGCGGACGGCGACCGCGAGACGTTCGCGGATCGGTTCTGGGAACTCGACCACAAGCGAGGGACGTACTGGCGGTGGCTCCGGGCGGTCGTCGGGGGTCAGCCGGTCGACCGGGGCGACCAGTGGTCCGTGCGCATCGAGTACCGGCCCCTCCCGACGCAGCCGACCATCGACGAGAACGTCGGATTCCAGTGTCTGGTCGCCGGACTCGTTCGCGGTCTGTGCGCGGCCGACCACCCGCTCGCGACCCTCGACCGCGACGCCGCCGAGCGGAGCTTCTACGAAGCGGTCGAGAACGGACTGGACGCCGAGATGGCGTGGATCACCGCCGACGGCGACCATACGACGGACCGGGCCGTCGTCTACGAGGAGATGTTCGACTTCGCTCGTCGCGGCCTCCGAGAGCAGGGCGTTTCGTCGGACGCTATCGAGGCGTACCTCGGACCCATCGAGGCCCGCTGGACCGAACGCACGACTCCGAGCCGCTGGAAGCTGACCCGCGTCACCGAGCACCTCGACGCTGGAGAGCGATTCGAGGACGCCGTCCGCGAGATGCAGACCGAGTACGTCCGTCGGTCGAAGACCGGAGAGCCGGTGGTGCAGTGGTCCTGAATCCGCCGGGCACCCGGAGATACCCCGCCCGAACGCCGATACTGTCGCGCGAAACGGACCGCTTTTCGGTGGACTCATCGGTGAGAGCGAGGGCGATGGTCGGCGGCGTGACCGGGCCGAGCGTCGCGCCGACACGGATAAGTTCACCACGGCCCACCTCTCGGGCATGGAAATCGCCGTCCTGTCGGTCGGGGACGAGATACTCGCCGGAGACACCGTGAACACGAACGCGTCGTGGCTGGCCGACCGCATCGACGAGCGCGGCGGGAGCGTGCGCCGGATTCTGACGGTCCCGGACGACCGCGGAGTCATCGCCGACACCGTCCGGGAGTGGGCCGCGGCGTTCGACGCGGTGGTCGTCACCGGCGGTATCGGCGGGACGCCCGACGACGTGACGATGGAGGCCGTCGCCGACGGCCTCGACCGGGACCTCGCGGTGGACCGCGACGAGCGCGCCCGCCTCGAAGCGAAGGCCCGGCAGTTCCGCGAGGAGAACCCCGAACTGGCCGAGGACTACGACATCGACCTCGACCTCGACGCCGCGGCGTCGCTCCCAGAAGGGAGTCGGGCGCTGGCCACCGACGCCGGGTGGGCACCCGGTTGCGTCGTCGAGAACGTCTACGTGCTGCCGGGCATCCCCGAGGAGATGAAAGCGATGTTCGAACTGGTGGGCGAGGAGTTCGGCGGCGACGTGGTCTCTCAGACGCTCTACACCCCCGAACCGGAAGGTGCGCTCGGCGACCGCTTGAACGAGGTCCGGGAGCGCTTCGACGCGTCGGTCGGGAGCTATCCGGGCGTGGGTTCGACGCCGGGCCGCCTGAAGGTCACCGGCACCGACGCTGAGACGGTGGCGGCCGCGACCGACTGGCTTCGGGACCACGTCGAAATCACCGACCCGCCAGAAGGCGACGCCGACGACTGAGGCGACCGTCCCGGCCGACGGTCCGGCAGTGTCCCTCGGCCTCCCGGTGACGGACGGCGCGCCAGACGACGGCGGTACGACTACAAACGTCGCGCCACACGGAAATACCGTGAACGTGATGTCCGTAACGGCCGAGAGACGACGACCGGGCGCACTCGAACGCCGAGAACCACGGTACTCCGTCCTCGACCGCACGCATGGCTGAGGCGACCGCAATCGCACTCGACCTCGCTATCGTCGCCGCGAGTATCGGCGCGCTCTGGGTGGGTGCCAAGCTCCTCGTGGAGAACGCCGCACGCATCGCCCGCCGGGCCGGGCTGTCGGAGCTGGTGGTGGGGCTCACCGTGGTGGGGTTCGGGACCTCGACGCCCGAACTCGCCACCTCCGTCGACGCTGCGCTCGTCGGCGCGGGCGACGTCGCCGTGGGCAACGTCGTCGGGTCTAACCTCTTCAACGTCGGCGTGGTGCTGGCGCTCGTCGGCCTCCTGAACCCGGTCCCGGCCTCGAGTGCGCTGGTTCGCCGGGACGGGCCGGTCGTGGTCGTAGCGGCGGTGCTGGCTGCCGCGGTCGTTCGGGACGGCGTCGTCGCCCGGGCCGAAGGGGCGGTGTTGGTCGTCCTGCTCGTCGGGTACGTCGGGTGGCTGCTCGCCCGCGGCGGCCCCGCCGACGCTCCGGAGGACAGTGACGGCGAGGTCGGCGGGCGCTCGACGGACACCGCGACCGGCGCTCAGACGAGTGAAACGACAGCGAACGGGGGTGTCGACCGATCGACGCTCCGGTCGGCCGCGGCGGCGGTGGGCGGACTGGCGGTGATCCTCGTCGGCGCGCGCTTTCTCGTCTCGTCGGCGACCGACCTCGCGCGGCTCGCGGGCGTCTCGGAGTGGGCCATCGGCGAGACGGTGGTGGCCGTCGGCACCTCCACGCCCGAGATAGCGGCCTCCGTCGTGGCGGCCCGCCGGGGCAGCAGCGACATCGCAGCGGGGAACCTGCTCGGCAGCAACGTCTTCAACGTGTTGGGTATCTTGGGCGTCGCCGCAGTGGTCCGGCCGCTGTCGGTGTCGCCGGTCGCGTTCGACGCGGCGGTCTGGCTCGTCGCGCTGTCGGCGTTCGTCGTGGCGCTGTTGGCCACCAGAGGCCGTCTCACACGACTGGAAGGACTGGTCGCGCTCGCCGTCACGCTGAGTCGATGGGCGATCGACGCGCTGTGAACCCAGTCAGTGTCACCAGTCCCCATCCCCGGGCAACGCTTTTAGTTCGGGCCTCCGACGCTCGAAGCATGTCGACGGAGCGCGCCGCGGAGGCCGACCGATGACCGAGGGCGGCCTGTTCCTGGAGCGAATCGAGACCGAGCGACTGGAGTTGACGCCGCTGACGCCCGAGAACGTGGACGTGTTGGAGTTCTACCGTTGCGTCTCCCGCCGGAACCCGAACATCGGGGAGATAACCGAGTACCTCTCGTGGGACCCCCACGAGATGCCGAAAGAGACCGCGGAGTTCCTCGAATCCCGCACGGAGGCGCGGTCGGCGGGCGAAGACGCCGCCTACGTGATTCGTCCGAAGGAGGGCGAGGACGGCGCGGGGGAAATCGCGGGCGCGACAGAACTCCACGCCGACTGGGAGCGCCTGACCGCGGTCCTCGGGACGTGGCTCCGCAAGCCCTTCTGGGGCCGGGGGTACTCCGGCGAACGCGCCGCGGCCCTGATGCGGGTCGCGTTCGAGCGCCTCGACCTCGAAGTCGTAGCCGTGACTCACCACGCGGACAACGACAAGTCCCGGCGGGCTATCGAGAAGTACGTCGCGGCCCACGGCGGCCAGCACGAGGGCCTGCTCCGGAACGCCGGACTCGCCCCCGACGGGCCGGTGGGCGTTCACCGCTACACGGTCACCCGCGAGCAGTGGAACGAAGCGACCGCGAACGACCGCAACGAGGGGGGCGATGGGAGATGACCGACCTGTTCCCGGAGCGCATCGAGACCGACCGCCTACTGTTGGAACGACTCTGCCACGAGAAGGTCGATACCCTCGCGTTCTACGACTGCTTCGCGGCGGGCGTCGCCGACGAGCAGGTGTTCGAGTACGTCCCGCAGGACCCGTGGAACACGCCGAAGGAGGCCCACGACCGCATCGACGACGCCGAGGAACGCTGGCGGGAGGGCACCGCCGCGGAGTACGTGGTGCGACCGACGGAGGGCGAACCCCGTGCCGGGGAAATCGCGGGTACCGCGCATCTCCACTGCGAGTGGGAGCGCCGAACCGGACGACTCGGACTCGTCCTGCGCAGACCGTTCTGGGGTCGAGGATACTCGGGCGAGCGGGCCGAAGCCCTGATGGAACTGACCTTCGACCGCCTCGGTCTCGAACTCGTCACGGCGGGGTTCAACGAGGGCAACGAACGGTCCGAGCGCGCCATCGAGAAGTACGTCGAGCGATTCGGCGGGCAGTACGACGGTGTCCTTCGAAACTGGGTCCCGATGGGCGACGAGGTGGACGACTTGCACCGCTACACGGTCACCCGCGAGCAGTGGAACGAAGCGACGAAGGGGGACTGACGAGAACCGACCCCCATGACCGACGAACGATTCGACGTTCACGACCACCGGCACGCGCTGAAACTCCGCAAGGACACCGGCGACACCCAGTTCTGGGAGAACCGGAAGGGCCTCGACTGCCCGGCCTGCGGCGACGCCTTCTCGGACCTGCTGATTTCCGAGAAACGCAACAACAGGTTCAACTCGCCCGACGGTCGGTTCTGCGTCGTCCGCGAGTCCGACCGGATTCTCCTCTTCACCCACTGAGTTCGCCGACGCCGAACGCGTCGCCCGCGACCACCTCGCCGCCCTTGACGACCGTCCTCGGGTCGCGGACCGCGCCGATGTCTTCGAGCGGGTCGTCGTCCAGCACGAGGAAGTCCGCGAAGGCCCCGGGTTCGAGGACACCGGCGTCTTCCAGTCCGACGACTTCCGCCGCCCTGCCGGTCATGGCGACGAGCGCGTCGTGGGGGTCCATCCCGTACTCCACCATGAACGAGAGTTCGGTGGCGTTCGTGCCGTGGTAGTTGAACGGCGTCCCGGCGTCGGTCCCCCCGACGATATCGACGCCCGCCTCGACGGCGGCCGCGAACGATTCGAGGTGGCGCTCGTACACGTCGTTGGTCTTCTGGAGCGCGTCGTCGGTCGCGTGGTCGGCGTTCCGGACGATGTGGTAGGGGGCCGAGAGGGTCGGCACCAGCACCACGTCCTCGGCCACGAGCAGGTCGATGGTCTCCTCGTCGAGGAACGTCCCGTGTTCGATGGTGTCCACGCCCGCCTCGACGGCGGCGCGCGCGCCCGCCGCGCCGTGGGCGTGGGCCGCGACGTGGACGCCGCGGCGGTGGGCCTCGTCCACCAGCGCCGCCATCTCCTCGTCGGTGAACGCGGCCGAGTCGGGGTCCGTGCCGGGCGTCGTCACGCCGCCGGTCGCCATGACCTTGATGAACTCCGCGCCGCGCTTGACCTGCTCGCGGACCGCTCGCCTGCACTCGGTCGGTCCGTCCACCTCTTGCCCGAGGTGGTGGCCGTGTCCGCCCGTGATGGTGATGGACCGGCAGTTGGCGGTCATGCGGGGACCGGCCACCTCGCCGCGAGCGACGTACTGGGCGAGGACTACGTCGAGGTCGCGCGCCCCCATCGCGCGGACGCCCGTGACGCCGGATTCGAGGGTCTTTCGGGCGTTGCCGACTTCGGTCAGCAGCAGTTCGGCGTCGTTCATCGCCATCACGTCGGCGACGGTGGCCTCGCCCGACAGCGAGAAGTGGACGTGCGCGTCCACCAGTCCCGGTACGACGGTCTTCCCGGAGAGGTCGTAGACAGGTTCGTCGCCTCCGGGGTCGGCGTCGCCCACCGCGTCGACTCGGCCGGACTCGGGGTCGAACCGGAGCGACGCTCCTTCGAAGCGTTCGCCCCTCCCGTCCAGCACGCGGACGTTGCGAAGAATCATTTGTAGGACGTTTCTGTCCCTGTCTCTTGAATCCCGCGAATAGTGATTTCACGTGGCACGCTTCGGTCCGCCCCCGTCACTGGAGTCGCAGTGTCCGGATGGTAACCGCGCCGTGGCAGGGCCACAAGATACTCCCGTCGGCCGTGGGACGCCGCTGTATGTCTACGGCAGAGCGTGCGACTCGGAAGACCGACCGACTCGTCGGGCGCGCCACGCTGGCCCGCGGCGCGACTGCGGGCGTCGGGGCGTGGTTGCTCGGCTATCTGGTCGTCTACGTCTCGAAATCGGCGGCCGTCTCGGAGGCGCTGCAGGGCGTCGGGTTCGTCTCTCGACTGCTCGGCGGCGAGGCCGTTCCGGCGTGGAAGGGCGTGACGTGGCTCTTCCTCAACGCCCACTTCGTCGCCACGCGGTTCCCGACCATCGCGGGCGGAACCCGCACGGCGAACTTCGTGACCCGCGAAGGCGGGTCGGCGCTGACGCTGGCGCTCCCGGTCGTGCTCTTGCTCGCCGCGGGCGTCGTCGCGGCGTACGGTCGTCGCGGCGGACTCGCCGAACGGGCCGCGGCGGGTGCGACCGTCGCGCTCGGTTACCTCCCGCTCTCGGCGGCGGCCGCGTTCGCGACCACTCACGCCATCGGGACCACCGAGGCAGCTATCTCGACCGACCCCGTGACCGCGGTTCTGCTCGCGGGCACGGTCTATCCCCTCGTCCTCGGCGCGGTCGGTGGAACCGCCGTCGGGTTAGCGGATTGAACGCGGCGCTCGAACGACCGCTCCGAGTGGCGTCGGTTCGGCGGACACGGGCGCAGTCGGGTCGTCCGAGTACAGTTCTCGGTTAGTGATTACTTCCGCGACGCTAATCGTCTACTACCCCTCGGAAAGCGGAGCAGGAACACCACCGACCGTCGGTTACGTGGCGCGAGAAGACGAGTAAGGGCGGACAGAGATCTGACGATCGGAATTACTGTGCAAAACGTTCGCATACCACTAAAGGCCGGGCGTGTGACTGGTTCTCTATGCAGAAGTTGTGTAAGTACTGCGGACAGGAACAGCCAATCGTGGAGACGGTCTCGTGGCAACTGAACCTGTGTAGCGAGTGCGGGAACTCGATAGAGAGCCAGTAGCCACGATTCGCGGTCGCGCCTACTCCAACTTCCGGGCCACCATCTCTCCCCAGTGCTCGAAGCCGTGTCGCTCGTAGAACGCCGCGGCGCGGTCGTTCTCGCGGTCCACGTCGAGGACGAGACGGTCGAGCGGCAGGTCTTGGTCGGCCGCGAACTCGACGGCGGCGTCCATCAGGTCGTCCGCGATTTGGGTGCCGCGGTACTCCGGCCTGACGTAAATCTCGTTCAGGACGGCGGCGTCCCATATCATCGCCAGTTGCTGGGGGAGGACGAAGACGTAGCCAGCGAGCGCCGGGGTCTCCGCTTCCGAAGTGCGGTCCTCGTTGGCTTGGTCGGCGTTGCCCTCCTCCGCGTTCGCTCCGTCGGCGGTCGTCCGGTCGGGTTCCACCGCCGCGACGGTCACGCACCGCGGGTCGTGTTTCGTACACCAGAACACCCAGTCGAGGTACCGCTCGCCGTACTCCTCGGTGAGTTTCGCCTCGTACGTCGCCCGCTTGTCGTCGTCGCCCGTGCCCGTTCCGAGACCCAACTCGAACCCTCGCTTGAGGTCCCACAGGTCGCGGGGGTCGCGGTCGGGGTCGTACGCGCGGAGTCGGACGTTCTCGGCGTCGGTCATACCCCGCGGTTGGCGGACGAGGTTGTTAGCAGTTGTGAGTCGAGACCGGGATTCTTCCGCCGGTGGGACCGCTCTGACTCAGTCGCGTCGCTCCATCCACACTCGGAGACCGACCACCGAGTAACCGGTCAGTGCGAGGAGCGCGCGCTCGCCGGTGTAGGCGATGGGAAAGAGGCGCTCGACGGTGCCCGATTCGGACCCCTTCTTCGGGTCGATGCCCGTGCTGTAGTGGGTGTTCTCGGTCGTCCGTACGGGGTCGGAGCTACCGCCTCCGCCACTGCCCGCACTGCCTCCACTGCCGCCGCCGCCAGCACTCGCTTCGCCTCCCGCGCCAGCGGACGTTTCGGGAGCGAACGCCTCGACCAGCGCCTCGAAGTCCACGTTCACGAGCGTCTGGACGAATCCCTCCTCGGTCGAGTAGAACAGTTTCCCCGAGAAGGTGTAGAAGCGGTCGTGGACCGGGTAGAACAGGTTCACGCCGTTGAAGAACGCGTCGAGACCGATGCCCGCGAACGTGACCGCGACGAGACTGACCCACGCGACCCGGACGCCACGTGCGCCCCACCGCGAACGGACGAGCGACTGGTCTCGTCGTCTGAGGTCCGCCCAGAGCAGGACGCCCCCGAACAGTGGTACCAGCAGCGTGTGGAACGCCGCCCGGTGTGCGCCCGGTATCCAGAACCCCAGAAACACGTCGAAGTCCACGAGCGCGGTGGCCGCCATCACGACCGCCACGGCCTTTCCGTCGAACTGTTCCGCGAGCAGGGCCGTCCCGACCAGACCGGCGAGCGCGACGTGGACAACCGTCGAGGGCATTCGTGGGGATAGTGAACGTGGCTCGTTATCAGTGTCCCGGTGCGTTCGTCGCCCGTCGAACCCGGACTTCGACACGTTTTTGCTCCGGAGCGTCGCAGTCGAAGCCATGACCGAAGCCACCGACCCCCGCGAGGACCTCGCCGAGCGAATCGCGGGCGAGATAACGCTCAGCGACGACCCCGGCGCGACCCTCCGGAAGTGGCGGACCGACTTCGGGGTCTCCCAGACCGACCTCGCCGACCAACTCGACGTGTCGTCGTCGGTCGTCAGCGACTACGAGAGCGGTCGCCGGGCGAGTCCGGGCATCGGCGTCGTCGCGCGGGTCGTGACCGGCCTGCTCGACATCGACGAACGCCGCGGCGGCGACCGCATCCGCCAGTACGCCCGTGTCCTGTCGGCCGGGTTCGAGAGCGACATCGTCAACGACCTCCGGGAGTACCCAACCACGGTCGCGCTCGACCGGTTCTACGACGCGGTGGGCGCGACCGAACTCGCGGGCGGCGACCAGCAACACGTCACCGGTCACACCGTCATCGACAGCATTCAGGCCATCACCCGACTCTCCAGCGAGGAGTTCTACCGACTCTACGGCCAGAGTACCAGTCGGGCGCTGATGTTCACCAACGTCACTCGCGGCGAGTCGCCGCTGGTCGCCATGCGCGTGGTGAACCCCACGCCGAACGCGGTGGTCCTCCACGGACTCGACCGCGAGGACCTCTGGGAACACGCGCCGAAGATGGCCCGACTCGACGGGTTCTCGCTGGCCGTGACGAACGAACCGATAGACGACGTGTTGCAGGCGCTCCGGGAACTCCCCTGAACGCCTCCGCTACCGTTCGCTCGCCGTCTTCCGTCCTTCGCCCGCTGTCACCGGTCTTCTCTTCTCCGCACTCGGGGGTCGGCCCGCCGCCGTCGTCTGGACGCTACCGCTGCTCTGACAGACCGCTGTCCGGACGCGACGCTGTTCGGACAGGCCGCCGTCCGACGCCCGTCGGACCTTCGGTTCTCACCCCCGGCTAAAATATATTTTAGCTAACACTTTTCGGTGGAGGGACTCTTATCTCATCTGTATGCCAGACGCCAACCCCCGACCGACGTTCGGTACACCCCACGAATTCGATAGCAGACTGGGATTCGGCAGCGGACGCGAGACCGGTAGCGGACACGGACACGGTTCGTCGACCGACGCCGACCCGGAACTGACCAAGACCGGCACGACGACCGTCGCCGTGGCGGCCGACGACGCGGTGGTCGTGATGGCCGACCGGCGCGCCAGCGTGGGCGGCCGATTCGTCACGAGCAAGGACACGCAGAAAGTCGAGCAGGTCCACCCGACCGCCGCCGTCGCGCTCTCGGGCGCGGTCGGAAGCAGTCAGGACTACACTCGGCGACTTCGGTCCCACGCCGACCAGTACGACGTCCGGCGCGGCGACCCGCCCAGCGTGGACGCCTTCGCCACCTACGCGGGGAACCTCCTCCGTAACGGTCCCTACCGCATGGTCCAGCCGATTCTGGGCGGCGTCGATAGCGAGGGACCGCACGTCTACGACCTCGACGGTGGCGGCGCGGTCCTCGAAGCGCCCTACGCCGCCAAGGGCAGCGGGACCCAGTTCGCGCTCGGTGTCTTGGAACGCGAGTTCCGGCCCGGGTTCGGCGTCGAGGAAGCGACCGACGCCGCGGCCCGCGCCGTGGCGAGCGCCATCGAGCGCGACACTGCGAGCGGAAACGGTGTCACCGTGGCCGAAATCACCGCGGACGGCGCGACCATCGAGACCTACGACGACCCCGCCGCACTGTACGAGGGCGAACGCAACTCCGCCGCGCCGGAGTCGCCGGGCGACGGCGAGGAGGTGGCCTGATGCAGGGCGACCAGCAGGGCTACGACCGCGGAACCAGCATCTTCTCGCCGGACGGTCGGCTCTATCAGGTCGAGTACGCCCGCGAGGCGGTCGAGCGCGGCAGTTCGAGCGTCGGCGTCCGGACCGCCGGAGGCGTCGTTCTCGCCGCCAGACGACGAGTGCGCTCGCCGCTGATGGACGCCGAGAGCGTGGAGAAACTCCATCAGGTGGACGACCACCTCGGCGTCATCTCGGCGGGCAACGCGGCCGACGCCCGCCGACTCGTAGAGTTCGCCCGTCAGACCGTCCAGCGCGACCGCCTGACCTACGACGAACCGATGCCGGTCGAACCGCTCGCCAAGGAAGTCGCCGACCACGTGCAGGAGTACACCCAGTCCGGCGGCGCGCGCCCGTACGGGACTGCCCTGCTCGTCGGGGGCGTCACGGACGGGCGACCCGTGCTCTACGAGACCGACCCCTCGGGGACGCCCTCGGCGTGGGACGCCGCGGCCATCGGCGGCGAGAGCGGCGAGATTCGGGAGTTCCTCGAAGCCGAGTACGCCGCCGACGCGGACCTCGAATCGGGCGTGGACCTCGCACTGGAAGCGCTCGCGGCCCCCGACGACGCGACGTTCTCGCCCGCCGAGGTGGCGGTCGGTACCGTGACGGCGGAGTCGGGGTACCGGACGCTCCCGACCGACGACCGCCGAAACGCGCTCGACGCGCTCGGACTGCTCGACGAGGACGGCGGTCCGCAGGCGTCCTGAGACGCGCTCGCCCCGACACGTCAGACAGATAACCGCACGTTTATTTTACGCCCGGACAGAGTCGAACTATGCGCCGTCGTGCCCTCCTCGCGACCCTCGGAACCGCCCTGTTCGCTGGCTGTGAGTCGAGTCCGAACGACCGCGTCGCCGACCCCGACGCCACGGCGACGGAGACGTACGCCGGGACGACGCTCTCGGACCCGAGACCGACCCCGAAACCGCCGGAGACGGTCTCGCCAGAGTCGGCCGAACGGTTCGTCCGCGACTACGAGCGCGCCACCGTCTACAACCAACTGCTCCCGGGAAATCCCGGAGAGGGCGGGGGCGTCGAGGTAGACCCCGGCGGTTGCGGCGGTGCGAAATCCATCGACGTCGAGGAGCCGACGACTCGCGTCCTGCTAACCGACGACGTCGGCGTCTACGTCGCGTCCGCTATCAGCGGACACGTCGAGTACGCCTGTCCCGAGAGTCGCTCCGCGAGCGGGACCCGGAACCACAACTTCGTCACGCACTACGTCGGCCCGGACCGTCACGTCACGATTCCCTACAACGCCTACCGGTGCGTCGGCCGGGAGGAACCCTACGTCAGCCCCCGAGCCAGCGAGAACGCGACCCTCGACACGGACGACGACGGGCATCGAGAGGAGGCACCGCTGAAGCTTCAGTTGTACAACTTCCACCCCGACGACCCCGCCGTGGCGGTCTGGCTCACCCACGTCGGGAGCGGCGACCGCGTCCTCGCGGAGACGTATCCGACCGACCTCTCGCTGGTGGTCGTCGCCAACCTCGCGGTGCGCACGGGAACGTACCGACTGGTGGCGCGCCTCGCGGACGGAACCAGCGTCACCCGCGAGTTCGACGCGACCGGTCCGTCGGCCCCCGGGTGGAACGGAACGTGCGTCTACGTGACCCCTCAGAAGGACCTCCGGGCGCTCGTCGTCGAACCCGAGGGCGAACTCGGAATTCCGACGTCGAGGTGTCACGAGTCGCTGGCGCGTCTGGACACGACCACCGAGAAGTAATCTGCGTCCGCCGCGTCGCGCTTCCGAACGTCGTCGTGAGTCCTAAATTCGACGGGCAGGTTCCGCGAGGCCGGGTATCGCGAGAAACTTCGCGACACTCCTATTCGTCGTGCAGTTCGCCCACTGCGACCGTGCCCTCCTACGCAGGCGGGTCCGCGTCGTCGCCGAACCCGCTTCCGTACGCTTCGACGACTTCCGTGACGGTGACTTCGTACGCGTCGTACCACTCGGTCCACCGCTGTTTCGCCCGTTCGTGATCAGAATCTGCTCCGAACGATTCGAGCGCGTCCAGCGACTCCCAGTAGTAAACGACGAGGACCTCCTCGCTCTCCGGGGCGTGCCACGTCCGCTTGCCCAGATACCCCTCCGTGTCCTCGGCGGCCGCTTGTATCGCGTCGTTCAACTCGTGGAACTCCGCGTCGTACTCTCCCGGGTCGAGGCGAAACGTAACGAGATACATCAGTACGTTTTCTCTCTATTTCGAGCGTGTATACCTACTGGATTGTACCAAAACCGTTCGAAGGAGGACGAAACCGGTCCTCCTCTCAACCTGTGTTCCGGTACGCTCGACCGTATTTCATATAGCAGTAAGTAGTTTAGGAGGGGTGAGTGCGACGGTCGCTCCGCTCTCGAACTCGCAGATGACAGCGCTCCGTCGTCGGAAATGACAGAACGAAGGAAGCAACGACGGAATTTACGACGCCTGCCGAATCTCCTCGACGTCCCGGCGGCGCGTCCCGGCGACCGAGAGGTCACCGGTGACGAACAGGTCCAACACTTCGTCGTCCAGTTCCGCGCTGACCCGGACGCACCAGGGGTCGTCGGAGACGACGGTCTCGCGCCACTCCTCGCCGACGTTCCAGATGGGTCTGTCGCGAACGTTCAGCGCGTGGTCGTGAAAGAGCGAGACGACGGCGGGGTGTTCGAGGACCGCGAGCGTCACCGGGGCGCGGAGCCGACACCCGCACTGCTGGCAGTCGAGGCGGACCTGCGCTCGGTCGGCCTCGGCGTCGGGCAACTGCTCGGTCACCGACTCCGGCGGGGCGGCCAGCGCGGCGTCCATCGTGGCGGCGCACTCTGGACACACCCCGTCGGACATCACCGAGAGGCGGTGGCGATGGTGGCGGTCGAACGCGTCGAGCAGACGCTCCGGGTCGCGGTCCCGGCGCGCGCTCGGCGGAAACGGCAGCGTCAGGACCGCACGTTCGCAGTCCTCGCAAGCCACCGTGACGTAGTTGGCCTCGCAGACCGCCGCGAGTTCCCCCGACTCACAGAGCGGGCAGGGGTCGCCGGTCGGCACCGGGCCGAACGAGACGCGGTCGGTGTAGGTCCCGGCGCTGATGGCGCGGGCGACCTGCAGTCCGGCGTAGGTCAGCGCGTACTCGTCGTCCTCGGCGTCGAGGAACAGGTCGGTCAACTGTCGGAGGTGGTAGGCGAACCCCGCGGTGGTGTCGGCGGGACTCGCCTCGAACAGTTCCGAGAACGTCATGGTCCGGCCGGAGACGAGTTCGTCGCCTCCGCCGTCCCCACGCTCGGCGGAGTCGTCCACTAACGCACGGAGGACCGACATCCGAACCTCGTTGCCCAGCGCCTCGAACGCGTCGCTGGCCACTGTCGATTCGACTTCGGGTCCCGGCGAGTCCGCGCCGCGCTCGGACTCGGCGATTCGCGGGCCCTCCGACTCGGGGTCGGCACGCGTCGCGCCACCCGCACCTTCCGTGCCAACGTCGCTCATGAAGGAACGTTCAGGGGTCCTCGTTTATAAGGACTCTGACGGCGGCGGTTTCGGCTTCGGGTTCCGAACTGGGTTCCGGAGACCCGCAGTTGCGGTGCAGGTGCGTGGCCGTGCGGGGAGGCCGGTGGCTAGCGCTCGTTCTCTTCATCTGTTCGTCGAAGCGGACACACCGGTCTCGACAACTGGAGCCGATGGGCGGGGCGAGGAACAGAGACTGCGGAAGGTCGGAAATTGGGGGAGAAGTTCGAGAAGAAGCGGAGAGAGACGCTCTAATTCGCTACTCCACGAAGTCGTAGAGGCGCTCGTTCATCCGGCCGCGACCCGTGAACACGAACTCCTCGTCCGGTACCGTGAAGTCCTCCATCTCGATGGTCTTGTCGTGGTTGTGACGGTCGTGGACGTTCTCGTACTCCTCGAACGAGAGGTCGTAGCGACCCTCGATCTGCTCGTCCACGTTGAGCTGTTCGATTTCGTCCTTCCAGCCGTCCCGGACGGTCTCGGCGTGGATTTCGGCCTGTGCGCCGGACCCGTACGACCCGACAAGCAGGCGTTCGCCTGCGAGATCGACTCCGGTCTCGGCCGCACTCTTGAGCGCGGAGGCGCGGGCGATGTGGACCGACCCGGTGTACCAGTTGCCGACCTGTCGCGCGATGGAGAGGGTCGGTTCGATGACCTCGCCGTACCACTCTTGGTACTCGGCGGTCGATTTGAGGTCGTCCATGTGGTTCCGGATGGCCTCCTCGTAGGCCTCCCGGTCCTCGTAGTCCTCCTCGCGCGGTTGGAGACCTATCTCCTCGGCGAGTTCCTCCTCGACGGACGTGTTCCGAATCATGTGGCGGTAGCCCAGCAGGCCCGCCTTCCGGACCATCCCGGGGAACGGCGTGTGGAAGGGAATGTACGCGAAGTCCTCCGGGTGAGAGGCACCCGCGACCGACTCGTAGTCCTCCAGCGCCTCGCGCATCCGCGCGAGATACACCTGCATCGAGCGCTTGCCGTCCACGCTCGGGAACTGCTGGTTCGGCTTGAGGAAGTCGGTCTCGTCGGCGCTACCGTACCCTTGGTCGGTCGAGAGTTCGACCAGACTGGGGTCCTCGGTGATGAGCATCGCGACCGCTCCCGCGCCCTGCGTGGCCTCGCCGGGGTCGCCCCGAGCGTAGAGCGCGGTGTCGGTGGCGACGACCAGCGCGGCCCGGCCGCGGTTCCGACCCGCCTTGATCCAGTTGTAGGCGTCGTCCAGACTCTGGGTCCCCGCGATGCAGGCGAACTTGCGCTCGCCCTTGTTGGCGTGGTGGAAGTCCTCGTCGTAGACTTGTTCGAGGCACCCCGCGATGTACGTCGATACCGGCTTGGAGTTGTCGAACGCCGACTCGGTCGCCACGTCGATGCGGCCGATGTCGTCGGGGGTCAGCCCCTTGCGGTCCATCAGGCGATGGGCGGCGTTCGCGCCCATCGTCACGATGTCCTCGTGGGCGTCCGGGAACGAACTCGCGTGCAGACCGAGTCCCTTGGTGTACTTCTCGGGGTCCTCGCCCTTCTCGGGCGCGAACGTCTCCGCGAGGTCGAGTTTGAGCTTCCCCGTCCAGATTTCGATGGCGTCGATACCGACGGCTGTCATGTCTCGTTCTCCGGTGACCGGCTATATGATTTTGTCGATGCCCGTTTCGACGCGCGTCGAACTGCGGATAGTTCGGATGCGGTCTGGCCGTACGGAGTCGCGTCAGTTGGGGTAACTCGCCGTCGCTTCGTCAGTGCTACCGTCCGGTCTGACCACGACGACTCGACCACGGTCCACTCGATTCGGTTTCTGCTCGGTCGAGACGACCGGGTTCGAGGTCGTGCGGTCGATAGTACCGTCGTTGTCGAAGTCCCAGCGATACTCCGCGACGTCGCCGGTCGAACCGGACGCGTCGAACTCGTAGGTGTCGCCCGAGTTACCCGGTCCTCGCGCGGTCCTCGTTATCTGCAGGTCCGCGCTCGACCCCGGAGAATCGGAACTCCCGTCCGCGACGTCCGTGATGACCTTCCGGTCCACGACGATTCCGTCGTCGTCCTGTACCTGCACGATGATGGTGTACCGGTCGCCTCCGGTACCGCCCGCAGAGTACGACACTGTCTGGGAGCGAGCGGTTCCAGTCTTCTGTCCCGTGGCCCACGCTGCGTCCTCGTTACGGAACAGCACCTCGGTCTCGGTGAACTTCCCGGCGGGGTCGCTCACCTCGTACGTCAGTTCGTAGTTCGCGTTGTCGAACTGGGTCGTGTCGCTCAAGGAGGTGGATTCGAGCGTCGGACTGTCGAACTCGGACAGGTCGGTGTTTCCGCTCGGGTCGGTACCGTCCGCGTCGTCGGTGACCCTTCGGGAATCGACCACGTTTCCGGCCGTGTCGTACACCTCGATAGTGATGTTGTAGGTGTCGCCACCGGTCCCACCGTACGAGTCGGCCCATCCGTAGTCGTCGATGTTCGTCCGCGGGTCCTCGCTCGTGTACGTCTGGTCTGCACCGCTGGAGTCGAGATTGTCGAACGTGACCTCGACGTGGTCGAAGTTCTCGGTGTTACGAATCTCGTAGGAGACCTCGTACCGGGCTTCAGAGCCGGTTTGGCCCTGATCGACGACGGACGAGGAGAGCGAGGGTTCGCCGCCGTCGCCGTCGGGGTTCACGACCCGAACGTCGAGGGGTTCCACGTCGTCACCGCTCGCGGCGTACACGGTCACGGTGTCGTTAGTCGGACGGACGGTGAGCGTCGTCGTGTTCCGCCCGTTTCCGTCTGTCACACCGCTCGTGAGCGAGGTCCATCCGACGCTAGTGTCGTTCACTGCGTAGTCGAGAGTCGCGTTCGAGACGAGGCCGGTTTCCGCAGTTACGGTCGCGGTAAGCGGAATAGTCGTCTTTTCGGTGACTGTCGCCCGACAAGGAGTGTAACTGCAGTCCAGTTCGTCTCCCCAGTCGTCCCAATTCACGTCGTATTCGTCGCTCTCGTCGGTACCACTTTGGTCGATTTGAAGCCTCACGTTCGCCCGTTCCCGGGGTTCCGAGCCGTCGCCGATTTCCACCTCGACGCTCACGGTATCGACGTCAGGGTCCGACGGTGCCTCGTAGACGAACGTCGCCCGACCGTCCGAACCGGTCTCGACTCGTCCGGGCGGCGAGGGAGTCACGGAACCGTCCGAGACGCCCGTGACGTTCACCGTCGTCCCGGAGACCGGATTGTTGAACCGGTCCCGAACCTCCACGACGACTTTCTGCCGCCCGCCCGGAGGGACGCTGGCGTTGTCGCCGCGAACGTCAGTGACGTAGTGCGGTTCGACACCCGTCGCGTCGCTGCCGACGCCCACCTTCGCCAGTTCGAGTTCGTACGTGCCGGGTTCGAGGACGATTCGCACGTCGTCGATACTATCGCTCGGTCCCTCTTCGACCGCCAGCACGCGACGGTCGTCGCCGGGCGAGCGGCTGCGCTCGTCGGCGAGCAGTTGTCGCCAGAGACCGACCGCCCGACCTTCCGGCAGTCGAGTCGGGACGATCACCGAGAGGTTGGCCGTCTCGTTTCTGATCGTCACTGTCCGGGTCGCGGTGCTGACCGCTCGGAGGTCGATCGTCGCGGTTCCGCTGCTCGACTTCGAGAGAGTACCGTTCAGCGCCACGAGCGAAATCTGGTTGCCACGGACGAGTCGCTGGTTCGACAGCGTTCTGTTCGCGTCGGGGAAACGGTTGTAGAGGACACCGTTCCCGTACACCGTCGTCGGGGGATTCTGGTAGACGTGGTACAGCGGGTCGTAGGTCAGCCCCTTGGTCGAGAAGTTTCGACTTTCACCGGTCCAGTAGTCGCCGGTTTCACCGACTGCCGTCGCGTTCTGAATCGTGAAGTTCGCTTCCGGCGTCGTGGCCAGCGTCCCCGACGGAGGGGCGGGGTTGACGAAGAACGCCCGGACGGGGTACTGCGTGCCGAGGGCGACCGACGCCGACCCGCCGCTTCCCGTAGCGGCGGTCCGGAGGAGTTCGTCCCTGAGGTCCTGTAACTGGCTCTGAACCTGCTGATTGTGATTGAACTCCACCTGTTCGTTCTGCTGAGGGACGACCGAGGCCTGATACGTCGAGAGCAGGACGATGAGTACCGCGAACAGCAGCACCGTCCCGATTTGGACCGTGACACCGCGGTCGTCGATTCGCAGTCGCACTACTCGGTTGGTTTCAGGGTGGACAGATAAAAATAGCGCCTGCGCGGTCCTACTCGTCTTCCTCGTCTTCCTCTTCGACGACTTCGGGGTCGCTCATGGCGCTCTGGAGGCTGTCGAGACCGTTGACCCACTCGGTGACGAGTCCGTATTCGAGTTCCTCGGTGACCGACATGTCGAGTTCCTCGCCGTCGATGATGCGCGTCCCGGCCGCCGCGACCAGTCCGAGCGCGGAGTCGAGGTCCTCGCCCTCCTCGGCGCGGCCCGCCTCCACGACGTACTCCTCGACGGTGCCCTCGTCGGCGGGACCGTCGGCGACGTACTGCTCGGCCGCGTAGAAGACGCAGACGAGACTGGTCTGGACGCCGTCGATGAGCATCGCTTTCTCGTCGCTCTCGAACTCCACTTCGTCGAGGACGACCTCGCGGATGTCCGTGAGTTCGTCGAGCGCCTCCTCTTCGTCGATGTCGCCGTCGTCGTACGCGATGACTATCTTCGCGACGGCGATAGCCACGTCGTCTTGGAGGTTGAGGAGAAGACGTGCGGAGTCCTCGTCCTCGGGGTCGATTTCCTCCTCCCGAATTCGGTCGAGCCAGTTCTGCCAGCGTTCGTCGGAGTAGAATTCCTCCGGAGGCGCGCTCATATCTTTTCCGAGTGTTGCGCGCTTCATATGCCTTTCTGCTTTGGCCGCGCTAACTGTCGAACGTTTCTTGAGTGTTAACGCCGTACACCCGCTTCGGCGTTTCGACGTGGACGTTTCGGACGGCGTCGTCGTACCCTTCCTCCTGCATCCACCTGACCCGTCTGGGGACGGTCCGGGGTCCCATGACCGTGCCGGGCCGGTCGGGGTCGTCCACGAAGTCGGTCTCCATCAGGAACGGGTCGCCGCGCTCGACGGCGACTTCGAGGCGGTCCTTCTCGCTCATCACGCTCGGTGTCGGTCCCGCGAGTTCCCCACCCGCGTAGTGCTTGACGACTCGCTCGGGGTCGAGTCCGGCGTCCTCGGCCCACCGCGCGATGTCCGTCAGGTCGTCGCTGGCCTCGGTGTGGAGTTGGACCGCGCAGTCGTTGTCCGCGCCCAGCCCCAGTCCGTGTCGGAGGACTTCGTTCGAGGCCTCTCGGACCGCGTCGGTCGTGTCGTAGTGCGGGCGACCGGTCTTGAGCGCGAGCGCCTCGCCCGGTTCGACGCGCTCGCCGTCCGCGACGTACTCCGCCGCGAGGTCCAGTCCGGCCCGCATCAGGTCGCGGGCCTCCTCGGGCGCGTAGCCCCGGTCGTCCACCAGTTTCGATATCAGGCCGGGGTGGACCCCGAGTACGGGCCACGCCCGGCCGTCCAACACCTCGTTCGCCCGCGAGACCACGTCGAGGGTCGTCTCGAAGACCGGCCGGAACTCCTCGCCGGTCTCGGGTTCGACGCCGAGCAGCCACGAGGGTTTGTTGACCACGAGCAGGTGGGTGCCGCCGCTCCGGGCGAAGTCCTTCACGGCCTCGATTCCCCGGCCGTGGTCGGGGTCCAGATGCAGGTGATTGTCGAGTACCGGCGTTCCGAGGTCCTCGCTCATGGTCGTTGCTTCGCGCGAGAGCGAAAAAACGTCGGCGGTTCGCCGCCGGTCGGCGGTCGCTGGCGGACCGCGCGAGTCGTGCGGTCGCGGAACCGGCAAGCACGTCGATTCTGCGTCCCGCCTCGCGCTGCGCGTCCGCGTACTCCGCCCGTGCGGGAGACAAAACGAAATGGAATCGGTGAACGATGTCGAGAGAGCGTTCGACCGGCGCGGGCTTGAAGGTCGCTCGGACCCGAGGCTCCGCCATGCCGGAGGACGACCCGCGGACCGTCCGGTCGCTCGCCGTCGCGGTCGGCGACGTCGTGGCGGCCTACGAGGCGCGACGGCGGAGCGAACGCAGACCGGTTCTCAGAGTGACGCCGCCGTTCTCGGGCCGGATGCGCGCGCGACTCCACGACCCCGGACCTGCCGTACAGTCGGCGACCGAGGACGACGACCGGGATACCGAGACGGGGGCGCTCCACGTCCCGCCAGCGCGGTTCCTCACCGAGGAGGTTGTCCCGCAGTATCCGACGCCCGACGACACGGAGGACGCGCTCCGTTCGGACCCCGACGCCGAGTTCTCCGTCGAGCGTCACCGCGAGCGCCACGTCGAGGCGGTCGAAGCGTGGCGTACGGCCGTCGGCGAGGCCATCGTGTCGTCGCTGGAACTCCGACTCGGGGAGGGGAGTCACGGCGTGGCGGTCAAGACGCTCGGCGATTCGTCCGTGTAGTCGTACGTTCGTCCGAGAGCCGTCCGGTCGCCGAGCGGTGGGTCACTCCGTCTCCGTTCCGTTCTCCGTCTCCGCCGCGCTCCCCGTCTCCGTCCCGCTCTCTTCCACCACGAATGCCTCGTGGGCCGCGTTCCGGAGCGCGTCCGACCGGCCGTGTTCGCCCGGCGCGATGGCGACGGTCCGGACGCCGTTCCGCGCGGCTTTCTCCAACACGGGCTTGAAATCGGTGTCTCGCGAGGCGACCGCCAGTACGTCCAGTCCGTCGGTCAGCGCGAACTCCGTCGCGTCCACGGCGAGTTTCACGTCCACGTCTCCGCTGGTGATAGTGACCTCGAAGCCCCGGGCCTCGGCGGCCTGAATCAGCGCGGGAGTGGCGTGTTCGTCGAGGTAGAGCCGCGTCACCGAGAGTTGGCCGAGGTTCTCGGCCACAGAGCGTACGTCGTCTAAGTCCACGTCGAACTCCTCGCGCAGCACGTTGGGACCGTCCACGAACAGCGCGACGGTCGTCTCCCCGTCGAGGAGCGAGCGCAACGGTTGCATGTCCTGCCGTAGCGGCCGTTCCGGTTTAGCCGTGCCGGTCCGGAGCGCATTCTGAAAGTTCCACGGTTCCAAACGGTTCAATAGTTTGTGATTCAGGTTACTATAACGATATTACAATTTATTACAGGTCGAAATGAAGATTTAAATAATACCTCCACATGGGGTAGAATGTAGCATGTCAGACGACAGCACGCAGCGATTCAATCGCCGTACGTTTCTCAAGGCCACCGGCGCGGCCGGTGCAGCCGCCGCAGTGAGCGGTGTCACAGCAGCGACCCCCGGGCGCGAACCCGGTCCCAAGAAGGACGAGATTCTCGTCGGCGTCTCCGCAGGAAACGGTGACGTCGAAGCGGCAGTCACCACGCACGTTCCCGGCAACGCGGAGGTCGTTCACACGAACGACAACCTCCGGTACGCCGCGGTGAAGTTCCCCAGTCAGGTCCCCGACAAGGCCAAACAGAACTTCATCGACGCCATCACGAAGAAAGACGGCATCAAGTACGCCGAGCGGAACAAGACTCACAAGGCGCTCGCTACGCCGAACGACCCGCGGTTCGGCGACCAGTACGCGCCCCAGCAGGTCGAGTCTCCCGCCGCGTGGGACGAGGTCAGCGGCTTCGGAGACTCCGGCGTCACCATCGCCGTCGTGGACACGGGTGCCCAGTACAACCACCCCGACCTCGACGCGAACTACGAGTCCAACCCCGGGAAGGACTTCGTGGACGACGACTCGGACCCGTATCCGCCGGACCCGTCGAGCGAACAACACGCCACGCACGTCTCCGGCTGTGCCGCCGCGGTCGTCGACGACGGCACGGGCGTCGCCGGACAGGGTAACTCCTCGCTCATCAACGGTCGGGCGCTCGGACCGAACGGCGGTTCGACGGCCGACATCGCGGACGCCGTGGAGTGGGCGACCGACCAAGGCGCGGACATCATCAACATGTCCCTCGGTGGCGGCGGCTACACCTCCACGATGAAGAACGCCGTCCAGTACGCGGTCAGCAACGGCGCGCTCCCCATCTGTGCGGCCGGTAACAACGGCTCCAGTTCCGTCTCCTACCCCGCGGCTTACAGCGAGTGTATGGCCATCTCTGCGGTGAACTCCAACGAGAACCTCGCTTCCTTCTCCCAGTACGGCGACGTGGACCTCGCCGCGCCCGGCGTGGACGTCCTCTCGACGATTCCGACCGACAGCTACGCGAAGTTCAGCGGGACCTCGATGGCGACCCCCGTCACGTCCGGCGTCGCCGGTCTGACCCTCGCCAAGTGGGACCTCGACACCGCCGGACTCCGCAATCACCTCAAGGCCACCGCGAAGGACATCGGTCTCTCCTCGGACAAGCAGGGCGCGGGTCAGGTCAACGCCTACAACGCGGTCACGACCCAGCCCGGCGACGGTGGCGGTGGCGGCGGTGGCGGCGGTGACTCCTCGACCACCACGCAGTCCGGTTCGCTCAGCAGTTCCTCGGACTACGACGACTACTCCTACGCGTGGCAGTACAGCGGTCCGAGCCAAGTCGTCGTGGAACTCTCCGGCCCGTCGGACGCCGACTTCGACCTCTACGTCAACACCGGCACCACGGCGGCGCCGACCCCCAGCAGTTACGACTACCGCTCGTACACCACGAACAGTCAGGAGTCCATCACCATCGACAACCCGGACGACTCGACGGACATGCAGATCGACGTCGATTCCTACAGCGGCTCCGGCAGCTACGACCTGACCATCACCGAGAAGCAGTAACTCGGCGAACCACCGCGACTCCGTTCTTTTTCGCGCGACGTGCCGACAGACATCCGACCCCGCTCGCGGTCGAGTGCTCGCAGTACGATTCGGTAATTGGGCTTTTACGTTTTGCAGAGGTAGCCACCGGCATGGTTGCCGAAACCGGAATCGCGGCCGAACTCATCGACCTGCTCTCGGTGTTCGTCATCGCGGCGGGCGTCGGCGTCTTCGTCGCCAAAATCGGCCGGTTTCCATACACGATAGCGCTCCTGCTCGCGGGACTCGCAGTGTCGGTTCTGGGTATCACCATCGACATCGAACTCTCCCACGACCTCATCCTGCTCGTGTTCCTCCCGCCGCTACTGTTCGAGGGCGCGGCGACTACCGACCTCGAACACTTCCGGGAGAACCTCTCGCACGTCCTCGTCCTCGCCGTCGTGGGGTTGATAACCGCGATTCTCCTCCTCGGGGTGGTCGGCCACTTCGCCTTCGGCTTCCCCCTGCTGGTCTCGTTGCTGTTCGCTGCGATGATTCTGCCGACCGACCCCGTGTCGGTGCTGGCGCTGTTCGAGGAACTGGGCGCGCCCGAGCGCCTGTCGGTGCTGGTCGAGGGCGAGAGCCTCGTCAACGACGGCGTGGGGGTCGTCATCTTCTCGACGCTGTTCGCGCTGGTGCTCGACTCCACCGCGGCCGGGACCGACCTCGCTGACCTCGTCACCGCCAACACCATCGCGGCCGCCTCGACTGACATCGCGGTCGCCAGTCTCGGCGGTGCGGTCGTCGGACTGGTCGCCGGACTCGCGGTGTATCAGGTCATGTACCGCCTCGACGAACACACGACCGAAATCGTGCTGACGCTGGTACTTGCCTACGGGAGCTTCCTCCTCGCCGAACACACCCTCAGCGGCGTCATCGGCGACTACTACTTCAGCGGCGTCATCGCCACGGTCACGGCCGGACTCCTCATCGGGAACCGGGGCGCCGAGTACGCGATGAGCGCCCAGACCAAGATTTCGGTGTTCAACACGTGGGACACCGCGGCCTTCCTCGTCAACACGCTCATCTTCCTGCTCATCGGCGCGAAGACGCCCATCAACCAGATGCTCGCGCACGGCCGACTCATCCTGCTCGCCATCCCGCTGGTCCTGCTCGCGCGTGCGGCGGTGGTCTACCCCATCACGAACCTCGTCAATCGGTTCGTGCCGAATTCGGTTCCGCTGGATTATCAGCACATCATGGTCTGGGGCGGGCTTCACGCCTCGATTCCCATCGCGCTGGTGCTCGGCCTTCCGCCGGACTTCCCGTTCCGGGAGCGACTCCGGGCGATGGTGTTCGGTGTCGCCGCGTTCAGCCTCGTCGTGCAGGGACTCACGATGGGCCGCGTGATGAACGCGCTCGACATCGTGACTCGCTCGGAGACCGAGGAACTGTACGAACTGCTCGTGGGACGCGCCCGCGCGGTGGACGCGGCGCTCGAATCGGCCGAGCGCCTCCACGACGCGGGCGACCTCTCGGAGTCTGTCTACGAGGACTTCCGCGGAGAGTACGAGCGCGAGAAGCGCGACCTGAACGAGACCATCTCCGAACTCCTCGAAGACAATCCGGAACTCCGTCGGGAGGAACTGCTCATCGGCGAGCGGCAGGTGCTCAAACGGGAGAAGAGCGCCCTGATGGACGCGATGCGAACAGGCACGGTCAGCGACGACGTGGGTCGCCGCCTGATGGAAGAGGTTGACCTCAAACTCGACCGCGTGCAGTCTGGCGAGAGTACCGTCAGCGACCGCCCGGAAGAGGAACGCTACGAGGAGTTCTGGCGCTCGCGCGCCGCGGAGTTGGGTCTGGAGACGCGACTCGAAGCGCGGGAAGCTAGCGACGACTGACCGCGTGACTCCGTCCGGGGCGTCCGTTCCGTGAGTTCTCCGACTCGTCGGACCGCGGGCCGACGGCGCCGTGGAGCGGTTTTCCTCCGCAGTTGGAGCAACGGCTAACTCCTCCCAGCGGTCACCCCGAGAGCGACTGCCTTCGCTTCGGCGTTCGACACCAGAGCGAATCTGCGCACGAACGTTCAAATACGATACCGCACCAGTTCGCCCCGACCGGCGCGCAGAACGCACCTGCCGGTCCGATAGCTATGACGCACTGCCACAACTGCGGTCACACCGGTACGTTCGTACTGCTCGTCCAATGCGCGCTCGCAGTTCGCGGTCCCGACGTGGACCGCGACGCCGCGTCTCTCGCGGACTGTCGTCCGGACCGCGCCGGACGCGTGACGCTCCCGTCGTCGCGTGACTGCTCGCTGGCGGTTCAGTGTCCGGCCTGCGACAGCACCGACGTTGGCGTCGCGGCCAGCGACCTGCTGGTGTGCTACGGACCGACCACTACGTCGTAGCGGTCCTCGACCGCCTCGTCGTCTTCGCCCGCCGCGACCGATTCGTCGCCGCCGTCAGTCCAGACGACCAGTCGCGCGTCCGCGCGCCGCGCGGCAGTGGCGAGGCGTCGTTCGAGCAGGTCGGCGATGCCGTCACCCCACCACGAGCGAATCTGTCCGCGCTCGCAGAGCCACACCGCTCGTGGGTCGCGTTCGGCGGCTAACTCCGCCGCACGGTCGGCGGCCGTTCCGGCGTTCCGTCCGTCGTACCGCCGAACCGTCCGTCCGCTCGTGGCTTCGGCGGTTACGTATAGCGGTGCCGACCTCCCGGAAGGACCGACCGACGCGACGACGCCCGGTTCGACCGTCACGGTCTCGGGCGGGCGCGGCGGTGGGTCGGTGCCCCGGACGAGTGCGGTCTGCGCGCCACTTTTGTCCAGCTCTGATCGCAGTTGTTCCATCTCGGATGTAGACATTATAGACTATTTAGTCGAAAATACGCGACAATCATAAGTATGTCGATGTATGTAGGGTGAGAACGAGCGCCGCACCATCTCTCCCGACTCGTCGTAGTTCGCGGAGAGAATCGAGACGGACGATTTAGCGCGTTGGGAGCAGCGAATTCGGAACAATGCGTCACCGATATCGGAGTAGAAAATCGCTCGGTTTCAAAGTCACTTCTGGAAAAATCATCATCAGTGCAGTCAACTCATCAAAAAACAATCACCTGTTCCACCATTTAGCCGATATAGTCGAAATAGCTAAGAGTCCAGAACAACACCGATACCAAAGACGGCCGTAGATGAGTTCAGACGAAACCGAGGAGAAGATACTCGGCACGACGACAGTGACCCAGCGATGGCGTATCAGTCTGATAAAGGCAGTCCGCGAGGAGTTCGCGGAAGACGGTCTCGACGTCGAAGAGGGCGACCGCCTCGTCTACAAACTCCGTGACGGTCAGATCATCATCGAACCGGCGTGAAGTCTCGACATCGCCGATTCGAGCGTTCGCCCACACCATCTGACTGTTCGACGGACGCGCTTCGACGCTCGCTAACTCGGACGCGAGTACCTGTCGAGCGGCCGGAAGACAAAGCATTACGTGCCGGGCGTCCAACCGTCCTACCATGACCCTTCGGAAGCCGCCACTGCGCGAGGTTCACGCCGGCGAAGGAGCGACGTTCACCGAGTTCGGCGGATGGGACATGCCCGTGGAGTTCGACTCCATCAAGGTCGAACACGCCGCGGTCCGCGAGGCGGCGGGCATCTTCGACGTGTCCCACATGGGGCAAATCGAGGTGGCAGGGCCGGACGCCGAGGAACTCATGCAGCGACTCACCTCGAACGACGTGACCCAACTCGGCCACGGCGACTCCCACTACTCGATGATAACCGACGAGGAGGGCACGATTCTGGACGACACCGTGGTCTACCGACTCCCCGACGACCGCGACGCGACGTTCCTCTTCGTCCCCAACGCGGGCCACGACGAACAGATGTACCGGCGGTGGACCGACTACCGCGACCAGTGGGGGTTAGACGCCAGCGTCGAGAACGTCACCGACGAGTACGCGATGTACGCGGTACAGGGTCCGGACGCCCCGGACCTCGTGGCGGACGCAACCGACGACGACGTGACCGACCTCTCGAAGTTCGAGGGCGCGTACGCGTCGTTCGCGGGTGCCGACTGCTGGACCGCTCGAACCGGCTACACCGGCGAGGACGGCTTCGAGGTTATCGTTCCCGCGGACGCGGCCGAAGCGGTCTGGGAACTGTTCGACTGCCAGTCCTGCGGTCTCGGTGCCCGAGACACCCTCCGGATGGAGATGGGGTTCCTGCTGTCGGGGCAGGACTTCGACGCGGAGAGCAACCCCCGAACGCCGTACGAGGCGGGCGTCGGGTGGACGGTGAAACTCGACAGCGAGTTCGTCGGCCGAGACGCGCTCGAACGCGCCGACGAGGAGGGGACCGACGAGAAATTCGTCGGCATCAAACTCGTGGACCGGGGTGTCCCGCGCCACGGTTACGACGTGACAGACACCGACGGCCACATCGTCGGCGAGGTGACCAGCGGCACGATGAGTCCGACGCTGGACGAACCCATCGCGCTGGGCTACGTTCCGACCGAGTACGCCGACGTCGGGACGAACGTCCGCGTGATGGTCCGCGGCCAGCCGAAAAAAGCAAAGATTGCGAACACGCCATTTCTGAGTGACCAACAATGAGTTTCGAAGTCCCTGACGACCGGACGTACAGTAGCGAACACGAGTGGGTCGAGACGACCGACGGCACGGCCAGAGTCGGCATCACCGACTTCGCGCAGGACGAACTCGGCGACGTGGTGTTCGTCGAACTCCCCGACGAGGGCGAGGACCTCACCGCGGGCGAGGAGTTCGGCGTGGTGGAGTCCATCAAGGCGGTCTCGGACCTCTACGCGCCCGTCAACGGCACCGTCACGGCGGTCAACGACGCGCTCGCGGACCAACCCGAACTCGTCAACGACGACCCCTTCGGCGAGGGCTGGATGCTCGAAGTCGAACTCGCCGAGGAGAGCGGTCTTGACGAACTGCTCTCCGCCGAGGAGTACCGGGAACAGATAGAGTAACGCCGCCGCGTTACAGCGGCGTCCACCCGACCGAGAGATTCCGATTCGGGACGTGCCACCGTTGCTCGCCGACCGGGCCGTCATCGGTGGAATCGGCCAACCGAACTTCTACGACGGCGTCCGCGTCGTCCGCGAGCGTCTGCACGACCTCACTGTCGTACGACTTCTGTAGCGTGTAGTGGGCCATGGCGTCGTGGTTCTGGACGTGTCCGCCGACGACTCGGAGACAGCGCCGAACCACGTCTTCGCCGTAGAAATCGAGCAGCGGTTCCAGCGAGTCGATACCCACTCTGAGGTCGGCCGGGCGGAGCGCGTCGCTCCGGGCCGCGAAATCGTCCATGGCTTCGACCAACGCGGCCTGCAGTCCGGTCAGTTCCGGGTCCGCGATGCGAGTCTCCTTGACGCCCGCCAAGTCCCGAGAAGGGGTCCCGTTCGTCGCAGCGACCGACCGAACTGCGCCGACGTGATTGAGGACGTGGGTCGTCTCACCGACCGGACGCGGCGACTCGCTCGGGTCGGGGAGTCGCTCGGCGATACTCTCGGGCGTCGCGTCGGTGACCGCGAGGACGCGATAGCGGACTACGTCGTCGTCCCCCAGCATCCGCGAACTCGCGCGCGTGAGAAGTTCCCGGGGTACGTCGCCCACGACCATGAGGTTACAGCCGGTGGACTTCAGTTCGTTCAGTAACCCGAGGAAGTCCGCGAGGTCGTCGTCGGGCACTGACTCGTCCGACCCACGCGCTGGTTCGCTGGTATCTGGGGACGACATTCGTTTTCGTGTGACTGTCATTTTCAGGGATCGGTTATAAAATTACCCCACTCGGAATTGTGGATATATGGAATGCAAGTACATTAATAATGGTTTCAGCGCCATTCCATCATAGAATTCACTCATTTACTAATAATATTCAGTCATAGTGTGCTATAAGTACTCTTCTTAAATCTATAGTATTAATTACATAGAGAAAAGCAAAAGGTGATTCAGATACAATGGAAAACGTGATGGTTCAAACATTCAATCTCGATAAATTGCTAGTTTCAAACCCGAGACTGATGAGCGTGTTTTGGTTTACCGGCCTAGTGCTTTCACAAGTTGGAATAAACCACGCTCTGCTACCGAAAACCGGCCCGTGATCAAAACTGCTCAAACCAGACGTCACTCCAAACTAGTTCCCCCTCAACGAGAAACGGGTCCGATTTGTCACCAATTATGTCTTGGAACTCGTCCCGACCAAGTGTCTTCTTTTCGTAGATACCCGGTATTATAAAGTATTCGTCGGACTCCATACCAAATGGTTTAGCCGTGGCACCGACATCGTACCCACGAATCGAATATGTATTTGTCTCCACATTTACTGTCTGCTTTCTATAGTCTTTATCACAAATTCGGTAAACCGCGGGAAAGAGACGCTCGTAGTGAACAACGATGATACCCGGATCACCGACGACCACGTACCGATTACCAATCGAAGTGTACTCTCGGACGATTTTCATCGCACCACCTACGTCGAACCCATAGTGCAGTAATCGCGCCAACGTTTCGCCGACTTCTACTGCCCCGGAGTTGTAGAGGTCCGAGAGACTCACGATGGCGGCGTTCGCACCGGTCTTCACGAGTTCGATACCTTGGTCGTGGGACCGACATCCGTTAAGCAGAGCTACGGTCGCGTTCGTCTCGTCCAGTGTGGCGGCGTCGAGGACCCCGTCGGAACACTGGAACCCGCAGCCGTCGATGTGGCCGACAAAGTGGAACAGATCGTGGTCCTCGACGAGCAGGTCCCGGAGTTCGGCGGTCGAGACGCCCGATTGGGCGGTCACGTTGACGGGCACGTCGTCTCGACTGCCGTAGATTTCGTCCACGGAGTCCAGTTCCTCGCGCATCTGGTCGTCGTTGCAGACCACCGCGACGTCGACGGTGCCGTCCGACGGTTCGGGCGTCTCGTGGTCGAACGCCTCCCGGACGAGTTTCGTCCCGCGAACGGGCGTCCCGTCGCCGACCCACGCCTGTTCGAGCGCGTCCACGTCCGGGAGCGTCACGTACTCCTCAAGCGTTGGCACACCGCGAGTCGCGTCTGTCTCGTCCTCGGAACCGTCGTTTCGCAACGGCTGCGCTGCGTCCGCTGACTGGGCGGAATCGTCGCCCGTCGCGGTCTGCTCTCGCCCGCTCGGTCGCCGGAGGAACGAATCCAGCGCCCCGTCGAGTTGGTCGGGGACTTCCCGCTGGTTGGACGAGACCTCGCGCTCGGTCTTCGGCCGCACGATCGAGAGGTCGTTGACGAGGTAGGGCAGGAACTCGACCGCTTCGGCGTCGGGTTGGACGTGCGTCACTCGATGCCACGGTGACGCGATGGCCTCGATGGCGTCGTCCGGCACCGAGAGATACGTCCGGAGTCGCTCGGCGGGCGACGCGTCGTAGAGGTCGGCGAAGTCGAGGTCGACGTGCGCTTCGAGGACCTCTCGCTCGTGGAGGTCGTCGGGGTACAGGCCCTCGGTTCTCGTCACGCAGTCGAGGAAGAACACGCGTTCGAGCAGTGCCGCCGTGGCGTCGGCGACCGCCGCCGGTTCGTCGCCGAGGTGGTGAGTGAGGCCACCCGTCGCCGTCACGGCGGCGCCGTCGCCCGGGACGACGGTCGCACCGAGGTAGTACGCCAGCGGCGCGACGGTGTACACTGCCCAGTACTCCGACGGGACGGTTATCTGAACGCCGGTCTCGGGCGTTTCGAGACCCGGGGGTATCGAGAGTTCGTCTCCACGTTCGATGCGGGGCGGATGGCCGCGCAGCGTCGGCCACGCTCGCTCGGGCGACGTGGTCTTCAGCGCCGACGAGAACGCCGACACCGCCTCTATCGTCGCTTCGGGGTCGTCCGGGACCGTAATCGTCGCGGCCGGGGCGCTGTGGTAGGACCGCGCGCCGACTTCGACGGTGGTCTCCTCGTCGAACTCGAAGGTCACGCGCTCGGGCGTCACGTCGATGCGGACACGTCCCGAGACGCGCAGATACACCTTTATCGGCGAGTGGAGTTCCACGAGGTAGTCGTCGTCAGAGAGTTCGCGGGTCGTGGGGCTATCGACCGACAGCAACGGGTCGCCGTCGGGCGTCCGCACGTCGGCGGGAATCATGTAGGGGAGGCGAAGCCGTCCGGCCGAGATTCGGCAGGCCGTATCGACCGGAAACGTGAACGCGTCGGTGTCCGAACGCGTCGGGTCCACCGACACGTCCGTGAGGAGCAGAAAGTGTCTGGTCTCGACCGGATCGACGACGTCGATACCGGTCTCGTCGTCCGGCGATTCGAATCTCGGGTAGAGAGTCATGAGTCGAGAATCGGGTATCGTATTCTACCGGACGCAGGGCGCAACTAAAAACCCTCGGACGAGATGACATCAGGTCGTGCCCTGATTTCCCCGACGCGACCAGTGTCTCGCTGTCGAACGTGGCCCGCGCTTTGCCCCCAACGTCAGAGCGACGACGGTCGCCGGAAACCGAAATCGAATACCCCTATCTTAAAACGATACACTCCGTACCTCCGTTTACATGAGCGGACGACACGAGTCAGGGGAGCGGGGAAGCCCGTACGCACCGCACACCGCCGACGAAACGGCGGCGATGCTCGATGCGGTCGGCGCGGACGACGTGACGGAACTGTTCGACATCCCAGACCCCGTCGAGTTCGACGGGGAGTTCGGCATCGAGGCCAGGAGCGAACGGGACGCCGAGCGCCACGTCAGCGGTCTGCTATCGCGCAACGACGACCTGACCGAGTTCCTCGGCCGGGGCCACTACGAACACTACGTCCCCTCGCTGGTGGACCACCTCTCGGCGCGCTCGGAGTTCCTGACCTCCTACACCCAGTACCAGCCCGAAATCACGCAGGGGTTCCTGCAGGCCCTGTTCGAGTACCAGTCGATGCTGGTCGAGTTGACCGGTCTCGACGTCGTCAACGCCTCGATGTACGACCACGCGACCGCCCTCGCAGAGGCGGCCCTGCTCGCGGCTCGCGTCCGGTCCACCGACGGCGACCGCGTGCTGGTTCCCGACTACCTCCTCGCGAACCGCCGCGACGTCCTCGAAAACTACACCGACGGCGCGGGACTCTCTGTGGAGACGTTCGCCACCGACGACGGGAACGTGGACCCCGACGTTCTCGCCGACGCCATCGACGACGACGCCGTGATGGTGTACGTCGAGAACCCGACCACGCGCGGAACCGTCGAGGAGAACGTGGAGGCCGTCGGCGAACTCGCCGACGACCACGACGCGCTGTTCTGTCTCGGTTCGGACCCGGTCGCGCTCTCGATTCTACAGGAACCCGAGAGCGTCGGGGCGGACGTCGTGGTCGGCGACGCCGCCGCGCTCGGACTGCCAACCGCGTACGGCATGGGTCTGGGCCTGTTCGCCTGCCGCGAGGACTTCGTGCGGCAGGTGCCGGGCCGCCTCGTCGGCGCGAGCGAGGACGCCGCCGACAATCGCACCTACACCCTGACGCTCCAGACGCGCGAACAGCACATCCGCCGGGAGCGCGCCACGAGTAACATCTGCACAAATCAGGCGTGGGTCGCGCTGCGGACGGCTATCCACGCGGCCTACCTCGGTCCCGACGGACTCGTCGAACTCGCCAACGACTGCGTTCGACTGGCCGCAGACCTCGCCGAGCGGTTGGACGCCGTCAACGGCCTCCGCGCGCCGGTCCACGACCGCCACCACTTCCGGGAGTTCGTGGCCCACACCGACCAACCCGCGAACGCGGTCGCGTCGGACCTCGAAGCCGAGGGGTTCGCGGTCCACGCCGTGGGCGACCACGAGGTACAGGTCTGCATCACCGACGCCAACGAACACGCCGCCGACGAACTGGTCGCGGCCTTCGAGGAGGTGGCCTGAGATGAGATACGACCAAGCACGCTGGACGAACGACGGCGCGGAGGGCGACGACGCGGAGGGGCAGTACGAACTGCTCCTCTCGGAGAAGAACTCGAAGACCGTCGACGTCGAGTCGCCGCTCCCCGACGACCTGACCCGCGAGAACCTCGAACTCCCCGACCTCTCGGAACCCGAACTCGCGCGCCACTACACGCGGCTCTCCCAAATGAACTACGGCGTCGATAGCGGGCCGTACCCCCTCGGAAGCTGTACGATGAAGTACAACCCCAAGTTCACCGAAGACGTGGCCGCGCTCCCGAGCGCCGCGGTCCACCCCGACCGCTCGGCGGAGAGCGTCCAAGGGAGTCTCGCGGTGATGCACGGGCTTCAGGACTACCTCGCCAGAATCGGCGGGATGGACGCCGTGAGCCTCCAGCCCCCCGCCGGAGCGGCGGGCGAGTTCACCGGAATTCTGGTCGCCAAGGCGTTCCACGAGCAGAACGGCGAGGGCGACCAGCGAGACGAGATCATCGTCCCCGACAGTGCCCACGGCACGAACTTCGCCAGCGCCGCGCTCGCGGGCTACGAAGTCGTCGAACTCCCCTCGGGCGACGACGGCCGGGTCGATTTAGAGGCGCTCGAAGCCGCCGCCAGCAGGCGCACCGCGCTGTTCATGCTCACCAACCCCAACACGCTGGGTCTCTTCGAGCGTGACATCGAAGAGATCGCGGACATCGTCCACGACGCCGGGGGACTGCTCTACTACGACGGCGCGAACCTCAACGCCCTGCTCGGGCAGGCCCGGCCGGGCGACATGGGCTTCGACATCATGCACTACAACGTCCACAAGACGTTCGCCACGCCCCACGGCGGCGGCGGTCCGGGCGCGGGCCCGGTGGGCGTCGTCTCGGACCTCGCGGAGTTCCTCCCCGCGCCGCGCGTCCGCGAAGTCGGTAGACGCGACGGCGAGGGACGCGGAACCGGCGGCGTCTACGAGCGCTTCGACCCGGAGAACACGGTCGGCAAGGTCCACGGCTTCGCGGGCAACTGGCTCGTCCTCCTGAAGGCCTACGCCTACATCGCGCGACTCGGCGACGAGGGTCTCACGGACGCCTCCGCGAAGGCGGTCCTCAATGCCAACTACCTCGCCAGCCAGATAGACTACGACATCCCGTTCGGCCCGTTCCACCACGAGTTCGTCGCCAGCGCGGGCGACCAAGACGCCGCCGACGTGGCGAAGCGCATGCTCGACTACGGCGTCCACCCGCCCACGACCAAGTGGCCCGAAATCGTCCCGGAGGCGCTGATGACCGAACCCACCGAAATCGAGGGGAAGGACACCCTCGACCAACTCGCGGAGGCGTTCGACGCCGTCGCCGCCGAGGACGACGAGACGCTGGCGAGTGCGCCGAACCGGACCACGGCCCGGCGAATCGACCAGACCAGCGCCGCGCGCGACCTCCGACTGTCGTGGCAGTCGCTGGAAGCCGAGGAGTGACCGTCGAGCGAGGAAGGGGAGCGTCGCCGCCTCAGAGAACCGACGCGATTTCCGAGAGGACGTCCTCGGGTTCGAAAGGCTTGGTCACGTAACCGTCCGCGCCCGCTTTGACCGCCTCTTTCATCTTCTCCTGCTGGTCCACGCTCGTCACCATCACGACGACCGGCGGGTCGTCGCTCGACTTGATTCGCTCGGTCGCAGCGACGCCGTCCATCTCGGGCATCATGATGTCCATGGTGACCACGTCGGGCGAGTGCTGTTCGAACTGTTCGACCGCCTCGATACCGTTTCCGGCCTCGCCGACGACGTCGAAGTCGTCCTGCACCGCCTGCCGGACCATCGTGCGCTGGAAGTCGCTGTCGTCGACGATTACCAATTTTGGAGCCATTCGTTACTTGTCCGTCGTTGGAGAGGGGCACCAAGATAAAACCCGTCGAAAGTCGCGCTTCGGTTTCGGTTCGACCCGGCCGACGCGACGCTGTCCGATGGGCCTGCGACCGGTGACGATTCGGTACGCTTTTTCTCGCCGAAGGCCGGAGAGAAATCCGTGCGCGAACTCTCGCTCGACGACCTGCCGAAGCACTCGCCGTGGCCCGCGCGCCTGCTCGGACGCGAGGACTGGGACGAGCAAGCCGGGTTCGGCGGCATCGGCGTGTCGGTCTACGACGAGGTGTACGGCAAACTGTTCTCGCTCGCCCGCGAGAACCCCGAGATGGACTACCGGGCGGTCCAGCGGTCGGCCAACCACTACGCCGAGGAGAGTCCCGTAGCGATTTCGCGGGGCGAGAACCTCTACCTCGCGGACGTGGACGAGAAGCAGGAGTTACAGGACGAGGCGCTGGTGGCCTCGTTCGCGGGGACGCTCTCGGGCGGCGAGACGGTCGTGGCCTTGGGTTGCGGGTGGGGGTACGAACTCGGCGTCCTCGCCGACGCCTACCCCGACTGCGAGTTCGTCGGCGGCGACCCCGCCGAGAACGGCGTGGCGCTGGCCCGCGAACTGTTCAGTGACCGCGACCGCATCACGGTCGGCGAGTTCGACTTCCGCGACGACCGGTGGGACCTGCTGGAGGACGTGCTGGCAGACGGGAGTGCGAGCGCAGACGACGGCGGGGATGGCGACGACGGCGAGGGCGAGGTGGTCCTGTTCACGCAGGGGTCGCTCACCGCGCTGCCGAGCGTCCGCGACGTGATATCCGAGACGCTCGCGAACTACCTCGACCGAGTCCGGACCGGCGTCCACCTCGAACACGTCTTCGAACTCCACCCCGAGGACACGCTGCTCGGGCAACTCCGCCGAAGCTACGCCGACCGTCGGGAGTACAACGACGACATGCTGACCGCGCTCCGCGCGACCGGCGGTATCGACGTTACCAGCGCGACCTACGACGTGGTCGGGGGTAACCCGCTCCATCCCCTCTCGGAGATTCGGTGGGAAGCGGTCTGAAACGCGGAAAACGGCCGATACAGAGAACCAGCGACGGGTGGCTCGTCAGTCGAGGAAGTTCGGTTCGACCGCCTTGCTCTCGACCTCACCTTCGAGGTGGTCGCGGAACGCCTCGACGCTCACGTCCTTCTCCTCGCGCTCCTCGCGGTCGCGGACCGAGACGGTCCCGGCCTCCTCCTCGTTGTCGCCGACGACGAGCATGTAGGGGACGTTGTCGTCGTGGGCCTGCTGAATCTTCTTGCCGACCGTCCACGACCGGTCCTCGATTTCGACCCGGAAGTCGCCGAGATAGCGGTTCTGAAGCTGTTTCGCGTAACCGAGGTTGTCGTCGCTGACCGGCAGGATGCGGACCTGCTCGGGCGCGAGCCACGTCGGGAAGTTCCCCTTGAAGTGTTCGATGATGACGCCCATGAACCGCTCGAAGGAACCCAGCAGCGCGCGGTGGACCATCACCGGGCGGTGCTCCTCGTTGTCCTCGCCGACGTAGGTCAGGTCGAGGCGCTCGGGGATGTTGAAGTCGAGTTGGACCGTCCCGATGGTCCACTCGCGACCGATGGCGTCCACGGCGTTGATGCCGATTTTCGGCCCGTAGAAGGCTGCTTCGCCGTGTTCGACGTCGTACTCCAGCCCCTCGGATTCGAGGGCGTCCTTCAGCGCGTCGGTCGCCTCCGACCAGATTTCGTCGCTGCCGACCGCGTTGTCGCCCTTGGTCTCCAGTTTGTACTGGACGTCGAGGTCGAAGTTGCCGTAGATGTCGTCGATGACGCTCAGCGCCGAGAGGATCTCGCCGCGAATCTGGTCCTCCCGGATGAAGGCGTGACCGTCGTCCTGCGTGAACCCGCGAACGCGGAGCAGGCCCGAGAGTTCGCCCGACTGCTCGTTGCGGTAGCAGGTGCCGAACTCCGAGAACCGGACGGGCAGGTCCCGGTAGGAGTACTGGTGGTCGTCGAAGATGTGGGCGTGGTTCGCGCAGTTCATCGGTTTCAGGCCGTATTCGGTGTCGTCCTGCTCCCACGCGAACATCTCGCCCTCTTCCTTGAAGTTGTCGTAGTGGCCCGTGGGTTTCCAGAGTTCCGCCTTGTTGAGTTCGGGCGTCCAGACCTCGTCGTAACCCAGTTCGTCGTTCTTGCTCCGGATGTAGTCCTCCAACTCGCGCCGAATCGTCATCCCGTTGGGGTGGTAGTGGGGCGCGCCCGGCGAGTGGTCGGGAATGGAGAACAGGTCCATCTCGCGGCCGATTTTACGGTGGTCGCGCTCTTCGGCCTCCGCTCTGCGCTCGATGAACTCCTCCAACTCGTCCTCGCTCTCGAAGGCGGTCCCGTAGACGCGGGTCAGCATCTCGTTGTCCTCGTCGCCCCGCCAGTACGCGCCGGAGATAGAGAGCAGCGCGAACCCGCCGATTTCGCCGGTGGACTCGACGTGGGGTCCCTTACAGAGGTCCTCGAACTCGCCCTGCTCGTAGAAGGAGATCGACTCCTCGTCGGCGGCCTCCTCGTCTAGAATCTCGCGCTTGAACGGGTTGTCCTCGTAGAACTCGAACGCCTCCTCGCGGGAGCGCTCGAACCGTTCGATGTCGAGGTCCTCCTCGATGATGTCGTAGGCCTCTTCCTCGATGGCTTCGAGGTCCTCCTCGTCGAGTTCGACGCCGTAGATGTCGTAGTAGAACCCGTCGTCGGTCCAGGGCCCGATGGTCAGGCGGGCCTCGGGGTGGAGGCGCTGGAGCGCCTGCGCGAAGACGTGGGCCGCCGAGTGGCGGAGCACGTCGCGGTACTCGTCGCTGGAGGGCGTGACTATCTCCAGTCGCGCGCCGTCGGGGAGTTCGGTGGCTTTGTCCACGAGTTCGCCGTCGATGACGCCCGCGACGGTGTCTCGGCCGAGACCGGGGCCGATCTCGTACGCGGCGTCTTCGACCGTGGCCCCTTCCTCGAGTTCGAGTTCGGACCCGTCGGGAAGGACGACCGTAATCTGGCTCATGTTTCGTTTACGGTTCTGGTGACCTGATAACCCTTTCTACACGAGGGTTGTCCTCGCCCGACGCGCGTCGCGTGCGGGCCGCTGCACAGTTCGTCTCCGACTCTCGGCCGACACTGTTCCGACTCTCGGCCCGCGCTGTTCACTCACTTCCGGCACTGCCGGTCGCCCCACGGGTGAGACGGAGTGCGTGACCGTCGTGAACGCTCGTCTATTCCGGTCCCTTCTGGTACACCGTCGGGCGATTCTGTTCGGGCGATCGAGTGGGGTGAGGCTACCACGGATTCGAGCGATTTAGTATATCAGAATAGGATTTATTCGTTCGTCCAGTATCGCGTCTCGACCGCTGTTCGGCGTCGAACGCGTCGAAATCCACGGAAGAAGGCCCCCGAAGTCAACGGTGAAAAGGCCGGACCGCTTTCGCGGGTTCGGGTCGGTAACATCCCGAGGAAGAATGGAACGACTGGAGAACGACCGACGTACCACCCATCGACGCGGCGACGGGAAGTTCGATTTCAGATTCGGATACGGGGTGTCGCTGACGCGGCGAACGCCACCCTCGGTTTCTGCGGGCATCGTTTCCGGCTACCCCTCCCTTCGCACGTTCGATATGGAATCAGTCGGCCGCCGACGCGACGGGTTCGAGGCCCGGACGTACAATCTCCGGTCGTCTGCCCGGGGTGTGTCCCTTCGAGACGCCGCTTCGGACACTCGAGCTACGGTCGACACCGTTCGTCGTAACCCCGACGAACTGCAGTCTCGACAGGACTTTCGGCCAGTGTTAGTGCCCAGAAGACGGGTTTCTTCGCGATGACTCTCTGACGGTGGTGAGACACTCAGGAGTTTCTAGAAAGAGGGCACGGGTCGGTGAAGAACCTCGAATCCGGACGTAGTCCGGTGCTCAAGCTTCCGCCGAGTCGATGTCGCCGTCGATGCGGACGAACCGGTAGTCACACTCCGGGCATCCCCACTTGGTCTTCTCGCCGAGGTGGAGATGCGTGCTCGCGGTGCGATAGAACGTCCGCTCGGTGCCACACTGCGGACAGTCGTGGTCGAGTTCCTGAGCCATGTTCGAACGTCGAATCCCGTCGCATTTCAGGATACTGGTTTGGTTCGCGCGCGCACTCCCCGCGAGAGTTGGGTTAGGCGTCGATGCGTGGGGTCTGCCTGCGCTCGACGGAGCGTCTGGACTTCTCTGACCGCTCGTCTCGGCCAGTGGGCCGAACAAGGACGCGCCGACGAAACTGCAATAAACTAAATAACGATATATGAATATTCCGGAGCCGCGATGGTCGGACAGTGAGCGTAGACGACTGAAAACGGCGCGTTCTCCGGTGCGAACAGTTCCGGAAGAGACCGTCGAGCGATGGCTAGCCGTGAGGTCCATCAGACCGAGTTCGATCTCTCGACTCGGTTACTCCGTCACGGTTCGTACGGATCAGTCGTCCAGTCACTCGCGGAAGGTCCCGTCAACGAGGGTCTCGGACTGCCGTTCGACGTAGGCCGTCTGCATCCCTCGGACCGCCGACGCGAGCGATTCGCCTTCTTCGACGCGTCGGCGGACTTCCCGACGCTTCCACTCGGCCGGGGTGACGCCCTCGGTGAGGCGGACGCGAAGCAGGTCGAGGTACTCGTCGGCCTCGGACGCCGCGAGGCCGCGCAGCGCGAGACCGTCGCGGGCACACTCCAGCAGTTCGGCGATAATCGTCTCGGTGTCGGTGACGTCCTCGCCGTTCGGGGTTATCCACCGGATATCGGCGTCGAGACCGTCCCGACGCGGCGTCGAAGTTCTCCCGGGCGACCTCCCAGTCGAGGCCCAGCACCGGGTGTTCGCGCCGCGGGAGGCTCTCCATGAGTCCGGCGAACGCCGCGACGAACGCGAGACTGTCGCGAACTGTCGGCTGGGCCGGGAGCGCTCGGAACTCGATGCGGGCGTTGGCGGCCGACCGGGTCGCGCCGTCGAACACGGGTCGTACCCACCGCCAGAAGCTCCCGTGTTTGTGGTCGAAGTGGCGGAAGGCGTCGTCGAACCGTCCATCGGGGTCGACCCGCATCGGCACCAGCGGCGGGTCGGTCGCGATGCGGTCGATGGCCTGCTCGACGGTCGTCACGTCCGCCGGGAATCGAACCTTGTCCCGGCGTTCCTCGGGGTTGAACACGCCCTCGAAGACCGGAATTCGATTCTCCATCCACTGGTCGTCGAGGACCGCACGGGGGTCGTCGGTGTCGTACAGTTCCGGCGGGAAGAACGGCGAGTTGACCCCGAGTGCGAGCAGCGGCCCGGCGACCCGGAGCGCGTACCGGAATCGCTCGGTCAGGTCGAGAGCGTGGGGTACTTGATAGTGCGGTTGAATCGAGGTAGTCAAACTCTCGGGCATCACCACGTCCGCCGAGAGTTCGACGTGGGGCGTCTCGATTCGCCGCTTCGGCGAGTAGGTGTCGGCGTTCGCCATCGCCTGATACCGCGTATCGTCGGCCATGTTCGTCGTGATGCGCGTCCCGTCGCGGACGACGCTGTCGGTCAGATACGTCTCGGCCGCCTCGCCAGCGGGCGGAACGGTCCAGAGGCCGTCGCTCACCAGCGTTATCTCCTCGGCCCGCGCCCTCGTCTGGGCGGCTTCGAGTCGCGACTGCGCCTCGGTCTGCTGGGCGCGCAGGCCGAACGCGTTGAACGGTTGCGGGTTCGTGTGGAACTCGGCGTTGTGCAGGCCCAGTTCGCCCTCGAAGTTGACGAGTTCCAGCAGCGGACCGGCATCCGTTCGAGGGTGGCGTCGTTCTCCGCGACGCCGTACAGTTCGTATTCGAGACCGACGATGGCCTGCGGGTTGTCGAACGTGCCGTCGCGGATTTCCGCTTTGAGCCGTTTGGCCTCGCGCTCGACCGTGGCCGCGAAGTCGTCCTCCGAGACGGTCAGTGCTTCCTGCACCGAATCGACCAGTTCGGCGCTCATGTGCGGCCGTTCGACCTATTCCGACGTGAATCTACTCCCGGAGTCGGTTGTCGTCCGGAACCCGCGGCATCAACCGTTCGGGGTCCGCGTCATCGACCACGCGGAATTTGCGGCATCAGCTACTTGCCCGGCGAGGACGAACTGTCGCGCATGTCGGTGATACTCTACGCGCTCGACGGTTGCCCGTACTGCGAGACGGTCCACGACGCGCTCGAAGACAACGGCGTCGAGTACGAGACGCGATGGGTCGAGGCGCTCCACTCCGAACGCGACGAGGTGAAACGGGTCAGCGGCCAGCGCGGCGTCCCGGTCCTGATAGACGAGGACGCTGGCGTGACGATGGCCGAGAGCGAGAAGATCGTGGAATACGTCGAGACCACGCTGGCCTGACCGACGAGAGTCGTAGTTCGGGACGGGAGTTAAGTGCGGGCGGTCGGTAGTCGAAGGCATGAAGATTTACACCGGGCGCGGCGACGAGGGCCAGACCGACCTCCGGGACATGTCGCGAGTCTCGAAGGCCAGTCCCCGAATCGAGGCCTACGGCACGGTAGACGAGGTGAACGCGCTCGTCGGACGGGTTCGGCCCACGGGACACGACGACGTGGACGACCAGTTACGGGAGATACAGAACCACCTTCACGTCGTGCAGGCGGACTTCGCCAATCCCGACCCCGACGAGGACGACCCGCGAGTCCGCGAGGAACACGTCGAGCAACTGGAAGGGTGGATAGACGGCTACGACGACGAACTCGAACCCCTCGAATCGTTCATCCTCCCCGGCGGCGGCGACGCGGGCGCGCGACTCCACCACGCTCGGACGGTCTGTCGCCGCGCGGAGCGCCGCGCCGTGGCGCTCGAAGCGGAGGAGGACGTCAACGACGCCGCGGTGACGTACCTGAACCGACTCTCGGACGCCCTGTTCGTCCTCGGGCGAGTCGTCAACCAACGCGAGGACGTGCCCGAGGAGTCGCCGACGTACTGACCTCGACTGTCACCGACGTACGGAGTTTCGATTTTCCGCTGGAGTAATGCAGAGACCGACACGTTAATTCTGTCTCGGCCGCATGTAACGTGTAAGCATGCGGATACGCGAGTGGCAGGACATCGTCGAGGACGTGGTCGAGAAAGACGTGGACCCCGACGACTGGCGGGCGGTCGGCGGCAAGCGCGCCGGTGGCGTCGGCGAGGACCTCTACCTCGGCCACCCGCGAGGTGGCGTCTATCACCTCAAGACCTACGCCAAGAACCCCTACGAGGTCCGCGGCGTCGGCGCGCAGGTCGCGCGGAAACTCGACGACGAAATCGGGTCGTTCCTCCCCGAGCAGGAGACGGAGGGTCGGTTCGCTGTCCAGAACCCGCCCGAGAGCGAGGACGACGCCGAGGAGAAGGCCCGCCACCTCGAAGCGGTCGTCGAGGCCCACGCCGAGGCACCGACCACGCCCGACGACTTCTTCGACGACGTGATGGACGCGCTCGACAGTCCGGCGTTCGGTCCCATCGACTTCGACAGGTACGACCGTCCGGACCCCACCGAGGAACTCGCCGAGCGGTTCGAGGAGGCCGAGGAGTTGCTGAACGAGGAACTGGAGGACCTCGTCGAGGAGGACGACGTGGGTCGCGGATTCCAGTAGAGCGTCCGGTTCCCACTGAGTACCGGCCGCTGGCCCGGCGTCCGGTTCCGGACGAGTAGTCTTAAACGAGTTGACGGACACTACTTCTCCATGAACCCGACCGAGACAGTCGAGGACTACTACGCGGCGCTCCGCCGCGAGGACCCCCTCGCACCCTACTTCGCGGAGCGCCCGGACGCGGTGAAGTTCGGCGTGAGCGAGCGACTCGCGGGGTACGACGCCATCGCGGAGGGGCTGGCCGAACAGACTCGGACCACCGAGAACTGGAGCGTCGAAAGCAGAGGACTGCGGGTTACCGCCAGCGACTCCGTCGCGTGGTTTACGGACGACGTCGGACTCGCGTGGACCGATTCGACGGAGACCCGCCAGTCGTTCGATACGCGATGGAGCGGCGTTCTCGCGAGCCAGTCAGACGACGACGAGGGACCGAACTGGCGGTTCGTCCAGATGCACGTCAGCGCCCCGCACGAGATTTGACGATGGTCGGTCCGACATCCGAAGAGGAGAAGCGGGAGGCGATGACCCGGTTCAAGGCCACCATCGTCGTACTGGTGGGGGCCTCAGCGGGTCTCATCACGCTGTCGGGAGGCGGGTCGCTGGTGCAGATAGGGGTCGCAGTCGTCGCGGGGTCGGTAGTCGGGGCGGCCCTGCTCGCTTACGTCGTTCGCATTCTGTAGTCACGCGGTTCCTGCTCGTGGATTTGCGGTGCTCGGCTGTCCCGAAAATTCGCAGTTCTTGCAGTCGTTCTCCGGAGTTCTGGGAGTCCGTTAGGATTTCTCCGGAGTTCTGCAGTTCCGTCAGGGACTCACGCGCGCTAACCAGCGTTGCGGGTCGTCCAGTTCCGCGTCGGTCGGGAGATTCTCCGGGCGGTCCCACACCGCGCTCGCGCCCTCGATGCCGCGCTCGGCCGCGACCACGTCGAAGAAGGCCTTGCCGCGCTCGTACTGCCTGCGTTTCAGGCCGAGACCGAGCAGTCGGCGGACGAGTCGGGAGACCGGGTCGCCGCCGCGCCTGCGGGCCTCCATCTTCTCGCGGAGGTCGGCGTACTCGTCGTCGAACGCCCCGTCCATCAGGAGTTCGGCGTACCCCTCGACGGCGGTCATCGCGGCGTCCAACTCGCGGAACGCCTCGCGGTCGAGGTGTCCCTTCGCCAGCGCGTCGATGCCCGACTCCATCCGGGATTCGAGGTGGTCCGAGAGCCACGGGGCCGCGCCGAACTCCGCGGCGTGGGTCACCTCGTGGAAGGCTATCCAGCGCCGGAACCGGTCGTAGTCCACGTCCAGTTCCCCGGCGATGCGCTCGATGTTCGGCCGGACGAAGTAGAGAGCGTGTTCGTCGCCCTCGGCGAGGAGGAGCGGGTCGTACTGACCGAGGACGTTCTTGGCCAGCACCGTGAGCATCACCGACATCGTGCCGGTGTTGATCGTCCGGGCGACGCCGGGCATGACCGCGGGACCGTGTTCCTCGACGGGTTGCATCACCCGTCGGAAGGTGTCGATGTTGGCGTCGATCCAGTGGTGGCGATTCTGCACCTCGATGGTCTCGGGCACGTCGAAGTCGGCCCCGGACACCTCGCGTACTCTGCTTCGGGCGTCGCGAACGTCGGCCGCGTACCCCTCCCGTTCGGTCTCCGAGAGGTCGAGCGAACCGGGAGGCGTCACCGCCTTCGCGGCCTCGGCGACGGCGGCCCAGTCGATAGGTCCTTCGCCCGATGCGTCGGCGATAGCCCGGACGCTGCGATAGAGACTCACGGCTTCGAGTTGGGGACGGGCGGTCAAAATCTTTCTGCCGGGTCTGGGCGGGTCTCACCTCGTTCTCGGCGCAGTAGACCGGTATCGTCGGGCGTCGCGAATCGAACTCCGGCCTCGTTCGACGGGGTGGGACACACCACCGTCGCGTTTGTAAGCGGGTGGAGAGGTGGGTTCGGTGCGTCGGCGGTCTCGTCGGCCGCTGACACCACTACCGCGGATGTATCCGGAAGTAGTAGATAGAGCAACATTAGAGGAACTACATTCGTTTGTAAGGATCTGAATTCCCCGATATTGGGATATTTACATTCGAGAGGGTGGTGTGTGGCTCACTAGGTAAAGCGTTTGTCGTTACAGACGCGACGGAGGTGTGTGAGTTACTCACGGACGCTCTCACTAGCCCGTTTATTTTTCCGTCCTGCGCTCCGAATTTCTGTTCGTCTTTCGGTCTGATTTTCGTTCGTCCGACTCTCCTACCTCTGATCTCCTTGGTTATCGTCTCGCCCTCTGGTGATTCGTCGCACGGATCTGTTCGCAACCTCATCTACTTCCCAGTCGGCGACTATCTCGCGATCACCCCTCCACCCCCTCCTCTTACATCCGCGAGGTAGGTGTCTGTGACAGTCGGCACCTGCTCCAACTACTCTGCGGTCCTGTTCCGACGAGTCGCGTCGAGGGAAAGAGAGCCTCGACAAAGCAAGGAGATTCGGTGAAACGGGAAACACACCGAAGGAAGAGGACTCGGCGAGTAGACCGTCTACGAGAGGTGTCGGCCCATCCGGCGACTCGCCAGAGCATCCGTGAGAGCAGTCAGAGGGGGGTCACGGTGACGAGAACATCCGCGAGGGTACTTCGAGCGGTCCGTCCCGGGAACTGGTTTCAAACCCTTGCTTTTCATCGTTCGACGGGGAGATACATCCGCGACGATACCCCCTCCATTTATATGCTGAAGTGCGAAGCAACTGCCATCAGATGGCTACCGACGACGACGTAGACCGCGACCCGCTCTTCCGGTACGACGAACCGATATTTGCCGACGAGGACCTCCTTCGTATCTCTCACCTCCCCGGTCCGAACCGGATCGTCGGTCGCGACGAACACATGCAGAAGGTCGCAGAGGCCCTCAACCCCGCTATCTTCGGTCAGGAACCCACCCACCTCTTCATCTTCGGAAAGACCGGGACCGGCAAGTCGCTCATCTCCCGCAGCGTCTCCAAACGCGTCGAGAACGAGGCCCGCCACGAGGACGTGGACGTCGAGACGGCGTTCATCGACTGCGGCGAACAGACGACCGAGGCGTCGGTCATCAAGACGGTCGGCAGGGAACTCAACGACCGGAGCGAGACCGGCATCTCGGTGCCCCAACGTGGACTCGGTACCGGCGACTACTACGACCGACTCTGGCAGATAATCGACGCCTGCAGCGACGTGGCGATAATCATCCTCGACGAAATCGACATGCTGGAGGACGACGAGGTACTCCGAAAACTCTCGCGCGCCGGTGAGAACCGCCGCGTGACCGACTCGACCATCGGTATCATCGGTATTTCCAACAAGATAGATTTCCCCGACGAACTCAACGAGCGCGTCAAGTCGAGTTTCGCGCACGACGAACTCGTGTTCCCACCGTACGACGCCCACCAGCTCGTGGACATCCTCCAGAACCGGGCCGACGCGTTCCGGGACGAGGTCCTCTCCGACGACGCCATCCCCCTCACCGCCGCGTTGGCGGCGCAGGAACACGGCGACGCCCGGAAGGCGATAGACATCCTCCGGAACGCCGGGCGAATCGCGACCAAAGAGGAAGACGAGAAGGTGACCGAGCAACACGTCTACGCCGCGAAGGAGAAGACCGAGGCCGACCGGTTCGCCGAACTCATCGAGGGCGCGCCGACGCAGGCGAAGGCGATTCTGCTCGCGCTCACCGTACTGACCGAGAACAAGCCCCACGACCAGTTCCCGACTCAGCAGATCTACCGGCAGTACCAAACCATCGCGCGGAAACTCGACATGGACTCGCTGTCCGAGCGCCGCGTTCAGGAGATTCTACAGGAACAGGACTTCCTCAACGTCATCAACTCCGAGACCAAGGGTCGGGGTCGGGGGCGCGGAGTCCACACCAAGCACCGACTGCTCGAGGAACCGGAGATCGTGAAGAAGGTTCTCAATCGGGATTCCCGCATCGCCGACCTCGGTATTTGACCCCGGCTCGCTCTCGTCGTCTCCGTTCCACCGGCGTCGTCTCCTTTCTCTCGATACTCTACGTCACTTTTCCAGCCTCGTCTCGCTCCAAAACTGGCTTTCCACGCCGAACGGTTCGAACGAACTCCCCGAGAGGTCACACCTAGAACGTATTAGGGCCATATTATGGCAATAAAGGTGTTTTAAATATATCTGGACAGAACTTATACGTCAGGAAGTCGCGGTAACGTCCATGTCAACGACAGCAACGTGGAGTGACCCGAGCGACTGCCCGTTCTGCGGTAGCGAGCTTCAGAACCCCGGTGCAGGCTTCATCGACCACATCGACGAGAATCCGGACTGCGAGGCGGGGTTCCAGACGTGGCGGAGTCAGATAGCCGACGACATCCGCGGCGGTTGGTCCGGATAAGCCGTCCGGAGCGCGCGTGATTTTCTTTACGAATCGAACTATCGAGAACTGCACCTTCGAAATCCGGTAGGGAACCCCTCGAAAACCCATTTACTGGTGTCACTCGGGGTGTCAGTCGGACCTCCGCGACTCTCCGAGAAAGTAACCGCGGAGAGGACGCAGGACCAGCTGGCCTAATACGGTAATAGGATTTTAACCTATATTATAGGAAGGCTTAAGCTCTAGACTCGGCTACCGACTCCTACGATGAGATGCCCACAATGCAGCGGTGAACTCGTGGCCGCCCACGGCTACGACTCGTGTGCGGACTGCGGTCACGTCCCGCCACACGGTGCCGACTAACCACGATTAGACCGAGAGACAGTACGGTCGGACCGTACGTGGTACGGTCCAATCGCGACGTACTGCCGGTTCACCCGAGACGTATCGCATCCGGAGACCGCCCTCGACTTTTGGAACACCCCCAATTTCTGGGACCGAGTTCGTCCGCGACCGTAGGGGTTTTTCTACCGCCGGACGCTACCGAGTTCCCGTGAACGTCCGGGGAGAAGTCGTCGATATCGGGGAAGTTCGTACCGTCAGTACGCAGTACGGCGAGCGCGAACTCGCCGAGGTCACGGTCCGCGAGGACACCGGTCCTAAGCGAGTCACGCTGTGGGGCAAGTGGACCGAGAGCGCCGACCTCCTCGAACCGGGCATGGAACTACTCGTGACCGACGCCGAGGAGGGCGAGTATCGGGGCGAAACGACCTACTCCACCGGCGAGGAGTCGTACGTCGTCGTGGAACCGTCCTTCCTCGTCGACGTGACCGACATCCGGTCGTGGGTCCAGTGTCCGCGGATGTACTACCTGAACAAACTGTCGGGCATCCCGCTGGTCTATCCCGTGGTCAAAGGGACCATCGTGCACGAAGTCTTCGGAGATTTGCTCCGGGGCCGGGACCTGGAGGAGTCCATCGACGAACGCGTCGCCGAGGCGGGACTCGAACTCGGTCTGCTCGGTCGGGAGCGCGACGAGGTCGCCGAGGAGGTCCGTCAGAACGCGGCGGCCATCGAGGGATGGCTGGCGCAGGGTGCCCTCACCGACGAGGACGACTGGCGGAGCGAGCAGACGCTCATCAGCGACCGATTCGGTATCAAGGGTCGGGCCGACGCGCTCCGACGCGGGATGCCCGTCGAACTCAAGACCGGCAAGAACCTCAAGCGCGACCCGCGATTTCAGGACAAGATTCAGGCGGTGTGCTACGCCCTCATCCTCCGGGAGAAGGGCGTCCCCGCCGATACCGGAACTCTCCTCTACACGAAGAACTCCGCGCTCGACCGGACCGAGGAGGACGGCGACCTCTCGCCAGCCAAGGAGTTCACCATCGGCGACGGTCTCCTCGATTTCGTCGTGCGCACGCGCAACGAAATCGCGGCGATGGAGTACGACGCGGTCACTTCGGAGGAGGACGGTGCGGGGGTTCCCACCGGCTACGAGGCCGACGCCAAGTGCGAGTACTGCTTCGAGCAGGACACCTGTATGGTTGTCTCCGGCCGACTCGACCAGGAGTCCAAGGCGGGCCAAATCGGCGACGCGATTCCCGAAGAAGAGCGCGACTACTTCGACCGCGTCTACCGACTGATAGAGGAGGAGCGTCGAGCGACCCACGCCGAGTACGCGAAACTCTGGGAGCAGACCGCCGAAGAACGCGCGGACGACGACCGCGCTCTAATCGGTCTCGAACCCATCGACCACCGCCAACTCGACGGCGGCCGGTGGGAGATGCGGGCCGAGCGCGCGGGTGGCGCTGTCTCGAAAATCCGGGAAGGCGACGTAGTGCTCGCCAGCGACGGCGACCCGGTGGACGGCCACGCCGAACTGGCGCGGGTGGAGCGACTGGGTCGCGAGTCGCGAAGCGATTCGGACCGGCCGAGTGGGGAGCGAAGCGACCCGCGAGACGGGGAGGTCGTCGTCACCGCGGACGAACCGGTCGAACTCCGCCGACTCGACGTCTACCCCTCGGAACTCTCGGCCGACCGGATGCTGACCGCGCTCCACGACTTCCTGTTGAAGGGCGACGAGCGCCGGAAGGACGTGCTGTTCGGCCGCGCGGACCCCGAGTTCGACGACGCTCGCGAGACGTACATCGACAACAACGAGGCCCAGAACGACGCGGTCAACCTCGCGGTGAACGCCGAGGACTTCGCGCTCGTCCACGGGCCGCCGGGCACGGGCAAGACCTACACCATCGCGCGGACGATACGAGCGATGGTCGAGCGCGGCGAGCGTGTCCTGCTCTCGGCCTTCACCAATCGCGCGGTGGACAACGCGCTCGAAGCCCTGCGCGACCAAGGGTTCGAAGACATCGTCCGCGTCGGCACCGAGAGCGGCGTCCGCGAGGACATGCAGGACCTGCGACTGGAGCAGGAGGGCGACCCCGGCGAGCGCGTGGCGGAACTGCGCGACGCCAGCGTCGTGGCCGCTACCACCGCGACCTGCGGGTCGCGCGTCATGCGCGAGCAGTCGTTCGACGCGGCGTTGGTGGACGAGGCGTCCCAGTTGACCGAACCCAACACGCTCGCGGCGGTCAACCTCGCAGAGCGGTTCGTCCTCGTCGGCGACCACCAGCAGCTACCGCCGGTCGTGCGGACCGAGAACGAGCTCTCGACCTCGCTGTTCGAGCGCCTCATCGAGGACTACCCGGAGGCGGGCGTGATGCTCGACCGCCAGTACCGGATGAGCCAGCGGATTCAGGCGTTCGCCTCCCGCGAGTTCTACGACGGTGAGTTGCGCCCCGCGTCGGGCGAGGTCGCCGCCCAGCGACTCGCGGACCTCCCCGAGGTCGCTCACGCCGACCTTCCCGAGGACCTGCGGGGCGGAGGCGGCGTCTCCTTCGTAGACCCCGACGGGCGAACCGACGGCAACACCAATCCCGCGGAGGCCGAACGCGTGGCCGAAGTCGTCGGCGAGTTCCTCGCGGCGGGCGTCGAACCCGAGGAAATCGGCGTCATCGCACCGTTCCGCGCGCAGGTCGCCGAAATCGGTCGGCGAGTACCCGACTCGGTGACCGTGGACACGGTGGACCGATTTCAGGGGTCGAGCAAGGAGGTCATCGTCGTTTCGTTCGTCGCCACCGAGAACCTCGAGAGTCCCATCTTCGAGGACCCCCGCCGGGTGAACGTGGCACTCACGCGCGCGAAGAAGGCGTTGGTGCTGGTCGGCGACGCGAACGCCCTCCGGAGCGAGGGTCTCTACTCACGCATGGTCGATTGGGCCGAATGAGCACGTCGCACATCTTCGGGCGACGTACGACTGACGAGTCCCCTCGCCATCGCCTCGTTGGATGTGACTGTCGAAATCACGAATCCGGCCACAGAACGCGTGAAACGGTGTCTCTCGGCCGACCGCTCCTCGGCCGTCTCCGGTACCGTTCGGTTCGGCGTCGGTCCCGAACGAGCGACACTTCAATTCGTTGATTAAATATTGAAACTTTCCACGAAGAGCCGTTTCCGGTACGTTTAAGACTTAGACGGGTGGCGCTATTGTATATGAGTGGACGACCGCTCGACGTGCTGGAAGCCTCTCTCGACGAAGAGGTCACAGTGCGATTGAAAGGCGGCGAAGAGTTCGAGGGCGTTCTCACGGGGTACGACCAGCACATGAATCTGGTGCTGGAAGACACCGAGGAGGAAGACACAACCATTATACGCGGCGATAACCTCGTGTCGATAAGCCCATGACTGGAGCAGGAACCCCGAGCCAGGGGAAGAAAAACACGACGACGCACGTGAAGTGTCGTCGCTGTGGCGAGAAGTCGTATCACGCGAAAAAGAAGGAGTGTTCGAGTTGCGGCTTCGGCAAGTCCGCCAAGCGCCGCGACTACGAGTGGCAGAGCAAGTCCGGCGAGTAGTCGCCGACTGCCACCGAAGATGCGGCTCTCCGTTCTCTCTATCGTCAGCCGAGTAGCGGCGAGCGTGTCTCTTCTCGGCCCGTCGCGGCCGTGGCGTGAACCGGTTCGTCTCGGTGTAGTTCTCCGAAGTTCGTCGGTAGCCGACTCTCTCGATTACCCGGTGGTACCGGACTGAACGACTCGACCTACCGGTGTTGCGCTCGCTACCGCGAACTATCGTCGCGACAACTGGAAGTATGCATGGTCGTGCGTACTTCTCCGGCTTCTGGCGGAAAATCCCGCACGATAGCGAGAGTTTTTACTACGGTGGCCCAGTATCTCCGACCATGCCAGACGGCCGGGACCCGGTCCCCAGTAGTCCGACCGAGAACGCTAATTCGGGACGCTCCGAGACGGCCCTCTCGGGACCGACCGAGAAATGCGGCGTCGTCGGCGTCTCGCTCACCGAGCGGGACGCCGCGCGGCCGCTCTACTACTCGCTGTACGCCCTCCAGCACCGCGGGCAGGAGTCGGCGGGCATCGTCACCCACGACGGGTTCCAGCAGCACGACCACGTCGAGATGGGACTCGTCGGCGACGCATTCACCGAGGACGACATCGAGAGTCTTCGCGGCAGCGCGGGCATCGGCCACGTTCGCTACCCCACCGCCGGGAGCGTGGACAAATCGTGCGCCCAACCGTTCACCGTCTCGTTCCGGAGCGGCGCCCTCGGCCTGAGCCACAACGGGAACCTCGTCAACGCCGACGAGGTGCGCGACGAACTCGCCGCGGAGGGCCACGCGTTCACCTCGGACGGCGACACCGAGGTCATCGCCCACGACCTCGCGCGCAACCTGCTGGAAGAGGACCTCGTCCGCGCGGTCAAGCGCACGATGGGCCGCATCCACGGGTCGTACTCGCTGACCATCATGCAGGACGACACCGTCCTCGGCGTCAGGGACCCCGAGGGGAACCGGCCGCTCTGCATCGGCGAACTCGACGACGGCTACGTCGTCGCCAGCGAGTCGGCCGCCATCGACACCCTCGACGGCGAACTCGTCCGCGACGTGCGACCCGGCGAACTCGTCGTCCTCCAACCCGACGGCGAGGGGTTCGACTCCTACCAGTTGTTCGAGCGCGAACACACCGCCCACTGCTTCTTCGAACACGTCTACTTCGCCCGGCCCGACAGCGTCATCGACGGCAAACTCGTCTACGAGGTTCGGCGCGACCTCGGGCGCGAACTCTGGGCGGAGAGCGGCATCGACACCGACGTGGTGATGCCGGTCCCCGACTCCGGGCGCGCCTTCGCCTCGGGGTACGCCGACGCCGCGCAGGACGACGGCGCGAGCGTCGAGTTCGCGGAGGGACTGATGAAGAACCGCTACGTCGGCCGGACGTTCATCATGCCGACGCAGGACGAGCGCGAGCGCGCGGTCCGCCTGAAACTCAACCCCATCAAGTCCACCGTGGAGGGCAAGACGGTCACGCTCGTGGACGACAGCATCGTCCGCGGGACCACCTCCACGCAACTGGTCCAACTGCTCAAGGACTGCGGCGCGGCGGAGGTCCACATGCGAATCGGCGCACCGCCCATCGCCGCGCCCTGTTACATGGGTATCAACATGGCGACCCGCGAGGAACTCATCGCCGCCGACAGGTCCACCGAGGAGATTCGCGACGAAATCGAAGCCGACAGTCTCGGATACCTCTCGCCCGACGCGGTCGCGGCCGCGCTCGGCGAGGACCGCGACGACCTCTGCATGGGGTGCGTCACCGGCGAGTACCCCTACGACATCGACGGCGAGGAGATGGACCCGGCCCACGCCGATAACCCCCGACCCGAACTGTAGCGGACGCGCGATACAGTCCGCAGTCTGGACGCCATCGGTCGTACGGGATACACTGATTTCTCACGCCGCACCGCTTACCGCCTCGACTCGGTCGGCCACAGTTGCTACTTGTCTGGACGACGACGTTCCCGTATGGTCGAAGAAGACCTCGGAGAGGCGACTATCACCTACGAGGGACCGGACGGCGACACCGTCGAGAAGAACGTCCAGAACGAACACGTCGCGTACTTTCAGGACCACTGGATGGTCAAGACCGGCGAGGACGACGAGGGCCGGGACCTCGTGCGCCGCATCCCCGCTTCCCGGGTCTACCACGTCGAGCGGACGGTCGAACAGTTCGAGCGCGAAGTCGAGACGCTCCGCGACCAAGTCCAGTCGGTCGCCGACGACCTCCGGTCGAAACTCCTCGGCAGCGGGGGCGGTGGCAGTGGAGGCAGTGGCGGGACCGACCGGGGCGGCGAGAGCGAGACGCTCCACATCGACGTGGAGAGCGGGAAGTCCGTGACGGACGACGAAGGTAGCGAGAGCGACGCGCAGTAGTCGTCTGCGCGCCACCCGGCTCAGACGAATCCGGCGGTCTGACGGGCCACAACCGTTAATCATCGCGGAACCGTGCAAAACGAAGATGGCTCGTAGCCGCGACAGGAGCGACCGGCGATTCCCCCGTGAGGACGGCGAGCAGGACCGCGCGCGAACCGACGCGGAGGCGGCGGCCGAGACCCGACCGCAGGCCGAACTCCGGTGGGTCCAGATTCGGAACCCGAGGGAGGCGGTCGAACTCGGGCGCAACGGTCGCGTCATCGACAGTCGCTTCCACGTTGGCTACGACTCGTGGGAGGTTCTGCTGGAGACCTACGAGGGTGAACTGTCGCGGTGAGTCTGGTAGTACGGAGACGTGTCGGAGCGGAGGCGCCGCGCAGTCAGAACAGGTAGAGCATGAGGTAGACGACCACGCCGAGCGCGAAGGAGGTCAGCCACAGCGAGGCCGCGACTCGGCCGACCCTCGCGTGGTTCGTCGCCGAGAGTTCCGAGACGGGCCGGGTCAGCGCCAGCAGCAGGACGTAGTAGAGAAGCGGGATGCAGACCACGGCCAGCAGGACGTGAATCCCGAGAATGGGGTAGTAGACGAACTGTTCGACCACCGCCGGACCGTCGAAGTGGGTCGGGCCGAGGAGCGCGACCCGGTAGAGGTACAGCGTCAGGAACGCCGCAAACAGGACGACGCCCGCGAGCATACCCGCGCGGTGGCGCGCGACCTTCCCCTGCCGAATCCACCGCCACGAAGCCGCGACGACGGCGAACGCCACGGTGCTGATGACGGCGTTGACGTGCGGAATGGCCGCCAGCACGGCGTCGGGCGCGCGCGGGAGCGTGCCAGCGGGCACGACGCGGAGCGCGGCCGCGAACACCAGCGCGAGCGAGACGACTGTCAGTAGTCCGGTGACTGCGGGGACGTGCCGCTCGACGAGTCGCTGCATAGCCGACCGTAGGGAGCGGAACGAAATACGCCTTACCGTGTGTGGCGGTGCCGTCCCCGTGTTGAAACGAAAGGCATTTTATTCGGGTAGCGTCTACATCTGAGTGCAGCAAGAGAACGAGCGAGCGTGGGTAGCCAAGCTAGGCCAACGGCGCAGCGTTGAGGGCGCTGTCCCGTAGGGGTCCGCCGGTTCAAATCCGGTCCCACGCATCGCAAGCGCGATACACTCGCGCAACGTGGCTTCGCCACGGGAGACGATGCAGGTGGAGTCCCTTGGGACTGCACCCACGCACAATTCCTTTCGGACGCTACACCTTGAGCGATAGCTACGTGCTGTCGCCGTTTCTGCGTAATCGACGTGACTACCGCACCTTCGGAGTCCTCACTGCGTCGGGCGGAACCGAACCGTCACCAGTCGGCCCGACCGGACGCCCCGGATAGCCACGATGCGGTACGCCTGCGTCGGCGAGACGCCTGCCCGTGGGCCGACGAGAAGCGTCGTCGGTTCGCCTTCGATTCGGACCGCGAGTGCCCGGTACATCCTCGTCTCTTCGTGCTGGCGAACTGGACGCCGGACGAACGTCGCGCCTCGACTGGCGTAGTCGCGCGGCAGGAGTCCGGAAGCGAGAGTGTCGCTGGCGGTGTCGTCGCGGTCGGCGAGCGCCTCGCACTCGGAGGGAGCGTCGCGGTCGGTGGCGGAGCGAGCGGCATGCCTTCGGTCGAAGTCGTTCACTACGCGGTGGTTCCACCGAGAGGCGAATAAACCGTGACGACGGTTCACTCTCGAACCGATTTCCGGGCCGAAACGCGACCGATGAACGGTCCCGTCGCGGTCCGAACGGTTCACGCGTTTCAGAAAGCGCCGGTTACAGTCCCTCGAACCCCCGACCCGATTCGTGCAGGTCGTCGATTCGACCGCAAAACGGCGGCGTCTCGGTTCGCCGGGACGGCTACATCTGGTCGAGGAGGTCGTTCTTTTTCTCCTCGAACTCCTCGTCGGAGAGAACGCCATCGTCGTGCAACTCCTTGATGTTCTTCAGTTGCTCGGTCGGGTCGGGTTCGGAGGCCGCTGGCGCGGTCGCCTGCTGGCTCTCCTTCATCTTCTCGCGGATGAACCGGGCCATCTCTCGGACTTCGTCGGCATCGGGATCTTGAACCCCGAACTCGTAGGCGCTCCCGCTCGTCTTGACGGTCAACTTCTTGGTCACCAGTCCGGTGTCGAGGTCCACGCCCTCGATTCGGCTGTACGGGATGGTCTGTTCGTCGTCGCCGGTCATCTGGGGTATCTTCGAGACCAGTCGCTTGTCGGTCGCACCCGTGAGAATCGAACTGAGGAGGCTGTTTTTGGCGTCCACGTCAGAACCCAGTACGCCTCGACCCTCGCCTTTCTCTTGGATGTTCTTGCCCTCGATGACGAACATCACCTCTTCGTCGTCGTCGAGAACGTCGTCCATCTTGCCGATACGCTCGGCCGTTACGTAGTCGCCTTCGGGTTCGTAGTCGAGCGTCTCGGTACTCGTGTCGCTTCCAAATAATCCCATGAGCAAAGTTATCAGACAGTAATGCAATAACGTTAACTGTATATTCTAACAAACATGCATTAGTAATAAAACGATGCCCGCTATCGGATTCGCTCGACCGTACGAAAGCGCCGATTACAGCCCTTCGAACTCCCGTATCTGCTCGCGCCACGCGTCGGGAATCGGCCGAGAGGACCCGGTCTCGCTATCGACCGCCACCTGAACCGTCTCGCCGGTCGCCGCGACTTCGCCGTCGGCCCGGACCTCGTACTCCATCGGGACCGACGTGTTCCCGAGTTCGGGCACCCGGACCCCGACCGTCACCTCGCCGACCGACCGGACCGGCCGCCGGAAGTCGATTTCCAAGTTCGCCAGTACGGACTCCACCTCGTGCAGCGGCACGTCCAGCACCTCCTCGAAGTAGGCCACGCGGGCCTGCTCGAAGTAGGTCGCGTAGACCGCGTTGTTGACGTGACCCATCGTATCGAGGTCCTGAAATCTCACGTCCACGTCGACGGTAAACGAGTAATCGCTCATCGGTCTCACCTCCGAGTGCCCGGTAGTTCGGTCTATCGCTTTCCGGCGTCGGGGCGGCGTCGCGAATGGGGTCAGTCGGAACGCGCGTACTCGGCGCACGGCGATGGCGAATTAGAGAACCTCGGCGGACCCGGTAACGGAGCGACGCGAACGACTGCCGAAACCGACGAGTACGCCACCCGTCCGCCGTTCACCCGTAGGTCTCCCGGAGGTAGGCGTCGATGTCGGCGACCGTCTCGGGGTCGTAGGTCCAGAACCCGCGGAAGATTCCGGTGTCGTCTCCGACCTCCTCGCCGAGGAGCGCGCAGGCCCGACGGTCGTCGCCGCCCCCGTCGAAGACGACGAACCAGAACGCGCCGATTTCGTCGGCGTCGTCCTCGTGGACCGTCGCGCCCGGCACGTCCGGCGACCAGTCTCGCTCCCCGTAGACGTGTACGTCGAGGAGACTCTCGCTCGCTAACGCGGCGTAGAGGTCGCGCTGGGCCTTCAGCGCCGACAGCGACTGAAAGCCGGTCCGCAACGTTCCCCGGCCGCGCCGGTAGGCCCGGTCCTCGATTTCTCGGGTCGTCAGTAGCATCTGGCGCTTGTCGAACGAGGCGAACGTGGTGTCCGAGAGCAGGTCGAGCAGCGCTCGGGTCGCTTCGTCGTGGGTCCGGGTCGCCTCGCCCCGGCCGAGTTCGAGGTCGGACTCGCGCGGCGAGACGAGGTGGCGGACCGCGGCCGCGCCGACGCTTCCGACGAACTCTCCGCCGGCGGTCACGACGACGAACCCGCCCGACCCGTCGTCCGGGAGGTACTCGTGTTCGACAGTCACGTTGCGCGTCTCGAAGTGAGAGTCGAGACCCTCGTAGGGTTCGGGCGCGAACACCGTGACGGTCTTCCGGCGGTCGGCGAACGCGTCGAGGAACTGACGGAGTCCCATCGTCACCGTCCCGTGTGTCGGTCGAAAACCGACTCGTCCGACTGCTCGACCCCGTCACGCTGCTGGGCGAGCGAGCGGTCGAGGACGGTCTCGACGAACTCGGGGAGCGATTCGGGCGTCACCGCGCCGGAGTCGGCGTCGTAGCTCACGTACCCGGCGGCCGCGAGTCGCGGCAGGTGGACGTGGTGGAGCGCGGTCCGAACGCTGTCGCGGTCCCGGGGCGCGACCATGTCGCCGGGGTCGTCGCGGGTGCCGAGCCATCCGGCGACGACGGTGGCGACTTCGTCGAGCGCCGCCGACTCGCGGCCCCGAAGGTAGTACAGCGCGTATCTGCGGTGGGCGTCCGCGAGAACCTCGAACGCGGCGTCCAACTCGGGGGATGCGTCGGGGTCCGGCGCGTCGTAGTTCATGCTCCCACGAGAATTAATCACGAACGACCATTAACTAGTGGGTCGTGACGGACGACGAATAGCTAGCCGAGTCACGACGAGAGACGAGTAGCCGGTCGGTAGGTGTCGGCGCGAACGGTATTCAGGTTCGAATGACAAGCGGGGTATTCAAATGCGTCGTACCCTAACTGAGTCTCACATGGCTAAGTACTCGACTGGTGGGTCGTCCGGCGGCGGTAGCGGCGACTCGTGCGAACTCTGCGGGAAGTCGAGCGACTCGCTGACCGCGGCCAACGTGGCCGGAGCGCAGTTGCAGGTCTGCTCGGACTGTGCGTCCTCGCACAACGACAACGCCCAGACCCAGACCTCGACCGACGACGACCGAGAGCGCAAGCGGAAGGCCGCACAGAACACCGCGAAGGCGAGCGGCGTCTACGACGGCGATTCGAGTCACTGGGAGGAAGAGGGCACCGACTACGACGACGACCCGCTGCCGTATCTGGTCTCGGGCTACGGCGAGACGGTCGAAGCGGCGCGACGCGACGCGGGTCTCCAGCGCGACGAACTCGCCGAGGAACTCGACGTGTCGGAGAACGACCTGCTCGCGGTCGAACAGGGTCGCGCGAATCAGGCCAACGTCGGCGGGTCGCTCGTCGAGGCGCTCGAAGACCGCCTCGACGTGCAACTGGCCGAGGAGTAGTGGCTTCGCCGACCGGAGGCGACTTCGCCTCGCAGACGGTGACTCCGCAGAACGAAGGTGACCACACCGAGCGAGTATTTCCTCTCGCGCACGCTCGCGCGACTGTCTCCGACGAATCGGCCTCTCGCCGTTTCTCGACGCGCTCCGCCCTCCCGTAATCTTATTTACGCCGACCGTGGTGCAACTGACATGGACATCGGCGTTCTCACAGTCCCGCTCGGCGGACAGTCGCTCGACGACGCGCTCGCGTACCTCCACGGTATCGGCGTGGACGCTGTCGAACTCGGGTGCGGCGGCCACCCCGGCGACTCCCACCTGCCCCGCGAGGAGTATCTGGACGACGACGAGGCTCAGGACCACCTCTTCGACCTGTTGGACGAGTACGAGATGCGCATCTCGGCGCTGGCGACGCACAACAACCCGCTGCACCCCGACGAGGAGACGGCGGAGGAGGCCGACACCGAACTCCGGGAGGCCATCGAACTCGCCGACCAGTTGGACGTGAACACGGTCACGTGCTTCTCGGGGCTTCCCGCGGGGAGTCCGAACGACGAGACGCCCAACTGGGTCACCGCACCGTGGCCGGGAGAACACGCCGAGGCCCACGAGTACCAGTGGGAGGAAGTCGCCGTCCCGTACTGGTCGGACCTCGCAGAACACGCCGCCGACCACGGCGTGGACGTGGCAATCGAGATGCATCCGAACATGCTGGTGTACGAGCCATCGGGGATGCTGCGCCTGCGCGAGGCGACCAACGAACGCATCGGCGCGAACTTCGACCCCTCTCACCTCTACTGGCAGAACATCGACATCACCGACGCCATCCGCTTCCTCGGCGAACACGACGCCATCCACCACTTCCACGCCAAGGACACCAAGGTCTACGACGCCGAGGCCCGCACCAAAGGCGTCCTCGATACGACGCCCTACGACGAGGAGGCCGACCGCTCGTGGCTGTTCCGGTCGGTCGGGTACGGCCACGGGGAGGACCACTGGAAGGACGTCGTCAGCACGCTCCGGATGGTGGGCTACGACGGCGCGCTCTCCATCGAACACGAGGACTCGCTGACCAGTTCCAACGAGGGACTGGAGAAGGCGGTGGCGATGCTCCAGCGCGCGGTGTTCCGCGACCGACCCGGCGAGGCATACTGGGCGTAACCCGGGATTCGACGGCGACCTCCCGGCGGTCCCGTTCTTCGAATACCACCAGTACTTTGTCCGGGAGCGCGAATCGTCGTCCCGATGTCACGTCCGCGACCCGTCGAGATTCTCGTTCCGATGACCGCGCTCGGAGGTGTCGGTTTCCTGTTCGGTGCCGATCTAGCTGGCGAACCCGCAGCGGTCGGTGGTGCGGCGCTCGGGGCTATCGTCGGTACCGCTCTCGGGTCGGTCGTCGCCGTCCCGAAGACGACCGGTCGAGACGCCGAGTGACTCTGCAGTCAGAGTGCGGACGGCAACGCCTCTGGATAGAGGGTGTCGCCGTCCTCGAAGTCGGCGACTGACTTCCAGACGCACTCGATTTCCTCGCCCGTGTCGGGTTCGCGGGCCGTGAACTCCTCGCGCTCGTAGGGCCAGTCTTCCACGATGTCGGTCTCGTAGACCCGCCACACCTCGTGGCGGATCTCGCCGTCGAACGTGAACACGTCCTCGTAGGTTTCGACGGGGAAAACCCCCGCCAGTTCGACGCCCAGTTCCTCCCGGAACTCCCGGCGGAGCGCCTCCTCGCCGCGCTCGCCGAACTCGACGCCGCCCCCGAGCGGTCGGTAGAACGTCTCGTCCGACTCGGGGTCGCGGTGGCGCTCGACCAGCAACTCCTCGGGGGTCTCGCCGTCGGTCTCCTGTTCGGTGGCCTCACGGCCGCCGGTCGCTCGCCCGGTGTGCCTTGCGCGGCGGACGACGCCGACTGCGACGACTCGAATCGCGCGCTCGGTCATGCTGTCCCGTAGTCGGGGACGATGGCTAAAGCAAACGGTCGCTGTCGGGGCGACGGTCGGGCCGGTCTCTGCATCCCGAAACGCCGCTACCACTTTTGTGCTATAGGTGGAAGTACCCAGTATGGTGGACGCAGCATCAGACGACATCGCGGACCAGTTAGTCAGCGCCTGCCGAACGTCCGTCGGCGACGAACTCCGGAGCATCACCTACTTCACCGAGGACGCCGAGGAGCAACTCTACCTCCGCGAGGACCTCGACCCCGGCGCGGACCTCGTGGGGTTCGCGGACAACGAGCGCCTCGGCTTCCGGACGCAGGCGGTGTATCAGGACACCGAACTCGGCGGCTACCGATTCAACATCCGCGTGTTCGAGCGCGGCTACCTGACTCGGGTCATCGTCGGCGACCACGGCGCGTTCGTGACGACGGACGAGATGGAGATGGACCTGTTCAAGGAACTCGCCTCGGCGGTCGAGTCCGTCCTCGCCGAAGAGGTCTCCGAGTGAGGAGTCCGCCGCGCGGGCGATTCGAACCGGGCGGCACCCAACGACCCGAACCGACCGATTCCCTGAAATATTAAGCGTCTCCCGCGAGTACCCCGACGACATGACTGTTCGAGTCGGCGTTCTCGGTTACCGATTCATGGGTAAAGCCCACGCCAACGCCATGGCGCGACTGCCGATGTTCTTCCCGGACGCCCCGGACGTCGAGCGCCACGTCCTCGTCGGCCGCGACGAGGACGCGCTCGCGGACGCGGCCGACCGCCTCGGGTTCGAGAACACGGCGACCGACTGGAGAGACGTGGTCGAGGAAGTGGACGCGTTCTACAACCTCGGACCGAACCACGTCCACGTCGAACCCTCCGTCGCGGCGCTCAAAGCGGGCACGCCGGTCCTCTGCGAGAAACCGCTGGCGAACGACCTCGACGGGGCCGAGCGTATGGCCGACGCCGCCGAAGACGCCGGTGTGCCGACCGCCACCGCGTTCAACTACCGGTTCGTCCCGGCCATCCGGTACGCGAAGAATCTCATCGAAGACGGTGCTCTCGGCGAAATCCGACACTTCCGAGGGCGCTATCTACAGGACTGGCTGGCGGACCCCGAGGCCCCGTGGTCGTGGCGCAACTCCGCGGAGATGGCCGGGAGCGGGGCGCTGGGCGACTTGGGTGCCCACACCATCGACCTCGCCCGGTTCCTCGTCGGCGACGTGGAGCGCGTCTCGGGCCACCTCCGGACGTTCGTGGACGAGCGCCCGGTCGAAGGCGACGAGGACGGAGCGGAGCGCGGTGAAATCGAAACTCGGCCCGTCACGGTGGACGACGCCTACTCCGCGCAGGCCGAACTGGAGGGCGGCACGATGGCGACCTTCGAGGCCTCCCGGTTCTCGACCGGTCACAAGAACGACCACACCATCGAAATTCAGGGGTCCGAGGGGAGCCTGAAGTTCTCGCTCGAACGACTGAACGAGTTGGAGGTCCTCCGGAAGGGCAACCGCGGCTACGAGACGATTCTGGTGACCGAGGCGGACGACCCCTACGTCGAACACTGGTGGCCGCCGGGCCACGTCCTCGGTTGGGAGCACACCTTCGTCCACGAGAACTACGAGTTCCTCTCGGCGGTGGACGGCGCGGCGTCAGAGACCGGGCGCGGAGGCGGTGAAACCGCCGACGGGTCGGGCGACTATCACCCGAACTTCGAGGACGGACTGGCGGTCCAGCGCGTCCTCTCGGCGATTCAGGAGAGCGACGAGCGCGGCGAGTGGGTCGAAGTAGCGTAGCGAGTCCGTACTCACTCGACGTCCTCCGGGTCCTCACCGAATCTGGTGGCTTCGACGAACTGCTCCGAGAGAAAATCCTCCAGCAGGAGGAACACGTTGTACAGCACCGTGGCCTGAAACCCCACGAGCGGGAAGGCGAACCACCCAGGCGTCGAGTGGGAGACGACGAACCGGACCAGCAGGTAGGCGACGACGAGGTTGCCCAGCGTCGAGACGACGTGGACCATCGAGGTGACGACGAGGGGTGTCTCGTCGGACTCCGGCTCTCTGACCATCTTTCGAAACGCCACCGCTCCGAGAACCCCGAAGCCGAATATCGCGCCGAACGCCAGCAGGAGGATGTCGAACAGGCCCGGTGTCTGGACCTTCGAGATGAGCATCGCCCCCGACCCCCAGATGGTGAGCGTGTAGCCGTAGGCCTCCGACTCGGCGGTGAGGTTGTGAGCGAGTCGGCTCCTCGCGTCCATCGGAGAAATGACCACGGGCAACTCCTTTTGCTTGCTGGGCGGACCGCGGGACGCCGCCGTCGGTCAGAACTCCCCGACGCCAGCGTCGGTCAGAATTTCCGGACCGCTTCGCCAGTCAGAACTCCTGAACCCCCTCGTCGGTGACGACGGCGTCGAGCAGGTCTGTGGGGGTCGCGTCGTAGGCCGGATTCTCCACCGAGAAGCCCTCCGCGGGTTCCAGCAGGACCTCGCTGGCCGACCGGAAGTCGTTCTCGAAGCGGAACCCCTCGCCGACGAGTTTCGCCGACGACCCGACGACGGTAACGGGAACGTCCACTCGGTCGGCGGTCGCGGCCAGCGGGAACGTGCCGATTCGGTTGTAGAGGGTGTCCCCGACGATGCAGTCCATCCCCAGCAGCACGCGGTCGCACTCGGGGAGGAAGTGACCCGACGCCCCGTCCACCACGAGGTGGGCGTCCACGCGGTCCATCTCGGCGAGGACGCGGGCGGTCTTGCGCCCGAGGTAGCGCGGCCGGGCCTCCGTGACGTACACCGTGAGGTAGCGACCCTCGGAGACGGCCTGCTCGATGGTCTCCAGCACGGTCGAGGAGTAGTCGTGGGTCAGAATCGTCGCGCCGTCCTCCACGAACTCCACGGCGTTCCGGGCCGCGCGGCGCTTGGCGGTCTCGACCTGCTCGACCACGTCCTCCACGGCGTCGCCGAGCGCGTCCTTCGCGTCCGCGACGGTCTCGGCGTCGGCGTCCTCGACCATCGAGACGATGGCGCGCTGGGTCGTCACCAGCGAGGCGTGGGAGGGGTTCGCCCGCCGGAGCGCGGAGGAGTTGCGTTCGAGGTCGCGCTCGAAGTCCTCGACCGAGGCGAACTCGCGCTCGCGGAGGTCCTCCAGCGCGCGAGCGGCCTTCACGGCGACCACGGAGGAGCTGTGGGTCTGCATCTCCCGAATCTCCTCGACCGTCTCGTCTATCATACATGAACGGACTCCGCCGCGGGCCAAATGTCTTGCTTCTCCGGGCGCGAGCGAGGCGTCCGCGGGGTCGGCACGTCGTCGCTCCGAGATTCACGCCCGGACCGTCTCCGGTCGAACCGTCGATTCCGTCGCGGCACGCGCCACCTCCGTCTCCACCGCCACTCGGTCGGCCGAATCACCCACCCCAATAGCGCGCGACGATAGCCGCCAGCACGAGGTCCGAGGTCCACAGGCGACAGTGGAAAGTGCACTCCCCGCGTACCACCGCGCATGACCGCAGTTCGCTACTACTGCCCGCGGTGCGGGGCCATCGCCGAACTCGACCGTGAGGGGTACCTCGCGGACAAGTGCGTGACGCCCGTCCCGTTAGACGGGTGGGAGTACGCCGACGCGTACGACGACTTCGACGACAGCGCGGCCGACGGCGTGGAAATCGTCTGCGGCGCGGCGGAGACGGAGGGCGAGGGCTGTGGCGAGGTCTACTACCTGAGTTTCGTGAAGTTCGAGGACGGCGAGGAAGTGGACCCGAAGGAACGGTCGTTCGTCCCGCCGTCGGTGGACGGTCCCTCGATAGGAGAGTCGGAGGACGGGCCGCGATTCGACTTCGACCCGTAATCGCGGTACTCGGCGCTCTTCGTCTGCGGAGTTCAGTCCTCGTCGTCGGTCGGTTCACCGTCAGCACGTCGTTTCAGGTACTGGTCGAGGAGTTCTCGGATGGCGGCTTCCCGGTTCTCCCGGTGGTCCGCGAACGCGATGTCGTCGATTCGTTCGAGTTCCCCCTCGTCGAGTTCGAGTGTGACCGTCTCCATGTCGAGGTGGTCCTGATGCATATTGGGAATCCACCGAAGCACGGACACAAATAAATTCGTCAGACGGACGGCCGACGCCGACCGAACGTGAAGAGCTACTGAGTGAAACGAGAAGGCAGAGTCGGAAGAAGGGAAATCAGAGACGGGGAAGACCGCAAACGAAGAACGAGCGAAGAGGTAGTAGCGTAAATCGCGTGTTTTCAGTTCACTGCTGGACGGCCGGAGCGACCGGCGTCTCGGACGGCGTCCGGACGAACATCGCGTGACCGATCATCCCGACCGAGACCATGCCAGCGAGCGGGACCGCGGTCGTGAGACCGAATCCGACGACGGTGAGGAGGGCAGTCAGGCCGAGGAGTGCGAGCGGGATCAGACCGAGAATCAGATCGTAATAATTCATCGTACTATATACAAAGCCACACGGGTATATAAATCTGTAGGGTTGGAGATGGAGCGGATGGGGGTACGTTATGCATAAGTTATGGCTCTCGCGAAAATACGAATCGGAGGGTCGAACCGGAACGTGACTGGTCGAACGATTTTCGTCGCTCGCGGCCGATAGCGTGGCCTATACGGGCCGAACGATGCCACGGCGAACCCGCGGTTCTGTTCGAGTGCCGTCACAGTCGGGACTGCAGTAGTCGTACTCTCCAGCGCGATATTCGGAACAGCATCGCCCGTAGCCGGATGAGTAAATAGATGTGGCTAATTCTATTGAGACTGCTAGGGCGTGCAGGAAGACGGCCGCCGCGGCAACTGAGACCAGTTTCGGTAATCCGCGTTAGAAAGTGCGAGGGAGAAGACGGTCACGCGAGGTCAGACTACCCTTTGATGTTACAGACCGGGAACGTCCGGGCGACCTTGTCGCCGATGCCGAGCGCGTCCGAGACCCGGACCACCTCGTCCACGTCCTTGTAGACGCCGGGCGCCTCCTCGGCGACGGTCGCGCCGCTCTGGGCCTTGACGTAGATGTGCTCCTGTTCGAGGTCGTCCTGCACGTCGCCGCCCCAGTAGTCCTGTTTGGCCTGCGTCCGACTCATCGTCCGGCCCGCGCCGTGGGCGGTCGAACCGAACGTGAGGTCCATCGAGTCCTCGCCGCCGCGGAGGACGTAGCTCCCCGCCCCCATGCTCCCGGGGATGATAATCGGCTGGCCCACGTCGAGGTACGCGCCGGGGACCTCCTCGTGGCCCGCCGGGAACGCGCGGGTCGCGCCCTTCCGGTGGACGTAGAGCTCTCGTTGTTCCCCGTCTTCCACGGTGTGGGTCTCCTTCTTGGCGATGTTGTGGGCCACGTCGTAGAGCAGGTCCATGCCCAGCGACTCCCAGTCCGAGTCGAAGACCTTCCCGAACACCTGCCGCGTGCGGTGCATGATGAGTTGGCGGTTCACCCACGCGAAGTTGATGGACGCGCACATCGCGTCGTAGTAGTCCTCGGCGAGTTGGCTCCCGGCGGGCGCGGCGGCGAGTTCCTTGTCGGGGAGTTGGGAGAGCAGTCCAGCGTGAGCCTTCTCGATGTCCCGGAGGTAGTCGGTGCAGACCTGATGGCCCAGTCCCCTGCTCCCGCAGTGGATGAGGACGACGATCTGGCCCTCTTCGAGTCCGTAGGCGTCGGCCACGTCGTCGAGGTAGGTGTCGGTCACGCGCTGGACTTCGAGGAAGTGGTTGCCCGACCCGAGGCTCCCGATCTGGTTCTTCCCGCGGTCCTTGGCCTTCTGGGACACCTTCGAGGGGTCGCTGTCGTGGCGCACGCCCTCGTCCTCGCAGTGGGCCAAGTCCTCCTCGACGGCCCACCCTTCTTCGAGCGCCCACTCCATCCCGCGGTCGAGGATGGCCTCCACGGTGTCGATGTCGCCCTCTACGACCCCGCCGCCGCCGAGTCCGGAGGGAATATTCGCGAAGAGGGCGTCCACGAGTTCCTCCTCGCGGCCGCGCACGTCGTCGTAGGTCAGGTCGGTCTTCATCATCCTGACTCCGCAGTTGATGTCGTAGCCGACCGCTCCCGGCGAGATACAGCCCTCTTCGGCGTCGATTCCGGCCACGCCGCCGACCGGGAAGCCGTACCCCTGATGGCCGTCGGGCATGCAGACGTTGTACTTCCGGACGCCCGGCAGATGCGTCGAGTTTTTGAGCTGTTCGAGGGTCTTGTCGTCGGCTATCTGGTCGAGCAGGGTCTCGCTCGCGAGGACGCGCGCCGGAGCGCGCATGTCGCCTTCCTGCGGAATCTCCCAGACGTAGTCGCGGACCTTGCGGAGGGTGACCTCCCCCGCGTCGTAGGTGGTGTCTCCGTCGTCGTTCGCGGTCATACTCGTCAGTTGGTCGTCCTGCCGGAATACGTTTCGCCATCGGTCTCGCTGCGGGGGGTATCGACAGACGCGCGCTCCCGTAGCCAGTCGTCAACCGCGAGCGGACCCGGTCCCGTGATGAACAGCATCGACACCATCCCGAAGAGGGTGACGTGGGCCAACACCGGGTCGTCGGCCAGCCCGAACAGCGTCAGGGTCAGCATCGTGAACGCCGTCGCCGCGGTGGCTCGGGTGAACAGGCCGACGAACAGCGCGAATCCGACGGCCATCTCGGTCAGTCCCGCGCCGACGACCCAGAGACCGGGGTCCACGGGGACCACGGCCGTCAGGTCGTACTTCTCGACCACCGCGAGCGCCGGGCCGGGCGCGAACAGTTTCTGCGTGAATCCGAGGTAGAAGAAGTTGAACCCGAGTGCGAGTCGGACCAGCGTCGGGGCGTAGTCGTCGTACGGTTCGGTTCTGGCGTTCAGCCACGACGCCGCCCCGTGAACCGGGTCGAGGCGACCGTAGAGGGTCCCCTCCGCGTCGGCGACTCGCTGGAGCATCTGGTCGGCGCTGGGTCGGCCGCCCCCGAGGAGGACGAGCGCGAGGAACCCGCCGACGTACTCGCTGGCGAGGACGAGCGCGGGGGCGGCCAGCAGGCCGGAGACGTAGACGAGTAGGCCGACCAGTGCGACCACCCGCGTCGCCAGTCCGAACAGCAGGAGGAAGCCGATGCCGACCTGCAGGACTCGCGCCTCGGCGTGGACGATCGGACTGAAGAAGTAGCCCGCGAACCCCGCGCCGACGAGCGGAAGCCCGATGGAGAGTCTGAGCATCCACGGGACGAGGTCGACGTAGCCCCGGAGCGTCTCGCGCAGGACGTCGAAGTCGCGCTCGGCCGGGCGGAACCGGAGGTAGGCGACCAGCGCGGCGACGACCGCGAGCGCACCGCCGCCGAGGAGCGCGGCGTTGAACGGGTCGGCGACCACGTCCAGCAGGAACCCGAGCGCGTCCTTCACGTCGGCCGCGCTATCGACCACGTACCGGACGTGCGCGCTTGCTGTCCCGGAGACCGAGAGGAGCAGGACCGCGAACGAGAGTGAGAGCGTCGGACGTCGCCAGTTCATATCGCGTTCGACGCCCCCGCCCGCCGTAAAAGCCGGGTCTCGTTCACGGTCGATGCCCGGCCTCGCTCACACGTCGAAGACGACGTAGGCCCGCCAGCCCTCGTCGGTCTCCTCCAGCGCCATCTCGGAGTACGTGACCGCCTTGAGGTCGCGGGCCGAGACGTCGGCGAGCGGAACGCCGCGGGCGCTCCCCTCCAGCGCCCACTCTGCATCCTCATCGTCTGCCCCGCGGTCCTCTCGGACCTCGGCCTCGTTATCTACGGGGAGGACGGCGCGCACGTCGCGCTGGTAGATGAGTTCGTCCAGATAGTCGAACAGCAGCGCCTCGCGGCCCTCGGCCCGCACGTCGAACTCGAAGCGCTCGCCGCCCGCCTCGGGAATCTCGTCGCACATCGCCGCGGCCATCCCGTCGGCCGCCGCGGCGAACACCGCGTCGAGCGTCGGTGCGGTCGCCGCCACCGCCACGTCGGCGGTGTGGTCGCGGAGTTCGTAGCTCATACTCCCACTCACGGAACGGCGCGGGAAAGGTTTCGCTATCTCGCCGACGGCCGGGCCACGGGTGGCGCTCAATAGTCCTCGGAGCGTCGTGGCGGAAACCGAGACCGGCCGCGGAGGCGTCGGCCGTCGCAAGTGTGCACGAGTCGGCCGTCCGGGACGGGGCGGTGGAATTATATTGACCACGGACCTACGCCATCCTAGTGAGCGTCAACGTCGATACCGAAATCGCTCGCCCCGGCGACGAGAGTCACGTCGATGCGGCGTGGGAACTCAAAGAGCGCATCCGGCAGGCCGAGGACGTCCTGAAACAGCGCAAGGGCTTTTTCACCGACGCCTACCGGCGCTCGACTGTCTACGTCCTCCTGACGCGCGACGGCGACGGCGACGAGAATCTGATGGGGTTCGCGGCGGTCCGACGCGACGGCTACATTCTATTTCTCGCGGTCGCGCCCGAATTCCGCGGTGAAGGCGTCGGTAAACGCCTCGTGGGACAGGTCGCGGAGAACCACGACAGCGTCACCTGTCACGCCCGCGCCAGCAACGAGAACGCGCTGGGATTCTACGAGCATCTGGGATTCGAGGTGGAGCGTCACATCGAGAACTACTACGAGGACGGCGGCGACGCCTACTACCTGAAACTCGGCGACGGCGGCGGCTTCACCGAGCGACTCTCGGAGTTCGTGCGCGGCTGACGGCGGCGAGACCGGCGAGGCGGTAGAGCGAGTTCGAGCGGTTCCTGTTGGAGAGTCGAGTTCGAGCGCACGCTGTCGTCGGTCCGAGCGGATGCTGGCGTCGAATCCGTGGGGGATAGATAGCCTTAAAGACGCGGCCCGAGCATAGCCCAGACAGCATGGAAGAGCGCACCCGAGCGTACCTCCGCGGTCGGTTCCGCGACCACTACCGCCGGAAAGAGTGGCTTCCCGAGTCGTCCGGCGACGCCGGAGGACGCGGGTCCGAGGAGACGCCGCCGCCGGACCCGGAGGCGCGCGAGTGGGGGTACATCCCGTGGACCTCGGGAGCGACGACGATGGTCCGCCACCAGTCGCTGCTGGAACTCGGCGAACTTGGCGACTTCCTCCAGCGCGAACGCCCGCGTCACGTCTACTTCTCGGCCGGGCGCTACGAGGACCCGGGTGCCGACGAGATGGAAGCGAAGGGGTGGCGCGACTCCGACCTCGTGTTCGACATCGACGCCGACCACCTCGAAGGCGTGGACCCCCAGCGGGACGCCTACGGCGAGATGCTCGCGGCGGGCAAGGCGGAGGTGCAGAACCTGCTGGACCTGCTGGAGAACGACTTCGGCTTCTCGGACCTGACGGTCGTCTTCTCGGGCGGACGGGGGTACCACGTCCACGTCCGCGACGAGGGCGTCCGCGGACTCGACCGGGACGAGCGCCGGGAAATCGTCGATTACATCCGGGGCGAGGGCATCGAACGCGACGCCATCCAGCGCGTCGAGATGGGCGGCACCGCGACCCGGCGCGTCCTCAAGAAAGACGGCGGGTGGGGTCGCCGGGTCCACCGCGAACTCCTCTCGCTGGCCGACGAACTGCTGGCGATGGACGACGACGACGCGCTCGAACGCCTCAAGGAGTTCGACGGAATCGGCGACGGCCGGGCACGGACCATCCTCGGTGCGGTGTCGGAGGACTACGAGAAACTCGAAAGCGGGAACGTCGAGCGCGGCGGACAGGGCATCCGCGAACTGACGAAGGTGATGACCGAGAAGGTGGTCGCCGACCAGTCGGCGGCCATCGACGAACCCGTGACCACCGACCTCCGGCGACTCATCCGCCTGCCGGGAAGCCTTCACGGCGGGACCGGACTCGAAGTGACCCGCATCCCGCGCGACGAACTGGCCGACTTCGACCCCCTCAGCGACCCGGTGCCCGAGACGTTCGAGGGCCACGAGGTGACCGTCGAGGTGACCGACCCGGGACCGGTCGAACTCCGCGGCGAAAGCTTTAGGCTCTCGGCAGGTGACGTATCGCTTCCCGAATACGTGGCCGTCTTCCTGATGGCGCGCGGCCGCGCCGAGAAGGGGAAGGAATGACGGACGGTACGAGAACCGACCGACGCGACGACCGAGCGCGCGACGAAACGGCGACTACCCCCGACGAACTGGCACGACCGAACGTGACAGAACGACCATGACAGCACGACGATGAATCTGGACGAACTCCGCACCGTACAGAGCAAGGAACGGTCGAAGGACAGCCTCCAGCACCTCCGGGAGTCGTTCTACGCCGACGTCGCCGACTACATCGCCGACCTCAAGGACCAGCGAGACCGGGCGGCCGACCGCTCGGACAGTCCGTTCGACGACCCCGAGGTCAACCGACTGACCGACGAGATACACACCGCCGAGGACGTGGTGGAGGCCGTCTACGAGCGCCGGGTCGGCAAAATCGTCAAGCGCGCCAGCCTCGCTGCCGCGGGGATGCCCGCCGACGAGGAGGGGTTGACCGGCGAGGAACAGGAACTGTTCACCGAACTGGTCGAACGCATCGAGTCCAACAAGGAGGAAGTGCTGGACATCCTCTCGGGCGAGGCCGACGGCGTCGAGTCGGCCGCCGCGGAGTCCGCGGGCGTCGGCGAAGACTCGACGCCGGACCCCGCCGGACCGTCCGGCGCGGGGGCCGCACCCGACCCCGGTGACGCCCCCACGGCCAGCGCGAGCGCGTCGAACGAGGACGTGAGCGCCGCCGACGTGATGGGCGGCGACGACGGCGCGACGGACGCGGTGTCCGCCTCGGCGAGCGCCGATTCGTCCAGCGCCGACTCGACGCCGACCTCCGGCGAGTCGGACGCGGACGGCGCGCGCCCGGCCACCGCGGAGGCGGCCGCAGTCGCCGACACCGACGCGGAGCAGTCGGCCGAGAGGGAGGGCGAGGCGTCGGAGTCCGACTCGGATCCCCTCGACGGTCTGGCCGAGCGAACGACGGTCCGTCTGACCGACGACGTGGGCGAGATTCTCGGCGTGGACGAGCGCACCTACGACCTCGCCAGCGAGGACGTGGTGACGCTGCCCGAAGCGAACGCCGAACCGCTCGTGGAACGCGGTGCGGCCGAGAGACTTGAGTAGTCGGTTTTAGCACCCGAAGAATCAGCAGTCGCTACGCTCAGGTCTGTCGTTCTATTCTCGAAAAATTGCTACAACCATATGAGTACACCGCAGTCCGCCGTGAGCGAGCGGACCAAGGAATCCTCGAACGAGGCCCGAACGAAGTGAGGGCCGAGTGAGGGGGTGACGCCGTGTTTTTGGTGGAGCTTTTACAAGGGCGGCGCGTTCGTGCGTCGCCCGCAGTAAAAGGTCCTACTGGAACGTCCGGCCCAGTTGGTCCTTCTCGGCCTCGGGGTCGGCCGAGTCGAACTGCTCTTCGATCTCCTCGTAGCGCTCTCTGGTGTCCTCGGTGACGCTCGGCGTCACCTCGCCGAGCGCCTGCTCGAAGTGGTCGGCGTCGATGCGGACGTTCCCGACGCTCTCGTCGATGTCCTCGGGGTCCACGCTGTTGATGAACTCCCGGCTGGCGGCCATCGACGCCTCGCGGGTGACGGCTTCGATGTCCGCGCCGACGTAGCCGTCGGTCTGTGCGGCCAACTCGTCGAGGTCCACGTCGTCCGCGAGCGGTTTGTCGCGGGTGTGGACCTCGAAGATGGCGCGGCGAGCGTCCTCGTCGGGCACCGGCACGTGGACGTGACGGTCCAGGCGTCCGGGCCGCAGGAGCGCGCTGTCGATGAGGTCCGGTCGGTTCGTGGTGGCGACGACCACCACGTCTTCGAGTTCCTCCAGTCCGTCCAGTTCCGTGAGGAGCTGGGAGACCACGCGCTCGCTGACCTCGGAGCCGCCGCCCTGTCCGCCGCCGCGTTCGCCCGCGATGGAGTCTATCTCGTCGAAGAACACCACGGTCGGGGCGTTCTCGCGGGCCTTGCTGAACATCTCGCGGACGCCCTTCTCGGACTCCCCGACCCACTTGCTGAGGAGCTCGGGGCCCTTGATCGAGATGAAGTTGCTGTCGCTCTCGTTAGCGACGGCCTTCGCCATCAGGGTCTTGCCGGTTCCGGGCGGCCCGTACATCAGCACGCCCTTGGCGGCCTCCATGTCGAGCGTCTCGAACACCTCGGGGTAGTCCAGCGGCCACTGGATGGTCTCCCGGAGGCGTTCTTTGGTGTCCTCGAGTCCGCCGACCTGATCCCACGTCACGTCGGGGACTTCCACGAACACTTCGCGGAGCGCCGAGGGTTCGATTCCCTTCAACGCCTCCTTGAAGTCCCGTTCGGTGACCTGCAGCGAGTCCAGCACGTCGGCCGGAATCTCGTCGGATTCGAGGTCGATCTCGGGACGGATGCGACGGAGCGCGTTCATCGCCGACTCCTTCGAGAGGCTCTCCAAGTCCGCGCCGACGAATCCGTGCGTGTTGTCGGCGTACTCTTCGAGGTCGATGCCGTCGGCGAGGGGCATCCCGCGGGTGTGGACCTGCAGGATTTCGAGGCGACCCTCGCGGTCCGGGACACCGATGTCGATTTCGCGGTCGAATCGTCCGGGGCGACGGAGCGCGGGGTCGATGGCGTCCACGCGGTTCGTGGCCGCGATGACGGTGACCTCACCGCGCTCTTCGAGACCGTCCATCAGCGAGAGCAGTTGGGCGACGACGCGTCGTTCCACGTCGCCACCGGCCTCCTCGCGCTTGGGCGCGATGGAGTCCAGTTCGTCGATGAAGATGATGGCCGGTGCGTTCTGCTCGGCCTCCTCGAACACTTCGCGGAGCTTCTCCTCGGACTCCCCGTAGTACTTCGACATTATCTCGGGACCCGAGATGGTCTGGAAGTGCGCGTCGATTTCGCTGGCGACGGCCTTCGCCATCAGGGTCTTGCCGGTCCCCGGCGGGCCGTGGAGCAGCACGCCCTTCGGCGGGTCGATGCCGAGGCGACTGAACAGCTCGGGGTGACGCATCGGCAGTTCGATCATCTCCCGGACCTGTTCGAGTTCGCCTTCGAGACCGCCGATGTCCTCGTAGGTCACGCTGGGGGTGCCTTCGCCGCCAGCGCCGCCCTGCGCGATTTCCTCGGCGGCGCGCTCGCTGACGTTTATCTCGGTCGAGTCGGTGACGACGACCGTCCCCTCGGGGTTCGTGCTGGCGACCTTCAGCGGGATGGACTGTCCGGAACCCATCCCCATGAGGCCGAAGCCGAACGGGACGTTCTGGCCCTGCGTGATGGCCTGTCCGCTGAGCTTGTCCCGGATGTGGGGCGTGATGTCGCCCCGAATCTGGAGATTCTGGGGGAGCGCGATGGTGACCGAGGTGGCGGGCTTCACGTCCGCCTTCTCGATGCTGACCTTGTCGTCGATGCCGACGCCCGCCTCCTGACGGAGTTGGCCGTCGATTCGGACGACGCCGCGGCCCTCGTCCTCGGGGTATCCGGGCCAGACTCGGGCGACCGCCCGACTCTGGTTCTTCCCCTCGATGACGATGTAGTCGCCGTTTTCGACGCCGAGTTCGTGCATGGACTGGCGGTCCACGGCGGCGAGTCCGCGACCGGCGTCTTTCTGTTTTAACGGCTTGACAGTGAGTTTCATAGTCCCACCTCGATAGTGAGGACGCCGTTCGTGATAAACGCTTCCGCCCCGCCGTCGGGCAGTTGGAGCTCTATCTGGCGGGTACCGTCCTCGTCCTCGAAGACCACGATGGCCTCGTTACCGAGGACGTCCACGGACGCCTCGCCCGCGTCGCCGAGGTCGGCCACGAGAACCTCCTCGTCGCCGTAGTCGTAGCGCCGGGCGAACACGTCGTCTCGTTCGGTGATGTGCTTCAATGACATTTGATGCTAACTACAGGTTAGGGTCTATACTACTTAAGCCTTTCTCTGAAAAACCGCGGTAAGGCGTCGGGGTAGTCGATTAGAGACGAATTGCGGTTCAAGAAATACGTCGGCCGGAACGCCATCGGGCCTCGCGAACCGTCTTCAGGGAGTCGCCCGAACCGCCGACCGGAGGTTTGTTGTCTCGTCCGCGCGAAGAGTTCGTCATGCAACGGGTCACACACCACGGCAGGGCCACGGCCTATCGAGTCGCCGACCGGGGCGGCGAGGGGTCACCGCTACTCGCCGTCCACGGGTCCGGCGGCACTCACGAGGTCTGGAAGGCACAACTCGGCCGACTGGCCGGTCGGCGTCCGGTCGTCGCCCTCGACCTGAGCGGGCACGGCGAATCGGAGGACTTCGAGGCCGACCTCGGGTGGGAGACGCTCTCGGCCTACGCCGACGACGTGCTGGCGGTCGCCGAGGAGACCGACGCGGGTGTGCTGGTCGGTAACTCTCTCGGCGGGGCGGTGGCGCTCCAACTGGTAATCGAGCGCGACCACGACTTCGACGGACTCGTCCTCGCCGGGACTGGGGCGAAACTCCCGGTGCTGGACGACCTGCTCCGGTGGCTCGACTCGGACTTCGACCGGGCGGTCGAGTTCCTCCACGGCGAGGACCGCCTCTTCCACGACGCCGACTCCCGGTACGTCCAACTCTCCACGGAGGCGATGAGAGGCGTCGGCCAGCGCGTCACGCGCCGCGACTTCGAGTCCTGCCACGCGTTCGACGTGCGCGACCCACTCGGCGACGTCGACGTTCCGTCGCTCGCGGTCGTCGGCGAACACGACCACCTCACCCCGCCGGCGTACCACGAGGAACTGGCCGACGGGATTCCCGATTGCGAGTACGCGGAAGTCCGCGACGCGGCCCACCTCGCCATGCTCGAAGAGCCGGAGGGGTTCAACGCCGCGATTCTGGACTTTCTGGAAGCGGCCGACGTCTGAAGCGTAGTCCTCGGCGCGGGCGTCGGAAGTCCGGTCGCCGTGAGTACGGAGGTCGTGCTGTCCGGTCCCGGAAGTCGCCCCTCGCCACTTCGACCGCTGAGACTCTCTCCCACCCCGGATTAGGTCGGAACGCCGGAACGAGAACTCCCGATTACCTGAAAACTTATACCAGACAGCGATGGTACACTTACGTATGCAATCTGGCGGCGAGCGCCGACTACTCGAATTTCGCGTGCCGGTTTCGAGGGAGTTCTGGCGCGCGTACGGCGTTCCGCTCGGGTTCGTACTGCTCGTGCCGTCTGCCGTCGCGGTGGCAGTCGCGCGCGAACCGGGCGACGGCGTCGTCGTCGGCGCGACCTTCGTCGCGCTCTCGGTCGGGGCGGTGCTGGCGGGGTTGGTCGTGTACAACGTCGTCGTCGCGGCGCTGCTGGCCGCGGAACGGTGAGTCGTCCCGCGAGAGCGGTGTGTGATGGATTTCCGCGGCGTTCCCCGACATTTATTACCCTGCTTTCGTTACACACACTCCATGTCGAGCCACGGCCTCACGACCGAGGCGTCCGAGGATAGAGTAAGTCGCCAGTCGGCGGCTGGTCGAGAAATTCTCCGCGGAGTGTAACTCTCGTTCCGACTCATCCTCCCCCGACCCGGACGACGAGAACCGCGACGGTCCCGCCGACGCGCACGAGACGGTCGCAGTCACCGTCGCCGGAGACACCCACGAACTCACCAGAGCCGAGGCCGACCGGCTACGCGCGGCGCTCGGCGAGGCGCTGACCGAGCGCCGCGAGTTCGTACGCACGGTCGGGACACACCGCGAAGACGGAAGCTACGTCGTCGCCCGACGGTGTGCTGACTCGTCGGGCCACCGCAAGGTGTTCGAGAGCTTCGCGGCCCTCCGGCGACGCTACGACCGATTGCCCGACGAGTTCACCGCCGAGGACGTCGGCCAATCCGGACTGACCGGCGGGCGTCGTCACATGCTCGTGCATCACTTCGCCGAGCACCCCAGCTTCGACTGCGAACTGGAGAAGCGTCAACCGCTCACCGCCAGAAAGCGGACTGGCGACGGGCCGGACCGCCGAGGCGACGCCGGAGGTGAAACCGGACACTGACGTCGCCGGGCGAACGCTTTTCGTCGTCGCTTCCGACGATTCGGGCATGGAACCGCGCCCAGCAACGTTCTCCATCGTCGCGCGCGACCCCGACACCGAGGCGATCGGCGTGGCGGTCCAATCGAAGTTCGTCAGCGTCGGCTCCGTCGTGCCGTTCGCCAGCGCCGACGCCGGAGCGATAGCGACGCAGAGCTTCGCCAACGTCGCGTACGGCCCGGACGGTCTCGACCTCCTCCGCGAGGGCCAGTCGGCCGAGGAAGTCGTCGCGGCGCTGACCGACGACGACCCGGAGGCGGCCCGGCGACAGGTCGGCGTCGTCGGACGGGACGGCTCGGTCGCGGCGTTCACGGGCGAAGAGTGCTTCGAGTTCGCGGGCGACCGACGGGGCGAGACCTACACCGTGCAGGGAAACATCCTCGAGAACGAGGAGACGCTGCGCGCGATGGAGACCGCCTACGAGGAGACCGATGGCGGCCTGCCCGAGCGACTCCTCGCGGCCCTCCACGCCGGTAACGAAGCGGGCGGCGACAAGCGCGGCGAGCAGAGCGCGGCCCTCTACGTCGCCAAGCCCGAGGGCGGGTACGACGGGAAGAACGACCGCTGGATCGACGTGCGCGTGGACGACCACGAGGCACCCATCGACGAACTCGAACGCGCGTTCAAAATCTACGACGTGACCCTGCTCGAACGCGAGGAACCCGACGACGTGCGCGAACTCTCGGGCGAGACGGCCGCGGAGGTCGCGGGGACGCTGGCCGACCTCGGATTCTACGACGGCGGTGAACCCGCGAGCGACTCCGCCGGGAACTTCGGCGGCGAGGACCGCGACGCGCTCGAAGCGTTCCGCGGGATGAACAACTTCGAGAACCACGACCTCGCCGTCATCGAGGACGCGCTGGCCCGCGGATGGACCGACGCCGACGGCGAGGGCGAAGACCGGATGGTCGATGCCATCTGGCACGGTCTCTCGCGCCTGAACCGGAAGTAGCGGAGTCGGTGCGGCGACTCGTCCCCTCTCTCGGAGAATCCCACCGAACTCATTACGCGCGAAGCCGAATCCTCGGTACATGAGAGACGAAGAGGAGATCCGCGAGCAGTACGAGTTCCTGAAGGAGCAACTCGACGACGAGAACATGCGTCACGAGGGCGTTCGACAGATGTTCACGTACTACAAGCGAGCGCTCGGATGGGTCCTCGAAGAGGAACACATATAGACTGTCTAACGTTTTCGAAATGTTTCACGGTGGCGGTTCCGAAACTGGTGTTCAGCCCCGGAATCGGTACAAGGTTCCGGCGGCGTTAGGTTTAAGTTCTTAGGGCGTTTTGTTCCAGTTGACGCTTCGCTTGGAGGGCCGAAGCGTCAGCGGGGACCAATTCAGGGCGGCAAGCGGTTCGCGGGGCTTTTTCACCCCCGCGTTTTCCGCTTTCCTTTCCATATTCCTTTCCGAGTATCTTCGACCCCGAGGCGTCGCCTCGCTCTCGGTCGGTAGCCGTAACTCCCACTGTCGAGTCGGGACGAAATTCTGAGTCGTGTTCGAGGCTACGGTCTCCTGAGGTCTCCGGTCTGAGGAACCTACTCTATCCCCAGTCCGGTGTCGGTCTCGCCGCCGCCGCTGTCGTCCTCGTCCCACTCCAGTTCGAACTCGATGCTGAGTTCGCCCGTTCCGCCGCCAGTGGGCGTCTCGCGTTCGGCCTTGACTTCGAACGTCGGTTGCGTCGGCGGGTCGAGGGTCACCGACTGGTCGCCCGCAGACAGCGTGATGTCGCCGCCGGACTCCAACTTCTCGGCGACGGTCCGGAGGTAGGAGGCCACGTCGGTTCGGTCCATCCGGCGCTCGGTCTCGAACAGAACTTCCTCTGGCATACTCCTAGACAGGAAGACGAGCGTCTTAAAGTCGCTGCCTCTCCTGACGGTGACCGGAGATGTCCGTGTTCCGCCCTCGATTCTCCGGAGACGTACCGCGTCGATTACACGCCGAGAGTCGGTCACGAGGGGCCGTTATCTTCATTTCCATCGGTATCCTAGTTCGTACGTTACCGATGCACGACCTGACAGGATTCCAACGAGATTTGCTGTACACCATCGCGGGACTGGACGAACCGCACGGTCTCGCTATCAAGGACGAACTGGAGAACTACTACGAGAAGGAGATTCACCACGGCCGACTCTATCCGAACCTCGACACCTTGGTCGATAAGGGGCTGGTCGAGAAGGGCCAGCGCGACCGTCGGACGAACTTCTACACGCTGACGCGACGCGGCGACCGCGAAATCGAGGCCCGCCGCGAGTGGGAGTCCCAGTACATCGACCTGAGCGTCGAGGCCTGAGACGTGTCCGCGGAGCGCCAGCGACGCCGGTCGGCCGCCCGGAGCATCGCGGACAGTCCTCCCGCGAGAACCCGCATCGTCCGCTCCCGATCTCTGACCTAGTTACGGCGCGGAGAGTGCGTCTCGCCGACCGTATGGTGAACTTCTGCCCACCGTCGTCCTCCGTTTTCGCCGTCCTCCGCTCGCTGCCCCCTGAACCGCTGTCCCGCTTCCGCCGCCCGCTACACTCTGCTCTCCAATCGGTCGTCCTTCACTCCGACTCGTCCGAAGGATGTCCGCGCGTCGGCCCGCCGACGAAACATCGTCTTACTGGTGGGAGACGCCCACGCCCTCGTCCACGGCGTCCGTCTCGGCCGTCTCGACCCCGGGGGTCTCCGTCGTCCGCGTTTCGGGCGTCTCGGGTTCGAAGAGGTAGGTCGGGTCCACGGCCCACGGTCGGATGTCCTCGCCCGCGACCAGTTCCGGCAGGACGATGCGAACGAAGTGGACGACCAGCACGAGTATCATCGGGCCGAGGAAGATGCCGTACCACCCGAACAGAAGCGGGCCGAAGATGTACGCCAGCATGACGAGTCCGACGTGGAGGTTCCGGCCCGAGACGTACGGTCGGAGGACGAGGTCCGGAATCGTGTCCACGACCACGAGCGAGACGCCGAAGAACAGCGCCGGGAACCAGAGGAACGCGGGGTCGGCCATCGCGGTCTCGGCCCCGAGATACGCCGAGACCGGGAAGTAGACCAGTTTCATCCCGACGATGGGGATGAGGCTGGCCGCCCCGGTCAGCAGGCCCAGCAGGGTCGGGTACGGCACGACAACCTGAGTGGGCGCGAACATGTTGATGAGGTTGTACGAGGCCGCGCCGATGGTCCCCGTGAGCAGCGCGTTCAGAATGTTCCCGAAGAAGATGCTGTTGAAGTCCCTGTCCACCGCCCGGAGGTACGCTTCGACCACTCCGCCCTCGTCGCCGAACTGCCGCCGGAAGAACCGCGAGAGACGGTGGTCGTCTCGGAGCAGGTAGAACGCGATGGCTATCATCACGAACAGGTGGAGTATCGCGTTGCCGATGAGACCCACGTATTCGAGCGCCGCCTTCCCGAACTCGCTGACCAGCGCGGGGTCGGGGTTCGCCAGCAACTCCTCGGGACTCCGGGCGAGCGACGAGACGTCGATGTACGGTTGAATCGTCGTCTGGAGGACGTCGAGGTCGGTCCGATTGGCGATGTTGTTGAACTCCTGTAGCGCGATAGCGCCGGTGTAGGCCATCAACAGCAACACCGGGAGCGCCAGCGCGAACAGGGCGGTGGCGGCCGCGAGACTCGCCGGACGGACGCGTCGCCGAAGTCGCTTGTACACGGGTCGGGTCGCGTAGTAGAGGAAGATACCGAAGACGAACGTCCCGATGAACGAGTAGACGACGAACAGCACGGCTACGCCGAGCGATAACCCGACGAGCCACCAAGCGGTTCGCGCGCGGTCGATGTTCAAACCGCCGACCATACCTTTGGCACTGGAGCGCTGTGATAAAAATGTTCGCAGTTAGGAGAGTCCGGGACCGGTGCTTTCGCGGCGAACCGTCGCGACTCCGGACGTCTCGGGGAGAGATATTTATACGCACGTCGTCATAGTGGGAGAAGTGCCGAGTATCGTCGAGTTCCTCACGCAGGTACCGCTGGACAGTGAGGTCGTCCGCGTCGCGCTCGCCGCCGCGCTCGGACTCTTCCTCGGACTGGAGCGCGAGTGGTCACACAAGCCCGCCGGGATTCGGACGTTCACCCTCATCAGCCTCCTCGGGGCGGTGTTCACCCTGCTCGACCGACAGGAACTCCTCCTGCTCGGTGGCCTGCTCGTCATCGTGCAGGGAATCATGCTCGGCGTTCAGGGCCTGATGGCCGACGAGGAGGAAGACGAGGGCCTCTCGCTGACCACCTCCGTGTCGATGCTGGTCGCCTTCGGCGTCGGTTCGCTCGTGATGGACGGGTACATCCTCGTGGGCGTCACGGTGGCGGTGCTGTCGTCGCTGCTGCTCGTCCTCAAGCGCGAACTCCACAGTCTCGCGTGGGGGATGTCCCGCGAGGAACTCCGGTCGGCCGTCGAGTTCGCCATCCTCGCGTTCGTCATCTACCCGCTGCTCCCGAACGAACAGTTCGCCTACGGCATCCAACCGCGGACGGTCTGGCTGATGGTCGTCACGGTGGCGGCCATCGGCATCGTCAACTACGCGGTCGTGACGACCTACGGCGGCCGGGGTATCGCGGTCACGGGCTTCTTCGGCGGCCTCGCGTCTTCGACTGCGGTGGTCGGGACGATGCTCGACCACGTCCGTCAGCGCCCCGAGGCGGCCTCCTACGGCGTGGCGGCCATCCTGCTCGCCGACGCCGCGATGGCGGTCCGGAACCTCGCCATCGCGCTGGCGTTCACGTTCGGTAGCTCCAAGCCCGTCCTCTACGGCGCGGTACTTCCGCTCGGCGCGGTCATCCTCGGGAGCGTCGCCATCGCGGCGTACGCCGCCGACTGGTCCGAACACGTGGACATCGACCTCGAAAGCCCGTTCTCGCTCCGGAACGCGCTCGGGTTCGGAGCCATCTTCCTGCTGGTCATCGTGGGCGGTGCCGTCGCCCAGCAGCAGTTCGGGTCGGCCGGGTTCTACGTGACCGCGCTCCTCTCGGGACTCGTCTCCAGCGCGGGCGCGACCTCCTCGGCGGTCTTGCTCTACATGGGCGGGACCATCGATTACCAGACCTCGGTGTTCGGCATCCTGCTGGCGACCGCCTCCTCGATCGCGGTGAAGGCCGCGCTGACCCTCTCCGCGCCGAACCGGGCGTTCAGTTTCCGGGTCGCGGCGTGGAGCGGCGTGCTGCTCGCCGGGTCGGCGCTCGCGGCGGTACTGGCGGCAATCTAACTTTGGCGGCGGAACTCGGAGCTGTTGCAAGTATTGCCCGAAGCGCAACGAACCAATTCAATTAAAGGGTGTGTGTCCCAACCACGCTTCATGGACCGAGACTCCGCAGAACCGACGGTCGATGGGATGCCCGGCGAACGGGCACAGGAGTGGGCCGACTACCACCACCAGTTCTCCGCACCGAGCACCTACGTCTACGACTTCGTGTGGGACTTCACCGAGGAGGCCATCGGACCGTTCTGTACCGACATCGACGGGAACGTCCTGATGGACTTCACCAGCCACGTCGCGGCCGCGCCGCTGGGGTACAACAACCCCAAAATCATGGAGAAGTTCGACGAGTTCGACCTCGTGGACCCGACTAAAATCGCCGGACAGGACTTCTACGCCGCGGGCGGGTGGCCCCCGGAGGACCCCGAACTCCCCGGCCCGACCCAACTGATGGACCGGTTGACCGACCTGACGAGCCACTACGACATGGACACCGTCTTCCTCTCGAACTCGGGAGCGGAGGCGGTCGAGAACGCCATCAAAATCTGCTACGCGCAGGGCGGTCACCGAGCGTTCACGTTCGACGGTGCCTTCCACGGCCGGACGCTCGGCGCGCTCTCGCTGAACCGCTCGAAGGTGAACCACCGCAAGGGCTACCCCGAAATCGGCGGCGTCGTCTCGGTCCCTTACCCCTCCACGCAGGAGGCCTACGAGAAGCAGTGGCTCACCGACGGGCCGGGCGGCAACGTCCTCGCCGACAAACTCGACCCCGAGCAGGGCGTCATCGCCCCCGAGGAAGTCGCGTACCTCATCATCGAACCCGTGCAGGGCGAGGGCGGCTACCGGGTGCCCCACGACGGCTTCGTCAGCGACCTCGCCGAGATTCGGGAGCGCTTCGACGTGAACGTCGTCGCCGACGAGATTCAGTCCGGACTGGGCCGGACCGGCGAGATGTGGGCCGTGGACCACCTCGACCTCGACCCCGACGTGATCACGTCGGCGAAGGGTCTCCGCGCCGGTGCGACCGTCGCCAACTCCGACATGTTCCCCAAGGAGAAGGCCCGCCTCTCCTCGACGTGGGGCGCGGGAAAAATCGTGGACTCGATGCAGGGCGTGTTCACCATCGACGCCATCCACGAGTACGACCTGCTCGACAACGTCGCCGAGCGCGGCCGCCAGATGCGCGAACTCCTCGAAGACGCCGACCTGCCGAACGCCATCGACGTCCGCGGCCGGGGACTGATGCTCGCGGTCGAGTTCGACACCAAGGAGCGCCGCGAGGCCGTCGTCAAGGCGGCGTTGAAGCGCGGCCTGCTCGTGCTCGGGTGCGGGTACAAGACGCTCCGCCTCCTGCCGCCGCTCGACGTGACCGAGCGCGAAATCGAACTCGCGCTCGACGTGTTCCAGTCGGCGGTCGAAGAGGTGGCCTGATTCGGTTCGCGCCGGTCGTCTCGTTCGAATCCCCGTTTCGATTCTCTTCTTCTCTTCGGGGAGAGCGATTTCTCACACGGTTCGGATGTCGGCGGCCCGACGGACGCCCCGACAAGATTGATAACGCGAATGGTCGTTGTGACGAGCATGTATCAGCTCAGTGATTCCCTCCGCGAAGAGTCCTCGGCGCTCGCGAGGCTCCTCGGCGCGGTCAGGAGTCGGGCCGCGGGCGTGCTGGGCGTCGCGGCAGTTCTCGCAGTGGTCGCGCTCCCGGACCCGCTTCCGGCGTACCCCGCAGGGGCCTACGCGCTGGTCGGGGTCGCGGAAGGCGTCGGTCTCGCGGTCGCGGCCGAGAATCTCGTGTGGCGACCGGCCAAGGGGTTCGACTTCGGTCGCGCGAGCAGGCGCGTCGGCGGCGTGGTCGGAACTGCGGCGCTGTTCGTCGTCGCCATGGCCGCGCTCGGCGTCGAACTCGGTCCGCGCGACCGGGCGCTGTTGGCCGGGTTCTGCCTCTCCGCGCCGACCGCGATAGCCGCCATCGACTACCTCAAAGCGCGGGTGCAGGCCGACTTATTGGAGTGAGGTCGTCCGTCATCGTCCGCGGTCGGTGTGTCGTCGGTCGAAGTCGAACTCGGCCACGGTGGCGGTGCCCGACCACTCCGAAGTCTCGGTCACCTCGTGGACGAAGAGTCGGTCGGCGAAGTCGGTGACAGTGGCGCTATCGGCCAGTTGCGCGCGATTGAACCCATCGCGGCCCGCTCGCAGTATCCGGTAGGCGCAGTCCTCACCGTCGGCGGTACCGCAGACCCCGAGGCGGTACTCGACGTTCCGGAACTCGTCTTCTAACGCCTCGTGGAGGTGGTCGCCGACCGAGACGTCTCGCGGGCCGGTCACGGCCGGGCCGACGTACGATGGGTCGTACGCGAGGCCGATTTCGCCGTCCGGGCCGATGTGTGTCTGAAGGAGGTCTCCGTGCCAGAGTTCACCGCCGCCGTACTCCCACGAAACGCCGATGCGCTTCCGGACGACTCGTCCGGTCTGGGCGAGACCGCCGGTCGCGACCCATCCGAGGACGACGCCGCCCGCGACCGTGCCAGTGCCCGCGATGACCGCACGTCTGGAGGGCATGCGAGGAGATTCCGTCGGTTCGCGGATAGGTTTTGATATCGACCGCGACTCCGTGGCGACTGTCGCCGTCGAATCGACACCCCCGCGGAGCGTGAATCTTTAGTCACCGCGCCGACTCCCGACTGGTATGAGTCAACTCGCGGCACGCGAACCCGACGTACGGCGCTTCGAGGCGACCGTCGCGGACGTGGACGGCCGGGCGGTCACGCTGGACGAGACGCACTTCTACGCCGAGAGCGGCGGACAACCCGCCGACCGCGGCACGCTGGCCGGGACGGTGGTCGAGGACGTGCAGAAGCGAGAGGACGGCGAAACCGTCCACCGCCTCGCCGACGACCCCGACCTCGAAGCGGGCGAGACGGTCCGGGCGGAGATAGACGGCGAGTTCCGGACCTACTGCATGCGGGCGCACACCGCCAGCCACGCGCTCTACGGCGCGGGCCGCAGAATTCTGGACGACCTCGGCTACGGCGGGTTCGACATCGGCGAGCAGAAGGTCCGGGTGGACTTCACCACCTCGACCGACATCACCGACGAGACGCTGGCGGAACTGGAGCGACTCACGAACCGCGCGGTCTGGGACTCGCTGCCGGTCTCGTGGGAGGAGATTCCGCAGGAGGAGGCCAGAGAGCGCGAGGAAGTGGCGTTCAACACCAAGACCGAGGAGGGCGTGATGAGCGAGTCCGACGCGGTGCGCGTGGTCACGATTGACGGGTGGGACTGGGCGGCCTGCGGCGGCACCCACGTCTCGAACACGAGCGAAATCGGTCCCGTCACCGTCCTCGACCGGTCGAACCCCGGGGAAGGACTGACCCGCGTGGAGTTCGCGGTCGGGCCGACCGCCATCCGCCGCCGGGCCGCGGACGTGCGCGCCGCCCGCGAGGCCGCCCGGACGCTCGACGTGGGCGTGGGCGAACTCCCGGACGCCGCCGAGCGAGTCGGCCAGCAGGTCGAGGAACTGGAGTCCGAACTGGACGACGCCAGGGACGAACTGCTCGACGCGCGCCTCGCCGACCTGCGCGAGGACTCGGTCGAGCGCGACGGCGGCGAGTGGCTGGTCGGCACCGTCTCGGACTTCGGTCCGAACGAGGTCGCCGACTCCGCCAGAGAACTCGCGGGCGACGGTGCCCACCCCGGCGAAGGAGAGTCGCCGAGCGAAGCGGAAACGCCCCAAGCGTACGACGCGGTGGTGCTCGCGGGCGAGGACGGCGCGACGTTCGTCGTCGCCGCGACAGACGGCACTCCGGACGCGGGCGACATCGTGGACGACGTGACCGCGGCATTCGGCGGCGGAGGGGGCGGCAGTCCGACGTTCGCGCAGGGCGGCGGACTGGACGCCGACCCGGCGGACGTCGTGGCGTTCCTCCGGGAGCAGTAGGACGCCCTCGACCTTCAGACGCCGGAGAGTGGCCGACACCTTTCGCGACGGAACCGAGAACAGGCAACTTTTTCCACGCCGTTCCCGACAGTTCGCGTATGAACCTCTCCGAGGAGCAACGGGCCATCCGCGACGTGGTGCGGGAGTTCGCGGTCGAGGAGATTCGCCCGACGGCGGCCGAGTGCGACGCGGACCAGACGTTCCCCGAGGACGTGTGGGACGGGCTGGCCGACCTCGACATGACCAGTCTCACGGTGCCCGAGGAGTACGGCGGTCTCGACGTGGACCGCCTGACCTACAGCGTCGTCAACGAGGAGGTCGCGTACGGGATGCTCTCGGTGGCGACGGCGCTGTCGGTCCACAGCCTCGCCACCTCCTGCATCGCGGAGTTCGGCGACGAGGACCAGAAAGAGCGGTGGCTCCCCGACATGGCCGAAGGTCGCCCCGTCGGGGCCTTCGCGCTCTCGGAACCGCAGGCCGGGTCGAACCCCGCCGAGATGACCACCGAGGCGAAGCGAGTCGAACGTGGCGACGGGCACGCAGGCGACGAGTACGTCATCAACGGGAAGAAACAGTGGATAACCAACGGCGAGCGGTCGGGCGTGGTCGTCCTGTTCGCCAAGACCGACCGCGAGGACCCGCGGTCGGTCACGCAGTTCGTCGTCCCCAAAGACGCCGACGGACTGGAGGTCGGCAAGAAAGAGGACAAACTCGGCCTGCGGGCCAGCGACACCACGAGCCTGATATTCGACGACGTGCGCATCCCGGCCGAGAACCGCCTGACAGAGGAGGGGAAGGGTCTCTCGGCGGCGTTCCACATCCTCACGGGCGGTCGCATCGGCATCGCCAGCCAGTCGGTCGGACTGGCTCAGTCCGCGCTCGACGAGGCCGTCGCGTACGCGCAGGACCGCGAGCAGTTCGACAAGCCCATCGCCGACATCCAGACCGTCCGGCACAAACTCGCGGACATGAAGACCCAACTGGAGGCCGCGCGCCTGCTCACCCGCGACGCCGCCCGGCGCGACGACGAGGGCGAGAGCGTCGAGATGGCCGCCAGTATGGCGAAGTACTTCGCCAGCGAGGCGGCGGTGGACGTGACCAACGAGGCGGTCCAGATTCACGGCGGGTACGGCTACACCACCGACTTCGACGTGGAACGCCTCTACCGCGACTCGAAGATTACGACCATCTACGAGGGAACCTCCGAGATTCAGAAGAAAGTTATCGCTCGAAACCTCTTGGAATAAGTCTGAACGACGTGAAACATCCGGAAAAGCCGCTACACTTATAATTCCGGGTCGAAACGAGCGTAAACGAGATGGTCGTTCTCGAACAGTCTACGCTCGTCGACTTCGACGCGGAGGCCGCGCTCTCGGCGGCCCGTGAGGTCTCGGACGACGCAGTACACCTCTGCGTGGAGTACACGCCCGAGGAGTTCCACACGCTCTACGCCGACGAACTCACGATGTCGCTGTACGGCGGCGACCGCGACGAGATGGACGACCACTTCGAGCAGGTCCACTCGTACGTCCACGTCGATTTCACCGAGCGAGACCTGTTCGGCGACGTGTTCCGCAGCGCGGGCGAGGTCCGGTCGTTCGTCACCTACATGGACTACGTGACGCTCGTCCGGGTTCTCGTCGGCCAGCAGGGACTGCTCTTCACGACCGACCCCGACGCGGACGTGACGGCGGTCGTCGATGCGGTCGAGGACCAGTTAAACTGACCGGAACGACCGACACCCCTTTTTTCACGGTGGTCCTACCGACGAGCGTGACCCGAGACGACGCTGGCAGTCGGACCGACGAGACGCCGAGTCACCACGGGACGGACCTCGCGGCGGTCGTCTACGACCTCGACGGCACCTTGGTCCGCCTCGCCGTGGACTGGGCGGACGTAGAGCGCCGACTGGCCGACCTGCTGGAGCGCGAGGGCGTGGACGCCGACCCGCTGAGCGCGTGGGAACTGCTCTCGGCCGCCGAAGACACCGGCGTCGGCGACGAGGCGGACGAACTCATCGCCGCGGCCGAGCGCGAGGGTGCCCGCGAGTCCGAGCGACTCCCTCTCGCCGACGAACTGCTCGCGCGAGAGGTTCCGGTCGGCGTCTGCTCGCTCAACCACGAGTCGGCGGTCCGCATCGCGCTCGACCGCCACGACCTCGCCGACCGCGTCGAGAGCGTGGTGGGCCGGGGGACCGTGCCCGAGCGCAAGCCCCATCCCCGCGCCCTGCTGGCGGCGGTCGAGGAGTTGGGCGTCGCTCCGGAGAACGCGCTGTTCGTCGGCGACTCCGCGAGCGACGAGGAGACCGCGAATCGCGCCGGGACCCGGTTCGAGTGGGTCTAGTTCCCGGCGTCCGACGACTCTTCTTCCGCCCGCCGCGCGTACAGAAAGACGCCGACGGCGACGACGAACCAGACCAGCGCGCCGACTCGGACGGCGAACTCCGCCCGGGCGGCCCACGTGGGGAGCGAGACCCCCACCAGAAACGCGACGAGCGCGACGACCGGCGCGCCCGCGACGATGGTGAGGACGAAGGTCGTCTGCATCACCCACCCGTAATCGACGCCTTCGGGGTCGTGGGTCTCGACTGGTTCGGGCACGTTTCGAGTGCGGGACGCTCGCGGCTTAAACGTTGCAGTTCCCGGCGTGGTTCATCGCTCGACTTCCTCAACTGAGACGGTCCGCATCTCCCCGTCCTCGCGCTCTCGTTCGACCCGCAGTCGGATGCCCTCCTCGCGGTCGCTGTCCTCGACGACGTGGACCACCTCCCGCGTCGCCCCGGCGTCGAGCATCGCCATCCCCTCGCCCTCGTTGACGAGACTGTACCCGCTCTCGATGCAGTGGCCCATCAGCGCGCACTCCTTGCTGTGGGTCCGGGCGCGCTCTGGCAGGTCCTCGCGGGCGTTCTTGCGGACGCACCCGTTGTCGATGACGTAGCCCTCCAGCGTCTCCGAGTCGGTCTCCTCTCGGGCAGTCATAGCGTGCGCTCTACTCGCGACTCGGCCTTGGGTTCTCTGGCCCCTCGCCGACCGGAGTGAGCAACAACCGAACACGTTTAACCGCTGTGCCTGCGAGTGGCAATATATGCCAACCGTCCGGACCCTGCAGGAGAAGGCGAACGACGAGGAGATAACGATGCTGACCGCCTACGACGCACCGACCGCCGAAATCGTGGACGAGTCGGGCGTGGACGTGATTCTGGTCGGCGACAGCATGGGCAACGCGGTACTCGGCTACGAATCGACGCTCCCTGTGACCGTCGACGAGATGCAGAGTCGGACCGCGGCGGTCGCACGGGCCACGGACGACGCCTTGGTCGTCGCGGACATGCCGTTTCTGAGCTACGGGGCCGACGAGAGCGACACCATCCAGAACTGCGGCCGGATGCTCAAGGAGGCCGACGCCAACGCCGTGAAACTGGAGAGCGGCCCGCACACCGTGAGCGTCACCGAGCGACTGGTGGACCTCGGTATCCCCGTGATGGCTCACCTCGGACTGACGCCCCAGCGCGTCCACCAACTCGGCGGTTACTTCCGGCAGGGCACCGACGAGGAGAGCGCCGCGGAGATGCTGGAACTGGCGAAGGCCCACGAGGAGGCCGGAGCCTTCTCGCTGGTCCTCGAACACGTCCCCTCGAACGTGGCGGCACAGATTACGGAGGCGCTGGAGATTCCGACCATCGGTATCGGCGCGGGTCCCGACACCGACGGACAGGTCCTCGTGCTGAACGACGTGTTCGGACTGAGCGACCGGAGTCCGTACTTCTCCGAGCAGTTCGGCGACGTGAAGGGAGAGATGGAGCGGGCGGTCGCCGGGTTCCGCGACGCGGTGGAGTCCGGAGAGTTCCCGGCGGAGGAACACAGTTACAGCGAGGACGAGATAGACGATATCTACTGAGCGACCGCAGTCCGTAACGAAGCCAGTTCTGTCTCGGAGTCCGGGACATTTTGTATCCCGCCCTCCAACGACCGGGCATGAAAGTTCGCGGCCAGCGCGAGTGCAAGCACTGCGGCGCGCGGTGGTCCTACTACGAGACGGGAACCGTCGAGTGCCCCGAGTGCGGGAGTCTCCGGAGCGTCGGCGTCGAGGACGAGCGCGACCTCCACACCGACAGTCCGGTCGAGTTCGACCTGACGGAACCGCGAGAAGCCGTGGACGCCCACCCCCTGCGCGAGGTGGCCGACCGCGCGGGCGAGATTGCCCGGGAGTACGTCCGCAAGCGCGGGTTCGTCCGGGGCGGCGACCTGTTGACGCTGGACGACACCTACCTCGCCGCGCAGGAACTCCGCCACGCCGCCGACGTGGTGAGGCGGGGTCTCGACCTGAGCGACGACGAGGAGTGGTACTTCCTCGCGCTCCTCAGGTCCGCAGACGCCGAGGCTGACGGGACAGATTCGGACGCCGACTCGCGGCCCGCCCCGGACGAGGTTCCGACCTCCATGCATCCGATTCGCGGGCTAGCCTACGCCGAGGCGGTGGCGGAGTACCGCCGGGAGATGGCCGACTGGGCCGACGAGCGAGAGGCCTCGGCCGTGCCCCACGGGGGCCGCGACGCGCTCGAAACGCTCGGCGACCACGTCAAGCGCGTGCAGGCCCTCGACGGCGACGTGGACGCCGACACCGCGGAACTGCTCGTGAACGCCACTCTCGACGTCGGTCGGTACCTCCGGGAGGGCGACGCCGAGGCGCTGGCGAGCGCGCGCGACCGGTTTAGGGTGTTGAAAATGTAACAAACTCGAAGACCCGCGCAAAAGTTACGAGAATTATAATATTAATTTAATTATGATATAATATGATGCTATTGTAGCTTCGGATTTGTGAGTTGGGCGTTCATGCGGTTGAGTAATTCCTGTCCTGTTGGGCCATGGCTTTCCTCGCAACTTTCACAGAAGAACGAGAATGTTCCGACGAGATAATCGTCATTATCGACGAATGGACCGCCAGAGTCGCCGTCTGTCGTCTTGTTCGGGGAGTAGTCGGCTTGGTATTCTACGAGTGAAGTCTTTGATGTGCCGGTACATTCTGTGGTAGCGTAGCACGTTGACTGCCCCGCAAATTCAACTGAGAGTGACTTACTTCCGGACGTACGGTCGGTTAGACCTGAGTGGGTCCACGTTCCCGCCAAGTCGCCGATATTGTCGTCGGCGTTGCCTCGGATGTCAGCCGTCACGGTTCCGTTCCGCCGCCGGTACTTGGCGACGTCCATTCCATAGTCACCGGGGTCACTATGAGTAACGTAGGCACCGACATCTTCTACACGATTAGTCCCATCGTCGGTGCCGCCGTGACGGAGGTAATCAGCGTATGAACCATTGTCCTTGATGACGTGGGCGGCAGTGATGTAGCACTCGTAGGCGTTATTCGGATTATCGTTCCAGCAGACGACGCCGAGCGTACCTTGCCCGTAAGAAGTATCATCCCCGTCATAGCCTCCGACTTCGGGGTTTGCGGGTAGCGGGTCGTAGAAATCAAGATTACGACGGTCACACACACTTCCGAACTTACGGTCAACTTTGCGTTCCTTGACGGTGACGGGAATCTTCTGAGTGCGGTTCGGGAGTGCACGACGCACCGACCGCTTATTGTGATTGACATACACCGTGAGCGCAAGGTCGGTAGGGTCGTCGGAACGCTGTTGGAGGGAGATACCGTTGACGCCCTCAGTACGTTTGTAGACCGTACTTGGGTCAAGTTTGTGGTAGGCCATGATGCGACGATAGCGTTCTTCTGGCACGTAACGCACGGTCTCTGGGTTACCGTACTTGTCATAGCGCCATACCAGTGGAACGCCATCTGGCTTCTCACCGAACGCGCGCTCGGTGGCCTTCCGAAGTCCAGCAAGCCCTACGCCGGACGCTGCAAGCGTCCTCAAAAACTTCCGCCTAGTCGCATTTTTGTCAAGTTAGTACAACCCATATAGTATAGAATAACTAATCATATTCGGCATGCATATAATTAAGCATGATAAGAAATGAAAGTTTCTAATTCTAAGTATGTGTATTATATTAAGATTGATAAGTTATTTAAAATAGTGGGGGAAATATTCCCATCGATGCATCGAAGAACGGTCCTCACTACCTTGTCCGCCCTCCTTGCAGGATGTACCAGTTCTGGTGGTTCAGGCATCGATTCGACTGCGAATCAAACATTGACGACATCAGATGAAACTGCTACCTCGTCTAGCCACCCTAGCACGAAGGAAACGACGACGAATCCGACTTATGACTTCATCCCGGCTGACCAATCATTGATGACCTCAGAGGAGGTCAATCGGCGATTGGACGACCGCGACTGCGCGTCACTTGACGACCGCCCAATAACCTGTCCCGGAGACCGTGGGCGACTTCAGGTCACAGTCTCCCCAACTGTTGGAACGCTCTCGGACGGAACCGTAACGTTCACCGTGGAGAACGTGGCAGACGAACCGTTTATGACGAACCACTACCGGTGGGTACTGCAGAAGTGGGATGGAAGTCAGTGGCGGCGTCTCGCACCGCTGGCAGTCCCTGGGTCACTACAACGTATTCCAAGTGGCGGATCACACACCTATCGTCTCTCGGCTATCAAGGACAGTGTCGCACATAGTCAAAGCGCGTATATCGCCGAATCGGACATCACCATTGGCGGTCTCGGTCCTGGCGTCTACGGCCTATCCACGCACGGTTATTTCAAGTCTACACCGGACGACAAGCGTGCGGCCGCAGCAGTGTTCGGGTTCGCCGGGAAGGCTCCACTTGTTCGTCCGACCGCCACCGTGAAGAACATTGAACGCGTCAGGTCGACGCTGGTTGTACGTGCCAATGTTCCCAAAGATGAACGCGGTTCACTTATCGTTTCGTTCGGCGGTGGCACTCCAGACGTGCAACTCCTCCCCGAGCACGTCCGACAGCTTTCAGGACTATTAAACACGCTTCCATACGCTGCGACCGACGGAATTGATTCCGTCCAATACGTCGGCCACGCCGACGATATAGAAATGGTAGACGCGTACCTTTCCGCTGTTACGTCGACGGACATGACCCGATACGGATTCCGGGACTACGTATTCGAAGTGACCACCCAGAAGTAGTAATGGTAGCCAATTTTCGGCAAGTGACCCGTCGCACCCCACTATATAGTCGCCCAACACCGACCGATTGTGGCCCGACTCGTCACTCGAACGATTCGCGCAGGTCCTCGCCGATGGCTTCGATTGCCTCGCGGGCGCGGTCGAGTTCGACCGGGTCCTCCAGCATGTCCACGAAGCCGTGAATCATCCCGTCGTAGTTCCTGTGAGTCACGTCCACGCCCGCGTCAGCGAGCGCGTCGGCGTAGGCTCGCCCCTCGTCGCGAAGGGGGTCGAACCCCGCCGTGACCACCGTGGCGGGCGGGAGACCGCCGTGGTCGCACGCCTGTAACGGGAAGGCGTAGGGGTTGCGTGCGTCGAGCGGACTCTCGAAGAACTGGTCGCCGAACCACTCCATCTCCGACCGGGTGAGGAGGTAGCCCTCGTCGTTCTCCGCGACCGAGGGCCAGTCGTCGCGGGCGCTGGTCGCCGGGTATATCAGCACCTGCCGGTCGATGTCGGGACCGCCGCGGTCCCGCGCGACGAGCGCCGCGACCGCCGCGAGGTTGCCGCCCGCGCTGTCGCCGCCGACCGCGAGTCGGTCGGTATCGACGCCGATCTCCGCGCCGTTCTCCGCGACCCACTCGACCGCGGCCACGGCGTCCTCCGTCGCGGCCGGGAAGGGGTGTTCGGGCGCGAGTCGGTAGTCCACCGAGACGACCGCGCAGTCCGCGGCGTTGGTCAGGTGGCGGCACACCGAGTCGTGGGTGTCGATGCTCCCGACGACCCACCCGCCGCCGTGGAAGTAGACTAGTACCGGATGGGGTCGCTCGCCGTCGGGCGAGTAGACTCGAATCGGGAGGTCGCCTCCGGGACCGGGTATCGTCCGGTCGGTCACGTCGCCGACCGACTCCGAGGAGTCGCCCGACCTGAGTTTCTCGAAGAGCGTGCGGGCCTCCGCGGGGTCGAGAGTCGAGAGTTCTGGGGTCCCCATCTGGTCGAGTCGTTCGAGTAGCGCCTGCACTTGCGGATGCGGTTCGGACGCCATACCGTCACGTTCCGCTTCGACCGACAAAAATTCGCAGCAAGAAAACACGTCGCCGGTTTGGCACCGTTTCGTTCGCGTCAGTCGCACTCGGGTCGGCCAGCAACTCCGTAGTAGGTAGAATATTGTTGATTCGTCCCGGAGTCAGGGCAGTTCGACGTCCACGCCCTGTTGCGCTCCGGCCGCCTTCACCGTGTTGTAGAGCAGCATCGCGCGGGTCATCGGACCGACGCCGCCGGGGACGGGCGTGATAGCGCCCGCCGTCTCCTTCGCCGACTCGAAGTCCACGTCGCCGACGAGTTCGTAGCCCTTCTCGGTGTCTGCGTCCACGCGATTGATGCCCACGTCGATTACCGTCGCGCCCTCCTTCAGCATCTCGCCGTCTATCATCTCGGGGACGCCCGCTGCCGCGACGACGATGTCCGCCTCGCGGGTGTGTGCCGCGAGGTCCGCCGTCCGGGAGTGACAGACCGTCGTGGTGGCGTTACCGAGCGGTTCCTTCTGGACGAACAGGTTGGCCATCGGTTTGCCGACGATGTCCGAGCGCCCGACCACGACGGCCTCCGCGCCCTCGGTCTCGACGCCGTGGTGTTCGAGCAGTTTCTGAATCCCGTGGGGGGTACACGGTTTGAACCGGGCGTCTCCGGCGACGAGTCGCCCGACGTTCTCGGGGTGGAAGCCGTCAACGTCCTTCTCGGGGTCCACGCTCCGGAGGACGCGGCGTTTGTCCACCTGCTCGACGACCGGCATCTGGACGAGGATGCCGTGGACCTCGGGGTCGGCGTTGAGGTCGTCGATGGTGTCGTAGAGTTCCTGCGCGGGCGCGTCCTCGTCGATTTCGACGTGGATGCCCTCGATGCCGACCTCCTCGCAGTCGCGCTGTTTCATCGAGACGTACGTCTCGCTGGCGGGGTCGTCGCTCATCAGCACGGTGGCCAGACCCGGTCGGACCCCGGCGTCGGCCAGCGTCTCGATGCTGTCCTGCAAGTCGGTCCGAATCTGCTCGGCGACGGCGTTCCCGTCGATTAGCTCCGTCATTGCCCGAACGTCCGACGCCGAACCCCTTCAACCCTCGGATACGTGCGTATTTTCTGCCCCAACTCCGCCATTTAATGCACGTGTGTGCACCAAACGGCCTGCGGAGTCGCGTTTCGCTTTCGCGGATGTACAGTCGCGTTTTCGAAGACTTCCAGCGTCCGAAATTCAGTCGGAAGTCTCAGCTGGAAACGTGGTAAGAAAAGAGACAATAACTGCGTTAATTTCCGATTACCGCGGCGGCGAAGCTCGGTTCACTCGTACAGGGGGTTCGCGTCGCAGAGTTCCTGCACGTCCTCGGCGACTTCGGCCTTCACGTCCTCGTCGCCCAGATTGTCGATGACGCGCGCGATGAGGTCGCCGACGTACCGGCAGTCCTCCTCGTCGAACCCGCGGGTCGTGAGCGCGGGCGTGCCCGCGCGGATGCCGCTGGGATTGAACGCCGACCGGGTCTCGCCCGGGACGGTGTTGCCGTTGAGGACGATACCGACGTCTTCGAGGGCTTCCTCGGCGTCGCCGCCCGTGACGTCGGGATGTGACTCCCGGAGGTCCACCAGCACGAGGTGGTTGTCGGTCCCGCCGGAGACGAGACTGAACCCGTGTTCCGAGAGGGACTCACCCAGCGCCCTCGCGTTCTCGACGGTCTGTTCGGCGTACTCGTCGAACTCGGGTTCGAGCGCCTCGCCGAACCCGACGGCCTTGCCCGCGATGTTGTGCATGAGGGGGCCGCCCTGCGCGCCGGGGAAGACGGCCGAGTCGATGTCGTCGGCGTACTCCTCGTCGCTCATGATGATGCCGCCCCGTCCGGCGCGAATCGTCTTGTGGGTCGACCCCGTCACGAAGTCGGCGATGCCGACGGGCGAGGAGTGGACTCCGGCGGCGACGAGTCCCGTGATGTGGGCGATGTCGGCCATGTGGTACGCGTCCACGGCGTCGGCCGCCTCCTGAATCGTCTCCCACTCGACTTCGCGGGGGTACGCCGAGTACCCCGAGACGATGATGTCGGGGTCGAACTCCTCGGCGTGTTCGCGGAGGGCGTCGTAGTCGATGTACCCCGTCTCGGCGTCCACCTCGTACTGCTCGACCTCGTACACCTGTCCGGCGAAGTTGGCCGGGTGGCCGTGACTGAGGTGGCCGCCGTGGGTCAGGTCCAGCGAGAGTATCTTGTCGCCGGGGTCGAGCATAGCGAGGTAGACGCCCATGTTCGCCTGCGACCCGCTGTGGGGTTGGACGTTCACGTACTCGGCCCCCCAGAGTTCCTTCGCGCGCTCGACGGCGAGCGATTCGATGGTGTCGGCGTGTTCGCACCCCGCGTAGTAGCGCGCCCCCGGATACCCCTCGGCGTACTTGTTGGTGAGGGCGCTCCCCTGGGCCTCCATCACGGCCTCGCTCACGTGGTTCTCGCTGGCTATCATCGCGAGCGTGTCGCGCTGGCGCTCTACCTCGGCTTCGAGGGCGTCTGCGACTTCGGGGTCAACTCCGCGGACGCGGTCGTACTTCATACAAAAAATCGGTGCGTCCCGGAGTATAAGCTTACCTTTCGCGGGGAAGACTCCGGGCGACAAAAATATAAAGTCCCGGTGAGACACGTTGTACAACGCCGACATGATCGAGTGGGAGGAGACGAATTCTGGGTTACGAGTGTTCGACCGTACGAAGACGGAGGTGTCCATCGACACCGACGCGTGGGAGACGGTCGAGAGCGGTTACGACATCCAGCGGCCGCTCGACGGCACCGTTTCGGGCCGCGTGTCGGAGCTTCGATTGCCACCTGCACTGGTGAAAGCGACGGAGTTAGAGTCGGGCGAGGAGTACAAACACGGCGGGGACGCCGAATCACTCGACCTCCCGAGCGGCGAGTACCTGCTCAACGTCACGCTCAACATCAAGACCTACGTCCGGTTCTCCGGACCGGCGACGATATGGAAGAACGACGATTACACCGAGATGTCCATCTCGTTCCCGGAACCGACGCTCGTGACCTTCGGATTCCGGAGTCACCACGACGAACCCGTCGACACGATTACGGTACCCCCGACTCCCGAGGGCGTGGCGACCGCGGTTACGTACTCCTCGTCGTCCCACAAGACGACCGGCGCGGACAAGTCCTACCCCACGCTCCGAGGTCATCCGCCGCGAATCGAACTCGGGTCCGAGACCGACATCCCGGACCCGGTGTCCGAGGAGCGATTCGATACGGGTATCGAGATAGTAGTTCCCGACCGCTTGGAGTACGTCCTCGTCGTGGCTCCGCTCGCGTACTATCTACAGGCCGAGGTGACGGTTGCGGACCGGCAGTTCCCGATTCTACGCGCCCCCGAGACGGGCTTCGAACACGAGTTCGCGCTGCTCCCCGAGTTCCAACACGAGGTCGCCGAGACGCTGCGACGCGTCTTCTTCCTCGACTGCCTCGTGAGGACCGCTGGCCAGTACAGTTGGAACGTCGCGGAGACGTCCTTACTCGAAGAAATCGACGTCGACGCGGGGAAACTGTACGAGCGCACGCCCGCCGAGCAACTGACCGGGTACTTCGACGTCGCGTACGAGCGGATAGACGGCGAGTTGCCCGAGTGGCATCTGGCAATGCACGTCGAACCGCGCTCGGAGAACGCCACCTGTCTGCCGTACTACCTCGACGACCTCAGTCTCGTCTACCTGCCGGAATCGACCGACCTCGAAAAGGACCAACTGTTGAACAAGTCCATCGACGACTTCTATCGTGCGGGCGACCCGCAGGCCCACCCGCCGAAGGCCACTGCGGACACGTTCAGGCGAGGTCCCGGACCGGTCCAATCGGTCGACAGGCGCGACCCCGTCCTCCACGAGGGACAGGTCAACGGCTGGTTAGCGGACGGCGTTCCGATAGACGTGTTCAAGGCGGTTCCGGAGGCGTACGAGAACAAGTTCGAGTACCTCAACGACAGCGACGACGGTGACATCGACGTGACCCTCATCCTGAACGACGAGGAGATGGTCGACGAACACGAGGAGGTCGCCGAGATTTACGAGGAGCGCGCGGAGGAACTCCCCATCGACGTGACCGTCCACGAACACCTCACGAAGGCCGAACTCGCGGCGGTACTGGAGTCGTCCCACGACTTCGTTCACTACATCGGTCACTGCGAAGAGGACGGCCTGCGCTGTACCAACGGCAATTTAGCCGTCTCCACCCTCGAAGACAGTAGCGTCCAGACGTTCTTCCTGAACGCCTGCGGGTCGTACTACGAGGGCCGGGACTTGGTCAAGAAGGGGAGCGTGGCCGGAGCGGTGACGTTCACCAAAGTCCTCAACAAGCAAGCGGCCAAGGTCGGCGTCGCGTTCGCTCGACTGCTGATAAACGGCTTCAGCATCGACTTGGCCCTCCGGTTCGCGCGTCGGCGCATCATGATGGGGAAAGACTACGCCGTCGTCGGCGACGGCACGCACGTTCTCACCCAGACCGAGAACCGATATCCCATCTTCCTCACCATCGACCAGAGAGACGACGGGAAGTTCGACCTGATCACTGAACACAGACCTGCGGACACGAACGGCACCGTCTGCCAGATATACCACGAAAATTACACAGAGTATCATCTCCAGGGCACGAAGGTCCACCTGACGATGAACGAGGACGACCTCTTGATGTTCCTCGACCGTGCGGAGTCACCGGTGCTCTACGACGGTGAACTGTACTGGTCCGAAGAAATGAAAGACGTTCTCAGTTAGGGTCCGGCCGCTGCTCCGCCAGCCGCTTGCGTCGTCAGTTCGCCTGAAAGCACCGCTCCCCCGACGGCGAGGGTGAACGCGGCGTCCATCGCTCTCGGATTGTCAACGAGCCACTGTCGAATTTTGCCTTGCATGGCGTGTTTCTTGTTACTTAGCCACACTACTTGATTGTTTCGCATCTTTCACCTGTAAGTACCGCACGAGTAACACGGGAAATATGGCGTTAAACCTACTCTATCGTGTAAGGAATCCGTCGCGTCGGTGTGGAATCGCCGTCTCGTCGCGGATTTGACCAGGATGGTCACGAACAATCGGCCGAGAAGGCGGAAAATCGAAACCTGTTACGGCGTTCGATTAGAATTGTATGACTGACAACCAAATACCTTCGTATAATCCGTGATTTCCCCCCGTTATTAACGTTAAAATTAAGTAGGGGTAAAACGTTTGTCGGTACATGGAGACCGAATCGAATTTACTCGACCAAGAAATCGCCGAAATCCTTCGGACGGTTATCGACGAAGCACCGGACACGCTGCTCGTGGTCAATCCGTCGCGAAGCGCCATCGAGGAGCTAATCAACGTCGCCACCGCGTACGAGGGCGACCTGCCCGAACTGCGCATGCTCGCGCAGTCGGGGACCCTGAAAGACGTGATGGAAGACTTCATCGTCGCCAGTAACGCGGCCGACCTCATCGACGCCGGGTCGCTGTCGCTGCGCACGACCGACGAGGTGCCGAGCAACTCCCTGCTCGTCACCGACGAAGTCGTCATCGCGCTCGTGACTGCCGACGACCGCGTGGGCGGTCTGACCTCCGACGACGACGAGTTCGTCGCGGAGGCGTACGACTCCTACTCCGCGCAGTTCGAGTCGGCCGACGAGTTCTCGTTGCGCACGCCGCCGCTCTCGCGCGTCCGCGACACGCTCGGCGAGGAGATCAGCCCCGAGGCCCAGCAGGACTTCGACGAGGTGCTGTCCTCGATGGAGACCGCCCGTGGCGACGGCAACGGACTCGACGAAGTGACCATCAGCCTGCTCGTGGCCGCGAAGAACGAGGCCCTGCTCTACGACATCAGCAAGTGGGGCGAAGACGTCGGCATCGCCAGCAAGGCGACGTTCTCGCGCACGAAGACCAAGCTCGAAGACATGGGTCTCATCGGCACCGAGAAGGTCCCCATCGACGTGGGTCGTCCGCGCCTGCGCCTGAAGTTGGCCAACGACGACCTGCGCAACGCCGAGACCGACCAGCTCGCGAGCGCGGCCCAGAGCCTGCTTCACTGACGGCCCGAATCGACTTATTTTCCGCGCGATAGCCGCCGAGCGATAGCATCGCGTTTTTCCCGGCCGACTGCGACCGTCCCGGTATGAGTACACCGACCGTCGGACTCGTCGGTACGGGTCCGGCAACTGACGCCGTGACGGCCGCACTCGCCGACGTGCGGGCCGAGACAGTCGAGTGCGACCCGGAGCGCATCGCGGCCGCCGACTTCGCCGTCGTCGTCGGCGCGACCGGTGGTGACGAGTTCGCCGCGGCGAACCGCGCGGCCCGCGACGCCCGAACGCCGTGGCTCGCGGTCGAACTCGGTGGCGTCGGCGGACGCGCGACGCCTGACGTGGACGCCGCGGTCTCCGGGTTCGCACCGGCGACCGCCTGCTGGCAGTGTCTGCGGACGCGAGTCGCGGCGAACCGCGGCGACGCGACCGAGCGTAGTGGCGGAGACGGAAGCGGGGTCGAAATTCCTGCGGCCAGCGCGCGCTTCGCGGGTGCGCTCGCCGGACGCGAGACCGCGACCTTGCTCTCCGGCGGCGAGTCCGCCGCCCTCGGCGGCGTCGTGGAGGTTCCTCACGCCGAGCGAACCCTCCTCCCCGTTCCGGGTTGCGACGTCTGCGGCGAGACGCCGGAGAGCGACTCCGCCATCGACCGCGAGTACGTCGAGACCGAACTGGAGGACGCCCTCTCGCGGGCCGAGCAGGCCGTGGACGAGCGCGTCGGCGTCGTCTCCTCCATCGGCGAGGCCGAGTCGTTCCCGACGCCGTACTATCTCGCGGAACTCGCAGACACGACGGGGTTCAGCGACGCACAGGCCGCCGAGCGGGCCGCTGGAGTCTCCGACGACTGGAACGAGGCGCTGATGAAGGCGCTCGGCGAGGCGCTCGAACGCTACGCCGCGGGCGTCTACCGGACCGCGGCGTTCGAGAGTGCGCGCCCGGCCGACCTCAACTCGGCGGTCGGTCCGGCGGCGTTCGTCGGCCCCGACGGGTGGTCGGACCCCGCGGCCGACGACAGCATCGCGTGGGTCGACGGCGAGAACCTCCGGACGGGCGACCCGACGCGCCTCCCGGCCGAGTTCGTCCACTTCCCGCCGCCGGAGGTCCGGCACAAGCCCTCCATCACGACCGGACTGGGCCTCGGTAGTTCGACCGTCGAGGCCCTGTTGTCGGGTCTCTACGAGGTGCTGGAGCGCGACGCCACGATGCTGGCGTGGTACTCCACGTTCGACCCGCTGGAACTCGCCGTCGAGAGCGAGCAGTTCGAGACGCTCCGGTCGCGCGCCCGCGCGGAGAACCTCGACGTGACGGCGCTGCTGGTCACGCAGGACGTGGACGTGCCGGTAGTCGCCGCGGCGGTGCATCGGGACGGCGAGTGGCCGCGGTTCGCGGTCGGGTCCGACGCCGACCTCGACCCGGACGCCGCGGCCGGGAGCGCGCTGGCCGAGGCGCTCCAGAACTGGATGGAACTCCGGTCGATGGGCGAGGAGGACGCGGCCGACGCCGACGGCGCCATCGGCCGGTACGCCGACTTCCCGGAGGCGGCCCGCGAGTTCGTCGCGGCCGACACCGCGATTCCCAGCGCGAGCGTCGGCCCGTCGGACTGTCCCGCGGGCGCGGCCGAACTCGACGCCGTCCTCGACCGCCTCGCCGACGCCGACCTGTCGGCCTACGCCGCGCGTCTGACCACTCGAGACGTCGAGCAGTTAGGGTTCGAGGCGGTCCGCGTGCTGGTCCCCGAGGCACAACCGCTGTTCACCGGCGAGAGTTTCTTCGGCGAGCGCGCACGGACGGTCCCCGCGGAGATGGGCTTCGAGTTCCGTCCCGACCGCGACCTCCATCCCTACCCCTGAGCGTCCGACCGTCGGCGGACTCCCTCTCTTTTCGCTCTCTCCCTATCCCCTCTGCTCGCTTCTCTTCTCCCCCTCCGGTCCTCGCGGCAATCAGACCCGAAACCGTAACCCACTACAGCGGTCGCCGGACTACGGGGAGGCGTGTACTCGCCGACTCGTCTGGCAGGCTACGCCGTACTGTTGCTCACGCCTGGCGCGTTGCTCGCCCGCGGACTGCTCGCCACCGGTCTCTCGGCCCCCGTCGCCGGTCTCGAAGTCGGACTACTCCTCACCGGGGGCGTCGCGGTGGTCGCCGAGCGAGAACACGCGCTCGAAGCGCCGGGGTCGTACGAACCGGAACGTGAGGACCTGCTGGACGCGCTCGCGGTCGTCGTCGCGGCGGTCGTCACCTACGTCCTGAGCGTCCGCGCCGGACTCGGTCCGGTCGTCGGGTCCGCGCTCGTCGGCCTGCTCGCCGGTGTCTTCGCCACCGAAATCGCGGTTCCGGCCTACTGCGGGTCGTTCGTGGGCATGGCCTCGCCCACCCTGTTTCCGTCGGTCGGCCACCTCGCGCTGGCGGGCCTGCTCTCGGGAGTCGCGTTCGTCGCCGCCGAACGCGCGTTCGCCGGGTTCGGCGGCAAGTTGGGGACGCTGGCGCTGTTCGGGTGCGCGACGACCGCGGTGGTGACCGACGCCACCTACGCCGCCGCCGGGCCGTTCCGGTGGACCAGCGCCGCCCTCGTCGTTCCGGTCGCGGTCGTCGGCGCCGTCGGGGCCGTCGTCCTGAGCGTCCGCCTCGACATGGGTGCAGTCGTCGGGTCCGCGCTCGTGGGACTACTGGCCGGTCTCGTTCTCCCGGCGGTCCCGTTCTGGCCGGGGGAGACGCTGGCGGCGGCCGCGTTCTGCGCGTCGTTCGTCGGGATGTCTTCGACGGACCGACTCGGCGGCGAGGGTCGGGTCGCGCTCGCCGGGGCCGTCTGCGGACTCGTCTTCGTCGCGGTTGCGGCCGCCTTCGCCGGGGCGGGCGGCAAACTGGGGACCATCGCGTTCGTCTCCTGCGTTACGACCTCCGGCGCGGAGACTGCGCTTTCGCGGACGCTGAGGGCCTGAGATTCACAGTTCCGAATGGTTACGCAGGCAAGGTTTTATGCCGCGGCTCGTCGTACGTGCTAACGTATGACGGTATTTATACCGCTCGACTACTCGGGGGTGAGTCGATGACTTCGGAGTACGAACTCGACTGTGCGAACTGCGGAACGTCGCTGACTCGTCGAGAGGTCCCCGCCGAGGCGCTCGGGTTCGGCGCGCCGGACTCGCTGGAGGTGGCGGAGTGTCCCGACTGCGGCGGTCGATACTTCCCCGAGACCGCGCTGGAGCAACTGGAGACGTAGACGGCGGAAAAACAGGGGGTAGCGCAGGGTCTCAGATGCCGAACGTCGCCCGGAGCATGTCGCGGGTGCCCGGACCGAGACCGACCGCGACGATGGCCACGAGCAGCAAGATGGCGTAGCGCGGACTCTCCTCGAATATCTGCTCGTCGAACACCCAGACGACGAACACCGCGGCCACGATTTTCACCACGAGGAAGGGCCACGCGGTGCCGACGAGTTGGATGACCGGTTCGGGGAACTGCTCGCCGACGCCGATGAGCGCGCGGTTGACGGGGTGTTTCGGCACGAGGTCGGCCGGAAGACCGAGTTCCTTCGCCCAGTCGATGCCGACGACGTTGGCCACGCCGTCCACGGCGTGCGCCCAGATGACGACCAGACCCATCTGGCCGGTTCCGCGGTTGACCTCGGGCGCGTAACGCTCGACGGCCTCCCACGTGAGCCACGTGACGAGAGTCGCACCGACGAGGACGACGGCCGTTATCTGCGGGTGGAGGCTCACGTTGTCGGTGGTGAACGCGAGGACGCTCAGATAGCCGACCGTCGCCGCGAGCAGGCCGGTGCCGACGCCCGCCAGCGAGTAGTAGTAGCTCTCGGTCGCGCCCGAGTCCCGGAGCCAGACGCTCGCGAGCAGGGCGGCCAGCGTGATGGCGAACATCGTGAAGTAGATGACCGGGCTGATGATGAGGGTGTTCCACGGGAACGAGATGGCGGCGTCGGCGGCCGACAGGCCGTCGAAGGCGTCTTCGAGGACGCGAAGCGCCCCGCCGAACAGCATGTAGGGGAACAGCGCGTAGAACAGGCCGCGGTCCCGCCCCACGTCGATTCGACGGAGCAGGAAGACCACGCCCAGCAGCGCCAGCAGCATCGTGAGCGCGTAGCCGACCTCCGAGACCAGCGTGTACCCGGGGTAGGCGACCGGTTCGGCCGCGGCCCGACACGCCGCCGCGTCGGTGAGGAACGACACCGAACCGTCCGCGTAGACCGCACACTGGGCGCTCTTGGCGTCTGCGACGACCGGCCCCCAGAAGTAGTGCCAGACGAATCCGTAGTAGACGCGCTCCGGGAAGACGAGTGCGCCGCCGACAAGCGCGACGAACAGCGCCGCGACCGTCCCGCCCCAGAGGCGTTCCGTGTCCATACTCTCGGTTGCGGTGCCCATGTGTCTCACAGCGGAACCGGGCTGTTTTACGGTTCCGGTCTCGCGTCGTTTGAGTTCACGGTCTCGCGCAGTCGGTCGCTCGACTCAGACCTCGCTCCCGTCGATGGGCAGTTCCTCGGTCTCGTAGGGCGTGCCCAAGATGACCATGGTCTGGGACCGGGCGAACCCGTCCATCTGCGCGATGTTGTCGAACATGAGTTCGCGGAGGCGGTCGGCGTCCTGCGCGTACACCCGCATCAGCACGTCCCACGACCCGGTCGTGAGGTGGACCTCCTGCACGCCCGGGACGTCTTCGAGTCGTCCGAGGGTGTCCTGCTCTTGGCCCTGCTCGACCTGCAGACCGACGACCGCCGAGATACCGTAGTCGAGCGCCTTCGGGTCAACCTTCGCGTGGTACCCCTCGATGACGCCCGCGTCCTCCATCCGATTCACGCGGTCGTGGACGGTCGCGCTCGACATGTCGATGCGGCGCGCGATTTCGCTGAACGGCGTTCTCGCGTCTTCTTGTAACGCTTCTAAGATTTCGCGGTCGGTATCATCGAGTTCCATACTCTACATCAGATTCTTTCAGACTAAATATCCTTAGAATTCTTTCCGTCAGAGCCTCGGGGTTTATGGTAATTAATTATACACTTCTGCCTCAGGCGACGGTTTCGAGCGCGCCGAGGAACTGCTCGTGTGCCTCCCCGTTCGAGGCGACGAGGCTCTCGGAGTCGTGTCGCCACGGGTCGCCGTGGCGGTCGGTCACGGTGCCGCCTGCCTGCCGGACCATGTGGACGCCTGCAACGGTGTCCCACGGGTTCGGGTCCACGTTCGTCACCGCGCCTTCCAGCGACCCGGCAGCGACCATCCCGAGCGTGACCTGCGCCGACCCGAACCGCCGGATGTCGGCGAACCGCTCGACGAGTTCCCGGCAGACCTCGGCGTACTCGTCCCGGCGGTCGAAGTCCCACCAGAAGGTCGGTGCGACGGCGAACGTCTCGGGGTCGGTCCGCTCGCTGACCGACACCGCCTCGCCGTCGCGTCGGACGCCGTCGGCCCCCGCGACGAACGTGTCGTCGAGCGCGGGACAGTCGTTGACCGCCGCGACGGGGCCGCCGTCACGCACCGCCGCGACGCTGGTCGTCCAGACCGGAATCGACCGGACGTAGTTGTTCGTCCCGTCGATGGGGTCGATGACCCACGCGTCGCCCTCCTCGGGCACCTCCTTCAACTCGTCCTCCTCCTCGCCGACGATGGCGTCGTCGGGGTACTCCTCGCGGATGACCTCGATGACGCGGCGCTGCGTCCGGCGGTCGGCCTCGGTCACCACGTCGGTCTTGCCGGACTTGGTCTCCACGTCGATGCCCTGACGGAAACTCTCGGCGGCGACTTCGCTCCCCTCGCGTGCGGCGCGCTTCGCCACGGCGAGGCGCTCGTCGGCGTTGTCGGTCATATCGGTTGGTCGGCCGTCCCGGGAAAAGTGTTGTCGGTTCGTCGTCTCTGCGTCGAGTCGGCGACGACGGGGCGCGGACTCCCTACTCCGCCGCCTCCCGGTCGCTGGCCCAGTCGCCCGCTACCTCGCCGCCCGGCGCTACGTCGTCGTTGAGTTTCGCCACGCCGCAGTCGATGCAGAACACCACCGCTCCGCCGTCGTTGGCGGTCCGCCCGTCGGCGTCCGACCGGGAGTGTCGAACGTGGCGGTCCGAGTCGATGTTCAGCGACGCGCCGCAATCGGCGCAGGTCGCCGACCCTCCGTCGCTCGCGGCCGAGGTCCCGTCGCCGGGCGTCGCGTCGGCCGCCTCCGTCCCGGACTCGTGCCCGTCGCGGACCCGAATCGAGTCGGCCGGTTCCACGTCGTAGCCGTGGGCGTGGAACGACCCGAGGCAGTTGTAGAGACCGCGCTCGTAGACGTCGGGTTCCTTGCTGATGCCAACGTGGGAGCCGATTTTGGCGTCGGCCCAGTAGGCGCTGTGGGGTCCCTCGAACAGGCGCTTCAGCAGGCGCGGGTCCACGTCGAGTTTCACCCACCCGTCGTAGTCGTCGGTGTCGGCGTCCGCGACGAAGCGGTAGCCGCCCCCGTCCATCGAGAGTTCGAGGCACACGTCTCCGACCAGCGGGAGGAGGACCGTGGTATCGCTGGTGAAACCGATCTGCTCGCGCTTGTCCTCCAGATTCCGGTAGGCGTAGGGCACGTACGACAGCAGTTCCCCGAGCGTCGGTACCGGGTCGGCCTCGTAGTCGAACTCGCGCTCGGCCAGCACCTCTTCGATGTACTCGCGCTTGGCCTGCTGGTCCACGGGTTCGAACTCGGCGGACTTCTCGCCGGACGCGAGGCTGACGTGTTCGCCCGAGTTGAGGAAGACGCACTCCGAGTCGTCTGGGGCGTGGGCCTCGAAGAACGCCTTGGCCTTCTCCCGTGGCGGGTTCGCGGTGTACTCGTTCAGGTGCGCGAGGTCGCCCGCCAGCACGTACTCGCCAGCGAAGGGCATGTAGTAGTCCGGTTCGAAGAGGTGGAGGAAGTTGAGCGCCAACTCGTGTTTCTCCCGAATCACCCGGTCGCGCTCCCGAATCTTCTCCTCGTGGTCGTAGTTGGTCACGGCCTGCGGATAGAACTGGGCCGCGCTGTACTGGTGACACAGCATGTCGATGTCGCCGTAGTCGCGCTTTATCTTCCGGCAACTCGACTCGGCGATCGGGTAGGGACAGTCGTTGGTGTTGACCAGCGTGAACTCGCCGTTGTCGATGACCGCCATCGAATCGACCTGCGTGGACCCGGTCTCGTCGGCCTTCTCGTCGTACCACGAACAGCCGAAGAAGTTACCGCAGAGTTCCGGGTCACAGCCGTCGGCCGCGAGGACGTTGATGTGCATGCCGTCGCCGAGGTGGGTGCGCTCGCCGTGGGGGAGTTCTGTCACCTCGAACCCGAGGTCCTCGATGGCGTTCGTGAGGTAGTCCCACCGATAGTCGTGGACGAGGACCGGGATGTCCGAGTCCATTCGCTCCAGCGTCGCGGGGTCGAAGTGGTCCGGGTGGATGTGGGAGATGTAGATGTAATCCACGTCGTCGAAGTCCTCCGGTTCGAAATCGGGGTCGGGGTAGTGCGCCCACGACCCGTAGTAGGCCCCGTCCACGAGCCACGGGTCGCACAGGATTTTGGTGTGTTCGTCCTCGACGAGGACGGCGGCAGATTCGAGATACGTGACGTCCATGTGAACGACAGTAGACAGGTTCGCCTATCGTTATACGCTCCCTACGACGGAGTACCCGGTGTGTGGGCCCTCCTCAAACGAGGTCTGTGGGTCACGCCGACGAACGGTGAAACGCAGTTACGGTACGCCTACTGTAGCGTCCCACCAGAACTCGGAATCCGGTCCGACCTCGCTGTCCGACCGTCCGCGACGCCGAGTCCGACACCGTAGGAGGTTTATATACCTACCTCTTTAGGAGAAAACGCCAGGCCGAGACCCGAACGGAGACCGACCGCGTGCGAGGGTAGCCAAGCCTGGCCAACGGCGGCGGACTCAAGATCCGCTCCCGTAGGGGTCCAAGGGTTCGAATCCCTTCCCTCGCATCGCATAGCGTGGCTTTGCCACGTCAAAGATGCAGGAAGACCGCTTCGGAGCGTTCTTCCCTCGCAAAACTGACGGCCCACGCGGGCCCTCGCAACACTTCTGACGGGACACTGACTCGGGAGTCGATACGCTCCCCCCTATCGTCACCGATAGAGCGTCCACGGTCCTGATTTCGTTTTAGAAAGCTCGCGCGCTCGACGGCCGGGACTCCGATTCGCGTCAAGAGCTAACTGCGTGCGACTCGTGACCGTGACTCGATGCACTGGGAACGACGGCGGGACCTCGAAGGCGGCAAGGAACTCGGCATCTGGCTGCTGGTGGACGACGGCGGCGGCGTCGAGCGCGAACTCTACGTCGAGAGCCACGAGTACCGCGGCGGGAACTTCGACGTGTACACGACCGGCGGCGACGACGAGTGGAACCACGAGGGGGAGTTCGAAACCAGCGAAACGGCGTTCGAGCGTGCGCTCGACGTTCTGGAAGCCAGTTCGCATCCAGTAGAAGACGAGTGACGGAATCACCGCATCAGCAGTTTTCGAGCGACCGACGGCCGAGCGAGGTCAGTCGAACAACTGAACTGGTTCCGCTTCGCGCTCGGCGAAGTGGTCCTCGAACGCTCGCTTCCGGTTCCGAATCTCGTCGGGCGCGTGCGAGTCCGACCCCGCGACGAACGCCACGCCGCGCTCCCGGAGCGCCGCCCGGAAGTCGGGCGCGGGGTGGTACTCGCCGTAGTCCCGGAGGACTCGCCCGGCGTTGAGTTCGGGGACCGTCCGCGACCCGCGGAAGGCGTCGGCGACGAGTTCGTGGTGGTCCGCGGTGGTGTACCCTCGGAGTTCGGGCGTTCGCTCGGGGAGGTCCACGTGGGCCGCGACGGCGAACAGTTCCGACTCGACGAGGTCGGCGAGTCGCTCGTAGTAGTCGTCGACGAACGCCCGGCGCTCGCGCTCAGAGAGGTCCGCGAAGGGCGCGCTCCGCTGGACGTTCGTCCCCGCCACGCGGTGGACGCTCCCGACGGCGTAGTCGAAGTCGGCTTCGTCCAGAAACGAGACGATGTCGCCCTCGTCGCGGGGGTCGTAGTCGAGTTCCACCGCGTCGAAGATTCGGAGGTCGTACTGCTCGCGGAGCGACTCGATGGCCTCCCGCCGGAGCGGGTAGGTCCGGTCGAGGTTGATGCCGTACTCGCGCTTCTCGCGCTGGAGACCTTCGCGTTCGGCGACGTTGCAGTGGTCGGCGAACCCGACCGCACGAAGTCCAGCGTCGGCGGCGGCGTCGAGCATCCGCGGCATCTGCGTACCGTCCGAGTAGTTCGAGTGGACGTGGTAGTCGTGGACGACGGACACGACTGTTCGTTCGTTCGCTACCGGCGTATCTGTTGGGGTCGTCGCGAACTCGGAGTCGGTCGCCGCGGACCCGAGGCCGGTCGTTGCGGAGTCAGTGGCTGTCACCGCCGTCCGTGACGACCACCAGTCCGGTGTCGTCGATGTGTACGCGGTAGTCCGCGTAGACGAACGTAATAGAGATGTCGGCGTCCCCGTCGTTCCACGGCGGGTCGAACAGTTGGTTCAGCGCGTCCGCGTCCACGGCGTCGTAGAGCGGCGGCAGGGACGTCACGTCGTCGGTTCGCTCGAACTCGGTGTCGCGAACGACTGCCGTGATAGCCGAGACCACCGCTTCGCTCGCGGTCTCGCCGGGGTCGGCCCGATACCGGAGTTCGTCGGTCGAGACGCCAACCGAGTCCTCGCGCTCTCCCATACCGGCAGATGAACGACGACACGTGAATCCGCCCACGTTGAATGGCCAACGATTTAAGTGTCGCTCGGCCCGTCGAGAGTGCTTCGGACGAGACCCGTCTGCCCGCGCCGGAGTCGCGCCGACAGCGCTTGGTCGGAGATACCGAGGTCGTCGGCCAGTTCCGACAGCGTCGTCCGGCGCGGCACGTCGAAGTATCCGGCGTCCAGCGCGTGGACGAGTGCTTCCCGTTGGGAGGCGGTGACGTCGTACTGCCGTCCGTCGGCGGTCTCCCCGCCTCCGTCGTAGATGCCGACGAGTCGGAACGCGAGGTCCCGCTCCCGACAGGCGTCTCGAAAGGCGAACAGCGCGTCTCTGTCCGGAACGCGGGCACGAATTCGAGTCTCCTCGCTGTCGGCGGTCACGTCGAGGAACACGATGTCGTGTTTCGCGGCGACCGAGTGGGTCGTCCGCTCGCCGGCGGACTCCGAGAGGGTCACGCGGTAGAGTCGCCGTTCCCCGGAGTCCCCGAGTACGCTGTACTCCGTGGCGGTCGCGTCCGCTTCGACGCCCGACTCGAACGCCTCGAAGTCGTCGCCGCTCGCCCAGAAGACGAACCGCTGGCGGCCGTCGGGCGTCTGTCGAACGTCCTCGGTCTCCAGTTCTATGCCGGGCACGCACGCTCTCGCCTCGCGCAGTATCGGGTAGCGGACCGAAAACTCCGCCACGAAACTCATTATCGGGGCGTAGAAATCGGACTTAAATATCACTTTCGTAAGTAAACTTTCAATTGTTCCGTCCCACTTCGGTCTCGGCCTTCCTCGACCTGTGTGGCGTCGGCTTCCGCTACTCTCCGCTCTGCTGACCAACCGTCCGACGACGTTACCCGGCTACGGGCCCACGTAGCCGACATGGACGAACACACTCGCGACGAGTCGGTCGGACCGCCCAGAACGGGAAGTCCGACGGGGTGGCTTCCGGCGGAGGGCCACTGGCGGCACGACACGCTCCGGCGGGCGACGGCCCACGGCGTGCGTCTGTTCAACGCCGGTGAGTTCCACGAGTCGCACGACTGCTTCGAGGACGCGTGGTACAACTACGGGAGCGGCACCACCGAGTCGAAGTTCTGCCACGGGATGGTGCAGGTCGCGGCGGGCGCGTACAAGCACTTCGACTTCGAGGACGACGGCGGGATGCGGTCGCTGTTCGACACCGCGCTCCAGTACCTCCACGGCGTTCCCCGGGACTACTACGGCGTGAACGTACTGGACGTGCGCGAAACGACGACGCGAGCGCTCGACGACCCCTCGGCGCTGGAGGGGTGGCAGATAGAACTCGACGGGCGAACCCCGACCGCAGACGACTCGGACTTCGCCTACGCAGAGTCCTTGGAGTGAACGACGGCCGGGTCTCTCGTAGACGCTCTATTTACGGCTCTCGGTGCCTCTGTCGCCCGATTTCACTCCCGTCTCGGTTCCGACAGGCAGTCAATTCGAATCGACAACTTATATTGCTTCCCCGTCGATGGTGTAGTCAGAGTGGTCTTCGACAGCGCACGCGACACCCCACTGGAGGTCACGACATGACTACGACCGACACCCACCCCGACGACACGGCCGACGAACCGTGCGGTCCCGAGCGCGGCGTTTCACTCGACGCCACGTTCGCCGCGCTCGCGGATCGGGAGTGTCGGGACCTGCTTCGGCGACTCGCCGAGAGCGACGACGAGACGTTCCTCGTGACGGACCTCGCTGCGCGACTTATCGAGAGGACCGAGAGCGACGACGCGACCGGCGACGCCGAGACGCGACTGACGGCCCGCCTCCACCACACCGTACTACCGAAACTCGACGACGCGGGACTGGTGGCGTACGAGACCGACCGCGGACTCGTCCGGAGTTGTCTCGACTCCCGGTACGCGGCGATGGTCGAGAGTATCGCCGCGTTCGAGTCGGCCGACCGACCGGTCTCGCTCGACACGCTGTTCGAGTTGCTGGCCGACTTCCGCCGCCGGACCGCCTATCTCAAACTCCTGCGACACGACGACCTCTCGTTACCGGACCTCGCCGACGAGGTGACGGTCGCCGAGCGCGGCGAACCGCTCTCGAACGTGGACCCGGACGACGTGTTGCGAGTTTACCTCTCGCTGTACCACACGCACGTCCCCAAACTCGCGGACACGGGTCTGGTAGCGTACGACCAAGAGGACGACTACGTGGCGTTGACCGACGTCGGCCGGGCGCTCGAATCCTCGACGCGCGCGCTGTGCGAACCGTCCGACGACTGAAAGTCGAAACCCTCAATACGTAGCGTTGCCCCTTTTTCTCCGATGCGAATCGAGCAGTTGGGCGAGGGTACGCCCGAGATTGCCGTGGTCGCCGGGATTCACGGCGACGAACCGTGTGGCGTCCGGGCCGTCGAGCGAGTTCTCGCCGAGTCGCCCGCGGTCGAGCGCCCCGTCAAGTTCGTCGTGGCGAACGAGGCGGCGCTGGAACGCGACGTCCGGTACGTCGAGGAGGACCTGAACCGTGCGTTTCCGGGCGACCCAGACGCGGACACCCACGAGCGACGGTTGGCCGACGCGCTGGCACGCGAGGTGAGAGACTGCACCACGCTGTCGCTGCACTCCACCCAGTCGTACGCCGACCCGTTCGCGCTGGTCGATACGGTCGATGCGGTCGCGCGCTCGGTCTGTCCGTACCTCCCCGTCTCCGTCGTCGTCGAAACCGGGGCCGAGAGCGACGGCAGACTCATCGAATACCCCCACGTTATCGAGGCCGAGTGCGGTTTGCAGGGGTCCGACGAGGCCGCCGACAACGCCGTGGAACTCGTCCACGGATTCCTCGAAGCGACCGGCGCGCTGGCCGACGCCGAACCGGTCGCGGGCGAGGACCGCGGCGAGGTCGAGGTGTTCGACCTCGGCCGCCCAGTGCCCAAGAACGCGGCCGACGAGTACGAGGTGTTCGCCGAGAACTTCGAGCGCGTCTCGGCGGGCGAGGCGTTCGCCGCCGCCGACGGGCGAGAACTGGTCGCCGAGGAACCGTTCCATCCGGTCCTGATGTCGCCGTACGGCTACGAGAACGTCTTCGGTTACCGCGGCGAACGCGTCGGCGTCCTCGACGTGTGAGGGTTCCTGCGGTACGGTTTTTCTGCGAGTACGGCGTTTCTGTGAGTGAACATCTCAGTTACTGAAAAGTCTCGACGATGTTCTCTCTGCGAACACGTTCTGCGGAGACGTAACTACCGAGTCGTCGAAAACCGCGGGAAAGAAGGGCCGACTACTCCTCTTCTTCTTCCGGTTCGCCGTCGTCCTCGCCGCCGAGCAGGCCGAGTTCGGCGAGGTACTCTTCGGTCTCGTCGTTCGAGAGTTCCATGAACTGCTCGGTTTCGGCGTCCACGGTGGCGATGCCGACGCCCTCGGGGGTGAGTTCGTCGTTGACGGACCCGAGCGCGCGGAGCGCGAGTTCGATGCCGCCGTCGAGGTCCATCGCTTCGGCGTAGTTGTCTTCGAGGTACTCCTGCAGTTCGCCGCGGTCCGCGCCGACTGCGAGGGCCTTCCACTCGTAGGGCGTCCCCGAGGGGTCGGTCTCGTAGAGGCGCGGTTCGCCGTCCTCGATACCGCCGATGATGAGCGCGACGCCGAACGGGCGCGCGCCACCGACCTGCGTGTACTGCTGGATGTGGTCGGTGACCTCTTTGGTCAGCGTCTCGACGCCGATGGGTTCGCCGTAGCGCAGGCGGTTGACCTGCGTCTGCTTCCGGGCGAAGTCGATTAGCTGGCGGGCGTCGGCGACGTGGCCCGCGGAGGCGATGCCGATGTGGTCGTCGGCCTTGTGAATCTTCTCGACACTGGTCCGCTCCATGAGTTCCGAACGGATGCGCTTGTCCACCGCGAGCACGATGCCGCCTTCCGTGCGGATACCGATACTCGCCGTGCCGCGCTTGACGGCCTCACGGGCGTATTCGACTTGGTAGAGCCGTCCGTCCGGGGAGAAGATGGTAATCCCACGGTCGTAGGCCTGCTGTTGGGCTTGTCCCTGCATAGTATCACTCGAAATCGAGTTCCGTCGCGCCCGCGAACGCGCCGTCGGTTCGCACGTCGAGGAGTCCGTCTCGCTCGACGGCCGACCGCTGGGCGTCCCCGAACACGACTTTTCTCTCGTCAGGAAATTGGCCGTCTGCTCCTAAATACTTTTCTTCACAGGCACGGACCGTACCGCTTATACCGCGGACGCGAACGCCGACGTGGTCGTTTTTCACTTCGTCGATGCAGGCAAGCGCGGCCCGTGCCTCGTCGGCGTGTCCGTGTCGGGCGCGAACGATGGCTTCCCCGGTGCCCTCCCCGAACTCGAACTGGAGGACCTTGAGGTCGGCGTCGGCGCTCCCAACGTCGCCCAGCAGGTTCTGGGCAGCGAACCAGATGCTCCGTTGGAAGTCCCGGCGGTCGAAGTCGGCGTCCGGCCACGCTTCGAGTCCGACGGCGAGGTAGCGCCATCTGGGTCGAAGGTGCTTCGGGAGATGCTTCATCGGGTAGTTGGCGGCGATTGGTCGCGCGGTGGCTTGAAAGGTGGGTTTCTCGGGTGTGACTACCGCGGACAGGACCGGGGGACGCCTTCTGCGCGTCCGAACGCTGTTCTCTGAGGAAACAGTGAAAGAAACCGGTTGCCCGGTTTATCACTCATCGGCATAGTTCAATTTTAAAAGGTAATTATTTACCCTCGTACAAGTAAATGGCTCTTGAAGAGGCATGGACATGGGTAACATACTCGCGGACGACGACTCCGAACCGACGCACAGCCAGAAATCGACCGCGACCGGTCCGAACCGTCGCGCGCTCCTCAAGTCGGGGGTCGCTCTGGTCGGCGGCGCGGCGCTCGCCGGTTGTACCGGCGGACAGGAGGGAGACACCACCACGACCACCACCGAGTCGGGTGGGAGCGGCGAACCGACGAACATCGCAATCATATCGAGTCCCGCCGGGTTCGGCGACAAGGCGTTCAACGACTTGGCCCTCGAAGGCCTTCGGAACGCCGCACAGAACGCCAACATCAACATCCAGCAAGTAGAGGAGACCGACCAGTCTCAGTACCGGACGGTTCAGTCGCGACTCGCCGAGAGCAGTAGTCCGGACTACGACCTCGTCGTGCTCGTGGGGTACAACCACACGCAGGCGCTCGAATCGAACGCCTCCCAGTACCCCGACCAGAAGTGGATGCTCATCAACGACTACGTCGACCAACCGAACGTCGCCGGGTACACGTGGGCGAACCACGAGATGTCGTTCCAAGCGGGCGTCCTCGCGGCCACGATGACGACTCGCGAACTGTCTCACGCGGGCAACTCCCTGAACCCGGACAACGCCACCGTGGGTTTCGTCGGCGGCGTCGACGGCGCGCTCATCAACGCCTTCGAGCGCGCCTACAGGGCGGGGGCCAAGTGGGTCAGCGAGGACGTCAGCGTGAAGGTCGGTTACATCGGCAACTACACCGACACCCAGACCGCGAACAACATCGCCAGTTCCCAGTACGACGCCGGTGCGGACATCGTCTACCACGCCGCCGCGGCGGCCGGTCAGGGCGTCTTTCAGGCCGCACAAGATGCGAACCGCTTCGCCATCGGGGTGGACGCCGACCAGTCGAAGACGCTCCCCGACTATCAGGACGTCGTCATGGGGTCGGCAGTCAAGTTCATCAACAAAGGGACGAGGGACGTGGCGACGGCCGTCGTGAACGGCAACTGGGACCAAGTGAACGGTCAGAACGTTCTCGGACTCGAAGAGGACGCCGTCAAACTGGTCCTCGGGCAGGCCGTCGGGCCGAAGCTCCCCGACGTGGTGAAACAGAACCTCCAGAAGTCCAAGCAGGCCATCGTGAACGGCGACGTCACCGTTCCGTGCAGCGCCTCGGGCTGTCAGAACTGACCCGACCACCTCGCCGTTATTTATGATACGAAATCACACACCATGGCCATGAGCGACACACGGATGCCAGCCGTCCGACTCGACGGTATCACCAAGCGATTCGGCGACGTGGTGGCGAACGACGCCGTCGATTTCTCGCTCGAACCCGGGACCGTCCACGCGCTCGTCGGCGAGAACGGGGCCGGGAAGACCACGCTGATGAGCGTCCTCTACGGTCTCTACGCCCCCGACGCGGGCGACATCTTCGTCGACGGCGAGCGCCGGGAGTTCGACTCCCCGCGGGACGCCATCGACGCGGGCGTCGGGATGATTCACCAGCACTTCCAACTCGTGGACACCATGACGGTCGTCCAGAACGTCGTCCTCGGTCACGAACCGTCCGCGAACGGACTGGTGGACGAGTCGAGCGCTCGGTCGGACATCGAGGACATCTGTTCGACTTACGGCTTCGACGTGGACCGGTATCTCGACTCCCGGGTCGAGGAGTTGGGCGTCGGCGTCCAGCAGCGCGTGGAAATCGTCAAGAGCCTCTACCGCGGGGCCGACGTGCTGGTCCTCGACGAACCGACCGCGGTGCTGACGCCGCAGGAGGTCGAGGGCCTCTTCGACGTGATGGCGGAACTCACCGACCGCGGCCGGTCGCTCATCTTCATCACGCACAAACTGGACGAGGCGCTCGAAGCCGCCGACGAGATAACCGTCCTGCGCGACGGGAGGGCGGTCGGCACCGTGGCCGCGGCCGAGACCTCCCGCGAGGAACTCGCGCGAATGATGGTCGGCCGGGACGTGCTGTTCGACTACCCGGAGCGCGACACCTCGCCCGGCGGCGTCGCGCTCTCGGTCGAGGACCTCCGGGTCCGCGACGACCGCGACCTCGAACAGGTTCGGGGCGTGGAGTTCGACGTCCGCGAGGGCGAGGTGTTCGGCGTCGCGGGCGTCGAGGGGAACGGACAGGCCGAACTCGTCGAGGCGCTGACCGGCCTCCGCGACGTGGAGTCCGGCACCGTCACCTTCGACGGGTCCGACATCACGGAGACGAGTCGCCGCAGTCGCATCGAGTCCGGTATCACCTACGTCCCGGAGGACCGTCAGGAGGAAGGACTGGTGCAGGACTACGACCTCGTCAGGAACGCGCTGCTCGGGAACCAGACCGTCGAACCGTTCGCCAGCGGTGGTTTCATCGACTGGCGGACGGTCCGGGACCACGCCGAGGACATCGTCCGGGAGTACGACGTGCAACCGCCGAACGCCGACGCCGAGGCGTCGTCGCTGTCGGGCGGCAACCAGCAGAAGTTCGTTGTCGGTCGCGAACTCGAACACGAACCCGACCTCGTGGTCGCCTCACACCCGACCCGAGGGGTGGACATCGGGAGCATCGAGTTCATCCACGAGCGCCTGCTCGACATGCGCGACGAGGGGATGGCGATACTGTTCGTCTCCTCCAAACTCGACGAGATTCGGAAGCTCTCGGACCGCGTCGCGGTCATGTACGAGGGCGAGTTCGTGGACGTGGTGGACCCCGACGCCGTTACCGAGCAGGAACTCGGCCTGCTGATGGCCGGGCGCACGCTCGACGAGACCGACGAGACAGTCGAGTCAGAACGTCCTTCGGCCGCCGACGAGAGCGCCGAGTCCGCCACCGACGGAGGTGTCGAACCGTGAGCGGCGACACCGGCCGCGGCCGCGCGGCCCTCGACCGGGCGGCCGACCGCATGCTCCGCGCGACGGTGCTGGAGCGGTTCGCCATCGCGGTGGTCTCGACGCTGCTGGCGCTTCTGCTCGGAGCGGTCATCGTGGCCGCGTCGGGCTACGACGCGGTGGAGTTCGTCTCCTCGTTAGTCTACGGCGCGTTCGGAACCACCTCGAACCTCGCGTTCACGCTCCGCCAGTCCACGATGCTCATCCTCGCGGGCGTGGCGGTCGCCGTCGCGTTCCGGGCGGGCGTGTTCAACATCGGCGTACAGGGTCAGTTCGTCGTCGGCGGGTTTGCCACCGCGGTCACGGTCCTCTTCCTCGCTCCCCACCTTCCCGGCGGCGCGGTCGGCGGGGTTCTGCTGCTGGTGTTCGGGACTCTCGCCGCCGTCGCGGCCGGTGGGGCGTACGCCGCGTTACCGGGACTGATGAAGGCCTACGCCGACGCGAACGAGGTCATCACGACCATCATGCTCAACTTCATCGCGTCGGGCGTGGTCTTCTTCGTCGTCGACCGCTACCTCCGCCCGGCGGGCGCGGCCGCGCCGAACACCGAGACGTTCCCCGAGTACGTCTCGCTCCCGTCGGTCGTGTTCGACAGCGCGTCGTTCTCGGTCGTCGGACTCGGCGTGGCGCTGGTGACTGTCGTCGTCGTCTCCGTCGTGATGACCCGCACCCGATTCGGCTACGACCTCGTGACTAGCGGTTATCAGAAATCCGCGGCGGCCTACTCGGGGGTGAACCCCGAGCGTAACGTCGTCGCCACGATGACCTTCTCCGGCATGGTGGCGGGCCTCGCGGGCGCGATGTTCACCATCATGATTCTGGGCTACTACAGCGACCCCTCGACGTTCCCGCGGTTCGGTTTCGACGCCATCGCGGTGAGTCTGCTCGCGGCGAACAACCCCCTCGGCGTCGTGCCAGCGGGTCTGCTGTTCGGCGGTCTCGACGCGGGCGGGCAGTACATCGGCTTCACGCTCGACGTGCCGCCGGAACTGGTGGACGGCGTGGTCGGTCTCGTCGTGCTGTTCGTCGCCACGCCGGAACTGTTCCGGATGGCCGGTCGGCGCACCGGTCTCGGGGGTCGAGACTCGTCGGAGTCCCGACCGACTCGGACGGAGTCCGACGGAGGTGACGGAGAGTGAGCGTCGCCGACTACGCCGCGCGAAACCGACTCAGAATCGGCGGGACCGCGATTGCGCTGGTCCTGCTGGCGGTCCTCGCGGCGCTGTTCGACCTGCCGGTGGCCGACCTGCTGACCGTGGGGATGGCCGAGCGCGCGCTCCGGGCGGCGACGCCCATCGCGCTGGCGGCCATCGGCGGTCTCTACGCCGAGAAGAGCGGCGTCTTCAACATCGGACTGGAGGGGTTCATGATATTCGGCGCGCTCGCGGCCGCCGGGGCGGCGTGGCTCTCGGCCGGGAGCGGGTCGGTCACGCAGGCCGACCTCTGGGTCGGCGTCCTCGCCGCAGTGGCGGTCTGCACGCTGCTGACCGCGATGTTCGCGGTGCTGACCATCCGGTACGAGGCCGACCAGATAGTCGCGGGGCTGGCGGTGTGGTTCCTCGGTCTCGGGTTCGGCCCGTTCACGGCGACGGTCATCTGGGGCGGCGTCTCCAGTCCCTCGCTGCCGAACATCGACAACCTGACCGTCCCGGTGCTGGCGGAGATTCCGGTCCTCGGCCGGTTACTCTTCGACGCCTCGCCGCTGGTGCTGTTCACCGTCCTCCTGACCGGGGTCGCGTGGGTCGTCCTCTACCGCACTCGCTACGGCTACTGGGTGCAGGCCGCGGGCGAGAACCCGGAGGCGCTCGACACCGCGGGCGTGGACGTGAACCGGGTGCGGTACGCCGCGGTCGTCTTCTCGGGCGCGATGGCGGGCCTCGGCGGCGCGGTCCTCTCCATCGGCATCGGAAGCGGGTTCACCGGGACTGGCGTGACGATGGTGGACGGCCGGGGCTGGATAGCCATCGTCGCGTACCTGTTCGGCAACTACAACCCGCTGGGCGCGTTCGGCGCGTCGCTGCTGTTCGGCGCGACGGACATGCTACAGGTCCAGTTCCAGACCGTGGGCATCTCGCTGCCGGGGAGCATCGTCGGCCTGTTCCCCTACGTCGCGGTGCTGGTCGTGCTGACGCTGGTCGGGTACACGCGAGTCCCGTCGGCCGTCGGGGAGCCGTACGACACGGAGGAGTAGCAACCGAACTCCGTTTTCGGCCGGGGAGATGCCCGGAAATCGACACCGATTTCGAAATTTCTCTGAGCGCCGATGAGTATTCAGACGGTTCCCGACGACGTGACGCGCCTTCGGCCGCGAAAATCGAAACAGTCGATTACGCTTCCGTCGATTCGCCGCGCTCGGCCACCAGCACGCCAACCTGCTCGTGAACGCGCTCGACCGCAGTCAGCGCGAATCCGGCCTCGGTCATTACGTCCGCCAGATGGCCCACCGTCGAGGGGTCGTCCACTTCCGGACTGTAGAACGGTTCGTCGGGGTTGGGTTCGCCGAAGAACATCACGTCGCCCAGCACGAACTTCCGCGGCCCCAGTTCCGCGATGGCCTCGATGGCCTCGCGCTTCTCCTCGTCGCTGAGGTGGTGCATGGCGAAGTTCGAGACGACGATGTCGGCCTCCTCCACGTTCGGTTCTCGAAAACGCCCTTCGCCGAACTCGACGTTCTCGATGCCCTGCTCCGTCGCTTTCTCCCGCGCTCGCTCCATCATCCCCTCGCTGATGTCGCGGCCGATTACCTTCTCGGCGTCCTCGGCCAGCGCCAGCGCGATGGCCCCAGTGCCGGTGCCGAGGTCGGCCACGGTGTCGCTCTCATGGGGGTTCGCGTGGTCCACGACCAGCGAGACGGCGGCGCGGTACTCCTCGGTGTCGTTCTGGCTGTCGTCGTACTCGCCCGCTACCTCGTCGAAGCGCGAGGCGTGTTCCTCAAGGCTCTTCTTCATATCTGCCGCGTTTGACCCCCGGTGCAATGAACGCGTCGGACATGCGCTCGCGGTTGCGCTCGGCGAGGTCGGCCCACGCCCGGAGGCCCGCGCGAATCTGGTCGGCGGAGAAGCCGATGGTCTCGCCCACCGCGACCAACTCGCGGGGTGCCCGCAGTTGGAGGTGACTGGTCGGGTTCGCGCTGACGACGTAGGGCGCGTCGTACTTCACGACTATCTCCCGGAGTTTCCGGAGGTCTTGCAGGGCCTGCACGCGCGGCCCGCCGTCCGACCGGAGGACCCGCGAGAGGTCGAACTCCACGTGGACGTGGTGTTCGACCGCGGCCTTCGCCAGCACGTGGTTGAAGTCGCCGCGGCCGCGCATCGGGTGGGCCAGCACGTCCACGCGGTCGGACTCCACCGCGAAGCGATTCAGCGCGTTGGTCCCGCCGTGGAGCGCCAGAACCGTGTGCTTGGGTCGGTAGTTGCCGACGTGTCCCGACGCGGTCTCCGGGTCGTCGGCCCGAATCTCGATGGCGTCCACCACGTCCACGCCGTACTCGTCGGCGATGCGTTCGGCGTCGTACTCGCCGGTCGCGTCGCTGTGGTTGCGAACGACGACGCCGTCGAAGTCGTACTCGGCGGCGGTGGCCGCGAAGCGCGCGACGGTGCTGTCGCCGTCGGGGTAGGCGTGGACGCCCTCGTAGCGTGGCATGGTGGACTGTACTCTCGTCGCGTGTGTTCTCCCGGCCGCGTTTTGGGTCTGTCCCTTCCGTTCCGGCGACCGTCGCCGTCGCTCGCGGAAACTGACCGACAGAGAAAACGCCGACGGAGAGCGCCCTCAGAACTGATATCGTCGGTCGTCCTTCTGCTGTTGCTGGGGGAACTGGTTCCCGCCGGTCATCTCGTCGTAGGTCATCCCCGAGAGGTACTCGTCGTAGGTCACGTCGTACTCGCTCCGGAGGTGGAAGGTGAGGTTCCCCGTCTCGACCGCGCTCTGGAACAGCATGTGGACCGCCCGCCGGAGGAGTTCGTCGGTGTCGTCCGGGTCGAACGCCGCGTTCAGCATCGCCAGTTCGTTGCGGGTCTCGCGGTCGAGCGACACCCCGACTTCGTCGCCGAGGTCGGTGTACTCGTCCTCGATGTCGGCCTGCAGGTCGTCCAGACTCATGTCGGGAGCGTCGCGCGTGAGGCGGAAACGCCTTTCGACCGCCGTCCGCGTTCAAGTGTCGCAGTTGCGACCGACACTCACCTTCAAGTGTCGCGGCGTCGTCCCGTGGTTCGGGGTCACACATGCAGAAGAACGTCGGAGGACTCGACGAGGGGATTCGAATCACGCTCGGACCGCTGCTGGTGGTGCTCTCGATAGCGTCGCTGCAGGGAACCGTCCGTCTCCGCCCGGCGGTGACGGCTGGCGCGCTCGCGGTCGGCGCGATTCTGACCGTCACCGGCCTGACGCAGACGTGTCCGGCGAACGAGGCGATGGGTCGCGACACGCGCCGTCCGAGCGAGAACCTCGGCGAACAGGCCCGAGCGGTCCGGGAGCGCGCGCTCCAGTAGCCCGGAGACGAACCGAACCGCCGTCCCTTTATCCGCGTCGTCCCTACACCGCGCCAATGAGCGAATCGGACGACGCCGACTACTCGCTGCCCGACGACCTCCCGGCGGTCCGCGACGCACTCGTCTCGTGGTACGAGGCCGACCACCGGCAGTTCCCGTGGCGCGAGACGGACGATGCCTACGAGATTCTGGTCTCGGAGGTCATGAGCCAGCAGACCCAACTCGGCCGGGTCGTCGAGGCGTGGGAGGCGTTCCTCGACAGGTGGCCGACTCCGGCGGCCCTCGCGGACGCCGACCGCGCCGACGTGGTGGGGTTCTGGACCGACCACAGTCTCGGCTACAACAACCGCGCGAAGTACCTCCACGAGGCGGCAGAGCAGGTCGTGACCGAGTACGACGGCGAGTTCCCCGAGTCGCCCGACGAACTCCAGAATCTGATGGGCGTGGGTCCCTACACCGCCAATGCCGTCGCCTCCTTCGCGTTCAACAACGGCGACGCCGTGGTGGACACCAACGTCAAGCGCGTCCTCCACCGCGCCTTCGACGTGCCCGACGACGACGCCGCGTTCGAGGCCGCCGCCAGCGAGGCGATGCCCGACGGCGAGTCGCGGGTCTGGAACAACGCCATCATGGAACTCGGCGGCGTCGCCTGCGAGCAGACGCCCAAGTGCGACTCGGCGGGATGCCCGTGGCGCGAGTGGTGTCACGCCTACGAGACCGGCGACTTCACCGCGCCGGACGTGCCGACCCAGCCGAGTTTCGAGGGGAGTCGCAGGCAGTTCCGCGGAAAGGTCATCTCGATTCTGAAGGAGTACGACGAACTCCCGCTCTCGAAACTCGGCCCCCGCGTCAGGGTCGATTACGCGCCGGAGGGAGAGTACGGACGCGAGTGGTTGGAGGGCCTCCTGAACGACCTCTCGGACGACGGACTGGTGGACGTAGAGCGCGGTGACGCGAACGACGAACTCGTCGCCCGCCTCCGTCGATAGACCAGTGGAATCCGTATTCGGCGTGGATCGTTCACTTTCACTGCGGTTTATCAATCCTTTTTACTAGCGGCGATGTACGAAACCCACAGCCTCCAAAAATAGATAGCTGTAACGCGGCGTAGAACCGATGATAACAGGCAATCACAACTTCAATAAGGAGCCGGTCACATCACTATGCCGATGAGCAAGACGCCGTACAAAGTGGTCGATTTGTTCAGCGGTGCGGGCGGTTTCTCTCTTGGCTTGGAAGAACCCGAGCGCCTCAACGGACTCGGAAACCTCGATTACGAGGGGCTTGGTTTTGAAGAAAATGCCTTCGAGACGGTACTCGCGGTCGAGAACGATGACAATACGGCGGAAACGTTCCGCCGCAACTTCGAAAGTGAAGTTATCGAAGGAGATATCCGGGAAATCGAGTCCTTTGCGGAGTGGAGCGATGCCGACATCGTTGTCGGGGGGCCACCGTGTCAAGGATTCTCTAACTTGAACAAGACGAAAACAGCGGAACTGGAGGACGAACGGAACACGCTTTGGCGTCACTTCATGCGGGCCGTCGAAGAAATTGACCCCGACGTATTCCTCATCGAGAACGTGCCTCGGTTCCTGAAATCGGCACAGGGCGCTCGCGCCGTGGAAATCGCAGAGAACCACGGGTACACTACGGTGGTGGACACGCTGTGGGCACACGAGTACGGCGTCCCGCAGAAGCGGAAGCGCGCCTTCGTCATCGGGAGCAAACTCGGCGTCCCTTTCTTCCCTGAACCGTCGGGCGAATCCGAGCGCACTGTCGAAGATGCATTTGGCGATCTCCCGAAAGAACCGACGGGTGACAACTGGCACGTTTCCCGTCAACACGTGACCGACCTTAGCAAGAAACGGATGGAACACGTACCGCCAGGCGGGAACCGGACGGACATCCCGAAAGAACTCTTACCAGATTGCTGGATAGACAAACGGGGTGGCACGGATCTGTTCGGGCGGCTGTGGTGGGATCGGCCGTCTGTCACTATTCGAACCGAGTTCTACAAACCGGAGAAGGGACGGTACCTGCATCCGGAGGCAAATCGCTCCATCACTATCCGCGAGGGGGCACGGCTACAGACCTTCCCTGACGATTTCGAGTTCGTCGGGGCGCGGACCCGTGTCGCGCCCCAAATCGGAAACGCGGTCCCACCGAAACTGTCGTACCATCTGGGCCAGGCGATCAAAGATCACTTCGAAGGCGAGGAGAGCCAGATTATTCCAGATGCAGATACTGAACACGAAGTGTTCGAGAAATCGTTCCGCATCGGCGAGGAGAAACAGGCTCAGTTGGCGTCCTTCGACTGACGCAATCAAGTTCAAGAGTCTTCTATCTGGCCGCCGCGCCGACGGTTCGCGATGTTGTCCGACGCACTCTTCCCGTGATGGCATTCGTTACACAGCGTACGGAGATTGTCGGGATCATTTACGGCGTCTGAATTATCGTAGTCGACGAACGACTCGATATGATCCACTTCCATGTACCGAACATCCGGATGATGAGCATCGCGACCGCAGATTTCACAGTTGCTCTGCCGTTCTAACTGCTCGTATCGCGTTTGTGCCGAGATACGGGACTTTTCTTCGATATCGCGTATCTCTACCACGAAGTAGTCGTTTTGCCCGAGTTCACTCCGCGTTCTGGTACTGTCGATTACGAAACCTTCTTGGTTCCGGAGTTCACGGACTCGGCGGGCATACTCGCTGATACCGCTGATCTGGGCGAGTCGCTCAGACCGGACCGGTTCCCCAATTTTGTCCCGGAGATACTCTCGTATTCGGCCTTTACCACTCGACTCTTGGAAGATAGCCGCGTACAGGTCCGGCTGGTGGTCGTTCAACTCGTCTATCGCTTCCATGTAGTTCGCAAAGTTATCTTCCCAGTTCTCGCGGGTCACTTCCTCAGGGTCTATTGCCTCCAATTCGTCCACGACCGTTTGCGCTTTCTCCAATACATCATCGTACGCGCTCTCCAGTTCCTTCGGCATCCAATCGGGCTGAAATCCTAAGCTATCACGAACCTTTGTTACTATATCTTGTATATCGTTACGGAATTACGTAACAAGCAACCAAGAAACGTCAGCAGTTACATAGCAGTAATGGAACTGATTGCTGTCAGTAAAGCCCTGTCTAACGAAACACGGTTGCGACTGCTGAAACTTATCGCGGAGGAACCCGGCTCGGCAACACGTCTCCACCAACGGTACGTCGACGAATACAGCGACCAGAAACACCGGGAAAGCATTTATCGTGCTCTCGAAACCCTCGTCGACGCAGAGTTACTTGTGAAAGAATACCAGAAAGAGGCGGGACTGATTTACCACCTCGCTCATGAGCAGATCGTAGTTGAGCTTCCGACGGGGGACGTTACTCCACTCTCGACGGATGTTCTGTGAGCGGGCAGCAAGGTTTCTCGTCGAAGCGGAACGGTGGAGCAATCGGCGAACAGCCACTCCCGAATTTAGCCTGTGAACCGCCTCGTACTGAAGCATCCGGTAAGTAGGATTGTTCGTTTTAACTCCCTCTATTCGTACTTGGACTTTTTGACTACACAATTTGACCTATAAACGTTCTATAGCGTACGTAAGCGTCACAACCGCCTCATTCCGTTCTCGACGGGAGCACCGAACGCTATTTCTTTGTTCGGCGGTTCGTTGGCGGTCTACTGAAGAAATGAGGCACAACGCCGACGCTGAGACGCAGTCAAACTCCGACGCCGACGAGGAGTCCTCCGCCGTAACTGAAGCGCCCACTTCAGCCTACAGAAAGCGTTTATCCCGACCCGTGGAACGTCCGGCCATGACCCTCCGACGCCGCGAAACCCTCGCTCTCTCTGGTGCTTTCCTCGCCGGACTCGCTGGCTGTACGGGAAGCGACGACCCGCAGACGACCGGCGAGACTCCCGCGAACGAATCGCCGACCGACGAGACGCCCGGGACGACCACCGGAGAATCGCCCGGTTTCGAGGACCTCGACGCACCGCCGTTTCCCGAAATCGACCCGGTGACCGACCCCGAAGTCCCTGAAGACCTGCTCGCCGACCAGATTCGCGGGAACGCCGCGTTCGCGCTCGACCTGCTCGCGGTCCTGCGCGACCAGCGGGACGACCCGAACCTGTTTCTCTCGCCCTACAGCGTCTCGGTCGCGCTGGCGATGACGTACGCCGGTGCCCGCGGGAGTACCGCCGCGGAGATGGCCGACGCGCTCCACTTCGTCCTCGACCGGGAGAACCTCCACGGGGCGTTCGCGTCGCTGGACGCCGAGTTCGAGCGACGAAACGCCGACGGACAGGAGGCGAGCGGCCGGGTGATGACCGAACGCGAAGCGGACGCGGGTCCGGCCTTCGAGTTCACGACGGCGAACAGCGTGTGGGGACAAAAGGGGTTCCCCTTCCGCGAGGCGTTCCTCGACCTCCTCGACGCGTACTACGGCGCGGGCCTGCGACTCGCCGACTTCTCGGGCGACCCCGAGGCGGCCCGGAAGCGAATCAACTCGTGGGTCGCCGACAACACCGGAGACCGCACCGAGGACCTGCTTCCGCGGGGGTCCATCGACGAGGCGACTCGCCTCGTGCTGACCAACGCCGTCTACTTCTCGGCGCGGTGGCGTCTCCCGTTCTCCGAGGACGAGACCGAGGACAGGGCGTTCACGTCGCTCGGCGGTTCGACCGCACAGGTCCCGACGATGCACCAGTCCGTCGAGACTCAGTACGCCCGAATCGACGGCCACCAACTGGTCGAACTCCCCTACGCCAACCGCCAGACGAGCATGGTCGTCGTCCTCCCCGCCGAGGGCGAGTTCGCGGCCTTCGAGGAGTCGCTGACGGTGGACCGACTCGCCACCATGCTGGACCGGACCAGCGACGCGCTGGTGGACCTCGCGCTCCCGAAGTTCGAAGTCGAGTCGTCGTTCAGTCTCGTAGAGGCGATGCAGTCGCTCGGCGTGACGGAGGCGTTCACGCCGTCCGCGGACCTGACCGGAATGAGCGAGGCGGCGGGCGAGGACCTGTTCGTCGCCGACGTGGTCCACCAGAGTTTCGTGTCGGTGGACGAGCGCGGCACCGAGGCGGCGGCCGCGACGGCCGCGATAATCGCGGAGGACGCCCCACCCAAGCAGGTCGAGATGACCGTCAACCGGCCGTTCCTCTTCTACGTCCGGGACCGCCCGACCGAGACGCCGCTGTTCCTCGGGCGCGTAACCGACCTCTCCGGCGGGTGACCGCTCGCCATCTCCGGCGAGTGACCGACCGTCAGACGTCCCGAAAAATATCGGACTGCACTGCCCGCCCCGGACCCGGCGCATCGGCGTTCGTCCGTGCAAGCAAATCCCTAGTTCGAAGCGGACCCGATGCGCCCGCCGTCTCCGGAGTTCGCTTCACCTCGTTACACTTCGTCGGGCCGACCGCGAGGTTACGGCCAGAGTCCTCTGGTCTCCTTGGCCTCCCCGACCCGTTCGAGTGCGACGACGTAGGCGGCGTCGCGCCAACTCACGTCGCGGGCCTCGACTTCGCTCCGCACGTCGTCCCACGCCGAGAGCATCTGCGATTCGAGTTCGTCGTTGACGCGTTCGAGCGACCACTGGCGGCGGTTGATGTCCTGCAACCACTCGAAGTACGAGACGGTGACCCCGCCCGCGTTCGCGAGGATGTCCGGAATCACGGGGACGCCGCGCTCCGCCAGAATCGTGTCGGCCGCGGAGGTCGTCGGACCGTTCGCGCCCTCCACGACGATGTCGGCCTGCACGTCGTCGGCGTTGTCCGCGGTGAGGACGTTGCCGACGGCGGCCGGAATCAGCACGTCCACGTCGAGTTCGAGTACCTCCTCGTTCGTGAGCGTGTTCGGCGCGTCGTAACTCATCACGGCCTCGGGTTCCTCCTCGTGGGAGGGGACCGCGTGCGTGTCGAGACCGGTCGTGTCGTAGGCCGCGCCGTTCACGTCGCTGACCGCGACCACGGTCGCGCCCCAGTCGTCGAGCAGGCGGGCGGCGTTCGCGCCGACCGACCCGAAGCCCTGTACTGCGACTGTGGCCTCGTCCGCGTTCTTGCCGTAGTACCGGAGCGCCTCGCGGGCGACGATGGCGACCGAGCGACCGGGCGCTTCCTCGCGGCCCTCGCTCCCGCCGATGACGGGCGGTTTCCCCGTGACGACGCCGGGGACGGTCTCGCCCTCCTGCATCGAGTAGGCGTCCATGAACCACGCCATCGTCTGGGCGTCGGTGCCCATGTCGGGCGCGGGGATGTCCTGTTTGGGCCCGATGGTGTCCCGAATCTCCTCGGCGAACCGTCGGGTCAGTCGCTCCTTCTCGGCGGTGGTCAGTTCCTTCGGATTCACGACCACGCCGCCCTTCGCGCCGCCGAACGGCAGGTCCATCACGGCGCACTTCCACGTCATCCACATCGACAGGCCGACGCACTCCTCGGCGGTCACCTCCGGGTGGAAGCGCAGACCGCCCTTGTAGGGACCGCGCACGTCGTCGTGCTGGGCGCGGTAGCCCGTGTACACCTCGACCGACCCGTCGTCGCGCTTCAGCGGAACGCCGACTTCGACGACCCGCGTCGGGTGTTTGAGCCGTTCGATGACGCCGTCGTCCACGTTCACCTGCGTCGCCGCCGCCGAGAGCTGTCGAAGCGCCGTTTCGAGCGCCGATTCGGTCTCGGAGTACTCCTCGTCGTCGCTGTCTTCGAGGGTGTTAGTCGCCATGAGTTTCGGAGGGAATCACTCGCAGGGCATCCGTCGATTGCGCATCGTGGTCCCGCAGTCGTCACAACCGCCGGGGTGACTGCCAGCGTGTACCGTCGTCCCGCAGTTTAGACACTCGTACTCGTACTCTGCGCTCGCCTCGTAGTCGGGGTCGCGGTCTCTCATTCGGTAAAAATTGCTACGCACTGCGGTATCATGGACGGCGTTGTTGAATAGTAACCCGTGACGAGTCGGTTCGGGGGTTACTATTCAACCCCGGTCGGCTGCGGCCGGTTCTCGAACAGCGACGCGAACAGTTTCCGCTGGATTCGCCGGACGTGGTCGTAGAACGCCGTGTGCGAGATGTCCAGCATCGACGCCACGTCTCGTCCGGTCACGTCGCGCTGGGAGTCGAAGAATCCGGCGTGGTAGGCCATCTGAGCGACCTCTAGCTGCCGTTCCGTGAGGTCGTCGAGGAAACGGCCGGGACGACCCTTCGTCTCTAGCGCCCGAGTCCGCTCGCGCTGAGCGACCGGTTCGGCCCCGTCGTACGTGTTCGAGACGACTTCGTCTATCGACCGGGTCGTGATCGAGTCGGGCACGTCCACGGTCAGCGAGAGACCCTCCGGGGTCGCCCGTAGTCGTCTGCGGACCGCCCCGTGGTCGGCGAGGACGGTCGTCACGAAATCGCCGCGGACTCCCAACCCGAGGAGACCCCCGTCGTCGGTCGTCCGCACTCGCTCCGCGTCCGTGATTCCGACGAAGTCCGCCGTCGCTTCGACCACGCGGTCGAGGGTCGCCCCTTCGACGGTGACGAAGACGAGCGTCGTCTCGTCGTCCCGGTCCACGTCGCCCTCGACTTCCAGCGACGCGCCGGTCTCGCTCGCCAGTCGGTGCAGCACCGCGGTCGGGTCCGAAATCCGGTATTCGAGTTCGACTACCGCGTCGCTTCGGAGCGCCTCTTTCCGCTGGACCGCGTTGATGGCCGACGCCACCGTGTCGCCGAGTTCGCGGAGGACCGACCGAACCATGTCGTCGAAGGCGTCCGGGCGGTCGGCGTAGACGGTCAGCGTCCCGAACAACACGTCGTCGTACGTGAGCGGAATCGACAGCACCGACTGGAAGTCGCGCGACACCGCCTCCTTGCACCACCGGCCCGTCCGGAGGTGGTCGGCGACGTTCGAGACGTGCGTCGCCTCGCGCTCGTCGGCGGTCCGGACGCTCGGTTCGACGGTCCCGGCGTCGGCACCGGACTCCAGCGGAACGCTGTCGAGATACCCCCGCTCGTCTCCGGCCCACGCTCGCGGACGGAGCGTCCGGTCCAGCGCCGTGGTCTCGCCGATCCACGCGAACCGGAACCGGTCGTCGGCGGTCAGTCGCTCGCAGACGGCCGTCTCTATCCGTTCGCGGGACTCGGCACCGACCAGCGCCTGGTCTATCTCGCGGATGAACTCGTTCACCCCGTTCAGTTTCGAGAGGCGCTCGTTCTGGCGTTTCAGCGTCCGGTCGCGCTCCCGGAGTTCGTTCTCGCGCTCCACGCGGTCGAACGCCGCCTCGGTCGTCGCGGCCAGCAGTTCCGTGACCTCCTCGCCGACCTCGTCGAACGTCTCCTCCTGGACGGTGGCCGCCACGAAGACGCCGTGGTCGCCCAGCGGTACGGCCACGTAGTCGCCGAGCGCCGAGAGGAGCGTCCGCTGGCGCCCGTCGCGTTCGGCGCGTTCGCGGGTCCGGGTCTCGTCCTCGACGAAGGCGCGACTGACCGCGCTCGCACCGTCGAGTCGGAGTTCGGGGAGCGACCCGACCAGTTCGGAGAACTCGTCGGACACTGCCGTCGGGGAGAGGACGTTCTCGTCGCGGTCGAACTGGTAGACCGCCACGGCGGCCGACGGGAGAATCGAGGCCGCGTCCGTCACGACGCGGTCGGCTATCTCGGGTTTGGTCTCGGCGTAGAGCATGCTCCGACTGGTCTCGTGGAGTTGCGTGAGCGCCCGTTCGCGCTGTTTCCGCTTGGTGATGTCGCGGCAACTGTACAGGGTCGTTCCGCCCTGAATCGAGACCTGTCTGACGTTGACTAGCAGGGTGTGTTCCCGGCCGTACTTGTCCGTCGCGGTGCATTCGAGGTTGGTGAGGACGCCTTCGGACTCGAGTCGCTCGCGGTCGAAGAGGTCCTCGCCGAGCAGCACGTCGATGGTGCCGAGGTCGTGAATCTCTTCGGCGGTGTGACCGAAGATGAAGTGGACGTTCGGACAGACGTACGTGAACTCGCCGTCGTCGTCGGTGACGAGGACGGTGTCGGTCATGTTGTTCAGCGTGACGCGGTGCAGTTCCTCCGACTCGCGGAGTTCCTCTTCCAATCGGACGCGCTCGGCGACTCGGCGACCCTCCACGACGAGGTGAGTGACTTCGCCGTCGTCGTCCGTGACCGGCCGGACCGTGAACTCGCATCGACCCTCGCCGGTCTCGTCCGGAAGCCGAGCCTCGAAGTCGGCGTACTCGCCGCGGCGGGCGCGATGCACTGCCTGCTGAAGTTCTCGTTGGGAGTTGTCGGCCCACGGGAGTCCCCAGAACCGCTTGCCGAGGACCGCACGCTCGTCGGTGTCCAGCAGTTCGAGCGCGCCGCGATTCACGCGCACGACGGTCCCGTCGGCGTCGAGGACGGCCCAGAATCGGTCGGGTGTGGCGAAGACCGACTCGAACTGGTCGGCCCTCGCGGTCCGTCGGTACTCCTCGTCGCGTCGCTCGACCGCCGCTCGACACCGACGCCGGAGGTCCTCCGAGTCGGCGTCAGCAGGGACGTAGTCGGCGACGCCCGCGTCGATGGCCTCGCTGGCGAGCGATTCGCTTCCGTCCTCCGGCGCGAGGACGAACGGAGCGGCGACGCCGTGCGAGCGCAGGTCGGCCAACAGGTCGAGACCCGTCGTCCCGTCGAGGCGACGCGCACTGACCACGCAATCGACCGTGGCGTGTCGGTCGGTCGCCGCCGTTATCGCCGCCTCGGCCGTCGAGACAGTCCGCACCGAGAACGCGTCGTCGTCCGCGAACGTCGGTCGAAGCCCCTCGCGCCACTGCTCCGACCCCGCGAGGAGGACGCCGACGCGGTCGGTGTCGGTTCGGGGTGACCGGGTCGTATCCATCGTCGCAGTCTTCGCGCTCGTACCGTTAAGAGTCTCGGTTGTCCGATGCCGCGACCTCCGCCACGGACCGGTCGCGCGACGTTCTCGTTCCGTCGGTCGGGACACACCTATTTGACGCTCGCCTCCGACCACCTTCCTATGACGGATACGCCACACATCGCTGCCGTCTGCGGCAGTCTCCGGGACGAGAGCGTCACCAGAGTCGCACTGCAAAAGGCCCTAGAGGGCGTCGAGGAGAAGGGCGGAGAGGGAGAACTGCTCGACCTGCGGGACTACGACCTGCCCGCGTACGACCCGGACGCGGACGACGAGGCGGCGGACGCGGCCGAACTCACCCGCGACCTGCGCGAGGCCGACGCTATCCTCTTGGGGTCGCCGATGTACCACGGGTCGTACTCGTCGGTGCTGAAGACGGCCATCGACTACAGCGGGTTCGACGAGTTCGAGCACAAGACGGTCGGCCTGCTCGCGGTGTCCGGCGGGAGTTTCCCCATCACCGCGCTCGAACACCTCCGGTCGGTCTGCCGGGCGCTCGACGCGTGGGTCCTCCCGCATCAGGCCGCGGTCCCGCGCTCGCACTCGGCGGTCCGTGACGGGACGTTCACCGACGAGGACGTCGCCGAGCGCGTCCGGGAACTCGGCCGCGAAGTCGTCAACTACGCGAACATCGAACCGAGTCCGCCGACGATGGAGAGCGAGGAGAACGTCGGCGCGGTGGAGTAGCCGCCTCAGCCGTGATGCGGAAGTGACTGTCAATATTCCGACCGTCTCTGCCCCTTCCGCAGGTCCCTTCCCGGTAGCTACCCTTTGTCCGAGTATGCCGGATACGAATCGGAAGTACCTACTGGCGAAGCGCCCCGAGGGCAAACCCGACCGAGACACCTTCGAACTGGTCGAGGAGGACGTGCCGGAACCGGGACCGGGCGAGGTGCTGGTTCGCACGCTCTACCTCTCGGTGGACCCCTACATGCGCGGCCGGATGGACGCCGGGGAGTCGTACGCCGAACCGTGGGAGGTCGGCGACCCGCTCCGGGCCGGAGTCGTCGGCGAAGTCGTCGAGTCCAACGGCGCGGGCTTCGAGGCGGGCGACGTGGTGACGGGGAACCTCGACTGGGCCGACTACGCGACGGCGCGCGGCAGCGAACTCCAGTCGGTGAACCCCGACCTCGGGCCGATTTCGACCACGCTCGGCGTCCTCGGGATGCCCGGCCGGACCGCCTACTTCGGTACCCGCGAGGTCGCAGAACCGAAGGCCGGAGACACGTTCGTCGTCACGGGCGCGGCGGGCGCGGTCGGGTCGGTCGCGGGCCAGATAGCGAAGCTCTCGGGCGCTCGCGTGGTCGGTTTCGCGGGGTCCGACGAGAAGGTCGAGTTCCTCGAAGACGAACTCGGGTTCGACGCCGGTATCAACTACAAGGAGACCGACGACTACCGCGCGGCACTCGACGAGGCCGCCCCGGACGGCGTCGACAGTTACTTCGACAACGTCGGCGGACCCATCACCGACGCCGTCTTCTCGAAACTGAACGTGGACGCTCGCGTCGCGGTCTGCGGCCAGATTTCGATGTACAACGCCGAGGAGATTCCCACCGGACCGCGAAAGCTCGGGAAACTCATCGAGACGCGAGCCACGGTCGAGGGGCTCCTCGTCGGCGACTTCGCGCCCCGGTTCGAGGAGGCCACCCGCCGACTCGCCGAGTGGATCGCCGAGGACGAGATTCGGTACCGCGAGACGGTCACGGAGGGACTGGAGAACGCTCCGGACGCCTTCCTCGGCCTGTTCGAGGGCGAGAACATCGGCAAACAGATCGTGAAAGTCGGCGAGCGCGAAGCGTAGTCTCGTCGCCGGGCGACCGCCACTCGCTCTTACGCCGAACGACCGCCACTCCCGCCCCGACAAGAGAGCGACACTCCGTAGCTTAGCGTCGCTCTCGGCATGAAAGGGAGAGTAACTAATTTCTCGGTGGAATCGACTAGTGCCCGACGAGGAGGTGGCCGACCGTGCCAGTGGTACCGCACTACCCGTCCGACGAACAGCGCGACGACCGCGAAGCGCCCGACTTCGGCGAGATAGTAGACGATATTCTGGACCGCGGCGACCCGACGCCGTCGGTCCCCGTGGCCCGACGCCCGGTCGCTCCGTGAGTCGGTCGCCTCGCTGGCGACCCGAATCGGCAACCCTTTTCTCCCTCGATTGAGCGCACCACGGACATGCACAAGATAACGAACAGCGGGTGGGTCGAGGTCGTCACCGGGTGTATGTTCTCCGGAAAGACCGAGGAACTGCTCCGACGACTCCGCAGAGCCGAAATCGCGGGTCAGGAGGTCGCAGCCTTCAAGCCCTCGCTCGACGACCGCTACGGCGAGGGGACCGTGGGGTCCCACAACGGTCGGCAGTGGGACGCGACGGTGGTGGACCCCGACGAGGGCGTCTGGGACATCCCGGAGGAACTCAACGGCGAGGAGGTCGTCGCCATCGACGAGGCCAACTTCTTCTCCGAGGAGTTGGTCGAGGTCTGCGAGTTCCTCGCGGACGACGACCGCCGAGTCGTCGTCTCGGGGACCGACCAGACGTTCCGCGGCGAACCCTTCGATCCCCTGCCGCGACTCGTCGCATTGGCGGAGTACGTGGACAAGTATCAGGCCATCTGCGCCCAGTGCGGCGAACCCGCGACCCGGAACCAGCGACTCGTCGGCGGCGAACCCGCCCACGTCGACGACCCGACCATCGTGGTCGGTGCCGACGAGTCCTACGAGGCCCGATGTCGGAACTGTCATACTCTCCGAACCGACTAGGCCGACTGTGTACTGCGTGGTGACCCGACCGTGATGCGCTCCGTGACCGACTGCGAGGTGGACGCGTCGTGACTCAGTGGGTCGAGAATCCCACGGGCGGGCGCGACCGCGGACCCGCGGCGCTCGCTCGGGCGTGGGTCGAAGTCCTCGTCAGCCCTCGGCGGTTCTTCCGGCACGGAATCGCGCCGGGCGACCAAGCGCCGGGACTCGTCTTCGCCGTGGTCGTCGTCCTCGTGGAGGAGGCGACACGGTTCGCGCTGGTCCCCGGCGCGGCCCCGACGCTCGGCGGGCGACCCGCGCTGTCGGCGCTGTTCGGTCTCGCGCTCGTGGCGCTGTTCGTCGCGCCCGCCGTCCTCCACCTGACCGCCGCGCTCCAGACCGTCCTCCTCATGGCGGTGGTACCGGACCGCGCCGGGACCAGCGAGACGGTGCAGGTCATAGCCTACGCCACTGCGCCGTGCGTGTTCGCGGGCGTCCCGAGTCCCACGCTCCGCGCGGCCTGTGCGACGTACGGCGCGGCGCTGTTCGTCGTCGGTCTCCGCGAGGTCCACGACACCTCCGCGGTCCGGGCGCTGGTCGCGGGCGCGATTCCGGCCGCGCTGGTCTTCGGCTACGCCTTCCGCGGGTTCGCCGCGCTCGACGAACTGGTCGTGCGACACGCGGGCGAGGCCTGTCTCCGCGTCGCGGAACTCGGCCAGGAAGTCTGTGTGTCGCTCGGCTGACTGTTTCGCGCGGTCCTCTTCCCGTCGCCCGTCCATCGCCCCGCCGTTCGACCGACCAGTCTCCCCCCACATCGTATAAACCACCGCATCTATCCGGCACCACTCACTCGTCTCCGAGTCGAATACTTACAACTCATGAGAACGCGGGCCTCCGAGTCGTCGCGTCCCGAGTCGGAACCGGACGGTGAACAGGTAGCGACGGTCGCGCTGGACGACGATCGCCGACTCGCGTACGCCGAATACGGCCGTGCCGACGGCGCTCCGGTCGTCTTCCTCCACGGGACGCCCGGGTCGCGCCGACTCGGCGAACTGCTCGACGCGGCCGCCCGAGAGCGCGGCATCCGAATCCTCGCGCCGGACCGGCCCGGCTACGGTCGCTCGTCGCCGCGGCCGACTCGCTCGGTGACCGACGCCGGGGAGTTCGTCGGTGCCGTCCTCGACGACGCCGACGTGCCGGAGGCCGGACTGGTCGCGTTCTCCGGCGGTGCTCCGTACGCGCTGGCGACTGCGGCGACACGTCCGGAGCGAGTCGGTCGTGTGGACGTCGTCGCCGGAGCCACGCCGCCGGAGGTCGGCGGGGAGACGCCCGCGGTTCAGCGACTCCTCTCGGGACTGGCGACGACGACCCCCCTCGTCCTCCGGGGACTCCTCCGGGGGCAGGCGTGGCTCGCCGGTCGCCTCGACCCGTCGTTCGTGGTCGCGCAGTACACGACTGGCGACGCCGAGTCCGTCCCCGACGACGCCGCGGCGGTGGTCAAGACCGACTTCGTCGAGGCGTTCGCACGGCACCGGCGCGGTGCCGTGACCGAGTTCCGTCACGCGGCGACCGACTGGGGGATTCGCTTCGACGACATCGAGGCGGAGGTCCGTCTCTGGCACGGCGAGAACGACGCGAACGTCCCCATCGACGGCGTCCGACGCCTCGAAGAGAGGATACCGACCGCCGAACTCCGCGCGTTCGAGGACGCCGACCACCTCGGTACCCTCCTCCGAACCGTCCCGGACGTGCTGGCGGAACACCGATGACGCGGCCGGTTTTACCGACGCGTCCCGGCGAACGCCACCTGCTGGCGCGGGCCGTAACCGAGCGAGACCACGCCGATTGATATGCGGTGGGCGCGAACACGGCTGGAAGGCGACATGAAACGCGTCCAGTTGTCGGTCCGCTATCCGGACCGGTTCGTCCACCCCATCCAGCGCCGAATCGCGTCGGACCTGCCGATTACGCGGGCCGAACTGCTGATGTGGAGTCCGACCGAGGACGCGACGACGCTGTTCTGGTGCGACGGCGACCGGGACGCCACCGCGGAGGCCGTCGCCGACGTCGAGTCGCTGGTCGCGAGCAACTTCGTCGAGGACGCCGACGGGACCTACGCGTTCCTGCGGCAGGACGACTACGAGTTCCCGGCGGCGCTGCTCGAACTCGTCGCGGACGCGCGGGTCATCTTCCTCCCGCCGGTCACGTTCCTCGACATCGGCGACGTGCGGTTCCAAGCCGTCGGCGAATCGGAGGCGCTCGGCGCGTTTCACGAGGAACTCTCGGCGCTCGGCGACCTCACCGTCGAGCGGGTCCGCGAGTTCGAGCGGCGCGACTCGCCGTCGCGTCTCACCGACCGCCAGCGGGCGGCGCTCGACGCGGCGGTTTCGGTCGGCTACTACGACGTGCCGCGAACCGGCACGGTCTCGGACGTGGCGGACGCTCTCGACTGTTCGTCCAGCACCGCGGGGGAGCTACTGCGCAAGGCAGAGGCGGCCGTAATCACGGAGTACACCGAGGCGCGCTGACGCGAACCGAGAGCAGGCGTCGGTCCCCGCCGACCTCGACTCTCCCACCTATAAGACGCCGGGCGTCGAACGTCAGGTATGCTCAATCTCATCCTCGACGACTTCATGGTCGAACTCAAGGACGGAGCCATCCGGAACGTCGGTCCCTCGAACAAGTCCGGCACCGCGAAACTGTTCGACGTGGAGTCGGCCGAAGCGCGGGAGTTCGGCGACAAGCGCGTGAAGATCGTCTGCGAGGACGACGACGGAAACGAAGTGCAGGTTGCGCTGTTCCCCGAGCAGGTCCGAGACATCGCCGACGACATCGAGGCGATGGAGGACGACAGTCCGGTCTTCGAGTAGCGATTCGGTTCCGGACGCGAACGGTTCGCGTTTCGGGCGAGTGAATCACCGGGACGCCTCGCGGTCACCGCCGACTCAGCGTTCCTTCCGAACCGATGTCGAACGCCAGACTCTCGTCGTTTCCATCGTCTTCGGGGTAGTAGTGGACGTGGTCCTCGTCGGTCGTTCTGCGGTTGTCCTCGTACACGCTGTACCGGACGAGGTACGGTCGGGTCTCGGCGACGTTCTCGCGCTGCGCTCGCCCCTGCGACTCGACGTCGATGCTTCCGTCGTACGCTCGCGCCTCGCTCCGGGTCGCGTCTCCGCCGCCGCGGAACAGGCCCATCTCGACCGTGTAGGGGCTATCGGTGTGATTGAACGCGACCAAATCGAGCATCGACGACCGGGACGACTGCACCGAACACCCGGCCAGCGCGGTCGCCACCGTCGTCGTTCCGAGGAGGACTCTGCGGCGTCTCACGCTCGAACCACTTCGTCCGAGTGATAAATATCTTCTCCGCTTCGCTCGCGTGACGAACGGCGTCGTCTCTGAACCGTCCGCGCTCGCCGGTCACTTTCAAGGGTCTCCGCGTTGCCGTTCAACCGATGGCACCCGACGAGGCGGACGACTCTCACGAACGCGCCGACCCGGAGAAGGCCGACCACTACCGCCACGACGACGGGACCGACGAAATCGTCTTCGCGGTCGAGGAGGGTCGCGTGCTGGCGATTCGGGAGTATCGGAGCGTCGAGGCGTTCGAGCGAGCGGTCGGGGACGCCGAGTACGTCGGCGTCCACGAGGGGGTCGCGGACCTGCCGGGAGTCGAGGCGTTCGCGGACGACGGGAGCGACGAGTAGCAGGCCAGTTTCGACAACAGTTTTAGGCCGGGGCTATTTTGCTCGCGTATAATGGGTTCGTGTATCATCTGCGGGGCTCCTGCCGACGGCGCTATTTGCCAGAGCCACGAGCAGGACGTCCTCTTCGAGTTCACCGGCAACCACCCGAATCACCTGACGTCGGGTCGGTACTACAAAGGAACCGTCGACGGCTTCGCCGAGTTCGGCGTCTTCGTCAACGTCGGCGACCGAGTCACTGGTCTGCTCCACAAGAGCGAACTCGACCAGCGACTCGAATCGCTCGACTGGGACGAGGGCGACGAGGTGTTCGTACAGGTCACCGGCGTGCGAGACAACGGTAATGTGGACCTCGGTTGGTCCATCCGCCAGTCCGACCGCGAGTTCCGGGGGAAGCTCATCGACGACCCCGAGCAGGGTGCGGTTCTCCCCGAGGACGCCGACGCCAGCGACGACAACGACGACCAGCAGGCGACGACCGACGGCGCGGGGACGGTCGACCCCGCGACCGAGCGAGACACCGAGTCCGATACCCGGTCGCAGACGGACTCCGCGTCCGAATCCGAGACGGACTCCGAGTCGGAGATAGCGTCCGAGTCCGAATCCGACGCGCAAACGACCTCCGAGCCTGAACCGGCCGCCGAGGACGAAGCGGAGTCCGACGAGGAATCCACCGCCGACTCCGGGTCGTCCCGCGTCGAAATCGACAGTCTCAGCGACCGCGTGAACGACGAGGTTCGCATCGAGGGCGAAATCGTCGGCGCGCGCCAGACCAGCGGTCCGACCGTCTTCGAGGTCCGCGACGAGACCGCGACGGTCGATTGCGCCGCGTTCGTCGAGGCGGGCGTCCGCGCCTACCCCGAAGTCGAGACGGGCGACCTCGTCCGACTCGACGGCGTCGTCGAACTCCGCAACAACGAGTTGCAGGTCGAGACCGACGACCTCCAGAAGCTGGAGGGCGAGGACCGCCAGACCGTCGAGACCCGCCTCGAAGACGCGCTTCGCGCCGAGGCCCGCCCCGACGACGTGGACCTGCTGGCCGACCACGAGTCGGTCACCGCTGTCCGCGACCGCATCCGCGACGCGGCCGAGGAGATTCGCCGCGCGGTCATGGAGTCCCGACCGGTCATCGTCCGGCACAACGCCACCGCCGACGGCTACGTCGCCGGTGCGGCCATCGAGCGCGCCGTCCTGCCGCTCGTCCGCGACGAACACGCCAAGAGCGACGCCGAGTACCACTTCTTCGACCGGCGGCCGCTCGAAGACGGCGACTACGACATGGCCGACGCGACCAAGGACGTGACGACGATGCTCGACAACCGGGAGCGCCACGACGAGAAACTCCCGCTGTTCGTCGTCGTCTCGGCCGGAAGCACCGACGAGTCCGGCGACGGATTCGAACTGCTCGACATCTACGACGCTCCCCGAATCGTCGTGGACGCGACGTACCCCGACGAGGACGTTGCCGACCTCGCCGACGTGGCGGTCAACCCGTACCTCGAAGGCAGCGAGGCGGACGACCTGACCGTCGGCGTCCTCGGCGCGAACGTCGCCGCCCACGTCAACGCCGACGTGCGCGACGACATCTCGCACCTCCCCGCGGTCAGCTATTGGGAGGACACCCCCGAGGCGTACACCGACCTCGCGACCGAGGCTGGCTACGACGAGGACCACACCACCGCGCTCCGCGAGGCGGTCGCGCTGGAGGCGTACTACCAGTCCTACGAGGACAAGCGCGAACTCATCACCGACCTCCTCTTCGAGCACGAGAAGCGCGACCTCGCCGAACACGTCGGCGAGCAGTTCCGCGAGAAGCTTCAGACCGAACTCGACACCGTGGAACCGAACCTCTCGGTCCGCGGCGAGAACGGCGTCTCGTTCACCGTCCTCGACACCGAGGCGTTCACCCACCGCTTCGACTTCCCGCCGACGGCGCTCCTGCTCGACGCCATCCACCGGCAGGAACTCGGCGCGGAGGGCGCGCCCGGCGACGACCACGTCACCCTCGGCGTGGACGAAGACGAGATTCACGTCCGGAGCGACGGCCGGGTCAACGCCCGCGACATCGCGGCGGCGGCCAGCGAGACGGCCGAGAACGCGGGCATCTCGGCGAAGGGTACCCGCGACGGAGCCATCGAGTTCCTCTCGGGCGAGCGCGACGACGCGCTCGACGCCGTGGTCGCGGCCATCAGCGAGCAGTTGTAGACGGCCGCAGTCGATTCGATTCTTCTTTCGGCGGTGTAATCACTCCGTAGCGACGCCTCGCGTTCGGTAACCGGTCGCCGCTCTCCCTCCGGCTCTTACCGCTCTCCGTCTGCAGCGGACGCTTCTACCGACTCCGCCCTCGGCAGGTCCGCCAGCGGTGTTCCCCACGCCGCGACCGCTCCCCCGCCGACCAGCAGGAGCGCACCGAGCGCCGCCAGCATCGCGGGGAGCGCCGACACCGCCAGCGCTCCCGCGAGGACGTTGAGCGGTGCGACCGCGACCGACCGGAGCATCGAGACGGTGCTGAGGACCGACGCCCGGCCGAGCGAGCCGATTTCGTCGTTGATGCGGCCGTCCGCGAGCGGCCGCGACGTGGCCGCGAGCGCGCGCAGGAGGAAGAACAGCGGGAGCGCGAGCCACGGTTCGGCGAGGACCGCGAGCAGGCCGACCGCGGCGAAGACGGGGACGACCCGGAACCACGTCGAGACGCCGACGACCGCCTTCAGTCGGCCTGTCTGGCTCGCGGCGGCGGCCGAGACCAGCGTCAGACCCGCGTAGACCGCACCGAGTCTGGCGGGGTCGATGCCCAGCACGTCCACGCTCACTGGCTGGACGAACAGGAGCGCCGACGAGACGACACCGAGGAACAGCGCGGTGTAGGCGACGAACGACCGGAGTCCCGGCCGCGCGAGCGCCGTCCGGGTGACGGTGACGGCCTCCGAGACGGTGAGGGAGTCGGCCGCGTCGCTCGCGGACTGACTCCGACTCTCCTCGGAGACCGATTTCCCTCCCCCGGAACTCGCTTCGTTTCTCTCCTGTCGCGACGGCACTGCGGCCAGTAGCAGGACGACGCCCGCGAGTAGCGCGGCGGCGTCGAGCGCCCACGGCAGGAGGTGGCTGACGGCGTACGCTCGACTCCCGACGAGCGCCGCGCCCGCCTGCCCCGCGAGGCCCAGCGCGCGGGCGTGGCCGGAGACGCGCGCGAACTCGGCCTCGGCGTCCTCGGCGGCCAGCAACTCGTAGAGCCACGCGTCCGACGCCCCTGACGAGAACGTCGCACCGACCGCCCGGACGACCACGGCCGCGAGGAACGCCGGGAACGAGTGGGCGAGCGCGTACCCCGCAGCGCCGAGCGCCCCCAGCGCGTTGGCGACGGCGAGACCGTTCCGGCGGCCGACGCGGTCGGCGAGGTAGCCCGTCGGGAACTCGAACCCGAGGACCGCCACGGTGTAGGTGGCCTCCAGCAGGCCGAACTGCGCCAGCGAGAGACCCCGCGACTGGTAGAAGACGACGTAGATGGGCACGGTGAACGCCAGCGACCGCGAGAGGACGTAACAGTAGAAGATGAGAACGGGACGCGACGGGAGGCGTTCTTCGACGGATTCGCGGATTCCTCGGTCGTCGGAACGTCTCGACATATGGTGTGCCAATTGTCACACAGCGATTTGAGACTTATTCGAGACGTGATACCATCACGTACGTCGCTTCGCGGAGGCTCTTCCACGGTCGGCAGTCGCCGACTGCCACCGCGGTTTTCCGGCACCACGGCGTAGATTCGTCCATGAGCGCGCTCGATACGGCGATGCGATTCTACCCCTACGTCTTCCATCCGGGCGTGATGGTCGGCGCGGGGGCGCTCGTCCTGATACACCACGAGTGGGCGCGTCAGGACGCCGACTGGTCGGCGCTTTGGCGCCGCGTCGGCACGTTCCTCGCCGCTGGCGTCCTCTCGCTCGCGCCCACGCTGGCGTACGTCCTCGTCACGGGGCAGGGTCTCTACGAGGTGACGAAGGGCAACGTCTGGCAGGTGGACGCGCTGGTCGGAGTCGGTGTCTTCGTCACGGCGGGCGCGACGTGGCTCGTCTGGCACCGCTACGATTGGGGGTCGCTGGTTCCGGGGTACATGGAGGCGCTCGTCCTCGTGACGATTCCCTACGTCGCGCTCTCGCCGCTCTGGAACGTCTCGGGTCACGTCACGATGGCGCTGATGCCGACGCTCTACCTGACGCTCGTGGACCGAAAGTTCTGGCCGACGCTGGTGATTCCGGCGGTCATGGTGCCGAACCGACTGTACCTGAACGCTCACACGCCGGTCCAGACGGTCGGTGCGGTTCTGCTGACCGCGGTGCTGGTCGTCGGTGCGTTCTGGGTTCAGACCGGCGGGGAGTTCCGCGCCGAACCCGAATCAGCGGCGTCGTGACGCCTCCGCGAACCACCCACAGGTGGATAAAGGGGCCGATCGCTCGCGTTTACGTGGTCGTCTGGGCGGGCGACTATTCGGGTGAGCCGTCAGACGAACCCGAATATCCCGGCCAGCGACCGCGAGCGACCGGGGGCTTTCGAAACTCACGCCTCCGCGAAGTCGGTGATTCTCTGGGAACTACTCCCGCCGAGAAGCCGTGTAGTCACACGTCGTTCGTCCCGTAGTCGTAGACGACACCCTTATCCCGCCCAACCGACCAAATACCACGTAATGAGTACCGAGACGCCGGACGCCACCGAGACCGAGGCGTTCGAGCGAGTCTGCGAGGACCTCGTCGAGCGCATCCTCGACGGCGACGTGGAGCGCGACGAGTTGGAGAGCGTAAAGCTCGAAGTCTGCTCGGAACACTCCTCGCCGAAGGTCCCCAAGAACTCGGAACTGCTCGACTACGCGCCCGAGGAGCGCCGCGAGGACCTGCAGGAGGTCCTCCAGAACAAGCCCGTCCGGACCGCCTCGGGCGTCTCGCCGGTCGCCATCATGACCAGCCCGCACCAGTGCCCACACGGCAAGTGCCTCTACTGTCCGGGCGGTCCCGGGTCGGAGTTCTCCTCCTCGCAGAGCTACACCGGCCACGAACCCGCCGCCGCGCGCGGCGTGCAGAACGACTACGACCCCTACGGGCAGGTCACGCTCCGCCTCGAACAACTGCGCGAAATCGGCCACCCCGTGGACAAGGTCGAACTCATCCTGATGGGCGGGACGATGACCGCGCGTTCCCACGACTATCAGGAGTGGTTCGTCAAGCGCGCGCTGGAGGCCATGAACGACTACGACACCGACAAGTCGCCCGAACCCGCCGAGGGCGAGAGCTTCGCGCAGGACCCCGCGGACGTGGACTTCCGCTACCTCGAAGACGTCATCGCCGAGAACGAGACGAACGACATCCGGAACATCGGGACCACCTTCGAGACCAAGCCCGACTGGTGTGACCCCGAGCAGATAGACCGGATGCTCGACCTCGGCGGCACGAAGGTCGAGGTGGGCGTCCAGACGACCTACGAGCGCATCAACCGCGAGATGCACCGCGGCCACGGCGTGCAGGCCTCCATCGACGCCAACCGCCGCCTGCGCGACGCCGCGTTCAAGGTCGGCTTCCACATGATGCCCGGCCAACCCGGGATGAGCCAAGAGATGTGTCTGGAGGACTTCCGCCGCCTGTTCGAGGACGAGAAGTGGAAGCCCGACTACCTCAAAATCTACCCGACGCTCGTGGTCCGGGGCACCGCGACCTACGACTGGTGGCACCGCGACGAGTACGAACCGCTCCAGAACGAGGAGGCCGCCGAACTCGTCGCCGAAATCAAGTCGATGATTCCGAAGTACACCCGCCTCCAGCGCGTCCAACGGGACATCCCCGCCGACTTCATCGACGCCGGGGTCTGGAAGTCGAACCTCCGCCAACTCGCCCGCCAGAAGATGGAGGACCACGGCTGGACCTGCGACTGCATCCGGTGTCGCGAAGTCGGGATGAACGACGAGGACCCCGAGAACGTCGAGTTAGACGTGACGACCTACGAGGCCGCCGGGGGAACCGAACACTTCATCAGCTACGAGGACCCCGACAAGGACCTCCTGATAGGGTTCTGTCGCCTCCGCGAACCCGGGAACCCGGTCCGGCGCGAACTCGAGAACGCCGCGCTCGTCCGCGAACTCCACGTCTACGGCCCGATGGTCGAAGTCGGCGACCGGAGCCACGACTGGCAGCACAAGGGGTACGGCAAGAAGCTCCTCCGGAAGGCCGAGGAGATGGCCGGAGACGCGGGCTACGACAAGGTCAGCGTCATCTCCGGTATCGGCGCGCGGGAGTACTACCGGGAGAAACTCGGCTACCATCAGGACGGCCCGTACGTCTCGAAGCGCCTCTGAACGCCCGACCGACGAGTAGGTCGGTCGGCCGAACTGCGAGTATCGGCGACTTTATACGTCTACTGTGTCGTAATCGGTCATACCCGTGAGTGAGAGATGAGCAACGCACCCCCCGCAGACGAGACCGAGGACATCCTCGAACGACTGTTCCGTAGCGGTCGCACGAACGCCGTCCTCTCGTGGTTTCTGGTCGGCGTGCTCGCGCTGGTGTTCGTCGAGAGCGTGCTGGACTTCGACCTCCTGTGGATGGCGTTCGTCGCCGCCGCGGGCGTCCTCGTCCTCGTTCCGCCGGTCGCGTACCGCGACTGGCGCGTGATGCTCCCGTGGGAGTTGCTCGCGCTGGCGCTCCTGCCGATTCTCGTCCGCGGACTGTTCGGTGGCGAACTCAGCCTGTTCGCGTACTACCTCTCGGTCGCCGGACTCGCGCTGGTCCTGACCGTGGAACTCCACATGTTCACGAGGCTGAGCGTGACCCACTGGTTCGCGGTCGTGTTCGTCGTCATGACCACGATGGGGTCGGTCGCGGCGTGGGCCATCGTCCGGTGGAACTTCGACCGGACGTTCGGCACCTCGTACCTCTCGTCGAACGACGCGCTGATGACCGAGTTCGTCTGGGTGACGGCGGCCGGGTTCGCGGCGGGCGTCTTGTTCGACGCGTACTTCAGGCGGCGCGACCGCCAACTCTGGCGGGCCATCAACTGGGTGATTCGCCGATGATGCTGTTACCGCGCCCCTCGACGGTGAACCAGCGACGAATCACGCGAGCCATGCAGGTCGTGTTGCTCGCCATCGTCGTCTACGGCGTCACCGCCGGTCAACCGAAGGCCATCGTCAACGGGAGCATCGCGCTCCTGATAACGACGCTCCCCGCGGTCCTCGAACGAAACTACGAGATTCCGCTGGACCCGTGGCTCGGGTTGTGGATTACGACCGCCGTCTTCCTCCACACGCTCGGGTCGGCCGGACTGTACGCACAGATAGGCTGGTGGGACCACCTCACCCACGCGTTCTCGGCGTCGCTGGCCGCGGCGGCCGGGTACATCACCGCCCGGTCGCTCGACCTCCACAGCGACGACATCACCATCCCGGCCCGGTTCGCGTTCGTCTACATCCTCGTGGTCGTGCTCTCGTTCGGCGTCGTCTGGGAACTGTTCGAGTTCGCGCTGGACGTGGCGGCCGACGAGACCGGTCTCACGATGCCGCTGGCCCAGCACGGACTCGACGACACCATCCGAGACCTGATGTACAACTCGCTGGGTGCGCTGATGGTCGCGTTCTTCGGGCAGGTCCACCTCACCGGCGTCGCCGAGACGATACGAGAGCAGTTGTTCGCGCCGGAGTAGCCCTCTCGCGGAACGGAGCGTGACGGCGCGCTCCCCGCCACTGTTCATTTACTCGCGGACGCGGTAGCGGACGCATGGAACTCACGCTACTCGGGTCGGGCGGCGACTCCCAGACGCCGATGCCGACCTGCGACTGCCGAGTCTGCGAACCCGCCCGCGAAGAGGGCCTGCCCCACGCCAGATACGGGAACTCCACGCTCGTCCGCGACGCCGACGCCCTCGTGGACGCGCCCGAGTCCATCTGGGCGATGCTCAACCGCGAGCGAGTGATGGACCTCGACTACATCTTCGTCTCGCACCACCACGTGGACCACGTCGGCGGCCTGCGCGTCGTGCAGGCCATCGGGCGAGCGGACTTCCCCCTCGAAGACTGGGACAACGAGGACCCCGTGACCGTGGTGATGAGCGAGACGACGTACGACCGCGTCGCCGAGTCGCTCGACATCGAGTCCCAGTACGACGACAGGGGCTACGCCGAGTTCGAATTTCTGGCCGACGGCGAGACGATGGCGCTCGGCGGCGGCGTCGAGGTGACGGGAATCGGGGCACCGCTCGACCCCGACGGGCCGACGGACGCCGCGATGAGCTACTGCTTCGAGTCGGGCGACGAGCGCGTCCTGATTTCGCCGGACGAGACGACGTTCCTCGACCTCTCGAAGGTCCCCGACGACCTCGACCTGTGGGTCAGGGAGTGTGGTATGTTCCGCGAGACGGGCGACGGCGACCCCATCATGACCGAGGAACTGTGGGCCGAGGAGCGCGAGAGCCAGACCACCTTCGACCAGACGCTCGAACAGGTCCGGGCCGTCGAACCCGACCACACCGTCCTGACCGAAATCGAGGAGATATACCGCCGCCGCCCCGACGAGTACGCCGAACTCGCCGCCCGGTACGAGGACCTCGGCGTCGAGTTCGGCCGCGACGGGATGGCGATAGAGGTCTGAGTTCCGGGGCGAGCGGACGAACGCGAGACGGTACGAGAGGGAGTAACGATAGGCCTTTCCGCCACAACGAGCAATCTCGAAGCATGGATCAGAAGCGGGAACTGTCGAGCATCGACCTCGCCGCCGTCGTCGCGGAACTCGGCGCGTACGAGGGCGCGAAACTCGACAAGGCTTACCTCTACGACGACGACCTCTTGCGACTCAAGATGCGGGACTTCGACCGCGGTCGGGTCGAACTCCTCGTGGAAGTCGGCGACCTGAAGCGCGCCCACGTCTCGACGCCCGAGAACGTCCCCGACGCACCCGGCCGACCGCCGAACTTCGCCATGATGCTCCGGAATCGGCTGTCGGGCGCGGACTTCGCTGGCGTCGAGCAGTACGGCTTCGACCGCATCCTCCAGTTCCACTTCGAGCGCGGCGACGAGGACACCACCATCGTGGCCGAACTGTTCGGACAGGGGAACGTCGCGGTACTGGACGAGAACAACGAGGTCGTGGACAGCCTCGACACCGTACGTCTCAAGTCCCGGACGGTCGCGCCCGGGAGCCAGTACGAGTTCCCGGACGAGCGCGTCAACCCCCTCGAAGTCGATTACGAGACGCTGGCGGCCCACATGGAGGAGTCCGACACCGACCTCGTGCGCACGCTCGCAACCCAACTCAACTTCGGCGGTCTCTACGCCGAGGAGGTCTGCACCCGCGCGGGCGTCGAGAAGGCCACCGACATCGACGAGGCCGACGAGGACGACTACGAGGCCATCTACGACGCCATCCAGCGCCTCGCCGACCCGGTCCGGACCGGGGAGTTCGAACCCCGCGTCTACCGCGAGGACGACCGCCTCGTGGACGTGACGCCGTTCGCGCTCGAAGAGTACGCCGACCTCGACTCGGAGGCGTTCGACACCTTCAACGATGCGGTGGACTTCTACTTCACGAACGTCGACTACGAGGGCGAGGACGCCGCCGACCAGAGCGTCGGCGACCAGCGCCCCGACTTCGAGGCCGAAATCGAGAAACAGCAGCGCATCATCGAACAGCAAGAGCAGGCCATCGAGGGGTTCGAGGAGCAGGCCGAGGCCGAACGCCAGAAGGCCGAACTCCTCTACGGCCACTACGGACTCGCCGACGAGATTCTGACCACGGTCCGGAACGCGCTGGACGAGGGCACCTCGTGGGAGGAGATAGAGGCCCGGTTCGAGGAGGGGGCCGAACAGGGCATCGACGCCGCCGAGGCCGTCCGGAGCGTGAACCCCGAGGAGGGGATGGTGACGGTCGAAATCGACGAGACGAACGTCCCGCTCGACGCCTCGATGGGCGTCGAGAAGAACGCCGACCGACTCTACACCGAGGCCAAGCGCATCGAGGAGAAGAAAGAGGGCGCGATGACCGCCATCGAAGACACCCGCGAGGACCTCGAAGCGGCCAAACGCCGCAAGGAGGAGTGGGAGGCCGACAGCGGGGAGGCAGACGACGCCGAGGACGACGAGGAGGACGCCGAGGACGTGGACTGGCTCTCCCGACCCTCGATTCCGATTCGCAAGCAAGAGCAGTGGTACGAGCGATTCCGGTGGTTCCGGACCAGCGACGACTTCCTCGTCATCGGCGGCCGCAACGCCGACCAGAACGAGGAGTTGGTCCAGAAGTACCTCGACGGCAACGACCTGTTCTTCCACGCGCAGGCCCACGGCGGTCCCGTGACGATTCTGAAGACCTCCGACCCGAGCGAACCCTCCCGCGACGTGGACGTTCCCGACCGGAGCAAGCAGGAGGCCGCCCAGTTCGCGGTGTCGTACTCGTCGGTCTGGAAGGACAGTCGGTTCACCGGAGACGCCTACGTGGTGACGCCCGACCAAGTGAGCAAGACGCCCGAGAGCGGCGAGTACCTCGAAAAAGGCGGGTTCGCCATCCGGGGCGACCGCACCTACTTCCGCGACGTGGCGGTGGGGGTCGCGGTCGGCATCGCCTGCGAACCCCACACTCGGGTTCTGGGTGGGCCGCCCTCCGCCATCGTCCCGCAGGTCGAGACCCACGTCGAGGTCGAACCCGGCCGGTACGCCCAGAACGACATCGCCAAGCGCATCTACCGGGAGTTCCGCGAGCGATTCGACGACACCTCGTTCGTCCGGAAGGTGGCGAGTCCCGACCTGATTCAGGAGTTCCTGCCGCCGGGCGGAAGTCGGATGCAAGAGGAGTAGACGCGGCCGGAGACCGATTTCGGAGTCTACCTCCCGTCGCCGCCGAACGTAAATCGACCGGCGTTCTGCGTGCTACTGACTCCCCACGAGAACTCGCCGGACTCGGAGACGGTTCCGGAGAGGAAGACCCCGTATTCACGGTCGTACCGCTCTCCTAGCAGAAATGTCCGCCGTCGCGCTATGTCTCGCCACGCAACAACTAAGCCGATAGCGCACGTTTACTGCGTAAGCAAGTTCTACTGAAGCGCCTGCCCCGGAGACGACTGTGTTCGAAACAGCACTCAGATACCCCGTAGACGGCGACGATAGAATCGAGACGATAGTTATCGGTGGGCTACTCACCCTGTTCTCGTGGCTCCTGATTCCGGCGGTGTTCGTCGCTGGCTACCTCCAGCGCGTCCTCGCCCGGACGACCGCGGACGACCCCGTGCCGTCGTTCGACGAGTGGGGCGACCTGTTCGGGGAGGGCCTGAAGGCCGTCGCCGTCACGCTAGCCTACTTCGCGATTCCGGCGGTGTTGCTGGCCGCGGTGCTCGCCAGTTTGCTCGTCTTCTCGGTCGAGACGACGACGGTCGTCGAGACGGGGACGACCGCGGCCGAACCGGCCGGGCCCGACGGAGCGAACAACCTCGGCGTGGTGGTCGTTCTCGCCGGATTCGCGCTGGCCGTCGTCGCGTCGCTGGCCGCTTCTTACGCCCTGCCCGCGGCGCTCGCCCGACTCGCCGCCGAGGGTCGCCTCGGCGCGGCGTTCGAGTTCCGTAGGCTCGCGGGCGTCCTCACCGACCGGTCGTACGCCATCGGCTGGCTGGTCGCGTTCGTCGTCCTCGCGGTCGGCGGTGCGCTCGTCGGCGGACTCGCGTCGATACCCTTCGTCGGGTGGGCGCTGGTCCCGTTCGCGAGCTTCTACCTGAACGTCGTCGCGTTCGCGCTCTACGGGCAGGGCTACCGCGACGCGACCCGGACCGACCGCCGCGAACCCGCGGACGGCGACCGGCGCACGTCGGCGTGAACTCGGTCGCGACGCCGAGTAGCCAGACCTAACTTTTCGCGTCAGAATGCTCCGGTATGCTCCGCGAGGCACTGACCTACCCGGTCCGCGGCGAAGACGCCGAGCGACGACTCCTCGTCGGCGCGATTCTGGCCGTCGCCACCGGACTGCTCGCTCGACTCGGCGTCCTCGCGGTGTTCGCGCTCCTCCCCGCCGTCGTGCTGGCCGGATACGCCCTGTCCGTCGTCCGGACCACTGCGGAGTCGCCCGGCGGCACGGCCGCCGTCCAAGGCGCGCCGCCAGCGTTCGCCGATTTCCGGGCGCTCGCGGCCGACGGCGCGCGCGCGCTCGCCGTCGGGGTCGGCTACCTGCTCGTCCCCGCGGCCGCGCTCGCGGTCACGGTCGGGGGCGCTATCGGGGGTGCGAGCGCGGCCGGGCGACCGGAGTCGCTCGGCCCGACGGTCTTCGTCTTCGGTGCCGGGACGGTCGTCCTCTTCTTGTCGCTCGCGTTCGCGTACCTCCTGCCCGCGGCGCTGACCGGCGTCGCTCGGACCCGGCGACTCTCGGGGGCGCTCGACCGCGGTCGCCTGCGCGCGAGCGCTGGGGACGCCGGGTACTTCGTCGCATGGGTCGCGGCCCTGCTGGTCGGCGGCGCGGCCGTCGTCCTGCTCGGGTCGGTCGCGGCGCTCGGCCGCCTCGGCGAGGTTGTCGCGCTCGCAGGGAGTTTCTACGCGCTGGTCGCGGTCGCGCGCCTGTTCGGTCGGGCCATCTCGGGCTAAAATTTATCCAGTCACCGCTCGTCGGTGGACGCATCCGTGGATTCACTTCGCTATCCCCTCTCCGGCGAATCGTCGGCGCGGACCGTCGCCGTCGGCGCGATGCTGAGTTCGCTCGGGTTGCTGATTCTGCCCGCGGTAGTCGTGACCGGGTACTACGGCCGCGTCCTCGTCCGGAGTTCTCGGGGAGCGGACGCACCGGGGTTCGAGGACTTCGGCGACCTGTTCGCGGACGGTCTCCGGACGTGGCTGACGCTGGGCGCGTTCGCGGTCGTCGCCGCCGGACTGTTCGTCGGGTTCGGCGCGGTGGCGCTCGCGCTGGGCGCGGCGAAGACCGAACTCGGCGCTGGTGTGGGTGCGCTGGTGCTTGCGATACTCGTCCTGCCGATACTCAGCCTGTTCGCGTCCCCGGCGTGTTACTTCGCGCCCGCCGCGCTGACCCGCGTCTCGCGCGAGCAGTCGGTTGCGGCGGCGTTCGACCTCCGTGCGGTGTGGGCGGTCGTCTTCGACCGTCGGTACTTCGGGGCGTGGCTCGCGGGGTGCGGACTGCTCGCGGTCGGGTCGGTCGGGTACGGGGGACTCCTGTCCGTCGATTTCGGGGTTCCGCTGGCCAGTCACGTTCTCGGTGCCGCGGTCAACTTCTACTGCGGGACGGTAGCGTTCCACTGCTTCGGTCGGGGCTACGCGGCCGCGACCGGCGACGAGGCGGGTAGCGAGGACGCGGTAGCCGACGAGGACGGGATGAATAGCGGAGACGCGGTTGTTAGCGGGGATGCGGTTGCTGGCGAAGACGCAGTAGCCGAAGTCAACGACGGGGAGCGCGCGCTCGACCGGGATGCGCCACGCGCCGACTCGACCGGAAGAGACGTTCTGCGCGCCGATTCGACCGACTCCGATACCGCCGACCGGCCCGACGAGTGGGGCGCGGACGCCGAGCGCTGGCGGGAGAACCGCCGCGCCGAGCGCGAGTAGCGTGTCTCCGACCGCAGGTCACTTATCGAACGGCCGACCACGTTGGAGTATGAGAGTGACGAACCGCCAGCGCGTCGAGGGCGGCCGCAAGCGCATCACGCTCGTTCCCGAGAGCCTCGACGACCTCTGGCACCTCACCTACGTCCTCGAACCCGGCGACCTCGTGGCCGCCGACACGACCCGGCGCATCCAGCGCAACGACGACCAGATGCGCGACACGGGCGGCGAGCGCGAACACATGCGCGTCACGCTCGAAGTCGAGGACTCGGAGTTCCACAAGTTCGCCAACCGCCTGCGAGTCAGCGGCGTCATCGAGAGCGCCTCCCGCGAGGACCAACTCGGCCAGCACCACACCGTCAACGTCGAGGAGAACAAGGAGATAACCGTCGAGAAGGTCTGGAAGGCCGACCAACTCGAACGACTCGAAGAGGCCGAGGAGGCCACCGACAACCCCGACGTGGCCATCGTCACCGTCGAGGAGGGGAAGGCCCACATCCACACCGTCGCCCAGTACGGCACCGAGGAGCGCGCCGAGTTCACCGGGACCACGGGGAAGGGCGAGTACGCCCGCGGCCGGGACGAACTGTTCGCGGAACTGACGAGCGCGCTCTCCCGCCTCGACGTGGACGCCATCATCCTCGCCGGGCCGGGGTTCACCAAGCAGGACGCGCTCGACTACGTCGAGGAGGAGGCCCCCGACCTGACCGAGAAGATAACCACCGTGGACACCAGCGCGGTCGGCGACCGGGGCGTCCACGAGGTGCTGAAGCGCGGCGCGGTCGAGGAGGTCCAGAAGGACACCCGCATCGCGGAAGAAGCCGAACTCATCGACGAACTCACCAAGCGCATCGGCGAGGGCGCGAAGGTCGCCTACGGGGCCGAGCAGGTCCAGAAGGCCGCGGACTTCGGAGCCATCGAACACCTCCTGCTGCTGGACGAACGCCTGCGCGAGGAGCGGGGGCAGGAGGGCGAGTGGCCCTTCGACGTGAACGAACTCATCACGACCGTCGAGCGGAAAGGCGGCGACGTGACGGTGTTCTCCAACGAGTTCGCGCCCGGCGACCAACTCTCCGGGTTCGGCGGCATCGCCGCGCTCCTGCGCTACCGACTGGAATAATTTCGCGGAACGAGAGACGGGGGTTGGTTCGCTTCTCGGAGTTCGACTTCCCTCGGCGCGCGCTGGCGAGGTCGTCGTGAGGCCTGCGGTTGCTGTCCTCAGAGGTATCGGCAGTAGCTAGCTACTACTTCACTCGAACAGAGCTAGCTACTGCCGATACATAGGAGAAACGCACAGCACCGCCTCGAACCTCCCCAACCTCCTCGCTCACTTCGCTCGCTCGTCCACCGTCAGAGCAAGCTCTGACGAGCCTTCGGTCGCTACGCTCCCGAAGACCTCGCGCGCGTTGCTCGCGCGCGCCAGACAGCAAAAGAATACTCTCGACAGTTCTGAAACTCCGCTGACTCAGTCCTCGACCAAGTTCGAGACCATCCCGCGCACGCACTCCATCTCGTCCTCGTTGATGCCGTGACCCATCCCCTCGTAGATGCGCTCCTCCACGTCACCGCCGAGGTCCTCCAGCACGTCCCGGGTCTCGTGGACTCGTTCCAGCGGAATATGGGGGTCGCTGTCGCTACAACCGAGGAACACAGGCGTCCCGTCTATACTTCCGTCGTAGTCGCGCGGAGTCCCGTCCGGACCGATGACGCCGCCGCTGAGCGCGGCGAGTCCGCCGTACTCGCGGGCGTTGCGGGCGACGAACTCGCTGGAGAGGCAGGCCCCCTGCGAGAAGCCGACGAACATCGTCCGGTCGGCCGCAATTCCGGCGTCTGTGACACGTTCGCGCAGGTCGCCGAGCAGGTCGAGCGCCGACGAGAGACTAGGTTCGTTCTGGTCGATGGGCGCGAGGAAGGAGTTGGGGTACCACGTCCGGCCGTTGGCCTGCGGCGCGAGGTACGCGACGCCCTCGGCGTCGAACTCCGAGGCCATCTCTATCATGCCCTGCGCGGTCGCGCCCCGGCCGTGGACGAACAGGACCGCGGCGTCGGCCGATTCGAGGGCCGCGCCGGCGGTCGCGACCGACTGTCCGGCGTGGGGGTCGGAGTCGCCCGCGTGGGGGTTGCGAGCCGCCATTATCTGGCCTCCGGCGGTTCGGCGAACTCGCTCCCCGGAATCGCCTCGTCCACGGCGAAGCCCGGTCCCTCGGTGCAGATGCTCGTGGCGTGGTCGGCGTTCACCAGCGGTGGTGCGTCGGTGTTGGCGTCGGTCATACTGAGTAGGGCTAGCCGAGGCACGGCCTTGAGCCTTGCCGGACGGAGAGGTAAGCAGGTGACACACCTGTCACCGAACGGTTCGCGCGCCGAGACTCCGGTATCGGTGGCTACCCACGGGGAACTCCGCGGTGGGACTACAGCCCCAGAATGTCCCGGGCCTCGTCGGGCGTGGCCGGTTCGCGGCCGAGCGTCTCGGCGAGTCCGGCGGTCCGCGCGACCAACTGGGCGTTGCTCTCGGCGAGTTCGTCCGGCCCGTAGTAGACGTTGTCTTCGAGTCCGACCCGGACGTGGCCGCCGAGCAGGATTCCCATCGTCGTGAGCGGGAGCTGGTGGCGACCGAACCCGAGCGTGTTGAACAGCGCGCCCTCGGGCAGGTTGTCGGTAGCGTTCAGCAGGTTCCGGGGCGACGGCGGCGAGGTGGTACCGCCGCCGAAGATGAGCGTCGCGTAGACCGGGTCCGCGAGGTCGCGCCGCTCTAACAGCCCGTGGACCTCGTTGAGGTGGCCGTCGTTGAACACCTCCAGTTCGGGCTTGATGCCGCGCTCGACCATCTCGTCGTAGAGCGAGTCCACCATCCCGCGGGTGTTCTCGCTGGTGAGGTGGCGGTACCGGTTCAGCGGTCCCATGTCGAGGCTGGCCATCTCCGGGGCGGGGTCGGTCCGGAGCGACTGGCGGCGCGCTTCGAGGGGCGCGCCCGTCCCGCCCGTCGAGTGCTGGACGACGAGGTTCGTGCGCGAGCGGACCTCCTCGGTGACGGCCTGAAACCGGTCGCGGTCGAACGAGCGCTCGCCGCTGTCTCGTCGGGCGTGGAGGTGGACCACGGCCGCGCCCGCCGCCTCGCACTCGGCGGCGGCCTTCCCTATCTCCGCGGGCGTCTCGGGCAGGTTCGGGTTGGCCTCCTTGCCGTGGACGCCGCCGGTGAGCGCGGCGGTGACGATGACCTTCTCGCCGTCGAGGTAGTCGTCGTACGCCATCCTCAGTCGCCTCCCGCGCCCTCGCCCTCGACTCCCTCGGGCAGGCCCTCCGCCTCGCGGTAGATTTCGCAGTCGGTCTCGTGGTCGAGGCCGTATCGGTCGTTGCAGACGTCGGCCCGCATCGCCTGCACGAACTCCTCGGCGGCGGCGCAGTAGGCCCGCGACTCCGCCTCGCTGGCCCCCGAGAGCGCTCGGTACTCCAGATACGGACACCGGTCGGTCATGGCCGACCCGACGACGCGTCGGCGTAAAACAGTTCGGCGCGCGGCCGGAATCGCCGGGAGTCGCCCGCTGGCGCGACTAACGGTCGGGTCAGGTCCAGAACGGTAGACGCTGTGAGGCCTAGTTCAAAAACGTCGAGACTGCAGAGAACGGAACTTACGCGGTCTGTCGGACGCCGAGTTCTTCGAGTAGTGTCGCCGCGGCGGCGCGCGACGACGCCGGACCGCGGGCCGTGACGAGGTCGCCGTCCACGGTGACGCTGGCGTCGGCGTCGAGTTCCGCGTCCCAGTTGCCCCCCGCGGCCTTCACTTCGTCTTCGACCCAATAGGGGAGTTTCCGACCGTCGGCCATCACGTCGTTGTCGTCCACGATGTCCTCCTCGAACGCGTTGGGGAACCCGGTCACGTCGCGACCGTCCGCGATGAACTCGCCGTCGGCGTTCCGAGCGAACCCGAGAATTCCGACCGCGTGACAGACGACCAGCGCCTTGCCGTCGTCGCCTTCGACCGCGTCGGACAGCAGGTTCCGCGCGTGGACGTCCTGATTCACGTCCCACATCGTTCCGTGTCCGCCGGGGAACACGACGACCTCGTGGTCGTCGGCGCTCGCCGCCGCCAGCGGAATCGGGTCGTTCAGTCGCTCGTCGTTCTCGTGGGCCTCTCGAACCCGCTCGGCCGTCTCCTCGGCGACGAGCGGGTTGTCGGTATCGACCGACGTCTCGTCGAGGACCGGCTTCGAACCGCTGGGCGTGGCGACGGTAACGTCGAAGCCCTCCTCGTCGAGCGTCCGAAGCGGTTCGACGCACTCCTCGCCCCAGTACCCTTCCTCGGTAACGACAAACAGTGCTGATGTCACGGTCGTTCGTTGGGTCGCCGCGTGATTAAGTGGAGAGGAAGGCCGCGGTTTTGCCTGTTCCGAGCAACATTACTCGGCGTTCGGTCCGACTGTGGGCTTCGAAATCGCCAACTATGGGTTTCGATATCCGCCGGTAGTATCGAACGAACCCGATGTTGTTGTCCAAAACGCACAACTCTACTGTCTCGTTCTACAACTCGACAGTTCGTAAATCATCTGCGACGCGGTCTCCTCCGGACGATGTCGAACCTACAGTTCGACGGTCCGGAGATCGTCTACAATGCAGTTGATTTACGGATGTGTCTCGTTCTACAACTCGACAGTCCGCAAATCATCTGCAAACCGCACGTCGCCGTCGTAAACCGCCTCGATGGACTTCAGCATCTCCTTGTGGCGGCCCTCCGTGTGCGGGTAGAGGTGAGTCAGGAACACGCGGCCGATATCGGTCTCCGAGGCCGCCAGCGCCTCGCCCAACTGGGTCGGCGTCGGGTGGTTGTCCACGTCTACGTCGTCCGGGAACGAGCAGTCGTGGGCCAGTACGTCGCATCCGTCGGCGAAGTTGGCGAGGCCGGTGAACGCCTCGCTGTCGCCGCTGTAGGTGAACGAGTCGCCGAACCGGTACGCCAGACAGGGCAGCGAGTGGCGGGTCTCGTACCCCTCCACGTCGAACCCGGCGACCTCGAACTCGTGGGCACCGACCTCGCGTATCTGGAGGTCCACGCGACCCTTGAGGTAGTCGTGAACGTCGAGCAGGTCGTCCATCAGCGACTTCGTGCCCGAGGGGCCGACGACTTCGAGGTGTTCCTCGCCCGCGAGCCATCGCGCTTTGAGCAGGGGGAGGAGGTCGGCGACGTGGTCGAGGTGGTGGTGGGTCAGGAGGACCGTCGAGACGTTCTCGTAGCCCACGCCCGACTGCTGGAGGCGGTGGAGGACGCCGCTCCCGCAGTCCACGAGGAGGCGTCGGTCCGCCTCCTCGTCCTCGACGACGAGGCCGGTCTGATACCGCTCGCCGGTCGGCATCGCGCTTCCGGTGCCCAGAAACGTGACCTGCATGTTCGATTCGCGGGGCCGAACGCTGTTAATGGCTTTGGGTACCGACTCCGTTCCGGGATTTCTCCGGCCTCGCGTTCGGCCGGGACGCGCCGAACCGGTCGGTGCTGGTCGAGTCGGTGGGAACCGCACCCCGACAGCCAGCCTATTTACCGACGCGTCTAACCAAAACCAGGACTCAACGAGTAGTAGCGGACGAATGACCCTCGTTTCCACTTTCACTAGGTGGCAAAGGCTTAAACGTAGTTAATGTCGAATTTTCCAGTGGCCGTCCGGGTCGTCGCCGGAACTCGTCGGGACGCGGACTCGGGACGGTCTCGGGAACTTTCCGAACTCCGTCGGACGTCCCGAAGGCCGTCGAATCGCCGAAGACCGCTCGTGGCGTCCAGTTTCACTTTCGCTCCGGTGGCCAAACCGTCTTAAGCACACGGCCCTAACGACCCGCCAAGATGGGAGCGCGCGACCTGTTGGCGCGCGGGGATTTCGACTTCGACGCCGATTCTGTCGAGGTGGACGACGCCGCCGTCCTCGAATCGCTGGAACCCGAGGTCCGGGAGTGGTGGGTCGAACAGTTCGGCGAGTACGTCCCCGACAACGGCGGCCTGTTCACGCCCCCGCAGAAGGAGGCGATTCCGCTCATCAACGAGGGGACCAACGCGCTCGTCGCGTCGCCGACGGGGTCGGGCAAGACCCTCTCGGCGTTCACCGCGATTCTGAACGAACTGTTCCGGAGAGAGCGCGAGTGGGACGAGGGCTTGGACAACTCGGTCTACTGCCTCTACGTCTCGCCGCTCAAGTCGCTGGCCAACGACATCCACCGGAATCTGGAGGTGCCGCTTTCCGGCATCGCCGAGAAGATGGACGGCGACCCCTCGGTCCGCCACGCCATCCGGCACGGGGACACCGACGACGCGGCCCGCCGGAAGATGCTGGAGGAGACGCCCCACATCCTCAACACGACGCCCGAGACGCTGGCCATCCTGCTCAACTCACCGAAGTTCAAGCAGAAGTTGGAGACGGTCGAGTACGTCGTCGTGGACGAGATTCACAGTCTCGCCGACGGCAAGCGGGGCACCCACCTCGCGCTGAGTCTGGAGCGACTGGAGAACATGGTCGAGTCCTCGCCGACGCGAATCGGCTGTTCGGCGACGGTCGAACCGCTCTCGGACATCGCGGACTTCCTCGTCGGGTGTGAGCGGTCGGCCGACGGAGCGGACGGAGGCCCGCGGGAGGCGACCGTCCGAGACCGCGAAATCGTGGACACGCGGTTCGTCCGGGAGTTCGATATCGAGTTGCAGTGTCCGACCGACGACCTCATCGACACGCCACGGGACGTGGTCAACGAGCGGTTCTACGACCAACTTCACGACCTGATACAGGACCACACCAACACCCTCGTCTTCACGAACACCCGGTCGGGGGCCGAGCGCGTCCTCCACAACCTCCGCGAGCGGTTCGCCGAGTACGACGAGGACAACTCCGGGTGTCACCACGGCAGTCTCTCGAAGGAGGCCCGCCAGTCCATCGAGGCGGACCTGAAAGACGGGAGCCTCGACGTGGTGACGACCTCCACGAGTCTGGAACTCGGCATCGACATGCCCCACATCGACCTCGTGGTGCAGGTCGGGTCTCCCAAATCGGTGGCGTCCCTGCTCCAGCGCGTCGGGCGTGCGGGCCACCAGCTCGGGCAGACCGTCGCGGGCCGAGTCGTCGCGCTCGACCGCGACGAACTCGTGGAGTGCGCCGTGATGCTCAAGAAGGCCGAGGAGGGGTTCGTGGACCGCGTGTTCGTCCCCGAGGAGGCCTACGACGTGGCCGCACAGCACGTCTACGGGATGGCCATCAACGACGTGCGACCGGAGCGGGAAGTCCGGGAGACGCTCCGGCGGGCCTACCCCTACCGGAACTTCTCGGACGACCAGTTCGAGACGCTGTTCCGGTACCTGACCTCCGACTACGAGGGACTGGAGGAGAAGAACGTCTACGCCAAAATCTGGCGCGACGAGAACGACCCGCCCGACGGCGAGTACCACTACCCGGAGTTCGACGTGGGCGAACCCCTGATAGGCAAGCGCGGCAAGTTGGCCCGGGTCATCTACATGACCAACATCGGGACGATTCCGGACTCGTTCACCTGCGACGTGTTCACCCGCGGCGACAACGAGTGGGTCGGCGACCTCGACGAGTCGTATCTGGACACGCTCGAAAAGGGCGACGTGTTCGTCCTCGGGGGTCAGAACTTCGAGTTCCAGTACCGCCGGGGTTCGAAGGTGTACGCCGACCGGACGAACGCCCGGCCGACCGTCCCCTCGTGGTTCTCCGAGCGCCTGCCGCTCTCGTACGACCTCGGCCGGTCGATTCTGGCGTTTCAGGGCGACCTGCTCGAACGCTTCGAGAAGCGCGGCAAGCCCGCGGTCCGGGTGTGGCTCAGGGAGTTCCCGCTGGACGAGAACAGCGTCCGGGCCATCGCCCGGATGTTCGACGAGCAGATTCGCTACGCCGGTCCCGAGAGCGTCAGCACCGACCGGCGACTCGCGGTCGAGGTCGAACTCGACCGCGACGAGTACGAACGCCACTACTACGTCCACTCGAACTACGGCCGGAAGTTCAACGACGGTCTCTCGCGGGTCGTCGCCTATCGGTGCGCCAACGCCGCCAACACCAACGTCTCGGTCGCGGTCGCCGACCACGGGTTCACGATTTCGATGCCGCTCAACCGGAAGGTGGACGTGGCCGAGATTCTGCGGGACGTCGACCCCGCGGAGGTCCGGAGTGACCTCCGGGCCGCGCTCGACGGGACCGAACTCCTCCAGCGGTACTTCCGCATCAACGCCACGCGGTCGCTGATGATTCTCAAGCGGTACAAGGGCTACGAGAAGTCCGCCAGCGAACAGCAGGTCTCCAGCGAGATGCTGCTGGGGTTCGCCGAGGGACTGGCGGACTTCGCGGTCATCGAGGAGACCTACCGCGAGATAATCGAGGACAAACTCGCGGTCTCGGCCATCGAGGACGTGCTCGCCGACGTGCAGGCCGGAGACGTGGCCGTGGTCCAGAACCGCGTGGACACCCCGACGCCGAAGGCGTTCGGTCTCGCCACGCTGATGGCCAGCGACGTGGTGCTGGCCGAGGACGAGAGCGCGGTCCTGCAGGAGTTCCACGACCGCGTGCTGGAGGAGATCGGCGACGAGTACGAGAGCGCGGGCGGCGCGTCGGCCGCCAAGTAGCTACTCGCCCGTCAGCAACGTATCGAGCGCGTCCGGCACCACCAGCACGTCGCTCCCCGGTTCTATCGCGCCTTCGACCGACTCACGGGCGTGCATCAGGCAGTCCTCCACGACGGCGGGCGACTCGCTGTTCGTGACGAACACGTCGTACTCCCGAAGCACCCGCGCCACGACGAACGCGCGCTGTGCGCCGGGTTCGTAGCCCCGCCGCATCTCCTCGTACAGTTGCTCGGCACTCTCGGCTCCGCTCAGTCGGTCGTAGAACCGACGCTCGCCCGTGCCCTCGCCCGCGCCCTCCTGCAGGCGCGCGGGCACGACGATGCGGCCGCCCGCTCGCGGCTCGCTCCGCTCTCCGCTCGCGTTCGAGGCGCGGCGCGCCTCGCTACGCAACGGGTCGAAGTCGCCGAGCGCGACGTACGTCGCGGCCCGCGTCGTCTGATAGAGGTTGGCGTCCTTCGGCGCGCCGACGCCCGCGACGACGGCGTCGTAGCTCTCGCTCAGCGGAACGGAGACGTTCTTCCTGCACAGTTCTGCGAGGTCACGAACCACGGCGCGGTGGTCGCCCGCGCTCGCACCCAGAATCCCGGCGGGACCGTGCGTGACGTTCAGACAGAAGTCGAGACCGATGCGGTCGCCCGCCCGGTTCAGCGTCTCGCGGAAGGGGTTGCCCTCGGTGCGGCCCAACCGGACGCCCGACTCGGCGAGCATCGCCGGACCGTGGGTGTACCGGATGAGCGACTCGCCGCCAGCGCCGACGACGGGGGTCTTCGCGCCGCCGGAGAACCCGGCGTACTGGTGGGGTTCGACCATCCCGGTCGAGACAACCGCGTCGGCGTCGGCGACGGTCGGATTGAGTTCGACGGGGACGCGCTCGCCGTCCGGACCCTCCACCTCGCCCACTGTCCGTGCGGCCTCGGCGTCGTGGTTCTCCGCGAGGTCGGCGTACTCGCCCAGCGCCTCGCGGAGTTCGTCGTCGGACATGGGTCGGTGCAGGCCGAGTCCGACCACGATAGCGACCTGCTCGCGGTCGATTCCGGCCTCGCGGAGTTCGGCGACCAGCGCGTCCACCAGCACCTCGTCGGGCGTCGCGCGGGTCACGTCGGTCACGACGATGGCCACCTCGTCGGCGGCGTCCACGCGCTCGCGGAGCGGCGGCCCGTGGGGGTCGGCCATCGCCGATTCGGCGGCGTCTCGGGGGTCTACCGGGTCGCCGCCCGGCGGTTCGGCGACCGTCACGTCGCAGTCGGGCAGCGACACCTCGACGGCGCTGTCGCCGTAGGGAACTCTCATACGTGAGGGTACGCGGGGTCGGAACGTAAATCGTCGCTCCGCGAGTACCGTCTCTCGTCGGTCTGCCTCGTCCGGTCGTCGGTCTGCCTCGTCCGGTCGTCGGTCCACTGCATTACGTCCTCGGACGACTGCATTCCGCGCCGAATCACTCCGTCACGTCCTCGATGGACGCTTCGAGCGACTCGATGCTCTCGGCGATGTCCCGGACCATCGCGGTCTGCTCCTCGTTGGCGGCCGCGATGCCTTCGACGGCGTCGGACACGTCCCCGGCCTGTCCGACCACCGTGTCGGTCATGCTCGCTATCTCCTCGGCGCTCGCGGCCTGCTCCTCCGTGGTGTCGGCGATTTCGCTGACGCCGGTGTCGGTCTGCTGGACGGCCGCCACGATGTCCTGCTGGTTCTCGACGACCGACCTGATGTCGGCGGCGACCTCGTCAAGTTGCTCGTCGTTCTCCGATATCTTCTCGACCGTATCGTGGGTCGTCTCGCGCACGTCCTCCACCATCGACTCGATCTCGTCCACCCGGTCTTTCGACTGCTCGGCGAGTTCCTTTATCTCGTTCGCCACGACCGCGAACCCGTCGCCGCTCCCCTCCGACCGCGCCGCTTCGATGTTCGCGTTCAGCGCGAGGAGGTTGGTCTGCTCGGCGATGTCGTCGATGACCTCGACGACCTCGTCGATTTCGTCCACGCGCTCTTCGAGGCTCTGGGCGTCGGCGACGACCTCCTCGGACTTCTCGGCGACCGTATCGACGGTTTCGAGCGTCCGCTCGGCGCTCTCGGCCGACTCCTCGGCGGACGCCTTCGCCTCGGCGCTCTGCTTGCTCACCTCGTCGGCGCTCGACGCTATCTCTTCGACCGTCGCGCTGAGCGAGGACACCTCGGACTGCACCTGCTGGAGGTTGGTCTCCTGCTCGCGCGCGAGGTCGGAGACCTCCTGTGACTCGTCAGAGACGTCGGCGGTCGAGTCGCGGAGTTCGTCCACCGCCGTCTCGACCTCGTCGGTCATCCGCTCTTGGAGGTCCCGAATCGTCTCGCGCTGTTCGACGAGTTCGGTGACGCGGGTGAGCACCTCCACTGCCCCGACGACCTCGCCCGCGGAACTGGTGATCGGCACCCCGAGCGCCCGAGCGTGCGCCCGGTCGCCGTCGGCGGTCGCCGCCGACCGAATCGTCTCCTCGCGGACGACCTCCCCGGTCCGAACCACCGTCTCGGCCAGCGTCTCGTCCTCCCCCTCGGTCCCGAAGACGTCGTAGGCGTGCTTCCCGACGACCTCCTCGGACGGGTACCCCGTCATCTCCACGACGGCGGCGTTCCACCGCGTGATGTGTCCGGTATCGTCCACGGCGAACGCGGGTTCGGGTAACTGTTCCACGAGTTGTTCGAACGCGCCTCGCCAGAAGTCGCCCGCGTCGGTTTCGGTACTCGGTCCGAATCGTTCGGGGGTGTCGTTGATAGCCATCTGTGATATTCCTCGTGAGACCAACGTTTCGAGAGGGAGTATATATCGTATTCGAAGCTAGAAACCTCAGATAAGTCTGGTTGATGTTAATCAAAATTCCTAAAAACTAAAACACTGAACCTATCGGAGGACGACGGAGAACTGCTCAGATATCGACCGAGAAGGATTCGCGTCCCGACGACTCCGCCGCGAACGCCGCCAGTAGGTCGGCCGCGGCGTCGAGGTCCTCGGTGTCGATGACTTCGACCGGCGTGTGCATGTAGCGGTTCGGCAGGCCGAGGTTCAGCGACGGGATGCCGCCCTGCGAGGTGTAGAAGGCGTCGGCGTCGGTGCCGGTGGAGCGCCCCGACGCCTGCAACTGGACCGGCAGGTCGGCGTCGGCGGCCGCGTCGCGGACCGCCCGAACGACCGCCGGGTGGTTCGAGGACCCGCGGGCGACGACCGGTCCCGCGCCGAGTTCGACCTCGCCGTGCTGGTCCGACTCGTCGCTCACGTCCGGACTGTCCACCGCGTGCGTCACGTCCACCGCGACCGCGGCGTCGACCGGGAGGTCGAACCCGACCATCTTCGCGCCCTGCTTGCCGAGTTCCTCTTGGACGGTGCTGACCGCGTACACCGTCGCGTCCGTGTCGGACTCGGCCGCGCGCCGGGCGGCCTCCGCGGCGACCCAGATGCCGACGCGGTTGTCCATCCCGCGGGCCGCCATCCGCGTTCCCTGCAACTCCCGGACCGGGGTATCGAAGGTGATGGGGTCGCCCACGTCCACGAGTTCGCGGGCCTCGGCCTCGGTCTCCGCGCCGACGTCCACGTGCTGTTCGGCGACGTCCTCGATTTCGTCGTCCTCGGCGTCGCGGAGGTGGATGGCGGTCTGGCCGACCACGCCCCGGACCACGCCGTCGTCGGTGTGAATCTCGACGTGTTGGCCCTTCGTGACGGTGCGGTCGGTGCCACCGATTCGCGACAGGTGGACGAACCCGTCCTCGTCCACGCTGTTGACCATCATCCCGATTTCGTCGGCGTGGCCGGTGAACGCCACCGCGGGGTCGTCCCCGTCTACGACCGCCACGGCGTTGCCGTACTCGTCGGTCCGCACCTCGTCGGCGAACGACGAGACGTACTCGACCCAGATTCGCTGCACGTCGGTCTCGAACCCGGCCGGACTCGGTGTCGTGAGCAAATCGTCGAGGAATTCGCGGTGTGATTGGTCCATACGCAGAAAAAACGACCGCGTCTAATGAAACTTCTACTTCGGGGCGGTCGGCGCGCGTCGCTCGTCGGTGAGACGACCCACGAACCTCGGGTCTGCGACCGTCGGTGTCGCACGAGCGATAGAACCCGACGGCGCGTGGCCGTCTCCTGAATCGCCCCAACCGCTAAGTTCGCGCTCGGCGAACTTTCGGACATGGGTGTTCTCGAAATCCACTTCCACGACTCGGAGTTCCGCCTGTCGCTGAACCCCGGAACCGACCGCGAGCGGACGTTCTCGCTCGGGTCTCGCGGTGACTCCGGGTCGAGTACCCGCGGCGATACGAGCGGGCGACCCGCCATCGCGTCGAAACTCCGGTCGTTCGGTGTACTCGCGCTCGTCGTCGGCGCGGGCGTCGCGTACAACCGAATCCAGTCGCGGCGAGCGCGCGAGGCCGCCGCGGAACGCGACTCGGGTCGGCGCTTCCCGCGCATCCGGTCGCGGTAACGGTCGGTCGCGTCGGTCTCCACGCAGGAGGTCGCCCCGCGTCCGTCAGCGTTGCCTTATCAGTCCGTCGCGGGCGCCCAGTCGTGTTCGCGGAGGTACGTCCCGAGGTCGGTGAACGCCACGTCGTGGTCGGCCCGGAGCGACTCGATGTCGGCCTCGTAGCCGTGTTCGTTGAACCACTCGAACATGACGGCGTACTCCTCGCCCATCTGCTCGCGGAACTCGTCGATGGGGACGTGGACCGGTTCGACCTCGCGGTCCAGTACCGACGAGAAGGCCTCGGCGGCGCTCTCGAGGGTGTGTTCGTCGCCCGCGAGTTCGTAGGCTTCGCCGAGGTAGCGGTCCGGGTCCGCGAACGCCTCCGCGACGAACTCGCCGAGGTCGTCAGCGTCGACCATCTGGAGCGAGACGCCCTCCGCGAGTCCGTTAGCCAGCGTCCCGTCCTCGATTTCCTCGCGCGTTGCCTCGAAATTCTGCATGAAGAAGACGGGGCGGACCACCGTCGCCGGTAGGTCGAGGTCGCGGATGCGCTGCTCGATGACCCACTTCGAATCGAAGTGGGGGATGCCGGTGTCGCGGTCCGCGCCCCCGACCGAACTGAAGACGAAGTGATCGACGCCCGCGTCCGCCGCGACCTCGGCGAGATTCTCGCCGTGTTCGATTTCGTCGTCGTAGCCGTGCTCCCAGAAGTTCGTCATCCCGAACACGGCGTCCACCTCCTCGACGAGCGGGCGCAGGACGTTCTGCTCGGAGAGGTCGCCCTCCACCACCTCGGCCCCGCGCTCTGCGAGGTCGTGGGCCTCGTTGCTCTCGGGATGTCTGGTCAGCGCGTGGACCTCGAATTCGCCGTGGTCGCCCGACAGCAGGTGGTCCGCAACCGCTCCGCCCTGCGTCCCAGTCGCGCCGGTTACGAGTACGGTCGGTGGCATGAGTACGTCCGCCACGACGAACGCGCCCATAAGTCGGTCGGCCGAGATTCCACCCACACACTTTTCGCCGGAAGCGTCGAACTCCGTCCGTGATGTCCGAGCGCACGTACTCGGTGTATCTCATCGAACGCCACGGCGAGCAGGGCGGCAAACGAGAGGTCACGTCCCCGGTTCAGGGACACGAACTGGAGTTCTACGACAGCGGCGTGTGGCTGAACCGCGAGACGGGACGGAACTTCTTCCCGTACCGGCAGATTCGGACCATCCGGGAGCATCCGGAGGGGAACCCGGCCGAGAGCGAGAGTCAGACCTCCCGAGAGGGCGAGAGCGGTAGCGGTAATCGGACCACCGAGGAGGGCGACGGCGGTGCGGAAGAGGAGATGCTGGAGTAATCGACTGCCGACGCGCCGACGGAGGCATCCGGCCGGAACGCGCGCAGAACGGACCGTGCCGAGCGGTCAGGGCGTCAGGCCGACGACCCGCCGGTTCAAGATGTCGGCGTAGCCCGAGAACGACAGTTTCAGCGACGGCACGCCCGCGAACGCCAGCGTCTGGAGCGTGAGCATTGGCCGGTCGCCGTCCGCTCCGAGTCGCCGGAGCGCCGACTCCACCGCGTCGTAGAGTTTCGCTGTCTCCTCGACTTCGAGGTCGGCGCAGACCCCCGCGACTCTGGTGGGGAGTTCCGCGACGACGTCGCCGTCCTCGACCACGGCCCACCCGCCGCCCGTCTCCGCGACGTGGCCGACCGCGGTCCGCATGTCGGCGTCGTTCGCCCCGACCGCGAGGACGCCGGGGGTCTCCCAGACGACGCTGGTGGCGACCGCACCGGAGTCGAGACCGAACCCCGTCAGGAAGCCGGTGAACCCGTCCTCTCTTCCGGAGTCGGCCGACGCCGACGACCCGTCCGAGCGTCGCTCCGGCACGTCGCCCTTCGGATGCCTGTCGAGTAGAGTCGCCTTGAGGAGGTCGGCGTCGGGGTCCGCGACCAGTTCGTCGCCCTCGACCGGCGGGGAGACCATCGTCTCGCCCGAGAGCAGGCCGCGCTGGCACTCGATGGCCCGGACCTCGCCGCTCGCTCCGTCGTCCCCGCCGCTGGCCGCGTCGGCGGGAACGCGGAACTGTTCGGGGTCGGCCGAGACGTTCACCGAGTCGTAGAACCGGTCGGGGTATTCGTGGCTCCGGGGCGCGACCATGCACTCGCCCTTGTTGTAGACGACCTCCCCGCCGCTGACGACCGTAGTGACGTTCACCTCGTCGAGGTCGTCGATGAGGACGATGTCGGCGACGCTCCCGGGCGAGAGCGACCCGACGCCCTCGTCGTCGAGACCGAAGTGGCGGGCGGGGTTGAGCGTCGCCATCCGGATGGCGTCGGCGGGTTCGACGCCCTCCTCGATGGCCCGCCGGACCACCGCGTCCATGTACCCCTCGTCGATGAGTTCCCGGGGCCACATCCCGTCGGACGAGAGCGAGAGTTCCGCGGTCGGCACCTCGTCGTAGGCGTCGCCTATCGCCGCCATGTCGTCCCGAATCGACCCGTAGCGTCCGATGGCGTGGACGCCGTTCTCGACGCGCGTCACGACGTCCTCGCCCGAGATGGCCTCGTGGTCGTCGTCGATTATCGTTGCGAAGGCCGCGAACTTCTCGCCCGAACATCCGGCCGCGTGGCCCGAGACCGTCTTGCCCTCGGCGTCGGCGCGTTCGTAGAGCAGTTCCGCGGGCGTGTCCCGGCCCACCGCGTGAATCCAGTCGATCTCGCCGACGCCCACGACCCGGTCGTCGGCCAGTAGGTCCGCGAGCGCGTCGGCGTCCTCGTCGTCGGCCCGCCGCGGTTCGAAGGTGTCGAGCAGTGGTTGAGGCGGGACGACCGCTCGCACGCGGACCGGGAGGTAAGACGTGGCGGCGAGGAACTGCTCGACGCCCTCCGCGCCGAACGCGGGACCGTAGCCCGTGACCTCCGAGACGACCGTGGTCGTGCCGCCCTCGACGGCGTAGTGGTAGGCGTTCTCGAACGTCTGGTGGAGGTCGAGGTGGGTGTGGGCGTCCACGAACCCCGGCGCGACGACCCGGTTGCTGGCGGTGACGACTCGCGTGTCGTCGCCGACGACCGGCGTGGCGTCCTCGGGGAGCGCGGCGACTCTGTCGTCTACGACCACCACGTCACGGGACTGGAACTCGCCCATCTCCGGCAGACAGACCCGGCCGCCCGTGACGACGAGGTCGGCGTCCTCGTCGCCGAGCGCGACCGACTGGAGGTCGTTCACTCGGCCACCTCCCAGACGACGACGCCGCCCTGCTCGCGGGCGTCCACTTCGCCGCGCTCGTCCAGCACGTCGAGGTGGCCCACTGCCTCGCTCATCCCAGAGAAGTACTCGGTCGCGGGCAGGTCGGCGAACAGTTCGTTCATCACCTCGATCGCGGTGGTCGGACCGCCCGCGACGATCTCCTTCACGTTCCGGGTGCGCTCCTCGTGGGACTCCAGCACCTCGCCGATGCGCTCGCTCGGACTGTCTATCTCCTCGCGGTGGCCCGGCAGGAAGCGGTCGAAGTCGCGCTCCCGGAGGTCGGCCAGCGAGCGGTTGAACGCCGGGAGGACGCGCGGACGCTCGCCGCCCTCCTCCAACGGGGGTTGCAGGAGCGGATTCGGCGTGATTTCGCTCAACACGTGGTCGCCGACGACGGCGTGGTCTTCGCCGTCGTCGGTCTCGTAGGTGAAGATGGTCTCGCCGGGCGCGTGGCCCTGCACCGCCTCGGCGGTGACGTCGGTCCCGGCGACTTCAACGGTCTCGCCGTCCCCGAGTCTCCGGTCGGTCTCGACGCCGGGCGCGACCCGGAGGAACGACTCGGGGAGGTCGGTCACGGTCTCGGCGGTCGAGCGGGCCATCCCGTGGCGCTCGAAGAACGGCACGAAGTACGACTGCTCGTAGTCGAGTCTGGTCTCGAAGTCGGCGACGATATCGGCGGTCGTGGAACTGGCGACGATTCGCGCGCCCGCCTCGCGCAGGCGACTGGCCAGTCCGAAGTGTCGGGGTGAGGGTGGGTAATCAACACTCGCTCGATGTCGGTGGGTCCCAACCCGCGCGCTTCGAGACCGTCGAGCAACGCGGCCCACGCCTCCTCGCTTCCCGGTCCGGGGTCGACCAGCGTCCGTCCGGCGAGGTAGGCGTTGACGGGGCCGACTTGGAACGGCGTCGGTATCGAAAGCCGCCTGAACATACGCCCACTGTTGCCCCCTGCCGATAAACAGTTTGTGACACGGCGAGCCAGTCGCTCGAAGTTGAGACGGGAGCGCGGAACCGACTGGAACCGCCGGGCGGGCGCGGAACGACTGCGCGATTCGACCTCGACGAGAGTAAGAGCTATATCTGTCCTCGTACTAGGAACAGAATGGTGTGCCAAAGATGAACAAGCATTTCGAAGACGCGTGGTACTACGCCCGACGCACCGGCAAACACCTCGCACGCGGCGTGCGCGAGGAACTCGACCCGGTCGAGCGTCGATTGCGGGAGGCGACCGGCCGCGAGCGCGAAGAACTGACCCGCCTCGAACGGTGGCGCAGGGAACTGCGAACCACCGAAACCGAGACCGCCGACAAGGCGCGACACGTAGTGCGGAAAGCCCGTCGGCGGGTCTGAACCTGTCGGATATTCGGCGACGCCCCAGTCGGCGGTCGATTTTCCGACCGTAAAGTAAGTCTTAAGTCCCGGAAGGGGAAAGCATGGAACGCGAGGGTCGGTAGTCTAGTCCGGTTATGACAGCTCCTTCACACGGAGCAGGTCGGCGGTTCAAATCCGCCCCGACCCATTCGCTCGTTTCCGCATTCTGAAGGACCAATAATCGCAAGACGGCTGCACGGTGGTAGTCTTGAGAGTCCTGTTTTTGGGTTTGAAGTCACCAGTTCGGCTGACGCGCACCTTCCACGTCACGGGGTTATTCTGAAGGAGTGCGTGAGTCCTTATATACCTCAGCAAGGGGTAGCGTTCGCAGCACTCCGAGTCAGCTTGGACTAGTTCGTTCTGTGACGCAGAGAAAATACGGGGTCTATATGTCAACGTTTAACTCGGTATCGGGGGTGGTGTGTTGGGAGAAACACTTACAATCGAGGTTCGTAAGTCAGCGAAATGATAAGCGTGGTTTCGAAGGGTTCGAGGGTTGAATTGCTGGTTTTCACTTGTAATCTGGAGGGTCTCGGTCTAGACGGTGTGAGACTGGTTTGCACGATGAAGGGTTTTTAAGCGTCGAACCATCACCGGGCTGTGACGTTGTCTGGAGTGGTCCCCAGACCCGCGTACACGATTTATACCGCATACGCGGCGTGTTCGCGTTTGAACCGACCAGAAACAGTTAATTCGGTGATTCAATAGAATGTCAAGTTTTGATTTCGATGGAATCGACATCCCACTGCTCGCTGCATTCGCCCTGTTCGGCGTTGTAGCGACCGGGATCGGCAGTATTTCCCTGTTCGGTATCGACTTCAACCAAACCCTGTTCACCGCGCTTGGATTTGACGCGAGCTACGCCTTTGTCGGCAGTATCGTGTCTCTCGCCGGAATTGGCGCGACGAACGAAATCGACTCGACTGACCTTGAACTTGAGCAACGCGCCCTTCTCGGCGCTGCGCTGTTCGTGATGGTCATTCAGCAGTGGGTTCCTGAAGTCAATAACGCGATTACTGGTAACGACTTCGTTGGTCTCGCTGTGTTCCTGCTTGAAGCAGGCGCAGCGGCCAGCATTTCCTACCTCGGATAACAACTTATGAATGATGATGCACAGTCTGACGAACGTACTCCCCTCCTGCGGCGTGTAGCGTCAGTTGTCGCGGTCTTCCTGCTTGTGTCGACTGCGTGTCTCACTCCGGTTCTGGGTCCTGCCAGTCCTGTTCAGCGGGCGTCAGCAACCCACGAATGCGACGGATTGGATATGGTTGTCGCCGTGTTCTCTGCAGGGCAGATTAACGAGGACAAGTGTGGGGACAACCACGTTGACCACGTTATCGAGGACATGCAGGAGTCTGACGCCAACCAAACCAAAACCGACATCTACTCGGCTGCGTCGGGGCAGAAGGCGCAGACACAGAACTCGCTCACGGTGATGGACAATTATTTGAACGATACAGAGTCAGTTGCGTGGATGCACGCCGAGAAAGCTATCGCCAAAGCCTACAAAAACGGGAAGTCGAAGGCTGAAGCGAAGATCGCGGCGAAAGAAGCCATCGAGGATTACTACGCTGTCAAACAACGCAACCTGATTGAGACGTGGAATGTATCGCTGACGGCAGCAGATACGTTACGTCAACGTGCAGTAATGGAGGAAAAGGTCCCTGACGACTACGTGTATACTGCAACTGAGAGCCGTGATGATGCGACGACATCAGTTGACAGTACTAACTACACATCCACACAGATTACGCTGGTTAACGAAACCTCTCACAACGTGTCTTCACTCCGGATGAACATGTCGGGGTACAGCACCCCAGCAATCGTGACTGTCTCCGGAATGACACAGAAACCTTCGTACAACAGTCTGTACGTAGGGACTTTCGAGTCTGAAGGGAATTTTGATGGGTCTCAGGTCTATCTGCAGGGGATTGCAGTTGCCCCTCCATCGTCTGATTACTCCCGGCTCCAATATCTGGAGTTCCAGCAATTCGAAACTCGATGGAACAAACTTGGCAGTAAGGCCTCCTCGCTCCAAAGCGAGGTTGATCCCTACGTCGATTCGACGTGGGATGCCTACCAAGAAGACCGTATCAACGCTTCTGACGTAATGTCGCGGACGACCCTGATGTTCGAGCAAGGGGTTGACGCGAAGAATTCGTCGGGGATGTATAATACGGTTGCAGGTCTCGCCGCAATGGGTCTTGAAACCCCGAATCTGAACGAATCCGGGTATATGACTGTCCAGATGGATGGTCAGACCTACGAGGGTCTCCTGCTTGCCGACAACCCTCCGAACGGGACTTGGGAGACGAATACGACGTATACTGCGTCGAATTTCTCAGGGCCAGTTAACTTGGCGACCCTCGACGGCGGTCTCAAAACCGTCGAAGGGGAGTTCGTCATTCAGAATATGACTGACAAGTCAGGTGATGAGATTCAGTCGATTCAGACTCGTGAATACGTCTACAAGACGAGTGACGCGAGCGGGTTGCTTGAGAAGATGGAGGATATGCAGACGCTCCGCATGGAGATTGAGGAGCGTGAGCCGACTGCCGGTGGGGGTTCGTCTAGTGGAACAGGTCTGGACAACGTGTCCATGAAACAGATTGGGGCGATTCTCGCCATTCTCGGCGGTCTCGCCCTCATCTCAAGTCGAGGTAAGAACTAGAATGAGTAACAACGATACAACGAAACGGTTTGCTGCCCTCATGGCAGCGCTTGCGGTAGTAGCATCGGTATTCGCAGGACCAGCAATCGCTGGAACTGTGACTGGAAACGAAGGCGTCGTCTTCCCCGACCCGGCGGACAACAGTACAGACGACCGTACTGGGATTGCAGTAGGGGTTGACGCGATGAACGCCACGACTAACGTCACAATCGACTCTGTGACGCTGAACGGAACCACTGTCTCAACCGACTACGTGGTTGAGCAAGGGGCTGTGGCGACGATTTCGACGTTCTCCGGGAATAACACGGATAGTATGCTGTATGTCGATATTGCTGATGTCCCGCTCTCCGGGAGTGTTGACGTGGCGTACACGGTGAACGGGACTCAGTACACGGACTCTATCAGCTACGACATTGACTCGGACGATGACGGTGTGTCGGACAGTCAGGACGAGTACCCTGACAACGCTCCGCAGACGTTCACGGAGAATGCGTCTGACAACGAGACCGTCTCGTCTGCTTACGTTGAAGCATCGAACGGTACTTTCGACGTGACCGTGACGGCGAACGGTTCGGTTGTTGGTTCGATGGATAATGTGCAGGTTAACAGTTCGTCCGAGCTTGTCGAAGTGAGTGTTGACGACGGTACTTACGACACGTACACCATCGAGTTCGAAGGTAACGCAACTGTTCAGTCGCACGGCCTGATTTACGAGGCGTACACCGGTTCCGGTTCCTCGTCCGGTTCGTCTAGTGGGTTCGGTCTGAGTGACGCGCAACTCGGCGGTATCGTTGTGTTTGTCGCTGGTCTCGGGATTGTGCTTCTGAGCCGGGACTAACCACTGTCTAGACGCTTCTCTTTGGAGGTGACACTAACGCATGTTCAACTCAAACGATAATGGAGGTGAGAACAGAACCAGACAAACGGTAGCAGTCATAATAGCAGTGCTTGTCGTCGCAAACGTAGTTACGGGGGTAACTCTCGCGACGACAGGATGGTACACAGTGTTCAACAGCGACGGGTCAACGAACCCAGACGAACTCGTCAAATCAGGATCAGCAACCTACGACTCAACGAGTGACCGGTTCATCGTCTCACCGGCAGGTTCGTCGTCTAACGGACGGTGGACGTACTCACAGGTCAGCAGTGACACTGTCCGTCTTAACCAAACCGTTCGAATTACCGGTGGTAACGTCAATATCATGGTGTTTGGTGATGACGCGACATCAGCAAACACTGGGTATAGTGTCGTCTTCACGGAGGGGAAAGGCACTGTCAAACTCGTTAATGAATCGTCAGGGAATACCCTGAAATCGGCGTCGTACAGTTATGGGAAGGACTCCTACGACTCATCAATCCTGTATGATCAGGGTGATGTCACTGTTGGGATTGATGGGCAGACTGTCCTGACGTACTCGATCTCTAACCCCTCTGCTTCCGGTTCGCTTGTTTCGTATCGTGGATGGACGGGGAGTTCCGGCGATAACGCGGTTGATAACGTTAAGATTGAGTTCCCGACCGAGGATACTGATGGAGACAGTATCTACGATCACAACGACCCTTACCCGAACGACGCGAAGACCACGTACACGTTCACGTCTGACTCGAACGAGACGGTTGATAAGGCGTATCTGGAGGTCTCGAACGGCAGTCTGGATGCTTCGCTCTATGGAGTGAATACTACGTCCGGGGAGCGTATCAAGCTGTCAGAGACGCACGCAGACGTTGGTAATGAGACGACCCTTATGACGCTTGATGCAGTGAGCGGTTACGATGAGTACGATCTGATGGTTCACGGTAACGCTACTGTCGAATCACATGGCCTGTTGTATGAGGCGAACAGCGGTGGAGGTGTTTCCTCGGAGACGTTCAATGATGGTATCAGTTCTGTCCTTGGCGGTCTCTCAACCGTGTTCGCCGGGTTACGGACAGGACAGATTGCCCTCGGAGTCCTAATGTCCGTTATCGGTGTCGCGCTTTGGTTCCGGGAGGGAGGTAGTTGATGTTCTTCCTCCTGTCGTTCGTGTTCAGCATCCTTGACGACTTCCTGAAGCCGATCATCGCTATCGTCGCATTGGTGTTGATAGCGCAAATCGCGGGGATAGACGTTATCTCAATGGCGACCGGTGCAGTTGAATCGTTCATCGAGCAACAGGTTCAGGAGGCAATCTCGCCTCTCTGACGCGGTTCTTTCAGTCATAACTATGCAGACAAGCAAAACGAGTATAGCGGCGCTGCTGGTCATTCTCGTAGCCACTAGTGGTATCGGTGTTGCAGGTGCGGACACGGGCAGTACCACGAGTACGCCCACGCACAACACTACGACTACGCAGACGCCCACAACAACGACCACAGACGTATCGACTACCAACCAACAATCCTCGACGACAACGACGACAACTCCGGCTACCGGGGCTACCTCGGGACAGACCAATCAAGACTGCATCCAAGTCGTCACGAAGCAAGGAGGAACCACGACGAAACAATGCATCCCACGCCACTACCAAAAGATAGACAATTCCACGTCAGTCGTTGCTGTTGACTGGGACAGCGAAGTCGTCACAATTGTCATCGAAAGTGAGACCCCGCAACAAATCTCCATCACAGACCCGTACAGCGTTGATAAAAACAAGCAAGGAGGGGATGTGGCCTTCACTGACGAAACGTTATCTAGCGGTCGTAATGTCGTCCATATGCGGGCGACTGAGAAAAGTGGGGATAAGGAGCTTTGGATTGGAACTTCAGAGGATTTGGACTACATCTCCAACCCTGAAACGCCATTCCTCGTGAATGGCATCAAAACCGTTCATATCTACCTTAGTGGGGCGGCTGGCGGATCAAGTATCATCCTCGTCGGTTTGGCGTTCGTCGCATACAAGAGAAGGAAGATTAAGAATGGGTGGACGAACGTTATCGAGGACTACAAGCCGTGATTTGGTGATTTCTCTATGAGTAACAACGATTCTAACGACGACTCTACGGTAGCTGAACAGACTATTGAACGACTCAAACTCGACCGTGCAAAGACACGGCTGAAAGGCATCAAAATCCTGTCTCTAACTGGTATTGCCAGTCTCACACTCATCGGTGTTGGTGGGTGGCTGTTGACCGGTCATAGTATCGAGATTGCTCCGGCGACGATGGATCAAATCAAGGTGTTTGGGGTGTCTCTCGTTGGTTTCGGGATTGTGTTCAGTCCTGCAACCATCTGGTTCGTGAAACGACTCTGGAACCCTGACCTGCAATATTTGTACGACATTAACGCGATAGACGAGGAAACGCCTGACCTATGGGTGTCGTCTCCTCAAAACGCGGAAGAATTAACCGTCCGAGAAGGCCGTCTGCATAAATTCCAAATCCACGGAAGTCCGTGCTGGGTGGGTCGGGATTTCAATCCAGAGGACGGCGAGATTACCGGTACATGGCGTGGTGCAGCGTCCGATACTGAAATCATGAACAACGAGCAGGAGATCCGTGCGAACCGTGGTCGGAATCGTTACTGGGCGCGTGTCGGGCAAGAGTTCAGCGCGAAACTTCCCAGCATCATCGACAACATCGAAAGCCGCGTTTGGCAGAGCATTGGTAACGAGACGGTGGATCTGACCGCGCACGACAGTCGTGCTGTCCGTGACGAAATCATGAACGAGATTGACTCCCTCGAAGATGTCGAAGCACCTGATTCAGTGGAACAAACCGGGTTTGAGGAGGCGAAATCCAGCGTCTCCCGTGGCGACATCCCTAACGAAGGGGAGGTGGACGCATGAGCGACAACGCCGGATACTCGGCGGCTCAACTCCGCGAATTGCTGAAGCGTGAGGATGGCGTTGACGCGCTCGAAGAAGCCGGGTTGCTTACCGAACGGGAGGTTAACCTGTTGGATTCGTTCGTCCAGCACCACAAACCGTCTGAAGAGGCATACTACCCGGAAGACCACCCGTTGTTCCAACGTCTCCTCCGACGTGCAGTCTCACAGAATGTTCGGCAGGCTGTGGAGAGTGGGAATGTGTCGCAGATGCAGTTCGCCAGCGGTGTCGTCAACAACAGCAACGACATCTCGGGCGTACAGTTGTACGAGCGCCTACGCGAGTTCATCACGCGGACGGCGGGCGTGACAACCGTGTACGGACACATGGGTTCGGGGAAGACCGATCTCGCCCTCCTCCTTGCAGAACTCTGGAAAAGTGCGACTGGTGGAGTTGTTGGGACTAACATCCGGAGTGCGAAGGAAGCTGACTTCGAGATTACGGACGTAGAGAAGTTGCACGACTGGATTAACGGTGACATGGAGGGCGTCGAAAAGGATACGCCCAAGCTATTCATTGGTGACGAGTTCAGTAGCCACGCTTCCGGGTATAGCCACCACCGGGCGAAGGTCGAACAAAATCTGTCTTCGACGTTGAAGCTCATGCGGAAGTCGGGGGTATCGGTGGTGATTATCGGTCACACCGGGATGGACGTTCACCCTGACGTTCGACGCCTGTCCAAGACGGTTTGGAAGGAGAACAAGAAGTCCGCAACGGTGTATGAGACGATTGAGAACGGTGAGCCGGAAGATGAACTGTTCAGCCTGTCAGGGATTCCTGCGGCGGACTGGACCTACGACACGTTGGAAGAGACGGATTGGGATTGGTGTATCGAGGAGGAGGACGACGAACAGGACATCAAACAGCAACGTGATCGGTGGATGGCTACCGCATATGAGAGTCAGGATTTGACGCAGGCAGAGGTTGCGGATGTGTTCGACGTGAGCGAGAAGACTGTGCGGCGTGCGGTCAAATCCCATTCGTGACTGACCGGACATCCGGCATTCCTTGTTCACGGTCGTTTCAGGGTTTGTTTTCTTGGTTCTGAGTTTTCGCGTGTACGCGGGCGCGTTAAAGGGTTAACCACGCCGCCTGTCCGATGCACGATTCTGACGAATACAGTACGTAGAACGTTTCTATACCTGTACTGGGTTTAATGGAAACGGACACTAGTTCGTCTAGACAGAGTTTTCACCGGCATTCGACGTGTTACGCGTTCTCGCTACGGTTCTCACTGATTACGTTTACGTGACTATAATTAGACGTAGAGAGGACTCCAATCCAGCAGTCAAACGAGAGCGTGTGCGTGTGAGAACCGATTATTCGTAGTCGTCGGATACGTCTTCAACGTCGAGAATGATTTCAGGAGCTTTCACCCGGCTCTTTTGGTAGGTGTCATGTCGAACTTGCTGGACCTCATATACGCCCCATTCTGTGTATACGATTTCTCCTTCACGTGGTAGTGGCGCGTTCTCGATCTCGACGTATCCAAGCATGTCTTCTCCGTCTTCGTAGAAGTTGACGACTGCTGTTACCGTCATACAGTCTATGTGCCGATGGTATGGTTATGAATGTAACCCTTATCCCTTGAGAGTCCTCGACGGGGCTGTGTATGTCAACAGACATTGATAGAATCACAGAATCGACTGACAAACAATCGGTTTCCGGAGACGACCTTACAGAAGCAACGTTAGAGCGCCTGCACGAACTAGAACAGGAGAACGAGCGTCTCAGGAAGGAGAAAGAGATTGCACGTCAAAACCTGCATACGGTCGAAGATGAACGTCGAGACCTTGCCTGCGACGTTGAACTGCTTGAAGCAGAGAATCAAGCGTTGCGACGTGAGCAAGCTGAACTCGTTCGCCGGATAGTTCTTGATGAGGGGTCTGTGATGGGCTTCGTTAACGAGATAGTCGAAGGCAAGGTATGACAGGGCCAGATATTGCGTTTGTCTTATTCTCGTTTCTGCTGATGGGGTTGTCGATGTGGACGTTCAGCCGGTTATTCTCCTAACCAAGTCCTACTATACAGGCTATTCTTCGCCTGCTAGTTCCCATAAGAGAGTATTCCCAACTCGGGTCGACTCAACACAGTCACGCTCACGAAGACCCACAAGTTTATCGTGTGCTGTTGTCCGGTGACAGTCTAGACGGTCAGCTATCTCGGAGGTCCCCAAACGTGTTCCTCGCAGCAGATTCAGAATCTCATCGTCACTGTAAACCTCCTCGTACTTCCCCGTCGATTCATTCCGTGAACGCGCCATTCCGCTTACCTAGCTGTTCGAAATCGTCATACATAGTCCTAACTCTCCAACGTAGGATGGTGAACATTTATAAATCAGCTCTGCAAGACGTAGACTGACGGCCATCCTACGCGACGTAGGATGGATAGAAAACGATACAATCAGGTAGCCCCGGAAATCATGACATCAACAAGCGGCCAAACCACGGAACCTATTGAATCAACTATGGACGGAAATACTGAGATAACAAGTCTTCTACCTGATTCGGAGGCGTACTACGAAACGTCGGACGGTGCTGCTTTCCAAGGGGACAGCAAGGAGCTTCTCGATGAACTCCCCGAGAACAGCATTGATCTTGTCGTCACTTCCCCGCCCTTCGGACTTCGCAAGAAGAAGGAGTACGGCAACGAAGACCCCGAGGACTACAATGAATGGTTCATGGAGTTCGTGGACAAAGTGTACCGCGTTCTCACCGAGGACGGGAGCTTTGTCGTTGATATTGGCGGAGGATGGGAGAAAGGGAAGCCCGTTCGGTCGCTCTACCACTTCGAACTCCTGACACAGATCGCGGGCGACGAGGGGCCTTTCAATCTCGCACAAGACTTCTACTGGTACAACCCAGCGAAACTCCCGACGCCCGCACAATGGGTCACAATTGAACGCATTCGGGTGAAGGACGCCGTGAATCACGTTTGGTGGTTCTCCAAGTCCGAACGCCCCGAGGCGGACAATCGGCGTGTCCTCAAGGAGTACAGCGATTCACAGAAGAAGCTGATGGACGAGGGCTACCGTGACAAGAAACGTCCGTCCGGACACGACATCAGCGACACGTTCGATGACCCGGAGGACGCAGACGGTGCAATCCGTCCGAATTTCTGGGATTCAGTTAACAGTAGCGACTATGCCCCTGAGTTCGTGGAGATTCTAGAAGACGCAGACATCTCGCAAGAACTCATTGACGTTGCAGCCGAAAATGACGTTCTCGATGAGCTAGTTGAGAGTATCCTGTCACAATACGTTGATGATAATGTGCTGGAACTTGCGAATACTGCGTCGAACACGCACTACCTCAACGCCTGCAAGGAAACCGGCTTGGACCCACATCCCGCTCGCTTCCCCCGTCAACTCCCCGAGTTCTTCATCAAGTTCCTTACACAGCCGGACGATACCGTCCTAGACATCTTTGCAGGGTCGAACATGACTGGCCGTGTTGCTCAGGACCTTGAACGAAAGTGGTTGGCGTTCGAGTACCAGAAGAAGTACCTCCGAACGTCGAAGTTGCGGTTCATGAAGATGGAAGAAATTACGAAGCCGGATGCCCAGCAGGACTGGGATGAGGTCGTGGAACTGATGGACTAACGTCAGTCGTCACTAATCGCTTTTAGTTCTCGGATACGGTTGACTTGCCGTTTGAGAGTGCGGCTGAGGTGGTCTGGGTCGTCGTCTAGTTGGTCAAGGTCGTCACCGGTCAAGAACAGAATGACGAGATTCTCCTTCTGCATGACTTGCCGGGCGTACTGACGGGCATCTGGAACTACGTCTGCCCGGGTGAACATGAGAATGGTATTGGACTGAACCATCCGAGAAATTCCGACTTCCTTGGCGACGTGTTTCGTCCGGATGTCTTGGTCGGATTCCTTTGTGTTCTTGCACTGTATCTGCCACCTGTTGAGCGAGATTCCGGTCTGGTCCATGACCACGTCGACTTCTGCTCCGCCTGTTTCCACACCTCGTACTCGCCAGTCCTCGAACTCTAAATTGAGCATGAGGCCGATTCGGATAGCGAATGCTTCCAATGCTCGGCCTTTCAGGTAGTTCATATCGGACTCCATGTCCCTCCGAATCTCATCGAATGACTGACGTAGCACTGCGCGTGGAACTCCGGTTCGTTCTTGTGCGTCTTCTAGAAGCGGTTCCAAAACGTCTGCTTCTGCTTTACTGGTTAACCACACCTCACTCGGTTTGGAAGGGTTGTCTGCCGTGTGTTCGTATTCAATGAATCCGGCTTCGGTAAGCGGGTCGAGAATCTGTGAGGTGGTGCTTTTACTGTCGAAGTAGATGTCGTCGTAGGTGTCTTCGGCCAGTTCTCGGACTTTGTTGTTGCGTATCGGGTCGTCCGGATCGATTCGGGCAAGGGTGAGAAGGAAAGCGCGTTGAGCAGGGGACAGACCGTCTAGACTTAATCGGTCTTCTGTGTCGAGACCGATGAGTTGGTCGATTTTCTCATGGTCGAGTTTGATATGGTGGGTGTTCGTGTTGATGAGATCGGCTTGCGCCATCCAGCCTCGCATTTGGTTCCAGTGCGTGCTGGATTCCTTCATGTAGATGCCGTACTGTCGCCGAAGTTCTCGAGCGATATTGTGAGTGGTCGTCGCTTCACCGCCGAGTTTCAGATCGTCGATTATGTCGACGCATTTGCGGCCATGGAGATTGAGTAGAATGTGTTGGGCGAGTCTGTCGTATAGTTCGTCTTCGTCATTCCGGATATTGTAGAGTTCTTCACCTACCTCGGTGAAGTAGAAGTCGTCGGTGACGAGTTCGTATCCGTCTTTGTCACCCGCGCCGAGGGCGAGTGGAACATTTTTTGCGTAGGTCTCTGGGTTCGGGGAGTCCGGGTAGAAGATGTCTGCGATCTCTTCGGTGAATGCGTCTACGTCTCCTTCGTGTTTCTTTACAAGTTCGAGGACGAGTGGTAACTGTACTTCTCCGTCTTTGATGAGTGAGCCGGGGGAGAAGGCGTCACCGAAGGGGAGGTCGGTGTCCTTTTGGGCCATCTTGTTTTCGTGCGTCACAGCATGGGTCTATAGGTATTCCGGAGCTGTCACGACTTCCAGCCGATAGTCATTCCGTGTAGATTCATAACTGTAACTGATAGAACCCTTATCCCTTGTCCCTTCTCGACACCCTGTTGATGTCAACCCAAGACGAGACATCGAACGAGACGCACAGCATCGAAACCATCAGCATCAGAAACCGAGGACGAACTGAACTAGACCGCTGGCTTCCATCTGTTGAATCCGAGTTCACCGTCACAGACGTAATCAGGTTGGTTGATGATTACAGCGACATCCTGATGCTGAAGACCGAGATGGGGATTAACGTCCTTGTAGACCACCATATCGAAGGAATTGACATTGACAATCCTGACGCGGATAGACTGGTTGGGGAGACGTTCAAGCACGTTGAGGAATCCAACCCTCCGAAGTTTGCCGATTACCACCATCTAGTCAAGGTCGGGGAAGACCCGGAGCGGGTAGTCCCGGAAGAAGAACGCCACATTCTCACGCTGTAACCCGCTTATTCTCCGCTGTTCGCGTATTCGGTTTCGTCTTTCTCAACCCGGATGACCAACGTCCGAGTTTCTGCATCGTCTGGCAGGTCGTTGTCAGCACCGATAACGCTGATTCGCTCGTTCTCAAAATCCTCTGAGGTTCCAAGTGCGCGTGCAATTCGCGCTCTCGTATTCAGGTCCATGTGGATTCGTCTAGACGCTCGGTAGTATTGGGGTTGGGATTAGTTAGAGTCGGTACTGTCCTTCGCGTCTTCCAACAGTTCCTCTTTGCTCACTGTCTCCCCTTCAGCAATCTGTTTCGCGCCCTCTAACACTGACTCAGGGATTTCAGGAGTTTCGTCTTCGTCGTCGTCTCGGCAGGTCATGAGTCGATTGGGTTCATATCATCGTCAACCTCTCCAACATCTTCTTTCGACGCCAGATACTCTGTCAACGCCCATTCTGCGTCTGCGAACGCCGCTACAGCGTCACTGTCCTTGTTCGTCTGTATGACCTCCTCGTCTCGAACAACGCCCCACGCACGTAACGCAGGGATGTGGTCGCGTACTGTGTCCGCGTTGACGCCTGCGTATTCCGCGAGATGTTCAGCGTCGAACTCTTTGTCTGGGTGGTCGATCAGGACTGTCAGTATGCGTGTTCGGGGCGAGTCTCCAAGGACATCAAGGAGTACGTGATCTGTGATTGGTTTGGTTGCGTCAGCCATATTAGGGGTTCGTGGTTCACAAGGGATATACCCTGTCCTCAAACTGAAATTAAGGGTTAAGTGAGTGGCGCAATCCCTCGGTTCCGAGGAAACGCTAAAACTGGAAATTCGAATCAGTTGTCCGTATCGCGTTAGAAATTGTGTCAGTAATCCTCCTCTGCCAAATTCCGATAGTATTGATTTCAGTCCTGTAAGACAGAGACACCCGAGACTTCAAGCTCATGGTGGTCGGCAAGCTCTGCTAATTCGGTAACAAACTCTTCAGTAATCTCGCTCCGCGAGATTCCTTCAAGAACAATGCTCGTACTCTCAGTCTGGGAACTATTGGTCACAATCTATCTCGTTGACTTTGCAGGCTTGAACCCTCGGAGAAGGTAGGAGTTGCAGCAGAAGCAGTAGTGCAACAGTCTATAATCCTCGGTTGCAAGCGAAGCGTCTAGACGCCTCTCCCTTTATCAACAGAACAGAACGAGTGTTACAGTCCGTGACAGCAACCAATACCGAGTTTCAGAACTCGTCCAACGTCGCCTGACGAGGTAATGAGTCCGTCAACACTAACTCCTCAACTACTTCCCAGATGTAGAGTATCACAAACACAGGAACAAAAATCGGGGCTGTTAGAAGAAAAAGACCAGCAAACACCCAGATGGGGTTATATGGAGGCATAATCAGGAACATGTGAGCTAACACCCCGTAGCAGATCAGTATCCCGACAATATCTTCCAAAGCAATACTCGAGTAGCTCATACATCCACCTCAGTCAATGCGTCCTGAACACGGTCATCCTCGGCCTCTCCCTCGATGTACCATCCACGACGGTCGTCGTCCTGATGAATCTTTGAAAGTGTCTGCCGGGTAAGATTCGGTGTGTTTTCGGCAGTCTTGTTGTACGACTCCCCGGACTCAACCCGTTCTAAGGCGTCTGCCACGTCGAAAAACCCGGTTTCGCCAGAATCGTAGTCAGGATTCAGGTTCGGCTTCAGATACCCTTCGTCACTCCGAACGAACCCAACAGGGGTCTGCCCCAACCATTTTCCTTGCTCCCGGGCGCGTCTCTGTCCGGACTCTGTTCGTCGGATAAGCTGTCGTCGCTCCTCAGCTGCAACGCTCGCGATGATGTCTGCGACTAGACGGCCTGTTCCATCAGCTTCGATTTTCCTGACGGAACCATTGGTCACATGGATGGTTACGCCTGCGTCTTCGCAGGAGTCGAAGAATCGTTGTGCCAACTCGCCTTTCCGGGCGATCCGGGAAACTTCCCAAACCACCACGTCCGAATATTCGCCATTCTCAATTGCGTTCAGAAGGTCGTTGAACTCGTCACGGTTACTTGATGCTCCACTGCCTGCCTCTGAGTAGAAATCTACGTCCGCGACAGGGATGTCTTTGTAGTCGAACCAGTCTTTGATGTCTTGTCGTTGATGTTGGTCGTCCTGTTCCTCTGTGGACTTCCTGATATAGGTCGCCCACTGGTTGTCACTTGTACTAGACATTGCGGTCGACGCTTACAACTCTCCGCCCTTATAAGTTACACCGGGTTGCTTACAAGCTGGAAACAAGTGGACACCAGCTTACAACCCAATGCGATGTAACCCTTATCCCGAGTGAGCCAGTCACGTCGACCTGATGACACTCAATCAAAACCAAGTACGTATCGGACTATTGATAATCGCAGGAATCGTAGGATCAGTGAATCTTATCCAGTCTGTAGAGACTCAATGGCTGGAAAATCTTGGATACTTCGTATTAGGCGCTTACACCCCGGTTGCTGTGGCACTGGTTGGAGATGCACATAGAGGACGTTAATCGACATCCTGCTATTCTGCCTGCTATAGTCCGTGTGATTCTCTTTTAAACAGATGTCGTGGTTGGACAGTGGAGGCTTCCCTACCACCCAACCACTCGAACATCCCGGTTACTGGGACACCAACTAGACACAGTAACAGACCGCTCCGCCTTCGGCGTCTAGACACTCATAACAAGACTACACATACCACACCCCGCACGAAAAAGAAGACCAGTTACCTACTTTTCAACCGGACGAGTCACCGAGTCAACCAACTCCCGAGAATCATCATCAAGGACGCCAACGTTTAGCTCAAGTCCCGAGGTATGCTGTTCAATATCCTCAACATCCCACAGACGCGCATCAGTCGTAACCTGCTTAGTCACCTCTTCACGGCCTGCGCGGGACTCGTAGATTTTGACGCGTTCTGCATGGAGACGGTGTGTGCGGTCTTCGACCGGTTCACCAAGCACAAGCCATACCTCACTCAGATGACCCTGCATTAGGCATCCCCCTCCGAAACGTCGTCCAGCACGTCAAGCGTCTCTTCCGCAGACTCGATCTTCTCCCGAGCTGCCGCCAAGTGGTTGTCAACCCCTGACTCGGTGATTTGCAGGAGTGACGAAGTTTTGAGACGGTCGAACCCTGCAATCTCCCGGAGGGCGTACACCTCGGCCTGCTTGCGCGTCAACAGGTCTGCGTCGGCAAGCCGATCTGCATCCAGCATGGCCTTCCCAAGCTCACTTACATCCTCGTACTTCCAGTTTTCGTGGGTCGTTGCAACGTACTCGCTCAAACTCTCCTCGTCTTCAAGAGAGTGAGTGAACGAATCTCCTTCCAGATTGCTTGGGTCGTCACGTTGTCCAGAAACCTGATCGTCGAGATAGGTTTCTGCGACGTTATCACTCCGAGTGCCAAGATAGTAGCCGACAGAGTGGAAGTCCTCGTCCGTGTACCGTTCTCCGACAGTGGGCTGGTCGTCGTTGATGTCCGACTGTTCGCCACCGTCTGTGGACACTTCGTCAGTCTCGTTCGATTCGTCGCTACCGTCCGACTCGTCCTCCTCATGTACGTTTACCGCGATCCGGTCGTCATTGAAAATGCTGTACCGGTCATCCAACCGCAGTTCGGCAGTTCTGAGCGCCTCCTTCTTGAGAGGACTTACTTTATACATGCACGACAGCCATGCGGCGAACTCGCCGACAGTTCCGGATTCAATGAATCCGAGCGTTTGCACTGTCTTTGCGCCGATTCCGGGTAGTTCGCTCATGTCGTCTGAAAGGTCGTATCCTTCGACTGCTGAATCTGGAACCGTGATCGTTGCTTCACGAATTACTTTCTCTCGTGCGCCTTTGTGGGGGAAGACCTCGACGTTGAGCGTGTAGGTTTCTTCGTTGGTTTGCGTGCTGTTCTCGTCTTGGACAGTATCGTTTTGAGCTGTCATCACTCGTCAGTAGACACTATCCCTACTTATACCTTTCATCTATAATACTGCAAACCCTATTACCACACCTACACAGAATCAACCAGACTCACCAGTCTAGACATGGCCACACTCGCGCACGCAATAACACACCCCTGTTCCTGACCACCCAACCACCGATGAAACCCTTATCCCGGGACAGACCACGCTGCCAACACGATGAACAAAGACGAAGTACGAATCATATACTCACCGGGAGGGCCACACGTCAACCGGTTCCACATAGCAGAACGAACAGTAGTTCTTGACGAAGCCCTCAAAGACTACCCCGTAGCCCACGACATCATCCTCGAACACGAACTCGCCCACGCAGAACACGGAGGGTCCAACCCTGATTTTCTTGCAAACTTGGCGTTAGAGTTCCGTACAGACTTGTTCCAGTCAGCATCAACATCAGCAGAAGCAGACGCGGTCAGGCAATACATGGAGTCTGAGACTCAAGACATTCCGTTCAAAATAGCACTTGTAAATAACATTCGTTCGCTATGGTTGCCTGTGATGTGGTCTATGGGGCGTGTTTACCGTTTTCTGAACAGCATTGTGTCCTGAAACACGGACGTATAATGCCCGCGTCTTTCTGACAGGGACCCTTCCTGACCACCTGACAACAGTGCAGCAACCTACCTTACTTATGGCACTATCCTCCAGTCGACAACACAGAAAACATGGGTCGAATCAACATCGAAATCCCCGAAGACCTGCATCAGCAACTCAGACAGGAAAGCGCAGTCAAGTCAGTTCCGATAAAGATGATCGTCATCCAATCCATACGAGAGCATTGCAAGAACACAGACTTGGATGTGAATCTGGACGCATTGCAGAATTAAGTCCCGCACCGGAACTCTTCTGCGTCTAGACAGAGGTTCCTTCTACAACGAACCCACGCCCACCTCGAACCAAACACAAGAAAGAACTACTCTTCAGGAAGGAACTCATTCAGGTCCACATTCACTTCCTGCTCCAAATACCGCTCCATGGCCACGAACCCGTCTCGTAGGTGCTGATTCTCCGACTCTAACTCTTCCACGCGATCCTCCAACCGCCGGACTCGTTCTTCGACAGGTAGCCCTTCGCCGATACCTTCAAAATTCCAACTCTCAAGGAACTCTTTCCCGTCTTCCGTGATACTCGCTTCAGTCACCGAGATTTCATCGTTCTTACTCCATGGAACCTTCTTCAAAGCCACCAGATTCGCGTTCTCAAGCCACTCAAATCGGCGTCGAGTGTAGTCATTGTTCTTGTGATTCAATCGACTCTGCACTTCTGAAGTCGTCAGTTCGCCATGCTCGTCTAGACAACGAAGCACGTCGATTGCGTCCTTGTCCAACTTCTGTTCGTGTACTGTTACCATTTCACTCATACTCAAAATGTAGTATTTCTTACCTTAAATAGTTGTTCCACGCGCAAACTCTACGCTTTACTCGCTACGAGTAGACCGTAACAACTCCCCCACACACAACGAGCAAGCACGAGTAACCTACGAAAACAACGTCAAAGAATACCCACGCATCCAGCAGGGTCCCCGCTCCCAGTAGGTCAGGTGGACACCTGTGCTGTGTACCGGTAACAAAACTTAGGAATCCCGTCTAGTCCTCTCCTTCAGCAACCACCTCATCCACATCACGACGATTTTCAGCAAGCCTCTCATGCATCTCACGGTCACGAACAGAGATGTCACTCCGGTCAATGAGTTCGATCCGGAAAGGATACTCAACGTCCTCGTCTAAGGCCTTCCAGCCAGAATCAGGAAACCGATTCCTCACTGTCCCTTTATACTTATACTCCTCTTCTTCCCCGGAAGACACTTGATCAGTATCGCCCATAACTGTTCCCAGACACTCATACATCAAGAAACCCTGTATTAGGTGCTAAATCCACCGAACAGGAATACAACGAACAACCTCAAAACCTGACTCAACCTATCTAGAACAGGAGAAACCCTTATAAACGGGCAACCATCACCCTCAACTGGTTAGGGCCTGTGCCTACTCCCTGACCGATTCACGTTCATCGGAAACAGAAGTCGATTGTCGGAACCACAACCTCACTCACTCTCTCGTGGTCCCCGATCACTAACGATTTAGAGGGAGAACGTCTCGTCTTGGACTCGTTTCAACTCCCTACCCCTTTCCGTTCTTCTCGCAACGACGAACCCGTCTAGACACATCTCCCCCGACCGCATTATGCACGCCCGAAAGGAAAGTCGCCGAGTCGGGGGATCCTTTACATCCACAGCACGCCCCCTACCCCCTCGTTGTAACCGTAAGTACCCGGTCTAGACCAATCTGGCACAACCCCGAACCCGTGAGCCGCCGATTTTCGGACAGTAGCACGGTTTTCGGTTCTCGAAGTGGTACTTCTCGAAAACATGTTTCCCCCTCCCCCTCGACGTTCACAAGAGTAGGCGGGGGGAACCGAACCGAATGAGCGAGATGATTACTTGTCGCGTTGGGGAAGACCACCATGTCCTAAGAGTCACGAGAGTCATAAGACGAATCTGGTACAACCCCGAACTCGTGAGCCGCCGTTTTTCCGACAGTAGCGCGGTTTCGAGGGTTCGGTCTGGTACTAATCGAAAACATGTCTTCCCCCCTCCCTCGCTCTCTGAAAGAGTAGGCGGGGGTAGCTCGCTCAGTCAATCAACTGGGTCGCTGGTTTGATTGACGCTGAGTGTTGTTTGGACGATGGTCTTTCCACTGATACACTATTAACAAAGATTAATGTTAGTTTTGAATAGGAACAGGTTTATAAGGGTATAGTACAAACAATACCCGTAGAGGGTCCTAAACGAACGGTAGTAGTAGGAATACTACTACCGTGAGGTAGTAGGCGTCCTAACTCGACCGATTACGAGGGAAGCGGAGAACGAGAGATGCGGTGCGGGCGAGGACTCGTCACTCTGCTGTTTACTGCGACTCACTCCCCCTCCTACTCTTTCAGAGATCGAGGGGGAGGGGGAAACATACTTTCGATTTGTACCATTCCACGACCTGATTTTGCTTCTACTGCGTGATTCTCGGTGTTTCGCGGGTTGGGTGTTGTACCAGATCGGTCTACTTCGGGGTGATACAGTTACATCGAGGGTGGAGGGGGCGTGTTGTGAATGACTGGACGAGGGTTCGATTGACGTGACTCCCCCTGCCCCTTCTGTGAACGACCGGACGGGGGGAGAAACATGTTTTCGATTAGTACCAGACGACAACCCGATTTCTGTTCTACCGCGTGATTTCTCGGGTTTGACGGGTTGGGTGTTGGACCAGATTCGTCTTATGACACTTAGGACACTTATGACATGGTGGTGTGTTCTTACGACACTCATGACTCTCGTGACAGGGTGGTGGGGCGTGCAATATCCCGAAAACATGGTTCTGATTTAGTACCACTTTCTCAACCGTGTTTCTTGTTTTCCGTGGGTAGAGGTGTTTTACTCTATGTTTCCTGTTTCTCTGGTTGGTGTGTTATGGTCTATCACAATCTGGGGTTTATATACCTATGTTCTATACGGGAAAGTGTATGGCAACACTCAAGACAACGAGTGCAGATGAATCGGTCAAGAACCAAGTTGACGTTCAAGCAGATGAACTCGGCATTTCAATGGCCGAGTTCCTGAACCGTGCAGCAAAGCTGGCGGTCATGGCGGATAACGACATGCTTCGCATGGTCGCTGGCGAGAACGTCTCGATTGAAGGCGTTCAGCAATCAGACGACGATTCTTCTGACGAGTCGGACGAGTCGGAATACAACGAACTGTCATTGGGTCACGACCGACTCATCGACCCTGACGAGGCTGACTTTAGTGATAACGATGTTCTCAAGCAGTCTAACCGGCAACGAGTCGTCGTGCTGGAGGGGATTCTCGCGTGGAAGCGCGAACACGAGGACGACTTCTCCCATCGAGTCACCCAGAGTCAGCTTGAGTCCATTATCCGAACTGCGTTCGGTGTGAGTCGGAGTGCGACTGTGGACAAGATCATCACGCTTGCAGAGGATCTCGACGTACTGTACGCACACGTCACGAACGACCGGCGGTTGCGTAACGCGGTGGATGAGATGGTTGAAGACGTGGTTCGTGCTATGGAGTTGAAGGGGAGTGACGAGGATGCAAAGGGGTATCGTAACAACGTGAACAAGATTCGTGACTTGTCTGGGGAGTGGTCGACAGATGATGGACGGTTGGTTGAGAAGTGGTTCAAGCCTTCACAGACGTACTTCACGAAGGAGATTGTTGCTCGTCAGGCCAGTCTCACAAAGTTGAACACGATGCTTGAGGAGGCTCCTGACCGTTATTCAGCAAATCGTGTATTGACTCGGATGATGGGGATTGCTGTTGAGGAAGGTTGGTTGTCTGAAGATGAGGCGGCTGATTTGCATGAGTCGAAGTCTGTGTTCACGTCGTTTGCGGTGCAGACGGGGAGTGTTGAGTCGTTGTTGAGTGGTGATGGTGTGATTGAAGTGTTGGAGGAGAAGGCTGCTGAGAAGCGTCGTGAGGAGCGTTTGAGTGAGGATGAGGCGCGGGAAAAGTATGAGGAGTTGGTTGCGAAGGCTGAACGGAAGTTAGAGAATATGGAGCCGGGTTCGTCTATTAATAGTTTTTATGACGGGCTTTTCTCGGAGACGTATAATGAGGCGCGGGACCTTGCTGAGACGTATGACTTGGATATGAGTCGACTTGTTGAGTTGGGGGAGGAGTATGAGGAATTGACTGGCGAGTGACCATGCGTTTCGGGGCGTGCTGACAGACGAGTTGGTTCTGTTTCTACGTGGTTGTTGGTGGCCAGCGTCTAGACGCTGGTATCGTTGACTACCGGAAGTGGTGGTGTCACGGGAAAGGATGGTGTGTTTTTATTCCTAACTATACCTGATAGAACACTTAAGGGTGGTCTCTTCTCGACCGTGCAGTGAACGATGTCAACGACAGTCCAAGACGAGACATCGACCGAGGAAGTACAGCTTGCAAATAACCAGTGCCGGAACTGCGGAACTCACGTTTCAGACGATTTCCGCCGTGTGTACGGCAGTAACGACGATGTGGTGTATGCGTGTCGAACGTGCGTGTCGAAGACGATTCTGAACTCGGGGGGTTCAGCGTGTCCTGAACGCCGCGAACGGCTTTTGGAAACGTCGGAGCGAGGGGATCGGCTATGAGTGTTGCCGACCCGGGTTCGGAAGCGTCTAGACAATCAGACTACAGCGACCGGCCATACCCTGTTGTGTATTTGAACGAGTCTGAGATTCAGCGTTGCTACGAGCTTGCCCGTGAACGAGACTCAAGCAAGGATGGACGTGGATACCTTGACGAGGATCAGAACTCGTTCATGGCGCATTTCAGAGGGGTTCAAGGCGAACTCGCAGTAGCGAAATGGTATGGTGTCGAAGATACGTTTGACGACGAGATTTACGAGGATGAAGGGGATGATGGAGTTGATTTGGAAATCGCTCGGTTTGGGGTGGACGTGAAGACGACGCCTTACGACGAGACTGGGCGACTGTTGATGGACCAGCATCACGTCTATGAGGCGTTGGACGACCCTGAAAAGACGATTCCTGATGCGTTCTACTTAGTCGAGGAGATTGAGAAGGGTGTGCTAGGTCTCGTTGGGTGGTGTACGTTGGCTGAATTGCTTGACCGTGAACCTCGGAAGTGGCCTCGGGATACGTTGAATTATGTGGTTGAGCGTGACGAACTTCGTGACTTCCATGAGAAACGTGGAGATGCACGAACAGAGTCGGTGGACGTGACGTTCGACACGAGTTTTGAGTCGGCGTCGGGGTTGGCGGACTAGACAGTTATCAGTCTTCAACAAGGATATTGTATCAATGAGTGACGAACGCGACCTTCCAAAATACATTGGGGATGAGGATGATCCTGTCCGGTTGGCGTTCAGGGATGAAAGGGTCAGTTCCGAGGATGGGTTTGTGATGCCGAGTGGCGATGAGGATGTGGACGACGAAGTGGTTTCCAGTTGAACAGTAGGGGGTTTGTTCTCAGGTCGCTGTATTTGCTCGTGAGTCGATTTCTTCTGTGACGTGATTGATTCCTTTTCCAACAGCGGTGGACGTGTTGGTGGCTGGTTCTTCGCGTATCTAATGCCCGCGTGTGAACACTCAATCCATACCGAATGCATCCCTCCGAAGCTCACGTTTCTCCGTCTTCGTCCTAACATCGTAGTGCTTGTCGAGAACCTTCGGTGAAACGTCACATCTATCGCTGACAATTTCCTTTCTGTGTCCCCGCTTCAGCCACTCTGTGATTGAAGACCGGCGCACATCGTGCGGACTGATACTGCTAGGGCATCGGGCGGCGTACTCCCGGTCAGTCCACGCTTCACACTCCATTTGTTCCCTGTCATGCGGGCACTCTCCTGTATAGTGGCAAGGACGACTCAATGCAGTAATGTGCATTCTCAGCCCTGAACGAGCCGGACGGCCATGTTCAGTGGTGAACAGCGGCTTCCGTCCATAATCATCGGTCACGTTGTGACGGTTCATCTTGATGTGGTCGTCAATCACTTCACAAACCCATGCGTGGAGGTTGACTTCACGTTCTCCGCCCTCCGCGTTTTTCAGAGGGGTGTCGGATTCGGGTCGGTGGTGGAGTTCGATGTACTTCTCTCCTGAGTGGTAGTCGCCAAGGTCTAGTGACCGGACAGACCCTAACCGCATTCCTGTATCCCACAGAATCGCAAATAGCGCGTGTCTCTTTGTTCCGTACTCGTATTTGTCGAGGTACTCCAGCATCTCGTGCGCTTGTTCTGCGCTGATTTTCCTGTCACGGGTTTCAGAGTCGATCTCGGGGAGAATCATGTTGTCCGCGAGTCCATCGTCTACGACATCCCACGACTCCATGTGCCGGATGAACGTCCGGAGCGTACACATATTTTTGTGAAGGGTGAGGTTGGAAATGTCGTCTGTGTCGCGTCTGAAGAGTTTGAAGTCGTGGATGGTGAATCCATCAATCTCGTTGATATAGTCGATTCCTTGGGTGTTGCACCAGTCTGCGAACCGTTCGAGGAGGTAGGTGTAGTTGTAGAGGGTTGATTCGCTGACTTCGGGTTTGCGTTCGTCTAGATACCGTTCGACTGCGTCTTCCGGGGTAAGTTTTCGAGTCATGATTTTCGTGCTTACCCCTGTGACGCAGTTGGTGTCGCGCCCGGTCAAGTCCCAATTAGTCGTGCGTTCTCCTGCGGGTCGTTTTGTCTAGAGTCTCCTGACAGCCTACAAGCAGGTCGGCGGTGAACGCCCGCGCAACGAAGTGAGCAGGCGTGAACTATATGGACGAGGTGAAACTTTGTTTCACCGAAGTCCGGAGCGGTTCGAATCCGCCCCGACCCATGTTTTCCGGCGAACTACACCGCGAGCAGTTCGTCTGCTCGCATCGCTGTGAGCAGGAAACTGTTCGTCGGGAAGATTCGAACCAGACGAGTCGCAAGCCCGGAACGGCGCGAAGCGCCGCACGCCCGGACCGCCTCGGCGAGGTTCGAATCCGCCCCGACCCATGTTTTCCGGCGAACTACACCGCGAGCGATTGCTTTGGCGCTGGCCCCACGAGTCGTATTTACCCGGTAGAACTAATCAGGGGTGAGGAAGAGGACCTATTTCGACAGAGAGCGCCAACTCACGAAGCGACACTGTTCGCGGACTCACCTGAGAACGTCGCCGCGCGATAGGGACGATACCGTTCGAAGGCGTCACTCTGCAGTCGTCTCCTCGTCCTCGGTAGTCGTTTCTGTGGTCGTCGTGTCCGTCGGCGTTTCTGTGGTCGTCGTCTCCGTCTCTGTCGTGGTGTCGGTAGTCGTCTCCGTTTCGGTCGTAGTGGTGTCGGTTGTCGTTTCAGTCGTGGTATCGGTAGTCGTCTCGGTGGTCGTGGTGTCGGTAGTCGTCTCGGTGGTCGTGGTGTCGGTAGTCGTCTCGGTGGTCGTGGTGTCGGTTGTCGTTTCAGTCGTGGTGTCGGTAGTCGTCTCCGTTTCGGTCGTAGTAGTGTCGGTTGTCGTTTCCGTCGTCGTCTCCGTTTCAGTCGTCGTGTCGGTCTCGGTCGTCTCCGTCTCGGTGGTCGTCGGCGTCGAATTCCCACACGAATCGGTCTCCCGGAGACTGACCTGAAAGTTACCACAGAGGCTTCTCTCGCCGGTCTTGCGAAACCGATACGTGTCACCGACAGTCGGCCTGCCCGAACCACTCGGGACGAGGAGATAGAATACGGCGTCGTCGCACGTGCGGCACGTGAAGGCGTCACCGTCGTTACACAGACTCGAACCGTAGTGCCGGAAGGTCTCGACGGTGCCTTCTGCGCCGTCTATCTCGGCTTCGTTCCCTTTGGTGACCCACCCCGTGATACTGGAATCGGTCTCGGTAGAGAACCAATTCGTTACGAACAGTCCACCGACTAGTGTGCTACTCGCTTCGAGTACCCGTCGCCGCGATACGTCTTCCGTCATTACTGGTCCCTCCCTCTACGTATAGGTGTAATATGTTAACTATTATCTAACAAAATCTGGTAGTTCCACCTACTCCGGTCGGTGGCTTCGGTGCGAGTCGGGGATAACCGTACCGCGACTGCATCTGTAGCCAACCCGACTGCGGACAGGTATCCCGCGTATCGAGCGCGAATTTCTCGGTTTCTTCGGACGTTTAGAGAGTCGATCGGTGGCAGTAGTGTCATCGGTCCAAAGTTACTTCAACGAGCACGTCATTACTCATCCCGGTTTGAGGACCACCGACGAATCTGACGAAACGGGCAGACGGACGAAAACGCGAGACGGGAGGGCAGCAGACGGGCGCTATCGAAATCTCGTCGAGGTGTTCGGACCACACCTCCGGGATGCGGCGTCGAGCGTGTGGCGTCTGACGGCCCAGCGATTACCTCCGGCCGTCCTCCGTTACCTGTTCGAAGTTCGTTCGACCCTGTTCTCGGAGACGAGCGACGCGAACCCACTCCGTCTGATGTGGGTAGACCCCGACAGAATCGCGTACTACGACCGTACGCACGTCGGCGGGTTCGGACAGGTGGTGGACGGTGCGTGGGACGAACGCACCGACCGTTTCGAGGACGAAATGGTCTACCGATCCATCGAACGGCGATACGTAGACGGCGTCCCGTGGGAGGACACGGACCTGTACCGGGAGTACCGCGAACGAGTGCGGAACGACGGGTGTCCGTTGTACGCGCGGCGGTTCGACAGCGTCGCCGAATTGGACGCCTACGTCGAGAGGATAGACCGACTCTACGAGCGAATCGCGACCGAGGGCTACAGGTCACAGCGCGACTTGCTCCGCGTGCGACCGGACCGAGTGCGCGACCCGGCCCGCGACAGCGACAACATCCACCTCAACGAGGTCGTCGTGAACGTACATCGCGACGGGCAACTGGCGAAATGCGGGAGCGGAAACCACCGGCTCTCTATCGCGAAACTCGCCGACGTGGACGAGATTCCGGTCCTCGTCCGGGTGCGACACGCCGATTGGCAGGCGATTCGGGACGACGTTCGAGAGGCCGACTCCCCCGACGAATTGAGCGACAGGGCGAGGAGAAACCTCTCTCACCCCGACCTCGCGGACGTCGTTCCGGACGACTGGCGCGGGACCGACGAGCATCGCGTCGACGCAGAACTGACACAGTCGAACCAGTGAGTAAAGCGGGGCGGGTACGCGCTCGGCGACCGCGTTCCGACCGTCACGGGAGGGATGCGTCTCGCGGGACGTAGTCTGCGAAACTGGCGAACTCGCTCGCTGTCCCGGTACGGACGAGACGACCCGACACTGGACGACCCACTCGCCGTGACTGGTCACAGAAAAACGGTCGGTAGAAAGACGAAACGTCGGTTTTCTCGGCTTAGCTTCGTCGGAGGCCGAGCAACGCGGCCCCGAGAAGCGCGACGACACCGGTGATTGGCGTGAAGCCGGGGATGGTACCGCTGGAGACGTCGGTCGTCGTTTCCTCCGACGCCGATTCGGTCGTCGTCTCGTCGCTGGTCTCCGCCGTCGTCGTGGACGACGTCGTCTCTTCCTCGGTCGTCGTCTCCGCAGTGGTGGTCTCCTGTCCGCGCGTCTGGAAGTAGACGTAGCTCACGTCAGCGACTTCCTTGCCGCGGTCGTTCTCGTAGGCGACTTTGTCCGCGGAAGCGTTGTAGCTCTCGCTCCCGTTGTTGTGGACGAGCGCCACGACCAACACCTGCGGGTCTTCGACCGGTTCGTCGAGCGAGACGGTGACGTTCTGGTGGTCGCCCGTACCGAGGTACTCGGTGTGACCGATGCGCGCCTTACTCTGGTTGTAGACGACCGCGAATCCGCCGTCGGGCAGGGTCGCGGATTCGATAGTCAGGTTCTCACCGTCGAACTGCTGGTCGGGGGCCGAAACCGACGCCGTTTCGTTCGTCTGTGCGTCTGTCGTCGTCGTAGTCGTAGTTGCGGGACTCGCGAGGGCAACTCCGGTGGACACCGCGAGCGCCAGCACTGCCGCAACGAGGACCGTTCGTGTCGTACCTGTCATCGTATCTCTCTGTTCCGGGAGGTATCGCTCGGTGACAGTTCTCGTCGGACGAGCGCGCCGCGGCGCTCGCGGCCGAGACGTCTCCGGAACGCGACCTGTCGGTTGACGCGGTGTAAAAAATTACCTTACGGAAGCGGATGAGATGAGATACCGAGACAAGCGAGGAAAGAGAACGTATCACGTACGAAGCCGACGGGACGTCGAAGAGACGGTCGTCGGACGACTACGGACCGCTCTGTTCGCTTCAGACGAATATATACATCTCATAGAAAATACTTAACCGCTCCTCGGTGTGGCCACACTTGCGGTCGGAGTAACATGAGTACGGACCCCGACACCCTCGATACACGGACCGACACGGACCGCCCCGACGATTTACAGACCGAACCACGCGGTGACCACTCCGTCGTCGAACTCTCCTCGGTCGTCGTCGATTACGAAGACCGGCCGGACCGTCGGACGGTGTACCCGGACGGACTCGACAGCATCGAGCGAATGTCGACGTGGTTGACGGCCGACGACACCGCCTTCGTGGACCTCGAATCCGCCCGCTGACAGTACCCGCCCACTTCTCGTTCTTTCGGGCCGCCACTCACTATCTCTCCCTCGAAACGTCCGACGCGGACCCGACGGCGCCGACCAATTCAACAATCCGGCAGAATTAATAAGAAGCACTCGGTGCCAGTCGCACATGAACCTCGCCCTCCGACTGCTGGTCGCCTGTTTGGTCATCACCGCCCCCACGGTCCTTTACCTCGGACTACTGCGCGGACTGGAGAAGATGCGCGACGACGCTCTGCTGCTGGCGCTGGCCGAACGCGACGACGCTCCCCGAGACGTATCGAGCGCGGCCGCCGAGGCGCTGGACAAGCCGCCGATTCGGGCCGACGGACGCGGACCGAATGCGACCGACGACCCAGCGCCGACGGTCGACACGTTCGTCTGCTCGGCCTGCGGCGAGTCGAACATGTCGGGTGCGAAGTACTGTCGGGAGTGCCTCGGCGAACTGAATCGGTAGCGCACCCGAGCGTTCTTGTCTCCCCACCGAATAGTCGCGCTCGTGAAACTCGCACAGGACGGACGGTTCGCCGGAATGGTTACCGAGGCGCTCGCGGAACTCCGGGCCGGGTTCGTGGACGCGGTCCCGAAGTTCGTCACGGCACTGTTGTTCGTCGTCGCCGCCTACACCGCTATCAGAATCGCGCTGTCGTTCGTCGGGTCGGCGTTCGGACGCATCTACGCCGACGACCTCATCGCCGACCTCTTCACCACCATCGTCGGTATCTTCCTGTGGTTCGGCGCGGCGCTCGCACTCCTGAAGATTCTCGGCATGGGCGAGGTCGCGGCGAGTCTCGGGACCGCCACGGGGTTCGTCGCGCTCGGCGTGAGTTACGCGCTCTCGGACATGATAGCCGACACGGTGTCGGGCGTCTACCTGCTGCGCGACGCCGACTTCAATCCCGGCGACAGGATAGAGACCGCCGGTGTGACGGGCGTGGTTCGGGAGATAGACCTCCGGAAGACCCGGATAGCGGTCGAGGACGACGTGGTCGTTCTCGGCAACCGTGCGGTCGAGAAACAGTGGCGGAGGAAGGCCGACCCGGCGTCGGATCCGGCCGACGGTTCGGTTCGGAGCGACGTCTCAGGTCCGGCCGACGAGTCTGCGAACTAACTCGCGTGAACTGCCAGTCGTCGGAGGAGACGTTCGGCGCTACTCCGTGATGATGAGCATGCCGTCGTTGGTGGTCACGTCGGTCGCCTCGTCCGGAATCTCGAACTCGAACTGTCGGTCTCCGGCGACGACGATGGCCGTCTTACCGACGACGTCGAGGTGGGCTTCGACCCCGCGGCCGAAATCGACCGTGACGACGTTCTCGTCCTCGTACTCGCGGCGAGCAATCGTGATGTCGTCCTGCTCGTCGGCGGCGGACTGAAGCGGGGCTGGTGCGTCCATACGATTGGTTGGGGCGTGACGTATCTAAGTGCTATGCCCGCGGCGGATTCGGGTCGGAACGTAAGCCGCGAACGTGACGAGTTGCGGGAAAGTGATGACGGACGGGAAAGAGACGAGAGACCGCAATCAGCGTGAGAGACGGCGGCGTTACAGGAAGTCTTCGATGTGGTCGGCGACTTCGTTCGGCGTGTCGCCGACCGGGACGCCGGCGTCGTTCAGCGCGTTGATCTTGCTCTCGGCGGTACCGGTGCCGCTACCGGAGACGATAGCGCCCGCGTGCCCCATGCGCTTGCCCGGCGGGGCGGTCCGACCGGCGATGAAACCGGCGACCGGCGTGTCCATGTTCTCGGCGATGTACTGGGCGGCGTCTTCCTCGTCCTCGCCGCCGATTTCGCCGCACATGACGACCGCCTTCGTGTCGGGGTCGTTCTCGAACAGTTCGAGCGCGTCGATGAAGTCGGTGCCGATGATGGGGTCGCCGCCGATGCCGATGGCGGTGGTCTGGCCGATGCCCCGGGAGGTCAGGTTGTCCACGACCTGGTACGTGAGCGTCCCCGAACGCGAGACGAGACCGACCTCGCCCGACTCGAAGATGTTGCCCGGCAGGATGCCGAGTTTCGACTCGCCGGGGGTGATGATGCCCGGGCAGTTCGGACCGATGAGGCGGGTGTCAACTTCCGAGAGGCGCTTGTTGACCTTCGCCATGTCCTGCGTGGGGATGCCCTCGGTGATGGCGACCACGAGGTCGAGGGGCGCGTCCAGCGCCTCGAAGACGGCGTCCGCGGCGAACGCGGGCGGGACGAACACGACGGAGGCGTCGGCGTCCTCCTCGCGCGCGGCCTTGTGGACCGTGTCGTAGACCGGCACGCCGCTGACTTCCTGTCCGCCCTTGCCCGGCACTGCGCCCGCGACGACGTTGGTGCCGTACTCCATCATCTGTTCGGCGTGGAACTTGCCTTCCCCGCCGGTGATTCCCTGCACGATAACTCGGGTGTCTTCGTCGACTAGAACACTCATGCTTCCACCTCCTCGGCGTACTCGACCGCACGCTGTACCGCGTCTTCGAGGGTCTCCTCGACCGTGACGAGTTCGTCGTTCAGAATCTCGCGGCCCTCCTCGGCGTTGGTGCCCGCGAGGCGGACGACGACCTTCTTCGGAATCTCGTCGAACTGTTCGAGCGCGTCGTTGATACCCTTGGCCACCTCGTCACCGCGGGTGATGCCGCCGAAGATGTTGAACACGACCGCATCGACGTTCTCGTCGGAGAACACCATGTCCAGCGCGTTGGCCACTCGCTCGGCCTTCGCACCGCCCCCGATGTCGAGGAAGTTGGCGGGTTCGCCGCCGTAGTAGTCCACGAGGTCGAGCGTCGTCATCACGAGGCCCGCGCCGTTACCGATGATGCCCGTGTTGCCCGAGAGGCGGACGTAGTCGAAGCCGTACTCCCCGGCCTTGCGTTCGAGGTCGTCCTCGAAGGTCTCCTCCTCCATCTCGGCGAGGTCGGGCTGGCGGAACAGCGCGTCGTCGTCGATGTTCATCACCGCGTCGGCGGCGACGACCTCGTCGTCTTCGGTGATCATGACGGGGTTGATTTCGATGTCGCTGGCGTCGCTGTCGTCCCACAACTGGAAGAGCGTGGTCAGAATCGACGCCACGTCGGAAGCGACCTCCTTCGGGACGCCCGCGTCGTAGACGACCTTCCGGGCCTGATAGGGGTGCATCCCGAACGCCGGGTCCACGTGTTCCCGAGCGATGGCGTCGGGGTCCTCCTCGGCGACTTCCTCGATGTTGACTCCGCCCTTGGTCGAGACCATGGCGACGGGTTTGCCCTCGCCGCGGTCCATCGTGACGCCCACGTAGAGTTCGTTCTTGAAGTTGACGGCCTCCTCGACGAGGACCCGCTCGACGGTGTACCCCTTGAGGTCCATCCCGAGGATGTCCTCGGCGGCCTGCTCGGCCTCCTCGCGGTTCTCCGCGAGTTTGATGCCGCCAGCCTTCCCGCGGCCCCCGACGTGTACCTGTGCCTTCACGGCGACCGGATAGCCGATGTCCTCGGCCGCCTCGACTACCTCGTCCACGGACGACGCCAGCGTCGCGTCCGGCGTCGGAATCCCTGCGTCGGCGAAGACGCTCTTCGCCTGATACTCGTGTAGTTTCATTTTGGGCTTACACGCTACTTTTCGCGTCCAAGAGTTAGTAGTATCGGAACGGGCTAACGCCGCCCCGAGACTGTACGACCGTCCTTCGGGACGGGGACTCGACTCCCCGCGACTGCTCGGCGACGCCGACAGCGGACCATCGGAGACCGATTAGTAGTCAGCGAACGAGACGAGGTCGGATTTCAGTTGGTCGTAGCTGTCTCGCTCCACGTGGTCCCGAACCACGCGGTCGGCGTCGAAGAACAGCAGCGAGAGCAGTCGCTCGAACCGCTTCTCCATCTCCGGCGACGAGAGGACCGTCTCGGAGAGTTCCCTGCACCGGCGCTCGTAGTACGGCGGGAACTCCCCCTCGTACGAGAAGACGCCTCGACAGAGCAGGTGGGCCAGTTCGTCGGGTTCCGACGGGACCGGAATCCCGTCCACGAACCGACGGTGCCGAAAGAGCGACTCCTCGACGGCCGGGTCCACGCGAATCATCTGGCGGACGTCGCTCTGCATCGGCGACTCGTAGACGACGTGGTTCGTCAGGTGCAACGCGACGTTCCCGTTCGACCCTTTCCACTCCTCGTACTCGGTCTGGACCGTCTCCGTGTCGGTGAGCGTCTCGAACGCGAACCGCAGCGCCTTCGTCCGGTCGGACAGCAGCAACTCCGTCGCTCGGCCGGGGTTCGCCGCGACTTTCTCGACTAACCCCCGCACGCCCGCCGAGGAGTCGCTCGACCCGAACCCCAGACGCTCTGCGACTCGGACGGCCTCCTCGAAGTCGTCGTCGATCACGTAGACGTCGATGTCGCTTCCCGGGACCGAGTGGGGCAGGTCCCGATACCCTCGCGGAACGACGAACGTGACGTCGGAGTCCACCAGGTCGGCGAACAGACGGTCGAGGAGTTCGGCCTCCGCGCGACTAAAATCCATCCTTGGTGTCGAGCAGGTCCGCTTTCCCCTCAGCGACCGCGGCGGCGAACCTGCCGAACTCCGCCCGAGAGAACGAGAGTCGGAACCGGCCGACGTGGAGGTGGATGCGGTCCCCCTCGTTGTACTCGACGGTCACGTCCGTCCCGTCGGAGAGCGTCGTCGTTCCGAGTTCCTCCTCAATAATCCCCACGTTCGACCCCCCGTTCGGCCGCTTCGATGCAATCGGCGAACGCCAGATAATCGTCGATGGAGAACTCGATACGCGTGTTGCCGACGTGGACGTGTATGGACTCCCCGACGTTGTCCTCGACGACGATTCTGTCCCCCGACAGACGTAGCTCTCGGGGCGTCTCGGCCCGCCCGATCTCCCTCACGAACACGTTCATGGTCGCTTCCCCCCGCTCACGAATGCTCCCGTGACCACCATGGTACGCGTTCAGAGTAAACGCAGAGAGACAAAAGCGTTCTTGCGGTCCGCGGCCGCACTGCCGCCGCCGTCCGACGGTTTGGGGCCGCTGCCAGTGTTCGACCCGGATAGGCACAGAACCCGGCACCGCGAACGTACGGACCGTCGCCGACGTTACTTCTCGGCGTAGAACCGGACCAGTCCGCACTCCGGACACCGCCGCGGCGTCACCTCCAGCGCCTTGGCGACGCCGACCGCGGCTAACACGTCGTCGGCCTCGGTCTCGGTCCGGACTCTGAACTCCCCTTGACCGGTGAAGAGGTCGGCTTCCTCTAGCGCAACGTCACAGTCCGGACAGCGCGCGTCGACAGCCATACGACGCGTTTCTCACGGTCTCAGGAAAAGCATGTCGAATTCAATTCAACGCGGCGACATCTACCGCGGTGTGTGGATAGGCGCGGGACCCTCGGTCGTGGGACCGAACGCGGCGCTCGGTCGTCGAGGGTCGAACCCGTGCTGACGGCTCAGAGCAGGACTTCGCCGTCGGGGAGCAACTCCGCTTCCGTGCGTCTCGCGGCCTCGCCCTCCCCGACGAGGGTCGATTCCTCGACCGGTTCCGAGAACCGGTCGGGGTCGGGTTCGACCGACTGCAACATCGACGAGAAGACGGACCCTCGGCGTCCGCCCGCCGAGACTATCCCGCCGTACTTGCGCTCCTCGAACGACGACTCGTCTGGGTGGGGAAACTCCTCGCGGATTATCTGGGCGGTCTCCGCTATGTACTCCGCCGCGCACTTCTGCGTGTAGAGACTCTCCTCGTAGTAGGTCTGGGCGTGGTCGTCGTCCAGTTCCTCCGAGAGGTGTTGGGGCGACTCCTACAGCACCGACTCGCTGGTGGCGTACCCGCTGGCGAACCGGACGTTCACCGTGAAACTGTCGGGGTACCGCAGGATTATCGGGAAGAACACCATGTCGGTGACGGTGGTCCGCTGCTGCATTCGCCAGAGCGCCTCGAAGTAGTACGACGCGAGCGCACCGACCCGGTCGTCTCGCTCGCCGCGGTTGTACGCGACTGCGACCTCTTCGTAGTCGTCGCCCGCGACGCGCCGGAGTCGCCGCTCGAAACTCTCGGTGAGATGCTCGAACTCCGTCTCGTAGGCGTCCAGCAGCGACGCGTCGGGGTCGGCGAGCAGTTCCGCTTTCCGCTCGCAGGCGTCCGCCACGTTCGTCATGTTCTCGTGGAACACCCGCTCGGCCTCCTCGTCGGGCAGCGGCGTTCTGACCGCGCGGCGATGCAGGACCCGCGCATCGCCGTTGAACCGATGCTGCTGCTCTCCCATGCGAACCTCTTCCGCGACGAGGAGACATTAATCGGTCGGGTCGCGGAGCGATTTCGGCCGGACGAGTCAGTTCGTCGAGACGATGTCGATGACGTCGCGACTGTCGAGTCGCGTGTCCGCGCCGACCTGCCGGTTACTCCGGCAGTCGATGCCGTGGAGGAACCCCTCGCCGAGGTCCGAGTGGATGTGGTGGGCGAAGTCCTCTGCGGTCGCGCCCTCGGGCAGGAGGAAGCAGTCGGGCAGGACCTCGCCGTTCTCGTTGCCGAGACCGTTCGCGCCGCCGGGGAACACCGGGATGACGCCCAGTTCCTCGAACAGCGCGTCTTCGAGCGCGCGCTGGACGCCGGTCCCGTCGAACTCGTGGACGAACGACTCGATGGCCTCCAGACCCTCTCGCTGGTCGTCAGAGACGTCGCCGATAATCTCGAAGTCGCCGTCGCCGGGACGGTACTCGACGACGCCCTGTTCGTCGGCCTGCTTGAGCGCCTTCTCGGCGTGGGCGCTGACCGGCACGAACGTCAGGTGGTCGTACTCGGGGTCGTCGGTGATCTCCTCGAAGTTGGCCTGCGCCTCGGGGGTGTCCATCTTGTTCGCGGCGACGACCATCGGTTTGGTCGTCTTGCGAATCTCGCGGGCGAGCTGCTCGCGGTCCTCGTCGTCCCACGTCGCGGGGTCGAGGTCGAGACCGAGCGAGAGGATTTCGCGCTTTATCTCGTCCTTGTTGGTCCGGAACGCGCTCATCTGCTCGGCCAGTTCGACCTCGATGTCGTCCTCGTTGCCGTCGTACCCGCTCTGGTAGCGCTCGATGCCCTTCTCCAGAATCCCGAGGTACCACATGTCGAGTTCGTCTTCGAGGAAGTCCACGTCGTCGCGCGGGTCGTGGTCCTCGGTAGGTTCGCCCTCGATGTCGGTCTTGCCCGAGAAGTCCACCACGTGGACCAGCACGTCGGCCTCGTTGAGGTCGGTCAGGAACTGGTTACCCAGTCCCGCGCCCTCGTGGGCACCGGGAATCAGTCCCGCCACGTCCACGAGTTTGGTCGGGACGAACCGGGTGCCGTCCTCGCAAAACCCGACGTTCGGCGTACAGCGCTCGTCGAACTCCGGGGCCGCGCAGTCCACCCGGACGTAGGCCTCGCCCACCGCGGGGTCGATAGTGGTGAAGGGGTAGGCCCCTTCGGGCACGTCGTTCATGGTCGCGGCGTTGAAGAACGTGGACTTCCCGACGGAGGGCTTGCCCACGAGTCCGATCTTGTAAGTCATTGAGTCCGATTGGCGGGTCTGTAGATATAAGGCCTGCTACTGGCGGTATCGGCCGTTAGACAGTCTCGCGGTAGTTGGTAACGAACCACTCGTGAGGCCTCGCGACCCCGAACGCCGACCGCCGCCGGACTGCTTTTTGTCGGCGGCGTCGTGGGTCGGACCGATGGTCCTCCGACCGCCGCCGAGTTCCGAGTCGCACCGATGGACCTGAACGCGTCAGTCCGCCGGGCACTTTCGTCGCTCTCGAACTTCTCGGGCACGCTCGCGTCGCTCGCGAACGACGCCTCGTTTCTCGCGCAGTGGCGACTGTTCCGCGGCGTGGCGGCCCTCGACTCGCTGCGCGACCGGACGCCGGGTCTCGCCCGCGACGAGTCGCTGTGGGTGTTCGGGGCGCGCGGCGGGACCGCGTTCGCGGACAACGCCAAGTACCTCTACCTTCACGTCACGGCCGAGCATCCCGAAATCAGGGCGGTCTGGCTCTCGAAGAACACCGATGTCGTGTGCGAACTGCAGAGCGAGGGCTTCGAGGCGTACCACTGCTACTCGCCCCGGGGCCTCCTGCTGGCGCTCCGAGCGGGCGTCGTCTTCCTGACGCAGGGCCACCGCGACCTCGCCATGCCCTGCGTGGCGGGCGCGCTCACGGTCTTGCTCTGGCACGGCCTCCCCCTCAAGCGCATCTCGTGGGACGCCGAGTTCCGGCATCGTCCGGCACCCGTCCGGCGGACGCAGGCCCGACTCTCCGGGAAGTTCGACCTGCTCACGATTCCCGGCGAGGGGGCGGCCGACGTCTTCGCGTCCGGTCTCCGCATCGACCGCGAGCGAATGGTCGCCACGGGCTACCCCCGAAACGACGCGCTCTTCGCCGAGATTCCGGGCGAGGCAGTCGGCACCGACGCCGCGGCGCTCGACCGGGTCCGCGACCTCGCGGAGGGACGTGACGCCGAAAACGCCGACTCCCCGTCGCTCGTCTGCTACCTGCCGACGTTCCGCGAGTGGACCGACGAATCGGTCGCCGACCGCCTCGACCTCACCGCGCTCGACGCGTTCCTCGCCGAGCGAGACGCCACGCTCGTCGTCAAGACCCACCCGCGCGAGACTCTCGACCTCCCCGAGGGTCTCTCCCGGGTCGTCCAACTCCCCGAAGCGACCGACGTCTACCCGCTCCTCCGGCACGCCGACGCGCTGGTCACCGACTACTCGTCGCTGTACTTCGACTACCTCCTGCTCGACCGGCCTCTCGTCTTCTACCCCTACGACCTCGACGAGTACCGCGCCCGCCGCGGGTTCTACTTCGACTACGAGTCGGTGACGCCCGGCCCGGTCGCCCGGACGTTCGACGACCTGCTCGCGGGTCTCGACCTGGCGCTCGACCCGGCCGACGACCGCGACGCGCCCCGCCGCGAGGCGGTCCGGACCCGACTCCTCGGCGGCGACCCCGCCACGGAGACGCCTCGGGACTCGCCCCAGTGCGCGCCCCCGGCCCCGCGGTCGGCGGCGGTCGCCGACCTCGTCCGCCGTCGCCTCTCCCGATAGCGACGCGAAACCCGGCGAGAGCGGCCGAATACGTAGTCTCGGGTGCGCTCCATCGACTCGGTTCCGTTACGGAGCGATATTTATATTCAGAGAGAAAGCTTGAAGTCTACTACCCAGAAACCCCCGACCAAGGGTGCCAGAGGCGCTTGCGTCGGTCCCCCGAAGCGCCGCGACTCACTATGGTAGGAACGAGCGGAACGACCCGACAGGCGACGACCAGTCGAACCGACGTATCGCTCATCGCCCACCGCGGGTTCGCGGGCGTCTACCCCGAGAACACCGTGGCGGCGATAGAGCGGGCCACGACCGCAGGTTCCCCCGGCGGTCTGCCCGAGATGGTGGAAGTGGACGTGATGCCGACCGCCGACGGCGAAATCGTCACCTTTCACGACTACGACCTCGGTCGATTGACGGACGCGCCCTCCGAACTCGCCGACCGGAAGGTGTGGGAGACGACCGCCGAGACGCTCGCGGACCTCGACGTCCTCGGCACGGGCGAGCGAATCCCCACGCTCTCGGCGGTCCTCGACGCGCTCCCGTCGTCGGTCGGCGTCAACGTGGAGTTCAAGAACCCCGGGTCGGCCGAGATTCGCCCCGGCGAGAACCTCCCGCGGGAGACCCGCGCCGAGCAGACGGCCCTCTGGAAGCCGTTCGCGGAGGACGTCCTCTCGACGCTCTCGGCGACCGACCACGACGTGTTGGTCTCGTCGTTCTCGGAGGGCGCGCTGGCGGCGGTCCGCGAGGTGGACCCCTCGGTCTCGGTCGCGGTCGTGTTCGCCGACTCCATCGCGGACGGGATGGAGGTCGCGCGCCGGTACGACTGCGAGGCGGTCCATCCGCCGTGGAACGCGATTGCGGGCACGCAGCTGTTCAACGCCGAGTACGGGTCGCTCGGTCCCTTCGAGGACATCGACCTCCTCGAAGTCGCGCACGAGGAGGACCGGGCGGTCAACGTCTGGACCGTCGAGCGCTGGTACGAGGCCGACCAACTCCGGCAGGCGGGCGTGGACGGCGTCATCGCCGACTATCCGGGCGTTCTCCAGTTCGGCGACGCCGGGACGTGACGCCCTCGCTCGCGACTGTTCTCGGAAGCCGGAAACTATCCTCGTCGTTACGTGTCGGATTCCAGTTGAAGCGCGAGTGAAAAGAGGCCGACAGGACTAAGGGCGCTTGCGTTGGGTTCTGGTGCGGTGACTTATTCGTGAAGGGAGTAATCTTAGCGGCTGGTATCGGGTCTCGACTCCGGCCGCTCACGCTGGAGAAACCGAAATCGTGTATCACAGTCGATGGAACACCCGTTCTGGCGCGTCAACTCCGGGCCTACGCAGACGCGGGCGTGACCGACGTGGTGGTGGTCGCGGGGTATCTGGCCGACGACGTGCGGGCGCTCTGCGAGGAAGTCGCGGACTCGCGGCCGGACCTCGACGTGATCGTCCGCGAGAGCGAGGTGTTCGCCAACACCGACAACATGTACTCGCTCTATCTGGCCCGCGAGGAGGTGGCGGGCGAACCCTTCGTCCTGACCAACGGCGACGTGGTGTTCGACTCGGAACTGCTCGCCGACCTGCTCGCCGCCGCCGCCGACAGCGCCATCGCGACCGACACCGAGACCTTCTCGGAGGAGGCGATGAAAGTGACCGTCGGCGACGGAGGAAGCGCGACCCACATCGCCAAGAGCGTCCCGGCGGACGTGGCCCACGGCGTCTCGACCGACGCGTATCGCTTCTCGGCGGCGTTCTCCGAGGCGCTGTTCGACGAGATAACCCGCACCATCGAGCGCGAGGGCGACTACGGCGACTGGACCGAGGCCGCCATCGACCGACTCCTCAGAGGCGGGACCCACGACGTGGAACCCGTGGACGTCTCCGAACACCGGTGGGTGGAAATCGACGACTTCGAAGACCTCCGGACCGCAGACCGTCGGTTCTCGTCGCTGTCGGACCTCGGCCAGAAGGAGGCCGTGTTCTTCGACCTCGACGGCACGGTGTATCTGGACGACGATCTCGTGACCGGGGCGGACGGTGTCGTCGAAACCCTCCGAAGTCGCGGCGTGGACGTCTACTTCCTGACGAACAACTCCTCGAAGTGGAAGGACGACTACGCCGAGCGACTGACGGACCTCGGGGTTCCGGCGGCCGAGGAAGACGTCTTGCTCTCGACCGACGGGGTCCTCCAGCACCTCCGGCGCACCGACCCGGACGGGACGTTCGTCCTCGGAACCGCCGCGATGCGCGAGGCCCTAACCGACCGCGGCGTCGAAGTCGTGGACCGAGTGGAGTCCGGAGAGGACGCGCCCGAGGCGGTGGTCGTCGGGTTCGACACCGAACTCACCTACGAGAAGGCCCGGAAGGCGACCCTCGCCATTCGAGACGGGGCGACGTTCCTGCTGGCCCACCCCGACGCGGTCTGCCCGACGGCGGAGGGGTTCGTCCCCGACTGCGGAGCCATCGGTGCGATGATAGAGACGGCGACCGACCGGTCGCCCGACCGCGTCTTCGGCAAGCCGAACGTCGAGATGGTCGCGCCGGTCCTCGACGCCGAGGGGTACGCGCCCGAGGACGTGGCGGTGGTCGGCGACCGATTGGAGACCGACGTGCGACTCGCCGAGAACGTCGGGTGCGAGTCGGTCTGCGTGCTGTCGGGCGACGCGACCCGCGCCGAGGTGGAGTCGAGCGACCGCTCGCCGACGCTGGTCGCGCCGACCGTGGCCGCCCTGACCGAGTTCGTTCGGGGCGACGCGACGGCCGACGACGCGACGGCCGACGCGAAGCAATCGGCGGCGTCCCCCGATGGGGGGTCCGAGCGGTGACCGACGACGGCGTCCGCCGGGGGTACGTCACGCAGACCCACACCGGCGCGGTGTCGTGGGAGACCGCACTCCGGCAGGCGGCCGAGATAGGGTTCGACTTCGCGGAACTCTACATGGACGGCGCGACCGAGCGCACCCGACTCGACCCGAACGCGGTCGGGTCGCTGGCCGCCGAGGAGGGTCTCGACCTGCTCGTCCACCTGCCGTTCGTAGACGTCGAAATCGGGTCGCCCCGCGACCCGGTCCGGGAGGGGTCGCTGTCCGAACAGCGCGCCGCCGTCGAGGCGGCCGCCGAGATGGGCGCGGAGAAGGCGGTCCTCCACGCCGGGACCAGCGCCCGGCCGCCCGAGTGGGAACTGGACGAAGTCGCGCCCCACCTGCTCGACTCGATTCGGACACTCGACCGGTTCGCTGCCGACCGTGACGTCGAAATCTGCGTCGAGAACCTGCCGGGCATCCCGTTCACGGTCCACCACTTCGACCGGGTGTTCAACGAGACCGAGGCGTCGATGACCTTCGACACCGGACACGCGCGAGTGGACGGGATGGACGCCGCGGACACCGCGGACTTTCTGGCCGACCGCGGCGACCGGGTCTCGCACGTCCACGTCAACGACGCCCGCGAGGCCGCCGACGAACACGTCCCCACGGGGTCGGGGACGACGGACTTCGAGACCGCGCTGGCACCGCTCCGGGAGGACTGGACGGGGACGGTCTCCGTGGAGGTGTACACCTTCGACTTCGACTATCTGGAACTCAGCGCCGAGAAGTTGGACGGCTACCTCTGAGCGGTTCGCCGAGTAGTCCTCCGCGTCCGGCCGGGGACGTTGCCGGAGCGGCCGCGTTTATCAGGGTCGGCCCTGTACCCGGCACCATGCGCGCAGTTCGCTATCACGAACACGGCGGCCCGGGCGTACTGACAGTCGAGGACGCTGAGCGACCCGACCCCGGTCGCGGGGAGGTACGCGTCGAGGTTCGCGCCGCGGGCGTCAACCCGGTGGACACCTACTTCCGGGAGGGGAGCTACGAACCGCCGGAACTCCCGATGGTTCCGGGGTCGGACCTCGCGGGCGTCGTGGACGCCGTGGGCGAGGACGTGGACGAGTTCGCCGAGGGCGACCGGGTGTTCGGCACGGGACTGGGGAACGACCGACAGGGGACCTACGCCGAGTACGCGGTCGCGCCGACCGACCGTCTCGCGCGCCTGCCCGAGAACGTGGACTTCGAGGAGGGCGCGGCCGCCGCGCTCGTTGGCGTGACCGCGTGGCGCGCGCTGGTGGACCACGCGGGTCTCGAACCCGCCGAGACCTGCCTCGTCCACGGCGGGTCGGGCGGCGTCGGTCACGTCGCGGTCCAACTCGCCGACGCCGCGGGAGCGCGCGTCGTCACGACCGCCGCCGCGGAGTATCACGACCGACTCGAAGAACTGGGCGCGGACTCGCCCGTGGACTACGGCCGCGAGGACCTCGCCGACGCCGTGGTCGAAGCGGCGGGCCGTCCGGACGTGATTCTGGACCACCGACTCGACGACTACCTCGACTTCGACGCCGAAGTCGGGACGCAGGGGGTCCGGGTCGTCGGCATCGGAAACACCCAACCCGAGGCCGGATTCGACAACGTCGCGGCCGCTCGCGCACAGGAGATGACCCTCCAGTTGATGAGTATGTACAACACGCCGGACATGTCGGCGGTCCTCGGGAAACTGGCGCGACTGCTGGAGTCGGGTGACCTCCGCCCGCACGTCTCGAAGCGCTACGACCTCGACGAGGCCGCCGAAGCGCAGAAGTCGGTCCTGCAGAACAGCTTCTTCGGGAAGTTGGTAGTCACGCCGTGAGGAGACCGGTCGCGGAGGTATCGGCAGAGAACGCCCGGTTTCGTCTGTCGAGCGGTCGCGCTCGACCGACGCGCCGACGGTGTCGCCGAGGTCGGCGATGCTGGCCGCGACTCAGACCTTCACCATGACCTTGACGGCGTCGCGCTGGTCCATCGCGCGGTACCCCTCGGGAACGCCGTCGAGTCCGACGGTCTTCGTGAAGACGGGCGAGGGGTCGAGGGTGCCCTGAAGCACGTCCGCCATCAAGTCGTCCACGTACGCGCGAACGGGTGCGACCCCGCCTTCGAGTCCGACGTTCTTCCCGAACGCGGTGTCGAGGAAGGCGGCCTCGTCCACGCCCGCGGGGACGCCGACGTAGCCGACGGTGCCGCCGGGTCGCGCGACTCGGAAGGCGGTGTCCATCGAAGACTCCGCGCCGACGCATTCGAGGACGTGGTTCGCGCCGCCGTACGTGAGTTCGGTGACCTCCTCGACGGCCTCCTCGCCTCGCGCGCTCACGACCTCTGTCGCGCCGAACTCCTCGGCTATCTCCAACCGGTCCTCGTGGTGACCCATGGCGACGATGCGCTCGGCGCCGAGTCGCTTGGCGGCGAGTACGCCGCAGAGACCGACCGCTCCGTCACCGACCACGACAACTGTGTCACCCGCTTCGACGCCCGCGCTCACCGCCGCGTGGTGGCCCGTACACATCACGTCCGTGAGCGGGAGGAGGGATTCGAGGACGGATTCGTCGTCCGCGTAGCGCTCGGGGACGCGGACGAGCGTGCCGTCGGCGTGGGGCGCGCGAATCTTCTCGCCCTGCGCGCCGGTGTTCTCGCCGCCCCAGCCAGCGCCGTTCTCGCAGGAGGTGTGGAGTCCCTTCCGACAGAACTCGCACTCGCCGCAGCTAATCGAGAACGGCGAGAACACGCGGTCGCCCGGCCGGACGTGGGTGACGTCCTCGCCGACTTCCTCGACGATGCCCATCGGTTCGTGACCGACCCGGCCCGGCGTCGGGTAGTCGCGCTGCCCGCGGTAGAACCAGAGGTCGGAACCGCAGATGGCGGTGTGAGTGACGCGGACGACGGCGTCGGTCGGGTCCCGAATCTCCGGGTCGGGGACTTCCTCTACCTCGATATCGCCTTCGCCGTGGAACACTGCGGCATCCATACCTGCGCTTCCCGTGGGACGATGAAAAAGCCGAGGTTCACGGTGGCCGTTGCTGGAGAACGACACCGCCTCGGTCCCGAGAGACGACTGCGGGTCGCGGGGAGTCCCAGACGACGGTGGTTCTCCGCCGGAGTCTCCTCCGGGACTGCCGATTGGGCGTTGCCCAGCTACACGAAGCCCTGAACGTTTGTCAAATTCCGGACTCTATCACGGTCGTTAGGTACAAAAGACCCGGCAAAAATCGCATCACAGTTTACGAATCGTTTCACTTTTAGCCGTGGGTTCGATAGCGAGACTCACACATGTCGGAACGAGAAACTTGGACGAGTAGAATCGGATTTATCTTCGCCGCCGTCGGGAGCGCGGTGGGACTCGGGAACATCTGGTCGTTCCCGTTCCAGACCGCGGCGAACGGCGGTGCTGCGTTCCTCGTCGTCTACCTGTTGGCCGTGTTCCTCATCGGCTTCCCCACGATGATGGCTGAGTTCGTCATCGGTCGGCGCGGCGAGCAGAACCCCGTCGCGTCGTTCAAGAACATCGGTTACGGGAACTGGTCGTTCGCCGGGGGTCTCGGCGTGTTCTCCTCGCTGGTGACCCTGTCGTTCTACAGCGTCGTGGGCGGGTGGGTCCTCAGCTACATCGTCGGTAGCGCCACCGGCGCGTACTTCGGCGACGCCGGAGCCTACTTCGGGTCCATCGCCTCCGGTCCCACTGCAATCGCCGCGCACGCGGTCTTCATGCTGGTTACCATCGGCATCGTCGCGTCGGGCGTCACCGACGGTATCGAGCGCGCCACGACGTTCATGATTCCCGCGATTCTGGTCCTCCTCGTCGGACTCGCCGCGTGGGCGACGACGCTCGAAGGAGCCACGGCGGGGTACGCGTTCTACCTCTCGCCGGACTTCGGCGTCATCGCGGACAACTTCTGGTCTATCGTCCCGCCAGCGATGGGGCAGGCGTTCTTCACGCTCTCGCTCGGGTTCAGTGTGATGATAGCTTACTCCTCGTACCTCGGCCGCGACGATAGCCTCCCGGCCGACGGCGGTGCCATCGTCGTCGTCAACACGCTGGTCGCGCTCCTCGCCGGGTTCGTCGTCTTCCCAATCCTGTTCGCCACGGGCGGCGCGGGCGGCGCGGGCGGCGGTGCCGGGACGGCGTTCGTCGCCCTCGCGGGTGCGTTCGGTAACCTCCCCGCGGGCGGAATCATCGGCTTCGTCTTCTTCGCCGTGCTGCTGTTCGCGGCGCTCTCCAGTTCCATCAGCCTGCTGGAGGTGCCGGTGTCGTACATCTCCGAGAACTACGGGTACAGTCGGGCCACCACCGCGGTGGCGATGGGCGCGACCATCGCTCTCGTCGGCGTCCCCGCGACGTTCGGCACGTCGTGGCTCGGATTCTACAACGACGTGGTGTTCAAGCTCCTCCTCCCCGTGGCCGTCCTCCTCATCGCCGTCTTCGTCGGCTGGGTCGCCGACACCGAAGCGGTGGACGAACTCGGTCGAGGCTCCACGTTCGGCGAGTCGTTCACCACGGCGTGGCTGTGGTGGGTCCGCGTCGTCGTCCCGTTCGCCGTCATCGTGACCCTCTACCTCGGCGTCACGGCCCTCTACGAGGGTCTCAACACGGGGGCCTACTTCTAGGGCCGACGCGACTCGGTTCTCGAACGCGGCGTCGTTTCCCGAAATCGACTATTTTCGCTGCGCTCGCCGATTCGTCTCGACTACCGATGGCTCTCCGCGAGTTCTGGTTACGAATCGTAGATTGGTGGCGGTGTATCGGCGTCGAGATCTACACATCTTCAGATGGACTCCGGTTTACCGCCGGGACGATTACAGAGAACTACAGAATTACGCCGGAAAGAGCATCATATTTCCCAATTAACGGTTCGTAACTCGAAACCCTCTTATGGCAGTGTGGGCGAGTGTGTCGCAATGACACGCGAATCGTGGCGCACGCGACTCGGCTTCATCCTCGCCGCAGTCGGCAGCGCCGTCGGCTTGGGTAACGTCTGGCGTTTCCCGTGGATGACAGCAGAGAACGGCGGAAGCGCGTTTCTGGTCGTCTATCTCGCGATTATCCTGCTGGTCGGCGTCCCCGGCCTGCTCGCGGAGTTCGTCATCGGGCGGCGCTCCCAACGCAACCCCGCGGGCGCGCTATACAGGCTCTCGTCCGGGTCGAAGTCGTGGGGCGCGGTCGGTCTCTTCGGGGTCGTGACCGCAGTCGTCCTGCTGTCGTTCTACAGCGTCGTCGGCGGGTGGATTCTCCGGTACTTCCTCGCCAGTTTCACCGGGGGGTACTTCGGGTCGCCCGGCCAGTACTTCGGGGCCATCGACTTCGGTCTCCCGGCGGTCGGCTTCCACGTCGGCTTCCTCGCACTCACGGCGCTGGTCGTGGTCGGCGGCATCCGAGACGGCATCGAGCGAGCGACGAAAGTCATGATGCCCGCAATCATCGTCCTGCTAATCGCGCTGGCAGGGTGGGCAGTGACGCGACCCGGTGCGGGCGCTGGCTTGTCGTTCTACCTCGACTTCGACGGGACTTACCTCCGAGCCAACTTCTTCGACGTGCTGGGCGCGGCGGCGGGACAGGCGCTGTTCACGCTCTCGCTCGGCGTCGGCACGATGATAACCTACGCCTCGTATCTTGGCGACGACCACAACCTCGCGTCCGACGGGAGCCTCATCGCGGTGCTGAACACCGGCGTCGGCGTTCTCGCCGGTCTCGTCGTCTTCCCGCTCCTGTTCGCGACGGTGGGCGAACTGACGGGTCCGGCCGCGGCGGGCGGCGGTCCCGGCGCGCTGTTCGTGAGTCTCGCTGGCGCGTTCTCCCAACTCCCCTTCGGCCAACCGCTCGCGGTCGTCTTCTTCGGCGTCATCGTCCTCGCGGCGCTGTCGTCGTCCATCAGCATGCTCGAAATCCCGGTCGCCTACCTCGTGGACGAGTTCGGACTGGAGCGCCGGACCGCGACCGCCGCGCTGACGTGTCTCGTTCTGGTGACCGGGTCGGCCAACGCGCTGAACCCCGGTCTGTTCGGCTTCGTGGCGGGCACGCTCGTGGACCTGATGCTGACCGCGGGCCTCGCGGGGTTCCTCGTGTTCGTCGGGTGGGTCCTCGGCAAGGACGCCGTGACCGAGTTCTCGTCGGGCGCGGGGTCGCGCGTCCGGTCGCTCGGCCCGGCGTGGCTCTGGTCGGTCCGAACGATTCTGCCGCTGTTCCTGCTCGGCACGCTCGCGGTGAACCTGCTGGCGCTCGCGGGCGTCTCGCTGTTCTGAGAGTCCGGACTTGGCGCTCCCGTCGAACTCCGTGTTTTCGTGCGATTTGCCGTCCTCGACAGCGCGGAGCGTGACGAACCACTAAGGACGTTCGTGGGAAACGTTAGCAGGCGATGGACACCACGAAACAGCTCTACGAGCAGGAGGCGACCGGGTGGAAGCGCGGCCTGTACGACGACATCCAGCGGACGTTCCGCGCGCCGGTCGTCAACTGGATATTCCGGACCCTGATGGCGAACCGGCCCGACTTCCTCCGGTATCTCTGGGGGCAGGTGAAACCCGTATTCCAGACGCGGGCCTTCGGTCGGTACACGGTCCGGTATCGGGACGCGATACTCTCGGCGGTGGAGAGCGAGGGGCCGATTCCGCGGTTCCGCCGCGAGGAGGTGGACGTCCGACCGGCCGAGTATCGGGAGCTACGCGGCCAACTCGACACTTTCGACGTCGTCGCTCCGCGACTCGCGCTGCTCTTCGAACTCTCCGACCGCCTGCTGCACGACGACCCCGTCGGCGAGGAGTGGGTCGGCGAGGAGTCAGCGGGCGAGAACTCCGACGGCGGGGACCGACGCCGAGACGCCGGGCGAGGGGCCACCGCACCGCTTCCGCCGTGGCTCGACGCCGACCGCGGACTGTCGCCCACGCTCGGTACCGCGGCCGAACTCGGCGGGGACGCCGCGGACGTCGTCTCGGAAATCGAGGCGTTCCACGGTCTCGGCGACACGCTCCCGAGCGTCTATCGGTGTCTGGTCCAGTGGCCGGGGTATCTGACCGCGGCGTGGCCCGAGTCGAAACCCCTGCTGGAGTCCGACGCGTTCGAGGAGGGGCGCGAGCGCGCCGACGAACTCACCGCCGAGTTCGTCTCCCGGCTTCCATACGTCCCGCGACTCCGCCCCGAGGACCTGCGTCGCCGGGGGATGGACGACGAGACCGTCGAAGACGTTCAGCAACTGTTCCGTCGGTTCGACACGGGACCCGTCGAGACGGTCCTGCCCGCCATCGCGCTCCACGCGGAGACGGTCGGGGCCGCCGGGCGGCGCGAGTGGGACTGACGCCCACGACCCCGAGGTCGGTTTCGCCGGGGACGAACCTGATTTTAGCAACGCTTTTCCCGCCCGTAGTTCTCAAATCGCCTAATGAGTAGCCATCGGAGGGTTCGACGAGCATGACGATGGAAGACAAGATAGACGAACTCCGCGAACTACGCGAAGAGGCCCTGCAGGGCGGCGGCGAGGAGCGAATCGAGGCCCAACACGACAAGGGGAAGATGACGGCGCGCGAGCGCATCGACTACTTCCTCGACGACGGCACCTTCAACGAGTTCGACCAGCTTCGAACCCACCGGAGCCACAACTTCGGCATGGAGGAGAAACAGGTCAAGGGCGACGGCGTGGTGACTGGGTACGGCGAGGTCAACGGTCGGAAGACGTTCGTCTTCGCCCACGACTTCACCGTCTTCGGCGGGTCGCTCGGCGAGGTGTTCGCCGAGAAGGTCTGCAAGGTGATGGACAAGGCGATGGAGGTCGGCGCGCCGGTCATCGGTCTCAACGACTCGGCCGGGGCGCGGATTCAGGAGGGCGTCTCGTCGCTCGCCGGGTACGCCGAAATCTTCCGGCGCAACACCGAGGCCTCCGGCGTCATCCCCCAGATTTCGGCCATCATGGGACCGTGCGCCGGGGGCGCGGTCTACTCGCCCGCCATCACGGACTTCATCTTCATGGTGGAGGACACCAGCCACATGTTCATCACCGGCCCGGACGTCATCGAGACGGTCACGGGCGAGCAGGTGACCTTCGAGGAGTTGGGCGGCGCGAAGACCCACGAATCGACCTCCGGCGTCTCGCACTTCTCGGAACCCTCCGAGAAGGAGGCCCTCGACGACATCCGACGCCTGCTGTCGTACGTCCCCCAGAACAACGTCGAGGACCCGCCGCGGGTCGAACCGTGGGACGACCCCGAGCGGCGCGACGAGGAACTCACGAACGTCGTCCCCGACGAACCGAAGAAGCCCTACGACATGACCCGCGTCATCGACGGCGTGGTGGACGAAGACTCCTTCTTCGAGGTTCAGGAGGGGTACGCCAAGAACATGGTCGTCGGCTTCGCGCGACTCGACGGCCGGTCGGTCGGTGTCGTCGCCAACCAACCGCGAGTCAACGCCGGGACGCTGGACATCGAGGCCTCCGAGAAGGCCGCCCGGTTCGTCCGGTTCTGCGACTCGTTCAACATCCCCATCACGACGTTCGTGGACGTGCCCGGGTTCATGCCCGGCACCGACCAAGAGCACGGCGGCATCATCCGCCACGGCGCGAAACTGCTGTACGCCTACTCCGAGGCCACCGTGCCGCTGATGACGGTCATCACTCGGAAGGCCTACGGCGGGGCCTACGACGTGATGGCCTCCAAGCACATCGGCGCGGACGTGAACTACGCGTGGCCCACCGCCGAAATCGCGGTGATGGGTCCGAAGGGCGCGGTCAACATCCTCTACGACGACGAACTCGCCGAGGCCGAGGACCCCGAGGCCCGCCGCGAGGAACTCATCGACGAGTACCGCGACCAGTTCGCCAACCCCTACACGGTCGCGGACCTCGGCTACGTGGACGACGTGCTCGAACCGCAGGACACTCGCCCCCGACTCATCGACGACCTCGAGATGCTGTCGAGCAAGCGCGACGAGCAACCCGACAAGAAACACGGGAACATCCCGCTCTGAGACCCATGGCGACATCTCACTCCGAGGAGCGCGAGGAGTCGGACGCCGCGGACGCGCCGACAGACGCGACCCTCGACGGGGCGGACCTCGTCGTTCCCGACGACGCCACCGACGAGGAGGCCGCCGCCATCGCCGCGGCAATCGGCGCTCACCTCCGGGCGCAGGCGGCAGCGGCCGCCGCCGCGGAGAGCGACGACGGGGAGACATGGCGCGACCGGCGCTGGTCGTTCGCGGGTCGCCTGCGCGGGTTGCAGGGCCGCGCGGGGCGGGTCCCCGAGAGCGCGCCCACGGACGCGTGGACCGCCTCCGGGCGAACCGACCGGTTCTGACGCCGCGGCTGGCAGTCGATAGCCCGCTTGCAGTCTCGCCGTTCCCTGCGTCGCTATCCTCACTTTCTCCGGCCAACACGGGTCGAAATCGCTCCGTTCTGCCCACCGCGTGTCGGGAATCTGGCGGTTACGTCTAAGTAACCGTGGACACTACGCGTGTTAGCGACTGGCTCCGTCGGTCCACCGCCTCGGTGTCCGAGACGGGGGACTCTCGCGCCGGGGGCCGGGAGGGGACTACTATGGTCGAAGTACTCTACGCTATCCAGCACGCGTTCATGCGAAAGACGTTCGAGGCGATAGACGAACACGTCACCGCGGAGTCCGCCTACGTCCCGATGAACGTCGGGGCGCGGGGTGCCTCCGAGTCGATATCCGAAGTCAGCGTGGACGAGGTGGGAGCGATAGACCGGCAGGTGCGGCGAATCGACCCCGACGTGGTGGTGTACAACCACCGACACAAGGCCAACGACGCGACGTTCCACGAGGAGTACCCGCTCGTCCACGTCCGCCACGGCGCGTCCATCGGTCGCGGGGAAATCGAGGAGACCGCCGAGATGACCGGCGAGGCGGTGGACCTCGCGCTCGCGCCCGGCGAGCGCTGGGCGCGCAGATACGAGGCGGTCTACCCCGACGACGTGGACGTGTCGGTCGTCGGCGTCCCGGAGGCCGACCAACTCGTGACCGCCGAGCGCCCGGGCGAGCGGCGCGTGCTCTACGCGCCGACCAACCACAACTACGGCGGCGGGTCGTACCTGAACACGGCTGGCGAGATAATCGACCTGTTCGAGGACAGCGACTACGAACTCCTGTTCCGGCCCCACCCGGCGGACCGCGACGAGGAACCCGGCGCGTCGCTGACCGCCGAGTGCCGGGACCGCATCGCCGAGATACCGAACGTGATATTCGACGAGAACGAGACGCCGATGGCGAGCATGCGCGCGGCCGACCTCCTCGTCTCGGACTACTCGGGCATCGTGACCGAGTGGCTCCACACCGGCCGTCCGCTGGTCCAACTCACCGACGTCGCGTCCGACGAGAACGAGGTCCCGGACATCGGGCACACCGTGAGCGTCGAGAACCTCGACCTCGGGACCGTCGACCGCCTCTACGAGGAGGGGTATCCGAACCGCATCGCCGAGCGCGCGGCCGCCTTCCGGTCGGAACTCGGCATCCCGATAGACGGCAGAGCCAGCGAGCGCGCCGCCGACGAGGTGATGTCGTGCGTGGCGTGATTCTCGCGGCGGGTCGCGGGAGTCGGATGGGCGAGACCACCGACGACGTGCCCAAGGCGTTCCTCGAAGTAGAGGGCCGGACGCTGTACGAGCGCCAGCGCGCGGCGCTCGCTGGAGTCGCGGACGCCGTCACCGTCGTCCTCGGCTACGAGGCCGAGACCGCGCGCGAGCGACTCTCGTCGGCGGAGGCCCGCGGCGAGCGTGCGCCGCCGACCGACACCGTGGTGCTGGACGACTGGGACGAGTACGACAACGCCGAGTCGCTCCGCCGGGCGCTGGTCGGCATCGACGACGACGCTCTCGTGCTGAACGGCGACGTGGTTCTGGCCCCGCGGACGCTCGGTCGAGTGGTCCGGCGCTTCGAGGAAGTCGGCCCGGCGTACAACGTCGTCGGTTGCCTGCCCGGCGTCCAGAACGACCACACCGCGATACGCTGCGACGACGCCGACGAGGTGACCGACTACGGCGAGATTCCCGGTCGCCGACACGCAGGTGTCGGCGTCGTCGCGCGCCGGAATCTGGACGACGCGACCGACGTGCTGGCCCGCAACGCCGACGACTGGTACCCGCACCTCTACCCCGAGACGCCGACCAAGCGGGTCGTCGTCTCGCCCGACGCTCACCTCGAAATCAACCGGCCCGCGGACCTCGAACGGGCGCGAGAGCGCCTCCCGCTCGCCCGGTCGTCCGCCGAACTGTCTCGCCCCGACGCCGTCCGCTGACGAGTACGGAAAGTTTACAAAGTAGGGGTCCCGCTCCCTCGGCAAGCAATGGAACTCATCGCCCACCGCGGGTGCGCGGACGAGTACCCCGAGAACACCCTCCACGCGCTCGAACGCGCGTCCCGACGCCTCCCCGCCGTCGAGTTGGACGTGCGCCGGTGTGGCTCCGGCGAACTGGTCGTCTTCCACGACGAGACGGTGGAGAGAGTGACTGCCCGGACCGAGGCGGTCGCCGACCTCGACTGTACCGACCTGCGGGAACTGGCCGTCCTCGACTCCGAGGAGGGTGTTCCGCTCCTCTCGGAGGCGCTGGCCGCGGTCCCCCCGAGCGTGAGCGTGCAGGTCGAACTGAAGGAGACCGGCATCGGTGCCGACGCGGCGACCGTCGTCGCACAGTCCGGCCGCGAGGTCCGGTTCACCTCGTTCGTTCCCGAGGCGCTGGCCGAGGTCCGCGACGCCGACCCCGACGCGTCGCTGGGCTACCTGTTCGGCGAGGGCCCGGGCGTCGAGAGCGGTCTCGACACCGCCCGCGAACTCGACTGCGACTCCCTCCATCCCCACGCCGACCTCTGCATCGGAACCGACGTGGTCGACCGCGCCCACGCCGACGGCATGGACGTAATCGCGTGGGGTGCCGACTCGCGGTCGGTCTTCGAGGCGCTCCGCGCCGCGGGTGCGGACGGCGCGACCGCAGACAGTTGGACGCTCGCTGGAGTCGAAGCGGACGCCGAGGACGGGACCGCGGTCGCGGACTGACCCGCCATTTTCCGACTGCTCCGGCGCATCGGGGCCGACGCCGACTGACTACTTCCGTTTCGACGCGCGCACTTCGACCGTTCCGGGGTCGAGCGTCAGCCCCATCGAGAGGTCCAGTTCGCGGGTGACGCGCTCGAAATCGACCCGGCGCGCGAGCGTCGCCAGCACGAGTTGGAGTTCGGTCATGGCGAACCGCATCCCGATGCAGTGGCGGGGACCTCCGCCGAACGGGAAGTACGCGTACTCGGGGCGTTCGGACTCGGCGTCGCCGCGCCACCGCTCGGGCCGGAACTCGTCGGGGGCGTCCCACCAGCGTTCGTCGCGCTGGACGTTGTAAGTCGCGAGTTAGAGCGTCGTGTCGGCCGGGATTCGATAGCCGCCGAGGACCGTCTCGGTTCTGGGCTGACGGTAGAGCGAGTACACCGGCGGGTAGAGTCTCAGGGCCTCGCGGACGACCCGTTCGGTGTAGTCGAGTTCCGGCAGGTCGCCGAACGCGGGGTCGCGTCCGCCAAGCACCGCGTCGAGTTCGGCGTCGAGTCGCTCGCGGGCCTCGGGATTCCCCGCGAGGAGCCAGCAGGCGTACGTCAGCGCGGTCGAGGTCGTCTCGTGGCCCGCGAACAGGAAGGTCACGAGTTGGTCGCGGACCGCCTCGGGTTCCATCCCGGTCTCGTCGGCGTCCGCGGCCGCGACCAGCAGCGAGAGCAGGTCGTCGCGGTCGGCGGTGTCGCCCCGGCGCTCGGCTATCAGGCTCTCCACGAGGGCGTCGAGGTCGGCCATCGCTCGCTCGTACCGGCGTTCGGTCCGAGTCGGGACCCACTCCGGGAGGAACGAGAGCAGACCGAACCGGTCCATAATCGCGCCGATGGCCCGGGTCGCCTCCCGGACGACCGCCCCGCGCTCGGCGTCGAAGTCGAGGTCGAACAGCGCCCGCGTCAGCACCCGGAGCGTCAGCGACGCGAAGGCGTCGCCGAGTTCGACCACCTCACCGTCGGCCCAGTCGTCGGCCATCGCGGCGGTCCCGGCGACCATCTCGTCGGCGTACGACCGGATTCGCTCGGGGGTGAACGCCGACTGGAGCGCGGTGCGCTGGCGACGCCAGCGCTCGCCCTCGGCGAAGGCGAGACCCCGCGGCGCGACGAGGTCGCCGAACGCCATCTCGAAGTCGCCCTTCTCGAACGCGTCGTTGCGCGAGACCAGCACCGTCTCGACCACCTCGGGGTCGAAGACGGCCACGAACTCCTCGCCGAAGGCGCTGTAGGAGGCGAGGTCGCCGTGCGTGGTGAGCGACTCGGCGAAGCCGAGTGCGTCGCGGGACGCCGCGACGGTCGAACCGAGGACGGGGAGTTCGGCGGGACCGGGCGGGAGGCGGTGGCCATCCGGCGACCCCTCGCTCGTCCGATGCTCTCGTTGCGCGCGGTCGAGTTCCGTCATGGCTCCACCTTCGCGGCGGAGTCGCCTCCCGGTTGCCGCGAAGCACTTAGTCTTTTTATCCGTCGGGTCTGTTCGTCCGCGTGTGAAATCTCTGGACGTGACGCTCCGACTCCCGGAGGAACTGCGACTCTCGGTGCCCGAACGCGTCGCTCCCGGCGACGACTTCGAGCGCGAGGAACTGCTCTCGTGGCAGGTCCACGAGGCCGAGAGCGTCGTGGACTTCCTCTCGCTGGTGGTCGGCGACGTCGAATCCATCCGAGCGGCGCTGGCCGCCGTCGAGTCGGTTCGCTCGTTCGACCTCGCGCCGGTGGCCGACGACGCCTTCTACGCCTACGTCACGATGGACCTGCGCCACGAGGACGAGGCGTGGCTCTCGGCCGTGGACGGTCGCCGCGTCGTGGTCGTGCCGCCCATCGTGTTCGGGCCGGACGGCGCGATAGCGCTCACCGTCCTCGGCGACCCCGAGGAACTCCGGCAGGTCGTCGCGGAGTTCCCCGACGCGGTGTCGGTCGAAATCGACCGCGTGGGCGACCACCGCCACCTCGAGGGGTCGCTGGCCGGTCGGCTGACGATGCGCCAGTTCGAGGCCGTCGAGACGGCCCGCGACCTCGGCTACTACGACGTGCCCCGCGAGACCGAACTGGCCGACGTGGCCGACGCGCTCGACTGCACCGAGAGCACGGCGTCGGCGCTCCTCCGGAAGGCGGAGGGTGCGCTCGTGGACGCCGCGCTGGTCAGGTGACGGGACTCCGCTCAGAGAGGCGGACCGGTCGCGTCGCAGGTCACGCCCGACAGACCGCCAGCATGTGCTCGGAGAAGTCCACCGCGGTCCGGTCCTCGCGGAGCATCCGGACGACCTCCCGGACGGACTCGACCGCCTCCTCGTCGGCCTCGTCCAGTTCTCGCTTCATCCGGTTCGCGACGTTCTCCAGACCGACCAGCACCTCGACCTCGAAGCCTGCGGTCTCCAGTTCGGCCTCGAACTCGTCGGCGCGGAAGCCGTGGCACTCCGCCCAGCCCTCGCCGTCGGCGTACTCGGCCGCGCGCTCGGCGGTGTAGTCGCCGTCCTCGGCGATGGGTGCGAGCAGACCGTGTTCGTCGTCGAGACAGAACTTGAGGGTGTCCCGGAGCATGGCGAACCGACCGATGACCGAGACGAAGACGGGCGCACCCGACGCGGCCACGCGCCGGAGTTCCGCCGTCGCTCGCTCGCGCTCCTCGTCGTCAACGACGTGGCTCAGGGGACCGCCGAGACAGCAGACCGCGTCGAAGGCGTCGTCCTCGAACCGCAGGTCGCGAACGTCGCCCCGCTCCGCGGCGATGCGGTCGGCGAGACCCCGTTCGGCGGCCTTCTCGCGGGCGAGGTCAACCTGCGACGCCGAGAGGTCGACGAGCGTCACGTCGTATTCTCGCTCCGCCAGCCAGCAGGCGTAGCGGCCCGCCCCGCCGCCCGCGTCGAGGACGCGCACCGGGTCGGAGCGATTCCCGGGGTCGGGCAGGTGTTCGGCGAGGTAGTCGGCGGTGTTCTCGAACTCCATGCGCGTCACGGGGTCGCGGTCGAGGCGCTCCCACTCGCCCTCGCCGAACTCGTCGTAGTACCCTCGGGGGTCCATGTCGCTCATCGTGTTCGTACGTGTTAGCGACCGGAGAATAAGCGTTTCCGTGGCGTGCTACACCGTATCAAATTCGGTGGTTACCGACGCTCGACGCGCATCTCCAGCGGGTTCTCGGGTCGGAGCGTCGCCGCCATGGTGAGGTCGGGGTCACCGTCGTAGGTGGGTTCGAAGGCGAGTTCGCGGGCCATCGTCGCCAGCACGAGTCGGAGTTCGGCCGTGGCGAACCGCATCCCGATGCAGTGGCGGGGACCGCCCCCGAACGGGAAGTAGGCGTAGTCGGGGAGTTCCGACTCGAAGTCGTCGCGCCAGCGGTCGGGCCGGAACTCGTCGGGGTCGTCGTAGAATCGGTCGTCGCGGTGAATCTCGAACACGGGGAGCGTGAGGTTGGTCCCTTCCCGAACGTGGTAGGGTCCGACCCGAACGTCCTCGGTCGGTTCCCGGAAGATAACGTAGGCGGGCGGGTAGAGGCGCAGCGTCTCCTTCAGCACCCGGTCGGTGTAGGGCAGGTCCGGGAGGTCGGCCATCGTCGCGCGTCGGTCGCCGAGTTCGGCGTCGAGTTCCGCGCGGAGACGTTCGAGTTCGTCGGGGTTGCGGCCGAGCAGGTGCCACGCGTACGTGAGCGCGAGCGAGGTGGTCTCGTGGCCCGCGAACAGGAACGTGACCATCTGGTCGCGGACCTCGGCCTCCGACATCGTGGTGCCGTCCGGCCCCTCGGCGTCGAGCAGGATGGAGAGCAGGTCGTCGTACTCGCTCTCGTCGCCGGTCCGGCGTTCGGCTATCAGGTCGTCCACCATCGACTCGAAGTCGCTCATCGCGCGCTCGAACCGCCGGTTCTTCGGCGTCGGCACCCAGTCGGGGAGGAACGCCGACGCGCCGCTGGCGTCGCCGCGGTCGTTCAGCGCCGCCGTCGCCTCCCGAACGACCGCCCGTCGGCCCGCCACGTCCACGTCGAACAGCGACTTGGCCAGAATCTTGAGCGTCAGTTCCGACATCGCGTCGCCCACGTCCACGACCTCGCCGTCCGCGAGGTTGTCGCAGAGTCGGTCGGCGTACGTCACCATCGCGTCGGCGTACCCCCGAATCTTCTCGGGCGTGAACGCCGGTTGGATGCGGACGCGCTGGTCGCGCCAGACCTCGCCCTCGGTGAGCAGCAGGCCCTGTTCGGCGAACCCTGCGGCCGAGTCGCGGAGAATCTGGGCCTTCCGGAATCGCTCGTTCTCCGCGACCAGAATCTGCTCCACGTAGTCCGGGTCGAAGAACGTGCAGAACTCGTCCCCGGCGACGCTGTAGCGCACCGCGTCGCCCCGCGATTCGAGTCGGTCGTAGAAACCGAAGGGGTCGCGCACGAACTCGACGGTGTTGCCGACAAGCGGCCACCCGTCGAGTCGCGGCGGTTCGCGGGCGTCCGTACTCGACTCGTCCGACGCGGCGGTGCGCTCCGCACCGCTCTCGTGGGCGTCGGTGCGTCCGGAAGCGCCTTCCGAGACGCCGCTACCTTCCGCGTCGCCCTCCCTCGCCGTGTCGCTCATACGAGGAGATACCGACGGCGCGTCGATAGGAGTTCCGTCGAACTCACTAGCTTCTTTAAGTACGCTCGCCGATAGCTCGCGCGTGAAGTACCTCACGCTCACCCTCCGCCAACCGCGGGAGACTCGCCACCCGATGCAGAACTTCATCGCCGACTCGGAGTCGGTCGAACGCGAGGAGTTGCTGGCGTGGAACCTCCTCCACGGCGAGGACGTGGAGTACGTGCTGTTCTACGTCGAGGGCGAGGTCGAACCCTACCGCGAGGTCGTCTCCGGCGTCGAGTCGGTCGCGTCGTTCACCCTCGTTCCCATCGACGAGGAGTCGTTCTACGCCTACATACGGCAGGTCACGCGCGAGGCCGACCGCCGGTTCCGGACGGCGTTCGCCGACCGCCACCTGCTCGTGATTCCGCCGATAGAGTACACCGGCGAGGGTCACATGCGGTTCACCGTCGTCGGCGAGTCGGCCGACCTACAGGCGCTACTGGACGACTTCCCCGAAGGCATCACCGCCACGGTCGAGGAGGTCGGCGACTACGACCGCCGTCACGGCACCGTGGCGGGCGCGCTGACCGACCGCCAGTTCGAGGCCGCCTCGGTCGCGGCCGAACTGGGCTACTACGAGGTGCCCAAGGCGGCGACGCTGGCGGACGTGGCCGCCCGACTCGACTGCGCGGAGAGCACGGCGTCGAACCTCCTTCGGAAGGCCGAGGCGAAGGTGATGGGACGCGTCGTGGACGAGTAGCCCGATTTCCGACCTCGCGTCAACCGGTCGGGGCGTCGAAGTGGACGAAGCGCCAGTTCGGCCGGAATGAACCGACAGAATGAGGTATCCATCCCGAGTATCCCCGCGCAAGAATGTTCGACAAGGTACTCGTCGCCAACCGCGGAGAGATCGCGGTTCGCGTGATGCGGGCCTGCGAGGAGTTGGGCATCGACACCGTCGCCGTCTACAGCGAGGCCGACAAGGACTCCGGTCACGTCCGGTACGCCGACGAGGCGTACAACGTCGGCCCGGCGCGGGCGGCCGACTCCTACCTCGACCACGAGGCGGTCATCGACGCCGCGAAGAAGGCCGACGCCGACGCCATCCACCCCGGCTACGGCTTCCTCGCGGAGAACGCCGAGTTCGCCGGGAAGGTCGAGGAGACCGAGGGCGTGACGTGGGTCGGCCCGTCGGCCGACGCGATGGAGCAACTCGGCGAGAAGACCCACGCCCGCAAGACGATGCGGGACGCCGAGGTGCCCATCGTCCCCGGCACGACCGACCCCGTCGAGGACCCCGAGGAGGTCGCGGCGTTCGGCGACGAACACGGCTACCCTGTCGCCATCAAGGCCGAGGGCGGCGGCGGCGGACGCGGCATGAAGGTCGTCCGCGGCCCCGACGAGGCCGACGACCAACTCGAATCCGCCAAGCGCGAGGGCGAGGCGTACTTCGACAACGACAACGTCTACCTCGAACGCTACCTCGAAAACCCGCGCCACATCGAGGTCCAGATCGTCGCCGACCACCACGGCAACGTCCGGCACCTCGGCGAGCGCGACTGCTCGCTCCAGCGCCGCCACCAGAAGGTCATCGAGGAGGGCCCCTCGCCCGCCCTGAACGACGAACTCCGCGAGGAGATCGCCGAGGCCGCGCGCCGGGGTGCCGACGCCGCGGGCTACACCAACGCGGGCACCTTCGAGTTCCTCGTCGAGGAGGACGAGAACCGCGAGGACGGCGAACTCCTCGGTCCCGACGCCAACTTCTACTTCCTCGAAGTCAACACCCGGATTCAGGTCGAACACACCGTCACCGAGGAACTCACCGACATCGACATCGTGAAGTCCCAGCTTCGGGTCGCCGCGGGCGAGGAACTCGACTTCTCGCAGGACGAGGTGGAACTCGAAGGCCACTCGATGGAGTTCCGCATCAACGCCGAGAACGCGGCCGACGACTTCGCGCCCGCGACCGGCGGAACGCTCGTGACTTACGACCCGCCGGGCGGCATCGGCGTTCGATTGGACGACGCGCTCCGGCAGGGCGACGACCTCGTGACTGACTACGACTCGATGATAGCGAAACTCATCGTCCACGGGGCCGACCGCGAGGAGTGCATCGCTCGCTCGAAGCGCGCGCTGGCCGAGTACGACATCGAGGGCATCCCGACGATCGTCCCGTTCCACCGCCTGATGCTGCAGGACGACGCGTTCGTCTCGGGCACCCACACCACGAAGTATCTCGACCACACGCTCGACCCCGAGCGCATCGCCGAGGCCCAGGAGAAGTGGGGCACCGAGACCGACTCGGCCGCGGGCGACGACGAGGAGGTCGTCGAGCGGGAGTTCACCGTCGAGGTCAACGGCAAGCGCTTCGAGGTGGACCTCGAAGAGCGCGGCGCGGCCGCGATTCCCGCCGGGAACGCTGGCGGGGCCAGCGGCGGCCAGAAACCCCGGCCCGCTGGCGGCGAGAGCGGCGACGACTCGGCGAGCGCGGCCGACGCCGAGGGCCAGACCGTCACCGCCGAGATGCAGGGCACCATCCTCGACGTGAAAGTCGCAGAGGGAGACGAGGTCTCCTCCGGTGACGTGGTCTGCGTGCTGGAGGCGATGAAGATGGAGAACGACGTGGTCGCCGACCGCGGCGGCACCGTCACGCAGGTCGCCGTCGGCGAGGGCGACAGCGTCGATATGGGCGACGTTCTGATCGTCATCGAGTGACGGAGCGACGACCGTGAATACGTAGCCACAACCCACTTGCGGTGCGCGGGCAAACGCCTACTCGTGCCGCAACTCTACCCCTATCGGCTCACGGAATTTCTACACGCGCAGGTCGGTGACGGTCTGCGGAGCGTCATCTACCACGACCGAGAGGGGTACGAGGTCGTGTTCGTCCGCGAGGACGTGGACGACTTCTCGGAGGCGGAGATAGACAACATCGTCGCCGACCTCTGGGCGAACTCCTACGAACAGGCCATCCGCGAGGACCTCCGCGGTCAAGGGCCGCTGAACTGCTCGCTCTGGGTGTTCGGCGAGGCCATCGAGATGCACTTCGTGGCCGACGAACGCCACGGCGTCGCGGTCTCGCTCGACACCGAGACGTTTCTGGCCCAAAACAGTTTCATCCGGCAGTGCCTCGGCGTCGCCGGTGTCGAGTGACGTTTAAATGCCTCTCACGTAAGGGCCAATCGTTACCCCGGACACCACCGTGGGTTAGGTCGTGACAACGATGTCCCGAGACCCTCCACACGACGCCGACGGTGATGTCCCGTCGCTCGAACGGACGTTGCGCATCCTCGCCGCCGACCGTCGCCGCGAGACCCTCTCGTACCTCTTCGACTCCGACGGGGACGCGGTGGCCGTCGAGGAACTCGCCGAGGAAGTCGCCGACGGCGACGCCACCGAACGCGCCTATCAGTCGCTCCACCACGCACACCTGCCGAAACTCGACGACGCGGGCATCGTCTCCTACGAGCGCCGCGACGAACGCGTCAGTCTCGCGGGCGACCAGTCGCGAGTCGAGGAACTGCTCGCCGCCACCGACGCCGTCTCGAACTGACGGCCGGTCCCGCGAAGCGCGTCTTTCTTGACCCGTTCGTTCGTACCTCCCGCCATGAACGACACGCGCCGCGCCGTCCTCGACGCCCTCGCGGACGGTCCCGTCCCCGGCCCGGAACTCGCCGACAGCCTCGGCGTCTCGCGCAACGCGGTCTGGAAACACGTCGAGGCGCTTCGCGACGCGGGTTTCGAGGTTACCAGCGACGACGACGGCTACGTCCTCGACGCGCTACCGGAGTACGGCGGGCCCGCGGTCGAGTTCGGTCTCGACGCGCCCTTCGGAGTCGAGTACCACGACGCCGTCGGAAGCACGAACGACCGCGCCCGAGAGTTGGCGACCGAGGGGGCCGCGGACGTCGCGGTGCTGGCCGACGAGCAGACCGGCAGTCGGGGGCGACTCGACCGGGAGTGGTCGGCCCCGTCCGGCGGGGTCTGGGCGAGCGTCGTCCTCCGGCCGGACCTGCCGCCCGCCCACGCCCCCGCGCTCACGTTGGCGGCCGCCGTGGCGACGACCGACGCCGCCCGCGAGGCGGGCGTCCCCGCGGAGATAAAGTGGCCCAACGACGTGCTCGTGAGCGAATCGAACGAGGAGACGGCGGGCGATATCTCCGAATCTCGTCCGGAGACCGGCGGGACGCCGTCTCGCGGCGGCCGGAAACTCGCCGGTATCCTGACCGAGATGGAGGGGGAGGCCGACCGCGTCTCGTGGGTCGTGGTCGGCGTCGGCGTGAACGCGAACGTCTCGACGGACGACCTCCCCGAGGGCGCGACCAGCATCCGGGAGGCGGTCGGCGACATCGACCGCCGGGCGTTCGTCCAGCGCTTCTTGGAGCGATTCGACGAACTCCGGGCCGACCCCGAGAAGGCGGTCGAGGCGTGGCGCGAGCGGTCGGCCACGCTTGGCCAGCGCGTCCGAGTCGAGATGCCCAACCGAGAAGTCGTCGGCGAGGCCGTGGACGTGGCGTTCCCCGGCGCGCTCGTAGTGGAGACCGACGACGGCGAGCGCGTCCGGGTCCACGCGGGCGACTGCGAACACCTCCGGCCGGTGTGAGGTGACTCTCTGACGTTCTGTTCTGTTGCAGTACTGTTCGAACACGCTACAGAGACTGCGACGAGAGTTACGACACGCCACGGAACCAGCGACGGGACCTCGAAAGCCCTCGCGCGGTTCGCGGTCGTTCAGCGACATATCCTCGACTCGCTTCGCTCGTCTTCGGATAGGGGTCGCTGAGACGACCACGATGAACGCGAACCGCGCTCGCCCTTTTAGTCCGCCAGGAGGTCGGCTGATTCACCGAACGACGTGGATAGTTGGCGGACCGTATCTAAACACTCTCGGCGCGTGCTGGCGCGGCGCTCGTGCGCCGCGCCTATCCGCGTGAGGGGTGAGAATCACAACGAAGTGAGACGCGCAATCGGTTGGGGTGGACGAGGTACATGCCGTGCGGGCCGGTGCGGTGACTCCTTCTCGTCGGCGTCAGTGCGGTTTACGGTGGCGGTGCAGACAGTGGTCGCGGTGCTGTGCGGTGACTCCGCGGAGGAGGCAGTCGTCGTACACTCGCCGGTAATGCCGTCCGAGTCGCCAGTGGCTGATCCGGACTCCCGTTTACGGCACCGACTGCCCGACGTTCGCGCTCTCGGTCTCCGATTCGGCAGACTCCTCCTCGACGCCGACCTGCACCGTCAGCACCGGGACCGAGCAGGCGCGGACGACGCCCTCGGCGACGCTCCCGAGCAACAGGCGGTCGATGCCGCCCCGGCCGTGGGTGCCCATCACCACGAGGTCGCAGTCCTCGCTCTCGGCGTACTCCACGATGCGCCTGCTCGGCGACCCGTCGAGGATACTGGACGTGACTTCGACGCCGTGGCTCGACGCGATTTCCTCGACCCGCTCCAGCGCGCTCTGGCCCTCCTCGCGAAGCACGTCGTCGACGCCCTCCCACGAGGTCTCCATGTGGAGACCCGCGAACGTCGCCGAGTTGACGACGTAGACGGCGTGAAGCTCCGCCCCGTGTGCGGCCGCCAGTTCGGCGGCGTGTTCGACCGCGCGCTCGGTCTCTGACGAGCCGTCGGTCGGCACGAGTATCCGGTCGTACATCTATCTGGTGGTTGGTAACATCTCGCACATATTAAGCCTTTGCAGTCCGGTCTTCCCGGTCGCGTCCGTATTACCGGCACGTGGACTCGGTGGTGGCCCGTCTTCGGCCCCTTTCCGCGCCCGGAACTACAGTATCACGTCGGCCACGTCGCCGGTCCCGGCCCGGCGCACGACCGCCCGGACCACGTCCTGCGCCCCGGCGAGGTTGTCGGTGTCGCCGTCGAGGACGAGCAGTTTCCCGGCCCGGCCCTCCTCGATGACGCCGCAGTCGAGGTCCGCGATTCGCGCGCCGTTGAGCGTCGCCATCCGGAGGACTTCGCGGGCCGACACGTCCGCGAGTTTGGCGGCGAACTCCATCTCGCGGAACATCGAGGGGGAGTTGAGCATCACGTTGTCGGTGCCGAGCGCGACCGTGGTTCGCTCGACGAGGTCGGCGATGGGCGGGACGCCGACGCCGGTCACGAGGTTCGAGCGCGGACAGACCACCACCGGCGTCTCGTTGTCCGCCAGTCTGTCGAGGTGGAGTCGTTCGGGGTGGACCATGTGGACGAGGAAGTCCGGGTCGAGGTCGAGCGCGGGGTTGATGTCCGAGGCGTCGCGCTCGCCCGCGTGGATGCCGAACAGTTTCTCCTCCCGGGCGGTCGCGTTGCGCTCCTGTGAGAAGTCGGCGTCGCGCGCACCGCTCGCGCCGAACCCCTCGGCGGCCTCCATCGCCTCGACGGTCTCCCGACCCAGAATCACGGGGTCCACGTCGAGTCCTTCGACCGCCTCTCGGAGCGCGTAGACGCCTTCGACGCCGCCCTCGCGGAATTCGAGGAACGAGGCGGTGCCCGTCTCCTGCATCAGTTTCGCGGACCGTCGCATGGCCTCGACCTTCTCCTCGCGGGAGGCCGCCCGCAGGAGTCGGTGTTTCAGGCCGTCCGGCGGCGCGACGAGTTCGTCCAGACTCAGACCGCCACCGGCCTCCTTGGCGATGGAGTCGCCGATGTGCGTGTGGGCGTTCACGAACGCGGGAAGCACGATGTTCGAGGACTCGGTCGATGCCTCTTCGATTGCGGTTATCTCGCCGTCCTCGACCACGACTCGGCCCTCTACGGGTTCGAACTCCGGGCCGCGGAGGACGGTCCCCTCGGCTATCATGTGTGTGTAACTCTCGGGGGAGTCCTTCAAATCCTCCCTTTTCCGTCGTCCCGAAGTCGCGAGAACCTGTAACCTGAAAGTACTGTCTATTGACCACATCTATGTGCGTCGGTCGCGTTACGGTATTCGATGACTGACGACGCCCCGTCCCACCCGCCTCCCGACGACGTCTCCGCGACGGACGTGTACGAGCGTGTCACCGACGCCGTCTTCGCGCTCGACGACGAGTGGCGGTTCACCTACCTCGACGAGCAGGCCGAGCGCGTCCTCCAGCGGAGCGAGGACGAACTGCTCGGGTCGGTTATCTGGGAGGAGTCCCCCGAAGCGGCCGATTCGAAGTTCCGGCGGGAGTACGAACGCGCGATGGCGTCCCAGACCCCCGTGACGTTCGAGGCCCGATACCCGCCGCTGGACACGTGGTTCGAGGTTCGGGCGTACCCCTCCGAGACGGGCCTCTCTATCTACTTCCGCGACGTGACGGAACGCGTCCGTCGGGAGAACGTCCTTGAGGAACGCGAACAGGCTCTCCGTCGTGCCTACGAGGTAATCGCGGACAGCGACCGGACGTTCTCCGAACAGATCGAGGCGCTCCTGAACGTCGTCAAGGACGCGGTCGGGACCGACTACGCGACGCTCTCTCGCGTCCACGGCGACCGGTACGTCTTCGAGGCCGTCGCCACTCCGGACGACGCCGACCTCGAAGCGGGTGACACGGTCCCGCTGAAATCGACGAACTGCGACCGCGTCGTCGCGACCGAGCAGACGCTCGTTCTCGACGACGTCGAGCGAGACGCCCCGGAGATGGCCGACCGGTCGGGAAACGCCGAGTGGGGAATCTCCTGTTACCTCGGCGCGCCGGTGTTCGTGGGCGACGACGTCTACGGTTCGTTCTGTTTCTACGACATGGAGTCACGGAGTCGGGAGTTCTCCGACTGGGAGGTGACGTTCGTCAATCTCCTCAGCAACTGGGTGGGCTACGAACTCGAACGCCAGCGTCAGAACGAGCGACTCGAAACGTTCGCTGGCATGGTCGCCCACGAACTCCGCAACCCGCTCCACATCGCCCAACTCTACCACGAGCGAGCGGCCGACGGTGACGAGGCGGCCGCCGAGGAGGTGGCGACCGCACTGGAACGCATCGAGGAGATAATCGACGTGGTTCTGGTCACCGCCCGAAGCGAGGACTCGGTCATCGACTGGGAGGCGGTGGAGTTAGCCACCGCTGCCGCCGAGGCGTGGGCGAACGTGACGGCGGGCGAGTCCGACCTCGAAATCGAAACGGACCGGACCGTGGAGACCGACCCGATTCACCTCCAGCACCTCCTCCAGAACCTCTTCAAGAACGCCGTGGAGCATGGCTCCACGAGCAATCGTCCGCAGGACGATGACGTTCATCAGACAGAGTCTGATGCAGCCCATCAGAACGCGCAGCGTTCTGAGGACGCCGTCGAACACGGTTCGACGAGTCCTCGTTCGCAGGCTCAAGAGGACGCCGTCGAACACGCCGACTCGGGCGTGACCGTCACGGTCGGGAGTCTTCCGTCGGGGTTCTACGTCGCGGACGACGGGCCGGGGATTCCCGCCGAGGAGCGCGCGTCCGTCTTCGACGCGGGGTACACCACCGACGAGGACGGCATCGGTCTCGGGTTGACGTTCGTCAAGCAACTCGCAGATACGTACGACTGGGAGTGCCGAGTGACCGAGAGCGACGCGGGCGGCACGCGCTTCGAGTTCACCGGCGTCGATATCGTCGGCGAGTAGCGAACGTGGAGACGACACTGCGAGGCCGTCGGGCGGGAAAGCGGGTTGCCCGACCGAAGTGCCTCAGAACTGGTCCAGCGTCGTCCGCGTGCCGGTCGTCCGGACATCGTTGACGAGCGCGCCGTCGGTCTCCAGTCCCAGCACGCGCTCGGCGGCGTGACCGACCGCCTCGGTCGCCTCGGCGGGCGCGTAGACGCCGAGACGCCACTGCTCGCGCTGGACGTGCTGGAGCGCCGCCACCAGCGCCGACTGCTCGTCGAGGCGTCGAATCTCGCCGTTGACGATGACTCGACTCTCGGACTCGGTCATGCTGGGCCGGTCCAGTACCTCCACGATGACCTCGCCCGGTTCGACCTGCGCCGCCGCGGCGATGTCGGCCTCGTACTCCCGCAGCGTCTCGTAGTCGGCGTCGATGACCGACTCGGGAACGTCGGCCATCTCGGCCCAGACCGCGCGCTTGTAGAGGTCTCGGTCGCTGAGTCGCCGGGCGTACTCCTCGGTCTCGGGCGTCTCCCGGAGCGCCACGAGGAGGTCGTAGTCGTCCATCCGGCGGAGTCGCTCGGCCGTCACGTCCGACACTTCTAACAGGCGCTCGCTGGCCTGCTGGAGCAGTCCGCGGGCGATGCGCGTGACGTGGTGGTTGTAGACCGTGGGGTTCATCAGCGCCCGCGCCAGCAGCAGACTCTCGGCGGTCGGGACGTTGCCCTCGCCCAGCACGAGTTCACCGTCGATGAGCGTGAGTTCGCGCACGAGGCGCGAGTGGTCGATGGTGCCGTACGGGACGCCGGTGTGGTGGGCGTCCCGGACGAGGTAGTCCATCCGGTCCACGTCGAGTTCGCCCGAGACGAGTTGGCCCAGTTTCCCGTCCCCGGCGATGAGGTCCGCGACGGTGTCGGGGTTGTGGCCGTGGTCCCGTAGCACGTCGCCGACCTCGCTGTCGGCGAGGAGTTCGTGAACGTCGTCGTGGTACTTGCCGGTGTGGCGGTGGACGACCCCCTCGATGGAGTGGCTGTACGGGCAGTGACCCACGTCGTGGAGGATGGCCGCGGCACGGACGCGCTCGGCCTGCTTGCCCCGAATTCCGAGGTGGTCGAGCGCCTCGCAGGCGAGGTGGTAGACGCCGAGACTGTGCTCGAAGCGGGTGTGGTTCGCGGAGGGGTAGACGAGATGAGCGGTACCCAACTGCTTGATGCGCCGGAGTCGCTGGACCGCGGGCGTGTCGAACAAGGCTCGCGCGACGCCCTCGACCTCGATGTGGTCGTGGACGCTGTCCTTGATGGTCTTCATGTTACACGATTCGACGGCTTGGTATAAAAACCGCCGGGAGCGGACCGGTCGGACGCGGGCGGGGACCGGAATCGGTATCGAGCGGACGCCGCGCTTTCCGGCCCTTCCCGAGTCGCTTTCGGTCTCTCACCGAGTCGTCGTCTCGGCGGGAGTCTCCGTGAGTTCCTCACGAACCGTCCCGAACGAAACCGTTCCCTCCTCCTGAATCCGATCGGGGTCGAGGGCACTCGCGGTGAGTATCGCTCTCGGCGTCGGGAACACCCACTCGACCTCCTCGTTGACGTCGCTGAACTGAACGAGTATGTTCTCGAACTCCTCGCCGAACGGCGGAATCGTCTCGGGGGTCTCCAGATACGCCGGGTAGTCCGCTTCGTCGAGTTCTCCGACGACGACTCGCATCACCATCCCGAGGACGTGATGGGGGCCGCAGTAGAGGTCGTACACGCCCTCGCTGTCGAACCGGTAGAGCCACGCTCCGCCGACCGAGACGATGGGCGACGAGAACGGCGGTACCCCGTCGGGAACGCGGGTCGGGAAGCCGAGCGCTTCGTGATAGGACGTAACCGTGTGGTCCGGCGAGTCGAAGGTGAACTGGACGATGTCACCGCTGCTCGCGTGCAGGCCGACCGGTTCGAAGTTGAAGAGGACCGGCATCTCGGCGTTCGGGTCGAACTTCTGGGCCGCCAGACTGACCTCGTGGTCCGGTTGGAGGCGCTCCGGAATCTCGCTCGGGTCCTGCACCGCGTAGCCGTAGTTCGGGTCGATCTTCGCGTCGTCCTGTTGCCCCGCGGCGACGCCACTCCCCAGCGAGAGGGCCGCGCCGACGCCCAGCGCTTTCAGCAACGGTCGCCGCTCGACGTTCGGCCACTCGGCGGTCGCTTGTTCGGACGATTCCACGGTATCGGTGGGATTTGCGTCCGGTGCCATGGCTCGGGATAAACATCATTATCTATAATTATATTACTTTCTGAGCGGTCGCTATCACGTCCGTGCTTATCCAACACTCGGAGCGGATAGGGGTAACCGCGCGTCCACTGCTACATTACCGGTCGCGGCGGGTGAAAGTTGAGGCGGTGAGAACGTCCGCCACCGCAGGAGAACGCGACCGACTCGGAGTCCGGACGCAACGTCCCCGCGAGACAGCACAAGCGTTTACCCGTTCGAAGACGCAACTCGGCATATGACGACGTTTCTCTCCGGGGGTACCGGCACCCCCAAACTGCTGTCGGGCGCGGAGTCCGTCTTCGCCCCGGCCGACGCCACCGTCGTCGCCAACACCGGCGACGACGTGGAGTTGGGCGGACTGCTGGTCTGTCCGGACGTGGACACCGTCCTGTTCGAGCAGGGCGGTCTGCTCGACCGCGACCTGTGGTGGGGCATCGCCGACGACACCACCGAAACCCACGACGAACTCCACGACATCGCCGACGCCGCGGGGCTGGAACCCGGGCCGCGCTACCTGTCGGACGACGCCCAGACCGAGGGAAGGCACCTCGCCCGCTGGCGGCGCTTCTCCGGCGTCGCGGAGTTCATGGAACTCGGTGACCGCGACCGGGCGGTCCACGTCACCCGGACCGGCCTGCTCGACGAGGGCCGCAGTCTCACCGAAGTCACGCGGGCCCTCGCCGACGCCTTCGACGTGCCAGTGGACGTGGTGCCGATGAGCGACGACCCGGTGGCCTCCATCGTCCACACGCCCGCGGACGACGACGAGTACGCCGACGAGATGCACTTTCAGGAGTTCTGGGTGGCTCACCGCGCCGACCCCGATGTCGAACGCGTCGAGTTCCGCGGCGCCGACGACGCCGACCCGTCCCCGGCCGCCCTCGGCGCTATCGAGGAAGGCCCGGTCGTCGTCGGCCCTTCGAACCCCGTCACCAGCATCGGGCCGATGCTCGCCATCGACCGACTCCGAGAGGCGCTGGAAGACGCCACGGTCGTCGCCGTCTCGCCGTTCGTGGAGGACGAGGTGTTCTCCGGCCCGGCCGCGAAACTGATGGCGGCCGCGGGCTTCGACCCCTCGACAAAGGGCGTGGCGCAGGCGTACCCCTTCGCCGACGCGTTCGTGCTGGACGACGACGACGGCACCGACCTCGACCGACCGGTCGTCAGGACCGACACCGAGATGGAAGACGAGGCGGACGCCGAGCGCGTGGCCCGCGCCGTCGCCGACGCGCTGGAGGTGGTCTGAGTGTTCGAACCCCGACTCGCGCTCGCCAGCCTCAGCGGTCGGTCGGACGCCGCGTGGGCCGAGTCCGCCGCGGAGTTCGCCGGCGCGGCGTTCCTCGGGGGCATCGCGCTCGACGACCCGACCCGCGAAGCGGCCCGCGAGATGGTCGGACGCGACCGCGAGGAGTTCCTGCCCGACGACCCCGCGGCCTTCGTGGACCGGCAACTCGCCGCGCTCGGCGACGCCGACCTCCGGCCGGGGTTCAACGTGCGGACGACCACGCTCGAACCGCTCCGAGAGGTCGCGGAAATCTGCGCCGACCGCGACGCGATTCTCGAACTCAACGCTCACTGCCGACAGGACGAGATGTGCAAGACGGGGGCTGGCGAGACTCTCTTACGCGATACGGACCGCCTCCGCGAGCAGGTGGCCGCCGCGACGGGGGCGGGCACTGAGGGACCTGCCGTGAGCGTCAAAGTCCGCGCGGAGGTGCCCGACGTAGACCTCCGCGAGGTGGCCGAGACGATTGCCGACGCGGGCGGTGACGCGATACACGTGGACGCGATGGACTCGGAGGGCGTTGTCGCCGAGATAGCCGACGTCGCGGACGACCGGGACCTGTTCGTGATAGCCAACAACGGCGTCCGCGACGAGACCACGGTCCGGGAGTATCTGGCCTACGGCGCGGACGCCGTGAGCGTCGGCCGACCGAGCGACGACCCCGCGGTCCTCCGGCGCGTCCGGGCCGCGGTGGACGAGTGGTTCGAGGCCGAAAAACGGGAGGTGCGGGCATGAAGACCGCCGAGAACGCCCAACTCGCGCTCCTGTTGGAAGTCGCGGGGACGCCCAAGCCGGGGAACGTGGACCGCGAGCGCGACTTCCCCGACCTCCGGTTCGAACACTTCCTCGCTGGCACGGTCGGCGCGGGACCGGGCCTGCGCGCGGCCGAGGAGGGCGCGCCGGTCGGCGAGTCGTTCGAGCGCGCTATCGCGGGAATGAGCCAGCAGGAGGGCGGCAACACCCAGTTCGGGGCGCTCCTCCTGCTGGTTCCGCTGGTGAAGGCGGCGTCCGCGAACGAGAACGGCGACAACGGCGATGCTGGCGGAGACGCCGAGGACGCGCCGGGCCGACTCTCGCCCGAGGACGTTACCCGGGTCGTGGAGGCGACGACCACAGAGGACGCCGCCGACTTCTTCCGGGCGTTCGACCACGCCGACGTGTACGTGGACGACCCGCCCGAGGACGCCGCCGAGTTGGACGTTCGCCGGGGGAGCGACGCGATTCCGGCGGTCGAGGAGCGCGGCGTCACGCTGTACGACGTGTTGGCGCTCGGAGACGACGCCGACGACGTGGCCGCGGAGTGGACCGGCGGGTTCGAGCGCACCTTCTGGGCGGCCGACCGCCTCGCCGAACTGGCGGGGTCGGCCCCGGCCTCGGCGACGGCCGCGCAGGTCTACCTCGAACTGCTCGCACGGGAACCCGACACGCTGGTCGCCAAACAGCACGGCGAGAAGACGGCCGAGAGCGTCCGCGTCCGGGCGCAGGAGGCCCTCGAAGGCGGTCCCGAGGTGGTCGAGGCCTTCGCCGAGTCGCTGGTGGCCGACGGCGTCAACCCCGGCACTACGGCCGACCTCACCGCGGCGGGACTGTTCGTCGCGCTGACCCGCGGGGAGGTGTCGGTGTGAGCGACGGCGGCGAGTCGCCGACCGCTTCCGGCGGCGACCGAACGACCGTCGAGGACAGACCGACGCCAGCGGAGCGACGCTCGCCCGAGGGATGGCCGGTCGAACTCCGCGGCGTCACCGAGTCGCTCGTGACCACGCTCGGCCCGAACGACCTGTGGAACGTCGCGGCGCTCGGTCTCCACCCGCCCGAGACGCCGTCGGACGCGGATTCTGGGAACTCGGCCGCCGAGTCGGTCGGGTCCGTCGCGTCGGCCGACTCCCCTGTGACGGCCCGGACGTGGGGGAACACCCGGACCCGGCGCAACTTCCACCGGCAGGGCGGCGGGTACGTCCAGTTCGTGCGCGACCCGGTGGACTTCGTGGACGCCACGCTCTCGATATTCGAGGTCGAGCGACCGGTGCTGGACAGCGCCGACGCGTGGGTCGAAGTCGAGGCCGATCAGGTCGATTCCGGCGTCTCGGGAGCGACCCGGTGGGAGGAGTGGGAACTCACTCCGCGCGACGGCGCGGTCGAGCGCGAGACCGTGCCGACCGTCAATCGGGGATTCAACGCGGTCGTGGAGGCCACCGTCGCGGCCTCGCGCCTCGGCGTCGAGGCCTACGACCAGACCGAACTCCAGAATCGACTGGCGTACTTCGAGGACGTCGGCAGAACGTGCGGTGACGACCGCGTGCGCGCGGCGTTCGACCGACTCCGCGACCACCTCTCGGAGTAGTCGTTCGAGACCGTCTTTCGGTCGAGGGATTCACCGTCTCCGGTTCGTCACGATTCGTGGTCGCCGGTCCGACCGAACTCAGATGCCGTCCTTGCGGTCGATGGTGACCGTCCAGTCGGGCAGTTCCTCGGGGTCGTACTCGAGATCCCAGACGCCTTCGACGTCCTCGCCCTCGCCGAACGCGCGAAGCACGAGCGCTTCGAGTTCGCTCTCGAACGAGCGGTCGGACGCCTCGCGCTCGACGGTACCTCGGTCGGTGTCTCGGTCAGTTCCGCGCACAGTTACTGCTACGGTCTGGAAGTCCCACTATAATTATCCTTACGAATCGAAACGTCGGTCTCGGTCGTCGGTGCGAACGGATGCTTTTATGGTCGCCAACGGGGAACTGTCGGGTATGGCAATCAAACCCGACTACGTGAAGAAGACGGGGAAAATCCTGCTGGAGCGGTACCCCGACGCCTTCACGACCGACTTCGAACAGAACAAGGAGAGCGTCCAGAAACTCACCAACATCGAGTCGAAGGGCGTCCGCAACCGTATCGCGGGCTACGTGACGACCAAGAAGTAACGCCGGTGAACCGTCTACTTACTGCGACAATCTTCCGACCAGTGGTTACGCTGCGATTCGCTACTCGGTGGTCCGCTCGTCCGGGGTCAACCTCTCCGCGATTCGGTACTCTGCGGTCCGATTTCGCGGCCCCGCAAAATGGTGGCGCTTCCCAAATCGTTTTATCGCCGTAACGCCGAGCCATCTGTACAATGACCGTAAGAGTCGGCGTTCTCGGTGCGACGGGTGCGGTCGGCCAGCGATGCATCCAACTGCTGGACGGCCACCCCGAATTCGAACTGGCGGCGGTAACGGCGAGCGAAGACAGCGCGGGTCTCCCGTACAGCGAGGCCGCGAAGTGGCGGGTCGATTCCCCGATTCCGTCCGAGGCGGCGGACCTGACCGTGCGCGCGACTGACCCGGACGAGATGCCCGACGACGTGGACCTCGTCTTCTCGTCGCTCCCGTCGGGCGTGGCGGCCGACGTGGAACCCGACTTCGCGGAGGCGGGCTACGTTCTCTCGTCGAACTCCTCGAACGACCGACTGGCCGACGACGTGCCACTCGTCATCCCCGAAATCAACCCCGGCCACCTCGACCTGCTGGAGGTCCAGCGCGACGAGCGCGGGTGGGACGGCGCGGTCGTCAAGAACCCCAACTGCTCGACCATCACGATGGTCCCCACGCTCGCGGCCCTCGACCAGTTCGGACTGGAGCGCGTGCAGGTCTCGACCCTGCAGGCCGTCTCGGGCGCGGGCTACTCCGGCGTCAGTTCGATGGAGATAATCGACAACGTCATCCCCCACATCGGCGGCGAGGAGGAGAAGATGGAGACCGAGTCCCGCAAGCTCTTGGGCACCTTCGACGGCGCGGAACTCGCGCACCACGACGCGGACGTCTCCGCGTCGTGTAACCGCGTGCCGACCATCGACGGCCACCTCGAGAACGTCTGGGCCGAGACCCGCGACGACGTGACCGAAGCCGAGGTCGAGGACGCCTTCCGCGCGGTCGAGAGCCTCGACCTGCCGAGTTCGCCGGACCCGCTCGTCGAGGTGTTCGAGGACCCCAGTCGCCCGCAACCCCGACTCGACCGGACGCTGGGCGGCGGGATGACTATCGCCGCGGGCGGCGTCCAGACGACGCCCGCGGGAATCCAGTACAACACGCTCGCCCACAACACGATTCGCGGCGCGGCGGGCGCGGCGGTGCTGAACGGCGAGTTGCTGCAGAGCGAAGGCTGGCTCTGAGGTTCGACGCGGTTCGATAAACTCCGGGACAGACGTTTTCACGCCAAAACGACGCGTCCGGTAGTCCTCCCGTCGGAGAGAGACGACCCCGCCCGCTCAGAAGGGGTACTCGCGCGGTTCGTGTTGCAGCGATATCCACTTCTTCTCGGTGACCTCGTCCAAGATTTCGGTGGTGTTGTAGCCGCCCACGCCCGAGGCGTTGGTCCCGCCGAACGGGACGTGCGCTTCGTCGTTGACGGGTTGGTCGTTGACGTGGACCATGCCGGTGTCGAGTCGCTCGGCTATCTTCATCCCCGTACCCACGTCGCCCGCGTGGACCGACCCCGACAGGCCGTACTCGGTGTCGTCGTGAATCTCGACGGCCTCGTCTACGTCCGAGAACGGGATGACCGGCGCGATGGGACCGAAGTGCTCGAAGCAGGCCGCCGACATGTCGTTGGTCACGTCCGACAGGACGGTCGGCGCGACCACCAGCGAGTCCTCGACGCCGTCCGTCTCGACGGTCTCGCCGCCGGTTTCGAGGGTCGCTCCGGCCTCGACCGTCTCCTCGACGTACCCGAGCATCTCGTCGCGCTGGGACTCGTCGATGATGGGTCCGACGACCGTCTCGGGGTCGTGGGCGCTCCCGACCGGGAGCGACTCGGCGCGCTCTGTGAGTCGCTCGACGTACTCGTCGTAGACGTCCTCGTGGACGATGTGACGGTTGATGGAGATACAGACCTGTCCCTGATGGACGAACGACCCGAACACCGCGGAGTCGACCGCCTCCTCCACATCGGCGTCGGCGGTGACGATGTGGCCGTTGTTGCCGCCGAGTTCCATCGCCGCCACAGAGAGGTTCTCGCCCGCGGACGCGGCGACGCCCCGGCCGACCGGGGTAGACCCCGTGAACGCCACTACGTCGCTCTCGGGGTGTTCGACCACTCGGTCGCCGATGTCGGACCCGCGGCCGGTCACGACGTTGAGCAGGCCGTCGGGCAGGCCCGCCTCCTCGTACAGTCTCGCGATGAGGAGGCCGCCCGTGATGGGCGTGTTCGTCGCGGGCTTGAGCACGACCGCGTTCCCGGCGGCGATGGCGGGCGCGACCGCCCGTCCAGAGAGGTTGAGCGGAAAGTTCCACGGCGAGATGACGGTGACGACGCCCTCGGGTTCGACCCGGACGAGGTTCTCCTTGCCGGGGACGTTCGAGTCGGCCTGCTCGCCCTTCATCCGGCGGGGGAACGTCGAGGCTTCGACGGCTTGGTCGGTCGCGAGTTGGACCGACGTCTCGCCCATGATTCGGGACCCGCCCGCCTCGTGGGCCAGCATCTCGACTATCTCCTCCTCGTACTCCTGAAGGGCCTGCGCGTACTCCTGTGCGACGCGCTCGCGCTCGGCGGGCGGAACCTCGGCCCACTCCTCCTGAGCCTCGGCCGCGGCCTCGTAGGCGGCGTCCACGTCGGCCTCGACCCCCGCGGGTACTCGCGCGACTTCCTCGCGCGTCGAAGGGTCCTCGACGGCCAGTTCCTCTCCGCCCTCGGAGGGGACCCACTCGCCGTCGAGGAAGATGCTGTTCCAGTCGGCGTCTATCGAAATCTCCGAAGCCATCGTCAGTCCTAGGTGGCGATTGTGGAAAAGCCGAGGGGCCGCGACGGTTCGGGCCTGTCGCTCAGACCACGCGGTTCTCCAGTTGCTCGCCCTCGTCCAACCGACGCACGTTCTCCGCGACGATGTCGGCCAACCGCGAGTAGTACTCGGGCGTGTGGCCCGAGCAGTGAGGCGTAATCAGGCAGTTCTCCAGATTCCAGAGCGGGTGGTCCTCGGGGAGCGGTTCGGGGTCGGTCACGTCGAGCGCCGCGCCCCGGAGGTGGTTGCCACGGAGCGCCCACAGCAGGTCGTCGGTGTCCACGACCTGTCCGCGCGCGACGTTGACGAGGACGGCGTCAGGCGGCGTCGTCTTGAGTTCCGCCTCGCCGATTAGCCCGCGGGTCGTCTCGGTCAGCGGGCAGGCCAGCACGAGGTAGTCGGTCCGGGCCAGCGCGTCCTCGAACTCCGGTCCCTCGAAGCCGACCACCTCGTCGGTCGGACCGCCCTTCTCGGGCGTGTAGCGCACGCCGATACTCTCGACGCCGAACCCCTGCAGGCGCTCGACCACCGACTTGCCGATGGCCCCCAGTCCGACGACGGTGACGGTGCTGTCCTGCAACTCGTGGGCGCGGAAGTGTCGCCACTCGCGCCGCTGTTGGCGTCGCCACCCCTCGTGGAGGCGGCGCGCGAACACGAGCAGGTTCCCGACGACGTGTTCGCCGATGTTCGGACCGTGGACGCCGGAGGCGTTCGTGACCGCGATGTCACGGTCTTCGAGCGCCGAGAGCGGCAGGTGGCCCGTGCCTGCGTAGGCGCACGCGAACAGTTCCAGTTCGTCGGCCTCGGCCAGCAGGGCCTCGTCTATCTCCATCCCCGCGACGACGGGCGCGTCGGCGACGAGTTCCCGTTCCTCGGTCGGGGTTCGGGCGTGGCGAACGTCGCGGTCGGGCAGTCGCTCGCGGAGTTCGTCGGCGTACTCCGAGACCGGAACGCCGTGAGTGCTCTTGCGCAGGACCACTACGTCGGGACTGTCGTCGGTCATTCGTGGGTCGTTTCGGCGCGGGGGATTAAAGTGGCTCCTGAAACGGCGAACGAGGAACGAGACGTCGTGACACGGTAATCGCCCTTCTCGAATCAACGATAGTGCGACGACACGGGGCGTCGAGAGCCGCTACGCTCCGCCGGAGAAAGCGCGACCTCCAGCGGGGACCCCGGCCGCGGATGTAGTTTCCCCGGAACCGGCTCGTGTCGCTGCAGGGAACCGTCACGCCGGGCGATGAAAAAGTATTTACATTATCCGCGAACAGCATCACCAAACCGCCCGTTAGTCCTCCGACAGTTCCCGAACGCGGGCGGGTCTCCGAACGATGGACCAAACTCGTAGCCCCGCAGACGGTGTTCGCCCACTCGCGTTCGTCTCGCCCGTGCCGGAGGTGACCGCCGAACCGTGACCCCCGTCGAGACCCTGTCGTCGGTGTTCCTCCGACCGCTCGGACTCGCCGCGCTGGCGGCCGCGATACCCCTGATACTGCTCTACCTGCTCAAACCCGACCCGGAGACCGTCTCGTTTCCGGCGGTCGAGTTCCTCGTCGGCGACCGAGAGGAGAGTCGGCGACACCCAGCACTCCGGCGACTCCGACGCAACGCGCTCCTGCTCGTCCAGTTGCTCGCAATCGCGGTCGTCGCGGTGTCGCTGGCCGCACCATACGTCCCGGTCTCCGAGCGACGAACCGTCTCGGAGACGGTGGTCGTGGTGGACGCCACCGCGAGCATGGCGACCGAGGCGGGCGGCGCGACCCGCTTCGACCGGGCGGTCCGGGCGGCGAAGGACGCCGCGACCGGGGAGACCTCCGTCGTCGTCGCCCGGGACGAGACCGCCGTCCTCACCCGTCGCGCTCCGGCCGCGGAGGCGAAGGCCGCGCTCGACGGTCTCCGAGCGACGGACGCGCCGGGTGACCTCCGGGACGCAATCAGTCGCGCCGCGGCGGTCGCGGGCGACGACGCGCGAATCGTGGTAGTGAGCGACTTCGCGTCGGGCGACTGGCGGACCGCGGTCGCCTCCGCCCGCGCCCGGGGGTACGCGGTGGACCTCCGGCAGTTCGACCGCGGCGGGTCGGCCAACGTCGGCGTCGTCGGCTACTCGTTCGCCGACGGTACCGTCTCGCTCCGGGCGAAGAACTTCGGCGACGCTGAGGTCACGCGCCGACTCTCGTTCGGCGACGCCACCCGGTCGGTGACGCTCGGACCGGGCGAGGTCGCCACCGCGACGCTCCCGGTCCCCGCTGGCGGCGGGAACGTTCGGCTCTCACCGGGCGACTCGTTCCCGACCGACGACCGACTCGCGGTCGCGGCACCCGAGGACCCGACGACCGACGTGCTCGTGGTGACCAACGACGAGAACCGGCCGCTGATCACGGCGTTGCGGGTCGTCCGCGGGACCAGCGTGACGGTCAAACACCCGCCCGCGTCGATTTCGGAGTCCTACGACCTCGTCGTGTTCAGCGAGGTCCGGCCCGACAGACTGCTCGACGGGACGCTGCGGGTCGCCCGCGAGACGCTGTCCTCGGGCGGGGGCGTCGTGATTCAGGCCCAGTCGAACCTCTCGGCGGTCGGCTACGGCGACCTGCTCCCGGTCGCGCCCAACGGAACCGCCACCGACCCGGCGGTCCGCCAACCCGGCGCGACCCCCATCACCGAGGACGTGACGTTCCCCGCACCCCAGACGTACGTGCGCGCCGACCTCCGGGCCGGGAACGCCCTGCTCAGCACGGTCAACGGCACGCCGCTGCTCGCGACCGCACGGCTCGACGGCGGCCGCGTGTTCTACTACGGCTACCCGGCGTCGGGGTCGTCGTTCGAACACAACTACCGCTACCCGGTGTTCTGGAAGCGCGTCGTCTACGAACTGACCGGCCGACGCTCGCTGTCGGCGACGAACCACCGGACCGGCACCACCCTCCCGCTCGGCGAGAACGTGACCGTCCAGACGCCCGACGGAAGCCGACGCACCAGTGCCCTCGCCTTCCGACGCGTCGGCTTCCACGAGGTCGGGGAGCGGCGGTACGGCGCGTCGCTGGCCAGCGTCGCCGAGTCGAACGTCACCGCCCCGTCCGTGACCGAGGGCGAGACCAACGCGGTCGGAACCGACGCCGAGACGACGACCGTCCCGAAGAAGTTGACCCCGCTCGTCGCGGGTCTCGCGGCGCTGCTCGTCCTGCTGGAACTGGGTCTCTTGCGCTACCGAGGTGACCTCTGATGAACCTGCCACTCGACGCGCCGGTCGAGTTCACCCGGCCGGTCGTCCTCGCGGCCGTGCCGGTCGCCGCGGTCGTCCTCTGGCTACTCGTCCGAGGGTCGGGTACAGCGACCGAACTGACCGGCGACTCGGACGACCGGGACGGCGGACGGACCGACGACGTAGCGGACCGCCGAACCCGCGTCGCGCTCTGGGCGACTCGCTTCGTCGTCGTCACCTGCCTCGTCGTCGCGGCCGCGGGTCCGACGACCGTCTCCACCACGACCACGGCGGGCGACCCGCAGGTCACGATGCTGGTGGACGAATCGGCGAGCATGGGCGTCCACTCGCCGGTCGCAGACGACCTCGAAGCCGGAATCGAGGACGAGGGCGTCGCGGTGAACCGCGTCACGGTCGCCACCGGCAATCGGTCGCGCGTCGGGTCCGGAATCGTGGCCAACGTCCGCCCGAACGGGAGTCTGCTGGTGGTCTCGGACGGGCAGGTCACCGGCGGCGCGTCGCTGTCGCGGGCGACCTCGCTCGCTCGCTCGGTGAACGCCACCATCAACCGGGTCCGACTGACTCAGAACCAGTCGGACGCCCGCGTGTCGGTCTCCGGGCCGCGGAAGGCCAGCGTCGGCGTCGAGGACCGATTCGGTGTGACGGTCGCCGGACTCGACGGTGCGCCGACGGACGCGACCGTCACCGTCTCCGCCGACGGGTCGCAGGTCGCCTCCCGGCAGGTTCCCGAGGACGGGTCGTTCACCGTCACGCACACCTTCAACGATACCGGCCCGCACCGCGTCACGGCCCGCCTCGCCAGTGACGACGCCTACGCCGTCAACGACGTGTATCGCAAGACGGTGCAGGTCGTCGAACAGCCACGAGTCCTCTACGTGAGTCGCGGCGACTACGCCTTCGAGGGGTACCTCCGGGAACTCTACAACGTCACCCGCGCGGCGTCGGTGCCCGCCGACCTCAACGACTACTACGCGGTCGTCGTCCACGACGTGGCCGCGCCCGACCTCGGTAACGTCGGCGCGCTTCAGGAACACGTCATCGACGGCGGGGGTCTCCTCGTGGTCGGGGGCGAACACGCCTACGAGAAGGGCCAGTACGGCAACTCGCGGATTTCGTCGCTGCTCCCGGTCGAGGTCGGCGGTTCGACCGGCCCCAAGTCCCGCGTCGTGCTGGCGGTGGACGTGTCGGGGAGCGCGAAGTCGGGCATGCGAGTCCAGAAGGCGCTCGCGCTCGACGTCCTCTCGCAGTTGGGGAACCGACACGAGGCGGGCATCGTCGCGTTCGAACGGAACGCCTACCGGGTCGCCGACCTCGTGTCGCTGAAGACCGACCGCGAGACGTTGAAGCGGAAGATTCGAAGCCTCGAAAGCGGCGGCGGGACCCGAATCAGCGCGGGGTTGCTCGGCGCGTCGAAGATGCTCGGAGAGAACGGCGGCACCGTCATCCTCCTGAGCGACGGCCGCGACTCCGCGAAGCCGACGTTCGCGGCGGCCGAGAAACTCGCCGACCGAGACGTCCGGGTCGTCAGCGTGGGCGTCGGCAGCGTGAACGAGCGCGTCCTCCGGGGCGTCGCCGAGCGAACGGGCGGGTCGTTCCTGCTGGCCGACGAGACCAACCGACTCCGAGTCCGGTTCGGCGGCCAGAACCGTCGGTACAGCGGCGACCACGCGGTCGTCGTGGACGACGGCCACTTCGTCACTCGCGGGGTCTCACCGACCGCTTCGCTTCCCGGAGCCAATCAGGTGAGCGTGAAGGAGGGCGCTGACCTGCTGGTCGCGACCGGTTACGGCGCGCCCGCCGTCTCGGCGTGGCGCTTCGGTCTCGGCCGGGTCGGCGCCGTTACGGCCTACGGCGCGGACGGGAGTCTCGGCGACCTGCGGTCGAAGCCGAACTCGCTGCTGCTCTCGCGGTCGGTGAACTGGGCCATCGGCGACCCCCAGCGGAAGGCGACCGGCGTCGTGGCCGCGCCGGACACCCGTGTCGGCGAGTCCACGACGGTCGTCTACGCGGGCGAGAATCCGCCGGAGAGCGCCGACCTGTCGTTCTCGGAGGTCGCGCCCGGCCGGTACGAAGCCCGGAGCGCGCCGACCCGTCCGGGATACCGCGAGGTTCTCGGGAGCGCGTACGCGGTCAACTACCCCGCCGAGTACGCCGCGCTCGGCGCGTCGCCCGAACTGAAGCGGGCGGTCGAGCGAACCGGTGGACGGACGTTCTCGGCGGACAGTCCCGCGGCCATCGCCTCGGCGGTGGAGCGACAGGCGACCCGAAAGCGTCGAGTCGAGCGGTCGTGGGACTGGGCGTTCCTCCTCGCGGGCCTGCTGGTCTTCGTCGGCGAGGTCTGCGCTCGCCGACTCCGCCGCCGACGCGGTCAGGGAGTGATACCATGAGCTACATCGGCGATACCATCAACGTCGCGCTGGCGCTGTTCGTCGGCCTGTCGGCACTCGGTCTGGTCGGAACGACCGTCTACTATCAGGAGTCGGTGGACCAACTCCGGACCGAGAACGAGCAGTTGGCCGACCGAAACGCCGAACTGGAGAGCGAGGTCCAGCGCAAACAACAGCGCATCGACCGACTGAACCGGTCGCTCCGGGACGTCAACCAGACGCTCCAGACGCGGCTCTCGGACATCGAGGAGGTCTCCAAGCGGTTGCGGGCGACCGAGAAGTCGCTCAACGCCACGCGGTCGGAACTCAACTCGACCGAGCGCCGACTGGAGCGGGCGCGGAACCGACTCGCCTCGCTCAAAGACGAGCGTGACAGCCTGAAACGCCAGTTCGAGGCGGCCAAGGCCCGCACCGACGACCTCAACGCGACCATCGACCGACTCGAATCGCGGGCCGACGCCCGCAACGAGACGCTGAAGCGGGTCAACCGGACCGTCCGGCGCCAGCAGCGGATGCTCGTCGAGAAGAACCAGACGATAGAAGAACTCCGGAACGAAATCGAGCAGCTCCGCGAGCGAATCGAGGAGCTGGAGAACTCCTCGTCGAACGACTACGCTCGGCCTGACCGACTCCGCCGGAGTCGGTCGGAGACTCCGGTGGCGCGCCGACCCGACGTGGAACGACCGGCGGTCGGGCGATCCGACCGCAGAGGACCGGCGGTCCGGCGACCTACGGTCGGGCGACCGTCCGGCAACGCGGAGGTGGCACGATGAGCGACGACGCCGAACCGCAGGCGAGTCCCGACGAGAGCGCCCCCGACGAGATCCGCGCCGCGCTCGCCCAGATTCGTCGTGAGTGTCGCAAGGTGGCGTTCGTCTACGCGAGTCTGGACGCGGTCTGCGTCCTGCTGGCTGTCGGGTTCGCCGCCGGAGCGGTCGGCCTCCCCGTGCTGGACGCCGAGATAGCTGCGGCGTCGTTCAGTTCGCTGGGCCTGCCCGCGCCGGACGTCGCCACGCTACTCGGCGTGGTCGCCGGAGTCGCGACGTTCGTCGCGGAGTTCGTCCTCCGGACGCGCCGCCCGGCCGCCGAGCAGTTCGAGGCGGCCAACCCCGAGGTACGCGAGGCGCTCCGGACCGCCCGCGACGCCGCCGGGGCCGACCGGACGAATCCGATGACGCGGGCGCTGTACGCCGACGTTCTCGACCGACTCCGGGAGACCTCCAGCGTCGGTCTCGTGAACACGACCCGGTTGGCGGCGACGGTCGTCCTCGCGTTTGCGCTGAGTCTGGCGATGGTCCAGACGGCCGCCATGGGTCTCGACCTCGGCGTCGCCCTCTCCGGAACGGGACCGGGGTCGGGCGGTCCGGCCGACGGTTCCGCCGACCGGGGCGCGCTCTCGAACCAGACTGCGGAACTCCACAGCGGCGACGAGGTGCTGGGCGAACCGACCGACGTGACCGCGGGGTCCGAGAACCTCTCGGCCGCGGTGAGCGCGAGTCCGGGCGGGGAGGGCCAACGCGACTGGAACTACGACAGCGGCGGCGACGGGTCGGCCGACGGGGACGGCGTGGACGCCCGGCGCGCCGGGTTCGCCTCGCCCGACCGAGTCGAAGACGCGGCGCTCGTACAGCGATACGCACACCAACTCCAAGGGAACACTACGGATGACTGACCGAAAATCGGCTATCGACGACGTGACGAACCGCATTCGAGCGATACGGTCCGAGGTGCGAGAGCGCATCGTCGGACAGGAGCAGGTGGTAGATCAGGTGCTGGCCTGCCTACTCTGCGACGGCAACGCCCTGCTGGAGAGCACGCCGGGTCTCGGTAAGACGCTGCTCGTCAGGACGCTGGCGGAGGTGACCGGACTCTCGTTCTCGCGCATCCAGAACACGCCCGACCTGATGCCTTCGGACGTCATCGGCACCGAGATGGTCCGCGAGACCGAGACCGGCCGGACGTTCACCTTCGAGAAGGGACCGGTGTTCGCCAACCTCGTCCTCTCCGACGAGATAAACCGGGCGACGCCCAAGACCCAGTCGGCCCTGCTCGAAGCCATGGAGGAGGGACAGGTGACCGCCGGGAACGAGACCTACGACCTCCCGGAACCGTTCTTCGTACTGGCGACCCAGAACCCCATCGACCAAGAGGGGACCTACCCGCTCCCGGAGGCCCAGTCCGACCGCTTCCTGATGAAGATTCTCGTGGACTACCCCGACGCCGAGGCCGAGCGCGAAATCGTGGACCGGTACACCCGCGACGTGGACGCCTCGGTCTCGGTCGAACCGCAGGTCTCGACCGGCGAACTCCGGAAGATGCAGCAGTTGACCCATCAGGTGCCAATCGCCGACGACCTCCGGGACCTCGCGGTGGACGTCGTGCGCGAGACGCGGAGCGCCGCCGACCTCGAATACGGCGCGAGTCCGCGCGCCAGCATGTCGCTGGTCCGGGCGGCGAAGGCCCGCGCGCTCGTGGAGGGCCGGTCCCACGTCGGGAGCGAGGACGTGACCGCGATGGCCGTGCCCGTCCTCCGCCACCGCGTCGTCGTGGACTTCCGGGCCGAACGCGAGGGGATGACCCCGGACGACGTGATAACGGCGCTGGTCGAGGACCGATGATAACCGCCGAGTTCCTCGACGAACTCGACCGGTTCGACGCCGCTAACGACCGGAACGCCCGGTCCCAACAGCAGGGCGAGCGCACCACCGACGCGGTGGGCGAGGGCCTGACGTTCGCCGACTACCGGCGGTACGCGCCGGGCGACGAACCCCGGTTCATCGACTGGAACCTCTTCGCGCGGACCGACGAACTCTACGTCAAGCAGTTCGAGGCCGAGCGCAACTTCACGGTCCACGTGCTGGTGGACGCCAGCGCGTCGATGGACTTCGGGGAGGGCGACGCCCACAAGTTCGAGTACGCCGCCAAACTCGGTCTGGGGTTCGCCTACCTGACCGCCCGCGACCACAACGAGTTCCGGTTCGCGACGTTCGACGACGCCGCGGAGCGACTCGACCGCGGACGGTCGAACCGCGGCGAGGTCCTCGGACTGGTCGAGCAGTGCAACGCGGTCGACCCCGACGGCGAGGCCGCCTTCGAGGACGCGCTGGCCGACTACGCCGCCACCATCGACTCGAAGGCGCTGGTCGTGGTCTGCAGCGACTTCCTCGGGGACGTCGAGGCAATCGACGCGGGACTGGAGGCGCTGGCTTCGAATCAGGTCGTTCTCGCCCACGTCGTCGCGCCCGAGGAACGCGACCTGCCGACCGGCCGCGACGCCGTCTTCGAGGCGCTCGAAAGCGACGAGTCGCTCCGGGCCTACGTCAGCAACCGGTTAGAACGGACCTACCGCGAGGAGTTCGACGCCCACGCCGACAGCGTGGAAGGCGTCGCCCGCGACCTGCGGATACGCTACGAGCGACTCGACACCGGGCGGTCGTTCTTCGAGTCGTTCGGCGAGTTGTGGTTCGAGTGAGTCAGCGAGAAATCAGAATTGAAGAACCGCCGCTGTTCTAGGGTAGTTTTCTGCAAAATGATGCTCCGTCAGGGATTTGAACCCTGGTCACAGGCTCGAAAGGCCCGAATGATTGGCCGGACTACACCAACGGAGCGTACGTCCACACTCACTGCGAGTGCATTTCTTCGTTCCGGCCGGATTAGTTTAAACGTTCCGTTATCGCCCGAAGGCGGCCGTGTCGGGCGTTCACACCCGGGCGCGGCTCACTTCCCTTTGAATTCTGGCTCGCTTCCGTCAGAGCCTACCTCTGACGGCGTTCGCCTTACTTCCCTTCGAAGTCCGGCTCACCGTCGCCCATGAACGCCGTGACGCCTTCCATCAGGTCATCGGTGTTCATCAGGTGGCCGAACGCTTGGGACTCGACTTCGAGTCCGGCGTCGGTGTCGTCCCGGCCCGCGAGCATCGCGCGCTTGGTGTACTTCTGGGCGATGGGCGGTCCGGCCGCGAGGTCGGCCGCGAGTTCGAAGGCGCGGTCCTCGAACGCCGAGACTTCGACAATCTCGTTGACGAAGCCGAAGTCGGCCATCGTCTCGGGGTCGAAGCGGTCGGCGGTGAAGATGATCTCCTTGGCGCGGCCCTCGCCGACGATGTGCTTGAGGCGCTGGGTGCCGCCCCATCCGGGCAGGAGACCCAGATTGTGTTCGGGTTGGCCCATCTCGGAGCGCTCGGTGGCGAGGCGCATGTCGGCGCAGGTCGCCATCTCCATCCCGCCGCCGAGGCAGTAGCCGTCGATGCCCGCGACGACCGGCATCGGGCAGGCTTCGAGTTTGCCGAAGGTCTCTTGGCCCTTCTTCGAGAGTTCGACCGCCTGCAGGGGGTCGCCGCCGCCCGCGGCCATGCTCTGGACGTCCGCGCCCGCGGAGAAGGCCTTGTCGCCCTCGCCGACGAGCAGGAGCGCGCGCACGTCGTCGTCTTCTTCCAGCGCGTCGATGGCGTCGCCGAGTTCGTCCAGCAGGTCCTCGCTGACCGTGTTCATCCGGTGGGGTCGGTCGAGGACCACTTTGCCCACCATCTCGCCGGGCTTCTCGACGCGGATGGTGTCGTAGTCGTACTCGCCCTCGTCGGCGTCGTCCGAACCGCCGTAGAAACCGCCTTCGGCGGCGGCCTCGCGGAGGTAGTCGCTGGCCGCGTATCGCTCGGCACCGGTCTCCTCGTGGAGGTCGTCGAGGGTGTCCGCGAGCGTTTCGAGACCGGCGTCGTCGGCGATTCGCGCCGGACCGTCGGGGAAGCCAGCGCCGAGCATCACGGCCTCGTCGATGGCGTCGGGGTCGGCCACGTCGTTCGCGACCAGTTTGGCGACCTCGTTGGCCATCACCGCTTGGAGGCGGCGAACCGCGTCCTCGCTCCCGGCGTCGGTCGGAATCTGGGCACCGCCGTCCTCGTAGTCGTAGAACCCCTCGCCGGTTTTCTTGCCGAGTTTCTCCTCCTCGACCTTCTGGGCGAGGAGCGGGCAGGGTTCGTAGGCGTCGCCCAGCACCTCGTGCATGTAGTCGAGGACGTGGTAGCCCACGTCGATGCCGACTTGGTCGGCGAGTTCGAAGCTCCCCATCGGCAGGCCCATGTCGAACTTGGTCGCGCTGTCCACCTCCTCGATGGTGTAGTCGCCCGACTCGACCATCCACGCCGCTTCGTTCATCAGGGGAACGAGGATGCGGTTCACGATGAATCCGGGGCTGTCCTTGCGGACGCGGACGGGCGTCTTGCCCATCTCCTCGGCGAGGTCTTCGGTGAGGTCCAGCACCTCGTCGTCGGTGTGGGCACCCGAGATGACCTCCACGAGTTGCATCCGGACCGGCGGGTTGAAGAAGTGCATCCCGCAGAACCGCTCGGGTCGCTCGGTGACCTCCGAGAGTTCGGTGATCGAGAGGCTGGAGGTGTTGGTGGCGAACACCGCCTCGTCGGACGCGTACTCCTCCAACTCACCGTACACGTCCTTCTTGATGTCCATCTTCTCTGGGACCGCCTCGACCACGAAGTCGGCGTCCGAGACGGCCTCCTCGAAGTCCACGAGCGGCGTCACGCGGTCGAGGGAGGACTCGGCCTCCGCCTCGGAAATCTGGTCTTTCTCGGCCAGTTTGTCGAGGCTCCACTCGATCTGTTCGTAGCCGTTCTGGACGAACTCCTCTTTGATGTCGCGCAGGTTGACCTCGTACCCGGCGAGGGCCGCGACCTCCGCGATGCCGTGGCCCATGTTGCCCGCTCCGAGAACCGCGATGGTGTTGATATCTTCTACGTCCATACGCGTAGGGTCACTTGCTGGCCGTTTCAACGTTTCCCTATCGAAGATTAGAAACTCGCCACTAGTTTACTCACGGTTACGAAACGATTTACGGGTGGGTGTGCAAATTCCGCGCATGGACTTCGGACTCTCCGACGAACAGAAGCAGATTCGAGAGGAAGTGCGGCGGTTCGCCGAGAACGAGATCGAACCGGTCGCCCAAGAGTACGACGTCGAAGAGAAGTACCCCCACGAGGTCATGGACAAGGCCGCCGAGATGGGGATGCTCGGCTCCATCATCCCGATGGAGTACGGCGGCGCGGGCTACAACAACCTCGAATCGGCCATCATCACCGAGGAACTGTTCGCCGTGGACCCCGGTATCGGTCTCTGCGTCACGTCGGCCTCGTTCGGCGCTCACGCCATCATGGAGTTCGGTACCGACGACCAGAAAGAGCGGTTCCTCTCGCCGGTCGCGGCGGGCGACGCCATCATGGGCGCGGCCATCTCCGAACCCGACACCGGGTCGGACGTCTCGTCGGTCTCCACCAGCGCGGAGAAGGACGGCGACGAGTGGGTGATCAACGGCAACAAGATGTGGATTACGAACGGGTCGGTCGGCGACTACTACGTCGTCCTCTGTCAGACCGACCCCGACGCCGACGGTCGGTACAACGGGTTCAGTCAGATCGTGGTCGAATCCGACCGCGACGGGTTCGAGGCCGAGAAGATAACGGGCAAACTGGGCATCCGGGCCTCCGACACCGCGGAACTCATCCTCGACGACGTGCGCGTGCCCGAGGAGAACCTCGTCGGGACGCGCGGGATGGGCTTCCTCCAGCAGATGCAGTTCTTCGACGAGACCCGGACCGCGGTCGCGGCGCAGGGCGTCGGCATCGCCAAGGGGGCTTGCGAGGCCGCGCTCGACTACGCCCAAGAGCGCGAGCAGTTCGACCGACCCATCTCGGAGTTCCAGGCCATCCAGCACAAACTCTCGGAGATGCACACCCAGACGGAGGCCGCGCGTAACCTGACCTACAAGGCCGCGTGGAACGTCGATCAGGGCGAGGACGTCACGAAACTCGCCAGCATGGCCAAGGAGTTCGCCTCCAGCGTGGCCGTGGACGTGGCCGACGAGGCCGTCCAGATTCACGGCGGCGCTGGCTACGTCAACGACTTCCCCGTCGAGCGGTTCTACCGCGACGCGAAGATCACCCAGATCTACGAGGGCACCACCGAGATTCAGAAGAACATCATCGCCCGCGAACTGCTCGGAAAGGGCTTCTAACGGCCCTCTGTAACGTCCCGTCGTTTTCTCGCGATATCCACCGGTCCGCTAGTCGTCGCCATGTTTTGTTCCTCTTCGCCAGTTCTTAATTTCAATCTGGGAGAAATATATATATATATTCAAGTAGAATGAACGTTCATTCTCGGCTATGATAAACAAAACCAATCGACGTTCGTTCTTGAAAAGTGCAGGCGCGGCGCTCGGCGGACTCGCGCTGACGCCGACGGTCTCGGCGTCGTCGGCCGAGAAACGATACCTCGTGGACCTCGAGTCGGCGTCCGACGGCGTCCTCGACGGACTCGACGTGGTCCACGACCTGAGCCAGATCGACCTCGCGGTGGTCGAAGCCCAGAAGGCCGACGCCGAGGGCGCGGCCTTCTCGAAGGACGTGGAACTGAAGTTCGACTTCGCGCAGGCGGAGGACAACGGGAACGGCGACGAACCCGGGCCGCACAAGCTCTCGCAACTCCAGTGGGACAAGCAGTCACAGGGCGTCTCGGGTGTTCACGGCAAGACCCGCGGCGAGGGGACCCGCGTGGCGGTCCTCGACTCGGGCGCGATACCGAACCACCCGGACCTCAAAGGGTCGCTCAACACCGACCTCTCGAAGAACTTCACGGGCGACGGCGGCGACTTCACGCCGTGGTACAACGACCACGGCACCCACGTCGCTGGCATCATCGCGGGCGACGACACGAACGACGAGGGCATCGTCGGCACCGCACCGGGGACCGAACTGGTGGCGCTCCGGGTGTTCACCGGGCCGTTCGCGTTCTTCGGCGACATCATCGCCGCGATGACCTACGCTGGCGACATCGAGGCCGACGCGGCCAACATGAGCCTCGGCGTGTACCCGCTCCCCGACAACAAGGAGAACCAACTCCTGAAGGACTCCATCGAGCGAGCGACCGACTACGCGGCGTCGCAGGGCACCCTGATGGTCGCGGCCGCGGGCAACGACGGCGTCAACCTCGACACCGACGGTGACGTCCTCAGCCTCCCCAACGAGGCCGACAACGTGATGAGCGTGAGCGCGACCGGTCCCGTCGGCTACCGCTGGGACGACAAGGGCAACGGGAAGTTCATCCGGAACTACCGCGCGGCGTTCAACAAACTCGACGAGTCGCCCACCGTCCCCGCGCCGTACACTAACTACGGGAGCGACGCCATCGACATCAGCGCGCACGGCGGGAACTACGACACCGAGGCCAAGGGCACCGACGCCAACTGGCAGTACGACATGGTGCTGAGCACCGTCTTCGAGTGGGGCGACGACGACAGCATGGTCCCGTCGTACGGGTGGAAGTCCGGAACCAGCATGGCGGCCCCGCAGGTCACTGCGGCCGCCGCGCTCGTCAAGAGCGCCAACCCCGACGCGACGCCCGCCGAAATCCGCGACCACCTCGAATCGACCGCGCGGGACGTCGGTTCGGCGAAGTACCACGGCAACGGCCACCTCGATATCGAGGCCGCGCTGAACGAGTCGATGTAACTCCCGAAACTCGACTCCCGTTTTTCCAGTGACGGAACGGTGTTGTACCGCAGGACATCGGTGCGAGTAGCTACACCCCGGAATCACCCTCTCGAAGGCGTCGCGTTCTTCTCCCGGTCCGTCAGGCAATCTGCCACGTCCAGCGCGAGTCGAGATAGTACCGGTACAGTCCGCTGATGAAGATGGCGAACCCGTTGGCGACGAGGTAGACGAACCCAGCCCAGTTGACGAACGCCCAGAGCAGTGCCAACTGGAGCGGAATCGCGGTTCCGCGGACGACGTTCGTCCGGAGCAGGCCGACGAGGTAGTCGTATCTGGCGGTGTACTGCGCGTGCTGGAACGTCCACGCGTTGTTTACGAAGAACTGGAGGATAATCGTCATCTCGATGGCCAGCGTGGCCGCGACCAGATAGTTGAGACCAGCGTACTCGACGAGTAGCCACAGCACGACGGTCTGTACGAGGGCCGCGCTCGCCCCGACGACGACGAACCGATACAGTCGGACGACCGTCGGGTGCTTCGCTACGCTACGGTATCCGGAATCACCCACGACAGTTACAGGAAGAGTTGGAGAGAGTAGTGCGTTCTGGTTTCGACGTTGTGTTCCCGTCTTCCCACGTCGCCGCGCCCAGCTATCGGTCCACCGACGCTACGCCCACGTCTCTCGAATCACGCGAAGCCAGTTGCCCTGCGCGATGGACCGCACCTCGTCGTCGCCGAACCCCCGACGCCGTATCTCCGCGAGTACGTCCGGAAGCCCGGCCGCGTCGCCGACCGAGTCGATGACGGTCGCGCCGTCGAAGTCCGACCCGAGCGCGACGTGTTCGACGCCCACACGGTCGGCGACGTACTCGACGTGGTCCGCGAGCGTCGAAATCGGCGTCTCGGGGTCCCCCGCTCCGTCTGGCCGGATTTGACTCGCCGCGAAGGTGATGCCGACGACGCCGCCGGAGTCGGCCACGGCGTCGAGTTGCTCGTCGGTCAGGTTGCGACTCAGCGGGCAGACGCCGCGGGCGGCCCCGTGGCTCACGACCAGGGGGTCGGTCGTGAGTTCGGCGGCGTCTCGGAAGGTGGCCGCCGTGGCGTGGGCGAGGTCCACGAGGACGCCGCGGTCGTTGCAGGCCGCCACGAGGTCTCGGCCCGCCTCGGTCAGTCCCGGGCCGGTGTCGGGCGTGCCGGGGTACTCGAACCGGACACCGTGACCGAACGCGTTCGGGCGACTCCACACCAACCCGACGGAGCGGACTCCCGCGGCGTAGAGGAAATCGAGGTTCGAAAAGTCCGGCGCGACCGCCGCCGCGCCTTCGAGGTGGGGAATCGCCGCGAGGGCGTCGGGGTCGGCCAGCGCGGCTTCGAGGGCGTCGTACTCGCCGACGACTCGCACCGCGCCGTCCGACTCGGCCGCGACGCGGTGGAGGCGCGCCAGCGCGTCGTAGGTGAACGACTTGGCGCGCTCGTGGTCCACGGCGGGCGGCAGGTCCGTCTCGTACCCCTCGTCGGTCTCGGTGCGCTCGTACTCGTAGCCGTCGTTCGGGACGAACACGGCGAAGAAGCTCCCGCCGAGGTTCCCCTCGCGCGCTCGCGGCAGGTCCACGTGGCCCGATTCGCTCCGCTCGAAGAACGAGCGGCCGCCGCCGCGCTCTTCGAGGTGGAGGTCCAGCAGGGTGTCGTTGTGGCCGTCGAAGACGCGAATCCCGGAGTCGGTCATTGGTGAACGGGAGGTGTGCGGAGGACTGTCAAACTATCGGAGGGGAGCGACCCGCATCGACACCCAGCAGTTATCAGGTACCCGCCAGAAGTTGCTCCTCGTGCAGACGTTCCTCACCCTCGAACACGACCGGGAGACCGACATCCCGGCCGAGTACGACGACGTGCGGACGCCGGAGGCGTACGTTCGACACTTCCTCCGGGAGTTCTCCGAGTCGGGCGACACCGTCTTCGACCCCTTCGCCGGATTCGGGACCACCCTCACGGTCGCCGAGGAACTGGGTCGAGTGCCGTACGGTGTCGAGTACGAGGAGGACCGGGTCGAACTCGTCCGCGACCGAATCGACCGCCCAGAGAACGTCCGACGGGCCAGCGCGCTCGACCTCGACTTCGACCGATTCCCGGCGTTCGACTGCTGTCTCACCTCGCCGCCGTACATGGAGCGGTCGATGGCGGTGAACCCCTTCCGGAACTACGCGGCCGAGAGCGAGAGCGACTACGAGGCGTACCTCGCCGACCTCACCGACCTGTTCGCCAGACTGGCCGACCACGCGGCCGCCGACGCTACTGTCCTCGTGGATATCTCGAACATGAAGCACGAGGAGAGGGTGACGACGCTGGCGTGGGACGTGGCCGATGCCGTCTCCGAGTCGCTGCGCTTCGAAGGCGAGGTAGTCGTCGGATGGGAGGGCGAGGAGCAGACCGAGCGGGACGGCGGAACCTACGGCTACGGCTACGACCACAGTTACTGTCTGGTCTTCCGGGCCGACGGGACCGAGTGACCGCTTCGCTCGATTCCGTCCGAGTAAATCGCCGACTCAGAACTCGTACTCGTCTTCGCGGAACTGGACGTACTTGCCCTTCCTGTACTTGCGCTTGACCGTCTTGTACTTCGTGACGAGTTTCGCGCCCGTCAAACCGGACGAGAGTTTGTACTTCAGGAGTCCGCCCTCGCCCTCGTCGGCGAGCAGGTCGCTCGCCATCGAGAACGTCCGGTCCCAGTCGTCGGGACCGTAGTCGGCCACGATATCGGCGAAGGTGACGTTCCGGGTTATCTCGTCGCCGATGGCCTCTTTCCAGCGGTCGTTGTAGGCGTCGAGGCGGCCCTTTCCGGCGAGTTCGCCCGCTATCGCCCCGGTCCGGACCGCGACGTGGTAGCCGCCCTCGTGGAACGCCGAGGTGGTCCCCATCGCGCCGCCGACGACGGCGACGTTGGCCGCCGTGGGCGAGTCGACGGGTCGCGTGGAGGAGATGGGGTAGGTCTCGGTCCCGCCGCTCTTGCCGCGGTCCTCGACCAGCGGGAAGTCGCTCGGGTCGTACTCGTCGCCGTACTCGCGTTCGAGCAGTCGCTCGATGTACTCGGCGGGTCGGGGCAGGGCGTCGTCCTCGGGTCGGAGGAGGTCGTAGGATTCGGGGTCGTCCACGTCGTCGAGGGTCATCCCGATGGGCATCGTGAGACCGACGCGAGCGACCGTCCCGTCGTTGGGGAACACCCACGGGTAGGCCGTCTCGCCCGGCATCACGCCCCACCAGAACTTGAGCGAACTGTCGTCGAACAGTTCCTCGGGGAACTCCCGGTACTCCTGATACGCGATGTGGTTGGCCGTGTTCGGGGCCATCACGTCCGAGACCTTGCGGTCGTCGGGCGAGAGTCGGTCCAGCACGCGCATCGTGACCTGTCGCTGTGGACCGTCGGCCAGCACGAGGTAGTCGGCCTCGATTTCCTCACCGTCGGAGAGCTGGAGGGTGTGGGTCGGCGACCCCGTGAGGTCGGTCTCCACGTCGGTGACGCCGACGCCCACGCGGTACTCCGCCCCGGCCCGCTCGGCCCGGTCGCGGAGCCAGTCGTCCATCCGCGGCCGGTCGAAGGTGAAGCCGAACCCGTCGTAGGAGGACTCGATGCCCGTGTCCTCCATGACGCAGTCCTCGTTCGGACCGAGGAACTCGGTCCGGTCCAACTCCCGGAGGACGACGTGGTCGGGAATCTCCTCGAACGGGATGTCCATGATGTCCACCCAGTAGTCGAGCATCCCGGCGGCGTCCGTCGAGTCCGGTCCCAACTCCTCGCGGTCGGCGCGCGGAACGCCCTTCTCGACGAGGAGTGCGTCGGCCCCCTGTTCGGTGGCCGCCCGCGCGGCGGACGTCCCGGCCGGACCGCCACCGACGATTGCAACGTCGACTCGCTTCATACCCCTACGGTTCCGCGCCGGGTATTAAAGAATTGACCTTCCGAGTTCGTGGCAGTACGGCGCGGGATTTTCGCCGAATCCTGTCGGACGAATATCCGGTCCGGTGCAGGGGCCGCCGTCGGCCGCGCTGTCCCGACTCGAAGTCGGTGGCGGCGTCCGCTACCGACACGCGGCGATTTATCCGTTCCGGCGACAGATACTCACACATGAGCGACACCGAACACGTCACCGTCGAGCGAACCGACGCCGTCGCCCGAATCACGCTGGACCGCCCCGAGACGCACAACGCCCTCGACGCCGACGCCGCCGCGGAGTTACAGGCCGCGGTGGAGTCGGTCGCGGACGACCCCGCGGTCAGGTGCATCGTCCTCGCCGGAATCGAGGGCGCGTACTGCACCGGCGCGGACCTCTCGGGCATGGACGGTACCCGCGAGGACGCCCGCAGACTCCGGCGCATCGCCACGCGACTCCACGCCGCGGTCGGTCACCTCGCCGGGGTCAGAAAACCCGTCGTCGCCGGGGTGAACGGCGTGGCCGCGGGCGGCGGGTTGGGTCTCGCGCTCTGCGCCGACATCGTGGTGGCAAGCGACGACGCCCGGTTCGAGTTCGCCTACCCCCGAATCGGTCTCTCCGGCGACGGGGGTTCGACCTACTTCCTGCCCCGACTCGTGGGACTGCGGAAGGCCAAGGAGATAGCACTACTCGACGAACCCATCGCCGCCGACGAGGCGGTCGAGATGGGTCTCGCGACCGAAGCGGTCGAGTCCGACTCATTCGAGCACCGACTCGCGGCGCTCGCGACCGACCTCGCCGACGGCCCGACGAAGGCCTACGGCGCGACCAAGCGCCTGCTGGCCGAGAGCTACGGTCGGCGCTTGCCCGCCCAGATGGCTGCCGAGAGCGACGCTATCACTCGACTCGCCGCGACGGAGGACTACGCGGCCGGACTCGCCGCGTTCGGCGAGGACGAGGACGCCACGTTCGAGGGTCGCTGACCGGAGTCTCTCGCGGCTACTTTTCGGACCGACCTACTCCGCGTCGCCCGGACGGTGGGGCCGACTGCTCCCGTCGTCGGGGTCGATTTCGAGGTACTTGGCGAACAAGTCGGCGACCCGCGAGTAGGCGTCGAAAACGTTCTCGCGCTTCAGGAAGCCGTGTGGCTCGTCCTCGTAGCGCTGGAACTCGTAGCGCTTGCCGTGTCGCTCCAACTCCTCGACCAGTTGCTCGGACTGGCTGACGGGGACGCGAGCGTCCTCCTCGCCGTGGAGGACGAGCAGCGGCACGTCGATGTCGGGGACCGACCGAATCGGACTCGCCTCGCGGTAGTTGTCGATGTCGGTCGCGGGGAAGCCCAGTTCGCGCTTCATCAGTCGCCAGCCCACGTCGTCGGTGTCGTCCGCGAACGTCTCGTAGTCGTAGACGCCGTAGAAGGCCGCTCCGGCGTCGAAGCGGTCGGTCCTTCCGAGCGCGTTGACCGTCATCAGGCCGCCGCCGCTCCCGCCGAAGATGCCCGCCCGGTCGGGGTCCACCGCGTCGTAGGCGTCCGCGAGCGCGTCCGCCGCGTTCACCACGTCGTCGAGGTCGCCCTCGCCCCACGCGAAGTCGTTGCGGTTCCGGAACTCCCGGCCGAACCCGCTGGACCCGCGGTAGTTGGGTTCTATCACGGCGAACCCCTGCGCGGCGAAGTACTGGGCGCGGTGGTTGAACTCGTAGCCGTCGAACGCGGTGGGACCGCCGTGGGGGTGGACGAGCAGGGGAACCGAGTCGGGGTCGGCCCGTTCGTGGCCCTCCGGGAGGTAGACCATCGCGTGAATCTCGACCCCGTCCGTCGAATCGTAGGTAATCGCCTCCGGTTCTACGAACCGGGCGTCGAGACCCGCGGGCGGTCGGCCGGTCACGCGCTCGCCGGTCGAGAGGTTGCGGACTTCCGGGGGCGTGGTCGGGTCCGCGGCGACAGCGAGAACGTCGCCGTCCCGCCACTCGGGGAAGTAGCGGTCGCCGGAAGCGTCGGTCATGGTTTCGCTCTCGCCCGAGTCACGTGAGACGGTCCGGACGCTCACGTCGCCCCGCCGCGTCGCCGTGACCGCGAGGGTCTCTCCCGCGGCGTCCCACGAGGGCGCGCCGAAGTCGGTCCCGCGCTCGGCCAGCAGTCGCTCGGGGTCGGCGCGGTCCGGGCCGGTGACGTAGAGCGCGTCGAACCCGCTCCCGTCGTGGACGAACGCGAGTTCGTCCGAGTCGGGGCGCGGCCGCGGCGCGTAGGCGTTGACCGACTCCTCGGCGAAAACCGGTTCGACCTCACCGTCGCGGGTCACGCGGACGACCTGGCTCGCGCGGTCCGACAGGTCGCGGTGGCGCGTCCGGACGGCGTAGAGCGCGCCGTCGCCGCCCCATTGGGGGTCGGCGTAGAGGAACTCGTCGTCGCGCAGGACCTCGACGCGGCGGCCGTCCGCGGCGGCGACGGCGAGGGACCCCGGCGACCAGTTGTCGGTCACGAACGCGATTTCGTCGCCGCCGGGCGAGAACCGGGGCTGAGAGTCGAGCGCATCGTGGTTCGTGACGCGACGCTTCTCGCCCATCTCGGTGTCTACGGTCCAGACGGAGAGGCCCTCCCCGTCCTCACCGGCGTAGGCGATGGCGTCGCCCTCGGGGTGCCAGTCGAACCACCGCGTGTCGAGGTGGGTGTAGCGCTGGGCGAGGACGCCTCTGCTGGTGAGCGTTCTGGTCTCGTCGCCGTCTCTCAACAGGAGGTTCGTCCGATGCTCGCGGCTCTCGGCGTAGACGAGGCGGTCGCCGCCGGGTTCCGCCACGACTTGCTCGGCCGTCTCGGCGGTCGCGGCGTCGGCCAGCAGGTCGTCGGTCGCGGTGTCGCGCAGGTCGCGTCGATACATGGGTGTGGTATGCCGTGACCCGGGTTTATCTTTCAGGGTAGCGGAGAATCGGCCACTTTGTTCCCTTGATTTATTGTCGGTAAGTTATATTGTATGGCCGGGTGTTACCTATGAACAAGAAACTGCTCGTCGCGGTCGTCGCACTCGGACTCCTAGTCGGACTGACCGGGCAAGTCGGAGCGACGGTATCGACGGACGGCTGTCTCTCCAAAGCGCACAGCACCGAACACTGTGATAGCTCGATAACGCTGGTCTCGAACGACCTCGTGAACGAAGAGGGCGACCTGTCGGTCGTCGTGACGGGGGAAGACCAATTCTGCGACGCTGAGAAGATAGGAGGCAGCAAGTGTTAGAACAGAGGCGGAGCACATCCATCCCTGACGTAGCGGGTGGACTGTTCGGTCGTCGGTAGAAGACGGCGATACCGACGAAACGTCGTCCTCTCTTCCGGTCGCGGGATGGAGTTTCGAACCGAAACTCTATTACTCACACTTCCTGACCTACGAGTCGTGCGAGCAATCGTCAATGGGACGGTCCACACGGTTTTGGAGCGCGGCACGATAGACGGCGGGACGGTGCTGGTCGAGGACGGCGAGATTTCGGCGGTCGGTCCGGACGACGAGGTGGAGATTCCGGACGACGCCGACGTGTTCGACGCCGAGGGCCACCACGTCACCCCCGGACTCGTCGACGCCCACAGTCACGCCGGAATGGCCGAGTGGGGCGAACCCGAGGACGGCGACTTCAACGAGGTGTCCGACCCCGTGACGCCCCACGTCAACGCGCTCGACGGGTTCCACCCGCGCGACGAGGAACTCCGGCACGCGTTTCAGGGCGGCGTCACGACCGTCTCGGCCCGGATGGGGAGCGCGAACGTAATCGGGGGCGTCATCTGCTCGATGAAGACCTACGGCGACGTCGCCGACCGGATGCTCGTCCGCGAGGACGGCATGAAGGCGGCGTTCGGCGAGAACCCCAAGCGGTTCCACGGCGACCAGAAGGACCGCCAGCCATCGACTCGGCCCGGCGTCGCGGCCACGCTCCGGCAGGCGCTGATGGAGGCCGAGGACTACGTCGAACGACGCGAGAACGCTCGCGACGAGGGCGACCCCTTCGAGCGCGACTTGGGCATGGAGAACCTCGCCCGCGTCGTGGAAGGCGACCTGCCACTTCGGGTCCACGCCCACCGCGCCGACGACATCGCCACGGTGTTCCGCATCGCCGACGAGTTCGGCATCGAGAATCTCTCCATCGAACACGCGACGGAGGGCCACGTCCTCGCCGAGGAGTTCGTCGAGCGCGACGTGCCCGCCGTAGTCGGCCCGACCATCTCGTCGGCCAGCAAGTACGAACTCCGGAACATCACCTTCGAGACGCCGGGCATCCTCCACGAGGCGGGCGTGAAGGTCGCCATCCAGACCGACGCGCCGGTGCTCCCGCAGGAGCATCTCGACGTCTGCGTCGGTCTCGCGGTCCGCGAGGGGCTTCCGGCGGACGTGGCGCTCCGGACCGTCACGCGGAACCCGGCCGAGATTCTGGGCATCGAGGACCGCGTGGGAACCCTCGAAGCGGACACCGACGCCGACCTCGTAGTCTGGGACGGACCGATGTTCGAGTTGGACTCCGACGCACGGCAGGTGTTCGTGGAGGGCGAACGAGTCTACGACAGCGAGCGCGACGACGTGGACCCCCGCGAGGAGTACGCGTGGTAGCGTAGCGGCCGTGTTCGTCCTGCCTCGGCCGATTCTCGGCACGACGAACAGAACACTCATATGCTGAGAGACAGGTACATCGTGACGAATGTCGCCGTCCCCTCCGTTCCTCGACCCGAAGACGGGCGCGATAGACTGGAAGCAGGTGCTCCGCGAGGCGATTCCGCTCGCCCGTCTCGTCGGACTGTTCGTCGCCGTCTCCCTCGTCCCGTTCGCCTTCGTCTTTCTCTTCGAGGACAACTCGGCCCTCAGAGCGATGTTCACGGTGGCGACGCAGTTCGTCTTGGCGGTCGGGTCCGGCGTCGTGCTGATGTACGTTATCTCGCGGGGGATTCGACTGGCCGACGAGCAGTAGACTCCGACGGCGACGCTCGAAGGCCGCCCGCGACGAACGTCGTCCCGCGGACCAACCTATTTGTCGGTTCGCCGATTACTCCCTGCGACACGCATGAGTCGGACCACGCGGACCGCGGTGGCGAACACGGTCGAACGCGCCGTCCGGTGGGGCATCGTCGCCGTTTTCGGGGAGGGTCTTCGGCGGCGGAATCCGGGTGCCGCCGTGAACGCCGTCGGCGCACTCGCCGCCACCTTCCTTCCGGACGCCGTCGAACGCGGGTACGGCGTGGCGTTCCGCCCGTGGCAACGCGTCTACACCGCCGTCGCGATGCTGGCCCACGCCGTCGGGATGCTCGGACCGTACGACGACACGTGGTGGTGGGACCACGTCACGCACACGCTCTCGGCGACGCTCCTCGGCGGCGTCGTCCACGCCGCCGCCCGTCGCCACGGGCGCGACCCCCGTCCGCGGGTTCTCGCCGCCATCGTCTGCGCCGGTCTCGTCTGGGAACTGCTGGAGTACGTCGTCCACGCGGTCAGTCGCCGCCTCGGTATCGAACCCCTGCTCGTCCAGTACAGCGCGGCGGACACCCTGCTGGACGTGGTGTTCGACCTGCTGGGCGCGCTCCTCGTCCTCGCGTTCGGCGACCGCTTCCTCCGGAACTTCGTCCCCGACGCGGAGTAGACCGGCGACAGCGCGTGCCGACCTGCGGTCGTCCCCCCGCGCTCTTGACTGGCAGGTCATCCGCGCCACCATGGGCTTTTCGGAGACGAACCTCGACTTCTCGGAGATTTCGGTCTCGACGCTGGTGCTGTACGGCGAGAACGAATTGGGGTTCGTCAAGCGCCACGTTCCAAGGTTGGCGGACGAGATTCCGAACGTGACGGTTCGGGAGGTTCCGGGTGCTGGCCACGCCTCGAACCTCGACAACCCGGAGTTCTTCACAGGCGCACTCCGGGAATTCCTCGCGGCGCACGTCTCGCAAAACAGGCGACCACTCACGTAATGGAACGAACGGCTACCTCCACGATAGCTAGGATTACCATGACAATAAGAGGTATAAACGAGAATATTACGAGGGGGGTCAAGGGTTCACCCGGTCCCTGAATTTTATTCACGTTAGCGAACGCATACGCCATCACGACGAACAGAGCTATCGGAGATACTACTGAGAACCGTAGCAGTAAGAACAACGGTACTGCTGAAATAGCTCCAAATGAGAGGATAACTAGTAATATTCCTTGAAAGGTTAAGCTGATATCTTGAATAGAATAATACAGTAATAATGACAGTGACGATAATACTCCGAACGTGATCGAGACTATTATCGAAAGCCAAGTCGATTCGGCTAACGTATTCGCGAACCACTCGGCGAGAACGACTGCCATTTCTGTTCTCGTTTGTTGTCGGACCATGAAAAAGAATACAGTTTCCAGCAACTTCAATCTGTTAGTAAACTAATTAGATATGAGTCCTATTTCTCCGTTATGCGAGTCGTCCGAATCGAAATTGTCGTTTCCGACATTGTTTCGAGTGTATGAGAATCCATTATAGCCCCAGTCATCAAGGACACGCTCACGGGCCTTGTCAAAGTACCAATTAACGGAGAGATCGTTTACATAGGGGAGGAGGTGCAGGTATTTACGCAGGCCGTGATCGTAAGGGTCAACGTGCGCTTGGCCGACGACAGAGTGATTGCTGTACTTGTAGTCGCCGATGTTGTAAAGTCGAACGTGCCATTGCTTCGTGGTATCGATCTCGTCCATTGCCTCGGCACTTGAGGATCGTTGTTTGAACGTCCCATCGCTATCAGAAATATTTACGTATCTTGTAGAGTTCTGGATGTCCGTAGGAATCGGTTGGTTCCAATCCATTGTCGCTTGGAACACGTCCCGGATTTCTGACGCCGTGTTATAATTTAAATCATTACTCCAACCCGTGTTTATCGGTGATTCACGTTCCTGGACATCACCATTGGAGGCCCCTTCAGCACTTCGGTAAGTGTAAAGCGGACCGTTGTAGGTCACTTGTGTCGTAACGGACTCTGTCGAAGACCTTTTTCTAATTTGGTTTTCTTCTTCCACATGCTCTTTTGGTGTTCCTATGATTGCCATTTCTTTTCTCTTTTTTGTAAATGATTTATCTGGGTTTTTATGGCGCTTGGGGACCATCTCTCGAGGGATTTCTACTTGGTCGAAGTGGACCACGTTTGTACCATATTTTTTCAGTCCTGAACTAACGAATCTTTCATTGCAGACGAAATTCTCTCCACTTGTGGGCCGATAGGTATAGATTCGTTGTCCTCGTGCGTGTACAGGCCCAACAGAATCCTTTTTCCCGGAACTGAGTCCGGACATTCCTGTTGCAACCCCGAGAGAACCACTAAAACCTTTCAAGAACCCTCTTCTACTGGATTTCTTGTTTTCTTTTTCTCGCATTGCAAGTTCTATTAATACACAACTGTTTTAGTAATTTTCTAACTCTCGGTTATATTTATATTATTATATTAACCATAAAGAACTTTACGGCAGGAAATAAAGGGGATAGTGATGTCACGCAAGAGGAGGACTCTGTTGAAAGGCATTGGTGCTAGTGCGCTAACCATCTCCGGAGTTTCAACCGTGTCCGCAAATCCAAGTAAAGACAAGTTCCCTTTAGAAGCATTTAGAAAGCTAGTTTGGGCCGGGAACTTACAACAAGCAAAAGAGCTGGCAGAGAGATACGGATTAAAGAATAAAATGAGTAAAGAATCTCCAAGCGATGTTTCGACTCAACGATACGGTGATCCATCTGAAGATTCAAGTACGAACATCACGATTAGCGTAACTGAAATTTCTAGTTCCGAATACGACGTTTCCTGCTATTTCGAATTAAGCGAGTGGGATAATAATATAGGAGATTCAACGAAGGAAGTAGGGTCGCGGGATAGTGCAGTAATTACATGGGATACTACCTACTGGACAGCCACAGAACAAACTCGAAGTAATGTTGATGGAGTCGATTCAGACTCACGAATGACCTATGAGCAGTACAAGGACTATGGCCCTCGGATCGAATACGATGAACCGGGAACACCTACAGACGGGAATGACCAATCTTTCCAGTCAGGGTTTAGCACACTTGTAACTCCGATTAACCGAAGTTCATCAAGTAACACCGAAAAAATCGAATGCATTTACTGCCATACCTACAATGATGGGTCAAATGATGTGAGTTGGGATTTCCTTTCTGGATTCCTAGAACCTGGGCCAGACGTCCCTTACTGGACGATGAACGCAACCACTCAAGCGTAGTGTTTTAGAATCTTAATTTAATATCTATTATAGTGGTTCTGGATGAAATTCAATCGCTAGGAATCATCTGCAAAACCCTTTCGGTCACCGATAGAGTAAGCCGCATCTCGGCTTCTATATAGAAATTACGTAGAGACTCAGGGAGTAAGGGCCGATGCGTGACGAGTCCCTACGCCAGCCAGTCCTCGGGCTTGTGTCGTAATCGACCTCGTCGGCCATGATTTTCTCTACCACGCTCCAGTCCAAATCCTCCATCGTGAACTGCTCGCCGTCGTAGCGCAGGAGCTTGCCGACCTCTTCCGGGCGCTCCTCGTCCTCGCCTTCGGCGACCGCCTGCTCCGGAACTTCGCCCCCGACGCGGAGTAGACCGATGTCGGTGAGTGGCGGGGAACCGACGGAGACTGCCCCACGATACCCACTGGCAGAGAGCGGGTGGCGCTCGGCCTCTTTCGAGCAGTCGCGCCCGGTGCGAACGCCGCCGAGACCGTCCGAACGACGACTAATTCGAGTTCTTAACGTTCCTTAGTAAGACGTCCAACAATCGAATATCAATTCTGATTCTGGTCGAAGTTATTAAGAGCTGAGTGGGATTCCTCACGAGTATGGCTACTGAACCGGACGATTCGTCGGGAGACCCGTCGAGGGGACTCCTGTCACGGTTGGGAGACCGACTCCCGACCGGAGCGATACCGAACGTCTTCAGACGGACGTTCGCCGCGAAGTTCTTCGGCGTCGTCCTCGTCGTGGTCCTCGTCACGAGCAGCGTCGGCGCCTACAACTACGCCTCCACGCAGGACGCGCTGGAGAAGGACGTGAAGAACCGCATCAGTTCGACCGCCGACCTGCAGGCGAGCAGACTCGGCGAGTGGGTCCGGAGCAAGCGGACGCTCACCCGGACGCTCTCGCAGGCGCAGGCGTTCCGGACCTACAACCAGCGCGGGGTGAACTACTACCTCGAAGCCCAAGAGCCGACCCTCCCCGACGACGTTCGGGCGGTCCACTTCGTCAACACCACGTCGTGGAACGTCGTCGTCAGTTCGAACGACGACGCCGCGGGCACGAACCTGCAACAGAGCGGTGTCCCGTGGGCGACCGACGACCGGGCCGCGGACCTCAAGCGGACCAGCGACGTGTTCGTTTCGAGTCGGCCGTACGACGCGCCCGGGAGCGAGGGACGCGTCGTCGCGTTCGTCAGTCGCGTTCCCGACAAGTCCGACCGCGCCGTGGTCCTGACCGCGAACATCTCCGCACAGGTGAACGGGCTCCACCAACCGGTCAAGGACGGCGAGACGGTGGTGTACAACCTCGACGGCGACGAGGTGTTCGACACCGGCGACTCCAAACTGGACGGTAAACTCGCCGGAGAAGCCATCGTCGAGTCGGCGGGGTCGAGCGACGGTCTCGTCACTACCGACAACTTCGTCGCCAACCACAAGTCGGTCGCCGGAGCCAACTGGGTCGTGGTCTCGTACGCGCCGAAGGCCAGCGCGTTCTCGATGCGCGACCGGGTCGGTACCAGCCTGCTGACGACGATTCTGGCCGCGGTCCTCGCGCTCGGCGTGGTCTCGCTGGTCTTCGAGCGCCGGACGACCGCGACGCTGAACGAACTCACCTCGAAGGCCGAGGAGATAGAGCGCGGCGACCTCGACACCGACCTCCGGAGCGACCGCATCGACGAACTCGGCCAACTCTACGACGCGTTCGCCAGCATGCGCGACGCCATCGGCGAGAAGATTCGGGCCGCCGAGTCGGCACGCGAAGAGGCCCGGGAGGCCCAGCAGGTCGCCGAACGGGAACGCAAGGACGCCCAAGAGGCCAAGGAACGCGCCGAGACTCTCAACGGCCACCTCGAACAAAAGGCCGACAGTTACAGCGAGGTCATGCAGGACGCCGCCGACGGCGACCTCTCTCGCCGGATGGACACCGACGCCGAGAGCGAGGCGATGGCGCGAATCGCCTCGGCGTACAACCGCATGATGGACGAACTGACCGACGCGATGCTGGAGGTCCGGTCCTTCAGCCGGAAGGTCGCGGGCGAGAGCGAGCAGGCGACCACCAGCCTCACCGAGGTCCAGCGCGCCAGCGAGGAGGTCAGCGAGTCCGTTCAGGAGATTTCGGACGGCGCGGTCGAACAGAACCACGACCTCCAGCGCGCCAGCGACGAGATGAGCGACCTCTCGGCGACCGTCGAGGAGGTCGCGTCCTCGACCGACAACGTGGCCCGGCGCGTCGAGGAGGCCGCCGCCGAGGGCGAGGAAGGCCAGCAGGCCGCCCAAGAGGCGCTCGAAGAACTCGACAGCATCGAGGACCGCACCGAGCGCACGGCGGAGTCGGTCGAGCGCCTCCGCGACGAGGTCGGCGACATCGAGGAGGTCGTCGGGTTCGTGACCGACATCGCCGAGCAGACGCACGTCCTCGCGTTGAACGCCTCCATCGAGGCGGCCCGCGCGGGCGAGGCCGGGCAGGGCTTCGCGGTCGTCGCCGAGGAGGTCAAGAACCTCGCCGAGCAGACCCAGTCGGCCACCGACGAGATTCGAGGCTCCATCGACCGGGTCCGCGACCAGACCGAGACGACCGTCGAGGAGATGCACGAGACCCGAACCAGCGTCTCGGACGGCACCGAGACCGTCGAAGAGGCCCTCGAAGCGCTCGAACGCCTCGTGGACGACGTCTCCGAGACCAACGACAGCATCCACGAGATAAGCCGCGCGGCCGAGCGACAGGCCGAGTCGGTGCAGGAGGTCGTCGCCACGGTCGAGGACGTCTCCAGCGTGAGCGAGGAGACGACCACGCAGGCCGAGACGGTCTCGGCGGCCGCCGAGGAACAGACCGCCTCGCTCAGCGAGGTGTCGAGCAGCGTCGAGGACCTCGCCGACCGGTCCGAGCGACTGAGCGAACTGCTCGAACAGTTCGACTTCGAGACCGAGGAGCGACCGCCCGCCGGGACGGTGAGTCCGGAATGACCGGCGACGGGACGCACACGCCGTCTCCGGTCTCGCGGCGGCGACTGCTCGGCGGGATGGCCAGCGCGCTCGTCACCGGCGGTCTGGCGGGGTGTTCCGGCGGTGGCTCGGACGAGCGGACGACCGCCTCCGACGTGCCGCCGGACACGACGCGGCAGACGACGCGACGGACGACGACCGAGCGAGCAGAGAACACCGACGCCCGCGTCGGCATGGTGTACGCGCTGGGCGGACTCGGCGACAACTCGTTCAACGACATGGCTCACTCGGGCGCACGGAAGGCCCGCGAGGAGTTCGGAATCAGCTTCGAGAACGCCGAACCGTCCTCGGCGGCGGACATCGAGCGCCTGCAACGCGAGTTCGCGGCGGCGACGGACCCGCCGAAGGACCTCGTCTGCTGCGTCGGGTTCGCCCAGACCAGCGGTCTCGTCGCGAACGCGACCCAGTACCCCGACCAGCAGTTCCTCCTCGTGGACGGCGTGGCCACCGGGGACGACGGGAGCCTCCTGCCGAACGTGGCCAACTACACGTTCGCGGAGCATCAGGGGTCGTTTCAGGTCGGATATCTGGCCGGACTGGTCACCCAGCGCGACTTCAGCGCCGGGGCCGGACGGACGACGGACGACCTCGCGGTCGGCTTCGTCGGCGGCGTGGACGTGCCGCTCATCCGCAAGTTCGAGGCCGGATTCAAGGCGGGCGTGGCCCGCGCCAGCGAGGACATCGAGGTCACGTCGGCGTACGTCGGGTCGTTCGCGGACCCGGAGGCCGGGCAGAAAATCGCCGGCGAGATGTACGCGGACGGCGCGGACGTGGTCTACCACGCCGCGGGCGGGTCCGGCGTCGGCGTCTTCCGCGCGGCACAGGAGGCCGGGCGGTTCGCCATCGGCGTGGACAACGACCAGTCGCGCAGCGTCCCCGAGTACAGCGACGTCATCCTCGCCAGCATGGTCAAGCACGTGGACAAGGCGGTGTTCCGGTCGATAGCCAGCCTCGTGGACCGGAAGTTCCGGTTCCGCGTCGGGACCGTCAACACGCTCGGACTGCTCGAAGGCGGCGTCCGAGCGGTCTACGGGACCGACCTCGGCTCCGCGATTCCGAGCGAGGTGTCCGAGCGACTCGATGCCTCGCGGCGAGCCATCATCAAGAACGAAATCGACGTTCCGTCGACGCTCTCCTGACGACGCTCCGGAGTCGCGGCCGGGAGACCGGACACCGTCGGCGCGCGCTTAAGCGGTCCTCGTGACCGCGCCGAGCGTGCGAGGGACGGCGGCCGCGGATGCGGCCGCCGAGGCTGGGGAGGTGTGAGGCCCGGTGTTGTGGTGCGGTAGACTCCTACGAATCGGTCGTAGCTAGCTACTCGACGCCTTTAACAGAACCACTGGTACACCTCATTCGATGCATTCGACCGAACCACCGACCTCGACTACCCGAAAACAGACTCCTTCTCGACACCGCCGACGAAACAGAATCCCGCTCCGGACGAGGTGAGTTTCAGGCCAACCAGTCTTCGGGCTTGGTGTCGTAGTCCACCTCGTCGGCCGCGATGTCCTCGACTTCGCTCCAGTCCAAGTCCTCGGTCGTGAACTGCTCGCCGTCGTAGCGCAGGAGCTTTCCGACCTCCTCGGGTTCCGGTTCGCGGTCCCGACGCCGCGCGATCTCGGCGTCGCGGTCGTCCACCTCCTTCACGATGGTCTTGAGGTTCACCGGGCGGCCCCAGAGGTCGAACACCCGCTCCAGCGTGCGCTTGGCCTGCTCGACGTCGAGCATCACGCCGTTGTAGTGGTGGCCGAGCAGCAACTCGTTGCGGTTGTTGTAGTTGCCGTCGTACACCGCGACGGTGGGCTTGCCGAAGTTGGTGAACTGGAGCATCAGCTTCTTCTTCACGTCCTCGTAGTCGGTGCTGGCGACGCGGTAGTCGCCCGTGGTCTGGCTGAACTCGTAGGTGAAGTACTGGTTGTCCGTGACGAACTCCTGCGTGAGGTAGCTGTCGAGGAACGTCACGTCGTTGTTGCTCGCCCGGACCTCGCGCATCTTGTCCCAGCCGACGGTGTAGTCCACCTCGGCGAGGGCCTCCTCGACCGAGTCGTACCGGGCGTCGTCCACGATGTAGCGCGCGAACTGTTCGAGGTCCTGCTGGGAGACCGACCGGAGGAACCCGCGGTTCTGGCGCTTGCACAGCGAGAAGTGGCGCTCGGCCAGTCCCTCGTAGGTCAGCACCTTCCACGGGTACCGCCGGAGGTCTATCTCCCCCGCTTTCGCGGCTTCCAGCGTCTCCTCGTCCACCTTCTCGGGAGCGAGGTCGTCCAACTCGTCCAGATTCTCGGGGTCGATGGCGTCGATTCTGGGGTCGGGCGCGAGCAGGTCCTGCACCCGGTCGAAGTCCACCGTGTCGTGGAAGTTGCGCCACGTGACGCCCTCGGTCCGCAGGAGCTTCCGCGCGACCTCACGGCGGTTCTCGGTGTTCTCGATGTACTCCCAGAGTTCCTTGCCGAGCTGGTAGGGGTTGAGTCCCGGCGAGTTGAGGACTCGCGCCTGATGGTCGGCGTACAGGAGGAACTCGTCGTCGTCCGCGAACGCCTCCTCGCCCATCATCATCGACTCCCAGTAGGCGGCCCACCCCTCGTTCATCACCTTCGTCAGCTTCTGGGCCGCGAAGTAGTACGACTCGGCTCGCAGCATCTCCAGAATCTCGCGCTGCCACTCGGTCATCTCCTCGGCCTTGCCGGTCTCCTCGTCGTAGGCCTTGCCGTGGTCCCGGAGGAACGCCAGCACGTCCATCTCGGGGTCGTCGAGTTCGGGGTCCTCGGCCTGCTCGTCCAGCCACTCCTCGTCGAACACCTGCTGTTTCACCTCGTCCGAGAGGTCCATCTCGTCGAGTTTCTGGTCGAGTTCGTCCTCGACGCCCTCCTCGTCGCCGCCCCGCCGCTCGAACTGGCGCTTGAACGGTTCGTGCTGGTCGATGTTGTCCTCCAGACACAGCACGCTGTCTATCCACTGCTCGACCGCCTCGCGGTCGATTTCGGGGTCGGACATGTACTCCTCGATGCGCCGGGCGTGGCGCTCCAGCATCGCCGCGGCGTCCAACTCGTCGGCGAACATCCGGTACCACCGGTTCTTGGCGAAGAAGTCGGCGTGGGCCTCGACGTGGGTGATGACCGCCTTCTGGTCGGCCACGTCGTTGGACTCCTGCAGGAAGGCGTGAGACGGGTCGTCGTTGATGACTATCTCGAAGGCCTTCCCGCCGGTGTACTGGCCCTTCTTCTGCTGGCGGTCGTACTGCATGCCCCACCGCCAGTGGGGATAGCGCTCCTGGAAGCCGTTGTACGCGATGAGTTCGTTCATCTCGTCGTAATCGACCACCCAGTAGTTCACGTCGTAGGGGTCCAGCCCCAGCTTGTGGGCCAGATTCCGGGCCTCCTCGGCCGGTTCGCGGAGCGGTTCGGCTGCCTTCGCTGTTCTGGGTCGCTGTCTCATGGGTCTGGCTCCGTGCTGAGCGTCGCGGTTTCGGTGGCTCGTCTCACGATTCGGCCTCCGTGCTGAGAATCTCGTAGATGGCGTCGGTCACGTCCTCGGGACTGTTGACGTAGCTGACCGCCACCGCCGACGACTCGCCGAAGTGGTCCTCGACCTCCTCGGCGTGGGTCGCGTTGATGGCCTTCCCGTCCGGTTGCGTCTCGACGTAGGCGTGGAGATTGGCCGGAATCTCCTCCATCAGCGGCACGACGTTCTCGCTCGTGTCGTTCCGGGAGTTCTCGCTGTCGCCCGCCGCGAACACGTAGCGGTTCCAGTCCGACCACGGGTAGCGCTCGTCGAGTATCTCCGCGGTGAGTTCGTATGCGGACGAAATCTTGGTCCCGCCGCCCGACCGGATGCCGAAGAACTCGTCGCGCTCGACCTCCCACGCCTCGGCGTCGTGGGCGATGTAGACGAACTCGGCGTTGTCGTACTTCCCGGTCAGGTACCAGTCCAGCGGGGTGAAGGTGCGCTCGACCAGTTCGCGCTTCTTCTCGCGCATCGACCCCGACACGTCCCGGATGTTGACGACGACCACGTTCTTCTCGCGCTCCTCGATGATTTCGGGGTAGCGGTAGCGCTCGTCCTCCCGCCGGAAGGGGACGTGGCGGATGCCCTCCTCCTTTATCTTCTGGGCCGTGCTCCGGTTGGTGACGTTCTCCTCGACTTCCTCGATGGAGTCCCACTTCGTCTTCTCGTCGTCGGGAATCTGGCCGTAGGCCTCTTCGAGCCAGTGCTTCGAGACGTTGATAGCATTATTCCGTGCCCATTCAAACGTCCTGTCCGGCCCCCAGCCGTCGATTTTCAGGACCTCTTCGAGGAAGTCCGGGTCGAAGTCCATCGCCAGCTTTCGCTTCAGCCCCTCCTTGAACATCTGCTCGAAGTCCAGCGTGGAGTCCGGACCGGTCCGGGTCATGTCGGTGAAGTCGCCTTCCTTCTCCTCGATGACCTCCTTGCCCTTCGGTTCGAGGTCCAGTCCCAGTTCGTCGTCCAACTCTTGGGCGAACTCCTCGGGGTCCATCTCGTAGTAGTCGTGTTCCCCGCCTTCCTCGCCGGGTTCGTCGCCCTCGTCGCCCTCCTCGCCGGGTTGGGGTTGGGGCTGGCCGACCGGGTCGCCCACGTCGGGGTCGCCCTGCCCGACCCCGCCCTTGTCCCGCCGGTCGTACGCGAACTCCGGCAGGTCCACGATTTTGATGGGGATGTTTATCTCGTCGGGGAGACTCTGTCCGAGGTCGCCGTACTGGATGAAGTCCGCGAGGTCCTCGCGCTTCTCCTCGCCGACCTCCCTGTAGCGCTCCAAGTCCTCTCTCAGTCCCATTTGTAGCTCACCTGACTCATGACGTGTCGGCTGGTCAGTTCCGCCGACGCCTCGCTGTAGCCGAACATCTCGACCAGATTCGCCAGCGTCTTCTCCTTCACCGCGGCCGTCTCGGTGTCGCTGGGCGGGTCGGCCCACTGGTTGGGGTCGAAGTCCTCGTACACCCGGCGCACGTCGTCCCAGTCGTAGTTCGCCAGCACCGTCTTGATGATGGGAATCTCCTTGGGGTCGATGTCCGACACCGAGAAGTCCTCGTCGCGGTTCTCCCACGCGTGACGGTTCAGCGCGGTGATGACCTTGTTGCGACGGAACTCCTCGACCGCCGGGGAGGGACCGTGGTCGGCCCCGTAGCTCTCGGGCGAGAACCGGCCGAGGTGGTCGGTCTCGAACACCTTCATCTTGAGCGCGTCGGGTTCGACGTGCTCGCCTCGGTCGTTCTCGACCTGTTCGTCGGTCGCCCACGCGTAGACGTGTTCGATGTACTCCTCGACGGTCTCCTCGTCAACCCGCTTGTCGCGCATCATCGCGTCGAGCACGTCCTCCTCCTGCCGCTGGAAGATGTGGTTCTTCACCGGCACGAGTCGGTTCTCGTACTCGGTGCGCTCGGCCGTCGAGAAGACGGGCGCGCCCGTCAGTCCCTCGGCCATCGCGTTCAGGATGTCGCGGGGCATGATGACCTCCTCGACCGGGTACTCGGCGTGCGCGCGCTCGCTCTCGTCGTTGAGCAGGTCCGCGATGACGTCCCGCGTGTAGGTCACGGGAATCCCCTGCTCGCCGTCGTCGGCGTCGTCGGCGAACTCGAAGTCGTCCTTGTCGAGTCGGTCGTCGCCGTCGAGGAGGTACCCTCGGTCGAACAGTTTGGCCTTGTCCACGAGGTCGAGGCCCGCGGGCACGTCCTCGCCGTCGAGTCGGGTCACGACGCTGTAGAGGGCCGCGGCCTCGACGGCGTGCGGGGCGAGTTCGCGCTGGCCCACTCCGGTCCCGTGGTCGTCGTTCCGGACGGGGACCGAGAGGGGTTCGCGGATGAGCGTCTCCAGTTCGTCGTAGCTGTCGGCCCGCCAGACGTCGGTCTCGTTGGTCAGTTCGCGCCGGATGAGTTCGGCCTCCAGACTCAGGTTGGTGAGGTACTTGAACCGCCGCCGGTCGAGTCGGCGCTTCAGCGCCTTGAGCGGGTCCGCGCCGCCCGCCTCGGCGTGCTGGTTGAGTTGGGCCTCTAGGTCCGGGTTCGAGATGATGAGCAACTGGGTGTCGATGTCCATCTGGATGCCCTTGTCCAGTTTCACCGTCTTCTCGTCGGGCACGTTGAGCAGTTTCTGGAGCAGGTCGGCGTGCTGGGCCGCGTCCTCCACGATGGTCAGCAGGCCGTTGCCCTGCGAGAGGACCCCGTCGTAGCTGAACGCCTGCGGGTTCTTGCGCCCCCGCGAGTCGAGTTCCTGCAACATCCCGCGCATCCACGACCCCACGAGGCGCTCCTTCGGCGGCCCGGAGTCCTCCGAGTGGAGGACCCCGATGCCGTGACCGACGTCCACCACGTAGTTCTTCACGCGGAGGTGGTTGGGGTCGGTGATGGCGCTGAACAGGTCCTCTTCGCCGGTCCGCCGGTACTGCTCTTCGAGGTAGTCGTAGGCCTCCCGACTGAAGGGGTCGAGTTTGCTGTCCACCTTCAGGTCGATGTGGTCCTCGACCTCCGCGTTGATTCGCTCGAGGATGTCCGCGCGGACCTCCTCGGGGAACACCGTCAGCGGGTTGGCCTGCACCGGACTCGGGAACCAGTTCTCCTCGTCGGCGGCCGCCCGCTCCTCGCCGTAACTTAGGCCCCGGGCCTCGGTGGCGCTGGCGATGTTCCACTCGACGGTGTAGCGACGCCCCTCCTCTGTCTTCGAGAACTCGCGGAGTCCGTTGACGAGACACCGCTTCAACTCGGACTTCCCGGTCGCCGTCGGTCCGTCGAACCAGATTATCTTCTCGGCCTTGCCGCGTTCGGCCGCGATGGACCGGAGGTCGTCCACGAACGCGTTGAGGACCTCCGTGTTGCCGAGGATGGCGTGTTCGCCGTCGTTGGCGGGGTCGTCGAAGAAGCGGTAGCGCTCCTTCTCCTCGCCAACCTCGACGACGGTCCGGGTGCCCATCGACTCGATGGCTTCGAGGAGGTACCTGCTGGCGTGGGCCGCAACGGTGGGGTTCCGGAACGCCTCGTCCACGAACTCGGTGAGGCTCTTGGGTTCCTCGTAGGTCTCCCTGAGTTCGCGGTCGGCCGCCTCGACGAACTCGCTGGCGTCGCGGTCCGGCGTCTCGTCGCGGCCGGTCCGCCCGTCGTCGTGGCCGGTCGCCACGGTTAGTCCTCCATCTCTGCGCGAGCGACCTCGGCACCGGCGAACTCCAGCACCTCCTTCGCACCGTCACGCGAGTAGCCCTGATCCACGAGCGCGTCTATCCACGCGTTCTGCTCGTCGTCGTCCATCTCGTTGGCCGACACCAGCGCCGAGAAGTTGATGTTGTGCTTCTTGTCCTCCCAGAGTTTGCGTTCGAGCGCGCGGCGCAGGCGGTCGTTGTCCTGCGGGTCGAACGGCGACCCCTCGCGGGCGCGCCGCGAGACCCAGTTGCTCACTTCCTGCCGGAAGTCGTTCTTGCGGTCGCGCGGGATGTCGAGTTTCTCCTCGACCGCTCGGAGGAAACTCTCGTCGGGTTCCTGCTCGCGGCCGGTGAGTTCGTCCTCGACGGTGTCGTCGTCGATGTACGCCATCACGTGGTCCATGTACTTCTCGCCCTGCCGCTGAATCTCCTCGATGTCGTAGGCCAGCGCGTGGCGCACGTCCTCGATGGCGCGGTCCTTGTACTCCTCGCGGACCATCTCGAGGTAGCGGTAGTACGTCTCGAAGTTCTCCTCCGGGATAGAGCCGTGATTTTCGAGGTTCTCCTCGAAGTGGTTGAACACCGAGAGCGGACTCAGGAACCCCTTGTCGCGGTGGGTGGAGTTCATGATGGCCTCGGCTATCTCGTCGCCGATGAACCGGGCCGAGACGCCCTCCATCCCCTCGCCGATGTCGGCGCTCTCCTCGCCCTCCTCGCGGAGTTTCTTCACGTCCACGTCCTCGCCGTCCTTTATCTCCCCGTTGTAGGCCTTGACCTTCTGCATCAGGTCCACCATCTCGCTGTCGGGTTCCTCGATGCGGGTCAGGACGCCGAACAGCCCCGCCATTTCGAGCGTGTGAGGCTCGATGTGGACGTCGGGCACGTCGGCGTTGCCGAGCATCTTCCGGTAAATCTTGGCCTCCTCGTCGTATTCGAGGACGTACGGGAAGTCGATGCGTTTGGTCCGGTCGTTGAACGCCTCCATCTTCTCGTCGCCCTTCTTGTCCCGGTACTCGGGCATGTTCGTCCGGCCGACGATGACTTGGTCGATGTCGATTCGGGGATTGTTCTTGGGCTTGATGGTCTGTTCCTGCGTCGCGTGGAGGAAGTCGTACAGGAACTCGCGCTGAAGCTTCAGCAGTTCTTCGCCCGAGAAGATGCCCCGGTTGGCGTTACAGAACGCCCCCGAGTAGTCGAACGCGCGAGGGTCGGACTCGCCGTAGATGGCGATTTTGGAGTAGTTGACGTCGCCGGTCAACTCCGTCTCGTCCTGATTCTTCTTGTCCTTCGGTTCGAACGTCTCGACCGCTTGGCGCTTGTTCTCGTCGGCGGTGAGACGGATGACCTCGACGTGGTTCTCGAGGACCTGCTGGATGTCGTCGTCGTAGTACGCCAACAGTTCGTCCATGTAGAACGCCGACGCGGGGTCGAGCGACTGCTCGTTCTGGATGGTGTAGGGCGCGTCGAGGTTCTCGTTCAGGTCGTCGATGACTCGTTGACGCTGTTCGAGCGGCAGCAACACGAGCGGGTCCTGATTCATCGGCGACCGGACCGTGTCGTCGGCCGGGTCCTGATCGTGGATGACGTCACAGAGGTTGGTCCACTTGTAGGTGTACATCCGGCCCTCTTCGCGGAGGGTGTAGTCCTCGAAGTACTTCCGGGCCTGCCGGTCGAAGTCGGACTTCCCGGACCCCACCGGGCCGAGCAGGAGTTTGATGCGCTTCTGCGGCCCGAGACCGCGCGCGCCGGACTTGACCTTGTTCACGAACTCGTGGATGGCGCGGTGGATTTCGTGGCCGTAGAACGTGTTCTCGCCGTCGTGCAGCGGGTCCTCCGAGGCGAGCAGGTACTCGACCACACCGGCTTCCTCGTCGTACTCGGTCCCGTAGTAGTCGAACATGTCGGCCACCCGTTGGTGGGCGTTCCGAGCGATTTTGGGGTCTTCGTACACCTCGTCGAGGTACCAGTCGAACGACTTGGTCTCGCGGAGGTCTTCGGGCATCGATTCTTGGTATCGCTTGCTGAGTTCTTCCAGTGTTGCTGTCATCGTATCACGCATTTTGTTGGGAGAGTCGAGAGAGAGCGAACGGTTGACCGGTGGTTCTGTAGTTCGCGGCCGGAGTATGTGGTAGACGGACACGCACAAAGAGGTGACGGCCACTCTGATATCTGATAACTCTTCACAAAGGTGGCGCTGCGCGTGCCACACACCCTTTCCGCCTCCTCGGTCCCGTTCGTGCGCGGGACGCTACCGTTCTGGCCGTTCATGTACGTGCTATCCCACCCCGTATTCACGGCGACGTTCACGTCGGAGGGCGACGAACTCGGGCGGACGTGAATCGGTAGGGTCGTGTTACCGCGTACCGCGTGGGTCGGTACCACCGATACTATTTAATGGATGGGATGTAGCGCTATATAACTGTTGGCTCGACTCGATTTTGTTTTTATATGAATTAACTCCATTGAACACCGACGACTGACGCGGGCGACGGGCATCACCCCTCCGGTGGGAGTTGGTAACGTACCCGGCCTTTAAGACCGGGCGAGCGAGCGGTCCGCTGTCGGCCGCGTGCGACCGGCAAGGCCTTACCCGGCAGGGCCGAACCGGCGACCATGAGCGACGGCGACCCGACCGAGCGCAGTTCGACCGACCCCGACCTACCCGCTGGCTGGACGGTCTGGAACGACGAACCCGAGGGACGCCGAATCCTCGCGTACCGGCCCGACGTGTTCGACGGCGACGAGTTCCCGCCGGCGTGCATGCCCACGCTGTACGTCGCGGCGGGCGCGCCCAACCGCCCGGCCTCCGAGGCCGAGTACGGGACGACGCGGGTCTGGCGCGTCGAGTTCTTCCTCGAACCCGAAGTCGAGTTGGTCCCCGCGCGAACGTACGACACGCGCGAGGAGGCGGTCGCTGGCGCACGGGAACTCGCGGCCGCGTTCGCTGGCGGCGAACTCGACTACCGAGACGCGTATCAGGTCCCGCGCGAGGAATACTTCGAGGAACTGGACGAACTGACTGGGGAGTAGTGTCCGGTCGGCCGACCGAGACGACAGGACGAGAGTCTTAACCGGGCGGCCCGCGTACCCGTGTCCATGTCGTCCATCACCCTCATCGGAACCCGCCTCGCGGAACCCGGTCAGGAGTTCGTCTATCGGGGGGAGTCCTCGGCCTGCGAGGGGTGTCCGTACCGGGACCAGTGTCTGAACCTCTCGGAGGGCGTGCGCTACCGCGTCAGCGACGTGCGAGACGGTGCCCAGACCCTCGACTGCGGCGTCCACGACAGCGGCGTGACCGCGGTGGAGGTCGAACCCGTCGGCGCGAAGGCCAACGTCCCCGCCAAGAACGCCTACGCCGGGAGCAAGGCCAGTCTCGAAGGCCCCTGTCCGCACACGGAGTGCCCGAGCCACGAGTTCTGTGAACCGGCGGGCGTGGACTTCGACGAGGACTACCAGATTACAGAGATCGTGGGCGATCCGCCCCACGACTACTGCATGCTCGACCGGGACCTGACGCTGGTCGAGTTCGCGCCCAACGAGGAGTAGCGAACGACCGGATCGACGCGCCGACTCTCCGGCTCCTTGCGTCTCGCTGCGAGAGCGAACGGAACCGCAGCGGACAGCAACAGACGAAAAATAGAGCGTCGCACTACGCCTCTCTCCGGAGGCGAGCGACGGCGGTTAGAACCACCCGTCTTCGTCCTCTTCACCGACGAAGCCTTCGCCCTCTTCTTCTTCCTCTCCACCGTCGAAGAGGTTCTCGTCATCCTCTCCTCCGACGCCGGTGAAGGGACCGTAGTCGTCGGCGGTGTCGAACTCGTCGTCTGCGGCGAACACCTGTTCACCGAATCCGGTGAGCGTGGGAGAGACGTACTCGCTGGCGTCGCCGAACTCGCTACTGAATTCGTCGTCGCCGACACAGCAGCCTTCGGTCTCACCGTCGTCCTGCATCGCACTCGCCGCGTCGCTGTCCACCATGGCCGCCTCGGTCGTCTCGTTCGTCTGCTCGGTCGCCGTCATCTGGGCCTCCGCGCCTCGCTTCGGAGTAGTGTCGCTCACTTGGACGACCGAACCGTTGGTCAGGTCCACGACGACCGACTTGCTCGCGTTCGGCGAGACGAACGTGACCTGCTGGCCGGTGAAGTTGGGTTCGGCCTCGATGGAGACTTCGACCGGTACGAACTCGTCGCCGACCTCCTGCTGGGCCGCCTCTACCGCCGAGACGGCTCCGCCGATGTCACTCACGCCGATTCCCTGCTGTTCGAGCACGGTCTGGTTCAACTGCGCGATGTTCGTGTTTGTCTGGATGATTCCGGCGTCGGTCCCGTTGACGACGACGCCCGTGACGTTCCCCGTCTCGTTGGCGACGAGGACCTCGTATCCCGGCGTGCCGTTCGCCCGCTTGAGTCGAGCGCCGAGTACCGTTCCGCCGGTCTCGTTCTGCGCGAGGACGGCGGCTTCGTACGCCGTCACGTTGAGTTCCGAGAGGTTGAGACCGCCGGTCGTCTGGTTCTGCGTTCCCTCGTCCTGTAGATACTGTCCCCCTTCGACCGCGCTACGGTCGGCCGAACCGGCGGCGACTGCCGAGCCAGCGCCCACTGCGACGACGCTGGCTACCAGTAACGCGCTCAGTCCGACCGATAGAAGTGTCCGTCCGTTCATTGAGTTCACCTCGCTCGCACCGCAGTAGCGTGAGACGACAGCGGCGGTAATAATTACTTTCGCCAACCTCTTACCTGTACAGATGGTCACTAATAGCGGCTCGTATAGCTATTCCGTCGTGTACGGGCCGCGAAATATCGGGCGACGTGACTCGAATAGTCGATACGAAAACAGTTATTTCTCACTTCCACCGGTGGTCTAACTCGTCCAATACTCGACTTACCGCGGACCGTAATCGAACGATGGGACCGCTCGGAGTCGGTTCGACGACGTTCGTCTCTGCGATGCGACAATAGACGTGACCGCGACAGGACAGGTACGAACCGCGGCGTGTCGCCGGTGTCGTTTCCTCCGTCGAAACGAGTCGGACCAGCGAGGATCAGAACTCCTCCAGATACCCCGCGAACGTCTCGGCCGCGCGCTCGTACGTGGCCGGACTGGTCACGTCGATGCCGAGGGCCTCGAACTGCGCGAGCAGGTCCTTCCGGCCCGTGTTCCGGAGGAAGTCGCGAAACCGGGCGGGACTGAGACTCCCCTCGCGGAGTCGGTCGCGGACAACCAGTGCGCCCGTCGCGCCGAGGACGTACTGGAAACTACTGTAGGGGTCACGGGTCCCCTGACCGAGCCAGTTCCGTCCGGCCCGGTCGTCGTACGCGACTTCGGGCCGGAACTCTGCGAGGAGGTCCGCGTGGGTCTCGCGGACGCGTTCGGCCGAGAGATTCTCTCCGTCTTCGACTGCGGTGGCGAGGCGGTGAGCGAACGCCGACTTCATCGTCTGGACGTAGAGGTTACCGCCGACGCACTCCAACAGGCGGTTCTTCGCGTGGGCCGCGAGCGGCCCGCCGCGCTCGATGCAGTGTTCGAGGACGAGGATTTCGTGGAGAATCGACGGGACCTCGCAGATAGCGCTCGGACAGGTCGCGTACCGGGTCGGTCCCTCGCGGTGGTACGAGACGTTGAGCGCGTGGCCGAGTTCGTGCCCGAGAACCGAGAGCGACCACAGGTCCTCGCGGTAGTTCGCCAGCACGAACGCACCGTCGGCGGCCGAGGACGGGCAGTACGCCGGGATGTCGGTCCGCTTGTTCTGGGTCGGATACGCGTCGATGCGACGCTCCGCGAAGAACGACCGCGTGCGGTCCACGTAGTCCTCGCCCAGCGGCGCGAGCGAGTCGAGGATATGTTCTTTGGCTTCCTCGTACGGAACCTCGGGTTCCGGGGCGTCCGCGATGGACACTTGGAGGTCCCACGGTCGGAGCGTCTCGACGCCGAGGCGCTCTCGGCGGACCGCCTGCGACCGGTGGTACGGTCCGAGGTTCGCCCTGACCGCGTCGAGCAGCACGTCGTGGACCGCTCCGGGCAGGTACGGTTGCGACCCCGACTCGGGGTAGGTCCCCCGGAAGTCGCGGTCCCGAATCGAGTCGTAGCCCCGGACCTCTACCTCGGCGTCGGCGGCCGCGAGTTTCTCGGCGTAGGCCCGCGAGAGCGTGTGTTCGAACCGGTCCATCTCGCTCCAGAACGCCTCGTAGACCCGTTTGCGGTACGCCCGATTCGAGTGGGATAGCTCCTCGCCGTAGTTGTCGTGTCGGAGTTCGACCGTCTCGCCGTCGGGTCGCTCCACGCTGGGCGCGTCGAAGTCCTCGGTCGTGACCGCCCGGACGACTCTGGTCGGCGCGGACCGCGTCTCGCCGTGGGCCGCGATGGCGTCTTCGGCGTCCGCCGACCGGACTCGCTCGGACTGCTCGCGCAGGCTCTCGGCGTATCGGCGATACCCGTCGAGTTCGGCGACGAACGCGTCGAGGCGCTCGTCGTCGGTTTCGCGGAGGCGTCGGCGGACGGCCGCCACGACGGGTTCGAACTCGGCCTCGACGTCGCGGAACCGCCTCCGCACGTCGTCGGCCGCATCAGACTCGGTGTTGACGTTCCGGTAGAGGGTCGCGTACAGGTCGAGTCGCTGCTTCCGGCGGTAACACTCCTCGGTTCGTTCGAGGAGCGTCCGGAGGTCGGCCGTCGTTTCGAGCGACGCCGCGGCCGCCGACTCCAGCGCCCCAATCCGGTCGCGGAGCGCCGCCGCGGCGTCGTCCCAGTCGTCTGGCGTCTCGAAGATGCGGGTCAGGTCGAATCGGTACTCGGGTTCGATGTCGTCTCTAGCTGGTAAACTCATAGCCGTCTCTGGTGTCGTGCGAAGTCTCTGCTGCGGTAGTCGAGGTGACGGTACGGGCGGGCGACCGGGGGTGAACGCCGGTCGGAGGAGTTAGCGGGTCATCGGTCGTTCCGTTGACCGAAGGTGTCACTCCTTCGTAATAACTCTACCGCCAGCCGTGGACCGACGGCCGGGGGCGTGCGAGCGGTGGTCGGCGAACCGGGGTCGGGCGGCCGAACAGACGCGGCGACGCAAGCTTATTTGAGACGGGGGACACTACCGTACGGTATGATATCACTCGAAGAGGCGGTGACTGCCCGCCTCGAATCCCACGGCGAACGGTTCGAGGTGCTGGTAGACCCCGACGCGGCGCTCGAAATCAAGCGCGGCGAGTTCGACGGCGAACTGGAGGAGGTCATCGCGGCCGAGGACGTGTTCGAGGACGCGAGTCGCGGCGACCGACCCGCCGAGACGGCGTTAGAAGAGGTGTTCGGGACGACCGACCCGCTGGAGATAATCCCGCAGGTCATCCGCGACGGCGAGATTCAGATTACCGCCGAGCAGCGCCGCGAGATGCAGGAACAGAAGCACAAGCAACTGATCAACCGCATCACGCGCAACGCGGTCAACCCGCAGATGGACGACGCGCCCCACCCGCCCGAGCGCATCGAGTCCGCGCTGGAGGAGACCGACTTCCGCGTGGACCCGATGGAACCCGTCGGGACACAGGTGGACGACGCGCTCGACGCGCTCAAGCCGGTCATCCCCATCCGGTTCGACGAGGTGACCGTCGCAGTGCAGGTGCCCGCCGACTACGCCGGGAGCGCGCAGGCCAAGATTCGGCAGTTCGGCGAACTCGAACGCGAGGAGTGGCAGAACGACGGCGGTTGGGTCGGCGTCCTCACGTTCCCTGCCGGGATGCAGAACGAGTTCTACGACCTCGTGAACGAACACACGAGCGGCGAGGCCGAGACCCGAATCATCAAGGACGAAGACGAGATTCAGACGCGCTGAGATGGCGCTCGTGGACGTCCTCGCGTACGAGCGCTCCGACGGCGAGACCGTCTACAAGGCGGTAGAGGCCGGTCGCGGGCAGGAAATCGTCGCGGCCCACGAGGACGAGTACCGGAAGCGCCGTGGCGTTCTCTGGGCGTTCGCGGCCGTCGCGGCCGCCATCGCGGTCGGCTACACGGTCCTGTTCGTCCAGCGGCCCCTGTGGGGAGTCGTCGGGGCGCTGGGGGTCTTCGCACTGGTCACACGTCGGTCGTCGAAAATGGAGCGGTTGGTTCCGAGCGTCGCCGCGGAGCGTCTGAACCGTCGCGACGCGGCCGGGGAGTACGACTTGGAGACTATCCCTTCCTGAAGCCGACCAGGAAGCCGCCGGTGAATCCGGCACCGACCGACAGCGTCGAGAGGATGGTCGTCACCCACGACGGCGGGGCACCGCCCTCGGCGGCTTCGCCCGCCTGCAGTACGCCCGCGGTGAGTCGGTTCCAATCCACGGTCAGGATTCCTCTCGATTCGAGGAACTTGAAGAGGGCCAGTTCGAGACCGACGAGGATGGCGATGAGCTTTGCCACCTTCTTGGCGGCGAAGCCGATGACGCCGCCGACGACGGCTCCGGACCCGAATTCGAGTCCGAGTTGTTGGGGGTCTATTTCGAGGGGCATACGACCTATCCCTCATCGGCGGAATAAGGTTCTTGTGGTAAGTGGTCCGGGTCGTTGAACCGAACCGCACCCGCCGTTCATTACACGTCGCGGAGCGTCGTCCGCCCCGGTCGCTCCCGTCGTATCATTGAAAAGGGATGGGACCGTAGACCGACCTATGGGTACCGTGGGTGCGGAAACCGAGGTGAAGGCCCGGCGAGGCTAGCGTCGTCGGGGTGGACATCAGCGGTCGCCACGAGGAGTCCGGCGAGTACCTCATGGTGGCGGCGGCGGTCCACGCCAGCGTCGGCACGACCCGTCTCCGCAACGTCGAAGGGATGGGGTTCGCCACGAGTCGGAACCCGCCGACGTTCGAGGACGCCGCCACCGTCGTCGCCGACGCGGTGGCCCAACTGCCCGAACCGCCGGACGGTCCGGTGGTGGCCGAGCGAGGCGAGTTCTACGAGGAACCCGACGTGAAAGTCGAACAGTACCTCGGCCCGAGTTTCAAGTACGTCGAGAGTATAGCCGAACGAAAGACCGTGCAGACCGCACACCACGCCGCGTACGCCGCCCGAAAACTGTTCCTATGAAAGCGATAATCGCAAAGCGAGTCGATTCAGGCACGCCAGACACCGAAGAGATACGCGACCTCGCCCGCGCCGCGGGCTACGAGATCGCGGCCGAGTTCACGCAGTCGCGCAAGGAGGACCCCGCGCTACAGGTCGGCGAGGGGAAGGCCGACGAAATCGGTCGCGCGGTCGCCGAGACCGGGGCCGGAATCGTCATCTTCGACAACGCACTCGGCCCATACCAGACGTACAACCTCGGCCAGCGGGTCCCCGAGGACACCAGAGTCATCGACCGGTTCCGACTCATCCTCGAAATCTTCGGCCAGCGCGCCCAGACCCGGAAGGCCCAGCTACAGGTCGAACTGGCCGAGTTGCGCTACGAACTCCCGCGCGCTGAGGCCAAGACCAGCCTCGCCAAGCGCGACGAGCGACCGGGGTTCATGGGACTGGGCGAGTACGACGAGAGCCGCGAGCAGGACATCAAGGACCAGATATCCCGAATCAAAGACGAGTTGGACTCCATCGCGCAGACCGAGGCCGACCGCCGGGACCGCCGCCGGGAGTCCGGGTTCGACCTCGTGGCGATGGCCGGGTACACCAACGCCGGGAAGTCCACGCTGATGCAGAGCCTCGCGGCCGACCTCGAACTCGGCGAGAACGAGGAGTTACACCCCGACCTCGACACCACGGCGGAGGCGCAGGACCGCCTGTTCACCACGCTGGGCACGACGACCCGGAAGATGGACATGGACCGCCGGGACGTGCTGCTCACCGACACGGTCGGGTTCATCAGCGACCTGCCCCACTGGCTGGTCGAGTCGTTCAAGTCCACCCTCGACGCGGTGTACTACGCCGACCTCGTGTTGCTCGTAGTGGACGTGAGCGAACCCATCGAGGAGATACGCGAGAAACTCGTCACCTGCCACGACACGCTCTACGAGCGCAACGAGGCACCCATCGTGACCGTGTTGAACAAGATAGACGCCGTGAGCGAGGACGAACTCGCCGAGAAGACCGAGGCGCTCTCGGCGCTGGCTCCCGACCCCATCGCCGTCTCGGGCAAGGAGCAGATCAATCTGGTGGGGCTGCGCGAGCGCGTCGACGCCGAACTCCCCGACTGGGAGCGCGAGAAACTGGTCCTCCCGATGACCGACGACACCATGAGCGTCGTCTCGTGGGTCCACGACCACGCGCGGGTCAACGACGTGACCTACGCCAACGACGAGGTGGTCGTGGACTTCGAGGCCCGGCCCGCCATCGTGGAGCAGTCCCGCGCCAAGGCGGGCGACCTGACCAGCGCACCGTCGGCGTAATTCGTTTCAACTCTCGTTACTGGTCGGCCCGCGTCCGGTGTCGTCGATTATCCCGGCGACCGAATCCGAAGTCCCGCGAATAACAAAGTAGTCCCGACCGTCAGACCAGTACGACAGGTGGCCAGCGCGACCGACCTGCGGGAGCGCCGACGCCCAACGTTCCCCGTCCCACAGATGGCCCGCAAACCAACCCGCACGCGGGTGGCGTGGTACAAGGTGTACCTCGCGCTGACCGCGTTCTCTACCGGTCTGCTCGGACTGGTCCTGTACGACGTGCCGCCGTTCGGGGGCCTGACGCCCGTCGCCGTCAGCGCGCTCATCGTCGCCCTCTTCGCAGTGGCGAGCGTCGGCTACTGGTACGACGTGTCTCGCGGACGCCCGTCGGAGGAGACGCCGCCGAACTTCCTGCGGACGCTCGACGAGGAGGTGGACTACCGCGAGGAAGAGAACGGCGACGGACCGAACGACGGGGACGAGTCGAATCCCGACGGCAGCGGAACCGACGGCGACGCTGGCGAGTCGAACCCCGACGGCAGCGGAACCGACGGCGACACTGGTGAGTCGAACCCCGACGGACGTAACCCCGACGGCGACTAAAGCGGAACGACCGACGGCGACGACCCGGCCGCCGAGCGACTACAGTTCGGTCTTCGTCTTCTCGACCACCCGCACGCGGTCGATGGACGTATCGGGGTACTGGCCGTCGTCGTCCTTTTCGGCGGCCTTCACCATGTCCCAGACCACGTTCAGGCCGGTCGTCACCCCCTCCAGCGCCTCCATCTCGCATCCCGTCTTGCCGGTGGTCTCGACCGCGACTTCGAGGGTCACGCGGTCGGCGAACAGTTCGAAATCGGTCTCGACGTTCGTGATGGGAATCTGGTGGCACATCGGGATGGTCTCCCACGTGTGCTTGACCGCTTGCACCGCGCCGACGCGTGCGGTGGCCAGTACGTCGCCCTTGCTCACGTCGTTCTCGCTGATGGCCTCGACCGTCTCGGGTTGGAGGTTGATTTCGCCCGCGGCGACCGCCCGCCGCGCCGTGTCGGGCTTGTCGCCCACGTCAACCATCTGGACTTCGCCCTCGTCGTCGGTGTGAGTCAACTCCGCATCGCGGCCTTCACCGGTCTCTTCCCCGTCGTTCTCACTCATCGTCCTCACCCCACAGGGCGCGAGGGAGCGCGTCGAGCAGGTCCGACGCGAGCAGGCCGTCGTGGCGCCGGTGGTCCAGCAGTTCGGCCGCCCGCCCGTTGGCGTACGCGGCCATGCAGGCCGACTGGAAGGGGTCGTGGGTGGCGAGCAGGCCCGCGGCGGTGCCCGCGAGCGTGTCGCCCGTGCCGCCGACGGTCATGCCGGGCGTCCCCGCCGTCGAGACCCGAGTGCGCTCGCCGTCGCTGATTACGTCGTCCTTCGCCTTCGCCAGCACGACGTGGCCCAACTCGTCGGCGAACGCCTCGATTTCGTCGGCGTGGTCGCGCAGGGCGTCGGCGCTCTCGACCTCCGGCCCGCCCATCTCGGCCAACTCCTTGCGATTCGGCGTGCAGACCAGCGTCGCGTCGGTCTCGACTTCCGGCACCACGGGGAGCGCGTCGGCGTCCACGACCGCCCGGCCCGAGAACTCGGCGAGGAACCGTTTCGCCGCCTCCAGCGTCTCGTCGGCGTTCCCGAGACCGGGACCGAGGACGACCACGTCGTCGTAGCTCTCGGCGGTCTCCACGAGGTCCGGCACCTGCTCGGGGGTGAGGTGGTCGCCGTCGTACGACTGGACGATGAGGTCCTCGGCGTACCCCTGAATCTGGGGCGCGACCGGGTCGGGCGCGGCGACGAACGAGAGGTCCGCGCCGGTCCGGAGCGCGGCCTGCGCCGCGAGCGCCGGGGCACCGGTGTACGGGCCGCCGCCCACGACGTAGGTGCGGGCGTCGTCGCCCTTCGTCCCACTGCGGACCGGGAGCAGGTCGCCCGGCCCGACGAGTCGTTCTGCCGCCGCCGGGATGCCGATGTCGGCGACCGTCACCTCGGCGTCGAGCGAGTCGAGACCGGGTTTCGCGTCGTGGAACGTGACCACGCGGTCGGCCTCGACCGCAGTGGCGTCGGCGCTCGCGCCGAGTGCCTCGCCGGTGTCGGCGTTCACGCCCGAGGGCACGTCCACCGAGACGACGGTCGCGTCCGCGTCGTTGATTCGCTCGGCGACGGTGGCCTCGGGTTCGCGGAGCGCCCCAGTGACGCCGGTGCCGAGCATGGCGTCAACCACCACGTCGCAGTCGGGCAGGTCGAAGTCGCGCGAATCGCCGACCTCCTCGGCGTCGTACTCGCCGCGTCGGAGGGCGTCCCAGTTCTCGCGGGCGATGTCGGTCGCTATCGTCTCCGCCCGACCGAGCAGGTGGACCGAGGTGTCGTACCCGCCGTCGGAATCACCGTTCCGACGTGCTGACGGGTGCGACCCGTCACCGTCCAGAAACCGGGCCGCGACGAAGGCGTCGCCGCCGTTGTTCCCGCGCCCGGCGACGACCGCCACGCGCGCTCCGGGGTCGGCGACCGCTCGTACCTCTCGGGCGACCGCGTTGCCGCTGGATTCCATCAACTGCTTTCGCGGCACGCCGAGGGCGGCCGCGTTCGCGTCCACCTGCGCCATCCGGTCTGCCGAAATCATGTCGGGGCGTTGGTCGGCGAGCGCGTTAAGTCCTGTCGTCGGCACGCGCGACGCCGGTCGCTCGGCGGCGACCCCCGACCGGACTCGGCTCTGGCCGGGCGGAGTTCGTGGGAGTCGTCGAACGTGACATTGCCCGGCACCGACCCACAGGAAGATTAGAGAATCCCAGAGGTTTCTTCAAGAAACAAATTCACAGCTAAATTCCGGTTCCCGAAGCGTCCTAGCCAGCATCAATAAGGCACTCGGGGGCCGTGGTTCTCACGGGGAGAGTACTGATGTCCAACGACCGATACCGACAGGGAGGCCGAGAGGAGCGTCGCGACGAATCCGCCCGACGAAGCGGCGACCAGCGGGGCGGGGGCCGTCGAAGCCCCGAACGGGTCGAGTCCGACGTGAAACAGAAGCTTCAGGGGCAGGAGACTACGATTCCGGCCGGTGCCGAATCCGGGAGTCCCCCGTCCCAGTCCGGACAGGCGAGTCTCCGCTACGGCGGCGATTCGCGACGCGAGGGCGGCCAGAACCGACAGGAGGAGATACGCAAGCAGGACGTGGCCCCGCGAGGAGACCAGCAGTCCCGGCAGGGCCGACAGTCCCAGACGGGAGGACAGCCCCAGCAGAGTCGGCAGCGTCGATACGGACAGCAGACCGGCCGGGGCGGTCAACAGACACGGGGAAGCGGCCAGCAGACGCGTGGAGGCGGCCAGCAGACACAGGGGAGCCGCCACAGCCTCCAGTTCGGCGGCGAGGCCCGCCACGAACAGAGTCACGCCAACCACCCGCACGGCGGGGAGCAGTTCTCCGGACAGGAGCGACAGTCCGGACAGCGAGGCGAGTCCCACCGTCGCGACGCGCCCGCCGAGATGCCTCAGCAGCGCCCCTCGCCTCAGCAGTCTCACCAGCAGACGCCGCCCAAACAGCCCCACCAGCAACCGAGCGAACAGCCCGAACTACGGACCGCCCATCCCAGAGAGACCTACTCCCGTCGGTTAGAGGAGTCCCAGCAGCGCACCGAGCGAGGCCCCGGCGGCGAGCAGTCGGGGACCGAGACCCAGTCGTCGTGGCAGGAGCGAAGCCAACTGGGCACCGAACGTCACGGGACGCAGGGTCGGCAGTCCCGGAGTAGTGGTCAGCAGTCCCGGAGCGGCGGTCAGCAGTCTCGATACGGTCGAGGGTACCAGCGGGGTCGCGGCCAACAGCAGAGTCGTGGCCAGCAGCAGGGGCGCGGCCAACAGCAGGGCCACGGCCAAAATCAGAGTCGCAGTCAACAGCAGGGCGACGAACGGACGCCGTCGCACCGGACTCCGGACTCCGACGACACTCGCTGACTGATTCCGGCGTTTTACTACGCGGGAGTCCGTTAGTAGTGACGTGTCCGAAGAATACGCACTCGAACGGACGGCCGACCGGGAAGACGTTGCGACACTCCTCCGCGGAATCGCCGACGGAGTCGCCGCTGGCTCGATTCGACTCGGTGACGAGGAGGCCATCGCTATCGCAGTTCCCGACGCGGTCGAACTGGAGATAGAGTTCGAGACCGACGACGGCCGGAGTCTGGAGGTCGAACTGGAGTGGGACGAGGAAACCGCGGTCGAACCGTTCGCCGACGACACCCCGGCGGGCGCGCACGGCGAAGGCGACGATTCGCTCGCGGAGTCCGACGCCGGTGACGCCGACACCGGCGACGGAGACGACTCGTCTCCTGCTGCCGATACCGTCGATGCAGACATCGCCGACGTCGATACCGCCATCGACGACGGAGACGAGACCGTCGAACTCCCGGTCGGGTCGGCCGAACCCCGGGAGAGTCTCGCCCGATTCGAGGTGTTCGCCGACCGGGCCGAGGAGTGGCGCTGGCGGTTGGTCCACCGGAACGGGAACGTCATCGCCACGAGCGGCGAAGGGTACACCCGCAAGCACAACGCCCTGAAGGGCCTGCGGAGCGTGATGACCAACGCCGCCGACGCGGAGACGGTCGAGGAGGATTAAATCGAGCCGTCCGGTTCCCAGAGGATGGCCTCGTCGTCGTCCCTGCGCCCGGATTCGACCTCGAACTCGCCGTCGAGTTCCCACTCCTCGCACCGCCAGTCGTCGGTCGCGGCCGCCCAGACGAGTGCGACGACTTCGTCCTCGCTCTCGCGGGGGTAGTAGGCAGTCACGCGCTCTTCGAGGACCGTGACCATCGTCGCGTCGAGCAGGTCGTCCGCGCAGGGGGTGTCGGCGTTCGCCACCGGAATCCGGCCGACGAGGGCGTCGTCGTCCACCGTCGAGTCGCGGGTGTTCGACTGCGGATTCACGACGGGGACGGCGACGCGGAGGACGAGTTGCTCGCCCGGGTCGGTTCCGTCGCCCTCGGCCCCCTGCGGCAGTGGTTCGGTCTCGGTACCTCGCATTTCGACGCCGACTTCCGGGGTGTTCTCGCGCATAGCTGACCGGGAGCAGTACGCGACTGACGCGGAAAGTCGTGCTGGCCCCGTCGGGTCCGGACCCGGCGTCGGGTGCTCTCACCGCCGGATGCGGAACCCCTCTTCGCCCTCGGGGGCTTCGTACTCGACTTCCACGTCGTCCACCTCGGCGGCGGGACTCCCGGTGTGACACCACACGACCATCGACTCCACCGCGTCCTCCGGTCCCTCGAAGACGGCTTCCACCCGGCCGTCGCTGAGGTTCTGAACCCACCCGTCCACGCCGCGCTCTCGGGCGGCGTCGCGGGTGTTCGCCCGGTAGTAGACGCCCTGAACCGTACCGGAGACGAAGACGTGCGCTCGGGTTCGGTCGGCGCTCTCGGAGTCGCTCGACATTGTTCTACGTCTCGGTTCGACGTTCTGTCTTAAGGCGATTTGGATGGCCGACACTCGCGGCCAGCGCCCAGTTCGAGGAGCGAGTCGACCGTGCGTTCCGGGCACAAGATACAATGTTCACTCTCCCAAGCACTCTGTGGGGGAACTACTGCGTGACACAGAACGCGACCGGGGGACGTAACGCGAGTCGAGTTCGGCGGATGGCCGTCACGGCGCTCGGCGGAACGCTCGTGACCGTCGGACTTCGGAGACGCTCGCTCGGTGGCGCGGCGCTCGCGCTCGCGGGCGGGTGGCTACTGTACCGTGGAGTCGGCGGACGCGCACGCCCGTCGGAATCGAAGGGCGCGACTCCGCGGTCCGAAGACCGCGCTACCGAGACGGGGACCACCTCCGAGGCGACGGCGGTCGAACGGTCCGTCACCGTCCGGGAATCGCCCGAGGACCTCTACCGCTTCTGGCGGGACTCGGACTTACTGACCCGCATCGTGGGCGGTTTCGCCGAGGTCTCACCAGCGGGCGAGGACCGTCACCGCTGGGTGGTCTCCACGCCGTTCGGCGGGAGCATCGAGTGGGAGACCGAGGTGGTCGAGGACCGCCCCGGCGAGTTCCTGCGCTGGAAGTCCACCGAGGGCGCGCCGGTACCGAACGAGGGGTCGGTGCGGTTCCGACCCGCTCCGGCCGACCGCGGGACCGAAGTGACGCTCACCCTGCGGTTCGACCCGCCGGGCGGCCGAGTCGGACGCTCGGCGATGAACCTGCTGGGCGTCGTCCCCGAGGCACTGGCGAGCAAGATGCTCTCTCGCTTCAAGAGCCTCGCCGAGACCGGCGAGATTCCCACGCTCGAACGCAACCCGTCCGCCCGCGGGAGCGGTGATTGGGTCTGAGGGCGCTCTTCCGGGAGCGTCGACGACCGACGGGTCGGACCTCGACTTCATCCACGGGTGCGTCCGGGCCGTGTTCCACCTCCGAGTACGGAGCGGGGTACCCCGGCCGGAGGTAAGGCTACTCCCGGTCCGGTGGAAGTAGTTACCCTCGGGTCCGGAGGTAGTGAAAGACGTAGGTCTGGGCGTAGCCAGCGAACTCGCCGCCGAACTCCTCGCGGAGGGCGCGGGAGGTCTCTGCGTACGACCCCTTCTCGCAGTGCGGATAGTGTTCGGCTATCGCGGTCTGAATCCACGTGTCGAGCGGGACCGCCTCCAGATAGCCCAGCGAGAACAACAGCACGCAGTCGGCGACCTTGTCGCCCACGCCGACGAACGCCTGCATCGCGTCGCGGGCGTCCTCGTAGTCGAGACCGCGAACGTCGTCGGCCGTGGCCTCCCCGGAGGCGACTAGCTCCGCCGAGCGCCGGACGTAGGGCGCGCGGTAGCCCAGCCCCAACTCCCGGAGTTCGTCCTCGGTCGCTCGCGCGAGGCGTTCCGGCGTCGGGAACGCGTGGTAGGTCTCGCCGTCGAACTCGACGGTCTCGCCGAACTCGCGGGCGAGGGCGGTCTGCATCCCGTGGATGCGCCCGACACGCATCTGGGCCGAGCAGATGAACGACACCAGACAGGGGAAGAAGGGGTCGTTCACGATTCGGAGTCCGGGGTAGGACTCCCGGGCGTCTGCGAGCAGGGGGTGGTCCGGGATTCGCTCGAAGATGGCGGGGAGGTCGTCGTCGAGTCGGAGTCGCTCGCCCAGCAGCGACTCGGCGTCGAACGTCGCTTCCCACTCCAGTCGGTCGTCGCGCTGGCGGACTCTCAGGACTTCTGACTCCCCGTCGGTGTGCCCCCCGACGACGGTGTGGTACCACGCCGACCCGCCGCTCGCGTCGCCGGTCTCGTAGGCGCGCCCGTCCTCGCGCCGCCAGAGGAAGGTCTGGCCGCTCTCCAGCGTCGCCTGTACGTCGAGACCCCCCGCGAACTCGCCGATAGCTATCGAACCCGACTCCATCGCCGGACAGAAGGAGACCGGACGGTGGAAGTCTTTCGTTTCGGGGCTAAACTTGATACTGTTGGCGCTACAACTTCTATGCGCCTATGAACTGCAGAGTTGTCGTGGAAGCCGCCGTTCCGGTCTATGACGTGGAGACTCCCGACGAGGCGGTTCGCATCGCCATCTCCAAGACCGGCGAGTTGCTCAATCCCGACCTCAACTACGTCGAAATCAACATGGGACAACGGTCCTGCCCGCACTGCGGGGAGGAACTCGAACCGGCGTTCATCGCGGCCGACGAGAGTCTCGTCGCACTCGAGTTGGAGATGACGGTGTTCAACGTCGAGCGCGAGGAACACGCCTCGCGCATCGCACGGAAGGAGATCGGCCAGCGCCTCGAAAACATCCCCCTGACCGTTCTCGAAGTCGAGGTCGTCGAGGAGGACGACGAAGACGACGGGGACGTCGAATCCGACGAGGTCGAATCAGAGAGCCAGAGCGACCGCGACGAAGACGACGAAGTCCTCCCCGAGTTCGAGGACCTCATCGAGTGACCAACAACTCTGCCAGCCCTCCGCCTTCGGGCGGCGTGACGGGCACGTCTATCCTCCACGCGTAGCCGACACTCGTCGCTGTAGGCTTTGCTTCGGCGTCCGTTTCGAATCGTTCCTCTCAGTGTCCCCTTCGAGTGCTATCGAGAGAACCGTTGCAGAATAGCGCAACCGCTGTCGGGTCGTATCGGCGATTCGAGGAAGCGTCGTCCGCAGTTCAGTCGGCCTTGGCGGCGACCTTCTCGTCCGCCTCGGCTTCGTTCATTTCGGAAGTTATCGCGTTTGCCATGGCGAAGACCGCCGCTTTGTGATCCGTTTTGGACTTGTGAATGGATGTCGGTCGTACGCCAAGGGAGTCGTACTCTGAAAGGTCTACTTCGGTGCTGTTCTCTTCCTCGAAATAGTTTCCAACCTCCGCAAGCAGCCCGTGAAGGTGGATGAGTTCCTGCTTCTTCATAAGCAAACGAGGCTAACAGTTGCAGGGTTATAGTATTATCTTGAGTCCCGTTAACACGGAGTACGGATTTCCCCTTCCAAGGAGGCCATAATCCGACGCGAGAGTGCGTAATACGGTATTTCGAAACCGTTTCGAACCGTTGCATCCGTTCCGTCGCGGGCGTGGTGGCCCGGTTCTGAGCTACCCCTCCGCAGTGGCGTTTCTGTGAGTCTGAAAGATTTTTATCCGAACGCGCACCTTTGGATAGCCATGGAGGGTTACGACGAACACCTCGACCGGGCCATCGACGAGACGCCCGATATCGACGATAACGAGGCTCGTTTCGACGTTCCCGACGCCGACGTGCGTCAGGAAGGGAACGCGACCGTCTACGAGAACTTCCAGAGCACGCTCGACGCGCTCGGTCGGGACGAGGACCACGTTCTGAAGTTCCTCCAAAACGAACTCGGCACGAGCGCGCACATCGACGAGAGCGGCCGTGCGCGCCTGACCGGCGAGTTTAGTTCCGGCCGCATCGAGGACGCCATCGACGAGTACACCGAGACGTACGTCCTCTGTCCGGAGTGTGGACTCCCCGACACGCGTCTCGAACGAGAACAGGGTGCGTTGTTGCTGCGGTGCGAGGCGTGTGGCGCGCGCTCCGCGACCAGCAACTAACTACTGAAACTGTTTTAGCGTCTCGAGGTCCTGCTCGGTCCGCGTGAACTCCGCGGTCCGGCGACTGGCGTGGCAGTTGGGGCAGTTGAACACTTCGTCGTGGGGCGGCAAGTCGTCGGGCGATTCTTCCCAGTCCTTGCCACATTCCGGACAGACCAGTCGCACGTACGTTTCGTTCATACAAAGAACCATGCGCGTGGCTGATAGAAAAAAGTTGCCGCAACTTCTCAGTCGCGACGAACGAGCAGAGCCGCAAACACTATATTGGTGGGTGCTAATCTAGAATTTAGATATGTCTAAATCGCTGTCGGGGATGCGACCCTTCGTGCCGGAGGGCGGCTGAGATGAGCGAAATCGCAGAGATATTCGTGGCGTCGGTCCGCGACGGCTACGTGCAGGTCAGCGCGTTCGTCGCGCTGACGGTCCTGCTGTTCGGTCTCGCCCAGTATCGAACCGGCGGTGCGCTGGTCGAGCGACTCGGCGAGAGCGAGCGCGCTCAACCCCTCGCGGGTGCAGCGATGGGACTGACACCCGGTTGCGGCGGCGCCATCGTGATGATGCCCCTCTACGTCCGCGGGACGGTCAGTTTCGGTACCGTGGTCGCCACGCTCGTGGCCACCGCGGGCGACTCGGCGTTCGTGATTCTGGCGCTCGCGCCGAAGGCGGCGGTGTACGCCTACGGTCTCGCGTTCGGCGCCGCCGTCGTCACCGGCTACGTCATCGACCGCTTCGGCGTCGGCGTCGGCCGCGTGGACGCCGCGGTCCGCAGAATCGACCGGACCGCGACCGACGGCGGGGCCGCGACCCCGGCGAAAGTCGCAACCGGCCCTCACGACTACGCCGACGGGAACCGTGCGGCCAGCGACGCGGATGGTTGCTCGCCCCGCGACCACTCGCCTGCACGCGAATCGCCGCTCCTCACGCCCCTCTCGCACGCCGCCCACGCGGTCTGGTGGCTGGCCGCCGTCGCCGCGCTCGGTCTCGGCGTCACGTACCTCTTCGCTGGCGCTCCCGAGGTGCCGCTCGAAGTCGGCCTCTCGTTCGCAGGTCTGTTCACGGTCGTCGGCGTCACCGGAACCGTGCTCTCGTTCTACCTCTACTTCGTCGGTCGCAGCTACCTCGGCGACGGAGCGGTCGGCCGCGCCCGGGAGTCGTTCGGGGGTATCTACGACGCGCTGGTCCACGCCGCGATGGAGACCAGTTTCGTCACCGTCTGGGTGCTGGCGGCGTACCTGCTCTACGAGTACGGCGTCCTCGCGCTCGGCGTGGACGTGGGTGCGCTCGCCGCGGCCGCGGGACTGCTCGCTCCCGTCGCGGGCGCACTCGTGGGGTTGATTCCGGGGTGTGGCCCCCAAATCGTCCTCGCTGGCGTGTACGCCGAGGGCGCGATTCCCTTCTCGGCGCTGACCGCCAACGCCATCAGTCAAGACGGCGACGCGCTGTTCCCGCTGCTCGCAGTCGATAGGACCGCGGCCGTCGTCGCGTCCATCTACACCACGATTCCCGCCCTCGTCGTCGGCATCGCGCTCCACCTGCTGTTCGGGCCGATGTTCGGGTTCGGGGTGCTTGGATAGTCAGCCAGCACCTCTAAGGCGTCTCTCGGCCAACCCCTCGTCGGGGGTTTCGAACATGGCTAATCCACACGAGATACAGGGACGACGCGAGGAGGCGAACGAGGGCGGTCTCCACGAGAGCCGAGAGAGCAGTCATCAGGACTGGACCGACCTCGACCGGGACGAGGGCGGCCAACAACACCACCATCATCATCACCACCACCACCACGGCGGTGAGAGCCAGCAGTCCGACCGCGACTACGAGCAGAAAGCCGAGCAGGCGCTCTCCCGAATCCGAGGCGACGAGGGTCGCGGGAGCGGTCGGAGCGACCGCCAGCGCGGTGGCACGACCAGCCAGGAGGGCAACGACTTCGGCGAGAGCGGACGCACCGACCGACGATACGGCCAGCGGCGCGAGCAGCGGGGACGCGAAGGTGCCGAACACGGAAGTCCGCACGAGGGAAGCCAGCGCGGGAGCCACCGCGAGGAGGGACTCGCCGGGCGACTGACGGGTCAGCGCGGCGAGCAGACCCGCCACTCCGACCCGAGTGACTCGACGTTCCGGGACCAGTCGTCGGGCGAACGCGAACACCGCCACGGCGGCGAGCGCGGGACGAGCGAACGCGACCGTCGGTTCGGAAGCCGTCGCGGTCACGGAAGCGAGCGCCACACCGGCGACCGCCACTCCTCGAACTGAGCGAGTCCGAACGGTGGGACGGGGAGTCGAAGCGGACCGTCCGCGATAGCGAGTCTCTCTTTCTTTCGAGCGGTGATTCTCGCCAGCGTCGCGTCAGTAGGGACCGCCACCGCCGCCGTCCTCGGTCGTGGTCGTCTCGGTGGTCGTGCCCGCAGTCGTCGTTCCGCCCCGCGCCACCTGTCCCCGCATGCTCTGGGGGTGGTACTCGCAGTCGTAGCGAGCGAGTCGCTCGGTGGCGTCGAGGACCAGCGACCGACGTGCGCCGACCTCGGCGGCCGATTCGGACGCCGCGACCACCTGCCCGTCGGCGTCGAAGACGCGGAGTTCGTGTTCCGCGCCGTCGAGGTTGACCCAGACGACTTCGTAGACGGTTCCCGGTTGCACGGTCAGCGTCGGGTTCTCCCGCCCCTGAATTCCGGACGGCGCGAGTCCGTACCAGTACTCGACCTGTCCGCCGAGGACGATGGTCTCGTCCGGTTCCCGTGCAGTCGTCGTCTCGCGCGCCGTCCCGGTCGTCGTCTCGGTCTCCTGCCGATTGTCGCTCGCGCCCGCACACCCCGCAATCGAACCCGCGACGCCGATTGCGGAGGCCCGCAGGAACGCCCTCCGTTCGAGCCCCATGTTACCAAATGCCGCAAAACGTGACTAATCGGTTTTCCAAACTTCGCGTCACGTCTCACCCAAATTCACGTCGCTCCGTCTCGGAGAGTTACGTCTCGGGGCTCACTTGGAGTATCTCTCACTGCAGAGCAGCGACGACCGCTTCGAAGGAATCAGACGGTGAACAAGTGGCCCTCGCGGGGCACGTCGAACAGGCCGACGCGCGCCCCGGCGTCGAGCCACGCGTGCCCGTAGGAGAACGACGCCAGCGCGTTCACGAGGTCGTCCTCCTCTCGGAAGTGACGGCCGTCTTCGAGGTAGGACGTCGCCATCTCCAGACACTCCGCCGCGGCCTCGCCCATCGGCGTGTCCTCTGGCGGCGCGATTTCGGCGGCGTCGAGTGCCTCGGCGAGTAGCCCCTCGTAGCGGTCGGTTTTCTCCTCCAAATCGGCGGGCATGAGTGGAGTGTCGGAGGGTATCGGGGTAAGGGCTTCGGGAACGTCTGGGTCCGGCGCGTCGTTCGCGGTATCGAGTTCGGTCGGCCACCGAGAGAGTCGAGCGGTGTCCGACAGTTTGCCCACGCAGAAACCGGAAAGCCGACGCGACAACACAAGCTAAATACGCCCCCCATAACAATATTGTACCATGAGCGAACACCCGCGAGTGGAGATTTACACGAAGGAGGATTGTTCATACTGCGAGAAGGTGAAAGACCTCTTCGACTCCAAGGACGTCGAGTACGAGACCTACAACGTGACCGGCGACGAGGACCTGTTCGAGGAGATGGTCGAACGCGCCGACGGTCGCAAAACCGCCCCCGAAGTGTTCATCGACGACGAACTCATCGGCGGATTCGACGACACGCAGGCGCTCGACGAGACGGGCGAACTCGACGAGAAGTTGGGTATCGCCGACGCCGACACCGGAATCGAACACCGCAAACTCGTCATCTCCGGCAGCGGTATCGCGGGCCTGACCGCGGCCATCTACGCCGCGCGGTCGAACAACGAACCCCTCGTACTGGAGGGCGACGAACCCGGCGGCCAGTTGACCCTCACCACCGACGTGGAGAACTACCCCGGATTCCCCGAGGGAATCAGTGGCCCGGACCTCATCAACAACATGAAAGAGCAGGCCGAGCGGTTCGGAGCCGAAATCGAGAACGGCGTCATCGCGGACGTGGACGACTCCTCGCGGCCCTACCGCGTCGAACTCTCGAACGGCGACGTCTACACCGCCGAGGCGTTCATCGCCGCCTCCGGCGCGAGCGCCCGGACGCTCGGCGTCCCCGGCGAGGACGACCTGATGGGCTACGGCGTCTCGACCTGTGCGACGTGCGACGGGGCGTTCTTCCGCGACGAGGAGATGCTGGTCGTCGGCGGGGGCGACGCCGCGATGGAGGAGGCCAACTTCCTCACCAAGTTCGCCTCGAAGGTGTATCTGGTCCACCGACGCGAGAAGTTCCGCGCCGAGGACTACTGGATCGACCGCGTGCAGGAGAAGGTCGAGGAGGGCGACATCGAAATCGTCCGGAACGCCGAACTGACGGAGATTCACGGGTCGGTCGAAGACGGCGTCGATTACGCCGAACTCGTCCGCCATCCCGAGGGCTACCCGACCGACAAACTCGACGACCCCGAGACCGAGACGTTCGAGATGGACGTCGGCGCGGTGTTCCTCGCCATCGGCCACACGCCGAACACCGACTACCTCGAAGGCACCGGGGTCGAGATGGACGAAGCGGGCTACATCCAGACCGAGGGCGGCAAGGGCGGCGGCCAGACCGAAACCGGCGTGCCGGGCATCTTCGGCGCTGGCGACGTGGTGGACTACCACTACCAGCAGGCCGTGACCGCCGCGGGGATGGGTTGTAAAGCCGCGCTGGACGCCGACGAGTACCTCGAAACGCTCGAAGTCGAGGCCGAATCGGGTGCGACCGAAGCGGCCGCGAGCGACGACTGAGTCGTCACCTTATCCGTCGGTCGTCTCGGTGGTCGTCGCGTTCGTCGCCGCGTCGTTGACGTCGATGACGGCGATAGCGTTGACCGCTTCTCTCGAATCCACTTTCGTGTACGGCCCGTCGGCGGTCCGGTTCGAGGTCACGAAGTCGAACTCTCTGTTGTCGTTCGAGTCGCGGTACGCGATAGCGACCAGTCGCTGAGACTGGTTCAGCGGTCGGGCGAGTTCCACCGTGACGTTCTGGTGGGTCCCCGGTTCCAGATAGTCCGAGACACCGACGATACTCTCGACGACCTCTCCTTCGATGACGCCCGTGTCGTGAACGACGACGAACCCGCCCTCGTGGACGGTCACGGACTGCACGGTGACCGTGCTACCGTTCGAGTTCTGTCGCTCGAACGTGAGACCCGCCGTCGTCGCCTCCGCCTGCGTGGTGGTCGCAGTGGGCGTCGCGTTCCCTGTCACTGTGGCCGTGGCGGTTTCGGTTGCGGTGGCCGTGACAGTCGCGGTTGCGGTAGGAGTAGCGGTCTCAGTCTCGGTTACGGTGGTCGTGGCAGTCTCGGTCGCGGTGGGCGTAGCGGTCTCGGTTTGCGTTATCGTGGTCTCCGTCGTGGTGACCTCCGCTCGTGCAGTGGCCGTCGCGTTCTCGGTTGTGGTAGCCGTGGTCGTCGCCGTCTCGGTGACCGTCGGGGTCTCCTCCGCGGTGGTCACCGTCTCCGTCGTCGTGACTTCCGCCTGAACCGTCTCCTCCGTCGTGGTCTGTGTCGTCGTAGTCGTTCTCTCTCTCGTCGTGGTCTGGGTCGCGGCAGTCGTAGTGTTCTCGACCGTCGTCTGGTTCGTGGTGGTGGTTTCGGCCGTCGTGGTCGTCTCGGTCGTCGTGGTCGTCTCGGCCGTCGTGGTCGTCTCGGTCGTCGTGGTCGTCTCGGCCGTCGCGTCTACCAGCGTCAGATTCGCAGTTGCCGCCGCGCTCTCGGTGAATACGCCGTGGACGAACGTCCCCGAGGGGAACCCGGCGGTATCCTCCTCCGTGACGTTGAAGACTACTGTCTCCGTCCCGTTCGTCGGAATCTGGACCGACTGGGCCGCGATGACGTTCCCGGCTATCTGGTAGCTGATCCGGTTCGTGACCGTCTCACCGGCCCTGTTCTCGACGGTCGCGGAGACGGTGTAGTTCGTCCCCACACGCACTCGTTCGGGTGCCGTGAGGTTCTGAATCGTGACGTTGGCCTGCTGGTCCGCCGTCGCCGTCGTTGTCGTCGTTTCCTGTACCGCAGTCGCGCCGTCCGAGTTTGCCGCTTGCGTCGTGACCGCTCCCGCTCCCACGACGAGTAGCGCTGCGACGAGTAGTGTCACCGTCGCGTGACGCCGCTCGCTTTTCGATGACATTACCGAACCACCTCAGAACGCGGTGTTTCTTTGAGAGACATCGGGCGAAGTGTGCGATGCCACTCCGTATCGAGAGATATAGTCTCACGACCGTTCACGCGGTTATTACCGCACTAGCGCGTTGCTAGCGCGATACAACACTCGGTACGCGCCGCGTCCAGTCGGAAACCCTCCGGTGAAACGTCGCCGTCGTCGCTAGACCTGGCCTATCTCTCTGACCCTACCCGTGGTGGCGACGCGACACCGTATCGTAGATTGCACATCATCAACGCTGGAATAGGGATAAGTAATGAATAATACACCGAAGGGGCACGTTGTACCATAAATTATAGCGGAGACAATAATTGGTTGCGGAAAGAACGGTCTTCCTTTTTTATGGAGCTGTCACCCCCATTCACGGATGCCCCGATTCGGTGGGGCAGAGGGAGAGAACTATGACACGAGAAAACGACGTAGAAGAAACCGACGACTCGCGGCGTTCGTTCATGAAGAAGGGGGCGCTCGCGTCGAGTGCCGTCGCGCTCGGATTGGCGAGCAGCGGGAGCGTCGCCGGGGACACCACCGACGCACAACTGCAACAGACCCAGCCACAGGACGGACTGCAGGCGCTGGTGTTCGTGGACGACTACAAGCCGACTGTTCCGTTCCAAGTAGTGAGCCGGATTCAGCAGCCGACGGTCAATCAGATCCTCGGCTACGTGGCTCCCCAGCAACAGCAGGGGCAGAATCAGACCCAACAGCAAGGTCAGGGTTCGGCGGTCGTGGACCCGACCGACTGGAACGGCTACATCATCAACTACACGGGCTGCGGACCTGGTAACTACAACCTCATCTTCGTTCGGGAAGGGTCGCTCCAGCAGGGTCAGACATTCAGCTTCTCCACCAACGCCGTCTACTTCAGCAACCAGCTCCAGCTCCTCGAATCGACGTTACAGCAGGGCGGCGGCGGCGGTGGCGGCGGTGGCGGCGGCGGCGGTGGTACAAACGCTACCGACCCGTCATGAACGACACTAGCGGCAAGAAGAAGGCGCTCGCTGCCGCCGGTTTCGCGTTAGGACTGGCGGGCAGCGGGAGCGTCGCGGGGGACACGATGAAACGACAACAAACGCAGCCACAAGACGGACTCCAAGCACTGGTGTTCGTGTCCGATTACCAGCCGAGCGTCGGGTTTCAGGTGGTGAGCCGAATCCAGCAACCGACGGTCAACCAGATTCTCGGCTACGTGAATCCGGCCGACCCGAATCAGGGGGACGGTGCGGTCGTCGACCCCACGGACTGGAACGGCTACATCACGAACTACCAGGGGTGCGGACCCGGTAACTACAACCTCGTCTTCCTGCGTGAGGGAACGCTCCAGCAGGGCCAGACCTACTCGTTCACCACCGACGCCATCTTCTTCAGCAACCGACTCCAACTCCTCGAATCGGAGATACAACGAGGTGCCGGAGCGGCGGCCGGGCAAGAAACGGAGGGTGCAGGCCAGACACAAACCGAGACGACGCCGGAGGAGACGACGACAGAAGGAACAACCACGACGACGGAAGGAACCACAACGACGACGGAAGGAACGACCACGACAACAGAGGGAACGACTACGACGACAGAGGGGACGACTACGACGACAGAGGGGACGACTACGACGACGGAGGGAACCACAACGACCCCGCCGGACACGACTACCGAGACTCCGACGACGACCGAACAGGTCATCGTCAACGCGACCGAGACGGAAGACGGCGGGTAGAACCCTGTGCCGACGCAGCGTCGGCACAGGGGCCACCGAAGCACGCGGGCGGGGAGGAGACGCTTTTCGCCGACGACTGCTCCGAACTCTTTCTCGGTTCGTCGCTGTTCGTACTCTCGTCACGCCGAGCGTAGCGCTGCGGACTCACTCGGGACAGAGCAGTTCGGTGCGACGTCCGAAACATCCAACAGGAACGCTCGCGAGCGCCGCCGACCCCGTGTCAGTCGTCCGAAATCGCCGTCTCACCGTCGTCCATATCGACGGGACCCGGACCGGTCGTCCCGCGAACGTCACCCTCGCGCCACGTGCCCCGGGAGAACCACGCCCACGCGATGAGCGCGCCGGTCACGTTCGAGACGAAGAACGCGACCCAGATGCCGCGAACCCCGAAGATGGCCCCCTCGGGGACGAACGGAATCGAGAGGCGGAACTGCGAGGCGACGTACGCGACCGGCAGGCGAATCCCGGCGAGCGTAGTGATGGAGATGGCGGCCGCGACCAGCGTCTCGCCCGCGCCGCGGAACCCGCCGGTGAACGCCCGCATGACCCCGATGAAACCGAACGAGAGCGCGACGTACCGGAGGAACGTCGCCCCCTCTTCGAGGACGGCGGGGTCGTCGGTGAACACCGCGACGATGGGCGTCGGAACGAGGAAGATGAGGACGCCCAGCACCGCGAGGACGACGAACAGGCCCTTGGCGGCCACGTAGTTCGCCTTCGCGGCGCGGTCGGGTTTCCCCGCCCCGATGTTCTGGCCGGTCATCGTCTCGACGCCTCGCGCGACCGCAATCGCCGGGAGGAAGATGACCGAGAACACCCGCGTCCCGATGCCGTAGGCCGCGACGACGGTCGTCGGGAAGAGGCCGACGATGAGCAACAGCGCGTTGATGGAGAGCGCGCGTCCGGTACCCTCGACGCTCGCGGGGAGTCCGATCTGGAGAATCTTCCGCAGATACTGGAAGTCCGGGCGCATGTCCTCCAGATTGATTTCGATTCCGCGCGACCCCGAGAGCATGATGCCGAGTCCGACGAGCATGGCCACGCTCCGGGAGAACACCGTCGCGATGGCCGCCCCTTGGATGCCGAGTTCGGGGAACCCGACGGTTCCGACGACCGGCGCGTTCCGGACCACGGTCCACCCGTTGATGAGGAACGGGTCGAGGACGACGTTCAGGACGACCGTCCCCGCCATCACGAACATCGGCGTGAGCGTGTCACCGGCCCCGCGCATCAGCGAGATGAAGACGAAGAACCCGAACATGAACGGGAGTCCGAGCGCGATGACCTGCATGTAGGCGGTCGCGCCGGGGAGCACCGCCGGAGACGCCCCGAGGAAGTCGAGGAACGGCCGGACGAACGGGTAGCCGACCGCCCCGAGTATCACCGAGGCGATGAACGCGAAGGAGACCGTCTGAGAGGCGGCGTACTCGGCCTCCTCGGTCTCGTCGGCCCCGGTGTGCTGGGCCACGAGGACGCTCCCGGCGACGGACAGGCCCATTCCGAGCGAGATGAGCAGGAACACCATCGGGAAGCCGAAACTGATGGCGGCCAGCGCCTCGGTGGAGTACTGGCCGAGCCAGAAGGTGTCCGCGAGGTTGTAGGCCGTCTGCATCAAGTTCGTGATGACGATGGGCAGCGAGAGGATGACGAGAGGCTTGACGATGCCGCCGTCGGTGAGGTCGAGTTCCTCTTGCCCCTCGAAGAAATTCACGCGACCACCTCCGGCCCCGTGTCGGAGCGGTCGTGGGTGGTCGCCTTCGGGAGCGCCGATTCGTTCGCTACTCGTGGCTTCGTCGCGTCGGCGAGACCGTACTCGCAGAGGGCGTCGTACGTCGCCTCCGTCGTCTGTTCGGAAATCTCTGCGTCCATTCTCTACCGAAACTTACTGAATAGTCAGTCAAAAACGTTACGAACCGAAATATATCCGACCCTCACGACGCGGCGTTTCCGGTGTTCGTTCCGACATCCGCACTTCTTTACGTCCGCCCGGGGAAGGTGAGGGTATGACGGACATCGACGTCGAAACCGTGACGTACACTATCGAATCGCCGGACGGCGACACCGAAGAACTGACGCTCCCGACCGGAATCGTGGACGCGCTCCGCGAAGACGACTCCGAAACGGCCCCGGAAGTGCTCGGCGACCTGACGATGCTCTCGTTCGCACAGCAGGCCCACGCGCTCGTCCACCACGCCCACGAGGACCCCGACGAAGCGGTGCTGGCCAACGAGGAGAAGACGATGGAACTGTTCGAAGAGCGGTTCGGCCAGACGTTCGGCGAGATGACCGGTCACTCCCACTGAGTGGTGCCTTTCGCCGACGGACCCTCGTATCGGTTTCCCCGAGCGACCGCTCGCATCGTTTTGCCGACCGACTCCGCGCATCGTTTTCCCCGAGTGTACTACCAGTAGTGAAAAATGCTCCGCCATAGCAGGGGATAGTAACTCACCGGACGCCTCCGAAACGCCCTCCCGAGTGACAGCTATGGGCGAAGAAGGAACTCGGATGCGAGTAACTTGTCGGGATTGTGCCTTCGAGAAGGTCGTCAGCGTCGGCGACGAGCGACCCGCGGACGTTCTCATCGACCACGGTCAGCGAACGGGTCACACGCTGTGTATCGAACGAATCGCGGATTGAAACCGTCGGTCTCCCGGTTCTCAGACCACGGCGTACCGAAGCAACACGCCGTCGTCGATTCGCTCTACGTCGTCCAGTTCCAACTCCGGGAACTCCGCGACGAACCCCTCGCCGTCGGCCAGCGTGGGGGCGTCCCTGCCGCCGACGAGTTGGGACCCGACGTACACTCGGAGTTCGTCCACGAGTCCGTCCTCGAACAGCGAGAAGATGAGTTCGCCGCCGCCCTCGACCATCAACTGCTCGACGCCCTCGCGTTCCAGCGACGAGAGCGCGCTGGAGAGGTCCACGCGCTCCTCGCCCGCGGTGACGAGTCGAGCGCCCGCGGTCTCCAGCGCCTCGATTCGGTCGGCGGGCGCGGCCTCCGCGACGAGGACGTAGGTCGTGGCGGCGTCGTCCAGAATCCGAGCGTCGGGCGGGGTCCGCGCCCGCGAGTCGGCGACCACCCGCAGGGGATGGGCCGACTCGCGCCGCTCTCGGCGGGCGGTCTGTCGCTCGGGGTCGTCGAGCGTGAGGTGCGGGTCGTCGGCCAGCACCGTGCCGACGCCGACCATCACCGCGTCGCTCCCCGCCCGGAGCGCGTCCACCCGGTCGAAGTCGTCCGGGCCGCTGATGGCTATCTGTTCCCGACGCTTCGAGGAGAGTTTCCCGTCGGCGCTCATCGCGGCGTTGACGACCACGCGCATACCCGGAGTTGTCGTCCGGACGGAAAACCGCTTTCGGTGGCCCGCGAGACGTGGTCGGTACACCGTCTGTTTCGGCTACGAGAGGTGGGCGGTGACGTCGGTCGAGGAGACCATCCCGACGTAGTCGTCGTCCACGACCGGGAGGTGTTTGATGCCGTAGGTGGTCATCATCGCGGCGACCTCCTCCATGTAGAGGTCGGGCGTGGCGGTCTCCACGTCGGTGGTCATCACGTCGGAGACCTGCAACTCCGAGGTGTCGCGTCCGTCGGCGACGGCGTCGAGTACGTCCGTGCTGCTGATGATCGCCCGCGGCGTGGTCGTGACGACGAGCGCGCTGATGTCCTTCTCGCGCATCTGCTCGGCCGCCTCCATCACGGTCGCGTCCTTCGAAATCGTCTCCAGCGGCGCGGACATCACGTCCTCGACGGTCGGTCTGTCAGTAGTGGTCATACGTCTAGGAACAGAGCCACCGGTATGGTGTTTTCCCTCGGCGCCATCGAGTTCCCTCGGTCTCACTGCCGTCACTTCGGCACCACCGATACCCCTTCGCCCTCGGAGCGCCTTCCAGTTGATTTATGTCCCAGAGCGTGTAGCTCAGGACGTGCGCCGCTACCGCGTCGCTTTCGCTCTGGTGGTCGTCCTCTGTGCCAGCACGCTCGGCTACAGCTACGTCACCTCACCGGCCAACGCAGCGGTGACGACCTACGAGCGACAGGCCGAACTCCTGGCGGACGAGCGCGCGCCGGTCGTCCCGCCCACCGGGAACGTCACGGTCGTCGCCGGTCACGGGATGAAGGGCGAATCGGCGGCACTGGTCGCGTTCGGTCCGGACGGCAGAGTCCTCTACCACAACGACACGTACCACGGCTACTTCGACGTTGACCCCGTCGAGGGAACCCGGAGGACCGTCGAGTACGTCGCCGAACACGACTACGACGGCGGCGACTGCGAGGGGAAGTGTACAGTCTCCGTGGTCGAACGCCTCAACCTCTCGACCGGCGAAATCGAGCGCGTCTACTCCAGAGTCATCCCGGCCGACCGGGGGGCTAACTGGCACGACGTGGACCGACTCGGCGAAGACCGACTGCTAGTCGGGGCCATCAACACCGACGAGACGTACGTCGTCAACACCACGACCGGAATGACGACGTGGGAGTGGTCCACCAAGCAGTCCTACCCCATCGCGGGCGGCGGTCCCTACCCGGCCGACTGGGCACACCTCAACGACGTGGAGAAACTCGCCGACGGTCGGGTCATGACCAGCCTCCGGAATCAGGACTCGGTGGTCTTCGTGGACCCCCAGACGGGCGTGCAGGAGAACTGGACGCTCGGCGCTGACGGTGCTCACGGCGTCCTCTACGAGCAGCACAACCCCGACTACATCCCCGAGTCCGAGGGCGGCCCGGCGGTCGTGGTCGCCGACTCGCTCAACGACCGCGTCGTCGAGTACCAGCGCGAGGACGGCGAGTGGAACCGGACGTGGGTCTGGACCGACGAGGAGATGAAGTGGCCCCGCGACGCCGACCGCCTCCCCGACGGGAACACGCTCGTCGCCGACACGAACGCCCACCGCGTGCTGGAAGTGAACGAGACCGGCGAGGTCGTCTGGAGCGCGCCGTTCTACGCGCCCTACGAACTCGAACGACTCGGCACGGGCGACGAGAGCGCGGGCGGCCCCTCGGCCGTGCGGGCCGACCTCCAATCGCAGGGGGTGAACGGGAGCACCCCGCCTGCGACGACCTCTATCGCCGGATTCTCGCCCCGGAAGGTCACCAACAGCATCTCGTTCGTCCTCCCGATTTGGATGGGGTTCGCCGACGCCGCGGCCGCTCTGACTCTGGTCCTGACCGTGCTGGTGTGGACGGTCGCGGAGTACCGCAACTCCTCGCTGTCGGTGTCGTTCCGGTGGCCGGTCCGACTCCGGTGATTACCCCGGGTTCCCCCGCGACCGTCCGGCCGGATTCGCTCGCTCGACCAACCGCCGGAAGCGGCCGGGAGACCAACTGCGAGGCGGAGCGTTCGACTCCCACAACGAACACTTTTAATCCGTCCGGGCCAAGTCCGAGTGATGAGTTTGGACGACCATGCCGAGGACCTCGCCTCCGACCTCGGCGTCGACAAGGAGGAGGTCAAGGCGGACCTCGAGAACTTAGTGGAGTACAGCGTCCCGGTGGACGAGGCCAAGCAGAGCCTCAGGCGGAAGTACGGCGACGGCGGCGGCGGTTCGAGCGAACCCTCGCAGACCGACGTCGCCGACGTGTCCACCGAGGACAGCAACGTCACCGTCACCGCGAAGGTGCTGACGGTCGGCAAGCGCTCGATTCGGTATCAGGGCAACGAGCAGGTCATCCACGAGGGTGAACTCGCCGACGAGACCGGGAAGATATCCTACACCGCGTGGGAGGACTTCGGTCTCTCGGCGGGCGACACCATCACCGCGGGCAACGCCGGCGTCCGCGAGTGGGACGGGAAGCCCGAACTGAACCTCGGCGAGAGCACCAACGTCGCCTTCGAGGACGACATCGAGGTTCCGTATCCCGTGGGCGGCGACGCCGACCTCGCGGACCTCGAACCCGGCGACCGCGGCATCGACCTCGAAGTCGAGGTCGTCGAAGTCGAGCGCAAGACCATCGATGGCCGCGACGGCGAGACCGAAATCAAGAGCGGCGTCCTCGCCGACGAGTCGGCCCGACTCCCGTTCACCGACTGGGAGGCTCGGTCCGAAGTCGCCGAGGGCGCGACGATGCGACTCGAAGACGTGTACGTCCGGGAGTTCCGGGGCGTCCCCTCGGTCAACCTCTCGGAGTTCACCGAGGTCGCCCCGCTCGACCGCGAACTGGCGATTAGCGACACCGGCACGCGGATGACGGTCCGCGACGCGGTCGAGACCGGCGGCGCGTACGACGTCGAGGTCGTCGGCAACGTCGTGGCGGTCCGCGACGGGTCGGGTCTCATCGAGCGCTGTCCCGAGTGCGGTCGCGTCGTCCAGAACGGACAGTGCCGGAGTCACGGCGACGTGGACGGGCAGGACGACCTGCGCGTGAAGGCGATTATCGACGACGGGACCGGCACCGTGACCGCGGTCCTCGACGACGAACGCACCGAGGAAGTCTACGGCGGTGACGTCGAAGACGCGAAAGCTGAGGCCCGCGAGGCGATGGACAAGGAGGTCGTCGCCGACGAGATTCGGGACCGCGTCGTCGGCCACGAGTACCGCGTCCGAGGCAACCTCTCGGTCGACGACTACGGTGCGAACCTCGAAGTCTCGGAGTTCGAGCGGTCCGCTGACGCGCCCGCCGACCGTGCGAAGTCCCTGCTCGCGGAGGTGGCAGAATGAGTTCGAACGGCGACGAGAACGGGTCCGACTCCGACAGTCAGGGCGGCGCGGGTCGCCGCGAAGTCGCGTGGCGCGTCTTCGCCGCGGAGTACGACGACGCCGACTTCGACTACTCCGAGAGCGACGAGGAGCGCGCCCCCAACTACGTGGTCACGCCGACAGGCGCGCGAATCAACCGCCTGTTCGTGGTCGGCGTCCTGACCGAAATCGAGCAGGTCGGCGACGACGTGCTCCGGGCGCGGGTCGTGGACCCGACCGGCGCGTTCGTCCTCTACGCCGGGCAGTACCAACCCGACGAGATGGCCTTCTTGGAGAACGCGTCCCCGCCCGCGTTCGTCGCGGTGACGGGCAAGGCCCGGACCTTCCAACCGGAGGACTCCGACCGGGTGTTCACGTCGATTCGGCCCGAGTCCATCAACCGCGTGGACGCCGAGACGCGGGACCGCTGGGTGGTCCAGACCGCCGAACAGACCCTCTCGCGGGTCTCGACGGTCGCCGACGCCATCGACTCGGGCGAGCGCGGCGACGCGCTCCGGGAGGCCCTCGAAGCCAGCGGCGTAGACTCGGGACTCGCCTCGGGCGTCCCGCTGGCGCTCGACCACTACGGCACGACGAAGGCCTACCTCGCGGCGGTCTGGGACCTCGCCGTCGATTCGGCCAGAGTGGTCGCAGGCGAACTCTCGGCCGACGACGTGGGTCCGCTCGAACTCGCGCCCGGCGAGGGCGGCGACGAGGTGGCCGTGAGCCTCGACTACTCGCCGACCGACGACGGGGCGGGCGACCTCGCGGAACTGGAGACCGAGGCCGCGAGCGCTTCGGCGGAGTCGGCGGCGGAACCGCGAGACGAGACCTCCGAACCCAGCGACGATATGGACCCCGAAACCGAGACGCCGCCCGCTGAGGCCCGGACCGCGGCGGACGAGACCGAAGCGGTCCCCGAGGGGAGTTCCGAACCCGAACCGACCGAGGACGACGAGACGGACATCGGCGACTTCGGGACCGACGACGAACCCGAGACGGCCACGAGCGACGAACTCGGCGAGGCTCCGACTACCACCGTGGACGAGTCCGAGACAGACGCCGAGACCGAATCGGAGACGGTCCCGGAAACGGAGACTGAGGCGGCCCCCGAAGCGGCGGCGGACGCCGACTCCGAGGACGCCCCCGAGGTCGAGGACGCGGCGGAGGCGGCCGAACTGCAGGACGAAATCGGGACGAACGAACCGCCGACCGTCGAGTCCGAGCAGGAGACCTCGACCGACGAGTCGTTCGCGCCCGAGACCGACGACGACGGGCAACCCGAGGACGACGGCCCGGACCTCGGCACGGCCGGGGCGGGCGACGAGATGTACGAGTTCGACGAGGAGGAGCGCGAACAGGTCGAAGAGGAGTACGGACTGGAGTTCTCCTCGGGGAGCGAAGTCGAGAGTCCCGAGGAGTCCGAGATGGAGGCCCCCACCCCCGACCCCGAACAGGGTCCCGACGAACCGACGCCCGAGCGCGAGTCCGAACTGGCCGACGAGGACCCGAACGCTGGCGAACCCGCCGACCCGACCGCCGAGGAAGTGGATACCGACGAGCTACAGGACGTGGAGTCGGCGTCGGGCGGCACCGAGGAAGTAGTCAACGACGCCGACGCGGCCCCCGCAGGCGGGGAGACGGCCGCCGCGGAAGCGCCCGGCGCGTCCGTCGGCGAGAACGAGGCGGCCGAGTCCGACGGCGACGAGGCAGACGAGGAGTCCGCCGCCGACTCCGGCGAAGAGGGGACGCCCGAGAACCTCGAAGACACCGTGATGGACCAGATGCGCGAGTTGAACGACGGCGACGGCGTCGCCCGCGAGACGCTGCTGGCCGCGGTGGTGCAGGCCTACGACGTGACGCCCGCCGACGTGGAGGACGCGCTCGAAGCCGCGCTGATGGCCGGACGATGCTACGAGTCGGGCGAGGACACGCTCAAGCCCATCTGATGAGCCTCGTGGAACCGGTCCCCGGCGAACCAGCGGCGGTCGCCGAGGTGGGACCGGACGGCGAGCGTGCGCTGGTCGTCGCCGACTTCCACGCGGGCATCGAGCAGGCCCTCCGCGCCGAGGGCGTCTCGCTCGACAGTCGCGCACGGCAGCGACGCGAGCGATTGCTCGCGCTCGTCGCGCGAACCGACCCCGACCGAGTCCTCTTTCTGGGTGACCTGATGCACGCCATCGGCGACCCCGGCGGGGCCGAGCGCGGCGAAATCGAGGTCCTGCTGGAGCGCCTCGACGAGCGAGGCGTGGCCGCCACGCTGGTCAAGGGCAACCACGACGGCGCTATCGAGTCGTGGGCGGACCTCGACGTGACGGCTGGCGCGGGCGTCCGTCTGGGTTCGGTCGGGTTCGCCCACGGCCACACGTGGCCCACGCCGGAGGTCCTCGACAGCGACGTGGTCTGCGTCGGTCACGAGCATCCGGCGGTCCGACTGGAGGACGAGGTGGGCGGGAGCCGAGTCGAACGCGTCTGGCTCCGGGGGTCGCTGGCGGGCGCGGCGTTCGCCGAGCGCGAGGGCGGCGTCCGGGCGGGCGCGGAACTGGTGGTCTTCCCGGCGTTCAACGAACTCGCGGGTGCGACGTGGGTCAACGTCGAGGGACAGGAGTTTCTGGCCCCGTTCCTGCCGGAGGGACTGACCGACGGAGAGGCGTATCTGCTCGACGGGACGCGACTGGGCGAGTATCAGACCATCTGACTCGACGCCTCCTGCACCGCGGCGACGAGTTCGTCCGGCCGGTCCGAGCCCACGAACGTCGATTTACCGTCGGCCTGCTCGAAGCGGACGCCGCTCCGACCGCTCGCGGTGTAGGCGATACCGTCGGGACTCCAGCGGATGCCCCACCCGCCGTAACGGAGCGGACCGTAGCCAGTCTCCTGCACGTCCGCGAGGTCCGAGAACGGGATGCGCCTGAACGACCGGTGGAACGGCGCGAACTCGACGTAGATTCCGTCCTCGCGGACCTCGGTCCGGAGGGTGGCGACCCGGAGCAGGAGCGCGACGCCCCCGAGCGCGAGGAGTCGGCCGACCGTCTCGCGGGCCGACCGCTTCCCGCGGGCGAGGGCCACGAGGTCGGCGACTGCACGCAGGCCGAGCAGTCCCCAGACCCACGAGTGGCCGAGTTTCTGGTTCTCCCGGAAGTGGACTTTCGTCTCCATGGACCCACCTTCGAGACCGGGGCGAAAAGTCTTCGCGGCCGTCGCGGAACCTCGCGAGAGACCGGGACTTCGCTCCCCGAGTGCAAGACGATACCGGACCGGAACTGAGTGCGGACTGAAACGTCGTAGTTCGGGACCGAAAGTGGACCACCTGCCATCGGGAGCGGCCTCGAAAAACGCCGTCCGAGACCGACTCGTCAGATTTCGAAGGCAACGTGCTTATCACCCTCTAACCGCTAAAAACGACCAATGAGCGACGGAGCGGCCGCGAGTTCTGCGGCCTTCGCACAGTTCGGCGAGCAGGTGCGGGCGGCGCTCTCCGAACGCGGATTCTCGACGCCCACCGAGCCACAGCGCCGGGCGATTCCGCCGCTGGCACGCGGCGAGGACGCACTGGTCATCGCGCCCACCGGAACCGGGAAGACCGAGACGGCGATGCTGCCGGTGTTCGACGCGATTGCGGAGAACCAAGCCGAGAACGGTCCCCGGTTCGGCATCTCCGCGCTGTACGTCACGCCGCTGCGCGCCCTCAACCGCGACATGCGCCAGCGGCTGGAGTGGTGGGGCGAGGCGTTGGACCTCCGGGTGGACGTGCGCCACGGCGACACCACCGACTACCAGCGCCAGAAGCAGGCCAACGACCCGCCGGACGTGCTGGTGACGACGCCCGAGACCCTGCAGGCGATGCTGACCGGTTCGAAGCTCCGCAAGGCCCTCGAAGACGTCCACCACGTCGTGATAGACGAGGTCCACGAACTTGCCAGCGCCAAGCGCGGCGCGCAGTTGACCATCGGCCTCGAACGCCTCCGCGAGTTGGCCGACGACTTCCAGCGCATCGGCCTGTCGGCGACCGTCGGCGACCCCGAGGAGGTCGGCCGGTTCCTGACCGGCGACCCGGCCGAACGCCCCGCTCCCGAAATCGTGGAAGTGGACGTGGGGAGCAAGGTCGAGTTCGAGGTCCGGGAGCCCGAAATCACCGCGGAGGACGAGCGGCTCGCGGGGAGACTCGCCACCGAAGAGTCGATGGCGAGTCACGTCCGGGCGATTCTGGAAATCGTCGAGGACCACGACTCGACGCTGATATTCGTCAACACCCGACAGACGGCCGAGGCGCTCGGGTCGCGGTTCAAGGAGTTGGACGCGAACGTCGGCGTCCACCACGGGTCGCTGTCGAAGGAGGCCCGCATCGACGTGGAGGACGGCTTCAAGGCCGGGCAGATAGACGCCCTGCTCTGCACCTCCTCGATGGAACTGGGCATCGACGTGGGCCGCATCGACCACGTGGTCCAGTACTCCAGTCCCCGTGAGGTCGCGCGCCTGCTCCAGCGCGTCGGGCGCGCGGGCCACCGGAGCGAGGCGGTCTCTCACGGCACCATCATCACCAAGCATCCCGACGACACCCTCGAAGCCCTCGCCATCGCCCGGCGCGCGAAGGCGGGCGACGTGGAGGACGCCGAGATTCACGACGGGAGTTTGGACACCGTGGCCAACCAGATCGTCGGGTTGGTGATGGACTTCGGCGACCTCTCGGCGATGCGGGCCTACGACGTCGTAACGCGGGCCTACCCCTTCCGGGACCTCTCCGAGGAGGCGTTCAAGGCGGTCTGTCGCGAGTTGAAGAGCAACCGACTCGTCTGGCTCGACGAGGCCGAGGACCGACTGGAGAAGTCGAGTCAGACGTGGCAGTACTTCTACGCCAACCTCTCGATGATTCCCGACGAGCAGAAGTACACCGTCGAGGACATCGCGTCGGGGTCGCAGGTCGGCACGCTCGACGAGCGGTTCGTCGTTAACTTCGCCCAACCGGGCGAGATATTCGTCCAGCGCGGCGAGATGTGGCGCATCACCGAGGTGGACGACGACGAGGAGACCGTCAAGGTCTCGCCCATCGAGGACCCCGGCGGCGAGATTCCGTCGTGGGTCGGCGAGGAGATTCCGGTGCCCTACGACGTGGCCCAGGAAGTCGGCGAGATGCGCGCCGTGGCGGGACCCCAGTTCGAGCGCGGCGCGCCCCGCGAGGGCGTCGCCAAGGAGTTCACGAACCGCTACCCCACGGACGAGTACACCGCGAGCGAGGCGCTCTCGCAACTCGACCGCCACGCCGAGGCCGACGCCCCGCTCCCGACCGCGGACCGAATCGTGGTCGAACACGCCGCCCGGAAAGTCGTCCTCAACGCCTGCTTCGGCCACAAGGTCAACGAGACGCTCGGCCGGGTCCTCTCGTCGCTGGTCGGTCAGCGAACCGGGTCGTCGGTCGGACTGGAGGTGGACCCCTACCGCATCGAGTTGGACGTGCCCGCGAAGGTCAACGGGCAGGAGGTCGCGGCGGTCCTCCAAGAGACCGACCCCGACCACGTCGAGGCCATCATCGAGTTGAGCCTCAAGCACTCGGACTCGCTCAAGTTCAAACTCTCGCAGGTCGCGGCCAAGTTCGGCGCGCTCCGACGCTGGGACGGCGGTGGCGGCACGGGCGGCCCGCAGATGGACAGGCTGATGGCCGCCCTCGAAGAGACGCCGATGTACGACGAGGCGGTCCGCGAGGTGTTCCACGACGACCTCGCTGTCGAGCGGGCCAGCGAGGTCCTTCGCCGAATCCGGTCGGGCGAAATCGAGGTCGTGACGACCGGCGGCCGCACCCCGGTCGGGTCGGGCGGCGTCTCGTCCGGCCGGGAACTGCTCGCGCCGGAGAACGCCGACGCCAGCGTCATCCAGACGGTCAAGGACCGGATTCGGGACGACGAGGTCATCCTGCTGTGCCTCCACTGCGAGGACTGGAAGCGAAAGAAACCGGTCCGACGCGTCCGCGACCAACCGAAGTGTCCCGAGTGCGGTTCGACCCGCGTCGCCGCGCTCAACCCGTGGGCGGACGAGGTGGTCAAGGCGGTGCGCTCGAACGACAAGGACGACGAGCAGGAGAAGATGACCCGGCGCGCGTACAAGGCCGCCAATCTGGTCCAGAGCCACGGCAAGCGGGCGGTCGTCGCGCTGGCGGCCCGCGGGGTCGGCCCGCGGAACGCCGCCCGAATCATCGCCAAACTGCGCGAGGACGAGGACGACTTCTACCGGGACATCCTCGCGCAGGAGCGCCAGTACGCCCGCACCCAGTCGTTCTGGGACTGACCGGAAATCCGGCGTTTCCCGCTCGTAACTCCGATTCTCCGGTCGTAACCGACGAATGTCCGTGCGTTACGTGCTCCCAACAACGTGAACGGCCGATTCGCTATAAGACGCGACGTGATGCAGGTCCGGGCATGGCCGAGGACGGGAACCCACTACGACGACGCGACGTTCTCAGGGCTGGCGCGGCAGCGGGGGCAGTCGGACTTGGATGGGTGGCGAGCGGTGTCTCCGCGCAGGACCAGCGCGCCCGGAACGCCTACAGTTACAGCCTCCAGCAGGGGGACCGGTTCCGGGTGTGGCTCCGACCGCAGGACTCGGCGGGGAACGCTCGGACCGAGACCATCCCGGAGGACTGCACTGGCGGTCAGCCCGGAGAGTACCAGATATTCATCGTCCGAGCACACAGAGACGGAATCGACCTCGGATACGAGGGGCTGTTCGTGCCCTCGCAGGCAGTATCGGATCAGACGACCGGAACGACGACGACGGAGGCGACAGAAACGACGACGGAGACGACCACGACGGCGGATACGACGACGGAGACGACCACGACGGCGGATACGACGACGGAGACGACCACGACGGCGGATACGACGACGGAGACGACCGGAGAGACCGAGACGACTACGACGACAGAAACGACGACCGAAGCCGCGCTTCAAGAGGAGACGACGACGGCGAACGAAACGACGACATCGGCAAACGAGACAGCGACGACAACCGAAACGACGACACCCGCAAACGAGACGATGACGCCCGACGAAACCACGGCGAACGAGACGACCGTCCGAACGGACACGACTGCGGCGGAAACGACTCCCCCGGGTGAGTCCGGACTCCCCGAGATACAGGTCGGGGAGTGGTACCGCGTCACGACCTCGATACGCTGCGACGCTCTGTTCCAACTGTCGCTCGAACCCGCCGAACCGCGCGACGGCGGTACGGGGAGCTGAGTTCGGTTTCGAGGATTCGTCACCGCGCTCGTCTGTCGCAGTGGGTTACGCGTCCGCCCGTCCAGTGCTCTTCGACTCGAATTCTCTGCCCCCGCAATCGAGACTTTCAGCCGGGTAATCCGGACTCGTCTGCGGTAACGCGAGTTCCGCGCGTTCAAGCCGCGATGATTCCGGTAAACGGACGACTCGTATAAGACGCGACGCGTCGGGTGTCGGAGCATGGTAGACGAAGACAGCGCAACACGACGACGCGACCTGCTCAGGGCTGGCGGTGCAGTCGGCCTGCTCGGCGTCACGGGACTCACGGCGAACGCGGTTTCCGCTCAGGAGACGACGACGCAGGCGGGCGGGGAGGGCCGAGGCGGAACCGGCGTCTTCAGTTACAGTCTCGAAGAGGGCGACCTGTTCCGGGTTCGATTCCGACCCCGCGACCCCTTCGGCGAGCCTGCAACCGAGACCGTCCCGGCGGCCTGCCTCGGCGGCGACCAGTCCGCGGAGTACCAACTCTTCATCGTCCGGGCGTTCCGCGGCGACTCAGACGTCGGATTCCGGGGCCTACTGGCGCCGCAAGCGGCCCTCGCCGAGGACCTGCTCGAAACCACTACCGCCGCGGGCGGCGGGACCGAGGAGACGACGACCGCAGCCGCGATGCAGGACCAGACGACCACTCCGGCGGGTCAGGAGACGACGACGGCGGGCGGCGGACAGCTTCCGACGATACAACTCGGCGAGTGGTACCGGGTCGCCTCGTCGGAACCCTGCGACGGATTGAACCGTCTCACCATCGAGGCTACCGACCCACCGGAGACGACCCCCACTCCCGGAGGCGGCGAGACGACCACTCAGTAGTTCCTGCGCACCGAGCCGTCGAAATCAACGGTTGGCGTGTTCGGGACGACCATCGCTGAGTGCAAGACTGCGCCGAGGCGGCGCAGTAGAGAAGCGACGAGTCCGGAGGCGATACCCCGTCTCGGTTCGGTTACCTCGACTCGGCGCTCGCGGGGAGCCACGACCCGAGCAGTCCGGCGGTTCCGGTCGCCAACGCGAACACCCAGACCGCCGTCAGCGCGAGCGAGACGGCGACGACTACCGTCTGGACCCGCGTCGGCGGTTCCGAGAGCAGCGCGTCGGTGACGACGACCATCCCGGCGTAACTCACGGCGAACGGGAGCGCGAGGACGAGACCGAACGGCGCGAGGACGAGGTCGAGCCATCCCGGAACCGTGGCGACGAGCGTCGCGAGCAGGTAGGTCGCTGTCGCGGCCCCGAAGACGCCGAGGACCGCGAGCGTTCGGTCGGTCGGTCGGAACGCGAGTCTCGCGTACGGGTGGTGACTCGCCAGCGCCGACGCGTCCGCGAACGCCAGAACGACGACTGCGGCGAGGTAGGCTCCGGCGAGTCCGACGAGAGCGTAGCCTGCGTGGGCCGCGCCGAGACACGGACGGGCCGACGGACAGCCCATCGCGGCATCCCTGTACACGAAGTACAGCGCCGGGACGGCGACCGCGAGGAGCGGGAGGACGAGACTCCGGCGCGGGCGGAGGGCGGCGTACCAGTTCATAGCGTATCGTTGTGGGAGCGGAGAGATAAATCTGGGTCGGGGTCAGTACTCGACGAGTTTCGTCGCGGAACCGTCGTGGTCGAGCTGGGAGCCGTTGTTCATGTCGTAGTAGTCGTCGTCGCCGTACCAGTTCGACGCGCCGTCGAAGACGTCCTCGATGGCTGCTTCGGCGTCGTCGAACGACGTCGCCTCGTGCGGGACCGAACTGTCGACGTGGGCCGACCCGGAGACGTAGCCCTCGAACTCCCACATCTTGAGATGGTTGCGGCCGAGGAAGCCGAAGGTGCTCGTGGCGACTGACTTGTCCTGCTGCTCGAACTGGTTCGTCGCGCTGTTGTACGCGTAACGGTTGTACTGGACCACGTTGTCGGTCCACCCGTTGCTCGTCAGCACTCCGGCGACGTCGGCCGCCGACTGCTCGGAGATGACGTTCATCGGGGCCGCCGTCTCGTATCCGCCGTCGACCGCCTCGTACTCCCAGACGCCGTAGGGGTGGTCCTCCTCGTCGGGGTCGCGGGCCTGAACGCCGACACCGCCGGTCTTCCGGTAGTGGGCCTTCCACTCGTCCTCCTTCGCGTAGTAGGTGTCCCACGGTCGCTTCTCGGTCCGCGTGTCCCGGAGCGGCAGGTCGTCCTGCTCGGACTTCGGCCGGTCGAACGTCTCGGTCTTGGTCAGCACCGGCGGGGTGATGCCGTATCGCCGCCGGAGGTCGTCGCTTATCTTCCGTTTCGTGACGGTCACGCTGTCGGGTCGAATCTTCGCCTTGACGATTTCGCGGCCGGTCACGCGGAACTCCTCGGGGGCCGCCGAACCGGACGCCGCCGCGCTGGAGTCGGACGCGAGGGAGAGACCGAACGCACCGATACCCAGCGAGGCGATGCCGTTCATGAACTGTCGTCGAGTGCCGTCGTTCGAGGGACGGTCGGGGGAGTCGTCTGTCATACCTCGGATAGTTCGGTCAGACCGGCGCGCAATAAATTATTCTATTAGAAGAACTTAATTTAAGAATCCCTAACGAGGGTGCGGGTTGGCTCTATTGAAGTACGTACTCGCCGGTAGCGACCGTTCCCGAGCGCGGTCGGACGCCTCAGCCATCACTCCATGCTCGCCGCTACCACGAGTGGCGAGGCGACAGGAGAGCGTCGAAAGAAGAGGGAAAGTCGGAGTACCACCGCACGTCTCCGGCGAGTCGTCCCGAAAAACCGTCCCGCCGAGCGTGGATGCGGACGTGGCGGTGGTCGCCGACACTCAACTACTCGTCTCGGTCACCGTCCACCACTCGACGAGTTCGGCGGTTCGCTCGCGCTCCTGTTTCATCTGGTGGCGCGGCGACTCGCGCTCCTTGTCTTCGAGGGCGTTGCGCTCGACGATGTCCGCGGCGTTCTTGAAGGCGGCCTGCGCGCCGTACTCCTCGCCGGTCCCGGAGAACAACCCTTCGTCGGTGAACAGTCGTATCGTGCATCGGACGAACGGCGTCCCCCGATGCTGCTCCTTGTGCTTGTGGAAGCGGATGTTCGCTTCGAGGATGTCCATGTCCTTGTACTTCCCGTCGATTTCGTCGATTCGCGCGACTATCTCCTCGCGCGAGAGGACGTCTAACAGGTCCACGCCGAACACCTGCACGTCGGAGCGCTGCTCTTGCTCGCCGGTCCACGTCAGCGCCCGGAGCAGGTCGGTAATCGTCACGATGCCCGTTGGCGACTCGAACTCCTCCGGGACGACGATGAGCGACGAGTAGCCGTGGTCCTGCATCTTCGCGAACGCCTCGTCGAGTCCGGCGTCGAGCGGAATCGTCGCCGCTGGCGAGTTCATCACGTCGCGCGCGGGGAGGTTGGTCATCGTCGCCTCCAACCCCGACCGCTCGCCCCACCCGCCGTGGGTGCGGCCCTGACTCTTCGAGACGCCGCCGCCGAACGAGTCGGTGGCGTTGTTGTTGCCGCCCTGTTCCTGTGTCATCTTCCGAGTCGTGAAGTCCACGAGGTCGTAGAGGCTTATCATCCCGACCGCGTCGGTGCCGTCGATGACCGGGACGCGGGTGAACTTGTGGGTCCGAATCGTGTGGATGACCTTCCCGAGGACGGTGTCGGGTTCGACCGACACCACGTCCTCGGTGTACACGTCCGACACGTCGAGGGCACCGAGGTTGTCCTGCACCATCCCGAGCAGGTCCTTCGCGTTGACGACGCCCCGCAGGACGCCGTCGTCGTCGAGAACCGGGAGCATCTTGACCTGCCCCTCGACCATCAACCGCGCGGTCTCGCGCACGTCCTCGTCTCTGGCCACCGTCGGCGGGTGGCGCACCACCGACCGGACCTTCGCTTCGGGGTCGTGGTGCGAACTCACGAGGTCCTTGCGGGTGACGATGCCCTCGAACTTGTCGCTCTCGCCCCGGACGACGATGGCCTCCAACGTCTGGTCACCGTCGAAGATACCCCGAATCTTCCCCAGTCGGGTGCCCGGATTCACGTCCACGTACTCGGTCGTAACGGCGTCGGCGATATCCATGAATTCCCCACCTACCCGTGGTAGTGTCCAGTCGGGTTTGAACTTTCTTGCCGACGTGGCGACCTATCGAGCCAGCGACCTCACTCCAGCGTCGGGCGAATCTTTTCGACCGCGGCGTCGAAGTGCTTGCGCTGAATCCGAATCTCGTCCGCGTTCTGGTCGGCCTGCTCGACGCCCCACGCCTCGGCCGCCTCCCGAATCGCTCGCATCGAGGCGTCCCTGACGACCGACTCCAAGTCTGCGCCGGTGTACCCGTCCAGTTCCGCCGCCAACTCGTCCAGACTCACGTCGTCACCGAGGGGCTTGTCGTCGGCGTGGACCGACAGAATCGCCCGGCGGCCCTCCTCGTCGGGCGCGGGCACCTCGATGTGTTCTTCGAGTCGCCCGGGTCGCAGGAGCGCGCGGTCGAGCGCGTCCCGGCGGTTGGTCGCGGCCAGCACGACCAGATTCGGATTCTCGGCGAGTCCGTCCATCTCGGTCAGCAGTTGGGAGACCACGCGCTCGGACACCTCCGCGCCGCCGCCCATCCCGGACCCGCGTTCGCCCGCGATGGAGTCTATCTCGTCGAAGAACACGATTGCCGGGGAGGCCTGCCGGGCGCGGTCGAATATCTCTCGGACCGTCTTCTCGGACTCGCCGACGTAGCGGTCGAGCAGTTCCGGCCCGTCCACGTGGATGAAGTTCACGTCGCTCTCGCCCGCCAGCGCCCGCGCGAGCAGGGTCTTGCCGGTCCCCGGCGGGCCGTGGAGCAGGATGCCAGAGGGCGGTTCGGTGTTGGTCTTCTCGAAGAGGTTGCGGTACGCCAGCGGCCACTCGACCGCCTCGGTCAGCGTCTGCTTCGCCTCCTCCAGATTCCCGACCGCGTCGAACCCGATTTCGGGCGACTCGGCGACGAACTCGCGCATCGCCGAGGGGTCCACCGAGGCCATCGCGGTCTCGAAGTCCTCGCGAGTGACTTCCACCTCCATCAGCGCCGCGTCGTCGGCCCCGGCGTCGCGCGCCCGCCGGAGCGCGGCCATCGCGGCCTCGGTCGAGAGCGCGTGGAGGTCCGCGCCGACGAACCCGTGCGTGGAGGCCGCGAGTCGGTCCACGTCCACGTCCTCGGCCAGCGGCATCCCGCGGGTGTGGACGTCCAGAATCTCGCGGCGTCCGGCCTCGCCGGGCACCCCGATTTCGATTTCGCGGTCGAAGCGACCGCCCCGCCGGAGTGCGGGGTCGATGGAGTCCACCCGGTTCGTCGCGCCGATGACCACGACCTGTCCGCGGGATTCGAGACCGTCCATCAGCGAGAGCAACTGTGCGACCACGCGGTTCTCCACGTCGCTCTCCTCGTCGCGTTCGCCCGCGATGGCGTCTATCTCGTCGAAGAACACGATGGTCGGGGCGTTGTCACGGGCGGTCTCGAACACCTCGCGCAGACGCTCCTCGCTCTCGCCCTTGTACTTCGACATGATTTCGGGTCCCGACACCGTGACGAAGTGGGCGTCAACCTCGTTGGCGACCGCCTTGGCTATCATCGTCTTGCCGGTCCCCGGCGGGCCGTAGAGCAGCACGCCCTTCGGCGGATCGATGCCGAGACGTCGGAAGAGTTGGGGGTTCGACAGCGGGAGTTCCACCATCTCCCGAACGCGCTCCAGTTCGTCTTCGAGGCCGCCGATGTCCTCGTAGGTCGCGCCCGTGGGTTCCGCGGGGGTGCCGTCTCCCTCGCCGCCGACGGGAATCGAGACGCCGGACTCCGACCCGGCGCGACTCGCCCCGGTCGCACCCGACTCGGCCCCGCCCGACCCGGACGCCAGCGCCACCGACACGTCGGTGTCGTCGGTCACGCGGACCACCCCGTCGGGGTCGGTCGCGCCGACGCGGAACGTTCCGGCGTCGCCGAGGCGTTCGAGGCGAACCCGCTCGCCCTCCTTGAGTGGCCGGTCCTGCAGGGTGCGTTTGAGCGCCGATTCGAGCGTGTCACGGTCGTCCTCGTCGAACCGGGCGGTCGGCGCGAACGTCACCGACTCGGCGTTGGCGACCGAAATCTGGCGCACCGTCACCGCGTCGCCGATGCTCACTCCGGCGTTGGCCCGCGTCTCGCCGTCGATTCGGACGGTCCCGGCCTGCGCGTCGCTCCCCGCGGGCCACACCTTGACGACGGTGTCGCGTTCGCCCTCCACGACCACGGTGTCGCCGCTCAGGACGCCCAACGCCGACCGGGCCGACTCGGGGACGCGAGCGATACCCCGGCCCGCGTCGCGCTTCTCCGCGCCCTGGACGGTCAGCTCGACTGCGGCGGAACCCTTCGCGTTCATGTCAGTCTCTCGTAGCTCGTGCGTATTGAGGGTTCCCCTGTCGGCTCCCGACCGACGCGTCCCGCGACGAGCGAGGCGCTACGGAGCGACGACCCCGGGACAACTGATTTGGTCGCCGACACAGTATCACCCTAACATGGTCGTCAAAACCGAGCGCGACGAGATGACGTGGTACAAGTGCGAGGGGTGCGGGATGATGTTCGACGACGCCGAGGACGCCAAGCAACACGAGGCGAACTGCGACCACGAGGACCCCTCGTACATCCAGTGACCGCGCGTTCGCGGCGGCCGACGCGGACGAGACGACCCTTTCGCTGACGGACCGGTTGGCCTGTTTTCGACGGACCGTCTCTTCGGGCGTCACGAAGTGCGTCGCTCGTCTCGTCGGGTACCGTTCGCTCGGCGACCGGTGTCCCGAACTACAACCCGGCGCGGTCGCGGTGGTCGGCCGCGAGTTCAGTCGCCTCGGCCTTCGTCTGGCAGGTCTCCCATCGGACCTCGTCGCCGGACCCGTACGCCAGCGCGTCCTTGAGTTCGTCGCGCAGGACGCCAGCGCCGACTTCGAGCACGTCGCCGTCTTCGCCGAGTTCGTAGACGCCGTACTGCTCGGGCGCGGACCCGACAGTCTGCCGGTTCAGGTCCCGCCAGCGTCTCTGGAGTGGCATGGTGGGTCGGTCCTCGTCAGTCCTCGTTGACTATCTCGTAGGAGTTCTCGCCGAGTTCGTCCTCCTCGAAGACGAACACCCGGCCGCGTGCGGTCTCGGGGTCGGCCTCCACCTCGATGGCGTAGCCGTCCACGCGCACCGTGACGCCGGGGAACAGTTCCTCCTCCTCGCCGGACTCGAGCATCACCCGACCGACGCCGGTCGATTCGAGGATGTCGTCGTGGGTGTTGCGGTCGTTGACGTACATCATCACGCCCTCGGTCTCGGTCGGGTCCGTGACGAGAATCTGGACCAGTTTGCCGGGTTGGGTCCGGAGGGTGCCGGACTCCTTGGTCGGAACGCCGCGGTAGTAGGTCTCGCGGCCGTCGGTGTACTCCACGACGATGCCGTCCTCGGCCAACTCGACGCCGAGGGTGTCGGGGGCCACGTCGTTGCGTGCGCTCATGCCCGAATTTTCGGCGGGGTCGGGGAAAAGGGGTACGCTTCACAGCACGGACCGCTCGCGGGGCCGAATCGGGTTCGGGGATTGAAAGGATATTAAAGACCCTGCAGGAGTAGTTAACGGTAGATGGCTATGGGTTCGAAGGTCACGGTAGAGAATCTCCGCAGGATACTCCGGAATCCGCGAGTGGTTCTGGGGGAACTCGGGTGGCAAGCGATGAAGATCAACCGAAAACTGTCGGAGAAAGACGGGGTCCGCATCACGGACCGCGATTGGGACACCCTCGTGTTACTCGACGGTTGTCGGTTGGACACCTTCGAGAAGTGCAGTCGGTTGGACGGCGATCTGAGCGCCGTTCAATCGCTGGGGAGCCACAGCACCGAGTTCATCGAACGCAACTTCTCGGACGGTCAGTACCACGACACGGTGTACGTCTCGGCGAACCCGCACGTCGAGTCGCTCAAGGGGAGCGGGATATTCCACGACATCGTCGACGTGTTCGACTGGGGGTGGGACGAGGAGTTACGGACCGTCCCGCCCGAGACGATGGCCGAGGCGACCGTAGACGCCGCGGAGCAGTACCCGCACAAGCGGATCATCAGCCACTTCATGCAACCCCACACGCCGTTCATCGGGGAGACCGGACGGCGAATCACTCACGCCGGTCTCACCGGCGGAAACAGGGAGCAGTCGATGGGCGATTCGTCTGAACTCTCGCTCTGGATGCGACTGCGCTATCGGCTCTCGTCCGAAGATTTCGAGACGATTCGGGAGGCCTACGAGGAGAACCTCGAACTCGCACTCCCACACGTCCAGCGCATTCAGGACGCCGTCGGGGGGAAAGTCGTCGTCTCGGCCGACCACGGCAACATGTTCGGCGAGCGCATGCGACCCATTCCGGCCAAGATGTGGGGTCACCCGCCGGGACTCACCCATCCGTCGCTCGTCCGGGTTCCGTGGTTGACCATGCCCCACGAGTCCCGCAGAGAGACGAGAGCGGACCCGCCGCGAGAAGCGGCGGCGGCGATGGAGGACTCCCAAATGAACGAGCGCCTCCGGGCGCTGGGGTACAAGTAGGGTAGCGAACAGGGAGGAGGCTAACGGTCGATTCCGAGTTCTCCGATACCGCTCTTCTCCTCCGGTGTGGCGATTGCACGAACCACCAGCGTCAATACGCACCGCGAGAGAGTCCCGGGCATGAACGGCCGCGCGTCTGCGTTCGCGGCGGGGACGGTACTGAACGCCCTCGCCTGCGGCAAGGGGTCGGCGTTCGCCATCGACGCCGAGACGACCGCCGAGGTCGAACTCGACGATTCGGGCGTCGTGACCGGCGGGGTCGCGGAGGCCCCCGACGCCGACACGACCCTGATAGAGCGGTGCGTCGAACTCGTCCTCGCGGAGTACGCCGCGGACGCGCCCGGCGGCGACGGGATTTCGGGTGGCCACGTCCGCACCGAGAGCGAGGTGCCGATGGCGGCCGGACTCAAGAGTTCCAGCGCGGCCGCGAACGCGACGGTGCTGGCCGCGCTCGACGCGCTCGGAGTCGCCGAGGAGGTACCCCGCGAGGAGGCCTGCCGACTCGGCGTGCGGGCGGCCCGCGACGCTGGCGTGACGGTCACGGGCGCGTTCGACGACGCCAGCGCGAGCATGCTCGGTGGCGTCACCGTCACCGACAACCGGACCGACGAACTGCTCGCGCGGGACCCCGTCGAGTGGGACGTGCTGGTCTGGACGCCGCCCGAACAGGCCTTCAGCGCCGACGCCGACGTCGCGCGGTGCGAGCGACTCGCGCCCGTCGCGGAACTGGTCGCCGACCTCGCGCTCGACGGTCGCTACGCCGACGCGATGACGGTCAACGGGTTCGCCTTCACGGCGGCGCTCGGGTTCTCCGCCGACCCGATGGTAGAGGCGCTCCCCGACGTGCGCGGCGTCTCGCTGTCGGGCACTGGCCCGAGTTTCGTCGCTGTCGGCGAGCGCGCGGTACTAGAACAGGTTCGAGACCGATGGAGTCAACGAGAGGGTACGACATGGCTGACGACGACACAGAACGACCCCGCCCGGACGAGATGAACCTCGCGGAGCTCCGCGAGGAGATAGAGAGCATCGACCGCGAGATAGTCGAACTCATCGCCCGCCGGACCTACGTGGCCGAGACGGTCGCGCGGGTCAAAGACGAGCGAGACATGCCGACCACCGACGAGGACCAAGAGCAACGCGTGATGGACCGCGCGGGCGAGAACGCAGAGCAGTTCGACGTGGACGCGAACCTCGTGAAGGCGATTTTCCGGTTGCTCATCGAACTGAACAAGGTAGAACAACGGGAGTCTCGGTAGCCGAAACCGTTCTCTTCAGGCAGTGTACTGCTAGCCGAGAGGCCAATGCAGGCTCCGCTAGCTACGCTTCAGATTCGCGGCCGATAAATGATGTCGTGTGGGGGATGGGCGTCATCGTGAGGTGGTTACGGTGCTTCGAGTGATGTCGGAAGTTCAGAATCCACAGCGAGAATCACCGACAGATGGGACTCCGTTCGATCGAGCTGAGCTGTCGGCTCTGCCAACTGTCGCTCGGGGTCGTATCGGACGAGTCCGGCATCGGCTAACTTCGGGAGGTGGACGTGATGCAGCCCGGTCCGAATCTGGCTCAGTGTCTCGCCAGCGGACTCTGCCGGTGATGTGTGGGAATTGTGTTGGACGATTACCGTTGCGAGGTCGTCTATCGAGAGCGACTGGTGCTGTTCAGTGAGTGCCGCGAGAACGATGCGACGATGCTCGTGTTCACAGACGTCTAGAACCGTGTCTAACTCAGGTGTCCCAACCATACGCTTCTTTAACCAGCCGACGCGGTTCACCGCTGTTTTTGGGTACACAAACCGTTTAAATGAGGTTCACTCTAGCGAGCGGAATTCGGCCAGCGAACTACCGAGAACCGAACTGATTCCGCGTCGGAGTCGGGACGCGACCGCCTGCTGTGAGATGCCGAGTTCGTCCCCGAGTTCGGCCATCGTCACGTCGCGCGGGGTGTTGAAGTAGCCCCGCTCGTACGCGAGTATCAGCGCCTCCTGTTGGGTGTCGGTGAGTGCGGTCTCGGCCTCCGATTCGATTGGCGTGAGGGCGTGCAGTTTGGTGAGCGTAATCGGGATGCCCAACTCCCGGCACCGCTCTTGAAAGGCCGCGATGTCACGTCGGTCGTCACCCCGAATATCGAACGTCCACTGCTCGTTCGTGCCGACGGCCTCGATGAGGGGCACTTGCGTCTCCATCAGCGTGCTCAGCACGCCGTCGTACTCCAGCGCCCACTCGACACGTAGTAGATACTCGTCTGCCACGGAATCGACGAGTCGAATGTTCTCCACGCCCGGATGGTCGAGAAACGCGCCTTCGATGTCGTCCACTTCGGTCCCCCGAACCCAGAAATAGGGAATGACGACGTCTTGGGCCGGGATGATTCGCTCCAGTTCGACCGTCACTCCCGGTAATCGCTGGAACACGGTTCCTAGGGGGAACTGGTCGGACGGGACCGTAAACGTCGCTTCGGTAGCCATTGTCGGTCTGTCTCGCTCCGTCAGTAAAGGGCTGGCGTCCGAGGAGACGGGCCGAGAGCGAACAGCCGGATTGGACTCCGTTTCAGTTCTCGTCTCCCGGTTCGAGTGACCGGCGTTCTCTCTCGAATCGCGCCCCTCGTACCACCTCGTCCTCTCGTCGGTCGAACTCGACCAAGCCGTCTGATTGTAGCTCGGGGAGATGGACGTGGTGGAGTTCGTAGACGAGGGTGAGATACTCCTCGCAACTCAGCCTCTCGTCACGCCGGGTGATCGGTGTCGCGTCCAGCGTTTTCTCCTCGTCCAACTCAGCCAACACCCGTTGTCGTTGTTCTCGGAGAGCCATCTCGAAGTCTCCGCCACTCGTCGCTTCCCGCTCAGCGTTCCTCATTCTCCAGCGGTGCCGACTACGTCGGTATCCAGTGAGTCGGCCTCTATCGTTCCGTCACCGAACACGGTCACCTCGAACCCTTCGTAGCTGAACGACGTGTGTCCCTTCCCCCGCCGAGTGTCGGTTATCTCCCGGAACCGTCTCTCGAATGCATCTCCACCGATCGAGGAATACAGTGGAGCCAGACGGTCCGGGTCCTCGTCGAGAACGGTCGCTACCAGTGCGACCACTGCCAGACTGGCAGAATCCCGATTTCTGTCGTACACTGCCCGAAACAGCCCTCGATTCGTATCGAATTCGATGGCCGTCATCGAGTCTACGAGTTCGAGACAGCCGCGCGTATCCGGAGGTAAGCTCATGCCCTAGCACAGGCTTCACAATTGGTTGAGGGTGGCTGTTGCGTGCGCAACATTCCCTTATATGCTGTCAAGGGTCACTCCTGTGGGGTGATGAGTGCACTCGCCACGAGTCGCCGAAGGCCACGCTGTAACCGTGAGGAGACCGCCTGCCGGGTGATACCCAGTTCGTCTGCAAGGACCTCTTGGGTGGCGGTGCGCGGCGCGTCGAAGTACCCTTTGGAGTACGCTAGTACGATTGCTTTGCGTTGGCCCTCAGTGAGGTCGTACTCTCGATCTGACTCGAGGGACGCGAGAGCGTGAAGTTGGGTGAGTTCGATAGGGATGTCGTGTTTTCGGCAGTACGTTTGGAACTCGGAGAGTTCCTGTTGTTCGTTCGCGCGCACTTCGAACGTCCACCGTTCCTGATTTCCCATCCCGGAGAGCAGCGTGACGTCGGTGTTGACGATTGCCGTGAGAACGCTCTCGTGGTCGAGGTTCCAATCGACGCGAACGAACATCTGTCCCTCTACCTCGTCGATTACCGTCACCTGATCGACTCCGATGTCGTCGCTCAAGTCGGTGGTGAGGGAGGCGGTGTCGTCGGCGTAAATCCAGAAGTAGGGGATGACGGCCTTACTCGTGGGGACGATTCGGTCGAGTTCGATGGTGGCGTCAGTTAATTGTTCGAAGACGGCGCTCAGGGGGAAATCAGCTTGGTCGATAGTGAAGGAGGCTTCGATGGACATAGGCACTTGTTAGTCGTTCGTCCCTTTGAGTCAGTCGCTGCCGAACCTCGTTCTCACATGCGGGACTGGACCTTGCCGGTGACATGGGATGGTTCTGAACGAGACGGAACTCGAGGACGAACCCGGACACGTCTTCTTCGGGATGATAGTAACCAGACTCAGGGGGGACGCGGAAAAACGCACAAACTCGTGGAACACGAGTTATCGAGTCGAACAATCGGCTCGTGGACACGCGTTGTCACCACCGCCGAGTCAATCACGTCTGGGGCGACCGATTCGACGAACTCGTCGATGCGTCATCTCCAGGCATCTCACGCTAGCGAACCTATTCGCTCTCGGAATCTTTCCACGTCTCCGGGTCACCCTCACGGAACTCTCCCTTCGCGTGTCGTTCCCGAGGCCAGAACGCGATTCCGAGCGCGGCCCCGGTGAACGCCGCGACAGCGCCGACCACGACGGGACCGGGAACGACAGCGATTCCGGCAGTCGCAAGCCAGTCCTGCCGAGGCGTAAATGCCGTAATCCGGAACGTCCAGGCGGCGAGGAGCACTCCGAGCAGGGCGAGATAGATGCGTCGAAGTCGGTTCGCCAGTGCCTCGCCGAGGGTGACCTTCAGCGTCGGTCTCCGGTAGTCCTCACTGAGTTCTGCTCGCCAGTCGGGATGTTCGACGCCCTGTGACGGGTCGAGGGCGTTCGCGAACAGGTTCTGCTGGAGCAATCGAATGCGCGAGCGGTAGACGTCGTAGTTCCGGTACCGTCGGGCTTCGATGCCGAGGAAGACGGTGACTATCACGATTCCGACGAGCAGGACGTAATGCGGGTTGTCTGGATTCGAAAACGCCCACGTGAGGATTGCTGCGATGACCGTCACCGCCCACGTTGTCGCCTGGTCGAGACGTTGCCGCCACGTGGTCGCTTGGTCCATCTCGCCCCGGTAGGCGTGCGCCATCACCGAACCGAGGCCCGTACTCTGGTCGACCATCTCGCGCCCGATTTCGCGTTGGTCGCGTGCTGTCGGGTCGAACTCGTCGCTGTTCGAGTCACTCATATCGGTGTCTACGTCTCTCGTTCACATAACCAGCCGTGACAGAGCACCCGGAACGGACGACGCGTGACTCCGTTTATCACGAGCGTGTCGCCTGCTGTTCGTACTGAACCTTCCTCGCCCCGTCTGTTAGCCTTGGCTCGCCAGCCAGACGAGCGATTCTGGGCCGAGTAGCAGAGTATATCTTCGCACGTACTCACGAGTCGGTATGGCGTCTGAGCATCCGCTTCGCCCTGCGAAGCCGTCTGACACGGAGGCCATCTTAGTCGTTCACGTCGCCGCTATCATCGCTCACGGACCGTCTGCCTATACGGACGAACAGGTCGCAGCGTGGGCAGCGAAGCCAGAGGGAACTGATAGATATACGAACGCTATCGAAGACTCTTCGACCGAACTCGTCGTCGCGGAGACCGATGGCCGTGTCGTCGGATTCGGTAAACTCGACGTCGAACGCGGCGAAGTCGAGGCTGTTTTCGTAGACCCGGAACGTAACGGAGAGGGCATCGGGTCGGCTATCCTGAACCACTTCGAGCAGCGACTTCGGGACGAGGGGTTCGAAGTCGTTCGGTTACGGGCCGTTCTCAACGCCGTCGGCTTCTACGAACGGCAGGGGTACGAGCGGGTGGCGCGCGTGACGAACACGACGACCAACGACGTCGATGTGGATTCGGTGTGGCTCGAGAAATCGCTCTGATATGGGCGCTTTCCATCGTTCGGCCCTCGCTATTGATTGACAGTACGGACGCTGAAATCGGGGAACTGGACCGAATCTGAACGTCAGTGCGAACCTGAACTCCGGAGAGAGGAGAGAATCGGTAGCGAGCGACGATAGACGACGGTCGCTCGGCCCGGAGACTCCCTCCACATTTTTGTTGGCAGACCGAGAATCCGGTGACCGATGACTTCTGAAAAGGAGAAGATGCTGGCCGGAGACCGCTACGACGCCGACGACCCGGAACTCGTCGCCGAGCGAGAGCGCGCACGCGAACTCACGCGACGCTACAACCGGACGACTGCGGACGACCTCGGAGAGCGACGGGAACTGTTGGAAGAACTGCTCGGTTCGCTCGGCGAGGAGTGCGAGATAGAGCCGCCGTTTCGCTGTGACTACGGCTACAACGTCCATGTCGGCGAGAACTTCTACGCGAACTTCGACTGCGTCGTCTTGGACGTGTGCCGGGTGGACATCGGGAAGAACTGCCAAATCGGGCCGGGCGTACACATCTACACAGCGACCCATCCGCTCGACGCGGCGGAGCGAATCGAGGGTCCGGAGTACGGCAAGCCGGTCACCATCGGCGATAACGTCTGGATCGGCGGCCGAGCGGTTCTCAATCCCGGCGTGACGGTCGGCGACGACGCCGTCGTCGCGTCCGGTGCGGTCGTGACCGAGGACGTTCCCGACGGAGTCGTCGTCCAAGGAAATCCCGCGACGGTGGTGAAAGAACTGGATACGAACTGAACGTGTCGTCACCGGACCCGCGCCGCGCTACCGCTGTTCGGGTTGCACGGAGCGCCGGGGAGTCGCGGCCGAGTCGGGCGCGGAGTCGTGGTAGAACGAGAGGAGTTCTTCGAGGAGTACCGCGTCCCGGTCGTGGGGGTCGTAGTGGTGGTCGATGAAGTCCTCGGCGTCTTGGACGTTCCCGCGGAGCGCGTGCTTCCGGATGAACAGGACGGATTCGAGAAACGAGATACCGTCGCCCTCCGAGGGACCCGTCGAGTCGCGGATGAGTTGGGCTTCGAGTTCCTCGAAGTCCAACGTCTCGGGTTCGAATTCGGGGTCGAGTTGCGCGAGGACGTACTCCGAGCAGAAGCGGTGGAACTCGGATTTGCTCTCCACGACGCCGTCCTCGACGAGTGCTTCGATTTCCTCGACAACGGGTTCGGGAAATCGAACGGTACTCTTGACCATGTGACTCTGTTCACAGTACCGTCAAATAAACCTTGCTAACAGCTGTCTCGTTCGCTCGAATCCGGTACGAAACCGTCGCAAGACTCGCTAACGCGACTGTCGAGTTCCGTACCGCCCTCAGGACGGAACGGACCGACCCATACTTCCTTGGTAATAGATAGTGTAAGTTCTGTATGGCCACTTGTGAGGAGTGCGGCGAGAAACTGGTCGGGGAGCGGGGGTGTTCGTACTGTCAGGGTACCTTCTGCCAGCACCACCAACTCCCGGAGAAACACGACTGTCCCGGCGTCAAGAATCTGGACCAGACCGGCCACCGGTTCGATAGCGGGTTCGACGGGTTGCCGTAGGGCTACCGGCGACCGTCTGGGCGGTCTGTAGTCGTCTCGGCAGGCGACTCTCCGAGTCGCGGGTGACGCGACCGGCCGTCGGAAGTCCTCACTCGCGCTCAGAACTGCTCGGCGAGGTCGTCCAGCGCGTCGTGGTGCTCGGTCGTGTGGGGCGCGGTCAGCGGCGAGACGCTGATTTTCCCCTCGTAGACCGCCCGGCGGTCGGTGCCCTCCGGGTCGGGCAGGTTGTCGTCCTCCATCTGTCCCCACGTGTTGTCGTGGAGTGTGACCACGCCGTTCTCCTCGGTGGCGTCCATGTCGTAGACGTGCGAGGGCCGAGTGACGACCATCGGGGTTCGCTGGTCGGTGTCCACCACGCCGCCCCCACTGTCTTCCACCGCGCTCCCCTCCGAGGGGAGCGGCGCGTTGACGTTGAGGTACTCGGCGTCCTCGAAGACGCCCGCGTCGGGGGCGCGTTCGACGAGGTAGCGGACGGCCTCGGCGACCTCTGCGTACTCTTCGAGTTCGGTGTCGCGGGGCCACTCGCTCTGGGGGACGTGGAGCGACGCCGCGATGGCCGGGACCCCGAAGAAGGCGGCCTCGACCGCGGCGCTGACGGTGCCCGAGCGACCGAGGACGTACGCGCCGATGTTCGCGCCCTCGTTGCATCCCGAGACCACGATGTCGGGGTAGGGACCGAGTTCCGCGAGTCCGGCGACCACGCAGTCGGAGGGCGTCCCCTCCACGGCGTAGCCGAGTTCGTGTTCGTGGACGGGGACCTCGTAGGTCATCGCCCGGCCGACCGCGCTCTGGTCGTCGGCGGGCGCGACGGTGGTGACGTTGCCGACCGCCGAGAGGGCGTCGTAGAGGGCGCGGATACCGGGGCTGTCTATCCCGTCGTCGTTCGTCAACAGGATTTCGCGGTCGTCGCTCATGTTCCAACGTTACGGTGGGCGGTCAAAAGTCCTACCGCTCCGTGCGGCCCCGTCGGTCCGCGCCGCTCCCGTCGTCAGTCGGCCGTCGGGTCCGCGACCCGGCCGAGGAACAGCGGTGCGTTCGTGGGCCGGTGGCGAATCGCGAACAGGAACGGCCGGTCGGCCGCGAACGTCGCCGGGTCCGGGGCCGCCGCCGTAAACTCGGCCTCGACGCCGGTAGCCGCGGCCGCCTCGGTCCCCTGCTCGTCCACGCCGACGTAGGCCTCGTGGACGACCGACCCCAGTTTCAGGTTCGCGTCGGCGTCGCCATCGGCCATCCCGTCGAGGTTCGCGCTCCGAGTGAACGCGGTCGTCATCCCCATCGCCTCCAGTCGCTCGCTCAGTTCGAGGCTCGACCGGAACTCGAATTTGGGGAGTCGGACCTCCACCTCCCGGGTCTCTGTCGCGTCGAGCAGTTCCCCGAGGCGGGCGGCGTCGAGGCCTCGCTCGAACTCGCGGAACTCGTCGCGGGGCGGCAGGAGGAGGGTCATGTCCGCGTCTTCGCCCGCGTAGGGGAGTTCCAGAACCTTCACCCCGTCCACGTCGGCGAACGGGAACCGCTCGCTCTGGTGCATCGTCGGCGCTTCCACGTTCGTCCCGTCGAGCGTCGTGAACTCCCTCGGTTCGGTGTCCTCCTCGTCGAACGTCTCGGCCCAGTTCGCCCGGAAGTAGACCGCGTTGGCGAGGACGAGTCGAGTCCTGTGGTCGATGGTCCCCTCCGGAAACAGTTCGGGTATCTTCTCGCGGGTCCGGTCGGCGACCCACCCGTTGATGGCCTGCCGGGCTTCGTCCGGGGTCTCCGCGAAGTCCGCCCGACCGAGACCCGCGCCGTAGTGGCGCTCCAGCGTCCCGAGGAACGCCTCCCGGAAGGGGAACTCCTCCTGCCCCCAGAGCGCGTTCGCGCCGACGAATCGGAAGGCAGCGCCGTCTTCGTTTCCGGTCTCACCAGTCTCGTCTGTCGTTTCGCCAGTCGTCGTCTGCGGTGCCGACTCGTCGCCATCGCCGAGCGGGAGGGCCGCGCGCAGGGCGGCGACCGACCGGTGGAGGTCCTCGCCCGTCGGGGAGAACCGCATCGTCTCGGCCACGTTCGTCCGGGTCTCGCCGCGCGTCCCGGCGTAGGTCATGGCGAGCGCGACGCCGAGGCTGTAGGGCGAGACGAACCGGTTCTGGTTCGGCGCGTCGTCGGCGAGACGGTCGAGCAGCGCGAGACCGAAGTCGGCGTTTCCGGCGACGTAGCTCTCGGTCGGTGCGTCCACGTCTTCGGGAACGCTCGTCTCGGGGACGCTCGCGGGGTCCGGGCCGGTTCCCGCCGACGGGGCGGAGTCCGCCGAGACGCACCCGGCGAGACCGGCGGCCCCAGCGGCGGCGAGGGAAGCGAGGAGGTGGCGGCGGTCCATGTGCGGGGAGAGGATCGACGCGCTTGAGTATCTTGTCGAGAGTGAAACCGGCGTTTCACCTACCGCTCGGAACCGGACGGACACCATCACGGAGATGATTGCCAACTGGAGCGCCCTGCACGCCTGCCAATCTGGCCTTTCGTACAGTTCGTCAGTTCCGCGCGGGGTGGTCGTCCGCGAGTCGGGTCCGGCCTTCCTCCTCGAAGAGGTTCTCCCGGAGGGTTTCGCCCTCGTAGCCCTCGCGGACGAGTCCGCGCTCGCGGAGTTCCGGCACCACCATGTCCACGAAGTCCCGGAGAGTCCCCTGCCGGACGATTTCCTTGATATTGAACCCGTCCACGCCCACGTCCTCGTACCAGTGCTGGAGTTCGTCGGCGACCTGCTCGGGACTGCCCACGACGACGGGCGAGGTGGACCCGAGTCCCGCGAACTCCGCGACCTCCTCGACGGTCCAGTCGCGGTCGGGGTCGTTCTTGGTGAACGCGTTGATGGCCCCCTGAATCGCGTCGGTCTCGATGTGTTCGACCTTCTGATCGGGGTCGAGTTCCGAGAAGTCGAGGTCGATGAACCCCGAGAGCAGCGCGAGGGTGGCCTCGGTGTCCACGTTCTCGGCGTACGTCTCGTACTTCTGCCGAGCTATCTCCTCGGTCTCCCCCACGACGGGCGCGATACCCGGGAAGAACAGGAGGTCGTCGGGGTCCCGGCCCTTCGCCGCGGCCCGGTCGCGCATGTCCTCGACGTAGTCCCGGACGCCTTCTTCGGTGAGTTGACTGACGAACACCGCCTCGGCGTTGTCGGCGGCGAACTCCCGGCCGCGGTCCGACGACCCCGCCTGATACAGCACGGGCGTCCGCTGGGTCGAGGGTTCCGCGCCATGGGGACCGGGCACGTCGAAGAACTCGCCTTCGAAGTCGATGGCCCGCACCTTCTCGGGGTCGGTGTACACTCCGCTCTCGCGGTCGCGAACCACGGCGTCGTCGTCCCAACTGTCCTCCCAGAGCGCGTAGCAGACGTCCATGAACTCGTCGGCACGGTCGTACCGGTCGTCGTGGTCCATCCGCTCGCCGAGTCCGAGGTTCCGGGCCGCGCTCTCCAGATAGGACGTGACGATGTTGAACGCCACCCGGCCGTCGGTGAGGTGGTCGAGCGTCGAGAGTTCGCGCGCCAACTGGTAGGGGTGGTTGTACGAGGTGGACTTGGTGACCGCGAAGCCGAGGTTGTCGGTGACCGACGCCATCGCGGGGACGAGGTACGCGGGGTCGTTCGACGGCGTCTGTATCGCGTTCTCGATGGCGGTCTCCCGGTCGCCGCCGTACACGTCGTAGATGCCCCGCACGTCGGCGAAGAACACGCCGTCGAACCCGCCGCGCTCGGCGGTCCGGGCGACCTCCTGCCAGTAGTCGGCGTCGGTGTAGCGGTCCGACTGGTCGCCCGGCGTCCGCCAGTTGCCGGTCGTGACGTGTTCGACCGAGTTCATCGTGAAGAGGTTGAGGTGGATGTAGTCGCTACTCATTGGTCGGACCGTGGGTTCCGGCGGGTGAAAAGGCGGGGATACCGGCGAGACGTGCGGCCGACCTCGGACGACGACGGCGGGCGGTCGCTTCGTCGCTGGCGGTCAGTCGTCGGCCCGCGCGACGAACCGCCGGGTGTCGCCCGCGAGGTCGGCGATGGCGCGTCGCTTGAGGACGACGAACCCGGCGAACACGAGGAGGAATCCGAGGACGGTGAGCGCGGTTATCGACTCTCCGAGGACCGCGACGCCGACGATAGTCGCGACGACCGGCACGAGGTAGGCGACCAGCGACGTTTCCAGCGCGCCCCTGACTTCGAGGAGCGTGAAGTAGATGACGAAGGCTATCGCGGTGGCGAAGACGCCGAGGTACGCGACCGCTCCGGCGGCCGCCGCGGTCCGCGGGAGCGCGAGCGGTTCGCCGAGACCCGCGCTGACGGCGTGCAGGACGAGCGCCCCGACGAACATCGACCATCCCGTGAGCGCGGTCCGTTCGAGCGTCGGCCGGGCGCGCTGTATCAGGACGCCCCCGAGCGCGACGCCCGCGACCTGAAGCAGGATGAGGAGTCTCCCGACGACGTCGTCGCCGAGCAGGTTCGCGGGGTCCGGCCGGACGATGAGTCCGACGCCGACGAGTCCCAGCACGATGCCCACCGCACCGCGGGCCGAGACGCGTTCCTCCGGCAGCAACGCGAGCGCCCATAGCGAGGTTGCGATGGGAACGAGGCTCTGCATGATGGCCGCCACCCCGCTGGGGACGGTCTGCTGACCGACGAAGAGGAACGCGTTCGCGGCCACCAGAAACAGTCCGCCGGCGAGGACGGCGCTCGCGCTGGCGCGGTCGGTCGGCCACGGCGCAGTGTCGCGGACGAACGCGTAGCCCAGCAGGAGGACGGCGGCCACGTCGTACCGGAAGGCGGCGAACAGCACGGGTTCCAGCGATTCGAGACCGACCGAAATCGCCATGAACGAGAACCCCCACAGCACGGCGAGCGCGGCGAACAGTCCGACGGTAGCGGTGCGGTCGTTCACGTCGGTCTCAGCAGGAGCAGTAGTACTCTTGGGTGCCGAACTCCGTGCTGAGAAGCTGGTACGCCGGGGCCGGGTCGGAGGGCCGGTACACCCCGGTCGTCAGGTCGCCGCTCGCCTCGAAGTCGCCCGACATGAGCGAGAGCCACTCCTCGCGGCCCAGCACGTCCGCGAAGCCGTCGGTGCCGAGCGCCTTGAGGTAGTCGGCGAGGTAGACCCAGCGCGCGTCCCGAACTTCGTCGGCGTCGTACTCCTCGCCGACCGTCTCGGCGTAGGCCGCCAGCGGGAGGTTCGCGCCCGCCTGCACCGGCAGGGAGATCCACTTCCACGGCCGGGTGTTCACGTCGATGAGGACGTACTCCTCGCGGTCGCCGTCGTAGAGGAACTCGGCCTCGCTGATGCCGTAGTAGCCCGTCTCCTCCAGCACGGCGAGCGCGTTCTCCTCGACCTGCGGGGCGTCCGCTCGCTGGACGAGACAGGAGGTGCCGTAGCCCAGCGGGTACCGGACCCGAGCGTTGCCGACGAAGGTGACGGCCTCGCCCTCGCGGGGGACGTAGGAGGCCAGCGAGCAGTCCTCGCCCTGCACGGCCGGGACCTTCTCTTGGGCCATCACGCGGATGCCCTCCGCGGCGGCGTTGGCCACCACGTCCTCCAGTTCCGCCTCGTCGGCGACTTCGACGACGTTCGTGCCGACGGCCTCGGAGAACTTGCGCTTGAGCGCGGGCTTGACGACGAGCGGGAAGCCCAGTCGCTCGGCGGCCTCGGCGGCGGGGACGCTCTCGCGGTCGTTCCCGGCCGGACCGGTCTCGCCGCCGGTCTCGGCGGGGTCGGTCTCGGCGATGCGGTAGGTCTCGGGGTAGGGAACGTCGAGTCGCTCGGCCACGTCGTACAGCGACTCCTTGTCCAGCACGCGGTCGATGGTCGCGCGCTCGGCGAACGGCAGTCGGACGCCCTCGGGTTCGGTCCGGGAGAAGGCGTGGACCCACTCGTCCATGCACCCGAACGCGACCGGTTCGTGGTCGAGTTCGGCCGCCAGCGCCTCCACGTCCTCGCGGAAGCCCTCCTCGTCGTCGAGGGGGTACGTGACCCGTCCCGCGAAGTCCACGGCGTCGGAGTAGGGCGCGACCCCCTTCTCGTTGCGGTCGATGGCGACGACGGGCACGTCGCGGGCCTTCAGCGCGCGGGCGACACTCAGGCCGGTGACGTGGGCGTTGCAGACGATAGCTGGCGGGCGGTCGAAGTCGGCGTCCGCGAGCGCGTCGCGGAGGCCCTCGAACGAGCGAAAGGTAGCCATACTCGTGATTCTCTCCGCGGGCGTTAAAAGCCGTCCGAGTCGGCAAAGTCGTCCGGGGTCTGGGACGGGTACGCCGGTTCGGCGTCGTCGATGTGCGAAGGGACGACCGACTCCGACGGCCCACATTTATGTCGGTATGGCGAGACGTGGCGGTCAGATGATACCCGATACGCCCGGTTCAGGCGTCGCTGGACTCCTCTCGGCTCCTCGCGACCGACTCGAACGAACGGCGGCCGCGTTTTCGGCACTCGAATCCCGGTGGCTGCTCGCGGCGATAGCGCCGGTGGTCCTGACGGCGGCGGTAATCACCGCGGGGTACGTGGCGTCCGGCGGCGAGGACCCCGGGTTTCCGCCGCAGTTCGCCACCTTCGTCTACGGTGTGAGCAACGTCGTCGTACTCGGCGTCCTCTACGCTCGGTTCCCGGAGAGGGTGTGGCGTGCGAGCGCGCTCTTTCGGAGACCCTCGAAGCGCGAACTCGCCGCTGGCGTCCTCGCCACGGCGGCGGGGGTCGCGGTCGGGTGGCCGCTCACGACGCTCCTCGCGGACGCCGCCGGAATCGCCCGATACACCGTGCCGTCGGTCGTCGCGCCGTTCGGGTTCTCGCCGGTCGGCATCCTCGCGCTGTTCTTCGGGTCGGTCGTCGTCGCGCCGGTGGCAGAGGAGATTCTGTTCCGCGGACTGTTCCTCGGCGTCGTCCTCGACCGGGGATACGGCCCGTACGCGGCCGCGGCGAGTTCGCTCGCCGTGTTCGCCGCGCTCCACGCGTTCACCGCCGGGGCCGCTGGCGTCGTGAACGCGCTCCTTCTCGGAGCGCTGCTCACGTGGCTCAGGTTCCGATTCGACAACCTCGCGGGTGCGTGGCTCCTGCACGCGCTCAACAACCTGCTGGAGTTCCTCGTGGCGATATCGGTGTTCCCGTCGCTGTACGCGCTCTAAGTCACGGTCCTAATTCGAGGCGGAACCGCTCTCACACCGGAATTCGGTCCACGACGGTCTCCTCGTCCACGACCAGATTGTACGCGTCCTCGTCGTCGTTCCACAGCACCAACACCTGCTCGAAGGCGAGCAGGTCGCCGTAGTCCGCGGACGCGAGGTCGGCGTTCAGCGAGGTCTCGCGGGTCAACACCGCGAAGTGGTCCTCCGACTCGCTCCCGTCGCTGACCTTGAACAGGGGGTTCCGGTCGCCCTCCGCCAGCGAGTGGCTGAGTTTCACCGCCACGAGGTCGATGCGCTCGGTGACGTGGCGCTCCATCTGGGCCATCTTCGCCACGTCGTCGGTGGAGGCCGTGAACTCCGCCTTCCGCCGACCGTCCGGTCGCAGAATCGAGTAGGAGAACTGCACGTCGGCGTTGACGAACTCGCCGGACGCGCCCCCGGCCTCGTCGAGTTTGCGCTGGAACGCGGGCACGTCGAGGTCGGGTTGCACGTCGAACGACCACCCGCGGTCGGTCGGGCGCTCGTCGGACCAGAGGCGCAGCGTCGGCGAGAAGACGGCGGCCGCACGGGCGTCGCCGGCCACGGCGCGCTCGACCCGCCGGAGGCCGATGCTGGTCTCGCGGTCGGCGGGTTCGATCGCGAGGACCGCGCCGTCGTCGGCGAGGAAGTCGAGGTATCGCCGGACGACCGCCTCGGGGTCGTCGAGTTCGTTCAGGACGTTGGCGAACAGTATCAGGTCGTACTCCCGGCCGTCCTCGAGTTCGAACTCTTCGGCGGTCTCGCGGCGGAGTTGCGGGTGGACGTTCCGCCCCGTCTCGGCGACGAGTCGGTCGAACACGTCCGCGGCGGCGTCGCTCGGTTCGACCGCGTCGTACTCTACCAGTGCATCTTCCGGCAGGTAGTCGGCGATGCCGAGCGCCGGGCCGCCGACCCCCGCGCCCACGTCGAGAATCCGGAGGTGGCGACCCACCAGTCCCGCTTCGGCGAGTTCGTGGAGGACGTACTGGACCACCGCGTAGTTGTCCGGCAAGTGGTAGATGGCGTAACCGAGCGCGGCCGTCTCGTCGTACTCCACCGGGTTGTTCCGGAAGTAGTCCTCCTTGAGTCGCCGAATCGCCTCGCGGAGTCGGTCGCCCGACTCGCCGGTCTGCCAGTCGGGACCGAATCGCTCGACGAGCAGGTTCTCCAGCGCTCGCCCGTACTCCGGCGGGAACGCCTCGACGCCCCGGAACGTCGGGGCGACCGACCCCTCTTCGACCGGGACGAAGGTGGCGTCGTCGCGCTCCACGAGACCGAGCGAGGCGGCCTCCTCCCGGAGGGTCTGGCGGACGACGCCGGGATGCGGTTGACTGTCGATGTACTCGGCGATTTCGTCGGGGTCTATCGGTCGAACGTTCCGCAGGTACTTCGCGTTCTCCCGGACCTTCTGGCGTAACTCGTCGTTCATGATTCGTCCTCGGTCGCCGGGTTCGCGGCCGTCTCGCTCGCCTCCCGGTACAGGCGGGCGAACTCCTCGGCGTCGGCGTCGGCGAGGCGGGCGGCGGCGTCCGCGACGCGGTCTGCCCCGCCGAACGTCGCCTGAATCTCGGCGTACACCGACGGTTCGTTGCCGGTGACTTGGTCGGCGACGGCCGAGAGGTCCTCGAAAATCGGCGTCGTGAGTCCCCTTGGAACGTCGTCGGCCGCGAGCGCGAACGCGAGGACCGCGGCGTGCGCGCCCGCCTGCACCGTCTCCATCGCCTCGTCGTGGTCCGCGGGCGTGGTCTCGACCAGTCGGTTGCCCGCCGCTTCGAGCGCGTCGAACAGTCGGTCGGTGACCGGCCCGGACTCGTCGGTGACTACCGCGACGTTCCCCGGCGCGTTGGCGGCAGCGAACAGGGGGTGGAGGCTCGCGCGTTCGCGGTCGGGAGCGGCCGCGGCCATCGCGGCCACGGGGTCGGCCATCTGGCCCGTCACGTCCACGAGCGCGCGCTCGGCGTTCGGCGCGTGGGTCTCGATGGCCTCGCTCGCGGCGGAGATGGGCACCGCGACGCAGACCGCGTCGAACCGCTCGTCGGTCGAGTTCGGGACGGCGCGGCCGCCGACGGACTTCGCGGCCGCTTCGGCGACGTCGGGGTCGACGTCGGCGAACGCCACGTCGGCGTCACCGAGTTCGCTCGCCGCTACATCGCCGAACCATCGACCCATCTCGCCCGCACCCACGACGAGTAGCTTCATCGAGAGGGAATAGCCGGTCGGGTCTCAAAAGGAGTTCGCTCCGGTCGGCGTCCCGACTCCCCGCCTCCTCGGGGTCCGGCGAGTTACTCGGACGCCGGTACCCACCGATTGGTACCGGTTCGACTCCACCAGCGTTCGCGGAGCACTCCGAAGCACCGGTGACGGGGTCGGCGGAAATATTCGCCATCGTTACTTAGGTGGAGCATAAATACGCTACCGTGTCCCCAGATACCAACATAACTCTCGGAGGAAAGGAACTCGACCCGGTTCGCGGCGGACTGCTGATGATAGTGGTCGGGATAGCCGTCGCTGGCTTCGGCGTCTACGATTACACGCAGCAATCTGACGCGATATCCAACGCGGTCACCGTGAACGCGACGATAACCGAGACGTCCGTCGAATCGGTTCCCCAGCGCCGCGGCGGTCCCGATTATCGGCCGGAGGTCACGTTCGACTATCGCTACGAAGGGAACTCCTACACGTCGAGCAATCTGTATCCGACCTCGTTCTCCTCGAACTACGATACGGAGTCGGCGGCCCAATCGGCGATAGAGGGGTACGAAGCGGGTGACACGGTCACCGCGTACGTGAATCCCGACTCCCCGGGTAGCGCGTTCCTCAAGCAGAAGAAGTCGAACGGCCCGCTGAAAATCGCGGCGATAGGCGGCCTGTTGGTGCTCATCGGCGGCGTGTCCGTCCTCCGCGGTTCCTGACGAACGCGGCCCGACGGGTATCTACCCCGGCCGACAGCGCGTCCGACCGGCAGTGTGCTCGACCGGGTTCGTGGGAAGGTGAACGCGCCGGTGTCGGCAATCCTCGTTTCCCGTCTCGGAGCGAACTCCATCGGTCCGTTCGAGCTACTGGTTCCACGGCGCTTGGTCCGGGTCCACGAGACGCCGCCGCTCCTCGATGGCGTCTATCTTCTCGACGTCCTCGTCGTCCAGTTCCACGCCGAGACTGAGCCAGTTCTCCCGGAGGTGGTCCTCGCTGGTGGCCTTCGGGATGGCGGTCACGTCTTTCTCGCGGAGCCACGCGAGGCTGACCTGCTGGGGCGTCGCGTCGTGTTTGTCGGCGACCGCGCGGAGTGCGTCCACGTCCGCCACGTCGCCGCGGGCGATGGGCGAGTAGGCCACCAGTTCCACGTCCACGTCGTCCTGCGCGCAGAACTGGCGGAGTTCGGTCTGGGGAAGCAGCGGGTGCATCTCGACCTGATTGGCGAAGATGGGTTCCTCGGACACCTCGATTGCCTCCTCCAGCAGTTCGACCGTGAAGTTGCTCACGCCGATTTCCTCGACGAGACCCTCCTGCCGGAGTTCCACGAACGCTTCGAGGGTGTCGGTGGCCTCGTACTCCCCGGTCGGCCAGTGGACGTACAGCAGGTCCACGTACTCCACGCCGAGTCGGTCGAGGCTCTCGTCGGCGTTCGTCAGGACGTGGTCGTAGTCGAGGTTCTGCGGGCCGATCTTCGTCGCCAGAAAGAGGTCCTCGCGTCCGATTCCGTACTCGTCCACGGCGTCGCCCACCGCGTCCTCGTTGTCGTAGCCCTCCGCGGTGTCGATGTGGCGGTACCCCATCCGGAGCGCCGTCCGGACGCTCTCGACGCACTCGTCGTAGTCCATCTGGTAGGTGCCGAGACCGAACGTCGGCATCCCGTGGGTGGTCGGCGGCGAGAGGGCGGCGACTTCCTCGTCGATTTCGGGCGTCTCGCTCTCGGCTTGTCCTTCGGCCTCGCTCTCACGCTCCTCCTCGCGCACCTGCTCTCCCGCGACGCTCCCCATGGAACTGGGCTGGTCGGTAGCGCCCCCGGCGTCGGCGCTCTCGGTCCCTCCGGGGGCCGACTGGTCCGTCTGACCGGGCATCGCTCGCTCGCGGATTTGGGCCGCCGCCTCGGTCAACGTCCCCGCTTCCTCGTCGGTCTCCGCGTCGGCCTGTCCGTCCTCGTCCCGCTTGCCGAGCAGGAACCCCACGGCGAAGGCGACTGCGAAGGGAAGTCCCTTCCGCAGGCGTCCGCCGCGTCGACTCTGCGCGCGCGCTCGGTCCCGTCGGTCGTCGCTCTCGGTCTGCTGTCTGAGCATGGAATCCGAGTTCGACGGACGCACACTTGCCGGTTGTGGCAGTCGAAGGGCGCGATTCGACTCGCGGGACGCCGTCGAGGAGTTCGCGGGGGAGGCCTGCATCCCGCCGAAGGCAAAGGAACTGCTCACCCATTACGACGAGCGCGTGGAACACTACGAAGTCCGAGACGGCGAAGAGGTCCGAGGAGCGACCGCGGCCACGCGACCGTCCGCGGAACCGCGACTCACACCTCGTCCAAGGCCGCGGCCAAGTCCGGAATCAGGTCGTCGGGACTCTCCAGTCCGACCGAGAGGCGCACAAGCGAATCGGGAATGCCCGCGGTCTCGCGCTCGGCCGGTGAGAGCGACGCCGCCGACATGCTCGCGGTGTGTTCGACCAGCGACTCCACGCCGCCGAGACTCATCGCGAGTTCGAACACGTCGAGTTCCTCGACGAACGCGCGGGTCTCGGCACCGTCGCCGTCGATTTCGAACGTGACGACCCCGCCGTAGTTGTCCATCTGTCGGGCGGCGAGGTCGTGGTCGGGATGGCTCCGGAGTCCGGGGTAGTTGACGGCGGCGACAGACTCGTGGTCGGCGAGGAACGCCGCGACTTCCGTCGCGTTTCGCTGGTGGGACTCCATCCGCGCGGGGAGCGTCTTCAGACCCCGGAGGACGAGGTAGCTATCGAACGGCGAGAGCGGTGCTCCCATCACGTCCCTGAGCACGAACCCGAACTGCTCGGACAGGTCGGCGTCCGCGACCGCTATCGCACCGCCGACCGAGTCGGTGTGGCCGTTCACGAACTTCGTGGTGCTGAGGACCGACACGTCGGCACCGAGGTCCAGTGGGCGCTGGGCGTACGGCGTGGCGAACGTGTTGTCCACGACGAGGGTCGCGCCGTGTTCATCGCTCAGTTCCCCGAGCGCCTCGATGTCACAGAGCTTCAGCAGCGGGTTCGTCGGCGACTCCACCCAGACGAGTTCCGCGGACGGCCCGAGCGCGTCGGCGACGTTCTCGGGGTCGGTCGCATCGACGTAGCTCACTTCGACGCCGAACCCGGTCAGGAACTCGTCGAACAGTTGCTTCGTGCCGCCGAACAGCGAGTCGGCGGCGACGACGCGGTCGCCCGGCCCCAGTAGCGACAGACACACCGTCGAGACCGTCGCCATCCCCGACGACGCGGCGAACACGCGGGCCGCGTTCGACAGGTCCGCGAGTCGGTCTTCGAGGCGGTCCCGTGTCGGGTTGCCGTGTCGGGTGTAGGTGTACCCCTCCTCGGGATACCCCGCGGCGTCCAGTCCGAACGTCGCCGAGAGGTGAACCGGCGTAACCACGTCCTTCGTGTCGGCCCGCGGTCTCTCCTCCCCTGCGCCGACGGCGATACTCTCGAAGTCGTATTGGTCGTCAGTCATTCGTACACTCGCTAAACGTCTTCGTTCACTGTCATAGATGTCGGTCGTTCGACCGCCGGGCGGCGCGCTTCCGAACTACCGATTCACGGTCGCGCCGAGTTCGTACAGCATCTCGAAGAAGTCGGGGAACGACACGTCCACGTGTTCGCCCCCGGCTATCGTCGTGGGACCGTCGGCCGCGAGCGCGGCCACCGACAGCGCCATCACGATGCGGTGGTCGCCGCGGCCGTCCACCTCGCCGCCCGTCAGGTCGCTCTCGTCGCCGACCACGGTCAGCGTGTCCTCGGTCTCCTCGGTCTCCGCGCCGAGTTTCGCCAGTTCCTCGGCCATCGCGGACACCCGGTCGGTCTCCTTGTACCGGACGTGTTCGCAGTTGACGATGCGGGTCTCACCGTCCGCGACCGCGCCGAGCGCCGCGATGGTCGGCAGGAGGTCGGGGGTGTCGCCCACGTCCACTTCGACGCCCGAGAGCGACGAGCGCTCGACGGTTATCACGCCGTCGTCGCGGTTCCAGTCCACGTCCGCGCCCATCCGCCCGAGGACGCCGACTATCTTCGAGTCGCCCTGCGCGCTCGGGTACGCGCCGCCCACGCGGACCGCAGCGTCCTCGTCGGCGGCGACCGCTCCGGCCCCGAGCAGGTAGGAAATCGAGGAGAAGTCGCCGGGGACGTGGTACTCGCCGTCCTCGGGTTCGTAGAACTGTCCGCCCTCGACGTAGTAGGTACCGCCGCCCGACCCCGCTTCGGCCTCCGCGTTCTCTCCGCTCTTCCCGTTCTCCCCGTCTCCCTCGCCGCTGAGGTTCTCCTTCCCGGCTTCGACGCCGAACTCGTCCAGCAGTTCGAGGGTAATATCGACGTAGGGCGCGGATTTGAGTTCGGTTTCGAGTTCGATTTCGATTCCCTCGTCGGTGACCGCTCCGGCCATCAGCAGGGCCGAGACGAACTGCGAGGAGACGTCGCCGGGCATCGACACCGACCCGCCGGAGACCGGACCGCCGACGACCAAGGGGGCCTGCCCGTTGTCGCGGGTACTCTCGGCCCGACCGTCCAGTTCCTCGACGGCCTCCAGCAACGGACCGTGGGGCCGCGAGCGCAGCGACCCGTCGCCAGTCAGGACCGTGAGACCGTCGGCCAGCGCCGCGGCCGCCGTGACGAGTCGCATGGTCGTCCCGCTGTTCCCGCAGTCGAGCACGTCGCCGGGAACCTCGGGTCGTCCGTCGAACCCGTCCACGTCGAGGTGGTCGGATTCGCGGGTCACGTCCTCGTCGGACTGCGTCCGACTGCTCGTTGAGCGAAGCTCAACGGTGCCGCCCAAGGCGTCCACCGCTCGCATCGTCGCCTTCGTGTCGGCGCTCACGAGGGGGTCGTACACGAGCGCGCCGCCGGAGTAGCCCGCGGCCAGAATCGCCCGGTGGGTGTAACTCTTCGAGGAGGGCGCGCGTGCTCTCCCCGAGAGCGTCGACGGTTCGATTTCTACGTCCATGTCCGGCCCGACGAGTCGGGGGCGTATCAGAATACCGGAGGTGGCAGATTCCCGGATCCGCGAGGGTCCGCGCTACCGGACCACCGTCACGGGCACCGTCGCCCGCCCGACGATGTCCTTGGCGGTGCTGCCGACCAGTCCCTCGTACTCCTCGGAGAGGCCGCGGTGGCCGACGAAGATGGCGTCGAACTCCTCGTCGTCGGCGTACTCGGTGATGGCGTCGACCGGTTCGCCGTAGAGCATCCCCGTCTCGACCTCGACGCCGGTCTCGTCGCCGATTTCGGCGGCCTCGTCGAGCGTCCGCTGGGCCTCCGCCTCGGCGTCCTCGATGTCCTCGGAGACGAGTTCGTCGGCGGTCTCCTGATAGCTCATCGGCGGGTCGTCGCCGCCGGTGAAGAACTGCTCGGGGACGACCACGCTGACGGCGATTACCGTCGCGCCGGTCGCGGCCGCCTGCTCGACCGCGTACCGGAGCGCACCCATGCTCGGTTCGGAGCCATCGACCGCGACGAGGTACTTCATGGTGAATCGTTCGACACGAGCGATGATTTGGATTGTGGCCCGCCGGGCGAGTCGGGTCAGAGCGGACCGCCTCACGACTCGCGCTATCGTTCGTAGCGTTCGCGACTCCGGTCCTCCGGGGCGGTCCGACGCTCCCCGGACTGGGTCCGGCGCTCCATCGCGTCGGCGATGCGCTCGACCGCGCCGACGAAGCGGGCCGCGAGGTGGAAGAACCGCCAGAGCAGGTAGGCCCCGAACAGCCAGACCACGAAGGTCACGCCGAGGAGCGGGCGCGTCGCAATCAGGAGGCTGTACAGGACGACGAGGAGCGCGACGACCCCCAGCGCGATTCGGATGGCCGTCGAGGGTTCGTGCGCTCGCTCTGAAGGTTGGCCTGACGACATATCTGCGGCGTCGAACGCCCGGACCGAATAGCTTGGGATGCGCCGGAGAAAGTATTTACAGCGTCGCCGAGAGTCGCCGGACGTGCCACCGTCGAGACGCCGAACTGACGGGCCGCCCAACTCCGGCGCGCGTCGCTCGCCGAGACGTCGCGTCCTCTGCCTCGGCGGGGTCGCCCTCGCGGGGTCGCTCGCGGGGTGCGCGTCCGGACTGCTCCGCGAGGAGTCCGACGAGACGCCCGTCGAATCGACCGAGACCACTGCGGCATCGCGCGAGACGAACGCGGAACCGCGCGAGACGACCGACTCCGCCGCGACGGGGACCGACGACGAACCCACGACCCACCCGGTCGGCGTCGATACGTCGCTCCCGGAGGGGTCGGTCGAGTTCCCCGACGGGCCGAAGTCCCGGCCGGAGCGCCCGGCGGTCCCGACCGCCGAGTCCGTCGGGACCTACGTCGAGACGTTCGAGCGCCGGTACGTCTACAACGAACTCTACCGCGACGAATCGACCTCGGTCAGTCTGGAGTGCGGCGTGGATTCGGTCGCGGCGTACGGCGACGGCTTCCGAGTGGTCGCGTGGTGTTCGGCGTCGGCCGACACCCACGGGGACGGGACCACACTCCACGCCGACTACTTCACGCAGTACGCCACCTACTTCGTCGGCCCGAACTCGACGGTTCGACGCGACGGGCGGTCCGGGACGCGGGAGTGAGGTGGGGACGCGAGTTCGGGTCACCGAGTCGTCTCTCCGCGTCTCGTTCCGGAACCCGTATCGTTTTGCCGTTCGCGCGGCTTTCGGTTGGTATGAACCCCGACCTGTCACCGCTCTCCGACGTGCTGGCCGACGCTGGCGTGGACGGCTACCTGCTCGACGCGGACTCGGGCGACTCCGACCAGTTGTACCTCTCGGGCTTCGACGCGCCCGACGCGTTCGTCACGCTCTACACCCCGGCGGAGACCGCCCTCCTCGTCTCGGGACTGGAGTACGGCCGCGCGAAGTCCGAGAGTCGCGCGGACGAGGTGGCCCGCCTCGCCGACTACGACTTTCCCGAACTGGTGAGCGAACACGGCCGGAGCGAGGCGAAACGCCGCGCGGTCGCCGCGTTCCTCGCCGACTTCGGGGTCGAGTCGGTCGCCGCGCCCGAGCGCTTCCCGCTGGGGACCGCCGACGGACTCCGCGAGCAGGGCGTCTCGGTCGAGGTGCTGGACGAGGACGTGGTAACTCAGATTCGCGCGACGAAGACCGACGAGGAGGTCGAACACGTCCACGAAGCCCAGCGCGCCAACGAGGCCGCGATGCGGGCCGCCGAGAAGATGCTGGCCGCGGCCAGCGTCGAGGACGGCACGCTCTACTACGACGGCGAAGTCCTGACGAGCGAGCGCGTCAAGGAGGAGATAGAGGTCACGCTCCTGCGCCACGGGTGCGCGCTGGACGAGACCATCGTCGCGTGCGGCGCGGACGCCGCCGGGCCGCACAACCGCGGGAGCGGTCCGCTCGAAGCGGGCGAGACCGTCGTCATCGACATCTTCCCCCGGAACAAGGCGACCAAGTACCACGGCGACATGACCCGGACCTTCGTCGTGGGCGAACCGAGCGACGAGGTCCGGCGGCGCTACGACGACACCCGCGAGGCGTTCGAGGCCGCGCTCGATGCGCTGGAACCCGGCGTCACGGGCAAGGCGGTCCACGACGCGGTCTGCGACGTGTACGAGGAGAAGGGGTACGACACCCTCCGGAGCGACTCCGCGGCCGAGACGGGGTTCATCCACAGCACGGGCCACGGCATCGGTCTCGACGTTCACGAACTCCCGCGCGTCAGTCCCGACGGCGGCGAACTGCGGCCGGGCCACGTCGTCACCATCGAACCCGGCCTCTACGACCCCGAGGTCGGCGGCATCCGCATCGAGGACCTCGTCGTCGTCACCGAGGACGGCTACGAGAACCTGACGGACTATCCGATTCAGTTGCAGGTCGAGTAGGCGCGTCCTTTTCGGTGCATCGACGCTTGCGTCGAGGTGAGCGCAGACACCGCTCGCGGATAGGTCGTCGGAAAAGCGGTGGGATTGGGATTTGAACTACGCCGAGACGGTCCGGGCGTGCGGCGCTTCGCGCCGGTCCGGGCGTGCGACTCGTCTCGTTCAAATCCGATTCGAATCAGGCGCTCACGGGTGGCGAACACACGAGGCGTTCGCCGGGTCGTGAGCGCCAGAAGTACGGTGGGATTGGGATTTGAACCCAAGAGGCATGACGCCACCTGCTTTCAAGGCAGGCGCAATAGGCCGCTCTGCCATCCCACCGCGCGGTGAGACGTTTTCCCTCGGTCGTCTAAGAACTGTCGGTCTACTCCCGGACCAACTCCGGGCCGTCCTCGCCGTCGGCGACGCGGAGGCCCCACTCGCGGAGCAGCGTCGTGGTGTGCTCGGGGACCGCACGACCGGCGGATATCCGGGCGTTCAGGACCGCGACGAGCGAGGCGAGGTCCGCGCCGGTCTCGACGGTGGTGTTGGCGGGCAGGAACCCGACCTCGTGGCCCGCGTCGGCGGCGCGAGTCGCCAGCGTCTCGACTTCGGGCGTGGCGTAGGCGTCCTCGAAGTCGATGGTCTCGGTGAACCCAGCGAAGTGGACCCGGCCGCTCTCGCTCGGGCCGAGGACGACCTCGTTGCGCCGGAGTTTCATCGCGGCGCTGTCTATCTCCTTGCGCGTGAGCATCGGCGCGGTGCCGGGCGCGACCGCGGCCGACTGCACCTCCTCCTCTTCGAGCAGGTGGGAGACCGTGTTGCCCGCGCGTGCGGAGACGGTGGACCCGACCTGCACCTCGAAGCGGGCCTCGCCGGGGTCCGCGAGGGCGTCGGTCACGAGCGCGCGGACCTCTGCCTCGGCCTGCTGGTCGCCGTCGTGACCCTCGGGAATCGACTCCTCGTCGCGGTAGTTGACCAGCAGTTCGCCACCGCTCCGTTCGACGGCGCGGACGGTGTCCTTCAGCGTCGCGGCGTAGAGGTCGGCCGCCTCCGCCGGGGAGAGCGGCGACGACTCGGCGAGTCTGGGCAGCACTAACCCCGGACGCGGCGGGTCCGCGAAGACGGCGATGACGGTCATACCCCTACCTTCCGGTCGGGCGGCCTTGAAAGTCGCCATTTGTCCGTCCGACCGCCGCGCGGCCCGCGCGCCGACCACAGAGAGACCTGTTTTTTGTCACTGGCGGCCGACCGTCCCCGCATGGACTGGTGGAAACCGCTCGCCGCGCTCTCGGTCGCACTGGTCGCGTTCCTCGCGGTCGGCGGACTGGTCGGTCTCGTCGGCGCAGTGCTCGAAAACCTCGCCGCGCTCGCGGCCGTCGGTCTCGTACTCGCGGCGGTCCTCGCGTGGAGCAGGTGGGGAAGCGGACCGAACCGCTGGCTGTCGAACCCCTACTGGGAGTAACGACCCGCGGACTCAGCGACCGCGCCGCCCCTTCGTCTGGCGGTAGTCGCGGTCCATCAGCGACGAGAAGTGGTCGAGGAACGCCTCTCGCTCGGCGTCGGTCTGGTCGAGCGGGTCGGCCATCGGCACGATTTCGAAGCCTCTGCCCCGGATAGTCGTGGCGTGGTCCTCGGCCGCGTCGAACTCCTCGGCGGGCGCGGTGGTGTATTCGGTCGCGATTTCCGAGAGGGCGCGCTGACCGACCGGTACGAGTATCTCCGGGTTTATCATCCGAATCTCGGCGTTGAGGTAGGGTTCGCACGTCCGAATCTCCTCGTCGGTCGGCGCGCGCTCGGGGGTGTGACACCGCGCGAGGTAGGTCACGAAGGCGTTGTCGAGTTCCGGTTCGTCGTCGCTCGGCAGGGAGTTGTTGAGTCCGAGCAGACCAAGTACGTGCTGGAGGGCCTCGCCGCGCTCGTCGCCCGTGAAGGGGACGCCGGTCCGGTCGGCCCCCTCCTCGGGCACCTCGCCGACGAACAGGAAGTCCGCACCCACGTCGCCGTACCCGTGGACGACCTGCTCGCGAGTCGCGCAGAGTTCCGGGCAGTTCTCGCAGTCGGCGTCCATCCCGAAGGGGTTCGAGCGAGTCTGCTGGTTCGCGTCCATCGTCGGAATCGTGGGGACGCCGCGGTAAAAACCGGTCGGAGCGCCCCGTGCGTTCGGCCGAGTGCGCCCGTCCGTTCGGCCCCTACTCGGTCTGGGGTGTCTCGTCGCCACCGACGGCCTTCCGGAGATAGGGTTCGACGCGCTCGAAGTACTCGCCCGGCCCGACTCGCTCGCGCTCGCGGTCGTACGCCACCATCCCGAAGTCGGCCAGTTTCGGCAGGTGGACGTGTTTCAGCGACGCCGTCACCTGCTGACGGTCGAGAGAGGTGCGTGCGGCCACGCCGTCGGCTATTTCGGCGAGGGCGGTCGATTCCTGCCCGGTCAGTTCGGCGAGGACGTAGCGTCGTCGCGGGTCCGAGACGGCGTCGAAGCAGTCGCTTACCGACGGTTCCGACACCGCCTCCGTCGCGCTCTCGACGCACTCGACGACCGTATCGAACAGCGACGCGACCTCCCGGACGGTCGCCCGGTCGTGGGCCGCGGGCGTCAGGCAGAAGTAACCGACGGTGTCGCGGGCGTCCAGCGCCCTGAGCAGGCGTCGGAGGAACTCGACCGCGGTCCCGGCGTCCCAGTGGTCGAGGAACTCGGTCACCGAGTCGAAGTACGCGACGGTCCGGCCGTCGGCGGGCCACGCGTCGAGGTAGCCGGTCACGGCGCTGCGTATCGCTTGGGCGTCTCCGGGGTCGGGGACGCCCCGGACGACGTTTCGGTCGGTGGGAGTCGTGGCGGTCGCCGACCGCATCTGTTCGCCGACGCTGACGACGCCGACGTTCCGCGGTCGTCGGCCGATTCGCTCGCGCCACGTTTCGAGTAGTTCCTCCGGCCCCTCGTAGGTGACCGCCAGCGCGTCGGTGGGTTCGTTCACCGTGAGCGCGTCGAACAGGAGGTCGAGCGACGACGCGTCACACTGCCGACGCATGACGAGCGTGTGGGGGTCCGCATCGATGCAAGTCCGCACTAACTTCGTATCTTGCACACCACTCACCTCCTCACTCGGCGTCGGAGACGGACTCGTCTACGATTCGGACCCGACCGTCGCTCCGGACGAGGACTTCGAGACCGGAGACTCGGAACGTGACCTGCGCGTCACCTTCGCAGTCGGCGAAGAGCGCGTCCAACGCGTCCGGGTCGATAGTCTCCGAGAGCGGGATGACGGTCTGGGTCGGATCGACGCCAGCGACCTCAGCTATCGCCGCGATGACGGTGTCGCTGACCGTCGTCTGCCCCTCCGGGTCGTACGTCGCGCGGTAGACTCCGGAGCGGTCCGGTGCTTCCGTCAGCCCCGAGCTTTCACTGATATCGTTTCCCATGTTACTTTTGGACACAGTTCTCGACCTTGTCCATTATTACTGTGGTATGGGTAATAAATTTACGGCAGTTTGCGGGAGACGCCGCGACAGACTTCTGGACATCGTAAGTGACCGTTGTCGGGGAATCGGACCGGTGATATCGCTACAACGGTTCACGACGATTCGTAACCTCCCATTACGAGAGTCCCACTCACCGAAAGCGTACCAACGGTTGCCTCCTTTTAATCCCCTCGCCGATAAGCTATCCGTGGGGGTTTCATGACACGACAGACATCCCGCCGCCGCTTCCTGAAAGCGACGGCAGCGACAGGTGCACTGGCCGGTCTGAACGCGACGGTCCTCGCACAGGGCCAAGAGGCGGACCAAGTAATCCTACTCGGCGGATACACGCGGGCGTGGCAGGGCTACCGTCTGCCGGGCGAGGCGACCGCCGAGGGGTCGTCGAATCCGACGCTGAACCTGCAGGAGGGGACGACGTACACGCTGCTCTGGCAGAACGGCGACGGCGTCGGACACAACATCGCCATACAGGACGACCAGGGGAACAACCTCGAAGTCCTCGAACCGATTTCGGTCCAAGCCGACACGTTCCAGCAGATAAACCAGACGGAGGAGAACCAGACCGTCTCGCTCAACATCTCGCAGGGTAACGTCACCGGCGTCAGTAACGTGACCGACGGTCAGCAGAACATGACCGGGCAAGCGCAGGGTCAACAGACGACGCTCGAATCGCTCGTCGCCAAGACGGAGGTCATCTCCGAGGAGGGCGCGGTGCAGGGCGTCAGATTCACCGCCTCGCCGGAGATGGCCCAGTACATCTGTCTGGTCCACCCGAACACGATGGTCGGCGACGTCAGCGTTCAGAGCGGTGGCGGCGGCGGTGGCGCCAACAACAGTTCGTCGTAACCGACGCTTCCGAGACCGGCAGTCGAACCAACTGCTTTTTCTCCGCACCGACGGGAGACGCTCGTTCGACCGCAGTCGCGCTCGGTTACGTCACTCGTTCCGGGGACTGCTCGGGTGGTAGTCGGTGTCGTACTCGCCGGGCCGGTCGTCCACTCGGTCGGGGTTGATGCGACCACCCAACAGCATGAAGTCCACCAGCGTCACCGCCAGCATGGCCTCAACGACTGGGACGCCGCGGGGCGGAAGCACGGGGTCGTGGCGACCGATGACCTGCTCCTCGCGCTCCTCGCCGGTCTCCCAGTCCACCGTGGTCTGGGACTTCGGAATCGAGGTGGGCGCGTGGAGCGTGACCTCGCCGTAGATGGGTTCGCCCGTGGTGATGCCGCCTTGGAGACCGCCGTGGTCGTTCTCCACCGGCACGGGGTCGCTCTCCTCGGGGTTCTCCGGGTCTTCGAACTTCCACTCGTCGTTGCGCTCGCTGCCGGTGTACTCGCGGGCCTCGCGGCCGAGTCCGAACTCGAAGGCGGTGGTGGCCGGGACGCTCATCATGGCCTGCCCGAGACGGGCCTCGACCGAGTCGAACCGGGGCGCGCCGAGTCCGCGCGGGACGCCGCGGGCCTCGAAGTAGATGGACCCGCCGATGGAGTCGCCCTCCTGCTGGTACTCGTCGATTCGCTCGCGCATCCGCTCGGCCGTCTCGGGGTGGGCGCACCTGACCTCGTTCTCCTCGCTGTGGTCGAGCATCTGCTCGAAGGAGACCTCGGGGGCCTCGATGTCGCCTATCTGGTTGACGTGGGCCTTCAGTTCGATTCCTTCCCGCTCCAGAATCTTCTTGGCTATCGCGCCCGCCGCGACCCAGTTGACCGTCTCGCGCGCCGACGACCGGCCGCCGCCGCCCCAGTTGCGCGTCCCGAACTTCGCCGAGTAGGTGAAGTCGCCGTGACTGGGTCGGGGCGCGGTAACGAACGGTTCGTACTTCTCGGACTGCGCGTCTTTGTTCTCGATGACCATTCCGATGGGCGTGCCGGTGGTGTACCCCTCCTGTAAGCCCGACTTAATCGACACGTGGTCGGGTTCGCCCCGACTCGTAGTTATCATCGACTGGCCGGGCTTGCGCCGGTCGAGGTCGGCCTGTACGTCCTCTTCTGAGAGTTCGAGACCCGCCGGGCATCCCGAGACGGTGACCCCCATCGCCTCGCCGTGACTCTCGCCGAACGTCGTGAACTGGAAGAGGCGACCGAAGCTGTTTCCGTTCATTAGGGGAACCTTGGTGGGGGCCGGTATTTATGGTTTGGAGTAGGCGCAAATGGGTCCTGCTCCCCGAGTCCGGTCGGGCATCGACGCGCGAACTGTCACCGACCGAAGAAATAAGGAACGGCGCGCCGGTCTTCCGCCCATGCTCTTCGCGGGAAGCGACGACGGCGTCTACCGAATCGCCGACGTCCGAGAACCCGGAGAATCGCCAGCCGAGAAGGTCCTCGACGCGGAACAGATGTATCGTCTCTACCAGTCCGACGCGGTGGACGGACTGTTCGGGACCGCAGAGTCGGGACTGTACTACTCGCCGGACGGAAGCGAGTGGACTCCCCTCGCGCTCCCGGAGGCTAAGGTGTACGCGGTCACCGCCGCACCGTCGGGCGATAGGCTCTACGTCGGAACGCGGCCCGCCCGCGTGTTCGCCGCCGAGTTGGACGGCGGCGTCCCGACCGACGAGGGCGACTGGGAGGAAGGCCCCGGATTCCGCGAGTTACGCGAGCGGGCCGACTGGGGCATCCCCCGTCACGACGGCGTCTCGCAGGTCCGGAGCCTCCGGACTCACTCGGCCGCGCCCGACCGAATCGTCGCTGGCGTCGAGGTCGGCGGCGTCCACGTCAGCGACGACCGGGGGGAGACGTGGACGAGAAGGTGCATCGACGGGTTCGACGCGCCTCACACCGACGACATCCATCACGTCGCGCTGGCCGATGCCGAGACCTTGGTCGCCTCGACGGGCAGCGGACTCTACCGCTCCACCGACGTCGGCCGCACGTGGGAGCGACTGGACGACGACCACCGACAGCGGTACTTCCGCGGGGCCTTCGTCCGCGACGGCGTCGTCTACGCCGGCGGCGCACCGGCGTCCTCGGCGTCTTGGGAAGAGGACGCCGACCACGCGCTGTTCGAGTCCCGCGACGGTGAGCGCCTCGACCGGGTGTCGTCGCCGACGCCGGAGGCTGTCGCACTCGGTTGGTGCGAGGCCGACGGCGACGTGCTGACCGCGACCCACCGAGGCCGACTGCTCCGGCGCGGGGCCGACGGCTGGCGGGCGGTCGGAACGGTGCCGACGCCCGGGAGCGTGCGCGGTCGGTACCTCCCGCTGTCGTGGGGCGAACCCTGACCCGCGGCGACGGCCGGAGACGGAGCGTCCGAAACCCTCGTCGCGTCTCCGTCACCCGACCGAGAGCGCGCGCTCCAGCAGGTCGGCGTCGTAGCACTCGCGGGTCTGGGACTCGCGGGCGTCGTGGACCGCGCGGACCGTCTCGACCGTGTTCTCGAACCCCTTGAACGTCGCCTCGTCCACCATCTGGCCGTCGATGGACACCGCGCCGGTCCCGTCGTCTTTCGCCTCGGTGAAGGCCGCTATCTTCCGGACCGCTTCGCGGAGTTCGTCGCTGGTCGGCAGGTGGATGCGGTTGGACTGCTCGGTCTGGTTGGGGTGGAGCGACCAGCTCCCGTCGAGACCGACCCGCGCCTCGCGCTCGACGTGCTCGGCGTACTCGTCTCCATTATAGAATGTTACGCCTGCGCGTTCGCGAAAGAGGCGGTCGAAGGGACCGCCGATTGCCAGCAGGTCGTTGGCGCTGGCCTCGTTCGACATCGCCTCGTAGAGACCGGGCCACGTCGGTCTCCTGCCGACCGCCCGACCGCCGAGTTCCGCGGCGTAGTCCACCGGACCGAAGACCAGCGCCGCGAGGCGCGAGTCGGTGCCGAGGCGGGCTATCTCCCGGAGGTCGGAGCGAGCGCGCGCGGTCTCCACGATGACGGCCAGTTCGACGTCGTGGCCCGTCTCCCGCGCCGCGGCTTCGACCGCCGCCTCGGCCGCCTCCACGTCGGCGCGTCGCCCGACCTTGGGGACGACCACGCCGTCGAGGTGTTCGCCGACCGACTCCGCGAGGGTCGCTATCTGGTCGCGGCCGCGCTCGCGGGCCGCCTCGTCGTCGTACCCCCACTCGACGCGGGGCCAGATTTCCCCCGCGAACTCCGGGGCGTACTCCGGCAGGAGGTCCCGGACGTTCCGCAGGGCCTCCTCTTTCCGGTCGGGCGCGGTGCCGTCTTCGAGGTCGGGCACCAGCCAGTCGGGTGCCTGCCACCCCTCGGCGGCGAGACCCGAGCGGAGGTACTTCGCGCTGTCGTCGCGGGCGACGCCAGCGGGCGCGGTCTGGAACGTTCGGCAGAGTCGTGTGGTCGTCATGGTTGAGTTCTGGTTTCTGGTCGTCAGTCTCGTCTCCGGACGAGCGCGGTTCGCGTCCCGGAGTAGACAGGTTCGTCGCGCTGGTTGAACGCGACGTGTTCGAAGGTGACTTCGCCCGCGTCCGGGCCGCCCTCGGGACCGTCCGCGAGGGCCGCGCCGCGGTCGGTCTCCGTCGCGTCGAGGACGCGGGTGAAGCCGTAGACGGTGTCGCCGACCGTCACGAAGTCGTGGAACCGCTCGTCGTCGCAGGACACCTCGCACAGGGTCCGCTCGTCCGAGCGGGCGTGCCCGAGCGCGATGGAGCGAGTCACGTCGCCGTAGGCGACGATTTCGCCCGACGGCGAGTCGGCCATCGCGTCGGCGTTGTGGTGTTGCTTCGCGGTGTTGAGCGTCGCCAGCGGGAGTTGGGCGACGGTCGTGTCGTCGATGGTGCGCCCGCGCTCGTGGCGGTAGGCGACCGCGGCGTCCCGACCGTCGGCCCGGTCGAGCGCGTCCCGGAAGTCCTCGAAATACCCGCCGTCGGGCGCGAGCAGTTCCTCGGCAATGTCGGGGTCGGCGCGCTCCGCTTGCCCGTCCTCAGAGTCTCCCGCGCTGGCCCCTTCGCCGTCGGCCGCGATTGGCTCCCGGCGCGGAATCATGTTGGTCCGCGAATACGAGAGCAGGCGGTCGCCCGTCGCGGCGTCGTAGCCTGTCGTCTCCCACGTCACGATGCCGTAGGCCGGGCGCGAACTCGACTCGGCCGTCTCCTCGACCACCGACTCCACGCGGAGTTCGGTCCCCGGCGGGACGCCGGGTCGGTGGTACCGCAGGTCCTCGCGCCCGAGGAAGTAGCCGCCCTTCTCGCTCAGGTCCTCGACGCTCGCGCCCATCACGCAGGCCAGCAGGTAGTCGGGGTGGACCGGCACCTCGTCGTAGCCCCGGGTCCGGGCGACCGAGGGCCGCCAGTACGCCGGGTCGTGGTTGAGCGTCTGCCCGGCCCAGAGTTCCGACCCGTGGCGCGAGAGGCGGAGGCCCGGGTCGTGTTCGACGGTCTCGCCCTCGGCGAAGTCCTCGAAGCAGTTGCCCTTCTCGCGGGTCTCGGCGCGCTCCAGCGCCGCGGCGAACGCGTCGGCGTCGGTCCAGTCAGTCATCCGCGACCACCCGCGACTGTCGGAGGTCGCGGCGAGCGAGCGCCCGCCGCATCTCGTTGGTGACTATCATGTACCCCTCGTCGAACCCCATGCCGGGCTTGGCCAGCACCTGCGCGGCGTCGGTTGCGAGCGCGACGTGGGCGCAGGTCCGGGCCGACTCGGCGGTCTCGTTGCACGTCCCGCCGAGGTACGCGCGGGTGTCGGTCCCCTCGCAGTACCGGACCGCCTCGCCGCTCCGGTGGACGCCGCCGAGGTCGGGCGTCTTGACCTGCACCACGTCGGCCGCGCCCGCGTCCACGAAGGCCTCCACGTCGGGGAGCGTGTTGCACCACTCGTCGGCCACGAGGTCCACCGGGACGCCCGCGTCGGCGAGTCCGTCGCGGAGTTCGGCCATGGCGTGAACCTGCTCGGCCCGGCCGCCCGCGTCCATTGGTCCCTCGACTTGCAGGGGGTACGGCGCGGCCGCCGCCCGGAGGTCGGCGAAGTAGTCGGCGACTTCCGGACGGTCGAAGGGCGGACCGAACACCTCGCCGAGGACGCCGTACACGTCCACGTGGAACCGCGGCGAGTAGTCCACGCCCGCCGGACCGATTTCGGCGGCACGGGCCGAGAGCCAGTCGAGGTACCCGACCAGTCGCTCGCCCTCCTCGCCGACCTTCTCGACGCTGTTGAACAGGCCGTGGGGCAGGACGGGAACGCCCTTCAGGAGCATCTTCTCGGCGTTGTCCCGGCGGGCGTCGCCCGACTGGCCGAACACCGGGACCGGGTCGTCGGCCGGGTCGGTCCCCAGCGCGTCGGCCAGCGCGTCGGTCTTCGTCGCGCCGCGCGCCGTCGCGGCGGCGTCGAGGAGCGCCTGCGAGACGCCGTACCGGACGGCGGTGTGGAGGCGCTCTCCGTCGGGGCCGTCGAGGTCCGCCAGCAGGTCGGCGTTCTCCGCGAACGCCTCGGCGGGTCGGCCGACCAGCGCGTCTGCGACCGGTCTCTCCACGACCGGGACGAACTCCTCGGCGCGGAACAGGGGGTCGCGCCCGCCCGCCCCGGAGTACTGGACCGCGGCGCAGTCGCCGGTCGCCACCGTCCCGTCGTCGAGTTCGAGCAGGACGCTTATCGCCTCGCCCGCCTGTCGGACGCGGTCGAACCCGGGGGTGACCGGGTCACCCCGGTAGGCGGCCCCGTCGCGTTCGGCCCCGCGCTTGATGGCGCGCTGGTCGTCGAAGAAGAACCCCGACGCGCCGGGCACCGCCCGGACCCGCGCAATCGTCGTCACGCGCCCTCACCTCCCGGGCGGCCGATGAGACGACCTTCGCTGATGGCGTCCACGTCGTCGGCCACCATCTGGAACGAGCGGTCGCGGTTCTCCGCGCGCGCCCGCCGGTCGAGTCGATCGGTGTGAACGTCCCGCAGGTCCGGGTCGAGCGCGAGGTCCCCGAACTGGAGGATGCGGACCCTGCCGTCGTCGTCGCGCGCAGGGAGGACCGCGCTCTCGGCGCTGTCGCTCGGGGCGAATGGGACGTCGAGCTTGCCGGTCTCGAACGCCTCGACGACGCCCTGCGCGACGTCCTCGTCGCCGAGTTCGAGAATCGTGTCCATCAGCGACCGCGCGGACTTCTCGACGAACTCGCGTTCGCGCTCGACGCCGTCGAGGGTGATGTCCTGCTCGCGCATCATGTCGATGAGCTGTCTGGTGGTTCGCAGGCCCTCGGCGTTGGCCTCCTTGGTGGGGACGCCGCCGAACTCCTGCGGGGACTTGGTGATGACCTTGTCGGGTTCCGCGATGGCCGCGGTGGCCGCGCCCAGCGCGATGACGCCGCTGGCGCGGGCCTCGTCCGGCGGGAACCCGCCCATCCACTCGTGGAAGACGGTGGTGACGGTCACGTCGTCGGGGAGGTACTCCTCGCCGAGTTCGCGGAGCGCCCGGAGCGCCGCGATGTCCTGCACGAGGTTGCCGACCTGCCCGTATCCGAGGGTGACGCTCCGGACGCCCTGCGTGGCCGCGAGCATCCCCTCGACCAGTCCGACCGCGATGGCGATGCTCGGCGGGACGAGCGTCCCCGTCAGCGGCCCGAACGGTTCGCGGTTTATCGTGACGCCGCGCTCGGTGTAGGCCCCTGCGAGACGGTCTACGAACTGCCAGTGTTCGATGGTCTCGGCGAGTTCGTGTTCCTTCGTGTAGGGGATGTTGTACGATATCGGGCCGCCCTCGAAGCTCTGGAACCCGCCCGCGAACGTGACCGCCGCGAGCAAGCGGGCGTCGGGCGTGCCGTGGCGCACCTCTATCGGCGCGTCCACGGACTCGATGAGTTTCCGACAGCCCTCGACGCCGTGGTTGACGGCGGGGAACCCGTTGAGGGTGTCGTCGCCGCTCTCGCGGGCCTCTTCGAGACCCCGCTGGGCCTTCTCGTACTCGTTGTCGCGGGTGTACGAGTCGATGGTCGTCGGGAGCAGGTCGGCGCGCCCGGCGTCTTCGAGGTGGCGCAGCAGCGTTATCTGGTCGTCGAGGCGCGGGACGCCCGCACGGGGTTGGAGCAGCGGACGGTCGGCGTCTTCGAGGACGCGGGCGAACTGTTTGCTCCGCGGGAGCGAGTCGTGGTAGGCGACCGCCTCCTCGAAGTCGATTTCTTCCACCGACCAGTCGGCTCGTATCTTTTCGTCGATGCGTGAGAGGTCCTCTCCGGAGAGTCTCGTGTCGCGTAACATGGTGAAGACGGGGATTCAGGACGTGAGCCTCGCTCGTTCGGCCTCGGACTCCGCGATGTTCATGTCGGCCTTCAGCGCCGCGATGGCCTCCGCGGGCTTGGTCTCGGAGTCGAACACCCGGTCGAAGCCCATCTCTCGGAACCGGTCTCTGGTCCGGTCGAACTCCTCCTGCCCGACCGAGAGGTTGCCGCCGATGTAGGTGAGGGGGTCGAGGTCCGCGGCTTCGATGGTCTCGTGGAAGCCGCGGCAGTCCTGCTCGGCGTGACCGTACAGCGAGGAGACGAGTACGGCGTCACCCTCATGTGCCTCCGCCGCGCTGACGAACTCCGATTGGCTGGACTGGACGCCGAGGTTGACGACCTCGAAGCCAGCCGCAGAGAGCGCCTGTTCGAGTATCGTGATGCCGACGGCGTGCGCGTCGGACCCGATAACGCCGAGGATGACTGTAGCAGACATCGAGTAGAACTTCAATGAACAATACTTAAAGATAATCATTGTTCATGATTAAATCCCTTTAAGGTCATTTGAGGGTGTACGTGTCCCTTCCATACAAACCACATTATTTATTGGGAAGGGTTTTGGTCCGGGTGGGCGATGGGCGGAACGATGCAAGCGCTCGACGACGTGCGCGTACTCGACCTGACGCAGGTTCTGGCCGGACCGTACTGCACCATGCTCCTCTCGGACCTCGGGGCCGACGTAGTGAAGATAGAGCGCCCCGGCGGCGACCTCATCCGCCCGAACCCGCCGTTCGTGACCGACGACGACGCCTACGGCGGCTACTTCCAGAGCGTCAACCGCGGCAAGCGGAGTCTGGAGATGGACCTGACCGACGAGGCCGACCGCGGGGACTTCCTCGAACTGGTCGAAGACGCGGACGTCGTGGTCGAGAACTTCCGGGCCGGGACGATGGAGGGGTTCGACCTCGCGTACGAGACCCTGCGCGAACGCAACCCCGAACTCGTCTACGCCTCCATCCGGGGGTTCGGCGACCCCCGAACCGGCGAGACCGACCGACAGGGCCAACCCTCGTTCGACCTCATCGCGCAGGCGCTCGGCGGGGTGATGGAGATTACCGGACAGGAAGACGGCCCGCCGAGCAAGGTGGGACCCGGCATCGGCGACCTGTTCACCGCGACGCTGAACGCGGTGGGCATCCTCGCGGCGCTCCGCCACCGCGACCGGACCGGGGAGGGCCAGTACGTCGATACCGCGATGTACGACGCGATGATTTCGATGTGCGAGCGCGCGGTCTACCAGCACTCCTACACCGGCGAGGTCCCGACCCGTCGAGGGAACTCCCATCCCACGCTGTTCCCGTACAACGCCTTCGAGACCGACGACGGCTACGTCGTCGTGGCCGCCTTCGGCGACAACCACTGGCGGGCGCTCTGCGAGGCGATGGACCGCCCGGACCTCGCGGCGGAGTATCCCGCGACCGCCGACCGACTGGCGAACCGGGAGTCGCTCCGGGACGAAATCGCGGACTGGACGGAGACTCTCCCGGCCGACGACATCTGCGACCGCCTCGAAGGGTCGGTGCCCTGCGCGCCCGTGCAGGACGTGGCCGACGTGTTCGAGGACGACCACGTCCGCGCCCGCGACATGCTGGTCGAGGTGGAACAACCGGGTGCGGGCGAGGACGTGACAATCGCGGGGTCGCCTATCAAGTTGAGCGAGACGCCGCCGGAACCGGGCGAGCGCGCGCCCCTGCTCGACGAACACCGCGAGGAACTGCTGGGCGAACGAGCGAGTCCGGCCGACGACGACTGAGTCGCTACCGGAACGTGTTCGTCGTCACGGACTCCCGCGAACCGCTAAAATCCCGAAAACGGTAGAATCGGCCCTACTCGCTCCTCGTCTCGACTGCGGTCCCCGAGAGGTTGACCCACAGCATGCCCTCGCCCATCTCCTCGTAGTCGAACGTCGCGCCGACCACGGCGTCGGCCCCGCGTTCCTCGGCCTCGGCGCGGAGGTCCTCGATGGCCTCGGTGCGGCCCTTCTCGACCTTCTTCTCGTAGGACTCGCTCCGACCGCCGACCACGTCTCGGATACCGGCGGCGATGTCGCTCACGACGTTCGCGCCGATTATCGCTTCTCCGGAGACGACGTCGAGGTACTCGGTCACTTCGCGGCCGTCGAGGCTGTCCGTCGTCGTGATGGTCACGTCTGCCATACGTCGGTGTGCGTTCGGGCGGACCATAAATTCACGTTCGCCAATAGGTATCTCTCGTCAAGGTGTCGAACAGAGAGGCGTCCTCGCGGACGGAGACCGTCCATGCGAGTCGCTCGGACGAACGGTAAACTCTTTTTACGGCCCGTCCCACGTTCCGGGTATGGACTGGCCGCACGACCCCGACGGCGAGGAAGGGAGCGAAGGCGGACGCAAGTACGGCATGGCGATTCTCGCCAAGAAACTCGACGACGAGGAGGACTTCCCGCTCTCGAAGCGGGAGTTCGTCGAGGAGCACGCCGACGAACCGGTTCGCATCAACTACAAGCGCGTCGTCAGCGTCGGCGACATCTTCGAACACGTCGAGGGCGAGGAGTTCGAGACCATCGTGGACTTCCACAAGGCCGTGGGTGCGGGGATGCGCCGCGGCGGATTCTGGGACTACCACCCGAAGGGCGAAGACCCCGAGAAGAAGAGCGCCTGAGTCCGCCTCTCGCTGTTTCTGCGTCGCCGCTCGATTCACCGGCTACTCGTTCGCGTCGCGCCACTTCCGCTCGTGAGCGTCGGCTTTCGCGTCGCCGCGTTCCGCCTCACCGCGCTTCCCATCGCCGAACTCCGAGTCGTCTCGGGTCGCCTCGGCGGCGCCGGGACCCGTGACCGCGAGGCGTTCGCCGTCGTCGCGTTCGACGCCCTCGTCGCTCAGCGTCCACGCCGACCCCGAGTCGGTGTAGGTCTCGGCGCGGACCTTCTCTTCGAGGAGGTTGACCGCGACGGCGTTCGCGCCCTCGGGGATGATGATGTCGGCGCGCTTCTTGGTGGGCGCGACGAACTGCTCGTGCATCGGTTTGACCGTCGAGAGGTACTGGTCGATGACGCCCTCCAAGTCGCGCCCGCGGTCCACCACGTCGCGCTCGATTCGCCGGAGGATGCGCACGTCGGCGTCCGTCTCGACGTACACCTTGATGTCGAGCATCTCGTTGACCTCCTCGTCGTAGAGCGCGAAGATGCCCTCCAAGACGACGACGTCGGTCGGTTCGACGGTGTGGGTCTCCTCCTTCCGGTTGTGAATCGAGAAGTCGTACTGGGGCATCTCGATGGTCTGGCCCGACAGGAGAGCGTCCATGTGTTCGCGGAGCAACTCCCACTCGAACGCCGAGGGGTGGTCGTAGTTGACCTCCTCGCGCTCCTCGAACGCCATGTGACTGAGGTCCTTGTAGTAGTTGTCCATCGGGATGCGCGTCACGGCGTCCTCGACTTCCTCGGTGATCTCGCGGGCGACCGTCGTCTTCCCGGCCCCGGTGCCCCCCGCGATGCCGACGACGAACGACGGGATGGTCATTGGTGAGATGCAGGACTGACTCCCGTTTGAATCCCTCGGAATTGGTTTCCGCTCTCGTCGGTAGAGCTGTCTGATTGCTACGATATTTCGGCGCGGCCACTTTCACGTGAGTCGCGTGCCGACCGCCGTCTGGTGCGATACCGAACACTCGGCGGTACTCCGCGGAACCGGGAACCAGTTCAGCGGTCGCTCGCCGGGAGTAGTTGTACGAAAAAGCGCATTCACCCGCCGTGAGGCGGCCTGAAAGCGTGATTTAAAGGCGCGTCAGATTCGTGGCGCGCGGGCCTTTGGGGGCCTGATCGATGTCGAACTCTACCTCAGTTCCTTCTTCGAGGTCCGGGCCGCCGATGTCTTCCATGTGGAAGAACACGTCGTCGTCAGCGTCGTCCGTCGAGATGAAACCGTAGCCGCCGGTGTCGTTGAAGAAATCAACGTTTCCTTCTGCCATTGCGAATAGACAGATGTCGGTTACGGGTATAAGTATTGTGATGTGCGTTTAGTAATTTTGCCCGTGGCTGGACGAATATCTACTACAATCCCGAAAGTATCGAATAACTCCGACCGTACAGTCACTTCGAACGGTGATCCCGTCCGATTCCGCGATTCCGTGAGCGATTCGGTTCGTCTCGGAACTCTCGGACCCCGGCGACGCCGCCGTTCTCACTTCTGGAACCTCTATCAGAAATAGGATAGCTTATAAGCCACCGCCACAAATTTCCGGCCAACTGTGACGAACGCGCAGGTCACTCTGATCCAGATCGACAACTACGGACCGTGGACCGTGACGCCAGAACCGCGTCGGGAAGTCGACCTCCAGACCCTCCAGTCGCGCCTCTACGCCGACCTCTCCCAACTCGTCGGCAACCGCGAGGGGTACGTCTTCTTCACCCGGTTCGACAACATGATAGCCGTGACGAACGGAATGGACGAGACCGACCACGCCATGATTCAGGAGTCGGTCGGCAACCGCTACCCCGTCACCGTCAGTTTCGGCGTCGGCGCGGACCCGAGGCCCGTCGAGGCGCTCTCTACCGCGACCGAACACATCCAAGACGCCGGAAGCGCACAGGAGGCCGACCGGACCGAGATTCTCCGCGGGACGTGTCTCGACCCGGACGAGCGGACCGACGACGACGTCCAGATCGCCCACTTCGACGTGAACGACGCCACCGGGAAGTACACCGACGAGATGAACGCGTTCGACTCGTTCATCCACATCGAGCAAGGGTACGCCGAACTGATGCGGTACTTCCGGCGCGCCCACGGCGGTCTCGCGTTCTTCGTCGGCGGCGACAACGTCATCGCGGTCTCCCCCGACTTGGACGCGGCGGCCTACGAGGACACCATCCAGCACGTCCAAGAAGCCGTCGAGGTCGAACTGAAAGTCGGCGTCGGACAGGCCGCGACGCCCCAGTCCGCGGGAATGGCGGCCAAGCACGCGCTCGAAGACTGCCGCGAGGACGGCGACCGCGTCGTCATCGACTGACCGGGCGACTCATCCCAGTAGTCGTCTTTCGGCCAGCACTCGTCCTCCGGTAACGTGTTCTGCGAGGGTAGAACCGGAGTTCGACGCTCCGTGCTGTCTCGGAATCGGTCGCCTCGCTATTGGCCGAACCACTGCGTCAACGGAAACGCTCGGACCCTCGCCCCGTCGCGGCCGGTGAAACGTCCTGTTCGCCGGGCCACTGTGACACGTAGTACGCGGTTGTCTCCGATGTCCGGTACGTCTTAGAAGCGCACAGTCCCCGCATTTCCAACTGCTAATTGTTACCATAGGACGGTTACAGGCTTAAAACTGCCGGGGATACTTTTTAGAGAACCAGTGCCAATCGTTCACACATGGAAGGCGAAGTGACCGTCCGGGACGTGATGTCCCGGGAGTACGTCGGGGTTAGCGAATCTGATACGGTCTTGGGTGCGGTCAGACTCATGCACGAGGAGGGCGTCGGGTGCGTCGTCGTCCTTCGGGGGAGCGAACCGGTGGGCATCGTGACAGAGTCGGACGTCATCGCGTTAGTCGCCGAGGAAGGCGACCCGGCCGAGACGGACGTGTCGGCGGTGATGTCCGAACCGATAGTCTCGGTCGACGCCGACCTCGAACTCCCCGAGGCCGCGGGCACGATGTCTCGCGAGGACATCCGTCGTCTGTTGGTCACCAACGACGCCGAAGTCGTCGGCGTCCTCTCGGAACGAGACGTAATCTCGGCCTCGGCGTCGCTGTCGGGCGTCCCGTCGCTCCGCGAGGAGTCCACCCTCGAAGTGGGGACCCCTACCGGTAGTGACAGGATGGGGAGGGAACCGACGAGTAACGAACCCGCCGACGCCGCGGCCGACGGCGACCACCGATACGAGTACTCCGACCGGAGCATCTGCGAGACGTGCGGGACGCTGAGCAGGGAACTCACCAACGTCAACGGTCAACTCATCTGCGCTAACTGCCGAAACGTGTAGCCTCGGAGTCGCTGTAGCGCTGTCGACCCTCGCTCCACCCGGCGATTCACCGCTATAATTCCGGTCCTCTCTCCGTGGAATCCCCGGTCGGATGTGCCCACCGGCCGCGATAATTCAACTCGTATTCTCTTTCCATCTCGTATCCCCGTCTCTTCGGAGTGTGAAAAAGCGCAAGACCCAAATAGGTCGGGCTTGCGAGATACGACACATGGTAGGTTGTGACAAGCTGGCAATTGAGGTGGTTGCACGTGCCACCTAGTACTGGGTTGGCTAACGCGGTCGTGACGGGACTGGTCACGGGTAGTATCGTCGCGCTCGGCGCTATCGGGTTGGCGCTGGTGTACAACATCGCGGAGGTTCCGAACTTCGCCCACGGCGAACTCCTCATGCTCGGGGCGTACATGGCGCTGTTCGTCAACAAACCGGCGACGGTCCCGGTCTTCGAACTGCTGACGCAGGTGGACGCCGCCCGCGAACTCACCGCACTGGGCTTCGCCGTCCTGTTCGTCCTCTCGGCCGGGTCGGCGCTGGCGTCGGTGTACTTACTCGGCGGAACGCCCGCGTTGAAGGGGTCGTGGTGGCCCGGCGACCCAAGTCCGGCGCTCGCGCTCGGCGTCCACGCGGTCGCGGCCGCGGCCCTCGGCGTCGTCGTGAGCCTCGGATTCCCGTCGATTTGGGCCGGACTATTGCTGTCGGCGCTGGTGCTGGCGTGGGTCGCTCCCTTCCTCGAGAAAGTAATCTTCCAGAAGTTCCGCGCCAAGGACGCCTCGCTGGCGACGATGCTCATCGTCACGCTGGGACTCTCGTTCGTGCTCCGGTTCGGCACGCAGGCATTCTACGGCGGTGAAGTGCGGACCTACGTCGTCCCGCAGGTCGGCAGCGTGTTCGGCTACGACGTGGGCCTGTCGGCGGCGAAGTTCTTCGACCTGTACGTCACCGGGAACGGTCTCACGATGCACGTCATCGACACCGGCCCGTCCCCGGCGCAACCGATGTTCACCGCGGCCTACTCGTGGTTCGCCGTGGTCGCGCTCGTCGCGCTGACGCTCGGGGTCGCGTTCGCGGTCTACCGCTGGCGGAGCGGCGGCGCCGAGGGGTACGGCACCGCCCACACGGTCGGTCCGAGGTTCAGCGCGGCCATCGCCAGTATCGCGACGTTCGTCGCGCTGCTGTTCCTGCTGGCTGGCGGCGGGTCGGTTCCAGAATCGTCGTCGTTCGCGACCCGAATCCGCCTCTCGCTGATGCGAGCGTCGGTCATCTTCATCGCGGTCGGGATGATGGCGCTGCTGCACTTCCTGCTACAGGAGACCAAGCTCGGCAAGGCGATGCGGGCGTCCAGCGACAACATCGACCTCGCCAAGATCACCGGCATCAACACCGACCGCGTGATGATGGCGACGTGGATAATCGCCGGGGCGTTCGCGGCGGTCGGCGGCGTGATGCTCGGGGTCCTGTTCAGCCAGTTGACGGTCAACATGGGGTTCTTCCTCCTGCTCCCGATGTTCGCCGGGGTCATCCTCGGCGGGCTTCAGTCGGTCTACGGCGCGATTCTCGGGAGCTACATCGTCGGCCTGTCTATGGACGTCGGCATCTACGCGATTCCGGGTATCGGTTCGACCTACCGAATCCCCATCGCGTTCGCCATCCTGTTCGTCGTCCTGCTGGTCAAACCCGAAGGAATCACGGGAGGAACCTAACATGGCACTGTCATCCAGCCTCGTCTCGCTCGGCATCATCGTGGGTATCTACGCGATACTCGCGCTCGGACTGAACATCAAGTTCGGCTACACGGGCCTGCTCGACATCGGGCACGTGGCGTTCTACCTGACGGGCGCGTACGTCACCGCGCTGTTGGTCCTGCCGCCGCCCAGCACGCAGCAGTTCGCCACGTATATCCTCGGGTGGAACTGGCCGTGGCTGCCTGCCATCGCGGTCGGGACGCTCGCGGCCGGACTCCTCGGCATGCTGGTCGCGCTTCCGGCGATTCGGTTGCGAGAGGACTACCTCGCAATCGCGGTCCTCGGCATCTCGGTCATCCTGAAGCGCATCGTCCAGTCGGAGGGTTGGCTCGCGAACGGTCCGGGTTCGCTCCGCGGATTCAGCCAACCGTTCCGCACGCACTTCCCGCTTCCCGGCGACACGCTCGCGGCCGCCGCGCTTCTCGGGTTCGTCGTCCTCGTCCTCTGGACGGTCGCGACGTACCTCCTCGCGCAGGTCGGCACCGAACGCGGGACCGACGTCGCGGCGGACGGCGGGAAGGCCGAGGGTCCGCAGGCCCCGTCAGACGCCCGCTCCGACGGTGGCGTGACCCGCGATCGCACCATCTCGGGCACCCCCGGAATCGGCGGGTGGGTCGTGGACGGCCTGCTCGCGCTGACGACGCTCGGCGTCGGCTACGCCGCGGCCCGACGCTCGCGGACCCGGACGAGCGACTCCGAACAGCGACTCCTGCTCGGTGCTGGCGCGCTGTTCGGTCTGGCCGCGGGCGCTGTCGCGTGGCAAGCGTTCGAGTGGTGGACGGCCTTCGGCGTGAACCTCGACTTCGTCTTCGGTCTCGTCGTCTTCGCCGCCGTCACCGCGGGCTTCTACGGCGCGAACCGGCGGTACGCCCCGCTCGCTGGTGCAGTCACCGCGACCGCGGCCTTCGGGGCCGCGTTCCTCGTGGGCGACTCGCCGATGGTCGCGTTCGTCTTCCTCGCCGCGGCGTCGCTGTTCACGTGGGTGTTCGGAGCCGTCGCGGTCGTCCGCCGATACAGCGACCTCTCGGGACGCGACTTCGGCGTCGCGCTCGGTCTCGCGGTCGCGTTCGTCGCGTGTTTCGTCCCGCTCATCGTCCTCGGCGGCGGGTCGGGCGACGCGATGAGCAGCATCGGTCTGTTCGTCACGATGGGACTGCTCGCCGCGTTCCTCTACGGCGTCTACTACCTCGGGTCGAACTGGGACCGATTCGGTTCCGGCGTCGAGTTCGTCCGCATCGTCGGCGTCGGCGCGATATGGCTGTTCGTCATCCGGTACTTCGTGATGGCCAATATCGTCCCGTTCCAGCGCAACGGGGCGAGCGCGGTCGTCCGGAACAGCGTCCAGAACCTGCTCTGGCTGTTGAAGTTCCAAGGCGGGACCGCCGCGTTCGACTACTCGCGGTTCCTGCTGGTGCTCACGCTGGCGTCGCTGGCGATGCTCTACTACCTCTCGGAGATCACGGTCGAATCGCCGTTCGGCCGGGTGCTGAAGTCCATCCGCGAGGACGAGGACGTGGCGACCTCGCTCGGGAAGAACACCTTCGCTTACAAGGTCCAGAGCATGATGCTCGGGTCGGCGCTCGCCGGGTTCGCCGGCGGACTGACCGCCATCTACTTCCAGAGTCTAGTCCACACGATGTTCGCGCCGCGGGTGACGTTCATCGCGTTCCTCGCGCTCATCATCGGTGGCACCGCCAACAACAAGGGGATGATTCTGGGCGCGACCATCTACTGGGCGTTCCAGAAGGCGACCGCCGACATCGCCGCGTTCTTCCCGACCGCGGCGCGCTCGTCGGTGCAGGCGCTCCGACTCGCGTTCATCGGCGCGCTCCTCATCGTCATCCTCTACTACCGCCCCGAAGGGCTGTGGGGCGAGAAACGAACCGTCGCGGAGGTGGCAGAAGAATGAGCGAGACAGTCGAATCCGAACACGAGACGCACGGAACCGGCGAAGCGATACTCGAAGTCGAAGGCCTGCGCAAGACGTTCGGCGGCATCACCGCCGTGGACGGCGCGACCTTCGAAGTCGAGGAGGGCACCGTCACGGGCCTCATCGGTCCGAACGGTGCCGGGAAGACGACGACGTTCAACCTCATCAGCGGGTTCTACGAACCCGACGGCGGGACCGTCCGGTACCGCGACACCGACCTGCAGGACATCATGCGCCCCAGCGACACCGAACAGGGCATCTGGATGGGTGCCTCGGGCATGACGTTCGGCGGCGTCGGCATCGCGGCCGCGGCGACCGCCGGTGTCTCCACGCTCGGACTCGGCGGGGCGGCGCTCGTGGGCGCGGGTATCGGTGCTGGCATCTATCAGGCCGAGGAGAAGGTCAAGAACGACTACCTCGACGTGAAGAACAAGCGTCCGTTCCGGGTCTCCCAAGAGGGACTCTCCCGGACGTTCCAACTCACACGCGAGCTACAGGGCCTGACGGTGCTGGAGAACCTGATGCTCGCGCCGCAGGACCAGCGCGGCGAGAGCCTCACCAACGCGTGGTTCCGGCGCGGTGCGGTCGCCGAGGAGGAATCGGAGGTGCGCGAGCGTGCCGTCGAGATGCTGGAGTTCCTCGAAATCGACCACCTCACCAACGAGTACGCGGGGAACCTCTCGGGCGGCCAGCGCAAACTGCTGGAACTCGGGCGGGTGCTGATGACCGACCCCGACCTCATCCTGCTCGACGAACCGGTGGCCGGGGTCAACCCCGCGCTGACCGACAAGTTGCTGGAGCGAATCGAGAGTCTGCGCGAGCAGGGCTACACGTTCTGCATCGTCGAACACGACATGGAGGTCATCATGAACCTCTCGGACACCATCATCGTCATGGACCAAGGCAAGAAACTCATGCAAGGCACGCCCGAAGAGGTACAGAACGACCAGCGAGTTGTGGACGCCTATCTGGGGGGATAACCGATGGCGCTACTCGAAGCCCACGACATCGTGTCGGGCTACGGCGACGCCCAGATTCTCCACGGCGTCTCGATGGACGTCCACGAGGACGAAATCGTCTGCATCATCGGTCCGAACGGTGCCGGGAAGTCCACGTTCATGAAGGCCGTGTTCGGTCTCATCGACTGCTGGGAGGGGTCGGTCACGTTCGACGGCGACGCCATCACCGACCTCCGTCCGGACGAGATCACCCGCGAGGGGATGTGCTACGTCCCGCAGGTGGACAACGTGTTTCCGAACCTGACGGTGCGGGAGAACTTGGAGATGGGCGCGTACATCTTGGACGAGATGCCCGACGACGCCCTCGAAGAGGTGTTCGACCGGTTCCCGATTCTGGAGGAGCGACAGAACCAGAAGGCCGGAACCATGTCGGGCGGCCAGCAGCAGATGCTCGCCATGGGCCGCGGTCTGATGGTGGATCCGGACCTGATGCTGGTAGACGAACCCTCGGCGGGTCTCGCGCCGGACCTGGTGGACGAGGTGTTCCGGAAGATAATCGAGATAAACGAGTCGGGCACGGCCATCCTGATGGTCGAGCAGAACGCGCGGAAGGCCCTGCGAAACTCCGACCGGGGCTACGTGCTGGAGATGGGCGAGAACCGCTTCGAGGACACGGGCGACGCCCTGCTCGACAACGAGGAGGTGACCGAACTCTACCTCGGTGCCGGTGGCGGCGACGCGGGCGATACCGGCGAGACGGCGACCGACGACTAGCGACCCCCGTTTTTCGACCGCCTTTTCGGATTTCGAGTTCGAGAGCGACTGTTCCTCCGTCCGGCGCGTGCAGGTGTCGTCACCGTTTTCGTGGCAGTCGCTGGCTGTGCTGTACCGTCGCAGTTCCTGACGGTACTGTTCCGGTGGTAGCAACTCATTTCCCTCTTCCCACAGCAGTCGCTGTTCGACTTCACGACCGGTTTTCGTCTGGCTCAGCCCTCTCTCAGGTTAGTCGGACTGACAGTTCTACAGTAGGCCCGCACTCGTTTGTCCGGAACCGCGCGAGGCGTCCGGGCGGGATTCGTCCCGTCATCGCACTTCAACTCTCGCGTCGCTGGTCGTTGCCGGTTCAGACGTGCGCAAAAAATGGTCGGTCGTCGCGGTCCTACCCCTGCGTCGTCGTGGTGGTGCTACCACCGCCACCATCGAGTCTCCCCCGGAAGAAACTCCGCGGAATCGTCTCCAGCGACTCCGTCGAACCGTCGTCTTGCACTTGCAGGATAGCGAACTGGTTGAGCGGTTCGAGCGACTCGTTGAGGTTGACGGGACTCGACGCGCCTTGGTAGTTGATGTCCTCGCCGTTCGACAGCAGGTCCTTGGCCTTCTGGAACTCGCCGACGGTCACGACGTTGGCCTGCTGGCCGCCGCCCCCGCCACCGCCGTCGGCCGCGGTCGTCGCGGTCTGCTGGCTAGCGCCCTCCTCGGGGCGCGAGACCGACCGGATGTTCCCAGCGATGGCGGTTCCCGACGCCTCTCCGGCCGCCTGGATGGCGAGTGCCTGCAGGAACAGACCGTCGTAGGCGTGGGGCGCGAACAGCGTCCCGGACTGTTCGCCCATCTTCTCCTCGAACGCGGTCTGGCCCGGCGTCTGCTCCGGATTGGGCGAGGCGAGGTACATCCCGGACGTGATGTTGCTCAGACTGCTGAGGAAGTCCGAGGAGTTCAGCCCCTCGCTCAGGACCCACTCGCCGCCGTAGCCGCCGTTGCTCCACTGGTTCAGGATGGTCCGACCGTTGCCGGGGTAGCCGATGAACCCGATGGCGTCGGGGTCGTTCTGGAACAGCGTGTCGAGCGTCGAGGTGTAGTCGCTAGCTCGTTGGCTGTAGCCGACCATCCCGACCGTCTCTCCTTGGAACTGCGCGCGGGCCTTCTCCGCCAACCCCTGCCCGTAGGGGTTGTCGACGAAGAGGAACGCCGCCCTGTCCGCGCCGATGTACTGGTCGTCGTTCATGATGCGACCCATCACGATACCCTGTTGGGCGTCGTTCGGCGCGGTCCGACCGAAGTACTTCAGGCTCCTGTCCTCGTTGTAACCGATCTCCGAGAGCGCGGGCGACGTACTGGCGTTGCTCATCTGCATCACTTGGTCGGCGGCGACGTTCTGAGCGAGAGGAACCGACACGCCGCTGGACGCCGCGCCGACGAAGCCGATGATGTTCTGCTCGTTGACCAGCGAGTTGTACTGCTGGATGGCCCGCGAAGGCTGGGTCTGGCTGTCGGTGTTCGTCATGTTTATCTGTCGGTCCAGCGGCCCGCCCGCGTCGTTCACGTCCTGCACCGCGACGTTGACCGCCTTCTGCATCCCGCTCCCGTAGGCGCTCAGGTTCCCCGTAATCGGGAGAATCGACCCCATCTGGATAGCGCCGCCCTGTGCGGCACCTGCGGACGTTGACAGTCCGGTCAACCCGGCCACCCCCGCGGCCGTCGCGCCTTTTAGATACACCCGTCGTGTCGTTCGGTAGTTCTCTGACATCTCCGACGTATCACACGACGTGGTGCTAATAAACAATTGTGTATGCTTACCACGGCACGTCGCGATAGTTCAATCGAGTGCAGTCGACGACGAAGAAGATGAAAGTGTGTGCCTCTGATTCGATGCCGAAAGAGAGTGCAAGCGGGTCCCGCGATGGTGCCGAATCCGTTACAGCTTACCCTCGAACCACGACCGTTCGATGGTGTCCAGTTGCTTCCGTTTGCCCTGCTGAATCTGCATGATGGCGAACTTGTTGAGCGGTTCGAGCGACTTGTTCATGTCCACGGGACTGGACGCGCCCTGATAGTTGATGTCCTCGCCGTCGTCCAGCAGGTCCTTGGCCTTCTGGAACTGCCCGGCGTACACCTTCGTGCCCTCGCGGGACATCGCCCGGATGTTCTTGGCGATGGCCTTGCCGGACGCCTTCCCGGCCTTGTGCATGGCCAGCGCCTGCAGGAACAGGCCGTCGTAGGCGTGAGCGGCGAACAGCGTCCCGGACTTGTCGCCCATGCCCTCGTTGAACGCTTTCGTACTCTTCTTCGCGGAATCGGGACTCGGCGACGCGAGATACATCCCGTCGGTGATGGATTTCAGACTGTTGAAGAACCCCTCGTCGTTGAGGCCCTCGCTCAGGACCCACTCGCCGCCGTAGCCGCCGTTGTCCCACTGCTTGAGGATGGTCTTCCCGTTACCGGGATAGCCGACGAAGCCGATGGCGTCGGGGTCGTCCTCGAACAGTTTGTCGAGCGTCGAGGTGTAGTCGGAGGACTTCTTGTCGTACGGGACCACCGCGGTCGTCTCGCCGTCGAACGCCTTCTTCGCCTTCTGTGCCAGTCCCTTGCCGTACGCGTTCGCGACGTGGAGGAACGCGGCCTTGTCCGCACCGATGAACTTGTCCTCGTTCATGATGCGGCCCATCACGATGCCCTGCTGACCGTCGTTCGGGGCGGTCCGACCGAAGTACTTCAGGCTCTCGTCGTCGTTGTAGCCGATTTCGGCGAGTGCCGGAGTCGTGCTGGCGTTGCTGACCTGCATCACTTGGTCGGAGGCGACGTTCTTGGCGAGGGGAACCGACACCCCGCTGGAGGCCGCGCCGACGAACCCGACGATGTTGTTCTCGTTGACCAGCGATTTGTACTTCTGCTGGGCCTTACTCGGTTTGGTCTCGCTGTCCTTGTTGTGGACCTTCACCGTTCGGCCGAGGGGGCCGCCCGCGTCGTTGATGTGCTTCTTCGCGAGGTTCACCGCTTGTTGCATGCCGCCGCCGTAGGCGCTCAGTGACCCAGTAATCGGGAGAATCGAACCCATGTGGATGGGGCCAGCGCCGCCGTCGCCGCCACCGCCACCGCCGGAGATGCTGCCGATACAACCTGAGAGACCGGTGACCCCGGCGGCACCGAGCGCTGCTGTCGTCTTTAGATACGTGCGCCGCGACTTTTCCGTGTCTGTCATAGTCTACCAGAAGGTCTCATACCGGGTATAAAAATGTTTGCAACCTGTGAACCAAACACATACCTTGGTGAAAGTTTACTCGGAGTCGAATTTTTATTTGTCAGCCAGCCCGACACATATATGACTCGGGCTATCGGAGTCACGTACATGCCGATAGAGACCCTGGACGACCTCGCCGTCCAAGGGACAACGCTCGGAGTGCGCATCGACATCAACAGCCCGCTGACAGACGACGGGGACCTCGCCGACGACGCTCGCTTGCGTGCCCATCTCGACACCCTCTCGGAACTCTTAGAGCGGGACGGCCGGGTGGCCGTCCTCGCCCATCAGGGTCGTCCCGGCGGCGACCAGTTCAGGAACCTCCGCCCGCACGCCGACCGCCTCGACGAACTGCTCGACGCGCCCGTGGAGTACTCCGACGCCACCTTCTCGGCCGACGCGCGCCGCGCCGTCGAGAATCTGGGGGACGGTGAGGCCGTGGTACTGGAGAACACCCGTTTCTACAGCGAGGAGTACATGCAGTTCCCGCCCGAACGCGCCGGGACGACCGAACTCGTGGACGGTCTGGTCCCCGTTTTAGACGCCTTCGTCAACGACGCCTTCGCCGCGGCACACCGCTCGCAGCCCTCCATCGTCGGCTTCCCGACTCGGATTCCGAGCTACGCCGGGCGAGTGATGGAGCGGGAACTCGACGTTCTCGGGGACATCGAGAGCACGCCGGAACCGCGGACCTACGTCGTCGGCGGCGCGAAGGTCCCCGACTCGATGGCGGTGGTCGAGAGCGTCCTCGAACGGGGTCTCGCCGACGACGTGCTGACGACCGGCGTCGTCGGCAACGTGTTCCTGCTGGCCGACGGGACCGACCTCGGCGACGCGAGCGCCGACTTCGTCTACGAACAGGGCTACTGGGACGAAATCGACCGCGCGGCCGACCTCCTCGAGGAGTACGGCGACCGCATCCGTCTCCCGGTGGACGTGGCGGTCGAGCGCGACGGCGAACGCCACGAACTCCCGGTGGACTCGCTTGCCCCGAGGGAGGGCGAGGCCGCGATGGACGTCGGCACGGAGACCATCGACACCTACGCCGGGGTCGTCCGGGACTCGGGTACCGTCGTTCTGAACGGTCCGGCGGGGGTCTTCGAGGACGAGACGTTCGCTCGCGGCACCCGCGAACTCTTCGAGACGGCGACGGCGGCCGACTACAGCATCGTCGGCGGCGGCGACACGGCCGCGGCCATCCGGAAGTTCGGCATCGACGGGTTCGACCACGTGAGCACGGGCGGGGGCGCGGCGCTCAACATGCTCACGGGCGAAGACCTGCCCGCGGTCGAAGCGCTCCGCGACTGAATGGTCTCCGTCGAACTCGGGAGCACGGCGGACGCCGACGCGGTGGCCGACCGGTGGGTCGAACTGGCCGCCGAGCAGCGCGCGTTCGACTCGCACCTGTCGGCCGACGCGAACCGGTCGGCGATTCGAGAGGCCATCGCCCAGAGCGCGATCGCCGACGAACTGCTGGTGGTCAGAACCGAGACCGACGATATCGTCGGTTTCGTCACCTTCGGGATCGAGTCGGGTAACTACGAGCAGGACGTGACCCGCGGCGTCGTCCAGAACATCTTCGTCGTGCCCGAGCGACGCGGCGAGGGAATCGGGTCGGAACTGCTTCGCGCGGCCGAACGACGACTCGCCGAGAGCGGCGCAGACGCCCTCGCGCTGGAGGTGATGGCCGACAACGACGCCGCGCGTCGGTTCTACCGACGCCACGGCTACGCTCCGCACCGAGTCGAGTTGGAAAAATCGGTCGAAAGCGATACGCTCACAAAGGAGTAGCGAGAACGACGCTGTACGCGCCAGGGGAGCTTGGGCGGTTCAAGCACCCGACTTGTAATCGGGAGTTCGTGGGTTCAAATCCCACCCCTGGCTTCGGAATTCGGGTTCTCGATCCCGGAATCGGACACCCGTCACCATGCAGCCACTTCTGATGGACGTGCGGTCAATTTGGGATAGTGCGGCGTGACTGCCGGGTTCACCTCACCCAGCAGACCGCCGACACTGGAGAGGTGTCAACTCTCCGGGCGTTCGTCAAAACCCTTCGCGGTGCGGTGCGAGCGGCGTCGGTCCGAACTGTCGATGATTCCCGAACGGAATTGCTCCGCATTTCGTTTTCGATAGGTGATAGTAGCGCGGCGCCCGGCGTTAAACGGATGCTACTCCCGAGTGATTCTCGGAATTTCATACGGGTGAATATATAATAAATGGCAACGACACTACAAACGGTATGAGGGCAGAAACCGTCGAGGAGTGGATGGACACCTCCGGTCCCGGACCGGAGTCACTGCTACGGCACCGTTTTCTCGAACCACCCTACGGCTACGTAATCGGTGTTGTTCTCTGGCCGGTCTTTCTCTCGATTGTCTCTGTCTGGGGCGTGTTGCAGTCTGTTCTCCCCCCGACCGTCGTTACTGTCGGGGGCCTCGTCGTCGGTATCGGAGGCTTTGTCGTGACGAGCACGAGTTCGGCCCTTCTGATGGGTGTAACCGCTTGGAACACTCCGTACGAGCGTGTACGACGACAGTCTGTACTCCTCTGTTTGTCTCTCGTTCCCTCGGCACTGCTGTTTGGTCTGTATCTCCGTTGGCCAAGCATCCCTTACAGATACGAACTGGGGTTGAGTGTCTTTCTCGCACACGAGTTATCGAAGATTGTATTCCTCGGCCCGGCGATTGGGTTCGCGTTCGTAATCTCCTCGCTGGTCGTATTCGTTTACAGGGCTTGCATCAAATGAACGTCTGAGAGGGCTGTACCACCGAAGATAGCGAAACAAAGCACGGGTACACGTTCGCGCTCGAAGAATCGGTCCCCGGCGATTTCGCTGTCGGCTGTACCTCTACGACCGGGTCTGTGGTTCCGCTCCGGAAAATCGCAACGCCGAGACGAAGAGTGGGTCGCGCTACGCGTAGAACTCCGTCAGTTGGTCGCCGAGGTCGATGGCGGTACTCGGTGTGTCGGGTCCCGACTCCTCCAACCACTCGACGGTGGCGTCCAACTCGGAGGTCGGGGCGACCCGCTCGTCGTCGTAGGTCAGGACGCCAGCGTCGGCCAAGCGCGGTAAGTGGTTGTGGTGGAGCGCGATGCGTAGCCGTCGCCGGGTCGGTCGGTCCGAAGCGTCGGCCGGGCCGACGCCGCGGGCGAGGAGTCGCGTCGTTAGCTGTTGGCGGGAGACGGGGCCGGTTTCGTCGAGGACGTCCACGATGGCGCGTCGGTACTCGTTACTCAGTAGGTCGAACGCGGTTTCGAAGTCCATTGGTGGAGTGGCTGGCACGCTACCGGAGGTACGTGCCGGTGATTAGTCCACTCTCACGGAGGGTTAAGAAACCTCTTGCCGGTTGCAGCAGTTTCGGATTCGGGAGGCGGTCCCCGCGACTCGGCCGATACCACTCGGCGTGAAACGGTCGGGAGTCTGACGCCGTTTTAAGTGTTACACCGACTTCCGTTCTGACAGGCGGTGACCGACCGCCTCGACGCGGTTCCGACTGCCCGTCGGCGTCCGCGTCGAAACGCGAAGCGACCCCGCGGACGACTCCCGGAGACCTGTGACGCGACGGACCTCCGCCGGGCGCACGCTCCTCGCTCGGCGGCCCGCCCCACGTTTTCGCTCAGGTACTCGTCCCGTTTTCGTACGACAGCGCCGCGACTCGACCGTCACCGTACATCGTCAGAATCTCGGGTGCCGGGTCGTCGTCTACGTCTGCCAGCGTCGGGTTGGTCCAGAGCGGCGTGTCGCGCTCGTACGACGCCAGTATCTCTCCCGAAGTCGGGTCCACGATGGAGACGCGCCCGTCGTTCGACGCCGCGACGAGTTCGTCGTCGCCGTCGTGGTCCACGTCGCCGAGGACCGGCGGCGGCGTCATCTGGGGGTTGACCGTTGTCAGACTCGTCGTCCACTCGACGTCACCCGACGTGGCCTCGATGGCCCGGAGGTTCCCGTCGCGGGCGGTCGCGTACACCTCCGCGGTTCCGTCGCCGTCGCCGTCGCCGACCGCATCGACAGCGGCGTACGCGCCGAACGACTGTCGCCAGACCAGTTCCCCGTCGTCGCCGTCGAGCAGCGAGACGTTCCCGCCGGAGGTGGCCGTCACGAGCTCTGCGGGTTGGTCGTCGTCGGCCTGCCCGGTCGTGAACCACGTCACCGAGTCGCCAGCGCCGACCGAGCGATTCCACGCGACGCTCCCGTCGTTGTCGAGCATCACGAGTCGCCCGTTGCCGAGCGCGACCGCGAGTTCCGGTGCGCCGTCGCCGTCGAAGTCCTCGACATGCGGTTGTCCCCAGACGTAGTCGGCCGGAAGTTTCCGCGTCCAGACGGTCTCGGCGTCGGCCACGCCCCGTGAGTCGCTGTCGGTCGAGTTGGCGTCCGGCCGGACGACGAACACGGTCCCGTGAACGTCCACGACGACGACCTCGGGTCGCGCGTCGCCCGTGAAGTTCGCCACGACCGGCCGGGTGTAGCCGTAGGCCGAGAGGTTGCGTCGGAACTCGGTGTCGCCCGTCCGCGGGTCGAAGGCGGCCACCGTCTTCTCGGTCGACGTGGCGAGGACCTCCGCCACGCCGTCACCGTCCACGTCGGCCAACGTCGGGTCGGCGATGGAGTGGATGGTGCAGTTGGCCGGGGGGACCTCGTACGTCCACCGGACCCCGCCCGTCGTCCCGTTCAGCGCCACCAGTCCGCATCCCGCGGACGCGTTCGTCGCGCCGTTCGCGTGGTCGTGGCGGTGGCCGTGGCTCTGTCCGGCGTCGGCCGCCTCGCCGCTGATCGGTGCGAAGACGAACGGTTGGTCGCCGACCAACCCGCCGACCGCGACGTGGTGATTACCGGTGATGTTTCTGCCCGTGTCGCTGACCCAGTTGGCGGTGAGCGTCGGGGTCGCTCCGGAGTCGGCCGTGTCGTCCTGCGCGACGAGCGAGACGGTCGCGCCGACGACAGCGACCGAGGCGAGGACCGCGAACGCGACCAGAACCACCCTGCGTTTCGCTGTAGGCATGCTAGTGAAACCACCTGAACGAGGTGCTTCTCCGACACTCGGTGTGCGAGCGAGATAAGCGCCCGCATTCGACGCCGAGCGAGCGCGGTTCCGAGAACGGAGCCTCGTCCGCTCGACGGCGTCGTGACTCTCGAAGTGGAGGCGGGGAGACTCGACCTGCCGGACTACTCGAACTTCCCGACGTTCGCGAAATCGTCGTCCTCGCAGGTCGAACACTCGTTCGGTTCGGTGATGAAGACGGTCCCGCACCCCTCGCACTCGTACAGGTCGGGGCTATCGTCTCCGGCGCTCGCGTCGCGTCCGGCGGTATCGGAAGCCGACGACCCCATCAGGCGTTTGGCTCGGTCGACGACTGCGGAGAGGAGTCGCTTCAATACGGGTGGATGCTGACCGGCGGTACTAAACGTTTGTTGCCGTCTACCGTGGTTGACAAGTTACGAATTTGACCAGTATCGGCGGGTCATCGGGACTCGACGGAGTGGACGCCCGGCGGTCGCCGCGACGCTCGGTCATCCCTCCGGACGCGGCAGCGCCACGTACGACAACTGGACGATGCTGAACGGGTCGTACACCGACTGGTGGCACTGGCAGTAGATTTCGTTGGCCGCGCCGAACTTCGCGCTGTCGGCGAGCGACTTGAACCCGGGGACACAACAGAAGTGGGTGCACTTGTTCATGTTGGCGAGGAACCCCGCTTCGGTGGCGGCCGTGAGCCACTCGTCGCCCTCGTCGGCCATCCGCGCGATTCGGGTACTCCGGATCAACTGGACCGGCATCGTACCGCCGGGCGGCACGTCCTGCGAGCGCCACGTCACGAGCGCGGGCTTCCCGATTCCGGCTTCGCCGATCTCGTTGCCCCACGTCTCGTAGTCGCCGAAGTCGTCGACGTTGACCTTCTCACCGGGTTCGACCTCCTCTTGCTGCCACTCGTACGGAGGCGACGCCGCGTACCGGAAGAAGTTGTCCTGGTCGGCGTCGGGTTCGACGCCGGGGTAGGTCTGGATTCCGCAGTACTGGAACCACTCGCTGGAGTAGGTGATGCCGCCCAGTTCCATCTCGGCGACCGTTATCTCCCGGCCCTGCTCGGTGACCGTCTCCGGTTCCGGCCAGACTCCCTTGATGAATCCGTCGTCGTCTATCTCGATCGGAATCTGGGGCATCCCCCGCGGTGCGGGTCCGGCGACGTTCTCGACGCCGTAGTACTGCGTGATACCCCCGCCCGCTCCGGTCGGCGCAGTCGCCGAGTTGATGCTGGCTGCCGCCGCTGTGCCGACGCCCGTGAGCGCGGCGCTCCCCACGACGCCCTTCACGAATCGCCTGCGTCCAGACTCCTCGGGATACTTGTCGTCCGCTTCAGCCATACTGACCCCCTCTGATCCCGGTCGTATCGCTATTAAACATGCTCCCCACCTGTGTTCTCTGGCGTTCAGCGATAAAGGACTGTTGGGGGGAGACACTCGTTTCGGACCGCGGCCGGTCGCACCGACTCGCAGTGTAGCAGTCGGGTTCACTGACAGTAGCCACTGTCTTTTTGGTGTTGCCGTGAGTCTCAACGGGTATGCCCCTGTCAGAAGAAGAACGCGAGCGCATCGAGCAGTTCGTGGCCACACCTCGCTACGAGCGGACCCCGGAACAACTCTGTCCCGAAGAGGACGAGGAGTAACTACTCTGCCACCGCGAACTTGCCGTCCCGCTTTTCCACGAGATTTCGTTTTCTCAGCGTTCGAAGGATGCTGTACAGCGTAATCTTCTCGACGCCGAGGTCGCTCTGCAGTTCGTCTATCGACGCCGCGGTGGGGAGGAGGTAGAGGTACACCAGTTTCGCGCGCGGCGACTCCAGTTCCGTCGGCAGTTCTCTCGTCGATGTCGTCGGACGTTGAACGCTCATCTGAGTATTCGATGCGAGTAGTTCGACGATAATAAATCCCTATTACAACAATCGTCGAAACCATCGGGGAGCCCCGCTCGCGCGGCAAAAATTGTCAGTTCGCGTGCTGACGGAGGACCGACAGGCCGCGACTGACGAGCAGGCCGTCTCGTCGTCCTTCGGAGACCAGCGACCTCACGAGAGGGCGACTCCTCGGACGGTTCGTCGGTGTAGGCGGTGGGTTTATGTGAAATCGACCGGTACCGACTCACAATGAGTCCACCGCCGGACGACGGCCGGGACCCCGACGAACGCGCCTCGCTGCGCCCGGACGAGGCCAACAGCGCCAACGACGGGTCGGCGCTCTCGCCCGACGAACTCGACATCGAGGACGAGGAGCAGGTGGTCTCGCTGGACCAGGACAGATACGTCATCGGGACCGACGCCCGGCCCGACGTTCCCGCGAACGATACCGGCACTAACTCGGCGAACGAGTCGGCGGCGTCGGCCGACTCACCGGCGGCGGAGTCCCCGGCGACAGACGACCAACGGTCCGACCAACCCCCGACGGGCGGTAGCAACGTGGACTCGGGCACGGTGAAGCAGTGGTTGGAGGACGACCTACAGGGCGTCAGCGCCGAGTACGGCTTCCACGTCAGCGCGAAGGCCGACGACGCAATCTCCCACCAGCAGATGTTCTCCGACGACGTCGGCACCGTCTTCGACAGTCTCCTCCGATGGTACGCCCAGCAGTTGACCACCGAGACCGCGGTCGAGGACGTACTAGGCATCCTGCTCACCGAGTCGAACGTCCGAGTCCGCTACTCGCCGTCGTGCCTGCAGTCCATCCTCGAAGCCTACGACCTCGGCCCGGACGACACCATCGCGGACCTGTTCGAGGCCGTACAGGACGACCGCGGTATGGTGTTCCCGCCCGAGAACGTCTGAAAAGCCGGTATTACCCCGTCGCCACCTGCTATCTGTCGTACTTTTCACTCGGTGAGTAGGAATTGTTTTGTCCTTCGAACGAAAACGACTCACTAACGTGACTAATGCACCGCCAGACAAGTTACTACTCTCGCACGTCCTCCTCCCGGTCGCGGACGAAGACGACGCGGAAGCGTCGTCGCGCGCGCTCGAACCGTACGCTCCCGAACGAGTGACCGCCCTCCACGTCGTGGAGAAGGGCGAGGGCGTCCCCGACAAGACGCCGGTCGAACAGTCAGAAGAACTCGCCGAAGCGGCGTTCGAGACCGTCCGACAGACGTTCCCCGACGCCGCCGACCGCACCGCGTACCGCCGGGAGGTAGTCGAAGCCATCTTCGACGCGGCCGACGACGCGGACGCCAGCGCCATCGCGTTCCGACCGCGCGGGGCCGGACGACTCGCGCGGTTCCTCTCGGGGAATCGCACGACCAAGATCGTCACCGAGGCCGACCGGCCGGTCGTCGTCCTCCCGCAGGACGGTGAGGGCGGATGACCGCCGACGACGAGGAACTGGCGAAGGACCTCGGACTCCTCGCGGCGTTGACCATCGGCGTGGGGACGATGATCGGCGCGGGCATCTTCGTCCTGCCGGGGCAGGCGGCCGCGGCCGCCGGACCCGCCGTTGCGCTCTCGTTCGTGGTCGGGGGCGTCATCTCGCTTTTCACCGCGCTATCGGCCTCCGAACTGGGCACCGCGATGCCGAAGGCAGGCGGAAGCTACTACTACGTCAACCACGCCCTCGGACCGCTGTTCGGTTGTATCGCCGGGTGGGGTAACTGGATGGGACTGGCGTTCGCCAGCGCGTTCTACACCCTCGGTTTCGGCGAGTACCTCGCCACGTTCCTGCCGATTCCGACCGTCGCGCTCGGCATCGTCACGCTCAGTTCGTTCCAGATCGGCGCGCTCCTCGCGGGTCTCGTCTTCATCACCGTCAACTACGTCGGCGCGAAGGAGACCGGCCGCCTCCAGGTGTTCATCGTCGTCACGCTCGTCGGTATCCTCACGCTGTTCTCCGCGCTTGGCTTCCTGCAGGCCGACCTCTCGACGCTTCAACCGTTCTTCCCCGCCGAAACCGGCGGTGCGGCGGCGGTCCTCCCGGCGACTGGTCTGGTCTTCGTCTCGTTCCTCGGATTCGCCAAGATAACCACGGTCGCGGAGGAACTCAAGAACCCGGGTCGCAACCTCCCGCTGGCCGTAGTCGGGAGCGTCCTCATCGTGACGACGATGTACGCCATCATTCTGGTCGTCATGATGGGCGTCGTCAACTGGCGGCAACTCGGTCCCGCGTTCACCGAGACGCCGGTCCTCGACGTGGCGGAAATCGCGTTCGGGAGCGTGGGTCTCGCGGCCGTCGGAGTCGGACTGCTCACGTTCGCCGGACTCCTCGCCACCGCGTCGAGCGCGAACGCCTCGATTCTGGCCTCCTCGCGCATCAACTTCGCGATGGGACGGGACAGACTCATCAGCCCGAAACTCAACGACATTCACCCGAACTTCGCCACGCCGTACCGGAGTATCGCGGTCACGGGCGGTCTCATCCTGCTGTTCATCGTCGTCGGCGACGTGAAGGTGCTGGCGAAGGCCGGGAGCGTCCTCCACCTCATCGTCTACGGCCTGCTGAACCTCGCGCTCATCGTCATGCGCGAGTCGAACCCCGACGAGTACCGACCCGAGTTCGAGGTGCCGCTGTACCCCGTCGTCCCGATACTCGGCGCGCTCACTTCGTTCGGTCTCATCGCGTTCATGGACCCCGCCGAAATCGGACTCGCGCTCGCCTTCGTCGCGGGCGGCGTCGTCTGGTACTTCGCCTACGCTCGCTCGAAGACGGACAAACAGGGCATCCTCTCGGACTACGTCCTCTCTCGGAGCGACGAGATGCCCGACCCCGCGGTCTCGGCCGCGACCTCGATAAAGCCCGACGGCGGCCGGTACCGGGTGATGGTCCCGCTGGCAAACCCCGAGAACGAGACGGACCTCATCACGCTCGCCAGTGCGGTCGCCGACCAACGCGACGGCGTCCTCGACGCGGTCCACGTCGTCACGGTTCCGGACCAGACGTCGCTGGAACACGCCGCCGACCACCTCGACGAACGCGAGGAGGACTACCACCGGATTCTGGACGAGGCCCAGCGAGACGCCGAGACGTTCGGCGTGGACGTGGAGACCCACACCATCGTCTCCCATCGGTCGTTCGAGGAGATATTCTCCGCCGCCCGGACTCACGATTCGGACCTCGTGGTGATGGGGTGGGGCGAGGAGTCTCACGGGTCGCCCGGCCGGGTGGAGAGCGCGTTCGACGACCTCGGTAGGGACCTGCCCTGTGACTTCCTCGTCCTCAAGGACCGCGGGTTCGCCCCCGAACGCGTCCTCGTCCCGACCGCAGGCGGACCGGACTCCGACCTGAGCGCGGAGGTCGCTCGCCTGCTCCGGGACGCCTACGACTCGGAGATCACGCTCCTCCACGTGGCCGACGACACCGCCGAGGGCGAGGCGTTCCTCGAAACGTGGGCCGCCGACCACGGTCTCGCCGACGCCGACCTCCGCGTCGAGACCGGCGACGTTGAAGGGGCCATCGAGCGCGCCGCCGCCGACTCCTCGATGGTCGTCCTCGGGGCGACCGAGCGCGGTCTGCTCTCGCGGTTGGTCACGGGGTCGCTCGTCGCCGACGTGGCGGAGGGCGTGGACTGCTCGGTTCTGCTGGCCGAGCGCGCCCACCGACGCGGTATCGTGGACCGACTGTTCGGCAGGTAGCGCGCACGTCGCTACTGCCGTCCTGATTTTCGTCGCTACCGTCGTCGCTTCACTCTCTTCGCTGTCGTTCACAACTGCGGAACTCCGTTCACGGACCTTCGGCGGCAAAACTACTTCGGAGTCGGGGGCGTCGGCGTTTCGGCAGTCGAAGAAGACGCCGCGAGCGACATCCCCGCCACGAGTAGCGGCGTCCCGGCGAGGGCGACGACGACCGCGTACGTCGTCCCGAAGAGCGCGACGAACTGGCCGAACCGCGCGGTCGGCGAGACGAACGACACGAACGGGAGAACCGAGAAGACGAGTCCGGCCGTCGCAGTCGCGACCGCGAGACGGCGGTTCCCGCGACCGAACGCGTACCCCGCGGGGAACAGCGCGAACACGGGAATCAGCGCCGGAAGCCCCGTGAACAGCGACCGAGTTACGCCGTGGCCGAACGCGAGGGCACCGGCGAGCGTCGCCCCGGCGGCGAGGAGGACGCCGAACGCGGCACCCGCGACGAGTCGGCGGTAGGTCGCTCGGTCTCGGACGGACTTCCGAGAGAGCGACGCGCCGAGCGCGACGGCGGTCAGGCCCGCGCCGAACGCCGGTGGGGTCGCCCCGCCGAACAGCGAGAGACCGCCGCCGAGGAGCGCGAGACTCGCCACCAGAACTCCGAGGACGGCGAGGGTGAGACCGACGGTGTCGCCGACGAGCGGGCGGTCCGGGCCGAACCGGGAGACCCCGGACCCGAGGGCCGCGACGAGCAGACCGAACACCGACGCGGGGAGGACCGCGTAGAGGAGGAGGTTCGTTCCCACGACGGGACCGAGCAGCGACCAGACGGCGAGCGCGCTCGAAACCGGTCCGAGGGCGGTGTCGGCCGGAACGAACGTGACGAACCCGCCGCCGTCGAACTCCGTGAGCGTCGTCCGTCGGCCGTCGGCCGAGACGGTCGCGCCGGGCAGCGTCCGACCGGCGCGCATTCCGTCGGGAGCGACGACGACGAGGCGGTCCGCGCCGAGACCGTCGATGTTCCGGTAGCCGTACGCCTCGGTGAACGCGCCCGAGCGCAGGACGCCCCCGACCGACCGCTCGGCGAAGCCCGGTTCGCGGTAGCGCGCGGTCAGGACGCCCGCCGACGAGACGTTCGCGCCGAGGAACTCGGTGTCCCACATCGCGCGGTCGGCTACGTCGGACCGAAGACCGGCGTTCGCGCGGAGTCGCTCGACGCCCTCGGACTCGGCGAGTCGGTTCCGGACGACCCACGTGGCGCTCCCGTTCTCGTGGACCGTGAGCGTCGCGGTGCTTCGTTCGACCGAGAGGGAGACGCCCTCGGACTCGGCGGTCGCCTCGAACGACTCCCCGCAAGCGTCACAGAGCGGCCGAGGCGGCGGAGCAGCGCTCGACGGAACGACCGACCACGCAAGCGACGCGACGAGGAGACAGCAGAGGGCGACGCGGATAGCGCGAACCATACGCTCGTCGTCACGTCGCGCCGACAAGGGCGTTTCCCCGGCGATCCGATTATCATCTGCGAGAGGCGAGGGCGGGTTTTATAACCTCGGCTTCGATGTTCGAATCAGAGAGCGCCATGGAGGTTCAGGAGACCGACGTCGAATCCGACGACGGAACCGAGCAGACCGATTCGCCGGAAGTCGAAGACGTCCCGACGAAACAGGTCGTGGAGTTCCGACTCGGCGAGGACTACTGCGCGGTAGACATAGATCAGGTGGACAGCATCGTAGAGATAAAGAAGGTGACGCGCATCCCCCGGACGCCCGACTCCATCGACGGCGTGATGGACCTCCGGGGCGAGACCACCGCCATCATCAACCCCCGGACTTTCCTCGGTATCGAGGGCGAACCGCCCGAGGGCGACGAGCAGAACATCCTCGTCCTCGACCGCCCGGACGACAAGCAGAAGATAGGCATCCGGGTGGACGAGGTGCTGGAGGTCACCGACCACCCCGAGAGCAAGATAGACACCGACGAGGACCTCTCGGACCTCGACACGCGAGGCATCGAGGAACAGATTTCGCGGGGCATCATCCGGAAGCAGAACGGCGACGGACTCGACCTCGTGGTCTGGATAGACATCGACGCTATCATCGGACAGTTGAAATGAGTCCGCAGTTCCGTCCCGACTCGAACCGCCTCGCCCCGGCCGACCGAGACCGGCGTGTCGTCGGGCGAGTTCGGACGAGCATCAGTCGTGATAATCGGAGGGGAGAATTTATTTCACCCCGTTTCAAACCAACCGGCAGGTGACTATCAGATGGCGAAGAACGTACTCATCGTAGACGATTCGGAATTTATGCGAAATCTACTGCGGGAGATTCTCGAAGAGGAGTTCGAGATCGTCGGCGAGGCCGAGAACGGCGTCGAGGCGGTCGAACTCTACGAGGAACACTCCCCCAACCTCGTGATGATGGACATCGTGATGCCGATTCGTGACGGCATCGAGGCCACTACCGAAATCAAGGAGGCCAACCCCGACTCGAACATCATCATGTGTACGAGTATCGGTCAGGAAGAGAAGATGAAGGCCGCCATCAAGGCGGGCGCGGACGGCTACATCACCAAACCCTTCCAGAAACCGAGCGTGATGGACGCAATCGAGGACGTAATCTCAGCATGACCAAAGCCGTCGTCGTCGACGACTCTCACTTCATGCGGACGGTCATCTCCGATATCCTCGAAGAGGGCGGCATCGACGTCGTCGCGCAGGCCGGGGACGGCGAGGAGGGCGTCGAAGCCGTGACCGCCCACGACCCCGACGTGGTGACGATGGACGTGGAGATGCCCCGAATGGACGGCATCGAGGCCGTCGAGGAGATTATGGACCGGAATCCCGTCCCGATTCTGATGCTCTCGGCGCACACCGAGGACGGCGCGGACGCGACGTTCGAGGCATTGGAGAAGGGCGCGGTGGACTTCCTCGCCAAGCCCGGCGGCGAAGTCTCCACGGAGATTTCGGCCCACGGCGACGCGCTGGTCGAGAAGGTCACGTCCGCGACGCGGGCGGACCCCGAGTCGGTCGACGACGTGAACACCCGGAGCAGTAGCACGCTGGAGACGGACCACGGCTACGTCGAGAACCCGACGCTGGTCGTCGGGGCCTCGACGGGCGGCCCGCGAGTCGTCGAGCGCGTGCTGTCGAGCCTCCCGCTAGAGGCTAACCTCCGGGTGCTCGTCGTCCAGCACATGCCCGACGGCTTCACCGGCCGGTTCGCCGAGCGCCTCGACCGCCGGAGCGAGTACGACGTGCGCGAGGCCGAGGACGGGATGCGAATCGGCGGCGGGGAGGCGGTCGTGGCGAAGGGCGACTACCACATGGAGGTCGCGGGTTACGGTAACGGTCGCCTCCGACTGCGCCTCCAGCAGGACGAGGCGCTCCACGGCGTGCGTCCGGCCATCGACGTGACGATGGAGACGGCCGCCGAGAAGATCGACGGGCCGCTGACCGGCGTCGTCCTCACCGGCATGGGGTCGGACGGCGCGGCGGGCATCGAAGCGATAAAGCGAGCGGGCGGTGCGACGGTCGCGCAGGACGAGGAGACCTGCTCGGTGTTCGGCATTCCGGCACGCGCCATCGAGACCGGTTGCGTCGATAGCGTGCGCCCGGCCGACGAGGTGGGCAAGGCGGTTCTGGACACGATTCGCGACAACGGGTGACAATACATGGACGACTACTTACAGGATTTCATACGCGAGAGCGAAGAGAACGTCACGGAGTTGAACAACTCCTTGCTCGAACTGGAGGACGACCCGTCCGACGAGGCCGCGATGGACTCCATCTTCCGGACGGCCCACACGCTGAAGGGCAACTTCGGCGCGATGGGCTTCCAAGACGAGAGCAACCTCGCACACGCCATCGAGGACCTGCTGGACGAGATTCGGCAGGGCCGGATGGAGGTCACGCCCGAGATTATGGACCTCGTGTTCGCGGGCGTGGACGAAATCGACCGCGCGCTCGGCCAAATAGAGGACGACGGCGAGTCCGACATCGACCCGGACGACACCATCGAGGAGATTCGGGGCGTCATCGAGCGCGGCGGGACGGCCTCTGACGACGCCGACGAGGACGCCGCGTCTCCGGATTCGGGCGACGACGGGGGTCCGGAATCGACCGGCGACGAGATTCCGGTGGACGAGTTCGAGGACCCCGCGGTGCTGGCCGACGCCGACGGCGACGTGTTTCACGTGGCCGTGGACATGGGCGACCCCCAGATGAAGGGCGTGGACGCGATGTTCGCGCTCGAAGGGTTGGAACGGGACCTCGACCTCCTCGGGACGGTTCCCGGAGTCGAGGCCATCAACGACGGCGAGTACGACGACGGCTTCGACGCCTTCGTCGTCGGCGCGAGCGCGGGCGACGTGGAGGCCGTGGTCGGGTCGGTCGGCAAAATCGACGGCGGGACGGTGACCGCGCTCGACGCGGACGACATCGACGCCGGGAGTTCGACAGATGCGAGCGCCGACGACACCGGTACGGACGACGAGGCGGCGACGGACGCCGACGACGGTAGCGACGCGGCCGTCGGCGATACTGACGCCACCGACGCCGACGCGGCCGACGACCCGACGGACGCCGACGACTTCACCGACGCGGACGTGGTCGAGACCGCCGAGTCGGACGACTCCGGCCAGTCGGACTCGGACGGCGGGTCCGACGACGCGTCCGCCGAGGAGATAGAGGAGATACAGTCGGTCCGCGTGGACGTGGACCAGTTGGACGACCTGCACGGGCAGGTCGAGCAGTTGGTCACCAGTCGCATCAAACTCCGGCGGTCGGTCGAACAGGCCCAACTCGACAGCGCGGAGGACCACCTCGACGAACTCGACAAGATAACGTCGAGTCTGCAGGACACCGTGATGGACATGCGGTTGGTCCCGCTGAAGAAGGTCGTCAACAAGTTCCCGCGACTGGTTCGGGACCTCGCGCGCGAACAGGACAAGCAGATAGACTTCGAGATGGAGGGGACCGACATCGAGTTGGACCGCACCATCCTCGACGAGATAAGCGACCCGCTGATGCACCTCCTGCGGAACGCCGTGGACCACGGCATCGAACCGCCGGAGGAGCGCGAGGCCGCGGGCAAGGACGCGGAGGGGACCATCCGACTCCGCGGCTTCCGCGAGCGCGACCGCGTGACCATCGAAGTCGAGGACGACGGTCACGGTATCGACCCCGACGCCATCCGGTCCAAGGCGGTCGAGAAGGGCGTCATGAGCCGCGAGGAGGCCGAGAAGCTCGACACCGAGGAGGCCCAGAAACTCGTCTTCCACGCCGGGTTCTCGACCAACGACGAAGTGACCGACGTGAGCGGTCGGGGCGTCGGGATGGACGTGGTTCAGGACACCGTCTCGCGTCTCGACGGCGAGATTCGGGTCGATAGCGCGCCCGGCGAGGGCACGACCATCAGCCTCTCGCTGCCGGTCACCGTGGCCATCGTCAAGGTCCTGTTCGTCCAGTCGGGCGACGAGGAGTACGGCATCCCCATCAAGAACGTGGACGAGATTCGCCGAATGGAGGACGTTCAGACCGTCGAGGGCGAGGAAGTCGTCACCCACGACGACACGGTCTTCCCGCTCGTGCGACTCGGCGACGCGCTGAACGTTCCCGGCCAGACCAAGAACGGGGACGGGATGCTCGTCCGCATCAAGGAGTCCGAGCGGACGGTCGCCGTCCACTGCGACGCCGTGAGCCGTCAGGAAGAGGTCGTCGTCAAACCGTTCGAGGGAATCCTCTCGGGTATCCCCGGTCTGTCGGGTGCCGCGGTCCTCGGCGAAGGCGACGTAGTGACGATTCTGGACGTGGAGACGCTATGAGAGGAGACCAGCTATGAGCCGAGGTGACACTAGAAACTTGCAAGTCGATATACGAAAGCTGAACCTGTTCAACCAGATGGCCAAGGAGGGGGCGAACACGGTCGCCGACCACCTCACCCAGATGACGGGGATGGAGACCGAGATGGAGATCACCAAGATCAACTTCCTCGACATCGAGGACATCAAGACCCACGTCGGTCACAACAAGCAGGTCGGCACTCACATCGAACTCGTGGAACCGCCGTACGGCTACATCCTGTTCCTGTTCAGCGCGAGCAGCGCCAAGAAACTCGCGGCGGGGATGCTCGGTCAGGAGGCCGACTCCTCGTCGGGGTTCTCGGACATGGAACGGTCCGCTGTGCAGGAGATCGGCAACATCATGACCAGCGGGTTCATCGACGGGTGGGCCAACGTGCTGAACACCACCATCGACATCTCGACGCCGAAATTCACCTACGGCGCGGGGTCGAAGATGGTCGGCAACCTCGTGGGCAGTCGCCCCGACGAGATGGCTCTCGTGTTCGACTCGCGCGTACACGCGCGCGAGGCCGACGTCGAAGTGAAGGTGTACACGTTCCCCGAACTGGAGGAACTCGTCTCGCTGATGCAGAAGATAGAGATATAATGGTTGGCCAGATGAACGCGGAACCGAGGACGATTCCATGAACGTCGACGTCGAATCGCTGGGGTCGTTCAGCAGGACCGCCCGGTCGGGTGCCGAACGCGCCGCCGAGAATCTGACCGGACTGACCGGTATCGAGACCGCGGTGGACGTGACGGAGGTGTCGCTGGCGTCCCCCGACGACCTCGACGGCGACGAGAAGCGCGTCGGCGTCGCCATCGACTTCGAGGGCGGTATCGACGGCACGACCCTGCTGACGTTCTCGGCCGACGGCGTCGAGACGATACTGGACACGCTCGTGCCCGACGTGGGTACCGAAGAGGGCGCGGTAGAGGAGGTCGGCAACGTCGTCACCGGCGGTTTCATCGGCGGATGGGCCGACCACCTCGAGACCATCATCGACATCTCGCCGCCGGAGTACGTCGAAGGGACGAGCGCCGAACTGCTCGACGACGCGGAGTTCGACCGCGACAGGGCCTTCGTGTTCCGGAGTCGAGTCAGCGCGGTCGGCGAGGAACTGGACGTCCAGTTCCACATGTTCCCCGACGCCGACTCGATGCAGGAGATGCTCGCGGGCGGCGACGAGCAGATTCCCATCGAGAAACTGGCGACCCTCCGGCGGATGGCCGAGACCGGCGCGCGGACCGCCTCCGAGACGGTCTCGGCGATGACGGGCATCGACACCGGCGTCGATATCACCCAGCTCAGTTTCGTTCCGGTCGAGGACGTGCCCGCGGAACTGCGCGACCAGAAGTACGTGGGCGTGGTCCTCCAGTTCGAGGGCGCGCTCGGCGGGTACGTGCTGATACTGTTCGACGAGGCGTCGGCCAGCGAGGTCGTCGGGGCACTCGTTTCCGACACGGAAGTCGGAGCGACGTTCGACGGCGAACAGCGGTCGGCGATGGAGGAGATCGGCAACGTGATGACGAGCAGTTTCATCGACGGGTGGGCGAACGTACTCGACGCCACCATCGACATCTCGCCGCCCCAGTTCGTTCACGACATGGGCCGGGCGGTCGCCCAGTCGGTCGTCGCGCGCCTCGGCCAACGACAGGCGTTCGCGTTCCTGTTCGACGCGACGCTCCGGGCGGACGACCGGGAGTTCGACTGCGAAATCTACGCGCTGCCCGACGAGTCCGAACTTCACGCCGCGCTGGCGGAACTGGACCCGGACGCGACGGCCGAGCGTACCACGAGAGCAGGGTCACTATGAGCAAGCCAACCGAACGCCGCTCGCTCACGGACGACGCGCCCGACCGCGTGCGAGTCGGCGTCGCGGAACTCGCCGTCGCCAGCGGTGACACTCGACTCACGACCAGCGGTCTGGGTTCCTGCGTCGGCGTCGCGGTGGCGGACCCCGCCGCGGGCATCGCGGGACTGGCCCACGTCATGCTGCCCGACGCCACCGACGACGACCGGGCCAAGCCCGCCAAGTCGGTCGAACTCGGCGTGGAACGACTGCTCGACGCGGTCGAAACCGAGGGCGGCGACCCCGACGCCGTGGAGGCGAAAATCGCCGGGGGAAGCCAGATGTTCGACTTCTCGGGCGTCAGCGAGGGCGTCGGCGAGCGGAACGTCGAACGGACGCGCGAGGCGCTGGCCGACCGCGGCGTCTCGGTGGTCGCCGAAGACGTGGGCGGCGGTCACGGTCGGTCGTTGGAACTCGTTCCGGAGACGTGGACGCTCAGAGTCACCAGCGCCCACCGGGGGGTCGAAGACCTGTGACGCCGGACGACGAGGCGTTCGACGAGTTACTCGACTACGTGGAGTCCGAACTCGGGTTCGCCACGAGTTACTACGACGACGCGTATCTCGACCGCCGGGTCTCCTCGCGGATGCGCCGGTCGGACACCGACGATTACGCGGAGTACCACGACCTGCTCAGCGGAGACGAGCGCGAACAGGAGGCGCTGCTCGACGCCTTCTCGGTCAACGTCACGAGCTTCTTCCGGAACCCGGAGGTCTGGGAGGAGATGCGGTCGGTCATCCGGGCGCTCTCGGCGGAGCGCAATCGAATCCGACTCTGGAGCGCCGCGTGTTCCGACGGCCGCGAACCGTATTCGATGTCGATGCTGGCTCTGGACGACCCGGAGGTAGAAGACTCGCGCATCCGGATAACCGCGACCGACATCGACCGGGAGATACTCGCGGCGGCCCGGCAGGGCGTCTACGAGAACACGCGCACGACCGACATCGGCGAGCAACTCGCGCCCCTCGACGAGTACGAGCGGTACGTCGAACGCGACGGCGACCAGTTCGCCGTGGCCGACGAGGTCAAGGAACTGGTGTCGTTCGAGCGCCACGACCTCATCAACGGCGACCCCAAGTCGAACTTCGACCTCGTCGTGTGTCGGAACCTCTTCATCTACATCGACACCGAACACAAACTCCCGATTCTGGAGACGGTGTCGAAGTCGCTGTCGGAGGGCGGCTATCTCGTCATCGGGAAGACCGAGACGCTCCCCGAACTGCTCAAGCCAGCTTTCGAACCTATCGCCCGGCGACTCCGTATATACAAGAAGATAGACAGCATTCCTGACAGGTCGTAGGTGCGCCCGAAACGCGTTTAGTGGCGCTCTACCCGGGTTCTGGGTTCGTCACCCCGGGAGTATCAGAGCTGATAACTCAGGGGGAAGATTAATGTGGCGGAAGTTCGCTGTTGACGACAATGAAACTTATCGGTCTCAGCGACCAGTTCGTTCACCTCCTCGGGACGGGCTTGGTCGGCATGGGAATCATGGATTTCATGGACGAAGAGGAGGGTGAGAGCGTCGAAGCCGACGGCGGCGGTGGTGGCGGCGACGACGCCGATGACGACCTCTTCGGCGACGGTATGGGCGGCGACGCTGGCGGTGAGATGGACGACTTCGGCGAGATGGACGACGGGATGGGGATGGACGGGGAGATGGACGACTGGGCCGACGGCGGTGGCGGCGACGACGAGTTCGCTATGGGCGGCGGGTCCGGTCCGACGCAGGAACTGGAGAACCGGATCGACGAACTCGAAAACGAGGTCGCGGAGATCTCCTCGACGGTCGGTACGGTTCGGAGCGAGAACGAACAGATCAGCGCGAAAGTCGACGAGACCGAAGAGAACGTCCGTAAACTCCTCGAAATCTACGAGATGGTGACTCGGGGAGTCAACCCGTTCGTGGACGACGTGCAGCAGGGCGGGATGGCCGGTGGCGGCGACGCTCTCGACCAAGACGGCGGCGGTAGTTTCGGTCTCTTCGACGAGGAGGAGGAACAAGAGGAAGAAGCGGACCTCGACTCCGACGTCGCCGACGCCGAGGCCGAGAGTTTCTTCGACGACGACTTCGACGAGGAGGAAGAGGAATTCGAGGAGGAAGACGAGTTCGGCGAGGACGACGACTTCGACGACGCCGCCGACGATCTCGGATTCGACTCGCCCGAGGAGGCGCTGGACGACGAGGAACCGGCGATGGAACCCCCCGAGGAGGACGACGCAGACGACGGCGAGGGAGGGCAGGCGGGCGGTTCGACCTTCGCGGAACTCAAGGAGGAGTACGAGTCGGGCGACGCCGACTGGGCCGAGGAAGGCGAGGAAGGCGCGCCCGAAGACGGCCAACCCGACCCCGAACCCGCGGTCGAAGTGGAGTCTACGGCCGACGAACCGGCCGACGGGGACTTCGAGTTCGAGGAACCGGCGGAGACCGAACCCGCACCCGAATCTACCGACCCCGCCACGTCCACCGCACAAAACTCGGGCCGAGGCGGCAAGCCGTACTTGGCCCAACTTCCGAACGGCTACGTCTCTGACTTGGTGGTGATGGAGTGGCTGGAGTTTCTCGTGAGCGAGTTCGGTCCCGAAGACGCGGTTCGGACCATCGAATACTACGGCGACATCGGATGGATTAGCGAGTCGGTCGAGGAAGAACTGCTGGCGTTCGTGGGCGGCTTCGCCGACGTGGAGTCGGTCGATACCGAGGAGACCGGTCCCGCGACACTCGAAGTCGACGACCACGTCCAGAGCCTCACCTTCCTGAGCCAACTGACCGGCGACGCCGTCCAGCGCAAGATCGTCGAACACTGTTCGCAGATCAGAGGTGGGCGCGATGGGATTCAGCGTTAGCGGTGCGACGGTGATCCTGTTCCTCGGGATATTCATCAGCTTCGGGGTCGCCTATTCGGCCGCCAACGACGGCTTCGAGCGGGTGAACGGAGCGTTCGAGGACAACTCCGAGGACGAACTCACTCGTCAGAACACCGCCATCGGCATCGGCAACGCCTCGGTCGCTACTCAGGCCGGGCAGTCGTACCTGAACCTGACAGTCAACAACACCGGTTCGAGCACGCTGTCGGTGAACGACACCGACATTCTTATAGATGGAACCTACACGAACCACACGAGTGACAACATGGTGAGGCTGGAAGTCGGCGACGACACCGAGACGGACCTGTGGCTGCCCGGCGAGACGCTCCACGCCAACGTCTCGGTCAACAACCCCGACCGGGTGAAAGTCGTGACCGGACCGGGCGTGTCGGACTCCGAGGAGGTGAACTGAATGGCGAGCGTCTCCACGTCCCACCTCATCCTGTTCATCGCCAGTCTACTCATCGCCGCCAGCGTGGCGGGGACGTTCACGCAGGGCGTCCAGCGGCTCTCGTCGGCACTCGGCGACAGGAGCGTGGACGTGAGCAGTGACATCCGTAGCGACATCACGCTCATCAGCGACCCCGGAAGCGGTGCGGTGTACGACGCCTCGGGAGACGGAAACGTGACGGTATTAGCAAAGAACACAGGGTCACGCGATCTCGAAGCGTCGAGTGACCAAATCGAGGTGTTGGTGAACGGGCGGTATCAGACCGACGTCTCCGTGGCAGTCGTGGACGGTTCGGCGTGGACCGTCGGAAACGTCGTCCGGATCACGATTCGTCTCGGCCAGCCACTCGAAACGGACAGCGACCACCGCGTGAAGATAATCGTAAACGGTGACGAAGAGGTGCTTCAGTTCCGAACATGACACGAGACAATCTCTATTCGCTCGGCCTAGAAGACCACGACAGACTCAACCACGAACTCGGAGGTGGCGTCCCCCGCGGGTCCATCGTCCTCATCGAGGGCGACTACGGGGCCGGGAAGTCGGCTATCAGCCAGCGGTTCAGTTACGGACTCTGCGAGACGGGTCACTCGGTTACCCTGCTCTCGACCGAACTGACCATCGGCGGGTTCATCGACCAGATGCACTCGCTGTCGTACGGCGTCGAGGACCACCTGCTCGACGAGCGACTCCTCTTCCTCCACGCCGACGTGGACACCGGCGGCGGTCGCCTGACCGCGCCCGCCGAGGACGAGGAGGGCAACCGGAAGGAACTGCTCAACCGACTCATGAACGCCGAGGCGATGTGGCAGGCCGACGTCATCGTCATCGACACGTTCGACGCCATCCTCCGGAACGACCCCAAGTTCGAGGCGCTGATTCGGCAGAACGAGGAGCGTCAGGCCGCCCTCGAAATCATCTCGTTCTTCCGCGACCTGGTCTCGCAGGGGCAGGTCATCGTCCTCACCGTGGACCCCTCGACGGTGGACGAGGAGGCCATCGGCCCGTTCCGTGCCATCGCCGACGTGTTCATGGAACTCCAGATGGTCGAGGTCGGCAACGACGTGCGACGGAACATCTCCGTCAAGCGGTTCGCCGGGATGGGTGAACAGGTCGGTGACACCATCGGGTTCTCGGTCCGGGCCGACGCGGGAATCGTCATCGAGAGTCGGAGCGTCGCCTAACGACCGCTCACATCATGACCGAACACGGGACCGCACAGATTCAGGACGACCTTCGGGAAGTGGCCATGCGACGGCCACACCTGCGGGACTACCTGAAACGGTTCAAGCAGTTTACCGGGGAGTTCCCGCGACTCATCGACGAACCGAACGACGAGTGGGAGACGGACAAGCCCAATGTCATCTACCCGGTCGGCGGTCCTATCTACTGTCACATCTACGGCGACGTGGGTCAGGACACCGAGTACTACGCGGTCGAACCCGAACTCTCGGGGACCGAACAGGAACTGTTCGGCAAGGTTCGCGGCGAGATTCTCGAAAAGAGCGTGAAGAAGCCAGCGCCCCAAGACGAGGGCGAGTACGACGACCGCATCGAGGAACTGCTCGACGACACGGTGCTGGTCAACGACGGCGATACCGGCGGTGGCGGTCGCGCCAACCTCCGGAACCTCTCGGCCGACCAGATACTGAACTGGATAAAGAACGTCTCGTACAACGACTTCAAGCACAACGTCCGGACGTTCTCGACCGAAGACATCGTGCGAGTCGTCAAGGACTACACCAACATCGGCACCTACGAGGTGTCCGAGCAGACCTACGAGAACATCCGGTACCGGTTGAACCGCGACATCGTCGGGTTCGGCCCGCTGGAACCCATCATGCGCGACCCCTCGAACGAGGACATCCACGTCATCGGTCCCCACGAGACGTACGTGGACCACGGCACGTTCGGCATGCTCGGGACCAGCGTGGACTTCGGGTCGCCCGACAGGTTCGACAACTGGCTGCGGAACATGGGCGAGCGAATCGGCGACCCCGTGAGCGACAGCGACCCCATCGTGGACTCCACCCTGCCCGACGGGTCGCGTATCAACATCATCTACTCCGACGACGTGAGCCTGAAGGGACCGAGCCTCACCATCCGTCAGGGGGAGGGGACGCCGCTGTCGGTGGCCCAGATTACCAAGTGGGGCACGCTGTCGCCCAAGTTGGCGGCGTACCTCTGGCTCTGTCTGGAGAACGAGCAGACCGTGTTCGTGGTTGGGGAGACGGCGTCCGGGAAGACCACGACCCTGAACTGCATCATGTCGTTCATCCCCCGCGACTCGAAGATCTACACCGCGGAGGACACCGCGGAGGTCCTGCCGCCCCACGACACGTGGCAACAGCTCCTGACCCGCGAGGGCGGCGGCGAGGACTCCACGGACGTGGACATGTTCGACCTCGTCGCGGCCGCGCTGCGTTCGCGCCCCGACTACATCGTCGTCGGGGAGGTGCGTGGCGAGGAGGGTCGGATGGCGTTCCAGGCGGCCCAGACCGGCCACCCCGTGATGCTGACGTTCCACGCGAGCGACATCGTCTCGATGATTCAGCGTTTCACCGGGGACCCCATCAACATCCCCGAGACGTTCATGGACAACGCCGACGTGGCGCTGTTCCAGAACCGGGTGAAGCAGGGCGACGACGTGCTTCGTCGCGTGACCTCCGTTCAGGAGATAGAGGGCTACTCGAAGGAGATGGGCGGCGTCGTCACCCGGCAGGCGTTCTACTGGGACCCCGTGGAGGACGAAATCGTCTTCCAGGGGATGAACAACTCCTTCGTCCTCGAAGAGCAGATTGCGACCCTGCTCGGGTACGAGAACACCCGCGACATCTACAACGAACTCGACTTCCGGGCCGAGATGATGGAGCGCATGATCGAGGAGAACATCCTCGGCTACCACGAGGTCAACGAGACCATCGAGGCGTTCCAGCGCGACGGCGTGGACGGGTTGCCGTTCAACATCCACCGGTCCATCGACTGACGGGCAGCTTTTGACCGCGAATCGTTCGGCCTCACTCTGCGATGTGCTCGACCAACTCGACGAGGAGATAGACCGGGATACCGTATACGAGACCGAGGGCGACGAACGTCATGACCAGTAGTGCCGGGTTCGAGTTACCGGACCCGCTCCGGAGGAACGTCGCTGCGACGAACCACAGAGTCAATACTTGAAAGAATTCCATCTTGTTCATGGGACGTGCCAGTGATTGCGCACGCCCGTCAAATCATCTTCGTTATGGTTCCCTGTGCCTTCCGCCGATTTCCCGCACGACGGCCGCCGAGACCGGGTCCCCGCACGGTCGGGCCGCGCGCGCCGAGTATCAGTACAGATATTCCGAGGGAAAAAGAGATGAAGGTGGGACGAAAACCCCGCGAACACCTGCCGCCCGACGACGACCATGGCGACGAACGAACAGTCCGGTGAGAATCCGAAGGACGCCAAAGACCTCCTGGCTAGCTTCGCGTCCTCAACCATCGAGTCCTACCAGCACATGGAGACGCCGGTCGCCCGGTACCTCGGACTCGTCGTCGCTCCCTCCGTCGTCTTCCTCGTGCTGACGGTGGTGGTCTTCGTAATCACCGACTTCCCGTTGCTCATCAGCCTGCCGATCCCGCTGCTCGGCCTGCTGTCGCTCGTGGTCGCGGTCATCTACCCCAAGATTCTGCGCGACCAGAAGCGCAAGGAGATAGAGGACCGCCTCCACCTGTTCATCACGCACATGACCATCCTCTCGACCGCCAACATCGACCGCGTGGAGGTGTTCCGCACGCTCGGCGAGGAGGAGGAGTACGGCGCGCTGGCCGAGGAGATGCGCCGCATCACCCAGTTGGTGGACACGTGGAACCAGAGTCTCGACGACGCGCTGCGAATCCGCGCGAACAAGTCGCCGAGCAAGCCGTTCGCCGACTTCCTCGACAGACTCGCCTACACCATCAACGCGGGCCAGGAGATTCAGGACTTCCTGCTGTCCGAGCAGGACGTGGTCATCCAGAACTACGTCACCATCTACGAGGGGTCGCTGGAGAACCTCGAAGTGATGAAGGACCTCTACCTCTCGATGGTGCTGTCCGTGACGTTCGCGCTCGTGTTCGCGACCGTCCTGCCGATTCTGACGGGGACGAACCCGACCATGACGGTGAGTGCGGTCGTCGTGATGTTCGCGTTCGTCCAGACCGGGTTCCTCGTCATGATTCGGAACACGGCACCGTACGACCCGGTCTGGTACCACCCGGACGGCCACACCACCGACGCCGAGTGGCGCATCCGCATCTCGGTGGCGGTCGGTCTCCTGCTGACCTTCCTCCTCATCGGTGGCTGTCTGCTGGTGCTGATGGGCCGGACGAGTCTCGACCCCGACGCGATTCCCCTGCCGTTCTACGCCGCGATTCCGTCCACGCCGCTGTTGATACCCGGCATCGTCGCTCGCAGGGAGGAAGAGCGGATAAAGGAGCGCGACGAGGAGTTCACCAGTTTCATCCGGGCGCTGGGCGCGACCGAGAGCGCCAAACAGAGTACGACCACGAAGGTCCTCGAGAGTCTGCGGGGCAAGAACTTCGGTGCGCTCAGCGAGAACGTCAGCGACCTCTACAAACGACTCAACATGCGCATCGAACCCGCGATGGCGTGGCGACACTTCACCGCCGACTCGCGGTCGTACCTCATCCAGAAGTTCAGCGAGATGTTCCTCGTCGGCAGACAGATGGGTGGCGACCCGAAGAAACTCGGCGAACTCATCTCCGCCAACATGAACGAGGTCCTCCAGTTGCGCGAGCGCCGCGCCCAGTCCACCGTGACCCTCATCGGGGTCCTCTACGGGATTACTGCGGCCTCCACCTTCGCGTTCTTCATCGGTCTGGAGATCGTGCAGGTGCTGGCGAGCATGTCCGTCGGTCTCAACAGTAGCCAACTCGACATCACGACCATCATCCACACGAACGTGTACGACATCCCGACCATCGAGTACCTGCTCGTCATCATCACCCTGCTCAACTCCCTGCTGTCCTCGCTGATTATCCGCATCGCCGACGGCGGGCACAAGGTCAACTCCTACATGCACTTCGTCTTCCTGACGTGGGGGTCCAGTTCCATCGCGGTGTTCACTCGAATCGTGGTCGGGTCGTTCCTCAACGTCTAGGTCCGGTGGATGACCGAGAAGGCCGCCAGTCCGCCGACCGCCAGCGCGAACCAGTAACTCGCCACCCGATAGACCAGCGCCACGCTCGCGGCGAGGTCGGTCTGGAGCGCGGCCAGCGCCACTAGCAGGCCGACCAGCGCGAACTCGACGCCGCCGACGCCGCCCGGCGTCGGGACGATGCCCGCGATGGAACTCGCCGGGACCACGAACAGCACCAGCACCGGATTGAGGTGGACGCCGAGCGTCCGCCCCGCGAGATAGAGCGGTGCGGCGAAGAACAGCCATCCCACGTAAGCGAACACGAGCGTGTAGGCGAGTTGCCGCCTGCTCGCCGCGATGCGGTCCACGAGGTCGTAGAACTCGTCGATGCGGTCCCGGATGCTCTCGGCGTCGATTCTATCGACGCGCCGGGCGACCGGCGAGACCACTTTCACGACGAGACCCTCGACGAACTCTCGGTGCCGGTAGGACCCGTAGATGGCTAGGGGAAGCAGGACGGCCATCCCGCCGAGTCCGGCGACGAGGACCTCGGCCTGCTTCGGAACCTCGCCCTGTATCAGGAGCGCGAGCGTCCCGAGACCCGCGAAGGTGAAGAAGGGGAGCAGGTTCAGCAGGTCGGCGGTGACGACGCTGGCGAGACTGTCCTGATAGTTGGCCTCGGTGTCGGCCGCCAGCACGTAGGCGATGAAGGGACCGCCTCCGGCCTTCCCGAACGGCGTGGCGTAGTCGGCGAAGGTGGCCGCGAAGTAGGTCACGACGATCTTCCGGAAGGGGACTTCGATGCCGACCGTACAGAGGATGACGTCCCAGGACTTGGCCCAGACGACGAGCGAGACCAGCGTCGAGACGAAGGCGAACCCGATCCAGACCGGTTTCGCGTTCCGAAAGGTGCGCAGGATTTCCGTCCACCCGATGACCCGGCCGAACAGGTAGAGGAGGACCGCCGCTACCGCGAATCCGGCGATTACTTTGATGGTGGTGCGCCGGTCGAACACCTCGCCGGAGGTCTCGGTGGACATCTACGCCACGAAACGCGCGAGAGACAGTTAGGTTTCTCGGCCCGAGTCGCGTGGCTCTCGCACGGGGCGAGTCCGGTCGTCGCTGGTCCGGCCGGACCGAAAAAATATTTACCCTCACTGAGAATTGCTCTTCAAAGAGTAGTACGCCGAAACGGGCGTCTCTCGCCAATCCATGTCCGAAAAGGTCATCGCCGACTTCGTCGCACGCTTCACTCTCGACACGTTCGATTCGCCCGAACCGGTCAAGGGCCGAATCGTCCTCAGTCGGAAGCGTCTCGTGTTAGCCACCGACGAGTCGAAGACAACCGTGCCGCTCTCGGCCATCTTCGACATCAACGTCGGTCACGTTCCCGGCGAACTGGAGTCGTTCTTCCAGGACACCATCACCATCGCCTACCGCGAGGACGACCGCCGCAGAGTCGCCGTCGTCGAGGCCGGGAGCGAGGAGGTGTCTCGGTTCAAGACCGTGCTGTTCAAGGCCGAACTCAACGGGGCCGACGCGAGAATCAAGCATCCGACTCGAATCGGCGGTCGAGTGACCGACGCGTCGTTCCGTCCGGCGAAACTCAAGATACAGTCCGGCGCAGTTCAGTTCGCGGGAGACGAGTCGGTGACCGTGGAACTCGCCAACGTCACCTACTTCAAGAAGGAGAGTCGGGAGACGGGGCCGGTGCTGCTCGTTCGTCACGCCGACGAGGGCCAGTCGGTGACCTCGGAGTTCGCCATCGAGAGCGACCGCAAACTCAACCTGCTCGGGCGCTATCTGCGACTCGAATACTCCGAGATAGCCCAAGAAGTCGAGGACGTGACGACCTCGGAAGCGGAGATGGAGGCGCTGGTCGCCATCTACTCGGGTGCGCGAAGCGGGGACCTCGCCGGAACGCTCGGCGTCGATTCGAGTCGGGTCACCATGCTGCTCAACGACCTCCGCGAAAAGGGTCTGGTCGACGAGGGGAAGAAGGGACTTTCGTTGACCGCGCAGGGACAACTCCTCGTCAGCGACCGTATCGAGACGGTGAACACGTGACCCGCTCGTCATCTCCGGGTTTGGGGCATTTATTCCACAGTAAAAACCACTGCACTTCTCCTGTGGATTTTTATACCGCACTTTGGTAAAGATAAACATAGTATGGGGAACGCCATCCGCGTCCTGTTGGTGGACGACGATTCGGCCATCGCAGACCTGACCGCGACGTACTTGGAGCGGGCGAGCGACCGCATCGAGACGGTCGTTGAAACCTCCCCGAGCGACGCGCTGGCTCACGTAACCGACGGCGCGGTGGACTGCGTGGTTAGCGACTACGAGATGCCCGAGATGGACGGGCTGACGTTCCTCGACGAGGTGCGCGAGACCGCTCCGTCGCTCCCCTTCATCCTGTTCACGGGGAAAGGGAGCGAGGAGATAGCGAGCGAAGCCATCTCCGCGGGCGTGACCGACTACCTCCAGAAGGAGACCGGAACCGACCAGTACGCGGTGCTGGCCAACCGGGTCGGCAACGCGGTCGCCCAGTACCGCGCCGAACGCGAAGCCGAGGAAGCCGACGAGCAGATTCGGCGCATCTTCGAGCGTATCACGGACGCGTTCTTCGCGCTGGACGACGAGTGGCGGTTTCGCTACGTCAACGAGCGGGCGGCCGACTTCTTCGACTGCGACCCCGACGACGTCCTCGGTGAGGACATCCGAGACGCGTTCTCGGTCGGTCTCGGCGACGAGTTCCGCGACGCCTATCGCGAGGCCCTCGAAACGCAGGAGCCGGTTACCATCGAAGCCGAGTCGGTGTTCCGTCCCGGAACGTGGTTGGAGGTGCGAATCTACCCCGCCGAGGACGGTCTGTCGGTGTACTTCCGGAACGTGACCGAGCGCCGTCAGGCCCAGTCGGAACTGCGCGACACCAAGCAGAAGATAGAGGCGCTCCACGACGTGGCCGCGAGGGCGGTGGCCTGTGACACCGAACAGGCCATCTACGACCTCGCCATCGAGACCGCCGAGGAGATTCTCGCCTTCGACCTCTGCACCGTGGACGCCCACGACGACGGCGTCCTCGTGACCAAGACGGTCTCGAAGGTCGTCTCCACGGACGGCTACTACGAGGAGACGCCCGTCGAAACCGAGGGCAACCTCGCCGCCCGGGCGTACCGCGAAGGCGAATCGTCGCTGGTCGGCGACCTGCGCGAGACCGACGTGGTGCCCGCCGAGAGCGAGTACCGCTCGGCACTCAGCGTTCCCATCGGCGACTTCGCGGTCTTTCAGGCGGTCTCGAAGGAACCGAACGGGTTCGACGAGGACGACCGCGAACTGGCCGAACTCCTCGCGGCCCACATCTCGGAGGCGCTGACCCGCGTCCGGACCGAGACGGAACTCCGGGCCGAGCGCGACCGTTTCGCCGCGCTGTTCGAGAACGTGCCCAACTCGGTCGTGCGCTACGAGATAGACGGCGTCGACGCCATCTGTAAGTCGGTGAACCCGGCGTTCGAGGACGTGTTCGGGTGGCCCGAGGACCTGATAATCGGCGACGAGGTGGACGACTACATCCTGCCCGCCGACCAGCACCATCAGGGGGAGTCGCTCAACGAACGGGTGAAACGCGGCGACAGAATCGAGGGCGAGGAGGTCAATCGCCGGACTCGCGACGGGTGTCGGGACTTCCTGCTCCACACGGCCCCGGCGGGCAACGGCGAGGCCGAGGCGTTCGCCATCTACGTCGATATCACCGAGCAGAAAGAACGCGAGCGCCAACTCTCGCGCCAGAACGAGCGACTGGAGGAGTTCGCCAGCGTGGTCTCCCACGACCTACGCAATCCACTCAACGTCGCTCTCGGCCGGTTCGACTTCCTCGCAGAGGAGTGTGAGAGCGAGCACCTCGCGCCCATCGGCCGGTCGCTCGACCGGATGGACTCGCTGGTCGAGGACCTGCTCACGCTGGCCCGACAGGGACAGGTCGTGGACGCCACCGACCCCGTCGCGCTGTCGTCGGTCGCGGAGGCGGCGTGGGAGACCGTCGATACGAAGGAGGCCGGTCTCCGTCTCACCGACGACGCGGTTGTCGAGGCCGACGACGCGCGGTTCCGCGAACTGCTGGAGAACGTCTTCCGTAACGCTGTGGAACACGGGACCACCAGCAGTCGGTCGTCGGACTCCGGTGCGACCGACCCCACCGTCACAGTCGAAGTCGGCCCGCTCGACGACCGCGACGGCTTCTACGTCGCCGACGACGGACCCGGGGTCCCGGCAGACCTGCGCGACCGGGTCTTCGACCACGGGTTCACGACCGAGGACGAGGGGACCGGGTTCGGACTCGCCATCGTGGAGTCCATCGCCGACGCTCACGGGTGGACGGTCGAAATCGCCGACGAGGACCGACCCGACTCGACCGGGACGCGCTTCGAGTTCTCGCGCGTGTCGGTCCACGAAGACGAGACTGCACAACGTTGATGGCGCTCCACATCTGAGGGTCAGATTGTGGCCGCTCACGCCGGCCACAACGAAGTCGGACGCGACCGAACTGCGAACGTGGAAGGGTAGCTCAGTGGTAGAGTACCACCGGTCTCCCCGGTGGCAGCCTTACAGGCTTCGCGTGGTTCGACTCCCGCCCCTTCCGCTCCCGCGACTTCTCTGCGAGGCGGTTCGTCGTCGAGCGCCAGCAATCGCGGGAGCGGTGAGACGGCGCGGAGTCGAGCAGACGAGTCGCAGGCCCGGACCGGCGCTTTGCGCCCCACGCCCGGACCGTCTCGGCGGGTTCGACTCCCGCCCCTTCGGCTTTTGCGACGAATACTTCGGCGAGCGCCTCGTGCACTCGCTACTTCGTGAGTCGTCTACCGGAGTCCTGACTGTCAGCGTTTCACCGTCCCGCCCAGACGCAGAAGCCGACCAGAAGCTAGCTACTGCTCGAACCGAGGAGTACAGCACCGCGGCGCAACCGCCCTGCACCGCAACCGCCACCGCGACCGCGCCCCGTGCCTCCCCGCTTGCGAGCGCACGAACGCGCTCGCGGCGCGTCCCGTGGACGTGTCGGTGAGCGCCTCCATCGGACGGGAACCCCGTCGCGTCCGGTGGTCTCCGAATCTCTGCTCGGTGTGTAGCGGTCACTGGCGGTTGGCGTCGGCCGAAAACGGAAGCGCCCGCCTCGCCCGGAACCCCCGGCCGCGTCGGTTCACAGTCAGCGCGGCCCGATGGGTTCGCGCGGCAGCGGTTCGTCGTCCTTGATGTCGGCCGCGACCGAACCCATCGTCTCGACCGACAGCGGGGTGGTCTCTCGGACCGCCGCGAGGTGTTCGAGGATGGCCTCCATGCGCTCGAAGTCCCGCTCGTCGGTCAGGTTGTTCGGGTGGAGCCACATGTGGAACACGCCGTCTTCGGTGCTCGCGCGGTCGATACCGCGCTTGGCCATGCTGACTATCGGGTCGTCGCCGACTCGCTCGGCGGCCGCCCGCGCCCGGCCCTCGAAGCAGAACAGGTAGAGCGACGCCGGGACGTCGACCAGTCCGTACTCGTCCTCCTCGGGCGTGACCAGCGTCGGCGACACCGCCTTACTGGGCCAGCCCAGCAGTTTCGCCGCGGACCCCAGAACGCCGCGGTCGTACCACCGCCGGGGCTGTGTTCCCCGATAGCACTTGACGCCGTAGGCCGCCAGCACGTCGCGGTGGCCCACGTAGTTCCGCGGAAAGACGACCGAATCGACCGAGAGACCCCGTTCCTCGGAGCGTTCGACGCACTCGCGCATCTCGGCCGACGCTATCTCCCGCGAGACCGACCGCATCTCGACGTGCGAGAAGGTGTGGCAGCCGACCTCGTGGTCGGCGTCGGCGTTCTCTATCGCGTCGACGAGTTTCGACCCGTACCACTGCTCGTCCCGTCCCTCCCACGTGCCGGGGTCGCGCTCGAACCAGTCGTCTGCGGCCGGGTGGTCGGCGTGGTCGCCGTCGCAGGAGTCGAGCAGGAGGTGGCCGACGACCGCCCACGTCGCCGGGACCTCGTAGTCGTCGAACAGTTCGAGCAGACGGAGCCACGACTCGCGGGCCGTGGCGACCCGGTCCGCCGGTATCGTCTCGCGGTCGTGGAACCCCCACGCGAGTTCGGCGTCGAGGGAGAGTACGACAGAACCCATCGTATCGTAGCTATCGGAGGGTCGGCGAGTAAATCGGGCCGACCGTTCAGGAGCGTTCTGCACGGTAATCGGGGGTTTCTACTCGACGGTCACGCTCTTTGCGAGATTTCTCGGCTTGTCGATCGCGCGTTCGAGCAGGTCGGCGGCGTGGTACGACACCAACTGCAACTGGACGTTCGCGAGCACGCCCGCGACGTCGGGGTGGGTGTCGGGAATCGTCAGGACCTCGTCGGCGTACTGGTGGACCGCGTCCTGTCCGTCGCTGGCGACCGCGACTACGGGCGCACCGCGGGCCTCGGCCTCCTTGACGTTACCGAGGGTCTTCTCGTCGTTCCGTCCGGTGAACACCGCGAACACCGGCGTCTCCGACGTGACGAGCGCGAGCGGTCCGTGTTTGAGTTCGCCCGCGGCGAACCCTTCGGCGTGTTCGTAGGATATCTCCTTGAACTTCAGCGCCCCTTCCAGCGCGACCGGCCTGACCGACCCCCGGCCGATGAAGAAGTAGGCGTCGCTGTCGCGGTACTCCTCGGCGACTCGACGGGCGCTACTGTAGTCGAGAATCTGCTGGACGTGGCCCGGCAGGTCCGCGAGCGCACCGAGTCGCTCGCGGGTGTCGTCGGTTCGCGTCCCGGTCACGTCGCGGACGAGACGCTCGGCGAGCAGCGCGAGCGAGACGACCTGCGAGGAGAACGTCTTGGTCGCCGCCACGCCGATTTCGGGTCCGGCCCGGATGAACAGCGCGTCGTCGCACTCGCGGGCCGCGGTCGACCCCACGACGTTCGTCACCGCGAGCGTGGTCGCACCCGAGGTGTTGGCCTGCCGGAGCGCGGACAGGGTGTCGGCGGTCTCGCCGCTCTGCGTGACGCCGACGACCAGCGTGTTGTCGTCCACCGGCGGCTGACCGGTCGCGTACTCGCTGGCGAGGAACGTCTGGGCGGGGACCCCGCCCGCCGAGAGGTACTGCGCGCCGACCAGTCCGGCGTGGTACGAGGTGCCGCAGGCGACGAACTGGACCCGGTCCACGTCCGCGAACGTCCCGGCGGGGAAGTCTTCGAGGTCGATGTCGCCGGTGGCGGGGTCGGCCCGTCCGCGGAGGGTCTGGCGGAGCGCGGCGGGTTGCTCGTGAATCTCCTTGAGCATGTAGTGGTCGTATCCGCCCTTCCCCGCGTCTTCGGGGTCCCAATCGACCGTCTGGACCGACCGCTCGACCGTCTCGCCCCCGGCGGCCGTGATGCGGTGGTCGTCGGACTCCACGACGACGACGTCGCCGTCGTCCAGATAGATCACGTCCTCGGTGAAGTCGAGGAACGCGGGCACGTCGCTGGCGAGGAAGTACTCGCCGTCGCTCACGCCCAGTACCAGCGGCGACCCCCGTCGCGTGGCGTACACCGCGTGGTCGCGCTCGGTTATCATCGCCACGGCGTAACTGCCCGACAGTTCGTCGAGCGTCGCTCGGAACGCGGTCTCGGGGTCGGCACCCTTCGCGAGTTCCTCCTCCACGAGGTGCGGGATGACCTCGGTGTCGGTGTCGCTCTCGAACTCGTGACCGCGGGCCCGTAGCTCTGACTTGAGTTCGTCGTAGTTCTCGATGATGCCGTTGTGGACGACAGCCACGTCGCCCGTGCAGTCGGTGTGGGGATGAGCGTTGGCGTCGGTCGGCGGGCCGTGAGTGCTCCACCGGGTGTGACCGATGCCGAGACCGCCGTCCGGCACCTCCTCGGAGAGCGCTTCCTTCAGGTTCGAAATCTCGCCCTCGCGCTTGAACACCTCGGGACCGCCACCGTTCTTGATGGCGACTCCGGCCGAATCGTACCCCCGGTACTCCAGATTCTCGAGTCCCGTGAGCAGTTCGTCGACGGCGTCGTCGTCACCGCCGATTCGGGCGATGATGCCACACATCAGCGGCACACCCCCGTCGTCTCGGTCGCTTGCGTCGTATTGGTAGCTATCATGATTAGAGCATCGTAGTGCGATATTCGCTCGGGACGGTGTCGCACGGTCCGTCACGTAACCTCCGCCTATCGTTCGCGCCGTTCGATCCATCGCGCATTGTACCGTCCTGACCGCCCTCACGTGGGAGGCGGGTGCTGTTCGACAGATTGCCACCGGACCCCTTTGTTATACGCTCGCTGACCGTCGGGTAGGGGAAAATACGCCGGGCGTAGGACCGACTTATCGCCGTTCGTCGGCCCGTTCTCGCCGAGCGTACCGCGGTTCGGTCTCCCGTTCGGGCACCGCGTTATTCGGGGGAAGGAGTCACTATCAGTGCGGTACCTCACACTTACCCACGTACAAGGAGGTGGTAACAAAGGCCTCGCCCCGAGTCGTTCCCACGATGACACCCGAGAGCATTCAGGCGGTCGTTCTCGCGGCGGGCGAGGGAACGCGGATTCGACCACTGTCGGCGTCGCTCCCCAAACCGATGCTGCCGGTCGCGGACCGCCCGTTGGCCGCCCACGCCGCCGACGCCGCCGTGGACGCGGGCGCGGACGAACTCGTCGTCGTCGTCGGCTACGAGGCCGACGCCGTCCGGGACTACTTCGGCGAGGAGTACGCGGGCATCCCGGTGCGTTACGCCGTGCAGGAGTCCCAGTCGGGCACCGCCGACGCGGTGCGGGCCGCCCGCGACCTGCTAGACGGTCCCTTCGCCGTCCTCAACGGCGACAACCTCTACGACCCCGAGAGCGTCGAAGCGCTGTTCGAGGCGGGACCCGCGGTCGGCGCGATGCAGGTCTCAGCTCCCTCGAACTACGGCGTCCTCTCGACGGACGGCGACACCGTCACCGACATCGTCGAGAAACCGGCCGACCCTCCGACCGACCTCGCTAACACGGGGGCGTACCTGTTTCCCGAGGCGGCCCGCGATTGGCTGGACGTGCCCGAGAGCGAGCGCGGCGAACGCGAGATAACCGACGTTCTCGCGCGCACTATCGAGGAGTACGACGTCTCGGCGGTCGAACTCGACCGATGGCTCGACGTGGGACGTCCGTGGGAACTGCTGGAGGCCAACGAGTGGAAACTCGGCGAGTTAGACCGCGACCTCCGGGGCACCGTCCACGAGGACGCCGACATCCGAGGCGACGTGGTTGTCGAGGAAGGTGCGACCGTGGACGCTGGCGTGGTGATCGAGGGTCCGGCGCTGGTACGCTCGGGCGCGAGCGTCGGGCCGAACGCGTACGTCCGCGGCGCGACTCTCGTCGATGAAGACGCAAAAGTCGGCCACAGCGTCGAGGTCAAGAACAGTGTTCTCGGCCGTGGGACGCACGTCGCCCATCTCAGCTACGTCGGCGACAGCGTGCTGGGCCGCGACGTGAACTTCGGTGCAGGGACGAACGTCGCCAACCTCCGTCACGACGACCAACCAGTGAAACTGACGGTCAAGGGTGAACGCGTCTCGACCGGTCGCCGGAAGTTCGGCGTTGTCGCCGGAGACGGCGCAAAAACCGGCATCAACGCGAGTCTGAACGTCGGGACGAAGCTCTCGCCGGGCGCGGGCGTTCCGCCGGGCGAGACGGTCACGCGGGACCGATAGCGGAGGCGGGCCAGCTATCGAGGCCGGGTCGGTCAGTCGTTTATCTCTTCGGGCTTGACCCAGACCACGAAGTCGTCGTCCTGTCGGACGATACCTCGAACCGACTCGCTCTCGACGCTCTCGTCTACTTCGCCGGTGTCGATGCTGACGACTTGGTTCACCGCGTCGATGAGCCACCCGACGTTCTCGCCATCGCCGTCACCTTCGAGGACGACCACGCGCTGGCCGGTTTCGGTCGTCTCCAAGTCCAGCACCTGCTTGGGATTGATGATGGTGGTCGTCGTTCCGCGGAGGTCCATCACACCTTCGACATGTGGGTCGGAGTTCGGGAGCGGTGTCAGTTCTTCCTTGTCGACAATTTCGTCCACGTGCGCGATGTCGATGCAGTACTTCCGGTCCTCGAGCCTGAATTCGAGGACCTGAACGTCGCCGACGGTCTCGGGCATATTCGATGCGACCCGCGGGGACCACTTTACTGTTCCGACGCCGACTACTCGGTCTCGGCTGACGAATCGGCTACGGTACCTTTTTAACCCACGTTTTCAAACGCGATAACTGATGGAGGCCGTCGAACTCCTCCGAGTACTCGGCAACAAGTACAATGCCGAGATACTCCGGGCCACGAACGAACCCAAGTCGGCCCAGGAGCTGAGCGACGAACTCGAAATCCCGATAGCGACCAGCTACCGCCGAATCGAGGAACTCACCGAGGCCGAACTCCTCGAACTGTCGGGCCGGGAGTTCTCCGACGAAGGGAGACGCACGAAAGTCTACCGACGCAACGTCGATGCACTCGAAATCTCGTTCGAGGACGGGGCTATCGACGTGTCGGCCGAGGACCGGCCCGAAGTGGACAACGCGCTCGCGGACGTCTGGCGCGACCTCAAGGCCGAGTGAGTACAATCGCTGTCCGGGACGGTAGCTTGCACACGCTCTCGGCCCGACCACGTCGCGCAGGTCGACGGTCTCTCGACACAGAGAACCCATGCAAACGATAGAACTGCTGTATACGGTGTTCAGCCTGACCCTCACAGTCGCCGGTCTCTCCATGGTCGGATTCGCGGTTCGCGCGTACAATCGAACGTCGAGGCAGGCGATGTTCCATCTGTCAGTTGGCTTTACACTCATCGTCGCGGCGGCGATAGCGACGACGGTCAGTGCGTTTGCGACTAACTTCGAACAGACCCGAATGTTACTGTCGGTCAACTACCTCATCACGACCGTCGGCTACCTGTTCGTCATCTACAGTATTACTGCGCACAGATGAGTCGGCTCGGCCGAAATTCCATCTCTCGGAGGGTTTGACCCGAGTATACGCTACCTGTCTGATTCCGACTCGGTCGCACCGACCAATATCACGTCTGATAATCGTGGCCGTAGATTTATTACGGAGGTTTGTATCGTTCCGGATAGAGTCCGTGGTCAATGTCACATTGACGTTCGGACAGGACGTGAGAAAATGAAAGAAAAAATCAAGGAGCGGTTAACTGACAGAGGTCAAGTGGGTATCGGTACGCTCATCGTGTTCATCGCGATGGTGCTGGTCGCTGCAATCGCAGCGGGCGTTCTCATCAACACGGCAGGATTCCTCCAGACGAAGTCCGAGCAGACTGGTCAGGAGTCCAGCGCGCAGGTCTCGAACCGCGTGCAGGTCGTGAGCGCGTTCGGTAACGTCGGTAACGAGCAGGTCACCGACATCAGCCTGACGGTCATGCGCGGGTCCGGGTCCGACGACATCAACCTCTCGGCCGCCACTATCGAGTGGATCGGCCCAAAGAAAGCTCAGACCCTCGTCTACGACTCTGACGAAGGTAAAGCTAGTGACGAGGTTACTGGACCAGATTCTGACTCGTTCACGGTCAACACCATCAAGGACCCCGACGGTTCGAAGCCTGTCCTCAACACGCAGGACGACCGTCTCGAAATCAAGATGAGTCCCGAAGAAATCAGCAGTGCGCTCGGTGAGGGCGAAGAGGTCAAACTCAAGCTCACCACGCAGTACGGAGCAGTGACGCTCTACCGCGCCAACGTTCCGCAGTCGCTCTCCCAGGAGAGCGCAGTCACGGTCTAACGCGCACAGTTCGCTAACCGACCTTCCTCTCGACGTTCAGTCGAGTACCACCACGTTTTTTCTCGGACCGATTCGATTGGACAGTCGTGACTTCGCTGTTCGAACTGGAGAAGACGGGGGACGTGGACAAACTCACCACGCTGTTGACCAACAGCAACAGCGAGCCGGTCCGTCAGCGCGCGGCCGACATCCTCGGCGAGGTAGACGCCGAAGACCGCAACGTGCTGGACCCGCTGGTGACTGCGGCCCAGAGCGACGACAGCGAAGTGGTTCGCGCCGCGGCCATCGACGCCCTCGACCAGCGTCACGCCGTCGAACGCTTGGTCTCCGCGCTGACCGGCGAGGAAGTACCGACCGAAGGAGCCGAGTGGGCGCGGGCGGAGGCGCTGGTCGAGACCCTCTCGGCGGACCAACCGGAACTCCGGATGGCCTCGGCCAACGCGCTGGGTCGCATCGGCAACAAAGCCGGGACGAAGGCGCTCGTGAGCCGTCTCGGCGACGCCGACCAGCGAGTCCGGGCGCGGGCGGCCCGCGCGCTCGGCCGCATCGAGGACCCGCGGGCCGTCCCGGCGCTCCGGAAGCGACTGGGCGACGAGAGCGTCGAGGTCCGACGGGAGGCCGCCGACTCGCTCGGTCGCATTGGCGGCGAGGAGTCGCTCGAAGCGCTGCTGGACCTGCTCGACGACGAGAGCGAGACGGTCCGGCGCATCGCGGCCAACTCGCTCGGTAACTTCGGTAGCGCGAAACCGCTGGACGCGCTGGTCTCGTTACTGTCCGACGAGGTCGAGGCGGTCCGGCGAGCGGCGGTGTTCTCGCTCATCGAACTCCTCTCGAACGCGCCCGGCCAGCAGAGCCACCAGTTGCGCGAACGGATGGTCGAGAAACTGAGCGCGACCGACCACCGGAGCGTCGTGGACTCGCTGGTGGACATCCTCGACCAAGGGACCCAACCCCACCAGCGTCGGAACGCGGCGTGGTTGCTCGGCAGAGTGACCGGCGAGCGCAACCGGGAGGCAGCCATCGAGGCGTTGGCGTCGGTACTCGACGACAAGGACGGGATGACCGCGCAGTTCGCCGCGACCAGCATCGCCAACGTCGGGGGCGAGAGCGCCGAGGACGCCCTGCTGGACGTGCTGGACGACCCCGAGGCGAGCAGCGACGCTCGGTCGAAGGCGGCGTTCACGCTCGGGAAGGTCGGCGGCGAACGCGCCCGCCGACGACTCGACGCCATCATCGACGACACCGACGACGAGGAGGTCCGGGAACGGGCGTTCTCCGCGCTCTCGAAACTCGGTGGGAGAGGGTAGCGGTATCGGCGATTCAGCGCCGGACAGCGGACGCCTGCGCCGGACCTGAGGCGGAATCGCGACGACGCCGACTCGCGCACGCCACCGGGTTATCGCGCGTGAAATTTGCGTAAAACTTTATATCCGGTTGGTGTCTCTTTCAGGCATAAGATGGTCAGGGACAGATTACTGAAAATTCTCCGGAATTTACGCGGCGGTGATAGCCCCGCCGAACGACAGCGAAACGTGACCTTCGACGGCGGTACCCAGACCGGTGAGGTCTCCGTCTCCGGCGGTCGAACCGTCACGCGTTCGCAACTCGACGAGGCGTATCGGAACACCGACGCGAGCGACGACCTCCGTCAGGCGCAGGCGGTCCACCTCGGGCAAGTTCTCGACGACCCCGCGTCTGCGTCCGGTGACGCGACCGACCTCGGCCGACGACACGTCGACGCCGAGGTGTCGGCCGCGGCGTTCGCCGAAACCTACGAAGTCGGCGTCGAGGAACTGGTTTCGGAGACGTTCGAGCGACTCGGCCACCGACTCGGCGCGAACAACGAGGCGGTCGCCGAGGAACTCCAGCGCGCCGAAGACGAACTCCAGTCCGCGCTCTCGGCGACGATGGCCGACATGCGGACCGGTCTCGACGCCTACGGGTCGGCGGGGTCGGTCGGGTCGGCCGACGAGGAGGACGAACTCAACGTGGACGACGACGACCTGCTCGACGGTATCGGCGTTCCGGTCTTCATGCTCGACACCCAACGCGACGAGGTCGCGGCGTGGAACTCCGCGCTGGCCGACCTCACCGGCGTCCCGGCCGAGCAGGCGCTCGGGACCGAAAACGTCTCCGAGGCGTTCTACCCCGACGGGCGGCGCGTGAAGACGCTGGCCGACAAGGTGGCCGAGGCCCCGGAATCGGCAGACGTCGAGTTCGGCGTCGGGAGGGCCGACACCGAACGGAGGCTCTACACCGACGAGAGTACGATGGTGGACCGCGAGGGCGTCGAGCGGAGCATCGAGTTCTCGGCCATGCCGCTGTACGACGACGGTGAACTCATCGCGGTCGTGGAGACGGTCCGCGACCGGACCGAGGACGTCCGGCGTCAGGAGGGCGTCACCTCGCTGGTCGAGGAACTCATCGGGACCCTGACCGCGATGGAGATGGGCGACCTCTCGGCCCGCGCGTCGTTCGAAGACGAACACGGGGTCGTAGACGACTCACTGGTCGAAGTCGTGGGACAGGTCAACGCCATGGCCGAGCGGTTCGAGACGCTGACCGAACGCGTCGGCGAGAAGGCCGACGACCTCGAAAGCTCGGTCGAACAGGCCTCCCAGTCGGCCCGCGCCATCGACGAGCGCGTCGGCGAGCAGACCGAACAGCTCTCGGAGGTCGCCACCCAGATGGAGAACTTCTCGGCGAGCATGGAGGAGGTCGCGGCGAGTTCCGACGAGGTCGCGTCGGCGGCCGAACAGGCCAAAGCGTCGGCCGACAGCGGTCTCGAATCCAGCGAGGGCGCTCGCGAGGCCACCGACGAGGTCATCGAGATGAGCGAGGAACTCGTGGGGACCGTGACCGAACTCGAATCCCAGATGAACGAGATCGAAGACGTGGTCGAGGTCATCGCCGAGGTGGCCGACCAGACCAACCTGCTCGCGCTCAACGCCAACATCGAGGCCGCACGCGCGGGCGAGGCCGGAAGCGGGTTCGAGGTCGTCGCCGACGAGGTCAAGGAACTGGCCAACGAGACCCGCGAACACACCGAGGAGATAGCCGGGCGTATCGAGGAGATTCAGTCGCAGGCCAACGAGACCGTCGTCGCGGTCGAGGAGTCTAACGAACAGGTCAAGTACGCCGGGCAGGAAATCGAGGACGCACTGGTGGCGCTCGAAGAGATCGCCGACGCGGTCGAAGAGGCCGCGACCGGCGTGACCGAGGTCGCGGAGGCCAACGACGAGCAAGCCGCCAACGTCGAGCAGGTGATGGCGACGGTCGAGGACGTGCGCGACCAGACCCGCGAGGTCGAGGGCGCGACAGACGACATCGTGTCGGCGACCCGCGAACAGACCGAAGCCATCGAGGAACTCGCCGCGCGAGTAGACGACATGCGAAGCGAGTCCTGACCATCAATCCGTCCCTGTGATGACCGTATCGAATCCCGACAGACCACATCCCTCCGGGGACCCACTAGGCGACGGGTCGCCGACGCGAGCGACCGCGCCGAGAACGTAGACACGACTCATGAGCAAGGAAGGCGAGCACAAGATCACAGATACGCAGGGGAAGTTCTTGCAGGTCGTGAAGAGCGGCCGCAAACTCAACGACCCCGACTGGACCAGCGGCCGCGTTCTGCTGTCGAACAAGCGGATCGTGTTGGCCGGTAATCAGGGCAAGCGGTCGATTCCGCTGTCCGACGTGAAGGGCCTGAAAGGCCGCTACGACGTCAATCAGGCGGTCGCTTCGGTTTCGGATTACCTCAGCGTCGAGTTCGGCGACAACGTCATCCTTATCGGCACGAACGTGGACATCGAGGAGTTCGAGACCGACCTCTACGGTGCCCTGCTGAACCAGAAGATGATTCTGACCAAGCACCCCGCCGTCGAAGGGGGCGTGGTGCAGGACACCAACTGGGAGAAGGCCCGCGTCAAGATTACCGACGGCATGGTCAACGTCGCCATCGCCTCGGGCACGTTCGTCGGCATCGAACTCGACGACATCGGGTCGGTCGAACGCGCGACCCGGACGGTCAAAGGCGAACAGCGGACGGTGCTGGAGGTCGAACACACGCAGGGCGACACCAGCGTCCAGACGTACGTGTCGGGACAGACCCGCCGCTGTGCGCTCTTGGAATCGCTGTTTCAGAAAGGCGAACGCAAGAACGAGGGCGGCGTCGAACTCGACGAGGTCGAGAAGGAGGTGCTGATGGCGCTCTACTCCGGGGTCTCGCCGTTCGAGATTCCCGGTTTCCTCGGCATGGAAGTGGACGAAGTCGAGAGTATCTTCGAGCGACTCATCGAAGTGGACGTACTCGAAGAAGTCCGCAAACGGCGGGAAGTGAGTCTGAAGACTCGCGGCCGCAACATCGCGAGCGAGTCCATCAACGAGAAGTGACGCGAATCTGATTTCGAACCGGCGTACCGTCGTTCGACATCCACGAACGAGCGCCCGATACGGGAATCGTTCGGTCGCTACGCTCCGTCTGGCTGGCGACGGGTCGGAATCCGGTTCTGACGATACGTGGAACGACGACCGACATCCGAAACCGAGACTGTCGAGCAGTCGGGCTATCCGAAGACGGTCGCCGGAACGAACGCCGAAAACGCAACTGCGAAAACGAGAACGGTCCGCGCCGGTTATCGGAGGCGCTTGACCAGTCGGCGGAGGTCGAGGTGGCCCGCGCCGTGGTACAGTTCGCCGCCCGGTGCGTCCGTCGCGGTCTCCTTTATCAGCGATTCGAGTTCCTCGGCGGTGATGTCGGGTCGGAGCGAGCGTGCGAGCGCGACTGCGCCGGTCACCTGCGGGGCCGCCATGGACGTGCCCGCCTTCCAACCGTAGTCGGGAACCGGTTCGCCGTCGGCGTCGTACTCGACGACGCTCGAGTACACGAGGTCGTAGTACCAGCCCTCGATGCCCTTCCGATACGCGTCGAGGTCGTAGTTACCGCCCTCGGCACTCACGTCCACGCCCTCACCGTAGTTGGTGTACTTCGCGGGCTGGGTCGTCGGTTTCTCCAACTTCTTGAGTCCCTTGTCCTCGCGGCTGGGCTTCTTGTCGTCCCAGAGGTAGCCGATGGGACCCGTGGCGGAGACGCCGAAGATGCCCTCGACCTCCGTCGGGAGGCTGATGACGTCGTCGGGGGTCATGTCGACGCTGGCGTTCCCGGCGGAGTTGACGATTATCATGTCCTGCGAGCGGGCGTACTCCGCGAGACGGCTGTAGGCTTCCTTCACGCCGGAGACCCAGTCCTCGTTCGGGTTCGCGGGCGGGTACCCGACGCTGAAGTTCGCGGCGTCACAGCCCTTGGTCGCGGCGTCGGTGAGCGCCGCTATCGTGTCGCCGGTCGACGCGCCTTCGCCGGGAACGCCCGAGAAGACGCGGTGAGCGACGATTTCGGTCGCGGGCGCGGTACCGAGGACTCCCTCGCCGTTCGCGTTCGTCCCGGCGACGATGCCCGCGACGTGAGTCCCGTGGTCGCCCGCGCCGTTGGGTCGGAAGTCGTAGTCGTCGGTGGTGTAGTTCGCCGACAGTTCCGTGTTGACCACGTCTGCGAGGTCAGGATGGCCGTCGTAGACGCCCGTGTCCACGACGGCGACGCGACTACCCTCACCCTTCGTGGTGTCTTGGACGGTCCGACCGTTACCGGGGTTCTCGGTCAAGTCGCCGACGCGCTGTTTGCGCTTGTCCCACTGGAGTTCGGTGTTGGTCGGTTCGCCGCTGTCCCACGCGGGACCCTTGCTGCCCTCGCCCTTCGCGTCGTGTTCCTTGGCCGGGCCGCCGTCGTACGTCTGGTCGTCTCGGTAGACCGTCACGTCCGGCGTCGTGGACGACCCACCGGGGACCGCGTCCGGGTCCCCCCGCGCCGCGAGGAGGTCGATCTCCGAGATGTCGTGGATGATCTCCACGTCGTCCGGGACGTCACTGCGTGAAACCTCCTGCAGGTCGACGAGGAACCGCGTCTTTCGCGCTCCGCTTCCGTCCGCACTGACCGGTCCACTCACCAGCGCTGCGCTACCGACAGCGCTCCCCGCCGCCTTGAGGAACGTCCGCCTGCTATGGTCTGACATGCATAACATACATCCACTACAATTCATATAAATGTTTATAGACGAGTAAGTAAACAGAACTCGGCAGAATAGTAGTTTTATTGTCGATTAATCTCCGAGAGTGGAATCGGTCACGGAACGATAGCTCTCGGGACCGTTCGTCCGGCAAAGCTCTCTGAACGCCGAAAACAGAACGCGCGGGTCCGATTACCGACCTTGCTTCGACTCGGCCAACGCACGGAGACCTGCCTCCAGCGAAACCGACGGTTCGTACCCGAGTTCCGTCCGCGCCTTCGAGACGTCGGCCTCGCTGTGTCGGATGTCGCCCGGTCGCGGTTCGACGTGGGTAATCTCGGCGTCGGAGTCGGTCACCTCGACGACCGTCTCCGCGAGTTCTTCGACCGTGACGCTGCGGCCCGTGCCGACGTTGAACGCCTCGCCCACGCGGTCGGTCGTCGCCGCAAGCAGGTTGGCCTGCACCACGTCCGAGACGTGAACGAAGTCCCGAGTCTGCTGGCCGTCGCCCTCGATCGTCAGCGGGCCGCCGTCGGCCGCCTGTCGGAAGAAGACGTTCACGACCGCGCTGTACTCGGGGTTCTGGCGCGGTCCGTAGATGTTGAAGTAGCGTAGCGCGACCGTCTCCAGTCCGTACAGGTCGTGGTACCGCCGGGCGTAGTGGTCGAGCGAGAGTTTGTCGATGCCGTACGGCGAGGTGGGGTCCTTCGAGTCGCCCTCCGAGACCGGCACCGACTCCGGGTGGCCGTAGACGGCGGCCGACGACGCGAGGACGACGCGGGCGTCCTCCTCGCGGGCGCGTTCGAGCAGGTTCACGGTCGCGGCGGCGTTGACCCGGTTGCTCTCCGTCGGGTTCTCCACCGACTCCTCGACCGACACCAGCGCGGCCTCGTGGAACACGAGGTCGGTCCCGTCCATCGCCTCGGCGACCGTCTCGTGGTCACAGATGTCGCCTTCCGCGAGTTGCGCGCCCTCGGGAACGTGTTCGCGCGCGCCGCCCGAGAGGTCGTCGAGCACCCGCACCTCGTTGTCCTCGACCAGCGCCTCGGCGAGGTGGCTTCCGACGAAGCCAGCGCCGCCGGTTATCAGTACGGTCTGGTTCGACACGTCGGGGGTCCGGTCCGCTCCGACCGCTCCGCGGTCGGACGCGTCGGTGTCGTTCATGCTCCGACCCTCGCCGCCGAGAGCCAAATAATTGGGAGTCTCGTTCGTGACATGGGTTTCGGTGAGTGAGTGAGTTCGTCGAATCGTCTGTTCGGTCTTCAGGTGAGGATGGTTCTGACGCGCCGGAGGTCGAGCAGGCCGCCCGCCACCGACAGTCCGGCCCAGACCGCCACGCCCGCCAGAATCGAGACGACCAGCGCGCCGATGCCTCCAATCTGGGCGAGAACCGTGTACACGGCGGCCGACATCGCGGCCGTGACCGCGACCACCGCCGCGAGGTGACGGACGAGTTCGGTGACCGACAGCGACAGTTCGGCGTGGATGACCCAGAGGGTCACGGCCAACACCGCGGTGTGAGTGATGACGGTGGCCGCGGCCGCCCCGACCACGCCGAACGCGGGAATCATCACGAGGTTCAGCAGGAAGTTACCGACCGACCCGCCCCCTTTGGCGACGGCGCGCTCGCGCGCCCGACCGAGGAAGTCGAGGGCGTCGCCGGTGACGTACGAGACCGCCTGAAGGACGACGTAGGCCGCGAACATCTGGAGGACAGGCACGGCGTCGACCCACTTCGCGCCGAAGACGAGTCGAATCGCGGGTTCGGCCACGATGACCATCCCGGCGGCGGCCGGGACGTAGAGCAGGAGGATGTACTTCAGCGTCGTCTCGTATATCTGGGCGGCGTGGTCGGTCTCGCCCTCGGCCTTGTGTTCGCCGTAGGCGGGCGAGAGCGTGAACCCGAGCGAGGCCGCGGGCGAGTGGATGAAGTCCACTATCTGCTTCGAGAGGTAGTAGTAACCCACCGCGACCGGGTTCATGAAGTAGCCGACCAGAATCGTGTCCACGCGCTTGTCGAGGATGTTGGCCCCGCGGGTCGCGGTCAGCGGGACGCTGTACCGGGCGACCCGGCGGGTGAGACCGTCCTCGGGCGGTTCGTCGCGGTCGGCGTCGCGGTAGCACTTCCGGTAGAGCAGGCCGAGGCCGACTAGCGCGCCCACGCCGTAGCCCACGATGTAGCCGACCAGCGCGCCGACCGCGCCGCCGACGAGGAGGACGAACACCACCGCGAGGAGGAGTCGGCCGACCGACCCGACCGCCCGAATCGCGGCGCTGTAGGTTATCTGGTTGTACCCCTGGAACAGCACCTGCGAGAAGGTGAACAGCGAATGGACCGCGACGTACCCCGCTCCGAGGACCAGTAGAGGACCGATTTCGGGTTGGCCGACGACCCGGGCGATGTGCCCGCTGAGGAGCGCGAACAGGCCGCCCACGACGCCGATGGCCGCGAGGCGGTAGACCACCGCCGCCCGGAGGACGTGGGGAACCTGACTCGGGTTCGTCTCTCGGTACTCCGTGATGTAGCGCGCGGCCGCCTTCGCGATGCCGAGGTCGGTGAACAGTTGCACGACGCCCATCACCGCCAGCGCCGCCCCGAGCAACCCGTACTCCGTCTGGGTGAGCAGGACTCTGGCGAGGACGACCATCAACACGCCGCTGGCGACCATGTGGAGGGCGCGGGCGCTCAGCATCGCCTTGAACGAGCGCGCGAAGCGTTTCAAGTCCATAGTGGTTCGAGTGCATCGTCGTTCGGTCGGTTGTGCGCGACTCGCGTCACGTTAGCTCGTCCCGTTTATCCGGTACATCTGGAAGCCGCCGTTGGCCTGCACGCGGTTCAGTCCGGGCGCGGCGTCGAGCGACCGGAACCCGCGCGCGCCGAACCGGAAGCCGTCGTACACCCGCAGGTCGCGTTGGCGCGCCCGGTCGGTGAACGCGAGGTACCGGTCGTCGTAGTGGCGCGCCACGTAGCGTCCGGTGAAGTTCTCTCCGACCGCGGGGTGGGAGTCGTCGGTGTAGAGGCTCCCGGCGGCGAGTTTCAGTCGCCGACTCTGCTGGTAGCCCAGAACCCCGTCGGTCCACCGCTCGCCGCCCGACCGGATGCCGATGAAGGGACTCGACCCGCGGTGTTCGATGGCCGTCTCGTACCCGCTCATCTGGGCCTCGGAGACGTGGCTGGAACTCTGGTACATGTACGGCGACTGGTAGACCGTCGGGACCGACAGCGCGAGCATGACCACGACCGCGACGCCGACCACCGTCCGCGCGGTTCCCGGCGAGAATCGCGTCGAGAGGGTGTCCATCCCGCGAGCGAGCGCCACCGCGCCGAGTATCGTCACCAGCACCATGATGAACCCGAGCTGTCGGAAGTGCAGCTTCTCGTAGCTGACGATGAAGTAGGCGGTGAACAGTCCGAACAGCGGGACCAGCGCGAGTCCGAGGTACCGGGAGAACGACGTCACGTCGGGCGCGTCCTCGAACCGGCCGAGGAGGCCGCCGAGGACCGACAGTCCGGCGAGCGCGCAGAACACGACGCTCACGAGGAACAGCTTGGCGAACAGTATCTGGAGGGAGCCGCCGACCGCCGACACCGACCCCGCGGCCTGCGTGGTCTCTTGGCCGAGCCGGAACCCGCTCGACAGCATGCCGAGCAGCGCGGAGGTCGCCCCGGTCGCGCGCTCGTGGCGAGGTGCCCACACCGCGAACACTCCTGCGAGGAACACCGTCTGGAGCGCGAGCGTCCGGTGGTCGGTCTCGCGACTCCCGACGAAGCGGGCGAGGAGTTGGAGGCCCAAGATGGAACCGAACACGACGAGGACGTTCGCGGCCTGCTGGGGGTGGACCAGCACGACCGCCATCGAGGTGACCGCCATCAGCGCCCCCGTCGGGGTGCCGACGAACAGGCCCTCGCGGTCGGCGCGGACCAGGTACCGCGCCGCGAGGTAGAGTATCAGCGGCAGAAACATGATGGCCTGCGTGGTCGGATGGGGCATGTCGAAGACGCTGACGTTGTTTATCGGCAGGAACAGCAGCGCAGACAGCGCCGCCAGCGTGGTCGCGCGCCGGTCGCGGGTGATGGTCCACGTCGTCAGCGGGACGAACAGGAGGAACACCGCGGTGAACGCCGACACCATCACCAGCATCGCGCGGGGGAGTCCCATCCCCGTCACGTCCGAGAGAATCACCGCGACGGTGTGAGTCCCGGGGTAGAGGAAGTTCAGCACCGAGAGCTTTCCGGCGGCGATGTCCTTGGCCCACCCGAGGTGGGTCAGCGAGTCGCCCGCGCCGAAGAAGTAGTACGACCGCAGTACGGGGAGCGAGGCCACCGCGAACATGGCGACTCCGGCGAGGACCAGCGCCAACCGCCCGGCGATTCCCTCGGCCCGGAGACCGACGAAGACCCCGACCAGCAGCGCGATGCTCGTTCCGACCCAGAACGCGACCGGCGTCCCGGCGTATATCGAGAGTTCGTACGCCTCGGGCGGCGACCCGTGAGCGACGAGCACCGCCGCGGCGAGCGACGCGAAACCGACGATGAGTGCGCCTTTCTCCCGTCTCCGGGAGGTGTGCGTGTCCGTATCCATGGTGATGTCAGACCGCGCCCGTCCGGACGCGTAGTTACTTCCAGAACTCCCCGCGTCGGGGCTTTGTTATGGGCCGCCTGTGCCGCCGTAGGCGGTGAAAAACCCGTCACGGGCGGGGATTTTCGGACGCGAGGCGTCAGGTACGGTCCCGGACTGGTCGGCCCATCGCGAAGCGAACTCGGCCCGCCACGGTGTGGACTCGGCCCCCCAACGAGCCGGTTGCGGTCGCGCGGTTACCTGCGAGTTAGCTAACCCTTATCAACTCGCGGCGGTAAGTTACCCATAGAAACCCGCTTACGGAACAGAAGCGGGCGACACCCAATGACCGAGAAATACGATACCGACAACAACCGCGACGAAGACGCGCTTCAGACGGAGCGATACGCCGCCGTCAGCGACGGCGCGGGCGAGATGGTGGTCTACGACACCGAGAACACCGACGCGTGGCTCAAGTCCGACGCGGCGGTCGAAGTCGCCGAGATGGCGTAGCCGAGTCGCTTCAGCTCTCCTCTTTCTGATACGGCGGAGATTCGACAGTGCGTACCATCGGAGCGTCGGGTGCCGTTTCTCCCGTCCTGCGACCCGCGGCGGTTCCCGGCACTCGTCGACTCGCCGAGTCCCGACCGAGCGCGCGCTCGTAGACGGCCGTGAGGCGCGCCGCCGTCCGCTCGACGCGCAGGTCCGCGACCGACTCCCGGCCGTTCGACCGCCGGGGGTCGGCGAGTATCTCTGCCAGCGCCGCGGCGAGTCCCGCGTCGGAGTCGCCGACGAACGACGGCGAGACGCCCCGCAGGCGCTCGCGCACGTCGCCCACGTCGGTCGCGACCACCGGCAGATTACAGCACAGCGCCTCCTTGACCGAGTTCGGCAACCCCTCCCAGCGGGAGGTCAGCAGGAGCGCGTCCGCCGCGTTCATGTAGTTCGGCATCTGGTCGTGGTCCGCGTCGCCGAGCGAGTGGAGTTCCACGGGGGCGTCCACCCGCTCGCGGGCCGTCTCCACCACGCGTCCGGCCCGCGGGAAGTCCTTGACCTCCCGGTCGGGCGCGTAGGGAAACAGGACGTGGCGGGCGTCGTGGGACCACCCGACCGCGGCGCGGGCCTCGGTCCGCGGGGCGGGCCGGAACTGGTCGAGGCTCACCCCGTGGGCGACGATGTGGGTCTCCCGGTCGAGTTCGGCCGCCATCTCCTCGGACATCACGACCACTTCGTCGGCGCGCCGAGCGCAGGTCCGCGAGAGCCACCCGAACGCGCCGAGCAGGTCCGACCCCCACAGCGAGAGGACGACCGGGAGGCGGGACTGGGCGAGCGCGGCCGGGGCGGTCAGGCCGTAGTTGGCGTGGACGAGGTCGTAGTCGCGCGCGGACTCGGCCAGCACCTCCGGGACGAATCGGAGATAGTCTCGAATCGACCGGCCCGCCTCGGGGTCGCCGGGCACTTCGAGCGTGGTTCGCTCGACGCCCAACTCCGCCAGCGCGTCGGTCTCCCGCCGGTAGAACCCGGGGACGTTCGCAGTGAGACTCAGCACCTTCATTTGTTCTCCGTGGTCCGAGCGGGACCACTTCTCGGCTACTTGACTCGGGTCGGCCTTTGTAATTCGCCCGTTTCAGCGGTTCAACGGGCGGTCACGGAGAATCGACTCGACTGCCGGTCGGTTAAGTACCGTAGAAACGAGGTGCGTTCACCGCCGCGGCGGTTCGTCCGTGGGCGGGTCAGACGCTCACTGGACGAGTTTGTACGCCCGCTTGGCGACGTCCATCGCCGCGCCAGACGACTCCACGACGTAGTAGGGTACGAGGTCCGCGCCGAACTTGGCCTTGTACCGGCAGAGGCGCTCGGTGTTCGCGCCCATCAGGTCGTACTTGGTCACCGACTCGACCGGCGGGTCCTCGATGAGGTCCTCGACCAGTCGCCAGTGGATGAGGCTGTTGACCGCGGTCCCCTCGTAGATGCACTTCGCGCCGCCCTGCCAGAAGTAGGCGTGGTCGTTCGAGTAGAGCGCGGTGATGCCCGAGAGGTACTCGCCGTCGCCGTCGCGGGCGACGTAGGCCCGCGCCCGGTCGTTCTCCGACAGCGCCTCGAACAGGTCGCGGACGTACGGCCACGTCAGCGCGAACGGTTCGTCCTGCTCGGCGTAGCGCGCGCTCGTCGCCTCGAACACGTCGCGTGCGCCCTCCACTCCTTCGGTCTCGACGGTCACGTCGAGGTCCTCGGCGTCTCGAATCTCCCGGCGGAGGCTCTTGGAGAACGACTTGCGCACGTCGTCGGCGCTCCGGTCGGCCACGTCGAGGAAGTAGGTGAAGTTGGGTTCGACCTGCAGGTTCCCCCACGCGTACGGCCGGGGGTCGCCGTAGGCCGCGTTGCACTCCATCCGGAAGAGCGTCAGTCGCGAGTCCACGTCGAGTCGGTCCAGAACCGTCTCGGCCATCGGCGACTCCACGCCCGCCTCGGCGAGTCGCCGGTCCAGACCGAGGTCGGTGCCGACCTGCTGGAGGACCGACTCGGTGAACTCGTTGTTGACCTTCTCCTGCTTGCGGCGCTTCGGACTCGTCGGCATCAGAATCGGCCCGAGGCGCGGGATTCCCATGCTGGGTGGCGGCGACGTGACCGCGGTCCCCACCGACTTCTGCTGGACGAACACTGGCAGGAGCGCGATGGGCTGTTGGCCCTTGAACCCGCCGAACAGTTTCATCTCGGCGTCGGTGTGGCGCGCGACCACCTCCAGCGCCTCCGGCAGGTGAAACACTTCGAATCCGTCACTCGGCAGCGCAGACTCCCACTCCGACAGTTCGAGTTGCTCGACTCTCATCCTGTTGACTCCGTGTTAGCACCGGTTTTCACTTTGTTATCGTCCACCTGTTCGGTCCGTAGGCGTCTCCTGTGGCGATTCTCGGCGCGGCCGGTCGCCGCGGTACTCGGGTCGTCTGTCTCTGCTCGCCCGGTCTCCGAATCGTCCGCCTCGGCCGCTTCGGCGCTGCTTCGCTCCTCACTGTCCGCGGGGTGGGCCATCAGGTCGTAGTAGTCGGCGGGCGGGCCGACCCACGCGCCCATCTCCAGCGCTCGCTCGACGAGTCGCCGGTAGAGCCGCCGGTAGCCCGGGAAGTCGGTCTGATTGAACAGCCGAGGGTGCCACAGCGCCGACATCACCGCGCCCTCGTCGGCGGCCTCCGCCAGCAGTCGCTCGCACTCGGACCACGCCGCCGCGAAGTCCTCGCCCGGGTCCGGGAGCGCACACTCCATGACGGTCAGCGGGAACACCACGAACTCGTCGCCGAACGGCCGGAGCGGCAGGTAGCCGTGGTCGAAACCGTACTCCTCGCTCGACCCGAGGCTGGCGTCGTACCGCAGGCCGAGCGCGCGGTGGTGGTCCCACGTCTCCGGGCCGCGGTTGAGGTGGTGCTGGCGGCCGCCGACTACCTCCTCGCCGAGCGCGGCCTCCAGTCCGGTCTTCTCCATCCGGAGGCGGTCCCTGTCGTCGTAGGCGTCGTAGGACCCGTGGAGACCGACCTCCCACCCGCCGTCCCGGAGTCGGTCGAGCAGGGCGAGCATCTCGGGCGTCTCGATGTCGTACCGGCCCAGATGCTCGACCCAGTAGAAGGGGTCCAGCCAGTCGCTCGGCGAGCGTTCGAGTACGTGCTGTTCGCGCAGAACGTAGAACGCCGAGCGGACGCCCAGCGACGCTTCGAGGTCCGTAATCTCCTCGAACTGCCACCACGGGTTCTCGCCGGGCAGCAGCGCCTTCAGTTGGCGGGGGTCGCGGTGTTCGACCGCGTGGTACACCGACTGGACCGTCTTGTACGGTCGGTCCACGTCGTGAGTCAGCAGGAGCGCGAACTCGGCGTCGGCGACGGCCGACGGGACTCCGGCGACGTGAGGGTCGTCTTTCGGTCCGATCCGTCGGGAATCGTCGGGGTCAGGCATCGTCCAACAGGGCGGTAATCCGCGCCGCGGCGTCGCCATCGCCGTAGGGCCGGGGCTTCTCGGTCGGCGGGTCCGCGTTCGCCAGTGCGCGGCGGATACGCTCTTCGTCCGCGCCGACCAGCGCGTTCCACCCGGCCTCGACCGTCTCGCGCCACTCGGTCTCCTCGCGCATCGTCACGCACGGCGTGTCGAGGAAGAACGCCTCCTTCTGGACGCCGCCCGAGTCGGTCGCCACCGCGTCGGCGCAGTCCTGCAGGCGCACGAAGTCGAGGTAGCCCGCCGGGTCGGTCAGGGTCAGTCGCTCCCGGGCGTCCTCGTAGAGTTCGTATTCCCGCATACGGTTTACCGTGCGGGGGTGGGCGGGCAGGACGACTTCCCGGGGGTCCTCGGCCAGCGCGTCGAGGATGGCCGCGAGCTTCGCGGGGTCGTCGGTGTTGCCCGCGCGGTGGACCGTCGCAAGTACGTATTCGCCCGCCTCGACGCCGAGGTCCTCCAGCACCGTCGAGTGTTCCTCGGCCCGGTCGCGCGCCCAGAGGACGGCGTCGTACATCACGTCGCCGGTGTCGTGGACCGCGCCCGGGACCGACTCCTCGCGGAGGTTCTCGACCGCGCGCCGGGAGGGCGCGAACAGGAGGTCGGCGGCGTGGTCGGTCAACACCCGGTTGACCTCCTCGGGCATCTCGCGGTTGTAGCTCCGGAGTCCGGCCTCCACGTGGGCGAGGTCGGTGTCCATCTTCGACGCCGCCACCGCCGCCGCCAGCGTGGAGTTGGTGTCGCCGTAGACCAGCACCGCGTCGGGGTCCTCTGCCTCGATTCGCTCTTCGAGGCCGACTATCATCTCGGCGGTCTGCGCGCCGTGGCTGTCCGACCCCACGCCGAGGTTGTCGTCGGGTTCCGGGATGCCCAGTTCGTCGAAGAACACGTCCGACATCTCCTCGTCGTAGTGCTGGCCGGTGTGGACCAGCACCTCCTCGTGGCTCCGGCGGAGTTCCCGGGACACCGCGGCGGCCTTGACGAACTGGGGTCTCGCGCCGACCACGGTCAGGACCTTCATCGTCGGCCCCCCTCGCGGTCGGCCGCGTCGATACGTCCGTCCGTCGCGTTCGAGTTCGTTTCCATTGATTTTCCGCTCCCGATAGTGTAGACTCGGTGGTCGGTCTCGTCGAGTTCGAGCGTCTGGCGGCCGTCCACGACCACCAGTGGGTCGAACCGTTCCCACGAGATGTCGTCGAACTCCTCGTGGGGCGTCACGAGCACGACCGCGTCGAGTCCGCGGTCGTAAATCTCATCCTGCGATATCATTTCGGCCGCGAACCCCTCGGCGTCGTCCAGCATGGGGTCCACCGCGACGACATCCGCGCCGAGGTCCGCGAGTCGCTCGGCGATGGGTCCGGCGGGAGTGGCGCGGGTCTCCTCGACGCCGGGCCGGTAGGTGAGTCCGAGTACCCCGACCGTGGCTTCGCCCGGCGAGACGCCCTCGGCGTCGAGTTCGCGGGTCAGCGTCTCGACCGTGAACCGGGGCATCGAGTCGTTGACCTCGCGGGCGGTCTCCAGCAGTCTGGCCTCGGTGTCGAAGCCGTTGATGACGAAGTACGGGTAGTAGGGGATGCAGTGACCCCCGACGCCGGGACCGGGCGCGTGAATCTCGCAGAACGGCTGGGTGTTGGCCGTCTCGATGGCCTCGTTCACGTCGATGCCCAGTTCGTCGGTGAGGGTGGCCAGTTCGTTCGCCAGCGCGATGTTCACGTCCCGGTACAGTCCCTCGAACACCTTGACGGCCTCCGCGGTCGTGGCGTCCGAGACCGCGAGCACGTCGTTGTCCGTGATTTCGCCGTAGACCAACGCCGCGACTCGGGTACTCTCGTCGTCCGCGCCGCCGACCACCTTCGGGTACGCGCCGCGGATGTCTTCCAGCGCCCGCCCGCTGGCGGTCCGCTCCGGGCAGAACGCGAGACCGAACTCGTCGTGACCCGCCGCCTCGGCGAGCATCGGTTCGAGCAGGTCTTCGCAGGTCCGGGGCGGCACCGTACACTCCACGACGACGAGGTCGCCGGGGTCGAGTCCCGACCCGACGTCCTCGGCCACCGACTGTAGGATGGAGAGGTCGGCCTCGTGGTCGTCGGTGATGGGCGTCGGCACGATGACGACGTGCAGCGCCGCGCTTTCGGCCGCTTCCGCGGGGTCGTCGGTGGCCTCGAACGCGCCGTCTTCCACCGTCTCGGCGACCAGTTCCGGCAGACCGGGTTCGCGCTTGACGTGGCACTCCCCGTCGTTGATGGTCTCGACTACCTCGGGGTCCACGTCCGCGCCGACGACGTTGCCCGACACGTCGGCGTACACCGCGGCGAGGGGGAGTCCCATCTTGCCGAGACCGTACACCGCGACCGGAACCCGTCCCGAGCGGAACGCCTCGCGCTGGTCGGACTCGGGCAGGTCGCTGTCGTACAGGTGGACGACCTCCTGCAGGCTCACCGGGCGCTCACCTCCGCGGGCCGTCGCTCCTCGGCCGCGATGTCGTCGATGCGTCGCACCACTTCGAGGACGCGCAGGCCGTCCTCGCCGGAGACCACCGGGTCGGCGTCCGAGGTGGCCGCGGCGACGAACGACTCCAGTTGGTTCTTGAGCGGTTCGCCCGTCTCGACGGTCGGGCGCTCCACGATGCTCTCGTGGCGGTAGCGCACGTCGCCGTTGTCCTCGATGTACTCGGGCAGCGAGTGGCGGTGAATCTCGACCGACCGGTCGATGTAATCGACGTTGACCCGACAGCTCTCGGCGGTTATCGAGAGTTTGCGGACCCGCTGTTGGGTCACCCTGCTCGCGGTGAGCGAGGCGACGGTCCCGTCGCCGAACTCGAGGGACGCGGTGGCGTACTGGTTGTTCTTGACCCCGTTGGCGGTGACGTTCTCGGGGGTCTCGCCGAGCATCGCCAGCACCACGTCCACGTCGTGAATCATCAGGTCCAGCACCGCGCTCTCGTCCACCGCACGGCCCTCCGGCGGCGGCCCGAGTCGGTGGGCCTCGACCGCGATGACGTCGAGGTCGGCCACGATGTCGGCGAGCGCCCGAATCGCGGGGTTGAACCGCTCGACGTGGCCGACCTGAATCGTCACGCCCGCCTCGTCGGCGCGCTCTATCAGTTCGCGGCCGACCGCGGGGTCGTCCACGAACGGTTTCTCGACCAGCACGTCCACGCCGTTGTCGATGCAGTCGCCCGCGATGTCGGCGTGGAACTGGGTCGGGACCGCGATGGAAGCCACGTCGGTGGCGTCGAGGAGCGCGTCCATGTCCATCGCGCGGGTGCCGTGGTCCTCGGCGACCTCCCGCGCCTGCTCGCCGTCCACGTCGAAGACGCCGACCAGATTCACGTTCGGCAGTTCGCTGTACACTCGCGCGTGATGACGGCCCATGTTCCCGACGCCCACGACCGCGGCGTTCGTCGGGTTGCGTTCAACGTTCATACTCGTGGATTGCGGCGGTGATGGTTCGGAGGTCCTCTTCGGAGACGTTCGGGTGGACCGGCAGGGAGAGCGCCTGCTCGGCGGTTCGCTCCGCGACCGGGGCGGTGTGGCTCACGCCGTCGTAGGCGGGTTGCTCGTGGATGGGCGTCGGGTAGTAGACGCCCGTGCCGACGCCCTCGTCGTCGAGGTGGTCGGCGAGTCCGTCCCTGTCGTCGGTCCGAATCGTGTACTGGTGGTAGACGTGGCGGCGGTCGTCGGGTTCTGTCGGCGTCACCACGTCGGCGTCGGCCAGCGCGTCGGTGAGGGCGGCGGCGTTCGACCGCCGGGCCTCGTTGTAGTCGGGCAGGCGGTCCAACTGGACCCGGCCGATGGCGGCCGCCATCGAGGTCATCCGGAAGTTGTGCCCGACCCGGACGTGTTCGTAGCCGCCTTCGGGCGGCCGACCGTGGTTGACGAAACTCGCGGCCCGCTCGGCCACGTCCTCGCGGTCGGTGGTTATCATCCCACCCTCGCCCGTGGTCATGTTCTTGGTCGGGTACATCGAGAAGCAGGCCGCGTCGCCGAACGACCCGACGGTCCGCCCGTCGAACGCCGCGCCGTGGGCCTGTGCGGCGTCCTCGACCACCGCGAGGTCGTAGTCGTCGGCCACGTCGAGTAGGCGGTCCATCTCCGCAGGGAGTCCGTAGAGGTGGACCGGCACGACGGCGGCCACGTCGTCCTCGCGCCGAATCGCCTCCTCGACCGCGGTGGGGTCGAGGTTGAAGGTGTCGGGGTCGATGTCGGCGAACACGGGTTCTGCGCCCGCGAGTCGAATCGCGTTGGCGCTGGCCACGAACGAGAACGGCGTGGTCACCACCTTGTCGCCCTCGCCGACGCCGACCGCTTCGAGGGCGGCGTGGAGTGCGGTGGTGCCGTTGCTCGTGGCGAGAGCGTAGTCGGTCCCGCAGAACGCCGCGAACTCGTCCTCGAACGCCCGCACTTCGGGACCGTCCGCGAGGCGGCCGGACGTCATCACCTCGCGGACGCGCTCGATTTCGCGCTCGCCCATCTCGGGGGCGGCGATGGGAACGTCGCTCATGCGATGTCGTTCCCCCCGTCGAGGACCTCGGGCAGCGAACGATGCTCAGCGGGCGCGCCCATCGCCAGCGTCTCGGGCGGGACGTCCTCGGTCACGACCGCTCCGGCCGCGACGAACGACCCCTCGCCGACGGTGACGCCGGGGAGGAGCGTGGCGTTCGCGCCGACCGAGACGTGGTCTTCGAGAGTCGGTCCTTCCAACTCCACGTCCTTCCGAATCGGATAAGGGTCGTTGGTCAGCACCGCGCGGGGACCGACGAACACCTCGCTCCCGATGGTGGTCTCGGTCGGGACGTAGACGCCCGTCTGGAGGCTGACGTGGGACCCGATGGTCGTCGTCCCGTCGATAACCGTGTCGGTGCCGACCACCACGTCGTCGCCGATTCGGGTGTCCTCGCGCACGAGGACGTTGTGGCCGGTCGTGAAGTCGTCGCCGATCTCCACGTCGGCGTAGACGATGCTCCCCGAACGAATCGTGGCGCGGTCGCCCACGACCGGCGGCGAAGCGCCGTCGCGGTGGCGGTGGCCGACCGTGGCGGCGGGGGAGACGTCGCAGTCGTCGCCGAGTTGTGGGTCGATTCGACCGTCGGTCTGGGACCGGGTGTCTGCTTCGGTCACGATGTACTCACCTCCGCGCGTGAACGGGGAACCGTTCGAGCGCTCGTAGTCGATAGCGGAATCATAGTAGGTCAGTCGCTCTGCCCGGCCGTATCGCCGGACGGCGGGCCGGGCGTTATCGACTCAATGACCTGCAGACCTCTTTGTTATATGGCACCTTGAGACCGAGTATCCGCGGCCTATCCGGCCACTGTCAGGTGAATCCGGTCTCGCGCCTCGCCGATTTCGACCGCGAGCGACAGGCACCCCGTGTCCCGACGCCGACGCGGACAACTGAGTCGTACCGGCGGTCCGAGCGACCGTACCGTGACGTTACCCCCCGACAGCAACAGGGTAACAAAGTGCCAACGTGCCAATTTCCACGGTATGCGGCGGTCTTACCTGCGGACATCCTCCCAACCCGGTGGCTCTGAACGTGTATCGCCTCCGACGACCTGCCGATACCGACGGGAGCATGTCTCGCGCTGACGAACTCTCTCAGGACGAGGTCTTCGAGGTCCTGAAGAGTCCACGACGTCGATACGCGCTGTACTACCTCCGTCGGGAGGGCGGCGAGTCCGAACTCTCCGACCTGACCGAGCAGGTCGCGGCGTGGGAGAACGAGACGACGCCCGCGGCGCTATCGACCGACCAGCGCAAGCGCGTGTACATCTCGCTCTACCAGACCCACCTCCCGAAACTCGACGAGGCGAACATCGTGGAGTACGACCGCGACGCGGGCATCGTCCGTCTGGGCGACCGGGCGTCCGATCTCGACATCTATCTGGGCGACGTCTCCCGCGACGAGTTCCCGTGGGACCGGTACTACCTCGCGCTGGTCGCGGCCAGTTCGGTCCTCGTCGCGGCGGTGTGGCTCGACGCTCCGCTCTTCGGCGCGATTCCGGGACTCCTGCTGGCGACCCTCATTCTCGTCGTGTTCGGCGTCTCGGCGGTCGTCCACTTCCTGTCGTACAGGCGCAGCGGCACGGTCGGAACGCCGCCCGAACTGCACCGCGCGAACGGAGAGGGCAACTGATATGTTCGGAACCAGCGGTATCCGCGGCCGAGTCGGCGACGAAGTCACCTGCGACCTCGCGCTGGCGGTGGGACGCGCGCTCGCCAGCGAGGGCTACGACCGCGTGGTCGTGGGCAGGGACGCCCGCGAGAGCGGCCGGATGCTGGCGGACGCGGCCGTCTCCGGTCTCCGGGAGTGCGGCGCGGACGCCGTCCGTCTGGGCGAGGCCGCGACACCTACGGTGGCCCGGAGCGTCGGCTGGCTCGACGCCGACGCGGGCCTGATGGTGACCGCGAGTCACAATCCGGCCCCGGACAACGGGCTGAAGCTCTGGAACCCCTCGGGGAAGGCGTTCGACGAGCGCCAGCGCGAGACCATTGCCTCGCGCGTACGCGAACAAGACTTCGACCTCCGGGCGTGGGACGAACTGGGGGAGGTCACCGAGTGGGACGGCGCGGCGGAACGCCACGCGACCGAAGTAGTGCGCGGGGCCGCGTCGGGCGACCTCTCTGTCGTCGTGGACGTGGGCAGCGGCGTCGGACAGGTCACGGCCGAGGCGCTCCGGCGACTGGGCCACGACGTGCTGACGCTCAACGAGCGGCCCGACGGCTCGTTCCCGGCCCGGCCGAGCGAACCCACCGCAGAGAACTGCCGGGACCTCTCGTCGTTCGTCGCCGCGACCGACGCCGACCTCGGCATCGCCCACGACGGGGACGCCGACCGGATGCGGGCGGTCACCGAGCGCGGCGAGTTCGTGTCGGGCGACCTCCTGCTCGCGCTGTTCGCCCGCGAGGCCGCCAACCCCGGTGACGAGGTGGCGGTCCCGGTGGACACGAGTCTGACCGTCGCCGACCTCCTCGAAACGCAGGGCGTGTCGGTCTCGCGGACGCGCGTGGGCGACGTGTACGTGGCCGAGCGAGCGACCGACGGCGGTGTCGCCTTCGGCGGCGAACCGAGCGGCGCGTGGATATGGCCCGACGAGACCCTCTGCCCGGACGGCCCGCTGGCGGCGTGTCGGTTGGCGGGACTGGTCTCGCGGCGGGGGTCGCTCGACGCGCTCGTGGGCGAGGTCGACCGCTACCCGCTCCGGCGCGGGAACGTCGAGACCGAGCAGAAGGAGGCGGTCGTCGAGCACGTCCGCGAACGTGCATTCGCGGCGTACGACGACGTGTCGACCCTCGACGGCGTGCGCGTGGGGACCGACGACGGGTGGTTCCTCGTGCGCGCCAGCGGGACCCAACCGCTGGTCAGAGTGACTGCGGAAGCCAGAAGCGAAGCGCGGACCGATGAACTGTTCGCGGAAGCCCGAGGGCTGGTCGAAGAGGCGCGTCGGTAGACGTAGAGGGAGAAGCAGTCGGGCGGAACGTGAGAAAGAGACGGTCGAGTGAAAACCGAGTCGGACGAGGGGGGTCGAGCGAGAGACGAATTCGACGCGGTCAGGCGAGACGCGCTCGGGTTAGATGCGGTCCATCACGTCGCAGACCGAACGCGAGTCGGCGACGATGAACGCCTCCTCGCGGAGCATGTCCTCTTCTTCTGGGAGAAACATCAGGTGGCCCCGGTCGTCCTTCCGGGCGCGGATGACTTCCCAGTCGTCCATCTCGTAGCCGAGGTCCGACGGTTCGGGGTCGCGCGGGGCTTCGTGCCAGCGCTCGCTGGTGTCCTGTGCGTTCTTAGGAGCCATCGTGACCCTCCGTTCCGTCGGCGAACGAGTCCTCGGCCGACTCGCAGACAGGGAACCGGTCGCTCACCCCGGCGGAGACCGTCGTCGTCTCGTCGGACGCCCGTCCTAGAATCGTTGTTCGCGCCCCGGCGACCGTCGCCGGGACTGCACCTGCCACGTTGGGGGCCGAACGTCGGTCGAAGGGGGAAGACTCGGATTCGGAGTTGCGTGCCGTCGCGTCGCGTGCCATGCAATGTTCAATGCGTGATTACCACCTGAAAAAGGTACCGACTTAGGTTCAATGCTTGGTTGTTTATTTAAGTAAGACTGTTGCGCGGTGTCGGTGGGGAGCAAACGCCTCTCGGGAGTCCGTCCACCGGAAAGCGCTCCGCGAGCGTGAACTGATGTCGCTCGTCCCGTTCGGTAACCCCACCTTTCCGCGGTCGATTACCGACGGAACAGTGTGCAACAGTACCGCGATCGACGTGTTCGACCGACGCTGGACGGCCGGTCGAGTCGATCTGCCGTCGCGGAAACGCGACGGTCACTCGGAACGGAAGTGGAGGGGAGTCTCGCAGGACAGCAGGGGAGTCACAGCGGGCGAACGAGGTGGGGGAGTCGTGGAGGGTAAGGGGGAGAGTCGTGTGGAGAGCAACGGAAAGAGTCGTAGAGGGCAAAGAGGAGAGTCGGAGGGACGAGGGGGAAGTCGTGGAGGACTGGGACCGCAGAGAGGGGACGCGGAATGGAGGGCCACGCCGATAGCAGGGTGCCCCGGTCTTGAATCGCAGAGTCGTCAGCAAGCGGAGAGTCCGGGAACGCGTCAGTGGGGACCGACTGCCTCGACTCAGGACCCGTCCTCGACGCGGACGTTCGCGGGACCGTCGAGGCTGAAGCCGGTTATCTCGCCGGAGAACCGGTAGCCGTCCGTGCCGCCGAACACAGCGCCCGTTATCGTCCCGTCCGAGACGCTGTCGCTCTTCTGGACCGACCCGAGGTCGGTGTCCTTGCGGACCGCGCCGCTGACCTCGAAGGTGTAGTCGGCCGACGAGCGCGGCCGGTTACCGCCGTCGATGACCAGTTTGTTCGGGAGCGTCAGGTCGTCCGCGGTGACCTCGTTTCCACCGAGTTTGAGCGTCCAGATGCTCTCGTCGAGGCTCATCGAGGTGATGGCCCCGTCCACGAAGAAGGCGTCGCCGTACCCGTTGCCAGCGACCCCGGAGACGGTCACCGTGCCGTCGCCGTTGTCGGTCACGCTGTCGCCTCCCTCGGCGGTGTGGCCCGACCCGGAGGTGCGCTTGCGGACGCTCCCCTCGACGGTGAACTCGTACGTGACGCTGTTGGCGCTGTCGTCCGGGACGAGTTCGAGGAGCGTGCCCTGTCCGTCGCCGGACTGCTGGCCGTCGTCCTGCGTGGAGTCGGTCGTGTCCGTGGACGAAGTCGTGTCCGTGGACGACGAGGTGTTCGACGAGGAGTCTATCTGGCCGGAGGCGGCCTCTTCGGCCGACATCGGGACGCTGTCGGGCGCCGACACGTCGGGGCTTCCGGAGACGTTCACCTGCTCGACCGGCCCGGTGATAGGCCCTTCGACGCGGCAGTTCTCCAGCGTGCCCGACCCGCCGTCGCTGGCGAACACGGCGTGCGAACCCGTGACCGAGATGTCGCAGTTGACGGCCTTCAGGCCGGACTGCTCCTTGAACCAGAGACCGCGGGCGTTGACCTGCCCCGACTCGTTGGAGGTCACCGCGTCCTGACTCTCGACGTGGATGACGCTGTCTTTGATGTAACTGCCGGGCGTGCCGAGCCGACAGTTCTCGATGTTGTTGTTCTTGAGGTAGGCGTTCTCTATCTGCGTGACGCCCATGGTCTGTTTGACCGTGTTGCCCGCATGGGACATGTACATCCCGTCGGCCGCCCACCCGGCCACGTGGATGTTCCGGATCGTGACCGTCCCGGCGTTGGACCAGTCGGACACCGCGGCGTGTCCGCAGCGGTCCACCGCGCCGTCGCCCAAGTAGATGTTCTCGGCCAGCGCCTCGCCGTCGTCGGTACAGCGGAGGTAGAACGTCCCGTAGGTGTTGCTCATGTTGTCGTTCTGGCCTTTCACACCGACGTTGCGGACCGTCCAACCGCTGCCGTTAGTCATCAGTTTCACGTGCGCGCCGTCGGCCGTGATGTCGATGAGTTTGTTCTCGAACGTCTCGCCAGCGTCCACGTTGATGACCTTGGTCTCTCCGGCAGAGACCTCGATGGTGTCGTAGGACGCCGCCTCCGCGGACCTGCTCGATGCGCCTGCCGCCGCGACCGACGCCGCCGCCGCCCCCGCCAGCTTGAGGTACGACCGTCGGTCGAGGAGTGAGTCTTCCGAACTGCGTTCGCGTGCCGTCTCGTCGCGTGCCATGTAATTCTCAATGCGACACTATCTATTCTTAAAGGTTCCGACTTCAGTTCAATGCTACATTACCAATTTAAGTGTTATGGCCGCCGGTGAAACAGTCGGGACAGTCTCGTCGCAACGCTCGGTTTCGGGACGGTAACGACGGCTTAACCCGGCATTTCCGCCGATAAGTGGTATCTCACGGCTGACAGACGGACCATAACAAAGGCCGAACGAACGGTGATAGACGGTACATGGCTGACCGCCCGCAGACGAGTTTGCAGACTCTCCTCGTCGGAGTAGACGCGGGGTGTCGGTCGGTCCTCGACCCGCTCTTCGAGGCCGGTTCGTTGCCACACCTCGAGTCGCTGTTCGAGACCGGCGCGGCCGGGCCGCTGGAGTCCCAGATTCCGCCGTGGACGCCGAGCGCGTGGCCCTCCCTGTACACCGGCGTCAACCCGGGTAAGCACGGGGTGTTCGGGTTCCTGACCTTCGACGGCTACGACTGGGACGTGGTGAACGCGACGCACGTCCGCGAGCGCACCCTCTGGGAACTCCTCGACGGTCGCGACAAGACCAGCGTCGTGGTCAACGCGCCGGTCACGCACCCGCCGCGCGAAATCGACGGCGCGGTCGTACCGGGCTACACCGCGCCGGAGGACCCCGACTGCCACCCCGAGGGACTGCTCGACGAGCTCCGCGAGGAAATCGGCGAGTACCGAGTGTACGCGCCCCGCGACGCCGACGGCCGAGAGGCGGTCGAGTGGTACGAGCGCCTCGTGGGGATGCGGGGCCGAGCGTTCCGCCACCTCGCCGACCGCTTCGACCCCGAGTTCGGCTTCGTCCAGTTCCAGCAGACCGACACCGTCTTCCACGAGTTCCCCGGCGACCACGGGAAGGTCCGGGCCGTCTACGAAGCGGTGGACCGGCAGGTCGGGTCGATTCTGGAAGAGTGCGACCCCGACACCGTCGTCGTCGCCAGCGACCACGGCATGGGCGAGTACACCGGCCACGAGTTCCGACCCAACGAGTTGCTGCGCGAGCGCGGACTCGTCGAGACCACCACCGAAGGCGAGGGGATGCCCACGTGGTCCACCATCGCCGACAACCAGTTGCAGGACGGCGAGGAGGGGAAGACCGAGTCTGACGACGACTCGACCACGCTCGAACGCGTCGTGGCGGGACTCGCGGGAGTCGGACTCACCAGTCAGCGCATCCACGCGGCCCTCGACGCGGTGGGTCTCGCCGACTTCGTGGCAGAGCGCGTCCCGACCGAAGTCGCCCGCGCCGGGTCCGAACAGGTCGATTTCCCGGCCTCGCGGGCGTACGCGAGGGACCGAATCGAACTCGGCGTCCGGGTGAATCTGGCGGGTCGCGAACCCGACGGCGTCGTCTCCGAGGCGGAGTACGACCGCCTCCGCGCGGACATCGTGGACCTGCTCTCGGGCGTGGAGACGCCCGACGGAGAACCGGTCTTCGAGCGAGTCGCCCGGCGCGAAGAGGTCTTCTCGGGTCCCTACGTCGAGGCGGCCCCGGACGTGGTGACGGTCCCGCGCGACTACGACGAGTTCCTCTCGACCCGGGTCGGCGACGGCCAGTTCGCCCCGCCGAGCGAACCGTACAACCACAAGCGCGACGGCATCGTGGCGATTTCGGGGGACGGAGTGACCCCGAGCGCGGACCTCTCGGGCGCGCACCTCTTCGACGTGGCTCCGACGGTTCTGGCGACGATGGGGGTTCCGGCGGCCGAGCGCATGGACGGGTCGGTCCTCCCGGCGGTCGGGGCGGTCGGCACTGAATCGTACCCCGCGTTCGACGCGGGCGGACAGGTTACGACTGACGACGGGGACGTGGAGGCGCGACTCGCGGACCTCGGTTACCTCGAATAACGCAGAGCATGAGCGTGACAATTATCGACAACGACGGCATCAGTATCGGACGCGCGACGGAGTTGGACCACCACGAGTGGGACGACCTCGTGGAGCGGTCGCCACAGGCGAGCGCCTTCCACTATCGGGGGTCGCTCGCGGCGCAGGCCGACCACGCCGACGCCCGAGTTCACCCGCTCGTCGGCTACAAGGGACAGGAACCGGTCGGGTTGCTCCCCGTCTTCGAGACCCGAAAGGGCGGGATGACGACGGCGTTCTCCCCGGCACCGAGCCTCTGGGTCTCGTATCTCGGCCCGGCGCTCCTGAACCACCGAAAGCTCAAGCGCCGCAAGCGCGAGCGCCGCAACCGGCGGTTCGTGGAGGGGTGTCTCGACTGGGTGGAGCGGGAACTCGGTCCCAAGTACGTCAACGTGCGGACCGCACCGTCGTACCGCGACGTGCGGCCCTTCGAGTGGCGGGACTTCGACATCGACGTGCGCCACACCTACTCGGTGGACCTCACTCCCGGCGAGGAGGACGTGCTGATGTCGTTCTCCAGCGACGCCCGGAACAACATCCGGACCGAGGGCGACTACCGAGTGTACGAGGGCGGCCGCGACGAGATTCGGACCATCATCTCGCAGGTCCGGGACCGCCACGACGAACAGGGCGAGAGCTACGGAGTGACCCCGGCGTTCGTGACCGACCTCTACGAGCAGCTTCCGGAGGGGACGGTCAGGCCCTACGCCTGCGAAATCGACGGCGAGGTCGCTGGCGGGATGGTCGTGCTGGAGTCGGGCGACACCGCCTATCGGTGGCAGGGCGGCGCGAAACACGACCGCGACCTGCCGGTCAACGACCTCGTGGACTGGGCCGTCATGACCGACGCGATGGACCGCGGCGTCGAGAACTACGACTTGGTGGGCGCGAACGAGCAGCGACTCTGCGGCTACAAGGCCAAGTTCGGTCCGCGACTCCGGTCGTACTACACCATGGAGAAGGGGTCGCGGGTCACCAACGCGCTGTCGAGCGTCTACAAGAAATTTAGATAAACAGTTTCAACAGGCGAAGAGCTTATTTTCTTCCACGCTCTAATTTAATTATCGAAGGCGCTCCGCCATCGACCGACTCGTCGTTCTGGCGGCGTCACGCCGGGCGGGGTAACATCGAGCGGGAACCGACTCAGTCACCCGACCAATGACCTCCAAGAACCCCGATTCCGAGTCCGAGCGGCCGACCCTCGTGCGGGCGAAACTCCGCCTGCGCGTCGAGCGTGCGAGCGTGCCGACGCTCGGCGAACTCGAAGGTCTCAAACTCGTGGTCGTGACCGACTCCGGCGGCCGACTCGCCAAGGCGATTCTCGTCCTGCTGGCGCTCGCCCTCTGGCACTTCGGAGTGGTCCCCGCACCGTGGTAGCAGATAGTTCGGACCTGAGAGCGCGTACAGCAGTCGCTTAACCCGACGACTCGGCGGTAGCGCTGGCGTCCGCCGAGGCGCGACTCGACCGTCGAAGCGGATTCGGTCCCGCGAGCGCACGTGGACCGCCAGACGCGGCGCTTCACAGCCCAGACGCTACGATTCGGCGGACGCGACGCTGTCTCGGACACAAACTTCGGAATCACGAATAGCTACACTCGTTAACCGTTCTGTGTCGTCGGCCTAAGCGCCCGACAACAATACGCCGCGAACGCGTAGCCGTCCCGAGAGCGGTCGCGGAGAACCCGACCGCGGGAGACCGATGTCGAGCAACCACAACACCGTCGTCCTCGGCTTCGATGCGCTGGACTTCAACTACCTCGACGCCTTCGAGTCGTCGCTGCCCAACTTCGCGTCGCTGCGCGAGTCGGGGGTCGAGGCACCGCTGGAATCGACGTTCCCGCCGTGGACCGGAAGCGCGTGGCCGTCGATGTACACCGGGACCGACCCGAGCCACCACGGTACCTACGGCTTCTTCCACCACACCGACGGCTACCCCAGCGACGACGTGCTAGTCACGCGCGACCACGTCCGGGAACCGGCCATCTGGAACTACCTGACCGCGATAGCGGAACCCGTCGTCGTGCTGAACGTCCCGGTCACGCACTCCGCCGAACCCGTCGAGGGCGTCCTCGTGCCGGGGTATCTCGCCCACGAGGAGGACGGGGGCTATCCCGAGGGCGTCCGCGACGAACTCACCGAGGCCATCGGCGAGGAGTATCGAATCTACTCCGAGGCCGAGACCAGCGAGGACTGCGACGACGAGGAGGGGAGTTCGCTCGACCTGATTCGGATGCGCGGGGAGGCCGCCGAGTACCTGCTGACCGAGTACGACTGGCGGGTCGCGGTCGTGCAGGTCCAGAAGACCGACACCGTCTTCCACGACTTCGACGACCGCGAGACGTTCCGCCGGGCGTACGAGCGCGCCGACGAGGTCCTCGGCCGGGTGCGAGCGGTCGCCGACGACGCCAACGTCGTGGTCTGTTCGGACCACGGCATGGGTCGGGTGGACGGCTACACCGTCTACGTCAACGAGATTCTCCGGAACGCCGGGTTCGTCGAGACGACGACCGACCCGTCGGGACCGAGTCTGATGACCGAGAAGGCGACCCTGACCGGGAAGTCCTCGGAGAGCGACGGGTCGGCGGCCGCCGCCGGAGGCGGTCGGTCGGTCACCGGGCAGGTCGTCTCGGCCGCCACGGCCACGCTCGACCGGGTCGGCGTCTCGCCGGGCGACGCCTACGCGCTGGCGACGCGGTTGGGTCTCGGGGAGTTCCTCTCGAACGTCCTCCCCTACGAGGCGGTGTCGGCCGCCAGCGAGGGCGTCGATTGGGCCGAATCGACGGCCTACTGCCGGAGCATCGAACTCGGAGTCCGGGTGAATCTGGCGGGGCGCGAACCCGAGGGCATCGTCACGCCCGAGGAGTACGAGCAGGTCCGCGACGACCTGATTCGGACGCTCTCGGACCTCCGCACGCCCGACGGCGACCCCGTGTTCGAGTGGGTCCGACGGCGCGAGGAGGTGTACGACGGCCCGTTCGCGGAGTACGCCTGCGACGTGCTGTTCGCGCCCGCGGACATGAACCACGCTCTCAGCACCAACCTCATCGGACAGGAGTTCGTGCCGGTGGACGACCACGACCACAAGCGCGACGGGGTGTTCCTCGCCGCGGGTCCGTCGTTCGAGGACGCCACCGCCGGGTCCGTCCCGGACCGCCTCTCGCTCACCGACGTGGCCCCGATAGCGATGGCGGCCGCCGGTCTCGACGTGCCCGGTCGGATGACCGGGGAAGTGCCCGACGACCTGCTCTCGGAGTCGGTCGCGCGCGCCGACTACGGCGAGGTTCCGTTCGGCAGCGACGACTCGCGGGGCGACGGCCCGGCCGACGACGGGTCTGTCGAGGAGCGTCTGAGCGACCTCGGGTACATCTGAGCGGTCCGGGACGTCCGACTTCCCTGCGGTCCTCACAGTGCTGGCGCAGTCACGATGCGGTCGCGGTGCTGTGCGGTCTTCAGTTGCTCACGCAGTAATCAGCTTCTTCGTCTCGTTCTGCGAACGTCGTTCTCCGCTCTCCAGCCACTACTTCCCCGTCTCGATTGCTCTATCCCGTCTCACGCCTCTTCCCCAACGTCGGCGGCCAATCCGTCCAGCAGGTACTCCGCGGAGGCGCGCGTCGTCGCCATCGGTACGTCGTGAACGTCGCAGAGTCGCAGGAGCGCGGTGATGTCCGGTTCGTGGGCCTGCGCGGTCAGCGGGTCGCGCAGGAACACGATGCCGTCGATGTCGCCCTCGACGACCTCCGCACCGATCTGGGTGTCGCCGCCGATGGGACCCGACTCCTTGCGCTCGACGGCGAGTCCGACTTCGTCGGCGATTCGCTCGCCGGTCGTGCCCGTGGCGACGAGGTCGAAGTTCGATAGCAGCGACTCGTACTCCCGGGCGAGCGACACGATGACCGGCTTTTCGTCGTCGTGGGCGATGAGTGCGACGCGGGGCATACCGACTCGTTATCGCGCAGGAGCAAAAGCGTACTCGCGGGGACAGATATTGACTGCGTCGAGCGACCACGGAGTTCGGGCGTTCGAGGCGCGTCTGGGCCAGTAGACGCTCGCGTTCAGCAGGACCCCTCCGTGGTGAGTCCGGTGGTCTGCACCGTCGCGGACTCGCTGACGACCGCCTCGCCGCTCACGTCGATGGTCGAGTCGCTGACCGAACAGCCCTCGGCGTCGGTGACCGAGATGCCGTCGCGGGACCCGCGGGAGTGCTGGATGCAGACGTTCTCGAACTGGCAGTCGTCGCGGCCGTTGGCGCGGACCGCTCGCCCGTCGCTCGCGGTGCCCGAGATGCGGAGGCCCCGCGCCCTGAACCGCGTCCGCTTCGGGAGCGCGCCCATGCTCGGAACGGTCTGGCCCTGCATGCTCTCGATGGGGTCCCTGACGTTGACCGCGAGGGTGTCTGCGTCGGTCCGAATCCGGGTGTTCTCCACGACGGCCTCGCCGAACTGGCGGCCGACGACGATACCGCCGGAACTGTAGGTGCCGGTGAGGTCGGTGATGGCGATGTCGCAGTCGCGGATGCGGACGCTCCCGCCCTCCTCGGCCCAGATACCGCGCATGTTCGGCTTGTGCTGGGGCTGTTTTGGGTTGTCCACGCGCACGGTCACGCCGCGGACCAGCGCGCCGTTCGTCCCGCCGCCGACCCGGACCTGCTCGATGCCGTTGTTGGCGTAGTAGCCCCCGAGGACTCGGAGCGGGCCGGAGTGGTACGCCGCGTACAGTCCCTCGCGCCAGTGTTCGATCCGGCAGTCCCGGAAGGTGAGTCGGCCGACGCTGTCGGGGAACACGTAGAGGGCGTGCCCGTTGGTGGAGCCGTCGGGGAGCGAGACGTTCTCGAACCGGAGGTCGGCGTTCGGGTCCGCGGCGGCTATCTCGAAGGCCGTTCGGGGTGCGCGTCGGTGCCCGCGGACAGTCACGTCCTTCACGGCGTTGGTGCCGCCGCTCACCGAGATGTGCGACACCGGCGCGACGTTGTCGCCGCGGCAGTCGATGGTGAACCCCGCGAACAGGAGTTCCCGGAGGTCGCCCCACATCAGCCAGTAGTTGACGTCCTTCGGCGGGACGAGCGCGGCGTTCTCGCCGACGATACCGAGGTTCCGGTAGCCAGTCGCTCGCCACTCGTCGAGTCGGTAGCGCCCGGACGGGAAGTAGAGCAGCGTGTCGTCGCCGACGTGTTCTTCCAGGATCGGATTTATCGCCTCCCCGCCCGAGGCGTCCGCGCCCGCCTCCGCGACGTTCACGACCGTGCCGTAGTCGGCCGCCTCGACGAGGTCGTTCGTGGTCCTGTTCGGTCCGGTCTCGGTCTGAGTCGCCGTCTCGGGGGTCGCGCCGGTGGTCGTTTCGGTTGAACGAGCCGTGGTCCCTCGGGTCGTGGTATCGGGGGCGAACTCGCCGCACCCCGCGAGCGACCCGGCGACGACGGTCGCTCCGGCGGCGCGGAGCCACGCACGTCTCGTCGGCGGACTCTCGTCGTCGTTCACGCGGGTAGGTCCGTCCCTCGGACCCATTGTTATAGACGGCCTGCGGCGGGCTACGCCGTCGCTTCGACCGCGGTAAGCGTGCTACAGCGGGGCAAGGGGGAGTCGAGTCACGGAGGTCGGCCGCTGGTCATCGGGGTTCCTCGGCCGGGCGACTCACCCGCACCCGCGACCACACGGACCGGAGCGGCGGCGTGCCGTCGTACAGCCACAGCGCCACCACCGACGCCAGCAGGCCGAGTTCGACCGCGACGTACGCCGATATCGCGCCGCTGGCCAGTTCGGTCACGTACCGCGCGAACAGCGTCCTGACCATGGCGAGGAATCCGACGCCGGTCTCGGTCCCGGACGCCGGAATCGCTGGCCAGAGCAGGAAGCCGTAGTTGGGTTCGCCGCCGACGAGCAGCGGGTAGAAGACGTCGGCGGGGAGGTGGCTGAGGTAGCCGAACGCGAACGCCGCGCCGACGCTCCGTCTGTCGAGCGCCGCCGCCACCGTGACCGCGAGCGCCGCGACCGGCAGCGCCGCGAACAGCGAGTGGGCCAGCGAGTGGCCCGAGGGCAGGACGCCGAACGTCCACGCCAGCGGCTTGTCCACGAGGTCCGGAAACTGCGTACCGAGCGCTACCGCCGCGACCGGCCACGCCCGCGGCGCGCGACCGTAGAGCGCGTGGACCAGAAGCGAGTAGCAGAGGTAGCCGACGGCGAGGTGTTCCCACGGCCACATGGATTAGTGATTGGACATCGGGATTAGTGATTGGACATCGGGAGTCGTCACGCGGTCACGTTCACCCAGACGTAGACGTTGCGATAGGCGTTCCCGGTGGTCGGGTCCGTCGGCGGGTCGCCCTCGTAGACGAGGTAGGCCAGTCGGAGGTCCTCGCCGGTCATCGTCGGCGTCACCTCGTGGGTGGTCCGCCACTCCTGCCCCGCGCCGATGGTCGGCGTGAACGTCGCCAGCTTGCGGTCCTCGACCACCTTCGCGCCGCCGTCGGCCGCCTGTCTGACTCGCTGGAGTTCGACCACGACCGAGTAACTCGTCCGCTCGCCTTCGTGGTTGGCCAGTTCGACCACCAGCGGTCGGCTCTCGCCGCGCTCGAAGTTCTCCGGGTAGTCGTCCGCGACGAGTTCACCGGTCTCGTTCTGGGAGAGCAGGGCGACGCTGGTGAACTCCTGACCGCCGCCCGGCGCGGCTACCGCGTAGCCGACGGCGGCGACGGCGACGACGACGGCGGCCGCGAGACCGACGTTGACCGCCCTGTCGGCCAGCGACCCGGTGGAGACGGCCCGACGACCGCCGTCGGCCCACGCCCGAATCGGGAGCGCGAACCGGCGGTCGACCGGACGCCGGAGGCGGCGCACCCCGGCCGCGGCGGAGAGAGAGACCGTCAGCGCCGCCACCGACAGCAGGACGGTGCCCGGGTCGATTCCCCACGGCGAGACCGCGAGCGCGACGCCCAGAATCGGGAGCGCCGCCAGACTGAGACCGAACCCGAGCGCCGCGCGCTCGGTCTCGACCAGTCCGTGCTGGCGGACGGCCGCGAGGGTCCGACCGGTCGCGGCGTCGTCGGGCGTCGCACCGGGGAACAACAGGGCGACGAGCGCGTAGCCCGGTGCGAACAACACCAGCGGGAGACCGACCGCGACCCCCAGCGGCGACCCGTACACGCCGGGTCGGGACAGGAGGACGACCGCGACCACGGCGTATCCGACGATAGCGAGCAGGTCGAGCGGGAGCGTCGGGCGGGCGAGGCGGTCCACGAGCGTCTCGTCCGTCGTTCCGTGACTCATGGGTCGTCCGGGGAGGCGGCGACGTTCGTCCGATACTGACCGAGGAGAGTTCGACGGCTCATTACACCCTTCCAACGCCGGATTGCTACTTTGTTATCGCCCGGCTGTCGGAGTACAACGCGACGTTACTCGGGGCCGCACGCCGAGCTTCCGGTCGGCAGCGCCGCGTCCGGCGATTCGCGAAACGCTGCGCGCAGTGTTCAGGCGCGGCCTACGCGGGCGACAACTCGCGTATAACAAAGCCTCGAACGGCGGTACCTCCCCGATAACCCTCGCTCGGGCGGTCTCCGTCCGGCGAGAACGCTTCAACGTCAGAATAACACGTACCACAGTGAACTACGATGCTCAGGAACGACTACGCGACTCCCGAACGGAGGTACCGAACGTGAACCGAACTGTTCTGGCGACGCTGCTCGCGCTGTTCGTCGTCGCGGCCCCGGTCACTGGACCCGTAACGGCCGCGAGTACGCCCGACGACGCCGGGAACTCGTCGGGACCGTCTCAGCGCTGGGCGAAGACGGTCGGCGGGGGTGACGACGACAAGCTAGCGACCGGCCTGAAGACGGACGGCGGCTATCTGGTCGTGGGGTGGTCGAACAGTTCGGCGACCGACGGGAAGCACGACGGCTACGTCTCGATGCTCGACCGGACCGGCCAGACGAAGTGGGAACGGACCTACGGCGGACCGGGGACAGACCGCATCTACGACGTGGTGCAGGTCGAAGACGGCTACCTCGTCGCCGGAATGGAGACCGAGCGCATCGGACAGGCGTGGACGGGATGGGTGATGAAACTCGGTCCCGACGGCGAGAAGCAGTGGGAGCGGACCTACGACGACAGCGGTCCGTCGGCGCTCTGGTCGCTCACGCGCTCGAACGGGACGTTGTACGTCGGCGGCTGGCAGGACGACAGCGGGTCCGCCGAAGGGTGGCTGATGGAACTCTCTCCGAACGGGGACGAGGTCTGGAGCGAGACCTACGAGACGCGCCGGTCGGGGGCCGACGAGTACGTCAACTCGGTGTTCGTGACCGGAAACGGCGAACTCCTCCTGACCGGAACCACCGAGGGCAGCAGCGTGGACCCCGGCGACGCGTGGGTGTTGCGCACCGATAGCGGGGGAGAACTCGATTGGCAACGGACCTACGGCGGCGGCGAGTTCGACCGGGTCCACGACGCGACCGCTGCGTCCGACGGCGGGTTCGTGCTGGCCGGTCGGACCGCCAGTCGCGGCGCCGGCGGGGAAGACGGCTGGCTGCTCAAGATTCGAGGCGACGGCCAGACCCAGTGGCAGCGGACCTACGGCACCGCCAAGTCCGACGCCTTCTTCGGTATCCACGACGACCCCGACGGCGGGTACGCCGTCTCCGGGACGAAGCACGTCCTCGGGGACTCGGGGGCTGACGGCTGGGTCCTGAAGACCGATTCCGCGGGGAAACTCGACTGGCAGCGGACGTACGGCCAGAACTACTGGGACAAGTTCTGGCCGGTCGTGGAGGGCCACGGCGGGGGTTACCTCGCCGTCGGCGAGTCCACGAGCTACGGCGACAACCGCGACGGGTGGGTCGTCCGGGTCGGCGGCCCCGCGGTCGCGGCCGTCGAGGACGACGACGCCAACGAGTCCGGGACCACCGTGAGGTTCGAGGACTCGCCGGTGCAGGCCGTCACGCTCGCGGACTCGAACGTCTCGGGAGTCCTCGCGGTCGCCGAGCGCACCGACCTCTCCGCGCTCTCGCCGCCCGGCGACCCCCTCTACGCGGTGTCGATGAACGGGTCCGAGGCGGTGACCGACGGGTCGGCCACCGTCGAGTTCGCGGTCCAGAAGAGCGCCGTCGAGACCGACCTCTCGGACGTCCGCGTGGCCCAGCGCACTGCCGACGGCTGGTCGCTGCGACGGACGACGGTGGTCTCGGAGGCGAACGGCACGGCGATTCTCTCGGCCGAGACCGAGGGCGCGAGAACGCTGGCGGTGACGTCCGTGCCCGCCCCGAGCGCGAGCATCGACGCCGAGGACGCGGTGATGGCGGGCGACACCGTCGAACTGTCCGCGAGCGGGTCGATGGCCGAGAACGCCACGCTGACGCGCTACGAGTGGTCCGTCGGCGAGCGGTCGGCCACCGGGAAGACGGCGACCGTCAGCTTCGAGCGTCCGGGCGAGCGCACGGTGAACCTGACGGTCACCGACGAGAACGGACTCCGCGACACCGCGACGGCGACGCTCGTGGTCAACGACCGGCCGACGGTCAGCGTCCGGACGCCGGACGCCGCGACGGTCGGCAAGGCGAGCAGTTTCTCGGCTAACGTGAGCGACGACGTCGGCGACGTGACGGTGACGTGGCAGTTCGGCGGCGCGACGGTGACGGGCGAGTCGGTCGAACACAGTTTCGGGTCGGCGGGTACCAAGACGGTCACGGTGGTCGTCGAGGACGAGTACGGTGCCACGGTGACCGAGGAGGTCCAAGTCGAAGTGAACGCGCAGGACGCCGGTGGAGCGACGACCGACGCCGGGTCGGACACCAGCGGTGGCGTCCCCGGGTTCGGTCCGGGTGTGTCGCTGGTCGCCTTGCTCGGCGCGGCGCTCCTCGCGGGCAGACTGCGGGGCTGAACGCCGGGCGTATCGCTCCGTTTCAATCGTTTTGGCGGCAGTAAGACGCCCGTAACCTCCCGTTACGAACGGGAGGGTGGTGTATACTAAAGAACCTACCGCGGCTACAACCGGGTACGTCGAAACGAACGACGGTGATCTACCCTGAGTTGGACAATCCCCACGTCAGACCTCGACGAATCGTTCGAAGAGGGAGAAGTCATGTTCGCTGTGGACGACAGCGACGAAGAACGCACGACCGTCATCGCCGACATCTCGAACGACGAAGCGTATCTGGCGATGCCGTTCGACGAGTCGAACACCCTTTCGCAGTGGCGCTGAGGTAACGACCCGCTTTTCCGCCCTTCCACGCAGTTCTCCGTATCGCGACTGCTCCGAGTCACTGCTCTGCGCTCCGTGAGACGGACGAGCGGGTGTGGCTTCCGAGCCTGTTCCCGACACCCGCAACCAGAAACTGCTTTTGAGTTCCAGCGCCAACGCCGAGGACATGAACGTCACACTCACCCTCCTCGCACTCCTGACGGGGTTCGTCACGGGCGCGCTGTTCACCTTCCTCGGGATTCCGATGCCCGCGCCGCCGGAACTCCCCGGCGTCGTCGGTATCGTCGGGATCTACGTCGGCTACAAGACGGTCGAATACTTCGACGCGGGCGTGGACCTCCTCTCGATGCTCGGACTCGCCGGATAGACGACTCTGTTCTCTCCGCGTAACGCTGTGGGGCCGTCCACGGTTCGGCCGAGGGTTCAAGTACGAAGCCGAGACGAACTCGGACCGGACGCCTCGTGCGGTTCCGGGCGACGACAGTGTGCGCACACTGCGGGACCGCCAGTCCGACTACCCCGAGAGGGCTGTGCCACTAACGGAGACATCGGCACCGAGCGTCGTCGCTGTCGCTCCCTCCGAGACGACGTTCGCGTTCGCTACAACGAGTCGCGGAGTGACTGCAGAAACGAGCGAACGGGTGAGCCCGAACGCAGGTCTCGCGGAAACGGTCGCGTCGGTCAGTAGGACCGCTCTTTCGGCTCGTAGGTCTTGTCCTGTCCTTCGAGGATGACCGGCTTGTACCAGAGTTCGGGCGACCCGTCGTTCCACGAGAGCATCGTGTGCTTGAGCCACTCGTCGTCCTTGCGCTCCTGATGTTCCTGTCGCCAGTGTGCGCCGCGGAACTCGTCGCGCGCCAGCGCGCCGAGGGTGATGGCTTCCGCGAGGTCGATGAGGTTGCGGGTCTCGATGGTGTGGATGAGGTCGGTGTTGAACGTCCGCGACGGGTCGTTGACGTACACGTCCTGATACGCCTCGCGGACCTCCCGGATGTCCTCCAGCGCGTCCTTCAGGTTCTCCTCGTTCCGGAAGACGTTGACGTTCGCCGTCATCGACTGCTGGAGTTCTTCGCGGAGTTCGGCGTGCTGGATGCCGTCGTCCTTCTCCATGAGTCGCTCGATACGGGTGCGCTCGCGTTCGATGGTGCGTCGGACCGTCTCCTCGGGTTCGACGACCGCGGCCCCTCCGTCCGCCACGGCATCTTCGTCGCCGTCTGCGGCCACGTCGTCGCCGGTTTCGACCGCACCGGGTTCGACGGGCGTTTCGAGACCGTCCTCCTCTTCGATTTCGTCCGTCTTGCCCTTGGTAATCTCGGCCTCGCCGAGGTCCCCGCCCGCGGCGTGACGCCCGGCGCGTGCGCCGAAGACGATGAGTTCCGGCAGGGCGTTGCCGCCGAGTCGGTTCGACCCGTGGACCGAGACGCAGGCGCACTCGCCCGCGGCGTAGAGACCGTCGATGAGGGTCTCGCCGTTCTCGTCGGTCTCGATGCCGCCCATCTCGTAGTGCTGGCCGGGCTTGACCGGCATCGGCTCTTCGAGACCGTTCACGCCCTCGAAGTCGCGCGCGAGGTGGAGGATGTTCTCCAGTCGGTCGGTGATGCGCTCCTCGCCGAGGTGGCGCATGTCGAGGTAGACGTACTCGTCCTCGACGCCGCGGCCCTCGTTGACCTCCGTGAGTTCCGCGCGCGACACCACGTCGCGGGAGGCCAGTTCGCCGTCGTTGTTCGCGTAGCCGTGCTCGAACATGAAGCGCTCGCCCTCGCTGTTATAGAGGATGCCGCCCTCACCGCGCACGCCCTCGGAGATGAGGACCCCCGTCGAGGGGAGCGTGGTCGGGTGGAACTGGACGAACTCCATGTCTTCGAGCGGGACGCCAGCGCGGTAGGCCATCGCGGCACCGTCGCCGGTGTTGGCGACCGCGTTGGTGGTGTGGTCGTACACCTGTCCGGTGCCGCCCGTGGCGAGGATGACGCCGTTTCGGGCCTTGAAGCCCTCGACCTGCCCGGTCTTGATGTCGTAGGCGACGACGCCGTGGCACTCCCGGTCCTCGGGGTCGTCGTGGTCCGTGACCGCGAGGTTCGAGACGTACCACTCGTCGTACACCTGAATCCCTCGCTTGACCACCTGCTCGTACATCGTGTGGAGCATGTGGTGGCCGGTCTCGGCCCCGGCGTAGGTCGTCCGGGCGAACGAGAGTCCGCCGAACGGTCGCTGGGAGACCCGGCCGTCGTCCTCGCGGGAGAACGGCATCCCCCAGTTTTCGAGTTGGATGGTCTCCTCGGGGCTGTCCTGCGCGAGGGTCTCGATTGCGGGGGCGTCGCCGAGGTAGTCCGACCCCTTCATCGTGTCGTAGGCGTGGAGTTCCCAGTCGTCGCCCTCGCGGAGCGCCGCGTTGATACCGCCTTCGGCAGCGCCGGTGTGGCTCCGAACCGGGTGGAGCTTCGTGACGATTGCCACGTCGGCACCCTCCTCGTGGGCCGCGATGGCCGCTCGGAGTCCGGCACCGCCGCCGCCGATTACCAGAACGTCGTGTTCGTGCATAGTTGTGAAATTCGTGCGTTGTTACCAGAACTTGAGGTTCTGCTTGACCGCTTCCCGCTTGAGTTCCTGAATGTGTTCGGTCAGCGGGATGTCCTTCGGACAGACGTTCGTACAGGAGAACTGGGTCTGGCACCGCCAGACGCCGTGTTCCTGGTCCATCACGTTCATCCGGTGTTCCTTCATGTTCTCGCCTTCGCGCTCGTCCATGGCGAACCGGTAGGCCTTGTTGATGGCCGCCGGACCGAGGTACTGGTTGTCCCCGGCCGCGATGTTACACGAGGACATGCAGGCACCGCACCAGATGCACCGCGTGGACATCTTGATCTTCTCGCGGTTCTCGCGGGTCTGTCTGTACTCTTCGAGGTCGCCCTCGGACTCCTCGTCGGGTTGGAAGAACGGCTCGACCGCGTGCATCTGGTCGTAGAAGTGTTCCATGTCCACGACGAGGTCCTTCACCACGTCCTGATGCGGGAGCGGTTCGACCCGAACCGGCTCTTCGAGGTCCGAAATCTGGGTCTGACAGCCGAGTCGCTGTCGGCCGTTGATGAACAGCGCGTCCGACCCGCAGACCGCCTGTCGGCACGAGTGGCGGAACGTCAGCGTGGTGTCGTAGCGGTCGCGGGCGTAGATGAGCGCGTCGAGGACCGTCATCCCCTTCTCGCGCGGGACGGCGAAGTCGTCGAACCGCGGTTCCATCTTGCCCTCGACTTCGGGGTCGTACCGGAACACCTTCAGTCGGAAGCTCTCGCCCTCGATCTCGGCGGGCGCGCCCGACACCGACTGCTGGCGCTTGGCGTCGCGGTCGGCCCGTCGCTGGTCGCCCTTCGACGCGCCCTCCTGTTCGACCGAGGTTTCGGCCTCGTGTTCTATGCTCTCGGTTCTCTCTTCTTCTTCTGGTACTTGCGTACTCATTTTACATCACTCCCGACATGACGAACGCGAGGTAGACGCCCTGTGCCGCCAGCGCGAGGCCAGCGATAGCGAGGACGCCTTTCACGGCGGTCTTCTTGGTGCCCGTCAGGCCCTGATTCAGCAGCGCGGCGTACACGCCGTTGACGCCGTGGAACGTCGCGGTTATCAGGAAGAGTATCATCGTGGCGAGGTAGCCCCACTGCTCCATCCGGGCGGTCGTCCCGGCGAACGTCACCTCGGAGGCGTGGTGGACGAAGTGGAGGAGGAAGAAGTGGAACGCCAGCACCACGACGAGGAACGCCGCCGTCACGCGCTGGAGGAGCCACGAGAGGCTCCCGCTCCGGAACGAGGAGTAGCGTTCGGCCATCTCAGAACGCCCCCTCGAGGAACGACGGGATGCTAGCCAACACGATGACACCCGTAACTATCAACGATGCGTAGAAGCTCTTGTCCTGCGATTCGAGTCCGAGTCCGAGGTCCACGAACAGCAGGCGGACGCCGTTCAGAATGTGGAAGACGGCGACCGCCAGTAGGCCGACCTCCATGACGCGGACGAGGAGCAGGCTCTCGAGCCCCTGAATCGTGTCCGTGTACGCGCTCGCACCGGACGTGGCGGTACTCAGCACGGCGATGTGGGTGAACAGGTAGCCGACGAGTACCCATCCGGTAAACTTGTGGAATATCCAGGCCCACATCCCGGCCGTGAACTCCCGCCACCGGCCGAAGTCTTCGACGAGGCCTCGATTGTACGATTGACTCATACTTGTCCGTTCGGGAGGTTGGACTGTGGGCAAATAGAAGTTTCTACCTACTGCCGAACTCGAAGTCCGCACGTACCGTCGGTTTTCGAGGTGCGTCCCGTCGCGTCCGCGTCGTCAGGGTCACCGACCTCCCGCGTTCTCGGGCGGCGGCGTCGGCGTCTCCACCGTCTCGGTTCTGCCGCGTTCGCGCTTCAACGCGCGTCTGGTCTTGGCGGACAGTTCGACCATGTGACACAGCGGATTTCCCGGGTAGACGACGGGATTCTCAAGCACGCCGACCAGCAGTCCCGTGAAGGGCGCTTCGACGGGTTCGCTGTCGGTCTTGAACGGGTTGGTGATGGTGCAGATGGTGTCGCCCTCGTAGACCAGCGACCCGCGGTCGTGGTGCATGTCCACCAGTCCGCCCGCGTCGGCGCGAATCCACGTCTTCTCCTTGGCGTCGTCGATGACGGTCCGCCATCCCGGCCACTTCACCGACTGGGTGCGGTGGACGCCGTACTCCGAGAGGACGCTCTCGACGCCTTCGAGACCGCGGTCGATGAACTCTCGCTGGAACCGGTGGGCTTCGCCCATCTCGATGGTGATGGTCGGGATACCGTAGTCGCTGGTCTCCCGGCGGAGCGTTCCGGCGGGACCCTCCGAGGAGATGATGACGTTCGACCCGAACGACTTGGCGAGTCGGTTGACGTCGGGGTTGTCCATGTCCGCGCGGACGTGTAGCATGTTCGTCCGCCCGCGCGTGGACGTGTGAAAATCGAGTCCGATGTCGCACGGCGCGAGAAAGTTGTGGAATATCTGGTAGGCCATTCGCTTGGCGCTGGTCGAGCCCTGTCGCCCCGGAAACGACCGGTTCAGGTCCCGGTCGTAGATGGGCAGATAGCGCTCCTGTGCCAGAAAACCGGGCACGTTCAACACGGGCAGACAGACGAGCGTCCCACGGAGGTTCTCGTGGTTCCACTCGTGGGCGACCTCTCGAACGACTTCGATACCGTTGAGTTCGTCGCCGTGGGCCGCCGCCGTGAGGAACACCGTCGGTCCGGGTTCGGTCCCGTTGACGATAGTGACGGGGATGCGAACCGGGTCGCCGAGATACGTCTCGCTGATACCGTACCGAATGTTCTCGGTCTGTCCCGGTTCGACGATGCCGTCGCTGTACGTAAACGCGTCCGGGTCCTCCTCCGAACCGGTCATACCACCCATTCAGACCCGGCCCTATATAAAGACGCGGCAGACGGTGTCTCTGGATTCTCGGCGACCGTTCGATGTCTCCCTTTTTAACCGATGCCGTGCAACTAGTAACTACCAATGACTGCAGACGGGTCGAGTGTGCGGGTCGGTGTACTCAGTCTTCACAACAGCAAAGAAACCAAGGCGATTCTGAACGCGATAGCGGACCTCGGGCACGAACCCTCGTGGCTCAGAGAGGAGAACACGGCGGTTCAGCTACAGGACGGGGACGTCCGCCTCGAACCCGACGTGGACATCGTCGTGAACCGCCTCCTGCTCTCGAACACCGAACAGCCGTCCGAAGCGCTCGGTCTCGCTAAAATCTACGACTCGGTACTGCCGGTCCTCAACGACCCGAGTTCTGTCATGACGGCCATCCACAAGTTCTCGGCCGCGACCACGCTCGCCGACGACGGACTTCCGGTGCCCGACGCGCTGCTCGCGCTCTCGAACGACCGCCTCAACGACGGCCGGAGCGACTTCGGCGAGGAAGCGGTGTACAAGACCGCCATCGGCACTCACGGCGGCGGGACGTGGAAGGTCGGGCCGGACGAACTCGTCAACCCGCGAGTCGGCGACCGGCAGGCGTTCCTCCAGGAACTCATCGAACGCGACGAGGGCGAACACCGCGACCTCCGGGTGTACGTGGTCGGCGACCGCATCGTCGGCGCGATGAACCGATACGCGCCCGAGAACGACTGGCGGACGAACGTCGCGCTCGGCGGTGCCGTGGAGGACGCCACCGACGAACTCCCGCGGGAGGCGGCGAACATCGCGCGGGACGCCGCCAGCACCATCGGACTCGACTGCGCGGGCGTGGACCTCATCGAGGGCCACGACGGCTGGTACGTCCTCGAAGTCAATCCGACCGCGGGGTTCAAGGGACTGTTCAAGGCGACCGGTCGAAGCGCCGCGCCGTACATCGCCCAGTTGGCCATCGAACAAGCTGGCGGCACCGCCGACGAGGCGACGGTGGAGAACCTGACTGCCTCGCTGGACGACTCGGTTCCCGCCTGCAAACCCCGACCCAAGGACACGCCCTCCGGCGAACCCATCGTCATCGGTTACACCGAGGAGGTCATCCTGAGCGGTACCAGCGGGTCCGAAACCGTGATAGCCAAGTCCGACACGGGCGCGACTCGGACCAGCATCGACACCAGACTCGCCGCCGAAATCGGTGCCGGTCCCATCAAGAGCATCGCCAAGGTCAAGTCGGGCAGCAGCAAGTCGAGTCGGTCCCGGCCCGTCGTGGACGTGGTGGTGGGCGTCGGCGGGAACCGCCACACGGTCACCGCCAGCATCGAGGACCGCGGCCACATGGACTACCCGGTCCTGCTCGGCCGCGACATCCTGAAACATTACCAAGTCAACGTCCAGAAGCGCGTTGACGCCGAAGAGGAGACCGAAGAAGAGGAGGAGTGAGTCGGCGGCCTCGGGAGTCCGCGACCCGCGATAGCGCGACCGCACACTTTTGACGGTAGCCGTCGTCGAACCGACAGTCATGGCCGACCGGCCCGCCAGACAGACCCGCGCCGCGACGACTCGACGGCGACAGTCGTGGTCGGGATGGGGTGAAGGAAGTGTGGACGAGAAGGACGGCGTGGGGGTGTTCCTCGACGACGTCGCGTACACGTTCGGCGACGTATCGGCGCTGGGACTCCCGATGCTGTCCGTCCTGCTGATGGCCGACGCCTCCGAGTGGTTCGGTCTCAAGGCGTTCGGACTGGTGGCGTGGCTGACGATGGTCGGCGGCGGGGCGCTGATTCGCGGCGGCTGGGTCTCCCCGTTGGCAACCGACGCGCTCGGCTGGGTGGCGATGACGCCGCGGCTGGTCGCGCTCCGACTCGTCTACTACAACGCGACGCTGGCGCTGGCGGCCTACGGCGGGCGCGCGCTCGCCGGACGGTGGTCACCGCTCGCGGCCGCCGGGTTCGCTCTCGTCGTCGGCGCACTCTCGGCGGCGCTGTTTCCGCGCGTCGGTGACTCGTTCTACGGTGTCGGCGCCGAGTGACGTTACGGGGTCGCGCCGAGTGATTCTACGCCTCTCGTCGCCGAGCGCCGAATCGAGTAGTGATGCACGAGCCACACGCTAATCTATCTCCAGTCCCTACGCCCTGTCGAATGACCGACGAAGCTATCACCGCACTTCGGGAAGACGAGCTCCTCGGACCGCTGGTCGCCGAGTACGGCCCGCTGACCATCGAACCCGCGGACGACTTCTTTCAGCGATTCGTGACCTCCGTCCTGCGCCAGCAGGTGTCGATGGCCTCGGCCGCGGCGACGCGCGAGCGCCTCTTCGAGGCGGTGGCGGTGACGCCCGAGGGAATCCTCGCCGCCGACCCCCAGACGCTCCGCGACGTCGGACTCTCGCGCCAGAAGACCGAGTACGTCCGAAACATCGCCGAGGCGTTCGTCGAGGAGGGGTACTCGCAGGCGTACTTCGCCGACACGACCGACGAGGAAGTTCTGGCCGAACTCACGTCCATCAAGGGCGTCGGGGCGTGGACCGCGAACATGCAACTCATGTTCTCGCTCGGCCGCCCGGACGTGTTTCCCGTCGGCGACCTCGGTATCCGAAAGGGAATGGAGGCGCTGTTCGACGCCGAGATGACCCGAACCGAGATGGTCGAGGCCGCCGAACGGTGGGCGCCTTACCGGAGTTACGCCAGCCTCTACCTCTGGCGTGCCGACGAGGACATCACCGATAGCGTCGGCGAAGTGACTCCCCTGTAGCGGTCCCACTGAGTCTCGTCCGCGAAAACGTCGCTCGCTCTCGAATCAGTTCTGTTCTCGAAGAAGTTGCGTTTCCGCGAACGAATCTCCCGTCCGAAGTGCCCCCATCCCCGAAGCGGTCCAGCGGAGGGCCGAAGGTCAGTACGGAGTGTCGCGGTTCGCACGGAACGCCTCGGCAGCGCCGAGTTCCGGATAGAGGACGACAGCGACGATTCGTACGTATTTAGACGACGTTCTCCTCGCGGGCGGCGAGATCGAGGTACTCCACGAGCGGCGCGTCGTCGTCGTCGAGCGATACGTACCCGTCCTCGGCGTCGAAGGTGACCGCGTCGGCGTCCGCCAGACGGGGGAGCTGGCTGTGGTAGAGGTCCGCGAGGACGCGTTCTTCGTCCGGGGAGTCGCCGATGTCGCGCTCCCACGAGGCGACCTGTTCGGCCAGTTCTTCGAGCGTTACCGAGTGACCCTGTTCTCGGAGGTAGTACAGCACGTACCGGCGGCGGCGGTTCGAGAGCAGGTCGAGCGTGGCGTCGAGCGTCGGGGAGATACCCCGGCCCCCTCCGACGTGGCTGTCGGTCACGTCCGGAGCGTCCGTGTTCATCATACAGTGTCTACTGGATACTCCGGGACAAAAAGCACGGTACCTAAACGATTAGGGAGTGGTTCGTACTGTAGACTAGTCTTCACTTTACACCGAGAAACCTGCGCAAAACGACCGAAATACTACGTTACGTGCACCCAATGCACAAACTGTCGGCCGACCGCCGTCGGAAACCCTTAATCCCCACGAGCGCCTATCGACGAGTGCGTACCTCAAGTCCCCGCCCGAGCAGTCCCACACGGGAGCGATGACAGCGCGGAGAACCCGGGTACGCGACAGACAGTGTCTGGTGCCACCGCACGGCACTCGTTCGCCGGTTTCACCGGCTCGAAACTCGGCGCTGGTGACAGCGCCCGCCCGGCACGAGGGTTTGCCAGCAGACTCGGCACGCCGCCACGGAATGACGCTGGAGGTTAGTGTTCCGGGCGACATTTTGCGTCCGCTACCGCTTACAGTGACGAACCGTCTATTACTCTCCCACGCGGATAGGAGTATCTTCGAAGGTTGGACTACTAGTCGTGGAGTTGAGACCGTATCTGCTGTGGGTCCTTCCAGAGGACGATGTCCTCGGTTCGAGCATCGTATTCGATGTACTGTCCGTCCTCGAGTTTGGGGAGGTGGTTGTGGTGAAGACTTATCTCGAAGGAGCGAGCGTCCTGTCCGGGGATATTGTCGTCGGAAGCGAGCACCGCTGCGAGTTCAGTCCGGGTCATCGTCTCCTCGCGAGCGAGAATCGCCAGAATCTCGCGCCGGACTGGGTTCGTTACCATTGCGGATTTCGTGAGACGGTACTCTCGTCTCGTTGACGTGGCCTGTTGGTGTCGTATATCGTCACGGTGCCTTGACTACTCACTCGAATCTCGTAGTTGTCGGTGTAGAAGAGGAGTTGCCACGGGGAGTCGCCTTGGGTCTGGAGTTCGGTAAACGCGTCTGGATCGACACGTCTGTGGAGGGGTTCCAGTTCGAGTGCATCGACCCCTTCGAGTTCAGCGATCTGTGAGGTGACTGCCGTAAGAATCGGGTTCGGTCCCGGTTCGTCGGTCCAGACGGTCTCTGCGACGACTCGGTCTCGGTCGGTCTGGTCTATCGGTCGGCGGTCGTGTACGACGTGAGTACCGAGAAAGATACCGATACCGCTGCCGACGCTCACGACAGTGAGCGCCTCGTCGAACAAGAGAGTGACCGCTAATTCACGCAGGAGTTGCTGACTGAGAAGCCAGATGCCGACGGACGCAACGATAGCTCCGGTCCACCCGTACATAGCTATCCGCTGGACTCGGTCGACGTCGTCCTCGGCCCGTAGCAACTGAACGGAGTACAGAGCGATACCGAGCGAGACCCCGAGTGGAACGATTACCTCTGGCAAGTCGGCGAGTAGAGAACCGGCACTCAGCGGAAAGAACACCAGAGACGAGAGCCCTAAGAGACCTGCGAGCAGCGGAAGGAGAGGCTGAAGTTGAGTCGCTGCTGGTCTGTGATTCATCGTACAGGAACAAGGGTTTTGAACGAATAAAGGTTTCTAGTCCTGCTATGGACGGTTAATCACTCTTTACTCCCGGATTCTGAAACCGGATGCTGCTAGTCTCCCGTAGGACTCTCTCGTGTTCGAACACAGGTGAAAAACCGGTCCGAATTCTCGGACTGGCTCGTCTTCGACCGACTCGACGCTTCGACTGCGGAGGTAACTGCGCTTTTACTCTTCAGGCCCCTACCACTCGTAATGACTCTCCAGACGAACCGAGTGGACCAAGAGCGGGCCGTCGAGACGCCCCGCGTCGCGGCCAGCGACGACTCGTCGGCCGCACTCGCCGTCGAGGGACTCCGCAAGCAGTTCGGAAGCGGTGCGGACGCGGTCACGGCGGTCGAGGACGTCTCGTTCGCGGTCGAACCGGGGTCGGTCGTCGGCCTGCTGGGACCGAACGGCGCGGGGAAGACGACCACCATCAAGTCGATTCTGGGGATGGTGCTGCCGGACGAGGGGGCCGTCCGGATTCACGGTATCGACGTCGCCGCGAATCCGCGCGCGGCCTACGCCCACATCGATGCGATGCTCGAGGGTGCCCGCAACGACTACTGGCGGTTGACCGTCCGGGAGAACCTCCGGTACTTCGCCACCATCAGTGGCGTCGACCCCGACTCGATAGCCGACCGTCACGACCAACTGCTCGAGAAACTCGACCTCGCGTCGAAAGCCGACGAACCCGTGCGGAGTCTCTCACGAGGGATGAAACAGAAGGTGTCGCTGGCCAGCGTCTTGGCGAGCGAGGCGGACGTGGTCTTTCTCGACGAACCCACCCTCGGTCTCGACGTCGAGAGTTCGCTGACGCTGCGACGGGAACTCCGTCGAATCGTCGAGCGGCGCAACCTGACCGTGGTCGTGAGCAGTCACGACATGGACGTCATCGAGGACATCTGCGACCGGGTGGTCATCATGAACGACGGGCGAGTCGTCGCCGACGACACCGTCGAGAATCTCCTCCGCAACTTCGACACGCGAGGGTACCGAATCACCAGTCCGGACTTCGACGAGTCACTGTTGGCCGAAATCGGCGAGCGATTCGAAGTCACAGACGTCGAACGGTTCGACGACCGGACGCGCGTCGAGGTGGCGACCGACAGCGACGGGTTCTACGCGCTGGCGGCGTCTCTCCGCCGCCGCGACGTGACACTCGATGCGGTCGACACGGTCGAGGCGAGCTTGGAAGACGTCTTCGTGGAGATGACGGGCGGTGAGGAACGATGACCGACTGGAACTCCGCCGACGCGTCTCACGGGTCCGAGGACGCGCCGCGGCGGGCAGGGTACCTTCAACTCGCCCGCGCGGTCCTCTACCGGGAGTATCTCGTCTTCGTTCGCTACCCCGCCAACGCGGTCGGGGGCATCGTGGTCTCGCTGTTCTTCTTCGGACTGCTGTTCTACGGCGGTCGGATGATAGCCGGACGGGCGCTGACCGACTCCATCGAGGGAATCATCGTCGGCTACTTCCTGTGGACGCTCTCGGTGGGTGCCTACTCGGCTATCTCCAACGACATCGGCGCGGAGGTCCAGTGGGGCACGCTCGAACGCCACGTCATGACGCCGTTCGGGTTCGCGCCCGTCGCCTTCGTCAAGGGGGTCGCGAAACTGCTCCGGACGTTCGTCACGTCGTCGGTCATCCTCGCCGTAATGCTGCTGGTGACCCGAACGACCCTCCGAATCGACGTGCTGACCGTGGTCCCCGTCGCCGTCCTCAGTGTCGCCTCGGTGCTGGGACTCGGGTTCGCGGCCGGGGGCGTCACGGTCCTCTACAAGCGCATCGGCAACTGGCTCAACCTCCTCCAGTTCGGGTTCGTGATACTCATCTCCGCCCCGGCCTTCGAAGTCGGTTGGACGAAGTTCCTCCCGCTGGCGCTCGGCAGTTCGCTGCTCCAGCGCGCGATGGTCGATGGGACCCGCCTCTGGGAGTTCCCGCCCGGCGACGTGGCGATTCTCGTCGGAACCGCAGTCGGCTACGTACTGCTCGGGTACGCAGTCTTCGAGTACGCCACGCGCCGCGCCCGACGACTCGGCGTCCTCGGAGATTACTGACCCGTTCGAGACTGCCGCGACGGACGTCGGGACCGAGAACCCACGGGTGGTCCAACACGTCCTCACTTTCCGTGCCGTGCTACGACGGAACGCCGTGGACGGCTACCCCCGACCGACGACGGAACCGGCGATAATCATTGAACTACTCGCACGCGCTCGCGCGCGAAGATTGACTTATACTTATCGGGGTAGGACGGACGTGGCGGTTCAGTCAGCGGACGTGGTCCTCGTGCGGAACGATTCACTCGACGTGGTTCCCTCGTCGAACTGTGTCGCGAGAGCTATCGGAAAATAGGAAAGAGGTTACAACGTGTTCGCCAACTCACTGGCCGCCCGGGAACTGGCACCTTTCGGCGTTCTCCTCTCGCAAGCGGTCGGCGCGATACTGCTGTCGACGAGGTGAGTCATCGTCGCCAGCAATACACAGTTCCTCCGAGGGACCGACTTCTCCGTCTCTTCTCTTCCGGACGTTCCGGCAACCGCCAGACGCGGTCCGAGCGACTGAATCGGGATTTCCACCCGTCAGAAACGCATCTACCGGCGACTACGTGCAGTCGATAGACTCGGCGACCGCGAGCAGTTCCGACTTCGGGAGCGACCCCGAGACGCTGTACGATTCGTCGCCGCACGTCCACCGGACGATGCCGGTCGAACTGTACTCTGCGTACGTCCCTTCCCGCCCGTCGATGGTGACGTTTTCCGCGTCGTCGTTCGTTGCACGCGACGCGTCGGTCCGGTTCGACTGCCGCACGTACAGGTGGTCCGTGTCGTTCTGGTACGACAACGACACTACGGTGTAATTGTTCGCGGCCGTGACGGTGACGTTACCGAGTTCGTAATCCTCGGGGACCTCTCGGGGTTCGGTGACGTCGAACGAGACGTCGGTCTCCGCTACATCGACGGTGTCGTACTTCTGGGTGTCCGGCATCTCGGTCTCGACGACTTCGGCGTCCTCCGGCGGCCGGAACTCGAACGTGTCGTCCGAGACGTTCGCGTCGAGCGTCAGGTTGGAGTACGTCGTGGTCGTCTCGTAGGTCTGATTGCCGAACGACGAGACCATGTGGCGCTTGACGGGGAACCAACTATCCTTGTCGATCCACAACGTGTAGTTCTGAGTGATGTTCGCGAGCGAACTCCCGCTCTTCGGGACCAGCGAGAGGACGTACGTACTCCGATTTCCGACGGTCTCCGTCCCGCGATACGAGACGTTGTAGTTCTCGAGGACGGTCTCCACGAGTTGCTGGTAGTTCTGGGACATCCCCTGCGTACCGAGACTCGAGATGTTCGTCTTGCGAACGGTGTTCGTCGTCTCGTTGTACGTCCACATCGCGGATTCGTTCTTGACGAGAATCGTCCCGTTCTGTGACTCGGGCGCGACGTACTCGTACCGCATCTCGCTAGCCGACTGGTTGATCCAGACGTTCGCCTTGGTCGTCCGCGTCTCGTTGCCGGTCACGATCTTCGTGGTGACCGTTCCGGTGAAAGTACCGATGTTCTCGTACTTCTGTTCGACTTTCTCTCCGATTTCGTCGGCCGACATGTCCGTCTCACCGAACTGCATCCCGGCGCAGCCGCTGAACACGACGAGGAGTGCGACTGCGAGGGCGGGGAACGACGGCAACGATTGTTGGAGGGCCATGTGTTCTTTTGGTTACTCAATCTACATATATTTGCGGGTTTCATCTGCGATTACATCCGCGAGGTCGCGTACCTTCCTCCTCGAACCATCACTCTACGATTCCCGGCTCTGAGGGGTGTAGAGTGGACGTTACTCTCCAGTCAACAACGTCCGCCAGTCGTCGGTCCACGCGACGACTGCCCCGACGGACACCGCTGCGACCCACACGAGGAGTGATTTCAGGACGTAGTACAGCGACCCGTTCGTACGCACGTCCATCGCCCCCGTGACCGTGCCTAGAGTGACGAAGGCGAGGAACGTCGCGGCACCGAACCGCCAGACGGTGCCCGACCGGGCGTCCGGGTACCACGTGTGGACGACGAACGCGGCACCGACTGCGACGAGATTGCTCGCCTGTAGCGTCCATCCGAACGGTTCGCCGACGAGTGCCGCATCGAACACGACGCTCAGACCGTTCGTCGCGAGACCGAACGCGAACCAGAGCGAGACGTATCCGGCGAAGCCAGCGACGCCGTCGCGGAGGGTTCCTCCGTCACTCATGGTTCTCCGAGGGCGTACAGCGTCCGGTCGAGAAGCACGTACAACGTACCGCCAGCGATTATCGGGGAATCCGTTCGATTCGCGCTCTCGGGGTAGCTCACACGGAATCGCTGCTCGCCCGACGACGCGTCGAGGGCCGCGACGCCGTGTTCGAGACCGACGTAGAGCGTATCACTTGCGAGTGCGGGTGCGCTCTCTTCGACTCCGCTCCCGAGTTCGGCACTCCAAGACGTGTCGCCGGTGTCCGCGTCAAGTGCGACGACGCGGCCCGTATCACCGAACGAGAGGTAGACCCTAGACCCGTCAGAAATAGGTCGGACCTCCTCACCTGCAGCACCCAGCGACGTCGACCACCGAGTCGTTCCATCGTCGAGATTCAGTGCGTACACAGGTTCGGTCCCACAGTAGACGGTGTCGTTTACAACGCACGGACCACCCCGGCGACTACTGTCGAGGTGCAGGTTGCGTACCCACTCCGTCGCGCCGGTGGTCGCGTCAACGGCACTGAGCGATCCGTCTCCCTCTATAACCGGTCCGACGACGTATCCCTCCGCGTACGCGTTCGGGTGGACACCCTCTCCCGGTGATGTTCTCCAGCGTTCGAGACCGGACCGGGTGTCGATGGCGACAAGGCGGTCACCTGTCCCAACGAAGGACGAGACGTAGACCGTATCTCCGGCGCGAAGCGTCTCGTCGAGGCTACTGTTCGTCTTGTACTCCCACCGTGTGCGCCCGCGCGTCCGGTCGAGCGCATACAGACTGACAGACGACCCGACGAGCAGGCGTTCCCCGTCGAGGACGGGACCGGTCTCTACGCGCGTCGGTCGATCCCCCCACGGTAGCGTCCCGAGGCGACTCGTCTGCCAGTTCAGTTCACCCGTGGTCGCGTCGAACGCGTGTATCGTGCGGTCCGAGGCGGCGTAGACCGTCCCGGCCGAGCAGACCAGCCACGTCCGCGTCGCGCGGTCGTCCGATAACGTGGCCCGCCAGCGGACTTCCGGCTGCTTCCTCGGTCCGTCCACGTCCGGAGCGTAACCCGTTCGTGCCGGATCTCGCCGTTGCATCGGCCACGTCCCGTCAACTATCTTCGGAGCGGATCGGGGAGAGCTTCGGAACCACCGCGAGGGGAGTGTGGAAGCGCCGAGAGCCGCACCTGCCCCGACTGCTAGCGCTCGACGGCGGGTAACGAGGGACCTGTTTCGAGCCATAACGTGTCTCCTCGTCGAAACTTGTGTCCACTCACTACTTAGCTGTCGTTGGTATGGAACCGTACCGTCTCCGACGAGGTGTCGAATCTCGAAGCCACCACACGCATGCATCGACAAGGTAATCGGCAACGTGTGAGGTTCCGTCGCTCGGTAGAAGCACCCGTCTCACGACGCCCAGAACGATTCCCTTGGAAACTCTCCCCGTTGGCGTTCTGGTTCGACGGCCTTAAGTGTAACCCGGCCATTCGTTTGAATGCGAACGAGGTCCGGTGGTTTGGGCCTCCGAGAGGTGGCGAGAATCGGCGTCTTTATACGACGTCTCGGCCGCCTCTCGTACGACGCCCCGATCCGGTGCCCTTAACTGTATGTGGCGACTCGGATTGGATGTCCTCGCCGTCCCCCGATTCGGGACGACGACCACACGTCCGATCCGGTGCCCTTAAGTGTACAAGGCCACTCGGATTGGACGTGACCGAGCCTTCGGGGGTCTTCCCACCGAAGGCCGACCACGGTTCGACGCCCTTAAATGATACGGGCGCCTCGAACCAACTGCAGCAAAAGACACAGTGCGATTCGCGAGGCGTTCAACTCGTCTCGCAGTCTCGGACCGACCGAGGTTCGATGGGTTTATGGCCCATCGCAGCCAACGTTCAGGTCCGAAGGAAATGAGGATTCCACCCCTGCGGTCCGCCGTACACGATGGGATCTGATGTTAGCCCTGGCAGTTCGGTGACACCCGACCAACGATTCGGTCCGGGGTCGTCGAACTGACGGACCTAGAAGATAGACACGATAGATGTGTCTCCGCCAGAAACCCACCGAGCCATCACGCGCTCGGCAACCATTCCGGTTGATCCTGCCGGAGGCCATTGCTATCGGAATCCGATTTAGCCATGCTAGTTGCACGGGTCAGACCCGTAGCAGATAGCTCAGTAACACGTGGCCAAACTACCCTATAGACCAGTATAACCTCGGGAAACTGAGGCTAATGCTGGATACGGCTCTCAGACTGGAGTGTCGAGAGCCACAAACGCTCCGGCGCTATAGGATGTGGCTGCGGCCGATTAGGTAGACGGTGGGGTAACGGCCCACCGTGCCGATAATCGGTACAGGTTGTGAGAGCAAGAGCCTGGAGACGGAATCTGAGACAAGATTCCGGGCCCTACGGGGCGCAGCAGGCGCGAAAACTTTACACTGCACGACAGTGCGATAAGGGGATTCCGAGTGCGAGGGCATATAGTCCTCGCTTTTGTACACCGTAGGGAGGTGTACGAATAAGGACTGGGCAAGACCGGTGCCAGCCGCCGCGGTAATACCGGCAGTCCAAGTGATGGCCGCTATTATTGGGCCTAAAGCGTCCGTAGCCAGCCAGACAGGTCCGTCGGGAAATCCACGCGCTCAACGCGTGGGCGTCCGGCGGAAACCAGCTGGCTTGGGGCCGGAAGACTCGAGGGGTACGTCCGGGGTAGGAGTGAAATCCCGTAATCCTGGACGGACCACCGGTGGCGAAAGCGCCTCGAGAAGACGGACCCGACGGTGAGGGACGAAAGCTGGGGTCACGAACCGGATTAGATACCCGGGTAGTCCTAGCTGTAAACGATGCTCGCTAAGTATGGCACACACTACGAGTGTGTGCTGTGCTGTAGTGAAGACGAGAAGCGAGCCGCCTGGGAAGTACGTCCGCAAGGATGAAACTTAAAGGAATTGGCGGGGGAGCACTACAACCGGAGGAGCCTGCGGTTTAATTGGACTCAACGCCGGACATCTCACCAGCCCGACAGCAGGAGTGACGGTCAGTGTGATGAGCTTACCTGACCTGCTGAGAGGAGGTGCATGGCCGCCGTCAGCTCGTACCGTGAGGCATCCTGTTAAGTCAGGCAACGAGCGAGACCCGCATCCCTAATTGCCAGCAGCACCCTCGTGGTGGCTGGGTACATTACGGAGACTGCCACTGCTAAAGTGGAGGAAGGAACGGGCAACGGTAGGTCAGCATGCCCCGAATGAGCTGGGCTACACGCGGGCTACAATGGCCAGGACAACGGGTTCCAACCCCGAAAGAGGACGGTAATCTCTTAAACCTGGTCGTAGTTCGGATTGAGGGCTGAAACTCGCCCTCATGAAGCTGGATTCGGTAGTAATCGCGCTTCAGAAGAGCGCGGTGAATACGTCCCTGCTCCTTGCACACACCGCCCGTCAAAGCACCCGAGTGAGGTCCGGATGAGGCCCGGTTCCCGGGTCGAATCTGGGCTTCGCAAGGGGGCTTAAGTCGTAACAAGGTAGCCGTAGGGGAATCTGCGGCTGGATCACCTCCTAACACACGGGACCAAGTCGACACGACTTGGCCCACACCGTTCGTCCTCACACGACGAACACTGACGAGGGTTCCTCGACGACCTCGACCACTTCGGTGGTCGGGCACCTTAGAACTGCCAGGGCTAACGATTACACCTCCCCTGCCGGGGAGGTGGGCCCATAGCTCAGTGGTAGAGTGCCTCCTTTGCAAGGAGGATGCCCTGGGTTCAAATCCCAGTGGGTCCATGTCGTGGGGCGAATCGAACCGTGTCCCTTAAGTGGGAGACGGCGCAACGATTCAATCCACACTAACCGATGCACTACACCGTGAAAGCGCGTGTAGGAAGGGTTCGACGTACGCTCCTGATACTACCAGGACGTGACGATGACAACCGTATGTACGTGCAATCCAGGCGTCCACTGGATCCGAGTTGAACCGGGTCACAGTGCGATTCCAACAGCGTGGCTACTGTGCCAGCTGGTGGATGGCTCGGCTCGAGCGCCGATGAAGGACGTGCCAAGCTGCGATAAGCCTGAGGGAGCCGCACGGAGGCTAAGAACTCAGGATTTCCGAATGGGAATCCCCACCGCAATTGCTTCGCGCAATGGGGAACGTCGAGAATTGAAACATCTTAGTATCGACAGGAAGAGAAACCGCAAGAGATGTCGTCAGTAACCGCGAGTGAACGCGACACAGTCCAAACCGAAGCCCTCACGGGCAATGTGGTGTTCGGACTGACTCTCAGCGCTCGAACGATCATGTGAAGTCTCCTGAAACGGAGCGCGACACAGGGTGAAAGCCCCGTAACATGACCAAGTAAAGCGTGCGTCAGTTCCAGAGTATCGGGGGTTGGATATCCCTCGTGAATATCGCGGGCATCGACCGCGAAGACTAAACACGTCTCGAGACCGATAGCGAACAAGTAGCGTGAGCGAACGCTGAAAAGCATCCCACAAAGGGAGATGCAATAGAGCCTGAAATCAGTTGGCGATAGAGCGACAGAGCACACAAGGTCCTCTAACAAACGACACAGATGCGAATCTGCAGTAGGACTTAGAGGAAGCCGGTGTTCTGTCGTACGTTTTGAAAAACGAACCAGGGAGTGCATTTGATTGGCAAGCCTAACCCGTGCATCGGGGAAGGCACAGCGAAAGCGACATGGCCGCAGCCCTTACGGGCGAGGGCCGCCGTCTTCAAGGGCGGGGAGTCAATCGGATGCGACCCGAAACCAGATGATCTATGCGTGGACAAGGCGAAGCGTGCCGAAAGGCACGTGGAGGCCTGTTAGAGTTGGTGTCCTACAATACCCTCTCGTGATCTACGTATAGGGGTGAAAGGCCCATCGAATCTGGCAACAGCTGGTTCCGACCGAAACATGTCGAAGCATGACCTCTGCCGAGGTCGTCCGTGAGGTAGAGCGACCGATTAGGGGCGCCGACTTCGAGAGAAGTCGGCCCCCTTGTCAAACTCCAAACTTACGGACACCATCGACGCAGGGAATCCGGTGTGCGGGGTAAGCCTGTGCACCGTGAGGGAGACAACCCAGAGCTGGGTTAAGGTCCCAAAGTGTAGACTAAGTGCGATCGAAGGTGGTCTCAAGCCCTAGACAGCCGGGAGGTGAGCTTAGAAGCAGCTACCCTCTAAGAAAAGCGTAACAGCTTACCGGCCGAGGTTTGAGGCGCCCAAAATGATCGGGGCTCAAGTCTACCACCGAGACCTGGCCGCACCCGTAACACGGTGATCGAGTAGGTCGGCATTCCGTTCGGATGGAAGCATGGATGAGAATTCACGTGGACCGAATGGGAACGAAAATCCTGGTCATAGTAGCAGCGTTAGTCGGGTTAGACCCCCGACGGCCTTACGAGCAAGGGTTCCTCGGCAATGCTGAACAGCCGAGGGTTAGCCGGTCCTAAGTCTCACCGCAACTCGAATGAGACAAAAGGGAAACAGGTTAATATTCCTGTGCCGCTATGCAACAAAACCGACGCCTTGGGAACCATCAAGCCGGGCACTCGCCCGGTCAAATCTGGGAACTTCGTGGAAGCCGTAATGGCACGAAGCGAACGAAGCCAGAGATAGCGCAAGTTGATGTTACCTAGGGCCCGTGAAAAGGGAGCATAGCGTCCGTACCGAGATCCGACACAGGTGCTCTGGCGGTGAAAGCCAAGGCCTGTCGGGAGCAACCGACGTTAGGGAATTCGGCAAGTTAGTCCCGTAAGTTCGCGATAAGGGATGCCTGCCCCGGATAGGGGCAGGTCGCAGTGACTCGGACGCTCCGACTGTCTAGTAACAACATAGGTGACCGCAAATCCGCAAGGACTCGTACGGTCACTGAATCCTGCCCAGTGCGGGTATCTGAACACCCAGTACAATGGGGCGAAGGACCCGTTAACGGCGGGGGTAACTATGACCCTCTTAAGGTAGCGTAGTACCTTGCCGCTTCAGTAGCGGCTTGCATGAATGGATCAACGAGAGCGTCACTGTCCCAACGTTGGGCCCGGTGAACTGTACGTTCCAGTGCGGAGTCTGGAGACCCCCAAGGGGAAGCGAAGACCCTATAGAGCTTTACTGCAGGCTGTCGCTGAGACACGGTCGCTAATGTGCAGCATAGGTAGGAGCCATTACACAGGTACCCGCGCCAGCGGGCCACCGAGGCAGCATTGAAATACTACCCGTTAGTGACTGTGACTCTCACTCCGGGAGGAGGACACCGGTAGCCGGGCAGTTTGACTGGGGCGGTACACGCTCGAAAAGATATCGAGCGTGCCCCAAGATTTCCTCATCCGTGTCGGAAACGCGGAATAGAGCGCAAGAGCAAAAGGAAGTCTGACAGTGTCCTGCACAACAAGGGACGCTGACGCGAAAGCGTGGTCAGCGAACCTATCAGCCTGCTTGATGCGGGCGATAGATGACAGAAAAGCTACCTTAGGGATAACAGAGTCGTCACTCGCAAGAGCACATATCGACCGAGTGGCTTGCTACCTCGATGTCGGTTCCCTCCATCCTGCCCGTGCAGAAGCGGGCAAGGGTGAGGTTGTTCGCCTATTAAAGGAGGTCGTGAGCTGGGTTTAGACCGTCGTGAGACAGGTCGGCTGCTATCTATTGGGGGTGTTACGGTATCTGACGGGAACGATCGTATAGTACGAGAGGAACTACGATTGGTCACCACTGGTGTACCGGTCGTCCGAAAGGGCGCGTGCCGGGCAGCCACGTGACACGGGGTAAGAGCTGAACGCATCTAAGCTCGAAACCCACCTGGAAAAGAGATACCACCGAGACCACTCGTAGAAGACGAGTTCGATAGACTCGGGATGTACGCGCCGAGGCAACGAGGCGTTCAGTCCGCGAGCACTAACAGGTCAATGCCACACACTCATACCGCACTGCGCCCGTTCAACACGGGTCCAGGCGCAAACTGGATTGCACGAAATCATACGGTTGATCGTTGAGTCGATCGAACCACCGACGTTGGACACACTGTTCGCGGTTCGATTCCGCGAGTCGGCGTTAAGGCGGCCATAGCGGCGGGGAACCACCCGTACCCATCCCGAACACGGTAGTTAAGCCCGCCTGCGTTCCGGCAAGTACTGGAGTGCGCGAGCCTCTGGAAACCCCGGTTCGCCGCCACCCACTCATACCACACCCGCTTCAGGCACCGCGCCCAAAGCGGGTTTCCTTATTTCGAACCAGACCACTACTGCCGGAGACCGCTATATTTAAGCGCGACGAGAGAGTATCGAAAATCAGCGCCAAGGTGGCAGAGTCCGGCCGAACGCAGCGGCCTGCAGAGCCGCCCACCGCCGGTTCAAATCCGGCCCTTGGCTTGAATTTTACGCGCTCAACGCTTCTAACACCGAATCCTGACTCTGGTGTTAGCGGGTGTGCACCTCCGTCCCGGTACGACGTACCGACACGACCGACTCGGAACCCCGACACAGCGCACCTGATCATGCAACCCAACAACGATCAACAGAACACAGTTAGAGGCATCACTCTCGTCCCCGAACCAGCAACACAGTACCTCAACGAGAAACAAGAACTCGATTACCGTAGCCATCGCCGCGATCTAATCCGCTGGTGTTTAGCGAAGGGCAAGAACCCCGCAAAGGCGGAAGGGTACAGTGAAGACACGATCCGTGTCCGCGCCGGACACATCGATCGATTCTACCGGTGGTGTTGGGAGGAACGTGACGGGTACACCGTGTACGTCACGCAGGATGACGCGGACGCCTACATGGACCACTTAGCCTTCAAAGAGGACCTCGCTGCGAGTACGAAGGCCAAGTACCAGAAGTCCGTGAAGATGCTGTGGAAGTGGCTTGAACACGAACGTGACGGCAACCCGTGGGACCCGGAAATCACATTCAGCGAGCCATCGAGCACGCAGCCACGTGAATATCTCACCCTCGATGAACGACGCCGTGTCCGTGAAGCCAGTTTGTCAATGGGCTCGGTCCCGCACTACAAGTCCGTCACACCGGAGAAACGGCAGGAGTGGAAGAAGTACATCGCTGTTATACTCGAAAAACCGCTCGGAGACATCGCAAAGAGCGACTGGGAGGAGATTAACGGGTGGAAAGAAACGAGTCTCATACACACCGCGCTTGATGCCGGGCTACGACCGGTTGAGGTTCGCCGTGCACGGACCAGCTGGGTGGATCTCGATAACGAGGTGCTGCGCATCCCGAAAGACGAATCCAGCAAGAACCGTGACAACTGGGTCGTCGCACTAACGACAGAGACAACGAACACTCTCGACCGGTGGCTAACTGAGCGAGGTCAGTACGAGAAGTACGACGACAACGACGCGCTGTGGCTCACCCGTAGAGCCAACCCCTACTCTTCGAGTAGTTTGAAAGGAGTGTTACACAGAGCGTGCGAGGAAGCAGGAATCGACACTGACGGGCGGGACATGACGTGGTACGCACTGAGACACAGCACGGGGACTTTTTTAGCTCACACGTCGTCCCTGGCGTCAGCGCAGTCCCAGCTCCGGCATCGAAGCGCGAAAACCACAATGAAGTACGATAACGCGCCGATCGGAGAACGTAGAGACGCGCTCCGGAAACTCTGAGAACGCCGCAGGCGAGGGGCAGGCACCCCCGACCCGCGTTCACGCCTCAGTGTCCTCTCCCTCTTCTTCGAGCCCGTAACGACCCGCATTCTCCTCAGCACGAGTAATCGTTCTCGGTGACACACCTAACCGGTCAGCAGCCTTCTGCTTCGTGATATCCTCGCTCAACCGCATCGAAACCACCGCGCGAACCTCATCGAAGTTCTCACCGCGAGTTAACTCCCCATCGATCTTTTCGAACCCCAGAGCCGGCCGCCCCGCACGGTCAGTCTCGGGCAACCAATGCTGAATGTCGCGGACGTCTGCCCGCCGCTGCAACTCCAGTCCGGCGGCATCGAGCCCGTCTAGCACCCCCAGCACTGACTCGCAATTCTCACTGTCGATATCGAATCCCTGCGCAACTACGTGCACCTCAACACCATCAGCAACCAACTCGCGGACCCGATCGGCAATCGCACCGTGCGACGCACCGAGAGTATCGAAGGTGTCAACGAAGAAGTGAGGGATGTCGTGACCCACAATGAAGTCGATCGCGCTGTCAAGATCCGCGTCAGACGGTGATTCGCCAGCCCCGACGTACCCGGTATTCTCTTCCCCAACCGGGGCAACCAAACCGACCTCACGGTTGACAACACGTCGGACGAACTTGTCGCGCTCTGCTGCCCCGAGCCCACTGCCCGCGACCACGCGAGTTGCTGCGAGGACTTGTCTGAGGGAGTCAGCCAACTCGCCCCACGTTGCCACGGTGACAACCGCAGCGAAGGTCTCACCAGTGTCTTCCTCATCACTCTGCATGTCTTCGCTAACGTCGTCAGTGCCGAATTCTGTGATGTCTACCTGTGTCATGATCCTCTGGTTAGAGGTTCTGCGCCGTGTGGTATAAGATTTCGCGGGGTATTCTGCGGGCTGTTCTGAAAACCACTCGCAGAATACCCTGACAGAAGGAAAACACCGCTGCAGAACCACCTGCGAAAGGAAATTACTGGTTGCAGAACCACCCGCGGAACGAAAATAATCGCCGCAGAAACCCACGCAGAACCCCCATCTCAGATAGTTGAGGGTTGAAAACACCGCGCGGTAGCTAAGAAGATATGAGGGGCTATAAAGGAACCTAAGTACGTGAAACGGCATTCGCTAGGGTTCAATATCGCCTCTCGCGCCCGGATATGTGTGTTGATGTAGAGGGGGTGGAGGATTTACCTCCCAAGAGTCTGAGACGTTGACCACTGGGGGTACAGGACACTCAGACGCCGCTAGGCTTCGACGTGTCACGCAACCCGCGGTCAGGATCCGTGTAACCCCCGCTGAAAACCACACGAAGAACCCCACGGCAAGGAGACATTATACCAGAACCAGAAAATAACATATGCGCGAGCACCCTCCAGATCCACGCGACCCGCACGACCCGAGACGACAATCCAGTAACAACGCGCCTGCCCCGCTCACCCGAGTTGATACCGGCGGGTTCACCAATCGCCACTTAGAGAAATACGGAATCACGAGCGATGAAGCCGCATTCATGAAAGCTGTCGTGAAAGCGATGAACGGTGACTTAGAAGGGTACAACCTCACAGAGTCGATGTCATCCACAATCAAAACACTGTACGACATCGACGACGACAAACTCCAAGAGCTGGGGTATCTGAAACTCCATACAGGAGTCGCGCGAAGACGGTATTACACCGTCACGGCAGACGGGCAGCGAGCGTGTAGAATGACGAAGAAACACGGATTCAACGTCGGTGATGCTGGCGATAACACTCCGCACCGAGTCGGTGTTGAGCTCACCCGGCAGTACTACGAATCGCGTGATGACGTCAGACGAGTGGAAGTCTCACCGCGCGAGGGCGGGAGTAGAACTGACTTAGTAGTAGTTGACACTGACCCGAAACGCATCGCTACAATCGAGGTGGAAGGAGGGCGCGTCAGCGCTGACCCGGGGGTGCCTGACGACGTGAGCAGCGGGATTAACGACTATTCGAGCCTGCGACACGATTACCGCGTTCTGGCGGATGCTGATGGGGAGTCTGTGTGGGTCGTTCGGAATCATGAAGTCGCAGGGACCGTCCTCAGGGCGTTGACTGCTGGCGAGACGATTCCCGTGAACCTCGATCGGGAGACTATCAGAGGGATTGAGAGCGGGAGGGTGAAGATTGGTGAGTTCAACGACGAACTCGATGCGTTCGATGCACCAGGGATTGATAGGGTACTGACGTTCCAGCAGCTCCGTAACCGACTCTAATCTGTTTCTGAGGGAGTGGTTGTCCCGGCAGTCACTCATGCGCCGCTGGGCTTCGAGGACAATGTCACGCGAACCCGCGGTCAGTCACAGTGTCACGCAACCCGCCCGGGGTGCAGGGACGACGACAGTCACGATCGACACGACACCAGCGACACTGTCAACGCTCACACGCCGCCACCGGCTCACCCTTCCCCAGTAACACGAACGACGATGCGCCTCAGAGGCCGCTCACACGCCGCGTAACACTACCGCGGCAGCACACGTGCCACGCCACTCATCGAGGCAGCACACCCCCCACAACGCGCGCACGCGCCACCAGGAGCACCGTGACCATCGATCCAGACGCACCAGCCAGAACGTCCACAGGCGAGCGCGGCAGTCGCCGCGCCCTCCCTACCAGCACCACACCCACCACTGACGACGGGGACCGACACGGGCACCACACCCACAATCTTTCTTTTCACGATTCTACCACACCCTAAGAACACAGCTACACCCCGGGTGTGGTAACAAAACAGGAGCGACAGCGCTCCTATACGTCGAAAACAGCAACCCACCACACCCCCTCTTACTGAAAGTCGAAATATTGGAACGGGGTAAACGGCAAAATGATAAGTAGGGTTTCCGGTCGGGGGGGTGTGGTGCTACCCCATCGATCCCGCTGTCAGGGCGTGAAACTGGTGTTTTGCCGCCACACCCCCATCTGAGCAGGCTGAAATGGGTGTGGTGGTGCCTGTGCTGGTGGTGTATTGTCAATGTGGGTGTGGTTGAGTGGCGATCGGCATCGCCCCCAACCGGTGTCATGTTATGGAATTTCGAGAATCGCGGGGTTGCTGGGTGGATCTTCGAGAACTTGTTGTTATAGGTTCCGATGACTACCCGCAGCGGGATTGTAGTCATCGGGTAGGGGGCTTGTAACGCCTGAATCCTTTACCCATTTGAACGTTAGCGCGAGCGTTTATCCGTCACCCTGCCTTACGACATGATAAGCACACGCGGGGCACTCGTCCCTCTCAGATCACTGTAACCGTACAGGAAACGAGTGGGGCGACGCGCTGGAACGCGTCGCCCCGTGGGTGCAACAATGGTAGCAACCCATGACAGAATACGAGTCAAACACGGATAAAACAGGCGGGTACTCTCTTAAGCCCGCGACTGTGACGGTCGAACAGGACGACGAACAAATCACAATCGACGCAGCACACCACTACCGGAACGAGCGCGATACGCTCTTGTTCCTGTGTGTTGAGGAGCGCGAAGGCGGGGCAGACGTCGTCGTGCCGCTGTGCAGTGACAAGCCCGCGTACGCGACGTCCGAACACGGGCGTGAAGTGCTGAACATGACTGAGGGACCACGGCTCGTGACTGACGGCGGGCGAGATGGGACTGTCAACGGTGGTGACGAGTAATGCCAGGGGACCCGATTGACGACGGAGACGACGGTGACGCTGACCCGGCAGAAGAGTTCTTCACTCTTGACGGGGCTGACGACGACCTCATCGACCTCGTCACTGACTACACGGAATCCTCCGCCAGCGTTGAACGCGTTGAGGAACGCCAGGAGTACGGCATCACAGTCCTCACCGCGCGTGACGGGAGCGGGAGCGCAATCCGCGAAATCGCGCTCATCGAATCGAACACGGACGCGATTACAGGCGTGTTAGACGACATGCACGCCGGGAAATGCACGCTGGTTGTGACTGACGGCGACGACGTCCCGCCGTGGCTCAGCGACTCGATCGATGTGTGGACGACCGCGGAACTCCGCGAACACGTGCACGGAGCTCAAGACGACACTGACGATACCGAGGTGGACGTTGACGATCGTCGTCTCTCCGGTGGCGAGGACCCGGCAGAGGTTGACCCGGACATCGATCCGGAGTCCGTCACGTTGACCGGTTCCACCGATTCGACGGTGCAGGCGGAGTTGTTAACGGACCAGGAAGACGTCGAAGGCGCTGCAGACGACGTTGAAACCGTTGACCTGAGTGATGAGTTGCAGCCCGTGATGGACGGTGAACCCGAGAATGGTGGCACCGTAACGAACGTCGTCGCGTTACACTGCCGTGTAGTGCGCGTTGACCGTGGAGGAAATAAGTACGACACATACGCGAATGTCGTCGTCGCAGACTACTCCGGTGCAGCCACAATCCGCGTGCATGACGAGGATACCATCGACGCGTTCGATGGACAGGTTGGTGATGAGGTACTGGTGACTGCGGTCGGTGACTCCCGTGAACGACGCGGTGTTGAGTACATCACGACCGATGCGACGGGCGTCATCGAGCTCCAGTCAGACGACTACCCGGCAGGGTACTACCTCGATGCCCCGTCGCCGCTTGAGGACGTCGGGTCGATGTATGCGTTAGCGGAGACGAAGGCAGAAGCGTGGAGTGAGATCGCTGACGCAGTACTCGAAGAGTACCAGGTTAAGGTCCCGTACGGGTCGGAGAAGGCGTGGCTGTACGTTGCAGACCAGTCACGCGCTGACTACGGCGTGTGGGTGCCGGACGGGCTCGAACGGTTAGAAACGGTGCTTGACGACCACCTCCCATCGAAGGATAACAAGTCGCACGACCGGCGTGAAATCCTGAAGAACGTCAAGAACCGGGCGCGCGTGGAAGCTGACGCGTTCGCCGAAGGCGTCCCGGACGATGCTGACCTGAAGTGGATGGTCGGTGTAGAGAACGGTGTTATCGATCTGAAGACCGGCGAGTTACACGACCACGCGCCGCACTGGAGGCTCCGCTCGAAACTCCCGACTGAGTACAAGCCGGGCGAGTACGACGGGCTCGGTGACGGCATCGACTGGTTCCTTGACGACGTATGCCGAGATGAAGAGGATCGCCGGATGTGCATCGCAATGGCCGCGCACTCGCTGATGCGGCACCACAACATCAAGTCCTCATTCCCCATCCTCGGGCCTGCAGACACGGGGAAGACGAAGTGGCACGGTATCGTGAAGCGGTTAGTCGGGTACGACAACGTCGCTACGATCAACTTCGACTCGTTCGCAGCTGGCGAAGGCTTCGAGACGGGGAAGATCATGAACGCTCACGCGGTGCTGGACGACGACGCGTCCGGGAAGAAGATCAACGACCTGAACTACCTCAAGAAGGTCACTGGTGGCGAAGAAGTCTCGGTGAATCGGAAGTACGAGAAGCTCGCTGACTTCCAGCCGTACGCCACGGTCAGTTGGCTCAGTAACGACCCGGCGGTGCTCGGTGAGCGGAACTCGGGTGTGAAGTCGCGGCTGTACCCGATCGTGATGCCGCACCGTCACACTGAGGACGAGGACGACGGGCACAAGATGGCGATTGACGCCGCAGAGCTGGAAGATCGGATCTACGCGGAAGAAGAGATTGAAGCGTTGCTTGTCGCTGCAGTGGAGAAAGCGCAGGAGATGGCTGACACCGGGAAGCCCGGATCGGAACGCACAGAAACTGAGCGCTGGGAGCTGTACCACTGGTACAGTGACGCGTCCCTTCGATTCCAGCGCGACCACTTACAGGCGAAGACTGGTGCGAAGATGAAGAAGCAGGCGGTGTACGAGGTGTACTCCGCGATGTGCCAGCAGGACGGTATCGAACCGATGGCGGAGTCGCAGTTCTGGACGTCGATGCGGAAGTCGGCGGAGATATCGTTCGAAGGCGGGTCGTGGATTGGTGATAAGCGCGCGGTTGAGCACATCATGCTCAGCGAAGAAGCGGTGAAGATCGCGCCGGAGTGGGTTGTTGAAGAGTACGAGTCGGAGATTGAGACGGGGATTAAGACGAATCCGTTAGACCGTGTGGCACCGATTGAAGACTTGAACTTCGGTCCGCTCGGGCCTGTGGAGGGTCGTGTGATTGGTCGCCGGCACCTGCAGGGTGATGGTGGTTCCGGGGTATTAGTCAGGATTCAGGACGACTCGGGTCGGCTGGACGTTATTGCGTGGGACGATGATGGGGTTGAGAACGAGTTGGCCGGTGTCCGGGTTGGTGATAAGATCCGGACCGATAACGGGACGCTGTTGAGGAACGACAAGGGGTCCCAGCAGTTGCAGATCGGGGACTTCGGGTCGGTCGATATCGTTGAGCTCGGTCCGAATCATTCGGGTGACCAGCAGGGTCTCCCGGACGCTGACGACGATGATGGTGACGACGACGGTGATGAAGTTGTTAACGGATCCAGCGACGACGGTACTACGGCTGACACCGACGTGGAAAGTCCCGGTGCGTCAGAAGGCGGTCAAGAGTCACAGGACGGCGTGATGGCGGATGGCGGTGACACTGAGGGTGATGGGCTGTCCATCGATGCAGACGTTCAGCGTGACCGCGTACGCGGTCTCAGGGACATCATCGAGTCCGTCGAACACGAGCATGATGAAGGCGCGCCGCTCGCGGAAGTCCGTGAGCGGGCTGTTGAAGCTGGGTTGAGCGAGGACAAGTTCGACCACGAGTTGATGAAGTTGAAGAAACAGGGGAAGGTGTACGAGCCAGCGGAGGACAGGCTGCGGGCAGTCTAAACGGGGTGACCAAGATTGTCAACTCAAAACTCAACGACGACGTCGGCGGCGTGGCAGTCGAACAGTAGCGATCTCACACGGTCAGAAGCTGCGTTCATCAGCTCTCACTGGACCACAATCCGGCGCGCGCTCCCGCACCCACGGGCGGTGTGGCGGTGGGGTGAGACGGGCATCCCGCAACGAGTCCTGCACCGCTGGAAGCATGCAGGGCTGATAGAGTGCGTGAACGAACGAGACCGCCTGTGGCGGTCTTCGATGCGACTGTGGTGTCACGTGACCGGCCGCGCAGGTGATGAGGAGACAGTGGGGGCAGCAGCACACGCGCAAGAGTTGCTGCCGACCGGTCTCGACCCGCGTGACCCGGACAAGTTGGACACGCGAGTGTTGGCGGGCACGTCGTCGTCGCCGCGCCTGTCGCGGAGGCGACGGCAGGCGACGCTCACGGGCGAGAAGAAGAAACTCACCGAGGTTCGGCGTGACCGCCGCGGCGAATCCGCGCTTGTCAATGTGAACGCTCGGAAGGGCATGCACGGCGAAGGTGGGCGTGAGGACGCTGCAGAACATCCAGGGCAGTCGCGCCTGTCCACGTTCGAGGATTACGACCTCGATTTATGGAGCGTGACGGTTCCGTGGTTCCGAGACAGTGCCGTGACGGTTCCGGCCGGGAACGTGTACTGACCCGTTACACGAATCCTGACCGCGACCCGGTCGGTGTTGTTAACGATCGCCGAGTAACACTTTTTCGAGTGGGACGAGCCGGGCAGTCCCGTCGTCGCGGACGATGAAGACGACCGTGGTGCCTTCGCCGCCAGTTAGTGCTTCGAGAACGTCTTGAGGGACGTTCATCGACCCGCTGCCGCTTGGTTTAACGCTGATTGTCGCGGTGTGTTTGTCTCCTACGGTTGTCATCAGTGGAGGGTATGGGGTGGAGGGGTAAGAGAGAGGTAACACTGTTCTGTGATTCACGCGTTTCTCGCGTTTCAAAAACTAGGGGTAACGGGCCTGTGCCCCTTAGATACGGGCATGGCAAGTTTTGATATGCCCGCGTTGGCGACGAACACGATCACAAGCCTCAGCTCAATCACTGTGCTGGGCTACACACTCGGGATGGACCCGCTCGCCGCTGTCGGGTCGAATATCGCAATCATGATCGGGACGATCGTAGCGCTCGCGGGAGCCTATGATTTGGGCGAGCAGTTCGACGCCTGGGACTGAATCATGCGAGGAGTTACACGCAAAACAGGGTCGCTGGCGCTCGCAGCGATGCTCCTCATGAGCCTCGTAAGCGCGTTCGCCGCCGCGCCAGCGGCCGCTGCAGCGGGGAACGTCAGTATCGAAGCGACAGACTACGTCATTGACGAGACGACGTCAGCAGACGTCGCAATCAACGTCACTGCTGACTCAGCTGGGATCTCTAATCAGACGCTGAGCGTCGCAGTCGTGGACCCTGGTGACGGGACTACAGAGGCGACGTTCACACGCGATGTGGACGTGAGTGCGAATCAGACTAAGACGGTCACAATCAACGTCTCACCCGAGCAGCACGGGATTGCTGTCGGCGAGTACACGCTTGAAGCGAACATCGATGGCGTGACGACGTCGTCTACGCTGACGGTCAACGCTGTCGCTGACCAGTCCGTATCGCTCGATCAGAGCGAATACACTGTGAACGGTAGTGAGACCACGGTGAACGCGACGCTCGGGGCTGGCGGGCAGGATCGTGTTGGGCCAGTCGAGTTCGTGGTACTGAACGACAGTGGTGATGTCGTGCACTCTGAGGTGATGGAGAACTACACTCTGAGTGCATCGACGACTGCCACGGAGTCGTTCACCATCGCGCCTGCAGACGTCCCTGATTCGGGGAATTACACGGTTGAAGTCGTGTACGCTGGAGTCAGCACGTCCGCGCCACTGACCGTTGAAGGCAGTGAGGATGCCCCGGTTGCAGGTGGTGTAATCGAGGACGCCGCCGGGGATCCAGTTACGATCGGTGGGGTGCTCGTAGTGGTGCTCCTGATTGCGTTGGCAGCGCGCGCTGAGTAACACTTTCAACCAATTTTTGATACACACATGAAGGATACAGAGGACGGCGACGACGAACCTGTCAACGACGAATCTGGCGGGGTGACGGTATCGAGACGCCAACTAATGCAGGCACTCGGGGCTGCAGGTGTAACTGCCGCTGCAGGGTCATCGCTTACCGGGTCTGTGGCCGCGCAGACGAACACCACGACCACGAGCACGACGACGGACGGTGACACCGTCCCGGGTGACACCCCGCCAGACAAGTACTGGATGGAACAGAACTACAGTGACTACGTCGCTCAAGACGACGCGAAACGCCTGTACACCCTCCCCTCCGGGCGCGAAGTAGCGAGCATGTTCATGCTCCAAACCCCCGCGCTCGGTCAGACCGCCCTCGCAATGGAGACGATCCAACGCGCGGACGGATACTCCCCCGGCGAACTGTTCGACGCAGTTCGCGGCTCGCTCGCTGACGTGTACTACGACCCGTATAACCCTGGAGACGTCGCGTCAGGGACTGTACTGCAGCAAGCGTGGTACGACATCGTCGAGGCTCACCAGCTCTTGGAGCGTGGAATCACGCAGTGGCAGTCTGACATGGGTGAGAACGAGGAGTTAGCGCACGCGGAAATCGAACTCGCTACGAGAGCAGCATTCAATTCCGGACGTACGGTGTCGCAGGCGAAGTCTGATGCGCGCACCGCGGTCCGAGACCTGCTCGCTTCGAGCGAGCAGAACCTGTTAATCCTCATCGAGGAGATCCTAATTCGAATCAACGGCGTGTTCTTCAGAGTCGCCAGCGAGCTCGATAACACGTCTCTGAAGGACTACTGGTCGTTCAACTCGGGCGCGAAGCTCACACACGACAATTTCACCTTGCATCAACCCTCGATGCACCCGGCGCGAGTGTCTCTGATGGATGGTCGGATCCTGGAAACGGGAGTCATGCAGTTACTCCCTGAGCAGGACACTGACGAGATGCTCGTTCACCCACTGTACGACACGATTGCAGCGGACGGCCGGTGGGAGTGGGTTCCGACGACGACTGACAGCAAAACGTACCCGATTCCGCCGATCAACTACGCACCGCCGGACTTCCTGAGCGACAGCGAATACCAACTGTTGTCGTACAATCAGGACCTCTCAGCCCTCGCGTCAGAGATGTATAACAAGTTGTGGAGTCTTGTCAGGACGTTCGATCAGGAGATCGACGCGTACGTGGACACGATGTACTCCTCGTACGCTGGCCGCGGGAAAATCCCGATGAGCGACCTGTCGAACGCTGCGATCCGACGCGAGTTAGGGATGGACTGGTACCAGACCGGTTCGACCGGTTTCGCAATCATCGAGGCTCTTCGACGTGGGAAGCGGACGAACACGGAGTTCCACGTAGACGTTGAGATCTTGGGGCCGTCAGAGTCGCAGGGTGAGGGTGAACGGATTGATGAGACGATCGTCCTCCTCGGAGGAGCTGAAGGGTGGACGCCTGGCGCGGCTGAAACCGTCTCGTACGACCTCACAGAGGAAACCGCGGTGATTGACGGGACTGAGTTACACATCAAAGGGCAGCCAGCGAATGGCCAGCACACGGTCACGTACGCGGACGGGACCTCGGAGACGTACCAGTACGGGCAAGTCATGACCTCTGGCGAGTGGATGCAGAGTAGCGATGCTGCAGATTGGACAGCATCGTTCTACTTGAGACTTGATTCGGACGGGTACTCTCTCAGTGACATCGAGTCGGTCAGTGCGAGCGTTGACGAAGCGCTCCGGGTCGGGGAGACGTACCGGATCCCGGATCCGCGTGCGAATAACGAGGAAATCATCGTCGCAGACTACGATTCACTGTGGCGGTCTCTCACTGAGCCTGGCGAGGGGATCCATATCCACTCTGTGGTGAACGCAGCCGGTGAGGAAGTCGGTGCGTTACACATGCGAGACGGGCGTCAGACTGAGTTGAGTACTGACGGCGCGGAGGAGCTGATGCGCCAGCAGATCTACACGGCAGCTGAGCGGACGCGTCACAGGCGCAAGTATGACCCGCCGGGCGGTGGCGGTGCGGGCGGTGGCGGTGCGGGCGGTGACGACGGTGGGAGTGGCCTGTGGATGTGGGGTGCAGCGATTGGCGCTGGCGCGCTCGCTGCGCTGGGCCTGCAGGGAGGTGACGATCGATGATACCGCTGCTCGCTGCGAAGGCGTTGGCGGGGAACATCGGTCAGATAATCATCCTCGTAGCAGCTGCAGCGCTTGCACTGATGGCCTTGTCGCAGGCCGGGATGCTGATTGAGTTGGTTGTTAGCCTGGTTGAGTGGGTCGTGACTGACCTCGGTGGTGCGGCTGGGGAGTTCGTTATGGACCTCCTCGCAGCGATCGTGAAGGCGCTCGGCGCGGACGCAATCGGGGTGTGAGATTCTATGGTATCTGAAAACACAGACCACGACGGGGACGGACGGATTGTCAACGAAGGCGGCATCACACGTCGTGATGCGCTGAAAGCGGGCGCGTCACTGTCAGCGGCAGCGCTCGCAGGGAAGTACGTGACTGGTGGCGTGGCCGCGCAAACCAGTACGACCACGGACGGGCTGGCAGGATCGGGGACCCAGGACGACCCGTACCAGATAGGGACTATCGATGACCTCGATAAGATGCGTGATGCCCCAGGAGCGCACTACGCGCTCACCAGCAACATCGATGCAACCCCCACAGAAACCTGGGATTCCGGTGCCGGATGGGATCCAATCCAGGAGTTCACCGGCAGCCTCAACGGCCGCGGGTACACGATTGACGGGCTGTACATCGACCGGAGTGCCCAGTGCGCACTGTTCCGGAAAGCCACCGCAGTCGTTGAGAACGTCACAATCAACGCGGACATCACCAGTCAAGGCTATAAAGCCGCGATCATCGCCGCGCAGCACCTTGCCGCGGGCTCGCTCACAGTACGCGACGTAACACTGACCGGCACAATATCAGGAGGCACGCAAGTCGGTGCAATCACCGCAATGCGCGGGGTTGAAACGGTCAAACGATGCACAATCGACGTTTCGGCCCAGTCCGAAAACGGTGCAGTCGGGTTAGTTGCAGGAGCGTTCGACGGCACCATGGATGACTGCATTGTCAACGGGTCGGTTACAGGCGGAGCAACCGGTGTTGGTGGAGTCGTAGGCGGGAATTACGGCACTATCCGAGGCTGCTGTGTTACAGCGGATATCGACATGGGGAGCGACTCCCATGACGTAGGCGGGGTGGCTGGCATCAACGGAGAATCCGGGGCGATCGAAGCGATTGACGTCGAAGGGACCGTGGCGACTGGCGGGAACATGGCTGGCGGTGCTGTTGGCGATTGTCTTGGAACGATCCGCGGTGTATTCGTGGACGCGACCGTCAACGGGTCGCAGTACGTTGGCGGTGTTGCTGGGTTCGCTGAGACGCCAGCCAAGATCGAGCTCGCCACGTCACGCGGAAGTGTTACCGGTGACAGTCAGGTCGGCGGCTTGGTTGGGGAGGCAATCGCCCCGATCGTGACGGACGCGTCCGCGCGGTCAACGGTTACGGGCGGGTCGGCGACAGGCGGGCTTATCGGTCACCTGTCGTCCAATTCGACGAACCTGCATTCCGTCGTCGTTGCCGCGAGTGTGGATTCCACCGCGAGTTCAGCGGGCGCTGTAACCGGGAATCGGTCGTATAGTAATAGTGGTCGGTCCACGGACCCGGCGGTGAGCGTGTTCTGGGACGGTGATGTGGCAGGTGTTACTGGTGAGATTGGGACGGTCGGTGACACTATCGCTGACCTTGACCGGGCGGCTACGGGGCAGATGTACGAGTTAACGACGCCTGAGGCGACGGGTGACACTGCGACGAGTAACATGCCCGCGTTGGACTTCGAGACCGTGTGGGGTGTCCGTGACGGGGATTATCCTGTTGTTGAGTCGATTCAGTCGGTCGGGTGTACCGGCGCGAACCTCCCGTCAACTGACGATGGCACCGGGGATGAGACGACGACGGAGGAACCGGTACCCCCGGGTGGCGGTGTCACGTCGTCGCAGGATTCCGTAGCGAAGTGGATTCCATGGGGGATTGCGGGTCTGATCGGGCTGGGGTTAGTGGCGGATGATGATGGGGAGGGTGGTGGGGAGTGAGACGAGCGGCCCTCCTCACGCTCGCAGTCGTAGTGTTACTGTCAGTCACTGCAGTTGCGCCTGCAGCCGCACAGGCACAGACGCAGGATCAGGCTGGGAATGAGACGACGACGGGGAGTGAACCTGTCAACGCCAGCGATATCGACACGTCTCAAATCGTGCAGGAGCTCGGGACCGTCACGGTTCACCAAGTCGAGTTCGAAGACTCTGGGCTTGTCAAGATCACCGTCACTGCCACGGAACACTCCGCACCGATTGCGGTGACCGACAGCGGGGCTGTCGATATCGGATCCAATGAGCGTGCGAGTGTTCCGTTCGAAGTCTACCGGCCGGGTGATGGGACGCACGTCCTTCGATTCCACTTAGCGAGTGACGACGCGCTCATAACGATTCAAGAAGGCGGAGAAATGATGGCCGCCTCAGGTGACCGTGGGACTGTCGACGTCATGGCAGCGCAACCCACCGCGGACGTCGTCCGGTGGGGGACCGCAGGCGGTGCCATTGGCGTTCTAATCGCCACGGGACTCGCGGTCGGGTTCATCAAGCGAAAACACGAGAACACCTACAAGGAACTCCTCTCTGAGGAGCGCGTCAGGGTTGAAGAAAACCCGGTTGAAGGTCTCCTCGGGAAGGTGAAGCGGTTCGTGAGTCACCACCGGTACGCCCTCCTCGCAGCTGCGAGTATCGTAGCGTACCTAGTCGCGGTCAGATTAGGTGTCCTCCCCTCTCTCGGAGACGTGTGGGCGGACATGAACGACGCCCAGCGTGTCCTCTCCGCCGCCGCAGGCGTTTGGGTGATACTCGGATTCCTGCCCGCGTACGGGCTCGTGACGCGTGTATGGGAGCCGGCGAAGGAATTCGTATTCGACCTCGATGCGCGTGATGTCCTCGATGACGCGATCGGGTCGAAAGGCGGGCTCGCATCGTTGGAAGACATCGAGAGCGAGGAAGACGCTGCAGAGGCGAAAGAAGACCTTGAAGACCAGGATATCACTGTCGCAGCCGTGTACAGTGGCAGCCCCGACAGGGTCGCGCAGATGCGTGTTGACGGCGCGCCAGCAGAAATCCAGACAGCAGGCGGTCCCGGGCACCTCGTTCAGGACTTCGATCCGAAAAGGAACACTGCTGACGGGACGTGGCCGGGGCTCGCTGATGACTTCGAGCTCGCAAAGGAACGGTCGAAGATCGACGCTAACAAAGAAATCCTGGAGGACTGGGCGACGGTCGGTCGCCGTGTCATCAGTGCGATTCCCGCGATTCGTGCCGGGTCAGACACGGCCGCAGTTGCGTCTGTAGACCGGAAGTTCGGGCAGAACGCGACTGTGAACCCGGAACCAGTTGACGATATCATGGACTCCGCAGTGTCCGGGACACGGTTCGAGCGGTTCTACAAGCCGGATGATGGGGAAGGCGGTGAGGACGACTACGAGGACGACGACGCGGGTGACACTGTCAACGACGACGGTGACGGGGGTGACAGCGAATGAGCGACGGAGGCTGGCAGCCCGCGAGGACTGCCGACGACGTCCGTTCCGGTGAAGTGGATGCGTCCATCGATGCGATCCTCACTGATGACGAAGCGATTGGGAACATCATGCTCGCCGCTGAGCGCGCGGGCCTCAGCGAGGATTCGCCGTTAGTAGCGTCACTCGGCCGTGAAGAACGGTCGCGTGTCCTCCGTGAAGCCCGGCAGACCGGGCAGGCGACGTCGATGAACATGGCGACCGGGCTCGCTGAAAGCAGCGAGGAGGCGACAGGGTACGACATGCTCATCAAACGCCTCACACCTGCAGCGCAGCAGAGCATGGTGAAAGGCCCGAAGGGCAGCGGGAAGACGGTGTTTGTCCTTGACTTAGCGAAGCGTCTCTACGCGGAGTTCGACGGCGAATTGAGCATCGCTACGAACATCAAAGGGCCGGATGAGCACGAGGCAGTCACGTTCATCGAAACGATGAGTGAGATGCTGGAGTGGGTGCGTGACACTCCCGGTGAGAAGCTCGTTATCGGGGACGAGTGGAGTACGACGATGAACGCGCACGCTCACCCCGGCGGAGACGTCCGCACGACCGTCAGCAGGTTCGTGAACGCGTTACGGAAAGGGGAGGGAGGTTCGACGCGCCTCATGATTGTCGGGCACGAGCACGACACGGACATCGCCGCGATCCTCCGCAAACAGTCTGACGTGGTTATTGAGAAGGCTGGGAAGGCAGATGAAGGCTTAGCGGATCAGGCTGCGGTGTATGATGGGTGGAATGATTACGTCCAGCAAGACTACGCGTTCACGCTCCGCGGGCTGCAGGACGTCCCTGAGGACTCTGTGTGGGGCGCGGACACCAACTACTTCGCGTACTTCGAGCCCGATCTGGATGACCCGAGGAACCAGATTCAGCGTGGGAAGCTCATCGAGGACTGGGAGCAGTACCAGGAGACCGATGACCCCGGTAGTTCGGGCGAGGACCCGCGGTGCCAAGCAGAGAAGAAGGGCGGGGGGCAGTGTCCGCAGGGCGCGGTCTTCCCGCGGGGGGATGACCCGGTCGTTTGCCACGGGCACCGCGACAAACTCGATGAACTCTCCGGCGACGGTGACACGGCGCGTGAGGGGCGTGACACCGGCAGTGCGGGCGCGGGGAGTGACGGTGGGGGCGAGGCGCGGGACGCCGCCACGGGCGCGAAGGACGCGCTCAGCGCACTCCAAGTCGCCACGGGTGACCGGGAGGGTGACGACGCCGATCGTTACCTAATCGCTGCAGCACTGCAGCGCGAGCACCCTGAAGACCTGAGTGACGACGACGCTCAGCGAATGGCTGAGATGCTGATGGAATCAGACGCGGAGGACCCCGAAACATAGGCGTCAACCCCGGGGTTCACGTCCGCAAGACGGCATCGAACACGACCGAATTGTAAACGAAAACACGACACGACACAAATGGCATCAATTCAAACACACCGCGTTCCCGGTCCAGATGGGAGTGGTCCCTACGCGTACCGGGTCGAATGGAACGGCGAGGATCATGATTGGACGTACCTCGGGCCTGCAGGCAGTTTAGACCCTGAGGCACCGGCGAACGGTGACCCGCTCACCGACAGTGAGATCGCGCAACTCCGTGAGGAGAATTTCGGGTTCGCGCGGTACAGAGAGAGCGCAGAGGCGGATCTGTACAAGAAGGAGTTAGCGAACTCGTTCCGTGAGGACATGGAGGAACGGTTCCCCAATAGGAACGTGTTCGCCCCCTCAGACGACAAGCGCACGACCACGGTTGAGCTCGCTGAGGACGCCCCAGCGACAGTCAAACAGTTACTCTCGGAGCGTTCGACCGACATGCAGGCGGAACTCGATTCGAGCGCAGGCCAAGTCCCCCTCAGTGACAGTGAGAGGGATGAGATCGACTTTACGCAGGACAACATGGACACGTTCACCGCGAGGCGCGCGAAGGCCGCCGTGTTGGATGAAGGGATCCCTGAGAGCAGCTGGATGGACGTGTGGAGTGACGACCTCACAACCACGGGAGAAGCGCGTGAAGCTGCGAAACGCAACAGGGAGTCGATTGTGGGTGACAGGACGGATGAGAACGAGGACATGGGTGGCGGGACGTCGAACGCGGAGTTCCGCTCACAGCAAGAGGAAAGCGCCCTCAAATACGCGAAGGAGGAGGGTGACGACGACGCGCGTGACTACCTCCTCAACGAGGCAGGATGGACAGAGGAACGCATTGAGAACACGCCGGTGCCAGCATAACACAGACCCATGACACGGAACACGACCGCGGACGACGGCGATCGTATCGATCAGGAATTAGCGTGTCTTCGAGGACACCAGGAGACCCGGGCGCGACTTGCGGACCACGGGTGGGACGATGACGACATCGAAACGCTCGAACGCTCAATGACGTTCACCGGGTTCGCTCGGGCTGTCGCGGATGAAGTTCGGTGGCGACGCGACCACCAGTAACACCTTCTTTTCTGCAGGGGCGAGGAGCGGCTGATATGGGCGCGAAGGGTAGGGGTAGGGCACGACAGGAGCGACCCTGTCAACGGTCTGTGCTCGCGTGCGCGCGACGCGTGCGCGCGACGCGTGCGCGCATAGCCCCGGGTGTACCCCCTCCCCCCTCCCGACCGTGTTACCTCTCCTAAATGGGTGAGGCTGTTAGGGATTCACATGAGCACAACAGAGAAGTGGACAGGTGCAGCTGGCATCGAGGCGCACGACGAAGACACGAACGCGAGCGTAGTGTGTCCTCGATGCAGAACACCGGCATGGATCACTCAGAACGAGTGTTGGTGTATAGTGTGCGCGAGCGCGATCGAACGACCGGGACGCGGGTGAGATCCCGACGGATGAAGTGGGTATAACACGTAGACTGAATGCCGCCCGGAAGCTTCCGGGCGGTCCTGAGAGAGTGTGTTCCCCCGGTTCGGGCGGACTGTGGTGGGTCCGCCCACGCCGCGGTCCATACACCCGGACGGACAGACGCACACAAGTCCGTACGTAAGTACGTACACAAGCACGTACACCGCGGTGTACACGACTACGCACACAGACACTCGATGACGTACGCGTCTACGTACGCCGGTTTTTCATTTGGTATCCACGGTCAGTGTTACCTCTCTTATCCGTGTAATCCCCCTACCTGAGAGTATGCAACCAGGGTTCATCGGTGTTCCAGGCGGTCCGGAGATGATTGTAGTGTTACTCCTCGCAGTGTTACTGTTCGGTGCGAACAAAATCCCACAGCTCGCTCGCAGTGTCGGTGAATCGATGGGGGAGTTCCGACGGGGGCGCGAGGAGATCGAGGACGAACTGCAGGGCAATGGCGACGACTGAAGCGCTCATAACACTGTATCTGCAGACCGCGGGCGGGGGAGCGACGACGGACGATATCGTTGATGACCTCCCAATCGGCAAGCTCACGTTACACTCGATTCTTCCCCGCATGACCGACGCTGGAACGGTGGAACGGCAGGGGGACTACGTGAGCCTGCAGTGAGGCGCGTAACACGCATCATGACCGCGGTCCGGGTTCGTGTTACGCAACCCGTGAGGAGTTCCGGACACCCCCCGTCTCCCCTACCGGTGTTACCTCTCCTAAATGGGTGTAACCCCGAGTATCGAGTATGCAAGACCCATCAGAATACCCCGTGGAGGAAGTATTACTCGGTACAATGTCAGGCAACGAGTGGGCAGTGGGGTTCATCGTATGGTTTGTAGGATTCACGGTATCGATCCTGGCATGGTACTATCTATTGGTGCGACCGCAGATTGACGAGGTCTTTGAGGACCGGAGAGAACTGGCCGAGTTGAACAAGGAAAACTAATCTTTTCCGTGGCGTTGAGGGATGTACCCTCTCTTATCCTCCTTTCGTCCCTACGATTAATCGCACCGGGTCGCGCCCGGTCACTGCGGTGTAGGCAAAGTGGAAGCCCGCCAACGACCACACCCGGTGACGGGTCCCTGCGAGGAGAAGAGGGTTCGAATCCCTCCACCGCACTCAGGGCACGTACGCTCTAGCCCGGCTAAAGACACCCGACGACGCACGGAGGATCAACGTGCCGAGGACACCTTCGGGAGCCCAACCCGGGGGTGCGCGGGTTCGAATCCCGTCGTGCCCATCGATCCTGTCAACGACCGTGGTCAGGATGCGTGTTCTCCGTGTTACCTCTCTTATCCCTCTCTCCTTCCTACGATCAGATATGACCCAGGACTGCCGGCACCGCGGGGCAGAGGTAGTGTACACCGAGTTGAAAGGCCGTGAGAAGCAGGTAGTCGCTCACTGTGAGGACTGCAATCAACTGTTGACCGCGCACATCGACTTCGAGGGAGAATGGGCGACCATCGAGACGGAACCCGACCCGACGAAAGACGATTCGTGTTAGCGCTCGGAGTCAGGCGCTAACAAGCAACCACCCTGTACCCGTAACACTATACTTAGTGCAACACGTAACACTAACTGAGAAATGCCCAAAACAACCGTCCAAGTCACTGAATCCACCGTCGAAACCAGCGACGGGGATACCCGCGAAACCAAACAGTACCGAGTCACCATCCCGAAACAAATGGCCGAGTTCTTCTCCCTCGAACAAGGGGACGAACTCGAATGGTCATCGGGATCCGCATCGAACAAGATGGAAGTCACCGTCCACAAGAATGACTGATACCGCCCGCATCTACGTTCGACTCTCAGACCACAGCAACCGCAGCATCCAAGGGCAAATCGAAGACTGCCGCGAATACGCCGACCGTCAAGGATTCGAAGTGGAACACATCCACAACGAAGGGCAGGGGCAGTCCGGATGGGACGATACGCGAGACGAGTACGGTCAAATGCTCGAAGCTGCTGAAGGTGGAGAGTTCGATGCGCTCATCGTTCGTGACGGGTCCCGGTTCGGACGAGATAAGCGCGAGCGGATCCGCCGTTTCTTCGACCTCGATGACTGGGGTGTGCAGCTCCACACCGTCAGTCGCGGGTACGTTGACCCGGAGGACCCGAGCGACTTCTTGATGGAAGTGTTCAAAGCGATGAGCGATGACCATGGGAAGCGCGGTGAGGTTGAACGGCTGGAAGCAGAGATGGAGAAGCGACGTGAAAACGGGTGGTTCATCGGTGAACCGCCGACCGCACTGGAGTACACTCCGAACAAGCAGTACCTGCAGGCGAACGAAGACGAGATCGACACGGTGCTGCGCGTGTATGAGTTGCGAGACGACGGTGCAACGTACCGTGACATCGAAAAGGAAGTTCCGTGGAGCTTACCGACAATCGGAAAGCTAATTGACCGGCGCGAGCGGTACGAAGCTGTTGCGGACGGCGCACGACTCGGGTTCGAGTTGACGATCGTCGAACCCGAGACCGCGTAACTTGTCAACGGTGTTCTCCTAACCACGAGTAGGTTCGCGGCACGGTGTGTAAGTAAACCGTTCTAAGCCGTGTCAAACCGGTGTATCCTGTATTAATCTACGTATATCAACTGTGCGTCGGACAGATATGTAGATGCAAACACCGGAATTCAAGGAACGCTTCTTCAACGAGGATGCGGAACTCCCCTACGGCGTAACCCCCGGCGAAGTTCGAGCCGCTATCAAAGGCTTCTACGACTTCTATGATGACCTGAACAGGTTCCTGATGCGAGAGGACCACGGTCGCATTGAAACCGTTCTCCGCGCCAACAACGCCCTCTCAGACTTCATCGGAAACGCCGCCACTGAGGAGCTGGCGAACGCCAGCGACGCCCTCATCGTCAATCAGAAACCGGACGGGTTCCCCGACCTCCTCCCCACGAATCACGACGCGTACGCCGAACAAGACTTCGAGGTACACCACGGCGAACACGGCATTGAGACGAAATGCTCGAAATCGAACGGTGGGTGGCAAGCGCATAACAACGAGGAAGCCTGGTTCGTGGTTTTCCGGTACGAACGCGGTGACCCTGAAGACGACATCGAGGACATGGCCCCGATCCGGTTCGTTCAGGTTCTCGCTGCGAACCTCACCGAAGATGACTGGAGTCATAGCGGCCGGTCGGGTGACTCTCGCCGGACAATCACCTCTTCGATCATCAAGAGCGGGATGGACAAGCTCCGGTCGAACCCGATCTACGAAGACCCCGAGTACATCACCGGACGCGCCTCACCGCGAGAGCGGTACCGGGAGAACCACGCTGAATTCGACCCGGTATTCGCCGATGAGCACCCGGAGTACGTGACCGAGCAGACCGAGCTGGGGGACGATTGATGGAACGGCCGTGCGTGGACCCCGAATTTGTTAACGAAGACAAAGCCACGCTCCCGTACAGCCTAACAGCTACGGAAGTCGCGGACGCAATCCAGTCGGTCTACGATTACTGGTACGAAGTCAACGAGTGGCACATCGAAAACGGGTACGGACGGTTCCACGAACAGTTCCGGGCGAACAACGCGATCGGCGGATTCGTTAGCGACCGCATCACGCGCGCCTTGGTGGACCCGAACGACGGGCTTGAGCTCAACCCGGCAGACGACGGATATCCGGACATCCATTACACGAGAGGGGACCGGACATGGCCGGACGATTTCCCGGAGAAAGCGAAGGACGAAGCTGTGCCTGGAGTCGAAGTGAAAGCCTCCCGTGACGGCACGATCACCGCCCATCACAACGTCGAAGGGTGGGTTCTGGGGATCCATTACAACATCAACGCCCGTGGCCGAACGCCAGACGACGTCGTCCCAATCTCGATTCTCAGTGTCCGTATCGCTTCGATGAACGAGGATGACTGGGAAGAGCAACCGAGCGGGGAGGATTCGAACCGAACGAACACAACGACACTCCCGACCGAAGCCCTGCATGAGATGCGGAAGAACCCTGTCTATCAGACGCGAGACGGGATCCCGCAGTCACGTGACGGTGACTGGAATACACTGTACAAGCGGATCCACGGGCTGTTTGATTCCGAGTACCGGAAGGAGAACCCGACACTCTTCCCTAACCAGGACGGGTCGAACGTGTGCGACGGGTGTGGACGGTTCTTCAAAAACGACCGGGGCGTGTCATCGCACCAGACACGCGCCGGATGCAGTGATTAGCTGAAATCAGTCAGGGACGCCGAGTCCTTCTGGATGTGTTCGAAGTCCGGGCGGTCCTCAACGGGCGTGTCGACGTCTGCGAGACGCGGAATGGCGTTCTCAGCCATTCCGTAGAACGTCTCATCTAACTCGATACCCACAGCATCGTACCCGAGTGCATGCGCTGCAGCGATCGTCGAACCGCTCCCCATGAACGGGTCAAGAATCGTTCCTTCTTGAAGCGGGAGGGACGCATGCACCAATTCGCGCATCAGGTACTGTGGCTTCAAGTTCGGGTGCGCTTCTTTCTCCTCATCAGCTCCCGCCGGGTGCGCGTCACGGACGATCTCAGTCTCGTGTTTCGGTGTTTTCCCGTCTTCGAGGAGATCGGTGAAGGGACGATCGTCAGATTCACGTCGGAGCCCTCCGGTCTGCCACTCTTCGAGGTTCTCAGTAAGTTTTCCTTCGAGCGGTTTCCGGTATAGGAGCCACGGTTCCCAGTACACGCGCGGCATCGAGGACACGTCTTTGAACTCGGGGTGGTCGTGCGCGCCTTTCGGCCGGTCACCACCGCGAAGTGTTTTCGTCTCCCGTACGAGCACGTCCCGGCGTTCAAGCCCCGCGTCATCGAACCCGTTGCTCACGTAGTGCATCAGGAGCTGCGTGGAAGCGATGAACACGTGTCCTCCCGGCCGCAGCTTGTCGTACAGCACATCACCGAGCTTGTGGAAGAATTCCTGCAGCATCTCTAAATCGTCGTCATCAAGCACGGTGAATCGCGGCAGTGGCTTTCGTTCATTCCCGTCCAGTTCCGGTGGGATGCGCCAGACACCACCGACGCCGTCGCGCATCTTTTCGACGTTCTCCTCAGCGAACTCGATCACTCCGTACGGCGGGTCCGTCACGACAGCGTGAAAATGATTATCGGGGAACTCCTCTTCGAGAACTTCGAAGGAATTCCCGTTAATCAGATCGTAGCCCATTACTCGTGGATTCTCTTGACCCATCTTAGTCTCTATGCTCTTCCGTGGGGGTGTAAGTATATCGAATCTTATCGAGTTATCATGTAGTCAGTGATAAGCCACGCCGGGGTAAACCGACGTACCAACGTGGGCGGAACAGCACCGGCAGACGCTGGATATGTGAAAGGGTCGAAGCACCGCGTGGCGGTGTTACGGCGATTAGCGCAGTCACCAGCGATCCCGAAAGAGATTAAGACCGACACTGACCGCCCGTATTCCCGTGTGAGTGACGCCGTGGATGACCTTCGAGAGCAAGGGTTAGTTGAGTTGCTTGTCCCGGAGGAACAGACGAAAGGGCGACTGTACGCGTTGACTGACCGCGGTGAGGAGTGCTGGGAGTTCATGGCGGAGAATGGAATGATCGACGGGTGAGACGACAGCTCACTCAGCGTTAGCAGGCACTAAGTCCCTATGTCGGAACTGCACGCCGACAACCTCTTGATTGTCAACGCGACGAACGCGGTAGGAATATCGATCCATCTCCCGCCCGGTCTCTTTATCGAGGGAATCTGTGAACACATCGATAATCTCAACGGTCACGTCGTGTAACGACGAATCCCTGTCGTCGGGCGACAGGTACACTCGGACAGTGTCACCAGGCGCGTAGGGGTCCAGAGAAGGTTGCGGGATATCGCCCATACACACAGTATCTGACGGTGACGGTGTATATCCGTGCGGTCACAGATCGGGCCGCGAACACAGAACACCCTGTCAACGGTCACGCTAACAACCGCCGGGGTGTCCTGCCAGCACGACCATCCCGCGCGCGGTCACAGGGTAGCAACCATGTACCTCCAGAACCGAACAGGAGCTAGTACCAAACGATGTCAAACGACGATTTTGACGAGGGCGACCTCCCAGAACTCGCCCGGGCACACAGCGAGGGAGACGTCACAATCCGGCAAATCGCTACGCTGACGGGCCTGCCATCAGAGGACGTGTACGAGCGCCTTACAGAACTGTACGACGAACACGACCTAGGTGACGACTGACCGATCGACACGCGCGAAACTGTCAACGACCGCACTGCCAGTAGTCAGGGTGTCCTGCCAGCACGACCATACTACCCTGTAACGACGAGTGATGGCACTGTACCCTCAACAACTGCGGTCAGGAATCGTGTTCTCCCCTTCCACCCACTATGAGCACCCACTGCGATCACCCACAGTGACCAAGAAATGTTACCGCCCACAGTGACCGCGCAGTGTTACCTCTCTTATCCGTGTTCTACCCCTTCGAGTCCGTCTTACCACGAACGGTGTGACGCCGCTCGCCGCCTGGTTTTATCACATGAGAGTCCGTTGAACCGGACGCACACCCGCCGCTAACGATGCGACGATCAACCGGGAACCCAAGCCGAGACAGGACATCGAAACCCCAAGAGACGCTCGCACAGGCTGGCAACCCCAGCAAGGGAGAACACCCGGAACAGGCAGCACAGCGCGAGAGAAGCCGAGGGCCGGGTTTGAACCGGCGACAAAACGACTACTACTCTGCAAGCACGCGGGCACTCAAGCCCCCGCAAACCGCAACAGCAGGCGCTCAGCCCCAGAGTCAAGCGCGAGCAAGGCCTGCAGAGCCGCCCACCGCCGGTTCAAATCCGGCCCTTGGCTTTCCACAGTTATACTCGACGACGAGTCGGACGTAACGCAACCCGCTTACGCAGAGGATGGGCGTGACCTCCAGCGCTTCGCCTCGACGTCAATCGGCGTCTCCGAGAGACTCTGCTCGCTCAGTCGCTTCGCTCCGTCGCTCGCATCCAACCCCTGCCGGTACACGAGCTGTCGGTCGACTGTTGGAATGCACCGAGACGAGCACCCGGGAGAACAGCAACCGACGTTAGGGTCGCCGTCGCTCCAAGGTTGGAATCTCCGCGATGCGTTCCTCGGAGAGTTGGTCCCAGAACACGCCCTCCGGTTTCTCGTACTCCGTCTCCGTCCGGATAGTCTCGGTCGGCGTGACCACGAGGTCCATCGGCACGTCGTGGGCTTCGACTCGTATCTCCTCGTCGACGACCTGCGAGTCGTGGACGGTCGTCGCAATCGGTGTCTCCGCATCGACCAGTCCCAACTCTCGGAGGACCGCGTACTCGAGGTCACTGTATCCTTCGCCTTTCCCGACGCGTGCGCCGCCCTCGGTGACTGCGACGCTCCCCGACACGACGAGGTCGATGGGTTCGACGTCCTCGGGCGGCACTTGTCGTGCGTACGATTCGACGTGGGAGATGGTCGGAGCGCTGTCGTACTCGTCGGTCGGAATCTCCTCGGGGTCGAGTTCGTAGAATGGCTCCTCGTCTCGGAGACGCGGAACTGCCATGTAGACGGTCTTGCCCTCGCGCAGCGCGCGCCGTCGGACGGGCAACTGCGGCGCGTCGGGGTTCGCCTTGATAGCCGCGGCGTCCCGCCACGCTCTCGTCTCGGCGAGACGGTCGGCGGCGTCGTCGGCTCCGTCGAAGTTCGGGATGCGGTCGTGAGGCGGGAACGGGAAGCGCGCGATGCCCTCGGCTTCGAGGTGGTCCCAGATTCGCTCGCGGAGTCGCTGTTTGCGCACGGTCACACCTCCGACACCGCGACGGCCTCGCCGGTCTGCGCGCTCTCGTACAGCGCGTCGATTGTCGCCATGTTCCGGACCGCCTCGTCGGCGTCGGTGTGCGGAGCGTCTCCCGACGCGACGCACTCGGCGAAGTGTTCGACCTCCAGTCGGTACTGGTCGGTCGGGTCGAACTGCTCGACGACGTGGCGACCATCGACCGCGTACTCGATTTCGACGCCGCCGTCGCGCGGGACGAACGCGTCTCGCGCCTCGAGCCACCCGTCCTCGGCTTCGACGCGGTACCGTTGGGTATCCGCAGTCTCGAACCCGCAGGAGAGCTCGGCGGTCGCTCCGTCTCGGTCGTACTCCAACACACCGGCCAGTTTCGTGTCTACGCCGTGCCCGCCCGCGTCGTAGGTCGTCGCGTAGGCGCGGTCAGGTTCCCCGAGGAAGAGTCGGGCCGCGCTGACCGCGTAACAGCCCACGTCCATCAGGCTCCCACCGGCGAGGTCCGGGTCGAGTCGGACGTTCCCGGAGTCGGCCATCGGGAACTGGAACGTGGCTTTCACCGAACGCACGTCGCCCAACTGCTCGCGGACGATCTCCACCGCGCGTTCGGTCCGGGGATGATATCGGTACATGAACGCCTCCATGAGGGTGACGCCGCGCTCCTCGCAGTAGTCGCCGACCGCGCGCGCCTCCGGGGCGTCTACCGCGAGCGGTTTCTCACAGAGGACGTGCAGACCTGCGTCCGTGGCCTTCTTCGTCCACTCGGCGTGGAGCGCGTTCGGGAGCGGGTTGTACACCGCGTCGAGGTCGTCGTCTTCGAGCAAGCCCTCGTAGGAGTCGTAACTGCGCGCGATTCCGAACTCCTCGGCGAAGGCGGCTGCGCGCTCGGAGTCGCGAGAGGCGACAGCGAGGACTTCGTGGTCGGTGTCTCGAATCGCCGGAACGACTGCCGACCGACCGATGTTGGCGGTGCTGATGACGCCGAATTTCATACTCGACAGGTCGTACGCCCGTCGGAAAAATCATACCACGCATTCCGATACTCCAAACACTCCGTGTAGTCGCGGCGTCGCTCGATTCTCTCGACCAGTTTCATCTGCGGTCGTCTACGCGAAAGTAGTGTACCGTCTCCGGCATCACGACGGCGGCCGGTGAGATGCCTCTGGTCCGGACCGAGACCGGACCGAGAACCGACCGAACCCGCTACCGCCGCTGAAAAGTAATCATTAAACGGCGCGCGTCGAAACGGTTCGAACATGCAACGACGAGCCGCGACGGTGTACGCCGTCCTCTTCCTCGTGATTGCCGCGGGGTCCTACTCGCTCATCGGAGTGGCCCAGGAGCCGGGGATCGACGTTCAAGGGGAGACGTACGCCCAGAACGATACGCTAACCGTCAACGGCTACGAGTACACGGTCTCGTCGGTCGGTGACGGCGAGGGAACGCTGACGCGCGTCAACGAGTCGGCGCGCTACACCGCCACGTGGTCGAACAACTCGACCGTCCAGTTGGAGAACAACACGTACTTGGTCTCCATCCCCAACACGTCCGACCCGAGTCAGGTCACGCTCCGCCAGCAGTTCAACCTGAGTGACAACACCACCACCGTCACGCAGAACGATACTGAGTACGTCGTCGTCGACGACGGCCAGAACAAGTCGCTCGTTCCGGTCGACGAGTACAAGCGCCAGCAGTTCGGCCAACCCGACACCCGTCAGTATTCGGAGGGCCAGACCTTCCAGTTCGAGGGTAATCAGACGACCGTAACCAACGTCACTGCGGACGCCGCGACGCTGGCTTGGACCGCGCCGCGCACGCTGGAGACGTCGCTGAGCGATGGCGGGACCGTCGACCTCGGCCCGGAGAACAACAACCAGACGTTCGTCGCTCACTTCCCGGAGGGACAGGAGGGCGTCGTCCAACTCTCGCAGAACGTCGAAGGGTACCAGTCGCAGGTGGACGACATCGACCACTTCAACGAGCGAATCGCGGGCCTGTGGGGCGTCACCATCCTGAGCGGCCTCACGGTCGTCCTGCTGTTCGGACTCGCCTTCCTGCCGAACAAGTAATCGCCGTCCGCCGTTTCTCCGCGGTTTCGGTTCGTCGTCTGCCGACTGCTGATACAGCCGTCCTGTTCTCCCGTCGCGCTCCGAGGCTCTCCAGAACGAGAACTTCCTGTCGAACTCACACCCGATTTGCCCGGAGGTGGTGTCTATCCGTCACGTCGAATTCGCCGAGCCGGTCACTTCCGCGCCAGCCACGCCAGTCCCGCGCCGATGGCGATGGCCGCCACCGCGCCGAGACCCTGTCCGACCATCAGCAGCATCCCGCCGGACTTGTACGCCCACGGCGTTCCGACGATGGTCGCGAGTCCGACGAGGACGAGCAGTGCGCCGAAACCGATGCCGAGCGGTTCGAGTTTGTCCGCGTTCGCAGTCGCCATGTGTCCTGAGTCCGTCCGCGGCGGGTTAACTGTTGTTGAAACGAACGACGCCGGAGACGAGGACGGCGGTCGAAGACGGATCGGAGAGCGAAGGTGGACCAGAGAGTCGAGATAGATGACGGGGAGATAGAAGAACAGACGAAGGGGAGGCGACGAAAGGCGAAGCCGTGCGCGAGGAGGCGTCAGTCTCGCTTGCGGTCGCTGTCCAACTCGATGTCGGCCTGCTCCAGCAAGTCCTCGACTTCTTCGCGCTTCTCTTGGTGCTCCGCGAGGAACTCCCGCATCAGTTGGGCGGCCTGCTCCTTGCAGTCGCCGCAGAGTCGCTCGCCGCCGACGCACTCGTCGTACACCTCCTTGGCGAACTCGTCGTCGTCGCCCGCGAGCAGGTAGGCGTAGAGTTCGTACACCGGGCACTCGTCGGCCCGACCGCCGAGTTCGCGCTGCTTCTCGGCCGTCTCGCGTCCGCCCGTGGTCGCGGCCTTCACCTTGTCGTAGCCGTCCTCCGGGTCGTCGAGCAGGCTGATGTGGCTGGCCGGAACCGACGAGGACATCTTCCCGCCGGTCAGGCCGGTCATGAACCGGTGGTAAATCGAGGAGGGCGCGACGAAGCCGTAGCCGCCGTGGTCCATCTCGACCTCGCGAGCGAGGTCCTCGGCGTCCTCCCGCGAGAGTTCGAAGGTGTCGATGTGCTCGTCGAACACGCGCTTCTCGCCCTCGATTGCGTCGATGAGCGCCTCGAAGGCCTCGTCGGTCGCGTTCCGGTCGAGGAACCGAACGCGGGGTCGGAGCGGTTCCTTCCCGGCCTCGCCGAGTTTCGCGATTACGCTGTCGCGGGCGTCGTCGGGAGCCATCTCCGCTTCCAGCCAGTCGGCGGCGTCCTCACAGCGGACCGTCTCCTCCTCGCCGACCTCCTCCGAGAGCGCGGCGTAGGCCGCCGCGAGCAGTTCCCGCTCTTCTTCGTCGGCCTCGAAACTCGCGTACGCCTTCGTGACGCCGAAGAACTGGGTCCGGGCCGCGAGGTCCCGCGCCAGACGGACGTGGGGGTCTTGGTCGGGACCGACCGGAATGACGGTAGGCTTGGGTTCGTCGAGTTGGGGGTACAGAATGTCGGCCATCTGGGTCACGACGCTCTGCATGTGCGAGACGTCGGTCTCACCCGAGAAGCCGTAGATGTTCTCCAGTTCGGAGAAGTTGGCGCTCGCGCCGAGTTCGAAGGCCAGGTCCTGTAGCTCGCGGTTGTCCGACTGGCGGTACAGTTCGCCCTCCTCGGGGTCGAACCCGAGCGCCAGCAGACTCAGCAGGTAGTCGCGGGCGTGCTCGTCGATTTCGTCCCACGTCATCCCGCGAGCGCTGTTGGCTTCGAGGTCTGCGATGAGCGCGTAGGCGTCGCCGCCCTGCTGCTGGTGCCAGATTAGCTCGTCGAACACCAACTTGTGACCGATGTGAGGGTCGCCGGTCGGCATGAACCCCGAGAGCGCCGCGAACGGTTCGTCGTTCTGCATCGCGCGGGCGACTCGCCGGTAGTCGCGGTGGCCGAAGATGACCCCGCGGCGCATCAGGTAGTGGGGGTCGGGGACCTCCGCGAGCATCTCGTCGAACTCCTCGATGCCGAACTCCTCGAACAGTTTCCGGTAGTCGGCGACCGTCGCCGACCCCCACGGGTCGAGCGTCGTCTCGCCGTCGTCCGTCGCGGTCCCGCCGTCGGGAAGGGTCCGAGGAACCTCCGAGTCGTCCGACTCGGAAATCTCGCCCGGCAGTGGTTCCGCCGTCGTGCTGTCCGTTCCGTCCTCGCGACCGCTGTCTGTGTGTCGTGTCATGGTGTCAATCGACTCACGGAGATCCAATCGGTTATCTGTTCGTTGGGTCCTACGAGCGCAAAAATCATCCGTTTTCGGACCCCGTGAGCGAGTCGCACGTCGAGCGAGAGGTCCCGGGGCGAGAAGACGTGGTCGGCCGGGAGCACCCGTACCAGACACTCCGAGTGACCGAGGTCGTCCACCGACTCCACGTCGGCGTACGTCCGGAAGTCCGCGCCGAACTTGAACCCGGTCTTGGGCACGATGCCGCGCTCGCGGAGCGCCCGGTAGACTCGGAGTCGGCGGTCGAACCGTCCTCTCTCGACTTCCCGACCGCGCTCGCGCACCGTCTCGGCGTCAAGCGAGAGGACTCCCTCGCGGGCGAGATAGGCCGCCTCGACCAGCGACAACTGGAGGACTCCCGACCGATTCCGGTCCCCGTCGCGCGCGTCGAGCGGTTGGCCGTAGAACCCTCGCTCGTGGAGGGCCGCGGGCGGGTCCCAGACGAGTACCCGGTCGTCGAGCAGGTCGGCGGCGACGCCGTGCGGGTGGTCGGTGCCGGAACTCCCGCGGAGGTCGGCCTCGTCGGTTTCGAGGTAGGTGATCTCGCTCTCCTCGTCCACGACCGCCAGTACCGCGTCGCCCAACTCCTCGGCGGATACGTCCGCGCGTTCGCCCACGACCCGGATGCGGTAGAGGACCGCGTCGTCCCACGGTCCCTTGCCGCGGGGGTAGACCACGAAGTCGTCGTTCGACCGCGGGGCGTCTACCCACCCCTCGCGGTCGGGCGAGAGGTAGAACCCCCGGTCGCGCAGGTCGGCGTACACCAGAAATCGGGCGACGATTTCCCCGCCAGCGTCGGCGAGGAACGCCCGGAAGCCCATCTCCTCGTCGTCGGACTCGCCCCGACTCGCCGACCCGTCTCGAACGACGCTGTCGATGTCGCCCTTGAACAGCAGGTAGGCGGCTTCGACTCGCGAGAGCGCGATTTCCTGCCCCCCGAGCGGACGGCCGTACCCGCTGGAGTCGTAGTAGCGCTGGCGGGCGTCGCCGCCGACCACCACCTCGTCGTCGCGCAGGCGTCCGTTCATGGTCGTCGTTCCGGTTCGCGGCGTCAAACGGCTTCCGGTGTCCTCCCGCAGTTCGGTGGTCGCCGAGCGAGTTACGAGCTTTTGGCCTGCTGTATCCAGTCGGGCTTCTCGACGGTCGTGTCTCCGATGTCGCTGAACTCGCCGCTCGCCCGGAGGGAGTTCCCGTCCGCGGTCCCCTCGAACTGGAACGCGAGCGGCCACGCGTCCTCGCTCACGAGTAGTTCACCGCTCGGGTCGTTCATCCACGGGTCCTCGTTTACCACGCCCTCGATGCTGAACACAGCGACCGCTCGTCCGTCACGCACGTCCGTCCCGTCTCCGTCGTACGTGAAGGTGTCTACGAAGTCCAAATCCTCCCGGACGGTGTCTCGCGCGGTCCGTCCGGAGAACCGATTCTCGTCGGTACTCAAGTCGAACGAATCGTACTGGACTCCGTCGCCCCGCTTCTCTCTCGTGTACACCTTACTGGCGGAGTTGTAGGTGATGACGTCGATCGGCGTTCCGTCGACGGTCGCTTCCGCCCGCACTAGCCCTACCTCCGATTCGAGGTCGTAGTAGACGGTTTCGTCGATTTCGTAGTTACGCTCGCCCGTCGATTTCCTCGTCGCCTCGAAGGTGAAGTCGGTGGTCTCGAAGTTGTTCTTCACCTGTTCGTTCAGTCGTTCGAAGTCAGAGACGCCCTCCTCGGACAGTCCGTCCGGATACTCGAAATCCACCGTTCCGGTCGTCGTCGCGTCCTCCGCTGCGGTCTCGGTTCCGCCGTCGCCCTCCGCTCCACTCGTTCGATTTTCACGCCCTGTACAACCGCTCAGCGCCGCTACCCCGGAGGCTCCCGCCGATATCACGAAACTACGCCGGTTCACTCTGAACACCGATATTTCCAAAAATAATAAATATTGTGGAACAAACTGGTGGTACGTATGTCTCGGGGACTCGGAGAAGTCGAGTTCGCTTCTGGGCTTCCGGAAGTAGCGACGGCAGTCGCCGGACTCGTCACGCAACTCGGCGACATGTGGTTCGTGTTGCTCGGCGTCTGCGCGCTCTTCGTGTTGGGAACGAGAGACGCGTCGCTCACGGACTCACCCACGCGCGACTGCGTCTACCTGCTCGCGTTGACCGTCGGCGCGTACTCGCTGACGGCGGCCCTCAAACACGCGTTCGGCCTTCCCCGACCGCCGGGGGCCGCGACGGCGACGCCGCCGACGTGGATTCCGGCGCTCGGCCACGCCGCGTACGAGTCCATGGTGACCGGCGACGGCTACGGCTTCCCGAGCGGTCACGCGCTGAAGACGACCGCGGTCTACGGGGGTGCGGCGCTCGCACTCGACGTCTGGGACCGGAACCGCAGACTCGCCGCCGCAGGGGTACTGACCGTTCTGGTCGCGGCGTCGAGGGTCGTCCTCGGCGTTCACTACGCGGTGGACGTGGCGGTCGGCGTGGCCGTCGGCGTCCTGTTTCTGGCCGCGGCGGTTCGGCTCACGGACCAGCGGCCGACGCGAGCGCTGGCGCTCTCGACGGTCCTCGGCGGTGTCGCGTTCGCGACGGCGGGAACGTTGAAGTCCGGACTCGCGCTCTCGGCCGCGGCGGTCGGTCTAGTCGTCTGGACCGGGACCGACAGGGTCCGCGGCTTCCGGACCGACTCGACGCGGAACTGACTCCGGTATACCGCCGTTCCGTCACTCCCCGTTCTCTGTCACGCTCCGTTCCGAATCGCGATTCTCTCCCGCGCCGCACTCGTGGTCGAGGCACTCCGACTCGTCGGTGGCACTGCGGACGAGAGGGAGACCGCACTCACAGGCTCCCACCACCTCGCGGTCGGGGAGCGCGAACGTCACCTCGCAGTCGGGGTAGTTCTCGCAACCGAGGAACAGCGTGCGCTCGCGCAGGACCCTGAGGTCGCCGTCGCAGTCGGGGCACGACCACTCCCGGTCGAACCGCTCGCGGACCGCGGCGTCGAGGTCCTCGCACTCCCGGTCCACGCAGAGTTCGAATCGCGCCCCACGTTCGACCGCCATCCGAGGCAGGCCGCAGTCGCAGGTCGAGTCGAGCGTCGCGGCGTCTCGCGGCAGGCCGTACTCGGTGGCACAGTCGAGGCAGGTGACCGCGCCGCGGGCGCGGATCAGCGCGCCGTCGCAGTCCGGGCAGGTCCCGACGCGGACGCCCGCCGGGGTCGCGCCGTGGCGCGCGTGGTCCGGGTCGCCGTGGCTCTCGACGCGGAGGCGCTCCCGGTCTTTGACCGCGACGAGCGCGAACCCGCCTTCGCCGTCGGTCTCGCGGTGGACCGCGTTCGCGCGGGTGAGCCACGCGACCGGCTGATACCCCTCGGCGTCGTGGACGAGGACGGTACCGTCGGGTTTGTGGACGACCACGACTCGACCGCGCTGACGCGTCCGTTCCTCATCGGTGTCGCCACTCGCGGCGTAGGTCGTGGTACATTCTCCGGCGTAGACGTGGATGGTCTCGGTCACGAGCGGGGTTCGTCCCGTTTCCGGCCTTAAACTCTCGCGTGGCGGGACCCGGCAGCGGTTCCTTTTTGTTCCGAACTGACGAGTATCGCACATGGTCTCCCGAGATACGAAGGAAACCGCGTTACTGGTCACGGTCGCCGTCGTCGGGTTCCTCGCCGCCAATGCGCTCGGCGCGCCGAGCGCCGTGGCTTGGGCTATCCTCATCGGAGTCGGCGGCGTCGGTCCCACCGTCCGCGACGAGTGGCGTCGTCGGCAGGACGCCTGACGGTCGCTCACCCTCCCCGCGACCGGGCGCGCGTATCCGTCGGTGAACGTCCTGGATAGTGGCGTCACGGTACCACCGCGCTATCGGCCGCGGAAAACCTTTCCCCGTCCGGGTCGTCGCTCCGCCCGTGCAATCGAAGGCTGTGCTGTTCGACATGGACGGCGTCATCGTGAACTCCGAACGCTACTGGGTCGAAACCGAACAGGAGGAGATTCTCCCCTCCGCAGTCGAGGGGACGCCCGACGCGAGCGAGACGACCGGGATGAACTTCCGGGAGATATACGACTACCTCGAAGAGCGCAACGAGATGACCGCCAGCAAGGACGAGTTCGTCGCCAGTTACGAGGAGGCGGCCCGCGACATCTACGGCGAGCAGGTCGCGCTGCAGGAGGGCTTCGAAGAACTGCTCGCCGACCTCCGCGAGGACGGCCGAACGCTCGCGCTGGTCTCGTCGTCGCCCCACGACTGGATAGACCGCGTGCTCGACCGATTCGACCTCCGCGAGGCGTTCGACCGGGTAATCAGCGCCGAGGAGATAGACGGGAAGAGCAAGCCCGAACCCGACGTGTACGAGTACGCCGCCGAGCAGGTCGGCGTGGGTCCGGAGGACTGCGTCGCGGTCGAGGACTCCACGAACGGCGTGCAGTCGGCGAAGGCGGCGGGGATGCGAGCCGTGGGGTATCGGAACCAGTCCGACGAGGAGTTGGACCTCTCGGCGGCCGACGCCGTCGCGGCGTCGCCCGCGGAGCTGCGCGAGATACTGCTGGGCGAGTAGTGCGCTCGCCCGGCGGTTTCAGGTCGCGAGCGGGAGCGCTGGGAGCAGTCGATTCCCACTCGCGTCCTGTTCGTTCCGATAGAGAAACGCCTTTCCTCCCCCGTCCCCCTGAGACGAACGATGGAAGTCGCCGAGGCAGTCCCCGACCCCGAGTTCGCCGAGGTGTTCCCGTTCGAGGAGTTCAACGACATGCAGCGAGAGGTGATCGACGCGCTCCTCGAAACCGACGAGAACGTGGTGGCGAGCGCGCCGACTGCCAGCGGCAAGACCGCGCTGGCCGAACTCGCCATCTGCCGGACGCTCGAAGCGGGCGGCACCGCGCTGTTCGTCGCGCCGATGCGCGCGCTGACCAACGAGAAGGAGAGCGAGTGGGAGCGATTCGAGGAACTGGGCTACTCGGTGTACGTCGTCACGGGCGAGCGCGACCTCAATCCCCGACGGGCCGAGCGCGCAGACATCCTCGTGATGACTCCCGAGAAGACCGACTCGGCGACGCGCAAGCACGACTCGCGGCGCTACGCGTTCATCCGAGACGTGGACTGCGTGGTCATCGACGAGGTCCACCTGCTCGACTCCGAGAAGCGCGGGAGCGTCCTCGAAGTTACGGTCTCCCGCCTCCGGCGACTCACCGACCCCCGCGTGGTCGCGCTCTCGGCCACGATGCCCAACGTCGAAGACGTGGCCGATTGGCTCGACGCACCGCCCGAGACCACTTTCGAGTTCGGCGACGACTACCGGCCGGTGGACCTCCACTCGGGCGTCGAGACGTACACTCACGGCGACAACTCCTTCGCCGACAAGTACCGGCGACTCTACCGCGCACTGGACCTCGCCGAACCCCACATCCGCGACGACGGGCAGGCGCTCGTCTTCGTCTCCTCCCGGCAGGACACCGTGCAGGCCGCCAAGAAGGCCCGCGACGAGATCGGCGAGCGCGACATCCCGATGGGCGCGCGCGGCGACTACGACTTCCACAACGAGGCCGACGACCTCCAGAACGACACGCTCCGGAAGTCGGTGCTCGACGGCGTGGCCTTCCACCACGCGGGCCTCTCGAAGGGCGACAAGGACCGCGTCGAGGAGTGGTTCAAGCAGGGGAAGGTCCAGCTCCTGTTCTCGACCTCCACGCTGGCGTGGGGCGTCAACCTCCCCGCCAGATGCGTCGTCCTCCGCGACACGAAGCTCCACGACCCCCTCGAAGGCGAGGTGGACATGAGTCCCCTCGACATCCTCCAGATGCTCGGCCGGGCCGGACGTCCCGAGTACGACGACGTGGGCTACGGCTGGGTGGTCTGTGACCGGTCGGAGGCCGACAAGTACCGGCGTCTCCTCCGCGAGGGCAAGGAGATAGAGTCCCGACTGGCGGAGGACTTGGACGCGCACCTCAACGCCGAAATCGCCATGGGGACCATCCGGGACCTCGGCGACGTCATCGACTGGCTCGAAACCACCTTCTACTACGTCCGCGCCGAGTCGAATCCGGACGCCTACGGACTGGACGACTTCCGCGAGGACCTCCGGACGCGCGTCCGGGACGCGCTCGAACGACTCGACCGCCGCGGGTTCGTGGACATCGGCGACGACCTCGGCGTCGCGGCCACGCCGCTGGGCAGACTCGCCTCGAAGTTCTACCTCCGCCTCGAAACCGCCGGGGAGTTCCGCGACCTCTCCGAACGGGACGACATCGAGACGGCGGACGTTCTCCGGACCGTCGCGGACGCCGCGGAGTTCGACAGCGTGAGCGCCCGCCAGTCCGAGCGCGAGGCGGTCGATTCGGTGCTGGTGGGCCAGAACGCGGGCGACCTCGACCCCGGCGCGCGCAAGATTCTCGCCATCCTGCGCTCGACCATGACGGGCACGACGCCCGCCGAACTCCGGAGCGACGCGTGGGTCATCACCCAGAACGCGCTCCGACTGCTCGCTGCGCTCCGGGCGTTCCTCGAACGGTTCGACCGCCCGAGGGCCGCAAACCTCGCGAGTCGCGTCGAGGCCCGCATCGAACACGGCGTGAGTTCCGACGCGGTCGGCCTGACCGCCATCGACGGCGTGGGGTCGGGCCGGGCGAGTAAGCTGGCGAAGGAGGGTATCGCCACGCCCGCCGACGTGCGCGAGGCGGGCGAGGACGGTCTGATAGACGCCGGTCTCACCGCGGGCGTCGCGGAGGCGGTTCTCGAGAGCGCCCGCGACCTGCCGCGCGTCGAAGTCGAGTGGGGGTCGTTCCCCGACTCGGTCCCCCGCGGCGAGAACGACATGCGCGAGGTGACGGTCCGGAACACGGGGGACGGCACGAAGGTCGGCGTCCGCGTGACGGTCAACGGGGTCGAGATGACCGAGACGGCCACGTACCTCGACGGCGAGGAGACCGTGCCGGTGGGCGTCTTCGGCGGCACCGACGACGAGATGGAGTACGTCGTAGAAGTCGCGTTCCCGGAACTCCCCCTGCTTCCGGCGACCGACTCGCGGACGGTGCAGGTAGAGTAGTCAGTTTTCACAGACCGATTCACTCAGTCCGCACTCGTGGCCGCCTGCTCCGCGGCCCGCTGTAACATCCCGTTGTTCGTAGTGTAGTAGTAGTACGCTCCGGCAACGACGGCCGCCACGACGTTCGAGATAGTGACCGCCCAGAACACCGCGTGGACGCCGTAGTCGAGCCAGTAGGCACCGACGGCCGCGATGGGGAGTCTGAGCGCCCAGTACTTCAGGAGTCCGGCGACCAAGCTGACCTTGGTCCGTCCCGCGCCGTTGAACCCGGCCTCGAACAGGTACATCGCCCCGATGCCCCAGTACCCGAGCACGAGGATGTTGAGGTAGTCCACGCTCAGCGCGACGGCCTCGGCGGACATGTCCGGCACGAACGTAGTGACGATGAGTTCCGGTGCGGCCCACTGAATCGTGCCGAGGGCCGTCAGGCCGACCGCCGCGATGGCCGCACCGACCCACGTGGTCCGGCGCGCTCGGTCGGGTCGGTCGGCACCGAGGTTCTGGCCGACGACGCTCTGGGCCGCGCTCATGAGACCCTGCGCGGGGACGAACGCCACGGTGGCGACCTGCGCGCCGATGTTGTACGCCGCGAGTCCGGCGGCCCCGCCGACCGCGGAGATGATGGCGATGATGACCACGCGAACCGACTGACTGGCCGCGGTCTGCGCGCCGCGCGGGAGACCGATATCGACGATTTCGCGGTACTCGTCGAGGTCGAACCCGACGGCGTCCCGGGTGAGCGTGAACCCGTCCCGACCCCGCAGGTACAGGCCGAACATGACGAGGAACCCGGCGGTGTATCCGATGCCGGTGGCCAGCGCAGCGCCCTGCACCCCCAGTCGCGGAAACGGGTTCCAACCGAGAATCAGGAACGGGTCGAGGACGACGTTGACGACGACGGCGGAGACGTTACCGTACATCGACGCCCGCGAGTCGCCCCATCCGATGAACCCTCCCTCCAGAGCGTCGCTCATGCTCGCGAACGGGAACAGGACGGCGAGCCACGCGATGTAGGTGGCCGCGAGCGGGGCCACCGTTTCACCGGAGAGGAGGACCGAGACGATCTCGTCTGCCCCGGCGAAGACGACCACGCCGACGACGATGCCGACGGCGAGCGCGGCCGTCACTCCGTGGAACATCGTCCGCCGCCCGCCGGAGAGGTCGTCCGCACCTACCCGCTGGGAGACGACGACTTGCGTCCCGGTCATCAGGACGATAGTCACGCTGAATAGCAATGCTGTCACTGGGAACACCACTCCGACTGCCGCGACGGCGTTCTCGCCGAGGCGGCCGACCCAGAACGTGTCGATAACCTGTTGGACGACTATGACCAAATTCTGAACGACTAACGGCGCTGCGAGAACCAACAGAGAGCGAACGAGCGAACCGTCGGTGATTTCCTCTCGCGAAACGTCTACCATCGTTTCCTCTTATCCGATACTAATAACATACCGTTTACATTGATAAATTTTCCGATGTATCGGCGGTCTACGTTTCGTGGTGGCACGGCACTTCCTTGTGAACGTGTCGAATTTCCTATCCGGTAGAATATATAGTTACCCCTCTTCGGTCTAAATAGAGATGCTTGGAGCGGAACGCCGCGCGGTCGCTACCCGCGCACCGGACCTCGCGAGTCTCACGCCCGGCCGAACCGGAAACCTGAGCGTTCGGCGGGACGACCGATTCGCAGTCACGCCGACGGGCGTCGCCTACGACCGTATCCACGCCGAAGACGTCCCGGTGGTCTCACTGGACGGCGAACAGGTCGCGGGCGGGACGGCCCCGTCGAGCGAGACGCCGATGCACAGCGCGGTCTACCGGGAGTTCGACGCGGGCGCAATCGTCCACACGCACTCGCCGTGGGCCTCGACGCTGGCGATTCTGCACGAACCGATTCCGCCGGTCCACTACATGCTCGCGCTGGCCGGAACCACGGTTCCAGTCGCCGACTACGCCACGTACGGTACGGCCGACCTCGCCGCGAACGCGGTGGCCGCGATGGAGGACGCCGACGCCGAGGCGTGTCTGCTCGCTAACCACGGCCTGCTCGCGACGGGCGAGGACGCCGACGACGCGCTCGAAACCGCGGTCAACGTCGAGTACACGGCCAGAATATACTGTCAGGCCAAGGCGATGGGCGACCCCGTCCAACTCGGCGCCGACGAGATGGCCGAGGTGGCCGAGAAGTTCGAGGGCTACGGACAGGACGAGGAGTGACGCACCTCCCGTCTCGCGGGCCGTGACACCTGTAAATAGTTCCTCCCGAAGAAATGCCCTCCGCGAACAGCGACGCTCTGTCCTCCTCCGCGAAAACGCTCGGAGCGGGACTCAGGACTCGGTGTTCGTGTTGTCGGTGTCCGTGTCGGTGTAATCGGCGGTCGTGTCGGTTCTGGTCGTCGCGTCGCGCCGCCGCCGTTCGCGAGCGGCCCGGCGACTCGCCCGCCCCATCTTGTAGGCAGTGTAGAGGAGGTAGATGCCCGAGACGCCGACGAGAACGTAGATGAGGTACTCGACGGTCTGTGCCGGGCCGGGCCTGAAGATGGGTTCGAGTATCAGCGAGACGACGTTGATGGTCTCGCCCGTGAGTCCGGTAACGCCGAGGATACCCCACGTTATCGCCCCGACCACGACCAAAACGATGGCGAGCCAGTCGAGTCCGTTCGTCTTCATGCTCGGTGGTAAGTACCTGACGTGCTTTGTTATTCGGGGCTTAGTTCGACGGAACGGTGTCGTGTCTGTGTTCCCAACCGTTCCGCCGAGTTCAGTGGGTGGGTCTCGGCCCTGATTCGGCCAGCTTCGAAGTCGAATTGGTCGGTTACCGAGGAACCGCGAGCCACCGTATCGCCGGTATCGAGGCATCGTGGTCGCCGACAGAACTTCGTGAGTGATGGCTGCTGTGTTCACGCGCCGGAACGCCGCGTCGATTGGCCCGACGTGAGAACCGGACGCCGAACGGGTCGAAACCGACCGAATGCCCACCGCCAACCGGGAATACCTCACCCTTTTCACCACCCGCGTCCAACACACGGCCAATGAGTCGCCGCCGGAAACCCGACTGGCTCAAGATGCAACCGCCATCCGGCCGGGAGTTCACGGGTATCAAGCAGACCCTCCGAGACCACGACCTCAACACCGTCTGCGAGGAGGCCAACTGCCCGAACCTCGGCGAGTGCTGGAGCGGGAAGAACTCCGACTCCGGAGGCACAGCGACGTTCATGCTGATGGGCGACCAGTGTACCCGTAACTGCGGGTTCTGCGACGTGGACACCGGGGGCGGACAGCCCTTGGACCCCGACGAACCCGCGAACGTGGCGAGCGCCGTCGCCGAAATCGGCCTCGACTACGTCGTCCTCACCTCCGTGGACCGCGACGACTTGGAGGGACAGGGCGCGGCCCACTTCGCCCAGACGATTCGAGAGATAAAGGAGCGCGACCCCTCCATCCTCGTGGAGGTTCTCATCCCCGACTTCCGGGGCGAAGCGGACCTCGTCCGGAAGATTATCGACGCCGAACCCGACGTCATCGCCCACAACGTCGAGACAGTCGAACGACTCCAGCAACCGGTTCGAGACCCCCGCGCGGGCTACGACCAGAGCCTCGCGGTCCTCGAACAGGTCGAACGCGAGTCGGACATCTACACCAAGACCAGTCTCATGCTCGGCGTCGGCGAGTACGACCACGAAGTCTACCAGACGCTCAGCGACCTCCGGGAGACAGACGTGGACATCGTCACGCTCGGCCAGTACCTCCAACCGTCGCGGACCCACCTCGACGTGGAGACGTACGTCCATCCCTCGAAGTTCGAGACGTGGCGGCGGGTCGCCGAGGACGAACTCGACTTCCTCTACTGCGCCAGCGGGCCGATGGTCCGGTCGTCGTACAAGGCTGGCGAACTGTTCGTGGACGCCCTCCTCCGGGACGGCAAGACCGTCGAGCAGGCACGCAGAGAGGCTCGGAGAGCCTCTGTGTAGCGAACGGCGGAGCCGTGAGCCGCGAGGCCCGGCGGGCGTCCGTTTAAAACCGTTCTTCTCCCCGCGAAGACCGATTCCGTAGCGTCTCGGGCCTGTGTTCTCGGAGTACGGTCTCTGCCGAAACTCGAACGAACGTCGGTTCGCGCAAGAATTGCCGTTCGTCCATCCAGTCCCCTAAAATCGGGACGTTAACAGACGAACGTCTATTACTTTCGGAGAAAATGTAGAAATCGGCGATTTAGGTCGGGGGAAATGAGGATTCTGATGGGAAAGTGGCGGAAGAATCGTACCTATGGAAAGTTAGTTACGAAAACCCTATAATGCGTGCCCGTGACCTATTCGATATGTTAGGATGGGTTCGACCGTGAGCATTGTACACCAAGACCCGACGGACCGCGTACAGGTCCTCGACGAGGACGGTAACGTGGTAGAAGGCGTGGACGTGCCCGACATCTCCGACGAGGAGCTGTTGGACATGTACCACGAGATGAAACTCATCCGCCATTTCGACGAGCGAGCGGTCTCGCTCAACCGGCAGGGACGGATGGGGACCTACCCGCCGCTCTCCGGACAGGAGGGTGCGCAAATCGGCAGCGCTCACGCGTTGGCGGACGACGACTGGCTGTTCCCGAGCTACCGCGAACACGGCGCGGCGCTCGTCCGCGGACTGTCGCTGGAGCAGACCCTGTTGTACTGGATGGGCCACGAGCAGGGCAACGCCATCCCCGACGACACCAACATCTTCACCGTCGCCGTCCCCATCGCCACTCAGATTCCTCACGCGACCGGCGCGGCGTGGGCTTCGAAGCTGAAGGGCGAGGAGAAGGCCTTCCTCTGCTACTTCGGCGACGGTGCGACCAGCGAGGGCGACTTCCACGAGGGACTGAACTTCGCCGGCGTCTTCGACACGCCCACCGTCTTCTTCTGTAACAACAACCAGTGGGCCATCTCGGTGCCGCGCGAGCGCCAGACAGCCTCGAAGACCATCGCCCAGAAAGCGCAGGCGTACGGCTTCGAGGGCGTGCAGGTCGATGGAATGGACCCCCTCGCGGTGTACAAAGCGACGAAGGACGCCGTCGAGAAGGCCAAGAACCCCGACGAGGACGACCTCCGGCCGACCCTCATCGAGGCCGTCCAGTACCGCTACGGTGCCCACACCACGGCCGACGACCCCTCCGTCTATCGAGACGACGACGAGGTCGAGCGCTGGAAGCAGAAAGACCCCATCCCGCGACTCGAATCGTTCCTGCGCGACCGCGGCCTCCTCGACGACGAGACGGTCGAGACCATCGAGGAGGAGGTCGAAGAAGAGGTCGCGGACGCCATCGACGCGGCGGAAGCGGTCGAGCGACCCGACCCCGAGGAGATATTCGCGCACGTCTACGCCGACATGCCCCGGCACCTCCGCGAACAGCGCGACTGGTTCGAGGGGATTCGAGAACAGTACGGCGACGACGCACTTCTGGAGGACTGACAAATGAGTCAACAAGCACAACCAGAGCAAGAGACCGAGAACCTCACGCTGGTGCAGGCTGTTCGAGACGGACTGTACACCGAAATGCAGCAGGACGACGACGTCCTCGTCATGGGCGAGGACGTGGGCCGGAACGGCGGCGTGTTCCGCGCGACCGAAGGCCTCTACGACGAGTTCGGCGGGGACCGCGTCATCGACACGCCGCTGGCCGAGTCGGGCATCATCGGCACCGCCGTCGGCATGGCGGCCTACGGCCTGAAGCCGGTGCCGGAGATCCAGTTCATGGGGTTCATCTACCCCGGTTTCGACCAGATAGTGAGCCACGCCGCGCGCATGCGGACCCGTAGCCGCGGCCGGTTCACCTGTCCGATGGTCATCCGCGCGCCCTACGGCGGCGGCATCCGCGCGCCGGAACACCACTCCGAATCGACCGAGGCGTTCTTCGCCCACCAACCGGGCCTGAAGGTCGTCATCCCCAGCACGCCCTACGACACCAAGGGCCTGCTCACGTCGGCCATCCGCGACCCCGACCCGGTGATGTTCCTCGAACCGAAACTCATCTACCGGGCGTTCCGCGGCGACGTGCCGACCGAGTCCTACGAGGTGCCAATCGGCGAGGCCGCCGTCCGCGAGGAAGGCTCGGACATCTCGGTGTTCACGTGGGGCGCGATGACCCGACCGACCGTCGAGGCCGCCGAGCAGTTGGAGGGCGAAATCGACGTGGAAGTCGTGGACCTCCGGACCGTCTCCCCGCTCGACGAGGAGACCATCGTGGAGTCGTTCAAGAAGACCGGCCGGGCGGCGGTCGTCCACGAAGCACCGAAGTCCGGCGGACTCGGGGCCGAAATCAGCTCCATCATTCAGGAGGAAGCCCTACTGTATCAGGAGGCCCCGGTCGAGCGCATCACCGGGTTCGACACGCCGTTCCCGCTGTACGCGCTCGAAGACTACTATCTGCCCGAACCCGCCCGCATCAAGGAAGGCATCCGGGACGCCGTGAACTTCTGAATCATGGTACGAGAATTCAAACTGCCTGACGTCGGCGAAGGCGTCGCCGAGGGCGAAATCGTCAGTTGGCTGGTCGAGGAGGGCGACACGGTCACGGAGGACCAAGCGGTCGCCGAAGTCGAGACCGACAAGGCCATCGTGGAGGTCCCCTCGCCGGTCGACGGGACGGTCCGGGAAATCATCCCCGAGGAGGGCGAAGTCGTCGCAGTCGGGTCCGTCATCATCACCTTCGACGTCGAGGGCGAACCGGTCGAAGAGGGCCAGACGGAGGGCGAAGCGCGGAGAGCCGCCGAATCCGACGCCGGGACCGCCGCGGAAGCCGACTCGCCCGGCGAGGCCGAGCAGGCGACGACGCAGGGCGATGCGACCGAGGAGACGGTGGCCGAGGAGGTCTCGACCGGCGAGGGCCGCGTGTTCGCCGCTCCGAGCGCGCGCCGCGTCGCCCGCGAACTCGGCGTGGACATCGCCGCCGTGGACGGGTCCGGTCCGAGCGGTCGCGTGACCGAACAGGACGTGCGACGCGCCGCGGAGTCGGCCGACACGGAGGGCGAATCCGGAGAACTGGACGTGTCCTCGCCCATGGACGGGTCCGCCAGCACCGGCGGTCCCGAGATGACGGAAGGCCCCGTCGACAGCGGCGCTCCGTCGCCCGGCTCGCCCGCTGGCGGCGCGGGCGGGTCGCCGTCCCCCGTCGAGTCGGCCGACCGCGACCGGACGCTGGCCGCGCCCGCAACCCGGCGCGTCGCCGAGGAACAGGGCGTCGACCTGAACGCGGTGCCCGCGACCGAACAGCGCGACGGCGAGGCGTTCGTCACCAGCGAGGCCGTGATGCAGTACGCCGAGGCCCAGCGGCAGGCCCAGCAGTCGCAGGCCGAGACCGCCGCCCAGACGCCCGCGGGCGAGCGAGTCGAGCGCGTGCAGTACAAAGGCGTCCGCAAGACCATCGGCGACGCGATGTCGCGGTCGAAGTACACCGCGCCCCACGTCACCCACCACGACACCGCGGTCGTGGACGCCCTCGTCGAGACGCGCGAGCGACTCAAGCCCCGGGCCGACGAGCGGGGCATCCGCCTGACGTACATGCCGTTCGTCATGAAGGCGGTCGTCGCGTCGCTCAAGCAACACCCCAAACTGAACGCCGAACTCGACGAGGAGGCGGGCGAAATCCTGCGCAAGAACTACTACAACGTCGGCGTGGCGACCGCGACCGACGCCGGACTGATGGTCCCGGTCGTGGACGACGTGGACGGGAAGGGCCTGCTCCAGATATCCAGCGAGGTCAACGAACTGGTCCAGAAGGCCCGCGACCGCTCCATCTCCCGGGACGAACTCCAAGGGTCGACGTTCAGCGTCACCAACTTCGGCGCTATCGGCGGCGAGTACGCCACGCCCATCCTCAACTACCCCGAGGCGGCCATCCTCGGCATCGGCGAACTGAAACAGCGCCCGGTCGTCGAGGACGGCGAGGTCGTGGCCAAGCACACGCTGCCCATCTCGCTGACCATCGACCACCGCATCGTGGACGGGGCCGACGCCGCGGCGTTCGCCAACACGTTCATCGAGTACGTCGAGAACCCCGAACTCCTGCTGCTGGAGTAGCGACTCTCCCGCTCTTCGCGGCACCGAGACACTGACACACCGCTTTTCGAACACTACCACAATGACAGACGTCACGCTGTCCGACATCGAAACGGCGCGCGAGCGCTTCGACGAGACGGTCGTCCAGCGGACCGACATCGAGCGAAGTCGGTCGCTGAGCGAGATGACCGGCGCGGAGGTCCACCTGAAGATGGAGCACCTCCAGCGCACGGGGTCGTTCAAGACCCGCGGCGCGTACAACAAACTCCAGCAGGTCGCCGAGCGCGGCACCGCGAACCGGGTCGTGGCCGCGAGCGCGGGCAACCACGCGCAGGGCGTCGCGCTGGCCGCGACGAAGACCGGCATCGACTCGACCATCGTGATGCCCGAGAACGCGCCGCAGGCGAAGGTCGAGGCCACTCGCGGCTACGGCGCGGACGTGGAGTTGCGGGGCGAGGACTTCCGGGCCGCGATGGAGTACGCCCGGTCGCTGACCGAGGCCGACGACACCGAGTTCGTCCACGCGTACGACGACCCGGCCATCGTCGCCGGACAGGGAACCATCGGCGTCGAGGTTCACGAACAGATGCCGGACGCGGACACGGTGGTCGTCCCTATCGGTGGCGGCGGGTTAATCGGCGGCGTCAGCGCCGCGCTGGCGGAACTCGACCCGGCGGTCCGGGTCGTGGGCGTGCAGGCCGAGCAGGCCGCGACGGTGCCCGAGAGCCTCGACAAGGGCATCCCGGCGTCCATCGACTCGCCCAAGACCATCGCGGACGGCATCGCCACGGGCGGCATCTCGGAGCTGACGCTCGGTCTCATCGAAGAACACGTGGACGAGGTCGTCACCGTCACGGACGACGAAATCGCCCGCGCGGAACTCCTCCTGCTCGAACGCGCCAAGCAGTTGGTCGAGGCGGCGGGTGCCTCCTCCGTTGCCGCGGTCCTCTCCGAGGACCTCGACGTGACGGGTGAGACGGTCGTTCCCGTCCTTTCGGGGGGTAACATCGACATCTCGATGCTCCAGACCGTCCTCACGCAGGCGCTCACCGAGCGGAGCCAACTGATGCGTCTCAGGGTCCGCATCGAGGACGAACCCGGCGAGATGACGACGCTCTCGGGCATCATCGCCGACACCGGCGCGAACATCCGGACGGTCCGCCACGACCGCGCGGTGGACGACCTCCGGGTCGGCGAGGCCTACCTCGTGTTTCAGGTCGTCACGAGCGGGACCGGCCACGCCGAGAAGATCATCGAGAAGGTCAGAGACGCCGGGTACGAAGTCGAACGCGTGGCGTGACCGATTCCGGTGTAGCCGCAGAGTTCTGCCGACGAACCTATTTCTTGTTCCCCGTCGTCGGTCGTCGCATGCCGTTTCGTCTGACCGAAGACCAGCGAGCGCTCCGCGAGGACGTGCGCGAGTTCGCCGAGTCCGAGATTCGCCCGCGAGCCATCGAACTCGACCGAAACGAGGAGTACCCCGGCGGCGTCTTGGCCGAACTGGGCGACCGGGGGTACGCGGGCATCACGCTCCCAGAGGAGTACGGCGGCCGCGGCGAGGGACTGGTCGAACTCGTCGTCCTCACGGAGGAACTCGCGGCGGCGATGATGACCGTCGCCAGCGCGCTCGCGCTCAATCTGGGCGTCGCGACGATAATCAAACGATTCGGGACCGACGCCCAGCGCGAGGAGTACCTGCCCGAGATGGCGACCTTCGAGACGGTGGGCGCGCTCGGCCTCAGCGAGGCGAACGCGGGCGCGAACAAACTGGAGATGGAGACGACCGCCGAGCGAGCAGGTGACGAGTGGGTCATCGACGGCCACAAGCAGTGGGTCACCAACTTCCAGCACGCCGACGTCGTCCTCACCTACGCGAAGACGGGTCCCGACGCCGACGCGCCCCACAACGTCAGCGCGTTCCTCGTCCCGACCGAGGAGTTCGAGGTCGAGGAGGTGTGGGAGACCCTCGGCGCGCGTAACGTGAAGTCGCCCCGAGTTCGGCTGTCGGACGTGCGCGTGCCCGCCGAGAACCTCGTCGGCGAGGAGGGCGAGGCGTACGTCCAGCGCGGTGAGGTCCACACCGGCGTGAACGTCCCGGCCCGCGGGGTCGGCATCGCTCGGGCCGCGCTCGAAGATACTGTGGCGTACACCGACGAGCGCGAGCAGTTCGACCGGTCCATCGGGGAGTTTCAGGGCGTCCGGTGGAACGTGGCGGAGATGGCCCAGCGCGCCGACGCGGCCCGCCTGCTGACGCTCCGGGCCGCCGACCGCGCCGACCGGGGCGCGGACCCGACCCGAGAACTGGCGATGGCGAAGGTGCACGCGACCGAGGCCGCGGTCGAGAACGCCAACGACGCGATGCAACTCCACGGCGGGAAGGGGTACACGACCGAGCATCACGTCGAGCGCTACCTCCGGGACGCGCGCCTGCTGACGATTGCGGGCGGGCCGAACGAACTTCACCGCAATTCGCTGGCCGACGCGGTGTACGCGGCCTCCGAGTGAAACGCTAGCACGCCAATCTCGCCGCAAAATCCACCTGATTTTTCACCACCAAGCCCGACTTACCGAACATATGGTCGTCGGAGACATCTCGACGGGAACGGACGTGTTGGTAATCGGCGCGGGACCGGGCGGTTACGTCGCCGCGATTCGCGCGGGCCAGTTGGACCTCGACGTGACCCTCGTGGAGAAAGACGCCTACGGCGGGACCTGCCTCAACTACGGCTGCATCCCCTCGAAGGCGATGATCACGGCCTCGGACCTCGCCCACGAGGCGGGCCACGCCGAGGAGATGGGCATCTACGCCGACCCCGAGGTGGAGATGGACGAGATGGTCGGCTGGAAGGACGGCGTCGTGGACCAGTTGACCGGCGGCGTCGAGAAACTCGCCAAGGCCAACGGCGTCGAACTGATGGAGGGCCGCGCGGAGTTCGCCGACGAGAACAAGGCCCGCGTCGTCCACAGCGGCGGCGGACAGGGCTCGGAGACCGTCGAGTTCGAACACGCCATCGTTTCGACTGGAAGTCGCCCCATCGAGGTGCCGGGCTTCGACTTCGGCGACGACCCCGTGCTGGACTCCCGGCAGGCGCTCGCGCTGGACGAGATTCCCGAGAGCCTCGTCATCGTCGGCGCGGGCTACATCGGCATGGAACTCGCGGGCGTCTTCGCCAAGTTGGGCACCGACGTGACGATAGTCGAGATGCTCGACTCCGTGCTGCCGGGCTACGAGGACGACCTCGCGCGCCCCGTCAAGAAGAAGGCCGAGGAACTCGGCGTCGACTTCCACTTCGGCGAAGCCGCCAGCGGGTGGGAGGAGTCGGGCGACGGCATCACCGTCACGACCGAGAACGAGGAGGGCACCGTCTCGGAGTTCGGCGCGGAGAAGGTGATGGTCGCGGTCGGCCGCGAACCCGTCACCGACACGCTCGAACTCGACAACGCGGGCGTCGAGACCGACGAGGACGGCTTCATTCCGACCGACGACCGCGCGCGGACGAACGTCGAGCACATCCACGCCATCGGCGACGTGTCCGGCGAACCGATGCTCGCGCACGTGGCCAGCAAGGAGGGGCAGGTCGCCGCGGAGGTCATCGCGGGCGAACCCTCGGCGCTGGACTATCAGGCGGTCCCCGCCGCCGTCTTCACCGACCCCGAGATAGGTACCGTGGGGATGACCGAGACCGAAGCCGAGGAGGAGGGCTTCGAGCCGGTCGTCGGCAAGTTCCCGTTCAACGCGTCGGGTCGTGCGCTCACGACCGGCCACGCCGACGGGTTCGTCCGCATCGTCGCGGACGAACCGAGCGGCTTCCTGCTCGGTGCCCAAATCGTCGGCCCGGAGGCCTCGGAACTGATTGCCGAACTCGGTCTGGCTATCGAGATGGGCGCGACGCTGGAGGACGTCGCCGCGACGATTCACACCCACCCGACGCTCTCGGAGGCCGTGATGGAGGCCGCCGAGAACGCGCTCGGGCACGCGATTCACACGCTGAATCGGTGAACTGCTGAAACCGGCCGGTCGTTCGCCGTTTCCTTCTGTCTCTCACAACTACCTCACGAGAGTGTCCGGGGTCCGTTACCTACCAAGGAAATATGTTAGTCGATACCGTACCACATACCATGTCTCGCTCCACAAACGGCGGACGGTCCCCGTTCGAGCGACTCCGGTCGCGCTTCGAGGAGACTGACCTCGTCTGTCCGAAGTGCCGGTACGACGACGCCGACGGCCGATGGCTGGCCGAGACCACGGGCGACCGCATCCAGTACCGCCACCTCTGTCCGAGTTGCGGGTACGTCCGGCGGCGGACGTTCAGACTCGGCGGAGAGTGACCCGCCGACCCCCCGGTTTCGAGTCCGGAATGCGATAGGTCTCGACCGCCACAGCATCGAACTCCCGGAGTCATCCGGGTCCTCGGCCGCGGTCCTCCGGGCTAACACTCGTCGCTCACGGAAATCTGTCACACCCGACGCCCTTTTAGTCGCCACCGCGAAAAGGCGAGCATATGCAAGCAGTCACGCTCGGTCCAGAGGGCACGTACTCCCATCGGGCGGCCAGCGCAGTCACCGACGACGTGGACTTCCGCGAGTCGGTCACCGCCATCGTGGAGGCGGTAGCCGACGGCGAGTTCGACCGCGGCGTCGTCCCCATCGAGAACAGCATCGAGGGGAGCGTCACCGAGACGCTCGACGCGCTGACCGACCGAGAGGTCGCCGCCGTGCAGGAAATCGTCACCCCCATCCGGCACGCCTTGCTCGCTCGGGGCGAGGACTTCTCGGTCGTCGCCAGTCACTCGCAGGCGCTCGCGCAGTGCCGTAGCTACCTCGAATCCGAGTACCCCGACGCCGAACTCGAAGCGGTCGCCAGCACCGCGCGCGGTGTCGAACACGCCCGCGAGAACCCGGACGTGGCCGGTATCGGCCACCCTGCCAACGCCCACGAGAACGAGGCCGACGACCTCCGAGTTATCGCCGAGGGGATTCAGGACCGGACCTCGAACGCCACGCGATTCCTCGTCATCGCGCCCACCGACGAGCGGTCGGACGCGGGCGGCAAGTCCTCGCTGGTGGTCTATCCGAACGCCAACTACCCCGGACTCCTGCTCGAACTTCTCGAACCGTTCGCCGACCGGGACATCAACCTGACGCGGGTCGAGTCGCGGCCGAGCGGCGAGCGACTGGGCGACTACGTGTTCCACGTGGACTTCGAGGCCGGACTCTACGAGGACCGCGCGCAGGCGGCCATCGCCGACGTCGAGGATATCGCGGAGAAGGGCTGGGTCCGGAAGCTGGGGTCCTACGACACGGAGCACGTCGTCTGAGGCCGAGGCGGTACGATTCTGACGGGCGTTCCGAGACCCTCGAAAAACCGTGTCGCGCTCTTCTCCCGATTTCCGCACGGACATACGCCTGCCAACCGAGCGGCGGCGACTGAATTTTTAAGGGAGACGGCGTCGCAGTTCCGACCGGGCGACCGAACGCCCGGGGGACACAATGTCAGGACGTAGGAATCCGTTCAAGGAGATAGAGGAGATGATGAACCGCATGAGCCGTCAGGTCGAGGAGTCGATGGGCGGTTCGGGGATGAGCGAGTTGACCGGCGGGCAGGGCGGTGCGGCCGTGGACGTGGCCGACCGCGGCGACGAGTTGGTCGTCACCGCGGACCTCCCCGGATACACCAAGGAGGACATCGACGTCGTGCTCAGGGGCGAGATGCTCCAGATTCAGGCCGAGAAGTCCCAAGAGTCCGAGGAGGGCGACGGTGAAGACGGCCGGTACATCCGGAAAGAGCGCCGCCACCAGTCGGTGAACCGGTCGGTGACGCTCCCCGAGGAGGTGGACGAGGACAACGTCTCCGCCGAGTTCCAGAACGGCGTGCTGACGGTGACGCTACCGAAGATGGGAGCGCAAGAGGGGGAGTCTCACCGCATCGACATCAGTTAAGCGCAAACGCCTTCCGGTCCCACTCGTAATTCACTGGCATGACGCTCGAAACAGGCGACGAGGCACCGACGGTCGAGGCCCGGAACCAGCGCGGCGAGACCGTCGAACTCGACTTTTCGGAACCCACGGTACTGTACTTCTACCCGCGGGACGACACGCCGGGTTGCACGACCGAGGCCGAGCAGTTCGACCGGGAACTGGAGAGCTACCACGACGCCGGGGTCTCGGTCTTCGGCGTCTCGACCGACGACGTCGAGAGCCACGAGGAGTTCGCCGAGAAGTACGAGATACGGTTCGACCTGTTGGCCGACCCCGAGAGCGACGTCGCCGACGCCTTCGGCGTCGATACGTCGAGCGGTGCGGCCGCGCGCACCACCTTCGTCCTCGCCGACGGCGAGGTGAAGGCGGTCTACGACGGCGTGGACCCCGACGGTCACGCACGCGACGTGTTGGGCGACATGCTCGACGACGGTCTGGTCGCGCTCGAATAGCCGTCCCGATAGCGCCGCGCCGACAGCACTTTTCTCTGCGACGCCGTTGGGCCGGTATGTCCGACTCCGACGGGGAGCGGTCGCCGGTCGAGGCGACCGACCGGTCGGCGCTCGCGGTCGCGCTCGTCGGCGGATTCCAGTGGGCGATAACCGGCGCGTACGTCTTCCTGCTCGGTTTCTTGGTAGTCGCGTGGCACTTCCGAACCACCCGGACCCCGGTGTCGCTCGACCTCTCGTGGGCGTTCGCTGGCTTCGTCGCCGCGGCGTTCGTCGTCGGGTCGCTGTGGGTCCGAGCGCGCTCGCCCGCACCGGGCACTGCCGACTCGCGGGACGCCCACGACCGGCGTATCGAGGTGGTCGTCACGATGCTAGTCCTCGGCTTCCTGCTCCCGTTCGGCGTGCCGCGTCTGTTGGACCTGTTCGGCGTGACGCTCTCGGACCCGACTCTCGGGTTCGGTCTCGCGTACGTACTGGCGCTCACACTCTCGTACGGCCTCGTCTACGGTCTCGGCGTGCGGCCGTTCCTCGGTCCGAGACGGTCGGACCGACCGGACTTCGGGGAGTGATGCCTCCTCTCGGTCCTCTCACAGTAGCGACGCGATTCCGTCGGCCGCTTCGTCGGCCCGAAGACACGTCGCCGACGTGCTACTCGCTCACTGACCGCCCGAGTGCCTTCCCCTCGCGGTCGTGTCATCGTTCAGGTCGCGAAAGCGAGAGGGTTACTCGCGGACCTCCTAGCACATAATGAAAAATTATTAAGAATTCTGGCGGTGTACCGTCTCTCATGGCCCAAGAGACCATCGAACACGGAGTGAACCTAGAACAGTACGGCGCGTTCGTCGAGAACATGACCGAAAAGCCCGAGGAAGCGATGCTCGGACTCGGTGCGCGCGGCGTCGCCGAGGGACGAGCGATGCACACGCTGGCGAAACTCGACGCGTACAGGTACGGCGGCGAAGACATCCGGCGCGAGACCCGCGAGTTCACGTTCCAACTCGGCGCGCACAAGGAGGTAGAGGCCGACGCGGGGTTCGTGGACCCGGCCGACCGGCCGGAACCCGTCGAAGTCGCGCTGGCCGGACTCACCGGTTGCATCAACGCCACCGTCGGCATCGTCGCGATGGAGAACGACATCGACCTCGACGGACTCGAAACCACGGTCGGGCTAGACCTCGACCCGCGGGTTCTCTTCGGCGTCCACGGGACCGAGCGGTCCGACGAGACCTACGACAACTTCGAGATCGACATCGACGTGAGCGGTCCGGACCTCACCGAAGCGGACGCCGAGACGCTCCGCGAGGGGGTGCGCCGCTCCCCGGTGTTCAACCTGATGTCGCTCCCCCACGAGATGTCGCCCGAAGTCCGGACGCGGGACGAACCGAAGGCGGCGTAGTGCGACGACCTGAACCGGACGACTCCCGTCGTCCGCTGGACCCTTTTCGGCCCGGAACCGCCCGACGGAGACGGCGGTCGGCTACCGGGACTTCGACCGGAGCGACCGAACTGCTCGCTGGCATGACTGCGGAACTCTCCGACGACGACGAGGGGAAGGCCGTCGTCAACAGCAACCAGCGCATCGCCACCGTCACCGACTCGTCGGCGACACCGCCTACGTGGACCCGAACTGGAGCGACGTCCCGGAGGACGCGATGCGGCGACTCGACTGGGACCGCAGCGACGACCAGTACACGATTCCGGCGTCGGCGTTCTCCGGCCTGAAGGACGACGAGGCGTCCCTCCGGGACGACCTGATGTGACTCCGGTCGGCCCGGAACCGGATTCGGCGGGCACAAACGCTTATCCCGCCGGTCGCCGATACGTCAGCCATGAGTGAGGGGTCCTCCGACGAGGCGGGAGGCGAGGGTGCAGTGCCCGAACCGGTGAAGAAAGTCGTGCGGACGGTCACGCCGAGTTACCGCGGCCGACCGGACGCCGAGATGACGACCATCGGCATCGCGTACTTTCTGGGTCTCGTGGTGCTGTTGATTCCGTTTCTCCCGTTCATCGTCATCGTCTGGGTCGTCTCGAAAATCACGGGGTACTTCGCTCGCAAAGCGCCGACCGACCGAGTTCGCTGACGCCGATTACGAGTTCGCTGACGCCGATTACTTGGTCTCGGTCTCGGTGCCGATGAGGTCGAAGGGGTAGCCGTTGTCGTTGTCGTCGGCGTGTTCGTAGACGACGTGAGCGGCCGCCACGTCCTGAATGGCGAGACCGGTGGAGTCGAACACCGTGATGCCGTCCTCGCCGGTTCGACCCTCGACGTCACCGACCACGATGTCGCCGAGTTCGCCGTAGATGTCGTCGTCGGTCAGGACGCCCTCGTGGTACGGGACGTTGATTTCTCCCGAGTGAGTGGTCTGGGCGTGGTCGTCGATGACCAGTTTCGAGTCGAGCAGAATCTCGTCGGCGAGTTCGTGCTTGCCCTCGGCGTCGGCACCCATGGCGTTGACGTGGGTGTGTTCGCCGATGGCCTCGCGCGAGACGATGGGGTCCTCGACCGGCGTCACCGTCGAGAGCACGTCACACTGTGCGGCCTCCTCGATGGACCCGGCGCGAACGTCGAACTCGTCCTCGAAGTACGCGATGAAGTCCGCGACGCGCTCCTCGTCGAGGTCGCTGACGACGACCTCCTCGATGGGGCGGACCTTCGAGATGGCCTCCAGTTGGGTGTACGACTGGACGCCCGCGCCGATGATGCCCATCGTGGTGGCGTCTTCGACCGCGAGGTGGTCGGTGGCGACGGCGGCGGCCGCGCCGGTCCGCTTCATCGTCAACTCGGTGCCGTCCATGATGGCCAGCGGGAAGGCGTTCTCGGGGTTCGAGTAGACCATCGTGCCCATCACGGTCGGCAGGTCGTAGTCCTCGGGGTTGTCCGGGTGGACGTTGACCCACTTGATTCCGGCCGCGTCCCAGTCCTCGGCTTCGAGGTAGGCGGGCATCGACCGGAAGTCCCCGTTGTACTGCGGCAGGTCGATGTAGGACTTCGCGGGCATCTGGGCGTCTCCGCGAGCGTACGCGGCGAACGCGTCCTCGACGGCCCGGATGACCTCCTCCATCTGCGTGTTCTCGTCTACGGCGTCCCGATTGAGCAGGAGCGTCTCCATACGAGAGAGATTCGACCGCCCGCACTATAAAGTACCTAAAACCATCGAATCGCGCAAGATTGCTGTGCGAAACGAGAACGGTGGAATCGGCTCGGAAGAAGCAGGAACTCGGTCGAAAATACACGAGCAGTTCGACGTAGCGTCGGACGGTGCGCGGGAGTGGTCAGCGGGAGGCGTCGAGCGTAGCTCGACGGTCTACGGAGTTCGGTAGTGGCCGAACTTACATCGCGCCGCCCATGCCGCCCATACCGCCCATGCCGCCCATGCCACCGCCGGGGCCGCCTGCCTCGTCGTCACCCTTGTCGGTGGACAGGTCACCGGCGGAGATGATGTCGTCGATCTTGAGGACGAGGTTCGCGGCCTCGGTGGCACTGGAGACGGCCTGCTCCTTGGCGTGAGCAGGCTCGACGACGCCCGCGTCGAGCGTGTCGACCACGTCGCCGCTGTGGACGTTCAGCCCGGCGCGCTCGTCGCCGTTCTCGTGGGCCGAGCGCAGGTCCACGAGCGTGTCGATGGAGTCGAGACCCGCGTTCTCGGCGAGGACGCGCGGGACGAGTTCGAGGGAGTCAGCGAAGGCTTCGACGGCCAGCTGTTCGCGGCCGGAGACGGAGTCGGCGTAGTCGCGGAGGCGACGGGCGACTTCGACTTCGATGGCACCGCCGCCGGAGACGACGCGGCCGTCCGAGACGGTCTGGGCCACGACGTCGAGGGCGTCGGTGACGCCGCGTTCGAGTTCGTCGACCACGTGGTCGGTCGAACCGCGGAGCAGGAGCGTGACGCCGTGACTGTTCTCGCCTTCGACGTAGAACAGTTCGTCGTCGTCGTCGCGGCTCACGTCGCCGTGGCCGAGGTCCTCGGCAGTCGCGCTGTCGAGGTCCGAGACGACGTTCGCGCCGAGGACTTCCTTGAGGAAGCCGACGTCGCTCTTCTTCACGCGGCGGACCGCGAGGATGCCTTCCTTGGCGAGGTAGTGCTGGGCCATGTCGTCGATGCCCTTCTGGCAGAAGACGACGTCCGCGCCCGTCTCGACGATCTTATCGACCTTCTCGCGGAGCTGCTGTTCCTCTTGGTCGAGGAAGTTCTGGAGTTGGTCGGGGTTCTCGATGTTGACGCTGGTGTCGACGTCGGTCTCCTCGATTTCGATGGCCTCGTTGAGCAGGAGAACGTCGGCGTCGGCCACGCTCTTGGGCATGTTGTCGTGGACGGGGTCCTTGCTGATGACTGCGCCCTTGAGCAGTTCCGAGTCACCGGCCGAGCGACCGGTCTGGGTCTCGGTCTTGAGGTATTCGAGGTCCACCGTGCCGTCGACGGTGACCTGCTGGACCGCGTCGACGATAATCTGGCTGAGGCGCTCCTTGTTGAGTTCGGCGCCCTTGCCGGTCATCGAGGTCTCGGCGACCTTCCGGAGGAGTTCCTCGTCCTCGGTGTCGACGTTCTCGGAGACGTTGTCGATCTCCTCGCGGGCCTTCTCGCTGGCGAGGTGGAAGCCCTTGATGATGGCGGTCGGGTGGATGTCCTGTTCGAGGAGGTCCTCGGCGTTCTTGAGGAGTTCGCCCGTGACCGCGACGGCCGTCGTGGTGCCGTCACCCGCTTCGTCCTCTTGGGTCTCGGCGACCTCGATGATCATCTCGGCCGTCGGGTTGTCGATGTCCATCTCCTTGAGGATGGTCACGCCGTCGTTGGTGATGGTCACGTCGCCCATCGAGTCGACGAGCATCTTGTCCATCCCTTTCGGTCCGAGTGTCGAACGCACCGCGTCCGCGACTGCGCGGGCGGCGGTGATGTTGTGTTCCTGAGCGTCTTTGTCCTTGACGCGCTGGGACTCCTCGGACATTACGATCATCGGCTGGCCTTGCATTCGCTGTCCTCGCTGACTCATAGTACGTCCGAAGATATGATTGTGCTTCTATATAAACCCTTTCTTCCAAGCCAATTGGTAACACGGAGTAACGTTGTGCCGCCGGTTCGGAAATCGACGCGCAGAAACTCGGTACCCCGCGAACATCTGGGAATAGTTCGCAAAGAACCGCCGCCGGGACGACCGGTTACTCCGCGGGGGTTTATACGCTAAGACTCCGACTCACGCGGTCGATTCGACCGCGAACTTCCTCGATACGGGAGAAGTCCGGCGGAACGACTCGGCGTCCGATTCGAGAACACTCGCCGTCTCGTCGGCCCGGAGTAGGGACATGTCCGAAGAGCTATGTAGACTCTCCATGGGTCCTGTTCACATGGCCTTCGATATGTCGGCTATTACCGGCCCGTGTCGATATATTCTGAAATTATAAGGCTACTTAATCTAGTTCGAGGTCTCATTACCTGATGACGTCTGACCAAGGCCGACAGTCCGAGGACGTATCGCGCCGGATGTTCCTGCTCGCGTCTGGTGCAGGTGCGACGACCGCGCTCGCTGGTTGCTCGGGGAGTTCGAACGACAGCGCCGAAACGACCACGTCGGGTACCGACGACTCCGGGAACGAAGACTCCGGAAACGCGACCACTCAGAGCGAGGAGACCCAGCAGTCCGGCGGGATGGACACGTCGATGCTCAGCGCCGAGGGGTCCTCGACGGTGTACCCCATCTCGAACAAGGGCAGTTCGTACTGGAACTCCAACGCGCCGCCGAGCGACGGCGAGTACTGGGGGTCGTCCAGCGAGGGCACCGTCCCCGGGTGGGACGAGATTAAGACCGACAAGCGTCTCGCCGACTACTTCGCGGGCCTCTACGGCTTCGAATCCACCGGTAAGCAGGCGAACCCGCCGTTCCCCACGACGGTCGGCCTGAGCCACTCCGGGACCGGGTGTAAGTCGGTCCGCGACGGTCTCGTGGACATCGGCAACTCCTCGGGTCCCATCACGGCCGAACTCGGCATCAGCGAGAAGAAAGCGAAGGAGAACTACGTCGACCACGTCGTCGGCCGCGACGGCCAACCGGTCGTCGTGAGCAAGGACATCTGGGACGCTGGCGTCCAGAAACTCACCGGCGAGCAGATCAAGAAGATCTACCAGAACGAGATCACCAACTGGAAGGAGGTCGGCGGTCCCGACAAGGAGATCTACTGCGTCGGCCGCGCCGAAGGGTCGGGGACCGACACCGCGTTCCGCCTCAACATGCTCGGCGACGCCGAGGCACCGATGCAGGGCGTGGACACTCGGAAGGGTCAGAACCAGCAGGTCAAGACCGTCGTCCAGCAGAACGAAGGTGCTATCGCGTACATGGCGCTCGCGTTCACCGGCAAGCAGGTCAAGCCGATCGCCATCGAGTTCGACGGAACCACGTACAAACCGGACAAGAGCGCGAGTCACACCATCTTCGACAGCGACTACCCGCTCAACCGGGACCTCCACATGTACACGAAGAAGACCGACGAACACCCCAACGGAGTGGACAAGCGCGAGGCCGCGTTCATCAACATGTTCCTGACGACGTTCGGGCAGAAGGTGTTCGTGGAGTCGAACAACTACATCCCGCTCCCGACGAAGGACATCGAGAAGGAGAAGGCGAAACTCCCCGATCAGGCGTAGGGGACACCGTCGGCCGTCGCTCGACGAGAACCGACGTTCCGGAACGCGCGAGGCGTCCCGCGACGCAGGTTGCCAGTTCGTGGACGAGTCTCACGAAACGACGGCCGACAGGGTGACTCGCCGCCGGTGTGGCGTTCCGCGTTCCGTTTTCGATTACACTACCGACACTACACAAAATGGCATCCGTGACTGAAGCTGACTGGACTGGCGTACGCGAGGCGTTCCAGCGAAAGCTGACCGAGGCCCGCACGTTCGTCGAAGACACCGAGAGAACCGCGCTCGCGGCCGGTGCCGTGGGGTCGCTGGCGCTGCTGGCCACGTTCGTCGGATTCATCGTGACCTCGCCCCTGACGGTGGTGGCGTTCCTCACGTTCCTGCTCGCCGTCGGCTACGGCTGGTTGCGCCACCAAGCGACGACCGCACACGCGCTCACGCTGACGATGACCGTCTCGACGCTCCTCATCTTGGGACTCATCACGGTGTTCATCTTCGCGGAAGCGTGGCCCGCCTTCGAGTACGCGACCGTGGAGGTGTACGGCGTGGGCGTCCCCGGTCTGGGTCTGTTCACCCAGACCGTCTGGGACCCGGTGACGACCGAACAGTTCTCGCTGGTCCCGATGATTCACGGGACGGTTGTGGTGACCCTCATCGCGACGCTCGTGGCCGGACCGCTCGGCGTCGCGGCCGCGCTGTTCATCAGCGAGGTCGCCCCGCCGACGGTCCGCGAACTCGTCAAACCCGGCGTCGAGATTCTGGCCGGGATTCCCTCCATCGTCTACGGCTTCATCGGGTTCACGATTCTCAGTCCGTGGGCGAGCGACCAGTTCGAACTCGTCGGACAGGGGACGTACCTCTTCGTCGGCATCGTGGTCGGCCTGATGTCGCTCCCGACGGTCGTCTCGGTGGCCGAGGACGCCCTCAACAGCGTGCCCGAGTCGATGAAGAGCGGGTCGCTCGCGCTCGGGACGACCGACTGGCAGACGATGTCGTCGATAACCCTCCCGGCCGCGTTCTCCGGCGTCTCGGCCGCCGTCCTGCTGGGCGTCGGCCGGGCCATCGGCGAGACGATGGCCGCGACGGTGATGCTCCGCAACAGTCCGGCGCTCCCCGACCCGATTTACAACGTCTTCTACGGGTACGAGACCCTCACGTCGCTCATCGCCGCCCGGTACGGCAACGCTCACGGTCTCCAGTTCAACGCACTGTTCGCGGCTGGCGTCGTCCTGTTCGTCACCGTCCTGTTCCTCAGCGTCGGCTCGCAACTGATAGAGAAACGCATGCGCCGGAAACTCGGAGGTGGCGACCGATGAGCAGCCTCACGCAGGACGATCGCGGTACCCTCGTCCGCGAGGGGACCTCCACGCTGGAGGGGGTCGCGGCCGCCGCGGTCGGTCTCTCGGCGCTGCTGTTCGCACTGGGACTGACGGCGCAGTTCGAGATACTCGCGATAACCGACTCGGTCGGCGGCGTCCCGGTGCCGACGGTACTCGGGGCGCTGCTCGCGCTCCTCGGCGTCTCGGTGGTCGGCTTCGGCCTCGGTTCCCGCGTCGGCGTTGTCGCGACGGACCCGCAGGCCGACGCCGGACTGGTCGCTGCGACGGCGTTCGCCGGAATCTGGTTCGTCGTCGGCGGACTGGTCGGCTCCCAGACGCTCGGTCTCGGTCCCGCGGGCTGGCTGGCGGTCGCGCTCCTCGCCGCCGGGGTCGCGTTCGCGACGACGGTGATTCCGCGCGAGGACGTCGGCTCGACGCTCCCGGCGGGCGCGCTGGCGATACTCGCGGGTCTCGTCTTCCTCACGGGGACTATCGGTCTAGACTGGTCGTGGCCGCTGGGGTCGCTCCGGGCGACGCTGTTCCCCGCCTTCGTCGTCCCGACCGTCGTCCAGTTCTGCGCGCTGGTCACCGGTTGGTCGGCCGCGAAAGCGTACGGCGGCTTCGGTGCGCGCGGCCGTCACGTCGGCGCTCACGTCCTCCTCTATCTCAACGCGCTCGCCATCGTCGCCGTCCTCGTCGGACTGGTCGCCTTCGTGACGGTCAAGGGACTGCCGGGGCTGTTCGAGGGCGTCACGGTCGCGCTCGGCGCTGGCCCGGCGACGACGATAGCGCTCTTCGGCAGTAGATTCACCATCGTCTGGCCGGTCTCGTGGCCGTTCCTCACCAACGGCGTCTCGCTGTTGGCCGACGTGGACGGCGTCCTCCCCGCAATCGTCGGCACGGTCTGGTTGGTCGTCGGCGCGGTGCTGTTCGCGGTCCCGCTGGGCGTCGGCGCGGCGATATTCCTGAGCGAGTACGCCGACGAGGGCCGGTTCACCGAGGTCATCGAAATCGCGACGAACGGACTGTGGAGCACGCCCAGCATCGTCTTCGGACTGTTCGGCTACGCGTTCCTCGTCCCGCGGTTCGGCGGCCAGAAGTCGCTGCTCTCGGGCATGCTCACGCTGGGGTTCATGCTCCTCCCGCTGGTCGTCATCACGGGTCGAGAGGCGATGCTCTCGGTGCCCGACGAGTACCGCGACGCCAGCGCCGCGCTGGGCGTCACCAAGTGGCAGACCATCCGGAGCGTCGTCCTCCCTGCCGCGCTCCCCGGCGTCGTCACGGGCGTCATCCTCGGCGTCGGCCGCATCGCGGGCGAGACGGCACCCATCCTGCTGACGATGGCGGGCGGCACGTTCGTCCCCGGCAGCCAGACCGCCGACGTTATCGGCGGCTTCGAGTTCACCGCCACCCCGCCGTTCGTGACGAATCCGGAACTCCTGCAGGCGACGAGCGCGCTCCCCTATCAGGTGTACGCGCTCGTCACGGCGGGCGTGCAGGGGCCGTCGCTCGACAACCCCGACAACTTCGCGTGGGGGCTGGTGCTGGTGTTGCTCGCGGTCGTGCTGTCGTTCTACGCGGTCGGCATCGCCACTCGATACTACTTCCGCAGAAAGCTCGAACAATGACAGAAACCACCACGACATCCACCTCCCGAACCGACAGCAGTACCGAAGAGTCGCCACGGACCGACGACGACGTCTCGGCGTCTGCCTCGGCTCCGGCGTCGGCCTCGACGTCGGCGTCAGCGTCAGCCTCGACCTCGGCCTCCGATTCCGCCTCGACTACCACGACGGGCGAGTCCGAGGAGCGGGTCCGCGAGGCGTGGTCGGACTACGAGTTCGACGGCGCGCCGAAACTCTCGGTCGAGGACCTCGACGTGTTCTACGGCGACGACCACGCGCTCGAAGGCGTCTCCATCGACGTTCCCGAGGACAGCGTCACGGCGCTCGTCGGCCCGTCAGGCTGTGGGAAATCGACGTTCCTGCGGTGTCTGAATCGGATGAACGACCGCATCAACTCGGCGCGGGTCGAGGGGTCGGTCGAAATCGACGGCGAAGAGATTTACCAAGACGGCGTGAACCTCGTGGAACTCCGCAAGCGCGTCGGCATGGTGTTTCAGGCACCCAATCCATTCCCGAAGTCCATCCGGGACAACATCGCCTACGGACCGCGCAAGCACGGCGACATCGACGACGGACTGCTCGACAGACTCCTCGGCCGGGCCGACCCCGACAAGGAGGACGAACTAGTCGAGCGGTCGCTCCGACAGGCCGCGCTCTGGGACGAGGTCAGCGATCGACTCGACGACAACGCGCTCGGCCTCTCCGGTGGCCAACAGCAGCGCCTCTGCATCGCGCGTTGCCTCGCGGTGGACCCGGAAGTCATCCTGATGGACGAACCCGCCTCCGCCTTGGACCCCATCGCCACCGCCAAAATCGAGGACCTCATCGACGACCTCTCGGAGGACTACACGGTCGTCATCGTCACGCACAACATGCAGCAGGCCGCCCGCATCTCCGACCAGACCGCCGTCTTCCTCACCGGCGGCGAACTGGTCGAGTACGGCGAGACCGACCGGATATTCGAGAACCCCAACAGCCAGCGCGTCGAGGACTACATCACCGGGAAGTTCGGGTGATCCCGATGAGCAGTTCGACAACTGACACCGAAATCTCCCGGAAGGTGCAGTCGGTCGGCGGGTCGTCGTTCACGGTGTCGCTCCCGAAAGCGTGGGCGACCGACCACGGTCTCGAAGCCGGAAACGAGGTGTACCTCTACCCCCACGAGGACGGGACGCTGATACTCCGGACGTGCGAACGCGGCGACGGAACCGACGCCCCCGACGTGTCGGTCGGGCACCTCTCGGGGGACCGACTCCAGTGGGTGGTGTACGCCCTCTACGTCGCGGGCGGGGACCGCTTCACGCTCCGCACGGACGACCGATTCACGTCGGCCGAGCGCCGGGCGATGACCACCGCCGGGAACGACCTCATCGGACTGGAGGTCGCCGACGAATCGACCGACAGCGTCACCTTCCGAAGCATGCGACGCTCCGGGAGTCTCTCCATCGGCCAGACGGTGTTGAACCTGCGCTACGTCGCGCTCTCGATGCACCGCAACGCGACGAGCGCCCTCCTCGACGGCGACGACGACCGGGCCCGCGAGGTCCTCCGGCAACCCGACGACGTGGACCGCCAGTTCGCGTTCGTCAATCGGTGCGTCGAGCGCCGCGTCGGCCTGCCGCGAGGCCCGAACCGCCCGGACGTTGACCGCCGGACCGCGCTGGATTACTACGCCATCGCCCGCGAACTCGAAGGCGTCGCGTCGGCCGCCGAGCGCGTGGCGACCGTCGCGCTGGAACTGGACGACCCGCCGACCGGAGCGGCCGAGGCCCGCCTGTCCGACTACGCCCGCCGCTCCCGGCGGGTGGTCGAGCGAGCGGTCGAGGCGACCATCGACGGCCGCGCGCCCGAGACCGCGTACGACGCGCTCGACCAGCGCGAGACGCTCGCCGAGGAGTTCGACCTGTTGGCGCGACCCTCGTTCGACGCGAGCGAGGCGGACCCCTACTACGCGGCGCTGGTACTGGAGGCGCTGGACCGGACGGCCGACCACGGCGCTACGGTCGCCCGGCGTGCGCTCAAGATGGGACTCCGCACGCCGTAGCACCGTCTCGTTTTCACGCCGTTCGGCCGGTCTCGATACGATTGGGCGTTCCCGATAGAGTTCCGCCGCGACACGTCCGGAGAAAGGATTATGTAAGTGTCTGACGAACCACAGGTATGGATTGGGCGTTCCTCGCTCGATTCCTCGGACAGTACACGATTCTGTTCGGGGGCGGAACGGTTGGCGTCGCGTACCTCCTCCCGAACCCGGTGGGACCGTACGCGATACTGGCAACTATCGCTGTCGGTCTGCTCCTCATCGGGCGGTCCGCCCTCGACGGCGGCGGCGGTGCCCCGATGTCGGGCGGCAGTCCGGCCGGGTCCGCGTACGGACTGAGCGGGGGTAGCGACGGCGTGTTCGCTCCCCGGGAATCCGACGAACCGCTCGGGGCGGGTCTGCTGTTCTACGCCATCGGACTGGTCGGGTTCGGCGTCGCCGCGCTGGTGACGCTGCTCTGAACGCGCTCGGACCGTCTGCGTCTCTCTCAATACTGGCTCCCTACTGTGGTCTCTGCGCTCTAAAGGGGCCACAATGCTTTTTATACGCGCTCACCGATTCGTAGCGTATGATTGACAGGATTCTCGCTTTGGGGATGTGTCTGCTCGTTCTGCTGGCGGTTCCCGGCACGTCGACGGCCACCGATAGTGACGGAGATGGGCTGAGCGACGAGTCAGAACGCGACTACCAGACGAACCCGAACGAACGGGACACCGACGGAGACGGTCTCAGCGACGGCCGTGAGGTCCACGAGTTCCATACGAATCCTGACGAGGCCGACGACGACGGTGACGGACTCACGGACAGAGCCGAACTCGAACGCCACGGCACAGACCCCGGACTCGCCGACACGGACAACGACGGACTCCTCGATGGCCACGAGATGGCGCTCCCGACGAACGCGAGCGAGCGCGATACCGATGCGGACGGGTTGACCGACCAGCGAGAACTGACTTTGGGGACGAATCCGACGACCGGAGACACTGACGACGACGGTGTTCGCGATGCCCGCGAACTAACGCTGAACCTCGACCCGACGGCGAGTGACACCGATAGGGACGTGTTCGGAGACGGAACGGAGGTCGCTCTCCCCTTCGATGCGACGGACCGATTCACACCGTGGGGGTTCCTTCTCGGGGGCGCTCTACTTCTCCTTGCGGGCACCAAATATTGGAGAGACGAGTGAACCCCGGAGACCGGTGTTCACCGAGTATTGCGACTCCGCTACCTACTGTTCGACGTAGTAGAGTTCCACGGAGTCACCGTTGTTGACGAGGTTACCGTCCACGCATCCGGCGTCGAACGGTAGCGTAATCGTGTCACCGTATCCGACGGTGTCAGATTTGAACGTGTACGTCGTCGAGCCACTGTTGTAGGCTCCGAGATAGTGGAAGCGGTCCTCGCTGTCCTCGTAAAACAGGGGGAGCGTTTCCGACGGGATGGAGAACTGGTCGCCGGACTGGACGATTACGGAGTCGTGTTCGAAGACCTGTCCCATTCCTCCGTCTGCCAAGTAGCGGAATCCGATAGTGTCACCGTCGACGTAGTGGCCGTCGATGCCGTTCAATTTGCTCGGCAACTCGACGGTATCACCGTACGCAACGGTGTCGGACTTGAACTGCCAGCTAGACGAACCGCTACTATCGAGGTTCTTGAGGTACTGGATTTCGTCGTCGCTCTCCTCGAACCAGAGGAACTGGCTGTAGTCTTTGACCGATACGCTTTCGCCGGTCGTCGCGATGGTGGAGTTGTGTCGGTAGTTCTCTGCCATGGTTGGGGACCATTCTGATGCAGTTGTCGGACGGTTCGACCTGCCGCCTGCGTCAGGGCGGCAGCATGTTGGTAGTTTGACGTATTGATAATAGGCTTTGTGGGTGGTGGAGTTTGTGGGTGCAGACACACGAAGCGGCTCTTAGTTCACTCTCGGCGTTCAGAATCTCACGCTTACGTCGGCCGAACAGCGATAGGACACTACCAACCGCTCGAACCACTCGTCGGCACGAATGGTTCACGGCACAGTTGCCTACCTCGCCGCCGAGCGTCACGCGGTCCCACGACGACTCGAAGTGTCCGCGACGTACTCGACCGACCGCATCTCTGCGCGCGACCGCTGTTCGGTCGCCGCAAAAGAGCCTCCCGGCACTACCGAAGATGAGACTGGGCGTCGGTAACTCGCTCGAAAACGCCGGGACTGGGATTTGAACCCAGAACCCCGTAAGGGGACACGCTTTCCAGGCGTGCGCTTTGCCATTCGGCCATCCCGGCCCGGCCGAACGTAGTTCCGTCCGGCGCTTAAACCCTTCCCTTCACGTCGGGCGACTGCCGACGCCCACGCCCGACCCGGTCGTCGGCATCCCCTGTGCGTGTCACGCCTCTCTGCCGTCCGCGCTCGGAGCGCCGTCCTACCCGAACAGGCGTCCCTCGGCCAGATACGACAGTCCCGTCGCGCCGACGCCGACGGCGAGGGCCGCGCCCGCTTTGACCGCCGGGGAGTAGCGATACCCCGTCGCCAGTTCGTACCCCTGAAGCGCGACCAGAAAGGCGAGGACGCCGACCAGTCCCCAGAGGACGCTGGCTTTCACGCGAGGTCGTACGACGATTTCTCGGAGGGACACGGGTACTCGGCGACCCGCCTCAGTCGTTGGTGGCGATGGCTTCGATTTCGACGCCGACGCCCTTCGGGAGGTTGCCCGCTTCCACCGCGCTCCGGGCGGGCGGATTGTCTTGGAAGTACTCCTTGTAGGCCTCGTTCATCTCGTCGAAGTCGTCGATGTCGTCGAGGAACACCGTGACCTTCAGCACGTTCTGCATCGTCAGACCCTCCTCTTCGAGGATGGCCTTGACGTTCTCCAGACTCTGGCGGGTCTGGACCGCTATCTCCTCGTCGTCTAGCAGGTCGCCGTCGGGCGTCATCGGAATCTGGCCCGCCGTGAACACCATGTCGCCGTTGGTCGTCGCCTGACTGTACGCGCCGACCGCCTCCGGCGCGTCCTGCGTGCTGATGATTCGCTTCATACCAGTTTGTTCGGGTCCGGTAACTTAAGTGTGGGCGAGAGCGTCCTACGCCAGTACCTCGACGTCGAACCCTTCTTCCCGGAGCGCCGAGAGCAGAGTCTCGACGTGGTCGGGACCGCGGGTTTCGAGGTCTAACTCGACCTCCGCGGCGTTCATCGCGATGTCTCTGGAGGTGCGGTCGTGCTGGATGCCGTAGATGTTCGCCCGCTGCTCTGAGATGACGTCGATGAGGTCGTCGAGCGCGCCCGGTCGGTCCTTGAGGACGGTCCGAATCTTCACGTACCGGCCGGTCTCGACCAGTCCGCGCATGACGACCGTCGTGAGAGTGTTCATGTCGATGTTGCCGCCCGAGAGGACCGGGACGATGACCTCGTCCTCGTCGTACTCGATAGCGTCCGAGAGGAGCGCCGCCAGCGGCACCGCGCCAGCGCCCTCCACGAGCGTCTTGGCGCGTTCGAGCAGGTGCGTGACCGCCACGGCGATTTCGGAGTCCGAGACCGTGACGACCTCGTCCACGCGTTCGTCGATGACCTCGAACGTCTTCCCGCCGACGCTCCGGGTGGCGATGCCGTCCGCGATGGTGTCCACGGAGGCGAGCGTGTGGACCTCGCCTTTCCGGAGCGACTGGGCCGCACTCGACGCGCCGTCGGCCTGCACGCCGACGATTCTGGCCTCGGGTTTCTGCTGCTTGATGGCGGTCGCGACGCCCGCGATTAGCCCGCCGCCGCCGATGGGGACGACCACCGTGTCCAGTTCCGGGAGGTCTTCGACGATTTCGAGACCGATGGTCCCCTGTCCGGCCATCACCATCTCGTCGTCGAAGGCGTGGACGTACGTACGTCCCTCCTCGCGCTCTATCTCGTGGGCCTTCTCGGACGCCTCGTCGTAGTCGTCGCCGTGGAGGACGACCGTCGCGCCGTAGTCGCGGGTCGCCTTTATCTTCGAGATGGGCGCGTTCTCGGGCATCACGATGGTCGAGTCCACGCCGCTCTTGGTCGCGGCCAGTGCGACGCCCTGCGCGTGGTTGCCCGCACTGGCGGTGACGACGCCCGCGGCCTTCTCCTCGTCGGAGAGAGTCGCGATGCGGTTGGTCGCGCCCCGAATCTTGAACGACCCAGTGCGCTGGAACGTCTCCAGTTTCAGGTGGACCTCCGCGCCGGTCATGTCCGAGAACGTGTGCGAGTAGTCCAGCGGCGTCCGCCGGTCGGTCTCCTCGACCCGCGCCCGGGCGTCGAGAACGTCCGAGAGGTCAATCATACCGTGAACTACTCTCGGTATCTCTTTAACCCTTTATCAACTCCACCCCGGACTACCGGACGCTGGCGGTCTGCCTCTCGTCTCCAATCGAGACCGCTGGACGCCGACGGACGGTACTCTTCGGAGTTGGAACAGGGGGAAAGGGGGGAAGTAGGCGCGAAGCGTGTGACGCGCAGTTGATGCGTGTCACGGCAGACACTTAAAGCCCCGGTGGACGGAGTGAAAGTAAAAACCGAAAGAAGGCGTCGCCATACCCCTGATGTCTGACGGGCGGCACACGCGATTGTCAGACGTAAAGCTGACGGCCGTTTGCTCACTCGCGCGAGCGGAGGACGACCCCGTTCTCGCGGACGAAGCGTCGGACTCGCTCCGGGAACGACCCCCGTCCGGGCCACTCGGTGTCCGCTCCGAGCGAGTCCGGGTCGCCGACGTAGACGGCGACCGCCGCGTCGCTCTCGGGGGCGTCGCGCGGAACCGACACCCGGACGTACAGTCCGGTCTCGACACCCTCGTACGCGTCCAGCGCTTCGATTTCCTTCGTGCGGAGGACGCGCCCGGACACTGTCCCGCCGGGCGCGAGCGTGGGGTACCTCCCGTCGACGCGGTGGAGACCGTGGAGGGTCGCTTCACCGAGGAACTCGTGCGCCGAGACGACGCTCGCGACTCGTTCGGGGTGGGTCAGCGTTCCGTAGACGAAGACGTCCATGTACTGTCCTCCGGCGGTGACCGCCTAACGTTTTCTCAACGGACCCTCGGATTCGCTCGTTCCGGTACACTCAAACCGTCACCGGCGGACGAGAGATGCATGGTCGAGTCCGTCCGCACTCGCCTGTTCGCCGTCTGGCGGCGCGTCCTCTCGCTATCGTGGCCCGTCATGGCCGAGCAGACGCTCCGGACGCTGATGCGGACGACCGACATCGTGGTCACGGGCCTGTTCTCGCCCGCCGCGGTCGCGGCCATCGGACTCGCGGACCTCTTCGCTCGACTGCCCCTCCGCATCGGTCTCGGACTCGGGAGCGGAGCCATCGCGCTGTCGAGTCAGGACACCGGTGCGTCGAAGACGAACCGAGCCTCCGACGCCGATGCCGACGGAGACACCGGCAGCGACGCCACGGCGAACCGCGACGAGGCCATCACGCAGGCCATCGTCGTCGGGATTCTGGCCGGACTCCCCTTCATCCTCTTCGGCCTGTTCGCGGGCGAGGCGGCCATCGCCGCGCTTGGGGCACCGCCGGGCGTCGCCGAGATGGGCGGCACCTACCTCGCGATTATCTTCGCCACCGCACCGGCGCGCCACGTGGCGCTCATCGCCGCGCGCTCGCTGCAGGGCACCGGAGACACCCGGACGCCGATGTACGTCAACGTCGTCTCGAACCTCCTCAACATCGTCGGCACTGTCGCGCTGGGACTGGGCGTCGGTCCTGCGCCTCGACTCGAAATCGTCGGCGTCGGCGTCGCCACCGCGTTCGGCAACCTGTTCACCGCGGTCGCACTGCTCGCGGCCATCCGCGGCCCGTGGGCCGCCGCGTCGTTCGCCCGGCCGACCGACACCACCATCGCCAAGCAACTGCTCGAAGTCAGCGCGCCCAGAATCGCGGAGGGTCTCGCTGCGACCGTCGCGGAGTTCCCGTTCAACGCCATCCTGCTGTCGTTCGGCACCGAGGTCAACGCCGCCTACCAGATCGGCCGCCGGATGCACCAGCAAGTGACGAGTCCGCTCTCGCGGGGGTACCACGTCGCCGCGAGCGTGGTCGTCGGGCAGGCGCTCGGCGCGGGCGACCCCGACCGCGCCCGGTTCGACGGGTGGGCGAGTTCGGCGCTCGGTCTCGTGACGGTCGGCACCATCGGTCTCGCGCTGTTCTTCGGTGCCGAGCAGTTCGTCCGCCTGTTCACCGACGACCCCGCGACCCTCGAATACGCGGCGGACTTCGCCCGCGTCTACGGTCTCGCCTCGCCGTTCCTCGTCGTCTACGTCGTCCTCTCGGGGGCCTTGCAGGGCGGGAGCGACACCCGAACGCCCTTCGTCGCGCGGACCACGGGGATGTTCGGCTTCATGGTCGGGTTCTCGTGGCTGTTCGGCGTCCGACTCGGCTACGGCGTCGAGGCGGTCTACGCGGGCATCGTCCTCTACTTCGTCTGGTCGCTCCTCGTCGTGGCGGCGGGATTCCGCTGGGGCGGGTGGGCCGCGAAGGCGGCCGCGATGATGGAGGAACGAGGGAGCGTGGAGGAAGCGTCGTGAAGGGAACTGAATCGCTCTGGAGTGCCGGAGTTAGACGACTCGATAACCGCGAAAGAAAAGGCGGCGACAGTTACGATTCTACCGCTCGTCGATGGGAACCCAGTCCTCCTGCTTCGACCCGGTGTACTTCGCGCGAGGCCGAATCAGGCGGTTGTCGTCGTACTGCTCCAGCACGTGGCCGATCCACCCGCCGACCCGCGACATGGCGAAGATGGGGGTGTAGAGGTCGATGGGGATGCCCATCTGGTAGTAGGTCGAGGCCGAGTAGAAGTCCACGTTCGGCGCGAGACCCTTCTCGTCTCGCATGTACTCCTCGATTTCGACCGACATCTCGTACCACTTGGTGTCGCCCGCGGCCTCGCCGAGTTCCTCGCTCTTCTCGCCGAGAATCTTGGCGCGGGGGTCCTTGACGTTGTAGACGCGGTGGCCGAAGCCCATGATGCGGTCGCCGCGGTCGAGGGCGTCGTCCACCCACGTCTTGGTGCCCTTGCCGCTCTCGTCTATCTCCTTCAGCATCTTCATCACGTTCGCGTTCGCGCCGCCGTGGAGCGGTCCGGCGAGGGTACCGACCGCGCTCGTGATGGCGCTGTGCAGGTCCGACAGCGTGGAGGACGTGACCATCGAGGAGAACGTCGAGGCGTTCAGACCGTGGTCGGCGTGGAGAACCAGCGCCATGTCGAACGTCTCGGCCAGCACCTCGTCGGGTTCCTCGTCGTTGAGCATGTAGAGGAAGTTCTCGGCGTGGCCGAGGTCCTTACGCGGTTCGACGGGGTCGTTCCCGTTCCGGATGCGCTTGAACGCCGCGACGAGGGTCGGGACCTTCGCGGTGATGCGCCGTCCCTTCCGGAGGTTGACCTCGCGGTCGGTCGGTTCGGCGTCGGCGTCCTCGGGGTCGTAAGCCGAGAGCATCGACACCGCGGTCCGGACCGCGGCCATCGGCTGTTCGTCGGCCTCGGCGAGCTTTCGGACGGTGTCGAGCACGTCCTCGTCGAGTTCTCGCTCCTCGGCCATCGACTCGGAGAAGTCGGCGAGTTCGTCACGTGTGGGGAGTTCGCCGTGCCAGAGCAGGTAAAGTACCTCCTCGTAGCTCGCGTTCCGGGCGAGATCTTCGATTTCGTATCCGCGGTAGATGAGGCGACCTTCGTCGCCATTGATGAAGCTGAGTCCTGATTCTGCGACGACGACGCCCTCCAGCCCTCTCTTGACCTCTTCTGACATACCCTGATACTTCTCGGCAAGACCGGAAAAGGATTATCTTTCGTTTCGGTCTCGCCGGATTCCCATCCAAAACCCTACGAACGTTTTTATCTGGAGGCGCACAACGTCGTCGTATGGAACCGTCCGGCGGCGATGTCGAGTACGAACCCGTCAGCGTCAAAGCGGTGCTGTCGGAGATGAAAGACACCGCCGAACTCCTCATCGACCTCTCGTTCTCCGCGGTCCTCAACGGGAGCGACGACATCGCTCGCGAGGTGCTGGAACTCGAAGCCCGGATGGACGTGCTCCAGCTACAGGCCCGGATGAGCCTGCTGATGGCCGCCAGAAGTCCGGAGGACGCCGAGCAGTTGGCTCCGGTCCTCGGGGTGGTCGGCGCGGCCGAGAAGATAAGCGACGCCGCGGGCGACATCGCCAAGGTCGTGCTGGAGGACATCGGCCTGCCCGACGCGATGCGGGCCGCGCTCCCCGAAGCGGTCGAGACGCTCGTCCGCGCCGAAGTCGCCGCAGACTCCGAACTGGCGGGCCGGACGCTCGGCGACCTCAACGTGGAAACCGAGACCGGCGTGCGCGTCATCGCCATCCGGCGCGCGGACGACTGGATAACCAACCCCGACCGAGCCACCGCGCTCGACGTCGGGGACACCGTCCTCCTCCGCGGTCCCGACGAGGGCATCGCCGACGTGTACCTACGCGCGACCGGCGAGCGATACGAACCCCCACAACCCCCCGAACCAAGCATCGAGGACCTCGAACGCGCCGTGGACTCCATCGTGCTGATGAAGAACATCAGCGAACTCGCTGTGGACCTCGCCTACGGGAGCGTCCTCTTCGACAGCGCCGAAGTCGCCGAGGAAGTGGTCGAACTCGAAGCCGAGGTGGACGCCCTCCAGTCCAGATTCGAGGCGTGGACCTTCCGCGCGGCGGCCCGCGTCGAGGACCCCATCTCGCTCCGGGGTCTCGTCCACCTCGCCAACGCGACGGAGGTCATCAGCGACGCCGCGGTCGAAATCAGCGAGGGCGTCCTGCGCGGACTCGGCACCCATCCCGTCGTGGAACAGGCCGTCGAGGAGAGCGACGAGGTCATCGTCCGCCAGACGGTCGCCCCCGGTAGCGAGTTCGACGGCGTGACGCTGGGCGACCGAGAGGTCAAGACCGAGACGGGGATGCGAGTCATCGCCGTCCGGCGTTCCAGAGACGGCGAACGCGAGTGGGTCATCCAACCCGGCCCGACGACGAAACTCGAGGCTGGCGACGTGTTCATCGCCAAGGGCACTCGGTCGGGCGCGGAACGTCTGGGTGAACTGACCGGGACCGAGTACTCGGTGGAGTGAGGACTTCGTCGGCCTCCGAGTACCCGTATTGCGCCTCGCCGCGAACGATCAGTAGTACGCCCGGCCGGTACGACTCCGAGAGGGGTTCCGGACGAGGACGCCGCCGATGAGGGACTGCTCCGGCGACTGCGTGCTGTCGAGGCCTCACGCCGAGGAGGGCCCTACTGACGGTCGTCCAGTCGCGGTCCGTCACGCGGCCCTTCCTCTTTCGCCAGTCGGTACGCCGAGACCAGCGTCAGCACCGTCGTCGCCAGCGCTCCCAGCGACGTGACGAGGACGAACGCGAGCGCCAGATAGTACGGCGTCGGCCGACGCGTCCCCGGCAGGAAGACGAACAGCGCGAGGACCGCCACCGTGAACAGCAGGCTGAAGGCGAACCCGCGGACGGCGTTCCGCCGGACGTTCAGCGCCGCCACGAAGTTGGCTCGCGGGCGCTCGGGGACGTTTCCGGACACGTTCGGAGATTGGGTCGGCCGAATGAAAGGCATAGCGGTTTGCAACGGTTGTCCCGGCACCTCGTCTGGCATCCTGTTTTACTTATCCCCACCGTATTAAACAGAGTAAATAGACTGTGGACATGATGGAGAAATTAATATAGGTTCAGTAGAAAAGGTATGGTGTAAGGGGAAATCACTATACCATGGACAAGGGGGAAGAAATTCACTATTTAAAATATCTCCGAAGAGACCTACGCTATGAGCGCGAATGAGTGCGAGAGTCCACAAAAACCCCGGAAAGAAAGTAACGCCCTTCGTGGAGTTCTAATCACTGTTGTTTTATACACTCTCATAGTTACGATAATCGCCAACTATTCTACTGACAGACTCGCCGACATAATTGTCGCAAACATAATTCTCGGAGGCTTACTGTTGTTCTTTATGCGAACCCACGCCAGAGAAGCGGACGGTCTCTCGGTATCACATTACCTCGTTGCGGTAGTCGTCCCTGCAATTGCGGGAACCGTCTACTACCTCCGAAATCAGCAGGAGTGATACGAACCAATTCGGACGTACTAGCACCATCGACTCCGCAGAACTTTCATTTCAGTACGTCTCTTCGCCCGTTTGCCGACGGGGAGACGGCCGTTCACCACATCGGACGGAAGCACGTTCCGCAGCGAATACGACCGAGAGCGCGAGGGGCGGTCAGGACGAGGAGTCGAAACTACATTTGTTCAGTTCGGTCTGTGCCTCCTTGGCCTTCTGTCGGGCGAGTTCCTTGTCGCCGTTCTTGGCGGCCGTCGCGCTCTCCTTGAACAGTCGCGCCCCGTCCGTCAGCACGCCAGTGTAACACGTTATCTTGGCGACGTCGGTCTCGACGCCACCGAGGTCGGTGTCGGCGTTTTCGAGTTCTCGGAACTTCGCGTCGGCCGTCTCGAAGTGTTTCTCGGCCTCGGCGAGTTGCTCGGCGGCGTCGGCGTACTGCCCGTTCTTGTACACTTCGAGCGCGGGCATGAAGTCCTGTATTCCCTTTATCATCGGCGCGAACCCGTCGAGCATCGTCTCGACGAGGTCGAGGCGGTCGCGGAACGTCGAGAGGTCGGTCTCGATGGCGTCGTAGGTTATCTGGTCGCTCTCGCTCAGCGCGTCACTGTCGATGTCGCCGAGCGCGCTCTCCATCTCGTCGGTGTGCGTCCGCACCTCGTCTAGCAGGGACTTCGCTTCGGTTACCTTCTCCAGCGCCGTGTCGTATCGGTCGCTCTGTACGTACGTATTGACGGTCGTAATCTTGTTGCTGAGTGAAACGTAGTCCTCGTACAACTTGGCCCGCTTCTTCTGATACTCGCCGACCTGTCGCAGCGTATCGACGTACGACTGCTGTTCGTCGGTGGCGTACTCCTCGGCCTCGTCCAGTTTCACGTTCGCTTTCTCGACGCGGGCCGTGACCGACGAGGGGTCGAACTCGTCCGGGACCTCCTCGTCGTCGCTCTCTACCTTCGACTGGATCTCGTCCAACGCCTCCGTGTTCTTCGATATCTTCTCTTCGGCGGCCGTGATTCGTTTCCCTGCTTTCTCGGGCTGGGCACCGTTTAGCACACCGGCACAACCGGCCAACGCCGACGCGCTGACGACACCGCTCGCACGGAGGAAGCCACGTCTGTCCATAATCGGACGGTTCGTTCTGGATACATAAGTTCTTGGGAATAACTGGTCGCTTACCGATCCGCGGCGACTCCTTTCCCGCCTCCGGGAGAGAGCCGTTTTCGACCGGTCCGACAGCGGCCGGTCGCCAGAGCGTGGTCGGAAACCGCCGTCGAAACGTTCGGGGGACTACTACGCGTTCGCCGAGACCGAACCGCTAAAGGGCGTGTAGCCGTCCGTTATGGGTAATGAAGGCGCTCGGAACGGCGAGTGCGGCCCCCGGGGAGATAGACACCGGGCGGTTGCAGGTGGGTGAAACGCGCGACGGAAGCGACTTCGGTCTCCCCGTCGCGGTCGTAAACGGAGCGGAGGACGGCCCGACGCTGTACGTTCAGGCGGTCAGCGACGGCGACGAACTGAACGGACTCGGCGTGATTCAGCGGGCGGTCCCCCAGATTCCGCCGGAGGACCTCTCGGGGACGGTTCTCGTGGTCGGCATCGTCAACTACCACGCGTTCCAAGTGGCCGAACACCGCAACCCCATCGACGACACCAAGATGAATCGCACTTACCCCGGCGACGAGTCGGGGACGTCCAGCGAGCGCATCTCGGCGGCCACCTTCGAGGCGGCGTCGCGCGCGGACCTGATTCTGGACCTGCATCAGGGTTCGACGAGTCAGATGCTCAACGAGGTCCGGGTGCGGTGCGGCCAGCGCCACCGCCTCCACGACGAGTGCCTCGAACTCGCCAAGGTGTTCGGGTGCGGCCACGTCCTCGACCAGAAGGGACCCGAGGGCCAACTCGCCCGCGTCGGCCCGGACGAGGGCATCCCGACCGTGGACCCCGAACTCGGCGGTTGCATCGGGTGGGACGAGGAGAGCATCCAGTACGGCGTCGAGGGCGTGTTCAACGTCCTGCGCTACTACGGGTTCCTCGACGGCGACGTGGACCTCGAACGCCAGACCCGCGCCACCGGATTCGACCGCTACGGGTCGCCCTGCGGCGGTCTCGTCCGGTTCCGGAAGGACCTCGGCGACGCGGTGGCGGTCGGCGACGTGATATTCGAGGTGACCGACCCCTTCGGCCAGTTGAAGGCCGAGGTGACCGCCGACGACTCCGGTCTCTTCTGGCGCTCGCGCCGACTGCCGCAGGTCGCGACGGGCGAGTACGTCTGTTCGGTCGGCACCAACGTAGACGAGTTCTGAGCCATGGCCGGTGATTCGCCGTCCGACCTCATCTGCCCCGACTGCGGCCGGACCTACGGCGCCGGACCGGACGAACCGTGGCGATGCGACTGCGGGCACCCGCTGGAGTTCGCCGACCGACCGCTTCCCGATGGCCCTGCGCCCAATTTCGGCGAGCTAGACACTCGAAAGGGACTCTGGGCCTTCGAGGAGTTCCTGCCGGTCTCCCGGCAGGTCACGCTCGGAGAGGGGTTCACGCCGCTACGGGACGCCTCCGGTTCGAGGTCGGAGGACGCCGACTCTGCCGACTGGGGCGAGAACGTCGAGTTCAAACTGGAGTACGTCTTCCCCTCGGGGAGTTTCAAGGACCGCGGCGCGACCGCCACTCTCTCGCGGGCCGCCGAGTTGGGCGTCGAGAGAGTCGTCGAGGACTCGTCGGGCAACGCCGGGGCCGCCATCGCGCAGTACGCCGCCCGCGCCGGTATCGACGCGGACATCTACGTCCCGGACGGGGTCAAGGAGTCGAAACTCGCGGCCATCGAGCGCGTCGGCGCGACCCCCGTCCGCGTCGAGGGCACGCGACAGGACGTGACCGACGCCTGCGTCGAAGCCGTCGAATCTGACGACGAAGCGGGCTGGTACGCCAGCCACGCGTGGAACCCGGCCTTCTTCGCTGGCACCGCGACGTTCGCCTTCGAAGTCGCGGCCCAGCGCGACTGGGAGGTCCCGGACGCCGTGGTCACGCCGCTGGGCCACGGCACGCTCTTCCTCGGTGCCTATCGCGGCTTCTCCGCCCTGAAGGAGGCGGGGTGGACCGACCGGATGCCGCGCCTGCTCGGAGCGCAGGCCGCCGGGTACGCGCCCGTCGCCGAGCAACTGCACGGAAGCGAGGCGCAAAGCGCCTCGAACAGTCGAGCGGGGAGGAACGACCCGCGAGACAGCGAGACGGGCGCGAGCAACGACGTGGCCGACGGTATCCAGATTCTCGACCCCGCCCGAGAGGACCAGATTCTCGACGCCATCGACGCCACGGACGGCGACGCTATCGCCCTCGACGCCGACCCCGTGGCGGACGCACTGGACCGCCTGCACCGCGGCGGGTTCTACGTCGAACCGACCTCGGCCGTCGCGCCCGCCGCGCTCGACGCGTACCGCGAGCGCGGGGTTCTCGACCCGGACGACGAGGTAGTGGTGCCCCTCACCGGGAGCGGACTGAAGTCGTGAGAACTCACTTCTCGGGGTGAATCGGCGCGCCGAACCCCGACCTTTTGCTGCGCGAGCGGCCGACGGCGCTCGCTTGCAAAACGTCGATGAAAAACCGCGTCACAGTCGTCTTGGAACCTCGCGCTTCCGGAGTCACTTCTCGGGGTGAATCGGCGCGTCGAACTCGCCCCGAATCAGCGGTTTGGCGATGTGCCTGCGGGCCTCCGGCGGCACCTCGTACCAACCGATTTCCAACTCTCGGTCCACCTCGCGCTCGACTTTCCCGTCCGCCGCCGTCTTGCAGTCCCGACACCGGTAGCCCTGTCCGGCCCCGGCGCTCTCCATCGACCGGCCGCAGTCCGGGCAGTCCGGCGTGACGAGTTCGGTGGCGTTCAGGTCGCGCACGGCGAACTTCTCCAGTTTGAGGGTCCCGTCCGAGACCTCCCCGCAGGCCGTGATTCGGTCGCCGGGTCGGAGGTCGCGCACCCGGTCGCGGAAGCGCTTGGTCGGTTCGAAGGCGGCGCATCTCAACGTCTCCCCTTCGTCTTCCAGCGAGAGGAAGACGTGGCCGCCGCGCCGGGTCTCGGGTTCCTCGGCGACCGTCCCCGTCACGCGGTATGCCCGGCCGTCCTCGACCGCCGAGAGGTCCCCGTCTCGGAGGTGCGCGTCGGTGCCCTGATTCGTCACGAACAGCGCCCGGCGAGAGACCGGTTCGCTCTCGATGGCTTCGGCGACTTCCCGGACGACCACGGGGTCGTCACCCCGGATGCCGTGGAGGATGGGACCCGGTGTGTGCGGGACGCAGACGAGTTCGCCCGTCTCGCGGTCCACGGTGTCCCACGCCTCGGGGTAAGCCGCAGTCGCGGCCTCGAAGACCGATTCGGCGTCCACGTCCCGGGGCGTCCCGACGCGTTCGGGGTCGCGGTACGAGATGCACTCGTAGGTCCAGTCGCCGCTCGGTTCGTCGTCCGCGCCGTCGGGTCCGCCGAAGGCCGACCACGCGCCGACCGCCGCCAACGCACCGATCTTCCCGCGCCCCATCTTCCACCCGGCGGCGCGGTAGCCCGCGGCCTCGATTCGCTCTTCGGCGGTCTCGACCGAGAGGTGGTCTCGGACCGCGTCGCGGGCGAACTCGGCGACCGCTTCCGGAACGTCGGCCGGGTCGCCCGGCGCGACGACGAGTCCGGGGTTCGTCCTCGGGTCGTCGGTCTCGGCGACGGCGGCGACCTCCTCGCGGGCGATTTCGAAGGCCTCGTCCGGGTCGGCGTCGGTGTGGATGGCGAGCGCGGCGTTCCCGCGCGTCTTGTGTTCGACGGCGGGGTTGAGCCGTACCAGTAGCTTGCGCTCTACGGCCGCGAACTCCGCCACGCGCTCGCCGATTCGGGCCGCGAGGTAGGTCGTACACATTCCGCGCTCCCGCGAATCGGTATCGTCGACGCCGATGACTGTCACTGCCGGACGTTGGGGCGTGTCGGATTAACGACTTTCGGAGCGCCGCGTCTTCCTTTATCAAGCTATCGCTCGCTACCCGGCCAATCGCAAGCAGTCGGCGGGTTAGCCTCAGCACAACGCATTTATAGGGGAATCACTTACATTGGGGTATGTCCCGGTCTGCACTGGTCGGGAACGTGACCGCGATGCTGGAAGACGCGGGGTTTCTCGTAAGCGACCGGTGCGCGATTCGACCCAAGAGCTTCGACGTGGCCGCGCGGCGCGGTCGCGACCTGCTCTTGCTGAAAATCCTGGCGAACGTAGACGCATTCGACGACGAGACAGGTCTGGAGATGCGGCGACTCGGGGATTACCTCAACGCGACCCCCGTCGTCGTCGGTCTCCGGACCCGCGACGAGGACTTAGAGCCGGGTGTCGTTTACTTCCGACACGGCGTTCCGGTCCTGAACCCCGACACCGCGTTAGAACTGTTCGTCGAAGGAATGCCTCCGCTGGTCTACGCCGCACCCGGCGGTCTCTACGTCAACATCGACGGCGACGTACTGCGCGACGAGCGCGAGGACCGCGACTGGAGCCTCGGCCGTCTGGCCTCCGAACTCGGCGTCTCGCGGCGCACCGTCTCGAAGTACGAGGACGGCATGAACGCCACCGTGGAGGTGGCGCTCGAACTCGAAGAGATGTTCGAGGGCGACCTCACCAGCCCCGTAGACGTCCTCGACGGGGCCGACGAGGTCCGCGAGGGCGACCCGACGCCGGAGGACCCCGAACCCGAGAGCGACGACGAGCGCATCGTCACGGTGCTGACCCGCGCCGGGTTCGAGGTCCACCCGACGATTCGCGCGCCGTTCAAGACGGTTAGCGAGGACGAGGACAGCCACGAGAACGTCCTGACGGGCCACTCGGCGTTCACCAAGGCCGCCGAGAAGCGCGCCCGCATCATGTCCTCCATCGGCGAAGTCGCCCGGACGCGCTCGGTCTACTTCGTGGACGAGGCCAAGCGCGACAGCGTGGACGGCACCGGACTGGTCGAGCGCGAGGAACTGGAGGACATCGACGACCCCGACGAACTGCGGAAGCTGATTCGGGAGCGCGGCGAGAAACCGGCCTGAACGGTCCGCGGTCGCATCCTCGATTCAATTCTCACGCGGAGTACGTCTGCGGCGGGAGTCGATTCGATGCCGGAGCCGATGCTCTACTGTCGAACTGATTCTGTGGCGAAAAAGCGCAGGTGTGGCGTCCGCTCCGATGCGACCCGCGACTCAGGCCGCGCCGTCGCCGTACGTCTCTTCGAGGTACTCCACGATGTCGTCGCTCTCGGGCATCCCTTCGACGCCGTTCTCCTTGTCTACCAGCACGGGCACGCCCGTCTGGCCGCTGACCTCCTCGACCTCGTCGCGCTCGGAGTGCGCGCTCGGGACCATGTGGGACTCGTAGTCGAGGTCGAGTTCGTCGAGTTTGTCTACGACTTTCGCGCAGTACGGACAGCCGTCGAGTTCGTACAGTTCGAGGTTCGCCATGTGTGTGGCTAGTCGCTTTACCGGGAAGAGCGTGGTGGTGCCGGAAGCGTGTGACGCGAACCGGGAATGCTGGACTCGTCTTGAGGGAGCTACTGCTGCTGGTGTCGGGACGGGATGACGAGACCAGATGGGGGAAGACCGCCAGCGCTAGCTACTGCCGACGCCGATGAGTACCGCAACCGCCCCGCACCGCGACCGCGGACCTCACGCCTCCCCAACCTCTTGCGTTGCTCACTTCGTTGCGCTACTCATCCCTCACGCGGATAGACGCGGCCACGAGGGCCGCGCCCGCACGCGCCGGACCCAGAGTTCTCACAGCGCCGGACCCAGAGTTCTCACAGCGCCGGACGTGTAGCGTCGTTGCCGAACGCGAAAAAGACGAAACCCTTCACTCGACCGGCCGCCGCACCCGACTCACGACCGTCGAGATTCCGCGTCGGATGCGGTGGCGCTGATACACCGCCTCGCCGAGACCCCACGCGAGTACCGTCCCGCCCGCCAGAATCGCGCCGAGGAACTCCCAACTGGTCATCCAGACGGGGCGAATCCACGGCGTGACGTGCGCCCAGACGCGAGCGAAGTGGTTGGCCTGTCCGGCCACCGGCGTCCCCTCGAACGCCTCGGCCAGCCAGAACGACACCGTCTTGGTGTCGCCGCCGACCTTCAGACCGCTTCCGCTGAGGTTGTACTCGCCCGTCTCTCCCATGTCCCGCGCGGTCGGGCCGCCCGGTTCGTCGCCGTAGGTGATGCGCTCGGCGTCGTAGGGTGCCCACGGCGCGTGGAACTCCCAGACCACCTCGCCCGTCGGCGTCGTCTCGAAGACCCGGTGATGCATGGTGTCTACGACCAGCGTGTTGCCGTTCGGCAGGCGGTCGGCGTCCCGCGGCCAGTTGAGTCCCCTCGTCCCGACGCTCCACGTTCGAGTCCACCCGCCGGAGTCGTTTCGCGCGTACTCCACGACGCGGTCGTTCTCGCTGTCGGCCACGAGAACCGTGGGCGTCCCGTTCTCGCTCTCGAGGTACTGGGGGTTGTGCTGTTCGTACAGGGTGGCGTGGTCGCCGTCGCTGCCCAATCGCATCGTGACGCTGTCCGTCGAGCGATTCACGACGATCACTTGGTCGAAGTTCCGCGGCGAGACCAGATACTCGCCCTCGCCGATTTTGTCCACGTCGTTGACGTGCGTCCAGTCGTTCTCCCCGCCGCCGCCCGACGGGGTGTAGCCGTGGTTCTCGAACTTCCACTCCCAGACCGTCTCGTCGGTCGTCGTGTTGTAGACGAAGATGCGGTCGCCGAAGTCCGGGGCGCGCATGTTGGCGACGAGCAACTGGTCGCCGTTGATTCGGTCTACGTCGTGGGTGTCGTGGATGGGGAGGCGCTCGGTCCAGACGCGCTCTTGGGTCTCGGGATTCAGTTCGTAGACGAGCGTCGCGTTCGGCGTCGTCGCCGTCACGAGCAGGTTGCGGTTCTCGAGCGGGTCCACGTCGTAGAACCACCGGGCGTCGAATCCCGACCCGTTGTGGACCCACTTCACGCCCCCGCGCGGACCGACCGCGACGAGGCGCGCGGGCTTGTTGGCGTTGGCCATCCCCTGAAAGTGGAACCCCTGAATCGAGATGACCGTCGTGCCGTTCGCGGAGTCGTCCACCGACGCCCGGAGGTTCGTCGGGTCGTCGGTCGTGGCGAGGTACGTCGCGCCCGAAATCGCCGCGGGCGCGACCAGTGCGAGGACGACGAGTGCGACCGCGCCTCGGACCAACCACCGGCGGGGAATCGGACGACTGGGGCGGTTCATGTCGTCTCCGACGAAAGCGACCCGATTAAAAGTGGGGGCCTGTCCCGCCTGTCGTTCGCCGAACGGAGTCCGACGGTCTCAGACCGGGAGTCGGTCGGCGAACGCTTCGACGCCCTCGTCGCCGACCCCGTATCCCGTCACCCGACGTCCGTTGCGCATGAACGTGGTGTACTCCGGGGACATCACGCCGATGACCCTCTCGACCGGAATCGAGACGTAGTCGTACTCGTCGGTGGCGACTTGGTCGAACCCGACCACCCAGTCCCAGTCCTCGATGACGAACGCGGCGTCGACTTTCGTCGCCTCCTCGTCGGCGTAGTAGATGCTCGCTATCGGTTCCTCCCCCGGTCCGGTGATCTCTGGCTCGTCCATCGTCGGATAATATAATCGACATCTGTCGAGATAAGCGTTTCTACGGTGAGAGAGGCCCTGTAACCCGACAACGACGGTGGACCGGCGAGGAAAACGGCGAGTGACTACGAGTGAGAGAACGGCGAGTGAGAACTGCGAGGAGAGTGAGAAACAGTTAGACGCGGCGACCCGCGGGACTCAGAGGTTCCCTTGGAGCAGTCCGCTCGTCCGGACGAAGAAGTAGACGACGAACGCGGCCGCCAGCACCCAGTGGCCGGGTCGGGTGTCCTCGACTTCGCCCGCGGCGAGTTTCACGATGGGGTAGGAGACGATGCCCGCCGCGATGCCGTAGGCGATGGAGAACGCGAACGGCATGATGAGGATGGTCATGCCCGCGGGGATGACGTTCGTGATGTCGCTCCAGTCGATATCGACCACGTTCTGGAACATCACGACGCCGATGACGACCAGCGCGATGTGGGAGGCGTACAGCGGAATCGCGGCCGCTATCGGGATGAACGCCAGCGAGAGCAGGAAGAGGAGCGCGACCGTCAGCGCCGTCATTCCGGTTCGGCCGCCTTCCTCGACGCCCGAGGCCGACTCGATGTACGTCGTGACGGTCGAAGTGCCGAGCATTCCGCCGACGGTAGTCCCTATCGCGTCGGCCATCAGCGGCTTGTCGATGTCCGGCAGGTTCCCGTTCTCGTCGAGGAACCCCGCGATTTGCGAGACGCCGGTGAGGGTGCCCGCAGTGTCGAAGAAGTCCACGAAGAAGAACGTGAAGACGACGAGCGCGAACGAGAAGGCCTCGACGTCTCCGAGGCCTTCGAGGAACGCCCCGGCGACCGGCGCGATGTTGTACGTCACCTGCGTCGAACTGGGGGTCAGCGTCCCGCCGGGCACGAGACCGAACCACTCCGCACCGTAACCCAGCGCGCTCGTGAGGACGATACCGAGGACGATGGACCCCGGAATCCCGCGGGCGTAGAGCGCGAACGTGACGAACAGTCCCACGATGGAGACGATTGCGACAGGACTCTGGCCGACTTGCGCGAGCGCGACGATGGTTCCCGCGTCGCCGGTGATGATGCCCATCGCTTCGAGTCCGATGATGGCGAGGAAGAGACCGATACCCGTCCCGACCGCCAGTTTCACCGGTTCGGGGAAGATTCGGATGACGTACTCGCGCGCGCCGACGGCGGTGAGCGCGATGAAGACGATGCCTTCCACGAAGACGGCCGCCAGCGCGGTCTGCCACGAGATACCCATCGACCCCACGACGGTGAACGCGAAGAAGGCGTTCAGTCCGAGTCCCGGGGCCTGCGCGAACGGTCTGTTCGCGTACAACGCCATCGTCAGCGTCGCCACCGCCGCCGCGATGATGGTGACGACGGCCAGCATCGAAGTCGTCTGACTCGTCGAGTACCCCTGTAGTTGAATCGCCTGTGCGAGAATCTGGGGGTTGACCACGACGATGTAACTCATCGTCAGGAAGGTGGTCAGGCCCGCCAGAATCTCCGTCCGAAGGTCTGTGCCGTGTTCCGAGAAGCCGAAGTACTCCGCGAGCGCGCCGGAGTTGCCCGAGTCGGAGTGGGAGTCGCTTGTTTCTTCAATCCCCATGTTGCACGAGTGGGCATAGTCTCGAAAGCGTACTTAACTATTCCCATCGAATCTCAGCAGTGATGCACAAATATGCATTAATTCACCCCCGGAAACCGTGAGGGGCCCGGGGATTCTGCACGGACGTGCCTACGTCAACGACGTCGCCACGCCGCCGGTCCGCACGAGGAAGTACAGGACGAAGGCGGCCCCGAGCAGCCACTGGCCCGCGGTGACGTCGCGGCGCTCACCGGCCGCGAGTTTCACGAGCGGATAGGAGACGATGCCCGCTGCGATGCCGTAGGCGATGGAGTAGGTGAACGGCATAATCAAGATAGTCATGCCTGCGGGGACGACGTGTGTGATGTCGTCCCAGTCGATATCGACCACGTTCCGCAGCATGACGACACCGATGACGACCACCGCGATGTGGGAGGCGTACAGCGGAACCGCGGCCGCGAGCGGTACGACCGCGAGCGCGGTCAGGAAGAGGAGACAGACGACCAGCGCGGTCAGTCCCGTGCGCCCGCCCTCCTCGATGCCGGTCGCGGACTCGATGTACGTCGTGACCGTCGAGGTGCCGAGCATCCCGCCCACCGTCGTCGCCACGGCGTCCGCCAGCAGCGGTTTCTCGGCCTCTGGCAGGTTCCCGTCGTCGTCGAGGAACCCCGCGACTTGCGACACGCCGGTCAGCGCCCCCGCGGTGTTGAAGAAGTCCACGAAGAAGAGCATGAACACGATTAGCGCGAACGCCGACACGTCCACCGTAGCGAACCCGCCGACGAACGACCCGGCCAGCGGCGAGATGTCGTACGTCGGCGAGACGCTCCCGGCGACGAGTCCGGCGTTCTCGGGAACTAGTCCGGCCGCGGTGACGAGCCATCCCAGCACCGTCGTCCCGACGATTCCCAAGACGACCGACCCGGGCACGTCGCGGGCGTAGAGTCCGAACGTCCCCAACAGTCCGACGACCGAGACCATCGCGACCGGGTCGGAAGCGACGCCGCCGAGCGTCACGAGCGTCGCGGAGTCGGCGACCACGACGTGCATCTCTTTCAGGCCGATGAGCGCGAGGAACAGACCGATACCGGTCCCCACCGAGAACTTGACCGGTTCGGGGAACAGGCGCATGATGAACGTCCGCGCGCCGACGACGGTCAGCGCCGCGAACAGAACTCCCTCGACGAACACCGCGGCGAGCGCGGTCTGCCACGGGACGCCCATCGACCCCACGACGGTGAACGCGAAGAAGGCGTTCAGTCCCATCCCCGGTGCCTGCGCGAACGGTCGCTTGGCGTGGACGGCCATCACGAACGTCCCGGTCGCGGCCGCGAGAATCGTGACGACTGCCAGCATCGCGCGCACCTCCGCGGTCGAGTGGCCCGCGATGCTGATTCCGTCTCGCACGGCACTCTGTGGATTGTCGGCTAACACGGCTGGGTTGACGACGACGATGTAACTCATCGTCAGAAACGTAGTCAGTCCCGCCATCACCTCCGTTCGAACGTCGGTGTTCCAGCGCTCGAACTCGAAGTACTCGGCGACGAACTCGGTGACTCCCATTACCACCAGTTGACCAGCGGTATCGCGAATTTAACCGTGTCGAATCGCCGTCCCCAGTTCTCAACTCGCCGACGCTACTCCTCGAACGTCGTCAGCGCGCCGACCGGGGCGTCGGTCCGGCCCTTCGCGCGGTCCAGTCCCTCGTCCCCGGCCGCGATGAGGGCGAACACCCCACCCACGCGGGCGTCGGCGCGGTCCACGATGTCGAGCAATAGTTCTTGGGTCTCGCCCGACCGAATGAGGTCGTCCACGACCAACACGGTCTCTCCCGAACCGATGGCGGACGCCGGGAGGTAGTACGTGAGTTCGATGCCCGACTGGAGGCGCTGGCGCGACTCGATGAACTCCTCGACTGCGGTCTCCTTGGACTTCTTGGCGTAGGCGACGCGGGCGTCGAAGTACCCCGCCATCGCCGCGCCGAGGGTGATGCCGTCGGTGGCAGCGGTCAGCACCACGTCGGGTCGTTCGAAGTCGAAGGTCTCTGCGGCGACGGGGGCCACGAGGTCGAGGAACGACTGGTCGAAGACCACGTCGGAGTTGTCCACGTAGCCTTCCTCGTCCACCCGAATCCGGGCCTCCAGTTCCGCGGCGAGTTCGTCCCGGCCGACGCCGCCGACGATGTCTCGCGCCCTATCGACGCTCGGCAGGACGTGACCGTTGACGTAGCGGTTCAGGTCGCCCGCCGGGAGACCCGTCACCTCGGCGAGTTCGTCGTAGGTCCGGGTCTCCTTCAGCATCCGTAGCACGGCGACCGCCTGCAACTGGAGGGTCGCCTTCTCTGCGCGGTTCATATCTCCGTCCGATGTATTCCACGAACTTGAATAACCCGATAGTCGGGCGGGAGAATCACGGCAGGACTGCGCAATCGTGGTTGTGCGTCTTCGTGCAACTCCGGGCGACGGCAGCACGCCGTCGCGGTCGTTCGGTGTCGAGCGAAGACGGTACTGCGTGACGAGCGGAGGCGGCTACTCGGCGTCGAGCAGTTCGGTCGCGGTCAGCAGCGATTCGAGTTCCACGTCGTACTCCGCGAGGTTCTCGGTCGCGCCCTCCTCGCGGTCCACCACGACGAGGACGCGGTTCACCGTCGCGCCCGCGTCTCGCAGGGCCTCCACGGCGTCGGCGGCGCTCTGGCCGGTCGTCGCGATGTCTTCGAGGACGACGACCTCCTCGCCCTCGGCCAGTCGTCCCTCGACGAGGTTGGCCGTGCCGTAGTCCTTCTGCTGTTTCCGGGCGATGACGTAGGGGTTGCCGGTCTCGACGCTCGTGACCGCCACGAGTGGGACCCCGCCGAGCGCGACGCCCGCGAGTTTCTTCTCCCCGACTCGCTCGGCGAACGCGCGGGCTATCAGTTCGAGGCAGTGGGGGTCGGTCTCGAAGAGGTACTTGTCCACGTAGTAGTCGCTCGTGCCGCCGTGGGAGAGTTCGAACTCGCCGTACTTGACCGCGTCCGCGTCCCGGAGCGCCGCGATGAGTTCCTCGTTCGTCATCGTCGGAGAGTCGGGGCGGCGGGAGTGATAAGCAGTTTCGTTTGGGCCGGGGGCGAGTGCGGTGGCAGCGACTCAGTCGTCGGTCTGCGCGACGTCGAGCCACTCGTCGGCCCAGCCTTGGAGTTCCTCGAAGACCGGGCAGAGGCCGCGGCTCTTCTCGGTCAGGCTGTAGTAGGTGGCGATGGGCCTGTCCTCGACGCGACGGTTCACGAGTCCGGCCTCCTCCAAGTCGTCGAGGACCCGCGAGAGCGTCCGGGAACTCGCGCCGGTCGAGCGTTCGAGTTCGTTGAATCGTTTCTCGCCTTCGCCGTGCAGGTCCGAGAGGACGACGAGTCGCCACTGCGAACCGATTTGCTCGATGGCCTCGACCATCGGGCACGCGTCGCTGTTCTTCTCCTCGACACTGTCAGATTTGGTACGGATGGACGACATAGCTGATAGCTACTAACTGTATCATCGCCAAACGCACAAGTAGGTTCCGATGCGAAGTAGGTTACGTGATGAAACCTACTATCGAAGTTCCAGCACAGACCCGCGCGACGACTGCTCTCTCTGCGGAGGTGACGGTCTGATGGCGGTCGAAACCGTCAGTTCCGTCGCGTTTCTCGTGGGTCGGGTCCTCTTCGGCGGTGTCCTCGCGTTCATGGGCCTGAACCACTTCCTGCAAGCGGACCAGATGTCGGGGTACGCCGAGGCGAAGGGGGCACCCGCGCCGACCCTCTCGGTGTACGCTTCGGGCGCTCTCCTCGTCGGCGGCGGACTCTCCGTCCTCCTCGGTATCCTCCCGCTGTTCGGCGCGGCCGCGCTCGTCGCGTTCCTCGTGGTCGCCACGCCGATGTTCCACGACTTCTGGTCGGTCGAGGACCCCCAGCAGAAACAGCAGGAGATGACCGACTTCCTGAAGAACGTCGCACTCGTCGGCGGAGCGCTCGTCCTACTGGCTATCAGCGGCGGGTCGTGGCCGTTCTCTGTCGGTATCTGAAGCGGAACACTCGACTCGCTTTTCCGAAAACTCCTGTATCACTTTCGAACGGAACCGCTCTGCTACAACAGGGTCGAAGTCACCGAAGCGGTCGGTCACCACGGTTCGTCTTTCAGGCCGAGCGCGTAGGCGATGGCGTTCGTCACCAGATGCAGCAGCGGCGTCACCACGAGGACCACCGCCAGCACCGGGAGCGTGAACACGTCGCCGAACCAGTCAGGCGCGGCCAGAAACGAGAGCAGGAACGCGAATGCCACGAAGTCGAGTTGGTCCACGCCGGGGAACGACGCGCCGCGCTGGCGGCCGGTCCGGCGCTTGACGAACGAGGCGGCGACGTCGCCCAGCATCGCGCCCGCCGGGAGCGCGACCACCACCGAGAGCGGGAACGTCGGCAGGCCGACGCCGAGCAGGTCCGAGACGCCCGGTTCGACGGCGTTGAGGACCAGCGCCAGCGCCGCGCCCGCGGCGATTCCGGCCGCGGTACCCCGCCACGTCTTCCCGTCGCCGAGCAGTCGCCGCCCGTTCCACGTTCGCCCGCCGTCGATGGGTCTCCCGCCGCCCGCCAGTACCGCGGCGTTGTTCGGCACGTAAGCGGGCAACATCGCCCACAGCGCGACCGCGACGATATCGAAGACGCCCATGTGACGACACGCGAACCGGCGGCCCTTAAGAACTTGAGGTTCGCTCCCGCTCGGCGACGAGATTTAGGTGGGACCGTCCCGTACGCCCGCCGTGATTCGCGTGCTCGAACCGATGTCGCCGCTCGTCGGGTCGATTCTGCTCTCGTACTGCCTCTGGCAGTTGGCCTTCGACCCCGTTCGGGGACCGATTCCGGGGCGGTGGCTCCCGTACGTCGCCCTCGCGCTCGGTGCCGCCGCGGGACTCGGACTGATAACGTGGGGGTTCCACCGTCTCGACCTCCTGCGCCGCCCGTGACGCCCCGCGATAACAGTTAATTAGGTCAACGACGTAGCCCGGCCACGACGCTCTGTTCCATGTATCCAACCGGTCACTACGGCGTCGCCCTGCTGTTCGCCGTCCCGTTCGTGGTCCTGCTCGGTCGAAAGTCCGGAACGGTGTTCACCACGTTCGTCCTCTTCGTGGCCCTGCTCCCCGACCTCGACTTACACATCCCGGGCGTGATTCATCACGGGGTGACCCACACGTTCCTGTTCGGCGTCGTCGGTGGACTCGTCGTCGGGGTGATGGCCGTCGCGGTGTTCCTCGTCTACGTCGCGCTGACGGGTCCGCCTCGGTCGTCGCGACTCACGACGCGACGCGTCTTCGTCTGGGCGACTACCGGCGCGTTCCTCGGCGTCGCCAGCCACGTCGTCGCCGACGTCCTCGTCTTGCTTCCCGGTCGGGAACCAGTGAGTCCGTTCTGGCCGGTGCTCAGTCGGAAAATCCACATCGAGGCCCTCCCGCTCGGCGCTCCCCTCCGAAATCTCGGGCTGATGGCGTTCGGACTCACTGCTCACGCTCTCGTCTTTTACTACGAGTAGGCGGTCGCTGGGAGCGCGGAACTCGATTGGTAACACGATGTCCGGAGGATATCCCCCGACAGAATCGCCGGTGACCGCCGCTATCCTATCTTAAGTAAAACGGCGTTACAACCGGCTAAGACCGGCTTAACTCGGTAACTGGCCGACGATATTAACCGGGTGGATGGGGTTAGTACGGATGTCCTGACGCGGGACAGAGACTCTCTAAGACAATGATGGGGAACCAGAACAGCGACAGCACGGCGAGCGAAGCGGCGTTGCAGGACAACGAAACGAGGGAGGCGTACATGTTCCAGAACCAGTTCTTCCCGGAAGGGCAGTTCCACGTCGTCTCCTCCCAACTCGAGGGGATGTCGACCCCTGCCGGGGCGGGTGAGGGCCAGTTCCTGTCGAGTTTCACGAACCGGCTCATCCAATACACGAACGCGCGCAACACGTTCGCGTTCTTCTTCCCGTACCAGGACGCCGAGATAGAGCAGGGCGTCCTCTACCGCCTCGGGGGCGACTGGGAGGACATCGGCGAGGGGAACAACGGCGGCGGTGACACGCCGACGTCGAATCTCATCAACGTGACGTTCACGCCAGTGAGCGACCAGGACGACGGCGACGGCTGGTTCGACCGTGACGACGTCTGAGACGGCGAACAGTTCGCTAACCGATTCGACTCATATCACACAAGAATGACGGACAACGAAAGTATACTCGACGGACTCACGGACGAATCGCGCCGGTCGTTCATGAAGAAGAGCGCTATCGCGTCGGGCGGCCTCGCCATGGGGCTGTCCGGGACGAACGCGGTCTCGGCACAGGACGGCAACAATCAGGAAAACGTCATGCGCGGACTGATGTTCAACACGCAGTTCCATCCGCGCGCGCAGTTCACGATCGCCTCCCAGCAGATCGACTGGGCCCCGGTCGAGACCGACGAGGAGGGCGACAACTTCCTCAACGAGGCGAACGACGAACTGCTGTTCGACAATCCCGAGGTGTTCGCCAACTTCAACACCAGGGTCATCAACTACCAGATCGGCCGTCAGTCCTGGGCGCTGCTGTTCGTCCAGCAGGACGCGAACGTTCAGCAGGACCAGGTGTACGAACTGAGCCCCGCCTTCAACCCGTTCGGGACCGACGACTTCCAGCAGTTCGGCATCGACCAGAGCGTCAACGACGAACTGTTCACCGAGAACGGCGGCAACGAACTCGGCATGGTCACCGTCGAGTTCTCGCCGGTCCAAGGTGGCGGTGGCGGCGGCCAGCAGGGCGGTGGCGGCAACCAGACCGACGGCAACGAGACCGACGGTAACGCGACTGACGCCGGGAACTGACCGCCGAGCCGATTCGGACGAGCGGAGCGCTCATTTTTCGCCGACCGTATCGCGGATGCCTACTTTATAAGACGAGGGGGTGCAAACTCCCGACCATGATACCCCCTATCGCCAGTCGGTTCGTCGCCGGGGAGTCGCCCGCCGAGGCGCTCGACCACGCCCGGCAGTTGAACGACCGGAACGTGAAGGCCATCCTGAACCTGCTCGGCGAACACTACGACGAGCGGCGGCCCGCCGACGAGGACGCCGAGGCGTACCTCCGCATGGTCGAGGACATCGAGAGCGCGGACGCCGAGGCCTGTATCTCGGTCAAGCCCTCGCAGGTGGGTCTCGACGTGGGAACCGAGGTGTTCCACGAGAACGTCGAACGCATCGCCGACCACGCCGCCGAGCGCGGCGTGTTCGTCTGGATAGACATGGAGGACCACGACACGACCGACGCGACCCTCGACATCTACGAGAAACTCGCGCAGAAGCACGAGGGCGGCGTCGGCGTCTGCGTGCAGGCGAACCTCAAGCGGACCGACGACGACCTCGAACGCCTCGCGGACCTCCCCGGTAAGGTCCGACTGGTGAAGGGGGCCTACGACCCGCCCGCCGAAGTCGCGTACGAGGAGAAGTCGGCGGTCAACGCGGCGTACGAACGCCAACTCGAGTACATGTTCAGCAACTTCGACGGCGGCATCGCGGTCGGGAGCCACGACCCAGAGATGATAGCCTACGCCGAGGACCTCTACGAGGAGTACGGGACCGACTTCGAGATTCAGATGCTGATGGGCGTGCGCGAGGACGCACAGTACGACCTCGCCGGGGAGTACGAGGTCTGGCAGTACGTCCCCTACGGCGACAAGTGGCTGTCGTACTTCTACCGGCGCGTGATGGAGCGCAAGGAGAACCTGCTGTTCGCAGTTCGGGCAATCGTCGGGCGGTAGGACGGGAACCGACTGTCCGGCCCTCGGAGTCTGACGCCTTGATAGCGACCTGAACCGACTGGGTTCCGTTGCCTTCGCCGGACGGATAGCATCTAGTTTATGGACCTGCGGTCGGATACTCCCGATAAATGTCCTCGTGGAAACGCGACGTCGCAAGTGGACTCATCGTCATCCTGCCGCTCCTGGTGTCGGCGTACATCATCGCGTACCTGTATCTGGCCATCGCCGGGATTCCCGTCCTCCAAGACATCCGGCCCCCGCTCCGCGTACTGACGGTGCTGGTCGTCTTCTCGATGCTGGTCCTCAGCGTCGGGTACATGATGCGGACCGCGGTCGGGTCGCTCGTCGAGGGTGCCATCGACGGCGTGATGAATCGGGTCCCCGGTCTCCGGGTCGTCTACAACGCCTCGAAGATGGCGGCCGAGACCGCGCTCTCGGACACGACCGACCTGCAGGCCCCGGTAAAAGTGGAGGTGTGGTCGGGGATGCGGATGACCGCGTTCAAGACGGGCAAGACGACCGACGACGGCCGGGAACTCCTCTTCCTCCCGACCGCACCCAACATCACCACCGGATTCGTCGTCGAAGTCGAACCCAGCGACTTTCAGGAGACCGACGAAAGCGTCGAGGACGCGCTGACTCGCATCCTCAGCGCCGGATTCGGCGAGACTAGCGAGGCCGGAATCCCCATCGACGTCGAGGACGAGAAGGAGACGCAGTCGCCGCCGCCGCAGTGAACTGACTCTACGAAAAATCGCGTCGCTTCGTTACGCTTCGACGTAGTCGAACCACTCTTCGTAGTCGTCGGTGCGGCGGTTCACCACGTCGAAGAACCGCGACTGAATCTCCTCGGTGACGGGACCGCGACCGCCGTCTCCGATTTCGACGTTGTCCACCTGCCGGATGGGCGTGACCTCGGCGGCCGACCCGGTGAAGAACAGTTCGTCGGCGGTGTTGAGTTCGCCACGCGAGATGGTCGCGCCGTCGTGGACCTCGTAGCCCATGTCCTCGGCCAGCGTGATGACCGAATCGCGGGTGATGCCGTCGAGGATGCTCTCGGCGAGACCGGGCGTGTATATCTCGTCGTCGCGGACGAGGAAGAGGTTCTCGCCCGGACCCTCGGCGACGTTGCCCTCCTTGTTGAGGACGATGGCCTCGGCGTAGCCGTTCCGGCGGGCCTCCTCGCCCGCGAGCATGCTGTTGACGTAGAGGCCCGTGGTCTTGGCGTTGGTCGGAATCTGGCTAGAGGCGTGCTTGCGCCACGACGACACCATCACTTCGACGCCGTTCTCGAGCGCCTCGTCCCCGAGGTACGCGCCCCACGGCCACGCCGCGATGGCGGTCCGCGTCGGGTTGTCGCCGGGACTGACGCCGAGACTGCCGTACCCGTAGAACGCGATGGGTCGGACGTAGCACGACGCGAGGTCCTGTCGGCGGATGAGTTCCTTGGTCGCCGCCGTCAGTTCCTCGGGGTCGTGGTCGATTTCGAGGTCGTAGGGCTTGCACGACTCGTAGAGTCGGTCGAGGTGTTCGTCCCATCGGAAGATAGCCGGTCCGTTCTCGGTGTCGTAACAGCGGACGCCCTCGAACACGCCGCTCCCGTAGTGCAGGCCGTGCGTGAGGACGTGGATCTGTGCCTCGTCCCAATCGACGAACTCGCCGTCCATCCAGATCGTGTCCACGTCCATCTCGTCGAAGCTCATACGTGCAGACGTTCGGAGGCCTCCTTTAAGAGTCTTCACGGTTCGTCACGGACGATTACCCGGGTCGAGGCGTCGAGTCGTACCTGAGAACGAGAGATGTATCGACGCCCACCGCGACGCCCGTTACTTCTCGAAGACGACCGGGGCGTCCGCGGCGACGGCGAATCCCGCGCGTTCACCTCGGGAGACGGGACTGTCGCGGCCCTGCATGACGACCTGCACGTCCGAGAGACCGTCCGCACCCGCGTCCACGACGTAGTTGGTCTGGTCGCCCTGGAAGTACCGTTCGACGATTTCGCCCTCGAAGGTCGCGTCGCCGTTCTCCGCGAGTCGGAAGTCCTCCGGTCGGATGGAGACGGTCACGTCGCCGTCGCCCACGCTCTCGGCGGGGGTGAACGAGAAGCCGTCTTCGCCGCCGACTTCGACCGTGGTCCGGCCGTTCTCTTTCGTCGCGCGGCCGTCGAGCAGGTTGGTGTCGCCGATGAAGTCCGCCACGAACTCGCTGGCGGGTTCCCGGTATATCTCCTCGGGCGTCCCGACCTGTTCGATGCGGCCCTCGTTCATCACCGCGAGTCGGTCCGAGAGGGTCATGGCGACCTCTTGGTCGTGAGTGACGTAGAAGAACGCGCCCTGCGTCTTCTCGTGAATCTCGCGCAGTTCGACCTGCATCTGCTTGCGGAGTTTCCGGTCGAGGCTCGACAGCGGTTCGTCGAACAGCAGGACGCTGGGTTCGTTGACGAGCGCCCGCGCCAGCGCGACGCGCTGTTGCTGGCCGCCCGAGAGGTCGTCGGGATTCCGGTCCTCGTAGCCGTCGAGGTCCACGAGTTCGAGGTATTCCTTGACGTACCGCTCGCGCTCGGACTGCTCGACGCCGGACTTCTCCAGACCGTAGGCGACGTTGTCGCCGACGGTCATGTGCGGGAACAGCGAGTGGTGCTGGAAGACGAGGTTGGTGTCCCGAGCGTCCGGCGGCACGCCCGCCATGTCCCGGCTGTCGATGTGGACCGACCCTCTGGTCGGCGTCTCGAACCCGCTTATCATCCGGAGCGTGGTGGTCTTCCCGCAACCGGACGGTCCGACTAGCGAGAAGAACTCGCCCTCGTTCACCGACAGATCGACCTCTTCGACGGCAATCACGTCGCCGAACTCTTTGCGGACGCCGTCGAGGGCTATCAGCTCATCGACACCTGTTGTCATACGGCATCGTAGCACACTACTCCGCATAAACTGTTTCGGAACACTCGGCAGTAGTCGTAAATACTCTACAACTTGGCGGTGGAATTTTGCCATTCGGTTCAAAAAACCGCCGTATTGTCAGAAATCTATATGCTCGTATGGAGTAAGAACTAAGGTGCACCTCTTTGAGGTGTCATGACATGCCCAAGAGCTGGGACGATAGTGGCGACGAATCGGAGACGGCGAACGGACGCGGTAACGACCGCCGGACGTTCCTCAAGGCGACGGGTGCCGCCGGTACCCTCGGCCTGACTGCGGGGTGTATCGGCGGCTTCGGCGGCGGGAGCGGCGGAACGACCACCATCAACATCCTGACGTGGGAGGAGTACGCCGACCTCAAGAAGGACATCGAGAGTCGTCTCGACGTCGAGGTCAAGTTCACGAAATCGACCTCCTCGTCGAAGATGTTCTCGTCGTGGAACTCGGGCCAGAACTCGCAGTACGACATCGCGGTTCCCAACAACAACTACGTCCCGAAGATGATGGACGCCGGTCTCGTGGACTCGGTGCCCGAGGACGTGGTCTCGAACTACAGCGACACCTACGACGTGTTCAAAGGGTTCGCCGACAACCAGTTCACGGACGGCGGGAACATGTACGGCGTCCCGATTCGGTTCGGTTGGTACGGCTACTCCTACGACTCCCGGAAGGTGGACGACCACGAACCCACCTACGCGAAACTGTTCTCCGACGAGTACGACGGCAACATCGTCATGTACGACAACCACTTCAAGGCGATGAGCGCCGCGGCGCTCTATCTGGGTCACCGCGACGCGTTCGAGGGCGACAAGATCACGCTCTCGGAGGACCAGATATCCGAGGTCAAGCAGACGATGATAGACCAGAAGCCCATGCTGCAGGGCTACATCGCCGCGGACCCGACCTACATCAAGTCGCTCAAGCAGGGGAACTTCGTCATCGGCCAGTCCGGCCGGAACGAGATCGTCGAGATGTGGGCCAACGGCACCGACTGGCCCGAGATGGCCGCACCGAAGGAGGGGTCGCTGGCGTGGTTCGAGTCGGCCGTCGTCTCGAAGAAGTCCGAGAACAAGGAGACGGCGTGGAAGGTCGTCAACGAGTTCATCGCCCCCGAACTCGGCGCGAAACTCGCGAAGGTCGGCTACTCGCCCAGCGTCAACCCCAACACGCAGGACCACCTCAGCGACGAGGAGAACGAGATGTACGGCTCGGTCGACCCCTCGCGCCTCCAGCAGATGATTCCGTTCAAGGCCGTCGAGAACGAGGATGCCTGGATCAAGGCGTGGGAGGAGATCAAGACCGCGTAATCGGCTCTGGCTCTCATGTCTGTAGACTCACCTCGTCGGTCGGAGACGCTCCGCGAGCGGTTCGTCGGCGCGTTCTCGTCACCGGGAACGCGGCTGTCGATAACCGCCGGTCCGGGGCTGATTTGGCTGGCGCTGCTGCTGCTCGCACCGCTCACGTTCATGGTGACGGTTAGCTTCCTGAACGTCAACGACGCCTACCAGATAGTGTGGCAGCCGACGCTGGACAACTACGCCCAACTGGGGACCGGCGACGGCGCGTTCTGGAACAGTTCGTTCTTCAAGTCGCTGTTCCTGTCGTACTTCATCGCGGCGGTGACGACGGTCCTCTGTCTGGTGCTGGCGTTCCCGCTGGCGTACCTGCTGGCGCGCCGCGGCGGCACGACGTTCAAGGTAATCATCTTCCTCGTGCTGCTGCCGTTCTTCACGATGTACCTCGTGCGGGCGTACTCGTGGTACCTCATGTTCGGCCAGAGCGGCGTCATCAACAGCGCGCTGATGCGCATCGGGCTGGTGAGCGAGCCGGTGGGCCTGCTCAACTACGGCATCCCGGCCATCGTCGTCGGCCTGACCCACGCGTACTTCCCGTACATGCTGCTGTCGCTGTACGCCAGCCTCGAAGGGCTGGACTTCTCGCTGGTCGAGGCGGCGCGGGACCTCGGCGCGAGTCGGTCCGAGGCGCTGAAGGACGTCATCCTTCCGCTCGTCCTGCCCGGCATGATAAGCGGGAGTCTGTTCGTGTTCGTGCCCGCGCTGGGCGCGTTCATCACGCCGCGGTTCCTCGGACAGGGGAAGGTGCTGATGGTCGGCCAACTCATCGAGAGTCGAATCAACTCGCTGTACGCCATCGGATTCGGGAGCGCGGCGTCGATGTTCATCGTCCTGAGCATCGTCCTCGCGTTCGTCCTCTCGTTCCGGTACGTCAGCATCGAAGACCTCGGGGGTGCCTGAGATGGCGACCGAAACCGGCACCTCGACCGAGGACGCCAGAGAGTCCACGTCGCCGTCGCGCCTGCTGGACCACGAGCGCAAGGAGTGGCTGCTGAACCGTAGCCTCTGGTTGGTCGCGGGCGCGCTGCTGGTGTTCCTCTGGATTCCGCTGCTCGTGATGATGTTCCTCTCGTTCGCGGTGAACGCCAGCACGTTCTTCCCGTTCGAGGGGTTCACGCTGGCCCACTACACCGCGACGTTCGCGGACGAGACGCTGATGTTCGCGCTCTGGAACAGCATCCAGATAGCCACCATCTCGGCGTGTATCGCCACGGTGCTCGGCGTGCTGGCGAGTTTCGCGCTGGCCCGGTACGACTTCCCGTTCAAGGAACTCTACCGGACGTTCGGCATCCTGCCGATGGTGATTCCGGGCGTGGTGATGGGCATCGCGCTGCTCATCTACTTCCGGACGCTGCTCGGGATGACTCCCGGGTTCCTGACCGTGGTGCTGACCCACAGCGTCTACGGGTTCCCGTTCGTCCTGCTGATGGTCACGTCCCGACTCTACACGTTCGACGAGTCGCTGGAGGAGGCGGCGCGTGACCTCGGTGCCGACCCGATGACGGTGTTCCGGGACATCACGCTTCCCATCGTCGCACCCGCCATCGGGGCCGGGTTCCTGTTCGCGTGGATTCGGTCGTTCGAGGACTTCATCCGCGTCTACTTCGTGAAGGGGACGATGGACGTGCTGACCACGTCGATGTACTCGATGATAAAGTACGGGACCGCGCCGAAGATGAACGCCATCTCGTCGTTCATCGTGTTCGTCATCGCGGCGGTGCTGGCGGTGGCGATGAACGTCGGCAACGTCGCCGGAATGGTCGCCGGGACCGAAGGCGACTCCTGACCGACGACTCCGCTTCGACGGTTCCCCTTCGTACTCTTTCTCGCGTGTCTGCGCGCCGACGAGACGCCGGTGGACTCGGGAGCACCTGCTGGTAGAGTCGGGAACGCCGGGGAACTCGAAACACCGGCGGAATCGCCACCGTCGGCGCTGCTTCGCGGCGAAAAGCCACTTCAGAACGCGAACCGAAGCGGACGCATGGCCGACTCAGACCTCTCGGGCGACGACCGGATTCGCGGCGGGACCCAGATATCCGTGACCGTGGTGCTCGGGGGCGTCCTGCTCGTCATGGGCATCGTCGGGTTCGCCTCGGGCGGCCAACTGCTCGTCTTCGGCGTCAACCCCTTCCACAACGTCTTCCACCTGCTGACGGGGGCGCTGGCCATCACTGCGGGCCTGTACGCCGACGGCGTGTACGCCGACGAGTTCAACAAGACCGCGGGCGTCGTCTACGGCCTGCTGGTCATCTTCCAACTCGTCGCACCGGATGCGGCCGCCGCGCTGCTGAACGCCGACCTCGCGGACCTCTGGCTCCACGTCGGTCTGGCGCTCGCGTTCGGCGGCGTCGGGTTCGCGCTCCCCGACCGCGAGCGCCGCGCGACCGAGACCGGTCAGGCGGCCGAGCGGAGCGGTCGCTGAGTCGTCGCGCGGTCGGCGTTCGACGCCGATAAATAGGTGGCCTCGAAACCCGCCGCGCGTGTTCGGTCTCCCCTCGCACGTTCGCCCGTCGGAGTGGATAACCGCCCTCGTGCTAGTCGCGGCGACCGGCGGTGTGGCGGTCCGCGCTTCGAGCGTCTACTCCGCTCGGCTGGCGGCCGGTATCGCCACGTTCCTGCTCGTCATCGACGTTCTGCTCGTCTGGGCGCTGTTGCGCAACAACTCGATTCGCCGCCAGCGAGCGCTACACCCGGAGCCCGCGCGGAAGTATCGAGAGTAAGAGTTCGGAACTACGCGGTCGGCGAGCGGTCGGCGCTGTCCGAGTCGACGACCGGTCGAAGCTATCCGAGTCGGTCGATGATGTCTGAGCCTTCCACGTAGGCGAGTCCGTGGCGCTCGGCGTAGGCCTTCGCGTCGGCGGGCGCGAGCGCCCCGCCGGTCTCCTCGTCCAGCATCTCACAGACCACGACCGCCGGCGCTAGACCCGCGGCCTCGGCCAGCGCGATGCCGAGTTCGGTGTGGCCCTCGCGGTCGGCCAGCAGGTTCGGCGCGGCCCGAAGGAGGTGGACGTGGCCCGGCGCGCGGAACTCGTCGGCGAACGCCGTGGCGTCGGGGTCGCTCGCGGCCGCCGCGAGTTCGGTAATCGTCTTCGCGCGGTCCTCGTCGGTGATGCCCGTGAAGGTGTCGCGGTGGTTCACCGGGAGCGAGAACGACGACCGCTCGTCGTAGCCGAGGTCGTGGTCCGCGCTCGCGGGGTGGTCCAGCGCTTCCTCCAAGAACGGCAGGCCGAACGCCTCGGCCACCTCGTTCGAGAGCGCGACGCAGATGAGTCCCCCGGCGTCGTTTCGCATCCGCGCGACGGCCTCCGGGGTGACCGCGCCCGCCGGGTAGACGAGGTCGGTCTCGCCCTCGCGGTCGGCGGCGTCGTGGACGAGCACCGGCGACCCCTCGCGGAACGCTTCTATCGCGGCCTCGACACCGACGACAGCCTGTTTCATGCTGTCTCCTCGACGTGGACGGTGACGTGGTCGCCGTCTTCGAGTTCCAGTTCCTCGCGGAGCTTCTCGGGCGCGATGACCTCCAACTGGTCCTCGTCGTGGTGGGTGCGCTCGGGAGCGATGGTGTGGGCCTGCTCGTACACTTCCCCGTCCTGCGTCTCGACCACGGCGGGGTAGCAGACCGCCGGGCCGTAGGTGCGCTCGTCGTCCTCCCAGCCGTCGATGTGGACCGGTTCCAACGCCTCCATCGCCGACCGGGCGCGGATGCTCTCGTCGGTGAGTTCGACGTTGAGCGTGCCGAGGAACGGTTCGTAACCGAGCCGGTCCTCGAACTGCTCCATGTACCCCGGGAGGGAGATGTAGTGGCGTCCCTCGCCCATCCCGCTGGTGACGGTGCCCGTCAGGTCGATTCCCGCGGGCGTCTCGAAGATGCGCCGGTAGTCCTCGTACTCGCGCTTGAGCGCCCACTTGCCGTCCTCGGTAATCGAGACCCACTGGCCGTCGCTGACCATCTCGCGCTCCACGAGCCCCGCGTCGTCGAGTTGCTGGAGTCGCCGAGAGGCGGTCTGGTTGGAGGCGTCGAGGCGGTCCGCGAGACCGGAACACGAGACCTTGACCTCCCCGTCCAGCCCGCCGTCGAGTGCGAGAAGCTTGAGTGCCGCGAGTTCGTCGTACCCGACTGCGCGCGGCCGTGTCGCTGACATGGTCGTCACTCCGGCCGCTCGCAATTTAAGGATAACGGATGCGGTACGGTTCCCACAATTGGAACGCGGGGCGTCCGGAGCTGACGAACTCCGGCCATAAATCCCAATTAGACTATATATTGTCCTTTAGGCTCGCCTAAAATCCGAAACCACTATTACCGTTTAGGCGAGCCAAAAACCATGGCTCGTGATTCGCAGGTCGGTTCTTCGCAGGTTGGTTCGACGCGGCGGCGCTTCATCGCGGCCGGAACGAGCGTCGCGCTCGGCGGGATGCTCGCCGGTTGTACCGGCGGGGGTGAGTCGTCCTCGGCCGAGACGGAGACGCAAGCCGAGACGGAAACGCAGACACAGACCGAGACGACGACGGGCGCGGAGTCGTACTCGGTGTCGATGTCGCCGGTGGGGACGGTCGAGTTCGACGCCGTCCCCGAGAACGTGTTCACGGTGTTCCCGCAGTACGCCGACATGGCCGTCGCGCTCGGTCACGGCGACGCGGTGAACTCGGTGTACGTCCCGAAGATGTCCGGGACCACGATGAACCACTACTACCACCACCTCGACGGCGTCTCGTTCGAGTGGGAGGGGCTTTCGGACCCCCTGAACGGCGGACTCACGAAGGAACTCCTCTTCGAACTCGACAGCGACGTTCACCTCGCCGACCCCGCGTGGGTCTCGACGCAGGAGAACTGGGACGAGTCGGACACCGAGGACATCGACTCGCAGGTGGCACCGTGGTTCGGCAACTTCTACAGCGGGACGCAGGCCGCGCCGCCGGACGGCTACCAGAACTACGAGTACTACGACCTCTGGCAACTCTTCGGCAAGGTCGCCGAGGTGTTCAAAGAGCGCGAGCGCTACGAGGCGCTGGCCGCGGTCCACGACGACCTCGTCGCCTCCATTCAAGAGCAACTCCCGCCCGAGGACGAGCGCCCGACGGCCGTGCGCGCCACGCTCTCGGGCGACGGCGAGTCGTTCTACACGTACCACCTCAACAAGCCGGGTTACTGGCTGGCCGACACCCGGCCGCTCGGCGCGAACGACGCGTTCGCGGAACAGGACTGGAGCAACCTCTGGGGGACCGTCGATTACGAGACGATGCTGGAGGCCGACCCCGACGTGATTCTCCACCTCTGGGGCGCGACGCCGAACTACAGCATGGCCGACACGCGCGCCTCGCTGAAGGACCACCCGGTCGGGAGTCAACTGACCGCGGTGAAGAACGACCGCGTGTACGCCTCCGGGATGCGGTATCAGGGTCCCATCATGAACCTGTTCCAGATAGAGATGACCGCCAAACAGCTCTACCCCGACCTGTTCGGCGAGTGGCCCACTTACAAGGACGGCGAGCACTATCCCGAGATTCCCGAGGGCGAGCAGTTGTTCGACCGCGAGAAGGTCGCGTCCATCGTCGCCGGAAACTAGGCCCGCGACTGCTCGGTTCGACGGTCCGGCACTCGACGGCGACCGCAGGCCTCTCTGGCCAACGACCACAGGCCTTTCTCGATTGGGACTCCACAGGACGAGCATGGAGAAGGTGAACCTCGACGCTGGCTTCGACTCGTTCGACGAGACGTGGTCGCCCCGCCTCGCGGCCGAACTCGACGGACAGGCGGTCAAACTCGCCAAACTGGAGGGGGAGTTCGTCTGGCACCGCCACGACGACGCCGACGAACTCTTTCTGGTTCGGGACGGGCGACTGCGCATCGAACTCCGAGACGACGAGAACGTGACTCTCGACGAGGGCGAGATGGTAGTCGTCCCGGCGGGCGTCGAACACCGACCGGTCGCGGACGACGGCGTAGCCGAGGTGCTACTCTTCGAACCGACAGAGACGAAGAACACGGGGAACGTCGAGAGCGAGGAGACCGAGGAGGAACTGGAGCGTCTCTGATTCGTACGTCTGTCTACTCTTCCCACTGGGGATGGCGACCGGGGGTAGGTACGATGTCTACCGAGTCGCGTAGTTCGGATTCTTCTACCCACGGCTGACACCGGTCGTGTAGTTCGAAAAGCCGAAACTCGTTGAGGTGGACCCAACTGTACGACACGGTGTCGTCGTCCCCGCGTTCATCTGTCGCGTCAGTGAGATTCTCCTTCGTAATGTCGATTCCGTACTCCTGCGCTTCCGCGGCCAAGGCTCCAAGTTTCTCCTCCTTCTCGTCGTCTGTGAGGTCGTCGCTGTAGTAGATGTCCATCGCGGCGGCGACGACATCCGCTTTCCCGTCGAAGTTCTCGCCGGTCATCCAGCGGTAGTCTCGGGGGAGGACGTACGATCTGTCGAAGTAGGGCGTCTCGCTGATCTTTCCTAACTCCGTCACTTCGCCTCCGGCGTCCTGTTCGTACACGCCGACGACGTAGTCCGCGTACGCCGCCAAGAGGTGGAACCGTATTCGGAACTCGGGGAGTCGGTCGAGTCCGATTTGCCGGAGGTCACCCATCACGAAGGCGTAGGCGCTCAGTCGCTTGTTCAGTTCGTTCTCGACTTTCCGAAGACGACGGATGTACGGTTTCTTGTAGCTCCCGAGGACGAAGTAGGACGTTTCCGGCGTCTGCAAGTGCGGGAGTTCCTCGTTTGCGAACCCGAGAATGTCCGCAGTCTCGTGCGGTTCTAATTCGAGACCGTGGAGGGCTTGGTCTACGGCGGCCTCGATTTCGTCTGCGTTCGGTGGTACCGAAGGGTCCGCCATCGGATTAAATCCCGCACCGCATCTGCTTATACTTTTCCAACTAGTTTGCCTATCGTGCGGAAAACCAAATTGGTTGACCCAAAGTATTATTCACTGTCCCTTCGAAGTGTGTTGCATGAGCGATAGCTCGTCGGCTAATCAGTCCGGGCCGTTCGAGGAGCAACGGCGTATCTTCGACCTCCTCTCGCAGGAGACACGCCACCTCATCGTTCAGTACGTCCTCGGCCACCCGGAACATCTCCCATCACTCGACGAGCTAGATTACATGATTCCGAAGAGCAAGGCGGCTATCGGTGACCAACTCGATAATCTCGTCGAGGCAGGGGTTCTAGACGTGTATCGCTACGAGCCGAGTGTGAACAAGCGAGACCTTCCCTCGAAGTTCTACGGCTTCACTGAACGCGGCGTTGAGATTCTCCACGAGTACAACTATCTCCGAGGTGTTCCTGTAGCCCAAGCGTTGTACAAGAATACCCGGAAGTCGGAGAAAATAAAACGTCACGAGAACGCACCCCGGCCTGAACTCCCGAAAGCTGTTAGAGAACCATTTTCGAACGACAGTAAGCAGATACCAAAGGTAGAAGAAGAAATTCGGGATAGAAAAGGAAAGACACGAAGCGTCGATGACCAAGTGAAGTTGGTAATGGCATTATTCGAAGCAGAAACCGGACCAGATCACGAGGGCCTAAAAAGGAGTGAAATGGAATCGCATTTAGATGTCGAACTCGAATTTACTCTTGGGACGATACTAAACCATCTTTCGGAAATCGACCTCGTTCAAAGGGTTTCACCGCCGGGACCGGATTTCTATGTAATTAGTGAACGGACTGATGAAATTGTTAATGGTCGAATTGAAGAGGAAGTCAAGCAAAATCTCGAAGGTCTAATCGCCCACATCGATGAAGAACCCCACTTCGCTAGAAAGTCACAGTTCTCTGAAGAAGGAGCGATTGCTGTAACAGACGGTGCAGGAAGAACGCTTCGCAGTATCCTTGCAGAAGAATTTAGCATTATGCCAGAGAAAGTGGAACCATATCTCCGGAAAGGGAACTCTCTTGAAAAGCTAAACGCAGCTATCGAAGCAATAGAACGAAGCGAATCTATAACCAAGCGAGAGGAATACGATAAAATCATCTTTAGAAGACAAGCTTACCGATACCGCCTGACCGAGAAAGCGGTCAAACTTGCTAAAAGCTAATTAGTCCCCGGCAAACGCGTCCCGCGCCCAGAACTCGCTGTCCTTCTCGAGTTTCGGAACCCACGTGTCGTCGGTCTTCGACAGCAGGGCGACCCGCGAGACGGGCACCTCCTTCAGGTACTCGTGGTCGGGCATGTGTTCCTGAATCTGCTCGGCGAACGCCATCACGTCCTCGTGGTCGAGCATCGACTCTCTGGCCACTCGGTCACGCGACTCCCCGACGTGCATGTAGGACTTGAGTTCCACGAAGTCGGGGTCGGCGCGCCGGTAGAACCCGGCGTACCAGTCGGGGTGGTGGACGTTCTCCCCGCCGACCAGCGTCGTCCGGAGGACGGTCCGGGTCTCGTCCTTCTCGGCCAGTACGTCCATCGTCTCGACCAACTTCTCCCACGCGTCGTCCTCCATCGCCTTCACCACCTCGTCGAAGGTGTGGCGCTCGGGAGCGTCCACGCTGACGTAGAGTTGCGTCGGGTCACACTCCCGGATGACTTCGGGCCGAGTCCCGTTGCTCACGAGGAACGTGGTGATGTCGCGGTCGTGGAACGCCTCGATGAGTTCGGGCAGGTAGGGGTAGAGCGTCGGTTCGCCGTCGAGGCTGATGGCGACGTGGCGGGGTTCCATGCTCTCCTCGAATCGCTCGCGGGGCACCTCGTCGTTGCCGCCGAACCCCGAGAGGAGTTTCTTCTGGAGTTCGATGCTGGCGTCCACGACCGCCTCCGGGTCGTCCCACTCCACGTCCCCGAGTTCGTACGCGTGGCCCGCGTGGTCCCGCCAGCAGAAGACGCACCGCTCGTTGCACTTGACCACGGGCGTCATCTGGATGCACCGGTGGGACTCTATCCCGTAGAAAATGTTCTTGTAACACTTCCCCTCTCCGCGCAGGGCGTTGGCGGTCCATCCGCAGGTCTGGGCCGCGGTGTGGTTCTCGCTGTGGTAGTCCGGGGAGTCCACCTGTTTGGGACCGTCGTCCGAACTCCGCGAGTCTCGATTGCTCGTCGAGGTCTCCTCGACGGTGTCCGATTCGCTCATTGTGAGAGAGATGTGGGCCGAGGCTAAAACGTTCTTTCCTCCGGCGGTCCCGCCGGGCCGCGTCTGTTCGCGACCGATCCGAACGTCTGGCGGCCCCTCGAACTAAAACTATACTACAGAAATCCCGAAAATGGTGGATAAATAACACTATTCCTGCCGGGATAATTGGACAAGATTTAACCTACCGCTCTAAAAATCCCTTGACCGTAATGGCATCTGAAACGTACGGTATCATCAGTCTGCTTCCGGCACTCCTCGCCATCGTGCTGACGCTGGTGAGCAGACAGGTGTTACTCTCACTGTTCTCGGGCATCTGGATAGGTGCGACCATCCTGATGGGGTGGAACCCGGTCGTCGGGGCGGCTCACTCCCTCCAGTTGGTCATCGACAACATCACCGCATCGTTCAACAGCAAACTCCTGTTGTTCACGTTCCTCTCGGGCGCGATGCTCGGGATGATATTCCTCTCCGGGGGCATGAAGGCCCTCGCAGACCGCATCATCTCGCGGATTCGGACCCGACGTCAGGCGGAACTCGGGACGAGCATCCTCGGGATGCTCATCTTCGTGGATTCGTACGCGAGTACGATGATTACCGGGTCCGTGATGCGACCCATCACCGACAAGTTCGACATCAGCCGCGAGAAACTCGCGTACCTGCTCGACTCGACCACTTCTCCCGTCGTCAGCGTCGCCGTCGTCTCGACGTGGGTCGGCTTCGAGGTCGGTCTCATCAAAGAGCAGTTCGCGGCGCTCGGCATCGAACGGAGCGCGTTCGTGGTGTTCCTCCAGAGCATCCCGTTCCGGTTCTACAGTCTGCTCGCGGTGGCGCTCGTGTTCATCGTCGTCATCACCGGGTGGAACTTCGGCCCGATGAAGCAGGCGGAGAAGCGCGCGAAGGAGACGGGGAAGGTCCTCCGCGACGACGCGGACCCGCTGTTGGAGACCCGCGAGGAGGACATCGTGACGCCCGACCACGTCGATTCGCGCTGGTGGTACTTCGCGGCCCCCATCGTGGCGCTCGTGACCGTCACGGGTCTCGGACTCCTCACCTCCGGCGGATGGCCGGGCGTCGCGCCGGTCGAGGCGCTGAAGGGCGCCGCGACGGCCGACGCCATCCTCTGGGGCGTCTTCTCGGCCTGCGCCCTCCTGTTGGCCATCCTCGTCGGCCACGCTCGCGTCGAACTCGAAGACATCAGCGACTCCATCTTCGAGGGGTTCAAGATGGTGATGTTCCCGGTCGCCGTCCTCTCGCTGGCGTGGACCATCGGGTCGGTCAGTGAGGCGCTCGGCGTCGGTCCCTACGTCGTCTCGGTGGCGGAGGGCGTCATCACCCCCGAACTCCTCCCCGCGGTCGTCTTCCTCGCCGCGGCCATCATCTCGTTCAGCATCGGTACCTCGTGGGGGACGATGGGCATCATGTTCCCCGTGGCCGTGCCCCTCGCGTTCAACCTCGGCGCACCGCTCCCGGGCGCTATCGGCGCAATCCTCACCGGGTCGCTGTTCGGCGACCACTGTTCGCCCATCAGCGACACGACGGTGCTGTCGTCGATGTTCGCCGGGGCCGACCACGTCGACCACGTGAACACGCAGATTCCGTACGCCGTCCTCTGCGGGGTCGTGGCGACGGGCCTGTTCCTCGCCAGCGGCTACGGCGTCTCGCCGCCGCCGCTGCTCGCCGCGGGTGTCTTCGCACTCGTCGCGGCCGCGTACGGCCTGTCTCAGCACACGACGGTCACGATGCCGACGGTCTTCGGTTCGGACGCCGACTGACGACCTCGGCCGACGCTCTTTCTTCGTCCGCTTTCGCGTTGCGCCTTGGTTCTCGCGTCACGGTCCAGCAAGCCGCGACGAGGCGTGGCACCAGACGGTCCGCAGGTAGCTTTCGGAGAAAGATACATGTGGGAACGCTGAGACGACTGAACGAACGAGACCATGAACTGGTCGCCGAGTAGACGGGAGTTTCTCACGGTCGCCGGTCCGGGAGGCGTCGCGCCGTCGGTCGCCGCCGACCGTCGGGCGAGTCTCGGAAACGTCTCTCTCGGGAACGCGACCGACGCCGTGCCCGACCATCCGTTCGCGCCGACCCCCGACGTCGAGTGGTCCGTCGATACCGACGCCGAAGAGGCGTTACTCCGCCGGTCGGCGGCCGACGACGCGGTCTACCTCACGACCGAGACCGGCGTGCGCGGGTTCTCGCCGGACGGAACCGAACTGTGGCGTCGCCGGATAGCGAGGGACGACGCGGACTATCCGGTCGATATACACCCCGGAACGGGCGTGGTCTACGCCGAAGGCGAGGCGGGTCTCCACGCGCTCGACGCCGCCGACGGTCACACCCGGTGGCAGTACTCCGGAGAGGGCGGCGTCGCCGAGAGACACGTGGACGTCTCGCTCGTCACTTCGGAGACGGTCTTCGTCCACGAAGACGGCATCGCGGCGGTCGCGGCGTCGGACGGACGCGAGCGTTGGCGATTCCGACCGGACGACTCGTTCTGGTTCAACCCGCACCTCGGCGGCGACACCCTCTATGCCGGGACGACGCACGGACATCTGTACGCCCTCTCCGCCGCGGACGGGAGCGTCCGCTGGCACGCCGACCGCTCGGCGGAGGGGACGCCGCGGTTCTCCGTCGTCGACGTGACCGACGACGTCGTGCTCGCGTGGGACTACGAGACCGGGCGACTGTGCGGTTTCGACCGGGACGACGGGGCGCTCCGGTGGCGATTCGACGCCGACGCGGACGAGAGGGGGTTTCCCGGGGTCGTTCTGGAGGACGCGGCGTACCTCGGTGGCGGTCGGCGACTCCGCGCGATTTCGACCGCTGGCGGGACCGAACGCTGGCGATACGACGCGGGCGGTCCGGTCGTCGGTTGGCCCCGAATCGACGACCGGACCGCGTACTTCGGTACGCGCGGCGGCGTCCACGCTGTCTCGACCGCAGACGGAACCGGACGATGGCGCTTCTCGACGGACGCGGACGCGCGAGCGTCCGTCATCGGCGTCACTGACGGGACAGTCGTCGTGGACAGTGAGTCGGAGGTCGTCTACGGACTGGACGCGAAACGCGGCCGTCTCCGGTGGCGATTCGACCATCCCGGCCGCTCGCGGTGGTTGACGCAGGTCACAGACGGCGGAGTCTACTTCGTCACCGAGTCCGGCACCATCTACGCCCTCTCGTCGCCCGGTTCGACGCCGCTCTACGACGCCTACCGGACCGTCACCTCGCCCGTCGCTCTCGCGGTCGGCGGTCTCGTCGGTGCGGCGGTTCTCGCGCGAGCGTACCGCCACCGCGGCCTCGACTGCGACGCCCGCGACGACTCGGCCGCCCCGACCGGATTCGCGGACTTCGAACTCGGCGACCGCCTCGCCAAGTCCGACTCCGCAGCGGTCTTCGCGGCCCGGACCCCGGCGGGCGACCGCGTCGCGCTGACGCGAATCACTCCCGGCGCGATAGCGGACGACGCCTTCGAAGCGGCCGTCGAGACGTGGGTAGACCTCGACGTTCGGGGCGTTCTCGGCGTCCGGACGTGGGGTACCGAACCGTCGCCGTGGGTCGCCACCGACCCGGTGGACGCGTCCCTCGCCGACCGCGCCGAGGACCTGCCGATCGCCGACCTCGCCCACGCGCTCGCCGATGCGGCCGAGACGGTTCACCGCGCTCACCGCGTCGGCGTCACGCACGGCGCACTCGGCCCCGGAACCATCTGGTTGTCTGACGGCGAGGTTCGAGTCGGCGGTTGGCGACTCGCCGCGGTGCGCCGCGACGAGTCGCCCGCTGGGCCGACGGAACCGAACGACCCGGAGACAGCCGACAGCGACCGTCTGGCGGCACTCGCCGCCGACCTACTCGGAGACTCAGCGACCGACCGCGACCGACCCGGCGAACTCGACGCCGTCCTCTCGCGGGCGCTCGCGGCCGACCCCGCCGAGGGCTACGACTCGCCGCTCCGGTTCGCCGATGCGCTTCGGTGGGCCGTCCGGGAGTAACGGGAACGGCGTCCGAGAGTACCGAACCGAGGGCACCGACTGGTCCGACCGCGCGGACCGACTGTCACGCTTCAGAAACCCATTTATCCGCCGGTCGAAAACCAACGAGTAACATGTATCTCCAGTTCCGGGACGACGTGGAGGCGCTTCTGACCTCCGCACTCGACACGCTCGACCTCCCGACAGACGACCTCGGCGTCGAGGACCCGCCCGAGGGCGTGGACGCCGTGCTGGCCTCCAGCGCGGCGTTCCGACTCGCCGGGGAAGTCGGCGCACCCCCGCCGGAGGTCGCGACCGACCTCGCCGACGCGATCGACGCGAGCGAGTCCGAACTCGTCGCCGACGCCACCGCACAAGGACCGTACGTCAACTTCGCGCCGAGCGACGCCTACTACGAGGCCACCGCCGAGGCGGCCCAGCGAGAGGACTTCGGCCACCTCGAACCGACCGGCGAGGACGTGGTGGTCGAACACACCTCCGCGAACCCGACCGGTCCGGTCCACGTCGGGCGGGCGCGCAACCCCATCGTCGGCGACGCCGTGGCGCGGGTCCTCGCGTTCGCGGGCCACGACGTGGACCGCCACTACTACGTCAACGACGCGGGCCGCCAGATGGCCGTCTTCACGTGGGCCTACGAGACCTTCGAGGAGGACGACCTGCCGGAACCGGAGCGCGACAAGGCCGACTACGACCTCGTGCGCTACTACCGGACGGGCAACGAATTCTTGGAGGAGGGCGACCCCGACGACGTCGAGGAAGCCGAGGACGAGATTCGGGCCATCATGCAGGGGCTGGAGTCCGGCGACGAGGAGACCTACGAGCGCGTGCAGGAAGTCGTGGACACCGTCCTCGGCGGGATGCGTGAGAGTCTGGACCGCCTGCCCGCCGAGTTCGACGAGTTCGTCAAGGAGACGCGGTTCCTCCGCGACGGGTCGGCCGACGACGTGGTCTCACGCCTGAAGGAACTCGACGAGGCCGTCTACGAGGAAGACGCGTGGCAACTCGACTTGGAGGAGTTCGGCATCGAGAAGAACTTCGTGTTCCTCCGGTCGGACGGCACCACGCTCTACGCGACCCGGGACCTCGCCCACCACGAGTGGAAGTTCGACAACTACGACCGCGCCGTGACGGTCCTCGGCGAGGACCACAAGTTACAGGCCCGCCAGATGAACGCGACGCTCGAACTGCTGGGCAACGACACCGACGACCTCCAGCAGGTCATCTACTCCTACGTCAACCTCCCCGAGGGCAAGATGTCCACCCGCGCGGGCACCGGCATCGACTTGGACGACCTGCTCGACGAGGCCATCGACCGCGCCCGCGAGGAGGTCGAGACCCGACTCGACGACCGCATCCGCGACGACGACCTGACCGACGAGGACGTAGAGCGCATCGCCGAACAGGTCGGCGTCGGCGCGGTCCGGTACGACATCGTCTCCAAGCAACCGACGAAGGCCATCACCTTCGAGTGGGACCGCGCGCTCGACTTCGAGGCCCAGAGCGCGCCTTACGTCCAGTACGTCCACGCTCGCTGCTGCGGGATTCTAGAAGAGGCCGGAATCGACCCCGCTAGCACCGCCCCGGTCGCCGAGGGCTTCGACGCCTCACTGCTGGAGACCGAGGCCGAGCGCGAACTGCTGGCGGTCGTCGCGCGCTTCCCCGCGGTAATCGAGGAGGCCGCCGAGGACCTCGAACCGCACGTGGTCGCCACCTACACCCGAGAGATTGCCGATACGTTCAACACGTTCTACCGCGAGTGCCCGGTGCTGGCCGACGACGTGGACGACGACCTGCGAGACGCCCGCCTCGCGCTGGTCGCGGCGTCGAAGCACGCGGTCGGCAACGCGCTTCAGGTGCTGGGCGTCGCCGCGCCCCGGTCAATGTAGTCAGACCGGAACCACGAACTCCGGCGGGACGACGAGGTTCCCGCCGACGAACAGGACCGCCCCGGCGGCGACTGCGAGCGTCAGCAACACGAACAGTAGCACCCACCAGAGCGAGACCGAGCTATCGTCTGCCATGGTGATACGTGCGACCGCGAAGCTCCTTAGAAGTTGGCGGTGCTACTTGAATAGCGACCCGAGACGGCCCAGAACGCCGTCGCTCTCCTTCGACTCGTCGTCCTCAGAACTGTCTCCTTTCGGGACACGTTCGTCGGACTCACCGTCTCCCTGCGGGGATTCGCTCGCGTCGCGTTCGCCCCGGCGGTCGTCGGGGGCCGTGTGTTCGTTCTCTTCGAACGGGACCGCGTCCGCCGTCGGGTCGTCGGACCCCCCGAGGTCGGGGTTCGGCTCGTCCGAATTCTCGGGTGTCGCGGGGGCTCCCTGCGACTCGCTCGATTCCGGTTCGGTCGCGTCCGCCGCGGTCGGTGACTCCGCCCGGTCGGCCGAGGACCCCGCGGCCAGCGGGTCGTCCTCGTCGGCGAAGGGGTCTCGCTCCCCGTCCTCGGCGGCGTCGCTTTCCCCGGCCGCGAGCGGGTCGTCGTCCTCGTCGAGGAAGTCGGTGTCCGACTCGCCGCCGGACGAGGAGTCGCCGCCCATCTGTGCCAGCGGGTCGTCGTCTCCGCCCCGAGAGTTCGAGTCGGCGAGACGTTCGTCACTGATGTGTTCGTCGATGAGGTCGTCCACGCTCCGGGCCTCGCTCGTGCCGAACGACGCGCTCTCGTCCTCGTCTCCGTTTACGTCTTCGCCTCGGTTTCCGCCCTCGCCTGCACCTCCGTCTTCGCCCGCGCTGTCGTCTTCGCCCGCGTTGTCGTCGTTCTCCTCGCTTGCGATTCCGTCCTCGTTCGTCCTGTCGCGCCGTTCTGCGCTCGCGTCCTCGTCTACGCTGTCGCCTGCGTCGATTCCCGTCCCGCGTTCGGTCTCGGAGTCCGGCGACGTCGCCGCCCCCGCCTTCGTCTGCTCCCGAATCTCGTCGGCCGCGTTCGCCAGTTCGCCGCCGAGGAGTTGCTCCGTCCCGTCGCCCTCGCCGATGGCGTCGCGGACGTTCCCGGCCAACTCCGCGCCGGTGAACGGGTCGGCGTCGAGTTCGTCGTCCGAGTCGGTCGGTTCGGACGCGCCGTCCTCGTCGGCCGATTCGGGGTCGTCCTCGCCGTCGGTATCGTCGGCGAGGTCCAGTTCCGGGTCGGGGTCGGCGTCGCCGGTCAGCACCGCCGCCAGTTCGCGGTAGGCCTGTCCGGCGGGCGCGTTGGGTGCGAACGCGGCGAGCGGACGCCCGGCGTCGATGCCCATTGGAACCGCCTCGTCCTGCGGGACGACTGCGAGAACGTCCGTCCCGAGGGTCTCCTCCACGTCGTCGGCGTTGAGGATGTCGCTGCTGCGCTGGGTCAGGACCGCACCTCGGACCTCGCTCTCGACGCGCTCGGCGAGTTCGCCGGTCTTGGCCGTGTCCCGGACCGACGCCACGTCGGGCGTGGCGACCAGCAGCACGGCGTCCGCGAGCGCCAGCGGGACGAGCGTGTCGTAGCTCACGCCCGCGCCGGTGTCGAGCAGGACGTAGTCGTACTTCTCGCGGAGGTCGGCGACGACCGCCTCTAGGTTGGCGGGGTCGGACTTGACGAACGCCTCGATGTCCGTCGCGCTCGGCAACACGTCGATGTCACCGGGCGCGCGGTAGATGGCGTCCTCGAAGGCCGCCTCGCCCGCCAACACCTCGTGAAGCGTGGGCGTCTCTATCTCGAAGTCGAGGAAGTCCGCGAGATTCGCCATCCCGAGGTCGGTGTCCACGACGACCACCGAGTGGTCCCGGTCGGCCAGCATCGCGCCGAGATTGATGGCCGTCGTCGTCTTGCCGACACCTCCTTTGCCGCTCGCTATCGCGTATACCGTGCCGGACATGATACTCGTTGTCCCAACCGAACCGTGTCACGCATATAAATTTAGTCCGTCGGAGACGACACATCGGCGGTATTCTGGTCGGTTGGCCGAAGCGTTCGACCAGTCCTGTCGGCGACAACTCCACAGAACGAGGGGGTCTCTCCGAAGGATATGAACGTCCACGTATACGACCGAGTCCACTCCCGCGACGGTACGTGTAGTCCAAGTTGGCCCCCCGATGATAGATGCAATCTGAGATGGCTACGCGACGGTATATTCAGTCAAAGTGGGGTATACGACGGTTGTATGCAAAGGTTACTTACCCTCTGGCCGGTCTAGAACGAAGTAATGAGCGAGCAGGAAGGCGAGCAGTCCGACAGGAAAAAGTACGAGTTCCAGAAGGTCATCGAGGACCTCAGGGACTACGAAGGGTCCGGGACTCAACTCGTCACTATCTACATTCCGCCGGACAAGCAGATCAGCGACGTGGTCGGTCACGTCACTCAGGAGCACAGCGAAGCGTCTAACATCAAGTCGAAGCAGACGCGGACGAACGTGCAGGACGCGCTGACCTCCATCAAGGACCGCCTGCGTTACTACGACGTGTATCCGCCGGACAACGGACTGGTCATCTTCAGCGGTGCCATCGACTCCGGCGGCGGTCGGACCGAGATGGTCACGAAGGTGCTGGAGGACCCGCCCGAACCCATCCAGTCGTTCCGCTATCACTGCGACTCGGCGTTCCTGACCGAACCGCTGGAACACATGCTGGCCGACAAGGGCCTCTACGGTCTCATCGTCCTCGACCGGCGCGAGGCCAACGTCGGGTGGCTGAAGGGCAAGCGCGTCGAACCCGTCAAGTCGGCCTCCTCGCTGGTGCCGGGTAAACAGCGCAAAGGTGGTCAGTCCGCCCAGCGTTTCGCCCGCCTCCGCCTCGAAGCCATCGACAACTTCTATCAGGAGGTCGCCGAGATGGCCAACGACCTGTTCGTCCCCAAGCGGGGCGAACTGGACGGCCTCCTCGTCGGCGGTCCCTCGCCGACCAAAGACGAGTTCCTCGACGGCGACTACCTCCACCACGAGCTTCAGGACCAAGTCCTCGGCAAGTTCGACGTCGCCTACACCGACGAGTCGGGTCTCTACGACCTCGTGGACAGCGCCGAGGACGCCCTCGCGGACGCCGAGGTGATGAAGGACAAGAACGAGATGGAGGAGTTCTTCAAGCAGCTCCACGACGGCAACAAGGCCACCTACGGGTTCGAGCCGACTCGCCAGAACCTCGTGATGGGGTCCGTCGACCGTCTCCTGCTGTCCGAGGACCTCCGCAAGGACGTGGTGGTCTACGACTGCGGCGACAAGGAGGAGTTCGAGTTCATCGACCGCCGGGAGGACACGCCGACCCACACCTGCGAGAACGGTGGCGAGGCCGAGGTTCAGGAGCGCGAGGACGCCATCGAGTACCTGATGACCATCGCCGAACAGCGCGGCACCGAGACGAAGTTCATCTCGACCGACTTCGAGAAGGGCGAGCAGCTGCAGTCCGCGTTCGGCGGCGTCGCCGGGATTCTGCGCTACTCGACCGGCGTCTAAACTCGACGACTCCTTTCAGCTCACGTCTATGCCTCGCTCGCTCCCGTAGTCGTTTCGCCGGTCGAATTTCCGCCCGTCGTCTGCCCGGTCGTCGTTCCGAACACCGTCGGCGTCTGCGCGGGTTCGGCGGTGGGTTCGCCGCCTGCTTCGACTGTCTCTCCTGGCGTGGTCTCAGTCTCTGCTTCCGTCGTGGTCGCTGCGTCCTCTTCGGGTCCGAAACACCCCGCAGTGGCTACTGCGACAATCAGTGCCGCCGCGACTATCGCCGTTCGTTTCGTTACCATCGTAGGCCCCGTTCGAGAACCGACGTGAACAACCCGTTGACGGTTCGCACTGTTGCGGTCGCTCCGGCGCTTCGTTCACGCTTTCAACGACGAGATAATCCGGGCAGACGCGGGTCAAGCCGCGATTCCGCCGCTCGTCACCGGTCCTGCTCTCGCCCGGATGAGGACCGCCGCGGTCACGAACCCCGCGCTCGATTTCGGCCGCGTGCTCGCCGTTTACACGCCGGTTCGTGACCGCTGTAGACGATTCGTGCCGGTCGTTGGCTCCTTCGCGGCGGTGTCGAACTCCTCGGTCGGTCTCGACGGCGGAGCTTCTGCTACTCCCAGTAGTATCGTCTGTATCGTCTGTAGTACCGATGCGACTGCTGTCGGGGCTGTCGGGAACCCTGTTGGCCCTGCGAGCCTTGCTGTTGTCGCGGTTGCTGTCGGGTCTGCTCCGGTTGTTGTCGAGACTGTTGTGGTTGCTGTCGAGGCTGTTGGCCTTGCTGTCGTGGAGGCTGTTGCTTCTGGGGTCGCTGTCGAGGCTGCTGCTGCGGTTGCTGTCGTTCGGTTCCCTGTTGTCCCGGCCGCCCCTGCTGTCGTTGGGGCTGCTGGCTCTGTCGGCGAGGCTGCTGGGATTGCTCCCGCGACTGCCGTCGCCTCCGCTGCTGAGACAGCCGCTCCCGTTGCTCACTCTGGGGCTGTCGCTGTCGAGGCTGTCGAAATCTCTGTCGGGACTGGCGGCTCTGCTCGGGTTGCTGTCGAGGATTCTGCTGCGGAGGCTGGTGCTGGCCACCCTGCTGGCTCTGCTGCGGAGGCTCCGGCGATTGCTGTCGGGGTTGTTGTCGTCCCTCCGGCGGTGATTCCCCTCGGTGTTGTTCTCGTTGGGTCTGACTCGGTTGGGGTTCGTGGAGCGCGGAGTCGCGCGGCGCGGAGTCGTGAGTGGAGGGCTGGGGCGGCTGTTGGCTCTTCGAACGGAACCGCCCCGTTTCTGGGTCTCGTAGCTGGTGCTGGGCCTTCTCCCGTTGCATCTGGCTGAACTCCGGGGAGCGACGGCGGTCCCGGGACGCCGTGTCGGCACCCTGACCGCCTCGCTGGGACTGCTGGTGATGCTCGTCTTCCGGTGGTTGGTGACTCATGATCGGAAATCTCCGTGTATTCTGACCGCTGTCGCCTCTGCGGCAGTAAATGTTCTCTGCCAGCACGCATCACTCTGCTGGCCTTTCAACGGATGTCAGAGACGAGAGACACCGACGGAACTGTTCGCGCGAAAATCACGCCAGCGGCGTCCGCTCGACGACCTGCCCGTCAACGGTCGGGTACTGCTCGACGATTTCGCCCTCCTCCACGTCGCCCTCTTCGACCATCTCTTCGAGGAGCCACCACGCCAGTTCGACGTGGTCGGACTTGACGGTGTAGAACTCCTCGGGCACGCCGAGTTCTTCGAGGCGGCGCTCGGGTTCCCACGTCTTGCCGTAGACCAGCGTCCCGTCGTCGGTCACGTCGTCGAACTCCCGGCGGATGTTCCGGGCCATGCGCTTCATCCGGTTGCGGTGCTGAGCGGCGTCCTTGAAGACGGAGGTGCAGAAGTAGACGCGCTCGTGGTCGCCCATCGTCTCCAGAATCTCCTTGGAGCCTTCGACGGCACTCATGTGGCCGTCCTGCAGTTCGTAGCCTTCCTCCTGCATCCGACGGAAGTTACCGTCGCTCATCTCGAACTCGTTGACGTTGCAGAACTCGGCCGCGCCCTCGTCGAGGAATTCGAGGAACTCCTCCTCGGCGCGGATACCGGGAATCTCGAAGGCGGGGGTCAGGCCCTCTTCGCGAGCGATGTACAGAATCTCCTCCCACTCGGTGCCGTGCATGTCGCCCCAGAGGTCCAGCGGCGGGTGGAACCGAATCTCGTCGAGTCCGGCCTCCGAGAGGCGGCGCATGTTCTCGCGCCCGCCCGTGATGCCGGTGTAGAGGTGAGTGTGGTGGTCCTCGCCGAACTCGTCTTTCAACAGCGAGAGGTACCGACACGTCTTCTCCATGGCCTCCTGCGGTTCGCCGCCGGTGATGGAGGTGCCCAGCGCGTCCATGCGCTCGGCCTCCCGAATCACGTCCTCGTCGGACTCGACTTTCCGCTCGTTGGCGTACACGTCGGTGACGTTCTTGCGGTTCTCGCCGAGGGGGCAGTAGAAGCAGTCCCGCTGGTCGCAGTAGCCGTAGACGAAGAGTACCATCTTGCCTCCTTTGGCGCACTGTTCGCATCCCTTCGAAATCATTCGTTAGGTGCGGATAACGGGCCGAGACTCAAAAAGCGTGCGAAACGAGGGTGGACGCCCGGACTCACCCGTGTTCGGGAATCGAACCGAGGGTACCGCGCAGTTTCCGGGCGCGGACGCCGAGCAGATAGCCGAGGAGGCCGAACGCACCGCCGTAGAGCAGCGCCATCTCGACGGCGAACGTCGGCGCGTAGTGCGGGACGAGCGGCGTCGCCCAGTGGTTGACCGCCCACCCCACTACCGGGGCGCTGGCGAGTAACACCGACGGCACCAGACCGGCGTCGAGGGCCGCGCCCAGCGCCGCCAGTCCGACGAGCGTCGCCCCGGCGACGACGAAGAGTCCGGACACGCCGCCCGCGTACGTCGGCAGCGAGTGTTCGATGGCCGTGTACGTCCCCCGCGCCGCCACCTGCTGGGCGACCAGTATCGTCAGCAGGACGGCGCTCAGCGTGGCCGCCGCGGCGCGTTCGGCCGGACCGACGATTCGGGACCGGGCGTTCCGCATCGACAGTCCGACGCCGAGCAGTGCGCGGACGGTCACCGACAGTCCGCTTCGGGCGTCGAGCGCAGGCGTGCGCCCGCGGGCCGCCGACCGCCCGCCGTCGGTGGACGCGGTCGGTTCGTCGGTCGATGTGTCCGGTTCGTCGGTGGACACGGACGACCTGTCGGCCGACTCCGCCCGGACGTCGCCGACCACCGTCTCGGCGACGACGTCGGCCCCGTTGTCCGAGGGGGTCGCCGCGGGCGGCGACTCCACCGCGTCCAGCACGTCGAGGGTGTCCTCGGCCACGGTGAATCCTTCGACGTCGCCTCGACTCAACTGCTCGGCGACGGCCTCCTGTTCGTCGGTCTCGGGGGCGACGACGCAGGGCGTTCCGGCGACTGCGGCGTCCATGATGGTGGAGTACCCCGAGCAGACGACCACGTCGGCGTCCCTGATGTGGGGCAGCAGCGACGCGACGGGTTCCCAGTCGTCGCCGCCGACGTTCAGCACGTCGTGACCCCGGCGTTCGAGTCGCGCCGCGACGCCGTCGAAATCCGAGTAGTAGCTGGGCACGAGGACCACGTCGGCGGCGTCTCGAACGCGGCCGTCGCCCTCCAGCGAGACCGGCGGAATCCGCGTCGCGCCGTCGGGGTCGATGTCGGCGGGCGGCCAGACGGCCGGGTAGAAGAACTCCCGTGTCACCGCCGACTGGAACGCGGTGTGGAACCGTGCCCCGCTCCGCTCGACGGGGTCGCGGTACAGTCCCGGAACGTCGTGTTTCAGGACGTAGAGCGGCACGTCCGTCCGAGACGCGGCCATCGCGGCGAACATGTCGTCCGTGACCAGCGCGTCCGGGTCCGTCTCGTCGAGCCAGTCCACGTACTCGACCACCCGGCGAGCGCTCGCGGGGACGCTCTGTGTGAGGACCTTCCCGAGCGACCCGTCCTGATAGGTGTCGATGTAATCGACGGTCGTCGGTTCGAACTCGTCGTACCCGTTGAGCGACACGAACTCGGTGCCAGCGCCGCCGCCAGCCATCAGCACTTCGGCACCGCTGTCCCGGATCGCGTTGGCGATGGCCAGCATGCGCGTGGCGTGACCGGCACCTTCCGGATAGTGGGCGACTGCGATTGTGGGGGGCATTGCTGAGCGGAAACCTGTTAAACCCAACCTCAAACTGTCGGTATATTAACTTTCCGTTCGCTCGTCGCCGAACGGCTCCGTCAGGGTCCCACTCGGCCGGTGATAGCTTTTCCCACGGTATCGACCGGCGTCACTGTGGCCCGACGCCGAGTTCCAGTTTCCGGAGACCGTCCCCGAAAAGAGTTAAACCCCGGACGCATAGCCCCGAACGATGCTGCTGGTCCTGTGTGTGGACCTCGACGACGACCTCGGTCGCAAGACCGACTTCGACACGCCGGTCATCGGCCGCGACGACGTCGAAGCCGCCGCGGTGTCGTTAGCGACCGCTGACCCCGAGGACAGCGACGTGAACGTCATGTTCGAGGGCGTCCACCTCGCGGACCGAATCGAAGACGAGACCGTCGAAGTCGCAATCGTCACGGGCACCGAGGGCGGCGACATCGCCGCGAATCGGGCGGTCGGCGACGAGGTGGACGAGGTGCTGGCCAGTCTCTCGACCAGCGAGGAGATTCAGGCGGTCATCGTCACCGACGGCGCGCAGGACGAGAGCGTGATTCCGGTCATCCGCTCGCGAGTGCCCATCGACGGGGTGCGCCGCGTGGTCGTCCGGCAGGCGCAGGACCTCGAATCGATGTACTACACCATCAAGCAGGTGCTGGACGACCCCGAGACCCGCGGGACCATCCTCGTCCCGCTGGGCATCCTGCTGCTCATCTATCCGCTGGCCATCCTCTCGGACATGTTCGGTCTCCCGGGCGCGGCCGTGTTCGGCGTCACCTCGGGACTGCTCGGTCTCTACGTCCTCGGACGGGGACTCGGCGTCGAGCGCGTCCTCGACCGCGCGGCCGAGAAGGCCAGAAACAGCCTCTACGCCGGTCGGGTCACGCTCATCACGTACGTCGTCGCGGCCGCCCTGCTGGTCATCGGCGGCGTCCGCGGTGCCGAGACGCTGAAAGCGGTCGAGACGACGACCAACGGTCCGATGAGTCCGCTCAAAGTGCTGGCGGCGCTCGTCAACGGGGCCGTGACGTGGTTCACTGCCGCGGGAATCACGACGAGTCTCGGCCAGATCACCGACGAGTATCTGGCCGACCGCTTCCGGTGGCGCTACCTCAACGCGCCGTTCTACGTCCTCGCCATCGCCGTCGTGTTGCACGCGGTGAGCGCCTTCTTCCTCGACGAGGTTCCGCTGACGTACCTCGCGGTGATGCTGACCGCCGGGACCCTACTCGGACTGACGAGTACGCTCGCGTTCGCTATCGCCGAATCACGGCAGTCGGGTCGAGTCGAACCGAGTTAACGGTGACTCTCTGACCGCTATTCTGGCGGGAAAAATCGCGGACCGACCGTCGCGCGGCGAGGGTCCGGGACTCGCCATCGAACGGAATCAGCGTTCGCGAGTCACGACGAACCCCGCGAGGTCACGGAGGTAGTCGGTCGCGGCGAGGTCGGGCGTGGCCGCCCGGTCGAGCGCGGCCAGCGCCTCGTCGGACTTCTGATGGGCCAGCGCGGCCGCCTCGTCGGCGTCCAAGTCGGTCACGCGGACGATAGACGGCCGACCCATCTCGGCGTCGTGGCCGGTGGGCTTGCCGAGTTCGTCGGCGTCGGCGGTGGTGTCGAGAACGTCGTCGCGAATCTGGAACGCGACGCCGACCTTCTCGGCGTACTCGCCGAACGCCTCGACGGTGGCGGGGTCGGCGTCGGCCGCGATAGCGCCCAACTCGGCCGCGGCGCGGAACAGCGCTCCCGTCTTCCGGCGGGCCAGTTCCATGTACCCCTCGCGGTCGGTCGGCCGGGCGACGAGTTCGGTCGCCTCGCCCTCGCCGAGTTCCACCATCGCGTCGGCGACGGCCTCCATCGCCCGCGGGTCCGGCGAGAACAACTCGAAGGCCTCGCCGATGAGTCCGTCGCTGGCGACGATGGCGGGCGAGTAGCCGTACTCGGCCCACGCGCTCGCGCTCCCGCGGCGGGTGTCCGACCGGTCGATGATGTCGTCCACGACCAGCGAGGCGTCGTGGACGAGTTCGACCCCGACAGCGAAGTCCACGGCGTCGTCGGCTTGGCCCCCGGCGGCCTCGCACGACAACACCGTGACGGTCGGCCGGACGCGCTTGCCCCCCGACAGCGCGACGTGGCGGACCTCTTCGGCGAGTTCCGTCGGTTCGACGCGGTCGAGGACGACTTCGAGGCGCTCCTCGACCAGTGCCCTCCGGGACTCGGGGTAATCCATTGGCCGGGAATCAGGACCGGCAGAACAAGTACGTGACGAAGTCCGTGGGACCCGAACGGTTCTCGGATTCGTCGTCCCCGTGGGTTAAATCCCAAGTTAAGATAACGTGACAGCTTTTTCGGTCCGGTTCGTCTATCCACGCGTATGTCCCCGACTGACTTGACGACCGACGACGGACCGCCTTCCAGAACGCCACGTCTCGGGCCGACGGAGGTGACCCGATGACGGGCCGAAGCGCGCGATTACTGACCGCCGCCGTGGTCTCGCTCCTCGTAGCCACGTCAGGTACCGCCGCGTTCGCGTCGGGAACCGCCTCGGTCTCACCGTCTGCGGACCAACTCTCCTCCGGCGCTCTCCCGGACGCCGCCGCGACCGCGCCGACGCCGGAAGCGACCGGGCCGGTCGATGGAAACGGAACCACCATCGTCACCGACGGCGAAGAACTGGTCCTCGACGTCGCGCCGAATCAGACGATTCGCGGAGAGACGAGGCTGGAACCCGGAACCGAACTCCACCTCAACGTCGAAGGCGATACGTTCCTGAAGTCCCAGCGGACCACGGTCACCGACCGCGGGACGTTCAACGCGACCTTCGACATGAGCGACGTGGGCGAACAGAACGTCGAAATCAGGGTCTACCGCGACGAGACCGTGTTGGCGGAGACCGCCGGACGGGTGACGTGTTCCGGCGGTTGCGAAACGGAGGCGACGGACTCGGACGGCGGGAATCTGGACTCCGGCGACGGACCCGCCGTACAGGCCATCACGGAGGTGAACCAGAACCGGACCGCCTCGATAAAGGTGCTGTTCGGCGAGGCCGAAACCGTCACAATCTCGATCGGCGGTCCGGATGTCAACTACGTCGTCAACGGGACCGTCACCGACCGAGACGGCGACGGGCACGCGACGGTGCTGTTTCACACCAACCGTGCGGGAACCGACGCGCCCACGCTCGGCGTCGTCGACGACGGAGGAACCCGCGTCGTCGAGACGAGCGCCGAGACCTCGCTCGACTCGCCGCTCGCTCCCGCTTCGTACGACGTGAGACTGTTCGCCGGACCGAACGCCAGCGGTGATGCAGCGGCCGTGGGGACCGTCATCGTCTTCGAGGAGGCGACCGAGTCGGACGGTCAGGCCGGTGCGTCGACGAGTACTACTTCGACGACGCTCGGAACCGTCGCGGGCGACGACGCGAACGGTTCCGAAACCGGCGATTCCGGAGACCAGTTCCTCGGCGGCGTCGGGATGATAGCGGCAGGCGGCGTGCTGGCGGTCGTCGGAATCGGCGTCGTCCTCGGTCTCTTCCGCAACTGAACCGCCCGGTCGCTCGACTCCTCTTTTCTCTACCGATTCATCACGACTGCCGCGACGGCGACGACGGCCAGACAACCGCAGAAGAAGACGACGCCCGGTTCCGCGAGGTCGAACACGACCCACGCCAGCGTCTCGCGGGCCGTGGTCGGGTCGGCGGTCGGACTCGCCGGTCCCACCACGTTCCCCCGACCGACTACCGGACTGGCGAGTCGCTCGACGCCCCACTGGACCAGCAGGCTGGCGGCCCCGAGGATGCCGAGACCCCCGACGACGTCGGCCAGCGAGTGGCGGACCTGCGGTCGGACGTCGCTGTCGCCGACCAGCACGAGGGGGTCGGTGGCGGGCGCGTACACCGTCATCTCGTTGCCTTTCTCGGAGTAGCGGGTATCCACCGGCGCTATCAGTCCGGCCTCCTCCAGCGTCGAGAGGTGGTAGTGGAGGTTCTGGACCGAGGTATCGACGCGCTCGGCGAGTTCGGAGGGCGTGCCCGGTGAGTCGAACAGGGTCCGGTACACCTCCCGGCGGGTGTCGGGACCGAGTGCGTCGAGCACGTCGTCGGTCTCCTCGCCCTCCACGTCGAGGACGCGCAACTGCTCGTCGGCGCTCGCGGTCCCGTCTTGCAATCGTTCGATGAGTCCCGGCATGGTGACATCCCGTCGTTGTCGAAGCCTCCGTAAAGCGACCACTAAGACCTGTTCATAGCTTAAATCCGGGTTTAACCCGTCGCGTTTCGCGTCCCGACCGCTCGGACGGGCCGGAGTCGCCCGTGCCCCGTGACGGGGTCCGCGCCGGGTCGCCCCGCATCGACCGCGGTCGTCTCGAGTCGTCGCTCGACCGCTCGCGGGGTGAGGTCGGGCCGCTCGTCGAGGACCAGCGCGGCGACGCCGCCTGCGTACGATGCAGCGGCCGAGGAACCGACGAACCGGTCGGTGTCGGCCGCGTCGGGGTGGCTGGGGGCGACGAGGTCCACTCCGTCGCGCCCGTCGGGCGTCGGCCCGCGAGAACTGAACGGTTCGACTCGACGGGCGCTAGCGTCGTACGCTCCGACCGTGACGACCGACGGGGCGCTCGCGGGCGCGACGAGACTCTCCGCGGACCGAACGTGTTGGAAGTCGTGCGTCGGCGAGGAGAGTTCGAGGCGTGCGCCGGTCGCGTTCGCCGGTCCGCGGACCGTGACGTAGTACGTCCCCGACCGGACGCGGGCGACGATGCGCTCGTTCGGCACTCCGTCGCCGGGATACGGCGACGAGCGCGCGACGAGTTTGCTTCGACTGCCGTCGGTCCAGTGGAGTTCGGCGGTGTAGTCCTGCTCGCGGTGGGCGTCGTCCCACGACAGCCAGATTGTCACGTCGCGTCCGTCTCCCCGGACGTAGTTCCGCGCGCTGTCGCCGAAGGTGAGGGTGCCGTTCTCGACGCCGCGGTACCGGCCGGTCCAGTGACTCCGGGCGAGGTTGCCCGTCGGCGAGACGAAGACGACTCCCTCGTCGGTCGCTCGCTGGGCGACGTCGGCGACGGGCGACGTGCCGTCGCCGGGCATCCCGTAGAACGACACCGGGGCGACCACGACGTCTACCTCTTCGGTGACTAGCCACTCGACCGCTCGTCGGAACCCGTCGGGCGAGTCGAACGTCGCCAGATAGAGGTCGGCATCGGGCGCGACGCGGGCGACCGTCTCGGCCGCCGCGGTCCCGTGGGCGTTTCGGCCGTCGTTCCGAACCGTCCCGCCGGAACCGAACGCCCTCGCGTCCACGACGCTGCCGTCGAGTGCGGTCGCGTCGGTGTCGAACCCGGTCACGTCCACGACGCCGACGGTCACGTTCTCGCCGGTCGCTCCTGCGTCGTGGAGCGCCGCGACCTCGGGACCGACGGCAGTCGCCGGTGTCGAGGCCGTCTGACTCCCGGCCGTGCTGGCCGACAGCGACGTCGCGAGGAGGGCGAGGCTACCGGCGAGTAGCAGAACGCCGAGGGCCGCGACCGCCAGCGCCCGCCGGGACTCTGGAGAGGCCATCGGGAAGTACTCTGGCCTGACACGACAAATACGTGACGAGGCGATACTACGCTACGCCGAATCCGTGTTGCGCGCGAAAATCCGGACCGAAAATCTACTCGAACTCTTCGATGAGTTCCGGCACGACGTCGAACAGGTCGCCGACGATACCGTAGTCGGCGATGTCGAAGATGGGCGCGTTCGGGTCGGTGTTGACCGCGATGATGGTGTCGCTCCCCTTCATCCCGGCGACGTGCTGGACCGCGCCGGAGATACCGATGGCGAGGTAGACGTCCGGCGTCACGACCTTCCCGGACTGTCCGACCTGCCGGTTCTTCGGGAGCCACCCGCTGTCCACGATGGGCCGCGAGGAGGCCAGCGTCGCGTCGGTTGCCTCCACGAGGTCTTCGATGAGCGGGAGGTTGTCCTCCTCCTCGATACCGCGACCGATGGAGACGATGAAGTCGGCCTCGCTGATGTCGACGTCGCCGCCGCCGACTTCCTCGAAGCCGGTGACGGTCGAACCGGTGTTGGTGTCGATGTCGGCGTCGAACTCCGCGACGTCGGCGTCGCCGACGCCCTCCGCGCCGGGCCACTCCGCGCCGCGGATGGTGACGGCGTACTGATCGCCGCCGACGTCCACGGTCGTCTCGACCTTCGACCCGTACATCTCGCGGGTCACGGTCAGGCCGTCGTCGTACTCGAAGTCCACGGCGTCGGTCGCCAGCGGGAGGTCGAGTCGGTTGGCCACCGCGGGCGCGTAGTCGAGTCCGTTGACGCTGTTAGGCATCAGCACGACCTGCGGGTCGAGTTCGCCGTGGAGCGCCTCGACCGCCTGCACGTACACGTCGTGATTGAACTCCTCGCCCTCAGAGACGGTGTGGATGGCGTCCACGCCGTCGCGGTCGAGTTCCTCGGCGAACGACTCGGTGTCGCCGCCGACCACGGCGACGTGGAGGTCGCCGCCGGTCGCGTCGGCGAGCTGTCGTCCGGCGGTCAGCAGTTCGTAGCTCACGTCGCGGAGTTCGCCGCGGCGGTGTTCGGCGACGGCGAGAACGTCCGAACTCATTCTGCCACCCCCTTCTCGCGGAGGACTTCAGCGAGTCGTCCGGCCGTCTCGCTGGCGTCACCCTCGAATATCTCGGCGTCGCTCTCGCTCTCGGGTTCGTACATCGAAGTCAGCGTGAGGTCGCTCTCGACGGCGTCGGCGTCGAGACCGATGTCGTCGAGGCTCTTGGGTGCGATTTCCTTGCTCTGGGCCTGCCGAATGCCGCGCAGACTGGCGTAGCGCGGTTCGTTGATACCCGTCTGAATCGTCAGCACCGCGGGTAGGTCGATGTCGGTGAGTTCCTCGACGCCGCCCTCCAGTTCGCGGTGGACGTGCGCGACGTTCTCGTCGGCGTCGTAGTCGAGCGCGTTGACGACCGCGCCCCACTGGAAGCCGATTTCGTCGGCCAGCGAGACGCCGGTCGCACCGAACGTGTCGTCGCCCGACTGGACGCCGGTCAGTACGAGGTCGGGGTCCTCCTCCTCGACGACGGCCTTCAGCAGGTTCGTCTTGGTCTCCACGTCGAGCAGGTCCACGTCCTCCAGCGCGTCGTCCCAGACGCGGACCGCGCGGTCCGCTCCCTTCGCTAACGCCATCCGGATGGTCTCCTCGGAGCGCTCGGGACCGATGGTAACGGTCACGACCTCGTCGGCCGGGCCGTCCTCCTTCAACTGGACGGCCTCCTCGACGGCGTAGTCGTCCCACTCGTTCAGGTCGTACTCGAGGTAGCGCTCGTCTACCTCGGTCCCCTCTATCTCGAAGTCGTCAGCGACTTCGGCGACCTCCTTCACAGTCACCAGGACCTTCATAATAAATACGTCTCCGGCGCAGGGGTAAACGTTTACGAAACGCGCGACATCGGGTCACGCGTTTCCGCTTCGTACGTCGCCAGTGTCGTTCCCCGACAGTGTCGTCCTCGTCGAGGGCCGTACAGTCTCCGTCCGCCGGGGTCACTCCACGTCGGCAACGTCTTCGTCGGGGAGCGTGATGAGGTTCTCTCGGCCGATTCGGAGTTTGTCCACGTCGTCGTTCTCGTCCATCTTCGACAGTAACTGCGAGACCTTCGCGTTCGACCAGTTGGTCTCGGTGACGATTTGGCCCTGCTTCATCCGGCCGTCGTTCTCCTCCAGCAGGTGGAGGACGCGCTCTTCGTCGCTCAACAGTTCCATAGACGGCCCTTCGTCTTCGTGGGACTCGGACGGTGTTCCGTCTCCGTCGTCGGTGGCCGAGACTGTCGGCGGTGACTGCGTCCGGTCGTCGGCGTCCGCGACCGGTTCGGGGTCGGCGCCGCGACGCTGTGACAGTGCGTACGCCCCGAAACCGCCACCGAACAAGAGGAACACGACGAGCAGTCCCCACGTGCTGGAGATGTCGGGCAACCACGGTGAATTCGCAGGGTTCTCCGTATCTTTCGCCGAGTAGGTCACCCTGAAGTCACCGCGCTCGAATTGCTGAGGACCCTCGTACCGAAGGACGGTCCCGTTGGAGATGACGCCACCGGACGGACTCGCTCCGGAGATGTAGTAGTTGTCGGGGACCGATATCACCAGCGTCTGGTCCTCGCTCAGCGCCGGAAGCCACGTCTCCGACCCGATCCAGAACGCGTCGCCGAGGGCGATTTGACTCTCGCTTACCTGCGTGAAGTTCGTCCACGTGAACGACAGCGAGACGATGCCCACGGTCCCGTTGTTACGGACCTGCGCCGACCGACTCACGCGCTGGAGTTCCATCGGGCGGTCGGAGTCGGCGTTCACGCGCTCGACCACGCGCTGGAACGTCGCTTTCGTGAGGCCGACGTTCGTGCCCCCGTTTTCGTACCTCTCTGCGAGTTGGCGGAACGATTCGGTCTCTTGGTCGCCGTGGAGGACGTAACGTTGCGTGACGTTCCATCGGGCGTCTCCGTTCTCTCGGAGGGAGACGTACATCTCGGTAGTGTCGCTTACCGTCGCGTTCGCTTGCGTGGCGTTGGTCGCGCCGAGGGCTGACGCGGACTCCGAGACGGTGTGCGGGGCGACCGCTCGGTCCTCGGCCGAGCGACTCTCTCCGACTCCCGCGACGGAGCTGACGACGAGGAGGACGACGAGGAGGGCGGCGAGTGACCGCATACAATCGCGTGAATGCGCCGACAAGAAAATACTTTCCATCCGTAGATAAAACGTCAGAACGCTCCGTAAAACGTCTCGTCCGTTCTCGAAAGCTCGTCCGGCGTTTCATAGTTCCGGGAATATTTTAATGATGGGCCTTCGAGTAGGCGTACGTATGCGATTCACCCCCGTTATGCTGGCATTACTGCTCGCCCTCTCCCCCGGAGCAGTCGCGGTACAGGCGACGGCCCCGACCGCACCAGCGTCCGCCCCGAACACCTCCCCATTCGCCTCGACCGAGAGTGCCGTATCTGGGCAGACAGGGAGCGACACCGTACAGTCCAGCGGTGGCGAAAACACGACTAACGTCTTGACGCTCGGGACCTCCCCGGCGCGTACCGCGTTCGACTCCCCGTCGCTCGCACTCGGTAGTTCGCTCACGATGGACCGCGGCGAGTTCCGGACGAAACTCACCGTGAAGTCGCTCGACCGGCAACTACAGACCGCCAACAGTGCGGAAAAGAAGAAGCAAGCGCTGAATCGGTTCAGATACCGTATCGAGAACCGAATCATATCCCTGAAAGCGAACGAACAACAGGCTACGCGGGCGTTCTCGAACGGAACGATCTCGAAAAGTGAGTACACTCGTACGCTAGGCAGCATCGACGCAGAAGTAGCCGACATTCAGAAACTGATAACCGCGATGCGGACACGTGCGAACTCCGTCCCGAGGTTCGAGATGGAGACCGAGGCGAACACGCTGCGGGGAAAACTCACCACCGTCGAAGGTCCAGTCCGGAATCGAATCGCGGCAGCGATACGAGGTCAGAAATCTGCCACGCAGGTGTACGTGGCGACCGGACCGAGTGGAATCGTCCTCTCTACTATCATTGATGGGAAGTATGTCCGCGAAATCGTTCGCCACGACCGGCGTAACCCCGCTGTTTCCGGTAATTCGACCATGGGGTCTGCGCGTAAGAGCATCGTGAACGAATATAGCTGGGCCTTCGAACATAGGAAGAGTACTGCGACGAACGCGCTGTACGGCACTAACAACATCTATCGGATGCAGATGAGGCACACGCACGGCAAACTCGTCATATACTACGACGGCGGTACGGAGTCGGTCTTCCGGGAGATGCAATACAAGCAACTGAACGGCCAAACGCCGCTCCCGACGGGACCGTCGGTGAGCAATACCTCGGAGAACGTCACCCTCACGGTCAATCGCACGTTCGCCGGTGGACCGCTCCGTGTGAAACTCACTAACGCCACGGGCGCACCCGTTCAGGGCGACGTAACGATCGCTGGCGACCCCGTCGGACGGACCAACTCCGACGGCGTCCTCTGGACGCTCGGCCCGGCCGAACCGTCCCGCGTGAGTGCGACCTACGACTTCACGACGGTCAACGTGACGGCCGCCCCGGTCGAATCGTCGTAGCGCCGAATCGTTCGTCTCCCTTCGTCTGAAGGTGTCTCCGTTACGAAGATATCTCCAGACTTTCCAATTCCGTGTATTCTTCGCTCGACACGACTCTCTGTAGCGTCGTGCCAGCCTTCCGCTCCGGGCGGTCGAAGGCCGAACGGTCCGTCACGGCCGAAGATTGAAGGCCGAAGCCGGAACGAACTCTCCCCGTGTCGGGACGCGCCACCTCCCCCGTTCTCGGTATCGTCCTCCTACTCGTCGTCACGGTCGCGCTCGCGGGCACCGTCGGCAGTCTCGCGTTCGGAACGACGATACCGTCGGACGTCCCGAGCGCCGCAATCGACCTCCGAATCGACGCCGACGCGAACCGACTGACGTTCGTCCACCGCGGAGGTGACGTACTCGACGCGCGAGACCTGACGGTCAGGATTCGAATCGACGACGCCGCTCTCGATACTCAGCCACCGATTCCGTTCTTCTCGGCGACGGGGTTCCGCTCGGGTCCGACCGGCCCGTTCAACAGCGCGACGGACCCGGAGTGGTCGGCGGGCGAAACCGCGAGCGTCCGACTCGCTGAAACGAACGATCCGTCGCTATCGTCGGAGTCCTCGGTCGTCGTCACGTTCTCGGTGAACGCGACCGTCGTCGCAGAAGTCGAGGGAACAGCGTGAGTGCCCGGAGATTCTCGCGCCCGAAGGTACCGAGGCGTAGCTACTCGCCTTCCGGGTCGCGCGCGACGGTCGTGATGGCGACGTCGGGGTCGTAGGTGGGGCCCATCTCGCGGTGTTCGACGTCCACGTACCCCGCTTCGCGGAACATCCGGTCGGCCTCCTCGCGGTCGTAGAACAGCATGATGGCGTTCGCCACCTTCTGCATGACCGACGATTTCGGATTGTTCGGGCCGACCACGAGGACCTGCCCGCCGGGCTTGACGACCCGGCGCATATCTCGGAGCGTGGCGACCGGGTCGGGCCAGTACTCGATGGACCCCGACGACCACACGACGTCGAAGGAGTCGTCCTCGAACGGCAGTCGCTCGGCGTCGCCGCGGTAGAAACTCACTGGGTCGTGCTTGCCGAGTTTGGCCCACGCCTTCTCCAGTTGGTGGACGCTCTGGTCGAGTCCGTGGACGTTCTGGGTGTGTTCGAGGAGTCCTTCCGTGGCGAACCCGGTGCCACAACCGACGTCCAGCACCCGGTCGCCCTCCTGAATGTCCAGCATCGCCAGCGCCTCGTCGCGCATCTGTTCGTTCCAGATGAAGGGGTTGACGGTGTCGTACACCTTCGAGAGGTACTTGTAGAAGAGCCGAGCGCGACTCTTGTCTTCGAGGATACCCATTACCCCGACAGTTCGGACCGCTGGCCAAATAATCCTGCTATTCCCGTCGCGGGTTACTTCGCTGGCGGGTCGGTTCCCGGCGGGTTTTCTCCGGTAAAAGCCGTGGTTGTTCTGTGAAAACATAACCCACTTGGCGTGACGTGGGGGAGAAAGTTCGCAAGTAGTATATACGCGGTTCTGCAAGTTTCGCGTGATTAGTATGCCGAGGCCAGAGGTTCTCGAACGAATCAAGGAGGCCGAGCAAGAGGCCGACGACATCGTCGCCGAGGCCGAGGAGGAGCGCGAGCAGCGCATCTCCGACGCTCGGGAAGAGGCGGAACAAGTCCGCCGTGAAGCCGAGGCGGAGGCGTCCGAGCTTCACGACGACCGTCTCGCCGAGGCTCGCGAGGAAATCGAGGCCGAGCGCGAAGAGATTCTCGCCGAGGGCGAGCAAGAGCGTGAGGCACTCGAATCGCGAGCGCGCGAGAACGAGGAGGAAGTAACTGACTACGTGGTAGACCTCTTCGAGGAGGCGGTGCATGCTCAGACCTGAACGAATGAGTAAGGTGTCCGTGACGGGTTCGCGGGCCGTCATGGACGACGTCATCGAGACTGTCCACGAACTAAACTTGGTCCACCTCTCGGACTACGACGGTTCGTGGGAGGGCTTCGAACCGGGCGACCCGGTCGAGGGGGCCGACGAGGCATCCGAGAAACTCGTCACCATCCGTTCGCTCGAGAGCATCCTCGACGTGGACGAGGAGGACGCCGGGCCGAGTCGTATCGTCACCGACGAAGCGCTCGAAGACGAACTCGAATCCGTCCGGACGGAGGTCAACCGACTCGAAGACCGACGCAGCGAACTCGACGATGACCTCCGCGAGGTGGAGGAGCGACTCGACTCGGTGAAGCCGTTCGCCGACCTCGGTATCGACCTCGACCTGCTGTCGGGGTACCAGACCCTACAGGTCGCAGTCGGTGAGGGCGATGCCGACGAGGTCCACGACACGCTCGAAACCGCGAACGGTATCCGCGAGTTCGAGACGTTCACCGCCGACGGCACCGTCGCCGTCTTCGCGTACCCAGCAGACGCCGCCGACGAAGACGCCCTCGACGATGCGCTGGTCGGCGTCGACTTCGCGGCGCTGGAAATCCCCGATGCCGAGGGAAGTCCCGGAGAGTACGCCGAGGAACTCGAACACGAGCGCCAGCAACTCGAGTCCGAACTCGACGACGTCGAGAACGAACTCGAAAACGTCAAATTCGACACCGCGGGCTTCCTGCTCGCGGCCGAGGAGAAGCTGAGCATCGACGTGCAGAAGGCCGAAGCGCCGCTCAACTTCGCAACCACCGAGAACGCTTTCGTCGCCGAAGGCTGGATTCCGTCCAAGCGCTACACCGAGTTGGCGAGCGCGCTCGGCGACACCGTCGGCGACCACGTCGAAGTGGACGAACTCGAACGCGCCTCGTACGACGCCCACGAGGCCCACGGTCCGGAAGACCCCGACGCGAACGAGGTCGCCGCGGACGGCGGCACGACGATGGACGACGACCAACCGCCGGTCGTGCAGGACAACCCCGGCGCGTTCAAGCCGTTCGAACTGCTGGTCGAGACCATCAACCGGCCGAAGTACTTCGAGTTCGACCCGACGGTCATCCTGTTCCTGACGTTCCCGCTGTTCTTCGGGTTCATGATCGGGGACCTCGGATACGGACTCCTGTACATGGGCATCGGCTTCTGGCTGTTCAGTAGCTTCGACAACGACGCAATCAAGAGTCTCGGCGGCATCGCGCTGTGGGCGGGCGGCTTCACGGCGCTGTTCGGCGTGCTGTACGGTGAGATATTCGGCCTGCACATGCTCGGGGATGTCGTCTGGGGCGGCCACCCGCCGATCAAGAAGGGTCTCCAGCCGGTCAACGCCGACTACGCGCTGACGTGGCTGGTCGTCTCGATACTCGCGGGACTCCTCCACATGACGGTCGGCTACCTGTTCGGCTTCGTCGAGGAGCTGAACCACGACCCCGTCGACGCCGTTCTGGAGAGCGGTTCGTGGGTCCTGCTGTTCGCAGGTGTCTGGACGTGGATTCTCAGCACGCAGGCCAGCAACCAGAAGCCCGACTTCCTGTACACCATCTTCGCCGGCGAGCCGTTCGCGCTCGGCTTCAGCGGCTTCTCGCCGCAGGTTGGCACGCTCGGTCTGGCGCTCGGTGGACTGGGACTGGTGCTCTACATCGCGGGTGAAGTCCGGCACTTCGGCGGTCCCGGTATCCTCATCGGCGCGCTGGAGAGCCTGAGCGTCCTGTCTGACGCGCTCTCGTACACCCGGATCGCGGCCGTGCTGCTCGCCAAGGCAGGGATGGCCTTCGTGGTCAACCTCCTGTTCTTCGGCGTCTTCGTTACGGGCGAGGGTAGCCACGCCGAGTGGCACTTCGGCATCGGCCACATGCCCGAGGTCGGAACGATGTACCACGGTCACGAGGTGACGAGCCACATGTTCGGCGGACTGGTTCACTCCGGTATCGTCGGCCTGCTCGTCGGCCTGCTCGTCCTCGTCTTCGGGCACCTCCTCGTGCTGGCGCTCGGTATTACCAGTGCCGGTCTACAGGCGGTGCGTCTCGAGTACGTCGAGTTCTTCGGCAAGTTCTACGAAGGCGGCGGCGAGGAGTACGAGCCGTTCGGCTACGACCGGAACTACACGACTCAGGACTGACCGCGTTTCCCCCTTTTTTCGATTCGGCGGTGACCTGCTCTAGCTACTATTCATTGACAACCGGTAGCATAAACCCCGGATTGAGCCGCCGAAAACGGCGTCGGTGTCGAACTCTTTTGGGAAGCTTTATGACTCCCGTAGCGGGAAATACGACTGTCCGGTTACGAGAGCCACAGGAGAAGCAGAAACTATGCTCGAAATTGCACCTGCATTCGTCGACGCGGTATTGCTTGCACAGGAAACCGGTGCCGCTGCCGGCCCGACCATCACCAAAAATGGTATGGCCGCGCTCGCAGTCGGTCTCGCGGCCATCGGTGCTGGATACGCCGAGCGCGGTATCGGTAGCGCGGCTATCGGTGCCATCGCGGAGGACGAGAGTCTCTTCGGTACGGGCCTCATCATGACGGTCCTTCCCGAGACGCTCGTTATTCTGGCGCTGGTCACGTTCTTCGTCGGTTAAACGCACCCCCCTTTCCCTCTTCATCAATGAGCTTGGACACGGTAGTTGAGGATATTCGAAACGAAGCCCGCGAGCGCGCGAAGGAGATTCGTTCGGAAGGCGATGAGCGCGCAGACGAAATCGTCTCCGAGGCCGAGAGCGATGCCGAGGAGATTCTCGCGGAGCAAGAACGGGAAACCGAGCAGACAATCGCCCAAGAGCGCGAGCAGAAGCTCTCCAGCGCCAAGCTGGAGGCCAAGCAGAAGCGCCTCGAAGCCCGCCGTGACGTGCTACAGGACGTTCGAGCGACGGTCGAAGACCGTATCGCTACCCTCGAAGGCGACGAACGCGAAGAACTGACGCGCGAACTGCTGGACGCTGCCAGCGAGGAGTTCGACGAGGGCGACACCGTCCACGTTTACGGCAAGTCCGGAGACGACGAGTTGCTCACCGACATCGTGACCGATTACGACGGCTACGAGTACGCCGGAGAGTACGACTGCCTCGGCGGCGTCGTGGTCGAGAGCGAGCAGTCTCGACTGCGCGTGAACAACACGTTCGATTCGGTGCTGGAGGACGTCTGGGAGGACAACCTTCAGGACATCAGTAAACGTCTCTTCGAGCAATGAGCGTAGAAAAGAAGAACGGAACCTCGAACTACGAATACGTCACTGCTCGGGTACAGGCCCGGCGAGCGGCGCTGTTCGACGACGAGGACTACCGGAAACTCGTTCGGATGGGTCCCGGTGAGATCGCTCGTTACATGGAGGAGACCGAGTACGAAACCGAAGTCAACGAACTCGGCTCCAAGTACGGCGGCGTAGACCTCATCGAACACGCGCTCAATCGCAACCTCGGGAAGCACTTCAACGACCTGCTCCGGTGGGCGGACGGTCAGTTGTACGAGTTCATCGCTCGATACCTCCGGAAGTTCGACGCGTGGAACATCAAGACGGTCATCCGGGGTATTTACTCCGACTCCGACAGTGAAGCCATCGAGGAGGACCTGATATACGCGGGTGAACTCGACCGGCGGTTCCTCGACCGGCTTACCGAAGCCGGGTCCATCGAGGACGTCGTGGAGATGCTCGACCGTACGCGCTACGGCGATGCACTCGCCGACGCGTACGCCGACTACGAGGAGACCGGCGTGCTGATTCCGCTGGAGAACGCGGTCGATCGCACGTACTACGAAGGTCTCATCGGCGGAGTAACCCAGACGGACAACCGTGCGACCCAGTTGTACGTCGAGTTCCTGCAGGCCGAAATCGACTTCCGAAACGCACGCAACGCGCTCCGAATCGCGCGAAGTGGTGCGGACCTCGACCCCGCCGACTACTTCATCGAGGGCGGAGAGCTGTTCCGCGCGTCGGAACTCTCCCAGCTCTCGGCCGACGTGGGCGAACTCGTCACGTTCGTCCGTGACAGCACGTACGGTGACGACCTCTCGGCGGCGCTCGACGAACTGGAGCGAGCCGACAGCCTCATCGGTTTCGAGCACGCTCTAGACGCTGCACTCTTGGAGTACTCGGACCACCTTTCGCACGTCTTCCCGCTGTCGATCTGTCCGGTACTGGCCTACGTGCTGGCGAAGGAGCGCGAAGTGGACAACATCCGCGCCATCGCTCGTGGCCGCGAGGCCGGACTGAGCGAGGACGAGATCGAAAATGAACTGGTGATGCTATGAGCCAGGAAATCGCAGTCGTCGGCAGTCCCGAGTTCACCACCGGGTTCCGTCTGGCGGGCGTCCGGAAGTTCGAGAACGTCCCGGAGGACGAGAAGCAGACGGAACTCGACGACGCGGTGACCCGCGTTCTCGACGACGACGACGTCGGCATCGTCGTGATGCACGACGAGGACCTCGACTACCTGTCCCGGCAGGTCCGACAGGAGGTCGAGACGAGCGTCGAACCGACGATGGTCTCCATCGGCGGCGGCGCGGGGAGCGGCGGACTGCGCGACAAAATCAAGCGTGCGATCGGTATCGACCTTATGGACGAAGACGAACAAGGTGACAACGAATGAGCCAAGCAACTGAATCCGACACCGTTCGAGAGGACGGCGTCATCGAGAGCGTAAGTGGACCGGTCGTGACCGCCACTGACCTCGACGCCCGGATGAACGACGTGGTGTACGTCGGCAACGAAGGGCTGATGGGTGAGGTCATCGAGATCGAAGGGAATCTGACGACGATTCAGGTCTACGAGGAGACCTCGAACGTCGCACCGGGCGAACCGGTCGAGAACACCGGCGAACCCCTGTCCGTGGACCTCGGTCCGGGCATGCTGGACTCCATCTACGACGGCGTTCAGCGCCCGCTGACGGTCCTCGAAGACAAGATGGGCGCGTTCCTCGACCGCGGTGTGGACGCCCCCGGTATCGACCTCGAAAAGACGTGGGAGTTCACGCCCGAGGTCGCACCCGGCGACCACGTCGAACCCGGCGACATCCTCGGCATCGTGCCCGAGACCGAGAGCATCGACCACAAAGTGATGGTCCCGCCCGACTCCGAGGGCGGCGAAGTCGTCACCGTCGAGAGCGGCGACTACAACGTCGAGGAGACCATCGTCGAACTCGACAACGGCGAAGAGATCTCGATGCGTCAGGAGTGGCCGGTCCGCGAGGCCCGACCCGCCGAGGACAAGAAGACGCCCCGAACGCCGCTCGTGACGGGCCAGCGCGTCCAGGACGGTCTGTTCCCGCTGGCGAAGGGCGGTACCGCGGCGATTCCGGGTCCGTTCGGGTCCGGTAAGACCGTGACCCAGCAGCAGTTGGCGAAGTGGGCCGACGCCGACATCGTCGTCTACATCGGATGCGGCGAGCGCGGTAACGAGATGACCGAGGTCATCGACGACTTCCCGAACCTCGAAGACCCCGTCACCGGGAAGCCGCTGATGTCCCGGACGTGCCTCATCGCCAACACGTCGAACATGCCCGTCGCGGCGCGCGAATCCTGCGTGTACACGGGGATCACCATCGCGGAGTTCTACCGCGACATGGGGTACGACGTGGCGCTGATGGCAGACTCCACCTCGCGGTGGGCCGAGGCGATGCGCGAGATCTCCTCGCGCCTCGAAGAGATGCCCGGCGAAGAGGGCTACCCCGCCTACCTCGCCGCGCGCCTCTCGGAGTTCTACGAGCGTGCAGGCTACTTCGACAACATCAACGACACCGAAGGCTCGGTGACCGTGGTCGGCGCAGTTTCGCCGCCGGGCGGCGACTTCTCGGAACCCGTCACCCAGAACACGCTGCGTATCGTCAAGACGTTCTGGGCGCTCGACGCGGACCTCGCCGAGCGTCGTCACTTCCCGTCCATCAACTGGAACGAGTCGTACTCGCTCTACAAGGAGCAGCTCGACCCGTGGTTCGTGGAGAACGTCGCCGAGGACTGGCCCGAACAGCGCCAGTGGGCGGTGGACGTGCTCGACGAGGAGGACGAACTGCAGGAGATCGTCCAGCTCGTCGGTAAGGACGCCCTGCCGGAGGACCAGCAGCTGACGCTGGACGTCGCGCGGTACATCCGCGAGGCGTTCCTCCAGCAGAACGCGCTCCACGACGTGGACACCAACTGTCCGCCCGAGAAGTCCTACCTCATCATGGGTGCGATCCGGACGTACAACGACGAGGCGTTCGACGCACTCGACGCTGGCGTCCCGGTGGACGAGATCACGGACATCGACGCCGCCCCGCGGCTGAACCGTATTGCGACGACGCCCGACGACGAGGCCGACGAGTTCGTCGCCGACCTCGAAGACGACATCAAAGAACAGCTTCGAGACCTCTACTAAACCATGAAAGAGTACCAAACAATCACGGAGATCAGCGGTCCGCTGGTGTTCGCGGAGGTAGACGAACCCATCGGGTACGACGAGATCGTCGAGATCGAGACGCCGAACGGCGACACCAAGCGCGGACAGGTCCTGGAATCGAGCGACGGACTCGTCTCGATTCAGGTGTTCGAGGGAACCGAGGGTATCGACCGGAAGTCGTCGGTCCGATTCCTCGGCGAGACGATGAAGATGCCCGTCACCGAGGACCTCCTCGGTCGCGTCCTCGACGGTTCCGGCAACCCCATCGACGGCGGTCCGGAGATCGTCCCGGACGACCGACGCGACATCGTCGGTGCGGCCATCAACCCGACCGCCCGCGAGTACCCCGAGGAGTTCATCCAGACCGGCGTCTCCGCCATCGACGGCATGAACACGCTGGTCCGCGGCCAGAAGCTCCCCATCTTCTCCGGGTCCGGGCTTCCGCACAACGAACTCGCGCTCCAGATCGCGCGACAGGCGACCGTGCCCGAAGAAGACGAAGCGAGCGAGGACGACGAAGGCTCCGAGTTCGCAGTGGTGTTCGGCGCGATGGGCATCACGGCCGAAGAGGCCAACGAGTTCATGGAGGACTTCGAGCGCACGGGCGCGCTCGAACGCTCGGTCGTCTTCATGAACCTCGCGGACGACCCCGCCGTCGAGCGGACGGTCACGCCGCGCCTCGCGCTGACGACTGCGGAGTACCTCGCGTTCGACAAGGGCTACCACGTGTTGGTCATCCTCACGGACATGACCAACTACTGTGAGGCCCTGCGCGAAATCGGTGCGGCCCGCGAAGAGGTGCCGGGCCGCCGTGGCTACCCCGGGTACATGTACACCGACCTCGCCCAGCTCTACGAGCGTGCGGGTCGTATCGAGGGCCGCGAGGGATCTGTCACCCAGATTCCCATCCTCACGATGCCCGGCGACGACGACACCCACCCAATTCCGGACCTGACCGGATACATCACCGAGGGTCAGATCTACATCGACCGCGACCTCAACTCGCAGGGCATCACGCCGCCGATCAACGTCCTGCCGAGCCTCTCGCGCCTGATGGACGACGGTATCGGCGAGGGCCTGACCCGCGAGGACCACGGCGACGTCTCCGACCAGATGTACGCCGCGTACGCGGAGGGTGAGGACCTGCGCGACCTCGTGAACATCGTCGGCCGCGAGGCGCTCTCCGAGCGCGACAACAAGTACCTCGACTTCGCCGACCGGTTCGAGACGGAGTTCGTCGATCAGGGCTTCGACACGAACCGCGACATCGAGGAGACGCTCGACCTCGGTTGGGACCTCCTCGGGATGCTCCCCAAGGAGGCGCTCAACCGCATCGACGAGGAACTCATCGAGAAGTACTACCCCGAAGACGCGGACGAAGAAGCCGAAGAAGTCGCTGCGGACTGACCCCGGTCGTTTTTCCGCTCACTCTTTGTCTCGGGGAGTCGCCGACCGTTCGACGCCGAGGCTCGCCTCCGTACCGTCTTCGTAGTACCTCGTAATGCCGTCGCGTCCCGTCCTCCACAGTCGCATTTCTCTATCAGCTTCGTCTCGACAGAATCGGGGATAAATATTGGAGCCTCTATTCGGTCAAAAAGAATTTATGTGTGGTAATATTATGCATAGACGGTTCTACTATGGACCACTACATCAACGACCTCAACGACGAAGACGAGCACCGAGAAAACATACAACACACCTGCGACGGCGCCTGTCCGACGTAAGTATCCGCACTATCCGTCGATAGTTTCGACGCAGTTTTTTACGGCGATCGTTCGGAGTCGCGAGCAGTTACGGTATCAGGAACTCCGCGACCGCCCCGGCGACGTCTTGGTCCGCTTGGCGGTCCGCGGCGCTGAACTTCGGTGCTTCGTTCAACTCGAGCAGTACGTGCGAGCCGTCCGGACGCTGGCGGACGTCCGCCGCCGTGTACGTCAGCCCTGCCGCTTCGGCCGCCCGAGTGACGGTGTCTACGACGTCGTTCGACAGCGTCGCGGCCTCCGTCTCGATGCTGTGGCCCTCCTTGATGTCGATTTTGAACGAGAAGTTGTCGGTGTCGCTCTCGTAGCGAATCGCTCCGACGACTTCGCCGTCCACGACGTAGACGCGGACGTCCTCGCCCTCGACGTACTCCTGAAACTGAACGGGCGCGGTGGCGAGTTTGTCGAGGCGCTCCTCCGTGAGGTCGTCGTCGGTCATGACGTGGGGTGACCCGCCTCGGGTAACCGCCTTGAAGACCACGCGGTCGTGTGCCTCGGCGAACGACCGGACCTCGTCGGGGTCGTTCGTAAACACGGTGTCGGGGACGGGAAGGTCGGTGTTCTCGTACAGGTGCAACTGCCACGGTTTCCAGTCCTGCCAGTTCTGCTTTCGGACCTTCGGGACCACCTCGGCACCGTGCCGTTGCAGTGTCAGACAGAGACTCTCGAACAGCCCGCGATACTCCCGTATCTGGTTGAGCGCCGCGGCGAAGTCCTCGTCCAATCGGTCGTTGAACCGTGGCTCTGCCGGCCGAAAGAGTCGGTGGCAGTTGACGTACATGCCCGTCACGTCCTCGTAGTCGAGGGTCGTCCCGAAGACGGCGTCGTCCGTTCCCGGCGCGACGGTGATGGGCGAGTCGCCCGGCCACTCCAGCACGTCGCATCTGACGGCCTCGTGCCCTCGCTCCTCGATGGCGTCGGCCAACAGCGTCATCTCCGCTTGTTCACTGGATTCGACCAACAGAACTGCCATTAAACAGTATAGGGGCGAATTGAATTAAAGCATTTCTGTCCGATACTCATCATCTGTACTACCTCTCGTAAACGATGTCTCTCCGGATTCTATCGTCCGCTGTGGTAATGCCGACTGTAAAAGGTTAACCCCTTCGAGCCACAAACTCCCCCTAAGATGGCCAAGGACGTCAAGCCCACTCGGAAGAATTTGATGCAGATAGAGGACCGCATCGAACTCTCCGAGCGGGGCCACGACACGCTGGAGAAGAAGCGTGACGGTCTCATCATGGAGTTCATGGACATTCTCGATCAGGCGCAGGACGTGCGCTCGGGTCTCGAGGAGAACTACGAACTCGCCCAGCAGAAGATCAACATGGCACGTGCGATGGAGGGCGACGTGGCGGTCCGCGGGGCGGCGGCCGCACTCCAAGAGCACCCCGAAATCACCACCGAGTCGAAGAACATCATGGGCGTCGTCGTGCCCCAGATCGAGTCCAGCAAGGTTCGCAAGGGTCTCGACGAGCGCGGGTACGGCGTTCTCGGGACCAGCGCTCGCATCGACGAGGCCGCCGAGGCCTACGAGGAACTGCTGGAGAGCATCATCCTCGCGGCCGAAGTCGAGACGGCGATGAAGAAGATGCTGACCGAAATCGAGACCACCAAGCGCCGCGTGAACGCGCTGGAGTTCAAGTTGCTGCCCGAACTCAAGGACAATCAGGAGTACATCGAGCAGAAACTCGAAGAGCAGGAGCGCGAGGAGATATTCCGCCTCAAGAAGATCAAGGCCAAGAAGGAAGAAGAGGAGAAGGAGGAACGCGCCGCGGCCGCCGCCGAGGCCGCCGCCGAAGAGGAAGTCGTCACCGCAGACGACTGACGACGACAGCCTCTCTCACTCGCTCGCCTATCCCGCTCGCTCGTTTCGTTCGTTCACGAGACAGTCACTGCGTACCGGCGGCGACTTCGTCGCGTCACGGACGTTTTTCACGGCCCGCGAACATTCTACGGTATGACCTGTCCGGACTGCGGAAGCGAGCGAGTGACGTTCGGCGTCCCGAGAGACCTCCGGGAGTTCCTGCCAGAGGAGAGCGCGTCCGCGACGCTCTGCACTCACTGTCTGCGTCTCGACCCGACCGACGCCGCGCCGACGGACGACCCCGATTTCTCGGCCATCGGTGACGCGTTCCCCGGTGGCGACGCGGGGGTGGCGATGGCGCTCGCGGTCGGTCTCCTCGACTCGCTGGCGCTCTACCGGAGCGAGATTGCGGACCTACTGGAGCGCGTCGAGCGCGGGGGGACCGACCCTCTACTTGTGTTGGATCGGTTGGCCGCCGACCCCGAAATCGACCCGGCCTTCGACCTCGACCGGAGGCGGACGCAGGCCGAACAGTTGCTCTACGAGTGAGGGTACGGAGCCGAACCGCGGACGCAGGGCCAATGCCGTTATACGCCTCCGTGACCTCCCTAGGAGGCACAATGGCCGACTCCGTATTCGACCGCGAGACGTTGCTGGACATCTCGGTGAACATCATCCCGATGGTCATCATCGCGTTCTTCGTCTTCCTGTTCCTCCTCACGTCGCCGTACCCCCCGGACTTCCTCATTCAGGTGACCGCCCTCATGTTGCACGTCATCCCGTTCGTCGGACTCGCCCTGCTCACGTACGTCGCCGCCCACTACATCTGAACGAGCGTCCGACGAACCGCTCGGCCGACTGTCGATGGGTTCCACTGCCGTGGGACTCGTCGCGCGGAATCGCGCTCCACACCGATCCCGTCCGTTAGTTTCACTTTCACTCCGGGTGGCTCACCTTGATACTCTCCCCGTGATACGTCTCTGGTATGATACCCGAGTTCGCTCGCGCGGAACGCACGGCCGACGCCGACGATAGGACGATTCTCGACGTGTCGGGGGTCGAGACAGACCGCGTGAACGAGTACGTCGGCGAGTGGCTAGCCGACGTGGGCGACGTCTACCTCGAACGCAAGGGCGGCAAGACGTTCCTCGTGGCCGGGGAGTAGTCCCGTTTCTAGAGCAGTAGGCCCCGTTCCGGCGCAGTAGGTCCGCTCGTAGTACAGTTAGCCGCTTCAGCGGTCCAACCGCCGGAAGAGAATCGCTCGTCCGAGCTTTCGGTCGTTCCGCTCCCGAAGACGCTATACAAGGTTGGGTCGGTACGTAAAGGTTTAGGTAGACCGGCCAGTACCCACACCCATGCCGGACTGTCCACTCGCCGAAGAATGCCCGAGTTTTCAGGAACGTATCGAGGGAATGGGTTGCCAACACTACGGCGACCGCGGCGGGGCCGAGTGGTGTCAGCACTACAGCCAGCCGATTTCCGAACTCAAGACCGCGCCAGTCCAACCGGGCGAGGAAGTCGTCGTGGACGTAGAGGACATCCACGAGAGCGGCGCGGGCGTCGGCCGGACCGACGACGGGTTCATCGTCATGGTAGACGGCGTCTTGCCCGACGCTCGCGCGAAGGTGAAGATTACAAACGTCCACGGCAACCACGCACAGGGTGAGGAACTCGAACGCCTGCCGATGGGCGACGAGGACGAGGACGAAACGACCGACGCGGACGCCGAATCCGTCGAGGAGACCGACGAGACGGACGAGAGCGACGGCGACGACTCCGACGACGGGCCGTCGCGACCCCAGCTCGGGAGCCGCGACAACTTCTGGGGGAGCTAACGTCCGGTCGGTCGGTCAGTCACGGCGGGATGGACAGTCCCAACAGCGTTCTTCTCTGCGAGTATCGCGGTCACGTCGCAGTCTCGGCGTCGGTCGTCGCGGGTTTTTTCCTGACGAGCGCGTAGATAGAGGTATGACCGAACGCCGCGCCGAGAGTCGGCCCGCGACCCGAGGTGGTCGGCCGTGAGCGAGGAGTACGACGTGGACGAGATACTCGACCGCGCGGGGTTCGACGCCGAGACCAGCGTCCTAACCCGCCGACAGGCCGAGGTGCTGGCCCTGCGTGAGCGCGGGGTCGCGCAGGCGACCATCGCCGAGTCGCTGGGCACCTCCCGCGCCAACGTCTCCAGCGTCGAGGCCAGCGCCCGCGAGAACGTCCGAAAGGCGAGCGAGACGGTCGCCTTCGCCGAGGCGTTACAGGCTCCCGTCCGCGTGGTCGTGTCTGCGAGCACCGACCTCTACGACGTCCCGTCCCGGGTCTACGACGCCTGCGACGAGGCGGGCGTCAAGGTCAACCACGCCGCGCCGGAGCTGATGAAGCGCGTGAGCGACGAGGCCGGGGACGCCGTGGAGGGTCGAGAAGTGCACGAGGACTTGCTCATCGGCGTGACCACGGACGGGAGGGTGACGGTCCGAAAGTCGCGGGAAGTCGGACGAGAAGGGTAGTCCGGATACTCCTGCGCTTCAGTTCTCTTCCCGACGAGAGCGACCGCAGCGACGTGTTCGCCGTCCCGAACGAATGGCCGCCACCCCGAGACCTTTTAGCGCGGCCTCCGAACACCGGATATGGACCTCGGATTAGACGGTAACTCGGCACTGGTAACGGCGAGTTCGAGCGGTCTGGGTCGCGCCTCCGCGAAGGCACTCGCGGCCGAAGGCGCGAACGTCGCCATCTGCGCTCGCGGCGAGGAGCAGTTGGAGGACGCCAAAGCGGAGATCGACGCGGCGGGCGACGGCGACGTGGTAGCGGTCCAGACCGACATCACAGACCCCGACGAAATCGAAGCACTGGTCGACGCCACCGTCTCGGAGTTCGGCGGGTTGGACCACGTCGTCACGTCGGCGGGCGGCCCGCCCAGCGGTCCGTTCCTCGACACGACCGAGCGCGACTGGTACGAGGCCTACGACCTGCTGGTCATGAGCGCGGTCTGGTTGACCAAGGCCGCCCATCCGCACCTCGCCGAGAGCGACGCTGGGACTATCGTCAACGTCACCTCGACCAGCGTCCGGGAGGCCATCGACGGACTGGTCCTCTCGAACGCGGTCCGGCGTGGCGTCATCGGTCTGATGAAGACGCAGGCCCGCGAGTTCGCGCCTGAAATTCGGGTCAACGCGGTCCTCCCCGGTGCCCACGAGACGCCCCGGATTCAGGAACTCGTCGAGGCCGCGGTCGAACGCGGCGAGTACGACACCTACGACGAGGGACTGGCCGCGTGGGCCGACGACATCCCGCTCGACCGCGTGGGCGACCCGCGCGAACTCGGCGACACCGTGGCCTTCCTCTCCAGCGAGCGCGCGAGTTTCGTCAACGGCGCGGCCGTCCCCGTGGACGGCGGCCGCCTCCGGAGTTGACTCAGGACTCGATTTTCTCGACTATCTCCTCGGCCTGTCGTTCGGCCTCTCCGTGGTCGGTCCCGGCCGGAATCAGAACGCTCTCGACCAGCCAGTCGTCCTCGTCGGTCAGTTTGCCGGTCCGGACCTCGGCCCCCTCGGCCACGTCGCCTGCCGCGTTCTCGGCCCAGTCGGGCGTCCGAATCGCGGCGAACTCGTCCGGGTCGCGGAACCGGACGTGGACGTACTCGTCGGTCTCCTCGACTATCTCACCGTCGGGTGCGTCTGGCATAACAGCGCGACTACCACGGACTCGCGTAAAGTTCGACCGGCCGTCAGAACAGGCCTCGCTCGCGCAGTTTCGCCACGACTTCGCGGACGCGCTGTGCGTCGTCTTTCGGCACGACCAGCACCCGGTCGTCGTACGCCGCGACGACCAACCCCTCGACGCCGACGGTGCTGACGTGCGTCTCCTCGTCGGCGGCGACAACGTTGTCCTCGGCGTCGAGGAGGAGGGCGTCGCCCAGAACCGCGTTCCCGTCGTCGTCGCGTTCGACCACGCGCTCGATGGCGTCCCACGCGCCCACGTCGTCCCACTCGAAGTCGGCGGGCACGACGTAGGCGTCGTCGGTGCGTTCCATCACGGCGTAGTCGATGCTGACCGCCTCTACCGCCCGGAACCCGCGCTCGGGGTCGCTCTCGTCCAGCGCCTCGACGAGCGGAGCGAGCGGCGAGTCGCGGGCCTCCCGTAGCAGACTCTCTGGCGTCCACGCGAACAGTCCGGCGTTCCAGTAGAAACCTTGCTCCACGAACCGGCGTGCGGTCTCGGCGTCGGGTTTCTCTCGGAACTGCTCGATTTCTGCCCACTCGGACTCCGTATCCGTCGGCTCGATGTAGCCGTATCCCGTCGCGGGCCGAGAGGGTTCGACGCCGAACGCGACCAGCCCCTCCGTTTCGACTGCACCCCGGAGTGCGGTCTCGGCGGCCGACTCGAACGCCCCGGCGACGAGGTGGTCGCTCGGCACGCAGAGCAGGACGCACTCGCCGACCTGCTCACGGATTCGGTGGGCGGCGTAGACCAGCGCCGGGCCGGTGTCCTTCGCCGCGGGTTCCACGAGCACGCCCGCCTCCGGCACGTCCCTTCGAACGCGCTCGGCGTGGTCCGCCCCGGTCGAGACGTACACCTCGTCCGCGAACCCGACCCGCGAGACGGTCTGCTGGAGGAGTGAGTCGTCACCGCTCACGCCGCCGAGCGAGAGGAACTGCTTGGGTCGGTCCGACCTACTGGCGGGGTAGAGGCGTGTCCCGGTGCCGCCTGCCATCACGAGTGCGACGACCGGCCGGTCGAGGGCGTCGGTGTTCCCGGCCATCTCACCACGTCTCGATGCGGCCGTCGCGCACGTCTCGGAGACACCCCTCGCAGTCGGGGTGGTCCGGGTCGAAGCAGGCGGGTCGGGCCTCGGAGTCCAACTCGACTGCCCGGCGCTCGGCGTACCGTCGGCAGACGATTCTAGCCCTCCCGTCGTCGTCCTGCGGAAGGTCCGCGAGCGTGGCTCGGCGGGCGTTGGCGTAAGCCTGCTTCGCGTCGGCGTACTGCCGCCCGGCGGACCGGATTTTGGCGCGGAGGAAGCTTTCGAGGCGGTCGTCCATTTGCGTGGCTGTTGGGGGTCAGGAAAGATAGGCTTGTTCGTCAGTCCGCGGTCCGGCGCTCGACCCGGCGATAGACAACTCCGGCGACCACCAATCCGACGAGTCCGCCGCCTATCAGCGCGCCGCCGACCAGTCGCTGGCCGCGGAACCCGAGGAGCATCGCTCCGAGCGCGACCGCGAAGACGGCCGCCTGAATCAGAACCGCCAGCAGGGCGAACGCTCTGAGCGTCTCCGCCGACCCCTCGCTGAGTCCCTTTCGGAGGTCGCGGTCGGCTTGCTCGTCCTCCGCGGACTCCGGACCGAAGAACATCGGTCACACCTAGCGGGGCGAGAGGGATAGTCGGTCCGGTCGCTTTCGCTCGGTCGCGGGAGACGGTAGCTTTACCGTTCGCACGGTCTATCTTCCGTCAGCCGAATGTTCCCGAGCATCGACCTCCACAGCTACCTCCTGTTCGTCACCGCGGCGATGGCGCTCGTCCTCACCCCGGGACCGGACACGGTCTTCGTCCTGACGCAGGGCGTCTCGACTGGCAGGCGCGGCGGTCTCGCCTCCGCACTCGGGGTCAGCACGGGCGTCCTCGTCCACACGACCGCGGCCACGCTCGGTCTCGCCGCGCTCCTGCGTGCGTCCGCGCTCGCCTACGCGGCGGTCAAGTACGCCGGGGCGGCCTACCTCCTCTACCTCGGCGCGAAGACGCTCCGGCGCGGCGACGAACTGGACTTCTCCGACGCTACTTCCGACGAGACGGCCAGCGCCGCCGGGACCACCAGCGCCGCCAGCGCCACCAACGACGCCAGCACCGCCTCCGGTCCCGACCTCAGAAGCGGATTCCTCCGCGGCGTGACCGTCAACGTCCTCAATCCGAAGGTCGCCCTGTTCTTCCTCGCCTTCCTCCCGCAGTTCGTCGGGTCGGCCGCGGGTTCCGGGGCCACCCCGACCGCCGACATGCTGGCGCTCGGCGGGACCTACGCCGTGCTGACCGCGCTCTATCTCGGCACGGTCGGCCTGCTCTCGGGGACCGTGCGGTCGGCGTTCCGCGCTCGGCCCAGACTCGCCGACGGTCTGCGCTGGGTCTCCGGGTCGGTTCTGGTGGCCCTCGGTGCGGCGCTGGCGCTCGACTCTCGATGAGGCGAGTGCGGTCCGCGCGCCCGGCGGCGAACGCGCGGGAGCGTCCGTGACGGCTTCAGTTTCACTTTCACTCCGGGGACACCGAGGTTTTTATACTATAGGGCACTAACCCGTCGCATGTCTCCCGAAGAAAACGACGCGGAGACGGATACAACCATGAGCGATGTGCGCCAGCACGCCGAAGAGGTACGCGAACAGTTCTCCGAACACTTGGACCTGACAGTCGAGGAGGTCGAGAAGCGCCTCGACAACCTCGTCAACGAGTACCGGGTCCCTCTCGAAGAGGCGCGACGCAGCGTCGTCAGCCACTACCTCGACGAGGCGGGACTCGAACGAGACGACATCCGTAGCGGCGGCGGTGGCTCCGAGAAGGTCAACGTCGAAGACGTGAACGAGGACGAGCAGTGGCTCAGCCTCACCGCCAAGGTCGTCGACCTCTGGGACCCTCGAAGCGACGCCGTCGGACAGGTCGGTCTGCTCGGCGACGAGACGGGCACCATCAAGTTCACCAAGTGGGCCGACTCCGACCTCCCCGAACTGGAGGAGGGGACGGTCTACCACCTCGGAAATCTCGTCTCCGACGAGTATCAGGGCGACTACTCGGTGAAACTCAACCGGACGACGACGGTCGAGGAGACCGACGAGGACATCGAAGTCGGCGACGACACCGCCGAAGTCGAAGGCGCGCTGGTGGACATCCAGAGCGGGTCGGGTCTCATCAAACGCTGTCCCGAGGAGGATTGCACGCGCGTCCTCCAGAACGGACGGTGTTCCGAACACGGCGAAGTCGAAGGCGAGTTCGACCTCCGAATCAAGGGCGTCATCGACGACGGCACCGAGGTTCACAAGGTCATCTTCGACAAGGAAGCCACCGAGAACCTGACGGGTATCGGTCTGCAGGAAGCACAGGACATGGCGATGGACGCGCTCGACACGACCGTCGTCGCCGAAGAGATGCGCGAGAAGACCCTCGGACTGTACTACCGCGTCGCCGGACCGACGATGGGCCGGTATCTCCTCGTGGACGAGATGGAGAAACTCGCCGGGCCGACGGACGCCGAGGACGTTCTCATCAAAGCGAGGTCGATGTGATATGAGCGAGACACCCACCCGAGAGGTCGCCCGCCGCGTGTTCGCTGGCGAGTTCAACGACGCGACCCACACGTTCAAGGAATCTGACGAAGAGCGCGCCCCGGTGTACGTCCTGTTGCCGACGGGAGTGCGGGCGAACCGCATCTTCGTCGTCGGCACGCTGACCGAGACCGAGGACGTGGGCGAGGACAGCGAGTACTGGCAGGGCCGGGTCGTGGACCCGAACGGCGACCCGTTCTTCGTCTACGCCGGGCAGTACCAGCCGGAGGCCGCGAGCATGCTTCGGGAACTCGAACCGCCCGCGTACGTCGCCATCACCGGCAAGCCGCGGACCTACGAGACCGACGACGGCAACACCAACGTCTCCGTGCGGCCCGAGTCCATCACGCTGGTCGATGCGGCCACTCGCGACCGATGGGTGGTCGAGACGGCCGAGCAGACGCTCGACCGAATCGAGAGCTTCGACGACGAGACCAACGAGTACGCTCGGATGGCCGAGACGCAGTACGACCTGCCGCTCGACCGCTACCACGAACTGGTCATCTCGGCGCTCGAAAGCCTCGAAGGCGAGTCGGACGGGGAGTCCGACGCGGACGACGCCGTGACCGACGACGAGGCTGACGACGCAGGCGGTGCCGACGACGCCGAGACCGAACCGGAAGCCGAGCCACAGGCGTAGGCGGCGAGACGACGAGGCGGCAGACGAATCGACACGCGACCGACCTTCGGGGGAGGGGAACCAGAGACAGGACTACCGTAATCACGCCAGCATCGCAGAACGAACAGCCCAGCGACCGCGCTTCGAAACGCGTCGGGTGGTACCAGCACCCGGACGCTGGGCGTGCCCCGTAGTTCGAGCAGCCCAATGTCCACGGATACGCCACGATTACAAGAAAGTACCGGGAGCGTCACCGGACCGCACGACGGGAGGAACAGCGACGGCGAACTCGACCACCGCTACTGGCGGTGCGAGCGGTGCGGTCTCGAAACGACCGACCCGCGACTCCGCGAGGGATGCTTCCGATGTGCCCCGGCGCCGGAGGTCGAAGCCCGAACCGGCGACGAAGCCGGGGGCGTGGGGGAGACCGACGGAGTCGGCGAGACCGAGGGAGGACCGGATGCCTGACGAGCGCGAGTCCCCGAGCGCCGGATGGCGCGAGGTGTACCACGAGATGGAGGCCAGCGCCGACGTCGAGGACGCCACCCACCCGTGTCCGGACTGCGGTCGGACGGCCGAGAACGTCGCCAGAGACGTGTACGACTGCGAGAAACACGGTCTCTTTCGAGCCGACGCGCGAGACGACGGGACCGAGCGGTCTCGCGCCGGGGAGTCCGACGGAGACGAGCGCGACAGAGCGGACGACGACGAGACGACCAACCGCGCGCGCTGGTCGGCCGAATCGGTGTGAGTACCCCGGCGGTCGGCCGCTACCGTCAGTCGTCGGTCCCGAGCAGGGTCGGGTAGCTTCGCGTCCGCCCGGCTATTCGCCCGCGCTCTCGGCCCCGACAACGAGGACCGGCCGGTCGCTCTCCAGAATCACCTGCTGGGTGACGCTCCCGAACAGTGCCTTGCCGGTCGGGGTACGCTTGCGCGGCGCGAGACAGAGCAGGTCTGCCCCGACGTCGTCGGCGGTTTCGAGGACGGCCCGGGCGGCGTCGCCGCTCGATTCGGCGTAGCCGACGTCGATGGCCTGGTCTTCGAGGCGTTCGGCGGCCCGCCGGACCGCGGCGACCTGCTGTACCGACGCTCCCTCGGGATTGTCGCCGTCGAAGTCGTGGAACAGCGTCACCGCCACGTCGCCGTTTCGGGGCAGATCGACGATGGTTTCGGCTTGTTCTCTCGCGCGCTCCTCGTCGGTGCCGATCGCGGCCAAGACCCGGTACATATCTCCGCCTTCTCCTTCGTCGCGGATAAGCCGGTCTCCGATTTTCAGGTTCTGAGACTCGTTTCCCGTTTTGAAGGTGTTTCCCGGTCAACTAGCACGTGTGAGGTGACGACCGATGTCCACTCGTGAACTCGAAGCGGAACTGTTCGGGCGCCACACCAACTTTCGGTACTCCGAGACGTGGGTCGGCTACGCGCTGTTCGGCCTCCGACTGGTGATGGGCTGGACGCTGTTCTACGCCGGAATCACGAAGGTGTTGGACCCGTCCTGGTCCGCGAAGGGGTTCCTGCTCCACGGGATTCCGGAGGCGAACCCCTTCGGCGGTCTCTGGACCGCGCTGGCCAACGACTGGTTGTGGCTCGTGGACCCGCTCAACCAGTGGGGGCTGACGCTGGTCGGTCTCGCGCTGCTCGCCGGGGCGTTCGTCCGGTGGAGCGCGTTCTGGGGCGCGGTGATGATGGCGTTCTACTGGGCGGCCAGCTTGCCGCTCTCTCACGCTCTCGTCGTGGACGACCACGTCGTCTACGCAATGCTCCTGTTCGGCCTCGGGGCGTTCGGCGCGGGCCGCATCTTCGGTCTCGACCAGTACCTCGAAGACACGGAGTTCGTGAAACGGAACGGATGGCTCAAGTACCTGCTGGGCTGACCCGCTGGCCGCGGCGCTACGCCAGCGACTCGCCGAGCGCGTCCTCGACGCGCTCCTCCAGCAACCCCGACGCGACGAGCGCGTCGGCGGTCTGTATCTCCTCGTGGAGCGGCCGGTCCTCCGCGAGCGGGGGGACGGCGTCCCTGACCGCCTCGTAGGTCGCCTCGGTGCCGACGCCGTGGGCGAGGTCGTCGCCGACGAACTCCGCGGCCTGCGCGCCGCAGAGCAGTTCGATTCCGACCACCGTAATCGCGTTCTCGACCGCACCACGGGCGTCGAAGGCGCTCTGGGCGCTCATGCTCACGTGGTCCTCCTGATTCCCGCTGACCGGCGTGTTGTCCATCGAGGGCCGCCCGGTCGCGCGGTTCTCGTTCAGGAGCGCGGCCGCGGTGTACTGGGCTATCATGTAGCCCGAGCGCAGGCCGCTGCCCTCGGTCAGGAACGGCGGCAGGTGGGACTCCTGCACGTTCGGGTTGAGCATCCGGTCCACGCGGCGCTCGCAGATGGCGGCCAGTTCGGTGACCGCGTTGGTGAGGTAGTCCAGCGGGAGCGCCAGCGGGTCGCCGTGGAAGTTCCCGCCCGAGAGGACGGCGGCGTTCTCGGTGCCCGACGCACGGTCGTCGGCCTCCGCCGCGTCGAAGATGAGCGGGTTGTCGGTCGCGCTGTTCAACTCGACTTCCACGGCCTCCCGGAGGTGCCGTATCGCGTCTCGGACCGCGCCGTGGACCTGCGGCAGGCACCGAATCGAGTAGGCGTCCTGCACCCGGTCGCAGTTCCGGTGGGACTCCACGATTTCGGAGTCGGCCGTGAGGCGCTTGACGTTCCGCGCGCTCTCGGCGTGACCCCGATGGGGGCGGACGCGGGCGATGGAGTCGTCGGCGGACGCGGTGGTGCCCATCGTCACCTCGGTCGTGAGCGCGCCCGCGGCGTCGGCGGCCCGGACGGCGCGCTCGGCGTCCACGACTGCGAGCGCGGCCAGTCCCGCCGAGAGTTGCGTCCCGTTGATGAGCGCGAGACCCTCCTTCGCGCGGAGCGTGAGCGGTTCGAGGTCGGCGGCGGCGAGCGCTTCGTCGCCGGGCAGTCGCTCGGTCTGCGATTCGCCGTCCTCCGTCTCGGTTTCCACCTCCGCCTCGCCCTCCCCGACGAGGACGAGCGCGAGGTGCGCCAGCGGCGCGAGGTCGCCGCTCGCGCCGAGGCTTCCGCGTGACTTCACCACCGGGTGGACGCGCTCGTTGAGCATCGTCACGAGGTGGTCCACCACGACTTCCCGGACGCCCGAGTGGCCCTTGGCGAGGGCGTTGACCCGACCGAGCAGCATCGCACGGACTTCCTCGGTGGTCAGTTCGCGGCCCGCGCCCGCGGCGTGGCTCCTGACGAGGTTCAACTGCAACTGTTCGATGTCCTCGCGGGGGATGCGCTGGTCCACGAGTTCGCCGAAACCGGTGTTGAGTCCGTAGACGACCTCCCCGCTCTCGACTACTTCTTCGACGCGCTCGCGGGCGACTCTGACCTTCTCTCGGGTCTCCTCGGTCACCACGACCGGCGCGTCGTGGCGGGCGACCCGAGCGACGTCCTCGGGCACGAGGGTCTCGCCGTCGGCGCGTACCGGTTCCGATTCGGAGTCGAAACTCGACTCAGGCACGGTGGACCACCTCCCCGTCCTTCAGGACCGCCTCGACCGCGTTCACGCCGAAGTTGTACGGCACGTGGACGTACGTCGGGGCGTCGAGGACCGCCAAGTCGCCGGGCGACCCCGCTTGGAGGGTGCCGACGTTCTCCGGTAAGTCGAGCGCGGCGGCCGCGTTCGTAGTCGAGGCGACGAGCGACTCGGCGGGGGTCAGTCCCATCTCGACGCACGAGAGGGAGGCGGCGAACCCCATGCTCTGACTGTAGCAGTTGGGGTTGAAGTCGGTCGCTATCGCCACGTCGGCCCCGGCGTCGAGGAAGGCCCGCGCGTCGGCGTACGCCGCGCCGAGACCGAACGCCGTGCCGGGAAGCAGGACCGGCACTACGTCGCTCTCCACGAGCGCCGCGACGTCCTCCTCGGTCGAGTGGAGCAGGTGGTCGGCGCTGGCGGCCCCGACCTCCGCGGCCAACTGGGTCCCGCCGATGTGGGCGAGTTCCTCGGCGTGGACTTTCGGCGTCATGCCCGCGTCCGTTCCGGCCTCCAAGACGCGACGGGACTGCGCCACGTCGAAGACGCCCTCCTCGCAGAACACGTCGCAGAACTCCGCGATGCCCTGCGACTCGACCGCGGGAATCTGATCGTCCACGACCTCCTCGACGTACTCGTCGGTCTCTCGGCCCTCCGGCACGGCGTGAGCGCCCATGAACGTCGGGACCACGTCCACGGGGTGGCGGTCGTCGGCCCGGTCGATGACCTCCAGCATCCGGAGTTCCGTCTCGGTGTCGAGACCGTACCCCGACTTCACCTCGACCGTGGTGGTCCCGTGGGCGAGCATCGTGTCGAGGTGGCCCAGCAGGTTGTCGAGCAGTTCCTCGTCTCCGGCCTCGCGGGTCGCCCTGACCGTCCGGAGGATGCCGCCGCCCTCCTCCATGATGTCTTGGTACGTCTTGCCCCGCAGTTTGGCTTCGAACTCGTCGGAGCGGTCGCCCGCGAACAGCGCGTGGGTGTGGGGGTCCACGAACCCCGGAATCACCGACTTCCCGCTGGCGTCGATGGCGTGCTCGGCGTTCTCGGGCGGGAACTCGCGGGTGACCGGACCGGTCGCCCCCACGCGAGCGACTTCGCCGTCCTCCACCGCGACGGCGGCGTCGGTGTAGATGCCGAGTTCGTCCTCGTCGATTTCGCCGTCTCCGGCGTCCTCGGCGGATTCGAGCGTCACGATTTCGGCCGCGTCGTGGACGACTGCTGTCAGCGTCATCGTCGTCCCTCCGTGCCGCGAGCGCCGTCGGACTCGCCCGGTCGGGCGCTCAGCAGGTGCGCGATGGCTCGCGCCCCGGCGGTCGCGGTCAGGTTCGTCGCGCCCGATTCGAGCGGCGGCGCGCACTCCACGACCTCGAACCCGGCGAGGCGGTCCTCGTTGTCTCGCGGGTTCCCCGCTCGACTGTCCGAGGCGCGTTGCGCCCCGCTAGCGAGCAGTCGCAGGGTCCGGAACAGTTCCCGGGTCGTGATGCCGCCGGGCGTGGGCGCGCTCACGCCGGGCGCGGCCGAGGCGTCCAGCACGTCGAGGTCCACGCTGACGTAGAGGCGGTCCACGTCGCCCATCGCGTCGAGCGCGCGGTCGATGGCCGCCACCTCGTCGTCGCCGACCTCCTCGGCGGTGACGACTTCGCCGCCCCGTTCGCGGACGTACTCCGCGTATCCGGTCGAGGTCTCGAAGTGACGCGCGCCGACGCAGGCGTAGGCGTCGAGTCCGTCCTCGTAGAGTTGGCGGTAGGGCGTCCCGCTGGTCGGTCCCCGGTCCTCGCGGACCTCCCGCACGTCGAGGTGAGCGTCGAAGTTGATTACGCCGAGCGTTCCCTCGTCGAGCAGGGGCGCGGCGTTCGGGTAGGTCATCGAGTTGTCGCCGCCGAGGAACACCGGGAAGGCGCCGGTGTCGTGGACTCGCTCGGTGACGGTCCGGACGCGCTCCTGCAGGTCGGCGACCGACCCGGAGTCGGACTGTCCGTCTCCCAGCGTCACGTCGCCGAGGTCCGCGACCGACCCGACCGGTCCGGCGTCGAAGTGGTGGGTCTTCGTGCCCGCGAGGTGCTGGCGGAGCGCGGCCGGTCCCTCGCTCGCGCCCTTCCGGCCGATGACCGCCCGGTCGAACGGTTCGCCGACCAGTGCGGCGTCGAAGCGGTCGGCGTCGGCGATGCTCGCGAGTTCGACCACGTGGCCGAACTGTTCGTCGTTGGAGTCGTTTGAGGGTCCCATCCAGTCGTGAGTTCGTCGGAGTTCGGTCATTCTCTGTCCCGCATCGGTACCGCGACGTTCGACTCGTCGGCCTCCGCGAGCGCCTCGTCGTACCCCGCGTCGGCGTGGCGGATCACCCCCGTTCCGGGGTCGGTGGTGAACACCCGCCGGGCCTTCTCGGCCGCGAGGTCCGACCCGTCGAGCACGACGTGGTTGTTGGCGTGGAGCGCGTTGCCGATGCCGACCCCGCCGCCGTCGTGGACCGACACGATGTCGGCCCCGGCCGCGCAGTTCAGCAGGGCGTTCAGGATGGGCCAGTCGGCGACCGCGTCTGAGCCGTCGCGCATGGCCTCCGTCTCGCGGTTGGGGCTGGCGACGCTCCCCGCGTCGAGGTGGTCGCGCGTGACGACCACCGGGGCCGAGATGTCGCCCTCGGCGACCAGTTCGTTGATTCGGAGGGCGAACCGGGCGCGCTCGGTGAGGCCGTCGGGGTCGTCGCCCGCTCCGGCGGTCGTACCGCCTCCGTCTCGATGCTCCTCCGGAGCATCGCCCGCTTGATAGCCCAACCAGCAGACTCTGGAGGGGAGCCCCTGAAACTCGACCTGCTCCTGTGCGAGGTCTATCCAGCGGTGGAGGTTCTCCTTCTCGGGGAACAACTCCTTCACCGCCTCGTCGGTCCGGTGGATGTCCTCCTCGTCGCCCGACAGCGCGGCCCACCTGAACGGTCCCTTCCCGCGGCAGAACAGCGGGCGGATGTACGCCGGGACGAACCCGGGGTAGTCGAACGCCTCGTCCATCCCGCGGTGGTCCTCGACCTGTCCGCGGATGTTGTTGCCGTACTCGAAGGCGACTGCGCCCTCGTCCTGCATGTCGAGGATTCCCTGCACGTGGCGCTCCATCGTGTCGAGGCTCTCCTCGACGTACGTCTCGGGGTCCTCCTCGCGGAGTTCGTCGGCCTCCGCGACCGTGTAGCCCGAGGGGTAGTAGCCCTCCAACTCGTCGTGGGCGCTGGTCTGGTCGGTGACCACGTCGGGGACGAAATCGCGTTCGAGCATCCCCTCCAGCATGTCGGCGGCGTTGACGTGGACGCCGACCGAATAGGGTTCGCCCGCCTCGGCGGCCGCTTGGGCCTTCTCGATGGCCTCGTCGAGGTCGTCGGTCTTCTCCTGACAGTACCCCGTCTCGATGCGGCGGTCGATGCGCTCCTCGTCTACCTCCGCCGCGATGCAGACCCCGTGGTTCATCGTGACTGCGAGGGGTTGCGCCCCGCCCATCCCGCCGAGTCCGCCCGTCACGACGATTTTGCCGCGGAGACCGTCGTCGTCGGGGTAGTGCTGTTCGGCGAGTTCGGCCAGCGTCTCGTAGGTGCCCTGAATGATGCCCTGCGTGCCGATGTAGGCCCACGACCCCGCGGTCATCTGACCGTACATGATGAGTCCCTTCGCCTCCAACTCGTGGAAGTGGTCCCAGTTGTCCCACTTGCCGACGAGGTTGGAGTTGGCGATGAGGACGCGGGGCGCTCGCTCGTGGGTCCGGAACCGCCCGACTGGCTTCCCGGACTGGACCAACAGGGTCTCCTCGTCGTCCAACTCGCGTAACTCCGCCAGAATCGCGTCGTAGGCGTCCCACGACCGCGCGGCCCGGCCGGTGCCGCCGTAGACGACCAATTCCTCCGGTTTCTCCGCGACTTCCGGGTCGAGGTTGTTGTTCAGCATCCGGAGCGCGGCCTCCTGTCGCCACCCCTCGCACTCGATGTCGGTCCCGGTCGGCGCGCCCCGGTACTCCTTCCACTGGTCGCTGGGTTCGCCGACGCTCCACTCGGCCCCCTCGTTCGCTTCTTCGGTGGCTTGCTCGGTATCGCCCCGTTCTTCGTCGGTCTGTTCCGGTTGGCCTTCGCTCATACTCCAGTGTTCGGGCGCGAGACGCAAATAGCTGAATACCGCCTCAAGGAGGGTACTTTAAGTGCTATCGCGACCGCTTCTCCGGTAGATGCACGAAGCGGTCATCGGAATCGAACATCCCGGCGCGTACGCCGACGCTACCGCGGGCACCGACACGACGGTCGAACTCTGGTGCAACGACCACTGCGACCTCCTGCACGTCGGCGGTGCGGGCGGCGAGGCGGTCGTCGCACACGTCGAGGACGCCGTGGGGGTCCGCGAGCGAATCGTAGAGGGCGACGAGCGACTGCTCATCACCGACGACTGCCTGAAAGAGCGCGGCGACGACCCCATCGAGGCGACGCTGGCCGTCCACGACTGCCTCCTCGTCCCGCCGCTCAGGTACGCCGAGGGCCGGAAGTGGTGTCGGGTGCTGGCGCTCGACCCGGCGAACCTCACCGCGTTCTACCGGGACGTGGCGGCGGAGTTCCCGGTCGTCGTGGAGTCGAAGCGCGAGGTGCGGTCGGTCAGGGCCGACAGACCGCTGCTCACGTTCGACTCGGCCCTGCCGGACCTCTCCGACCGCCAGCGCGAGGTGCTGGTGACCGCCACCGAGATGGGCTACTACCGGATTCCTCGGGACGCGACGACCGCCGAAATCGCGGCCGCGGTGGGCGTCGAACGCCGGACGGCCGAGGAACACCTCCGGCGCGCCGAGAACAAACTCCTGCGGTCGTTCGCGGAAACCCTGTGACTTCTCTCTCCGAACCCGGTGACTTCCCTCTCCGAACTCTGTGACTGTGATTCCGCAGATGGAGAACGACTCGTCCGCGAACCTGCCCGCCCTACCAGTTCTCCGGGAGTTCGATGCCCGCCTCGTTCAACCGGCGACTGACTCGTTCGAGATACTCCGACCTGATGGTGACGAACGCCTCGCGCGACGGTTCGGATATCCAGTAGCGGGCCTGCACGCCCGCCCGACCGTCGTCGAGTTCGACCACGCGGACTGTCGGCGTCGGCCGATTGAGTACGTCGGCGTGTGCCCTCGCCTCGGCGACGAGGATGGACGCCACTTCGCCGAGGTCTTCGTCGTCGCCGACGTGGAAGGTGTGGGAGATGCGCCGGGGCGACTTGGCGACAGCGTTGACCACGGCGCTGGTGGCGAGTTGGGAGTTCGGGACGGTCAGGAGTTCGTTGTCGAACGTGCGGACGCGCGTCACCCGGAAACTGATGTCCTCGATGACGCCCTCCCGGTCCTGCCAGCGAATCCAGTCACCGATGTTGAACTCCGGGTCGGTCACGATGAAGACGCCGCCGACGAGGTTCGCGGCGATGTCTCGACTGGCGAACCCGATTGCGACGGTCAGCGCGGCGACCACCGTCGGCGGAACCGACAGCAGGTAGCCGTAGTCGGCCACGTCGAGCGCGAGGCGGAACGCGACGACGACCACTGCGACGTGGAGAACCTTCAGAAACGCGTTCGCGGCGGTCTTCGGGACGCGCCAACCGTCGAGCGCGCGGTCGAGTCCCGGTTCGACGACCCACCTGCCGACCGCGTACGCCACCGCGAACGTGACCAGAAACTCCAGCACGCTCCAGGCCACGCCGAGGTATCCGGTCTCCGGTACGTCCGGAAGCCCCACCTGCAGACCCAGACCAGTCACCCCCGGAGCCACGGCCGGAACGGCCCTGAACGTTCCGGCCGGTCAGTACGACTCCTCGGGGTCGATGGGGCCGCTGAACGCCGAGTACAGCACTCCGAAGTAGGTCAGCACCAGCGGAATCAGGACGGCGGCCCCGACGGTCAGCAACTCGACCGCGGGCGACCCGACGACGGCCTCCTCGACGGTCAGTCCGGTCGCCGGTTCCACGACGGGGTACATCAGCACCGCGACGAGTGCGACGAGTCCACCGGTCACGACGCCCGACGCGCCGAGCGCGACGTAGGGGCGGTCCCGGCGAGCCGCGACGACGTACCCGACACCGAGCAGGACCGACCCGACGACGAGCGCGACCGGAAGCGGCGACAGGAGCGCGCCGCTGAGTCCGGGACGGAGCGCCAGCAAACCGAGCGCCAGCGTGACCAGTCCGAGGTAGGCCGCCATCGCGCGAGCGCCGTCGTCGGCCATCTCCTCGGCCAGCGGACCGGTGGTCTTCAGTCGGAGGAACGCCGCGCCGGACGCGACGTTGAGCGCGACGACCGCGAGACCCACGATTATCGAGGCGGGTGCGACGCCCTCGACGCCCAGCAACCAGTTCCCGGCGAACACTCCGAGCAGGAACGGTGCGCCGACGCTCCCGGCGACGAACGCTCGGCCCCACCACGTCCGCCACCGCCGGTCCTCGCGCTGCTCGTAGAACTCCGGGGCCATCCCGCGCAGGACCAGCGCCGCCAAGACCCCGAACAGCAGGAGGTAGTGGCGACTGAACAGCGCGGCGTACACCGGCGGGAAGGCCGCGAACAGGCCGCCGCCGAACACGACCAGCCAGACCTCGTTGCCGTCCCAGAACGGGCCGATAGCCGCGAGACACTGCTCGCGCTGGTGGTGGTCCTCTCGCGTGGCGAAGACGACCCCGACGCCGAAGTCCCACCCGTCGAGGAACAGGAAAATCGCGAGGAACGCGAACACGACGCCGAACCAGAGGTCCGAGAGCGCGACCCCGAACCACACCGTCTGGAGGAGGAGCGGGCTACTCATCGTCACCCGCCCCCGTCGGGGTCGGCGTTGGCGCTCGCGCGCCGTCGGACGTCGCTTCGCTCTCGCCCGGTTCTGGTCGCTCCGGTCCCCGCCGAATCAGTCGCCCGACGACGTAGGTGTACAGCGAGAGCAGGACGGCGTACCCCCCGACGAACCCCGCCAGCGTGAGCGTCGCTTCGGTGGCCGTGAGACCGGGCGAGACGCCTTCGGTGGTCTTCATCACGCCCTGAATCACCCACGGCTGTCTGCCGACCTCGGTGACTATCCAGCCGAGTTCGACGCAGACGATACCCAGCACCGACGACGCCATCAGCGCCTTCTGGAGCAGGCGGTCCTCGAACAGTTCGCCGGTCCACCAGCGATAGCCCGCCCAGAACGCCAGCAGGACGAACCAGAAGCCCATTGCGACCATCGCCCGGAACGCCCAGAAGACGATGGCGACCGGAGGCGACCCCTCGAACTCGTTCAGTCCGGTTATCTCGGCCTGCGCGTCCCCGCCCGAGGCGAGCCACGAGGCCCCGCCGGGGATGCCGATGCCGAAGATGTCCTTGGCCCGCGGGTTCAGCAGGTCGTCCACGCTGGTCGGGAACGCGACGATGTACTCGGGGACGTAGCTGTCGGTCTCCCAGACCGCCTCCATCGCCGCGAACTTCTGGGGCTGGGTCTCGGCGACGTGGCGGCCGTACGCGTCGCCGTGGATAACTTGGAGGGGTGCGGAGAGGACGAGCACCGCGAGCGCGATTTTGAGCGTCGCGCGCCAGAACTCGGCGTCCAGATTCCCGCCGTCCACCACGCCGAGGTGTTCGCGCCGGTAGACATGGTAGGCCGCGACGCCCGCCATGAACAGCGCCACCGAGAGGACCGCCGCGTTCTGCATGTGGACGAACATCCACGGGAACCGCGGGTTGGCGTACGCGGCTATCGGGTCGGTCAGCAGAATCGTCATCTCGCCGCTCCGGCGGGCGACCTCGAAGCCGCGAGGGGTCTGCATCCACGAGTTGGCGACCAGAATCCAGACCGCCGACAGCCACGTCCCGAGACCGACCATGAGCGAGGACAGGAAGTAGAGCCTGTCGCTCACGCGCTCGCGGCCGAAGACGAACACCCCGAGGAACGTGGCTTCGAGGAAGAACGCCATCATCCCCTCGACCGCCAGCGGGCCGCCGAACAGTTCCCCGGCCGCGGCCGAGAACGCCGCGAAGTTGGTGCCGAACTCGAATTCGAGGACGAGTCCGGTGACGGTCCCGACCGCGAAGCTCACCGCGAATATCTTGGTCCAGAACCGACGGAGTCGCTCGTAGAGGGTCTCGCCGGTCCGAATCTCCTTCCACGTGAAGTAGACGAGGAACGGCGCGAGACCCATGCTCATCACCGGGAAGACGATGTGAACGATAGTCGTCACCGCGAACTGGAGTCTGCTCGCGGTCGCGGGATCTACCACCGTTCTACCTCCGAGTTCGGCGGTTCGCCGAGTCGGTCGAGGGGACGGACACGTCGCTCGTGAGTCATCACGTTCGCGGGTACGGACCGGGTACTCAAGACGAGCAACCTCGTTCTCGGCCGAACAGAATCGGGGTCGAATTCAAGTGTGTTCGACGCCAAGATAGAGAGTTCGGCCGAACTTTCGACGCTCCGCCGTCTGACCAATCCTTAAGTGGTATCGCGTGCGACTTCTCACCAAGATGGGCAACAAGAACAAAACTATCTCCTTCCGGGTCAACGAGGACTCCTTCGAGACGCTCCGGGAGATAGCCGAGGAGCGCGACCTCTCGCTGTCGGCGGTGTTCCGCGACTACGTGGACCTGCTGGTGGCCCACGACGGCCGGGTGAAAGTCGTCCCCGAGAGCGAACTCGGCGAGGAGGTCGGCGACGAGTTCCCGCCGAAGGTGGAGGTGCCCAAGAGCTTCGTCAGGGAACACGAGCGACTCGAACTCGAAGCCGAACACCTCCGCGAGCAGTTACAGGAGTACAAGGAGTACGTCAGCAGACTCCAGCGAGAACTCGAAGCCAGCGACGACGCCGAGGAAGTCGTCCACCTCGAAGAACTCGACGACGAACTCGACACCGACGAGACGTACCGCCTCGGGTAGCCCGTCTATCCCGACAGATTCTGCTTCTTCCGTCGCGCCTGTTCCGCCATCTCGCCGTCGCCCTCCACGTCGGCCAACTCCTCGACCGCTTCGAGGGTCCGGACCGAGTTGTCGAGGAACGAGAGGATGTCGCCGGGGTAGGCGTAGACCATGTAGTCGTCGGTCATCACGTCCACGATGCTCTCGGGACCTAACCCCTGCTCGCGCAGACCGAGGAGGTAGCGCATGAACTTCCGCTCGGCGCATCCGCAGTAGGGGTTGCTCTGGCAGTCGCAGTCGAGGAAGTCCTCCGCGAAGTCGAGGACGCGTTCCTGCGTCGTGTCGTCCAACTGCGCGAGGTTCTCGCCCTGAAACAGCATGTCGAGGGTCGCCCCTTTGAAGGCCCCCTTGGGGATGTTGGTCTCCAACTGGGAGCCGATCTGGCGGTGGTTCTTGACGTAGATTTTGTCGGTGACGGCCACGCTTGGGCGTGGATAGGGCGCTGGCGCTGAAAAGCGTGTCGTCGCCCGAGCGACGCCGACGCCCCGATTCCGACCCGACTCTGTCACCGTCTGGCAGTATCGCGCAGAGTCGTAACGTATTTTAATCGCAGGACATTACCACCACCTGCGTGTCCGGGTTGGGGTAGTGGACCATCCTTCAGCCTTGTGGAGGCTGAGACGCGGGTTCGATTCTCGCACCTGGACCTTCTTCCGCGAGCAACACTTCGAGTACCGCGTAGCGTGTGCTTGCTCTACCGCGAGCGGAGCAGTCCTCCGGAGAGAATCGAACTCTGCGAGTCGCGCGCAGCGAAGCGAGCACGTCTCGCTCCGGTTCGATTCTCGCACCTGGACCTTCTTCCGCGAGCAACACTTCGAGTACCGCGTAGCGTGTGCTTGCTCTACCGCGGGCGGACCAGTCCTCTGAAGAGACCGGACTGCGTTTCAGCCACCTGCTACACTCTTTACAACCACCTCCTTCGGGCGCGAACACGGCCCATAACAAAGTCCGAACCGGGCATTAGACGGAGATGCGCCCGGCGATTTGGGCGCAGAGCGTGCAAGGTTACGGCTCGACCCGGCGACGCCGGAGGCTCTGGTGGCGGGTTGGCTTCCCGCCGTCGTGTCACCAACCCTCCCACGAAAGTTCTCGTTCCGGGAGGCCGTACAGTCTCGCTATCCTCTTTCGGTTCCGCGACGCGGACGACTCCATTCTCGACTGCACGGCGCACAGGAACCTCCACTCGAAACGAAGGGGGACCGTCGTGCGCCCGTTTTCAGAACTCGTCGAGTCCGGTCTGCACGTCCTCCTCGGCGGCGACTTCCTCGATTATCGACGGGTCGTCGTTGTCCGGGTCGTTGACCGCCGACGAGACCGGGTAGGCGCGCATCTCCGAAGCGGGGTAGGGGTCGAGCAGGTCCGCGAGGTCCTCGGTATCGGTCCCATCGTCGCCGCCCCGGAGCCACCGACGCTCCTCCTCGCGGTTCAGGATAACCGGCATCCGGTGGTGTATCGGTTCGACCGTGGCGTTCGGTTCTGTCGTGACGACGGTGAACGTGGCGTCGGTTCCGCTCCCGTCGCTCCGGGGTTCCCACAGGCCCGCGAAGGCGAACGGGTCACGGTCGGCGCGCTCGATGCGGTAGGGTTGCGTGCCGGTCGGAGTCTCCTTCCAGTCGTAGAACCCGTCCGCGAGGACGAGACACCGGCGCTCGGCGAACGCCTCGCGGAAACTCGGCTTCTCGGCCAGCGTCTCGGCGCGGGCGTTCATGTGGCCCGAGGACGGCGACCCGTCGGCCCACTCGGGAACTAACCCCCACGTCGGAAACCGGATGGCGTCGGTGTCGTCGTTTCGGACGACGGGATGTCGCTGTCCGGGAGCGACGTTGTACCTCGGTTCTAGCGGTCGGACCGGTTCGGCGCCGAACCGGTCGGCGACGAGGTCCGGCGGAGCGAACAGGGAGGTTCTGCCGCACATGGTGACCACTGAGTTCGTCGCGGGGATAAAGTTCCCTCCCGAGGCGAATCGCCTACGGGGAACGCCCATCCCACCGAACCGCTAGCAGTCCGGCGAGCAGCGCGACGAGCGCAGTAACCGGACCGAACCCGGGGATAGCGCCTTCGCTGCCGACTCCGTCCGCCTCGCTCCCGCGTTCGTCAGACTCGCTCAGACCCGCCTCGGTCGTGGCTCCGGCGACCGAAACCGACCCGGCCGAGACGCCGTTGACAGCGAGTTCGTGGTCGCCCGCCGAGTCGAGCGCCACCTCGAACGTGACGGTCTCGGAACCGCCCGCCGACACCGATACCTGCTTCGTCCGAACCGTCTCGCCATCGACGGTCAACTCCGCCGTCGTCGTCCCCGTCCCGGACCCCGCGTTCTCCACGGTGGCCGTGACGGTCACGCTCTCGCCAGATTCCACGCTGTCGGCGTCCACGGACGCGTCGGTGACGGCGGTCTCCGCGGACGCGACGCCGACCGCGAACAGGCCGGTTCCGGACGCGCTCGCTTTCAGCACATACCGACCGTCACGCTCGCCAGCGACCGACGTCTCGACCCGCGTCCAACTGCCGTCCGACAGTCGGTAGAGCGCGACGTTCTCGGGCACTGCGGTGGCGTCGGCGGGCACCGCGAACTCGACGCCGACCGCCGACAGCGCCGAGTCGGAGATGTACGTCGTCCCCACGCGGAGGTAGCCGAGGGTGGCGACGTCGGGCGCGTTCGCGCCGTCCGGCGGCGTCTCGGTGACGCTGGCGTCCACGAGGAATCGCGACGTCGCTTCTCGGCTCTTCGGTCGGACGGACACCGAGCGCACGGTCACCTCGCCCGCGCCGATGCCGCCGTCTACCGACACCTCTCCGGCCGCTCCCGCCCGGGCGCTGATGACCTCGGCCCGGACGCTGCTCGCGGTCACGTCGGTCAGTTTCACCTGCACCACGGGTTCGGGCGGGTCGCCGCCACCGCCGCCGCCGCCACCACCACCGCCGCCGCCACCGCTGGAAGTGTCCACCTCGAACGACCAACTCCGCGTCCGGACGTTACCGTTTCGGTCCGGCACGCTGAGCGTCACGTTGTGGGTCCCGTCCGAGAGGTTCGCGTCGTACGCCAGTCCGTCGGCGTCGATGGTCGCCTCGCTCGTCGCCGCCTCGCCGTCCACCGAGAGGGTGACGTTCGCGGGGTCCACGCCCGCGTAGTCGTCGGCGTAGTCGGCGGTCACGCTCACGTCGTGACTGTCGGCGGTGCTACCGCCCGCGGGTCCGACCGACGAAATCGTCGGCTTCGTCGAGTCCGCGTCGGCGGTGACCGCGAACGTCGAGAAGTGACGCGTCGCCACCGCGTACGTGAGACTCGTCCCGTTCTGCTCGACCAGCGTCCCGTTCGTCCGGGTCCACGTCCCGTCCTCGTGGACCCAGAACGTCACCGTGTCCAGCAGCGCGAACTGCGACTCGACGCGGGACCGCGGCACCGTCACCGCGAACGAGGCGTTCGAGATGTTCGCGTTGGCGACGGAGGTCTCGACCTGCGGGAACGAGAGTTCGGCCGCGTCGGGCGCGGCGACGCCGGTGGGGTTGGTCCTCGCGGCCCCGGCTATCAGCGACTCGTTGTCCGACGCGCCGGTCACGTCGATGGTGACGTTCTCGACGGCACCCCGTTCCGGACGCGCGACGAGCGTGCTGTCGTTCGCGGCGTCGCTCCGGGTCAGATTCGCGTGGACGCCGACCTCGTACGGGAGCGTCTTCTCGACGGTGTTCCCCGCGGCGTCGCTGACCGTGACGGTGACCGAGTGGTCCCCGAGACTCGCGTTCGCTTCGACGCTCCCGTCCCAGTCGCTCCCTGCGTCGTTCGACGCCGAGAGCGCGCCGTCGTCCGTGACGACTTCAGCGACTCCGGTGAACGAGTCGGACGCGTTCGTCGCCACCGTGATGCTCTCCTCCGGCCGAATCTGGCTGGTTCGGCCGAGCGACGCGTCGGTGAGCGTCGGGTCCGTCCGGTCCACGAACACGGTCACGTTCTCCGAGGCGAGGTTCCCGGCGACGTCGGTCGCTCGAACGCGGACGACGTAGGTCCCTTCGCTCCCGAGGGTCTCGGTGGTGTTCTCCCACGTTCCGTTCGCGTCCACCGCGGCGTCGTACCACGTCCCGTTCGCTTCGAACTCGACTCCGGCGACCGCCGAGTGAGCGTCCCCGACCGTCCCGGCGAGCGATATCGCGCTGGCGTTGGTCGCGCTCCCGTTCGCCGGGTCTCCTATCGTCAGTTCGGGACCCGTCGTGTCGAGCGTCAGGGTCCCCGCCGCGGTCGCGTTCCAGTTACCGGCGCCGTCGCTGGCGGCCACCTCGACGACGTACTCGCCGTCCGCGGCACCCTCCGACGCGTTCACGGTGACCGTCGCGTCGTACCGCCCGTCCGCGTCGTCGTCGGTCAGGGAGACGTTCCCCACTCCGAACGCCGACCCGTTCACGGTCACCGAACTCACGTCGCCGAGTACGTCGGACGCGTTCGCTGCGACCGACACCGTATCGCCGTCGGCGACGACGCCGTTACCGTCCGTCGCGTCGGTGACCGTAGCGTTCCCGAGCACGGGTCCGCTCGCGTCCACCCCCGTCCCGGCGAGCGAGACGGTCGTCGGCGAGGTGTCCGAGTCGTTGTGTTCGAACGAGAGCGTCGCGGACTTCTCCCCCATCGTCTCCGGGTCGAACGAGACCGTCACCGCGTGGCTCTCGCCCGGAGCGACGACGGGCGTCGCGTCACCGCCGCTAATCCGGAACTCGCTCGCGTTGGTTCCGGACACCTGCAGAGTCGTCACGTTCAGCGGAACGTTACCGTCGTTCGTGAGGACCACGTCGGCGGACCGACCCTCGCCGAGGACTCCGACGTCGCCGTAGCCGACACTGGTCTGGCCGACGGTTGCGACCGGCGCGAGACCGGTTCCCGAGACGGTCACTTCCGTCGGGGACGCGTCGGTGTCGTTGTGCGAGACGCTGAGCGTCGCCGACTTCTCGCCGTACGAACTCGGTGCGAACTCCACGGTGACGTTGTGGGACTCGCCGGGTCGAACGACGCCGCCCGACCCGCCGCTCGTCACGGTGAACGCGCTCGACGCCGACAGCGACACGTCGGTCAGATTCAGCGGTGCTATCCCGGTGTTCACGACAGTCACGTTGTCGGACTCGACGCTCCCGGTGTCGAACGCGCCGAAGTCGAACTTGTCGGGGGCGGACGCCTCGGGTTCGGTGGTCGCCTCGACCGCCGCCTCGGCGTTCACCAGTCCGTACCCGGTCTGCGAGTTGGGTTCGTCGCCCTTCATCTCGACCGCCGTACTCGTGAGCGCGTTCTCTATCTCCAACGGACTGAGGTCTCTCCTCGTCGCGCCTTCGACGAGCGCCGCCACGCCCGCGGTGTAGGGGGCCGCCGCCGACGTGCCGAAGAACTGGTCGTAGACCGTCGTCTGGACGCCGTCGGGTGCGGTGATGTCCACGCCTCGCCGGTCGTCCACCGTGGGACCGCGCGACGAGAAGGCTTCGAGGTTGTCGTCGTAGTAGTACATCGCGCCGACCGTGACCGCCTTCTCCTCGGTCGCCGGGCGGGTGAGACTGGTGGCGCTCGAACTGTACTCGAGGTTCGTGCCGTCGTTGCTGAATATCTGGAATCTGGCGGTACCGCTGGCGCTCTCCTTTCTGATTGCGACGTGTAGCGGTCCCGCAGACGAGGACCCGGAGACGAACTCTTCGGGGGGTTGGCTCCCGGTTTGCGAGGTCTGACTCTCGTCGAGGACGTTTCCGTTGTCGTCGTACAGTAACACGTCGTAGTCCTGATTGCTGTCCGGGTAGTCGTTCCAGTTAACCGAGACGCTAACGCTACACCCGGTGCACGGAGCCGTGACGTTCAGCGTCTCGTCTCCCCCGGCGAAGTTCAGGAACCTGTCCCCGTCACTGTCGCTCCACGTGGTGTCGAGGTGCTTCCCACCGCCTGCGTTCCCCGCCGAGATGAACCACGGGGTCCCGCGGTCCACCGAGGTGGCGATGCGCTGGTCGAGCGTCGAACTCCCGTCGAAGGGACCGCTCCGGAAGCCGAGCGACATCGACACCGCGTCGATAGAGGGGTGGTTGTCCACGTAGTCCGCCGCCTCCATGATGCCCATCCCGGTCGAGACGTCGATGAGGACGAGCGAGACGTTCGGGGCCGTATCGACGATGAGTTCGGAGACGGCGGTCCCGTGTTGGTCGGACACGTCCTGAAAGTCCCCGTCGTACGTGTCCATCGTCTTCACCACGTTGTCGGCTATCTCGGAGTTCTGCGAGTTGAACCCGAGGTCGATGACCGCGACAGTGGTGTTCTCCCCGGTGAACCCTTCTGGTGGACGCCTCCGACGTTCATGTCGCCCAGTCCCCCGTCGCTGGTCACGTCAGTCACTTTTGGGCGTCGCGGCGTGCGGACGAACTGAATCGCCGATGCGTTTGCGACCGCCTTGACCGCCGGGGCCGGAAGTCGCGCCCTGACGAGATTCTCGTATCGCTGTTCGACCCGGCCGCCGGAACGGCGGGCCGCGGCAACCGCGTCGTCGCCGCGACCCGGCGCGGCTTCGAGGACGACGGTGACGAACGTCGTTCCGTCTCGGCTCTGGGCCACGAGTTCGGAGTCCGTCGAACCCGACCCGGCGTTCGCCACGATATCGGCGACTCGGGAAGACACCTTGCCGTTCGATTTCGACTCGTTCGACCGCCGCGAGTCCTCCATACCGGGCAGGCCGTCTCCACCGGACGTTGCGGTCGAAGTGGTCGTCTCCGCGACGTCGGTCGTCGTTCCGTCCCCGCCGGTGGCCGTGGTGGTCGCCGTCGTCGTGGTCGAAGTAGTCTCCGTCGGGGTAGTCGTCGCGTCGTTACCGGCGGTCGACGCGGCCACGCCGTGGGTCACCGGCGGTCCGGACCCGACCGACGGCAACGCGCTGACGGTCACGACGGGCGCGAACGTCGCGGTAATCAACAACAGTACCACGGCGACTGCCGCGTAGCTACGAGTTGGTCGTGTCATTTCCGGGGGTCTCCTGAGAAGGGGCTTCGGTCACCGGCTGGCGGGGCGGGCGGACGTAACTCACGTTCGCGTGGTCGGCGAGCGAGCGGAGCGTCGAGGCGGGGACGCTGGCCTGAACGAGGCGGCCGTGCCGCGTTCGCACGTCCTCGGTGAACCCGGCGGGTAGCGTCCGATTCTGACGGAGTTCGACGATAACGAGGACACTCCCGTTCCTGAACGTCAGGCCGTTACGCGCCGCGTACGCGCTCCTGTCGGTCGCGTTCAGGAGTCTGACGAGTCGGGAGTCGAGGGAGGGGTGTCTCTTCGTCGCGTTCTCGCCGTCGTCCGTCGGTGGTCCGTCCGGGGCCGTACTCGTCGCGGTCGCCGAGTCCGCAGTTGGCGGGGCCGTACTCGTCGAGGTCGCCGACGGACCCGCAGTGCACCCGGCGGTCAGTAGCAACAACGCCGCTACGATGCTGGTCAATCGCCACGAGCGGTCGCCTCGCTCGCGACGTGTCTCACCGGGCGTATCAGTCACAGCGGGTGGCTTTCTACCGAGGTTATATAAAATTTCCTAGGTAGGTTTCTTACTCGCCCCTAATTATCGGAACCATAAATGTAATAAAACTACTATAAATTGGGAAGATGTTAAGAAAAGAATACGATTCCGAATCTCTGGCCCGTGCTGTTCGTGATGCCGCGTCGGCTACTGCGAAGGCTGTTCGCGCTCGGTAACGGGCTGGTCACTCGGCGTGATGCGGTCGGCCCGACCGCTCTTCTGGATGATGTCGAAGGCGGTCATGAGGTCGGTTCTGGATATCAGTCCCGCGAGTTCGCCGTCGGCGTCGATGACCAGCAGGCGACCGATGCCGTGTTCCTGAATCCGCTCGAACGCCGACATCGCGTCGTCCGAGGCCGGAATCGTCTTCAGGTCGGTGGACATCACGTCCTCGACGGTGAAGGCGTCGCGCTCGACTTCCGGCACCTCCCGGGCGTCTTCGAGCGTGACCATCCCGACGAGTTCGCCGTTCTCGACGACCGGGTAGCCGGTGTGGCGCTGGCGGAACATCGTCTCCATCAGGTCGGCGACGGAGGTGTCGGGTTCGACCGTCCGCAGGTCGTCCGCGTCGGTCATCACGTCCCGGACGCGCACGTCCCGAAACGCCGCGTTCATCACGGTCTGCTGGGCCTCGCTAGTCGCGCCGATGTAGATGAAGAACGCGATGCCGATGAGGACCCAGTTACCGCCGAACAGGCCGACGAGTCCGAGCAGGATGGCGAACAGTTTCCCCACCTCGGCGGCGGTCTGGGTCGCGTCGGAGAACCCCCGGTTGCGAGCGAGGAGCGCGCGGAGGACCCGGCCGCCGTCCATCGGGAACCCCGGGAGGAGGTTGAACGCCGCCAGCGTGAAGTTCATCAGCGCGAGGTAGCCGAAGAGGAATCGGACGGTCGAGAACCCGCCGGGAGTCACGAGGACCGCGAGGTACGAGACGACGCCCAGCGCGATGCTGACCGCGGGACCCGCGATGGCGATGAGGAGTTCCTCCCGCCAGTCCTCTGGTTGCTCCGTGAGTTTGGCGATACCACCGAATATCCACAGCGTGATGGACTCGATGGGGAAGCCGTAGCGCATGGCGACCAGCGAGTGGCCGAGTTCGTGGAGAACCACCCCGACGAACAGGCCGACGGCGGCCACGGCCCCGAGTATCCACTCCAGATTCCCCGCGGTGAGCGTCTCGCTGCTGAGACTCGGGTCGAGAAATAGGTTCAGGTTTTCCACCCAGAGTCCGACCTGCGAGCCGATGAGCCACGCGAACACCGGCAGGATGAGGAGAAACGTCAGGTCGAGTTTGATGGGGATGCCGAACGCCCGACCGACGGTGAAACTTCTCATACGTGTGAGTACCCGTGGCAGACTATTAACAGTGGGGCCGGAGGACTCTCCCCGCCGGATTTCGGAAGCCATCAACGCGTTTAACTTAGGCTTTACGGCCAAGCCAAAGTATTCAAGAGGCCCCCTGAGACACTGACGTACAACGTGGCAGACACCGAGTATTGTAGACGGACGGCAGTCACCGGACTTTCCGTGTCTCCGACGGACGCCACACGGCTTCGGGAGTTGGTCGCGGAGTGGAAACGCGGTTGTCAACTCGCAGTCAACGAGGCGTGGGGTGTCTGTCACACGAGAAGCGAAGTCCAACAGCTCACGTACGACCGCCTGCGCGAGGAGACCGCCCTCGGCAGTCAACACGCGGTACTGGCGACCCACCGCGCGGCCGAGGCCATCAAGCGCGCCCGGAAGCGCGAGGGCCAGAAGCCCGAGTTCACGACGCCGACCGTGGCGTTCGACACCCGGACGATGACGGTGTTCGACGACCGGACGGTCAGCCTCACCACGACCGGCGAGCGCGTCCGGTGCGACCTGAAACTCCCTGCAGACGGCGGGTATCAGTCGCAGTATCTCGACGACGAGGAGTGGGAACCGGCGAAGAGCACGCTCCACTACCGCGACGGGGAGTTCGACTTCCACGTCGGGTTCCGGACGCCCAAGCCCGCCATCGACCCGCCGACGGAGGGCGCGACGGTCCTCGGCGTGGACCTCGGCGTCGAAAACCTCGCGGTCACCAGCACCGCCCAGTTCTTCGACGCGGGCGAACTGAACCACCGCCGCGAGGAGTTCGAGCGCGTGCAGGCGTCGCTGGAGGCGACCGGCACGAGGAGCGCGGCCCGGACCCTGCGACAGACGGGCAACCGCCTCGACAGGTTCGTCCGTCAGCGCCTCCACGAGGTGGCGAACGGCATCGTCGCCGAGGCCGAACGGTACGACTGCGAACTCGTCGCGTTCGGCGAACGGAACGAGGTCGTCGAGATGCTCCCCGAGGCCGGGCCGTTTCAGGAGTGGCTGTTCGAGCGACTCCTCTCGTTCGTGGAGTACCGGGCGGCCGAGCGCGGCATCGCAGTCGTGGAAGTGAACCCGGAGTACACCAGCCAGCGGTGCATGGAGTGCGGGTTCACGCATCCGCAGAACCGGAATCTCGACGAGAACCAGTTCGAGTGCCTGAAGTGCGAGGCGTCGGCCCACGACGACTACAACGCGGCCAAGAACATCGCGTTCCGGTGCGTGCGCCGCGGGCCGCTTTCGTCGCGAGGTCTCGGGGCGGCGGCGTGCGCGCTCCAGTCGGGACTTGTGACTCCCGACGACGGGTTCACGCCGTACGCGGAACTGTCGGAAGCGCCGCGGTCGGACTGATAGACTCTCGTTCGACTCCGTGAAAATCCCTCATCTCGGATAGCAGTCGCCACCGTGCGTGTCCTCACATCGCCATCGAAATTTCTGCGGGGACCCCGCTGATCACCGATTCAACGTCTGTTTGAAGACGTAGCTGGACTTCTCCATGTTCGCGTTCTCGTAGAATCGGTGCGCGTTCTCCCTGTCGAGCCCGGAGGCAAGAGCTATGGTCTCACACTGCCGGTTCTCCGCCCAGCGTTTCAGGTGCGAGAGGAGCTGTTTTCCGTAGCCGCGCGAGCGATGGTCCGCGTCCGTCACGAGGTCGTATACCCACAGGTACCGCCCGTACCACGCACTCATGCGGAGAGACGCGCCAGCGAGGGCGACGATGGTCTCGTCGACGAACAGGCCGAACAATCGGTACCCTTCTATCTCCGTTAACTCGTGGAGGAGTTCGACGAACGAATCACGCGTGAACTCGTGACTCGTGTCTTTCCAGAGCTGTCGCATTACCGGAAACGCCTCTTTCCACTCGTCTTCCGTCTCCAGTTCGTCGATGCGCACGTCCAACATCGTGTCGAATACGTATCGCTCGAAAAGTAAAATAATACCAACGGAAGTCCGCCTACTTCTCGTCTCGCCTTTCGACGCAACCTTTTACCACTCGCCCGCGTAGCCTCGGACATGAGCCAGCAACCCAAGCCACTGATTCGCCGAAGCGAGGACGTCGAGTACGAAGCGGTCGGCGCGGCCGACGGTATGCGGAAGGGCGTCCTCATCGACGAGAGTCGCGGCGCGCCCAACTTCGCCATCCGGCGGTTCGAACTCGACCCCGGCGCGGAGGTACCCGAACACACGAACGAGGTCGAACACGAGCAGTACGTCCTCTCGGGCGAGTACACGGTCGGAATCGGGGACGAAGAACATACCGTCAGCGAAGGCGATTCGCTGCTCATCCCCGCGGGCGTCGTCCACTGGTACCGCAACGAGGGCGACGAACCGGGCGCGTTCATCTGCGCCGTGCCGAACGGCGACGACGAGATAGAACTGGTAGAGTGAGCGCCACCGTTTAGAAGCTATTCGTACTCCGGAAGCGAGACGAGGGCCTGAATGTCAGCGGAAATCCACGCGTCGGCGGCCGACTCGTCCTGCATTCGGACCGTCGGCGTGCCGTCCGCGTCGTCTATCTCAAGCGTCACTTGCTCGTCGAACCGCTCAGGTAACCGCGTGTTGTGTCTCCCCCTCATAGTTAGTCCATCTGGTCGCGGTCGGGGCTTACCACGATGGAGTCTTTGTTATTTGCCGGTTGCCGCGGAGTATCGCGAGAATAACGGCCACGTCCCGTCCGTTATTGCGAGCTTAACCACCGGTATGGCCGCGTTTCCTCGCCTTTCCCCCGCCACGGTCGAACTCCCGTCGCGAACTACAGTCCCGACACGAGTCGCGGACGGCGCGCGAGGGACGACCGAATCCGCGGTTCCGAACTGCTCAAATACCGCGAGCTATTACCGGATAACGTGTCGAAGCAGGTCCCACAGGTGGACGCGCTGTTCCTCCACGAGTCGTCCGGTCACTACACCGCGGTCGTGAACCGGGACGGCGAACGCGTCTTCCGAGCCAAACTCGAACTGCAGGAGACGAGCGCCGGGCCGCGGCCCGGCCGGTTCCGCATCAAGCGCGGGACGAGCGAGGAACCGCGAAGCCCCGACGAGTTCGTGGAAATCGCACGCAGAGCCGACCGCATCCGCATCTCTCAGCAGACCTCCGCGGCGGGCCGCGAGGAGCTACAGGAGATGCTCGACGCCTACCAACTTGACGCCAAGGCCGTCCGAACGTGCCGATTCTGCGCGTCGAGCGGCCACTACTCGCCCATCACGAGCGAGACGGCTATCGACGCGGGCAGCGAGTACATCTGTCCCGACTGCGCGAAAGAGGAGTTGGAGCGCGAACTCTCGTTCCGCGGCGACATGACCCGCGAAGCGCAGGACCGCCTCGAAGACCTCCTGCTGGACGTGCAGGACCTCGAACGCATCACGAACCTGCTGAAGGGACAACTCGACCCCGACCTCACCAAGTTCGACGAGATAAGCGCCAACGTCGAGGACGTGGACAACATCCGCGTCGATTCGCTGAACCTCCATCCGGGCATCCAAGACCTGCTGGAACCCCGGTTCGAGGAACTGCTTCCCGTCCAGAGCCTCGCGGTCCAGAACGGCCTGCTCGACGGCGATGACCAACTCGTCGTGAGCGCCACCGCGACCGGGAAGACGCTGGTCGGCGAGATGACCGGCATCGACCGCGTGCTGAACGGGAAGGGGAAGATGCTCTTTCTGGTTCCGCTCGTCGCGCTCGCCAACCAGAAGCACGAGGACTTCGAGGAGGAGTACGGCGACCTCGTGGACGTGACCATCCGCGTGGGCGCGAGCCGAGTCCGGGACGACGGCCACGCCTTCGACCCGAGCGCCGACGTCATCGTCGGCACCTACGAGGGCGTCGACCACGCGCTCCGGACCGGCCGGGACCTCGGCGACATCGGGACCGTCGTCATCGACGAGGTCCACACCCTCAAGGAACAGGAGCGCGGCCACCGCCTCGACGGTCTCATCGCGCGCCTCAAGCACTACGCCGAGACGCGCGCCAGTCGGCGCGACGACTACGGCGGCGCGCAGTGGGTCTACCTCTCTGCGACGGTCGGCAACCCGTCGAGTCTCGCGGCGTCGCTGGAGGCCAACCTCGTGGAGTACGAGGAGCGTCCGGTTCCGCTCGAACGCCACGTCACCTTCGCCGACGGCAAGGAGAAACCCGACATCGAGAACAAACTGGTCAAGCGCGAGTACGACACCAAGTCCTCGCAGGGCTACCGGGGCCAGACCATCATCTTCACCAACTCCCGGCGGCGGTGTCACGAGATGTCCCGCCAGTTGGAGTACAGTTCCGCGCCCTACCACGCCGGTCTCGACTACGGTCGCCGGAAGAAGGTCGAGCGGATGTTCGCCGACCAAGACCTCGCGGCGGTCGTGACGACGGCGGCGCTCGCGGCCGGGGTGGACTTCCCCGCTTCGCAGGTCATCTTCGACACGCTCGCCATGGGCATCGAGTGGCTCTCCGTGCAGGAGTTCCACCAGATGCTCGGGCGCGCGGGTCGTCCGGACTACCACGACCGCGGGAGGGTGTACGTCCTCGTCGAACCCGACGCGGCGTACCACAACAGCATGGAGATGAGCGAGGACGAAGTGGCGTTCAAACTCCTGAAAGGCGAGATGGAGGACGTCCAGACCCTCTACGACGAGAGCGCCGCGGTCGAGGAGACGCTGGCGAACATCACGGTCGCCGGGAACCAGGCCAAGCGACTCGGCGACCGAATGATCGGCGAAATCCCGACCAAGCACGCCCTCGGCAAACTGCTGGAGTACGGGTTCATCGACGGACTGGAACCCACCGACCTCGGCCGGGTCGTCACCAGCCACTTCCTCGCGCCCGACGAGGCGTTCAAGATTCTCGACGGGATTCGCAAGGACAGCCATCCCTTCGAAATCGTGGCCGAACTCGAACTCCACGGCGAAGAGGAGTGACCCCTCCCGGTGACGCGTGACGACCGTCTCGGACGCGAACCTCCGACTTCGGACCTCGACTCCTATCGCTCGACGCGTCGCCCCTTTTACCGTCAGCGTCTGACGCCAGTCTGACGGGTTTTAATGTACCGGAACATGCAACTTCGTACCGATGGCGACAGCACACGACGACCGGTCGCGTCGCGAACGGTCCGCGGCGTACGAGACGACCCACGACGCAGACGGGTCGGCGGCACTCAGCGAGACGGTAATCGACGCGGTGGCCACCGCTCACGGCGTGGACCCGACCGACTGTGACCTCGAACTCTACGACGCGGTGGACCTCGAAGCCCTCGACGCGCTGTTCGAGCGCCGGTCGTCGGACGGCCACTGGCAGTTCGAGTTCTCCATCGACGACTATCTAGTCGTTGTCACGGGCGACGGTCGCGTCACGGTGTGGGAAAACCGGTAGCGAAGGCCGCGGTCGGCGGTCGTATCTTTTTTGACCTCGCCGCGACTTGTACTCCGACGTGGTACTCTCGCTGACGCCGGGCATCGCTGTCGTCTTTCTCGTCATCCTCGTAGCGCTGGTGCTGTTCGCCACCGAACCCGTCCCCATCGACATCACCGCTATCGGCATCATGGTGGCGCTGATGGTGCTGGAACCGTGGACGCGGGTCTCGCCCGCGGAAGGCGTCTCGGGGTTCGCCAGTTCCGCGACTATCACCGTCCTCGCGATGTTCATCTTGAGTTACGGCGTCCAACGGACCGGGGTCGTCCAGATTCTGGGCCGGAAGATAGCGGCGTTCACGAAAGACGACGAGACCCGGCAACTCGGCGCGACCATCGGCGTCGTCGGTTCCATCTCGGGGTTCATCAACAACACCGCGGCGGTCGCCATCCTCATGCCGATGGTGACTGACCTCGCCCACGAGGGCAACACCTCTCCCTCGAAACTGCTGCTCCCGCTCTCGTACGCCTCGATGTTCGGCGGGACGCTCACGCTCATCGGGACTTCGACCAACATCCTCGCCAGCGACCTCGCGGCCCGCCTCGGCGAGCAGAACCCGGCGGCGTTCGGCGATCTCCACGCCTTCTCGATGTTCGAGTTCACCTCGCTCGGCGTCCTCGTCTCGATAGTCGGCACGGCGTACCTGATGACCCTCGGTCGGTGGCTCACGCCCGCTCGCATCCCGCCGGAGGACGACCTCACCGAGGAGTTCGAGTTGGAGGAGTACCTGACCGAAGTGGTCGTCCGCGGCGACTCGCCGCTGGTCGGTCGGACCGTCGGGGACGCGCTCGCCGACATCGACTTCGACGTGGACCTCGTCCAACTCGTCCGCGGCGGGCAGTCGTTCGCCGAACCGCTCGGTCCCAAGGAGATTCAGGCCGACGACATCTTCGCGGTCCGGACCGACCGCGACACGCTCCTCGACCTCATCGACGCCGAGGGGTTGGCGCTGGTCCCGAACGTCGACGTGACCGAGGAGGAACTCGAAACCGCGAACGAGGAACGGAATCTGGTGGAGGTAGTCGTCGCGCCCCGGTCGTCGCTGATGGGTAAGACGCTCGCGACTGCGAACTTCCGCGAGCGCTACGACGCGACGGTCCTCGCGCTCCGGCGCGGTCCCGAGTTCATCCGCAAGCGCATGGACCACGCCGAGTTGCAGGTCGGCGACACCCTGCTCGTCTACGCGACGCCCGACAGCATCTCGCGTCTGAACGTCAACCGCGACTTCATCGTGGCCCAAGAGGTCGAACGACCCGATTACCGGGAATCGAAGATTCCGCTCGCGGTGGGTATCGTCGCGGCCGTGGTCGCGCTGGCCGCCCTCGACGTGCTCCCCATCATGGTCTCGGCGCTCGCGGGCGCGCTGGTGATGGTCGTGACGGGCGTCCTCGAACCGCCGGAGGTCTACGACGCCGTGGAGTGGGAGGTCATCTTCCTGCTCGCGGGCGTCATCCCGCTCGGCATCGCCATGGAGGAGACCGGCGCGGCCAACCTGATCGCCGACCTGCTCGTGCTGTCGGCCGACTTCTTCCCGCCGATAGCGGTCCTCGGCCTGTTCTACGTCGTGACGGCGGTGTTGACGAACATCGTCAGCAACAACGCCAGCGTCGTGCTGATGATTCCGGTGGCCGCGGAGGCGGCCGTCCAACTCGACGCCAACGCCTTCGCGTTCGTCCTCGCGGTCACGTTCGCGGCTTCGACGGCGTTCATGACGCCGGTCGGCTACCAGACGAATCTCTTCGTCTACGGGCCGGGCGGGTACAAGTTCACCGACTACGTTCGGGTGGGCGCACCCCTCCAAATCCTGTTCGCTATCACCACGACGCTCGGTATCGCCGCGATATGGGGCGTGACGCCGTGACGTATCTGGGACGACACGCCACAAACGAAATCCTTTACATACACTGGCGCGCTACTAACTGGTGCGGGACCGTGGGGTAGCTTGGTATCCTTTCGGCCTTGGGTGCCGATAACCCCGGTTCAAATCCGGGCGGTCCCATGCCGTCTAAACACGACTGTTTTGCGGAAATTTCGATACTGTGAACACCTGATGCTGGCAGTGTGGAGTACTCCGGATAGAGCAATAGCCGCCGCTCGTGGTCTTTCAACAGACGGAGTAGGTCAGTCAGCGGTGACCACACGTGGAAACCACGCGGGCTGAAAGGTACTGCTGACCGTGCCGTCTACGTGTCCATTTCGCGTATCGACACAAAACACCTCCGATCCGCGGATTCGGAGTCGGGCCGCGGCCGCGACTACTCCGCTTCAGTCGGCACCCTGCACCCGAACCCATCCGCACTGCTCGCAGGTCTCGATTCCGGTGCGGAATCGGACCGCGGCGTCGCACTGCGGGCAGGGCGGCCGAGACCCGTCGGCGGACTCACTCGTCGTCATCGGTCGTGACCTCGGCCGAGAGACCTTGCGCCATCTCGATGTCCGTGCTGTTGTTCAGCGTCCACGCGGTCCGGTCGGTGACGGCTTCGATGACCTCGCGGGCGCTGGGGTAGCCGTTGCCGGACTTCTTGACGCCGCCGAACGGCAGTTGGACCTCCGCGCCGATGCACGGCAGGTTGCCGTACGCGAGACCGACTTCGGCGTGGTCGCGGTAGTAGTTTATCTGCCGGTAGTTCTCCGAGATGACCGCCCCCGCCAGTCCGTACTCCGTGTCGTTCTGGATTTCGACGGCGCGTTCGATACCGCCCTCGTACTCGAGGAGCGCGACGTGCGGGCCGAACACCTCCTCGTGGGTGCAACGCAGGTCGGCGTCGGGGTCCGCCTCGTAGACGAACGGACCGACCCAGTGGCCGTCCTCGTGGCCGTCGGGAATCTCGTCGGCGTCGAGGTCCGTCCTATCGACGAGGACGTTCACGCCCTCCTCTCTCGCGAGTTCGTTGTAGTTCGCCACCTTCTGGCGGTGGGCCGCCTCGACCAGCGGCCCCATGAAGGTGTCCTCGTCTAGCGGGTCGCCGACCGCGACTCGGGAGGCGGCCTCGACGAAACGGTCCTTGAACTCGTCGTACACGTCCGTGTGGACGACGAGGCGCTCGCTGGAGACGCAGCGCTGGCCCGTCGTCTTGAACGAGGACATCACCGCGCTGTGGACTGCGACGTCGAGGTCCGCCTCGTCGGTGACGACGACGGCGTTCTTCCCGCCCATCTCGCACGCCACCCGCTTGCCGGGGTCGGCGGCGACCGACTCCCCGATGCTGTGGCCGACCTCCGCCGACCCGGTGAACAGCACCGTGTCCACGTCGTCGGACTCGACGATGGCGTTGCCGACGTCGCCGAAGCCCTGTACCATGTTGAAGACGCCGTCCGGGAGACCCGCCTCGGCGAACAGTTCCGCGACGACGTGGGCGCACTCGGGCGTCTGCTCGGCGGGTTTGAACACGACGGTGTTGCCCTCGACCAGCGCGACCGCCATGTGCCAGTACGGAATCGCGACCGGGAAGTTCCACGGCGTGATGCACCCCGTGACGCCGCGGGGCTTCCGGCGCATGTAGGCGTCCTTCGCGGCGATTTCCGACGGGACGATGTCGCCCTTGGGGTGGCGGGCGTCGCCCGCGGCCCACTCGACCATGTGGGCGGCCTCGACCACGTCGGCGCGCCCCTCCGAAATCTCCTTGCCGCACTCTTGGCTCACGATTCTGCCGAGTTCGTCCGTTCGCTCCTTGAGCGCGTGATACACGTCCCAGAGGTACTCCGCGCGGTCGATGCGGGAGAGTTCGCGCCACTCCTCGAACGCCTCGTCGGCGGCCTCGACGGCGCGTTCTACGTCCCCGGGCGTTCCGTGGTAGAACTCGCCGAGCGCTTCGCCGGTCGCGGGGTTCTGACTCGTGAACGTGTCGGAACTCTCGCCGGTGACCCATTCGCCGTCGATGTAGTGTCGGTGTGCGTCTGCCATCGGTGTTCGTGGTGTTCGTCTGGTGGGAGAGCGCCAAATTCCCCCGCCGACCATGGACGGGCGAGGCGTCCGGACCCGTCGCGTCGCGAGTCCGGTCGACAGTCCCGTCCGACGCGTCCCCGACCATGGTCGGGCGCATCCTCGTTGGACCGACACACGCAATAGTGCGTGAGGCCTATATCAGGGATGACTATCGCGGAACAGATACCGGGAACGAGACTGACGCTCGACTTGTGGCATCCGAACTGCTGGGCCATCGAGGCGACCGAACGGACCGGCGGCGGCGTGTTGGCGCACGCGATTTACAACTCCCCGACGACCGAGGACCGACCGTCGTCGGTCAACGGTCTCTTCACGGCCTTCGGCGAGACGGAGGCAGAGGTCGAACGCCTCTTCGACGCCATCCGCGCGTCCGACCGCGCCGGGGAACTGCTGGAACTGCAGGAGCGCTTCGGCCGCGCGCGCAACGCGCCGGGCAACGTGGTCCGGGAGTTCTTCTTGGAGTACGACCCCGACGACATGGTCTGTCCCACGTTACTGGAGAACGGATTCGTCCACAGCGCGCCGGTCCGAATCGAGAACGGCAGGGAGGAGTGGCACGTCGGGTTCGCGGGCGAACGGTCCGGCATCGAGGACGCGCTGCAGACCGTCCGCGAGCAGGCGGGCGCCGAGGTGAGCATCGACTCCATCACGGCCGCCGACGCCAACGGCCGGTCCCCGCGCGACCAGCGACTCGACACGCTCACGACTACCCAGCGGAAGGTCTTCGAGCACGCCCGCGAGACGGGGTACTACGAGTGGCCCCGCGGGACCTCGACCCGCGAACTGGCCGACGACCTCGACGTCTCGAAGACGACGCTGCTCGAACACCTCCGGAAAGCCGAGTCGAAACTTCTCGACCCGTAGCCTCCTCTAGATACCCCCGACCACAGTTCAGCGCCCGACGATGGCCCGCAGCGCGAACAGCGCGTTCGATTTCCGCTCGCGGATGCGGCGGTAGAAGTAGGAGAACCACTTGCTCCCGTAGGGGACGTACTGGTAGACCTCGACGTCCTCGGCGAGGTCGAACTGCGCCCGCTCGCGGACGCCCATCAGCATCTGCACCTCGTAGGGCGTCCCGTGTTCGTCGTGGAGTTCTCGCGCGAGGTCTATCATCGCGGGGTCGTGACTGCCGACGGCGACGCCGTCGTCGAACTCGCGGAACATGAACGAGAGGAGGTCTCGGTACGACTCGTCCACGCGCGCTTTCTTCTTGTAGGCGATTTCCGCCGACTCGTCGTACGCGCCCTTGACGAGGCGCACCTTGCCCGGCACGTCGGCGAGTCGTTCGAGGTCGTCGCGGGTCCGCTTCAGATTCGCCTGCACGCAGACGCCGACGCGGCCGTCCGTCTCGCGGGCGTGTCGTTCGAAAGCGTCCAGCGTCACGTCCGTCGTCTCGTGGTCCTCCATGTCTATCCAGACGAAGCAGTCGGCGGCGTCCACGATTCGCGCGAGGTTCTCCCGGAAGACGGAGTCGCCGACGCCGAGTCCGATCTGGCTCGGCTTGACGGAGATGCAGGCGTCGGACCCCCGGTCGGCGATGGCCGCCGCGAGTTCGACGTACGCGTCGGCGTCGGCGTCCGCGGGCGGGCGGTCCTCGTAGTGTTCGCCGAGCAGATTCAGGATGGCCGCCACGCCTCGGTCGTTCACGCCGTCCACGTGGGTCAGCGCCGACTCGGGCGTCTCGCCTGCGACGAAGTCGTTGGCAATCGGTGGTATCACGACGCACACTAGAGACGCGACCCACCTATACGGGAACCCGACCATAAGTTACAGCGAACGGCCGGTGAGTATAAGTGCTAGTCCCGTGAATACACGAAAACAGCGTTTTCGCGACTTTCAGTTGCTCTACCGGGATGCCCGACCATGGTCGGGCCGGGGTTAACCCCCTCGTGGTACAACTCCACATAGACGTAATGTCACGAAACATCGTGGATATCATCGACCGGCGGACGCTGCTGAAGGCCGCGGGCGGCGCGGGCGTCACCGCGTTGGCCGGTTGCGTGAGTTCGACGGACGACGGGTCCGAGGAGACGACGGAGACCGAAACCGACGGGACGACCGAAACCGACGGGACGACCGAAAGCGGAAGCAACGGCGGCCCCTACGCCATCGGGATGGTGGATTCGCTCACCGGTTCGCTGTCGGCGTTCGGCGAGCGCAATCAGCGCGGGAAGGACCTCGCACTGAAGCGAGTGAACGACGTGGGCATCAACGGACGAGACCTCAAGATAATCGTCGAGGACTCCGAGTCGGAGAGTCAGGGCGGCGTCTCGGCCGCCCAGAAGCTGGTGAACCAGAATCAGGTCCCCTTCCTCATCGGGTCCGTCGGGTCCGGCGTCTCGCTGGCCATCTACGAGAGCGTCGTTCAGGGCACCGACGTCGTCCAACTGAGCCAGAACTCCACGGGACTGAGTCTCACCGACTTCCCCGGTCTGCTCCGGATGTCGCCGACCGGTCGCACCCAATCGACCGCGCTGTCGAACATCATCGCGGACGACGGCTACGACGAAGTCGCCGTCACCTACGTCAACAACGACTACGGGCAGAGCCTCGCCGACGCGTTCGAGCAGTCCTACGACGGCGAGATAGCCTACAAGAACCCCCACGACCAGAAGCAGCAGTCCTACTCGGGCGTCGTCTCGGAGATGAACAGTTCCGGTGCCGACGCGTGGCTGTTCATCACCTATCAGGCGGAGTTCGCCACGATGGTGAACGAGGCCTACTCCAGCGGCTACGAGGCGCAGTTCTACGGTGCCGACTCCGTCTCGGGCGACAACGTCCTCGAGAACACCCCGAAAGGGAGCATGGACGGCATGAAAATCGTGGTGCCGTCGGCCCCGGTTGACCAGGACAACTACAAGGAGTTCGCCAGCGCGTTCAAAGAGGAGTACGGCGAGGAACCGACCGCGTGGTCGGCCTACGCCTACGACTGCGTCGTCACGGCAGCCCTGTCGATTCAGGCCGCCGACGAGTTCACCGGCAAGGCGCTCCAGAAGACCGTCCGCGAGGTGACTCGGCCGGAGGGCCAGAAGGTGACCTCCTTCGAGGCCGCGAGCAAGATTCTCTCCGACGGCGGTGGCGTGGATGACGTGGACTATCAGGGCGTCAGCGGTCCCATCGACTTCGACGAGAACGGCGACCCCGTGGGCTATCTCCAGATTCTCACCGTCGAGAACCACGACTACGTCGGAACCGGCTTCATCGAGTCGTAAGCACCCAATGGCCCTTCTAGAACACTTCGTCAACGGGCTGATATTCAGCAGCATCATCGTCCTCGGGAGTATCGGGCTGTCGCTCGTCTACAGCATCGCCGACTTCGCGAACTTCGCCCACGGCGACACGATGACCATCGGGGCGTACTCGGCGCTGGTCACCTTCGGGGCCGTCGGCGGCCTCGGCGGAGCCGTGTTCGGACTTCCGCTGGGCTTCTTCGTCGCGCTGCTGGTCGGTATCGCCGTGGCGGCAGTCGTCGCCGTCGTCACCGAGAAGGTCGTCTACGAACCGCTCGACGTCGGCTCCATCGGACTGCTGATAACGTCCATCGGCGTCGCCTTCGTCTACCGCGCGGTGATTCAGATGGGGTTCGGCGCGGACTTCACCCGGTACGACATCCGACCGCTCCGGCCCATCGAGTGGCTCGTCCCCTACGGAATCCGCGTCACCCAACACGACGTGGCAATCGCCGTCTCGGCGCTCGTGCTGGTGAGCGGGCTTCACGTCCTGCTCCAGCACAGCGACCTCGGTCGGAAGATGCGCGCGATGGCGGACAACCCCGACCTCGCCCGCGTGAGCGGTATCCGCACCGACCGCATCAAACTGTGGACGTGGATTATCGGCGCCGGACTAGCCGGTGCTGGCGGCGTGTTCCTCGGTCTCTACAACCAGCTCGCGCCGCGGATGGGGTTCGACCTGCTGCTGCTCATCTTCGCGGCAGTCATCCTCGGCGGTATCGGCTCCGTCTACGGGGCGATGCTCGGCGGACTCCTCATCGGCATGATAAACCAGTTGACGCCGGTGCTTCCCGTCGGCATCGAGTACGCCAACGCCATCGCGTTCGTCATCATGGTGGCCGTGCTGCTCGTCCGTCCCAACGGAATCGCACAGGAGGCGACCTGAGATGGGCGCACTCACCGACCCGACCGAGTACTGGGCGGACCTCACGCGACCCGAACAGGGCGTCCTCGCCTTCGTCGTCGGGTTCGCAGCGCTGCTGCTGTTCGGCCTGCTCTCGGGCGGACTCGCGCCGACGTACTTCCTGTATCTCGTCGGTCTCGCGGGGATGTACTCGCTGCTGTCGTTCGGACTGAACTCCCAGTGGGGGTTCTCCGGACTGATCAACTTCAGCGTCGCGGCGTTCTTCGGTATCGGCGCGTACGGCACCGCGCTCATGAGCGCGAGTACGTCCCCCATCGCCGGGGGGTACAGCCCGCTCGTCGGACTCGTGGTCGCGCTCGTCGTCGCGGGCCTGCTGGCGGTCCTCATCGGCGTGCCGACGCTCCGTCTCCGCGCGGACTACCTCGCCATCGCGTCGCTCGGACTGGCCGAGGTCGTCCGACTCGTCGTCCTCAACGAACGCCAGTGGACCAACGGGAGCGCGGGCGTCCGCGGCATCCCGAGTTTCTTCGAGGGGTGGCCGCTGCTGGACACGTTCCCGAGCGCGATGCCCGGACTGGAGGTCGCGCTCCCCGGCGCTCGAATCGTCCTCGAAACGCCGTTCTGGAACGCGCTGTTGAACGTCGCGCTCGTCGTGACGTTCGTCAGCGTCACCTACGCGGTCCTCAAGCGCGCCCACCGCTCGCCGTGGGGTCGCGTCCTGCGGACGATTCGGTCCGACGAGGACCTCGCGCGGGCGCTGGGGAAGAACACCTACTCGTTCAAGATGCAGTCGTTCGTCCTCGGCAGTCTGATAATGGCGCTGGCGGGCGTCTTCTACGCCCACCTGAACCTGTTCGTCAGCCCCGGCGACCTCGACCCCGTGACGACGTTCTACGTCTGGGTCGCGGTCATCCTCGGCGGCAGCGGTTCGAACCGCGGCGCGCTGTTCGGCGGGTTCGTCATCGTCGCCATCCGCGAGGGCACCCGGTTCCTCAACGAACTCGAACTGATGTTCGAACTCGGCGGATATCTCGTTCATCTTCAGGTTCCCTTCGACCCCGCGCCGCTGCGGCTACTGATAATCGGCGTCCTCATCATCGCGCTGATGCGGGTCCGACCGGAGGGCATCCTGCCGCCCCAGCGCGAACTCATCTGGCCCGACGCCGTCGACGGCGCGCCGTCCCGGCCAGACTCCGGCGTCCGCGACGCCAAGGGAGGTGGCGACGGTGAGTGACCTCGAATCCGCGACCGACCCGCGTCTGGGCGCGAACCTCTCGAAGGAGAACGTCGTCCTGCGCGTGGACGACCTCCAGAAGTCGTTCGGCGGACTGGTCGCCACCGACCACGCCACCTTCGAGGTCGAACGCGGGACCATCACCGGTCTCATCGGTCCGAACGGTGCCGGTAAGTCCACGATATTCAACCTCATCTCGGGATTCTACGAACCCGACGCCGGGCGCGTCGAGGTCAACGGGACCGACGTCACCGGCGCGGAACCGTACGAAGTGGCCGACCACGGACTGATTCGGACGTTCCAGACCCCCCGGAAACTGGAGGGAATGACGGTCCGCGAGGCGATGCTGGTGGGACCGCGAAAGCAACCCGGCGAGTCGTTCGTGAAACTGTTCACCTCGCCGGGCGAAGTCGCCGAGAGCGAGTCGCGCAACCTCGCCGACGCCCAGCGAATCTTGGAGGAGTTCGAGATCGATCACCTCGCCACGCAACCGGCGACGGACCTCTCGGGCGGGCAGATGAAACTGGTCGAACTGGCCCGCGCGATGCTGGCCGAACCGGAGGTCCTCCTGCTGGACGAACCGGTCGCGGGCGTCAACCCGACGCTCCGGAACAAACTCGCCGAGCAGGTTCGCCGACTCAACGAGCAGGGGACGACGTTCCTGCTCATCGAACACGACATGGAGTTCGTCATGAATCTCGCAGACCCGGTGGTGGTGTTAGACCGCGGGAGCGTTCTCATGGAGGGAACCCCCGACGAGGTGCAGTCCGACGACCGCGTCGTCGAGGCGTATCTGGGAGGTGGCACGTGAGCGACCACGTTCTCGAACTGTCGGGCGTGGACAGCGGCTACGGCGAGGTGCAGGTGCTCGACGACTGCTCGATACACCTCGACGCCGACGAAATCGTCTGTCTCATCGGTCCGAACGGCGCTGGCAAATCGACCGTCCTCAAGACGGCCTTCGGCATGCTGACGCCGTGGGCGGGAACCGTCGAGTATCACGGCCGCGAAATCGGCGGGATGGCCCCCGAAGACATCGTCCGGGAGGGCATCGGCTACGTGCCCCAGACCGACAACGTGTTCGGGTCGCTCACCATCGACGAGAACCTCCGAATGGGCGGCGTCGCCCGCGAGGACGGTCTCTCGGAGGTCATCGCGGACCTGTACGACCGCTTCGACATCCTCGACCAGAAGCGGTCGGCGAAGGCCAACACCCTCTCGGGCGGACAGCGACAGGTGCTGGCGTTCGCTCGGGCGCTCGTGATGGAACCGGACGTCCTCCTCATCGACGAACCGTCGGCCGGACTCGCGCCGAACACCGCCGACGACGTGTTCGGACACGTGCAGGCCGTCAACGAGATGGACACCGCGATTCTCATGGTCGAGCAGAACGCCACGAAGGGTCTCGGTATCTCCGACCGCGGCTACGTCCTCGACCAAGGTTCGGTCCGCTTCGAGAACGCCGCGGCCGACCTCATCGACAACGAGGAAGTGTCGCAGCTCTATCTCGGCGGGTAACGTCGTCCTCTCCGGCGGGTAGCGCCGCCCTCCGTGGGAGAGACGGCGGCTTCACTTCCGCTCTGCTTTACGAAGGTTCTTATCGAAGGAGGAACTACGAGTTCTTTGAATGGCTCGCGCGGAGAACACGGAGCTGATTGATAACTTCGAGCAGTTCTACCGGCGGTACTACAGCGACGAAATCGGCGAACTCGCCCAGAACTATCCGAACGAACAGCGCTCGCTCCACGTCGATTGGACCGAACTCTATCGGTACGACTCCGACCTCGCAGACGACTTCGTCTCGAAACCCGAACAGTTGCGCGAGTACGCCGAGGAAGCGCTCCGCCTCTACGACCTCCCGGTGGACGTGAGTCTGGGGCAGGCCCACGTCCGAATCGAGAATCTGGACCAGCAGACCGACATCCGCGAGATTCGCGCCCGGCACGTCAACACGCTGGTCAGCGTGCAGGGCATCGTCCGGAAGGCGACCGACGTGCGACCCAAGATTCAGGAGGCCGCCTTCGAGTGCCAGCGCTGCGGCACGCTGACGTACATCCCCCAGAGCAGCGGCGACTTCCAGGAACCCCACGAGTGTCAGGGCTGTGAGCGACAGGGACCGTTCCAGATAAACTTCGACCAGTCCGAGTTCGTGGACTCCCAGAAACTCCGCATTCAGGAGAGTCCCGAGGGACTCCGCGGCGGCGAGACGCCGAAGAGTCTCGACGTTCACATCGAGGACGACATCACCGGCGATGTGACCCCCGGCGACCACGTGAAGGTCACGGGCATCCTCCACCTCGAACAGCAGGGGAGCGAGCAGGACAAGTCCGCGGTGTTCGACGTGTACATGGACGGCATCTCGGTGACCATCGAGGACGAGGAGTTCGAGGAGATGGACATCACCGACGAGGACAAGAAGGAAATCGTCGAACTCTCGCAGGAAGAGGGCATCTACGAGCAGATGGTCGATTCGATGGCCCCGGCCATCTACGGCTACGACGAGGAGAAACTGGCGATGATTCTCCAACTGTTCTCGGGTGTGACCAAGCATCTGCCCGACGAGTCCCGGATTCGGGGTGACCTCCACATGCTGTTGATAGGTGACCCCGGTACGGGTAAGAGCCAGATGATTTCGTACGTCCAGAACATCGCGCCGCGGTCGGTGTACACCTCCGGCAAGGGGTCCTCGTCCGCCGGTCTCACCGCCGCCGCGGTCCGCGACGACTTCGGCGACGGCCAGCAGTGGACCCTCGAAGCGGGCGCGCTCGTCCTCGCGGACAAGGGCATCGCCGCGGTGGACGAACTCGACAAGATGGCCCCGGACGACAGGAGCGCGATGCACGAGGCGCTCGAACAGCAGAAGATTTCGGTGTCGAAGGCCGGAATCAACGCCACCCTCAAGTCCCGATGCTCGCTGCTCGGGGCCGCGAACCCCAAGTACGGCCGGTTCGACCAGTACGAACCCATCGGCGAGCAGATAGACCTCGAACCCGCGCTCATCTCCCGGTTCGACCTCATCTTCACCGTCACCGACCAACCCGACGAGGAGGAGGACAAGCGACTGGCCGAACACATCCTGCAGACGAACTACGCGGGGCAGTTGAACACCCAGCGCACGGAGATGAGCGCGCCGAACATCTCGCAGGCGGAGGTGGACAACGAGACCCAAGAGGTCGCGCCCGCCATCGAACCCGACCTCCTCCGGAAGTACATCGCCTACTCGAAGCGCAACTGCTTCCCGACGATGACCGACGAGGCGATGGAGCGCATCCGGGACTTCTACGTGGACCTCCGGACGAAGGGGGCCGACGAGGACGCGCCCGTCCCCGTGACAGCCCGGAAACTGGAGGCGCTGGTACGACTCGCGGAGGCCAGCGCCCGCGTCCGCCTCTCGGACGAGGTGAAAATCGAGGACGCCGAACGCTCCGTGCGAATCACTCGCTCGTGCCTCCAAGACATCGGCGTGGACCCCGAGACCGGTCAGTTCGACGCCGACGTGGTCGAGACCGGCCAGTCGAAGTCCCAGCGCGACCGCATCAAGAACCTGAAACAACTCATCGGCGAAATCGAGGAGGACTACGAGGAGGGCGCGCCGGTGGACGAGGTGATGGCTCGCGCCGACGAGATCGGCATGGAGCAGTCGAAGGCCGAACACGAGATAGACAAACTCAAACAGAAGGGCGAGGTGTACGAACCCTCGACCGACCACCTGCGGACGACCTGAGGACCATGGACCGAATCTCCGCCCTCCGGAACGTCGAGGACGCGCTGGCCGACTTCGAGTCGGGCGAGGCCGACCTCGGCGCGACCGAGCGTCGCGTCGTGAACGTGCTGCGGACCTACGCCACCGAGTTCGAGGACGGGGACCTGTCAGCCTATCGCGCCTCGGGTGCCGAGCGCGCCGACGGACTCGTGGTCGTCGCCGAATCGCCCGCTCAGGCCCGAGAGCGCGTGAACGAGCGGATCGACGCGGCCGACGTGACGTTCGAAGTCGAGCAACTCGGCTGATAGGTCACTAATCGGGTAATTCAGAGGGGAAAATAAATAAACTAGGTTCCCTTAGAAAAACTCGTTCAGACGGACCGCTACGTCGCGGTCGAAACGGAGCAAACCAACGGGAATACTGATGCAAACGAAGGGCCACGACGAAGACGAGTCGTTCGAATCCGACGTCGAGCAGGGAGACTGCGTCCTGCTACTCGCACCGTCGATTCACTCGGCGACCGAGGACGCGTGTCTCGACCTCCTCGCCTTCGACGACACTTCGGAAGAGAACGTCCTGTGGGTCACGTACACCCGGTCGCCGGACACGTGTATCCGCGATTGGCTCACACGCACGGGAGAGCGTCCCCGGAACATGCGGTTAGTCAGTGTCGGCGATACGACTCGCTCGGCGACGGCCCACGCCGGTAGCGACACCACTTCGGAGACGGGCGACGAGGTCGTCGAGACGCTGTCGAATCCGAGCGACCTGACGGGTCTCGGAATCAAACTGAGCGAGATTCTCCAAGGATGGGACACGTTCGACGGGCGGACCGTCGCTTGCTTCGACTCGCTGACCGCCCTGCTCCAGTACGCCGACCTCCAGACCGTCTACAAGTTCCTTCACGTGCTGACGGGCCGGTTCGCCGCGGCCGACGTGACCGCGCACTTCCACCTCGACCCCGACGCGTGCGACACCCAGACCGTCAGTACGCTCACGTCCCTGTTCGACACCGTCGTCGAGTTCGACGACGGCGAGTGGAGCGTCCGAAGTCGATAACTGTCGGTTGATACTCGAAGACGGATAGCGTAATTTTATACCGAGTCGGGGGACAATCTATTGCCGTGTTGTTGGTCGTCACGTACTCGCAGGCCGCGCGACAGACCCTCCGAAACGTCTGCAACGGCCACGAGGAGACCGTCGTCCAGCGGTTCGGCCGAGCGGCGCTGTTGGAAGCGACCGAACTGGGTGCGTTCTTAGCGCTCCGACTCCGGGCCAAACACGCCGAGGACGTACAGGTCGAACGGACCGCGCCGTTCAACGAGTTCGAGGCCGTCTCCGAGCGAGTTCGGAACGCGGCCGCCGCCTACGAGGACCGCGAGCATCCGAGCACGTCGTACGCCAAGTTCGCGGTCGGAACCGACTATCCGGACCCCGACTCGATGCGCGACGCCGAGCTATGAAGGTGCGCGTCGCCGGAGCAGTTCGGACCGGTCGGGCGGTCGACCTCCGACGCGTCTCCGACTGTCGAGCGGAGGGCGTCGGCGAACCGCTGTCCGACGCCCTCTCTTTGCGCGACGTGGCCGGTGTGATTCGCGGCGATGGCGGCGGAGATTTCGACCGTGACTGTACCGTCGAGAGCGACTGCGGTGGCGAGCGAGATAGCGCGCTCGCTATCGACTGCCCGGACCCCGGTCCCGTCCACGACCACGTCGGCGTGATTCGCGCCGACATGGACCTCTCGGTCCGGTCCGCGCTCGCGGCGGCCGCCCGAACCCGGGGCTACACTGCTCCGCAGGCCGACGAACTCGCCGCGGTTCGGGAGCGTCGTGACGCGCTCGACGTGCCGGAAACCGACCTCGAACGCGCCCGCCGCCGGGTCGCGGACGCCAGCGACGCCACCGAGGAGATGCGCGAGCGCGTCGCTACCCTCCGCGGTCGGGTGCAGGCGCTCCGCGACGCCGACGCGGACCCCGCCGACGCCGAGACCGAACTCGCCGACGCGACTCGCCGCCTCTCGGAGGTCCGGACCGAGCGCATCGCGGCCGAACAGGCACTGACCGAGGCCCGCGACCGAGCGCGGGCCAACCGCCAGCGCAGACGCGAGCGCCTCCGACTCGCCGACCGCGCGGACAACCTCCGGCGGGCCGCCCGCGAACACCTCGCCGACGAGGTGCGGGACGCGTTCGCCGACGCCCGCGACGCTGTTCCGGACGACGACCTCGGGGAGGTGGTCGAAGCGGCGCTCGCCGTCGCCCGCGTGGCGGCGTACGACGCCCCGGTCGTGCTGGCCCGCGAGACCGACCCCTTCGAGAGCGCGGCCGAGGTCGCCGAGTGGCTGGACGGCCCCGTGATTCGGCTTTAGCATGCTCCCCCGCCCAACTTTATCACCGAAGACGCGACGAACCCCGGCCATGGTCGAACTCGACTGTCGCGCCGAGTCGCACGCCGGAGTCACGCTCGTGGAACTCGTCGTCCGGAACCCGTCGACCACCGCCCGCCGGGTCAGGGTCGGGAACCGCCTCGACGGGCCGGTCTGGCCGCCACGCCGCGAAGGCGTCCCCGCCGCGGGGTGGGACGACGGCGGTTTCGAGGGCGTCGTCGCGGCCGAGGACCGGCGCGCGCTGGGATACGCGACTCCTGCGTCCGCCGAGTCAGCGGTCGAAGTCGAACCCCCGACCGAGGTCGAACGTCCGGCCGAAGACCGTCCCCCGGCCGAACTCGTCTGGACCGAGCGCGCCGGAGAATCCGAGGGCGAGGCCGACTCCGACACCTTCGGGGACGACGCGACTCCCGAGGGCGTCGTCCGTGCGCTCGGAGACCCCCGGCCGCCCGCCGACGCCGTGCCCGCCGCGGAGTCGAACCCCGAGCGTGAGACGGCGACTCCGGAATCGCCGATACCCGGCGCGGTCGAAGCGTGGCTCTCGGCCGTCGAGGCGCGGGCCGAGGGCGAGACCGACTCGGTCGTGCCCTCGCAACCGACGCCCGAGCACGTGGCCGCGCTCGCGGCCGTCGCTCGTCGCGTCGAGCGTCTTCGCGCCCGGCGCTCGCGGAGGTCGCCGTGATACTGGCCGTCGCGGGCGGGAAAGGCGGCGTCGGCAAGTCCACCGTCGCGCTCAATCTCGGCGCGGAACTGGACGCCGTGGTCGTGGACGCCGACCTCGCTATGGCCGACCTCGCCGCGCGTCGCGGTCCGGACCTCCACGACGTGCTGGCCGACCGGGCCGACCCGCTCGAAGCGGTCCGCGAGGGCGGTCCCGTGCGCCTGCTCCCGTGCGGTCGCACGCTCGCCGGAGCGCGCGCCGGAGACGTGACCGGTCTCGTCGCGGCGGTCCAGACAGTCGAAGACGCTTACGGGACCGTCGTCATCGACTGTCCCGCGGGGATGGCCGCCGACGCGGGGATGCCCCTGCTCGCGGCAGCGGCGACCGTCCTCGTCACGTCGCCCCGCGAGTTCGCGCTGGCCGACGCCCTCCGGACGCGCGAACTCGCCCGCGAACTCGACGCGGGACTGGCCGCCGTCGCGCTGAACCGAACCGGCGACCGGCCGCCGACCGACTGCGTCCGCCGGGCGCTTGGTGCGCCGGTCGTGCCGATTCCCGACGACGACCGCGTTCGCCGGGCACAGCGCAACTGCTCGCCGGTGTCGGCGTTTTCTCCCGGGTGCCGCGTCGCTAAGTGCTTCGCTGACCTCGCAGAACAGACGCGTCTCGCGACCGAGGAACCGTCGTCAGTCCCGTAGGTCTCGGTACGACGACCGGAGCGTCACGGCGGTCACGTCGGCCACCTCGGCGGCCTCCTTCTGGGTCATTCGGTGGCGCGTCCCGCGAGCCACGGTGTACAGACACGCCGCGGCGAATCCGCCGGGGTTCCGGCCCGAGACCAGATTCTCCTCGTAACCGCGTTCGACCAGTTCGGCCGCCTCGCGCTCGATGTCGGTCGGCAGGTCGAGTCTGCTGGCGAACCGCGGCAGGTACTCCTTCGGGTCGATGGGACCGGTCGGCAGTCCGAGTTCGCGGTTCATCGCGCCGTACGCCGCCTTGAGTTCGTCCCGTCTCGCTCGCGCCACGTCCAGCACCTCGTCGAGCGTGCGCGAGACCGAGGCGGTCCGGCAGGTCGCGTACACCGCGGCGGCCGTGAAGCCCTCCAGCGACCGCCCCCGGAGCAGGTCTTCCGACTGGGCCGACTCGAACAGGACGCAGGCCCGGTCCCGGACGTTCCGCGAGAGGTCGAGCGCGCTCACGAGTCGCCGAATCTCGGTGAACGCGTACACCTGATTCCGCTCCGTCTTCGACCCGATTCGGGAGCGCTCGTGGTGCTTACGCATCCGCGCGACTCGCCGTCGCTTGCGCCCCGTCAACCGCAAGTCGCCGTCGTGGCCGATTTCGGTCGTCAGTCCGCGGTCGTGGCGCGACCGGGTGAGCGGCGCGCCGGTGCGCTTCTCGGAGGTGTCGTCGTCCTCGAACGACCGCCACTCCGGGCCGCGGTCGATACGGTCCTCCGAGACGACGAGACCGCAGTCCGCACAGACCGTCTCGTCGCTGTCGGGAGTCAGTCGGCCGTTGCATTCGGGACAGGTTCGTGCCGTCGCGTGTGCTTCGCTCATCACAGTCGAAACTTCGCCCGATATCCTATTTAAAGGAAAGCCGATGCACCGCGAAACGCCCCGAACCCCGCCGAAGAACGTACCGGTAATCGGTAGGCTCTGCCGACCGCGACGGTCTCGATTCCGGTTTCCAACGACCGAATTTAAGTCGATGACGTGACAATCTACTCGCATGCCGCTCTCGGACATCGCCGACGGACTGGAAGTCACCACCGAGCAGCGCGATCGCGGCGTCGCGTCGGTGGACGCCACCGCGAACGGCGACGCCGACCTCCGGGAGCGACTCACCGAGTTCGCCGACGACCTGCCCTGCGACGCCGCCTCCGCGGCCGCGATAGTCGAGGGTCACACCTCCGGCCGGTCGGTCGGCGATAGCGCCCACGAGGCCGGGGTCGCTCCGATGACCGCGGCCAAGACGCTCCACCTACTCGGATGCGAGGGCGTCTCGCCGCTGACTCCGGAGGCCCACCGTATCATCGGCGACTGGCTCTCGGCCGACCTCTCGCGGACCGAGGCACGCGAACTTGCGGGCGCGAACGAGACGGAGTTCGCGCTGGCGACGTTCGTCGAGACGCACGACCCGATTCCGGGCGCGAGCGACCTCGTGGAAGGGGCGTTCGCCCGCGACGGGGACGCCGCGGTCCGAAAGCGGGACGCGCTGGCCGGGACGATGAGTTCCGCGACCGACCTGCTGTAGGGGGTATCGACGAATCGTCGGTCGCGGAACGAGAGAGTCCGCGAGCGACCTGCTGTAGGGGGTATCGACGAATCGTCGGTCGCGGAACGAGAGAGTCCACGACCGACCTGCTGTAGGGGTCTCGGTCGGGCCGTCGTCGAACCCTCGCCGTAGAACGAGCGAGTTCGTCCGGCAATCCTGTGCAATCAGTTCCCGCGTCCGGAATCAGTCGAGCGCGTCCGGCACCAGTTCGTTCGCGTCGAAGTCGAACAGTCCGTTGTCCTCGAACTCCAGTCCCAACTCGTCGTCGAAGACGACCTCCGCGGCGCGAGCGACGGCGGGCGCGAAGGCCGTTTCCGGGTCCGGCGCGCTGGCCGGAACTCCCTCGACGGTCCGCGCGTCGCTCTCCGGAACCGCGGCGTCCGCGCTCCGGACCGGATGCTCGGGTTCGGCGCGGTTGGCCACTACGGCGTCCACGTCCGCACCCACGTCGGCGACCCGGCCGCGAGCGCGCTGGAGCGCGTCCACCCCGCGCTCGCTCGCGGGCGCGACGACAGTGACTCGTTCGGCCGCGGTAACCGCGGCGACGGCCTGATTCGCCGCGACGGGCGGCGCGTCCACCAACACGTGGTCGAACGCCGCCGCGGCCTCGCCGAGTAGGGTCTCGAACCGCCGGGCGGCGTCGGGGGTCTTCGCGCGAGCCAGTCGCTCGAAGGGCGCGTGGGCCGGACAGAGCGCGAGTCTGCCCGCGAGGTCGGCGGTCGCGGGATGTTCCCGGAGACCTTCCGAGAGCAGTCGGTCCGCTTCGAGCGACTCGTCCTCGGTCAGGAGCGCGGTCACGTCGGTGTCGATGCGGCCCGAGACGTGGCGGGCCAGTCCCTCGGTGGCGAACGCGGCGTCGAGAATCGCCACCTCGCGGCCGTCGCGGGCGAGGGTCGCGCCGAGTTCGACGGCGAGCCGAGTCGCGCCCGCGCCGCCGGTCGCACCGACGAGCGCGGCAGTCGAGTAGGTCATTGATTCGGAGTTGTCCGTCATGATACAAAAGGCTGCGCTTCGGTCGGGTACTCCGGACGGACGGTTCGTTCGGACCGGGCTACTCGCGTCTCTCAGTCGCGCTGCGTGTGAATCTCGTCGGCGATTTCGTCCAACTCCTCGTCGGTGAGGTCCGGACGCTGGCCCGCGACGGCGTGGATGGGGTTCCCGCCGTCGCCCTCGAACCGCGGGATGATGTGGCCGTGGACGTGCGGAACTTCCTGCCCGGCGGCCTCGCCGTTGTTGAACGCGACGTTGGTCCCGTCGGCGTCCACGGCGTGTTCGACCGCGGTGTTGAGGCGGTGGAGCACGCCGAAGACGTGGGCGGCCACGTCTTCGGGCGTCTCTTCGAGCGTCTCGTGGTGTTCCTTCGGAATGACCAGCGTGTGGCCCGGCGCGAGCGGATTCGCGTCGAGGAAGGCCATCGCGGTGTCGTCCTCGAACACGGTTCGACTCGGGATGTCGCCCTCGACTATCTGGCAGAAGATGCAGTCGTCGCTCATGGGTCTGTCTGAGGGTTCGTGAGCGCAGGGTAAGAAGATTGAGGCTTCCCTACTCGACGGGTGAACTGCGCTCTCGCCGAGCGCATCGCTTCGGACAGGGTTTTATGCCCCGGCGCGATTCCATCGAATCACGATGACCTACGACGCGGTACTGTTCGATTGTGACGGCGTCATCGCGGAGATGCCCGACCGAGAGACCATGACGGCCGCGATGCGCCGCGTCCAGCGACGATTCGAACTGTCCGCACCGCCGGAGAACGTCGTCGCCGACTTCTTCGGGGGGAACCTCTCGGCCATCACCGACCGCTGTCGTGCGGCCGGAATCGAGCGCGACACCTTCTGCGCGGAGGCCGCGCGGGAGGCGATTCGAGCGCAACTGTCCGAGATTCGGTCGGGAGTCCGGTCGCGCTACGACGACGTCACCGCGATTCGCGACCTGAACTACTCGCTCGGTATCGTCAGCGACAACCACCCCCGCGTGCTCTCGTTTCTGCTGCGCCAGTTCGACCTGACGGACTTCTTCGAGACGGTTCGGGGCTGTCGGTTCACGCCGTCGGGACTCGAACGCCGCAAACCCGACCCGCAGAACATCGAGGCCGCGATGGAGACGCTCGACGCCGAGACGGCCCTGTACGTCGGCGACCGTTCGGTGGACGTCGAGGCGGCCGACAACGCCGGTATCGACTCGGCGCTCTTGCGGCGGACCGACCGATTCGAGAGCGAGGCGCACGTCACTCCGACGTACGAGGTATCTACGCTCTGGCAACTCGACGACGTTCTCTGAACCGAGACTGAACCGTCGTCTCTCGTGGGACCGAACCGAGACCGCCTGTCCACGAGGACCGCTAGACGGAGTTGGTCTCTTCTTCGCGGACCCGGGCGCGGTCTTCGACGTCCTCCAGCGACTCCGTATCGAGGAGTCGCTCCACCTTTCGTTCGAACTGCTCGTCGGTGAGTTCGCCCCGGGCGTATCGCTCTCGCAGCGTCTCCAGCGCGCCGCGATTGTCCGACTCCGCGGACTCGTCGGCTTCGGCGTCGCCCGCCGACCGGTCTTCGCTTCGGTCGCCCAACCACTCCTCGACGTCGTTCGAGAGTCGGTCTCTCTCTCCACTGCGGGCGGGGGCAGACCGAACTGCACAACCGAACCCGATTTAACTTCGGGGGAGCACAGAACAGGTATGAGCAGGTTCGGCGAAGTCGCGGACCAGTACGAACCCCAAACGGTCGAAGACCGGGTGTTCGACTACTGGGACGACGTGGACGCCTACCGAAAGGCAAAGGAGCATCGCGCCGACGAGGAGCCGTACTTCTTCGTGGACGGGCCGCCGTACACCTCCGGCGCGGCCCACATGGGAACGACGTGGAACAAGACGCTGAAGGACGCGTACATCCGCTACCTGCGGATGCAGGGCCACGACGTGACCGACCGGCCGGGCTACGACATGCACGGTCTCCCCATCGAGACGAAAGTCGAGGAGCGACTCGGCTTCGAGAACAAGAAGGACATCGAGGAGTTCGGCGAGGAGAACTTCATCCAAGAGTGCAAGCAGTTCGCCGAGGAACAGTTGGAGGGCCTTCAGGAGGACTTCAAGTCCTTCGGCGTCTGGATGGACTGGGACGACCCCTACAAGACGGTCAACCCCGAGTACATGGAGGCCGCGTGGTGGGGCTTCGAGCAGGCCCACGAGCGCGGACTGGTCGAACAGGGCCAGCGCTCCATCTCCCAGTGCCCGCGCTGTGAGACCGCCATCGCCAACAACGAGGTTGAGTACGAGGACGTGGAGGACCCCTCCATCTACGTCAAGTTCCCCCTCCGCGAGCGAGAGGGGCACCTCGTCATCTGGACCACGACCCCGTGGACCATCCCCGCCAACACCTTCGTCGCGGTGGACGGCGACGTGACCTACCAGCAGGTCCGCGCAACCAGAGACGGCGAAGAGGAAGTTCTCTACCTTGCGGACGGGTGCGTCGAGGAGGTCCTGAAGAAGGGCCGCTACGACGACTACGAGGTCGAAGACGAGTTCACCGGCGAGGAGATGGTCGGCTGGGAGTACGACCACCCGCTCGACGAGGAGGTCCCCGACCACGCCACCGGCGAGGACGCGCTACAGGTGTACACGGCCGACTACGTGGAGGTCGACCGCACCGGTCTCGTCCACTCCGCGCCGGGCCACGGTGAGGAGGACTTCGAGCGCGGCACGGAACTCGGTCTCGACATCTTCTGTCCGGTCGGGAGCGACGGGGTCTACGGCGACGCCGCCGGGAAGTACGCCGGGCAGTACGTCAAGGACGCCGACGAGGAGATTATCAGTGACCTCGAAGACGCGGGCCTGATGCTCTCGTCGGACACCGTGACCCACAGTTACGGCCACTGTTGGCGCTGTGACACCGGCATCATCCAGATAGTCACCGACCAGTGGTTCATCACTATCACCGACATCAAGGACGAACTGCTCGACAACGTCGAGGACAGCCAGTGGCACCCCGACTGGGCGCGGGACAACCGCTTCCGCGACTTCGTGGAGGACGCGCCCGACTGGAACGTCTCGCGTCAGCGCTACTGGGGCATCCCCATCCCCATCTGGACGCCCGAGAACTGGGACGGCGGGATGGACGACGTGGTCGTCGTGGGCACCCGCGAGGAGTTGGCCGAGCGCGTCGACCAGGACGTGGACCCCGAGGACGTGGACCTCCACAAGGGGACGGTAGACGACCTCACCATCACCGAGGACGGCACGACCTACACCCGCGTCGACGACGTGTTCGACGTGTGGCTCGACTCCTCGGTGGCCTCGTGGGGCACCCTCAACTACCCGAGCGAGCAGGAGCAGTTCGAGGAACTCTGGCCCGCCGACCTCATCATGGAGGCCCACGACCAGACCCGCGGGTGGTTCTGGTCACAACTCGGCATGGGCACCGCCGCCGTCGGCGAAGTCCCCTACGACGACGTCGTGATGCACGGGTGGGCGCTCGCCGAGGACGGTCGGAAGATGTCCAAGTCCATCGGCAACATCGTCGCGCCCGACGAGGCCATCGAGCGCCACGGCGCGGACCCGATGCGAACGTTCCTGCTCTACCAGAACCCGCAGGGCGACGACATGCGGTTCTCGTGGGACGAGATGCAGAACATGCAGCGGGACCTCAACATCTTCTGGAACGTGTTCCGGTTCCCGCTCCCGTACATGCGCCTCGACGAGTTCGACCCGGACGAGACGACCCTCGACGCGGTGGACGAGGACCTCGAACTCGTGGACGAGTGGGTACTGGCGCGCCTCCAGTCGGTCGTCGGCGAGATGACCGACCACTGGGAGGAGTTCCGACAGGACAAGGCGCTGGAGGTCCTGCTGGAGTTCGTCGTCGAGGACGTGTCGCGGTTCTACATTCAGGTCGTCCGCGAGCGCATGTGGGAGGAGGACGACAGCGCGAGCAAGCAGGCCGCGTACGCCACCTTCTACGAGGTGCTGTCGAACCTCGCCACGCTGTTCGCGCCCTACGCTCCCTTCGTCGCCGAGGAGGTCTACCAGAACCTCACCGGCGACTCGGGCTACGACACGGTCCACATGTGCGACTGGCCCGAGACCGACGAGTACTGGGCCGACGAGCAGTTGGAGACCGACGTGGCGCTCCTGCGGGCCGTCGAGGAGGCCGGGTCGAACGCCCGCCAGCAGGCCGAACGCAAACTCCGCTGGCCGGTCACGCGCGTCGTGGTCAATGCCGACGACGAACGCACGGTCGAAGCCGTCGAGCGCCACCGCGACCTGCTCGCCGACCGCCTCAACGCCCGCGAGATTCAGGTCGTCGCGCCCGGGGACGACTGGGGCGAACTCCAGTACAGCGCCGAGGCCGACATGAGCGTCCTCGGCCCGGCGTTCGGCGACGACGCCGGACGCGTCATGCAGGCGCTCAACGCCGCCCGCGTCGATGACCCCAGCCTCGACGCGCTCGAAGCGGCGGTCGAGTCCGAGACCGGCATGGACGTGGACCTGACCGACGAGATGGTCGAGTTCGTCACCCAGACGCCCGAGGGCGTCACCGGCGTCGGCTTCGACACCGACGGCGACCGGCGCGGCGTCGTCTACGTGGACACCGAACTCACCGAGGACATCGAGAGCGAGGGCTACGCCCGCGAGGTCATCCGGCGCGTCCAAGAGATGCGCAAGCAGATGGACCTCGACATCGAGGAGCGCGTCCGCGTCGAACTCGACGTAAGCGACGAGCGCGTGGCCGACCTCGTGGCCGAGCGCATGGACCTCGTGAAGGGCGAGGTCCGCGCCGACGAGGTGGGCGACGTGGAGGACGGCCACCGGAAGACGTGGGACGTGGAAGGCGTCGAGATGGAGATTGCCGTGGCTCCGCTGGCGGAAGCCGAGGCGTAGGGGAGGAGCCGACGGAGTCCCGCCGTTTCGGCTCCGGCGGTTCTCGGAGGGGGTGAAGTTCGAGCAAGCGAGGGTGTGTTCACAGTTTTCGACACTCCACCAAGTGGTTCTCTAGAGCGGCGTGCTGAATACAGAGCGTTTCTTCAACAATAGTTGCTTCACGGCGCGCGAGATACGCACCACGCATCGTGCATCTCAATTACTGACAGAGTGGAATAATTTCGATAGAGTCCGATGTCTAATTCCGGTTATGAGCGACCGACTTGCTCACTCAGCCATCTCGTTCGCGCTGTCAGGGTCCACCGCAACCGCCTTGTCTGCAATGTGCAGGAGTTGAATTGCTTCTCGAATATGGAAGTTCTTCACGTCTCCGTCGTCTGCCCGTAGCGCCTCCTCCAACTGTTCGACTGCCGCCATCCCCTCCTGGCCCGAGGTCATGAGACGTCTCCAACTCTCTCGTCAACGAGCGCAGTTTGTTGCCCGAGTTCTGTCTGACCGTGAGAACGGACGGGATTACTTCGAGAAGTAGAATCAATCGCTCCACTCGTAGCCAACTTCGGGAGACGAGTATGATGGAAGGAAATCTCCACGGCCTCCTGCTGATTGTCAGAGTCGTTGGTATCTCGCGCCAGCACCCAACCGGCGAGTTCGGCCAATTCACCCACGTCGTCGTCCTCGTCGTGACGGTATGTCAGAACGTTCCGGCGAACAGGGTGTGATAGTCTGTCGAGGAGGGCGTCTGTGCTTACGTTGGAGTCGTTCGATAGTGAAAAACCGGAATCACGTATCGGCTGATTACCTGCTTTTGGCATCGTTTACTGAAACGATCCGTGCAGGAATCAGCCGATAGTCTCACACGTAACGCCATTTAAGTACCGGCGGCTCGGTTACGTCTGCTCGGCGCCGTCGGGAATAGTCAACGTGGACCGAATCAGTGTCTCACAACCGCGTCGTATTCGCTGGGAGACGGCATTAGCGGAGATACCTAACGTCTCACCCACGTCCTCCACGGAGGCAGTTCGTGGGATGGTGAAGTAACCCTCGTTTACTGCTGCAACGAGGGCTTCGTACTGTTCTGCGGTCAGGCCGAACTCGCGTTGACGCGGTTGCGACGGGTGAGTGAGTTGATTGACCTCGAACCTGTGGCCTCTTTCCCGAAAGTGACTCTGGAACGAGGACACCATATCGTCCTTGGCAAACCGTAACCGGAGACTCCATCGGTCGTCGCGTGCGGTCGCCTCCACGATTGCCGCGTGGTGGTCGATAATCTCGTGGACGAGGCCGCAAAAGGCGTCGGTCCATTCGAGTCGGTACAGCACTTCGTCGTCCGTCTCCTCGACGATCTCGGCCACCGTGACCGTCGGGTCGTTCTCCAGTGCACGAGAGAATCGGTCGAAATCACCACCTTTTGCCCAAATAAACGGGAACACCGCCTTCGGACTGTGCGACGCCAATCGGTCCGCCTCGATGGTCATCTCCGGAACAGTTGAGAGAGCCTCTTCTAACGCAAATGCCTCGGTAGGGATGCTGAAACTGCCGATAATACTCATGTACGTACTCGGCCGTAGCGAGGCATAAGTCCGCCGCTGTCCTTGAACCGGATAGAACAACGGTAGTTCTACTATCACCCGTAGGTAGTAACACGGTTTCCTAATTCAGAATCATCGGCATAGTTCTCGCTCAATTCAGAGCGTTCGTTCAGCAACTGACGAGCTTTCAGGTGCATATTCGACGACGGCTGTTCCCTCGATTACGCCCACTGAATCCACCAGACGATACCTAACAACATCAAACCGATACCGAGCGTTGAGGTCGCAGGCTCGGGAATCAGAAAGAGGACGAATCCGATTCCGATAAGTATCGTCGGTTCCACTTCCTCCAAGTTGTCCGAGATGCCCATAGCTCCGTTACTCGGTCTACGAACAAGGAGTTGTTGACCCTACACGTCTCGCGCAACCCTCTGGACGACTGCTGAGTATCCGCACAACCGCACTCGAATCCCGTCAGAATCGAACACGCTATCCCGCCACGGTCCTCCGCATCTCCCAGACTGCCGCCGAATCGCTCCTACAACTTCTCCGCGATTGCAGACGCCACGGACACCTCGCTCACCGGTCGCTCGATGGTGTCGGTCCCGTAAATCGCCTCGACGCCCGCCTTCGAGAGCTTCGTCACCGCGTTCGACGCCAGCATCGGGTGGACGCAGGTCACGAACACCCGCGAGGCCCCCTTCTCCGCCAGAATCTCGACCGCACCGGACATAGTGGACCCGGTGGCGATGATGTCGTCGGTCACGACCACGTCGCGGCCCGACACGTCGGTGTCGCTCGGCGTGAGTTCCACCTCGGTGCCGGAGTGGCGCGTTTTCTCGAAGTAGTCGGTGTCCCCCGAACCGTAGGCGTCCCGCGCAGACTCGGCGATGCCCAGCGCGCCCTCGTCGGGCGAGAGGAACACTGGGTCCGAGAGGTCGGCCGGGAGCGGGTCGGCGAGTCGTCCGGCGGCGTCCACGGGTTCGGCGGGTACCTCGAAGAAGTCACAGACCGCGTTCTCGTGGGGGTTGACCGTGAGCACGCGGTCGGTGCCAGAGGAGATGGCCCGCGCGACCGCCCGGGCCGAGACCGGGTGGCCCGACTCGAAGGCCTCGTCCTGTCGGGCGTAGCCCATGTACGGCAGGACGGTCACGACTTCCGACGCGCCCCACTCGCGGGCGGCGTCCTGCAGTTGGAGCAGTTCGACGTGGGCGTCCGCGGAGACGGTCGACGCGACGACGACGGCCCGGTCGTCGTCGGACTCGGCGAACCCGGGCGCGGCCGCCAGCAGTTCGCCGTCGGGGAATCGGTCGTACTCGACGCTGGCGAGGGGTTCGTCCGACTCGGCCGCGAGTTCGGCCGCGAGGACCTGCGAGGTTGACCCGCTGATAATCATGTGCGAGGGGTGTACGTCGGCGGATAAATCGGTTTTCAATCCGAGACCGTTCCGCTCTCGTCGCCGGACACGGACGGAGCGTCCGCAGAAACCGACCGTCGCTCTCTCTACGGCGCGGCGACGGCCCGCACGCCGCGGAGGCCGAGTATCTGGTGTCGCCACCCGTCGCCGACCGACAGCAGGAACGTCCCGGTCGCGGTGACCGCGTAGGCCCCCTCGCCGTGGTCCACCGCGACCACGCGCTCCTCGACCGGCAGCGCCGCCTCGCTCCACTCGCCGTCCTCGCGGGCGAACAGACCGTCCTCGCCCGCGGCGTGTGCCCAGTCGAGCGGTCCAGTTCCGGCGTCCTCGATTTCGGTGTCCGCGGCGCTGACCGCCCGGAACTCGCCGTCGAGTTCGTCCAGCCACCCGTTCCCGAGTCGGTAGAGACCCTCGCCGGTCGCCGCCAGCGGGACCGCACCCGCGGCCACGTCCCGGGCGTCTTCGAGACCGACGTGACGCAGTTCGTCGCCGGTCGCCCGGTAGACGCCCGACGCCGCGGCGACGAACTCGCGGTCGATGGCCCGCACGTCGGCCAGTTCGCCGAGTTCGGTCCAGTCGCCTTCGCCGCCGCGGAGGACGCTCCCGTCGTCGCGGGCGACGAGCAGTCCGCCGTCCTCGACGAGTCCGACGGCCGCGGCCGGGCCGACGCCGAGACCGCGGAACTCCGCGCCGCCCCCGCGCTGGCTCTCGCTTCCGTCGTCGCCCGTAGTTCCGCTTTCGTCTCCGAACACGCCGACCAGCACGTCCTCGTCGGTCGCGACCGCGAGGCGACCGCCCGCCCCCGCGGCGTCGCGCGCCGAACACTGGTGGGCCAGTCCGAACTCGCCCACGAGGTCGTCAGAGGTGTCCACGCGGGCCACGCCGAACTCGCCGACGACGTACACCGGCGTCGGTCCCTCGCTGGCGTCGTACACCCGCTTCTCGTCGATGCTGATGCCCATGCTCGAAACAGGGTCGGAGAGGCGTGAAAACGTTCGGGTTCCGGGTCTCGTCTCGGCGTCGGTTTTGGGTCCTGCCTCGAGGGGAAGTCGGCGTGGAGTGGCGAACCGGCGGAGTGGGACGGCGACAAGTGGCCGGAGGAGTTGGCGGGAAGACCCGGAGTAGAACAACAGCGGGCGGTAGGGGGCACAGTGGGTGGTAGGGAGCGCAGTGGACGGTACGGAGCACAGTGGACGGTACGGAGCTAGCTTCGGGGCTTGAACCGAGGAGCCTCCCGCACTGCGACCGCACAGCACCGCTACAGCAGACCTCTCAGACCTCCCCATCCTCGGCGGCCGCACGAACGCGGCCACCCCCTCGCGCGGTCGGACGCGGCACGGAGGCCGCGCCGCACGCGCCGGGTGGCCGTGGCGTCAACGCGTCGGACAGTCGCCGTCAGTGACGCGTCAGCCGGTCGGTGTCATCGACGGCTCACTTCCTCGCTCGACTGTCCGCTCGCACGGCCGACCCGTCAACAGTCTAACGTAGTGAACGACTCCCTCACCGCGGCGCGCTCCGGAATAACTTTTGCCCGCGGGTCCTCACCCTCGGACATGAAAGTTTTCGGGTCGAGCGGAACTCGCGGGGTCGCCAACGAGGCGCTGACCCCCGAGTTCGTACTCAAAGTCGCCAAGGCCGCGGGGACGGTGTGGCGGGCCGACCGAGTAGCGGTCGCACGCGACACTCGTGCCACCGGGAAGATGCTCTCGGACGCCGCCGCCAGTGGTCTCGCCAGCGTCGGTGCCGACGTGGACAGACTCGGAATCATCCCGACGCCGGGCGCGCAGGCGTACGCCGAGCGCGAGGAGACCCCGGTCGTGATGATAACCGCCTCGCACAACCCGCCGCAGTACAACGGCGTCAAGCTAATCGGGGCCGACGGGGTGGAACTCACGGTCGAGGAGCTAGAGCGCATCGAACAGAAGTTCCTCGCCGAGAAGTTCGACACCGCCCGCTGGAGCGAGACCGGCGAGAGCCGTGAGGTCGAGGGCGCTCGCCGAGCGTACGTCGACGGCCTGCTCGACGCGGTGGACCGCGAGAAGATAGCCGACGCCGACCTCACGGTCGCGCTGGACCCCGGTCACGGCGCTGGCTCGCTCACCACCCCGGAGTTCTTCCGCAAACTCGGCTGTCGAGTCGTCACCGCCAACAGCCAACCCGACGGCCACTTCCCCGGCCGGGACCCCGAACCCGTCCCCGAGAACCTCGGCGACCTCGGCCGACTCGTACAGGCGACCGACGCCGACGTGGGAATCGCCCACGACGGCGACGCCGACCGCGCCATCTTCTACGACGAGAACGGCGAGTACGTCGAGGGCGACGCCACGCTCGCGGCGCTCGCCGCCGCGAAACTCGACGCTGGCGACTCGGTCGTCTCGGCGGTCAACGTCTCCCAGCGCCTCGTGGACGTGGCCGACGAGCGGGACGCCTACCTCGAACTCACGCCCATCGGTTCGACTAACATCATCACCCGCATCCGCGAACTCCAGAATCAGGGCAAGTCGGTCCCGGTCGCGGGCGAGGGCAACGGCGGCATCTTCTTCCCGGACTACCGACTCGCGCGCGACGGCGCGTACACCGCCGCGCAGTTCTTGGAACTCCTCGCCGACCGCCCGGCCAGCGAAGTCGTCGCGCCGTACGGCGGCTACTACAACGTCCGCATAAACATCGAATACGACGACGACGCCGAGCGCGAGGCCCTGCTGGACGCGGCCGAGCGCGAGGCCCGGAACTCGGAGGCCGAAACCACGACGCTCGACGGCTACCGCGTCGATTACGGCGACGCGTGGGTGCTGGCTCGCCCCAGCGGCACCGAACCGATGGTCCGCATCTACGCCGAGGCCCGCGACGAGGCCCGCGCCGAGGAACTGGCCGAGGAACTCGAAGGCCAGTTGCGGGCGGCGAAAGCAGAGGTCTGAGGCTACCGCTCGGGATACTCCGCCAGCGCCTCTTCTAACCGCTCTTTCCGCTCGCGGAGGTCGGCCAGTTCGTCCTCCACCGCACCGCTTGCCACCTTCTCGCGCTCCGCGTCCGAGAGTTCGGTCTTCGCCTCCGCGGCGGTCCGCAGGCGCTCGAACCGCTCGGTGTCGTGGACCACCGACAGGACCTCGCGCAGGTCCGCGACGACGTCGTCGGGCGCGAACCGCGAGACGACCGACACTAGTTCCTCGACGCGCCAGCGCAGTTCCGCGGCGGGCCGGGGCGGCCACTCCAGTTGCAGGGGTTCGGCGTCGAGTCGTTCGAGGTAGGTCTCGTTGGTCGCCACCGCGCGCTTCAGCGCGGCGGGACTCTCGACGTAGTGGTCGAGCTTCGAGTTCGAGTACCGGGCGTACTTCAACAGGTCCGAGATAGGTTCGGTCCCGGTCTCGTGGTTCTCGACGTACTCCCGCAGGCTCTCGGGCGGGTCCCGGAACTCGACCAGCGGGTAGTCGTCGGTCGTAGCCACGAACTCCAGCACCTCACGGGCGCTGGCCGCCGACTTGAACGCCTCGAACGCCTCGTCCACGGACTCGTCGTAGCGCTCGATGGGGTCCCGAATCTCCTCGACCGGCGCGTCGAGGTCGGCGTCGCCGAGTTCCACCAGTCGTTCGCGCTCGGCGATTTCCTCTCGGAGGTCCGCGATGGCGTGGCCCACGTCGCGTCGGACCTCGTGGTAGCGTTCGAGGGCCGCTGCGCGCTCGGCGAGGAGTCCGGCGACCTCGCCCGCGGGTTCGAGGTCAGCGCGGGCGCGCTCGAAATCCTCGTCGCTGAGTCGGCGCTTGTCGAACCGGTCGTTGGCCGCCTCGAAGGCGCCGCGCTCGGGGAGGTCGTCGGGCAGGCCCTCGACCAGCGACGCGAACTGCTCCTGAAACTGGATGAAGTTCCGGAAGTTCTCCTTGCCCGTGCCGGTCGCCTGCCCTTCGTAGCGGTCGAGGAGGTCGGTCGCCCGGTCGTAGGCGTCGGCAACCGTTTCGACGGTCTCCTCGCCGTAGTCGGCGATTTCGGCGTCCACGTCGCGGTAGGCGGCGTCGGCGTCGGCGAACTCGGCGGGCAGGTCGGTCGTGGTCGTCGCGGTCTGTGATTCGCTCATCGTTGTCAGTTGTGCGCTCGTGAGTCCGTCATTCGTACACGTCGTCCGGGTCGAAGACCTTCTCGCCGACGACCTCGCCGTCGAGCGTCCGGTGGAAACACGACTCGTAGCCGGTGTGGCACGCGCCGCCCTCCTGTTCGACGAGATAGAGCAGCGCGTCGCCGTCGCAGTCGGCCCGGACTTCCCGGACGTGCTGGACGTGCCCGCTGGTCGCGCCCTTCTGCCACAACTCCTCGCGACTCCGGGAGTAGTAGTGAGCCAGTCCCGTCTCGCGGGTCTGCTCGACGGCCTCGGGGGTGACGTACGCGAGCATCAACACCTCGCCGGTGTCGGCGTCCTGTGCGATCGCGGGGATGCGACCGGTCTCGCCGAAGTCGAGTTCGACGGCGCTCGCCTCGGCTTCGGAGTCGTCGTCGGGTTCCGCCTCGGCGCTGTGAGCGTCGGTCATGACGAGGTAGTTCGGCTTTCCCGGCGATATGTTTTGTGTGTCGGTCGGCGAGACGCAGGCGGACGACTCCGGCGCGCTCGCCGGACGCGTGTAGAACTTTTCAACGGACTCGTCTACGCGGACTCGAAGCTACATGAGGCTCCGCGTGGTAGAACGGCACATGTCACACTGGGGGGTCGGCGTCGGGGTGGCCGTAGTCGCGTTGCTCGTCGTGGTCGTCGCGAGTCCGGTCGCGCCCGCGCTGGCACAGGACGGACAGGCGAGCGACGCCGCGGACGGCGACGAGGGCGAGGGCGGCATCGAGGGACTCGTCGAGAGCGCCGTCGCGGGACACGGACTGGTCGGCGCGGTACTCGTGCTCGCGGCGGGCGGTCTCCTACTGACCGCCAGCGTCAACCGACTCATCAGCTACCTGATGCGCGCGGCGTTCGGCCTGCGGGTGTCGCTGTTCGGTCTCGCCATCCTGTTCACCGGGGTCGAACTCGACGACACGGTGCTGGCGCTCGTCCTCTCGGGCGGGAACCTCGAAGGCGCGGCGCTCGGAACCGCGCTCGGGACGGCGCTCGCCATCGTCGGCGTCACGCTCGCCGTCGCCGCCGTCGTGCGACCGTTCTCCGTCGACCTGCCGACCGACTACCTCGTGCTGTTCGCGCTCGCGCCGGTGTTCGTCGTGCCGTTCGTCTTCGCGGGCACGCTGACGTTCGTCCACGGACTCCTGCTCGTCGGCGCGTTCGCTCTGGCGTTCGGTTACATCCTCGTCCGGGAGTACCGGCGCGACACGCCCGTCTTCCGCACTACCGACCTCGGCGCGTCGATACGCTCCGACGGGGGTGAGCGCGAGCGAAGCGAGCGCGATACTCATCAGGAAGCAGAGCGGACTGATGGCGGTGAGCGCGAGCGAAGCGAGCGCGATTCTCGTCGGGAAGCGGAGCGGACCGACGGCGGGGTTTCCGTGCCCTCTTCGGTGGCGGAGATTCCGGAGGACCGCGTGGTCGCGGGTCGCACCGGGGCCGGGTGGCTCTGGGTGACGCTGGCCCTCGTGGCGCTCGGGGGAATCGTCTTCGCCTCGATGCTGTTGGAGACGGGGTCGGGCGTCGTCGTGGCGGAGACGGGCATCGCGGGCACCGTCTTCGGCGCGACCGTGTTGACCGCCATCCTGACCTTCGAGGACGTGTTGCTCACGCTGGAACCCGTCCGGCGCGGCGTCCCCGAAATCGGCGTCGGAAACGTCCTCGGGAGCGTCCTCTTCTCGCTGACCGGCAACGTCGGCGTCATCATGCTGGTGAGCGACCTCACCATCTCGCGGTCGGTGCTGACGTTCCACCTCCCCGCGGTCGTCGTCGTCACCGCGCTCGCGGCCTACTTCCTCCGCGGAGGTCGAATGAAGCGGTGGCACGGTCTCCTCCTCGCCGGGTGCTACGTCGCCTACTGGGCCGTCGCACTCGTCGTCTTCGGCGGGGTTCCGCTGGGCGGATAAATCGGTCGGCCGCCGGTTCCGCTCCTCGGAGTCGGATTCCGAGCGCTCGGGTTCCGAACCCGGTTACGACGACGATTCGAGACCGCACTGGTCTTCGTAAACCATGGTCTCTCCGCAGGTCGTCGCGTTCATCTGTTGGGGATACGCGGGGTCGGCGAACCCCTCCCGATTCAACTTTTCTGCCGCGACGTTCGAGAGGTGCGTGTCGTCGGTGTAGGAGAGGAACCCCTTGCAGGTGTGCATCTCGCCGTTGCAGTCCTGTCCGCCGACCCGCCGGACCATGTTGTGGAGCATCTCGTGGACGATGGTCCGGGCGTAGCTTCGCTCGCTGGAGCGGTCGGTACCCTGCCACGGCCGGACGATGGCGGTCTTCGTCCCGCCCGCGTTACCGCCGCCCCGCACCGGAACGTCCTCCCCCGGAATCACGACGAGGAAGTGACTCCCGGTGTTCTCCCCGATGGTCTCGCGGTTGTAAAACTCCCGCATCGCCATGAAGCCGCTGACGCCGTGTGTCGTGGAACCGTCGTCGTGAACCCACTCGTCGATGGAGCGGTCGGTTCGCTGCTCGTCCGCGAGGTGGACGCGAATCCCCGTCTCACCGTCGGGATTCTCCACCAGCATCCCGGCGTACCACTGTTTCACCTGTGAGACCACGGACGACGGGAGTTCCTCGTCGGCGCCCTGGAGATAGAGAACGTGGACGAAGGCGTCCTTGTGGCGCGGGTCGGCCTCCGCGATACTCGCCCCCTTCGGGGTCGTGCCGCGGATTTCCCAGCCGTCCCGGAGATTGTCGCCGTCGGTGTCGCCCCTCGTCGGGTCCGTCGGGCCGTCTCGCTCTCTGGGGTCCGACAGACCGTCGCCGTCGCCGTCCTCGGCTGTCGGGTCCATCTTCGCTTCGGCCTCCGTCGCGTCCCCGATGCCGTCACCGTCGGTGTCCGGGCTGGTGGGGTCCGAGCGCTCCCATTCCACGGCGCTCTCCTCCGTGACCGCTCCGGTTTCACGTTCTCCCGCGCCTCGGTACTCCTCGTCGTCGGTTAGTCCGTCGCCGTCCGTGTCGGTCCGCGTCGGGTCCGACTCGAACGCTCCTTCCCGGTCGTCGTCGAGGCCGTCGCCGTCCGTGTCGGCCGCTAGTGGGTCAGTCTCGCCGAACTCCTCGTGGGTCGGAACGCCATCTCGGTCGGCGTCGAAGCCGAGGACTGCCCCAGTTGCGACGGCACTCCCAAGTACGACGGCGAGGAGAACCTGCGATAGGCCGGGTGTTCTCATGCGTGCGACCAGTAACCGTCTAAACAAAACGTTTCTGTCTCGATTCGGGTTCGAGACCGCCATGGATCTCGGGCCGGAAATTCTCGCTCACGCGTCGCCGTCGATGTCGGCCCGGCCGCTCGTCGCGCTCCGGATGCGGTCCCGGAGCGGTTCGGCCTCCTCGACCGGCACTCGGACCGCGAAGGCGACGCGCTCGGCGTAGTCGGCGTCGAACTCGGCACCGTCCGCGCTCTCCAGAATCCCGCGCACGGTCCCCGAGTCGTCGTACTCGACCGCGACCGAGAACCGCTCGTGGGGGCGCTCCTCGACGAGTCCGGCGTCCTCGATGGCGTCCTTGACGCCGCGGGAGTACGAGCGCGCGAGACCGCCGACGCCGAGGTTCGTCCCGCCGTAGTACCGGGTCACCACCGCGACGACGTTCTCGACGCCCTCCTGCTGGAGGACGTTGAGCGCGGGTTTGCCCGCCGACCCGGAGGGTTCGCCGTCGTCGTCGGCCCACTCCCGGAGCAGTCCGCCGCCGGACGCTCGCTCGCCGCCGTCGCCGGACTCACGCACCCGGTAGGCCGGGACGTTGTGGGTCGCGTCGTCGTACTCCGCTCGAACCTCGGCGACGAACGCCTCGGCCGCCTCGCGGTCCGCGGCGGGCGCGGCGTGGCCGACGAACTCCGACCCGCGAATCTCGAACGCCGCCCGGCCCCGGCCAGCGACCGTCCTGAACGTGTCTTCACCCATTCGTCTCGCCGTCGGCTTCGGTCTCGTCCGACTTGCCTCCGTCGGTCGTCACGTCGTCGGACGCCGCGTTCTCGGGCGTCGTCCCGAGCGACTCGGCCGCCTCGACCTCCCGGGTGACCGGGTCGCCGTGAATCAGTTCCGGCACCACGATTCGCGCGAGTTGGACGCCGAGGACGACCAACAGTGGACCGAGGAACAGTCCGTACCAGCCGAACAGCATGGTGCCGCCGATGTAGGCGAACACCATGAGTCCGCCGTGGACGTTCCGCCCCGCGATTATCGGCCGGAGTATCGCCACCGGGAGCAGGTCGAGGGCGAGAAAGCAGACCGCGAAGAACAGCATCGGGAACCAGAGCGGTCCCGACCCCGGTCCTCTCGTCGCCTGATACGTCAGGAGGAGTCCGACCGGCACGTAGACTATCTTCCCCACGACGAGCGGAACCAGCGTCGCCAACCCGGTCAACAGCGCGACAAGCGCCGGGGCCGGAACCGCGAGGTCCGGCGGCGCGACGACGTTCAGGCCGTTGTAGACCACCAGACCCAGCACCGTGACCGCGAAGACGGTCAGGACGTTCCCGACGTAGACCGAGTGGAGGTCCCGGTCCACCGCCAGCGCGTAGGTGTAGGCCGCCGACCCCTCGGACCCGAACTGGTCGCGATACCACGCCGCGAGTCGGCCGTCCTCGCGCAGGAGGACGAACGCCAGCAGCAGCGACAGGAAGAAGTGCGCCAGCGCGGTCGCCGCCGTCGAGAGCCCCGACACGACCGCCGAGAGCAACTCCTGACTGTTGGTCTGGGCGGGTCCGGGACCGAGGACTTTCTGGAGGTCCTCGACCAACGCCGTCGGCTTCTCGGGCGACCACGGGACGAACCGCGCGAACGACGAGGGGTCGCTCTCCGTCAGTTGACTCAGCTCCTGTATCCCGACCACGGCGGTGTAGCCGACCAGCAACACCACGGGCACCGTCACCAGAACCATGGTCAGGTCCGCGGCGGTGTCCGAGGAGAGGCGGCGGCGCAACCGCCTGTCGAGCGGTCGCATCCCGTAGTAGAGGAAGACGCCGAACACGACCGTCCCGACGAACGACCAGAGGACGAACGCGAGGAGTCCGAGCATCGCGGCGGTGAACGCCCACCACGCGAGGCGCTCTCGGTCCTCCGGGAGAATCGCCATGTGCTACTGTTGTCAGTCGAGCGGTAAAGGAGCGCGGGCCGACTCCCGGGTAGCGCGCCGAGCGTGGGGCGGTGGGCCGAGCACCCGGAACGGACTCAGCGAACGTCACCGGTTCGGCGCGGTCCCTCACTCGGCGGGGACGACCCGGTGGAGTCCGCCGCCGTCGCTCCCGCTTCCGAGGACGTAGAGTTCGCCGTCGGGGGCGCGGCCGAACGAGTAGACCCGGCCGACCTTCTCGGCGTCGTCCCCGGCCACCGGCAGGACGCGGGTCGGCCAGAGACCGCCCTCGGTGGGCGTCGCGGCGAACAGTCGCCCGTCGGCCGACAGGTCGGCGAAGACGTACGCGCCGGTCAGGTCCGGGAGCGCCGACCCGCGGTAGACGTGGCCGCCGATGACCGAGACGCCGCTGACGCCGTCGCCCGAGTGGGGATACTCGATGACGGGGTCGACGAGCGGTTCGCCGCCGCGGACGCCGTCGGGCGTGCGGTCCGGGCAGTCGTCGGCGGAGTAGCAGTGGGTGCCCTCTTTGACGTTCCAGCCGTAGTTACCGCCCTTCTCGACCAGACTCACCTCCTCGTAGCCGCTCTGGCCCACGTCCGCGACGAGCAACCGCCCGCGGTCGAACGCCATCCGCCACGGGTTCCGGAACCCCCACGCGTAGTGTTCGGGGAGTCCAGCGCCGCCGCCCGCGAAGGGGTTGTCCTCGGGGATGGCGTAACTTCGGCTCCCCGACGCCTCGCCGTCTGCGGTTTCACCGCCTCCGTTTCGAGGCGTCTCCGACGCCTCGCTATCCACGTCGAGTCGGAGGACGCTCCCGAGCAGGTTCTGGGTCACGTCCTGCCCGTTGCCGCCGGGGACGGCGTCGTACCAGTCCTCGACGTGACCCGCCCCTCGGTCGCCGCCGGACCCGCCGTCGCCGACGCCGACGTAGAGGTAGCCGTCCGGTCCGAAGAGGACGGACCCGGCGTTGTGGTTGCCCTGCGGTTCGGGAATCTCCAGAATCGTCCGCTCGGAGTCCGGGTCGGCCTGCGTCCCGTCGCCGGTCGCCTCGAACTCCGAGAGGACGAACGTGTGGTCGTAGTCGTCGGGCGTGCCCGAGCGCGGGGGCGCGCTGTAGCGCACGAACCCCCGGCGATTCTCGGCGAACTCCGGGTGGAGCGCGATACCGAGCAGACCGGTCTCGCTCCCGACCGTGACCGTCTCGCGCAGGTCGAGGAACGGGTCGTCGCGCAGGCCGTCCGACCCGTGGACGAAGACGCGGCCCCGCTGGTCGGCGACGTACCGCAAGTCGGCGTCGGGCGCGAACGCCACGTCGAGGGGCACCTCGAACCCGGTCGCCAGCGTTTCCAAACCGACCGACTCGGGGAGCGACTCGACTGCGGTCGTGGTTCCGCCCGCGCCCGAATCGGTCGTCGCCTGCCCGCTCCCTGCCGGTCCGTCGGCCGACTGCGAGCACCCGGCGAGTCCCGTCGCCGCGCTCCCGGCCGCCAGCGCGAGGAACTGTCGTCTGTTCGAATCGAAGGTCATGCCAGTGGTCTAGGGACGAAAACGGAAATAGCTGGGCGCGCTGGGTGAGACACTGACTGCTCGAAACGCTCAGTAGGACCCTCCGTTAGGCACATATCGGTGCGGTTTGGAGTCGCGGTACGGTTGCTGTCGCTCCTTGGAGTTGCCGATAGCTAGCGTCTTTGCGCCCGTCCTCTCCGCCGTGAAGTTGGTTCTCCCGTCCGAATATCGGTCCGACCTCGTGAACTGTGCGCCTCACCCCGAAACGAGCCACAGAAGGCCGGGGATGACGAGCATCGCACTCCAGATGTATCGGAAAACCACACCTGACCGCTACTCGGCTCCGGGTCTTTGGCACCGACGTTCCGCATCTTTGCGAACGGTTCCGGATGCCGAACTGCTACTAGTCCGAGGACGATTACGGGGACGGCGAGCGGTTCCATCACCACTTTCTCGACATTCTCCTGATGAATATCTTTCCCTCGATGAGAAGCCCTGCAGTTAGAACCGCGGACGAGGAAGTACTGTCGGAACTACTTCAGTTCGATTTTGTGAACGAAGTCGAGGTTCTTCAACTCGTTCAGCACGTCGCCGGGCACGTCGTCGTCGGTGACGATGTAGAGGCGGGGTTCGTCGGTGAACTCCGGGTCCTCGCTGACTGTCTGGCGAATCGAGATGTCGTTCTCGGCCAGCATGGTCGTGACCGTCGCGACGATGCCGGGTTGGTCGGCGTCGTTCACGTTGACGGTCAGGACGTTCAGGTCGAGGACGGGCGCGAGGTCCATCAGACTCGGAATCGAGGAGATGTTCTGGAAGATGCGGCGCAACTCCTCGTCGGCGAGGATGGCGTCGGTGGTCGAGTCCACGACCCGGCGGTCCACGTCGATTTCGCGGGCGATTTGGGTGTTCGGAATCTCGATGGACCCGGAGACGACCCGCCCGTCGTCGTTGACCGAGAACCCGCGTTCGAGGAGCAGGCGGATGACCGCCTGCTGGGAGGGGCTTCCCTCGAACTTCTGCATTATCTCGTCGAACATCTATCTGGTAGGTATGGGGTAGGGAGGGGTTTAGTCGTTGTCTCTCGGAACTGGGCTTGTGGGACGTACTCCACAGTAGCCTGACCGTCGCACAAGAAGTCGAGCGGTGAACGTAGGCTAGCTACAGGCTTGAGCCTATCATACCGCCAACTGCACCGCCACCGCGGGCCACACCCTCCCCAACCGATTGCGGTCCTCGGTCTTCGCTCCGCTCCGACCTGCGGTCCTCATCCCTCGCACGGAATTGGCGCGACACGAGGTCGCGCCAGCGCGCGCCGGTTCGGAAACTCGATAGCGCGCTACAACTTCCCCTTCGTACTCGCCACGTCGCTCCGCCTATCGTCGATGCGCGTCGCGTCGTCCAGCGCTCGCGCCAGCGACTTGAACATCGCTTCGATTTCGTGGTGGGCGTTCTCGCCCTCGACGCTCACGTGGAGCGTCAGTCCGGCGTTCGTGGCCAGCGAGCGCGCGAAGTGCTTGGCCATGTGGCTGGTCATGTCGCCCACGCTGGCCTGCGAGAACTCCCCGTCGAACTCGAACAGCGGGCGGCCGCTCACGTCCACGACGACGCCCGCGACGGCCTCGTCCAGCGGGACCTTCCGGTCGGCGAATCGCACGATGCCGCGCTTGTCGCCCAGCGCCTCTTCGAGGGCGTCGCCGAGCGTGATGGCCACGTCCTCGACGGTGTGGTGGTCGTCGATTTCGAGGTCACCGTCGCAGCGCACCGTCAGGTCGAACAGGCCGTGCTTGGCGAAGCTTTCGAGCATGTGGTCGAAGAAGCCGACGCCCGTCTCGACCGTGGCGTCGCCGTCGCCGTCCACGTCGAGGGTCACCTCGATGTCCGTCTCGGCGGTCTCGCGGGTCACCGCGGCGGTTCGGTCGCTCATACCCGACAGTTAGCCCCCAGCCACAAGGTCGTTACCTTCGGGCGCGTCGGAGATGACGAACGTCTGACAAAGTTATATGTGGCTGCTCACGGTACAGTTGTCCAGTAACGATGCGAAAAATCGACGTACTGACGCTGCTCGGCCTACTGCAAGGGAGTCTGCTGTCGCTCGGCGACGGCGCGGTCGTGGGCGTTCCGCTGTTCGCCGCCAGCGCGTACATGTTGGCGAAGCGGCGAGCGCGACCGACTCGGGAGCGCGTGACGAGCGCCGCGGCCGCACTCTCGCGCTAACTCGACTTCGCTTCTTCGAGCGTGAACTCGCCCTCGTAGAGCGCGGTCCCGACGACGACCGCCGCGGCCCCCGCGTCGCGGAGCGCGCGAACGTCCGCGAGCGTGGCGACGCCGCCCGACGCCACGACCGGGATATCGACCGCTTCGACCACCTCGCGTACCCGGTCGGTCTGGACGCCAGCGAGTTGCCCCTCCACGTCCACGTCGGTGAACAGAATCGCGCCCGCGCCCAGTTCCTCGTAGCGCGCCGCGGCCTCTGCGGGGTCGAGACCCGTCCCCTCGGTCCACCCCGAGACGACGACTTCGCCGTCCTTGGCGTCGAGGCTGACCGTCACCGACCCGGGATACTCCGCGGAAATCTCCTCGACTATCTCCGGGTTCTCGACCGCCGCGGTGCCTAGAATCACGCGGTCCACGCCGCGTTCGAGCAAGTCCGTGGCGTCCGCGGCGGTCCGAATACCGCCGCCTAACTGCACGTCGATATCTTCTCCGACGGCGTCGAGGACCGCCTCGACCGCGTCGGCGTTCGCTCGCTCGCCCTCGAACGCGCCGTCGAGGTCCACGAGGTGGAGCGTCTCCGCGCCCTGCTCGACCCACCGCCGGGCCGCCTCGACGGGGTCGCCGTAGGTCTTCTCGGTGCCGCGCTCGCCCTGCACCAACTGGACGACCTCGCCGTCCTGCATATCGACGGCGGGGACGACCTCGAACTCGGGGAAGTGTGTCATGGGGGTCGATAGGCGGAGCGGCGGTTAAAGGCTCACCCTTCGCCCGTCGTCCTTCTTCCCGTGCTATTCGCCCGTCGTCTTCCGTCTCGCGCTACCTGCGCCTTCCGGTCGTTTCAAGCCCCCGGCAGACGAACCCCCGGCCATGTCACTGGTCGCGTTCGACTTCGACGGGACGCTGTCGGACTCGGAGATGACGGTCCTGCTCGGCGAACAGAAGGGAGTCGCCGACGAGATGGCCGACATCACCGAGCGAGCGATGAACGACGAAATCAGCTACGCCGAGAGCCTCCGCGACCGGGCCGCCCTGCTGGAGGGCCTCCCGGAAGCCGACGCCGAGGACGCCTTCGAGGAGGTGTACCTCCGGCCCGACGCTGGTACGGTCATCCGTGAGTTGAACGAGGCGGGCGTGACCACCGCCATCCTGACCGGCGGGTTCGAGCGCGGCGTCGAAGTCGCGCTGGAGCGCGAGGGCGTCTCGGTCGATACCATCGTCGCCAACCGCCTGCCGGTCGCGGACGGCGAAAGCGAGGCGGGAAGCGCCTCGGGCGACGCGAGCGGGCAACGCCCGCGAGCACTCACCGGCGAGGTCGAAGGCCCGCTCATCGAGGGCACGAAGGACGACGCGCTCGAACGCCTCGCCGGAGAGCGCGAAATCGACATCCGCGACACCGTCGCGGTCGGCGACGGCGCGAACGACCTCCCGATGCTGGAGGTCGCGGGTCTCGCGGTCGGGTTCTCGCCCAAGCCCGCGGTTCGGCCCTCCTGCGACGTGACGGTCTCCACCATGGAGCGACTCCGAGAGGTGTTCGACGAGGAGGGACTGCTGGACTGACGCGCGGTCGATACGAAGTCCTCATCGCTCGTCGGGTTAGCGAGGTTACAAATATGGTCCGCCGATAACGTACCCGGAATGCGATCTAGACGCGCATTTCTGATTTCCCTGCTGGCGGCGACTGTCAGCGCTGGCTGTTCCTCACGCCCGCGGCCGGACCCGATCGAACTCACCGTCCGTAACAGCGGAACGGACCCGTATCGAGTCCGTATCGTCCTCGACGAGGTAGAGAGTGACCGGACTTTTAGCGAGGAAATCACCGTCGCGGCGGGCGACGTCGCCGAACTCTCCGCGTTCCCGCGGTACCGCGGGGTACACGCCAAGGTGTTCGTGAACGGTTCGATAGCGTTCGAGAGGACGTACACCTCCGGTCCGTCGTGTTCGTCCCGAGAGTTCTCCGTCGATGTCGGAACGGACGGCTACGTCACCCTGTTAGACGGGACGTGTGTATAGCGTTCGGTCCACGAACGACGCGCCACGTGGCCCTGATGCAAATCGGACGAGCATCTCACGGCAGGACCGACTCGGAACCGTCCGAGTTCGGCGCCGACAGACACGCAACTTTTCTTCGGTCGGGCCGAACCCACGATTCATGACCCGAATCGCCGTCGTGGGCGCGGGCGTGGCCGGACTCGGGGTCGCGTACGCGCTCCGCGAGACCGACGCCGAGGTTACCGTCTTCGAGCGCCGCGAGTCGGTCGGCGGCCGGGCGGCGACCCGCCGCCGCGACGACTGCGTCTACGACGTGGGGGCAAACTACTGCAAGGACGACGACGAGCGCGTCACCGGCCTGCTGGCCGGGGAACTCGCCGACGGACTCGTCGAGACCGAGGGACCGGTTTGGACCTTCGACGCCGACGGCGAGATATCCGAGGGCCGAGGCGACGACGCCCCGAAGTGGACCTACCGCGAGGGACTGGCCGCGCTGGGCGACCGACTCCGCGAAGCCAGCGGAGCGACTGTCAGGACGGGGACCGAGGTCGCGGCGCTCGCCCGCGAAAGCGCGGCCACCGGGTCGGAGAGCGACGGTTGGCGCGTCGAGACCGACTCCGGCGACGAACTCGCGGCCGACGGACTCGTCCTGACCCCGCCCGCGCCGACGACCGCTTACCTGCTCGACCGGGCCGACTGGAACGACCCGCTCCGCGGGGACCTCGTGGACGCCGCGGCGGACGTGCCCTACCGGACCCTGCTCTCGGTCGCGCTCCACTACCCATACCGCGCGGACCTGCCCTACTACGCTCTCGTGAACGCCGACAAGGACCACGACCTCGGCTGGGTTTCCCGCGAGGAGTGCAAGCCCGGTCACGTCCCCGGAGGCGAGAGTCTGCTCGTCGTCCAGCCCTCCCCCGAGTGGTCGCGGAACCGCTACGACGACGCCGACGACGAAATCGCGGTGGCGGCCGCCGACCGGGTCGCCGAACTGCTGGACGACCCCGACCGCTACCAGTTCGACTGGGCAGACGTGGTGCGGTGGCGCGACGCGCTCCCGGATTCGGGGGCCGACCGCGCGACCCTCGACCGCGGGGCCGACGCCGACCTCTTCTTCGCTGGCGACTGGGTAGTGGGCGAGGGTCGAGTTCACGCCGCGCTCCGGTCCGGACTGGAAACCGGCGAGCGAATCGCCGAGACGCTCTGAACGGCTCCTTTCAGTCTCGACTCCGCTCGGAACCGTTCGGAATGGCGGACCTTTTTGGGACGCCGCGTCAATCGACGGCCATGTCCGAACCCGGCGTCTTGGAGTCGCTCCCCGACCGTTCGATGAAGCGGTCCGAAGTGGAGGAACTCGGCGAGAGCGACGCGGTCGATTGGGTCGCGGTTCTCCGGACCGGAAACGGTCCGCGACGAAACATGGTCAACGCGTGGATTATCGAGACCAGCGGGACCGCACACGTCCTGCTGTACGAACTCGACGGGTGGGTCTCGCAGGGGTCGTTCGACCCAGATGGGCTGACCGCCGACGAGAAACTCGAACGCGGCGAAGACGTGCTGGACTTCTGAGTCCGTCGGCGGTTTCCGTTCTCACTCGGCGGTCTACGGTCCCGTGGCGTTCGTCCGCGCGGCGTCCGCCGCCGACGCGGGTTGGACGACGGTGGTGGTGGGCGTTTCGGTCGTGGTCTCGGTCGTCGTAGTCGTCTGCGTCGTGGTCGTCCCCGGCGTGGTCGTCCGCGGTTGCGCCGGAATCGACGGCCGTTCGCCGAGCGTCACCTGCACCGTCCGATTCGCGCCGTCCCGAAGCACTGTCAGGTTCACCGTCTCGCCCGGTCGCGTTTCGAGCAGCAGGAACGTCAGCAGGTCCTCCGTGTCCTCGATGGTCCGCCCGTCGGCCGCGAGGATGACGTCGCCGTCGTACGGCAGACCGGTCCGCTTGTCGATGGCCGGTGCCGGTCGCAGCACCTCGGCGGCCGGACTGTCCGGCACGACGTCGGCCACCATCACGCCCCGGACCACGCTGAGGTTGTTCACCTCGGCGAGCGTCGGCCCGACGGAGACGGGTCGAATCCCGAGGAACGAGTGACGGTAGGTCCCGGTCTCGACGAGCGCCGGAACGACCTCCCGAACCACGCTGGCGTCGATGGCGAAGTTGATGCCCGCGTCGAGGGGACCGGCACCGGCGTAGTTCACGCCGACGACCCGCCCCTCGCAGTTGACCAGCGCCCCGCCGCTGTTCCCCGGATTCACGGCGGCGTCTACCTGTATCGTGTTCGGGATGACGCTGGTGAGGTTGTGCTGGTACTGGACCGTGACGGCCCGCTCGGTGCCGCTGACGACGCCGGTACTTATCGACTCTTCGAGGCCGAGCGGGTTCCCGAACACCGCGACGGGTTGCCCGCGCTCGACCGATTGTCGCGCGAGTTCGAGCGCAGTGGCCGATTCGGGCGCGTTCTCGACGCTGAGTACCGCGAGGTCCGTCGATAGGTCCGCCCCGACGAGTTCGGCCTCGCGCCACCGACCGCCGGCGAACTGCACGTCGTACTCGGTCGCGTTGAACGCGACGTGCCAGTTCGTGACGACGTACGCCGTCGAGCCCTCGATTCGGTACACCCACCCCGACCCGCCACCGAGGACGCCCGTCTCGTTCGAGGCGTTGATGGCGACGGTCCCGTTCGACACCCTGTCGTACAACTGCCGGTAGTTACAGGTCGCTTGCCGCCGGTTTACCGCCGCGTCCGCACGGAACGCACCGGAAGATACCGCCGCGTCGCTCGCCGGTGCCTGCGATGCGACGTCCGCGCTCGCTCCCGCTCTCTCGGACGCGTCGCTCGGTTGCGCGTGCTGTGCTCCCGGACTCGTCACTCCGCCGACGGACCCCGCGCTCATCAGTGCGAGGACGAGAAGTCCCGCGAACAGTCGGTTCCCCATTCCCGACGAACGACGCGACGGCGACGGTAATGAAAGTACGGGACCCCGAACAGGTTAATCGCCGAACAGGCTGGCGTGGACCGGCGCGAACTCGCGCTCGTCGGCGTCGCTGACCGCCCGGCCCTCGACGCCCGCCGCGAGGAAGTCCCGAATCGGCGGGCCGACTTCCTCGGGTTCCACGAGGAAGGCGTCGTGGCCGTGGTCGCTCTCGACGACGTGGTTGGCGACGTCCACGCCCGCCGTCTCGAACGCCGCCGAGAGGCGCTCGGCCTGTTCGACCGTGAAGTGCCAGTCGCCGGTGAAGCTGACCACCAGCGCCTCGCCGGAGAACCCGGCGAGCGCGTCGGCGTCCGAGTCGTAGCCCGACGAGAGGTCGTAGTCGTCCATCGCCCGCGTCAGGTAGAGGTAGCTGTTGGCGTCGAACCGCTCGACGAACTTCTCGGCCTGATAGTCGAGGTACGACTCGACTTCGCGGTAGGGGAAGAAGTCGCCCGCGGGGTCGCCCGGCGCGAAGGCGTCGGCCATCGCGGCCCGGCCCGCCGACCGCCTGCCGAACTTCCGGTCCATCGACTCCTTCGAGAGGTAGCTGACGTGGCCCAACTGGCGCGCGACGGCGAGGCCCTCGTCCGGTTCGCCCCGTTCCTCGGCCTCGGACTCGCCCGAGGAGTCCCCGGTCGCTTCGTCTCCGGCGATGTCGTAGTAGTCGCCGCCGTTCCAGTTCGGGTCGGTCGTGATGGCCCGGCGCGCGACGGCGTCGATGGCGAGCATCTGGGGGTCGAGTCGCGCCGCGGTGGCGACCGGAATCACGCGGTCCACGCGCTCCGGGTAGCGCTTGGCCCACTCCAAGACGTTCATGCCGCCGACGCTCCCGCCCACGACGGCGTGGAGCGGGCCGACCCCGAGGTGGTCGAGCAGGCGGGCCTGCGCGCGGGTCCAGTCGCCGACGGTCACGGCCGGGAAGTCGGTGCCGTAGGGTTCGCCGGTCTCGGGGTCGATGCTGGCGGGACCGGTCGTGCCGTAGCACGACCCCGGCACGTTCGCGCAGACGACGTAGTACTCGCGGGTGTCGATGGCCTTGCCCGGACCGACCACGTCGCTCCACCACGCCGCGGCCTGTCCGCCCGTGCCGTTTCCGTCCGCGGGGTCGCCCCGCTTCGGCCCGGTCACGTGGGCGCTCCCGGTCAGGGCGTGACAGACCAGCACCGCGTTGTCGCCGTCGTACTCGCCGTAGGTCTCGTAGGCGACTTCGAGCGGGACCGACCGGCCGCACTCGAACTCGAACGCCCCGAGGTCGGCGGTGTCGCGGGTGCGGTTCATGTTCCGTCTGTCGCTCCTGTCGCGTCGCTCGTCGATTCCTCGATGGCGCGCTCCACGTCGGCCAGCAGGTCGGCGGGGTCCTCGATGCCGACCGAGAGCCGAATCAGGTCGGGCGAGACCCCGGCGTCGCGCTGTTCCTCGCGCGACAACTGGGCGTGGGTCGTGCTTGCGGGGTGGATGACGAGGGTCTTGGCGTCGCCGACGTTGGCGAGGAAACTGGCGAGTTCGACGTTCTCGCAGAACCGCTTGCCCGCCTCGAATCCTTCTTCGAGTCCGAACGCTATCATGCCGCCGTAGCCGCCCTCCAGATACTCGCTGGCGTTGTCGTGCGTTTCGTGGCTCTCTAGCCCGGGGTACGCGACCCACGCCACGTCGTCGCGGTCCGCGAGGTACTCCGCCAGAATCGCGGCGTTCTCGCAGTGGCGCGCCATCCGGAGCGGGAACGACTCGATGCCCTGTATGGTCTGCCACGCGTCGAACGGCGACTGCTGGTTGCCGAGGCTCCGGAGCGCGCGGAACCGGGCCGCGGCCGCGAGCGGCGCGTCCGGGAAGTCCGCCGAGAAGTCGGTGCCGTTGTAGGCCGGATTCTCTCCCGCGAGTTCGGGGTAGTCGTCGGCGTGGGCCTGCCAGTCGAAGCTTCCGCCGTCCACGAGGACGCCGCCGACCGTGGTACCGCTCCCGTGGAGCCACTTCGTGGTGGACTCCCAGACCGCGTCCGCGCCGTGTTCGAGGGGCCGACAGAGCGCGGGCGTGGCGAAGGTGTTGTCCACGACAAGGGGCGCTCCGGCGTCGTGGGCGATGTCGGCGACGCGCTCGAAGTCCGGCGTCACCAGCGAGGGGTTGCCGATGGTCTCGACGTGGACGAACGCGGTGTCCTCGTCCACGGCCTCCTCGTAGGCCTCGTAGTCGAGGGTGTCCACGAACCGGGGTTCGACCCCGCGCTTGCTCGCGTTGTGGCTGAGGTGGGCAGTGGTCCCGCCGTAGGTGTCGGTCGAGCAGACCACGTTGTCGCCTTGCCCGGCGAGGACGAGGACCAGCGAGTCGAAGGCGGCCATCCCGCTCGCGGTGGCGACCGCCCCCGCGCCGCCCTCCAGCGAGGCGACGCGCTCTTCGAGGGCGCGAGTCGTCGGGTTCGAGATGCGCGAGTAGACGTCGCCCTCGGCGTCGAGCGCGTAGAGGTCCGCGGCGCGGTCGGCGTCGCCGAACTGGTAGGAGGTCGTCTGGTAGATGGGCGGCGCTCGCGCCCCGGTCGCGGGGTCGGCCCCGTACCCCGCGTGGAGGCTTCGCGTGTCGAAGCGCGGCTGGTCGTCCTCGGAGGTCATGTACTACACTCATATTTCTACGGAGAGTTATAACCGAGAGTTACGGCAAGGCTTGCAGAAGCGGGCGCAGTCTCCGACTCGGTCGTGTCTCAGTGGCGTCCGGGGACCGGCGAACGAACGTCGCGAATCCATAACCGTATTGACGAACGGGGGTGAAGCGAACTCTCCCATGGCCGACGTGACTATCGAAATCGTCGACTACGACCCGGCGTGGCCGGTCCGGTTCGAGCGAGAGGCCGACCGCATGGCCGAGATACTCGGCGACCGCGTCGTCAGCATCGAGCACATCGGGAGCACCGCCGTCCCGGGGCTGGCCGCCAAGCCCATCGTCGACATCGTCCCGGTCGTCGCCGACGTGGACGACGGCGAGGTCTGCGCGCGACGACTGGCGGAGGCCGGATACTACCGGAGCCACAAGGACCGGGGCGACGACTGGATCGAACTCGGCCGGGAGGCTGACGACGGTCAGGAGTTCAACGTGCACATACGACCGCGCGACTCCGAACGTCTGCGGCGGAACCTCCTGCTGCGGGACTACCTCCGGGACCACCCGGACGCTCACGAGGAGTACGCACGGGTGAAGCGCGAGGCCGCGGCGAAGCACCCCGAAGACCCCGACGCGTACACCCGGGCGAAGTCCGCGGTCATCGAGTCCATCCTCGGGCGGGCGCGGGAAGCGGGGTACGAGCCGGACATCTGACGTATCTGCCCGCCTCCCGAGGGACCCAGCGCTTTAGCGACTCCCCGTTGTACCCCCGTCGTGGACCGACGCGACTTCATCTCGCGCGTGGGTGTTAGTGCGCTCGCGCCGGACCTCGCCCGCGGGACGAGGCTCCGACAGCGAACGCGGCGCAGGGAGGACCGACAGGACACCTACCGTAATCCCGTCTACGACTACGTCTTCCCGGACCCCGACGTGCTTCGCGTCGATGGCACCTACTACGCCTACGGAACGTACCACCCGTGGAAACCGGGCGTCGGTCCCGACCGAGAACTCGTCCCCGTCCTGCGGTCGCCGAACCTCGTGGACTGGACGCCGGTCGGTCCCGCCTTCGAGGAGGAACCCCCGTGGTCGCAGTACCGCGGTCTCTGGGCACCCGGCGTGGGACGACTCGACGGCCGGACGGCGCTCTACTACTCCGACTCCGAGTTCGGGGCCGACAACCCCGGAATCGGGGTCGCAACCGCGCCCGACCCCGCGGGACCCTTCGAACCGCGGGGCGGTCTCTTCCGGAGCGAGCGAATCGGGGTGCCCAACTCCATCGACCCGATGCTGTTCGTCCGCGACGGGACGCCGTACCTGTTCTGGGGGAGCCACCGCGGCATCTACGGCGTCCGACTCGCCGGGGACGGACTCTCCGTGGCGGGCGACACGTTCCAGATTGCGGGCCGGGGCGTCGAAGCGCCCTACGTCGTCGAGCGCGGCGGCTACTTCTACTTCTTCGGCTCTCGGGGCACCTGCTGTGCGGGCGCAGAGAGCACCTACTACGTCGTCGTCGGCCGGTCCGAGACCCTCCGGGGACCGTACCGCAACCGCGCCGGGAAACGACTCACGCTCGCAGACGCGACCGGGACCACGATACTGGAGGGCGGCGAGCGGTTCCTCGCGCCGGGCCACTGTGCGGTGGTTCGGGACGAGCGCGGCGGGTGGTGGATGCTCTACCACGCCTACGTCGCCGGGAACGCGTGGGTCGGCGACACCCCGCGCCGGGTCCTCATGCTCGACCGGATTCGGTGGGAGAACGGGTGGCCCGTGGTCGGCGAGGACGGCACGCCGAGCGCGACGGGGAGAGTCCCGCCGGTCGAGGGTTAGAACGACCGGGCGACTCCGTACGCGACGAGGACGACGAACAGACCCACGAGTCCGAACAACCCGGCGAGGACGAGGCTGGTGACCTGTGCCTCACCGAGGACGTGGAACAGTTGGACCACCAGTAACACCACCAGCAGGGCCGTGACGCGGTCGAGTTTGCCTCCGAGTCGGTCTATCTCGGCCGCGAGGTCGTCCGAATCCGTCATCGGTCAGACGCCCTCCCCGGACAGCAGTCCGACGACCGACCTGCCCCAGAGGTACGCGAACCCGAAGACGAACACTGCGACACCGGCCAGCAGGGCGTCCACGTCTAGCAGTTTGAGCAGTTCGACCGCGAGGAGCGCGACGAGGAGGAGGAGGGCGATTCTGTCGAGGCGGGCGAGACGCGAAGCGTCTCGAAACGCGAACGGTGAAACCGTGAGCGGGGCGAGCAGTTCGGGGTCGGCCATGCGCGAGTGCTGGCAGCGACCCAACATCAACGTGTGGGGTTCGCTCTCTCCCCTCCGAAAATCATAGCATGCCCGACACCCAACTCCCAGTCATGAACGACTTCGTCGTCCCGCCCGCGCTAGACCGCGGCGACAGGGTGGCAGTCGTCGCGCCCGGGTCCAACCGAGCCACCGAGTACCCGCACGTCTACGACCTCGGCCTGAAGCGCCTGCGGGAGGTGTTCGACCTCGAACCGGTCGAGTTCCCGACCGCGACGGAGGACAGCGACTACCTCTACGACCACCCCGAGGAGCGCGCCCGGGACGTGATGGACGCCTTCGCCGACCCCGAGATTTCGGGCGTCGTGACCGTCATCGGCGGCTTCGAACAGGTTCGCATCCTGAAGCACCTCGACCCCGAAGTCCTCCGGGAGAACCCCACCAGATTCTACGGTATCAGCGACAACACCAACCTCGCGTGCTACCTCTGGAACCTCGGCGTCGTCTCGTTCTACGGCGGCACCGTGATGACCGACTTCGCCATGCAGGGGTCGATGCACGACTACACCGTCGAGTACCTCGAAACGGCGTTCTTCGCCGACGACCTCGACGCGTTCGGCGAGATTCGCCCCGCCGACGAGTTCACCGACGAGGACCTCGACTGGGCGGACCCCGACAATCTGGACGAGTACCGCGAGACGGAACCGAGTCCGGGGCGGACGTGGCGGGGCGGCGACCGCGCCGTCTCGGGCCGGACGTGGGGCGGGTGCGTCAGCACGCTCGACATGCAGTTGCGGACCGACCGCTACCTCCCTCCGGCCGAGGACCTCGACGGTCGAATCCTCCTGCTCGAAACCTCCGAGGAACTCCCCTCCGCGATGGACGTTCGGCAGTTCCTCATCGGAATGGGGGAGCGCGGCCTGCTGGAGCGGTTCGCGGGCGTCCTCGTCGGTCGCGCCAAGGCCCGCAACCTCTTCGAGGACCCCGGCCCGGAGGCCCGCGCCGAGTACCGCGAGCGACAGCGCGAGACCATCGCGGACGTGCTGGCGGAGTACAACCCGGACGCGCCCGTCGTCTTCGACGCGGAGTTCGGCCACACCGCACCGGTCGCGCCGGTTCCGGTCGGCGGGCGCGTCGAACTCGACCCGACCGAGGAGACCGTCGCGTTCGGCGGATGAGTCCGGATTCACCGGCATATAAGGCCGAGCGGTCCCCATCTCCGACCGTCTCACAGTGACCTCCGTCCGACGCGACCGACCGATACTCGCCGCCGTGGTGTTCGCCGTCCTGCTCGCGCAGGTACTCCTCTACCCCGGCGTCCCGGACCTCGTCGCGGCGGTCGGCGCGACCACCGCCCTCGACGCGAGCATGTGGTTCCTCGCCGCGGAGTTCGCGGCGTTCGTCGTCTGCGCGGGTCTCTGGGGCGCGCTCAGTGACACCGCCGGACGCCGCGTCCCGTTCGTCGTCGCGGGCGCGCTCGGCGGTGCCGCGGGATACTTCGCGCTGGCGCTGCTGCCCGCGGCGCTGTCGCTGTCGTTCCCGGCGGTGCTGGCGATTCGCGTGCTTCAGGGCGCGACCACCATCGGCGCGTTCTCGCTGTCGATGACGATGCTGATGGACTTGGAGGGCGGCCACGGCAAGAACATGGGCGCGGCGGGCATCGCCATCGGTCTCGGTACCGCCGTCGGCGCGCCGCTCGGCGGTCAAATTTACGGGTTCGGGCCGCTCGTCCCCCTCTACGCGGCGGGCGTCCTGCTGGTCTGCGCCGCGGGGCTGGCGCTCCTGATTCCCGACCGCGCGCCCGCCGACGGCGCGTCCTCGGACCGCCGCGGACGCGTCTCACGCGCCCTCGCCACCCTCTCCGACCGGCCCTCGCTCGGGATTCCGTACGTGTTCGGGTTCCTCGACCGGTTCACCGCGGGGTTCTTCGCGCTCGTCGGCACTGTCTACTTCCGGGAGGCGTTCGGTCTCGACGCCGCGGCGACGGGGCTGATGCTCGGCCTGTTCTTCGGCCCGTTCGCCCTGCTGCAGTACCCCTTCGGCGTCCTCTCGGACCGCATCGGGCGAGCGATTCCAATCGCGGCCGGGTCGGCGCTCTACGGCATCGCGGTGGTCGGCGTCGGTCTCTCGCCCACCGTCGAAGTCGCCGGGGCGGCGATGGTCGTCGTGGGCGTCATCGGCGCGCTGATGGCCCCCGCGACGATGGCGCTCGTGACCGACCTCGCGTCGGACACCGCCCGCGGGACCGCGATGGCGGGGTTCAACGTCTTCGGAAGTCTGGGCTTCCTCGCGGGCATCCTCGTCGGCGGGACGGTCGCCGACGAGTTCGGCTTCCTCGCGGCGTTCGTGGTCGCCGGTGCGCTGGAGACCGCCATCGCGCTGGTCTCGATTCCGGCGTTCTTCCGAATCGACACCGGCGGGGCGAGCGTGTTCGGCGGGTAGTCGAACGCCACTCGGTGGGGAGTCGAACCCGGTCCGAAACTCCCGCTCTCTCGGCTACAGGTCGGCGTTGTACAGCATGCCGAGGAAGAACCCGACGACGGCGAGCAGGGCGAGTCCGTTTGCGCCGAGGTCGAGCACGTTCACGAGTTGGAGGCCGACGACGACGACCAGCAGGTAGGTGATGCGGTCGAGTTTCGCGGCGAGGTCCGGGGAACCGTCTCGGGACATCGGCGTACGGTTCACAGACCGCGTTGAAAAAAGCCGCTCTTCGGCCCGCAGTCGCAGGTCTACCGCAGTTCCGCGCGCGCCGCCTCGACGCCCGCCTCGGTATCCACGTCCTCGCCGGTCTCCTCGAAGGCCTCGCCGATGGTGCGCACGCCGCGGAGAATCTGCTCGCTGGAGAGGTTGCCCATGTTGCTCACCCGGAAGATTTCGCCGCCGAGGTGGGCCTGCCCGCCCGAGATGGAGACGCCGCGCTCCTCGATGGCGTCGAAGAAGGCGTCGGGGTTCTCGCGCGTGTGCGTCGGGAGCGCCACCCCGGTCAGGGTGTTGGAGTACTCGGTCGCCTCGTTGCGCTCGGCGAAGAGGTCGAGACCCATCGCGGTGAACGCCTCGCGGAACGCCCGCGACTGGCGTCGGTGGCGCTCGATTCGCTCGGCCATTCCCTCCTCCTCGATGTTCTCGACCGCCACCGCGAGCGCCCGGAACAGCGGCACTGCGCTCGTGAAGGGGGTCTGGTGGGAGTCGGCCTTCCGGAGGTGCCAGTCGAGGTCCTCGTAGAACGGCGCGGCGTCCCCGTCGAACCGCTCCTGTGCGGCCTCGGTGGCGTACATCGCCGAGGTGCCCGGCGGTGCCGCGAGGCACTTCTGGGCGTCGGTGACCGCCACGTCCACGTTCCAGTCGTCGATGCGGAACTCGTCGCCGCCGATGGAGGTCACGCCGTCCACGACGAAGGTGGCGTCGTACTCCGCGGCGATTTCGCCGACCTCCTCGACGGGGTTCAGCAGACCGGTGCTGGTCTCGTTGTGGACCATCGTCACCACGTCGGTGTCGTCGTCCACGGTGGCCTCGACCGCGTCGAGGTCGATGGACTGGCCCCACGTCGTCTCCACGGGGTCCACCGAGGCGTAGCGGTCGGCGATTCGCTTGAACCGACGCCCGAACTTGCCGTTGACCAGCGGGACGACGTTCCCGCCGTCGCCGACGAGGTTGGCCACCGCGGCCTCCATCGCCATCGTCGCGGTCCCGTTGAAGATGAGACTGGTGCCGTCGCTCGCGGTGGACGACCCGTCGAGCGTGGACTCGGTGAAGACGTAGTCGAGCGCGTCCTGCGCTCGCTCGTACACCGCCTCGAACTCGGCCGAGCGGTGCGAGACCATCGGTTCGTTCATCGCCTGTCGTACGTCGCGGGTCACGGGGACGGGTCCGGGGTTCAGGAGGAGGAAGTCCTCACGCATACGTACACACTACGTCGGATTCGGCTTAAATAAGCGGGGTCTTCACAATTCCCGCCAACTCCGTAGGCGACGTTTGACTCGGGGGCGAGGCGAACCTGACAGCCGAAGGCCACAGCAGTCATCACGAGCCTCGTGGTATCACCGTTGCTATGGCACAATTCAGTGACAGCGACGAGGGGAAGCCCGTCGTCATGGGCGAGGAGAAGGTCGGAATGATAACTCAGGTCGAAGGTGGCACCGCCTACGTGGACCCCGACGCCAGTATCACCGACAAGATAAAGGCCACGCTGGACTGGGGCGACCGCGACGAGGACACCTACCCGCTCGAAGAGAGTCGGGTCGACGCAATCACCGACGACGAGGTCCGCCTCCGAAGCCAGATGTAGCGCGCTCCGTCACGCGCGACCGCAGGCTCTCGTTTTTCGCGACCGCTCGACCGTTTCCGAGTCGCTCGGTTACTCTTCGAGTCGCTCGGCGATTCCGTCGAGGTGGTCGAGACCGACGACGGCGACCGTCTCGCCCCGACTCCGCAGCGAGTCGAGGTTCTCGGCCATGCACTCCTCGCGGGTCTCGTCGCGGAGGCGGACGGGTCGCGGCGGGTCGAACGCCCGGAGGAGCGATTGAGACCGCCGGGCCTGCGACACCTCGTCGCGGGCCTGCACCGCGGGCGGGTCGGTCACGTCGCAGTCGTGTTCGACGGGGTCGTCCACTTCGACTCGGAGCGCGGTGCGGTCGGCGACGGCGGCCGCGACCCGGCAGACCAGCGCGTGGCGGGTCACCGACGTGACGCCCGAGACGACCTTCCGGAGCGTCCCGAGCGACGCGCCGTCGCGCCAGCAGTTGCGGGCGAGTCTGACGAAGAAGTCGCCGGTCGGCGCGTCGATGCCGACCACCTCGGCGTCGAACTCGTGGGCGGCCTGCGCCGCGGCGCTCATCTCGCCGCCGAACGAGGGCGGCGTCCGCGACTCGCGGGCGTAGGTCTCGTAGAGCGGCGTCGCCAGCGGCGGCGATTCGAGCGCGACGACCGCGGGGTCGCGCTCGCGGACGACCTCACGGGCGCGGTGGACGCTCGCGGGGTGGTCGTGGACGACGCCGACGAGAGTCACGCCCGCGTCGGGGAGTCTGCGGACGTACTCGTCGTTCATCCGGGGGTCGGCGGAGTCGGGCCGGTCGTCTGGCGATTCAGTTCCGTCGTCCGGGGAGTCAGGTCGGTCGTCGGAGGGGTTCGCGGAGTCGGTCGAATCCGGGGAGGGCATCGGCTTGGATGGTGCTTTCACGCACCAGTGATAGTCCTTTTGGATTCGGTGGGACGGGAATCCGACCGAGAAAAACCCGGTCCGCTCGACGGTGGCCGAAGACTGGAACTTTTACGGGATACCCGACAAACTCCCGGTAATGACCACCGTCACCGCCGACGAGAACTCCTACGTCGAGGACCCGCCGACCGACTTCGACCCCGTCGAGGAGTTGACCGAGGAGGCGGCCGCCGAGCAGGCAGAACAGCTACGGGAGGCCATCCGGTACCACGACTACCGCTACTACGTCGAGAACGACCCCGCAATCGCCGACCGGACCTACGACGCGCTGTTCACCCGCCTGCAGGACCTCGAAGACGCCTTCGACGTTCGGACCGAGGACAGTCCGACCCGCCGGGTCGGGGGCGAACCGCTGGACGAACTCGACACGGTCGAACACGTCGCGCCGATGCTCTCCATCGACTCCGGCGGCGAAGCCGAGGACGTGCGGGAGTTCGACCGCCGGGTTCGCCGGTCGGTCGGCGACGACGTGACCTACGTCTGCGAACCCAAGTTCGACGGTCTCTCGGTCGAAGTAGTCTACGAGGACGGCGAGTACGTCCGGGCCGCCACGCGCGGCGACGGGTACGAGGGCGACGACGTGACCGAGAACGTCCGGACCATCGCCAGCGTCCCCCACCGACTCCGGGGCGACTACCCCGACTATCTGGTTCTCCGCGGCGAGGTCCACATCCCGGAGGACGCGTTCCGGCGACTCAACCGCGAGCGCGTCGAGCGCGGCGAGGACCCCTTCGCCAACCCACGGAACGCGGCGGCGGGCACCCTCCGGCAGTTGGACCCCTCCGTGACCGCCGGGCGACCGCTCGACGTGTTCTTCTTCGACGTGCTCGACTCCAGTTACGACTTCGACTCCCACTGGGAGCAACACGAGACCCTGCCGGAGTGGGGCCTGCGGGTCAACGACCGCTCCGAACGCACCGACGACATCGAGGACGCGCTCGACTACCGCGACCGCCTGATGGCCGACCGGCCGGACCTCAACTACGAGATAGACGGCACCGTCATCAAGGTGGACGACCTCGACACCTGCGCCGAGTTGGGGACCACCGAGCGCCACTACCGCTGGGCGTACGCCTACAAGTTCCCCGCGCGCTCGGAGGTCACGACCATCACCGACATCACGGTACAGGTCGGTCGGACCGGCCGCCTCACTCCGGTCGCGCTCCTTGACCCCGTGGACGTGGGCGGCGTCACCGTCTCGCGCGCCAGCCTTCACAACCCGGAGGAGATCGCGGAGATGAACGTCGGCGTCGGCGACGAGGTGAAAGTCGAGCGCGCGGGCGACGTGATTCCCTACGTCGCCGAGGTGGTCGAGAAGCGCGCGGAGGATCACTACGAGTTCCCCGAGGAGTGCCCGGTCTGCGAGAGCGCGGTGGAGTTCGACGGTCCCATGGCCTACTGCACCGGCGGTCTGGCCTGCGACGCCCAGTTGCGGCGCGCGGTCGAGTACTACGCCAGCGAGGACGGACTGGACATCGAGGGTCTGGGCGGCGAGCGCGTGGACCAACTCATCGACGCCGGGCTAATCGAAGACAGTCTCGCGGACCTCTACCGAATCGAGGAGGCGGACCTGACCGACCTCGAAGGCTGGGGCGAGACTAGCGCCCGCAATCTGCTGGACGAACTCGACGACTCCAGACACCCCCGCCTGCGCGAGTTCCTCTCGGCCATCGGCATCCCGAAGGTCGGCCCGGCGACGGCCGCCGACCTCGCCCGCGAGTTCGGCGAGTTGGACGCCGTCCGGTCGGCCTCGCGCGAACGACTGGAGTCGGTCGACGGCATCGGCCCGAAAGTCGCCGACCAGATAGCGGAGTTCTTCGACTCGCCGGAGAACGAGCGCGTCATCGACGACCTGCTCGACGCAGTGGGTCCGCTGGAGACTTCGAGCGAGACCGAGACCGACGACGAGTTGGCGGGCCTGACCTTCGTGTTCACGGGGTCGCTCGCCGACTACACTCGGAGCGATGCCCAAGAACTGGTCGAGGACCACGGCGCAAACGCGACGAGCAGCGTCTCGGGCAACACCGACTACCTCGTCGCGGGCGACAGTCCGGGGCAGACGAAACTCGACGCGGCCGAAGAGAACGACGTGCCGGTGCTGGACGGAGTGGAGGCGTTCGAGCGACTGCTGGCGGAGCGCGGCATCGAGAGATAGGAGTTCGTCGCTGACGGGGAGTTACCGACCGAATTAGAGGTCCGAGTTCCGGAACACCAGATACCCGAGCGCGACGGGGACGAGCAACCACAGCAAGAACTGGGCCAGCACGACCCAGTCCGAGAGGTAGAACGGCGTTTCGCCGATTCGCTGGGTGATTATCTGCTGTTGCATGCTGGGAACCCCGTAGAGTCGCGCACCGAGGACGCTGTCGGTGTAGAGGCGGGTGACGAGGCTCTCGTAGGCCCGGACAGGGTTGAAGTACTTGATGAACAGGCCGTACTTCACCAGCGTCATCTGCTCCCACCCGAGACCGAGTTTGTCGTTGAACACGAGCAGGGCGCGTCGGACCTGCGTCCAGAGCATCGTCAGGACGACGTAGAGACCGACCGTGCCGAGCATCGCTCGGCGGTTCGAGGACGCCGCCGCGGAGACGCCCACCGCGAGGTTGACGAACACGACCCCGAGCAGCAGCGTCAGGCCCACGAACGCCAGATACTTCAGCGGTTCCACGTCGATGCCGTAGATGGCGAGGACGATGGCCGCGAGCAGCATCGAGACGAGCACTGGGAGCGCGAGGACCGTACTCCGGCCGGTCGCTTTCCCGGCGACGACGTCCTGTCGGGAGTGGGGCAGCGAGAGCAGCAACTTCAGCGACCCGGACTCGCGCTCGCCGATGATGGAACTGTACGCGACCACGATGGCGACTATCGGCACCACGAGCGCGACGACGCGGTTGCCGAGCGTCGGGACGAACACCTCGGAGGTGAGCGACTGGCCGCCGCTCGCGTTCGACCCGATGAGGTAGGCGCTCCCGACGAACAGGCCGAAGAAGACGGCCGACAGGCCCCACAGCCACTTCGAGCGCACCGCGTCCCGGAAGTCCTTCCGAGCGATGGCCTGCCACGTCATGCTGTCACCTCCTGTCCGTCGGTGGTGTAGGCCATGAACAGGTCCTCCAGCGAGGCCTCCTCGGTCTCGAAGTCGACGACCTCGGCACCCGCCTCCTCCAGCGTCGAGAGGACGGTGGTCTTCACGTCGCTCTGGCAGGAGACGGTCAGGCGGTCGCCGCTCTCGTTCTGTTCGACCTCCGAGACGCCGTCGAGCGCGCCCATGTCGGCGATGGCCTGCTGGGGCACGTCGCCCACCGTGATTCGGAGGACGGTGTCGGCGCTGGTCGTCTCGCGGAGACCCTCGATGGAGTCCTCGGCGACGAGTTGACCGTCACGGAGGATGCCCACGCGGTCACAGACCGCCTCGACCTGCCCGAGGATGTGACTGGAGAAGAAGACGGTCGCGCCCCGGTCGGCCTCCTCGCGGACGATGTCGCGCATCTGGCGCGCGCCCTGCGGGTCGAGTCCCGTCGAGGGTTCGTCGAGGACGAGCAGGTCGGGGTCGCCGACCAGCGCCATCCCGAGGACGAGACGCTGGGCCATCCCCTTCGAGTAGCCACCGGCCTTCCGGTCGCCGTCGCCGTCGAGGCCGACGCGCTCCAAGACGGCGTCGGGGTCGTCGTCGGCGTCCTTCGACTCGATGGCGAACTCGAGGTGCTGTCTGCCGGTCAGTCGGTCGTACACCGAGAACCCCTCGGGGAGGACGCCGAGGTGTTCGCGGACCGCGACGCTCTCGTCGTGCACGTCCTTGCCGAGTACCCGTATCTCTCCTTCGGTCGGGCGCACGAAGTCCAACAGCATATTGATAGTCGTGGACTTGCCCGCGCCGTTCGGCCCGAGGAAGCCGAACACCTCGCCTTCTTCGACCTCGAAGGAGAGGTCGCGGACGGCGACCACGTCGCCGTACCGCTTTGTTACGCCGTCAATTTCGATGGCAGCCATAGTCGCGCTTTTTGCGTTCCCCTACGTAAACCCTTGTCTTATCCCACGAGACGAGACGGGATTCGGCGACAGTCGGTTTGCGAACTATACTCTAACTTATCAAAAATAAATTTATTAGAAAGGACTTTAAATTAATAGTGGTTTCTGATGGGTGTGGGACGAAAACAATTCCTTACGGCGATGTTGGTCGTCGCGCTCGTCGGGAGCATGGCGTTTCCCGCGGGCGCGGCGGTCGTTTCGACGACCGAAGACGCGACAGCGAGTAGTATCAGTGGCTCAGTTACCGTGACCGTCACCGGCGCTGCGGACGGCGACACGGTGGACGTCCGCTACGAGAACGGCACCACCGAGACGGTCCGACTCCTCGGCGTGGACACCCCGGAAGTCAACGTCGAGAACACGCCCGGCGAGTTCGAGGGCGTTCCGAACACGCAGGCAGGCAAGGACTGTCTCCGCAGTGCGGGCGAGAACGCGAGTAAGTACACCAAGAACACGCTGGTCGGACGGACGGTCACGCTGAAGTTCGACAGCCAGTCCGACCGGCGCGGCGACTACGGTCGCCTGCTCGCGTACGTCTACGTGGACGGCCAGAACTTCAACCTCGGTCTCGTCGAGAGGGGTCACGCCCGCGTCTACGACAGCACGTTCAGCCAGAGCGAGTCGTTCTACAGCGCCGAGAACGAGTCGCAGGCCAACCTCCGCGGTCTCTGGCACTGCCGGACCGTCGACGACGGCGGTGACGGCGGCGACGGCGGTAGCGACAGCGGCACGGCCTCCATCGAGTGGGTCTACGCCGAGGCCAGCAGCACGAACGACGAGCGCGTCCAGATCAAGAACACCGGAAGCGGCGAACTCGACCTCTCGGGCTACACCCTCGTGGACGAGGCCGGGAACACCTACACGTTCCCGAACGGTTTCACGCTCGCGTCCGGCGCGTCCGTCTGGGTCCACTCCGGGAGCGGTTCCGACGACTCCGACGACCTCTACGCCGCGTTCGGTCACGAAATCTGGAACGACTACGGCGACACGGCGTACGTCTACGACGAGAACGGAAACGAAGTGGATAGTCGGTCGTACTGACCGATTCGCGGCCGCAGTCTCTTTCTTCGCAGTCGTCCGGAGCGTCGGCTCTCACACCGTCGCGTCGGGGTCGTGTTTCTCGGCCATCCGAGTCGCTTCGTCGGCGTACCGGTCGCGGGTCTCGTCGTCCTCGACGGGGTTCAGGCTCTCTGGGTCGGCCTCGGTCGCGGCGGTCACGCCCGCTCCTTGTCGGAGCATGTTCATCGAGCGCTGGCGCTGAACGCTGTACTCCCCGTCGGTCGTGGCGTACACCAGCGAGACCAGTCCTTTGTCGGTGTACGTGCGCTCTACGAGCCAGAGTCGCTCGTCGTCCATGTCCTCACCTTCTCGGCGAGCGAGTTGAATCCACCGGGTTCACGCGCCGACGCGTCTCGACTTTTTGCTCCTGACGTGCCAGTAGTGTTAAGACGGAAAGTGGCGTATTAGTCTGTGAATGATGGACTACGGGTGGCAGGAACGCTGGGGACACGGAGTACGAAGTATCGGCCACGACCGTCGTAGTTCTCTCTCGGCGACGTAATGAAGATGAGCCAGTCTCCGCTGTCTCAGGCCACGGACGACCGCCTCTCGGAGATGCTGTTCCAAGGGGAGGAGGTCCAAGAGGAGTTCACCGTCGAAGGCGCACGCGTCGCGGTCACGACCCACCGGGTCCTCGTGTTCACCCCCGACGGCGACGGGCGGCGGTTCGACCATGCCGACCGGCCCAACGTCCTCGACGCCACCGTCGAGACCACCGGACAGGACTCCTACGTCGAGTGGGGCGTCCGGACCGGCGTCTACGGTGCGGTCCTGTTCGGCGGCGGCTTCCTCCTGAAGACCAGCGGCATCCTCGACCAACTCGGGGCGGCGAACCCGCCCGAAAACGCGCCGGAGACCGGCGTCACGGAACTCGTCTCTCTTCTCCCGCAGGCGCTCGGCACCCTCACGACCGGTCTGCTCGTCGGCGGCGCGTTACTCGTCCTCGCGGCCCTCGCGCTGGTCGCGCTCTACCTCAGTTCCCGCGAACGCGAACTCGTCATCGAACGCGCTGGCGACGACCCGATGCGAGTGCCGGTCCGGGACGACGACGCCGAGGACGTCGCCCGACGGCTTCGGGCGGCAGTAGGAACAGGTTCAAAGTCACGTAGCGACTAGCCGCGTTCGATGGACGGGGACGCGGTCCGCGAGCGCGCGGCGGAGTTGCCACGTGAACCGGGGGTCTACCAGTTTCAGGACGGCGAGACGGTCGTCTACGTCGGCAAGGCCGTGGACCTCCGCGACCGGGTCCGGTCGTACGCGGACCCGCGGGGCGAGCGCATCCGCCGGATGGTAGAGCGTGCCGACAGCATCGACTACTCGGTCACGGACACCGAGACGCAGGCGCTCCTGCTGGAGGCCAACCTCATCAAGCGGTTCCAGCCGAAGTACAACGTCCGACTGAAGGACGACAAGTCCTACCCGCTGGTCCAACTCACCGACCACGAGTTCCCCCGCATCGAGATCACCCGCGACCCAGACCCGGAGGCCCGCGCCCGGAGCGACGGGGGCGGCGTCCGCGGTCCGGACGCGGCGGGTCCGCGCGTCTTCGGCCCGTTCACTCAGAAGACGCGGGTCGAGACGGTCGTGAAGGCGCTCCGGGAGACCTACGGCGTCCGGGGGTGTTCGGACCACAAGTTCGCCAACCGCGACCGACCCTGTCTCGACTACGACATCGGCCTCTGTACCGCCCCGTGTACCGCCGAAATCGACCGCGACTCCTACGTCGCCGACGTGGAGTCCGTCGTCCGGTTCTTCGAGGGCGAGACCGGCGTCCTCGCCGACCCGCTCCGCCGGGAGATGGAGGACGCCGCCGCGAATCGGGAGTTCGAGCGCGCGGCCAACCTCCGGGACAAACTCGACGCCGTCGAGGGGTTCCACGGCGGCGCGGGCGAGGCGGTCGCCAGCGAGAGCGACGAGCGCACCGTGGACGTGCTGGGCGTGGCGGTGGAGGGCGACACCGCGACCGTGGCGCGACTCCACAGCGAGGCGGGTCAACTCGTCGCTCGCGAGCGCCACGCCGTGACGGTCCCCGAGGGAGACGCGGAGACCGACGCGCCCGACGCCGACACCCGGCCGGGCGCGGTCCTCTCGGCGTTCGTGACCCAGTACTACACCGAGCGCGAGTTGCCCGACGCGCTGCTGTTCTCCGACCGACCGGACGACGCGGACGTCCTCGACTGGCTCGAACGCGAGGGCGTCGCGGCCCGCGTCCCCGGTGCCGGTCGAGAGGCGACGCTGGTGGACCTCGCGCTGAAGAACGCTCGGCGCGGCGCGAGCGAACCCGACGCCCTCGCGGCGCTCCGCGACGCTCTCGACCTCGACACGATTCCGAGACGAATCGAGGGCTTCGACGTGAGTCACGCGCAGGGCAAGCACGCGGTCGGGAGCGACGTGGTGTTCGAGGGCGGTTCGGCCGACAAGTCGGGTTACCGACGGAAGAAACTCGACGACCGGAACGACGACTACGCCAACATGTACGACCTCGTCCGGTGGCGGGCGTCCCGTGCGGTCGAGGGTCGCGACGACCGACCGGACCCCGACCTCCTGCTCATCGACGGCGGCGAGGGCCAACTCGGCGCGGCCCGCGAGGCGCTCGCGGACGCCGGTTGGGACGTGCCCGCGATAGCGCTCGCCAAGGACGAGGAAGTCGTGATTACGCCGGACGGAACCTTCGACTGGCCGAGCGACGCCGACCACCTCCACGTCCTCCAGCGCGTCCGCGACGAGGCCCACCGATTCGCGGTCCGGTACCACCAGACCCTTCGCGACGACGTCTCGACCGAACTCGACAACGTACCGGGTATCGGCCCGGAGACCCGCCGGAACCTCCTCCGGCGGTTCGGGAGCGTCGAGGGGATTCGGGCCGCGTCGGTCGCGGAGTTGCGGGAAGTGGAGGGCGTCGGCGAAAAGACGGCCGAGACCATCGAGACGCGGTTGTAGGTCGCTCCCGGACTACTCCGAGTCCAGATGCTCTCGCGCCCGGCCGGAGTACCCCAGCACCACCGCCACCACCAGCATGGCCGCCAGACCGACCAGAAACGCGGCCTGCAGCGCCGCCGCGACCGCCATCCCGACGGCGCCGACGGCCGCAATCTTGTACCGGCCGGTCCAGACGCCCCGAGTGCCGGTGAGTGCGAACGAGAGCGTCAGCAGGTAGGCTAACAGCCCCGACTCCGAGAACCCGCCGAGCGCGAGGAGGACGTACGCTCCGATGACCGCGAGCAGGACGACCACCGCGACCGAGAACCCCTTCGCGACGGCGACGCGCGTGTTCGCCATACTTCCCCTTGTCCGGCGAGCAACATAAACGTCAAACGTTAAGCCCCTATAGCATCGACTGAGAAACATGAATCCCTTCTACGAACTGGGGCGACTCACCGCGGGCGCGAACCTCTCGCGCGCGCTGGCGGGCGTCCTCGCGGTCCTCGTCCTCTTCTTCCTCCTCCCGTCCCTGAATCTCGTGACCGTACTGGGACTCCTCGCGCTGGGACTCGTCCTCGCGGTCCTCGCCAGCGCCGTCGAAATCGTCGGCCCCTACGAGAAGCGCGCGCTGACGGTGTTCGGCGAGTACCGGGGACTGTTGGGTCCCGGTCTGAACGTGATTCCGCCGCTCGTGAGCCAGACCCACACCTTCGACATGCGGACCCAGACGCTCGACGTGCCCGAGCAGGAGGCCATCACGGAGGACAACTCGCCCGTGACCGCCGACGCGGTCATCTACATCCGCGTGATGGACGCCGAGAAGGCGTATCTGGAGGTCGATAACTACGAGAAGGCGGTCTCGGACCTCGCCCAGACCACGCTGCGTGCGGTGGTCGGCGACATGGAACTCGACGACACGCTGCGGGAGCAGAAGGAGATAAACTCCCGCATCCACGAGCAACTCGACCGGCCGACCGACGACTGGGGCGTCCGTGTCGAGGCCGTGGAGGTGCAGTCGGTGATGCCCACCCCGACGGTCGTGAGCGCGATGGAGCAACAGACCGCGGCCGAGCGCCGCCGCCGGGCGATGATTCTCGAAGCGCAGGGCGAGCGCCGAAGCACCGTCGAGCGCGCGGAGGGCGAGCGGGCCTCGAACGTCATCCGCGCGCAGGGCGAGAAGCGGAGCCAGATTCTCGAAGCCCAAGGCGATTCGGTCTCGACGGTCCTCCGCGCGAAGTCCGCCGAGTCGATGGGTGAGCGGGCGGTCATCGACAAGGGGATGGAGACGCTGGACGCTATCGGACAGGGCGACTCGACGAGTTTCGTCCTGCCTCAGGAACTCACCTCGCTCGTGGGTCGGTACGGCAAGCACCTGACCGGGAGCGACGTGAGTCCGGTCGGCGACGGCGAGTCGCTGGAGAGCCTCGACTTCGACGCCGAGACGGCGGAACTGCTCGGACTGGACGACGTGGACGAGATGCTGGCGGAGTTCGATGGCGCGGGCGTGGACGACGATATGGATCTGGACGACGCGGACGAGGAACTGACGAACGCGCCCGAGTCGGAGTGAGGTCGGGTCGAGCGACCGGACTACCTATCTTCGACAACTGCAGACCGCAGTCCGACGTTAGCCGGGAAGACTGTCAGAACCCGTCGGTCGGTTCCGGGACTCCGTCGCCCTCCACGTCCACGTCTACCTCGAACTCCTCGCGGAGTTCCCGGATGCGGTCGCGGATGTCGGCCGCGAGTTCGAACTCCAGATTGTTCGCGGCCTCGTTCATGCGCGTCTCCAGTTCCTCGATTTTGCGCTCGGCCTCCTCGTCGGTCTCCGGTTCGCCGTCGGTGACGCCGGAGGTGTCGGTCTTGCTCCCCGGCAAGTTGGCGTCCGAGACCTCCTTCTCGATGGTCGTCGCCTCGAAGCCGTGTTCCTCGTTGTACTCCTGCTGGATGCGGCGGCGGCGCTGGGTCTCGCCGATTGCGGCGTCCATCGCGTCCGTGACCTCGTCGGCGTAGAGGACTACTTCGCCGTTGACGTTTCGGGCGGCCCGGCCCATCGTCTGGACGAGCGAGGTCTCCGAGCGCAGGAACCCCTGCTGGTCGGCGTCGAGGATGGCGACGAGGCTGACCTCGGGGATGTCGAGTCCTTCGCGGAGGAGGTTGATGCCGACCAGTACGTCGAACTCGCCGAGGCGCAGGCCCCGGACGAGTTCGTGGCGTTCGAGCGTGTCGGTCTCGTCGTGCATGTACTCGACCGCCACGCCCGCCTCCTCCAGATACTCCGTCAGGTCCTCGGCCATGCGCTTGGTCAGGGTGGTCACGAGGACGCGCTCGTCGTTCGCGGTCCGCTTCTCGATGCGGTCCATCAAGTCGTCTATCTGGCCCTCGGCGTCCGACACCTCCACCTTCGGGTCCACGAGGTGGGTCGGACGCACGATCTGCTCGACTATCTGGTCGCTCTGCTCGCGTTCGTAGTCGGCGGGAGTCGCCGAGACGTAGAGGGTCTTGTCGGTCTTCTCCTCGAACTCCTCGAACGTGAGCGGCCGGTTGTCGTAGGCGGTCGGTAGGCGGAAGCCGTTCTCCACGAGACTGTCCTTCCGGGACTTGTCGCCCGCGAACTGGCCCTTTATCTGGGGCACGGTCTGGTGGGACTCGTCGATGACCGTGAGGAAGTCGTCCGGGAAGTAGTCGAGCAGGGTGAACGGCGCGTCGCCGGGTTCGCGGTCCGAGAGGTAGACCGAGTAGTTCTCGATGCCCGAGCAGTAACCCGCCTCCTTCATCATCTCTAAGTCGAAGGTCGTGCGCTCCTCGATGCGCTGGGCCGCGACGAGGTCGTTGTTCCGCTCGAAGTACCGGATGCGGTCGTCGAGGTCCGACTCGATTTCGGCGACGGCGTCGGCCATCGTCTGCTCCGGAATCGAGTAGTGTTCGCCGGGGTGGACGAGGACCGCCGACTCCTGCGACTGGACCTCCCCTTCGAGGGGGTCCACTTTCATCATGCGGTCTATCTCGTCGCCCCACAACTCCACCCGCACGGCGTACCGGCCGTACATCGGGAAGATTTCGATGGTGTCGCCCCGCACCCGGAAGGTGCCCTGCGTGAAGTCCACGTCGTTGCGCTCGTAGTTCAGGTCCACGAGTCGGGCGAGGAGTTCGTCGCGGCCGATCTCGTCGCCCACTTCGAGGCGGAGGCTCATCTCCTCGTAGTTGCGCGGGTCGCCTAGACCGTAGATGGCCGAGACGGAGGCCACGACGATGACGTCGTCGCGGGTCAGCAGCGACCGGGTCGCGGAGTGGCGCAGGCGGTCTATCTCCTCGTTGATGGAGGCGTCTTTCTCGATGTACTTGTCGGTCTGCTCGACGTAGGCCTCCGGTTGGTAGTAGTCGTAGTAGGAGACGAAGTACTCGACGGCGTTGTCCGGGAAGAGGTTGCGGAACTCCTCGTACAACTGCGCCGCGAGCGTCTTGTTGTGCGCGATGACGAGCGTGGGCTTCTGAATCTCCTCGACCACCCACGAGACGGTGTTGGTCTTCCCGGACCCAGTCACGCCCAGCAGCGTCTGCTTGTCCATGCCCGATTCGAACCCCTCGGCCAACTGTTCGATGGCGTCGGGTTGGTCGCCCGCGGGGTCGAAGGGTGCATCGACCCGGAAGTCGCTCTCGGCCTCGGGTCTGTCCGGCGAAAGCGGCCCGGAGTCGGCGTCGCTCATTGTAACGCGAGGTAGGGATTGAAGCTACTTTACCCTCTCGTCGCAACTTCAGGGGGTGACGTCCTGCGAGAGGACCGTTCACGCAGGGTTACCGAGAGACCGCCGTCACTCCCGCGCCCACTCCATCGCGTCGTCGAAACTCGACGTCGTCGTCGTCTCGACGCCATCTATCTCCTTGATGGAACTCGCGACGGCCATCTTCTTGATGCCCTCCGAGACCATCGCCCACTTCGTGATACCGTAGGTTTTGCCGACGCGTGCGGCCTCGGCCGCCTTCTCGTACACGCCCTCGTGTAACGCGTCGTCCATCTGGACGAACGAGATGTGCGACGTCACGCCGTCTCTCGCGGCGAGTTCTTCGAAGCGTTCGTTGACCTTCGCGAACTCCTCCTCGTCCGCTGGCATCCCTTCGGGGAACTTCGCGACCAAGACGTTCTCTTCGGTGTATAGCTCCCAGTCTGAACCTGTCACGTTACGAGCGAGACGCGGGTATCCTGATTAAGTCTCGTATTCCGGCACGTTTCTCTAGTAAATTGGGGGTCGAACGGGAAAATATCAAAATATTGCTAGAGTAAATCGGACGCTGGCCGATAGGAATGCGTCAACAGACCGGCTTCGGATTCACGCCCATCCCTTCTAGCGTCTCGGTGTACTCCTCGTAGGCCGCCTGAATCGCACCGCTGGCGGCCTCCAGCGCGGCGTCACGGTCCTCGTCGCTCTCGCAGACCGACTCCAGAAGTTCCCTCCCGCGCTCCAGTTGCCCGTCTAGGTCGTCGCCCAAATCGCGGAACAGTTGGGCGGTCTGCGGGTCGGCCTGCCCGACGAAGAAACCGACCATCTGCTCTTTGGACTTCTCGCTGGCGAGCGTCCGCCCGAGGAAGCCGCCGACGCGGCGGGGGTCGTCCTCGACGCCGCGGAGGTACTCGTGAATCGCGGGCACCTCGCTCGGTTCGTGGTCCTCGTCGAGTTTCGCCACGACCTGCTCGTAGTGGTCGCGCTCCTGCTCGGCGAACTCCTCGAAGGCGTCGCGGACCTGCTGGTCGCTCGCCTCGTCGTCGGCCCACTGCTGGAACGTCTCGCTGGCGGCGTACTCGGCCTCCGCGGCGGCGCGGAACACGGTCTCCGGTTCCATTTCGCCCTCGGTCTCGGCGTAGAGCGACTTCGAGGACCCGAGTCGCGAGAGCGCGGTCTCGTTCTCGTCACGGACGGTGTCGAGGAACTCGTCGGCGTTCATGTCCCGGTCTACGGACACCAGTCGCTTGTAAGTAGCGTCTGCGGCGAAACGTCGGAGCGGTCGAGGAGTACGACCTGCTCCGCAGACGATGGAAGGGAATGGTAGAAGCCGGGCGTGTCGCCCATCTGGTAGATGTCGCGTAAATTCCTTCGTCTTTGGCCCGAACACGTGCGGTCGGTCGCCGTCGGACCGAGAGCGTACGGTCCCAGACGATGTCCGGAAAGAAAACCGACGTCGAAAATCGTTCGCCACTGCCAGTCTCAGCGGAAAGTACGTTACCTCGCGGCCTGTCGGCACGCTCGGCCGCTACTCGCCGCTACCAGCGTCAGAGCCGAGGAGGAGTCGCTCGCGCTGAAACGCTCGCTCCTACTCGCCGCTGCCGGTCTCGATGGGGGCGTCCACGAGGTTGCCCCACTCGGTCCACGACCCGTCGTAGTTGACGGTGTCGTCGTAGCCGAGCAGTTCGTGGAGCGCGAACCACGCGACCGAGGAGCGCTCGCCGATGCGGCAGTAGGCGACGGTGGTGCCCTCGCCGTCGATGCCCTCCTCGCTGTAGAGGTCCGCGAGTTCGTCGCGGGTCTTGAACGTGCCGTCCTCGTTAGTGACCGCGGCCCACGAGATGTTCTTCGCGCCGGGGATGTGGCCGCCGCGCTGGGCGGTCTCCTGGAGTCCCGGCGGGGCGAGGACCTCGCCGCTGTACTCCTCGGGCGACCGAACGTCCACGAGCGGAACGCCGCGGTCGATGGCCTTCTCCACGTCGTCGCGGTACGCGCGGATGGACTCGCGCGGACCGCCGGCGTCGTAGCTCTGCTCGGAGAACTCGGGCACTTCGTCGGTTGTCTCGTAGTCGTTGTCGAGCCAGTACTCGCGGCCGCCGTCGAGCAGGCGCACGTCGTCGTGGCCGTAGTACTTGAACTGCCAGTAGGCGTAGGCCGCGAACCAGTTCGAGTTGTCACCGTAGAGGACGACCGTCGAGTCCTCGGTGATGCCGTGGCTCCCGAGCAGGTCCTCGAAGTCGCCCTTCTCGAGGATGTCGCGCTGGGTCTGGTCCTGCAACTGGGTCTCCCAGTTGAAGCCGATAGCGCCCGGCGCGTGGGCCTCGTCGTAGGCTTCGGTGTCTACGTCGACTTCCACGAGTCGGTACTCGGGGTCGTCGCTCTGGAACTCGTCGAGGTGATTCTCCACCCAATCGGCGGAGACGAGAACGTCGTTTGCGTACTCTGAGTTGCTCATAACCGTCTAGTACTACACGTCCTTCGGTTATATTCTCTTTACTTACGGTAGGTAACGCCTTCTGTCGTCTTTACCGGAAACTGTTGCCGGTTGTCGCTCCCGCCCGAGAAGTATCCTCGAACTGATACAGTCACCGGCGCGAACGCTCTGGACCGCCGCGCCGGGAACCGGCAACTCCTTCCGGTAGCTGTGAGTTCGGGCGAGAGACGACCGAACCCGGGTGCATTTACTCTCCGCACGTCTACGTCCCGGGCATGAACGAGAACGTCGTAGTGAGCGCCGAGTGGCTCGCGGACCACCTCGACGACGTGACGGTGGTGGACGTGCGCGACGCGTGGGAGTACGACGGCATCGGCCACGTCCCCGGCGCGGTCAGCACCCCCTTCGACGAGTTCCGGAGCGACACCGACGAGAGCGAGGGGATGTTGCCCGGCGCAGACGCGTGGGCCGACCTGCTGGGCGCGGCGGGCGTCACCGCCGACGACACGGTCGTCGCCTACGACGACACCCACGGCGTGTTCGCGGCGCGGTTCCTCGTGACCGCGGAACTGTACGGACACACCGACCTCCACCTGCTCGACGGCGACTTCAGTTCGTGGATGCGCGAGTACGAGACGAGCAGCGACGCGCCCGAAGTCGAACCCGCTGACTACGAGGTTCGGGACCCGACCGACTCGCCGCTGGTGGACCACGAGGACGTCGAGGCGGCCATCGAGGACTCGGACAGCGTCATCGTGGACACCCGCGACGACTGGGAGTACGAGGAGGGCCACGTCCCCGGCGCGGTCAACCTCGACTGGAAAGAACTCGTGGACGACGAGACCCGCGGGCTGAAATTCCGCGACGAACTGGCGGAGATTCTGGGCGCACACGGCATCACGCCCGACAAGCGGGTGGTCCTCTACTGCAACACCGCCCGGCGCATCAGCCACACCTACGTCGTCCTCTCGTCGCTGGGATACGACGATGTGGGGTTCTACGAGGGGAGTCTGACCGAGTGGGAGACGGTCGGCGGCCCCATCGAGACGGGGCCGTGAACCCGGTCAGCGACTCGACTCGCCCGCTGTGACGTTCGTGAACTCGAACCGCGCGCCGCCGTCTTCGCTCTCGGTCACCGCGCACTCCCACCCGTACACGTCGGCTAACTCTCGCACGAACGCCAGTCCCAGTCCCGTCCCTCCCTCCTCGGCGGCGGTCGTGTAGCCGACTTCGAACACGGCGTCGCGTTCGTCGGCCGGGATACCGCGCCCGTCGTCTGCCACGTAGAACCCCGACGGGAGTTCGCCGACCGTAATCGTGACGCCCCTTCCGCCGTGCTCTACCGCATTCTCGAAGAGGTTCTGGAACATGTGTCGGACGTACGTCTCGTCGGCCCGTATCGTGCCGCCGAGTGCGACGTCGAGCGTCGCGTCGTGGTCGTCTACCTCGTCCCACGCCTCTCGCGCCACGTCCGCGAGTCGGACCACGCTGTCCTCGTCCACCACTTCGCGGCCCCGCGCTAACACCAACAGCACGTCTATCATGTCCTCGATGCGGTCGAACGCCTCCGTGACGTACTCGACCGCCTCGGAGTCGGTCCCGGTCCGCAACTGCTGGCCGTAAATCTGGCCGATAGTGACGGGGTTGCGGAGTTCGTGCGCGAGCATGCTGGCGAAGCTATCGAGGCGGTCGTTCTGCTCCTGCAGGCGGCGTTCGCGGTCAGTTCGCTTGAGCGCGGCCTCCGCCGTCGCCGCGACCAGTTCCACGAGGCTCTGCATGTCGTCGTCGAACGTCTCCTGCTCCGTCGCGGCGACGGTGAGGACGCCGTAGTCACCGAGCGGAACTATCATCCTCCGGCGCGCGCCCGTCCGTCCCGCCGGGACGCCAGCGTCGGCGAAGCGCGTCTCGCCGTCTCTGAAACTCGTCCGGACGGGCGAGTCCGTCCCGTCGGTGAGCGATACCGACTGTTCGAGTTCTGACTCGGCCTCGAACGACGAACTCGTCGGTTCGAGGACGTCCTCGTCGGCGTCGAAGGAGTACACCACCGCGTCGGCCAGCGCGATGTCGCCCGTGAGGGTCTCGACGATGATGTCGCCGATCTCGGTCGGCGTCTCCGTCTGGAGCAACTCGCGAGTCGATTCCTGCAGTGCGGTGAGCGTCTGCTCGCGCTCCTTGCGCCGAATCGCGGCGATAGCGTGGCTGATGGTCTCGCCCAGTTCGCTCATCACGGCGACTTCGCGTTCGTCGAAGGCCGACTCGCTGTCCGCGTACACCGTCAGGATGCCGTACTCGACCTCCTCGTACTGGAGCGGGACCGTCACCGCCGACCCGTACCCCTCCCCGAGCGAGGCGTCTCGCCACGGTTCGCCCGCGAGGTCGTTCTGCAACCGCTGGACCGGTTGGACCGACTTCGTCCGGAGCGCCGTCGCCCCGACGCCGCGCTCGGTATCCTCGGCGGTCCCGGCGTCCGCGGTCCGAATCGCGTCGAGGTACTCGTCGGTGACCCCCGCCCACGTTCTGGGCGTTATCTCCTCGTGGTCCTCCGCGTATTCGGCGGTCCACGCGGCCGAATACGTGTCCGACGCGGCCAGTCGGTCGCACACCTCCTGTTCTATCTCCTCGCGCGAGGTGGCCGTGACCAGCGCTTGGTCGATGTCCCGGATGACCGCGTTTATCTGGTCGAGTTCGTCCAACTCGTCGCGCTGCTGGCGGAGTCGCTGTTCGTACTCGTGGCGCTCGGTCATGTCGCGGGTGACCTTCGCGAACCCGCGGAGGTTCCCGTCGTCGTCGTGGAGGGCGGTGATGGTGACGTTGGCCCAGAACGTCTTCCCGTCCTTGCGGACGCGCTCGCCTTCGTCCTCGATACGGCCGTCTTCGACCGCGGCCGCGAGATTCCTCTCGGGGCGACCGTCCTCGCGGTCGTCCTCGGTGTAGAACGTCGAGAAGTGTTGCCCGACGATTTCGTCCTCCTCGTACCCTTTCAACTCCCTCGCGCCCTCGTTCCACGTCTGGACGATTCCGTCGGAGTCGAGCAGGAAGATGGCGTAGTCTTTCACCTCGCGCACGAGCGTCTCGAACCGCTCTTTCTGCTCGCGGAGTCGCTGTTCGTACTCGTGTCGCTCGGTCATGTCGCGAGTGACTTTGACGAATCCGCGGAGGTCGCCGTCGTCGTCCCGAATCGACGTGATGGTGACGTTGGCCCAGAACGTCCCCCCGTCCTTCCGGAGACGCCACCCCTCGTCCTCGGTGCGCCCGTTCTCCTTCGCCGCTTCGAGGTTCCGGTCGGGGACGCCCGCCTCGCGGTCGTTCTCGGTGTAGAACGTCGAGAAGTGTTGCCCGATGATTTCGTCCTCTTCGTACCCCTTCAGTTGTTCCGCGCCCTCGTTCCACGTCTGAACGCGACCGTCGGGGTCGAGGACGAAGATGGCGTAGTCGGTGACCGACTCGACGAGTTCCCGAAACTGCGCCCGTTCGAGTTTGGACTCGCTGCTCGACCGAACGGCGGACGATTTCGCGGTCGGTCGCCACCAGATTCGTTCGTCCCTCCCCACCGCTCTGGTTTCGAGTTCTCCGCGGTCGGCCAGTTCTTCGAGTTTGTCGAGGGCCGTGGCCTCCGTGCAGTCCAACACGTCAGCGACCTCCGCCGTGGTCAGCGGTCGCCCGGGCGTGTCTCCCTGCGTGAACACGGTCCGCGTCTCGTCGAGCGTGTGCTGCGGCGGCGGCCCTGACGTTCCCATGTCCCGTAGTAGAGCGCTGTACGCTTAAAAGAATCTCTCTACGAGGCGTTGCGTCGATGCCTCGGCGCGTGCTACTCGGTCCGCGCGTGGCCGTGCCCGTTGACCTCGGCGGCGAGCAACTCGGTGGCCTCCGCGAGGAGCGCGACCACCAGCGGTCCCGCGATGAACCCGATCGGACCGACGCTGAGCAGACCGCCGGTGAACCCGATGAAGTAGAGGCTCCCCGGGAGGTTGGCCGTCTGGCGCGCCAGACGCGTCCGGATGACCGCGTCCGGGAGCCATCCGACGACGACCCCACCGAGGACGAGGACCAGCACCGCCCCCACCACGTCGTTGGCAGTCACGCGGTAGACCGCCAGCAGGACGACCAGAAACGACGGGCCGACGATGGGCAGGAACTGGAGGAACCCCGCTACCAGCGCGAGCGTGAAGACGAACTCGTAGCCCAGCACGTAGAAGACCGGAAGCGCGACGAGGAAGGTGCCCACGGCCGTCGCGGCCTGCAGTACGTAGATGGCCGAGAGCGTCTCCCGGGTGCGCTCGTGTAGCGCGGCCACGACGTCCCTGTAGGCGTGCGGAATCGGCGCGAGCAGGGCACGGCGCGCCTCCCGACGTCGCACCAGCAGTGCGAACACCAACAGCGCGAACAGCGTCCCCTTGAGGGCCAGCACCGGAGCGAGTCGCGCCAGTGCTATCACTCCGGCCCCGAGGTACGTGCGGGCGAGTTCCGTCAGGACCCCGGCGTCGATGGTGTACGCCGCCCCGAGTAGTTCGACGGTGAAACTCTCGGGGAGTCCGAGCAGGAACCGGAGCAGGTCGTCCCGTCGCCGGTAGACCAGAAAGCCGAACGACGCGAAGAACAGGAGGACGCCGACGAACGCGACGGCGGTCGAGGCGGCGCTGGCCCACCACGACGGCATCCCGCGCTCGACGAAGCGCTGGTGAAGCGGTACGAGGACGTACGCCACCGTGACGGCGAAGAAGACGGTGCCGAGAACGTCGAACAGCACTGCGGCGGAGAGCAGGCCTAGCAGCACGAGGACGCCTGCTAACACCCATTGTCGCCGAGCGGACATACTCCGCACGTCGAACCCGCGTGTCAAAGTCTTTCGGCTATCGACAGCGCGCCCTCGGCACGGATGACGCCAATTAAGTATCACCGGCTGTAACCACCGGGTAATGAAACGACGAACGGTGCTCAAGAGCGGCGCGGCGACGACGCTTGTCGGTCTCGCCGGGTGTGTGGGTGGCGGCGAGAGCGAACAGGCGACGACCACTACGGAGACGGAGACGCAGACGACGACCGAGGAGACGACCACCGAGACCACGACGCAGAACGAGTTGAGCGGGACGCTGAAGGTGGCGACCTACAGTTCGTTCGTGGACGCGCCGAGTTCCTCGCCGGGCGCGTGGCTCAAGAACACCTTCGAGGAGCGCCACCCCGACGTGACCGTCGAGTGGGAGACGCCCGAGAACGAACTCAACTACTACATCCAGCGCGCCTCGCAGGGCGTCGATATCGGCACCGACGTGTACGTCGGCCTCAACGTGGACCACCTCATCCGCATCGACGAGAAACTCGGCCAGAAGCGCCTGTTCGACCCCGTGGCCGACGGCCTCTCGCACTACGGCCACGTGAAGGAGGGTCTCAAGTTCGACCCGCAGAACAGGGCGATTCCCTACGACACGGGGTACATCAGCCTCGTCTACGACGGCAACGAGATACAGAAACCCCCCGAGACCTTTCAGGACCTGCTGAAGGACCGCTATCGGGGTGACCTCATCGTCCAGAACGCCAAGACCGCCGCCACGGGCCGGGCGTTCCTGCTGTGGACGGTCAACACCGTCGGGGAGGACCAGTACCTCGACTACTGGAAGAAACTCGACGACAACGGCGTCACGATTCTGGGGTCGTGGAGCGACGCCTACACCGCCTACGAGAACGGCGAGGCCCCGATGGTGGTCTCGTACTCGACCGACCAAGTGTACGCGAACCGTCAAGACAAGGACCTGTCGAAGCATCAGGTCGGCTTCCTGAACGACCAGGGGTACGCCAACCCCGAGGGGATGGCGAAGTTCGCGGACACCGACAACCCGGACCTCGCCGAGGCGTTCATGGACTTCCTGCTCTCGAAGCGGGCCCAGAAGAAGATAGCCCAACTCAACGTCCAGTTCCCCGCGACCGACTGGGCACCGCTCAGCGACGAGTTCGAGAAGTACGCCAAGGTACCCGAGAACCCCGTCACGTTCACCTACGAGGAACTGCAGGGGAACGTGGACGAGTGGGTGGACCAGTGGGCGCGCCAGATAGCGGGCGGGTCGTAAGCGGCGCGTGACCCGAGGCGGCGGACCCGGAGACGGGGTCGGCGGGGACGCGTCCGAAGACGATGTCGGCGTGGACGCGACTGCAGACGGAAGTCGTGAGGCGCTCGCGGACGGGAGTGGCGACGCCGCCGAACGCGCCGACCGCTCCGGAACGCCCCGCTCCGCCGACCCTCGCGGGACGCCGCGCCGGGCCGCATCGGCCCGGTGGTTCGAACGTCACGCCATCGGTCTCCTCGGAGTCGCGACTGCGCTCGTCCTCGCGGTCGTCTTCTACTATCCGGTCCTCACGGTGTTCGCCGACGCGGTCCGGGTCGGCGGCGAGTGGACCCCGGACGTGGTCGCCGACGTGCTGACCGACCCGTTCTACTTCGGCGCGCTCGCGCCGGTTTTCGCCGGGGAGTTCGGCGACGTGGCGGCGGTCGCCGCCGACACGCCCCTCGGCCTGTTCGGGTTCACCGCGTATCAGGCGCTCCTCTCGACGATAGCGAGCGTCCTGCTCGGCCTGCCCGGTGCCTACGTCCTCTCGCGCTACGAGTTCCCCGGCAGGCGGACGCTCCGGTCGCTGACCATCCTCCCGTTCGTGATGCCCTCCATCATGGTCGCCATCGGCTTCGTCGCCTTCTTCGGCACGAACGGCCCGCTGAACGACCTGCTCGCGGCGCTCGGGGTCGGCCGCGTGAACCTGCTGTTCACGCTCGAAGCCATCGTGGTCGCCCACGCCTTCTACAACGCGCCGCTGGTCGCCCGCGTCACGACGGCGGCGTGGGAGAGCGTGGACGCCCGGATGGTCGAGACCGCTCGGTCGCTCGGCGCGAACCCGTGGCGCGCGTTCCGGGACGTGCTGGCCCCACAACTCCTGCCCGCGGTGCTGACGGGCGCGCTCCTGACGTTCGTCTTCACGTTCATGTCGTTCCCCATCGTGCTGGCGCTCGGCGGGTTCCGACTCGCTACGGTCGAGGTGTGGGTCTACTCGCTGGTGCAGGAGTTGGAGTACGCAGAGGCCGCGACGCTCGCGGTGGCAGAGACCGTCGTCTCGCTGGCGCTGACCTACGCCTACCTCCGGTACGAGGCGCGCCAGTCGGGCGGCGGCCGGGCCGCGAACCCGCCGCCCCGCAAGCGACTCCTCCCCGAGTCGCCCTCGGCGCTCGCCGCGCTCGAACGCGCGGGCGTCGTCGCCTACGCGCTCGTGGTCGCCGTGGTGTTCGTCGGCCCGATAGCGACCATGGTGACCGAGAGCCTGACCGGTCCGAACGGTATCACCCTCCAGTACTACCAGTTCCTCGTCCAGCGACAGGTCGAGGGGGCGTCGTTCCAGACCAAACCCGGCGTCGCGGTCCGCAACTCCCTCCTGTTCGGCGTCGCCGCCCTGCTGGTCGCGCTCCCGATGGGCGTCACCGTCTCGGTCCTCACCTCGCGGGGCGGCGAGCGCGGCAGACTCGCGGACGCCGCGGCGATGGCCCCGCTCGCGGTCAGCGGCGTCGTCGTCGGTCTCGGGATGCTCCGGGGTCTCGTCTTCGGCGTCGAACTGTTCGGCCACCGCCTGCAGGTCACCGGTCCGGTCGCCATCGTCGCGGCCCACGCCGTCGCGGCCTACCCCTTCGTGGTCCGGAACGTCTCGCCCCTGCTGGCGGGCGTGGACCGCTCGGTCGTGGAGTCGGCGCGGGCGCTCGGCGCGACCCGCGTCCGGGCGTTGCTCGACGTGGAACTGCCACTCGTGGCGTCCGGCGTCGCGGCCGGGGCCGCCTTCGCCTTCGCAATCAGCATCGGCGAGTTCGATTCGACGGTGATTTTGGCCACCGGGAGCAGTAGCTACACGATGCCAGTCGCCGTCGAGCGCTACATCGGCAACCGTACTCTCGGTCCGGCCACCGCGATGGGGACGGTCCTGCTCGTCGTCACCAGCCTCAGTTTCGTCGTCGTGGACCGACTCGGTGGGAGGTGGGAGGCGTGAGACGCTCCCCGAGCGCCGAAGGCCTCCGGAGTCGTGGGAGGCGTGAGACGGTCGGTACGACCGTCGAAGGTCTCCCGAAGCGAGGCGGCGCAAGCCACGAACGCCGCCGGAGGTGGGAGCCGTGACTGACCTGCGATTGGACGGCATCTCGAAGTCGTTCGACGGCGTGACCGCCCTGCGGGACGTGAGCCTCGACGTGGACGACGGCGAGTTCTTCACGCTCGTCGGTCCCTCGGGGTGCGGGAAGACGACCACGCTCAGAGCCATCGCCGGGTTCGAGTCGCCCGACGAGGGCGAGGTCCGATTCGGCGGGCGGGAGATGACCGGCGTTCCCCCGGAGGACCGCGACGTGGGCATCGTCTTCCAGAACTACGCGCTGTTCTCGCACATGACCGTGGGCGAGAACGTCGGCTACGGCCTGCGATTCCGGGAGCCACCCGGCGGGCAGTCGAAGGCGGCCCGCGTGGCCGACCTGCTCGAACTGGTGGACCTGCCGGGGTTCGAGGACCGCGCCCCGGGCGAACTCTCGGGCGGACAGCGCCAGCGCGTCGCGCTGGCGCGGGCGCTCGCGCCCGGCCCGGACGTCCTCCTGCTCGACGAACCGATGAGCGCGCTCGACGCCAGACTCCGCCAGACCCTCCGGACGCAGGTCAAGGCCATCCAGTCGGAGTTGGGGATTACGACCGTCTACGTCACCCACGATCAGGAGGAGGCCCTCGCGGTGAGCGACAGGGTCGCGGTGATGAACGACGGCCGCGTCGAGCAGGTCGGTCGGCCCGAGGACGTGTACCGCCGCCCGGACACCCGGTTCGTCGCCGAGTTCCTCGGCGAGAACAACGTCTTCGCGGGCGAGACCGACGACGGAGCGGTCCGCGTCGGCGGGGCCTCCTTCCACCTCGGCCTCGACGCCCCGGACGGGCGCGAGGTCGTCTTCTGCGTCCGCCCGGAGCATCTGGTCCGCGACGCCAATCGAAACGCCTTCGAGGCGAACGTGGAGACCGTCGAGTTCCTCGGCGAGTCGTTCCGCGTGCATCTGGACTGGCGGGGCCGGGACGTGACCCTCCGGATGGCCGAGCGACCCGAAGCCGAACGCCTGCTGGTCGGGTTCGACCCCGAGGACGCACACGTCGTTTCAGGAAGTAGGCAGGAACGCGAGGTTATCGACGGGGCTTCCGATAGCACCTCCGAACCGTCGTAAACTTCTAACGAGTTTTATCAGGTTCAACTACGTTTACTAATAATGCCCCTTAAGCGGAGAGCGTGACCAACCCCGACGAAGCGCTCGGAGACGACGCGGCACGCGCACAGGACCTCGACGAGGACGTGTCGTTAGAGACGGAGGTCGAAGAGATAGAGCAGAACGTCCAGGCCGACGCCGACTACGACCGGGAAGCGGCCAGCGAGATACAGACCTCACTCGCGGAACTGCAGGATTCCTCGGAGAGCATCGCCGAACGCACCCACGAGATTACCGCACTCGCTCGGGAGCAGTCCCAAGGGATGTCACAGGTCTCGGAGGAAGTCTCCGACCTGAGCGCCGCAGTCGAGGAGATAGCGTCCTCCTCCGAGGAGGTCGCGAGCGCCAGTAAGGAGGCCAACCGACAGGCCGAACAGGGACAGGAGGCCGCCGCCGAGGCGGGCGAGACGATGGCCGAGATACAGGAGGCCGCCGAGAGCGTGACGCAGGACGTCCAGACCATCCGCGAGAGCGTCCGGGAGATAGACGCCATCATCGACGTCATCAACGACATCGCCGAGCAGACCAACCTGCTCGCGCTCAACGCCAACATCGAGGCCGCTCGCGCCAGCGACGGCGGCGACGGCTTCGCGGTCGTGGCGGACGAGATCAAGGACCTCGCGGAGGAGTCACAGGAGCAGGCCGACGAAATCGAGACGAAGGTCGACGAGATTCAGTCCAACACCGAGAACGCGGTCGAGAGTCTCGAAGAGAGCAACTCGCGCATCGACGAGGGAATCGAGACCGTCGAGTCGGCCGTCGGGAGCCTCGACGAAATCGCCGTCTCGGTCCGCGAAGTGGACCAAGGTATCGAGGAAGTCGCGTCCGCCACCGACCAGCAGGCAGCGAGTACCGAGGAGATAGCCGCCATGGTCGACCAGACCACCGGCAACGCCGAGGACATCGCCGACCGCACCGACAGCATCGCCGCCCAACTCGACGACCAGACCGACCAAGTGTCCGACATCAACCGACAGGTAGACGAACTCGTCGAGGACTGACCGGAGTACGAACGGGGTTAGCTTTCGGCGGAATCACTGTCGCGGGGGAAGCAGTTCGTGCAGTCGTCGTAGAAGACCGTCTGGCGCGGCGTGAGTTTCCGCCACTCGGCGTCGTCCCGGTGGAGGAACGCGCGACACGCGGGTTCGTCGCCGGTCTCGTCGGGCCGGTGGCGCTTCTTCGTGGTCGGCGACGGACTGACGACGTAGTACCCCTCGGCGTCTCCGACGCCGTCGCGCGTGTCGCGTTCCGCGCTCATCGCCAGTCCTCCAGTTCGACGGTACTCGCCGGTGGGGCGTTTATCCACTCGTGGCTCTCGTCGGGGTTGTACAGGACGAGTTCCGGGTTCCCGTCGCTGTTGGTACGCTCGTACGCCTCGATTCGGTCGGGGGTGTCGTCGGTCGGGGTGGCGCGTGGCTTCATGGTCGAGTCCCTCCCGTCTGAACGGGACGACTGAGTTACGAATTGTCGTCTCGTGGGGTTAAAAGCGAGCCATGGGCGCGGTGAAAGTGAAACTGGACGAGGCGGCCGACTGCGAGTACGCGAGAAGCGGTCGGACTCCCTACTCCCGCCCGCGCCAGAACCGCTCCAGTCCGAGCGACAGCATGTCGGGACTCACGGGTTGGAACTCCTCGCGCTCGGTCTCGGGGAAGTACTTCCGGACGCTGTCCCACGAGTCGCGGGCGTAGCGCGAGTCCACGAGGACGCGGACGCCGACCTCCTCCGGGCCGCGAATCACCCGGCCGAGCGCCTGCCGGGCCTTCCTGACGGCGGGGACCGTGAGCGCGTACTCGAAGCCGTCGCCGAACGCGCGGTCGTAGGCCGTGCGGACCGCCTTGGTCCGTGGGCTGGCGGTGTTGATGATGGGGACGCCACAGACCACCGCGGCGTGGAGTTTGTCGCCCTCGTAGTCGACGCCCTCGGTGAGCGTCCCCCGGAGACTCGTCACCAGTACCTTGCCGTCGCCGCCGAAGAACTCGGCCTTGAGGTCCTCGGTCACGTCGTCGTCGGTACTCGCGTCCAGCAGGACCGCCTTCTCGACGCGCGGGTTCTCCCGGAGGGTCTCGGCGGCCCACTCGGCCTCGGCGTAGTTGGGCATCCCGACGAGGACGTTGCCCGGCGTCTCGGTCGCCACCTCGCGGAGCGCGTCGGCGTACATCCGCCGGGCCTGTGTCTCCTCGCCCGGCGCGCCCCGGTTGTCGTAGGTGAACTTCGGGGCGTCCACCGCGAAGCTCTCGCGGTTCTCCTCGGGGAAGTTGAGGCCGTACGTCCGCTCGACGACCGGGCGGCCTTCCTCGCTCGCCATGTGGTTCAGGCCGGTCACCTCCTCGAACACGTCGATGGGTTCGAGGGTCGCGCTCATCAGGACGCCGCCGCCGAACTCCGCGAGCTGCTCGCCGATGGCGTCGCTGGGCACGCAGTTCTGCATGGCGAGGCTGGCGTTGTACGCGCGCCGCCACGAGGTGTCGGGTTCCTTCTCGTTCCACGTGCGTTCGAGTTCTATCTCCCGGAAGTAGCGCTCGTGGTCGTTGCGGTACCACTCGCCGAGGACCCTGCCCGCGGCGGGGGCGGCGCGCTCTTTCTCCTCGTCCTCGGCCTCGTTCAGGATGCGCGCGACCACTGCGCCCACGGCCTCGGCCTTGACCCAGACGCCGTCGTGGTGGCCCGCCGACTCGGCCCACTCGGAAATCTCGTCGGGTTGGGGTTCCGTGGGGTCGCGCAGGGGAATCTCGTCGTCGGGCAGGTCGTGGAGGTTCGACTTCCAGCCCCGATGCTCGCGTTCGAGGTGGGCCGTGACCCGGCGATCCAATTCCTCGCGGAGGTCCCGGACGAAGTCGCGGGTCGCCTCGATGTCCGACAGCGACACGTCGCTGTCTTCGAGTTCGCCCCGGACGAGGTCTGCGTCGGCGGTCGTGTGGGTCTCCTTGTCGCCGTCGAACTTGACGGGCTGGATGACTCGCGTGAGTTCCGACTCGGCGTCTCGCAGCGTCTTGTCGCCCACCGCGTCGCTCACGAGGTCCCGGACGCGGGGTTCCAGCATGTGGGCCTCGTCGCAGACGACGAACGTGGAGTCGTCCAGCAGCGCCCCCGTGAACCCGCCGGTCGTCACGGGGTCGAAGGCGTGGTAGTAGTTGCCGACGACGACCTCGGCGTGGCCCAGTATCGCGCCCATCATCGAGTGAGGGCAGGTGCCGTGCTGGACCGAGAGCGAGACCAACTCCTCGGTGTCGATGTGTCCCATCCCGTCGAAGTCGAAGGGGACCGCCTCCACGGGGTCGCCGTCCTCAGGCACGTCTTCGAGGAACTGGGCGTAGAAGGGGCAGTACTCCACGCCGTCGTACTCGGGCATCTCCGGCGGGTAGGGCGTCGGTTCCCCCGCCGTTTCGAGGTACGACGCCGCGGCCCGGCCCTGCGCGCCGGAGTCGGCCAGTCCGGTCTGCTGGCTCCGGGCGCGCGAGACGAGGTTCTCCGCGGTGGTCGAACCGCCCTCCCCGGTTATCGCGCGGGTGTCCTCCCGGAGCGACTCGCACCGCTCGTAGACGTTGCCGTCGTCGATGCCGCCCGCGTTCTCTCGGTTGTAGGGGCAGACGTCGGCCTTCCCGACGAGGGTCAGTCCGGTCACGGGGTCCCAGTCGTCCGGCAGGTTCGAGTTGATGGTCCGGAGGTCCGTCTCGAACTGCCGGAGTTGCTGTTTGACGCTGGTGAGGACGACCACCCGCTCGTAGTCGCTGTCCGGGTCGCGGACGAGGTGGATGCCCGCGGTCAGCGCCAGCATGGTCTTGCCAGTTCCGCAGGCACCTTCCACGACCGTGAACCCGCCCTCCCCGGCGGTGTCGATGGCCGTCTCGATGCCGTCCACCTGCTCGTCGTAGGGGTCCGGGTGACCGAACACGTCGCGCCACGAATCGCTGGACGTCACTGGCCCGGGGTTGGTCGTCTTCGGGTTTGAACGTTTGGAATCGCGGAATCGAAGCGCCGAACCGCCCGCCCGGAACGCGCGCCGCCGACGGCGGTTCGGTGCTACGCTTCGACGGTTTCGGACCCGTTCGCCGGGCCTTCGACTCGTCGGAACGGTGTCAGTTCCGGGCAAGCCGGGGCAGTTCCGGGCGGATTGCGAAGCGAGGATTTTTGCCGGGCGGCCTCACACGTACGCACATGACCGAACCGCCGCTCGAAGTCGATAGCGTCCTCGTCCCAGTCGACGGGAGCGACGAGTCGGCCGACGCCGTCGAGTACGCCGTCGCCGTCGCCGAAAAGTACGGCGCTTCGGTCCACGCGATGTACGTCCTCGGCGAGGAACTCGTCCGGAGCATCGAGAGCGGAGCGGTCGCCGAGGAGGACGTCGTCTCGGAGACCGAGACGTTTCTGGACCGCGTGCGGGACCTCGCGGCGGACTCCGACGTGAGCGTCTCCACTTCGAACGCGTACGGGTTCTCGACCGTCAGAAAGACCCAGCACCCCGGAAGCGCGGTCCTCGACGCCGCCGAGGACATCGACGCGGACTTCCTCGTCATCCCCCGCGAACCCCTCAGCGGCGAACCCGGGGAAGTGCTGGAGAAGGCCGCCGAGTACGTCCTGTTGTACGCGAGCCAGCCCGTACTGTCTGTTTAGGCCGTTCTACCGCGAGCGGACGAACGTGAGAGCGGAGCCAGAGGACCGGAACGAACAGTGCGAGCGAAAGGTCGTCTCACAACCGCAGCACCATCTCCAACTCGAAGCTCTCGGTGCCGTGGGTCTCGAATCCGACCGACTCGTAGAGGTTGACGGCGGCGTGGTTCCAGCGTTCGACCGTCAGCCAGACCTGCTCCACGCCGTTGGCCTGTCCGTGACCCAACAGCGCCCGGATGAGTCTCGACCCGGTGCCCGCGCGCTGGTACTCCTGATGCACGAAGATGGCGAGTTCGTAGGAGTCTTCGTCGGGGACTAGCGTGGCGTGGCCGACCGCTCGGTCGTCGTGCCACGCGACGACGTTCAGGCCCTCCAGCAGGTTCTCGAACCAGTCGCGGACCTGCGACTCCGTGGCTGGCGGGATGCCCTGCGCGCGGTCCGCGGGGTCGAAGTCGGTGTACATCTCCACGAGGGCCTCGAAGTCCCCGTCCTCGTACGGTCGGATCTCTATCTCGCGGTCCTCCTTGTCGGTGAACGACACCGGCGGCTCCCGGAAGGAGTCGGCCTCCTCGTCGGGGTACTCGCGGTCCTCGCGAGTCATCGTACCAGTTTGACGCTGACCGGGGAGTTCAGCAGGACGAACTCCGAGATGTGGCCCAACTGTATCTTCCCCATCGGACTGCGCTGGCCGCCGCCGAGGACGATCTGGTCGAACCCTTCGCGTTCGGCGAGGTCCACGAGCTGGCTTCCGGGGTCGCCCGAGAGGTGCCGGACCCCGGCGGTGAACTCGGCGGATTCGAGCGCGTCGAACACCGCCGATTCGATGGCCTCGGTATCGCGGTCGCTCTCGGGATTTTCGAGGATGACTACCGTCAGGTCGTCGCCCGTGGCCTTCGCGCGCTCTATGGTCTCGTCGAGGGCGCGGAGGGAGTCTTCGCTGCCGCCGATGCCGAGTAAGACGTTCATACCTCCCCCAACCGGCCCCGGCGTCAAAACAGTTGTGTGGGCGCTACAGTGTGTGAACCACCGCCAGACGACACGCTTTTCCACCTCCACTCGTAACCCCGATTCATGGCAGACGACCAACCGCGTCCGACCGAAAACGACAACCAGGACGCCCGCGGTGAAACGCCTCGCACCCCGGAAACCGACAGCGAGGTCCGACGACCCGACGACGATTCCTCCGCGACCGACTCGGAGACCGAACCGGCCGACGCTGCGACCGCCGACACTGAGACCGACGACACCGAACAGGAGCGCGACGAACCCGACACCGGCGCGGAGACTGACGGACCCGAGACCACTCGGCCCGAGCAGGAGCGCGACGAACCCGCCGAAACGCCGTCCGCGGACGTCCCCGCCGACGTCCAGAAGTACGCGAGGTTCCAGAAGATGGACGGCGCGCAGTACGACCGGGTCAACGAGTTCCTGCGCGAGCGGACGTACATCACTGCCCGCGAGTGGGCCATCGCCCGCCTCTGCGCCGACTTCCGGACCGAGACCGGCGTCGAGATGACCAAAATCGGCGAGAACCTGCCGGAACTCGTCCCGTTCATGACCGACACCTACACCCCGCAGGCGGTCAATCAGGCCCGGTCCTCGTTCGAGGACAAGGTGCGGCAGGCCGGTGCCACGTTCCTCTACGGCGCGATGTCGGGGTTCTTCACGGCCGAGGAACTCGACGACATGATGTACGAAGTGACCGAAGTCGCCAAGTTCCTGCTCGAAGTCGAGGGCGTGGACCTCTCGGTCGAGGAGGAGTTGGAGGCCGAAGACCGCATCTCCGACGTGATGCGCGAGGTCCGGTCGGCCAGCGAGGAGCTCCGTCACGACGAACTGGCGTGCCCGAACTGCGGCCACGAGATGGAAGCCAAAGACGACGCCGACGCGAGCGCACAGGCCGACGACTGAGCGCGCCGTCGCCGAACCGGGAACGAGGGGGGTTACTACGCTCGGCGACGCTCTCTCGACGGGATTCTCCCGCCGAGCGATGGTCCCGTTCGTCCGCACTCGGAACCGCTACCGACGAACCTGCTAGCGAAGCGGCCGCCGCGTCGAGACCACGGAGCGCAGCCGCGCCGTTTTTTAGGCCGACCAAAATATCTAAGTAGCTATTCGGCCCAGCTACATCGTATGACAGATTCTGGAGGCTCAGACGCGGATTTCGAGTACGACGTGGCCATCGTCGGGGGCGGCCCGACGGGTTGCTCCGCGGGCGTCTTCACGGCACGGTACGGTCTCGACACGGTCCTCTTCGACCGCGGCCGGTCGTCCATCGCCAGTTGCGCGCATCTGGAGAACTACCTCGGTTCCCCGCGGGTATCGACGTCGAGACGCTGTACGCGCTGATGCACGACCACGTCCGGGAGGTCGGTTGCACCCTCGTCTCCGAACGCGTGACGACCGTCGGTCGCGTCGATTCTGACTCCGAAGGCTTTCGCGTCGAAACGGCGGAGGGACGCGAGGTGACGGCGCGTCGGGTTATCGCCGCGACCAAGTACGACGGCGAGTACCTCCGGGGTCTGGACGACGACGCGGCGCTGTTCGAACGAGACGAACACCACGGCGAGGGGCGCGACCGATTCGCCTGCGACTACCCGGACGACGACGGGCGGACGCCCGTCCCGAATCTCTACGTCGCCGGGGTACTCGCGGACCGCACCGACCAAGCCGTCGTCGCCGCCGGTCACGGGGCGGCGGTCGGCCAGAACGTCATCAGGGACGTCCGCCGAGAGCGAGGATACTGGGACGAGGCGCTGGAACCGTACGACTGGCGGCGTCGCGCCGCCGAACTCGACGACGAGTGGGACGACCGCGACCGATGGGTGGAGTGGTTCGACGCCCACCGAGTCCCCGACGACCTCGACCGCGACGAGGCCACGGTGGAACGCGTCCGCGAGGAGGTCATCGACCGCTCGCTCGAGACGTACCTCGACGCCGACGAGATAGCGACCCGTCGAGAGCGCGGCCAGCGACGACTCGCCGAGCATCTCGACGACGACGCACTGCTCGACGCACTCGACGACGAGACGATTCGTCGGCGAGCGGAACAGCTATCGGAGACTTCGACTACGGAAAACTGAACGGGGGTCGCTACCGGAGCGTCACTGTTCGACGGCGTCGCCTTCCTCGCCCGTCGGCGGTCCGAAGTTCCCGGGTTCGTCGTGGGTGAACTCGATTTGCTCGTTCGTCAGCGTCCGAACGTAGGTCCGCATCTCTCCGGCGGTCTGGGCGGCCGCGAGCATCCCCTGTGCGTTCTGGGCGTCGTAGTAGGCCGGGTAGAGGACGGCCGTCTCCGCGTCGGAGTCCTCCATGGCGACCACGAACAACACGAGTCCGTCTCCCGTCGCTCGGAACACCTCGTAGGCGTCGAAGGTAACCTCGGCTTCGAGCAGCGTTTCGAGTTCCCCGAACTCGTCGTCCGGGACCAGCACGTCGATACCGAACCGCTCGTCGTCCTCGTCGGGCACGAGCGCGGTCACGTCGCCGGGGTGGAGTTGCAGGGTGTCCCACCCGTCGTTCTCGTACTCGCCAGCCGTCGCCTCCATGTCCGCGAGGATGTCGTCCCAGAACTCCGCCGCGCGGAGGTGCGTGCCGGGAACGTCGCCCGTCTGCTCGAACGCCGCGGCCGGGTCCTCCTCGGCGAGTGCTTCGAGTTCCTCGTCGGTCAGGTCCTCGGAAACCGACCCGTCGTCCGCCAACTCGTCGTGGTCCTCGGCGTCGTCGCTCATGGTTTGACACGGGACGTTACGGGCTAAAAGTCTTGGTACTCGGTGTCGGGACGAAGCTCCGGGACGGCCTTTCAGGACGGAGTACGCACGAGAATCAGACTTCCGCGAGAAATCCGGCGCGCGTCTCCCGTCGGTCGCGGTTTCCCCCCGCTCACCCGTCCAGTTGCTCTGCGATGTCGCTCAGACTCTCTTCGGGCGACTCCGTGGCCTCGTAGAAGGTCCGTTCGCCGGGTTCGCGCAGGCCGTACTTGAATCCGGGTTCGATGACGTCCACGAGGACCGACTGGCCGAACTCGACGCCGGTCCCCTCGGCCCACGTCGAGAGGTGGTTCTCGCCGTCTTCGGGGTTGCGCGCGAGGGTCGGCGACTCGTAGAGGCCGCGAATCTCGCGGCCGTCGTCGGTCAGCGGCGATTCGATGCGGGCGCGGTACTCGGTGTCGTCGGCGACGACGCGGACGAGTTCGCCGTCCGGAAACCGGTCGTCGGCGTGGTCCGCGGGAATCTCGACTTTCGGGCGGTCGAGGCCGCCGCTTCGGACGAGCGTCGCGCGGACTGTCGTCAGCGAGGAGTGGTCGCTGGAGATGCGGTCTGCCATAGCAAGTGCTGACCGAGAATTCGAGCGTGAGAGAGAAAACCGCTACGGTCGAACCGCGCTCTACTCGTCGTCTTCCTCGTCGTCGCCTTCGCCGAAGAGGTCCTCGACGGACTCGTCGCCGCGCTCGGTGATCTTGACGTTGAGTTGGGCCGTCGCGTCGCTGGCTTCCCCGCCGCGGACGGTCACGCGCTTGCGCTCGCCGTCGCGCTTGGGTTCGTAGCCGACGCCGCCGTCGAGGAGGACTTCCTTGAGGTTCGGACCCGAGACGTCGCCGCGCATCGGGCGACCCGCGTCGTCGGAGCCGCCGGTAATCTCGACCGTGTAGCCGTCGAGACCGACTGCGCCGCCGTCCACTTCCTCGCCGATGGATTTGCCGAGGAATCGGTTCGCGTCCTGTCCGTCCACGTCGCGTTGGTAGGTCGCCCCGGAGTCGGGGTCCGCGACGACGACCTGAAAGTCTGCCATACGGGTCAGAAAGAGGACGCTACCTAAAAATACGTCGAAGTGCCACGGGTCTCGGGTCCGTCCCCGGGTCGGACGGGGAGGGCGACGGGCGACTCGGCGGCGCGTAGATTTCGCTCCGGTCGGCGTGAACTCGTCGCGCGAACTTTTCACCCTCTCGGTCGTACCCGACGTATGCGCACCAGAACCAAGGCGCTGCTGGCGGGCGCTGGCGGACTCCTCGCCGCGTGGGTCGGATGGGGAGCCTACGTCGGTCGCACGACCGAGCGCGTGCCCGCAGAGACCATCGACACGTTCGACGGCGTGGAACTCCGGCGATACCCCCGGACGGTCCTCGTGGAGACGACGGCCGACGACCAGTCCACCGCCTTCGGTCGCCTCTTCAGGTACATCTCGGGCGAGAACGCGGCCGACGAGGAACTCTCGATGACCGCGCCCGTGGCGACCGACGCGGCGGGGACCGACGTGCCGACGACGGCCCCGGTCCGCACCGCGCTGACCGGCGGCGAGAACGTGCCGATGACCGCGCCGGTCCGCACGACCGCCGGGTCGGACGGGCGGGACGGCGGCGTCACCATGGCGTTCTACCTCCCGGCCGAGTACACGCCCGGGAGCGCGCCGACGCCGACCGACCCCAGAGTCCGACTCGTGGTCGAACCGCCCCGAACGCTCGCGGTCCGGCAGTTCTCGTGGTACGTGACCGACGACCGCGTCGAGCGGAACCTCCGGGAGATGCGCGACGCCCTCGACGGCCGCGAGGTCGACCCCCGCGGGCGTCCGGTGGTCTTCCAGTACGACGACCCGTGGACCCCGCCGTTCATGCGCCGCAACGAGGTCGCGGTCGAGGTGGAACTCGGCGAGGAGAACCGGTGAGTACGCGGGCGACCAACCTCAGAAACGGTCCAGACTGGCGTTGACGCGATAGCGTTCGCTCTCGTCTGCGTCGCCGCCTTCGGGACTCACCTTTCTGACCCACGCGGTGTACCTGTCGGGCAGGTCGTCCAACTCCACGCGAATCTTGAGGACGGTCGCCTCGCGGGCCTTCGCCCGCATGGCCTCGCGTTGACTCCGCTCGAACGACCCGTCCCCGGCCTTGACCTCGCACCAGTACTCGGTGAGGACGGGTCGGTCGGGTCCCGACCGGACGACCGCGCGGCAGTCGGGTTCCCACCGCCGGTCCGACCGGACCGACACCGGGTCGGGGTCGGTGTCGAGTTCGACCCGGAGGTCCTCGGCGTCGAGTTCGCTCTCGGCGAGGTCGGCGTCTACCTGCGCGAAGTGGGTCAGCAGCGGCGGGTTCACCGCGGGCGTGCAGACGAGCGCCTCCCCCAGCGCGCCGTACTGGTTGGCCTCGGTGTCGAACGTCAGTCCCTCGGTCGGCGACCCCTCCGGGGTCCGCGTCCGGCGCTCGGGCCACGCGACCAGATAGCCGTCCACGTCGTCGGGGTCCTGCGGTGCCGCCCGCTGGACCTTGACCGGCGAGTCGCCGTCGTCCGAGAGTTCTCTGGCCCGGCGGTGGGCGTCGGCCTCGGAGTCGAACGCCACGCGGTCGCTCTCCGAGCGCGCGAACCGCCGGACCGCCCGGTTGGCGTCCCGCGCGCTCTCCTTGACGGCGACGGTGAACGGGTCGGAGTCGAAGGTCATCACGGGAGTGGTCTCGGGCGCGGTATTTGTATCTGAACATCCGTTTTCCCGGTCCGCGTTCGGTCGTCCGGTTTCCAGACGAACCGAGTCTGACTACTCGCAAAATCATTGGAATCAAAACACGTTTGCCGAGGCCGCGTAACCCCGATGTATGAGCGACGATGGAGAGAACGCGGCTCGGACAGTCCGGCGGGTCGGCGCGCTGATTGTTCTCGTCCAAGTAATCGGGACGGTGGTCGTTGCGACCGGCGGTGAGATTGCCGGACTCTTCGCGGTCCTGCTACTCGCCGGAGTCGGAAGCCTCGTCTATCTCTTCTTCAGTTTCACCGAAAAGCGGTCCGCGTAATGAGACCGCTTTCAGATGGCGCTTCGGAGACCTTCGGCCCTAAAACGGGTAGTTGCGCTTCTCGGTCTGGGTCGAAATCCACTTCGTCTGGGTGAGTTCGTGGAGAATCGCGTCGCCGTCGTACCGGCCGATACCCGACGCCTTCATGCCGCCGAACGGGACCGACGGCTCCTCGTTGACGGGTTGGTCGTTGACGTGGACCATCCCGGCCTCGATTCGGTCCGCGAGTTGGCGTCCGCGGTCGAGGTCCCCCGCGTGAATCGCGGCCGCGAGACCGTGTTCGGTGTCGTTCGCCATCTCGACGGCCTCGTCCTCGTCGGCGAACGGAATCACCGGCGCGACCGGGCCGAAGTGTTCGTTGCAGGCCGCGGCCATGTCGTTGGTGGCGTCCGAGAGGACCGTCGGTTCGACGTAGAGGTCCTCGTGACCCCCGCCGGTTTCGAGCGTCGCGCCCTGCTCGACCGTCTCCTCGACGTACGCCAGAATCTGGTCGCGCTGGTCCTCGTCGATGACCGGGCCGACCACGTTCTCGCGCTCGCGCGGGTCGCCGATGGGGAGACTCCCGGCGCGCTCGGCCAGTTGCTCGACGTACTCGTCGTACAGGTCCTCGTGGACGAGGTGGCGGTTGATGGAGATGCAGATCTGGCCCTGATGCAGGAACGACCCGAACACCGCCGAATCGACCGCGGCGTCCACGTCGGCGTCCGCGGTGACGACGTAGGGGTTGTTCCCGCCGAGTTCCATCGCCGGGAGCGCGAGGTTCTCCGCGGCCTGCGCGGCGACCCGCCTGCCGACCTCGGTCGAACCGGTGAACGCCATCACGTCGAGTTCCGGGTGGGAGGCCATCCGGTCGCCGACGTCGGACCCGCGGCCGGTCACGACGTTCAGGAGACCGTCGGGGAGTCCGGCCTCCTCGAAGATGCGCGCGAGCAGGAGACCCCCCGTCACGGGCGTCGAGGAGGCGGGCTTGAGGACCACGGCGTTGCCGGTCGCGAGCGCGGGCGCGACCGCCCGCATCGAGAGGTTGAACGGGAAGTTCCACGGCGAGATGACCCCGACCACGCCCTCGGGGACGCGCTCGATTTCGTTCTGCTTGCCGGGAATCATCGAGTCGGACGTTTCCGTCTCCATCCGTCCGGCCAGCGTCGTCGCGTGGTGGCACATCCCCTGCGCGGTCTGCCACTCCGCGAACGCCTTGGCGTTGGCGCTCCCGGACTCGACGGCCAGCGCCTCCAGAACGTCGTCGCGCCGGTCGTCCAGAACGTCGATGGCGTCCTCGATTACCGACGCGCGCTCCTCGGCCGACCGCTCGCTCCACGACGCTTGCGCGGCCGCGGCCGCCTCGTAGGCCCGGTCCACGTCGTCTTCGGTGGCGGCCGGAACCTCGGTCACTCGCTCGCGGGTCGCCGGGTTCTCGACCGCGATGGTCTCGCCGTCGGCCGCGGCGACCCACTCGCCGTCGAGGTACATCGCGTTCCAATCACCGTCGATAGTGAAGGTTCTCTCAGTCACGCTCTGCTGTTGGAGTTCCAACGTGAAAATACGGTCGGACGGCGACCGGAAGCAGGGCCAGACGTGTGCCACCGAGGGAGGGAGGGGACGCAGAGACACCCAAAGATACTCAGCACTCGCGCGTGACCTGTCACGTGGACATGAAGAAAGTTCTCGCGAGCGTCGGTATCGGCAACGCCAGCGTCGATACCGTCCTGCCCTCTGCGACCGTCACGCCCGGCGAAACCATCGACGCGGAAGTCAACGTCAGCGGCGGGTCCGCCGAACAGGAAGTCGGCGCGATTCGGTTCGAGTTGGAGACCCGGTACGCCACCGAGGAAGGCTACGACGACGCCGACATCGACCGGTTCACGCTGACCGACGATCTGACCATCCCGCCGGACCACGAGGAGACGCGCTCGGTCTCCATCGACGTTCCCTACGGAACGCCCGTGACGCTCGGGAACGTGGACGTGTGGGTCGAGACCGAACTCGACATCGACTGGGCGGTGGACCCCGAGGACAAGGACCACCTCGAAGTGAAACCGACCCCGCGCCTGCAAGCGGTCTTCGACGCGATGGAGGACCTCGGGTTCTCGTTCCGGTCGGCCGAGTGCGAGGCCGACCCCTACGACCGATACGGGTCCGGCAACCGGTTCGTACAGGAGTTCGAGTTCCGGCCGCAGTCGGGTCCCTTCCGCGGCGAGTTGGACGAGGTGGAACTGGTCGCACGAGAGAACGCCGACGAACTCACGCTGTTCGTGGAGATAGACCGCCGCGGCGGTCTCCTGAGCGAGATGGCCGAGACCGACGAGTCGAAGACGAGTCTGACGATTCGAGACCCGGACGCGGCGACGATTCGTGACGACTTGGAGCGCGTGCTGGAGCAGTACGCCTGAGTCGGCCGAGACGGCCCGCCGTCCGAACACATTTTCCAAACACGAATGTCAATACGTAATCGAAGGTACGGTCGAAATATGCCCCGTTGGTCCCCTCCGAGACGGAACAGCGAGTATCGACGCCGCGAACGAATCGACCGCCAGCGAGGTGGTCGTGATGACTGAACGCCGGTCGCGCTTGGTCGCGGCGAGCGCCGCTCTCGCGCTCTTGCTCGTCGCGGCCGGGTGCGTGGGCGGTCTCTCGGGTGAGACCGGGACGACGACAGACGCGCCCGACTCCGCGGTCCCGACGAGCGACGCGACTTCGACCGCCGACTCGGCCGGTACTCCCTCGGCCGCCGAAATCCTCCAGCGCGTGCAGGAGAAACAGCGGTCGGTCGAGGGCTACAGCGCGACGCTCTCCTACGGAACGAACATCTCCCTGACGAACGGGAGTTCGCTCTCGCGCCAGCACAGCGAGCGACTCGCCGTGAGATACGGGAACGACAGCGCGCCGTCGTCCTACCGCCGGGTCTCGCTCTCCGACGGCGACCGACGCCGAGTCGAAGTGGCGAACGCCGACCAGTTCGTCTCCTACAACGTGACCAGCGAGCGGTATCGGTACACCGAGCGGTCGGGCGAGGACCACTTCGGGCAGCACTACACGCTCGACGAAGTGGACAGGGCGGGCGACCCCGAAGTCCTCACGCGCGAGAACCACGCGAGTTACGAGGGCACCGAGACGGTGAACGGCCGCGAGGCGTACGTCGTCACGTTCGAGGCGAAGGAACACCCGAACGGCCCCGAATCGACCGCCACGGCGTACTTCGCCGAGCAGACCTACTGGTTCGACACCGAGACCGGCATCCTGCTGAAGCACGTCGCCCACAAGCCGGTCCGGCGGTTCAATCAGGCGATGTCGGAGTACCGAGACCCCCGCAACGACACCGGCGGACTCCGCGACGATAACGGGGACGACGCGGTCTACCTCGAACACAAGGTACGAACGACGCAGCTCTCGAACCTGACGGTGAACCCCGACTTCGAGTCGGGAACCTTCGAGTTCGAACCGCCCGAGGACGCTCAACCGGTGGGCGCGCCCGAGGACGACGAACCGGAAGACGACGAGTAGCGTTTCACCGCGTGCCGGATTTCTTCGTCTCCACTCACTGGCAGCCGACGGTTCGGTTCCGGCGGCGTTCGCTGCCAAACGCTTACCTCGGCCCGCCGACAACCCACGTCCCATGAAGCAGTTCCCGGCCGTTCCTCGCGCCGAAGACGCCCCCTCGGACCTCCTCGACTCGGGCCACCTCTGGATTCAGGAGCAGGTGGACGGTGTACACCTCCGTTTCAGACTCCGGGAGTCCGGTCTCCTCGAGTTCGGCGACCGGCGTCGGACCTACGACGCCGACGAGATTCCGCTCGGATACCGCCGCGCGGTCCGGCACGTCCGCGAGGCGTTCGACCGGGAGGCGCTCCGGGCGGCGCGCGAGGACCCCTCCTCTGTCGTCTTCTTCGGCGTGGCGACGGTGCGCCGCGCCATCGACTACGACTGGGACCGGACGCCTCCGTTTCTGGGTTTCGACGCGTGGGACGCCGCCGAGCGAGACTCGGCGGGCAGTCGGACGGAAGGCGACGACGCGGACGGCGGGCGCTTCCTGCCGCCCGATGCGGTCGAGCGGGCGTACGACCGCCTCGGTCTCGACGCCGTGAACGCCTTCGAGAAGGAGGTCCGTGCGACCGACTTCGACCCCGAGAGCTACGAGGTGCCCGACTCGGCGTGGTACGACGGTCCCGCCGCGGGCGTCGTGGTCCGGAACAAGACCGGCCAGCGCGCGGTGATTCCGCACCCGGACGTTCGGGGGAGCGACGACGGGTCACCCGCGGACGACCCGGTTCCGACCGAGGCGTCCGCCGACGAACTCGCCGCGGCGTACGCGACCGACGAGCGAATCCGGAGCGTCGCCCGCGAACTCGAAACCCGCGGGCGTCCGGTCGCGTTCGACGCCGTATTCGACCGACTCGTCAGGGACATCGCGCGCGAGGAGTACGCCGACCTCTTCGACGGCGACCGGTCTGTCGATACGTCGGCGTTCCGCTCGGCGGTGGCGGCGCGGACGCAGGAGCGCCTCGACGCGGAGTAGTCGGCGGTCGGCGACTCAGAACCCGAGCGTCCGCCGGAGCCGCGTCACGAGACCGCTGTCGGAGGTGGGGAGTTCGCGGGCCAGCGCGTCGAGTTCGCCGTCGCCGAACCTGTCGTCGGCGCGGGCCTCGCGCAACCATCCCTCCCACTCGCTCTCGGTCAGGGTGCCCCGCGACTCGGGACCCCACTGCTCGACCAGCGCCTCGCGCTCCCGGAACGGGATGTCCATCTCGCCGCCGCCCCAGTGGAGCGGCGAGAGCCAGAACTCGTACTCGGCGTCCTCGTTCGCGGACTCGTCACCGCCCGGGAACACGACGCGGTAGGGGTAGCCGTTGTAGAGGAACACGTCGTCGGACGTGACGGTGTCGCCGTTCGGGAGTTCGAGGGTCCGAGTCATTAGTTGGAGGATAGTTAGAGCGCCGGACGCTTGAGGATTTCCCGCGAGGAGCGCCCGTTCGTCCTGTGACGGCGGACCCGCCAGCTATCTTGCGTGGAACGCACTCAGAGCAGGTCGCGGTTCCTGTAGTAGAGGATACCTGCGACCGGCGCGAGCACCGTCCAGACGAGGAGGACCACCGCCGCGAACGGGTAGCCGGTCGCCACCGTCGAGACTCCCTCGAACGGTGTCGAGAGGAGCGGATGGCCGTCCCCGACCGGTGCGAACAGCGTCGTGAGCTTCACGTAGGCGTTGATTGGGTTGAGTCGTCCGACCCAGAAGTACCACTCGGGTAGCGGGAACTGGTCCTCGACGCCCTGCAGGAGGACGAACTGGAACGCGGGCCACCCGGCCCGGAGGACGGCGAACACGGCGATGACGACCGCGACGGCTCGGTTCGAGCTGTCGGCGTACGCCGACGCGGTGAGTCCGATGCCGACGAACAACAGCGCGTACGGGACCGAGACGAGCGTGAGACCGACCATCCCGAGCAGCGAACCGCTCTCGAAGGTGAACGCGACGACGACGCCCGTCAGCGCGAGGCAGACCACCAGCGGGACGACCACGACCGCCGACCGCGAGAGGTACTTGCCGACGTACGCCTCGTCGCGGGAGTTCGGCAGGCCCAGCAGGAAGCGGACGCTCCCCGTCTCGCGCTCGCCGACCAGCGCGGCGTAGCTCCCGACGAGACAGACCAGCGGGAGCACGAACGACAGCCCGGACCCGACCGCGAGGACGGCGAGTTCCATCCCCGGCCGCACTCCGGTTCGGGGGTCCGAGAGCGCGAGCGCCCCCGCGACGGCGAGGACGGTGAACGCGACCACGACGCCCGCTATCTGCTTCGGGTTGCCGAGGAAGACGAGCGCGGCGATGGACCCGACGGTGAGGAGTCCGCCCACCCCGGCGAGCGCGGCCACGTCGGACGCCAGCGCGAACAGGCCGACTGCGACCACGGTGGTGAGCGCGACGATGGCGCTCACCGCGGTGCCGGTCCGCGAGCGGTAGACGCTCGTCAGGTCGCGCCGGAACACGTCTGCTCGGCTCACGCGGTCCCCTCCGTGTACTTCGAGAACACGTCAGAGAGCGAGGCGTCCCGGACCTCGAAGTCCTCGAAGACGCCCGCGTCGGCCACCGCGTTCAGCGCGCGGAGTTTCGCCTCGCCGCCGTCGTCGCAGTCGATTTCGATCCGACCGTGGCGCGCTCGGACCTCGCGGACGCCGTCGAGTTCCCGGAGGTCGGCCACCAGCGCGTCGGGGACGGCCGACACCCGCACCGAGAGCGTCGTCCCCGCGCCGAGTTCTCGCCGGAGTTCCTCGACACCACCAGAGGCCGCGAGCGACCCGTCGAGCAGGATACCGATGCGGTCGGCGACGGCGTCCACCTGTTCGAGGATGTGGCTGGAGAAGAAGACGGTCGCGCCCCGTTCGGCCTCCTCGGTCACGACCTCTCGGAGGGTCCGCGCGCCGTTCGGGTCGAGTCCGGTGGAGGGTTCGTCGAGGACGAGCAGGTCGGGGTCGCCGACCAGCGCGACGGCGAGCGCCATCCGCTGGCGCATCCCCTTCGAGTAGCCACCGGCGCGCCGGTCCGCGGCGTCCGCGAGTCCGACGCGTTCGAGGAGCGCGTCGGGGTCGTCGCCGGCGTCCTTCGTGTCGATGGCGTGCTTGACGTGTTCGCGGCCCGTGAGGTTCGGGTAGGCTCCGTAGCCTTCGAGCAACAGCCCCGACCGCTCGCGGACCGCCACGGAGTCGCGCTGGGCGTCGCGGCCGAACACCCGAATCTCGCCGCTCGTCGGTTTCGTGAAGTCGAGCATCGCGTTGATGGTCGTGGACTTGCCCGCGCCGTTCGGGCCGAGGAAGCCGAACACCTCGCCCTCCTCGACCGTAAGCGAGAGACCGTCTACTGCCGTCACGTCGTCGAACCGTTTGGACAGATTATCTATCTCGATGACTGACATTGGGGTCTTGGTATCGTTGGCACAGCGGCGCGGAATAAGTCTTCTCACCGTCTCGAAGCAGTCTTCGGTCGCAAATCTACGCAACCGCCTGCTCTCGCTGGGTGAGGGACGCACCTTCTTGGCGGACTGAAAGGGCCGAGGACTTTCGAGGGTACAGTTCCCCATTCGAGAGTGCGTCTGCTTGCTCGCGTGTCGGAACCGACGGACGAAAAGGCTCGCACCGAGTAGCCCCCGGTAATGAACGTCGAATTTCTCGGTGGTGCCCGCGAAATCGGGCGGAGCGCGGTCCTCGTGGACGACTCGCTCCTGCTCGACTACGGGATGGCCACCGGCAACCCGCCCTCCTTCCCGGTCGGGGACCCCGACCCGGACGCCGTGGTCGTGAGCCACGGCCACCTCGACCACGTCGGGGCGGTCCCCTCCCTGCTGTCGGGCGACGCCCGGCCGCCGGTCCACTGGACGCCGCCGACGCGGGACCTCGCTACGGTGCTGGCCCGCGACACCCTCAAACTCCACGGCGGGAGCTACGACTGCCCGTTCACCGAGGCCGAAATCGAACGCCTCTCGCAGGTCTCGGAGACCCACGGCTACCGCGAGACCTTCGAGGCCGCCGGGTACGAGGTCACCTTCTACGACGCGGGCCACATCCCGGGGAGCGCGCACGTCCTCGTCGACAGCGAGGGACGCAGTCCCTCGGGCAATCGGACGCAGTCCGATGACGACGGCGAGACCCGCCTGCTCTACACCGGCGACTTCCACACCGAGGACACCCAACTCCTGTCGGGAACGACCGCGCGGCCGGAGGCGGACGTGGTAATCACGGAATCGACGTACTCCGACGTGGACCACGACCCCCGCGAGGCCGTCGAGGAGCGATTCGCCGAGAGCGTGCGCACGACCATCTGGGAGGGCGGCACCGTGGTCGTCCCCGCGTTCGCCATCGGTCGGACGCAGGAGATGCTCATGGTCTGCGAGACCCACGACATCGACTGCTACGTCGATGGAATGGGACAGAGAGTGACTCGGATTGCGCGCCGGTACCCCGACTTCCTGCGCGACGGGGACGCGCTCCAACGGGCGAAGTCCCACGCCAGATTCGTGACCGGACGAGACGGACAGCGCAAGCGCATCGCCGAGAAGAACACGGCGATAGTGACCACGAGCGGGATGCTCTCGGGCGGTCCGGCGATGACGTACGTCCCCGAAATCCGCGGGAACCCGACGAACAAGATTACCTTCACCGGGTATCAGGTCGAGGGGACGCCCGGTCGGGAACTGCTCGACAGGGGCCGTGCGGAAATCGACGGCCGGGTGATGCCGGTCAGCGCGCAGACCGAGGCGTACGACTTCTCGGCGCACGCCGACCGGGACGGTCTGCGCGACTTCCTCGACTCGTACCGCGACGCCGAGATTCTAGTGAACCACGGCGACCGGTGCGAGGCGTTCGCCGAGGAACTCCGCGAGGCGGGGTTCGACGCGACCGCCCCGGAACTCGGGGAGCGCGTTACCGCAGAATAACGCGTAGGGCGCAGAATCGGCGGCTCAATAGACAATATGCGGAAACGCTACCCGCCGCCGTCCCCACCGAAGCTCCCTTTCTGCATCTCCAGTTCCTTTTCGCGGCGGGTTCGCTCGTCGTCCGAGTCCGGTGTCGGTTTCTCGGTCTCTCGTTCGGATTGCCGAACTGCCAGCGCCCAGCCGAGACCGTACACGACGACGGCGCACCCGATTCCGGGCACCGTGCCGAAGAGAGCCGCTCCGACGAGAAACGTCGCGATACCCAACACCGGGCCACCGAGAAGAGCGTACCCGAGATTCTCGGTTGCGAACCGTCGTATCCTCATGTCGAACCGTTGTGAACCGCGGCGCAAATGTTTTGTCCAAATTAGCGGTTGTCTGACGAACTCCACCGACCCGAATCTTCGGCTCTCGCCAGAAACGGCGCGTGAGTCCGTTCGGGCGACCGACCGAGGGGCGACGCCGAACCGTCGCCGGTCAGTCTCGGAGCGCCTCGACCGGGCGCTCGTTGGCGGCCTTCCACGCGGGGTAGAGACCGCTTATCACCGCCGCGCCGACGCCGAACGCGAACCCGAGACCGATGTACCAGAACCCCTTTGACGTGAACGCGAACGGGTCGCCGAGGAGTTGCAGGTTGATGAGCAGGCCGAGCGCGACGCTCAGCGCGGCACCGACGAGCGCGCCGACGAGTCCGAGGAGCGCCGACTCCCCGAGCATGAGTCGCAGGATGTCGTACCGGCCGTAGCCGACCGCCCGGAGCACGCCGATCTCCTCGCGGCGCTCGATGACGCTCATCAACTGGACGTTCAGGATGGAGATGCCCGCGACCAGCAGCGAGATGCCGCCCACGCCGAGCAGGAAGAGGTTGATAGTGGACATCTGCTGGTTGAACCGCTCGATGGAGTCCTTGAAGTCGATGATGCGGTAGCGGTCCTCGCGGCCGAACCCGAGTCGGTTGCGGAGCATCACCGCGGTCTGGTTCGCCTCCGTCGGGGAGTCCGCTCGAATCTGGACCTGCGTGTAGTTGTCGCCCGGGAACGTCGATATCGGGACGAGAACGCCGTCGTCGAGACTCTGGAACGCGCCGCCGCGCGGTTGGTCTTCGAGGACGGCCGCGATGCGGTGGGACTCCCCGCCGAGCGTGATGCTGTCGCCGGGACCGATATCGTAGGTGTCGGCCGTCTCCGCGCCGACCAACACCTGCTTGCGCCACGCGTCGGGTATCGTCCCCCGCTCGGGCGAGAGGCGCTCTCGGGCGCCCTCCACGCCGTAAACCGAGACCGTGCCGGACTGCCGGAGGTGCGTGAGTCTCTCTCGGCGCTGCTTCAGCGCGTACACGTCGTCGTCGCCGTCCACGTACGACTTCACCTTCGAGACCTGACTCTGGGAGAGGACCCTGTCGGCGTCCTCGCCGGGGAACACTAGGACCGTGTTTCCGAACGTCGCACCCTGAAGGAACGAGAGTTTGAACGCGACGCCGAACACGCCCAGCGAGGCGATGGCGACGACGCCGATGACGACGCCGAGCATCGCCAGCGCCGACCGGGTCTTGGCGCGAGCGAGGTTCCTGCGGGCAAGCATCGCCAGCGGGAAGCGCTCGAACAGCCAGTCGATCATCGGAGATTCCCGTCCACGAGCTCGATAGTTCGGTCGGCGAACTCGGTCACCTGTTCGTCGTGCGTGACGGCGACCACGGCGACGCCCTCGTCGGTGATGCGACCGAACTCCCCGAGTACCTGCGACCCCGTGTCGCGGTCGAGGTTGCCGGTCGGTTCGTCGGCGAGCAGGAGGTCGGGGTCGTTGACGAGCGACCGGGCGACCGCGACACGCTGTTTCTGTCCGCCGGAGAGTTGGTTCGGCAGGTGGTCGAGTCTGTCGCCCAGTCCCACTCGTTCGAGCAGTTCCGTGGCCCGCCGGTGGGTGGTTCGCCGGTCGCGCTCCAGTAGCCGGGGAACCTTGACGTTCTCGACGGCGGACAGCGTCGGGATGAGGTAGAAGTTCTGGAACACGAACCCGACGGTCCGCTTGCGGAGCTGCGTCCGCTCGGCGACGGAGAGGTCGCTCACTGCCGTGCCCTCGACCGTGACGGTGCCCTCCGTGGGAGTGTCGAGCAGGCCGAGTTGGTTCAGCAGCGTCGATTTACCGCTCCCGCTCGGACCGACGATGGCGACGAACTCGCCCGACCGAACCGTGAGGTCGATGCCCTTCAGCGCTCGCAACACCTCTCCGCCGGACTCGTACTCCTTGACGAGGTTGCGCGACCGGATGACCGCCGACCCCTGCCGGTCGGTCTCGGCCTCGGCCGCGTCCGCGACCGGACCGCTTTCGGAGGGGACGGAGCCGTCGTCGGCCGTAACAGGGCCGCTCTCGGGTGTGGCCGAACTATCGTCGGCCGTAACGGGACCGTCGTCAGTCACCACCGAACCACCTCCACCCGCCGACGAGCGCGACCACTCCGACGAGGGCGACGCCGCCTATCGCCGTCAGCGGAAGCGACGAGTCCGAGTCGGACGACTTCGTCGGAGCGGTCCGGGGCACGTCGTAGGTCAGCGAGACCGTCCGCACGCGACGCACGTCGTCCACGATGTAGCTGACGCGAAGCGGAACCGTCACCGTCGAGGCGTTCGAGTCGAGGTTCGCCTGCACTTTGAACGAACTGAAGTCGCTCGACGGAATCTCTCCGACGAAGTACTCCGCGGTCGATTGACCGGGGACGACGTTCGGGTTCGACTGGACGCTGACGACGACGCTCAGCACGTCGGTCGTGCCGACGTTGCTCGCGCTCCCCGTCACCTGGAGGGTCTGGCCCCGCTTGGAGACGGAGATGCCGGTGAGATTGACGGCTCCGGGGTTCGAGAGTTCCGTCAGCGTCGGCGTGAGGGTCCGAGTGACCGACCGGTGGGTCCCGTTGGCGGTCGTGTATTCGAGGTCCGCCGTCAGGTTCACCGTCCCGGACGTCTCGCCGCTCACCTCGAAGGAGAACGTCTCGGTCGCCGTTCCCTTTAGCTGGGCGACGTTTCGCCGGTTGTCCTTCACCGACACCCCGTCGCTCCGAACCTGTAGCTCGACGTTCCGAATCGGCTCTCGGACGCCGTTCGTCAGCGAGACGTTCAGCGTCGTCCGACTGCCGGGCAGGGTCGATTCGGCTTCGACGGCCATCAGGGGATGGGGGTCGAACACCGTGATGTCGACCGGTTGGACGACCTCGTAGTTCTCACCGTTCTCGTGTCGGAACTCGACGCGAACGTAGAGCGAGTGGTCGCCCGTCTCGTCGAGTTTGAGCGATTGACGGTTCTGGAGTTTGTCGCCCGACCAGAGGCGTTTTCTCGGGGTATCCTCCGCGACCACGTCGTCGCCGTCGCCGTCGGGGGTTCGGCGGATTTCGACGCTCTCGACGAAGACGTTCCCCTCCCCGTCGTCTACGTTCTCCACGTGCGTCGTCAGGGTGAAGTTCGACCCGACCTCGGGTTGGGTCTCGTTGAGTTCCGTCCGGACCGTCACGAGCGTCGGGGCGGCGGTCTGTGCGGCGGGCGCGTCCACGGCCGCGGCGTCGTCGGTCGGCGTAGCGTTCACCGCGTGGGGGACGATACCGGTACCGACCGCCGAAAGCAGGACTACGAGGCAGGTGAACAGTTGCGTCTTCGTCATCTGGCCGCCCTCCGGTCGGCCGGTCGCTCTGAACTCCATCCTTCGGAGGGTGCGTCCGTGTCGGAGGGCTGGAAGCGGTCGTCACCGGACCCGACTTCGCGCGCCGGTCGCGAGCCGGTTTTGACACCGCTCTCATAGTCTCTGGTTAGATACATATCGTATCAGTCCAGTCCCGATGCTATCATTAATAATCTTAGGATTCGACTTCGGACGCTCCTAACCAGCAGACGCAACGACGTTTCGAATCGGAGGAGAATCTATGGAACAGTCCGAATCGGAGTACAGGTTATCCGACACCCCTCCGAGTCGGAAGGCAGTACGCGCGGACGGGAGTCGGAGCAGACGGAACTCCGGGTTCGGACGCCGGAGCGTTCGGACGATACGGAGCTACTCCGCACTGATTGGCAGTTCGTACTCGCGCGCCCGTTGCCGAATCGCCTCGGCGTCGCCCGTCCGCAACTCGCCGTCCTCGTAGACGACGTCGCCGTTCACCATCGTGAACTCCACGTCGTCGCCGTGGGCGGAGAAGACGAGGTGCGAGAACACGTCGTGGAGGGGAACGGCGCGGGTCACGTCGGTCGTCAGGCCCACGACGTCGGCCTTCCACCCCGGTCGGAGGCGGCCGACGTTCTCGAAGCCCGCGGCTCTCGCACCGTTCTCGGTCGCCATCTCGAAGACGAGTTGCGCGGGGGTCGTCGTCGGGTCGAGGTGTTCGACCTTCTGAAGCAGACTGGCCTGTCGCATCTCGGTGAAGGGGTCGAGCGTGTTGTTGCAGGGCGGGCCGTCGTTGCCCAGCGCGACGTTGATGCCCCGGTCCACGTAGTCCACGATCGGCGCGATGCCCGACGCGAGTTTCATGTTCGAGGACGGGCAGTAGGTGACGTGGGTGCCGGTCTCGGCCAGCACCTCGCGCTCGGACTCGTCGGTCCAGATGCAGTGGGCCAGCACCACGTCCTCGCCGGTCAGGCCGACCTCGTCCAGCCAGTGGATGTTCCGGCGGCCGGTCCGTTCCTCGACCGTCTCGACCTCGTCGCGGTTCTCGCTGGCGTGGGTGTGGATGCGCACGCCGTCGTACTCGTCGGCGAGTTCGCGCGACCCTCGCAGGCACTCCTCGGTGCAACTCACCGCGAAGCGCGGTGTGACCGCGTACTGGATGCGCCCGCCGTGCGTGCCGTGGTACTTCCGAATCAGGCGCTCGGTCTCGTCCAGTCCCTCTCGGGTGTCCTCCAGCAGGCCGTCGGGCGACTCGGTGTCCATCAGCACCTTCCCCATCCGGGCGCGGACGCCCAACTCGCCCGCGGCCTCGAACGCCTCGTCGGCGTGGCGAACCGACAGGTGGTCGATGGCGGTCGTGACGCCGGATTCGAGCAGTTCGAGGTAGCCAAGTTCCGCGGCGACCCGCATCCCCTCGGCGTCGAGCGACGACTCCATCGGCAGCACGTAGTCGAACAGCCAGTCCAGCAGGGCCGTGTCGTCGGCGATACCGCGGCCGAGCGACTGGACGGAGTGGACGTGTCCGCCGACCACGCCCGGCGCGAGCAGGTCGTACTCCGCGCGCTCGTGCCCGGAGTACGTCTCGACCAGTTCTTCGCGGTCGCCGACGGCGACAATCTCGTCGCCCTCCACGACCACCGCGCCGTCCTCGACCACCGTCTCGGCGTCCGCGACGACCGTTCCCTGTAGTAACATCCCGGCGCGTCTATGGGGGAGTCCGCAAAATACCTGCTGATTTCCGCCCGTCGGCGACTCTCGGGTCGGTCCTCTTCGACCGGTTCCTTCGCCTTCGACCCGCCGAAACGTCGGACCGATTCGGGGCTAGCTCCGGTGTCTGCTACCGCACGACGAACGTCGTTCCCGTTCCGGACCTCTCGTCGCGCTCCGTTCGTTTCGCCCGGCTCGAAACCAAATTACTTAAACTATCCATGAAGGAATCTCGGACTGTCAGAATAGATGTTTCCCCGAAACACTACGTCAGTGAACAGCTGGCTTCGGAATCCTGCGCTGCGTCGCTGGCTCGTTCGAATTCCGCTCGTTCTCAGTCTCGGCCTCGGACTGGCTGCACTCGTGGGGCACGTTCTCTTTTCGGACGTCGTCGCCGGTGACTTCGAGGCCTACTATTACGGTACGAAGGCGGCTCTCGACGGGGACGCACTCTACTTGAACGAACAGTACTCCAGTCAACACGGCGAATTCATCTACCCGCCGGTGACGCTCCTCTACTTCGCCGTCTACACGCTGTTCCCGTTCACCATCGCGTACGGTATTCAGTTGGTCGTCTCGCTCGTCGCCGCTAGCTACGCCGCGTGGGCGGCGGTCCAAACGATTCGGACCCACCGTTCGCTCTCTCGGACTGACTCGGTCCTCATCGGACTCTTCTTCCTGTTCTCGGCCTGCTCGCTCGCTGCCCTCTCGTTAGGCCAAATCAACCTCCTCCTGCTCGCGCTGCTCGTGTTCGGCTACCGACGACTCGCCGATAACGAGCAACTGGCCGCCGGGGCCTCCTTCGCCGTCGCCGCTATCCCGAAGCTGTTCCCCGGACTTCTCGGTCTCTATCTGCTCTCCCGCCGAGCGTGGCGGGCGGCCCTCTCGGCCATCGCCGTCGGCGTGGGTGGGATGCTCGTCGGCGCCCTCGTCTTCGGTTACGAGTTGACCCGGAACTACTTCGTCTGGTTGGTAACCAACCGCGGTATCAAGACGGGGACGCTCTCTGCGTCGACGCCTCCCTCCGAGGACCTCTACATCGTCACGCTGATGCGGCCGCTCGCGAACGTCTTCCCGTCGCTGGACGTTTCGGGCTACTTCGTCCTCTCTCTAGTGTTGCTGCTTCCGGTGTTGGGATACGTCTACGCGGGTGTGTCGGGGGTACGCGACGACCTCGTCGCGTTTCTCGCGACACTGGTCGTAATGGTGATTCTCGTCCCGCCTCAGCTAATCTACGGGGTGTTCATCTACTTCCCACTCGTGGTACTTTACTACCTGACGCACGACCATCGCCGCCGCGCAATATTCGGAGTCTCGCTAGTCCTCATCAACGTCATCTTCGTGCCGGAACAGTTCGCCACTGCGCTCCAAGCCCTCTCGCTTCCGTCGCCGTTCGTCGCCGACGTGATCGGAGTCGTTCGCCCGCTCCTCGGGTTCGCGTCGGTCCCCCTGCTCGGGTTTCTCGCGGCACTGCTGGGTTGCGTCGTCCATCGCGCGACGGCGTGACGACCGCCCGTCGCGTCCGGTCATTCGGCACTTCATCTCCGTCCGTCGCTACGTCTCTTCCACTCGCCACGTGAAGATCGACTCGAACACGTAATTGACGACGAACCCGACTCCGATTCCGGCGACGTTCGCCAGCAGGTACCAGAGTCCGAACACGTTGTGGAGGACGTGGAGTACCAACACCGCGACCCCGACTCCGCCGGTCCGGACGACGTTCGATTTCAGAAACCGACGGACGAGCGAACCGAACGAGCGGCGGCCGTACTCGTCGAAGGTCCACGAATCGTTTATCAGGAACATGATGACGATCGCCGTCTCGGCACTCAGCACCTTCGCGGCCAACGTCGGGACCGTCGTCATCTCGACGACGCTGGCGAGTACGATGTTATCGACGACCGCACCGAAGGCTCCGACCGACAGGAACTGCCCGAAGCGTCTCCCCGCGAGAAGCGACCGAACGACCCGCCGTGCCTCAATCATCGGTGAGTGCCGCCGTGTCGTCTCTCCCGCCGCTCACGGAAGCGGAGTCGCTACCGATCCGTTTCGACCTGTTTCGGACGGAGACGAGTGACCGGAGCATGTCTGCGGTCGTTCGAATGGGATCCACCGTCGAGTCCGGATTATCGTCCCACGTCACCGGTACCTCTTCGATAGTCAGTCGGAGTGCCGCCGCTATCGCGATCAGTTCCAGGTCGAACGCGAACCCGCGCTCGTTGATGTAGTCCCTCACGTCCCGCCAAGCGTCGGTGGTGAGCGCCTTCGCGCCACACTGGTAGTCGTAGAGTGAAACGTCGAGGAATCGGCGAGCGGTCCACGCGAATACGTCACCGAGGTGGCGTCGGAAAACCGACTGGTGGGACGCTATCGTGGCGTCCGGATGACGACGCGACCCGACGCAGATGTCGACGTCCGTCGTTTGTAGCGTGCGAACCAACTCCGTAAGCGACTCCACGGCAGTGCTTCCGTCGGCGTCGGCGAACAGCACGATGTCCACGTCGGGAGACAGACTCTCGAACCCATCGACGATAGCGGCACCTTTCCCCCGCCGCGTCGCCGAGTGATTGACCGTCACGTCGAGGTCGTCGATCGGAGCCTCGATGTCGCCGTCGAGTTCGACCCGTATCTCGTCCGGAGCGAGTACCGAAGTGACCTCGACAATGTAGTCCCGAAGAATATCAGAATCGGGGTTGTAGGCAGGGATGACCAGTCCTACAGAGCAGTCCATACGTGTTCCGATAAAGACTGCGAGTATAGTTATTTTGGTCTACTACACGTCGTTCTTAGAACATCGCTGAGGGAACTGGGAAAAACTATCACGGTCGGGTCTCTCTTCCTTCCGTGCCGTCGGTTTGCGGTTCGATACCTCTCTCACCCCGCTGACGTGGCCGCTTTGAGGTCGTAGGTCACGCCGGTCAGGTCCTCGGACACCTCCCAGAGTCGCTCGGCGCGCTCCCGGTCGTAGGAGACGTCGCTGGACTGCTGGACGCTCGGCGGACCGCGCATGTTCATCAACCCGCCGGGACCGACGTACTCTCCGCCCTCGATTTGCGGGGCGGTGGCGGCGTACAGCATCGGGAGCGCGCCCCGCTCGGCCGACTGGGCGAGGACGGCGTTCGCGGCCTTCATCGCCCAGAGTCGGAGGGTCGACCCCGCCATCTCGGGACCGCGGCGCTGGAGGTTCGTGGCGGCGTACCCCGGGTGGCAGGCCACGCTGGTCACGTCCGCGCTCGCGTCCTCGAGTCGGCGCTGGAGTTCGTAGGCGAACAGCACGTTCGCCAGTTTGCTCTGGGCGTAGGCGTCCCACTCGTCGTAGGAGTCCTCGTGCTGGAGGTCCGCGAAGTCGATGTCGCCGCTCTCGTGGACGCCGCTGCTCTGGGTGACGACCCGCGTCTCGCCGGGCGTCTCGCGAAGGCGGTCGAGGAGCAGGCCGGTCAGCGCGAAGTGGCCGAGGTGGTTGACGCCGAACTGCATCTCGAACCCGTCCTCGGTCTCGCGCCGCGGAATCGCCATCACCCCCGCGTTGTTGCAGAGGACGTGCAACTCGTCGTGGGTGTCGCCGAACGACTCGGCGAACGACTCGACCGACGAGAGGTCCGCGAGGTCGAGTTCGGCCACTTCGAGCGACCCGCGGTGGCCGCCCTCCGTGTCCTCGCTCCGGAGTCGTCGCTTGGCGTCCTCGCCGCGGTCCTCGCTCCGGCAGGCCATGACGACGTGGGCACCCTTCCGGGCGAACGCGCGGGTCGCTTCGTAGCCGAGACCGCTGTTCGCGCCGGTGACGACGACGGTCCGGTCGTCCATCTCGGGCATCTGTTCCGCCGCCCACTCGCCGCGATTCGGTGACATGAGTCCGTGTATGGTCGGCAGTCACTGAAAGGCATCGCCGCCGCGGCAAGAACCTCTATGGCGATACGGACCCCCGAGTCGAGTATGCCGGGCAACGATTCCGGGACGAGCGAGCGAGAACCGTCCGACAGCGACTCGACCGCTCGGGACCTGACCGACGCCGAACGCGAGGCGCTCCACGAACTACAGGTCGGCATCGAACACGTCCGCCGGGGGTACGGCCGCCTGCTCGACTGCCACCATCAGGTCGGCCGCGGGATGGACCGGTTCGACGCCGCGCGCGAGAAACTTCGAGCGGCGGGCCACGACGAGTTGGCGGACGAACTCAGAGACGTCCACCTCCCCGCGGGAGTGGTCGGCGACCAGTGGACCTACGAACTGGTCGAGGCCTTCGAGGCGGAGTTCCTCGCGACCGTCTCGGCGTTCGAGGCGTCCGTCCGCGAGCAGTTGGCCGACGGGGAGAACCACGTCACCGAGCAGAAGTACCAGCGCGAGTGGCGTGACCGGGCCGACGGCGAGCGTTGGCGGGAGGACTGAGGACCTACTCTCGGCGCTTCACTACGAACCCCCGGCACTTCGGACACACGACCACCGAGCGCTCCTCGAACGTCGCCCTGCAGAGCGTGCAGACGTAGTCCCCCTCGTCGCCGGTACGGCGTCGCTCGGTGAGTCGGCTGAAAAGTCCCACGGGAGTGGCGACGCGACGGACGCGGAAAGCGGTTTCCGCCGGTCGCTGACCTGTCTGCCCGCTTGCGGTTTTGGCGCCACTGGCGACCATTGTTCCGACCCGCGGATTTTTGCCCGGTGAGAACTACCGTAGGACCGATGAGCGAACAGCGAGGCGACGACGGGCCGCCGACCGACCGCGAGTCGCCGGTCGGCCAACCGGTCGTCCGCGGCGACGAGACGGTCACGGGACAGGACGCCGAGCAGGCCAAGGCGTTCGACCCGACCGACCCCGAGAGCGTCGCGGCGGCCGCCGAGACTGTCGGGAAGTTCGCCGAGAACACCGCCGGAGGCGAGGACAACGTGTACATGCTCCGGGGGGCGGCGGCGTGTGCCGCGCTCGTTCGCGGCGAGGGGTCGTACAAGGCCGCGGCCGAGCGCGCGGGCGGCGACGTGACGGTCGCGTTCATCCGGAAGTGGGCGCGCGTCCACGACCTGCCCCAGTCCATCCGTCGCTACGTCGCCATGGGCCACGTCGCGCCGACCGCGGCCAAGCACATCGCCCGCGTCGGCGGCGAGGAGCGCTTCCAACTCGCGTGGGCCGTCCTCGACGGCGACCTGACCGTCCGGGAGGTCCGGTCGGTCGCCAGTGAGGTCAACGGCGGCACCCCGGTCGAGGACGCACTGGCAGACCACGGCGTGACGCCGGGCGAACTCACGCTCACGCTCCCCGGCGACACCTACCGGGAACTCCGCCGGACCGCGGCGATGGAGGGCCGCGCCCCCGAGGAACTGGTCGCCGAGGCGCTGGACGAGAACCTCTCCTGAGCGTCGAACGCTACCGCAGGAACTCCGCCGCCGCGTCGGCCAGCACTTCTCCCGCCGTCAGCACCTCCGCCCACGGAATCGTCTCGTCGGGGAAGTGGGCCTGCTCGATGGACCCCGGACCGAACATCACGGTCGGGATTCCGGCCTCGATGTACCAGCGCGCGTCCGCGCCGTAGGTCCCTCCGCGGGGGTCGGCGTCGTCGAGTCCGTTCGCCGCCATCGCGCGCTGGACCGCCCCGACGACCGGTTCGTCGGCGTCGATTTCCGACGCCTCGAACTGGACCGAGAACCGCTCGAACTCCGGCGGATGGTCGGTCAACCACTCGTCGTCGGCGACGAGTTCGGCGAGGCGCTGCTCGAAGACCTCTTCGACCTCCGCCACAGTCTCACCCGGCGCGACGCCGATTCGAAGCTCGGCCGTCAACTCGGCCGGGACCGACGACGCCCAACTGCCCGCCTCGACCCGGCCGACGACCACGGGCCACGGCACCGGGAAGTCCTCGTAGAGTGGATGGGTCACGTCCTCGCCGCGCTCGGTCTCCAACGCCGCGAACGCCCGCCGAATCTCCTCGAAGTACGGGAGGACGTCCACGCCGCGCCACCGTGTCGCGGCGTGGGCCGACCGACCGGTGAGGCGGAGGCGCTTCATCAGACTCCCCTCGGAGGCCGTGACCGGCCGGAGGTCGGTGGGTTCGGCGATTATCGCGGCGTCGCGCTCGAAGGGGTAGGGGTTCGACAGCGCGGCCGCGGCCGCGCCGATGCCGCCCGCCTCCTCGCCGACGACGCTCTCGACCACGATTCGTCCGTCGAGGGACTCGTCGGCCGACGCTTCGAGGTGTTTCGCCGCGAAGACGCACGCCGAGAGACCGCACTTCATGTCCGCCGCGCCGCGCGCCGTGAGCGTCTCCTCGTCGCCGTCGCCGTCCCACGTCGGGTCGAACGGGTCGCTCGACCACGACTCGCGGGCCACCGGCACCACGTCCACGTGCCCGTTCAGCACGAGCGTGGGACCCCTCTGAGGGTCCCCCAGTTCGAGGACGCCGCCGACGCTCGGCCGGTCCGCGACCGGAATCTCGTTGGGGTCGTCCGGGAACGAGGAGTGGGCGGCCAGTTCCTCGGCGTCGGCAGTCCACTCGTAGGTCTCGAAGCCGAGTTCGTCGAGTCGCTCCCGGACGTACGCCTGCGCGGGCGCTTCGTTCTGCTGGGTGGTGTCGAATCGGAGGAGTTCCTCGGCGAACTCTCGGAGGTCGTCGTCGCGTTCACGGGCGAACTCGTTCATGCGCGAATCGACTGACGGGGTGCGGGTAAAGTTTCCGGGAAATAGTAAACGTTTAACCCGCGTCGCCCGCAAGCGAGAGTGAGGGCTGGTAGCTCAGTTAGGCAGAGCGTCTGGCTTTTAACCAGACGGTCAGGGGTTCAAATCCCTTCCAGCCCGCTACCTTTTGTGACGAGCACCACCGCGAGCGCCTCGTGCGCTCGTATCTCCGTGACTCGCACGGGACGACGCCGAAAGATTTGACCCCCATCGACCGAATACTTATCAGCGAGGCCGCAAAAGGAACGCCCATGGAAGATATCTTCGTCGGACGACTCATGTCGTCCCCCGTCGAGACGGTCTCGCCGGACACCGAGGTTCACGTCGCGGCCGAGAAGATGATAGACGAGCGCATCGGGTCGGTCCTCGTCACGGACGAGGACGGCCAACTCGCCGGTATCCTGACCGCAACGGACTTCGTCCACATCGCCGCCGAACAGCGGTGGGCCGCCGACGCGACGGTCGAGACCTACATGACGACCGACGTGACGACGACGACGGCGAACGCCGAGATACGCGACGTCGCGGACACGATGATAGAACAGGGCTTTCACCACATGCCGGTCGTGGACGAGACCGAGGGCGTCGTCGGCATCATCACGACGACGGACATCACGGCGTACCTGTCCCACGTTCAGACGCCGAGTCCGTCGTAACCGGGGCCCAGACGGATTCGGTCGGCCTCCTCTCGCGGTCAAGTCAGTCGGCGACGAGCGTCGTTCGCAGTTACCGCGCGGTTTCGAGAACCGGACGAGCGGACGCCTTCGCGTCCTACGGTTCGCTCACTGAGTCGATTCTCATCAGCGGGTAGCCGTCCTCCATCTCCATCCGGGTGACGACTTCGACGCCCTCGTGGTCCACGACGATTTCGACCTCCACGAACCGGCCCGTGAGTTCCGTGTACCCGCCGGTCATCTCCGCCGCCAGTTTCTCGGTCAGAATGTCGACGGTCACGCGCTCGCAGAACGGTTGGTTCTCGATGGCGTCCTCCATCGCGGTTTCGAGGCTGGGGGCGCTCTCGGGACTGACGGGCGTCCCGGCGAACTGGTGGTAGAGCGCACCGAACTTGATGCCCGCCTCGAAGCAGGCCGCGTCGCGGTCGGTGGGGTCCGAAGTGGGGGCTTCTCGACCCCCTGAATCGGCGTCGCTGGAGTCCATGGTCGTGACCAAGCGGGCCTGCGAGAAAAGCCGCCCGGTCTTTGCGCCGGACCATCACGGAATACCTTTTAACGTCCAACACCTCATTCGCCCATGGACTATTCAGCGAATCTCGACAGAGCGATGGACGCGACGCCCGACTTCGAAGAGCAGAGCGACCGATTCAGCTACCCCGACGCGGACGCCCAGAAGGACGGCGCGTTCACGCGATTCACCAACCTGAGCGACGTCGCGGACGCGCTCGGCCGCGACACCGAACACCTCCACAGCGCGCTCCAGCGCGAACTCGGGACCAACGGGAAACTCGAAGACGGCCGCGCCCGGTACAACGGGACCTTCTCGGGGTCCGACTTCGACGCCGCCCTCGAGAGCTACGTGCAGGAGTTCGTCCTCTGTTCGGAGTGCGGCCTGCCGGACACCCGCCTCGTCCGCGAGAACCGCAACCTGATGCTGCGGTGTGACGCCTGCGGTGCGTTCCGCCCCGTCACCAAGCGTTCGACCTCGACCCAGAACCAGAACCGGGACGCCGTCGAGGAGGGAGCCACCTACGAGGTCAAGATTACAGGCACCGGCCGAAAGGGCGACGGCGTGGCCGAGAAAGGCAAGTACACCATCTTCGTCCCCGGCGCACAGGAGGGCGACGTGGTGCAGATCTACATCAAGAACATCAGCGGGAATCTGGCGTTCGCGCGACTCGCCTGAAACTCTCTCCATTCGGTTTTTCTACCCGTTCTTCTACTCGATTCCCACTCCGTCAGCGGCAGAATAACGCCGAACACCAGCGGCGGCAGGAGCGCGCCGAGTATCTCCAAATCGACGAACAGCATGTTCGGCCGAGAAAAGGTTCCCGAACCTCCCGAACGCAAAACCCCTTTACACGCCGAGTTCGTCCGTCGGGGTGATGTACGAACTCCTGACGGAACTGGGGTCGGAGGCGCTCGCGGTGGTCGCCTACGCTCTCGGAACCCTCGCGCTGTCGCTCCTCGGTCTCTTCGCGGAGTACAACAGTCTCCAGCAACTTATCGCCGGAGACAAAGTGCTCGCTGGCTGGTTCGCCGTGATGGGCATCGTCGCGCTCGCGTTCGCGGTGAACCTCGGGCGCGAGAAGTTGCTCCCGCAGTTCGCGGCGGACGACTGACCTGCGGACGGCCATCGACAAGACGTTCTCGGTCCAGGTCCGAGCGAATCGCACCTTACTTATCACCTGCTTCCCTCCCTTCAGTTGAATGGACGACCCAGTCCTGCTTACGGGCGCGGAAGGCCGCGTCGGGCAGGCCATCCTCTCGGACCTCTCGGCGGAGTACGAGTGGCGACTGCTCGACCGGGACCCGCCGACCCGCGACACGGACCACGAGTTCGTCGTCGCAGACATCACCGACGAGGAGGCCGTCCGGGAGGCCATGGACGGCGTCGGCGCGGTCGTACACCTCGCTGGCGACCCACGTCCAGAAGCGCCGTGGAACAGCGTCCTGACGAACAACATCGACGGCACGCGCAACGTCTTCGAGGCCGCAATCGACGCTGGCGTCGAGAAGGTCGCGTTCGCCTCGTCGAACCACGCGGTCGGCGCGTACGAGACCGACGAGCGCACCCCCGAGATGTACCGCCGCGACGACGACTACCGACTCGACGGCACCGAGTTCCCCCGACCGAGCAACCTCTACGGCGTCAGCAAGGCGACCGGCGAAGTGCTGGGTCGGTACTACCACGACGAGTACGACCTCAGCGTCGTCTGCGTCCGCATCGGCAACCTCACCAAGAACCACCCGCCCAAGGACTACGAGCGCGGGCAGGCGATGTGGCTCTCCCACCGGGACTGCGCCCACCTCTTCGACCGCTGTATCCGGGCCGACTACGACTTCGAAATCGTCTACGGCATCTCGGACAACGACCGGAAGTACTACTCCATCGAGCGCACGAAGGAGGTGCTGGGGTACGACCCGCAGGACAACTCTGCCGAATTCGCGGACGACGAGACCGAGAACGGAGACGAAGCCGAGAACGCCGACGATACCGGAAACGCGGCCGAGAGCCAGACGGACGACTGACCGCGCGTCAGTCGAACAGGCCTTCCACGTCCGATTCTCTGTGGTCGCGCTTGCCCACCACGCCCGCCATTCGCTGGAAGATTATCCCTCGATTCGCGGCGTCGCGTGCGAAGTCCATCACGAACGTCACGAACTGACTGGTCGCCTTCTCGTCGTCGAGGTCCTCGCGGGCGTACGTCACCGCCTTCTCGACGGTCTCCTCGTCGTAGCCGTACTCCTCGGCCAGCACCGCGGCGGCGACCGCGGCCGCCTCGAAGCGCAGGTCTTCGGGTCTGAGCGCCACGTTCTCGTGAGTCAGGCGCGGCGGCGCGGCGCGTTCGACGTGTTCCGGGTCGGCGGCGACCGCCCGGAGGTACGTCCGCACCTCGCCGACGTTCACCTCTCGGTAGTCCGCCGGGAGGGCGGCGAGGTACGCCGCGCCACTCTCGGCGAGACCGCGGACGCCCGTCCAGTTCGCGTCGTGGGCGTGGTGGACCGCGGCCGTGAACTGAATCAGGCCGTGGAGAAACCGCTCGTCGTCGGTGCCCGACTCCAAATCGAGCCAGTGGTCCTCCCACGCGTCGTGGGCCGCGTGGTACTCGCCGTCGTTGTAGATGGCGATACCGGCCCGGAGGTGGTCTCTCATCGCTGGTGAGTTCGGGATTCGACAGCAAGGGTCTTCGGGATTCGAAACCGCAGGTGGTGCAGATAGCGACAGATGGTAGTTCCGCGGTGCAGCAGTGCGAGAGCCACAGAAGACTCTCGCGGACTTGCTCCGTGAAAACGTCCTGACGGAGATTTGAACTCGTCCAGATGTTCCTGCTCGCTTCGCTGCGCGGGCATGCATCTGGTCTGCTCGAATCTCCGTAGTTGGAGTGTCCGCGACGCGGACTCCTCGCTACGCTCGTCGTCGTTGCGTCGCGGCAGAAACGTCCTGACGGAGATTTGAACTCCGGTCCCTGGCTCCGCAAGCCAAGAGGATAGTCCACTACCCTATCAGGACTCAACTCTACGTTGGCCGGTTCCACTAATAGGGGTTACGGTCTGCTTACGCGGGTGACACAGAGACGCAAAGACAAATCGCTATTTTTGCATTCGTGAAGACTTTGAAACCGTGTCGCGTTGGAGTCAGTATGGACCGACGGGAGATGCTCACACGTTTCGGTGGAGTTCTCGGTGCGGTTTCGCTCGGTGGCTGTCTCGGCCAGTACGAGGACCTCGCCGGGAGCGAGGGCGATTCGACCACCACCGAATCGACCACGACGGCCGGGGAGACGACCACGGAGGGTGAACCGGCCGACCGAACCACGGACGGCCAGCAATCGTCGCTGACCGACTCCTCGTTCGAACCCGCGACGGCCGAGTGCGGGAAACCCGCGGGCGACGCCAGCGTCCAGTTCTCCCCGGGGTCGGTCACCGTCACGGGGACGATTTCGGGGTCGAACACGTGCTACACCGCGAAACTCGCCGACGCGAGCTACGACCCCGAGAGCGGGACGCTCGACGTGACCGTCGCCTCGGTGCAGAAGGGCGGGGCCGACGCGTGCGCCCAGTGCATCGTGGAAATCGAGTACGAGGCGACGTTCTCGTTCGACGGCGCTGTGCCCGCGAGCGTGTCGGTCGTCCACGAGGCGATGGGCGACACGACGACGGTCACGACCGCTGAATCGGGGTGACGGCGAGCGCAGCGACGGGGTAGCGTCGGGCCGCCGAGACCGCACGCCGGACGCCGCGCCGAGCGAAGGTTTATGTCCGGACGGGCGACCAACTCGGACCGTGACCAATCGACGACCAGTCCCCGACCCCGGGCGGACCTCGCGTCGAAAACCGACCGACGCGACCGAGGTGAGAGCGCGCTCTCGACAAAGACAATACTTAAGCGCGGGCCACCCCTTCCGTGCAATACGATTATGGGCGCGATAGAGGACGTTTACGCCGACCTCGACGCCGACGTATCTCTGGAGGAGTTCCGCGAGGCGGTCGAGGAGAAGGTCGAGCAGATGGGCGGTCTCGCCGACGAGGAGACCGCCGCGATGCTCATCGCCCACGAGATGGACGAGGAGGGCGGCGAAGTCGAGAGCATCGCCGACATCGAACCCGGCATGGAAGAGGTGAAGTTCGTCGCCAAAGTGGTCGGCGTCGGCGACGTTCGGACGTTCGAGCGCGACGACGAGGACCGCGACGAGGGCCGCGTACTGAACGTCGAGGTGGCCGACGAGACCGGTTCCATCCGCATCACGTTCTGGGACAAGCAGGCCGACGCGGGCGAGGAGGAACTCGAAGTCGGCGACACTCTCCGCATCTCCGGGCGACCGAAAGAGGGGTACAACGGCGTGGAGGTCAACGTCAACGACGCCGAGGCCGACGACGAGACCGACGTCGACGTGCAGGTTCAGGACACCTACCGCGTCGAGGACCTCTCGCTGGGTCTCTCCGACGTGAACCTCCGCGGCAAAGTGCTTGACACCGACGAGGTGCGCACCTTCGACCGCGACGACGGGTCGGAGGGGAAGGTCGCCAACCTCAAACTCGGCGACTCCACCGGCCGCATCCGAGTGACGCTCTGGGACGAACGCACCGACCGCGCCGAGGAACTCGACCCCGGCGTCTCGGTCGAGGTCGTGGACGGCTACGTCCGGGAGCGCGACGGGAGTCTGGAACTCCACGTCGGTAACCGCGGCGCGGTCGAGGAGATAGACGAGGACGTGGAGTACGTGCCCGAGACCGCCGACATCGGCGACCTCGAAATCGGCGACGAGGTGGACATCGGCGGCGTCGTGCGCTCGACCGACCCCAAGCGCACCTTCGACCGCGACGACGGGTCGGAGGGGCAGGTCCGAAACGTCCGCGTTCAGGACGAGACCGGCGACCTCCGGGTCGCGCTCTGGGGCGAGAAGGCCGACATCGACATCGCGCCCGGCGACGAGATTCAGTTGGCCGACATCGAGATTCAGGACGGCTGGGAGGACGACATCGAAGGCTCCGCCGGGTGGCAGTCCACCGTGACCGTCCTCGGCGAGGCCGACCCGTCCGTCGGCGGTGGCGAGAGCGACACCGGCGATGACGGCGACGGCGCGAGCAGCGGGACGGGTCTCGACGCCTTCGGCGACGACGACGGAGGCGGCACCGACGCTGGCGCAGACGCCGCTTCCGGCGCGGACGGTGACGACGCCGACGGCGAGTTCGTCGAGTTCACGGGAACCGTCGTGCAGGCTGGCGACCCGATAATTCTGGACGACGGCGAGGAGACCGTCAGCGTCGAGTCGGGCGCCGACGTGACCCTCGGACAGAAGGTGACCGCGCGCGGCGAACTCCGAGACGGGACCCTCGACGCCGAGGACGTGTTCTAACCGCGGACTACGGACCTGCTTTACAGCCGAGTGGTTTCGGCCGACCGACCGGTGAGCGTGGGGCGAACCGCTCTGGTTCTGTACTGATGGGACACGAGCAGACAGACGGGACCCGCGGGTCGAACGGACGCGTCGGGTCGCGGGCGGTCGTTCGGTTTCTACGGCCGGGAATCACCCCGCGTTCGAAAACCGTCTCTGGTTCCTCGAAAGACGCTTTGGAAAGAACTAAGGGCGCGAGATTCCCGGATTCTGGTATGAGCGTCGAGTTACCGTTCGCGCCGATAGACACGATAATCAGACGGAACGCGGGGGAACTCAGAGTCAGCGCGGACGCCGCCGAGGAGTTGGCCCGGCGGATTCAACGTCACGGGGCCGAACTCGCGGTCGATGCCGCCGAACACGCCACCGCAGACGGTCGCAAGACGCTGATGAGTCAGGACTTCGGCGTCGAGCAGGTGGTGGACAAGGAGAGTCTCGAACTCCCCGTCGCTCCGGTGGACCGCATCGCCCGACTCGAAATCGACGACAGCTACCGGGTCGCCATGGACGCCCGCATCGCGCTGGCGGACATCCTCGAGGACTACGCGGACAACGTCGCCGAAGCGGCCGCCGTCCTCGCGCGCCACGCCGACCGGCGAACTGTTAAGGCCGAGGATATCGACACGTACTTCGAACTGTTCGAGTGAGTCCCCGCGGACGCCTCGTTTCGAGCGCGTCGAAATGCCGCGGGGAGCGAAGCGGTTAAATTCCACTGTGCACCAATGAAACACGTGCTACCAACTACCGAGTTCCTCCCCCGGTCGGGAGCGACCGACCCGTAATTATGAACTTCGGCTACAGCGAAACATGTCTCGCTCACGACACCGGCGAGCGCCACCCCGAAAATCCGGACCGACTCCGGGCCATCCAAGAGGGACTGGCGCGCAAGCACAGCGTCGAGTACGTAAACGCCGATAGCGCCACGCGGGACGGCGTCGAGGCGGTCCACGACCCCGACTACGTCGCGGAGTTCCGGGAGTTCTGCGAGTCGGGCGGCGGGAACTGGGACCCCGACACCGTGGCGGTCGCGGCGACGTGGGAGGCGGCGCTCAAGTCAGCCGGACTGGCCTGCTGGTCCGCGGAGACCGCCCTCGACGGCGACGACGGCCGAGACACCCCCTTCGCGCTCGGGCGGCCGCCGGGCCACCACGCGGTCGAAGACGACGCGATGGGATTCTGTTTCTTCAACAACGTCGCCGTCGCCGCCCGCCACGTCATCGACGCCGACGACACCGACGCCGCTCGGGTCGCCATCTTCGACTGGGACGTCCACCACGGAAACGGCACGCAGGACATCTTCTACGAGGCGGGCGACGTGTTCTACGCCTCGTTCCACGAGGAGGGTCTCTATCCGGGGACGGGCGAAGTCGAGGAGACCGGCGAGGGCGACGGGGCGGGGGCGACGCTCAACGTTCCGCTCCCCGCGGGCGCGGGCGACCCCGAGTACCGCGACGCCTTCGACGAACTGGTCGCTCCGGCGCTGCGCGACTTCGACCCGGACCTCCTGCTGGTGAGCGCAGGGTTCGACGCCCACCGCCACGACCCCATCTCCCGGATGCGGGTCTCGACGGACGGGTACGGGATGCTCACCGACCGCGTCCGCGACGCGGCCGCGGAGACCGACGCCGCCCTCGGGTTCGTCCTCGAAGGCGGGTACGGACTCGACACGCTGGCCGAGAGCGTGGCCGAAGTTCACGAGATTTTCGACGGCAAGCGCCCGCTGACGCCCGACGACGAGGCCAACGACGACGTGCGCGAACTAATCGAAGAAATTCGGAACTCCCATCCGGCGTTGGACGGGTAGCGACGGCGGTCTACTCCTCGGGTTCGACCCGCGCCAATCGCATCGCGTTACCCGTCACGCCCAGACTCATCCCCATGTCGCCGACGACGATGGCCACCGCCACCGAGACGAGTCCGAGGGGCGCACCCACCGCCAGCACCGCCTTGACCGCGAGACTGGCCCAGATGTTCTGCCGGATGACGCGGTTGGCTTTCCGCGAGAGTCGGTAGAGGTACGGCACTTTCCGGAGGTCGTCGCCGAGCAGGGCGATGTCGGCCGTCTCGATTGCGGTGTCCGTCCCGGCCGCGCCCATCGCCACTCCCACCGTGGCGGCGGCCAGCGCGGGCGCGTCGTTCACGCCGTCGCCGACCATCGCCACCGTGCCATGCTTCTCGGTCAGTTCCTCGACGGCCTCGACTTTCTGCGCCGGGAGGAGTTCGGCCCGGAACTCGTCCACGCCGACTTCTTCGGCCACCGCGCGAGCGGTGCCCTCGTTGTCGCCGGTCAGCATGACGCACTCGATGCCGAACTCCTGCAGGCGGGCGACCGTTCGGGCCGCGGCCGGGCGCACCTCGTCGGCGATGGCGAGGACGCCCTCCAGTTCGTCCTCGGTGCCGACGAGGACCACCGTCTTGCCCTCGCGCTGGAACCGGGGCACCACGTCCGCGAGCAGGTCGAGGCAGTCCTCGCGGTCGTCGCACTTGCTCCCGGCGGCCGCCTCCGCGACGACTTCGCCGCCGTCGGACCGGCGGTCCGACGAGGCTCGCGAACCGGTGGTTCGCTCACCGCCGTCCGTCGAGAGGTGGACGTGGCCCAAGTCGAACCCGAGTTCCTCGAAGAGGGCGGGCTTTCCGGCGTAGTGGGTCACGCCGCCGAGGTCGGCCCGGACGCCCTTCCCGGTCAGACTCTCGAAGTTCTCGATGGGTCTGTCCTCGCCCGCCTCGTCGTGGGGGTCGCTGGTCTCGTGAGCGTACGCCACGATGGCCTGCGCGATGGGGTGTTCGCTCCGGCGTTCGAGGTCGTGCGCGCAGTGGAGCAGTTCGGACTCGTCGGTACCGTTGAGCGGGACCGCGTCGGTCACCGCGAGGTTCCCCTCGGTCAGCGTCCCGGTCTTGTCGAAGGCGACGGCCTCGACCGCGCCCATGGATTCGAGGTGCGGGCCGCCCTTCACGAGGACGCCGTTCCGGGCCGCGCTCGTGACGCCCGAGACGACCGAGACGGGCGTCGAGATGACGAACGCGCACGGACAGGCCACCACGAGCAGCGTGAGACCGCGGACGAACCACTCGCGGAAGGGACCGTCGAGCAGGAGGGGCGGCCCGAAGGCGGTCAGCAGGGCCGCGACGACGATGACCGGCGTGTAGTAGGACGCGAACGTCTCGATGAACTGCTCGCGGTCGGTCCGGTCGCGCTGGGCGTCGCCGACCAACTCGATGACCTGCGAGAGGGTGGTCTCGTCGGCCTCCGCGGTCGCCTCGACTTCGAGGTAGCCCTCCTCGTTGACCGTCCCGGCGTACACCTCGTCGCCGAGCGACTTGTCCACGGGGACGCTCTCGCCCGTGATTGGGGCCTGATTCACGGCGCTCGTTCCCTCCAGCACGTCGCCGTCGACGGGAATCTTCTCGCCGGGGCGGACGACGACCGTCTCGCCGACCGCGACGTCCTCGACGGGGACGGTCTCCTCTCGGACGCCGCCGCCGCTCGCATCACTGCGTTTGACGGTCGCGGTGTCGGGCGAGAGGTCCATCAGTTCCCGGACCGAGTTCCGGGCGCGGTCCATCGAGAAGCGTTCGAGGAGTTCGGCCACGCTGTAGAGCACGGCCAGCGTCGCGGCCTCGAAGTAGAGGCCGACCGCCACCGCGGCGAGGACGCCGACGCCCATCAGCAGGTCGATGTCGAGGCTCAGGTTCTTCGCGGAGTAGTAGCCGTTCCGCAGAATCTCCTGTCCCGCGACCCCGGCAGCGAGCAGGAGCAGCACCGAGGAGACGTGGAACTCGCGGCCCACCGCGGAGAACAGCAGCGCGTCGGCGCCGGTCAGCAGGAATTCGAGGACGAGTCCCGCGAGCATGAGGACGCCGCCGGTCCACGTCTTGAGCGCGCGCGGACTCGTCCAGACTTCGGCCGATTCGGCCACGTCGGGGCCGCTGCCCTCGCTCGTCGCGCCTTCGACCTCGTAGCCCGCGGCCTCCACGGCCGCGACGACTCGCTCGCGGTCGGCGTCGCCGGTCACGAGGACTTCGCCGGTCGCTGGCCGGGTCTCGTACTCGACGCCCGCCACGCCGTCGAGGGCGTTCCCGACCTTGCCCGCACAGGAGGGGCAGTCCATCTCGGGCACCGACAGTCGGAGTTCTCGGTCGGTTCCGGTCTCGCCTTCGACCGCGTACCCGGCGGCTTCCACGCGCTCGCGGACGGCCGCGAGGTCGGTCGATTCGCCGTCGTAGGTGACCGTGAGCGTGCCGGTCGTCGGTGCCGGGTCGATGTCGCGCACGCCGTCGAGTCGCTCGACGCTGCCGGTCACCTTCCCGGCGCAGGACGGGCAGTCCATCTCGGGGACGGATACCCGGACTGTCCGTTCGCGTTCGTCTGTCGTCATTGGTCGCTAGTAGTCGTCGAAGCGTTATTAATTGCTCTGTCAGTAAACCGGTCTAGACTAGGAGTTATTAACAACTAAGGCCGATTCAGTTATTAAAACCGCGGTAATCGCGTGTTCTATCATATTATGTGCACGTTTCCGGTGGCACGGAACAGTTCAGCAGCGTTCATTGCGTTACGCATCGGTCGTAATCGCAAACAATACCGAACCATCTGTCCGTATTATTGTGAAAGGCTCCCAAGTGAAGGCTGATGAGCGCCATCGAGATGGGAGTCGAGATGAGCGTCCTGAAGATCGGGGCCGCCGTCACGGTGGTAGCCGCCGAGATACTCGGGGCACTCGCGCTCCTGATCGTCGCACTGGGGTAGCACGCGACGGCGGGACGAAACGAGACACCTGCGGTGCTGTTCGTACTGAAAGCGGCTGAGGGGAGTAAGCCCCCTTCTGTTCGTCCGAGTATTCGGCTGAGCGTCCGCGCGGTCGTCCGGGCTACCTAATCCGCGCGGACTTGCACCGGCGAGGATTCGCCGTTCCATCCGTTCTCTCCCGTCCGCGCACTGGCAGTGCCAGCACGCTCGCGCGGCGATTCGTCCGCCGCGCGTCCCTCGGTGGGTCAACTCCCCGTTCCTTTACTCGGCGCGAGCCTTCGTTCGGTTCGGGTTCGCGCACCTCATCGGTCGAGGAGAGCGGTCTCGTTTCTGTTCCAGAGCCAGCGGTCTCCCGCTCCGGACTTGCGTCCGGTCGCCCGCCCGGACGGTGGGGGGACTTTCCTCACGCGGGCACCGGCGAGTGCCGACGCCCCCGCGGGAACTCGGCTCCCTCTGCCACCCTATCGTAGCCCCCGGTCGGGTTTAAGAAGTTCGGTGGAACGGTCGGAACGCCCGCCGAAACAGGCCGTTATCCGGCAGGAACACTGTCGTTACGCCCTGATAACCGCTCCCACATGAAACGTAGTGGGACGTTTCTGCGTTTAGTATTGAAGGGAAGACTTGAAGGTACTTCCTGCCTAATGAATTTGTGTATGGCACAGGCTCAGGCAGTGACTCTTTCCTACGAGGATGGTACGCGGGCCGTAGAACTCGCACGCGAATCCGTCGAATCCTACGTTATCAACGGGCAACGCGAACAGCCCGGTAGCATGCGCGAAGCGTTCTACGCTCGAACCGGAGTGTTCGTCCGTCTCTCCTCGACGCGGGGACGCGGCCGTCTCCGAGGATGCGACGGTGCGTACGAAGGCACCGACCAACTCGGCCACCTCATCGTGGACTCGGCCATCAGCGCCGCGAGCGACACCTCGTGCGGTTCCGAAGTGGAGGAAGCCGAACTTCCCAACCTGAAAATCTCGGTCTGCGTCGTCCGTGATACCCAGTTCTCGGAGGACCCGGTGGAGGACATCGAACTCGGCACGCACGGCGTCGCAATCGAAGGTCGGGGCGAGCAGGCGTGGATGTACCCGACGCTCCCCATCGAGAACGAGTGGAGCGTCTTCGAGTACCTCGACCGGACCTGCCGGAAAGCCGGACTCCCGAAGGGCGCGTGGGAAGACGACGACGTGATGGTGACGCTGTTCGACGGGCAGGTCTTCAGCGAGCGCGAACCCGAAGGAACGGTCGAAGAACTGTAGAAGCCGTCCTTTCCCATACTTACGTCTCGTTGGCCTCTCGTCTGCAGACCCGTCTGAACCTCACGACGGAAGCGGTCGGCAGAGAGAACCGTCCAGTTACTCCCGGAACCCGACCAGTTCGGCGTCCTCCAGCGCGCGCTCGGCGGCCTCGTCCACGTCGAACTCTCGGACGATTTCGCCGTCCCGAATCAGGGGTTCCAGCAGCGGTTCGCCGTCTTCGGGGTCCGCGCGGTCCGCGAGTCCGACGTGGTGGCCGCCGTCGGGCGTCCGGAACACCTGCTTCGTCCCGGAGAGTTTGCCGCGCTTGGAGGCGAGTTCGCCGTCGAGTTTCACGATGTCGAGCGCGAAGTCCAGCGGGTCGGCGTTGCTGACGTGGCCGCCGACGCCGAACCCGTCGGCGACGTCCCGGAGGGTCCGGAGATTCTCGGGACCGAGTCCGCCGCTGACGAATATCTCCACGTCCTCGTGGCCGCGGGCGTCGAGTTCCCACCGCACCTCCCGAACGATGTGTCGGAAGTCGCCGCGCCGGGAACTCGTCGTGTCGAGGCGCACCCCGTCGAGGGCCTCGCCCAGCGCCTCCGCGGCGCGGATGCTCTCGTCTTTCTCGTCGGAGTAGGTGTCGCAGATGGCGATGCGGGGGACGTCGGGGTCCACCGACTCGTCGAACGCCTCCCACGCGGTCTCTTGGTCGCCGAAGGCGATGACCAGCGCGTGGGGCATCGTCCCGCTGGCCTCTCGGCCCAGAACCTCGCCCGCCGCGACGTGCGAGAAGCCGTCGAGTCCGGCGACGAGCGCCCCCCGCTCCACGACGGCCGCGAGCGACGGGTGGACGTGGCGCGCGCCGAAACTCAGCACCGACGAGTCCGGGGCGGCCCGGCGGGCCTCCAGCGCCGCGGTGGCGATTCCGCTCTGGTGGGAGAGCAGTCCCAGCAGCGAAGTCTCGTACCGCGCGAAGTCGAGGTAGTCGCCTTCGATTCGCATCACCGGACCGCCGTCGAACAATCGGCCCTCGCGCACGGCGTCCACGTCCACGGGGATTCCTTCGAGCAGGTTGGCGGCGTCTTTCACGCCCGCCAACAGGTCGAACTCGCCGGATGGGAACTGGTCCTGCGTCACTTCCGCCACGACGCGGGGGTTCCGGTCGGCGGCCTCCAGCGTCTCCTCGGTCCGCAGGAAGTAGGCGTCGGTCGCCGTCCCGTCACGGATGGCCGACTCCGAGACAACGTCGAATCCACCGCTCATCGCCACCACCTCGGGTGAGTCATGGGCGGACGTACCCGCGCCGAAGCGAAAAAGGTCCCGTTTACTGGCCGTCGAAAAGGAGGAACCGCGGTCAGTACGGGTCGCTTACTGCGTCGGTGCTGCGCCCCGCCGAACGTCCGAGAGGTCCGAGACCGACGGCGCGTTCACGACGACGACCGTGTCGCCCTGCTGGCGGACGTAGAAGGCGTCGGCGAACTCGTTGCCCTCGATGCGCCACGTGTTCGCGCGACCGTCCACCTTCGTCGCGTCGTTGTACTTCAGCACCTTTCGGTAGCCCTCCGCGAACTCCCGAGCGTCCTGCTCGGAGTCCCAGACGGACTTCCAGACGTACCCGGTCTCGTTGACCGCCGCGGCGTCGTTGGTGTAGACGGCGAGTTTGTCGCCGTCCCACCCGGTCGAGTAGGTGCTGTTGTAGTTCAGCGGGTCGAACTCACGAATCTGGTCGCTGCCCTGCTTCATGTTGAAGAACTGCGTGGCCGGGACGACCTGCGTCCGGCCCTGACTCGCGTAGTAGGGATAGACGAACATCGCGAAGATACCGGCCTCGCCGACGCTACCGTAGTTGGGGCGGTTCTGCACTTTCAATCGCTCCCAGCCGTTACTGGCCCGGTTCTCCACGGTGAACTCCGCGGGGGCGTCCGTGCCGTACTTGTCGGGGTGGATGACCTGCTCGGTACTCTCCGGCGGGTTCTCGTAGAGGTCGTTGACCGCCTCCCAGCCACCTCTCCTGTGGACGCCGCGAACGAACGGCGGACCGTCGCTGTAGGGTTGGTACTTGATGAGGTACGGTCCGATGTTGGCGAGACCGCTCCCCGACCCGGCGGTCGATTCGGGGGTCAGGCAGTCGCCGTTCCACTCGTTCTTGCAACGCTGGGAGTAGAGGTGGTCCACGTAGTTACCGTCGCCTTCGATGATGCCGTCCTTCGCGTTGTGGAGTTCGCGCGTGGACTGGTTGAACCCCGAGAGGTCGAACTTCTGGTCCTGAAGCGCGTGGAACAGTTCCTGCGAGAGCGTAATCTCGTCGAGTTTGGGCGTCGTCGCGTTCTCGGAGATGACGACGATTTTCTCCTCGCCCGGACTGTAGAATCCGCCGACCGACGACCCGGAGTTGCTGTTCTGGACCGCGAGGGAGTCGGTCGATTCGTTGATCATGAACAGCGATTCGTACTTCACGTTGTCGAGCAGCCGCCGGTCGTCGGGCGTCGAACCGTTGGACTGGCGCGACCGGAACTCGTCGCGGGTCACGATGTCCACGGGGACCTGCGCTTCGAATTCGAGTTCGCGGACTCGTTCGACGCGGGCCATCGAGCGGGCGACCGTCTCGTTGAGTTCGGTCGCGTTCAACCCGTCGTCGGGGTTCACGTCGATGGTCTCGTTGTACCAGTAGCCCGCCTCCCACCCCAGCACGTCGGACTCTGGGTCGTCGGGCTTGACGACCTGCTGGCCCGATTGGTCGTCCGTCCCCGAACCGGGCTGGGTCGTCGCTCCCGTCACGTCGTCCGTCGTATCGGTCGTCGTTCCCGCGCCGGGAGCCTGCGAACACCCCGCGACGACGAGCATCAGAGCGACCGCGATTGCGATAGTCGTACGCATTTCCTGTGACCGTGACGTGGGTCTACACCGACAAAAACCTCTTGATGAAACGGTGAAACGAACCTGCGCGCCGAGCGGCGTCGATTGCCGGTGAAACGCGACCGGACTGTCAGCAAACGTTTTCGGCGACGAGTGACTACTATCGGACATGAGCTTCGACCCGGATTCGACCGCCGTCGTGGTCGTGGACATGCAGAACGGCTTCTGTCACCCCGACGGGAGCCTCCACGCACCCGCCAGCGAGGACGCAATCGCCGACGTGACCGACGTGGTCTCCGCCGCGCGCGACGCGGGCGCGTCGGTCGTCTACACCCGCGACGTCCACCCGCCCGAGCAGTTCGAGGGCAACCACTACTACGACGAGTTCGAGCGCTGGGGCGAACACGTCCTCGAAGACTCGTGGGACGCCGAACTGGTCGCGGACCTCGACGTCCGCGACGAGGACCACGTCGTGACGAAGCACACGTACGACGCCTTCTACCGCACGGACCTCGAAGGACACCTCGACGCGCACGGAATCGACGACCTGCTGCTCTGCGGGACGCTGGCGAACGTCTGCGTCCTCCACACCGCGGGGAGCGCGGGGCTTCGGGACTACCGGCCCGTCGTCGTCGAGGACGCGCTGGGCTACATCGAAGAAGACCACAAGGAGTACGCGGTCGAACACTCGGACTTCCTGTTCGGCGAACTGACGACGAAAGACGAAATCGAGTTCGAGTAATCAGCGAACTTCGACGTCCACCGTTTCTCCCACCTCGAACTCGGTGTCGGGGCAGACGAGTTTCGCGCCGAGCGCCTCCCGAGCGACGAACAGCGAGAGACCGGTAATCGGGGTTCCGTTCGCCAACACCGTCACGTCGTCCCACGCAATCGTCCGGCCCTCGGCGGTGCCGACCTGCCGACCCGCGAGCGAGACCGGCCCGTCGCCGCCCGTTCCGCGGAGAATCCCGCCGCCGTCGTAGTGGGGGAGTCCGCCGTCGAGAATCCCACCGCTTTCTGCGGAGATTCCCGCGAACCGCTCGCCCGGCGCTGGGTGGTCGGGCGCGTCGAGGACGGCGAAGGTGTCGCCCGCCGCGACGACCGTCCCCCGGCCGTCCCACGCGACGCCCGCGAGTTCGACTTCCGGCGCTATCTCGACCGGGAGCGACCCCGACGCCCGGTAGGGGTTCGCGTCGAGCGACCGAAAGCCGAGGTGGATGTGGTTGTCCACCCACGGCGCGAAGAACCCCGAGCGCACCATCTCGCCGAGCGAGTCGCCCACCGCCACCTCGTCGCCGGGTTCGACCGTTGGTTCGACGTGGAGGATTCGGGCGAGGTACTCGCCAGTCTCTATGACGACGAGGTGGTCGTGTTCCACGGCGTAGTCCTTCGGCGGCGCGGAGACCGTCCGCGTCGTCACGACTTCGCCCGCGACGGGACTCGGCGCGGCGGTTTCACGGGTCTCGTGGTCGTCTCCGGTCTCACGCCAGTCGCCCTCGTGCGGGTAGAGGTCGATAGCGCACCCCTCGTCGTGGGCGGCGTAGGGCGAGTTGTAGAGCGAGAACCGCGGGAACCGTTCTAGCGTCTCGGGACCGACCGTGACCATCGTCCGCGTCTCGGAGACGCGAGGGTTTAGGTACTCCGGATGTGAAAGGGCGGGCATGCGCGTACTCCGCGGCCGGGCGGCCGACCGGGACGCCGACCGCGAAGTCGTCGCCCGACTGCTCGAACAGGTGGCCGAGGACGGTGAAGCGGCGGTCCGGGCGTGGCGCCCCCACCGCCAACTCGCGTTCGGCCGACGCGACTCCCGGGCCGACGGCTACGAGGCGGCCACGGCGGTGGCCGCCGACCACGACTTCCCCCCGGTCGAGCGGTCCGTCGGCGGCCGAGCGGTCGCCTACACCGGGAACACCGTCGCGTTCGCCAAGGTCCTCCCCTTGGAGGACATGCGCGTCGGGATGGACGAACGCTACGAGCGAGTGACGCGGGCGGTCCAGCGCGCGCTGTGGCACCTCGGCGTCCCGGCGTCCCGCGGCGAACCCGAGGCGAGTTTCTGTCCGGGCGACTACTCGCTCCAGCGCGACGGGAAACTCGTCGGCGTGGCCCAGCGCGTCCGGAAGAACGCCGCGCTGGTCTCGGGCGTCGTCATCGCGTGTGACCGCGAGGAAATCGCCGACGTTCTCGACCCGGTGTACGACGGCCTCGACATGCCCTTCGACCCGGAGTCGGTCGGGAGCGTCGCCGACGCGGGCGGCAACGGCGACCCCGACGAGGTGGCCCGGACCGTCGAGGAACTGCTGGTCGGCGACGCCGAGACCGAAGTCGTGTCGGTTCCCGACGTCGCAGACGCCGAGACTGCCGACTGACGCGATTCTCAGACGCGGTTCGTCGACTGGAGACAGGAGAACGTTTATCGGAGGCCGATTCGAATCGGGAGCGGGTGACTCGCATGCTCGGAACGGCCCTCTTCGGCTTCTTCGGCGTTACCTTGCTGATTTCTGGCTGTTACGGACTGTGGCTAACCGCGCGAGGGAGCCACGAGGCCCTCGACCCGGGCTGGCGGTTCCGACCGTTGTTCAGATTCGTGGGCTTGTACGACAGCACCGTCGCCCGCCGGGCGTTCTGGTTCGTCGGCGCGGTTTCGATGCTCGTCAGCAGCGTCTTCTTCACGTTCATGGCCGTCTGGTCGTACCGCGCGTGACTCCTCGAACCGCGGAACGGAGAGCGGGACTACCGACTGCCAGACCGAACTGGGGGACTACCGACTCCCGGCCCGAGAACCCGCGGTCCGGGGACTCGTAATCGGGACGCTTAGGACGCCCACCCTCGAACTGCCCGACGACTAATGCTCACTATACGGAACGCGACGCTCGCGGACGGCCGACAGGTAGACGTGCGCATCGACACGTCCGCGGGCCGCATCGCGGGCGTCGGTTCGACGCTCACGGAGTCCGGCGACTCCATCGACGCCACCGGCAAACTCCTCCTCCCGGGGATGATAGACGCGCACGTCCACTTCCGACAACCCGGCTTCGACCACAAGGAGACGTGGGAGACCGGAAGCAGGTCGGCCGCGGCGGGCGGCGTGACCACCGTGGTGGACCAACCGAACACCGACCCGCCGACCGTGGACGGCGACGCCTTCGACCGGAAGGCCGACCTCGCGGCAGACTCCTACGTCGATTACGGCATCAACGGCGGCGTGACGCCCGACTGGGACCCCGACGAACTGTTCGACCGGCCCGTGCTGGCGCTCGGCGAGGTGTTCCTCGCGGACTCGACCGGCGAGATGGGCATCGAGGAGGACCTGTTCCGGGAGGCCGTCGAGCGCGCGACAGACGAGTACCGGGTCGTGACGGTCCACGCCGAGGACGCCGACCTGTTCTCGGAGGCGGCCAGAGAGCGCGACGGCGACGACTACGACGCGTGGAGCGCCTACCGGACCGCGGAGGCCGAGGCCGCCGCGGTCGAGCGCGCGGTCGAAATCGGCGCGGAGGCCGACGCCAGTATCCACGTCGCACACACCAGTACGCCCGAGGGCGTGGACGCCGCGACGGCGGGCGGCGCGACCTGCGAGGTGACGCCCCACCACCTCTTCCTCTCGCGCGAGGACTACGACGAGTTGGGCACCTTCGGCCGGATGAACCCGCCGCTCCGGAGCGAGGACCGCCGGGAGGCCCTGTTCGAGCGCGTCGCCGACGGGACGGTCGATATGGTCGCCACCGACCACGCGCCCCACACCCGCGAGGAGAAGGACGCGAGCGTCTGGGACGCACCGAGCGGGGTGCCCGGCGTCGAGACGGCCTTGCCGCTCCTGCTCGAAGAAGCTCGAAAAGAGAACCTGAGTTACGAGCGCGTCCGGGACCTGACCGCGGCCAACCCCGCCGACGTGTTCGGCCTGACCCGGAAGGGAGCGGTCGAGCAGGGACTGATAGCCGACCTCGTGTTGGTGGACCCCGACGACTCCAGCGAGATTCGCGGCGAGGACCTCCACTCGAAGTGCGGGTGGACGCCGTTCGAGGGAATGGCCGGCGTCTTCCCCGAGTTGACGATGGTCCGCGGAAGCGTGGTCTGGGCCGACGAGGAGTCGCCACTGGTCCCGCCCGGCGGAACCGACGAGTCCGCCGACGGCGAGTTCGGCGACCCGGTCGGACGGAACGTCCGGGGGTGAGTGCGACTCGCGTCCGTCGGAAGCAGACGATTCTCAAACTGACCGGGGAATATTGAATGGATTGTTGCCGCCCGTCTAACTTTCCACTCGAATTCGATACGAACGTCTATTTTTATGGCGAAGAATGGAAATAGTTGCCTACACAGTCGCCATTATATTGAAATCCGGCATAGAATGTGTTGTCGGCGGACCCCCGCCGACTGATGCACCGCTACTCGAACGCAACCGAAGGGTACTCGTCCGCCAACGGAACCTGCGACGGGGACGCTTGCTCGGCATCTCCCGTCGTCGCTTTTCGGCCGACTCGTTCGGCCACCACCATGGTATCTGCCGGTCTGATACGCTCGGGCACGCCCAAGCGCTGTCGGGTCTCCGAGAGTCAGACCGACGACCTCTCACCGCTGGATGCGGCCGCGGAGCTATCGCTGACTCTCGACACGGCGAACACCTGTTCGGGGGCTTTCTGCATCGCGCCCTGTAGCCGGGGGTCTGGCGGCCGCGTCACACCACGCCGTCGCGGACGACCGGCGCGAACGCGTACCCGAGCGCGCTGAGTAGCAGAACCGCGGCGAACGCCCGGCCCGGTTCCACGGAGGCCTGCCACGCGACCACCCCGACGCCGAGTGCGACGGCGACGGCTTGGCGAGTCGTCTCGTTCACGGCAGAAGCGACGACCGCCCGGGTCTAAGGTCGAACGGTTATTATTGCTGCTACGGCGAAGAAATGATCGTCAGACGACGTTCGCCAGCACCGCCGTCCCGACGCTGACGCCGACCATCCCGCCGACGCCGACGCCGCCCAGGACCGCCATCGCCTGCCGAGAGTCGGCCGCCGACCAGTCCGAGCGCCCGCCGAGGTGCTTCTGGAAGTTCTCCATCCCTCGCCCGGCGAACATCGACCCCGACCACCCGAGCAGCGAGAAGCCGAAGACGAGCGCCGCGAGCGCGAACAACTTCTCGCTGGCGAACTGCAGCGTCTCGCCAGCGACGACGACGGCCACGAGGCCGAACGCGCCGAGGGCGGCACCCAACAGCGCCGCACGCCAGACCTCGCGGGCGCGCTCGCGAAGCCCCGACGAGCTGTCGCCGTCGGACGGTTCAGCCGAGGACATCGGTCAGTCCACGGTCTCGCGCATCCGCGGGTCGAGCGCGTCGCGCATCCCGTCGCCGAGCAGGTTGAACCCGAGGACGGTTATCGCGAGGAACAGACCGGGGAAGAACGACCACCACCAGTCGCCGGTCAGCAGTCCCTGATCGACGCCGTTAGCCAGCATCAGACCCCACGACGGCGTCCCCGCCTCGGCACCGAACCCGAGGAACGAGAGGGCCGCGATGTCGATGATAGCGAGACCGAAGTTGAGCGTGGACTGGACGGTAATCGGTGCGAGGCAGTTGGGCAGGATGTGTCTAACGATGACACGTGGGTCCTTCGCCCCGAGCGCCTCGGTGGCCTCGATGTACTCGTCCTCCAGCACCTTCAGGGCCGCGCCGCGGACGACGCGGGCGAACCGCGGCGTGTAGACCAGCGTCAGCGCGATGACGACCTTCCAGAGACCGGTGCCGAAGATGGCGACCAGCGCCAGCGCGAGCAGGAGGCTCGGGAACGCCAGCAGCACGTCCATCGTGCGCATGATGACGTTGTCCGTGATGTCTCCCTTGTAGGCCGCGAGGATGCCCAGTCCGACGCCCAGCACCGTCGAGGCACCGACCGTGATGGTGCCGTACTTCATCGCAAGCCACGCCCCGTAGAGGACGCGTTGGAAGATGTCCCGCGATTGGATGTCGGTGCCGAACGGGAACGCGAACGTGCCGTACTCGCCGACGACGGCGGTCTTCTTGCTCAACCAACTCGGCGGCGCGAGATTGGGGTTCGTCCCGATCTGGCTCTGGGTGACCGACGCGAGGTCGATGAACAGTCGCGCGTAGAGGGCGACGGCCACCATGGCGAATATCATGCTCAGGCCCGCGAGGGCGAGTCTGTTCGACAGCAGTTCGGTGAGAAACGGGGACGCGCGGAGTCGCTCGACGATTCCGCGCTGGCCCACGTCCTCGGTTTGGGTTTCGGTACTCATTGTTCTATCCTCGGGTCGAGGTACGAGTAGGTCACGTCCACGAGCAGGTTCACCATCGTGAACAGGAACGCGAACATCAGTACGGTGCCCTGCACGACCGGGTAGTCGCCGACCTCGATCGCGTCCACCAGTAGGGTACCGATACCGGCGATGCCGAACACGGTCTCGGTCAGGACCGCACCGCCAAGCAGCGTCCCGAACTGGATGCCGATGACGGTCACCACGGGGATGAGGGCGTTGCGGAAACCGTGTTTCAGCACGGTTATCTTCGCCCCTTGCCCCTTCGCGCGGGCGGTGCGCATGTAGTCCTGCCGGATGACTTCCAGCATCGACGACCGCATCATCCGGGAGAGCAGCGCCATCGAGTAGATACCGATGACGACCGCGGGGAGGAACAGGTGTAGCGCCGCCGACTGGAACGCCGCGAAGTTACCCCTGACGAGGGTGTCGAAGGTGATGACGCCCGTTATCGGTTGGATGTCGAACCGCGAGGCGATGCGACCGCTCGCCGGGAACCAGCCGAGAATCTGGGCGAACAGTAGGATCACGAGCGGACCGCTGTAGTAGATGGGCACGCTGATGCCGGTCAGCGCGCCGATTCGGGTCGCGTGGTCGCTGATGGAGTCCTGCTTGACGGCACCGATGAGTCCCACGGGGATGCCGAAGAGGATGCCGAGGAACTGGCCGTAGATAGCCATCTCCAGCGTGACCGGAAGCTTGTACCGCAGAATCTGCTTGACCGGGGTGTTCTTCTGAATCTGGTAGGAGTTGCCGAAGTCCAACTGGACTGCCTCCAGCAGGAACCGGCCGTACTGTACCCAGATAGGGTCGTTCAACCCGAGGTCCGCCCGAATCTGTCGGACGAACTCTTCGGACGCCCGCTGGCCCGCGATGACCCGTGCAGGGTCACCCGGCGCGAGGTGCAGGATGGCGAAGACGAACGTCGCCACCCCGAACAACACCGGGACCAGTAGGAGGAGTCGTTTGACAACGAACCGCTTGGAAATCATTCACTCGGAGAAAAAACGGCAGGGGTCAAAAAAGGCTCGCTACCGTCGTCCCGCAGTCGGTCGTTTAGGAGCGACTACGGGCGGTCGGCGAATCGGGGCTATCGGTTCAGCGAGACGAGGTTGAGGAACGGGCCGCCGATGGGCGGCACCGTGAAGCCTTCGACGTCGTTGCTGACGCCGCGCAGGGCCTTCGCGTGGTTGAGCGCCACCCACGGAGCCTCGTCGTGGAATATCTGCCCGGCCTTCTGGTACTTGGGCTTGCGCTTGCTGGTCTCGTAGGAGGCCTGCGCCTCCTCGGTGAGCTTCATGAAGTCGGTGTTCGCCCACGCCGCCACGTTGAGCGTGTTGACGCTGTCGAAGTTGTCCGGGTTGATCCAGTCTTTCCCGTCCGGCACTTCGCTGCGGTCCACGCCGGGGTGCAGCAGGGCGTAGTAGAAGTTGTCCGGGTCGCCGTTGTCGGTCATCCACCCGAGGAAACACGCGTCGTGCTTGTAGCTGTCAGTGTAGTCGAGGAAGGGGTTGAACGGCTGCTGGTTGATGTTGACCGTGATGCCCACCTCGTTCAGGTTCGACTTGACCGTCTGGGCCGCCTGAAGCGGCGACGGGTTGTACGCTCGGGGGTTCTTGAACGTCGCCAGTTCGAACTCGAAGCCGTCGCCGTAGCCCGCCTCTTCGAGGAGCTTCTTGGCTTTCTCCTTGTCGTAGGAGTAGGGGTCGATGTTCTCGTTGTACCCCATCACGCTCGGGGGGATGGGCTGGCTGGCTTCAGAGGCGATGCCCTTGAAGATGGTCTCCACGATGGCCTTCGTGTTCACCGCGTAGTTGATCGCCCGGCGGACCTTCCGGTTGCGGAACTCCTTCCGCTTGGACATGTTGAAGGCCATGTACCCGACGTTGATGCCGGGGATTTCGAGGAGTTCGGCCTTATCGGAGTTTTCGATAATCTTGGACGACTGTGCGCCGATGCCGTCGATGATGTCCGCGCCGCCCGAGAGCAGGGTCTGGGCGCGGGAGGTGTTCGACCCGACCGCGGTGAACACAACTTCGTCCACCTTGGCCTTCTCCTCGCCCCAGTAGTTCTCGTTCTTGGTGAGGCGGATGCGCTGGTTGCCCGTGTCCCAGCTATCGAACTCGAACGGGCCGGTCCCGACCGGGTTCTTCGAGAGGTCCTTGCCGTACTCCTCGATGGCCGAGAGCGAGTGGACCTTCGAACAGAACATCGCGAGGTTCTTCAGGATGGGCGCGTACGGCTTTTTGAGCGTGATGGACACCTCGTACTCGCCGTTCTTCTCGACCGTCTCGATCCAGTCGCCCAGCGCGTAGGGACCGTACGACGAGGCGTACTCCTGACCGGGGTAGTGCTTGTAGTCCTTGTCGACGAAGCGGCGATAGGTCGCCACGTAGTCCTCGGCGGTGAACTCGTCGCCGTTGTGGAACGTGACGCCCTCGCGGAGCGTGAGGGTGACCGTCTTGCCGTCGACGCTCCAGTCGGTCGCCAGTCCGGCCTTGAGCGAGGTCTTGCCCGGCTCGAACTCGATGAGACCGTCGTAAATCTGGTTGGTGACCTTGGCGTCCTCGCCGCTGGTGGTGTTCTGGAAGTCGAGGCTGCCCGAGTCGTTCCCGCGAGCGAAGGTCAGCGTCCCGCCCGAACTCTGGGATTCGGTGGTCTCCTCGGTCGTTCCACCCGTGTCTTCGGTGGTCGTGGCCTCGCCTTCACCGTTACCGCCGGTACACCCGGCGAGCGTGGCCGCGGCCGTCGCACCGCCAGCTGCCTTCAGGAAGTTACGTCGTTTGAGACTATCGTCTATCGCCATAGACAAGCATGCTCATACAGTCTATATAAGTATGCCGGACCTGAAACTATGGGAAAATAAAACAACCACTCGATATTGAGTACCTTCTCGGAGTCACACCGAGCGTCGAGGAGCGAGGGCGCGGTCAGCCCTCGACCTTGACCCGGTTGAGAAGCGGCCCGCTGATGGGCGCTATCTGGAAGTCCTGAACCCGGTTGGCGACGCCGCGGAGTTCCTTCGCGTGGTCGATGAACACCCACGGGGCCTCGTCGTGCGCGAGTTGACCGGCCTGCTTGTAGAGTTCGGCCCGCTCGTTCCGGTCGAGCGTCGACTGGGCCTGCTCGGTCAACTGCATGAACTCGCGGTTCGCCCACGCCGCCACGTCGAGGGTGTTGAAGCCCTCGGTGTCCCAGCTAACCCAGTCTTGGCCCTGTTGAAGCTTGTCTTCCGAGACCTGCGGGTGGAGCAGGGCGTAGTAGAAGTTGTCCGGGTCGGCGTTGTCGGTCATCCACCCGAGGAAACACGCGTCGTGTTTCCCCTGTTCCGTGTAGGTCAGGAAGGGGTTGAACGGCTGCTGGTTGATGTTGACCGTGATACCCACCTCGTTCAGGTTCGACTTGACCGTCTGGGCCGCCTGAATCGGCGACGGGTTGTACGTCCGCGGGTTCTTGAACGTCGCCAGTTCGAACTCGAAACCGTTCCCGTACCCCGCCTCTTCGAGCAGTTGCTGGGCCCGGTCCGGGTCGTGCGGATAGGGGTCGATGCTCTCGTTGTACCCGAGTACCTTCTGTGGAATCGGTTGGCTGGCCTGCTCGGCGATGCCCCTGAAGATGGTGTTGACGATGGCCTCGGTGTTCACCGCGTAGCTGATGGCCTGCCGGACCTTCTTGCTGCGGAACTCCTCGCGCCGAGCCATGTTCATCGCCAGATAGCCGACGTTGATGCCCTGCGTCTCCACCAGTTCGGCCGCGTCGGCGTTCCGCACGATTTGAGACGCCTGCGCGCCGATGCCGTCGATGATGTCCGCGCCGCCGGAGATGAGCGTCTGCGCGCGGGTCGTGTTCGACCCGATAGCCGTGAACACCACTTCGTTCACGTACGGTCCCTCGCCCCAGTAGTCGGGGTTCCTGCTCAGGCGGATGCGCTGGTTGCCCGTGTCCCAACTCTCGAACTGGAACGCGCCGGTCCCGACGGGTTGGTTGCTGAGCGAGAAGTTCTGGTCCTGCGCGTGGCGCTCGATGGCGCGCCGCGACAGCACGCTCGACGCGAACATCGCCAGATTCCGCAGGAACGGCGCGTACGGTTCGTCGAGTTCGATGGTGAGCGTGTAGCTCCCCTGTCCGCCGCCACCCTGCGCCGTCGTGGTCTCCGCGTCGGTCTCGTTGGCCTGACCGCCGTCAGTCGTCGTTGCCGACGCGGAACCGCCCGTGCTGACGCTCTCCACCCAGTTGCCCAGCGTGAACGGACCGTAGGCCGAGACGTACGAGTCGCCCGGATAGAACTGGTAGTCCGAGTCGGTGAACCGCCGATAGGTCGCCACGAAGTCCTCGGCAGTGAACTCGTCGCCGTTGTGGAAGGTGACGCCCTCTCGCAGCGTGAGGGTCACCGTGGTCCCGTCCATCGAGTACTGAGTCGCCAGCCCCTCCTGCAGTGTGGTCTTGTTCGGTTCGAACTCGATGAGGGTGTCGTACAGTTGGTTAGTGACCTTCACGTCCTCCCCGCTGGTGGTGTTCTGCGGGTCGAGCGTGCCCGAGTCGTTCCCCCGAGCGTAGGTGACAGTTCCGCTCCCTTGCTGTTGTACGTCGTTCGCCTCGCCCGTCTCGACGTACCCGGCGACCGAGGCCGACGCCGCCGCCCCACCGGCCGCTTTCAACAGACTCCGCCTCGAAACGGATGTGTCGTTTGAAGTCATCCAACGATACCAATCAATCATTTAGAGTATAAGGCTACGGGACCGCATTGAACATCGGCCGCGTTAGTTCAATTCTCGAATCGGCGTGTAACCAGTTGGCGGGAACCGCCGCCGCTGCCCGACTGTCGAGACGCCCGGCGCGAACGGGACCGAAAGAACGAGACCGGCAGGAGTTCTCGGAGCGACGGTGCGGTAGGCGGGACTCCTCACCCAGACGAGACGTAGCCGTCGTTATTCTGGCTGGTCGTAGAGGTGACAGGCCGCGGGGTGGGCCTCGTCTTGCAGGACCGGGCCGTTCCGCTCGCAGACGCTCTCGAAGTGGTCGCGGAGCAGCGACTCGGCGGCCTCCCAGTCCTCCTTCGCGAGGTGCTCGAACGACTCCGCGACGACTTCGCGGGGATGCCCCGAGGGTTCCGCGTCGAAGAGGTCGTCCCAGAGGACGGCCTCGAACGCCGAGGTAGTGGCGTCGGGACGACCGCCGTCCGCTGCGGTCGCCGTCTCCGTCTGGGCCGCGTCGTCGCCCGCGGCCTTCTCCCACGCGGCGTCGAGGTCGATGGCGCGGTCCTCCACGCGCTCGCGGTAGTCCATCACCGCCCGATAGGCGTCCTGCTCGATGTCCATCTCCTCGGGCGGGATTATCTGGGGACACCGCGTCCGGAAGTGACACCCCGACGGCGGGTCGATGGGCGAGGGAACGTCGCCTTCGAGGATGACGCGGTCGTCGGTGTCGATTCGGGGGTCGGGTTCGGGAATCGCCGATAGCAGGGCCTGCGTGTAGGGATGCTTCGGGTCGTCGAACAACTCGTCGGTGTCGGCTATCTCCACGATTTCGCCCAAGTACATCACCGCAATGCGGTCGGAGATGTGCCGGACGACGCTCAGGTCGTGGGCGATGAACAGGTACGTCAGGCCGAACTCCTCCTGCAGGTCTTCCAGCAGGTTGAGAATCTGGGCCTGCACCGACACGTCCAGCGCCGACACCGGTTCGTCGGCCACGATGAAGTCCGGGTCCACGGCGAGCGCTCGTGCGATGCCGACGCGCTGGCGCTGGCCGCCGGAGATTTCGTGGGGATACCGGTCGTACTGGCCGGGTTCGAGACCGACCGCCTCCATGAGTTCGGCGACGCGGTTACGGCGCTGTTGTTTCTTGGACGTGTCGCCCTCGGGGGCCTCCTCGGGCAGGTTGTGAATCTTGAGGGGTTCGGCGATTGTCTGGCCCACCGTCATCCGCGGGTCGAGACTCGACAGCGGGTCCTGGAATATCATCTGCATGTCCTTGCGCTTGTCGCGCAGTCCCTCGCGGTCGAGTTCCGAGAGGTCGGTGCCTTGGAACACGATGCGGCCCTCGGTCGGTTCTTCGAGGTGGAGCAGGGTCCGGCCCGCGGTGGACTTCCCGCACCCGGACTCGCCCACGAGACCGACCGTCTCGCCCTCGTAGATGTCGAAGCTCACGCCGTCCACGGCTTTGACGCTCTCTATCTCGTCGGCCAGCCACTCGTCGAGCAGGCCGTCGGCCCGCGAGAAGTGCTTCTTCATCCCGTCGACTTCGAGGATTCGGTCGCCGATGTCGTGGTCGGTGGTGGTGATGCCGTCGAGGTCCGACCCGTACTGGCTCTCGTCGAACTCTTCGAGGACGCACTTCGCGCGGTGGTCAACGTCGTCGGGACCGTGCTGGAGGTTCGGAATCTCGCCCTCGGTACACTCGGGTTGGGACCACGGACACCGCGGCGCGAAGTGACAGCCCTCGGGCATGTCGATGAGGTCCGGAACGTTGCCCTCGATGGGCGTGAGTCGCTCCTTGTCCTCCTGCGGGATGGACTCCAGCAGCGCGTAGGTGTAGGGGTGGCTCGGGTTGTGGAAGATTTCGTCGACCGGGCCGAACTCCACGATGTCTCCGGCGTACATCACGGCCACGCGGTCGCAGGTCTCGGCCACCACGCCGAGGTCGTGAGTGATGAAGAAGACGGACATGCCGAGTTCGTCCTGCAGGTCGTTGATGAGGTCGAGAATCTGGGCCTGAATCGTCACGTCGAGCGCGGTGGTCGGTTCGTCGGCGACGAGGAGTTTCGGCTGGCAGGCCAGCGCGATGGCGATGAGGACGCGCTGGCGCATCCCGCCGGAGAACTCGTGGGGGTACTCCTCGACGCGCTCGGTCGGTTCGGGGATGCCCACCTCCTCCAGAATGTCGATGGTGTCCTGCAGGACCTCCTCGTCGATGTCCTTCCCGCCGAGGCTCGGTGCGATTTCCCGGACCGCGTTCCACCACGAGTCCTTTCGCTGGCCGCCGTACTGGTGGAGTCGCAGGCTCTCGGCGACCTGCTCGCCCACGGTCAGCGCGGGGTTGAGCGAGGTCATCGGGTCTTGGAAGATCATGCTCATCTCCCCGCCGCGAATCTCGCGCATCGCGTTCTCGGGCGTTGCGAGCAGGTCGATGTACCCTTCGTCGGGGAAGACGAAGTCGCCGACGCCCGCCGGGTATCGCTCCGCGAACTCGGCGGTCAGTTCCTCGTGGCGGAACGCGGCCTCGCCACTCACAACTTCGCCGGGGTCGTCCACCAACTGCATCAACGACAGCGCGCTGACGCTCTTGCCGGACCCCGACTCGCCCACGAGACCGACAGTCTCACCCTCGCGGATCGACAGATCGAAATCGTCCACCGCCTCGACCACACCGCGCTCCGTGTTGAACTGCGTCCGCAGATTCGAGATTGACAGTAAGTCACTCACAATTAGTCGAAAGTGGAAGGTCCGCGGGCAAATACCTTTCCACTTTCCGGGTCGCCGATTCGCGGAGCTCTGTCGTGATATCTGCCGTGTTGCCCCGTTGGACACCTGACCGTATCCCGACAACTCCGAGAGTTCCGGGACCGAGTAAAAGGTTTAAATATCAACAAGAACGTATGATGTCAAATAATGGCTGACCCCCACGTCTCGCTCAGGCAGTCCATCGCACGCTCGATCGGCAGCGGAGAGTTCGCCCTGTCCGTACTGTGGGGCACTGTCGTCGGTTGTCTCGCCGTCATCGTGGAGTACAACCTGTCCCAAATGCTCTCGGACGGTCACACCGTCCAGTACGGACTCCTCGTCGCCGGCGCGGTCGCGGGACTGCTCTACGCGGACTCTTGGCGGGCCGCCACAGAAGTCGGTGCCTTCGCCGGAGCCATCCCGATACTCGTTCTCGCACCGCTCGCGTACCTGTTCGGATTGGTGGAGTTCCTGCCCACCCTCGCAATCGACGGTGGGGTACTGATTTGGGCTGTCGGGAGCGTCCTCCTCATCTATCCGGCGCTCGTCCTCTTCGGTGCCGTGGGCGGCGCGCTCGGTGCGCTCGTCGGCTACGCGTCGAAAGTCGTGATTGGGAGCGGCCAGCAGCCAGACTGACGGCTCGCACGTTTGATATCGGTGTCGCGGGCGTTCGCGTCTCCTTGCTCTCGACCTTCTCCGCGTCGTAGTCCTCGTTTACTCGGTACGCTCCGGAGTTCCCTCAAAGCAGACGGACCGGGCTACGTTTCTTCGCTCGGGTCCGACTCGTATTGGAACCGGTACGTACCGGGCCGAAGCAACTTGAGAGCCGACAGGCCGGTCCCGACGAGTACCACGCCCAGATTCACGCCCATGACGAACGTCGTCAACTCCGCAGAGGACGAGAGGAACCACGCGGACTGAACGACCACGGTGCCGCCGAACAGTAGGAGAAGTATCGTGTCCTTTCTCATCTTTTCGTTGTTCGCAGGGACAGATGGTAAAAGTATTCTTCCGATGACACCATCTCGGACCTGTAGCCAACGCCGTCCCGTTTCTCCGCTCTTCACAGCTAACACCGTTTTCTCCCGCCCGTCCGTCCTTGCGCTCTCCCACCTCGCGTCTCGTCCGCTTTCGCCTCGCCACCGAACGTCCCACCGAAGTTTAAGAGGCGTCCGACAGTAGGGGTGGCTATGATAGACACCGTCGTCATCGCCACGGACGGGTCCGAGAGCGTCACTCGCGCCGTGCAGATCGCCCTCGACCTCGCCGAGCGCTTCGACGCCGCCGTTCACGCCCTCTACGTCGTGGACACCGGCGAAGTCGAATCTTCGCCGGACGAACTCCGCGGCGAACTCCGCGACGCGCTGGAGTCGCAGGGCGAGGACGCGCTCGACGCCGTGCGAGACCACGCCGACCGCGAGTTGGTGACGGCCGTCCGCGAGGGCCGTCCGGCGGCCGAAATCACCGAGTACGCCCGCGAACAGGACGCCGACGTCGTTGCGACCGGGACGCGAGGCCGCCACGGTGAGAACCGATTCCTCATCGGCAGCGTGGCCGAGCGCGTCGTCCGGTCGTGTCCCGTCCCCGTGCTGACGGTTCGGCAACTCGAAGGCGACGAGTGAGACTCCGCGAGGACCAGACCGACCGACAATCGGGGATTACTTCCCCGCTGCACCCGGACGAACGGGTATGCAAGACTGGGTCATCGACGACGATACTCTCTCTGTCGAGCGCAAGTCCATTCTACCCGGAGAGGGCTTTTTCGTGCCCGATTCCGTGGAGGAGGCGAAGGAGGAAGCCGAGGCCGAAGCGACGCTGACCGGCGCGGACGTCGCGGTCGTGGCTGACCCCGACGCCGACGGTCTGGCCTGCACCGCGCTCGTCCGGGAGGCCTACGGCGAGGGCGCGCTCATCGACGCCGGGCCTCACGACCTCGAAGACGCGCTGGAGCGCGTCGCCGACTACAGCGAACCCGGCGCGCGAATCTTCGTCTGCGACCTCTGTCCGGACACCTACGACGAGGTCGGCGAGGCCCTCGAAACCCTCGTCGAGCAGGCGGGCGCGGTCAGGTGGTTCGACCACCACCAGTGGACCGACACCGTGGCCGACGCGGTCCGGGACGCGGGCGTGGACCTCGTCGTCGGCGACAGCGAGGAGGAGTGTACCGCCGACGTGGCGGCCCGAGCGATAGACTACGACTTCCCGGCGTATCTGGTGGAACTCGCGGCGGTCACCCGCGACCACGACCTCTGGATTCGAGACGACCCGCGGAGCGACGACCTCGCGGACTTCTCCTACTGGGCCGAACCCGAGGAGTACATCGAGGCGGTCGCCGAACACGGCGCGGACCTGCCCGAGGAGATCGAGGAGTTCCTCGCGGAGATGCGCGTCGAGAAGGAGGCGCTCATCGAGAAGGCGGTCGCCCGCGCCGACATCGAGGAGATCGGCCCGTGGACGGTCGGCGTGACCTACGGCCGGTGTTCGCAGAACGAGGTGGCCGAGGCGCTCCGCCAGCAGGGCACCGACGCCGCGGTCATCGTCAAGCCCTCCGGAAGCGCCTCGATTCGGGGCACGGACAACTTCGAGCGCGCTCACGAGGTCGCCCGGCAGGTCAACGGCGGCGGCCACCCCAAGGCCGCGGGGTGCAAGCCGAGCATCTACGACGACATGCTCGACTACGCCCACCACTGGACGACCCGCGGTGCCGCGACCAAGCAGGTGATTCTGGAGGCGTTCTGGAATCTAGAGTGGGACGAAGCGGAGGCAGAAGGCGACGCCGAAGCGGAGGCGGACGACGATACAGCGGCCGGAACCGACGAATGACGACCGCAGACGCCCCAATCGACGCCGAGAAGCCCATCGTCGGGATGGTCCACCTCCCGCCGCTCCCCGGCGCACCGAAGTTCTCCGGGAACTTCGAGGAGGTGCTGGAGGCCGCGCTGCGCGACGCCCGCCGACTCGAAGACGGCGGCGTGGACGCGCTGATGCTCGAAAACTTCGGGGACGCGCCGTTCTACCCCGAGGACGTGCCCAAGCACGTCGTCGCGTCGATGACCCGAGTCGCCGCGGCGATTCGCGAGGCGGTGGACCTCCCGATGGGAATCAACGTCCTCCGGAACGACGCCGACGCCGCGCTCTCGGTCGCGGCCGCGGTCGAGGCCGCGCTCGTCCGCGTGAACGTTCACGTGGGTGCGCGCGTGACCGACCAAGGCGTCATCGAGGGGCGGGCCCACGAGACGGTCCGCCTGCGCGAGCGCCTCGACAGCGACGTGGCTATCCTCGCTGATTTGGACGTGAAGCACTCGGCCCCGCTCGCCGAACGTCCGCTCGACGCCGAAGCGGTCGCCGAACCCGTCGAACGCGGGTTCGCCGAGGGCGTCGTCGTCTCCGGCGCGGGGACCGGCCACGAGGTCTCTGGCGACCACCTCCGCGCGGCCGTCTCTGCCCGCGACGAGGCCGGACTGGACGCGCCCATTTTCGTCGGCAGTGGGACGACCGTGGAGAACGTCGCCGAGATACTCGGCGTCGCGGACGGGGCCATCGTCGGGACGGCGCTGAAGGAGGGCGGCGAGACGACGAACCCGGTCTCCGAGGAGCGCGTCCGGAAACTCGTCGAGGCCGCCGACGAGACGCGCTAGCGGTCGTTCAGAAACGCCTCGACCTCGGGTTCGGTCGGGAGACCGCCCCGGGCGTTCTCGGCGGTGCAGTTCAGCGCCGCGGTCGCGGCCGCGAAGCGTCCGGCGTCCTCGGGCGTTCGGTCGTCGAGAAGCCACCCGTGGACGAGGCCCGCGGTGAAGGCGTCGCCCGCGCCCGTGGTGTCCACCGTCTCGACCTCGAACGCCGGAATTTCTACGATTGTCTCGCCGTCGAGCAGGAGTGCGCCGTCCGTCCCGCGGGTGACCGCGGCCCGGCGGACGCCCCGCTCGCGGAGCGTCTCTATCGCGTTCCGGGGGTCAGCGCCGAGGTACGACCGGGCCGAGACCTCGTTGGCGACGAAGAGGTCACAGACCGGCAGGAGGTCGTCGAGCGTCTCGGGTCGGGTGGCCCGGTCTTCGAGTTCCGAGAGCGGTCCCGCGAGGTCGAACACCAGCGGCGGGAAGTCGGCGGTGTCCTCCTTCTTCGTCGTCACGAGGTCGGAGACCACCGGGTCGGGCGCGTACGCACTGGTGAACGCGAGGTCGGCCCGCCGGAGGTACGCGACGTCCTCGTCGGTCAGTCGGAGGTTCGGGACGGCCTCGCCGCCGTTGACTATCATGCGCTCACCGTCGGGGTCGCGTAGAATCATCGAGTAGGTGGTGCGCTCGTCGGGGTCGCCCCGCCGTACGCGCTCGGCGTCGATGCCGCGGTCGCGGAGGTCGGCCAGAATCAGGTCGGCCGCGTCGTCGTCGCCGAGGCGGGAGACCACCCCGGTCTCGCGGCCGAGTCTGGCGAGCGCGGCCGCGACGTTCGCGGCGACGCCGCCGACCGCGGTCGATTCCTCGCGGACGAACGCGCCGCCGTCGGGTTCGGGGAGGTTGGTCAGCGCGTAGACGCGGTCCTCGACCGCGCTGCCGACCGCCACCGCGTCGAGGCGCGCCGAGTCCGCTCGGGCGTCGGAGTCACTCATCGACGCTACCGAGACACCGCGAGATGAAACCGCTTACGACGCGGGTCCCGCGGTCCGGTTACGACGGCGCTCGGAACTCGTAAGAACGGTCGCCGTTCTCGACGCGCACCGCTCCGCGGTCGTGGTCGAAGTAGAGCACCTCGACCTCGCCGTCCTCGAAGTCGTGGAGCGGCATCCCGGCCGAGACCCGGCCGTCCTTCGTGACGAGGAAGGTCGCGCTCCCCACCGTGATTTCGACGCCCTCGTCGCTCTCGGACACCTCGCCGTCCGCCGCGAGTTCGCGGAGGTGGTCCGTGACGTCGGCCCAGTCCTCGACGGGGACGCGCTCGTAGTCGCCCATGGCGGGGTCTGCGACACTGAGCGGCAAAACGGCTTGGGCCAGTGAACGGCCCTCCCCGGAATCTCGGAACCGCGCCCACCGGCGCGGGCGCTCGGTGGGACGGACCACGAGCGAACGTTCGGCGATGCGTTCCACCGGGATGCACTCCGCGACGCAAGCCACCGGACGGGGGCTTTCTAAAAGGAAAACGCTCTAACTCTGCTGGTCACTCTCGTGGTCACACCGGGGAGAACCCGAAGCGAACAAACAGTAGAGAGAACTACTCGGTCTCGCCAGCGAGCCACTTGTCGGAGTAGGCGGTCCCGCACTCGCAGTAGGAGTAGGCGTGAATCACGTCGCCCTCGGCGTAGAGGTCGCCGACCTCCTCGTTCTGCTCCTCGGCGAACGCGAAGACGAACTCGGCGTCGCCGTCGCAGTCGGGGCAGTGGCCGCCCGAGAGGTCCCGAGCGATGTCGCCGCCCTCGGTGCCCATCGCCTGCTTGGCGAACCCCATCGCGTCCATGCCGGTCGCGGTCTTGAACACGCTCCGGCCTTGGTCGCCCTCGACAACCAGTATCACGCCGTTCTCGACCTGTTCGCCGTGCTCGGCCAGTCCGTCGCCCTCGCCCTCGACGAAGGAGTCCGAGAGGAACAGCGCCACGTCCTCGGGTCGCTTGCCCGCGAGGAACTGCTCGCGTTTGCTCATACGGTCGGTAGGGAACAGGACGGGAAAAGGGCCGCGTTCTCGTCGGCCCCGCGAGGGAATCCGACACGTTCGACTCAGAACGTGCGGAGGCGCGTGACTTCGATTAATACGTAACGTCTACCTCGAACGTCTCGGGTGTTTGGTTGACGTTTTCGAGACGCATAACGTGGGTGCGAATCGTGAGTTCTGACGACGAACTCGGGGTTTCTTGAAGGGTGAGGTTCTTGGTCAACGTGCCGTCTTCTAGCGTTGTCTCCTTCGGGTCGAACCCCACGTTCCTCGGTAGTGCCAAACCGAACACAGTTAGTAGCTCGGAACCCCAGTTCGTTTTCTCTAAACTCCCCGCGAGCGAACTATCTTCTTTCCTGAGATACTCCCACCGAACTTCGTTCTTGGACGTGACCAGCGACTTGTAGTAGATTCCATGCTCCAATCCCCCGTCTATCGAAAGTTGTTCGTTCTTCACTATCGGTTTCTCAGTAGCCGTCGTACCACTGTAATCAACGTTCATGGCTGTAGCGGAGTTACGGTCGACAATCGAAGCAAGTCCGAAGCCGCTAGCGGAGATACCGAGGCCAGTGAGGGCCTTTCGACGTGTTATCTGCATTATTAAGAGTATCATTCTGCACAGACATACATTTTCTGTCCAACTATTTTGCCCTCCAATTAATGCCTAAAATGTTAGCTAGATAATTTAATACGCAACTATTCTGATTCAACTATATATGTCAGAAGACATACTGAACAACAGTGTCGAATCGCAGAATGGACGTTCGCGGCGCTCTATCCTACGTGCAGGTGTTGGAGTAGGGAGCGTTGCGCTCCTTCCCGGTGTCGCAGGTGCGGCAAAAGGCAAACCGACTAACGAGGAGCGAGCCGCGACTGCACGCAAACAGGCGGGAAAAATCCGCGAGAAGACCGGCAGTCGAAAGCGGATGCTACAGTTCTTGAAAAAGAAGGCAGACCACATTAAAACTGTCCCCCACGAATTCGGCCTCGCCAAGAAGAACAACAACGGTCCCTCTACCAATCAATGGTACGATAGAACATTCAGTAACTCACTGACGATGACGTACTATACCGACTGTGCATCGACATCGTACGCGAACATCTTCTACGACATTAGTATGGACACCAGTACAGGCCTCGGTTCACCGGGTCCGGATCAAATTACTCTCTCGTGGGATGACGACCACTTCCGCTACAACTCGGACACGGCAGACTTCTCCTCCAGCATGGACAACCTCAGCGTATTCGATGAGGAGTTCAACGGCGTTGACTTCCAGTTTAAGGATGGGGCGGCGTGTTCCTACGGCTGTGGCGATAAGGACTTCTGGGTGTCATGTGACGCAGAGTTCCTCTCAACCAATCAAGAGCGGGCCGTTGAGGCGGAGTACCACGACATGTACAGTGAGACCAAGGTCACTGGCTTTTCGGTGGACCAATCCGGGAGTGTCTCGTTCAACTTCTCAACGCTGGAGAAGTGGGACGAACACGCTCGGAAAGTGAAAGAAGGAGGTGATGCGTACAACGGTTGTCTCTAATCTCGCGAGCAAGCCTACGTCCCCTCGAAGCTGATGGGACCGATTGAGGCACCGTCTTACCGGTAAAAGCATGGGAGCAGCGTCGCTGCTCCTCCTCGGCGAGTCACGGTCAGTGCGTCCTCCGCCACAGAATACAGCCTCTAAACGGAGTACGTCCACCTCAACAGTCCACTCGTCGGTACGGACCGTCGGCGCGTGCTGGCGTGGCCTCGTGCCACGCCACGGCGCGCGAAGTCTGCGAGAACGGACGTGACCGCAGTCTTCGAAAATCAGAGATTTTCGGGATGGGGCGAATCGCTGATTCGCAACAGCTCGGCGGACGCGGTTTGTCCGCCGGTGGAGCGGCCGCGTTCAGGCGGCCGCGAGGCTGGGGAGGTTCGAGAGGTTCGCGGTGTCGTGCGGTATGATTGGCTCAAGCAGTAGCTAGCCTCTCCGCGACAGACTCCTCACACCACTGTACTCCGAACCACATCCCCCTGAACCACACCCCTCGAACCACACTTTCCCACAACATCACTCTAAACTCTATCTCCACCCCTCTCCCTCGAACCGAAAGACGAGCGATGAGAAGCGTTACCCGGCGCGAACGACTACGCCCGACCATGACCGACAGCGCGACCGACGAGGACGCCGATTCGACCGACGCCGACTTCGACGTCGAGGAGTGGCGCGAGCGACTCCGCGCCCACCGCGCCGAGAAGGACGAGTTCTTCGCCGACCACCCCCAATCGCCGATTCCGCCCGAGGAGCGCGAGGACTTCGAGAGCCTCGACTACTTCGAACCGGACCCCGACTACCGGGTCACCGCGACCGTCGAGGTCCACGAGCGACCCGACCCCGTCGAGATGGACGTGACCGCGGGCGCGCCACAGCGATACCTCCGCATCGCGACGCTCCATTTCGACCTCGACGGCGAGGAGTACGAAGTCGCGGGCTACCGCCAGCGGGAGGACGGCGAGGGCCTGTTCGTCCCGTTCCGCGACAAGACGACCGGCCAGCAGACCTACGAGAACGGGCGGTACATGGAGTTCGAGGCCGAGGGCGGGTTGGAGGACGGGACCGAGATGGTGCTGGACTTCAACCTCGCGTACTCGCCGTTCTGTGCGTACAGCGAGACCTTCGCCTGTCCGCTCCCGCCCGAGGAGAACTGGCTCGACGCCGAGATTCTCGCCGGGGAGAAGACCTGACGGGACAGAACACCGAGAGCGCATCTGACGCCGCGGCTATCCGCCAGTATCTTCAGCGAGGCCCTCCACGTTCCGCCCGATGAGTCCCATCGTCTGGTATCTCCTGCTGGCGGTCGGCGCGACTGCAGTCATCTGGAAGGGGAGCGAACTCCTCGAACGCTCCGCGGAGCGACTCAGCAAGCACTACGGGCTGCCGGTCGCGGTTCACGGGGCCGTCGTCGTCGCCATCGGGTCGAGTTTCCCCGAACTCAGTTCGGTCGTTATCAGCACGCTCGTCCACGGCGAGTTCGGCCTCGGCGTCGGGGCCATCGTCGGCAGCGCCATCTTCAACCTGCTGGTCATCCCGGCGCTCTCGGCGCTCGCCAGCGAGACGCTCGAAGCGACCCGCGACATCGTCCACAAGGACGCCCAGTTCTACATCATCAGCGTCCTCGTGCTGTTCATCACGTTCGCCCTCGGGGCGACCTACGTCCCCGGCGGGACGAACTCGGCGGCGATTCTGACGCCCGCGCTCGTGGTGATGCCCCTCGCCACCTACGGCATCTACGTCTTCCTCCAGTATCAGGACACCCGCGACTACGTGCCGACCGACGTCGTCGACGTGAACCCCGACCGCGAGTGGGCCGTCCTCGCCGTCTCGCTCGTGCTCATCGCGGTCGGCGTCGAGGGCATCGTCCGCGCGGCGCTCGGCTTCGGCCGGATATTCGACACGCCGAGTTTCCTGTGGGGGCTGACCGTCATCGCCGCCGCGACGAGTCTCCCCGACGCGTTCGTCAGCATCAACGCCGCGAAGAACGACGAGAGCATCACCAGCCTCACGAACGTCCTCGGGAGCAACACGTTCAACCTGCTCGTCGCCATCCCGGTCGGCGTCATCCTCGGTGGGTCGGCCACCGTCAACTTCCTCGCGGCCATCCCGATGATGGGGTTTCTCGCGTTCGCCACGCTCGTGTTCGTCGTCGTCACCCGCACCCACCTCGAACTCACCGACGCCGAGGCCTACCTCCTGCTGGGCCTCTACGGGCTGTTTCTCCTCTGGATGACCCTCGAAAGCACAGGCGTCATCGAGACGGTCCGGGGAATCTGAGCTACCGTCCGACCGCGGGGATAGTTCACACGCCAGCCCAAAGCATATGCGCCGCGTCCGCATCGGTGCGCCCATGCCGGGCGCACGCGTTTCCAGCGGCGAGCGAGTCACGCTCCGGACCGTCGAGCGCGAGGACCTCTCTTTCCTCCAGCGTTCGCGCGCCAATCCGGAGATTCGCTATCCGCTCGGCTCGCCGCTCGCCAACCGCGAGGAAGTCGAGGAGTTCTTCGAGGACGACGACGCGGACCGGTTCCTCGTCTGTCTCGACGGAGACGACGCGGGGCCGGGCCGCCCCGACGAGGACGAGGTGGAGCGACTCGGCGTCGTCTCCGTCGAGGACGCGGACTGGCGACGCCCCGAACTGGGGTACTGGCTCGTGCCGGAGGTCCACGGCGAGGGCTACGGCACGGAGGCAGTGTCGCTGGTGGTCGAGTACGTCTTCCGGACGTACGACCACCCCGCCGTGGGCGCGATGGCCTACGACTTCAACGACGCTTCCCGCGCCCTCCTTACATCGCTCGGGTTCGAGGAGGAGGGCCGCGTCCGCAGGGACCGCTTCATCGACGGCGAGTACGTCGATACCGTCCAGTACGGACTGCTCCGCGAGAACTGGCGCGAGGCGGACGACGGGTAGCGGGGACACGGAGGCGACGGGGAGCGAGAGGTCGGAAAAGGACAGGGAGGGGTGAACACTGAATAGCCGACCGGCAGTACGACACACTGTCATGTCCGACGAACCGATGACGAACTTCCCGGTTCCCGACGTCGAAGACTTGCCCGACGACCTCCGGGAGCGCATCGAGGAGGAGACCGAGCGCGCGGGATTCACGCCGAACGTCTTCCGGGCCTTCGGCTACAAACCGAGCCACTTCCGGCCGTTCTTCGAGTACCACGACGCGCTCGTCGAGGACACGCCCCTCGACCGCGAGGAGGTCGAGATGATAGTCGTGACGGTCAGCGGCGTGAACGACTGCCTCTACTGCGTGGTGGCCCACGGCGCGCTCTGTCGGTTCTACAGCGAGCGCCCGAAACTGGCCGACCAGTTGGCCACCAACCACCGCGCCGCCGACCTCTCGGAGCGCCGCCGGGCGATGCTCGACTTCGCGGTGAAACTCACCGAGGAACCGGGCCGCGTGACCGAAGACGACGTGGCCGCCCTGCGCGACGCGGGACTCACCGACGAGGAAATCTGGGACGTGGGGAGCGTGACCGCGTTCTTCAACCTCAGCAACCGGATGGCGACGATGGCGAACATGCGACCGAACGACGAGTTCTACGGGTTCGCGCGGAGTCAAGAAGACTAGCGCTTTGGTATTCTCGATTCATACCTTGATAAAATTCGATACCAAACAGAAGAATACATTTTAATCGAATGTGTGATTATATGGCAGCATATGGGAATGGTGCCATACCACCTTGATTTGGGCGAGGTTGTACTTTCCTTGGAGTTCGCTAATCCAGACCCGGCAGTCGTACAGAAACAACGAGAGCAGTACGAGAACAACTCTGCTAGCCGTACTGGCAAACTGCGAACAGAGATCCAAAAACACTCGCTAAAACGACACATACATTGTCTGTACACTGCTGAGCTATTTCCTCCAGAATTACCAGACGACTACGATGAGGGACTGTCTGACGCAGAACAAGTACTTGTGGATACCGTTCTATACGCATTTACCGGCGTCAAAGAGAGATGTGAAAGCCGAGGTGAGCCGCTACAATGGTACAAGAAACCGGATTTCACCGAAATAGTAAGCCAATTCGAACGAGTTCAGTGGCGACAATCAGTTCCGGAAGTCGCCGGAAATTTACTTTCTAATTTGATTCTCGGTCATCCACTTCCGAATGCAAACCACCGTACTGCGATTTCGGTCGTCCGAACGTATCTTGAATCCGTTGCTCCAGAAGTTGAGGCACCGAAAGCAGGCACCGATCAGGGAGCGTGGCACTCTTGGGCAAACGACTATATTCGGGAATCGAAACGATTGCTGACGTTGCGCCGGAACGCAACCACTTTTCACTATCTCGAACAATGGGGATGTTCGACTGTCGTCCGAAAGGGTAGTATCGAAATTGAGCTATCTAATCGAGAACTGAATGTAGCTGACCCCCATAGCCACTTTGGACGACTTCATCAAAAGAAAAGTACTGAATTTGTTATCGAGTTGATCAAGCGGGCAGGAAAAGAAGAACTCCTTACTCGTACCGACGATGGGAAGAGCGCGTTTATTAGCAGACTGCGATGAGGCTAATCTTGTAGGGATGCAACCTCGTGGCCTTTTTGCCGAGCGCTCTGACAGAGTTCAGATCGTCGTTCAACCCGATTTTCGACTTCCTCAAGGGCTTCGTTGATAGACATAGTTTGAATCACCTAACGCATGCACTTTTCCTGCATACATATGGTGTGCGTATGCTGTACGTATTCTCTACGTAGACCCTACATATAAATTTGTTCCGAGTACTGACGTGCGAGTCCCTAAAATTTTAGACGACGTTGCTCAACGCGCCACGCCCACCGTCAACAGGGTCCCCAACTCTCGATAGCGTTCCACCATCTCCGCCCGGGAGTCCCAGTCGTCGGTCGGGAACTCGCTCTCGTCGGGAATCTCGACGTCGCGGTCGGGCACGTTGTCCTGCTCGGCGACGTGGAGACCCGCTTCGCGGAACGCCTCGCGGTACTCTGCGGCCGACCAGCGCGTCATCTCCACGTCGATGAACTCCTGCCACTCGTGGGAGTGGACGTTCTCCTCGTAGTAGTTCACGGCGCAGAAGAAGGTGCCGCCGGGGCGGAGAACGCGGGCGACTTCGCGGAGGGTCTGGTGCGGGTCGTTGGCGTAGTAGAACGCCTCCATCGTGAAGACGTGGTCCACGCTGTCGTCCTCGAAGGGGAGGTGGTCGAAGTCGCCGACGAGGAACCCCGCGTCGCCCTCGCTCCCCGTAGACTCGTTCTCGGTGTATCCCCGGGCGTTGCGCGCCATCTCTGGCGACCCGTCGAGTCCGTAGGCCCGGCCCGCGGCCTTGGTGTCTCGGAGCGCGCGGGCGGCGTACCCGCTCCCCGTCCCGAGGTCCAGCACGGTCTCGCCCGCCTCGACCGGCATCCGGGCCAGCACGTACTTGGCGGTGTGCCAGTGGCGGTCCTCCATTCCCTTGTCGCGGCCGTCGGCCGCCCAATCGTCGAACTCCTCGCGCACGCTCATGCGGGGAGCGAGACGCGCCACCGACAAAACGGATTCGGAACGGCGACCGGACTCGAACTCGGTCTCTCCGAGTCAGACCCGGCGACCCCGAGTCGGACCGGTCCCTTCGAGACGGAACTACCGGCCGTACGGTCCCGGGAGACGCGGGTCTTTTAGCCCCGCAGTGTGTCAGAGGGCGTATGGTCGGACGAAAGAAGCGGTACGCGCTGGCAGACTCCGCCCAGCAGATAGTCGGGGGCTTCCTGCTGGCCGGACCGTTCGTCGTCACCGAGGAGGTGTGGTCCCTGGCCGCGGACATGACGTGGTTTCAGGCCGCGGCCACGGTCCTCCTCGTGTTCCTCATCGGGTACGGGGCGCTCTACAAGGCCGACGACGACCGCGACCCCGACCGCGAGTCGGAGGTCGCGGGCGTCCCGATTCGGTTCGTCTCGCTGATGCTGGTCTCGTACGGGTCCGTCGCCATCCTCTCGCTGTCGTTCGGCGCGCCCGGCACCTTCCTCGAAGATACCTTCGTGAACGGCGGGCCGTCGATGGAGACCGTGTCCATCACGCTCCGAGCCATCAGCGTCGGCGCGGTGTTCAGCGTGGTCGGTGCCGCGACCGCCGACAGCGTGTTCTGACCCCCACAGGCGACGCTCGCGCGCTTGACCCGCATTCTTAAGGTGGCGCACCGTAATACCGCACGATATGGATTATCAGATCGCCATCGAAAATACACCCGAGACAATTCCCGGCGGGACGGGAGTTCTCCTCCTCCATCCGAGTACGGGCGAGACCGACCGCATCGACACCGACTTCCTCAAGACCGACACCGACCACTTCCTCGTCATCTCGACCCGGACCACGGCGCGCGAGGTCAAGCAGAAACTCGACCACTACGACGTGGACGAGAGCAAAGCCGAGATTCTGGACACTCTGAGCATCGAACGCGGCTACTCCCGACGAAGCACCGAGAACGTCCACTACGTCTCCTCGCCCGACGACCTAGACGGGGTTCTGGAGGTCACCCGCGACTTCCTCGAAAAGACCGACGGGAAACGCCGCATCAGCCTCGACTCCATCACCGAGATGGCGTACTACGCCGACGAGTCGCGCGTCCGCGACGTAATTCGGGAGATTCTGAGTCTCCTCGACGAACACGACGCCGTGGGTCTGTTCCACCTCTCGAAGGGCGTCCACGACGAAGAGCACGTCGAGAAGTTCATGGGCCTGTTCGACGCCATCATCGACCTCGACCGCGACGGGAACGTGAACAGCGACTTCGACGACGTCTGAGGGTCAGAGCCTCTATCGGTCGGTCGCGACGATAGCTATCGTCGCCCGGTGTTGTAGCCACACGGTGCGGTGCTGTCGTGGTGGTCTCGGTGGGGTCGCGGTGCAGTTGCGGTGATTCCGTTGCTCGACCGGTAGCTACCACGCTGTCGATTCTGTCAGGTCGGTTCGAGCGTGACAGTTCGTCGGTTACTCGTAACGGAGTCGGTCCCTCGCACGAACTCGGGTCGTACCTTACGGTTCCCGTCGAAGAGACTCCGACGAGTAGCCGGTTTCACTTTCAGTTTCGGGCGTGGGTTTAAAAGGAACCGCGCCGAACTGGAACGTATGAGCCAATCGACACTCGACGAGGACGAACTGTTCGGCGAGGCCGCCAACGAGGTTCGCGAGGACGTGGAGGCCAGTCTCGAAGCGGCGAGCGAGACGCTCCCGGACGCCGACGCGATCTGGAACGTCGAGGCCGACAACACCCTCGGAGCGCTCAACGCGCTCCGGTCCGCGCTCGACACCGGCGACGCCGAGGACGCGCTCCGGGACGCCAAGAAGTGGTACACGATGGGCGAACGCGCAGACGCCTTCGAGGACGCCGACGACCTCGAAGCCGAAATCGAGCGCGTCGGCGAGGCCATCGAAGACATCGAGGACGCCAAAGAGCAGGTCGGCGACCTCACCAGTACGATTCCCGGTCTGAAGAACACGCTGGAGGACATCCAGATCGAAACTGATTCTGCGGACGCCGAGGAGACCGGCGCGGACGACGCCGACGAGGCCGAGGCGGAGGACGCCGAAGAGGCCGAAGCAGCGGACTGAGTCCGCCTCAGAACGACTCGTCGCTCTCCTCGCCCTCGGCGCTTCCCGCGCCGCGGTCGGTGTAGCCCTTCCGACCGACGGCCTCGCTACCGACACGGTTCAGGACGGTCTGTTTGACCTCGTCGGCGGACTCGAACTCCTCGTCGCCGCCCGTCACCAGCACCTCGCCGAAGGATTCCGACCCGTCCGACATCCCGATTTCGCGGTCGCCGTACCGTTCGAGCAGTTCGTCCGCGGAGACGGGATAGTCCTCGTTTTCGAGGTCCTCCTCGATGTCGCTGAAGTCCAGACCGAGCGTCCGGTCGTCGTCCCCTGATTCACTCATACCCCGAGGTACGCCGCGAATCCGAATAAGGTGTGTGGCCCGTTCGGCGTACTCTCGTTCTCCTTCCCTTCCGCGTCCACAGCGCGGACTCCCCCGCAGAGGGACAGTCCGATTACTTGTGCGGTGGCAGGGGCACGTCCCGCGATTCGACGGCTTCGAGCAGTCGCCCCAGCGCCTCGCTCGCCAGTTCCAGCAGTTCCGCCCCGCGCTCGGCCGGACCGTCCGCGGGGTCGCCGACCACGCCGTTCTCCGTGAACTCCGCCGAGTCGTACGCCAGATTCGAGTAGCTGACCCACTCGCCCCACCGGTCGCTGGCCCCTTCGCGGGCCTCCGCGACGCGCTCCTCGGCCACGAGGTCCGGGGCGACGTGGCGCAGCATGGCGGTTTCGAGCGGGCCGCCGTGGCCCATCTCGTCGCCGTGGTCGCCGACCGCGTCGAACCACGTGAACGGGACGGCGTAGGCGTCGTCCTCCCGGGTGATGGTCCCTGCGACCTCGCGGAGCGCACCGACGTTACCGCCGTGACCGTTCACGAGGACCACCCGGTCCCAGCCGTGGTGGGCGAGGCTGGCGACCGTCTCGCGGACGTAGTCCCGGAAGGTGTCGGGGCTGACCCAGAGCGTGCCGGTGAACTGGCGGTGTTCGGCCGCGACACCGACCGGGATCGCTGGCGCGACGACCGCCTCGCCGCCGTAGGCGTCAGCGCCCGCCTCGGCGACCGCCTCGGCGGTGAGTACGTCGGTGCCGAGGGGCGCGTGCGGACCGTGCTGTTCGGTGCTGCCGACCGGCAGGAGCGCGAGGTCGGTCTCCGCGGCGTCGGCGTCGGTCCACGTCGAGTCGAAGAGGTTCATGTCCGACCAGAGGGCGAGCGCGGACTTGTAGCCGGGGGATTCTGGACCGTTCGACTCTCGACTGCCGACCCCGGTGCGGAGGAACGCATATCCTTCGGGCCGCCGAACCCCCGCGTATGGTCCGCATCCTCTCCGACTCGCAGGTCGCCGACTGCCTCGACCTCCGGGACCTCCTGACGGTGGTCCGCGAGGCGTTCGTCAAGCAGGGCCGGGGCGAAGTGGAACGCCCCGACCGCCCCCACTTCCCGGTCGGGGCGGGACTCGACGGTCCCGACCCCGCTGGTACCGGTCTCGTCATGCCCGCCTACCTCCACGGGGCCGCGTTCTACGCGACGAAGTTAGTCGGCGTCCACGAGGGCAACGCCGAGCGCGGTCTGCCGACCGTCAACGCCCAAATCGCGCTCACCGAGGCGGGGACCGGTCTCCCGGCGGCCTACCTCGCGGGGACGAGAATCACCAACGCCCGGACGGGGTGCATCGGCGGACTCGCGGCGGCCGAACTCGCAGTGACTCCGGCCCCGGACTCCGGCCTCACGCTCGCGCTCGTCGGCGCGGGCACCCAGGCGCGCTGGCAGGCCCGGGCCATCGCGGCCGCGACCGACCTCGAATCGGTGCGGGTCTACTCGCCCAGCGACTCGAAGGAGGACTGCGTCGCCGACCTCTGCGAGGAGTTGGACCTGCCCGCGGACGCAATCGTGACCGCCGACTCTCCAGAAGACGCAGTTAGGGGCGCGGACGTGGTCGTGACGGCGACGACAGCGACCGAACCTGTCTTTCCCGGCGGGGCGCTGGACCCCGGCACGCTGGTCGTCGCTGTCGGGGCGTACACCGCCGAGATGAGAGAGTTGGACGCCGAGACGTTCGAGCGCGCGAGTCGCGTCTTCGCCGACGTGCCCGAGGAAGTCGCGGAAACCGGAGACGCGTTGGGGGCCGACCTCGCGGCGGACGACCTCGTGGCCTTCTCGGCGGCGCTGGAGGGACGGACCGGCCGCGATTCCGACGACGACATCCTCGTGGTCGAGAGCGTCGGCACTGCGGTGCTGGACGCGGCGGCCGCCGAATACGTCTTCGAGGAGGCAGAGCAGAGCGGCGTCGGCACCGCGGTTTCGCTGTAGCTACTTCCCGTCCGTCGGCCCGGACGTCCCGGTCTCCGACACCTCGGGTTCCGCTCCCGGCGTCGGCGCAGCGGCGCTCTCGGCCGTCTCGTCCTCGTCGATGACGGTCGCCTTCCACGTCCCGCGGGTGAACCACAGCACGGCCGCGATGGCTCCGAGGACGTTGCCCAGCGCCATCCCGACCCAGATGCCGGTCGCGCCCATGTTCGCGACGAACGCGAGGTAGTAGACCGTCGGCACCCGGCCGACCCAGAGCGCCACCGCCGAGAACGCCATCGCGGTCTTGGTGTTGCCCGCGCCGCGGTACGCCCCGAGCATGACCTGCAGAATCGCCATGAAGGTGAACTCCACCGAGCGAATCCGGAGGTACTCCGCGCCGTGGCGGACCGTCTCTCGGGCGGCGTCGGTGCCGGTGGCCATGAACACCGAGACGATGGGTTCGGGGAACAGCGCCGCGATCACCGCGACCCCGAACATCACGGCCGCGCCGACCTTCGCGGCTATCCACGCGGCGCGCTCGGCCCGTTCGGACTTGCCCGCGCCGAGGTTCTGACCGACCATCGTGTTGGTCGCCCGTCCGAGACCCATCGCCGGGAGGAAGACCAGCGAGGCGAGGCGGTTGCCGAGTCCGTAGGCCGAGACCACCGGCGGCGCGAACTGGACCACCATCGCGGTCAGCGTTATCATCGCCAGCGCGCTCATCGACTGTTCGAGCGTCGAGGGGACGCCGATGCGCACGATGTCCCAGATGTAGCTCAGGTCCGGAACGAGATACCTCGTCTGCACGTCGGGTCCCACTCTGGCGACGAACAGGACGTAGAACCCGAGGACGCTGGCGACGCCGCGCGAGAGGATGGTCGCCAGCGCCGCGCCCTCGATGCCCATCCCGGAGAGTATCTCGGTCTCGATGCCCAGCGCCGGAACCGGACCGATTCCGAAGATGAGCAGGGGGTCGAGGACGACGTTCATCGCGACCGAGACCACCATCACGCGCATGGGCGTCTTCGTGTCGCCGTACCCGCGCATCAGCGACGTGAACACGAAGAAGCCGAACAGGAACGGGAGGCCGAGGAAGAACACCTCCATGTACTGGCCCGCGAGCGGAATTATCTGCTCGGTGGTCGCGCCCTGACTCGGCAGCAGTTCGAGCATCGAATCGGTGGCGACGTAGCCCAAGACGCTCAGTGCGAGCGCCAACAGCGTGACGAACGTCAGAATCTGGCCCGCGACCTTTCCGGCGGACCCTTCGCTGTCCGCGCCCGTGTACTGGGCGACGAGGATGGACCCCGCGGTGGTGAACCCGCCCGCGATGGAGATGAGCAGGAAGATGAGCGGAAACGCGAGGCTAAGCGCGCCCACCGCGTCGGCCGACAGTCGCCCGAGCCAGAACGTGTCGGCTATGTTGTAGGTGACCTGCAACAACTGGATGACGACGATGGGCCACGCCAGTTTGAACATCGGGCCGAGGAGTCCGCCCTCGGTAATCGTATCGTCGGTGCCTGTGGTGTTCATGATATTTCGAAACGAAAGGGGTATTTTTGAAGGTTGCGAGTTGTTCGCTCTACGACCAGTCCTAGACAGTTATCCTACACGTCCGACAAGTAAGGTGAAACGTAAATGGGTTTCCGAGATACGGTAACGCGTCTCGTGACTCGCGTCGGCGTCCGCTCTCCGTCTCGATGGCTTCTTACTCCGGACGAGGCCGAGCAGTTCGTCTACTGCCGTATCGGTCGCAGGAGAAAGCGGGCGACGTGGGATTTGAACCCACGACCTCTTGGTCCGGAACCAAGCGTTCCGTCCGCTGAACTAGCCGCCCTCGCAGCGAACTACTCGATTCGGAGGCTTAACCGTTTTGAAACCCGCAACTCAGTCCTCCGACACGGCGGCGTCCGCTTCGACCGACGCGCCGACGCTCCCGTCGTCGATGACTGCGCGCTTCCACGTGCCGCGGGTGAACCACAGCGCGGCCGCGATGGCCCCGACGACGTGACCGACCGCGACGCCGACCCAGATGCCGGTCGGGCCGAGTGCGGTCCGGAAGGCGAGCAGGTAGACCACCGGAACGCGGACGAACCAGAGGGTAATCATCGAGAACGCCAGCGCGGTCTTGGTGTTGCCCGCGCCGCGGTAGGCCCCGACCAGCACTTGGAACACGCCGATGAAGGCGAATTCGACCGTCCTGATGCGGAGGTACTCCGAGGCGTACTCGACCGTCTCGCGAGCGGCGTCGGTGCCGGTCGCCATGAACACCGAGACGATGGGTTCGGGGAACAGTGCGGCGAGGACCGCCAGCACGAACATCACGCTCGCCCCGACCGTCGCCGCGAGTCTGACCGCCTGTTCGGCCCGTTTGGGGTTGCCCGCGCCGAGGTTCTGGCCCACCATCGTGTTGGTCGCCCGCCCGAGACCGACCGCCGGGAGGAAGACCAGCGAGATGAGTCGGTTGCCCAGTCCGTAGGCGGCGATGACCGCCGGTTCGAACGTCACTATCATCACGGTCAGCGTCACCATCGCCAGCGCACCCGCCGACTGCTCGAACGCCGACGGCGTCCCGATGCGGACGATATCTCGGATATATTCGAAATCGGGCGCGAGGTGGCCGAGGTGAACGTCCGGACCCATATCGGTCCCGAAGAGGATGGCGACGCCGACGAGACCCGCGACCGCACGCGCGACCAGCGTCGCCCACGCCGCACCCTCGATGCCCATCTCGTCGAAGGGACCGACCCCGAAGACGAGAATCGGGTCGAGGACGACGTTCAGCGCGACGCTGACGGCCATCACGCGCATCGGCGTCCGTGTGTCGCCGTACCCCCGGAGGAGCGCGGAGAACGCCCGGAAGCCGAACATGAGGGGGAGACCGAGGAAGAATATCTTCATGTACTGCTCGGCCAGCGGGACGACCTGTTCGGCGGTGGTGTCGTCGCTGGGGAACACCGACAGCATCGGTCCCGCGCCGTAGTAGCCGACGACGCTCAGGAGGGCGCCGACGGCGACGACGAATCCCAGCGTCTGGCCCGCGACTTTCCCGGCCGACCCGTCGCTGTCCGCGCCCATGTACTGCGCGACGAGCGTGCTCCCCGCGACGCTGAACCCGCCGCCGAACGCGATGAGGAGGAAGATTATCGGGAACGAGAGACTAATCGCGCCGACCGCGTCGGCCGAGTAGCGACCCAACCAGAACGCGTCGGCGACGTTGTAGGCGACCTGCAGGAGTTGCGTGACCACGATGGGCCACGCGAGGTGGAAGAGTGGACGCGCTAACCCACCCTCCGTGATACCGTCGGACTGGGTCGATGGCACTGTTCTCCTTCAGAACTTCTTAGGATTTCAATGCTTCGGGTCGAAATTTCAACCCGCTATACGGAAAACGAGCGCGTAGAGAGGCGTGAAAATCGCGGCGGTCCCGTTGCGTCGGGTGTCCCGACTGCGTCAGGGCGTCTCGTTCGTTTCGAGTGCGAGGTCGTCGGTCGGGTACGCGGTGCAGGTGAGGACGTACCCCTTCTCGACTTCGTCCTCGCCGAGCGTCTCGTTGTTGCTGTGTCGGACGTACTCGGTTGCGTCGCCGTTCTGAACCTTGCCACCACAGGAGAGACACTGGCCCTGCCGACAGGCGTAGGGTAGGTCCCAGCCCTCGTCCTCACCGGCTTCCAGCAGCGTCTCGTTGTTGGCGACTTCGATGGTCTCGCCCTCGTTGACGTACTCGACGTCGAAGTACTCCACCTCGTCGTCGGAGATGGCGGCGGGGTCGAAACCGGCGTCCTCGTCGTCTTCGCCTTCGAGTTCACCTTCGGCACCACCGCCGACCGCGACCGCACCGCCACCGCCGCCGATGGAGCGGTTCATCGGTTCGGGGAAGTCGGTTTCCGCCACGGTCTCGGCTCGGCGTTCGAGCACCTCTTGGGAGATATCGTCGGGAGTCCGCCACTCGGTGCCCTCCGAGTAGTGGAGCGCCACCACGATGAGGACGAGCGTTAGCCCGAGTCCCAGACCCAGTACGTCTACCATGTGTGGGGCTACGGAAGGGTGGTTTAACAGCATTGTGATTGCCATCCGACAGCGGGCACACGTTTTTGCCCTCCGCGCGACGAGCGTACGCCGTGACCACCGACATCGCAGTCGTCGTCTACGAGGGGTTCGACGAGATGGACGCCATCGCTCCGTACGAAGTGTTCTCGCACGCGAGCGACCGCGGGTGCGACCTCGACGTGAGCGTCCGCACGCTCGACTCGGCCGACCGAGTGACCGCCAGTCACGGTCTCGGCGTCGAGGTGGACGGCCGACTCGCCGACGCGGACCCCGACCTCGTGGTCGTCCCCGGCGGCGGGTGGAACGACCGCGCGGACGCCAGCGCGTGGGCCGAGGCCCAGCGCGGCGACCTCCCGCGGGCGCTCGCGGACCTTCATGAGGACGGGGTCGGACTCGCGGCGGTCTGCACCGGCGGGATGCTTCTCGCGGAGGCCGGGGTTCTGGACGACCGTCCTGCGGTCACGCACGCGAGCGCACTGGACGACCTCCGGGAGACCGACGCCGAAGTCGTAGACGCCCGCGTAGTGGACGCCTCCCGTGGCACTCTGTCGAGCAGTGCCACGCCGTCGGACGACGGCGACGTACTGACCGCGGGCGTCACCTCGGGACTCGACTTGGCGCTGTATCTGGTCGCTCGAATCTGCGGCGAAGAGGTCGCCGAGCAGGTAGCGACCGAAATCGAGTACGAACCGCGCGAGGACGTGTACGTCGCCCGCGAGGAGTGAGGCGTCTGCGAAGAGCGTGTCATTCGATTTAGGACGGCCTAAAATCGAAGTTCTTAACCCGGATTAGGCAGACCTAAAAGCCAATGGCAAGAGACGATTCGGTACGGACGACCCGACGCAAGTATCTCACGGTCAGCGGCGCACTGGCGGCCTCCGGCATCCTCGCGGGGTGTACCGGCGGGTCGAGCGACGAGCAGACCGCCACGACGACCGAGGGGACGACGACGACTACGACCGAAGAGACGACGACGACCACGGAGGAAGCCACCGAGACGACGACCGAGGGCGAGTCCTACACCGTCTCGATGGAACCCGTCGGCGACGTGACGTTCGACTCCGTGCCCCAGACGTGGGTGGCCAACAACGGTAGCTGGGCCGACATGGGCGTCGCGCTCGGCGTCGAACCGCCGAAGGCGCTGTGGCTCACCAGCCGCTATCACACCAAGTACTACGACGCCATCGACGGCGTCTCCGTGGACAAGAGCGACATGGTGAGCCTGTATCAGGACGGGGTGAGCAAGGAACTGTTCTACGAACTCGACGCCGACGTTCACGTCATCGACCCCAACTTCCTGATGAACCGGTTCAAGGGCTGGAAGCAGGCCGACATCGACGAGGTCAGCCAGAACATCGCGCCCTTCTTCGGTAACAGCATTTTCTCGCGCGGCTACGGCTGGCACGAGGACTACCGCTACTACACGCTCTACGAGGCGTTCGGAAAGCTCGCGGAGCTGTTCCAGCGCACCGACCGCTACGAGGCGTTCAGCGCGCTCCACGACGAGTTCCAGTCGAAGGTCTCGGAGGTCGTTCCGCCGAAGAGCGAGCGCCCGGCCGTCGCCGTCTTGTGGGCTGGCGGCGACGAACCCGAGAGCTTCCTCCCCTACGTCATCAGCGAAGGGACGAGCTTCAAGCAGTGGCGCGACCTGAAGGTTCGCGACGCGCTCGCCAAGACCGACGTCAAGGACTTCCACAGCAGCCGCGGCGAAATCGACTACGAGACGCTGCTGGAAGTGGACCCCGACGTGCTGCTGCTCCGCGGACAGGAGGGCAAGACCGCCAAGCAGTTCCAGAACACGGTCGTCTCGTTCATGAAGGACCACGACGTCGCCAGCAGTCTGACCGCGGTCAAGAACGGCGACGTCTACCGCGGCGGGTCGCTGTATCAGGGTCCAATCACGAACCTCGTCCTCACCGAGCGCGCCGCCAAACAGGTCTACGACGCCGAGGGAGAACTGTTCGACCGTCAGCGCGTCGCCGACATCGTGAACGGCGACTTCTGACCGGTGGTTCGACTCGCGCCGTAGAGTCGTTCCGGTAGTTCACGGTCACACGCGAACAATTTTGCTGTGATTCTCGACCCTCGACGCCTCCATCGAGCAGTACGAGGTCGGCGGACGAGCGCTCGTGGAGAAGTATCCGGTGCTGGAGTGCGTCCTCGGATAGTCTGCTTTCTTCGTTCTCCGAACTAGACCGCGACCCGCGTCACCACCACCGGTCGCTCGACCCGTCGGCGGATTCGGGCCGTACGTCCCACAGCGCGGCGGAGTGGAGTTCGGTCGGGCCGAACGGCTCGAAGTCACCCTGACCGCACATGTCCCACCACCGTTCTTCTCGGCGATTCCAGTAGACGCCGTTGAAGTTGAACTCGGCGCAGTACCAGTCCCCGCGGGTGTCGAGGACGAAGTCGACGCCCCACGTCGCCTCGTCGAACGCCGCGGCGATTCGCTCGGCGTACCGGCGCGGCGTCGCGAACGACGCGTCGTGGAGGAGCGGTTCGAGGTAGTCGTACCGGCCTGCACAGACCATCGAATCCACGACGGAGGTGTCCGCAACGCTACCGGTGGTCTCGCAGGGCGTCCGGCCGATTACCTCGCCGCCGTCCACGAAGAACCGGACCGAGGGGTGACACGAGTGAGTCGGAAACCGACAGAAATCGAGGTCCAACCACTCCCGGACGACGAGACCTCCGCCGTGGGGCCAGCCCTGCTCGTCGTTCTGATTCAGGAGTGACTCGACTGTCCGGTCCACGGTCTCGGGGTCGGGACGCGAGACGAACGACCCTTCGCGCAGTCGGACCGTCGCGGCCTTGAACTGCGTCCGGACGAACGCGCGGTGGAGGTCGTTGTCGCGCATGAACGCCAGAATCGCGTCGGTGTCCCACTGGTAGCCGTCGTCGGTCGGTTCGAGGGCCACGAACGTCGTCCGAGGCACCGGCACGTCGAGCGACCGGAGGCGCGGCCAGTAGTAGTCGACCCGTCCGCGCTCGTCCGCGAAGTCGCTGAAGAAGAGGGAGACGGGCGACGGCATACTCCTCCCGTTCGCGTCGGACGCCTATCAAGGTAGCGCGGGTGTGAGTGCCGGTGGCACCGCTGGGACCGGACCGCCAAACGGAACGGGAAATCGCACTCGGAGCGACGGAACTCTGGCTACTGTTACTTCTCGCGCCGCGCCACCTCGTGCCGACCGAACCCGTACCGCAGTCGGTTGGCCAGACGACGGGAGAACCGCCCGTCCTCGCGCGCCCGAGAGCCGAACCGCTCGCCCAGCGCCTGATAGATGAGCGGTACCGGAACCTCCTGCTCCAGCGCCTCCTGCACCGTCCACGTGCCCGTCGAGCCACCGGCCACGTAGTCGTCCACGTCGCCGAGGTCGGTGCCCTCCTCGCGGAACGCCTCCTCGCAGAGTTCCAGCAGCCACGACCGGATGACCGCGCCGTTGTTCCACGTCCGGGCGACCGCTTCGAGGTCGAGGTCGTACCGACCGTTCGCCAGCAGTTCGAAGCCCTCGCCGTAGGCCTGCATCAGCGCGTACTCGACGCCGTTGTGGACCATCTTGACGTAGTGGCCCGACCCGGCGGGACCCATCCGGTCGTGGCCTGCCGGTCCGGTCGCCACCGCGTCGAAGACCGGCGTTAGCTCCTCGTAGGCCCACTCCGGGCCGCCGACCATCAGCGAGAAGCCGAGTTCGGCCCCGGCGGGACCGCCGGAAGTGCCGCAGTCGAGGTACGCCGCCGGGGTCTCCTCGGCCCGGCGCGTCGAGTCCTCGAAGTGGGAGTTGCCGCCGTCCACGACCACGTCGTCGTCGGTCAGGTGCGGTCCGAGGTCGTCGAGCGCGGCGTCCACGGGTTCGCCCGCCGGCACCATCAGCCAGATGCGCTTCTCGTCGCCGAGTCGCTCGGCGAGGTCCACCACGGAGTCGGCGGGGGTCGCGCCCGCCTCGGCGGCCGACGCCACCGCCTCCTCGTCCAAGTCGAAGGCCACAACGTCGTGGCCAGCGTCGAGTACCCGGTCTACGACGATGCGGCCCATCCGGCCCAGTCCGATGACGCCCAGTTGCATGGGAGAGCGTGCGGGGAGGTTGCAGGTAGGGGTTGCGGTTCTACTCGGGCGGACGCGGGGACTGCAGACCGACTGTGGCGCGTGGAAAGGTCCGCACAGACGAGAACCTTTATCACTACCCGTCCACTCGGTTTTCGTATGAGGCTGACTGCGTCGGTAGTACGTTGAACTGTCCAGCGCAGCGGCGCGTCTTTCTGATTGGACTACTCCCCCGACAGAGTCAGCTATACCCACACCATGACTGACGTTCCCGACAGCTACGACCCCGAGCGAGTCGAACCGAAGTGGCAGGAAGAGTGGCGCGGTTCAGAGATTTACAACCCCGACGGCGAACCCGACTACGTCGTGGACACGCCGCCGCCGTACCCGACCGGCCAGCTCCACCTCGGCCACGCGCTCGGGTGGAGTTACATGGACTTCGCGGCCCGATTCCACCGACTCATCGGCGACGACGTGCTGTTCCCGCAGGGCTGGGACTGTCACGGCCTGCCGACCGAAGTGAAGGTCGAGGAGGAGGAGGACATCCACCGGACCGACGTGCCCCGCGAGGAGTTCCGGGACCTCTGCGTCGAGTACACCGAGCGCCGCATCGACGGGATGAGGGAGACGATGCAGTCGCTCGGCTTCTCGCAGGACTGGTCGGCCGAGTACCGGACGATGGACGCCGACTACTGGGAGAAGACCCAGCGGTCGTTCGTCGAGATGTCCGCTGGCGACGAAGAGGAGAGTTACGTCTACCGCGACGAACACCCGGTCAACTGGTGTCCGCGCTGTGAGACGGCCATCGCCGACGCGGAGGTCGAGAACATCGACCGCGAGGGGACGCTCCACTACGTCACCTTCCCCGGCGTGGACAACGACGACATCGAAATCGCGACCACCCGACCGGAACTGCTGGCGGCCTGCGTCGGCATGGCCGTGGACCCCGACGACGAGCGCTACGAGGGTCGCATCGGCGACACCTTCGAGGTCCCCCTGTTCGGCCAAGAGGTCGAACTCCTCGCCGACGACGACGTTGACGGCGACTTCGGGACCGGCGCGGTGATGATATGCACGTTCGGCGACAAGCAGGACGTGGACTGGTGGGCCGAGCACGACCTCGACCTCCGCTCGGTCTTCACCGAGGACGGGCGCCTCAACGAACTCGCGGGCGAGTACGAGGGCCTGACCATCGAGGAGGCCAAGGCGCTCGTCGCCGACGACCTCGAAGAAGCGGGCTACCTCGAAGACACCGAACCCACCGACCAGTCGGTCGGCGCGTGCTGGCGGTGTGACACGCCCATCGAAATCCTGAGCAAGGAACAGTGGTTCGTGGAGGTCCGGCAGGACGAGATTCTGGAGAAGGCCGAGCAGGTCGAGTGGATTCCGGACCACATGTACGACCGCCTCGAAGACTGGACCGAGGGGATGGAGTGGGACTGGGTCATCTCCCGCCAGCGCGTGTTCGCCACGCCCATCCCGGCGTGGTTCTGCCGCGAGTGCGGCCACGCCCACGTCGCGGACGTCTCGGAACTGCCGCTCGACCCGACCGAGACCGACCCCGCGGTCGATTCGTGCCCCGAGTGCGGCGCGGACGACTGGGAGGGCGAGACCGACGTGATGGACACGTGGATGGACTCGTCCATCTCGCCCCTGCACGTTCAGGGCTGGCCCGACGCGGAGTTCACGCCGACGACGCTCCGCGAGCAGGGTCACGACATCATCCGAACGTGGGCGTTCTACACCCTCCTGCGGGTCACGGCGCTCGAAGACGAGATTCCGTGGGAGGAGTCGCTGGTCAACGGGATGGTGTTCGGCGACGACGGCCACAAGATGAGCAAGTCCCGCGGCAACGCGGTCGGTCCCGAGGAAGCCATCGAGGAGTACAGCGCCGACTCGGTCCGCCAAGCCCTCGCGCTCGGCGGCCAACCCGGTAGCGACATCCAGTTCCAGTGGAAGGAGGTCAAGTCGGCCTCCCGGTTCCTCACCAAGTTCTGGAACATCTTCCAGTTCTCGGCCGAACACTTCGACGAGGAGACGCCCGACATCGCGGCCCCGGCGTACCGCGACGCCGACGAGTGGATTCTGTCGAAACTCTCCCGAACCGCCGAGGCGGTCGAGGCCGACATGGAGGCGTACCGCTTCGACGCGGCGCTCCGCAAACTCCGGGAGTTCGTCTGGAACGACCTCGCCGACGACTACCTCGAACTCGTCAAGGGTCGCCTCTACGAGGGCCGCCCCGGCGAGCGCGACGCCGCCCGCCACGCGCTCTACACCGCGGTCTCGGCGTCGGTCCGGATGCTCGCGCCGTTCTCGCCCCACTTTGCCGACGAGGTGTACCACCACCTCCCCGGCACCGAGGGAAGTGTCCACACCGCGGACTGGCCCGCGGTCGAGTTCGCCGACGATGAGGCCGAGCGCAAGGGCGACCTCATCGCGGAGGTCGCCAGCGAGATTCGGGCGTGGAAGTCCGACGCGGGGATGGCGCTCAACGCCGACCTCGACCGCGTCGAGGTGTACTCCGAGCAGGGTCGCGGATGGGACACCTACGACCTGAGCGAAGCGGTCAGCGCACCGGTCTACCCCGAGGAGGGGCAACCGAACGTCGAACTCGTCCCGGTCGGCGTGGACCCCGACCACAGCGTCATCGGACCGCAGTTCCGCGACGAGGCCGGGCAGGTCGTCGCCGCGCTAGAGTCGGCGGACTTCACCCAACTCGAGAACCAGAAGAAGATAGAGGGCGAGATAACGCTGACGGTGAACGGCGAGGAGGTCACTATCGACGGTGACGCCGTGGAAATCGAGAAGGAGTACCGCGCCGAGAGCGGCGAAGAGGTCGAAGTGCTGGAGACCGAGCAGGCGACCGTGCTGGTCTTCGCCTGATAGCGGTTCTGCGTCCCTCGAACGGTGGCCGATTTTTCCGACGCGTGCGCCGGACCTAGAGTTACGGTTCGGCGCGTGGTACCCGACCGAGATGCCGAGAACGCACGCCAACGCTCGTTTCGAACGACGCACGGAGGTCACCGCCGAGTCGCCGACGCTCATCGTCGGAATGCCCGAGAACGGAGTCGTCGGGAGCATCGCGGTCGAGCAGATAACCGAGCAGCTAGAACTCCAACACGAGGGGAACATCGTCTCCGAGACGTTCCCGCCGGTGGCCACGTTCGGGGAGGGACGGGTGCGCGACCTGGTCCGGGTGTACGCCGGTACCGACCCCGACGTCGTGGTCCCTCACTGCGACATCGCCCTGTCGCCGCAGGCGAACGCCGACCTCGCGGCCTGCGTCGTGAACGACCTCGCGGCGGACTACGATCGGGCCATCGTCCTCGCGGCCGTTCCCGCTCAGACCGAGGAGCAGGTCGGCGAGGTCACCGGCGTCGTCACGTCGGAGGCGGCCGAGAACGAACTTCGGACGGCGGGCGTCGAACTCGACTCCAGTGTCGGATTTATCGGCGGGGCCAGCGGCGCGGTCCTGAACGATTGCTACCACGCCAGCGTGCCCACGACGGCGCTCATCGTGAAGGCTCACCCGTTTCTGCCCGACCCGCAGGCGGCGAAGGCAGTCATCGAGAAGGCGCTGGAACCGCTGGTCGATTTCGACATCGACACCAAGCGGTTAGACGAGCAGGCCGACGAGATTCGTCGCCGGATGGAGCAAGTCGCCCAGCACTTCGAGAGCGTGCAGTCGGGCGGAGAGCAGTACTTGGGCGAAGACACTTCGATGTACCAGTAGCGGGGACGCGCCGCCGGGACTCTGGGACGGGGAACCGTCGCCGTTTTCACTCCGACGCGCCAAGCGAAACTAACCCATGGACCAGCGAATTCACGACCACGCCGAGGTTCTCGTGGACTGGAGCGCCCGAGTCGAGGACGGCGACGACGTGGTGGTGCGCGTGGACGAAGGCGCGCACGACCTCGCGGTCGCCGTCGCCGAGAAACTCGGCGAGCGCGGCACGAACGTCCTCCCCGTCTACGGGTCCGACGAGGTGGAGTCGGCGTTCGTCCGAGGCCACGACGGCGACTTCGATCAGGACCCCGACTTCGAGGTGGCGATGCTCGAACGCGCGGACGCGGTGCTGTCGCTCAGGGGCCAGCACAACACCGCCGCAAAAGCCGCCGCGTCGGGCGAGAAGCGCTCGGCGTACAAGAAGTCCCGGACCGCCATCAAGGCCCGCCAGATGGACACCGACTGGGTCTCGACGCTGCACCCGACGCGCGCTCACGCCCAGAACGCGGGCATGGGCTACGAGGGGTACAAGGACTTCGTGTACGACGCCGTCCTCCGGGACTGGGAGAGCCTCGCCGACGAGATGGCGAACCTCAAGGACCTGCTCGACGAGGGGAGCGAGGTCCGACTGGTCAAGGAGGGCACCGACCTCACGATGTCCATCGAGAACCGCACCACGGTCAACAGCGCCGCGTCGGTCGCGTACGACTCGCACAACCTCCCGAGCGGCGAGGTGTTCACCGCGCCGGAGGCCACCGAGGGCGAGGTGTACTTCGACGTGCCGATGACCCACGACGGCGCGCGAATCCGTGACGTTCACCTCGCCTTCGAGAACGGTGAGGTCGTGGACTGGTCGGCCGAAGTCGGCGAGGGGGCGCTCGAAGACATCCTGACGACCGACGAGGGTGCCCGCAGACTCGGGGAACTCGGCATCGGGATGAACCGCGGCATCGACCGCTTCACCGACAGCATCCTCTTCGACGAGAAGATGGGCGACACGGTCCACCTCGCGGTCGGCCGCGCGTACTCCTCGTGCCTGCCGGAGGGCGAGGAGGGCAACCAGAGCGCGGTCCACGTGGACATGATTACCGACGTGAGCGAGGACTCCCGGATGGAAATCGACGGCGAGGTCGTCCAGCGGAACGGCACGTTCCTGTGGGAAGACGGCTTCGAGGGCTGACCGTCCGCCTTTTGGTGCAGATTTTACGAGTGAGCGAGGCGAGCGGCGAAGCCGTGAGCCGAGCGACCGAGATAAAAGGTGCGCGCAGGTCGTCCAGCGGAACGGCACGTTCCTGTGGGAAGACGGCTTCGAGGGCTGACCGTCCGCTTTTTGGTGCAGATTTTACGAGTGAGCGAGGCGAGCGGCGAAGCCGTGAGCCGAAGCGGGGAGCGAAGCGACTCGCGGAGGAGTAGGGCGGTCTTTTTCATCGACGTTTTTGTGAGGAGAGTCGCCTCCGGCGACTCGACGAAGAAAAACGTCGGACGCGGAGGTTCCGGAGTGAAGACGGATTCGGGGGCTGATTTTCGAGGCGTCGTAGTCACGTCTCGCCGACTGACCCGGCGATTCGCTCGATGCGCTTCTGGACCGGCGGGTGCGTCGCGAGGACGCGCTGCCGGAGTCGGACGAGCAACGGACGCGTCTCGCCAGCCCAGTACTCCGAGTCGGCCGCCACGCTCGGCGGACGGACGATGGAGAAGGCGTCCGCCGGGGACGCGGTCCGCGGGTCGTCGGTCGGCGCGGTCGTCGCCGGGTCCGAGAGCGTCCGGAGCGCCGAGGCCAGCGCGCCGGGGTCCCCGGTCGCCGCGACCGCGGCCGCGTCGGCGGCGTACTCCCGCTGTCGGGCGAACACCGACACCAGCGGTCTGCTCGCGGCCCAGAAGAACCCGCCGACGATGTCGTAGAGCGTGACGTTCGTCGGCCGGTACTGTCCCGGCAGTTCGACGCCGGGGTCGTATGTCAGAATCGAGTGGGCCACCATGGAGGGTGCCGAGACGAGCGTGCAGACGGCGGCGTCCCTGTTGGCGACGTGTGCGAGTTCGTGGGCGACGACCGCGTCGAGTTCCGTCGGGGAGAGCGCCGAGAGGACGCTCTCCGAGACCACCAGCGTGGTCCGACGAGGTGTCAGCCCGGAGACCGAGACGTGGGGCGCGTCGGTCTCGACCACGCGTATCGTCGGCTCGGGAACGTCGAAGTGGCTCGCGAACCGGCGGACGCGCGGGGCGAGTCGGTCGCGCTCACCGTCGGTCGGTTCGCGCGCGTCGAACTGCCGCCGCACGAGCGAGTCCGTCCGCCGGAGTTCGCGGACCGACAGGGCGAGGAAGGCGACGACTCCGACGACGACGCCGAGACCGAGACTGAGTTCCCACGGGTTCTGGATACCCGCTTCTGGCCGGGTGAGGAACGACGCGACCAGCAGTATCGACGCCGCGACGGTCGTACAGAGAAGCGCGAGACTCACGGCGAGCAGGCCGAGAACCGCGACGCCCATCCGGAGTTGGAGGTCGAACCGACTCACTGTTGTCGCATCGTTGACGTCGAACCGCCCTAAAGGTTCGTCCCTCAGTCGGAGCGAACGGTGAAGTAGACCGCGGCGACGACCGCGAGCAACGCGAAACCGAGCGCGACCGGGTTCGAGTCACCGCCGAACCGCCACCCGAAGACGACGTACCCGACGACCGCCACCGCGGCCGCGAGGACGCCCAGCAGTGTCGCCGTTCTCGATTCGTTTCTCGCGACCATACGCCGACGAACGGTTCGATTTCTGAAAAGTGTACCGACCGGGCAGGTGCTTTACCGGTTCGCAGGTCGAACCCCCACCGTGGACAGAGACGCCATCTTCGTCGGTGCTGGCGTGGACGCCGTAATTGCAGTCGTCGCCGCGACGATGGCGCTCCCCGAGCGGGTGCGCTGGCCCGCCTTCGCCGGGGTCCTCGCGGGTGGACTCTTCGGCGGCTATCTCGCCGGACGACTCGCCGCCGGGTCGTGGCGACGCCGCACCCGCCACGGTCTGCTCGCCGGAGTCGGCGGCGGCGCGGCGTTCGCGCTCGCGGTCCGGTGGTCGTTCGAACCGGGCACGCCGCCCGGCGCGCTCCGGCCCGCGAACTACCTGCTGGCGACCGCGGCGGGGTGGCTCCCGTCGGGGTTCACCGCTCGCTACGACGCCCTCCTCGGGGTCGCGGCCGCGCTGGCGTTCGGGGTCCTCTACGCCGTCGAGGGCGCGCTCGCGGCCGGGGCCGCACCCGGCGGCGACGCGGACGTTCTCGCGGTTCGCGAGTGACTACTCCGATTCCCACCACTCGCTCCTGCGGTCGTCGTACGTCGCGTCCCGGAAGGGCGCGGGCCAGTCGGAATCGTTCTCGAACCCGAACCCGTAGCCCAGCCAGTAGCCGACGTGCCAGCCCACGGCCTCGGTGTCGATGTCGCCGAGCGTGATTCGGAGGCTGTCGTAGCGTTCGAGCGCACCGTCGCTGTCCGGGTCGACGCCGCGGACCCGACCGCAGGACCCGGTGTCGCCGCTCCGACAGGGGAGGTCGTCGGCGAGCGACACGACCACCTCGGCCTCGCTCCGGTTCGCCACGAACTCGAACGAGACTCTCTCGGGGACGGTTCCGTTAGCTCCCCGGGCGTAGTAGTCGAGGGCGTGGCGGACCTGCTCGCGGACCGCGGCGGGGTCGTCGGTGGCGTTCGCGCCGAGGTACACGGTGAAGTTGGCGTCGGTCCACGGGAGTCGTCGCTCGGTGGCGTTCGGCCGCGGTAGCGAGGTCAGCGGCGACGACGGAGCCATGACCGACTGCGGACCGGCCGAGTGGTTCAACCCCAGCGTGTGACCGAGTTCGTGTTTCAGGATGAGCCGCGTCGATTCGTTGGAGTAGGACCCGACGACCTCGATGGATATCGGCCGGGAGACCTGCCCGCGGTGGTTCACGTAGGGCGCACACCCGGCCGGGTCGGTGACGTTGGCGCACCCCTCGATGTTCTCGACGAACTCGACCACGATGTCGGGATTCGATGCGTTCGGTTCCAGTCGGTAGTCGATAGAGAACCCGGCGAAGCGCGTGCTGTTGTTCGCCCAGAAGTCGAGGGCGTCGGAGACCAGCGGCCGGAAGTTCCGCGATTCGTTCGCAGTGTTGTCGATAGCTACCGTCAACTCCCTCTCCCCCCACGGATTCGGCCGGTCCGGCGCTTGCTCGGACGTGAGCGCCCGTTGGTCGGCCGAACCCCCAGTTTCCGCCCCGTTGTCGGGTGCCTCGGTCGCGCACCCGGCAAGTACGAGGAGGGCAGCGACGAACAGTGTTCGCCACATCAGCAATCACGACAACGTTCTCGCGTATCAAGGTTTGCCGTCGAACCGAGAGGCTAACTCCGGTCATCGACTGCGTAACAGTCGAAGTCCGCGACGTGGGAGTAGGATTCGGACTCTATCTGGAGGGTCGCGTGGTCGATATCGAACGCCCGACCCAACTCGCCGCGACACTCCGACAGGACCGAGTCCGGGTCGGTGCCCTCCGCCACGACGACGTGCGCCGAGAGCGCGTAGTCGGTCGAGTTCAGCGCCCAGACGTGGACGTCGTGAGTCTCGACCACTCCGGGAAGGTCTTCGAGGTAGCGGGCCACCTCCGCGAGTTCGACCTCGCTCGGGGTCCCCTGCAGGAGGATGTTCAGGCTGTCGGCGAGCAGGTCCTTCGCCGAGTAGAGGACGAGACCTGCCACGAGGACCGCGAACAGCGGGTCCAACACCAGTAGGTCGGTGTAGTAGAGCGCGACGCCGACCGCGATTGCGGCGACGCTCCCGAGGGCGTCGGCCAGCAGGTGGAGGAACGCCCCCTCGACGTTCAGCATCTCGCGCTTCCCCCGAAGCACCCACGCCGCCGCGAGGTTCGCCGCGAGTCCCAGCAGGCCCACGCCGACCACGACCAGCGGTCGAACCGCCTGCGGGTCCCGGAACCGGCCGAGCGCGTCGTAGACGATGTACGCCACCGTCGCCAGCAGGAAGACCCCGTTGAGGAACGCGCCCACGACCTCGGCACGCTGGTAGCCGTAGGTGCGCTTGGCGTCGGCGGGCCGGGCCGCGACCCACGCCGCCAACAGCGCGAGTCCGAGGCTGGCGCTGTCGGTGAGCATGTGGACCGCGTCGGCCAGCAGCGTCAGCGAGTCGGCGTAGAGCGCGCCGAGGAGTTCCACGACGAGGAACGTCGTGTTGATGGTCAGCGCCAGCGCGAGCGCCCGGAGCGGGGCGTCGGCGGCGTGGTCGGCGTGGCCGCTGTCGCCGCCGTGGGTCTGGTTGCGTGCCATCTGTCGGGTCGTGGCGAAGTACGGCGTCCGTGGCCTTGGGTCTCGTGGCGAGTGTCGTCCGAAACCGGGCGTAGTCTCGTGCTGTCCCGCCCGGTTTTCACTGATACAGCGAGTGAGGACGCTCCGACGGTGCCGCCCCGACGCCGGTCAGGGTTCCGGGTCGAAGAACTCGGCCAACTCCGCGCCGAACTCCGCGGCGAGTTCGCCGACCTCCTCTCCGACGAGCAGGTCGTAGCCGTCGGCCAGCGCCGACTCGACGTGGACACCCAGCGCCACGTCGAAGATGTCGTCGCTCTCCAGAAACGCCGCGGCCGTCTCGAACTCCCGGTCGCGCTCCACGACGTAGCGGTCGCCGTCGATGAACGGTCCGTACGGCGGCCCGGACCGCGCGGCCGTCTCACTGTCTCCGGAGTCGTCGGCGTCCTGCGACGCGGTCGCAGGGCCCGATGAACTCCGTTCATCGGCGTACTTCCCGTAGAACCCCTCGGCGTGCTGGCGGACGTGGACCGGCGGCCCCTCGTGGCGTTCGACCGCCGGGCGCTCGGCCACCGCCAACTCGACGAAGAGGACCGCCGACTCGTCGGCGAACGTCGCGGCCCGGAGCGCGTCGAACCCCCGGCGGTCCAACTCCTCGCGCACTCCGGACACCGACTTTCGGAGTTGGGGGTACAACTGGTCCTCGACCACGTCGGGCGCGTCGAATCGGAGCGCGACGGGGGTCGTCCCGCGCGCCCGGACGTGGTCGCGCACCTCGTCCGCGGAGAGGGGGTCGGTCGGGTCCGGGAAGAACAGGTCCTCGCGGGGGCGTTCCAGCAACTCTCGGGCGTAGTGCTGGAGGCGCGCGACGTTCTCGGGGGCGCAGACCGCCGCCACGTTGCGCTCGGGGTCGGTCGGGTCGATTACGACGAGCGGGTCGTCGAACTCGGCCTGCCCGTGGTTCTCGGGGTCGAACCGGACCGGCGGGTGCCAGTCGTCCGCGGCCGCCTCGACCGTCTCCCGGAACCCGCCGTATTCGAGGACGAGCAGTTCGGTCAGGTAGCCGGAGAACCCCCGCGTGCGGAGGTCGCTCCCGTAGGCTCCGATGCCCTTGAGGAACTGCTTGAACAGGCGCACCTCCCCGGCGAGGTCCGCGTCGATGCGCTCGTCGAGGTACTCGTTGTGGAACGGGGTCCGGTCCACCGCCGACCGGATGTCGGTCGCCGAGTCGAGGCGGTAGCACGGGACGAGGTCCACGTCGAAGCCGTCGTACTCGCCGGTCACGTAGGGATGTTCGGCGTACTCCTCGCGGCCCTCCGGCAGGACGGCGTGGCCCACTCGGAGACCGTAAGATTCCAACTCCTCGCGGTCCGCGTCGGCGGGGAACCGGACGAACAGGTCGATGTCGCGGTCGCCGCTTATCCACGTCCCGCGGGCAGTGCTCCCGACCTGAATCACGTCGCCCGACACCGGGAGGTCCGCGATGGCCTCCTCGGCGCGTTCGGTCAGCGCCGCCACTGCCTCGCGCATGCGCTGGCGCTCGCGGTCGCCGGGGTCGATTCGGTCGCCAATCGCGGCGACCACCGCCTCGAAGTCGTCGTCCTCGCCGGTCATACCCGTGGATTCTCGGCCCTCGGTCGAAAACGTGTCGTCTCGTCGCGCCGGGTCTCCGCGGCGGGTGAACCGCGGCCCAATCGCCGTGTGAACGCATCACGGCGTCAGGGCGAAAGCGAAAGCCCTATCAAATAACTCCCGCATATGCACGAATGCAGCAGGAAGCCGTCGTAGCTCAGTTGGTAGAGCGCCACGCTGTTAACGTGGTGGTCCCAGGTTCGAGTCCTGGCGACGGCGCTACTTTCTCGCGGACATCGAGCGAGGAGTTTTATCTCCGAGCGATCTCTGGCCGCGAGTAATAGCGTTTCCTCGACAGACTCGAGCAGGCGAGTCGCAAGCCCGGAAGCGCAACGCAGTGAGCATCCCGGACCGTCTCGGCTGCTCGAGTCCTGGCGACGGTCGAAAATCGCCCTGCGATTTTCGAGCCAATCAGAACGCTCCGCGTTCTGATGACGGCGCTACTTTCTCGCGGGGAACAACGCCGACGAGTGGCGTCTCGTCTCCGGACGCGCCGATTGGATTCCCGGGATATCGTCGTCACAAACCGAAGTGGTTTAAAGAATCGACGCGTTACCTACAACCGAGGGCCTGTAGCTAAGTCTGGTAAAGCACCCGGCTCATACTGGCGGCTGGGACATCCAGCGTCATGGGACACCGGGCGATTCCTTGGTTCGAATCCGAGCGGGCCCACTTTCTGCCGACGCAACTCACGAGCGCCGCGTAGCGTGCGCGAGGTCCACCGCGTCGGCGAACGGACGACCGAGAATACGAACCCAGCGAGTCGCACGCCCGCGCAGCGACGGTCGGAGCGAGCAGGAACGTCTCGCTCCGGTTCCGAATCCGAGCGGGTCCACTTTCTGCCGACGCAACCGACGAGCGCCGCGTAGCGTGCGCGAGGCGCATCGCGAACGTTACTCGTCGGGCGTCTCGACGCCGGTGAACTCGAAGCGCGCGCCGCCCGACTCGCCCTCGGTGATTTCGCAGTCCCAGTCGTGGGCGTCCACCAACTGTTCGACCACCGCGAGACCGAACCCGACGCCGACGTTGCTGGTCGAGTACCCGGGTTCGAACACCGACTCGCGCTCGTCTTCGGGGATGCCCGGCCCGTCGTCTTCGACGTAGAAGCCGTCCGGGAGACTCCCGACTCGGACCGTCGCGTCCGGTCCGCCGTGTTCGGCCGCGTTCCGGAAGAGGTTCTCCAGCAGTTGGCGCAGGCGCGAGGGGTCGGCCCGAATCTCGCGGTCGGTCTCGACCGAGAGCGTCCCGTCGGGGTCGAGGTCCGCCCACCACTCGCGGGCCGCGTCGCCGAGGTTCAGCGGTTCGGTCGTGTCCACCGACCCGCCGCGGCGCGTGACCACGAGCAGCGTGTCTATCATCTCCTCGATGCGGTCCAAGGCGCGCTCGACCTCCCGGAACGCCGACGCGTCGTCGTCTTCGCCGAGCGCGTTCTCGACGCCCGTATCGAGGTAAATCTGCGCTATCTCCAGCGGGTTGCGGAGTTCGTGGGCGAGCATGCTGGCGAAGGCGTCGAGTCGCTCGTTCTGCGCTTCGAGTTCACGCTCGTGTTCCCGGCGTTCGCGCTCTCGCTCGACGCGGTCCAGCGCGGCCTCCGTGGTGGCCGCCAGCAGGTCGGCGAGTTCCCTGTCGTCGGCGTCGAACGCGCCGACCTCCTCGGAGACGACCGCGAGGACGCCGTGGTCGCCGAGCGGAATCCAGATACCGCTCCGGAGCGGCGTGTCGTCGCGGTACGTCAGGTCGGTCTCGGCCACGTCGTCGAACGTGATGGTCTCGCCTCCGTCGAACGCCCGCCACGTGATGGCGTCGTCGCCCGGACCGAACGTCGGGAGGTCGCCGAACATGTCGGCGACGTGGTCCGAGACCGCACACGGGACCAGTTCCGGCGTCTCGTCGTCGTACAGGTAGATTCCGGCACCCCGTATGCCCAAGACGTCGGTGGTGGTCTGGAGGACGGCCTCGCAGACCTCGTCGGCGGTCTCGAGTCCGAGGAGTTCCCGACTCGACTCGTGGAGCGCGGTCAGGGTCTGCTCGAACCGCACTCGCTCGGTGATGTCGCGCACGACGCCGGTCCGGGCGAACGCCTCGTCGTCGTACCGATACGGACCGAACCGGGTCTCGACCGGGACCGTGCCACCGTCCTTGGTCTGGAGTTCGAGTTCCAGCGTCGCACTGCCCATCTCGTCGGTGACCGCGTCGGTCATCTCGGCGGCCTCCTCGTTGATTCGCTCGCTGTGAAGGACCGTCGCGTGTTCGCCGAGGATTTCCTCGCGGTCGTAACCCGTCATCTCGCAGAAGGCGTCGTTGACCATCACGAACCGCTCGTCGGAGTCGAGAGCGTACACGCCGTCGCCGACCGTCTCCACGATGGTCTCGTAGCGTTCGAGTTCGCGCTCGCGCTCGGTTCTGTCCGTCACGTCCCGAAGCACGCCGATTCGTTCGTAGTCGCCCTCAGACCCGTCGTCCGCCGGTCTGACCACGAACGTCACCTCGACGTGAACCGTGTCCCCGTCGGCGGTCTCTAGGTCGTGTTCGACGGTCGCCGCGGACCGCTCGCCCGCGACGAGTTCCCGGTGTCGCTGGTCGACCGCTCGCTCGATTTCGTCGTCGTAGAATATCGAGGGGGAGACCTCCCGGAGTTCCTCGAAATCGTAGCCGGTTATCTCCTCGAACGCGGAGTTGACCATCGAGAACGTCCCGTCGGGACCGACGACGTAGATACCGTCGTTCACCGTCTCCACGATGGTCTCGTAGCGTTCGAGTTCGCGTTCGCGCTCCTTGCGCTCGGTCACGTCCCGGAAGTACACCGACAGGCCGGTCTCCGAGGGGTAGGCCCGCACCTCGAACCACGTCGAGAGCGGCGGGTAGTACTCCACGAACGAGACCGGTTCCTGAGTCTCCATGGCTCGCTCGTACTCGTACTGGAACGTCGTGTCCACGGCCTCGGAGAACACGTCCCAGACGTTCTTCCCGACCAGTTCCGCCTCGCTCTGCAGGAGCAGTTGCTCGGCTTCGTCGTTGACGTAGGTGAAGTTCCAGTCGGTGTCCAACGCGAAGAACGCGTCGGCGATGCGGGTGAACACCTCCGAGAGTTCGGTTTCGAGTTCGTCGCGGCGCTGTTCGAGTTCGTACTGGCTCTTCTTGAGTTCGGTGATGTCCTCGGCCGCGGTGACGACCCGCTCGATTTCGCCGTCGTCACGCACCGGGGCCGAACTGACCGAGAGGTGGACCCGCTTGCCCGACGGTTGCTCCACGATGACCTCCTCGTTGCAGACGGGGTCGCCGGTCTCGAAGGCGCGACTGACGGGGTACTCGTCCTTCGACAGTCGGTTGCCCTCCGTGTCGTAGACCTTCCAGTCGTCGCCGTCGGCGTCTTCCACGTCGTAGGGGAGGCTGTCGTCCCCGACGCCGACCAGTTCGGCCGCTCGCTCGTTCGCCCGCAACAGTTCGCCGTCGGCGTCTCGCACGGCCAACGCCGTCGGACTCGTGTCGAATATCTCCGCGACCAGCGCCTCCTCCTCGCGGAGTCGCTCGCTGGACGCGTCCGCGTCGGGCGCTTCGCGGACGAACCCCGTGAACAGCGACCGGCCGTCGCTCTCATGAGCGAACCCCGAGACGGAGAGCCGCGTCTCGGTCCCGTCGGCGGTCAGCAACGTCACCTCGTAGTTCTCGTCGTCGAAGGGCGTCCCGCTCTCGCCGCCGACGTGGCGCTCGAACCAACCGGCGTATCGCTCCCGGAGGCGTTCGGGGACGAACTCGACGAACTGCTCGCCTCGCATCTCCGTCGGGGCGTAGCCGAGGAGGTTCTCGACCGCCGGGTTCGCGTAGACGATGGTCCCGTCGGCGTCGGCGGTGAGAACCGCGTCGGTCGCCGCCGCGACCATCCCGTCGAAGAACCCGTCGCCGAACTCCGGCGGCGCTTCCGACGGTCGTTCGCCGTCCTCTTCGGGACTCTCTTCGGCTTCCATTGGTGGTTATAAGGACTGATGGATGAATAGTGTGGCGCTCGCACCGGGGTTCGCGGGTGACTCCTCGCACGAAAATCTACGCTCGGTCGCTCCGACTTCCGGCGGTACGGAAACCGATGTCCCGTCTCGGGCGTCGATTTCGCCGGGGTCCTCGAACGACGCGACGAGCGATTCGACTGGTGCCCAGCGTAGCGGACCGAGAACAGCGCGACCTCACACCGACGCCAGACGGGCGATGTACACCAGACTCAGCACGTGGTCGTCCACGTCGAGGTCGGCCGGGCCGGGCTTGTCGGGGTCGAAGCTATCGACTTCGGAGAACCCTCGCATGTACTCCCGGAGGTTCTCGCGGACCCGCGCGGTTATCCAGCCGACCTCCTCGTAGTATTCGAGCGCGTTGCCCGTGTTCTCGAACCCGGCCTTGTTGATGAGCAGGTCGAGCCACTCGAAGACGACGACCTCGGTGCTGTACTGGTTCGGCAGGGCTTCGAGGTACGGTCGCTCGGGGAGCACCCCCGCGGCCGAGAACTGGCTCTGGAGGCGGACGAGTTCGTCGCGCTCGCTGTGGCGCAACACCTCCTCGGGCGACGCGGGCAACTCCGCGTCGTCTTCGAACTCCTCGGGGGTCTCCCGGTTCGGGTCCGCGAGGCGACGCAGTTCGCGCAGGTCGTAATCTCCGGTCGTCGTCGGCATAGTAGTCGGGTACGTTCGGGTAACTCACACCGACCATTTAAGTTTTCTTGCCCTTCCGCTGACTGACAGAACGGAAGTCGTCGTTCGAATCGCGACCCGTTCGGGTCTCGCGACCGGTGTCTGCCAGCAGTATCGCGGTCAAACGGCGGTATTCGTACTCCGAGCCGTTTCCACCGCTATTTCTCGACTTCCGATCGTAGCAGCGTCGGTCACCGCTTCGTTCCGTCTCCCAGCAGCCACGTTCCGTTTTGCGCGCAGGTAAATTGACTGATGGAGGACAGGTCCGAAGAACGGACGCCGAACCGACACGACTTCGGGAGACCGAGCGGACCCAAGTAGCCGCAACCTATTCGTATCTGAGCGCCGAACTATCTCCCATGGCAATCGTAGAAATAAATCTGAAGAAACCCGCTCTCGTCGAGGAGTACCGCTACCCGGGCGAGACCTCCGAGGGAACGCAGTCGTCCGCTACCCACTCGTCTTCCGACTCGAAATCGACCTCCGACTCGAAGTCGTCCGGCGACGGGAAGGGGAAACTGCTCGGCCTGCTCGCGCTCGTGGCCGCGGTCGGCGTCCTCGTCTGGAAGCGCAAGAGCGGCGGCAGCGGCGGAGAGTCCGAGGAGGAGTACGAACACGGCCCCGAACCCGAAATCGGCGGCGACGAGAGCGGCGGCCCGACGCGCAAGGTCGCCAGCGCCCTCGGTCTGGTGGTCGCCGTCGCGACGCTCGGTGCGGCCGTCCGAAAGCGCCGCCGGTAACGCCCTCCTTTTTCGAAATATCGGACTGCAAAACGAGAAGAGCTATCGCCTGACTACCGACTCCGCGCGAACAGGGCGGCCGCCGCCAGTGCGACGACCGCGGTCACGGCGGTGAATCCGGGGACGGTCGCGCCGTTGTCCGTCTCGTCGTCCGCGACCGTCGTGGTGTTCGTCTCGTCGGTGGTCTGGCTATCCTCGGTCGTCTCGGCGCCGTCGGTGGTCTGACTGTCGTCGGTCGTCTGAGTGTCGTCCGCGGTCTGTCCGTCGTCGGTCGTCTCCGCGGTCGTCGTCTCGTCGGACGACGCCGACTGCATCGAGACCGTGCGCTCCGAGAAGTGGTTGACCGCGACCAGCACGTCCGCGCTGGCGTCGGCCGACGCGCTCCCCTCGCTCTGGACCAGATAGCGCGACTGGTCGCTCCCGACCGCGCTCTTCAGTTGACTGTAGGTCGCGGCCTCGACCGCGGCCTCGCCGTCCACGGTCACCGACACGCCCTCCGAGGCGTTCACGACCCTCTCGGAGACGCTGGTGACGAGGACGGTCCCCTCGTGGGTCGTCCGCTCGACCGCGAGCGTGACCGTCCCTTCGGCGGTCTGCTCGGTCTCGACCGTGGTGTTCTCGTCGTAGCTCACGGTGTCCACGACGACGTCGCCGCTCGCGCCGTCGCCGTCGCTCGCGTTCTCGGCCATCACGTAGGCCTCGGCCTTCGCGTCGCCCTCGGCGATGAGCGTCTCCTGCTCGTCGTCGCTCTCGTCCTTCCCCTCGGGGTACGACCGGAAGACGAGTCGGCCGTCCTCGCCGAGGTGGGCGGTCACGTCGCCGTCGTCGTTGACGGTGACGTTCCCCTCGCCGACGACGAGGAAGGTGCCTTCGGTCCCGTTCTCGGTCGTCACTTCGACCTGCGACTCGCTCTTGGCGGAGGCGTTCGCGCCCGCCGAGAGGTTGGCGACCGCGTAGTTGGACTCGTTCGATTCGACGACGAGGACGCCGTGTCCGTTGTCGTGGGCGGTCACGGTCGCGCCGCTCTCGGCCCGGACGCGGGCCTCGGTCTTCGTCGTCGCGCCGACGCTGAGGCCCGCGCCGTCGATTCGAGTCACGGCCGACAGCGAGGCCCCGACGTCGACGAGACCGCCGCTCTCGACGTCGCTGGCGGACTGGACCTTCAGGGAGTCGAACATCGTCTCGCCGTGGACCGCGTAGTCGGTCACGGCGCTGTTCTCGGCGTCGAACGAGACGTGCGTTCCGGCGTACGCTTGCCCGGACGCCTGTGTCGCGTTGGTGGAGGCGGTGCTACCTGCGAGTGCTGCGGGGGCGATACTCGCCGTCACGACGAGTACCAGCAGTACGGTCGCTACTCGTTTCATGGCGGTTCGCCCTGAATCAGCAGTCCGTTATACGTCTTCTGGCCTCGTGAAAATCGCGTGACGGGAGCGGTCTCAACCGATGAACGACTCCGTACATCGACCGCCGAACCTGTCCGCCGGAACGCCTCGGTCAGCGCGAGATTTCGCCGCCCTCCTCGGCCAGCACGGACTCGACCTCCTCGCGGGTGACGACCGCCACGTCGCCCGGAATCGTGCGCTTCAGGGCGGCGGTCGCCGACCCGTATTCGAGCGCGGTCGCCACGCCGTCGCCCGCGAGTCGCCGCGCGAGGAACGCGCCGAGGAAGGCGTCGCCGGTGCCGATGGGGTCGAGGGTGTCGGTCTCGATTGCGGACTGTTCGTACACCTCGCCGTCGTGGCGCGCCAGCGCGCCCTCTTCGCCGCGGGTGACGATTACGGTCTCGAAGTCGAACTCCTCGACCAGTCCCGCCGCGATGTCGTCGGCGTCGCCCTCTCGGCCCAGTACGTCGCGGGCGTCGCGTTCGGCGACCAGCAGGAGGTCCACGTCGGGGAACAGCGTCTCCATCGTCTCGCGGGCCTCCGCGGGGTCCCAGAGCTTCGACCGGTAGTTCACGTCGAAGGAGGTCGTCGTCCCGGCCTCCCGTGCGGCCGCGAGCAGGTCGGCCGTGGTCGATTCGAGCGTCTCCGAGAGCGCCGGCGTGATGCCGCTGGTGTGGAACCGCTCGGCCTCGCGGACGCGCTCGACGGGCAACTCCTCGGACTCGGCGGTCGTGACCGCCGCGCCCGCCCGGTCGTAGATGACGTTCGTTCCGCGCGGCTTGCCGCCGTGTTCGAGGTAGTAGGTCCCCTGTCGGCCGTCGTCGCTCCACACCACGTCCGTCTCGACGCCGTGCTGTCGCAGACTCGACACCACGCGCCGCCCGAGCGGCGAGTCGGGGAGTTTCGAGGTCCACGCCGCGCTCGCGCCGAGGCGCGAGGCCGCGACCGCGACGTTGCTCTCGGCCCCCGCCGCCCGGAGTTCGAGGTCGTCCGTCGTCTCCAGTCGCTCGCCGTCGGGCGGGGAGAGTCTGAGCATCGTCTCGCCGAAGGTCACGAGGTCGGTCATACGTCGTTCGTCGCGGGGGTGGGCCATAATTTACTCGGTCGCGGATAGCTTTCGCCTTCCGCCGTTCGAGCGGTTCGTCCCGAGCGGCCGCGCCGTCACGTCGTTTTTGTTCGACGGACTCCAACTCGCGGACATGGACCGAATCGAGGCCGCCGCCCGCGAACTCCGGGCCGCGGACACTGCGATCGCACTCACCGGCGCGGGCGTCAGCGTCCCGTCGGGTATCCCCCCGTTCCGCGGCGAGGGCGGTATCTGGAACGAGTACGACCCCGATACCTTCGACGTACACCGATTCCGGCGCGACCCCGGCGCGTTCTGGGCCGACTGGCTCGAACTCCGGGCGGACCTGTTCGACGCCAGCGTCGAACCGAACGCGGCCCACGACGCGCTGGCGGCACTCTCCGCGCGGGGCCACCTCGACGCCGTCGTCACGCAGAACATCGACGGCCTTCACGGCGACGCGGGTTCCGACGAGGTGCTGGAACTCCACGGCAACGCCCGCCGCGCGGTCTGCCAGCGGTGCGGTCGCGCGGTGCCCGCCGCCGACGTTCGAGAGCGCGTGCGAGCGGGGGAGCGACCGCCTCGGTGCGAGACCGAAGACTGCGACGGCGTGCTGAAACCCGACGCCGTGCTGTTCGGCGAGCGTCTCCCGCCCGAGGCGCTCGCCCGCGCCGAGCGGTTCGCGGCCGACAGCGAGGTGTTTCTGGTCGCCGGGTCGTCGCTGACGGTCGAACCCGCCGCGTCGCTGCCCGCGCGGGCGGCGTCGGGCGCGACCCTGATTCTGGTCAATCTGGACGAGACGCCGCTGGACGCGCGGGCCGACTACGTCTTCCGCGAGGACGTGACCGACGCACTCCCGGCGCTCCGGGACGCGGTGGTCGGGTAATCCGACCCAAATTTGCCGGAGTCGCGTCGCCCGAGCAGAAGTTGCATCTATCCGCCGACATAAGCCGGTGGTCGTCGTAGCTTCGAAGGAACATGACCGACGACCGCGGCATCCACACCGACAGCGTCCACGCGGGCCAGACGCCCGACTCCGCGACCGGAGCGCGGGCACCGCCCATCTATCAGACCACCTCGTACGTCTTCGACGACGCCGAACACGCCGCCTCGCTGTTCGCGCTCGAAGAGGAGGGCAACATCTACAGCAGACTCACCAACCCGACCAACGCCACGCTCGAAGAGCGACTCGCCACGCTCGAAGGCGGCGTCGCGGGACTCGCCACCGCCAGCGGGATGGCCGCCCTCGACCTCGCGACCTTCGTGTTGGCCGACGAGGGCGACAACGTGGTCACCGCCTCCTCGCTGTACGGCGGCACCTACACCTACTTCACCCACACCGCGCCGCGCCGCGGCGTCGAAGCGACGTTCGTGGACACGCTGGACTACGAGGCCTACGACGAGGCCATCGACGAGGACACCGCGTACGTCCACCTCGAAACCATCGGCAACCCCGCGCTTGTCACGCCCGACATCGAGCGCATCGCCGACATCGCCCACGACCACGACGTGCCCCTGTTCGTGGACAACACTTTCGCCACACCGTACCTCTGCAACCCCATCGACCACGGCGCGGACCTCGTCTGGCACTCCACGACCAAGTGGATTCACGGGAGCGGTTCGACCGTCGGCGGCGTACTCGTCGACGGCGGGACCTTCCCGTGGGAGGAGGGCGACTACCCCGAAATCGCCGACGAGAACCCGGCCTACCACGGCATCAACTTCCGAGAGACGTTCGGCGACGCCGCGTTCGCCTACGCCGCCCGCGCCCGGGGGCTCCGGGACCTCGGCAACCAGCAGTCGCCGTTCGACGCGTGGGTCACCCTCCAGAAACTGGAGTCGATGCCGCTGCGGGTCGAGCGCCACTCCGAGAACGCGCTGGAAGTCGCCGAGTACCTCGACGACCACGACGACGTGGCGTGGGTCAACTACCCGGGTCTGGAGAGCCACGAGACCCACGAGAACGCCAGCGAGTACCTCGACGGCGGCTACGGCGGGATGATAACGTTCGGACTGGAAGGAGGATACGAGACCGGGCGCGCGGTCACCGAGGAGACCGAACTCGCCAGTCTGCTCGCCAACGTCGGCGACGCCAAGACCCTCATTATCCACCCGGCCAGCACGACCCACCAGCAACTCACCGAGGAGGAGCAGTTGGCCAGCGGGACGACGCCGGACTTGGTTCGGCTCTCGGTCGGCATCGAGGACGTGGAGGACATCGTCGCGGACTTGGAGCAGGCCATCGCGGCGGCGAGTCAGTAGACGGAACCCCCGCTATTCTCCGCGCCGCCCGACGTGGCCGGGGTAGTCGCGCTCGAACCGGTCCTCTATCTCCGCCTCGCCGAACTCGATAATCACCGGGCGACCGTGCGGGCAGGCGTAGGGGTTCTCGCAGTCGTCCAGCGCCGCGAGGAGTTCCACGACCGACCCCTCCCGGAGCGAGGTGTTCCCCGTAATCGAGGGGTAACAGGCGAGGTCCGCCAGTAGGTCGTCGGCGACCGCCGCGACCGTGTCGCCCCGGTCGTCGGGGTCGGTCGAGACGAACTCGCCGAGCGCGTCCCGGAGGAGTTCGGGGTCGAGCGCGGCGTCCAGCACGGTCGGCACGGTCCGGACGACCACTCGGCGGTCGCTCTCGCCGTCGCCCTCGGCGCGCTCGGCCCGAAAGCCGAGTCGCTCCAGCGGTTCGCGGTACTCCTCGAACACCGCGGCCTCGCCCGCGGTCAGTTCGAGTTCGACCGGTTGGGCGAGCATCTGGGTGGTCGCGTCGCCTTCGAACTCCGCCTGCAGTCGCTCGTAGTTGACCCGCTCGTCGGCGGCGTGCTGGTCCACGAGCACCAGTCCCTCGGGCGTCTCGGCCGCGACGTAGGTGTCGTGGAGTTGGCCCAGAACCCGCATCCGGGGCAGGCTCTCGAACTCGGGGGCGTCGGTCGTCTCGCCCGAGAGCGTCTCGGACTCCGTGGGGGCCGAGAACTTGCGCGCGGCGTCCGCGTCGGCGGACGGGGAACTCTCGGGTACAGCATCGGTCTCCCGAGACTCGCGTTCGGGTGTGGACGACCCCGCGTCACGTCCGCCCGTAGTCCCGTCGCCCGCGTCGCTCGCCCGTGGTTTCGCCTCCCCGCTCTCGCGCTCGCTCGGGGTCGAACTCGTCCGCTCGCTGGCGGTCGAACTGCGTTCTCCGGTCTCCGGCGACCCCGCGTCGGTTCCGGCGGTTTCCGGGTCTGCCTCGGCGGTTCCGGACGTGGCCCCCGCGGCGTCGGAGGCGTCGAGCGTCGATTGTTCGCGCTCTCCATCGTCGGCCTCCGGGGTCAGTTCGGCCTGCTCGACTCCGGTGTTGTTCTCTCGGTCGCTCTCCGTCTCGGGGGCGGTCCGGCGCTCGGTCGCGCCGCCGTCGTCACGCTCGGGTTCGACGCGGGCCTCGTCGGGCGCGCTCCGGCCTCGGGGGGCCGACGACCGGACGAGTCCGTGGTCGAGCAGGGCCTCCTCGACCGCGGTCTCGACCGTCTCCTTCACGGCGCTCTCGTCGCCCCACCTGACCTCCATCTTCCGGGGGTGGACGTTCACGTCCACCTCGTCGGGGGCCACGTCGAGGAACAGGACCGCGAAGGGGTAGCGCTCGGCCGAGAGTTGGCCGCCGTATGCCGAGAGGACCGCCTCGCGCACGACCGGCGAACTCACGTACCGACCGTTGACGTAGGTGGAGACGTACTCGCGGGTGCTCCGGGTGGTCTCGGGGTCGCTGACGTAGCCCGAGACCGTGACGCCGCGGTCGGCGTCGGACCCCTCGACTGCTATCATCGACGTGGCGACCTCCCGGCCGTAGACCGACAGGAGCGCCGACTGGAGGTCGCCGCGGCCGGTCGTGGCGAACACCTCGCGGTCGTCGTGGGTCAGCGACACCGCCACGTCTGGGTTGGCCAGCGCGTAACGCGTGACGACCGTGTTGACGTGCGAGAACTCGGTGGTCGTCGTCTTGAGGTACTTCCGGCGCGCCGGGGTGTTGTAGAACAAGTCGGTGACTTCGACGGTGGTCCCTTCGGGGCACCCCGCGGGACCCACCGACTCGACCTCGCCGCCTTCCAGTCGGAGTTCGGTGCCCTCGGCCCCGCCCCGCGGTTTCGAGGTGATGGTCACCCGCGACACCGCGCCGATGGTATGGAGCGCCTCGCCTCGGAAGCCGAGGGTCGTCACGCCCGCTTCGAGGTCGTCCGCGTCCTCGATTTTGCTCGTGGTGTGTTCGCGGACCGCGGCCCGGAGGTCGGCCTCGCTCATGCCGATACCGTCGTCGCTGACCGCGATTCGCTCGGTGCCGCCCTCCTCGACCGTCACGTCGATGCGGTCGGCGTCGGCGTCGAGGCTGTTCTCGACGAGTTCCTTGACGACCGAGGCGGGTCGCTCGACGACTTCGCCCGCGGCTATCTGGCGGATGGTGGCGTCGTCCAACTGGGTGATTCGGTCGCTCACGTCTGGTCACGCTGTTGGTGGTCCGGCACCGATAAAACGTAGGGTGGTTCGAGTCGGAGACGATTCTCTCCGTTTCGGTGCAGGTGCAAACGGTAGAGCTGAGGTCGCTTCGCTCTCGAAAGCCCCCGACGGCGATTCCGTCGGTCGGCTATCGGTCGCTGAGTGTTCCGGTCCGACGCGCGGTAGCGCGGTTGCGGTGAACTCCTCGGAGTCGGCAGTAGCTTCTTCGGAACTCACCCTCGGCTTACCGAGGGCCAGAAGTCCACTCGATGTCGCCAGTAGCGAACGTCTGTGACACCACCCGAAATAGAATACGACCGTCAGTCTACGCGATTCGACTCGGTCAGACTCATGTTCACGACGTCTCCTTTGCCACCTCCAGCGAGGCGAAGAAGCCGAAGTAGGCCACGACGCCGCCCGCCAGCGACAGGTGGTACGCCCACGTCGGTCCCTGAAGCACGTCGAACAGCACGGACACCACGGCGACCCAGACGACGGCGAACATGAAGTCCGCGACCATGCCCGACCGATGCTCGCGGACGTGGGTTCGGACGTTGTCGAGGACGGTCCCGACTCGACTCGCCGTCACGCTATTCGACCTCCCGCTCGTCCACGACCAGCACCGACCGGTGGGTCGAGCGGAGGACGCGCTCGGTGACGCTTCCCAGCAGCATCCGCCGGACGCCCGACCGGCCGTGGCTTCCCATGACCACGAGGTCCACGTCGTGGTCCTCGGCGAAGTCGGCGATGACGTCGTGAGGTCTGCCGCCGCGGAAGTGCTCCGCGACGTCGATGCCGCGCTCGCGGCCGCGGGCCGCGACGTGTTCGGTCGCCTCCCGGGCGCGGGCTTCGAGTTCTTCCATCTCGCCGAAGCGCCCCGACCGGATGCGCTCGACCTGCTCGGTGCCGAGGCTCAACTCCGCGGCGTCGGTGTCCACGACGTAGAGCGTGTACACCTCCGCGTCGAACTTCTCGGCGATGTCGAGTGCCTCCTCGACGGCCAGTTCGGCGGTTTCGCTCCCGTCGGTGGGGATGAGGATGCGCTCGTACATCTCAGTCGTCCCCCTGCACTTGGCCGCCGTCAGACGCGAGGTCTGACGAGTCCTGACTCTCTTCGCTCGGCAGGCCGCCGTCGGTCGAGACGACGTCCTCGGCGCTCTGCTGTTGGCCCATCGGTTCCGGACTGTGACACTGCCGGACGATGCGCTTGATTCGCTCCGGGGGTTCGTCGGTCGCCAGCGAGACGCCGATGGTGACCGCGAAGACGATGGGCGTCCCGGCGAGTGCGGCCCCGACGGCGGGGAAGATGTCGGCGTAAATCTGGACGACCGGACCGGCGTCGGTGGCGAAGATGAGTTCGTTGAACACCGCCGCGGTCCAGATGGCGAGTCCGGTGGTCATCCCGGCCAGCGCGCCCTGTCGGTTGGCGTTCTCCCACCAGAGGCCGAGGAAGAACATCGGGAACAGCACGAGACCGGCCAGCGAGAAGGCCAGCGCGACCAGTTCGCCGACCAGCGCGGGCGGGTTGAGCGCGGTGACCGTCACGATAGCGCCCAGCACGACGATGGTCGCGCGACCGATGAGGAGCTGCTGGCGCTGGGTCGCGTCGGAGTTGATGATGTTCGTGTAGATGTCGTGTGCGGCGGCCGACGACGCGGCGATGAACAGTCCCGCGGTCGTGGCGATGGCGGCGGCGATGCCGCCCGCCGCGACGAGTCCGACGAACCACGTCGGGAGGTTGGCGAGTTGGGACGCCAGCACGACGATGACGTCGCCTTCCGCGCCGCTCATCCCGCTCGCGCCGTACACGTCGCCGACCTTCTTCGCGTAGAGGTCGGTACCGAACGCCGCGAACGCGGGGGCGCTCAGGTAGAGCAGGCAGATGAAGAACAGGCCCCAGACGGTGGACCAGCGCGCGGTCCGCTCGCTCTCGACCGTGTAGAACCGCACCAGCACGTGCGGGAGACCGCAGGTGCCGACGATGAGCGAGAACGCGGTCGCGACCCAGAGGTAGAAGCCGCCGTCCGTGAACGGTTGGGTGAACTCGCTGTTGAGTTGACTTAGGAGCGCACCGTACTCGACCTGCGGCAGGAACGTCGAGTAGCCCTGCGTCCACCCGACCGCGTACAGTCCCGCGAGGAACGCCACGATGAGGATGACGTACTGGACGGCCATGTTCTTGGTCGCGCCCAGCATCCCCGACAGCGCGAGGTAACCCACCGTGATGGCCATCAGCAGGACGACCATCGTGGTGTAGTCGCCGCCGAAGACGTAGATGCCGACCAGTCCCATGCCGCGGGCCTGTCCGACCGAGTAGACGAACCCGATGAGGATGGTCGTCAGCGCGGCGATGGCTCGCGCGGTGTCGGAGTCGAACCGGTCGCCGACGAAGTCGGGCGCGGTGTACTTCCCGAACCTGCGCATCTGGGCCGCGAGGAAGATGAGCAGGATGAAGTAGCCCGTGGACCACCCGACCACGAACGCGAGTCCGTAGTAGCCCGACAGCGCGATGAGCGCGGCCATGCCGAGGTACGACGCGGCCGACATCCAGTTCGCTCCGATGGCCATCCCGTTCTCGACGTTCCCGATGGACCGGCCAGCGACCCACAGGTCCTCGGTGTCGGCCACGCGGAACACGTATCCGATGCCGAGGAACAGCAGCAGCATCGCCGAGACCATCACGGCCGGAATCGCCTTGAACGAGGCGTTGAGCGCGTCCGGAAGGAGGTCCAGCGGCGTGAACATCATCGGTCGGACCCTCCGTCAGTCGCGGCCGCTTCCGGTTCCTGTCGCCGGGTCGAGTGGTCGATACCGTACTTCTCGTCGAGTTGGTCGCGCTTCCGCGCGTAGACGAACGAGAGCACGAGCGCGCCCGCCGGTGCCCCCATCGCGGTCAGGAGGTAGTGGAGCGGGAAGCCGATCACGGTCACGCTCGTCATGAAGTCGGTCGCGAGGTACGTCGCCGTCACGGGTCCGAACACGAGGAGCGCCCACGCGGCGAACATCGTCCACACGACCCTGAGGTGGTCCCGCATGAACGGGGTCGATGGCTTGAAGATGTTGACTTCCGCATCGAGGTAGTCGGCGGTCTGTCGACCGGCCGCGACGCCGCCGTCGGTCTCGATGTCGGCGTTCGATTCGTCCTTTCGTGAGTTATTATCTGTCATGGTTCGAAGTTCGTTTTGGTCTGGTCGTCGTTCGTCGTATCGAGAGGTGGAGAGGTGGTCAGTCGTCGCCGACCTTCGACGCTATCTCGCTGACGATTTCGGGGTTGCGAAGCGTCGAGGTGTTGCCCAACTCCTCGCCGTTAGCAACGTCCTCCAGAAGCCGTCGCATGATCTTGCCCGAGCGGGTCTTGGGGAGCTCGGGAGTGAAGACGACGGCCTCGGGCCGAGCGATGGGTCCGATGGCGTCCTCGACGCCCTCGACGATGCGGTCGCGCATCTCGTCGCCCTCCTCGTAACCGTCCTCGGTGATGACGTAGGCGTAGACCGCCTCGCCCTTCACGTCGTGGTTGCCGCCGACGACGGCGGCCTCGGCGACGCCTTCGACGCCGACGATGGCCGATTCGATCTCCATCGTGCCGAGGCGGTGGCCCGAGACGTTCAGCACGTCGTCCACGCGCCCCAACACGGTGATGTAGCCGTCCTCGTCGATTTTCGCGCCGTCTTCGGGGAAGTAGACCCAGTCGTCGGGGTCGTCGCTGTCGGTGTCGGAGTATTCCGCCCAGTACTCCTCTACGTAGCGCTCGTCGTTCTGGTAGAGCGTCCGCAGCATCCCCGGCCACGGCTTCTGGACCGTGAGGTGGCCCGCGCGTCCCGGTTCGACCTGCTCGCCGTCGGTGTCTACGACCTGTACGTCTACGCCCGGTAGGGGCGGTCCCGCGGACCCCGGTTTCATGTCTTTCACGCCGGGGAGCGTGGTGACCATCATGCCGCCGGTCTCGGTCTGCCACCACGTGTCGATGATGGGGCAGTCCTCGCCGCCGATGTGCTTGTAGTACCACTTCCACGCCCGCGGGTTGATGGGTTCGCCCACCGTCCCCAGCAGGCGCAGACTCGACAGGTCGTGCTTGTCGGGGTACTCCGAACCCCACTTCATGAACGCTCGAATCGCGGTCGGCGCGGTGTAGAGTTGGTCGGCCTCGTACTCTTCGATTATCTCCCAGAGGCGGTCTTGCTCGGGGTGGTCCGGCGTCCCCTCGTACATCATCGTCGTGGTACCCAGCGAGAGCGGGCCGTAGACGATGTAGGAGTGGCCGGTAATCCAACCGATGTCCGCCGAGCAGAAGTACGTGTCCTCGGGTTTGATGTCGAGGACCGCCTGCGACGTCCACGCCGTCCACGCCAGATAGCCGCCGGTCGTGTGCTTGACGCCTTTGGGTTGTCCCGTCGTCCCGGAGGTGTACATCAGGAACAGCATGTCCTCCGCGTCGCGCGACACCGGTTCGACCTCAGCGCCCGCGTGGTCGGCCACGAGGTCGTCGTAGTCGCGGTGGTTCTCGCCCATCGGGTGGTCGTAGTCGTCGCCGAGGCGGTCTACGACGACCACGTCCGACACCTCGTGTTCGACGCCGCCGAGGCCCTCGTCGGCCTTGGCCTTGTGTTCCAGCGCGTCGCCGCGCCGGTAGTAGCCGTCGCAGGTCACGAGGTACTCGGAGTCGGCCGAGTTCATCCGGGTGGCGAGGGCGTCAGCGGAGAAGCCCGCGAAGACGACGCTGTGGGGCGCGCCGATGCGGGCGCACGCCAACATGGCGATGGGGAGTTCCGGAATCATCGGCATGTACATCGTCACCACGTCGTCCTCGCCGACGCCCATCTCCTTCAACGCGGCCGCGAACTCGTTGACCTCGCGGTGGAGTTCCTCGTAGGTGTAGGTGCGGTTCTCCTCGTCGGTGGGTTCGCCGACCCACTCGATGGCCGCCTCGTCGCCGCGCTCGTCCAGATGACGGTCGAGGCAGTTCGCCGAGGCGTTGAGTTCCCCGCCGGTGAACCACTCGTAGAACGGCGGGTTCGAGTCGTCCAGCACCGTGTCGTACTCCTCGTTCCAATCGAGCAGGTCCGCGGCCTGCTCCCAGCACTCGGGCCACTCCTCTTCGAACGTCTCGTAGACGGAATCGTCCGAGACGTTCGCCTGCGAGACGAACGATTCGGATGGGACGAATCGCTCCTGGTCGGCGAGTCGGGCTTCGAGTTCGACGTCTTGTTCTTCCGGCATGAGCCGTATTCACAACCACAACATAGCTATATAAGTGATGGAACTAACTATTCCAAACGGTCTCGTTCGCCGTGTATAGCCGTCATAAGTGGATATTATGGTGTTTAATGTCTGCAGTGGAGGGTTTAACTGAACCGCGGCTCGCACGCGAGGCTAAATAGTTAGTGTCCGTCGGCGTCCACCGTTCGGGGGTCGGGGTCGTCGAAAACGGCGTCGAGCACCTTCTGCTGGGCCTTCCGGAGGTGGTTGTGGAGCGTCGGCGAGGAGACGTCCATCGAGGCGGCGAGTTCCTCGGCGGTGCTGCCCCGGGGCCACTCGAAGTACCCGGCGAGGTAGGCGGCCCGGAGGACGGTCCGCTGGCGCTCTGTCACGCGGTCGTGGACGGTCTGTTGGACGGTGGCCGCGCTCTGGACAGGTTCCTCGACGTCGCGCTTCGAGCGGAGATTCGTCGCCGGGAACGCCTCCTCGACGGCCTCCACGACTCGCCGGGCGTCCACGCGCGGCGAGAAGACTCCGGACACGTCCGCGACGCCGCCCTCGACGGAGAGTTCGCGGACGGTGCCGCCGCGCTCGACCAGCATCGGCGCGATGGAGTCGCCCGAGACGGCGAACTCGAAGAGCGCGCCGTCGCCGTAGTCCCGGATGAGACGGGCGTCGTCCACGGCGTCGGCGCTCGACACTCGCTCCAGCACGTCCCCGACCGCGGCCCCGGTCGCGGTGACGAAGTAGAGCAGCGAGTGGTCCTCGACCGGGACGACGCCTTCGAGTTCGAATCGACACCCGAGGTCGGCCGAGGCCGCCACGAGGAAGACGCCGCGGTCGGTGGTCCGCAGCGAGAGCGCGACGCCGGTGTCGGCCAGTAGCAACTGCTTGCGAGCGATGGCGGTGACGGTCCGGCCGACGCGCCGTCCGGCGTCGGCGACGAACGTCCGGTCGGCCGACGCGAACGCGTCGCGGGCCACGCAGAGCAGTCCGTGGACCGTCTCGCTCGACCGGAGCGGCGCGACGGCGAACGAACACCCCGACAGCCCCCCGTCGGAGAGCGCCCCGTCGGAAAGCACTCCCTCGGCCGACGCGGTATCGACCACTTCCACGTCCGCGATGTCCTCACCGTCGGTCACGCCCGCCGCGTCGAGAACGTCGGCGGGGACGCCGTCGGTGGACGCCGGGGCGGCGCTCGTCCGGACGTCGCCGCGCTCGTCGCAGACCCAGACCGCGCGGTACGCGTCGGCCAGACGGTCGCAGACGACCTGTTCGGCGTCCTCGGTCGTGGACGCGTCCGCGAGCGCCTCGCCGAGCGCGCTGGCGCACGCGAGGAGGTCGTCGCTTCGCGCGTCGGCGGCGCTTCGCTGGCGGGCGGGCGGACGGCGTTCGATTCGCGGGCTGGCGGGCGACTCGTCGGCGAAGGCGTCCACGACCTCCGCCGCGGCCGGGTCGTCGAGGTACGGCGCGAGACTCTGGAGGCTCTGCCAGCCGCCGACCGCCTGCACGACTCGGGGGGCGACGCCCTCCTCGACGAGCAGTCGCCACGCGAAGTGCTGGCGGAGGTCCCGGCAGGTCACGTCGCGGAGACCGTCGGTCCGGTCGGCCACGTCGCCGACCAGCATCTGGACGCGCCGGGGCGACACGTCCACGACCGGGTCGTAGCGGTCCACGTCGTTCGCGTTGGCGAACTTCCGGAGGTCGTGGGCCACCTCCTGTGGCACGTACGCCTCGCGGGTGTCGCCGTCGCCCTCGGGCACCGTGAGCAGGTAGTGAACCTCGCCGCCGCGCTCGCGCTCGCGGAGGTCCGCGGGGCGAACGCGGGTAATCTCCGACGCTCGGAGACCGACGCGCCCGGCGAGCGCCACCACGAGGTCCTCGCGGTACGTCTCGGTCCGCCGCCGGAGGCGCTCGTACTCGGCGGTCGTCAGGAACTCCTCGCGCGATTCGACGGCCATTCTGTTTCGCACTCCTTCAGGATAGCGAATAAACGTTCCGAAACGAGCTTCGAAGCGTAATCCGGTTCGAGTGGAGGGAGCCGTCGGTTCGGCGTTATCGCTCGACTCGGCTTCTCTGACCTCTTACGGTGTCTCAGTGGGTTGTAGTTCGTTCTGTGATTCGTCGATGAACGCGATATTCACCTCCGAGTTCCGGTTGCGACTCTGATTGTACGAGCGAATTGGCCGGTTCACTGCTTTTCCGTTCTACCACGGAACCACTACTCGTGGAGCAGAATTTCGCACCCTCAGAAAAAGACGAAACGAATCGAACTCCTACCGGTCCAACAGCGATTCGAGTTCGCCGACGACCTCCGGGTTCCGGAGCGCGCTCGTGTCGCCGAGGTCCTCGCCGTTGGCGATGGCCGCGAGGTAGCGGCGGACGACCTTCCCCGAGCGCGTCTTCGGGAGCGACGGCGTGAACGTCACCACGTCGGGTGCCGCGATGGGACCGATGGCCTCCTCGACCGCTTCGCGGACGCGCCCGCGGAGCGCGTCGTCGCCAGCCACGTTCGACTCGGGGCTGACGAAGGCGTGTATCTCCGACTTCCGGACGGCGTCGGCGTCCTCGCCCACGACGACGGCGGCCTCCGCGACGCCCTCGACGCCGACGATGGCCGACTCGATTTCGGTGGTACTCAGCCGTCTGTCCGAGACCTTGAGCACGTCGTCGGCACGCCCGAGCAGGTGGACGTAGCCGTCCTCGTCGCGGACGGCGTTGTCGCCCGTGGCGTACTGCCACTCTCCGTCCACGGTGCGCGTCCGGCGCGCTCCCCACCCGGACCCCTCGCACAGCGACCGGGCCATTCCCGGCCACGGGCGCGTGACGACCAGTTGGCCCGACTCTCCGGGAGGAGCGGATTCGCCCAACTCGTCGACGACGTCCGTCTCGATGCCGGGGAGGCTCTTCCCGACCGCTCCCGGGCGCATCCGGTCCACGCCGGGGAGCGTCGAGAGGACGATGCCGCCGGTCTCGGTCTGCCACCACGTGTCCACGACCGGGCACTCGCCGTCGCCGACGTGGTCGCGGTACCAGTGCCACGCCGTCTCGTCGATGGGTTCGCCGACCGTCCCCAGCAGGCGGAGACTCGACAGGTCGTGGCTCTCGGGGTGCTGCTCGCCCCACTTCATGAACGCCCGGATGGACGTGGGTGCGGTGTAGAACACGTCCACCTCGTTGCGCTCGATTATCTCCCAGAGGCGGTCGGTCTCGGGGTGGTCGGGCGTCCCCTCGTAGAGGACGGTGGTCGCGCCGAGCGCGAGCGGGCCGTACACCGCGTAGGAGTGGCCCGTAATCCAGCCCACGTCGGCCGAACACCAGTGGGTGTCCTCGGGACCTAAATCGAGGACGGCGTGGCTGGTCCACGCGACGTGAGTCAGGTAGCCGCCGGTGGTGTGGCGGACCAGCGTGGGTTCGCCCGTCGTTCCGGAGGTGTAGATGAGGAACAGCAGGTCGTCGGCCTCGCGCGAGACGGGTTCGATTTCCGCCCCGGCGTGGTCGGCCACGAGGTCGGCGTACGCGCGGTGGTCGCCCGCCGCGGGGTCGTCGTCGAGGCGGTTCACCACGACCTGCTCGACGGCGTGGTCCACCGACACGCAGGCGTTGTCGGCCCTGCTCTTGAGGTCGAGCGCGGCCCCTCGCCGGTAGTAGCCGTCGCAGGTCACGAGGTACTCCGACTCCGTGCCCGCCAACCGAGTGGCGAGGGCGTCCGCGGAGAAGCCCGCGAAGACGACGCTGTGGGGTGCGCCGATGCGGGCGCACGCCAGCATGGCGACCGGCAGTTCGGGAATCATCGGGAGGTAGAGCGTGACCACGTCGTCTTCGCCGACGCCCATCTCGCGGAGCGCCGCGGCGAACGCGTTCACCTCGTCGGCGAGTTCCCGGTAACTGTACGTCCGAGTCTCGCCGAGTTTCCCCTCCCACGAGATGGCGGTTTCGCCGCCGCGACCCGCCTCGACGTGGCGGTCCACGCAGTTGTACGAGGCGTTGAGTCGCCCGCCGGGGAACCAGCGAGTCGTCCCTTCGTCGTCGAGTACCGAGTCGAACGAGCGGTCCCAGTCCAGCAGGTCGGCCGGTCGCTCCCAGCACTCGGGCCACCCCGCCTCGCGGAACGCTTCGCAGTCGGCCGCCGTGACGTTCGCCGTTTCGACGAACGACTCCGGCGGCGTCACCCACTCGCGTTCGTCGGGACTGCTATCGACCATTCGTCTCGGACTTCGCGCAAACAGGGGAAAAATGGTTCGCCTCTCAGCGGTCGGTCGCCCCGAGTCGGGGGCCGATTTGGGGGGTCGCGCTACCGACACTAATTACCGACTCGTCACCCCTCCGTCACAGCCGCTCCCTGACCGCCGTTCGGTATCGCTCAGCTATCGCTCGCGAGTTGCGCCGCGACGACCGCCGTGACCTCGTCCTCCGAGAGGTCGCCGAGCCGCGAGTCCTCGCCGAGGGTCGCCATGATGGTCGCCGGTTGCTCGTTGAACGTGAACTCGATGAACATCCCCGAGGACGGCCCGTGGCTCTTGCGTTCGGACTCCACGATGGAGTAGGTCGTCAGCTCCTTCATCTTGTTGACGTACGTCTCCTGATGGTACTGGTCGGTGTCGAGCGCGTCGGTGAGGAACTGGTAGACCTGATACCCGGTCGTGCTCCGCGCCGAACTGCTCCCGCTCTGGCTCGCCACCGCCGCCGTGGCGTAGAGACAGAGCTTCTTCTGCGTGCTGATTCCGCGCGTGACCTCCAGCACGCGGTTTCGCTCGACCTTGTCCTGAGCCTTCCGGACGTGGCGCTCGCCGACTCGGTCCGCGCCCTCTCGCTCGGCGAGGTCGCCCGCGACTCGCATGAGGTCGATGGCCTTCCGGGCGTCACCGTGGGTCTGGGCGGCGAACGCCGCCGCGAGCGGAATCACGTCGTCTTCGAGGACGTCGTCGTAGAAGGCGTCCTTCCGGTGGTGGAGGATTGCGCGTAACTGGTTTGCGTCGTAGTCGTCGAAGTGAACGTCCTCCGGGGTGAACGAACTCAGCGCCCGACTGCCGACCGATTCGAGCATCTTCGTGTCGTTCGTGATGGCGGCGATAGACACCTGCGCGGTGATGTCGTTGCTCGACCCGGCCCGCGAGAGCTGATAGAGGAGTCGAGAGAACGCCGGTTGGTCCTTGTCGCGGCGGCCGACGAGCATGTCCAACTCGTCGAGGACGAACACGACCGTCTCGTAGTTCTCGTTGACCAGTCGGTAGAGTTCCCGCCACTTCTCCTTGGTCGAGACGCCGTGCTGGGGCACCTCCAGCGGGACGCCCGCCCGGTCGGCGACCTTCCGGGCGAGTTCGTAGACCGCCGACCCGAGCGTCCCGATGTCCTAACAGTTCATCTCGACGACGCCGAACCGAATCCCCCGGTTGTCGCAGAGGCGGCCGATGTTCTCGCACACCGCGTTGATGATGAGCGACTTCCCCGTCCCCGACGGCCCGTAGAGGAAGAGGTTCGGCGGCCGGTTGTCGCCGATGGCGACCCGCAGCATCTTCGTGACCTGCGTGAGTTGCTCGTCGCGCCCGACGATTCGCTCCTCCTCGACGACCTCGTTCGGGTTGAGCAGCGACCGATTCCGGATGAGCGACTTCTGCTCGTCGAACTCCAGCAGCATCTCCTCTATCGACTTCGAGTCCGGTTCCGCGGACTCCGAGTCGCGTTCCGCGGACTTCGGGTCCCGGTTCGCGGACGCCGAATCTGCGTCGGAGGCGGCCACCTTCCGGAGGTCGGACGCACGTCTGCGCTCGGGTTCGCCTCGGAGGTTCGCGTTACCGGTGTCCGATACGGCGTCCTTACTGTCGTCCGATACGGCGTCTTCACTGGTCTCCGATACAGTATCGTCGCCGACGTTCGATACCGCGTCTTCGTCGGTATCTAATACCGTGTCCTCGGTAGCGCCCGAAACCGCGTCCGCCGGTCGCTTCTCGCCCGGCGGGTCCCGCAGAGAAGCGTCCCCGTCTTCGGCGTCTCCAACTGGGGCGTCAGAATCCATGCTTCGGCGGTCTCGGTCCGCCCATTAAACGTTGCCGTTATCGATGTGTTTTCTCGGGGTACGACTCGGGAGGGAATCGGATTCCGGGGACGCGAAGTGGAGTGTCAGATTTCGCTCGGAGTCCCGACGAAGTGTCCGGTCCGCCGGTACTGTGAGTGCCACCGACCCAGAGACACCTCTATCGAAGTGTTCGGGCGGATTGGGTGGGGTCGATGTGAGGCCGTCGTTCGGCGGTGAGGGGAAACTGCTCTCGTGAAACCGTTCCGCGCTCCGCTCCCATGACGGAGTGCTCGGCCGCTAGGTGGTCTCACGCAACGTTCTCTCTCAACTTCTGCTCTCTCCTTCCTCACCTCCTCCTTTCACTCTCCTTCCACCCTCTTCGAACGACCCTCACACTCACCTCTATCGAAGTGTTCGATGTGTTCCGTCTGTGCGATATCTCCGTCACCCTATCTCGATTCTGATTATTTCTCGGGAGGAAAACCTACGTAGGGCGAGTAGTTCCTCCATCGAGCGCCCGCGACCGCCTCTCGATTTCGCCGCTCCCCGCCCTCCGACGACCGAACACTTCGATAGAGGTGTCTCCGTCCGTACCGTCCCGAACGGTAACACTTCGATAGAGGTGCCCCTTCCCGGAACCGACTTCGCGACGAAACACTTCGATAGTGGTGTGTGACCCCGTTTCAGACCTCGGCGAGTCTCGGACGCCCACACTTCCGGCGTCGCCTCTCGGTACCGGCGAGTCACTCTCGCAACCGCTCTTGCCACTCCTGAACCCGGTTCATCAACTCGATGGGTGAGGTGTCGCTCAGGTCCGTGTCCTTCACCGCCTCCGCCACGGCTTCCGTCTCCGGGTCCACCGACTGCGTATCGACCGACTCCACATCCACTGACCCCGCATCGTCGCTCCCGCCTGCGCCGTCTCCACCCGCGTCGTCGCCCCCGCGGAACTGCCCCGACCCGAGGTCGAACACGACCTGCTGCGGGTCGCTCTCGCCGCCGCGCTGGCCGCCTCCGTCGCCGCTCTGGCCGCCGCGCACGTCGATGGCCTCGTCCTCGCGGAGTCGCCGGAGGACGTCGCGCGAGCGCTCGACCACCGGTTCGGGCACCCCGGCGAGGTCCGCGACGTGAATCCCGTACGAGCGATTCGTCGGCCCGTCCTCGACGGTTCGGAGGAAGGTCACGTCGCCGTCCGACTCGTCCGCGGCGATGTGGACGTTCTGGACGCCGGGGAGTCGGTCGGCGAGGCTCGTGAGTTCGTGGTAGTGGGTCGCGAACAGAGTCTTCGACCCGACCTGATTGGCGAGGTACTCCGTGGCGGCCCACGCGATGGAGATGCCGTCGTAGGTCGCGGTGCCTCGGCCCACCTCGTCCAGAATGACCAGCGAGTCCTCGGTGGCCGAGTGGAGGATGTTCGATAGCTCCTGCATCTCGACCATGAACGTCGAGCGACCCTGCGCGAGTTCGTCAAGCGCGCCGACGCGGGTGTAGATGCCGTCCACGACCCCGACCTCCGCGGCGTCGGCCGGGACGAAGCTCCCGATCTGGGCGAGCAGGGTTATCAGCGCGGCCTGTCGCATGTACGTCGATTTGCCCGACATGTTGGGTCCCGTGACGACGAGGAACCGGCGTTCGCCGTCGCGTCCGGCGGCGGATTCGCGGTCGGACGGCGAAGTCGCCGGGGCCGACGAGGAGGCCGTCCGGTCGGACGACGAGGACGCGCGCGCCCCGTCCATCCGGAGGTCGTTCGGGACGAACTCGGTCGTGCGCTCGACCACGGGGTGGCGGCCCGCGTCGATGCGGAGGTCCCCCGACTCGGTGAGTTCGGGTCGGACCCAGTCGTTCTCGACGGCGTGGACCGCGAGGCTGGCGAGGGCGTCGAGTTCCGCGAGGGCGCGTCCCACCGACTGCAGGAGGTCGGCGCGCTCGGCGACCCCCTCCCGCAGGTCGCCGAACAGTTCGTACTCCAGTTCGCCCCGGCGCTCTTCGAGGCGGAATATCTGGCGCTCGCGCTCGTCCAACTCGTCGGTGGTGTAGCGCTCGGAGTTCTTCAGGCTCTTGAGTCGGTCGTAGCGGTCAGGAACCTTCCCCGTCTCGGAGTTCCCGACCTGAATGTAGTAGCCGTCGGTCTTGTTGCGGTCCACTTGGAGGTGCCCGATTCCGGTCTTTCGCTTCTCGCGGTCGTCCAGCGTCGCCAGCCACTCCTCGGCCTCCTCGTGGCGGTCGATAATCTCGTCCAACTCGTCGTCGTAGCCCCGGCGGAACAGGCCGCCCTCCGTGACGGTTCCCGGCGGGTCGTCCGCGAGCGCGTCCAACTCGTCGCGGAGGGCGGCGGCCGCCTCGCGGTCCGGTCGCGTGACGATTTCCGCGAGCGGCGACTCCGACAGCGTGGGGTCGCTGGCGACGGCGTCGGCGACTTCTGGTAAGAGCGCGAGGGTCTCGCGCACTCGCAGGAGGTCGCGAGCGTCCGCGCTCCCGTGGGCCGCTTTGCTCGCCAGTCGTTCGAGGTCGTAGGCCCCGTCGAGCGTCTCCCGGACCGTCTCGCGGGCCAGCGCGGAGTCGGCGAACGCGGCCACGCCGTCGCCCCGCCTGCGGAGGGTCGGCAGGTCCTGTCGGGGTCGCTGGAGCCACTCCTTCAGCAGGCGCTTGCCCGGACTCGTCACCGTGTGGTCGATGGTGTCGAACAGCGACCCGTCGCGGTCGCCCTGCATCGTCTCGGTGAGTTCGAGGTTGCGCTGGGTCGTCGCGTCGAGCGAGACGTGGTCGTCGCCCTCGTAGGACTGCAGGCGCGTCATCGAGGCCTTGACGCCGGTCCCGGTCTCCTCGACGTACGAGAGCAGCGCGCCCGCGGCCTGCACCTGCGGGTTCTCGTTCCGCCTGCTCGCTCCCGCCGTATCGTCGAGACCGACGCTGGCGAGGGTCTCCTGCCCGAACTGCGCCTTCGTCTCGTGGGTCGCCCGACCCGGCGCGAACGCGTCGGCCTGATGGAGCGTGAGCGTCGCGTCGGTGCGCTCGCGAATCCGGTCGAGGAACGCGTCGTCGTTGCGGACCTCGGGGCCGGGCAGGACTTCGGCGGGGTCGAACCGGTACAGTTCGGTGAACACCCGGTCGGTCGCGGCGTCGGCGTCCTCGCCGGTGACCTCCGTCACGAGGAACCTGCCGGTGGTCACGTCGGCCACGCCGAGACCGTAGCGCTCCGGCGAGACCCGGACGACCGCGGCCAGATACTGGGCGTCGGCGTCGGTCGTCTCCAGCAGGGTACCCGGGGTCACGACCCGCGTAATCTCGCGGGCGTGGCCGTCGTCGGTCTCGTACTGGTCGGCGATGGCGACGCGGTAGCCCCGCTCGACCAACTGCTTGAGGTGGGGCGTGAGTTTGTCCACCGGGACGCCTGCCATCGGGTAATTGGACCCGTGGCTGGACTTCTGGGAGACCTTCAGGTCCAGCAGGTCCGCGACCGTCTCGGCGTCCTCGCCGAAGAACTCGTAGAAGTCGCCGACCTGCATCACGAGGAAGTCGGCGTCGGTCTCGGCCTTGAGCGAGAGGAACTCGCCGACGATGCCGGTCGCCTCGGCGTCAGCCTCGGACACGGCGGCCACCTCCCCGGAGGGACGAACGCGAGAGTAGAGTCATCATCGGGAGACAGGGGCGACGACGACTAAAACGGTCCGGGTTGCATCGGAGTCATCCCGCTGTACTTCGACGATGGCAGTGTCGGTTTGAACCACCACTGATACGTGGGGAAATCACCGACGCACGAGTGACGTAACCGCCCGCGCTAACGGACGGCGCTCGGGGTACTTCCGCCATCGAACCCTGTAAATCGTGGAGGCGTACAATCGTGTACTGACGACGAAACTGATTAGTCGGTCGTAGTGGTCCTTCCGCGTTGGGGGTGACCGTTCGTCATGGACCGAACAAGCAGACGAGCGTTCTTGGCAGGCATCTGTGGCATGCCGTTCCTCTCGTCGCACACCGTGGACGTGGAACAGGCGAGAGACGGGATTCTGGTCGATGTCAAGGGTTGGCGGAACGACCCGCTCACGCTGGACGAGGTGAACCGAATTCAACGAGATGCGATAGACGACTACAGGAAGCAGTACGGCAACGCACCGATTAGCGTCGGCGAGTTCCGATTCCGACGCGACCCCGCGATTATGGCGTTCGTATACAAAATTGCCCCGGACGGGCGTAGTCGGTACTACATCGGGGGTATGTACGACAGAAGCCGGATTCCGACGACAGGGGAAACGACGACTGAGGAGGTGGCCGAAACGACGACGACTGAGGAGGTGGCCGAAACGACGACGACTGAGGAAACGACGACCGAAGCGTTCGAGAGGACGACGACCGAGACAGTCGAGGAGCCGACAACGACGACTGAAGAAACTGTCACCTCCGAAGACATCGAGACGACGGAGGGACTCGTGGAGACGACGACCGAGGCGGCCGACGGGACTCCCGGGTTCGTGGAGGACGAGGTCCGAAACATCCACAAGACGGCACGGGAGCAGAGGAAACGACTGGCCGAATCTATGACCGCCACTGCTACCGAAACGGAGTCCCGACCCGAGACGACGCGTCACGAATCTGGTTGGGGTTACACCGGTGACATCCAGGACCAGTCTGACGAAGCGTGGCGGTTCCTTACCGGCGGTACGTTGGACGTTCGTAAGTCCCCGTATGGAAGCGTCGTATCGGTGGTAGACGTGTATCACTACGACGCCGGGCTCGACCGAAATCTGTTGGCGGCCAGACAGAACTTGAACGTCTACCCGGGATTCACTCAGTTCGATACCGACGAGCAGTGGATGAATCGTCGTTCGATTGCGTCCCACGACTGGAACCAAGGATACGCCAATCGAATCAGCCTGACCGCACACGAACCGGCCGGACTACGAAACGGCAGTTATCGGACCTCCATGTTCCTTGGCGTGCGCAATGTTGGTCTGCGCTGGTCGTACTCTCAGCCGAACGTGCGACGTGAAGACCACTCGGAGAATCCCACCGCAAAGTGGGTGTGGTTCTGGAACGAGGGCCACACCAACCCGGCGGTGTTCGAGGTCGGTAGCGAAGCCGAGGCGTCGTCGAACCCGTCTCACGGTGACGCGATAATCGACGTTCGTTCGCTTTCAGAGTTCGCAAAATCGCGGTCAGAGCGAAATACGGTCCGTGCCGTTCAACGGTTCGCGTACGAATAGTCGTTGGTGAGGACTTCCGGTTCGCGGACGAAGTTTCGACTACACCTTCGCCGTGTACCCGGCGTCCTCGACCGCGGCCGCGATGTCCTCGTCGGAGGCCTCCCCTTCGACCGTCACGCTGTCGCGCTCGTTGTCGGCCTCTGCGTCGGTCACGCCCGGCAGGTCCCGCAGCGCGTTCTCGACGTTCTCCTCGCAGCCGCCACAGCTCATGCCTTCGACGGTTATCTGTTTCGCCATGTACGTCACTAGGGGAGCGCTCCTTTTCGGACTTTCCCCTTCGATTCTACGCTCTGAACTCGGAATATAGCTCAGAAAATAAGGTTAATGACGGGAGACGGTGAGGAATACGTCGAAAAACCCCTCGGAATAGCGTTGCGGATTAGCCACAACCCGGTAAAACGCGAGAGCCGTATCGACGTACATGGGTATCCAACAGGCGCTCCAGAACGTGCTGACGAACCCCACCGTCCTCGCGGTGTGGGCCGTCGTCGTCGCGCTGTCGCTCGGCGTCCTCGTCTGGGACCTCCGGACGAACAACACGGAACTGAAGAGCCTCATGAAGTTCGTTTGGGGCTTCACCGTGCTGTACTCCGGGCCGCTGGGTCTCGTCGGCTACTGGTACTCGGGCCGGGCCCAGATAGACCGCGACTCGCTCTGGCGGAAGGGGTTCCGGTCGGTCAGCCACTGCTACTCGGGTTGTGGAACCGGCGAGGTGCTGGGCTTCTCCATCGCGGTCGGTCTGTTCGCGTTCAAGACGACGGGCGTCGTCGTCCTCACCTTCGCGCTGGCGTACTTCTTCGGCTATCTCATGACGGTCGGCCCGCTCCTGCAGGAGGGGGTCGGCCTGCGAGAGGCGCTCTGGGACGCCTTCTACTCCGAGACCGCGAGCATCACCGTGATGGAAATCGTCGCCATCAGCAGCGACATCTGGCTGGCGGGCGAGGCCGGACTGGGCGACGTGCTGTTCTGGACCTCGCTGGTGTTCTCACTGACGCTGGGCCTCCTCGCGGCCTATCCGGTCAACCTCCTGCTCATTCACTTCGGCGTCAAGGAGGGGATGATGAACCCCGCGAAGATGGGGACCGAGATGGGGGCGTGACGACTCCGACAGGAGCCGAAACGAACGACCTCACCCCGTTTTAGCCACCGAGCGTAAGTCGCTCGCTATCGTGTCACCCAGATGCGATGGCACTAGCAGAACTCGAACTGAACGACACCGCCGAGGAGTGCATGGACAACTGCCTCGAAGCGATGCAGGCCTGCGAGTGGTGCGCCGACCAGTGTCTCGACGAGGACATGGACATGTCCAAGTGCATCCGCCTCTGTCGGGACGTGGCCGACCTCGCCAGCGAACACGCGCGGTTCATGGCGCGTAACTCCAACTACAGCACCCAACTCGCGGAGGCCTGCGCCGGGGCCTGCGAAGAGTGCGCCGAGGAGTGTCGGCGTCACGACCAGGACCACTGTCAGGTCTGTGCCGACGTGCTGGACGACTGCGCCGAGTCGTGCCGCCAGATGATGCAGCAGGCGGCCTGACGGCGCTCCCGACTCACAGCCGCGACTCGATTTCTTCGACCAGTTCGCGCGCCGCGGCGACGCGTTCGTCGGCCGCGTCGTTTCCGGTCGATTCGACGTTCGAGAGCAGCATCCCGACCTGCCCGACGCGCTTCTCGACGACCGCCTCGGGTACGTCCGGACCGGTCGCGTCCTCGCAGACCGCCTCGGCCTCGCCCAGCCACTGACTCGCCCGCGCTTCGACCGGCAACTCGGCGGTCGCTTCGAGGTGGTCGTGCAGGTCCGCGACGAGCGCCGCGAGGTCCTCGCCGTCGTCGTCGGAATCGGACATACGCGTCCTACGTCGCGCTCTGGTAACAGTAGTGCGGTCGAAGCGACTCCGATGCGACGGTCGAAGCGACGCTCAGTGCGCGTCCAGTAACGTCAGCACGCGCTCGGCCAACTCCTCGCCGTCCTCGGCCACCACTTTCGTCATGGCCTCCTTCCCGACTTCGCCCCGGTCCACGACGGCGACCGGGGTCCCCTCGACCGACTCGAAGGCCCGTCTGGCACCCCACTGCATCGTGGATCCTTCGCGCTTCTTCACCTCGTCCGGTTCCGCGCCGCGGTCGTACGCGGCGACCGCCCAGTCCAGACGCTCCAGCGCGGCCTCCACGTCCGCGTCGAACCGGCAGTTCACCGCGAACCGGAGGTCGGGGTCGAACTCCCGACAGGCGAGCAGGAAGCGCGCGACGTGGCTCGACGCGCCGAAGCGCACGCCCCGGTTCGGTTTCACGCCGGAGAACGTCCGCGTGATACGCCCTTCCACGGCGGCGGTCTCGCCGACCGATTCGGCGTAGGGCGTCGCGCCGACGACGTTCATTCCGACCTCCGGTACGAGGGCCGACACGTCGGCCTCCACGAACGTCTGGACGACTTCACGGACCGCCTCCGCGGTCGGTTCGCGCGCCGCCCGGTTCCGCCGCTCGACGCCGTGGTGGACCGCGCCCGGTCCCTCGCCCACGTCGAGGTGGTAGCGAATTGAGCGAGTCACGACGTCCACGCCCGCCTCGACGGACTCCGCGAGGGCGTCGCCGCGGGCGAGACGCGCCGCGACGGCCGCCGAGAGCGCACATCCGGACCCGTGGGTCGCGTCGGTCTCGACGCGGGGATGCTCGAAGGTTCGGGTCCCGTCCGGCGTCACCAGCACGTCCTGAAGCGCGTCGCCTCCGACGTGGCCGCCCTTGACGAGCGCGGCGTCGGCACCCATCGCCAGCAGTTCCTCGCCAGCCTCGACCGCGGACTCGCGGCTCTCGACCGTCACGCCGGTCAGGACCGCGGCCTCGTCGGCGTTGGGCGTCACCAGCGCGGCCGCAGAAATCAGTTCCTCGTACGCCGCCTCGGCCTCGCGGTCGAGCAGTCTGTCGCCGGAGGTCGCGACCATCACCGGGTCCACGACGACGGGGAAGGCCGCGCTCGCGGCGCGGTCTGCGACGACCCCGACGATTTCTGCAGTGGCGAGCATCCCCGTCTTGGCCGCCCGCACGCCGAAGTCGCCGGTCACGGCGTCGATTTGGGCCGCGACCTCCTCGGCGGGCAGGACGTGGGTGGACTCGACGCCGCGCGTGTGCTGGGCCGTGACCGCGGTCACGGCGCTCGTCCCGAACGCGTCGTGGGCCTCGATTGTCTTCAGATCCGCCTGCACGCCCGCGCCGCCGCCCGAATCGCTCCCGGCGACGGTGAGCGCGACTGGCTTCTCGACCGGTGCTGGCGTCCGCGTCTCGGTCGCAGATGGTCGGCTCCCTCTGCTCATTAGCTGGTGGTAAAACAACGTGGTACTTAGTGGTGCGGGGTCGTAGCCGAGATTCCTCGGTGGCGCTGTAGGTCGAACTGAAACATTTCCCGCTGTCGCTCCATCCGGCAGAAACCCGTACTGCAACCGTCCGCACGTCCGAACCGGGGCCGCGCTCGTATGGACGCCCTTTTAATCCCGCGAGACCCTACCTATGCCTATGATTTTCGAGAACCTACCGACGACACCCACGTCGGAGGAACTCATCGACAAGGCGTTCTCGCGGGCCGCGCGGGCGGGACGGGCCAAGAACGGGACCGAGGCCCAGCAGTCGATGCTCCAGACGGCGTCCAACATCCTGAGCGACAACATGCAGAACGTCGCCGCGGAGTGGCCGGACTTCGACGAGGTGGACCCCTTCTACTACGAACTCGCCGACGCCATCGTGGACGTGAACGAACTGCGCCAGAGCCTCTCCGAAATCCAGTGGGCCAGCAGGAAGACCCACGACATCGGACGGGAGTATCAGGGCAAACTCACCGGCGACGCCGACGCCGACCGCAAGATTCGCAAGCAGGGGTTCGCCCGCCTCGCGGACATCGTCGAAGAGGTCGAAGACGACCTCCTGCGGGTCGGACAGGCCCATCAGGACCTCCGGCGACTCCCCGAAATCGACCCGGACGAACCGACCATCGTCGTGGCCGGATACCCCAACGTCGGCAAGTCGTCGTTCGTCAACGCGGTCACGAACGCCCGGAACGAAATCGCGGAGTACCCCTTCACGACCAAGGGCGTCCGCGTCGGCCACTTCGAGCGCGACCACATCCGCTACCAGATAGTGGACACGCCCGGCCTGCTGGACCGACCCGAGGACGAGCGCAACGACATCGAGAATCAGGCGGTCTCGGCGCTCACCCACCTCGCCGACGCCATCCTCTTCGTCGTGGACGCCAGCGGGTACTGCGGCTACCCCCTCGACGCCCAACTCGAACTCCGGGACGCCATCGCCGAGCGTTTCGGAGACGTACCGGTCCTCACCGTCTGCAACAAGTCGGACCTCTCGACGGACGTGGAGGCCGACGCCTACATGAGCGTCGAGAGCGGCGAGAACGTGGACGGCGTGCTGGACGACGCCGTCGAGGCGGTCGGGTACGAACCCGAACTCCCCTTCGAGGACCGGGAGTAGACCGCGGGACGGGGCGCGTCGAGCGACCCCTGCGTGGTGTTCGCGGTCTCGTAGTCCACGAAGTGAACCCGAACCGACGGATTCTGGCCCGTCGCGGCGTTCAACCGCTGCTGGAGCCGATTCGCCAGTTCGGGATACTCCCGGTCGGACGTGCGACTGATAGTCACCGTGACCGACTCGGTCTCTAACAGGCCGCCGCTGAACGCGTACTCGGTGGAGGTCTGGACGTAGGTGAGGTTCGCGTACGCCGGGTCCTGAAGCACCGAACTGATCTCCCGATTGATGGTCTGTTGGTAGGTAATCTGCTGATACGTGGCGAACGTCGTGGCTCCCACGACGAGGAGGAGCACCGCGACTCCGACCGCGACCGTCGCGGTCTGTTTTCGACTGTCGAACTCCCAGAGCCCCGGCTCGAATCCGTTCGGTCGATAGCCGAGGTACCGGAGCGTGGAGAACGCGGCGACGTTGATGCCGATGAGCGAGATGAGCAGGAGGACCAGCGACCCCGCCGCGACGACGGGAAACCCCCAGATGACGGCGATGCCTGCGGTCGCCGCCGCCGGAATCAGTGCCGCGGCGATCATGACGCCGATGAGCGAGGTCGGTCCCTTCGTCGTGAGTCCGAACGCGGAGGCGCTCCCCGCGGCGAGACCGACCGCCACGGTCAGCAGACTCGGCGCGACCCGCGAGCTAATCTGCCCGAGAGCGGTGATTCGCAACTGGGGAACGAACGAGAACGTCCTGAGAACGTAGCCGAACGCCAGCGCGGTCACGACGGCGACGCCGAGTCCTATCGCCTGTAACTTGATGCTGTCCACGAGCATCTCTCTGTCGCCGGTGACCGCGCCGACGCTCGCGGTGAGGACCGGCCCGACCATCGGCGCGATGACCATCGACCCGACCACGATTGCGGGCGAGTCGAGCAGCAGGCCCGCGGTGGCGATGATGGCGCTCAGGAATATCATCCAGACGAACGACGTCCGGTCGTGAGCCATGTCGCGGGCCTTCGACCGGAGTTCCTTCCGAGTCAGCGGGTCGAAGTCGTCGGAGTACCTGTCCTCCAACCGCTCCATGTTCGGGGTGGAAGCGGTCTCGGCGTTCGCCATGACGGTGTACTGGTCCTCTTCGAGACCGGCATCGTTGAGTGCGTCCATCACGTCGCCGACCCCGTCGCTCGGCAGGGGAAACTCCACGAGTACCTCCTCGCTCGTTCGCTCGTCGGTTTCGAGAACGGCGTAGTCTATCTCCTTCGAGTCGAGCGCGCCCAGAACCGGGCCGCGTCGCTCGTCCGGAATCAGGACGTGTATCAGTCGCACAGCAGAGCCACGGCGTACCGACGCAAAAACATTCAGGCCGCCTGCGGGGGCGCTACGGACCGATATCCCGGTCGCGCCGGAGGGGTCCTACGCGCCGGTCGCGTTGTAGGTCACTTGCACCTGCGCGACGACCGTCACCGGTCCGGACTCGATTTGGGTTCCGGACTGTCCGGCGGCGTCCGCGGAGAGCGATTCGGCCCTCACGGGACTGTAACTCACGTCGCCGGTCGAGGCGCTGTGGACGCCGGTGATGGTCAGGTTCGCGCTCTCGGCGATGACGTCGGCGTTCGCGCGGGCGCTGTCCATCGCGTCCCGGAGCGCCTCGGCGCGGACCTCCCTCCGTCGCTCCTCGGACAGCGTGAGTTCGACGCCGTCCACGCGGTCGGCCCCGTTCGAGACCGCCGCGTCGATGATTGCGCCCGCCCTGCTCGCGTTCGACAGCGTAATCTCGAAGGCGTGGACGCCTCGGAACCCGGCGGGCCGCCGCTCGCCGCCTTCCTCGCGGTACTCCTGTTCGATGTTGTACGCGACCGTCCGGATCTGGTCGTCGGCGACGCCCGCCTGTCCGAGCGCCTCGCGCATCCGCGTGACGTTCTCCGCGAGCGACTCGCGGACCACGTTCGCGTCGTCGTCGCTGGCGACGACCGCGACACGCACGACGGCTTGGTCGGGCGTGGCCGCGGCCTGCCCGGTCGCGGAGACGCCGATGGTCTTGCCGCCGCGGTCGGGTTGTTGGGTCTGTGCGCTCGCGTCGGCGGTCGGGGCGACGCTCCCGACGCATCCGGCAGTCACTAGCAGGAGGGCGACCCCCACGGTTGCGAATACTCCCTTGTACATCGCTCCCTGATACGACGGGGGCCGAGAAAAAGGTCCGCTTGAGTGAAACCGCGGTTTGACCTACGCGGCGTCTATCTCGACGAACCGGACCTGTACGCTCACGGTCCGGCCGGTACTGCGCCGGATGCGCTGTTTCAGTCGCTCGGCCAATCGGGGGTACTCTTCGCCGGGCGCTCGGCCGACCGTGACTATCACCTGTTTCGATTGCCCGAACGGCGGTGCTCTGTTCCCCTCGAAATCGACGTTGAGTAGCTTCGGTGTCCCCTCCTGTGAGAGGGCGGTGTCGATCTCGTTCTGGGCCTCGTTCTGGAACGTCGCGTTCTCGATGGTGGCGTAGGTGACGCCGCCGAGGAACACCGAGAGGAGGGCGATGGCGACCACGAGGACGCCGATGCGCTTGAACAGCGTCGTTCGGGTCTCGCTGAGTTCGAACCAGCTCCGGGGCTGGTAGCCGAGATACCAGAGCACGAGCAGTCCGGAGAGGTTGATGGAGAGGAGGTTGACGAGGACCAGCACGAGCGAACTGACCGCGGCCATCGGTTGGCCCCACGCGATGGCGACGCCGACCGCGGCGGCGGGCGGCACGAGCGCCGCGGCTATCATGACGCCCACGAGCGCCACGGAGACCCCGGAGGCGAGACTCAGCACGCCCGCCGCGCCAGCGCCGAGCGCGACCACCAGCGAGAGGAAGTCGGGGGTGAGTCGCCCGCTCACCTGCGAGATGGCGAAGATGTTCGTCCCCGGCGGGACGAGGAAGCCGTATCGCACGCCGAACGCGAACAGCGTCGAACTCGCGATGGCGGCGAACCCGCCGATGAACTGGAACTTCACGCCCTCGCGGAACAGTTCGCGGTCGCGGAGGACGGTGCCGACGCTCGTGCCCATCGCCGGACCGATGAGCGGGGCGATGACCATCGACCCGACGACGACCGCCGCCGAGTCCAGCAGTAGCCCCGCGGTGGCGACGACCGCACTGATTATGGTCATCGCCAGATAGGTCTGTAACTCCGGCACCATCTCGCGGGCCTTGGTCGTTATCTCCTCGCGAGCGATGTGTTCGGACGCGTCGCTGTCATCGGTGTACCGCTTCTCCAGTTCCTCGAACCGACGGGAGGTGTCGGTCTCCGCGTCGATGATGACCGCGTGGGGGTCGTCGCCGAGTCCGGCGTCCTCCAACTTGTCCAGAATCGGCTGGACGGCGTTCGTCGGCAGCGGGAAGTAAGCGATGGCGGTGTACTCCCGGCCGCTGGTCTCGTCGGTCAACATGTAATCGATCCCCTCGGAGTCGAGCACGTCGGAGACTAACTCCCGCTTGCCCGCCGGAATCGAAACCTGCACGAGCCGCATATGTTCGGAGATGGCACGGAAGGTGTAAATAAGTCGCGCCAACAGAACTGTTGCAGTCCGTCGAGAGCACCGACTGCCCCGACGGACGCCGATTCGGTGGAACCGCGCCCGTTAAACATCGTCACGCCCAAGCAGGGGTATGTTCGAGAGTCGCCCGGGCCGCGACGCGGAAGTCGTCTTCGTCGGCCGGTCGAACGTGGGGAAGTCCACGCTGATGCGCGAGCTGACGGGCCACACCTTCGACACGGGGAGCAAACCCGGCGTCACGCGGTCGCCCAACCACTACGACTGGGCCAGCGACGACTTCGTGCTGACCGACCTGCCGGGGTTCGGCTTCATGTCCGGCGTGCCCGAGGAGCAACGCGAGCAGATAAAGACCGACATCGTGCGCTACGTCGAGGACAACGCCGACAAGATACTCGTGGGCGTCCTCGTCGTGGACGGCAAGAGCGCGGTGGACATCATCGACCGCCACTCGGGCGAGGACGAGGTGCCCTACGACGTGGAGATGTTCTACTTCCTCCGTGACGTGGACATCCCGGTCGTCGTCGCGGTCAACAAGATGGACAAGGTAGACGACGAGGACGAGCGCCTGAACGAACTCTGCGACCGCCTCGGTCTGCATCCGCCGTGGAAGCAGTGGCAGGACACGATCGCGCCCATCAGCGCCAAACGGGGCAACATCGACGCGCTGAACGAGGCCGTGAAGGACCACCTCCACGAGCAGAAGCGCGACGACCTGCTGAAGTTCTTCTCGTAGTCGGTCGCTTCCGTTTCGGGCAGTTCGCTGGCAGTCACGCCTACCACGCTCGCCATCGACTCGCCTACTCACGCCAGAACGGACCGTCCCACCGGACCGCCCGGCCCCAAAGTCAAACTACGTCACGACGCAATCGCACCCAATGGCTCAGACCCCGGCCTACGAGGTCGTCGTCGTCGTCGGCGGCCCCGCGGGCCTCACGACCGCGCTCTACGCGACCCGCCTCGGCCACCGGACCGCGCTGGTCAACCGCGAGGGCGGCCGGTACGAGTCGATCTCGTTCGTCCACAACCTCGTCGGCGTCTCCGAGGAGACCTCCGGACGCGACGTGACCGAACTCGCCATCGACCAACTCGAAGAGTACGGCGCTGACTACTACTGTGACGACGTGCGCGCGGTTGAGGAGGTCGAACGCGACCGGGCCGCCGCGACCGAGTTCGAGAACGAGAGCGACGACACCCAGTTCCGGGTGAACGCCGAGAACGTCGCACTCCGGGCCGACCGCGTGGTCCTCGCCACCGGGTTCACCGACGTGCCCCCGCGGGTCCGTGACCTCCGCCGGTTCACCGGCCGGGGTCTCCACTACTGCGTCCACTGCGACGCCTACACCCTCGGCGACGAACCCGTGTTCGTCCTCGGTCACGACGACCACGCGGCCGAGGTGGCGATGCTCCTGCTCAACTTCACCGACGAGGTGGACCTCCTGCTGAACGACGAGGACCCCGCATGGAGCGACGACGTGGCCGCGCAGGTCGAGGCCCATCCGGTCGCGGTGGTCGAGGACCGCGTGGACCACGCCTTCGCCGCAGAGGACTCTGACCACAGCACCGGCGACGACGCCCCGTGGCTCGGCGGTCTGGAGTTCGCCGACGGCCACACACGCGAGTACGGCGGCGGGTTCGCCGTCTACGGCAGGGAGTACAACAACGACCTCGCCGCGGAACTCGGGTGCGACCTCCGCGACGACGGTGCCGTGGCGGTGGACGAGGACCGCGAGACCAGCGTCCCGGGCGTCTACGCCGTCGGCGACCTGACCCACGGCGAGAACCAGACGCCTATCGCCATCGGCGACGGCGCGTACGCCGGTATCGCGCTCCACAAGGACCTCCGGCAGTTCCCGGTCGCGCCCGACGAACTCGACCGGGTCCCCGACCTCAGGGTGCCCGCGATGCCCGACGACCTCCGCGCGCGGCTGTGGCGCGTGCGGGCGGCCGACGAACACGCGGGGATGACGCCGAGAGAATAACTCTTCTCGCGAGGGACGACGCCGCGAGAGTGACTCCGTTCGAGGGGACGCCGCCGGACCGCGGGGAACAGAACTGCCTCAGACGACCCTGTTCGTCATCTCGTCGCCAGACTCCACGCGCTCGACGTTCTGGCGGACCAATCCCGCGATGTGTCGGAAGTAGTCTCGCTCGGCCGCGGCGCGGTGGGGCGTCACGAGGACCTCCTCGAAGTCCCAGAGCGGCGAGTCCTCCGGCAGCGGTTCCTCCTCGAACACGTCCAGTCCCGCGCCCGCGATGTCGTCGTCACGGAGCGCCGCCACGAGTTCCTCCTGCACGACCACCGGCCCGCGGGCGACGTTGACGAGGTAGGCGTCGTCGTTCATCGCCGCGAACTCCTCGGCTCCGACCATCCCGGTGGTCTCGTCGGTCAGCGGGACCGCCAGCGCGACGAACTTCGCGCCCGCGATGGCTTCGTGGAGGTCGTCGGGCGTGTAGACCGCTTCGGTGTGGGGCGTGGGTTCGCCCGAGCGCCGGACGCCGACCACGTCCATCCCGAGGGCGTCGGCGCGCTCGGCGATTCCCCGTCCGAGGGTGCCGAGTCCGACGACGCAGAGGCGCTCGCCGTCGAGCGTGAACGGTTCGTCCCACGCGGGGTGGTGCCACTCGCGGTCCGTCTGCGCGCGGACGTAGGTGTGGAGGCGGCGCGCGAACGACAGCATCAGGCCGACCGCGAACTCGCCGACGCTGGTGTCGTGGATGCCGGTGCTGTTGGTCAGGGTGACGCCCCGCTCTTCGAGGGCGTCCAGCGGGAAGCGGTCGTACCCGGCCTGAATCGAGTGAATCCAGTCGAGGTCCGCGTCGAGGAAGGCGTCGCTGTACCCGAACGTCACGACCGCGTCGCAGTCGCCGAGTTCGTCGTCGCCGACGACCGGGACCGCGACTCGCGGGTCGCTCTGCTCCCCGCTCGTGTCCGAGGCGCGACGCGCCTCGCTACCGAGGTCCGACAGCGCGTCGCGGAGTCGTTCCGGTGGGAAGACGGCGCTCACGGAGTCGTGGATGCCGAGACGGCGTACCTGCATGGCTGGGTGTCCGGAGTCTCGGCGGTTGAATCTTCGGGTCGGGGAACTATCGTCCGTCTCGCGAGACGACCTAACTTGGTTTCCCGGACTCATCACTACCTGTCAGGCGTATCGAGACCTAGTTCTACTCGTAGAAACCCCGCTGTACCGCGAATTATCGGACGGTGGCTCGGTGGAAGTTCCTCGTCACAAGGGGCTCGGAGGGGGTAACTTTCTTCATCGCCACCGAGTAGTGCTACCGCCCGGAGCGTGATGAATCCATCCTTGTCGGACGCGGGGGCGAGAGCGTTCTACGACTGGCCCGCCTCGCGACAGCGGAAGTTCGCGAACGTCCGTTCCGGTGAGACCGCGTCCACCGAAACCGACTCCGCGCGGAACCCGGCCGCTTCGAGCAACCCCCGCGCCTCGTTCTCGGAGACGTGATACTCTACCGTCGTCGCGTCCCACTTCTCGACTTCGACCCGCCCGTCGCCGAGTTTGAACCCGAGTCGCGCGACCCCGTCGGGCCGAAGCACGCGCGCGAACTCGCTCAGCGCCGTCGCCATCTCCTCGGGCGGGAGGAAGAACAGCGACGCGGGACACCAGAGTCCGTCGAATCGGTCGCTCTCGAACCCGAGTCGGCGGATGTCCATCTGGAGGTATCGGCCGGGACGGTTCTCGCGGGCGTACTCGACCATGCCGCGTGCGCGGTCGATGCCGACCGGGTCGAGGCCGCGGGTCAGGAAGTACTCGACGTCGCGGCCGGGTCCGCACCCCGCGTCGAGGACGGTCGGACCGCCGAGCGAATCGACGAACGAGTCGAGGAGGTCGCGGAACGTCTCCGGCAACGCGTCGAGTCCGGTGTCAGCGTCGAAGTCGGCCGCGTACTGGTCGTAGAGGTCTGCGGGCGGTACCGGCATCGGTACGACTTCGAGGCGCGCCGAGTTGAGTGTTCGGCCGGAGTCGTTCCGGGCCGCCGTCACTCGCCGTCGCGCCACGCCGAGAGCGCGCGGAGTTCGTCGGCGACCGCCGAGACTCCGCTCTCGTCCAACACGCCCCGCTCGGTAATCACGCCCGAAAACAGGTCCGCGGGCGTCACGTCGAACGTCGGGTTCAGCGCCTCGACTTCGGCGTCGCCGTCGTACACCGCTCCGGCGTCGCCCTCCTCTAGATGCACTGCGTCGTCGGTCCGGACCTTGTCGGTGGCCGCGACGGCGTACGCCGGAACGCCCTCCCGCTCTGCGGCCAGCGCGGCCCCGCGCGTCCCGGTCTTGTTCACCACCCGCCCGTCCGGCAGGACGGCGTCGGCACCGACGAGTAGCGCGTCCACGTCCTCGGTCGCCAGCACGTGTGCCACGGCGGCGTCGGTGTGGAGCGTCACGTCAGGACCGTCCGGGTCCGCGGCCAGTCGCTCGGCGACGCCGACGCCTTCCCGGGCCGGGCGCGACTCGGCGACGAACGCGCGGTCGGCGGCGAGGAGCGCGTCGCGGACGGTCCCCGAGCGAGAGAGCGTCAGCACGGCGTCGCTCCGAATCTCCGCCGCGGCGTTCGCGGCGGCCCGCTCGTCCACCCGGTAGGCGCGCTCGATGCCCTCGCGGGCGGCGCGTTCGACGGCCCCCGCGGTGGGGCGGTCGCTCGCCTCGTCGTCGGCCGCGTCGCTCGCCGCCGCCATCGCGCGATTCACGCGGTTGCCGACCGCGGCCATGCTCGGCCGGGCGTCGAGGAGTCGCTCGGCGAGGGCGGCGAGTTGGGACCACCTGCCGTTCTCCCGCGCGGCGAAGGACCCCGCCCGGTCGCGCAGCACTTCGAGCGCCCGGACCGAGAGAGAGGCCGACCCGCGGTCCTCGTCCTCGGCGACCTGCTGGACGGTCGGCGCGACCCGCGAGTAGGCGGTCCAGAGGTTCGGTACGGCGTCGCGCCGGAGGATTTCGGTCGGGTGAACCCACTCGAATTCGTCGGTCTCCCAGTCGGTCTCGGCGTCCCGGCGCTCGCAGTCGAACAGGTAGGGGTGGACGACCCACTTCGTGTCGAGGTCCTCGTCGGTAAACTCGAAGGTGACGCCTTCTCGGGCCAGCGTGCAGGCGTCGAGTAGACCGGTCTCCTCCTCGATTTCCTCGCGGGCCGCGGCGTCCTCGCGAGCGTCGGCGGACGAGGGTTCGGAGGACGCGGTCCGTCCTCCGGCGTCGGGGTGGCCTTCGGCGTGCCCCGCGACGCCGCCCCACTTACCGGGGTAGGAGCCGACCGCCTCGGAGCGCCGCAGCAACAGCACCTCACCGCGATTCCTGAGGAAACAGGTGACGACGTGGGTTCCCTCCATACGGGACGCGTCGGCCCGGAGCGGCTTGAACGTCGGGTCGAAGAAGCGGCAGAGTCGCGGCCGCCGACCTACGCCTCGGTCGTCGTCTCGTTCGTCGCGGTTCCGTTCGTCGCAGTCTCGTTCGTCTCGGTCTCTACTGTCGCGGTCGCCTCGGCGTCGTCGGTCGGTTGGTCGCCCGCGAGCGGTCCGACGCTCGACCGGACCTCGTTCAACTGGCTGACCGTCGGCGCGTTCACGATGGTGACTGTCGTCTCGTTGACGTCCACGTAGAAGGCATCGGCGAAGCCTCCGCGGTCGATGCGCCACACGTTCGGGGCGACTTCCTCGCCGCCCCAGTACCGGAGAACCTCACTGTAGCCTTCGACGAACTGCGTGGCGTCCTGCGGGGAGTCCCACGCGAGTCGCCAGACGTACGCCCCCGCGCCGGACTCGTTCCGGTAGACGTGGAGGCGGTCGCCGTCCCACCCGGTGGAGAACTGGGACTCGTAGTTTAGCGGGTCGAAGTCGCTGACGTTCCCGGTCTCGTTCCGGTTGAACCACTGGGCGGGCGGGACCACGTTCGACTGGCCCTGACTGTGGTAGTACGGGTAGATGAACATCGCCATCAGCGCGGCCTCGCCGAGTTGGCCGTAGCCCGGTCGGTCCGGCGGTCTGACGCGACTCCACGACTCGTCGGCCTCGTCGCTCAGCGAGACGTTCGTCGGTTCGTCGATGTTGTACTTCTGCGGGTGGATGATCTGCTCCGTCGAGGCGGGCAGGTCCGCGTAGAGCGCGTTCACCGCGTCCCAGCCGCCGACCTCGAAGACCATCCGGACGAACGCCGGACCGTCGCTGTACGGTTGGTACTTCAGCAGGTAGACGCCGATGTTGGCCAGTGGCCCGGCGCTCCTGCGCGAGGGCGGTTCGAGGCAGTTCCACGCCTCCCCGCACAGTTCGGCGTAGAGTTGCTCCGTGTATCTCGCGTCGCCCTCGACGATACCGTTCCGGGCGTTCACTTGGTCGCGGAACTTCGCGGCGAACGGCTCGCCCGAGAGGTTGTACTGCTGGTCCTGCCACGCGTGCATCAACTCGTGAGCGAGCGTCAACTCGTCCATCCGGAGCGTCTCGGCGTTCTCGGCGATGACCACGATTCTATCGCGCCGCGGACTGTAGAAGCCGAGGACGCCGGAGCCTCGGTTCCGGTTCTGAACCGCGATGGAGTCGGCCGACTCGTTGACGAGGAACAGCGCCTCGAACTTCCCGTTGTCGAACGCTCGAAGCCCGTCCGAGACGTTCCGGCCCGCCTGCTGCTGGCGGTACTCCTCGCGACTCAGTAGTTCGACCGGCACGGACTGGTTAAACTCGATACACCGAACCGCCTCGACGCGCGCCATCGTCCGCGAGACGATGGTCTCGCGCTCCCCGCGCTGGACTCCGTCGTCCTGTCTCACGTCGATGGACTCGTCGTACCAGTAGCCGTTCTCCCACCCCTTCACGTCCGACGCGGGGTCCGAGCCGTTTTCGGGCGGCGTCGCCGCACACGACGCCACCGTCGCGTTCTGCGTTCCGCCGTCGTCCTGCGCGCTCGTCGCTCCGCCCTCTGTCGCCCGGTTCACCGTCGCCGCGTTCGCTGTCGCCGCAGTTGCCGTCGCACTGTTCGCTGTCGGTGCGTTCGCCGTCGCGGCGTTCGAAGTCTTCTTCGCCGTACTGGAACCCACCGTCGCTCCGGCGACACCCGACGCGAGGAGCAACAGTACCAGTAGCGTCGCTGTCGTTCCGTTACCGTGTGTTAGCATTCCCCTCGTCTCCCCCACCATCGACAGTGACCACCGCGGTCGGCAAAAGACCACCGCCTAACACGACAGGCCTGCACGTTTATCCCGACCGACGCCGAACCCACGGCCATGGTCGAAATCGCCATCGTCAGCGACACGCACGTCCCGTCCCGCGCGGAACGAATCCCCGACTGGGTCGCCGAGCGCGTCCGCGAGGCCGATTACACCATCCACGCTGGCGACTTCGACAGTCCGGAGGCCTACGAGACTGTCGCGGACCTCGCCGGTGAGAACTTAACCGCCGTCGCCGGGAACATGGACCCGGACTCGCTCGACCTGCCGGAGGTGGCCACGGTCGATGTCGGCGACACCACGTTCGTCGTGACCCACGGCACCGCCGCCACGGCGGAGGAGTACGAGGAGACCGTCGCCGCGGCCGTCAGCGAGGAACTGACCGGGCCGGGCATCGCGGTGGCGGGCCACACCCACGCGGTAGTGGACGACGACATCGAGGGCATCCGGTTCCTGAACCCGGGGAGTGCGACCGGCGCGGACCCCGCGAACGTCGCGACGATGATGACCGTCGAGATTCTCGAAGGCGAAGTGAACACGAAGATGTACGTCGAGGACGTGCAGGTCGAGAACCCGGAGAAGTACCCCGAGGCGTAGGTCCACCGTCGTCACTTGCCCGTTTCGGGCGGGTTTTTATCTCCGACGCGCGAATCTCCGGGTATGGACGTGTTCGCGGTGCCGGGACTGCCAGAGGTCCGGCCGGGCGACGACCTCGCGGCCCTCGTCGAGTCGCGGGCCGACCTCCGGGACGACGACGTACTGCTGGTCGCAAGCACCGTCGTCTCGAAGGCCGAGGACCGGCGCGCCGACCTCGACGACTTCCCGGCGGGACCCCGAGCGAAGGAGATAGCCGAGCGACTCGAAGCCGTCTCCGGCGAGGAGAAGGACCCCCGATTCGCACAGGCCGTCTTGGAGGAGAGTACCGAGATAATCATGGACGCGCCGTTCCTGCTCACGGCGACGAGATTCGGCCACGTCGGCGTCAACGCGGGCATCGACCGCTCGAACGTCGGCGACGAGGGCCACGACCTCCTGCTGTTGCCCGAGCGCCCGAGCGAGAGCGCCGACCGGATTCGGCGCAACCTCTCGGCCGACCCGGCCGTCATCGTGACCGACACCTCGGGACGACCCTTCCGGCACGGCCAGCGCGGGGTCGCCATCGGGTGGTCCGGCATCCCGGCGTCGCGCGACTGGCGGGGCGAGACCGACCGCGACGGCCACGAACTCGAAGTCACGGTCGAGGCGGTCGTGGACGAACTCGCGGCCGCGGCGAACCTCGTGACCGGCGAGGGCGACGACGGTCTCCCGGTGGCGGTCGTGCGCGACTGGGAGTTCGGCAACCACGAGGGGAGCGACAACCTCTACCGCGACGTGGACGGCGACTTCGTGCGGCAGGCGCTCAGGGGGTGGGAGTTTGCGCGGAATTGAACTCACGCCCGAACACCCCGTCTCCGACCTCGTGGACATCGGCCGGGCGGCCGAACGCGAGGGGTTCGACGCGCTGTTCGCCAGTTGCCACTACAACAACCGCGACCCCTTCGTCGTCCTCGACAGGGTCGCCGCAGCGACCGACGACCTGCTGGTCGGGCCGGGCGTCGCCAACCCCTACGAGAGCCACCCGGTCTCGCTGGCCTCGCGCGTGGCGACGCTCGACGAGACCAGCGACGGCAGGGCGGTCTGCGGTCTCGGCGCGGGCGACCGCTCGACGCTCCGCAATCTGGGCTTCGAGCGCGACAAACCGCTCCGGCGCGTGCTGGAGACGATGAAGGTCTCTCAGAAGCTCTGGGCGGGCGAGCGCGTGGACCACGACGGCACCTTCCGAGCGACCGACGCCGGTCTCAACTACGAAGTCGGGTCGGCCCGCGAGGACGACATCCCCGTCTACGTCGGCGCGCAGGGACCCCACATGATTCGGATGTCCGCGAAGCACGCCGACGGCGTGCTGGTAAACGCCTCGCACCCCGACGACTTCGCGTGGGCCGACGAGCAGGTCGAGAAGGGACTCGCCGAGCGATCCGCCTCCCGGGGCGGCCGCGACGACTTCGACTTCGCGGCCTACGCCAGCGTCAGCGTGGCCGAGGACGCCGAGGCCGCCCGCGAGGCCGCGAGACCGCCGGTCGCGTTCATCGCCGCCGGAGCGGCCCCGCCGGTCCTCGACAGACACGACGTGGACCGCGACCGCGCGGCCGAAATCGGCGAGGCCATCGAATCCGGCGACTTCGAGACGGCGTTCGAGGCGGTCACGCCGAAGATGATAGACGCGTTCTGCATCGCCGGAACGCCGGAGGCCGCCGCGGAGAAGATTTCGGGAGTGCTGGAGTACGCCGATAGCTTCGTCGCCGGGTCGCCGCTCGGTCCCGACCCGGAGGACGCGGTCAGCCTCGTTGCTGGGGCGGTCGACCGAGCGACTCGGGAATGAGCAGATCGACGACCGCGCCAGCGGTGAGGTAGCCGAACACCGCCACGGAGAACAGTATCAGCAGCGACCCCACTGCAACGAGCAGTATCGAAGTCGGGAACGAGAACGCGGCCTCGCCGATGTAGCCGATCAGGTCCAAGACGTTCTGGATGATGTTCACCATGCGTAGTCGTGTGTAACGAGGGTACTTGTTTGCTCCGTATGCGGGCGATACTCCGGCACGCTTACGACGGGTGGCTCCCTACTCCGGGCCGTGAGTGACGACGCATCGCTCGACCGGTTCGACTCGACCGACACCGGGAGCGACGAGACCGAGAGTGTCGCGCCGGACGACGCCGAGTCACCGGCGGAATCCGCGGCAACCGTCGCGGACGCCGACCCCGCAGTCTCGACGTACGAGTGGTCGCCCGCGGGCGGCGAGTGCGCCGACTGCGGCGCGTCGGTCGAACGGCGGTGGCGCGCGGACGGCGAACGGGACGGCGGTCTCGTCTGCGCCGACTGCAAGGAGTGGTAGGTCAGACGTCCGTTCTCGCCGTCCCTCAATCTCTCTCCGGCTGTAAAAGGGCTGAGAGACCTCTCAGCGGTCCCGGCGTCGGTCGTTCGCGAACAGGCGCGTTTCGAGGTAGTCGTCTACCTCCGCTCGGACCGCCCGGAGCGCGTCGGGGTCGTCGGTCGTGGTGCGCTCGGTCAGCGCGGCGTTGACCAGCGAGACGAGGAACGCCGCGGACTGCTCGGCGTCCACCTCGCGGAAGGTCCCCTCCTCGATGCCGTCCTCGATGATGCCCGCGACGTGCTGGCGGAAGTAGCGGTCGCTCTGGGTGAAGTGACACTCGTAGGCGTCGTCCTGCACCGCCTGCGCCCGGAGTTGGACGAAGACGCCGACGAACTCGTCGTCCGTGGTCGGGTCGGGCGGGAAGACGCTGTCGAGGAACGCCGTGAGGCGTCTCGGCGCGGGTTCGTCGCCGCTCCTCGGGACGTTGCTCTCGGCGTAGTCGAGGACGAACTCGAGGAAATCGACCAGCAGGTCGTCCTTCCCGTCGTAGTGGTGGTAGAGTAGCGACTTGCTCTTCTCGAACTTGTCCGCGATTCGCTGGATAGTGAGACCGGCGTAGCCGTACTCGGTCAGCGCCCGGTACGTCGCTTCCATGATGGCTGTCCGAGTGTCGTCGGCCGACTCCTCGAAGAGATTCTCCGGCGGCATGTAGTCGATAACTACGTAGTATGTGTGGGTGTATCAAACCTCGGACTCCTCCGAGATTCGACGTGTCTTAATCCTGCTAGAACGTCGGGTCCGAGCCGAACGTCTCACACCGCGGAGGAAAACACGTTCGTGCTGGGACAAAAGTTTCAAAGCTGGACACGAAAGGTAACACGATAACTGCACGCTTCGGCGGCCAACGCGACAGGTCGTCGGCTTTCTCGCCCTCCGCGTGCTGACGGAGCCACTCATGACGGAAGCTAACTCCCCTCAACGTCGAACCGACGCGTCACCGACCGCTTTGCCGGTAGACGAGGCCGCCGACGTGGCCGAGCGAATCGTCGAGAACGTCGAGCGCGTCATCGTGGGCCATCACGACGTCACCGAACACATCGTGACCGCCATCCTCTCGCGGGGTCACCTCCTGCTGGACGACGTGCCCGGCGTCGGCAAGACCATGCTCGCGCGGTCGCTGGCCCGGTCCATCGACTGCGAGTTCTCGCGAGTCCAGTTCACGCCCGACCTGATGCCGACCGACGTGACCGGCGTCAACGTCTTCGACGAGCGGACCCGCGAGTTCGAGTTCCGGCCCGGCCCGGTGTTCGGCAACGTGGTTCTCGCCGACGAGATAAACCGCGCGCCGCCCAAGACCCAGTCGGCACTGCTCGAAGCCATGGAGGAGGCGCAGGTCACGGTGGACGGCGAGACCTACGAACTCGACCAGCCGTTCACCGTCATCGCCACGCAGAACGACGTGGAGGCCGACCGGACCTACGAACTCCCCATCGCCGAGGTGGACCGGTTCGCCAAACGGCTCACGCTCGGCTACCCCTCCCCCGAGGACGAATCGGAGGTCCTCCGACGCGTCACGGGCCGCCACCCCATCGAGGAACTCGAATCCGTGGCGACCGCCGGGGACGTTCTGGCGGCCCGCGAGACGGTCGCTACCGTGACCGCCGAGGAACCGGTTCGGGCGTACGTGACTCGACTGGCGAACTACACTCGGGACCACGCCGACCTCGGGGTCAGTCCGCGCGGGTCCATCGCGCTCCTCCGGTCGGCGCAGGCCAGAGCAGTTCTCGACGGCCGCGACTACGTGGTTCCCGACGACGTGCAGGCCGAGGCCCAGAGCGTCCTCGCCCACCGAGTCCGGACCGCCGCGTCGTCGGGCGACGCGTCGGGCCGCGAACTGATAGCCGAGGCGCTGGAATCGGTTCCGGTGGAGTGAGATGTTCACGCGACGCGGATGGGCGCTCGCCGTCGTCGCGGTCGGCGCGTTCCTGATGGCCGCGCGCTTCGGCGCCCGCTCGTTGAACGCGGTGGTCGGCCCGACGCTGGTCGCGCTCGCGGCCGGGTGGTTTCAGGTCCGGCGCGCCGGACAGCCCGAGCTCCGGACCGAGACGCCCGAGTACGGGTTCGCGGGCGAGACCGCCACGGTGTCGCTCGACTTCGGTGCCTCCTCGCCGCTGGCTGCGACCGTCCGTCTCGACGTCGGCGACGGGGTGGACCTCGCGGACCCCGAGTTCGAGACCACCGTCGCCGACGGCACCGTCACCTTCGACGTGACGCTCCGAGACCGCGGATTCCAGTCGGTCGGCCCGGTCGAAGTCGTCGCGGAGGACGTGCTCGGCGTCTGGGAGCGGACCTACACCTACCCGGTCAACCGCGAAATCGTCGTGTTCCCCGAGATTCACCGGTTGAGCGACGCCAGCGACCTCGCGTCGCTCGACCGGCAGTTCGGTCTCGGCGGCCGCGACCGGTTCGACCAACTCAGAGCGTACGAGCGCGGGGACCCGCTCCGAGACGTTCACTGGAAGTCCAGCGCCAAGCGCCCGAACGAGGACCTCGTGGTGATGGAGTTCGAGGCCGACGAGGAGCGCCAGCAGGTCGAACTCCTCGCGGAGGCCGACGGCGGCCGGATGGACGACGTCGCGGAGGCCGCCGCCAGCATCCTGACGCACCTGCTCGACGCCGGACTCGCGGTCGGACTGACCGTCCCCGGCGGCCGGGTCGAACCCGACACGGGCGAGGACCACCGGACCGAACTGCTGACCCTGCTGGCCCGGACGTACCCCGGAACGGTGAGCGAGAACCGCCGTGAGGGAATCGACGTTCTCGTACGGGGCCGAACCGACGAGGACGAGGTCCGCGTCACCGTCGGCGAGCGGACCGTCACCTTCGGCCAGTTGTCGGGTACGGGCGCGGCGGAGTCCAGCGGTAGCCGGACCGCGCTCGCCGACGGCGGCCGACCCTCCGGAGGTGAGTCCCGATGAGCGCGGACGGTGCGAACTCGGACCGCGCGAGCGCGAACAGTGCGGTCGGCCGGGAACTCGACCTCGGCGAGGTGGCGGTGTCGTACCACTGGCTGGCGGTCGGGTCGCTGGCGGTCGTGATGGCCACCTACCTCGGCGTCCTCTACCACGTCACCGACATCGTGGGCGGGACGACGACCCTGCTCGCGCTCGTCGGGGCGACGCTGCTCGCCGGGGCGGCGGTCGCCCGTCGCCTCCGCCTCGCGCAGGCCAGCGCGCTCGCGGCGGGTCTGCTCGCGCTCGGCCTCGTCGGGTACTACGTGGCGGTGCCCAGCGCCTACCTCGTCGCGGCCTCGGTCGGGAAAATCGTGGCCGACAACGTGGCGCTGCTCACCGGCCTGTCGGTCCTCCGGATGACCGAAGTCGGGGCGTGGGCGCTCGGCGTCGCCCCGGCGATGGTGTTCGCGCCGTGGTATCTCGTCCTGCGGCGGCGCTACGCGCTGGCGGTCGGGGCGGCCGGGACCGCGATGGGATTCTTCGTCCTGACGGGCGACCTCGGCAACTTCGCCACGCTGGTCGGGACGCTCGCGGCCGCCGCGACGCTCGGGTTCGGGACGCTCGCGCGCCGCGGCGGCACGTCCGCGCAGGTGGACACCTTGGCGGTCGTGCTCGTGGTGATGGTGGTCCTCGCCTCGACGGCCACCGTCGTGCCGGGCGGCGGCGCGAGTCCCATCATCCCCGGCGGCGGCGCGAGTCCGCCGACCGTCGAGGAGGCGTTCGTCACCAGCGGCGACCGGGTGTCCATCGTCGGGTCGATTCGGCTCTCGCCGAAGGTCAGGTTCACGGTCGAATCGAGCGACGCCGACTACTGGCGGGTCGCGGCCTACGACCGTTACGACGGTAACGGCTGGATTCGGACCGGCGAGGGCAGGGCGTATCGGGCCCAACCCGCCCCGCCCGGCCGGTCGAAGACCGTGACCCAGACCGTCACCGTGGAAGTCGAGCGGATGGGTGCGATGCCCGCGGCGTGGAAACCGACGCGGTTGCAGTCGGGCGACCGCGACAACACTCGCGTCACTTCGCTCGGGGCCTTCGAACCAGTTGGCGCGCTCCGGCAGGGCGAGAGCTACACGGTCGTCAGTCGAGTTCCGAACCCCACGACGCGCCAGCTCCGGGCCGCCGGGACCGACTACCCCGACCGCGTCGAGCGTCGGTACCTCCAACTGCCGGGGAGTTCGGCCGACCGTATCCGACAGCGGACGGACAAAATCGTCAGCGAGGCGGGCGCGGAGACGCCCTACGGCACGGCGAAGGCCGTCGAGAACTGGCTCGAATCGAACAAGCGCTACTCGCTCGACGTCTCACGGCCGGACGGGAACATCGCCGAGAGCTTTATCTTCGAGATGGAGTCGGGCTACTGCACCTACTTCGCCACCTCGATGGTCACCATGCTCCGGTCGCAGGGGATTCCGGCGCGGTTCGCGGTCGGCTACACCCCCGGCCAGCGAGTCGCCAGCGACGAGTGGGTCGTCCGCGGTCTCGACTCCCACGCGTGGGTCGAGGTCTACTTCCCGGAGGTCGGGTGGGTGAAGTTCGACCCCACGCCGTCCGCCCCGCGCCAGCAGATCGAAGGCTCGCAGGTCCAACAGGCCCGCCAGAGTAATATCTCGGACGTGGACACCGAGGAGAGCGAGGAGGGGACGTGGACGCCGACGACCACCGCGACGACGACCGAATCCGGCGAGGGCGCGACGACGGGTCCCACCGAGAACGGGACGACCGGCCCGACCACGTCCGCGCCCGGACTCGGCGACCGCCGACCCGTCAACCCCGGCGGGGATGCGCTCAACGGGACGCTCGGCAGGTTCACTACCACCGCAGACGGCGCGGGCGGTGGGGCCTCCGGCGACGAGGGCGGCGGTCTCCCGATAGGCCCGCCGTCGCGCGAGCAGGCGGTGCTGGGCGCGCTCGTGGTCGTCGGCCTGCTCGCGGCCGCGCGACGGACCGGTCTCCTCGACCGACTCCGGCGCGCGGTCTGGCTCAGGTGGCAACCCCGTCGCGACCCCGAGACCGACGTGACGCGGGCGTTCGACCGCCTCGAACGCTTGCTCGCCGAGGAGTACCGCGAGCGCCGCCCCGGAGAGTCCCGACGCGAGTATCTCGCGGCGCTGGCCGCGAACGCCGACGTGGACGACCGGGCCGAGCGCGTGGGGGCCATCTACGAGCGCGTCCGGTACGCCGGGGACGCCGAGGAGCGACTGGCCGAGGAGGCGGTCTCGCTGGTGGACGAGTTGGTCAGCGAGCGCCGGGGCCTCCTCGATGTCGGTGAGGGCGGCGGTCGGTGAGAGGGGGGCACGGTTTCCGGCCTCGATACGGCGCCTTCCGGGCCGAACGCGACCGCTCGCATCCGGTTTCTATCGCGGCCCAACTCGGGGAATTAGCGACACAGTTTTGTACCCCTACGACCAATTCCCGAACTGTAATGTCGGAAGTGTGCTCGACGTGCGGGCTGCCTCAAGAGCTTTGCGTCTGCGAGGACGTGGCCAAAGAGTCCCAGCAGATCAACATCCGCATCGACGAGCGACGCTACGGTAAGGAAGTAACGATTATCGAAGGATTCGACCCGAAGGACGTGGATCTCGACAGTCTGTCCTCAGACCTCAAGTCGAAGTTCGCCTGCGGTGGGACCGTCGAGGACGGCCAGATAGAGCTCCAGGGCAATCACACCGGGCGCGTCGAGGATTTCCTCCGTGACAAAGGGTTCAACGTAGCCTGATTTCACGTCGGTTTTGTGATGTCGAAGAGGGTCATCGAGTAACCACTACGTTCTGATTCTTCTTTCTGCAGACCGGCCCTACTGGTTCTGGGTCGTCACGGGGGTGGCTGAACCTCTCCGCGTGAAAATTCGCCTCGCAGACGCGTCTCGGTTCCGGCGTCGTTCGTCGGCCGCGGTTCAGAAGGGAGCGTCCGGTTCGTCGGTGCCGTCTGCGCCCTCGTCGCTCGCGTTCTCCTCGTCGTCGCTCCGCGTCAGTCCGTACTCCCACTTCGAGAGTCCGCCTTCCATGCTCTCGACGCGGGCGTCGTCGGACACGCCCTCGTAGGACGCGACGAGTCGCGCGGCCTGCACGCTGGCCTTGCCGTGCGGGCAGACGGTGACGATTCGGTCGGCCCCGTCGAACCGTTCGATTTCGTCGGCGAGCGCGTGGAACGGGACGTTCTCGCTACCGGGGATGTGTCCTCGGTCGAACTCTGCTTCCGGCCGGATGTCCACGACGCGGACGTCCTCGTCCGCGTCGAGGAGTTCGTCTACCTCCTCGGGGGAGATTTCGGCGTCCATCGACTCCACCTTGGCTTTCCGACCGAATAAGCCCCGCGGTACCTCGAACGTGCCGGACGCGAGTCCTGTCGGCGGCGCGGTCGGTCCGTCTCGGCGACTAGATGTTCGTCGCTTCCCGCGGGGGCGGTCGTGGGTACGGACCGGGATAGCCCGTCCATAACTCCGTGTCGCCTCGCTCCGACGCGAAACCACCGTGGTAAGCGCCCGTTACTTTCGCGAGGAATCCCGGCGAAGCTACCGGGGTGGTGACCAAAAACCGCAAGTAATCGCGGGGCGTGTATCCGAGTATGTGGGGTTCCCGGAGTAACCGGGGAAACGACTCGGTCGACTGCATCGCCTGCGGCGAGACCATCCGTCGTTCCGACGCGCGCGAGTACGACAAGGAAGGTGACCGCTGGGAACGCAAAGGCAAGACGTTCGAACACCTCTGCAAGGAGTGTCACACCGAACTGTGTCACCAACCGCGAGACGAACTCGAAGACCTGTTGGTAGACATCGACGCCGGGGGACTGACAGAGATCGAGTTCCTCTCCCGGTACTGTCAGGCCGTGGAGGACCGCTACGGTCCGCTCGACCACGAGCGATGAATCGGCAGTACTGCCGGGAACGGCGGGGATACGTCGCGACCGTCGACGACGAGGTAACGGGTTCGACGACGAGCGGTCGCGCCGGTGTCGCGTCGGCGGAGCGGACGCGGTGACGACACCGTCGCTCCGATACGCCTAACTATTCGACTCTGTTATCCTTCGGTATGACGAGCGACGCGCAGGCCGAGGCCGGAACCCCCGAGGGGCAAGGCCCGGTCGAGATATCTCCTGAATTGGCAGACCGACTCGAAGAGAAGCGCGAGGACCTCTTCGAGAAGTTCGAGATCCGCGACGAGTTCCCCCAGAAGGTGCTGACCGAGGCCGAGAAGCGCACCGAGGACATCCAGTCCGAGATTCGAGACGAGGTCGAGGAGCGCGAGGACCTCCGGGACAAGACGACGTGGACGACCGACCCCATCGACGCGCAGGACTTCGACGACGCCCTCTCCATCGAAGAGCGCGACGACGAGTACGTCCTCTGGGTCCACATCGCCGACGTGACCCACTACGTCAACCCCGAGACCAACATGTGGGAGGAGGCCGTCGAGCGCGCCAACACCGTCTATCTGCCCGACTACACGATACACATGCTCCCGCCGGTGCTCGCGGAGACGGTCTGCTCACTGGTGCCAAACGAGGACCGCCTCGCCCACACCGTCGAGATGCACCTCGACAAGGAGGACCTGGGCTACGAGAGCATCGACATCTACAAGTCGGTCATCAACAGCGACGAGCGACTCACCTACACGCAGGCCGAGGACCGCATCGAGGACGAGGACGCCGACCTCCACGAGGAGAACGAACTCGCGTTCGAGTTGGCCGACAAGATGCACCAACAGCGCAAGGAAGAGGGGAGCCTCGTTCTCAACCCCCGGCGGGACCGCGCTCACACCATCATCGAGGAGTGCATGCTGAAGGCCAACAAGGCCGTCACGCACACGCTCATGTGGGACCGCGGCGTCGAGGCGATGTACCGAGTCCACCCGCAACCGAGTCCCGACGAGTGGAGCGAGGCCCTGCAGGAGATTCAGGACTTAGACGGCGTCTCGATTCCGGGGTCGAAGTGGGACGACCCCCGACAGGCCGTCAACGCCACGCTCGAAGACGCGCCGGACCGCCAACTCGACAAGATTCAGTGGGCCGTGATGAAGGTGATGCCCCGGGCGCGGTACATGAACGACCCGTTCGGCGGCCACCACGCGCTCAACTTCGAGATTTACGGCCACTTCACCAGTCCCATCCGGCGACTCAGCGACCTCATCAACCACTGGATAGTGTACACCAACGACGTGCCCGAGGACCTCGTGGCGCTCTGCGACCGCGCCAGCGACAAGCAGGCCGACGCCGAGGCCTGCGAGCGCGAGTACAAGCAGTTCCTCGAAGAGGTCGGTCTCGACGCCGCGGCGGTCAACAACCGCGGCATCGAAGTCGTCGAGGAGTGACTACAACTCCTTCTCGCGGACGTAGTCGGTGACGGTCTCGCCCTCGAACTCGGACTCGCGCTCGCCGACCGCCCGGTACCCCCGACGCTCGTAGAAGGCGTTGCCGACCTCGTTGTCGGCCAGTACGAGGAGTCGGAGTCGCTCGGCCCCGCGGTCGGCCGCCCACGCCTCGACCCGGTCGAGCATCGCGGACCCGACGCCCTCGTCCCAGTGGTCGGGGTGGACGTAGATGCGCGGGAGTTGGGCCGCGGCGTCGTCCGCGCGCTCCTCGTCACCGAGGACACTCTGCGCGAATCCGATCAGTTCGGTTTCGGCGTCCCCGCCGTCTCCCTCGCGCTCCGCGACCAGAAACAGGCCGTCCTCGCGCTCGACCGACTGGCGCAGAGCGAAGAGGTCGTACCAGTCGTCAACGACCGACTCGACGGCCTCAGCGCCCAGAATGTCGTCGTAGGTCGCGTGCCACGACTCGCGGGCGACGCGGCGCACGTCGCCCACGTCGCCGGTCGTCGCCGGGCGAACGTCAGTGTCGTCCATGCGTCGTGCGTGTGCGACCGGCGACAAATAGGTTTCGCGAGCGAGGGGTTCAGTATCGCGGACCGCCAAGCCCCGCCGTGACCGAGTATCCCGACCCCGAGTCGCGCAACGTCCTCGAACCGAGGTGTTCGCGGTGTCCCGCGCTGGTCGAGTCCCGCGAGCGCATCTCGTGGGGCAACGGGTCGCTCGACGCCGACGTGGTGGTCGTCGGGGAAGCGCCCGCCTTCGGCGTCGAACCACGTTCGACGGAAACGACGAGCGGCGACGAGCCGCGAGTCGGCGACCCGGAGGCCGACCGCTGGCGGGGCGGTAACTGGACGGGGATGGCCTACACCTCCCGCCACTCCGGCCGGGCGGTCCGAGACCTGTTCGCCGACGCCGATGTCGAGCCAGAGGACCTCTACTTCACGAACGCAGTGAAGTGCTTTCCAGCGGACTCCGAGAACGCCGAGGCGGAGGACGACGGCACCCCGACCAACCGCGAACCGACAGCCGAGGAACGCCAGAACTGCCGGGGCCACCTCGCGGCCGAAATCGAGCGAACCTCCCCCGCGGTGGTGGCGACGACCGGTAAGCACGCCACGCTGGCGCTGGTAGGCGACCTCCCCGGCGGGTTCCTCGACGCCGTCCTCGACCGCCGCGACCTCCCGGAGTTCGGGACGACCGTCCTCCCGCTGCTCCATCCCTCCTACCAGAACGTCTGGCTCCCGCGAATCGGGTACGACCGCGAGGAGTACGTCGCCGCGATTCGAGAGGCGGTGTCGGCGTGCCGGTGACAGTCGGTGGCGAAGACGCACTGCTCGGACCCCCGTTTTTCAATACTGGACAGCTCTTTTAAAGAAGAACGCCGATTAGTGGGACGATGAGTATCATCGCGGAGTTCACGACGCCCGCCGGTGAGTTCGCGCTGGGCGACGCGCTCGCCGCCCACCCCGACGTTCGCGTCGAACTGGAGAAGGTCGTGCCGACGCGCAAGGAGATACTGCCGTTCTTCTGGGCGTGGGGCGAGACGCTGGCGGAGTTCGCCGAGACGGTCCGCGAGCAACCGAGAGTCGAGTCGCTGGAGGTCCTAGACAGCATCGACGACCAGACGCTCTACCGAGTGGAGTGGGCGGACGTCGTGGCCGACCTCGCGCGCGTCATCCAGCGCGTCGATGCCACCGTGCTGGAGGCAAGCGGGCAACGCGACGCGTGGCGATTCGAACTCCGCTTCCCGTCTCACGACGCCGTCCGGTCGTTTCAGTCCGACTGCATCGACCACGACATCTCGCTCGAACTCCAGCGACTCCACTCGCTGACCGAAATCGACGCCGACGGCACCTACGACCTGACCGCCGAACAGCGCGACACCCTGCTGACCGCGCTCGAACACGGCTACTTCGAGGAACCCCGGGACGTCACGCTCGAAGAACTCGCCGACCTGCTCGACCTCTCGCCGACCGCCGTCTCGGGTCGGATGCGCCGGGCCGAGGCGAAACTCATCGCCCGGACGCTGGTCACCGACACCTGACCGGCGGCGACCTCAGAGCAGTCCTTCCTCGCGGGCGAGCAGGAGCGCCTCGATGGTGGCGTCGTTGGCGGGGGCCTCCCGCGCGGCGTCGAGGGCGTCCTCGACGGGCATCGCTCGGACCGAGAGGAACTCGTTGTCGTCCAAGTCGCGTTCGACGGGCGTCAGGCCCTCCGCGAAGACGATGCCGCGCTCGTGGCGCAGGACGCCGGTCGAGCAGTAGAAGTCCTCCAAGAGACTGACGCCCGCGGCGTCGAACCCGGTCTCCTCGCGGAGTTCGCGCGCCCCGGCGACCGTGTAGGACTCGCCGTCCTCGACGATTCCGGCCGGACACTCCAGACACGTCTCGCCGATGACCGGTCGGTACTGCTCGACGAAGACGACCTGCCCGTCGGCGACCGCCAGCACCACGACCGCGGGCGGGAGTTCTGCCCAGTAGTACTTCTTGGTCGAACCGTCGGGTTGCTCGACGAGGTCGTAGCCCCCGGTGTACCATCCGGTTTCGTACTCCGCGACCGACTCGACGACGCGCCAGTCCTCGCTCATGTGGAGTGGGTCGCGTGCCGGACGCTAAAACGTGACTGCTCGTCCCCGGCCACTCGACCGGAATCCGGGCGCGTTAGGACTCCGACTCGGCCTCCCGTCCGGCGGCCTGCGATGCCTGCCCGTCCTGCTTGCGGAGTTGGTGGACGAGGTTGAGGTGGAGGAGGTGGAGGTGCATCCCGATTCCGAACAGGAGCAGTCCCATCCCCACGAAGATGAGCGGGAGGAGTATCGCATCGACCGCGGCCGCGACGCTCCCGAGGTTCGCGGGGAGGACCGCGACCACGGCCAGCGCGAACGCGAACAGTATCACCGCGAGTCCGGACTTGACCATGCGAGAGTACCGACCGACCCGCTGGATTCGCGCCTCGATGTCCGACTGACTCAACGGCGACTCTCCGTCAGCCATGCTTCGGTGTACGGTCCCCGCTCGTGGTCGTCCCTGTCCGGTCGGCCGTGAACATGCTGCGCAAACGTACAGGCGCGGAGCCTTAGTAGCTTGTTGCCCGTCACGCTCCGACCGCGTAACCGCCGGAACCCCGCCGACGGACCGCTCGATTCCCGGCCGTACGTCGGTCTCCCGGACTCGGTCAGCGCGCCCGAGATGTCCGGGAACAGGCTTATGCCCGTCCGACACGACCAAACGCGTAACATGAGCGAGGTATCCGAGAGCGTCGGCCGCTACCTCAGCGCCGTCCACCTGCTCACGGCCGAGACCGACCGCCGTGCGGGCACCGGCGAACTCGCGGAAGTGCTCGACGTGAGCGACGCCAGCGTCACCGGGATGGTCACGTCGCTCGACGAGCGCGGTCTCGCGGACTACGAGAAGTACGAGGGCGTCGTCCTCACCGACGACGGCGAGGCGGCGGCCCGCGAGTTCACGTGGCGGCGTTGCGTCGCCGAGAACTTCCTCGAAGACGACCTCGACCTCGACGTGGCGGCGCTCCGAGAGGGCGACGCCGACGACCCGCGCGCCATCGGACAGGCGCTCTCCGAGGAGGCGGTCCACCGACTCAAGAACCTCGTGGACCACCCCTGCGACGGGAAGTGCAGCGCGCCCAATCACGAGTACAGCGCGTGCAGTGACGAGGTCCGCGGGACGGCCGAACGCGCCGAAGCGGTGCGCGAGGACGACGATATCGGTACTGCGGACGACGCCGACGCCGAATCGTAGCCAGCGCTCCGACGGCGATTCTTCCTGTTCTCCCGGACCGCGGCGGTCCCGGGCCGGAATTCGAAACCCGCTTACTGCGCCACGAGGTCGCGATAGACGCGACCGAACGCCTGCCGTCGGAGGGTCGCCACCGCGGCCCGGCGCTCGTTCTCGTACGTCGCGGCGACGACGGTCTCGCCGAGGGCGTCGTGCCACGCGACGTGACCGACGCTCTGGGACCCCTCCTCGCTCACCTCGCGGTCGCGGTCGGCCAACCACTCCTCGTACTCCTCGCGCGTGCCGGTCCGGACTTCGAGCAGCGACGCGAACAGGGCGTCGCGCGCCGTCTCGACCACCTCGCCGGTCACGCGCTGGTCGTACTCGTCGGCGTCGAACGCCATCGCCCTCGCCGTCTCCTTGACGACGGTCTGGGCCGCGGGACCGACCGCCTCGTAGCGCTGCCGTGCCTCGGTCTCGGTCTCGGGCGCGAGAAAGCCGTGCATCTCCATAGCCGGGCGTTCGGAGGCCGGGGACTACTCCTTTTCGTCCTCGCTCGATACGACACCAGCAGTCACCGACAGGACCGCAGCAGTCGGAGAGAAGAACAGTTCGTCGAGCGCCCGCAGGTCGTTCACTCCTCGTCGTCCTCGCCCTCGTCGTCCAGCATCTCCTCGGTCATCTCTTGGGCCTCTTGGAGAATCCCTTGCGCTTCGGCGTCGAGTGCAGGCGCGCTCGCGTTGCCCGCACCGCTGGTGCGCGACCCGCGACCCCGCTCGTTGGCACGCTCTAACTCGTCCTCGAAGAGGTCGCCCGCTTGCGGTTCGTCGTCGTGGCCGTGGTCGTGCGTGGTGTCCTCGAAGACCTGCGGGAAGCCGACCTCCTTGGCGTGTTCCTCGATGCGTGCCGCGAGTTCGTCTTCCCCGTCCTCGCTCCACCCGGGCGCGTGGTCGTCCAGCCACGCCTCGTGGTCGTCGTCGCCGAGCATCGCCGTGAACGCGAGGTGGTTGGCGAGGTGTTCGGCGTCGGACTGGGGCGTCTCGCAGACCGGACAGGCGTATCCCATGGCCGAGCGTAGGTCGTCCGCGCCGAAAAGCGCCACGCTCGACGCTCACCTTCGCTCGACCCGCCGACTCACGCGTCGAGGTCCACGACCATGATGAGCGCGTCCTCGCCGTCGTCGTAGTACCGCGGGATGGTCCGGAGGAACTCGAAGTCGAAGTCCCGGTACAGCGACACCGCGCGGTCGTTGCTCGCCCGGACCTCCAACTTCACGCTCCGCGCGCCCCGGACCTCCAGCACGTGGAGCGCGCGCTCCAGCAGTCGCGCACCGACGCCCTCGCCGCGGTGGTCGGGATGCACCGCGATGTCCTTGACGTGGCCGAACGGTCGGCCGTGGTTGGGGACGAGGTCGGCCACGACGTAGCCGACGACGCTCTCGTTCGTCCGCACGCCTCGCTCGTCGCCGCCTTCGACCAGCGGGCTTCCCGACCCTCCGCCCGCGACCGCCACCAGAAAGCCGCGTTCGCCCAGATATCGCTCGAACGCGGAGAACGGCCACGGCTGGTCGAACGAGGCCCGCTCGATGCGTAGCACGGCCAGCAGGTCGGCCTGCACCGCCTGCCGAATCCGGACGCCGCCGCCGTCCTCCGCGTGAGTCGTTGTCACTGCCCGCGGTTTCTCGCCCGACCCTTAAGAGTGTCATGCCCGAACCCGACCCCGTAATTCTTTAGTAGCACTAATCATAAGAACGAAATGCACTCTCCGGCCGGAGGTGCAAGCTCCCGAAATCTCCCCCACCCACCCCCACCTTTTGATACCCGCCTTCTGCTCCACGCAGTCGCGTCGCTCCGTCGAGTGACTTCTCGGTCGCTCGTTCGTCGCGATCGTTCCTCACTCGCGGTAGAGTCGCCGCTTCTAACGGGAGTGACGGGACGCGAGACTGACGGTTAATCGAGACGCAAAAATAGAGAGAAGAACCGCGCTACTTAGTCGTCCGCGGGGGTCGCGCCGGAGCTACCGCCTTCGGCCTGCTTCTTCGTGTGCGAGAGCTTGCCACCGTCGGCCAGAATCTCGCGTTCGCGGGCGGAGGCGTCGAGGTGGGCCGTCGCTTCCCAGTCGTCGTTGACGCGCACCGTGAACTCTTCCTGACCGGAGCGGACCGCTTCGGCCACGTCGTCCACGATTTCGATGTCGTCGCCCTGCTGAATCTTCGCGTAGGTCTCCTCGTCGATTTCGAGCGGGATGAGACCGAAGTTGAAGAGGTTCGCCTTGTGGATGCGGGCGAAGCTCTGGGCGAGGACGCCCTCCACACCGAGGTACATCGGGCACAGCGCGGCGTGTTCGCGCGAACTACCCTGACCGTAGTTCTCGCCCGCCACGAGGAAGCCGCCGTCGGCGTCCAGCGCGCGCTGGGCGAAGTCCTGGTCCACTCGCGAGAGGGTGAACTCCGAGAGCTTCGGGATGTTCGACCGGAACTTCAGGATGTCCGACGTCGCCGGGATGATGTGGTCGGTCGTGATGTTGTCTTCCATCTTCAGGAGCGCCTCTCCTTCGAGGCTGGCCTGAAGTTCGTCCTTCAGCGGCACGTCGCCGATGTTCGGCCCCTTGATGAGTTCGTCGTCGGGAGCCTCGTCGGGCGCGATGAGGTCCACGTTGCTGCCCGTGTACTTCTCGGGCATCTCGAAGCCGGGGTCCTCGAGGTCGCCGAGTTCGTCGGCGAGGTTGCGCGGGTCGATGATCTCGCCCTTGATGGCGGCCGCGGTGGCGACTTCGGGCGAGCAGAGGTAGACGTTGTCGTCCTCGATACCCGAGCGACCCTCGAAGTTACGGTTGAACGTCCGGAGCGACACGGAGTCGCTGGCCGGGACGTGACCGATGCCGATACAGGCACCGCAGGTCGCCTCGGAGAAGTTGACCCCTGCGGCCATCATCTCGGAGACCCAGCCCTCGCGGGCGAGCATCTCGGAGGCCTGCTTGGAACCGGGCGCGACGATCATCTCGGTCGTCTTGTTGGTCTCGCGGCCTTCCAGCATCTTCGCGGCCGGGAGGATGTCCTCGTACGCGCCGTTGGTACAGGAGCCGATCATGACCTGATCGACTTCCGTGCCTTCGACCTCGTTGACCGGCACGACGTTGTCGGGCATCGACGGCTTCGCGATGAGCGGTTCGATGTCCGAGAGGTCGATGGTGATCTGGTCGTCGTAGTCGGCGTCCTCGTCGGGACCGACCTCGACGTAGTCCTCGGCGCGACCGAGGCGTTCGAGGTAGTCCTTCGTGTTCTCGTCGGTCGGGAAGATCGAGGAGGTCGCACCGAGTTCGGTACCCATGTTGGTGATGGTCGTCCGCTCGGGGACCGAGAGGCTCTCGACGCCCGGACCGGTGTACTCGAAGATCTTGCCCACGCCGCCCTTCACGGAGAGGCGTCGGAGCATCTCGAGGATGACGTCCTTCGCGGTGGCCCACTCGGGGAGTTCGCCTTCGAGTCGCACGTTGACGACTTCCGGCATCTCGATGTAGTACGCGCCGCCGCCCATGGCGACCGTCACGTCGAGACCGCCGGACCCGATGGCGAGTTCGCCCAGTCCGCCGGGGGTCGGCGTGTGGGAGTCCGAACCCAGCATCGTCTTGCCGGGCGCGGCGAAGTTCTCCTTGTGGACGTTGTGACAGATACCGTTCCCGGGTCGCGAGAAGTGCGCGCCGTAGGTGCCCGCGGCCGAGCGCAGGAAGCGGTGGTCGTCCGTGTTCTTGAAGTCGAACTGGTAGGTCTGGTGGTCGCAGTACTGCGCCGCCAGTTCCGTCTGTACTTCGTCGAGACCGAGCGCCTCGAACTGAAGCCAAACGAGCGTCCCAGTCGTGTCCTGTGTGAGGACCTGGTCGATTTCGATTCCGATCTCCTCGCCTGTGGTGAGATCTCCCTCGACGAGGTGGTCCTCGAGGATTTTCTCCGTTAGCGTCTGTCCCATATCGTTCAAATATCTGCTCTCCTCGGGTATAAATCCCGCGTGTTTCGGTTCTTGATGGTTGTTGTAAATCCCGGCGCTGTAGGGCAAAAATTGTGCGAACCGACTCGCGTTCTCACGCCGCCGCGAGTCCGCCAACGCTATAGTTACGCGGTGGAACCGAACGCACATGTTCGAGAGTGGCCCGTTCGTCGCCGAACACGTCTCGGAAACCGACGACGAGCAAGTTCAACCCAACGGCGTGGACCTCACGCTGGAGGCAGTCTACGAACAGCGCGAACCCGGACGAATCGGTCAAGACGGCAAACAGATCGGCGACCGCCAGCGACTCGAAACGCAGCAGGTCGCCGACGACGCGCCCGAGACCTACTACCTCACGCCCGGCGGCTACGTCGTTCAGTACGCCGAAACCGTCCGAATACCCGACGGTCACGTCGGCTACATCTACCCCCGGTCGTCGCTGCTCCGTAACTCCTGCATGCTGAACACCGCGGTCTGGGACGCCGGATACGAGGGCAAGGGCGAGGGCCTGCTCCAAGTCCACCACGACATCGAACTGGAACGGGGCGCGCGCATCGCGCAACTCGTCCTCGCGGAGGCCGACCACGACGGCACCTACGACGGGTCGTATCAGGGCGAGAACGTCGCGCTGGACGAGTTCTGAACGCGGCGGACGAGGGTTCCGTTCCCGGGACTATCCCAAATCGAACAGCTCCGCGGCCTGTTCCATGTCCTTGTCGCCCCGACCGCTCAGGTTCACCAGAATCACGTCGTCTTCGTCCATGTCCGCGGCGAGTTCCTCGGCGAGCGCGACGGCGTGGCTGGATTCCAGCGCGGGGATGATGCCCTCCAGTTCCGCCAGTTTCTGGAACGCCTCCAGCGCGTCGGCGTCCTCGACGGCCCGGTAGTCGCACCGGCCGACCGCACGGAACATGGCGTGTTCCGGGCCGACCGCGGGGTAATCCAGTCCGGCCGACACCGAGTGGACTTCGGTGTCTTCGTCGAGCGTGCGAGTCTTCATCCCGTGCATCACGCCGTCCTCGCCCTCCGACAGTGGCGCGGCGTGTTTGCCCGACCCCGCTCCCTCGCCGCCGCCCTCCGCGCCGTAGAACTCTACGCTGTCGTCGTCCCGGAAGGCGTGGAACAGGCCGATGGCGTTCGACCCGCCGCCGACGCAGGCGACCGCGGCGTCGGGGAGTCGCCCCGCTTTCTCCCGAATCTGGTCGCGGGCCTCTCGACCGATGACCGACTGGAACTCCCGGACCATCCGCGGGAAGGGGTCCGGTCCGACCGCGGACCCGACGAGGTAGTGGGTGTCCTCGACGTTCCCGGCGAAGTCTTCGAGCGCGGCGTCCACCGCGTCGGCGAGACCCGACCCGCCGCGAGTGACCTCGTTGACCGTCGCGCCCAGTAGGCGCATCCGAAAGACGTTCATCTGCTGGCGCTCGGCGTCCTTCTCCCCCATGTAAATCTCGGTCTCGATGCCCAGCAGCGCGCCGACCATCGCGGTGGCGACGCCGTGCTGTCCGGCCCCGGTCTCGGCGATGAGGCGCGTCTTCCCGGCCTCCTCCGCGAGGATGGCCTGTCCGAGGCAGTTGTTTATCTTGTGCGCGCCGCCGTGGAGCAGGTCCTCGCGCTTGAGGTAAATCTGGGCGCCGAACTCCTCGGAGAGGCGCTCGGCGTGGAAGAGCGGCGTCGGTCGCCCCGCGAAGTCTTCGAGATAGCTCCGGAATCGCTGACGGAATCGGTCGGTGTCGTGAATCTCGTCGAACGCCCGCGACAACTGTTCGAGGGGTTCTTCGAGCGGTTCGGGGACGTGTCGCCCGCCGAACCCCTCGAAGCTCCCGGTCTGGGTGTCCTCCTCTGGCATGATTCCTGAATTCTCCCCGAGTTACATAAATCTTGAGCGCGCTCGCGTCTGGACGCCATTTCCCGCTCTATCGGTTCACGGGAGGTTCGGCCCGCGGACCGCTCGGACGCTCGCGCGGCGGTTGCGGTCCGGGTCTCGCGCTCCGCGGTGCGAGAAACGTCGAACAGAAAACAGACGTCCGCCACGCGGAAAGCCGACCGCATGAACCGGCGTCTCCGTTCGCTACTCGCTCTCACCCTCCTGCTCGTCACTGCCGGATGCGCGGGGTCGGTCGGCAGTTCGCCCGCCGGAGGAGAGGGGGAGTTCCACGCCGTCGCGGTCGAGGAAGCGCCGCCGAACGCGACCGTCCTCGCGTCCGACGACCCGCGCGTCGAGGTGAACGAGTACCTCCGGCGGGCGGTTCGCCGGGCCGCCGCGAACGGGTCGGACTCCGTCGTCACGGTTCCGGAGGCGGACGTGGAGCGAGTGAAGGACGACGTGGCCGCATTGCCGACGTACACCCTGAACCAATCGAGTTCGTCCGAGTACCGGTGGGGCCACTACGTTCGCCACGACGGGACCGTGGTCAACGTCCAGTTCGTCGTGCTGGACTGACGGTTACGCCACGTTGCGCTCCTCGACCAACTCCCCCGACTCGAACCGCTCGCTCCCGAGCGCCGAGATATCGACCAGCGAGGCCTCTCCGTCCAGCACCAACTCGGCGACTATCTGTCCCGTCGCGGGCGCGTGCTGGAAGCCGTGGCCCGAGAAGCCCACGGCCTGTACGAACCCCGGCACGGTCTCTTCGAGTATCGGGTGGTGGTCGGGCGTGACGGCGTAGAGTCCGGCCCACCCCCGGCGAATCTCGGAGTCGGGACCGAAGTACGTCGCGCAGTCGCTGGCGCGCCCGATGGCCTCGACGGTCCAGTCGAGGTCCGTCTTCCGGTCGAAGCCGTCGGGGTCGGCGTCGGGGTCCGAGGAACTGTCGAAGTGCCCGCCGACGAGCGCCGCCCCGTCGCGCTCGGGCCGGAAGTGCGACCCCCTGTCGAGGTCGATGGTCAGGGGCACGTCCTCGGGGACCGGGGTCTCGGGTTCGACGACGAGAATCTGGCGGCGCTTGGGCGCGACCGGAATCTCCACGTCGGCCATGGCGGCGACCCGCCGTGCCCACGGTCCAGCGGCGTTGACCACGAAGTCGGCGTCGCGGCGCTCGTGCCCTTCGACGGTGAGACCGGTCACACCCTCGCTCCCGCGGTGAATCTCGGTCACGCCGGTGTCGGTCCGAATCTCGGCCCCGGCGTCGCGGGCCGCGGCGGCGAACCCCTGTAGCGCGAGGTGCGGGTCGGCGAACCCGTCGGTCGGCGAGTAGGTCGCGGCGACGAACGCCTCGCTCCGGAGACCGGGGCAGTAGTCGGCGGCCGCCTCGGGGTCGAGCAACTCGCTCGGTACCCCGAGGTCGTTCTGCATGGCGACCTGCTCCTCGAACGCGCGAGCCGTCTCCGCCTCGCGCGCCGCGAAGAGGTACCCCGACCGCCGGTAGGCGATGTCCGTACCGAACGTCTCCTCGAACGCCTCCCAGACCGCCATGCTCGCCAGTGACAACTCGACGTTGACGGGCGTCGAGAACTGGGCGCGGATGCCGCCGACGGAGCGCTCGGTGCTGCCGTTCCCGAGCGACCCCTTCTCGTAGACGGTCACGTCGGCCCCGCGCGCGGCGAGGGAGTGGGCGCTGGCGAGTCCGACGATACCGCCCCCGACGATGGCGACGTTCATACCTCCTCGGAGGTCCGCACGAGAGTTAATCGTTACCCTGTCACAGGATTGTGGACTCGCGACGATTGCAGTCCGTCGCGGCGTTCGACCGGCGCTGTCTCTTAAACGACCGCGTCGTTTCGACGGTAATCGCGGGTTAACCGACCGAAAATCCGCCCTGAACTGCGTCGGCGACCGTTGCCACGAGAGTAGGCTGTCCTTCCCGGCACGGAACGATCGTGAACGGACCTGAACTGACGACTACATTATCAGGGCGTATCGGCAACTCTCGGGTAGCAGAACACGCCGACGGCGGACGCTCGTCCGCCGAGGGAGACGGGAGACACACTCTCAGGATGACAACGAACACGACAGGGGCGACCATCGAATCGGCCGCCGAGACAGTCGCAGACCTCTGCGAGGACCGCGAACTCGTCGTGGCATCGAACCGCCAACCGTACAGCCACAACTACGAGGGGGAGACCGACGACCGGGGCGCTATCGACGTGGACCGCCCGGCGGGCGGTCTCACCGCGGCGCTTGACCCCGTGATGCAGGCCGTCGAGGGGACGTGGGTCGCGTGGGGCGACGGCGACGCCGACCGCGAGGTGGTCGGCCCGGACGACACCGTTGCGGTCCCGCCCGAGGACCCCGCGTACGACCTCAAACGCGTCTGGCTGACCGACGAACAGGTCGAGGGCTACTACCGCGGGTACAGCAATCAGGTGCTCTGGCCGCTGTGTCACCTCGACACCGCGAAGATGACTCCGCGCGAGGAGTTCTGGCGCGAGTACCGTGAGACCAACGCCGACTTCGCCGACGCGATTCTCGACTCGACGGACGACGCGGGGAGCGACCCCGTGGTCTGGTTTCAGGACTACCACCTCGCGCTGGCCCCGCGCCGGGTCCGGAACGCCCGGCCCGACGCCTTCCTCGCGCACTTCTGGCACATCCCGTGGCCGTCGCGGGACGTGTTCAGGGCGTGTCCGCAGTACGAGCAACTGCTCGACGGACTGCTCGCCAACGACCTCGTGGGGTTCCACACCGAGGACTACTGCCGGAACTTCCTCGACTGCGTGGAGGCCGCGACCGACGCCCGCGTGGACCGGGCCAGCAGCAGCGTCTCGTACCGCGGCCACCGCACCTTCGTGCGGTCGTTCCCGCTCGGCATCGACGCCAGCAGACAGGCCGACCTCGCCGAGTCCGACGAGGCCGACGAGTGGTGGGCCGAGTTCAGCGAGACCCACGGCATCGACCCGAGCGACACCCTCGCGGTGGGCGTCGAGCGCCTCGACTACACCAAGGGCATCGAACAGCGCCTCGCCGCGCTCGAACGCTTCTGGGCCGACAACCCCGAGCGGCGCGGCGAGTTCACCTACGTCCAGAAGGGCACCGAGAGCAGGTCGGGCATCGAGGCCTACGACCGACTGCAGGACCGCGTCGCCGCCGAAATCGAGCGCATCAACGACCGGTTCGGCACCGACGACTGGACGCCCGTGATATACACCACCGACCACCTCCCCGGGGCGGCCATCGCCGCGCTCTACCGCGAGGCCGACCTCGGCCTCGTGACGCCGGTCCGCGACGGGATGAACCTCGTCGCCAAGGAGTACGTCGCGGCCCAGACCCGCGACCCCGGCGTCCTCGTCCTGAGCGAACTCGCGGGCGCGACCGACCAGTTGGGCGACGGGGCCGTCCTCGTCCACCCCTACGACACGCCGGGCTTCGCCGACGGTATCGCCGAGGCGCTCTCGCTGTCGCTGGCCGAGCGCCGCACGCGCGTCGCGGACCTCCAGCGCGAGGTCCACGCGAAGGACGTCTACGAGTGGCTTGAGTCCACCTTCGAGACCGCCGCCGCCGTCGAACGCGGGCGGCGTTCGCTCCGGCAGAGCAGACCGAGTCCGACCGACGACTGACGCGGCTACCGATTCGACATTCGCATCCACCGATGGCAGACTCCACCGACCCGGACCACGACGGCGACACCGACCCGGACCACGACGGCGACACCGACCCGGACGATAGCACCGACGGCGAAACAGTCCCGGACGACGATGCCGACGGCCCGGACGACGCGGACGCCGAGATTCCGGCCCGACTCCGCGAGAACCTCTACGTCGTCGTCGAAGAACTCGTGGACCACGAGGGTCTGCTCGTCGCGCTCGACTTCGACGGCACCCTCGCGGCCATCGAGAACCTCCCGGAGGAGGCGACGATTCCCGACCCGACGCGCGAGGCCGTCGCGTCGCTGGCCGACGAACCGAACGTCGAGGTCGCGGTCGTCAGCGGCCGGGAACTGGCCGACGTGCGCGAGCGCGTCGGCGTCCCCGACATCTCCTACGCCGGGAACCACGGTCTGGAAATCCACGCCGACGAGTACACCGTCCACCCGACCGCCAGCGCGGCCAAGGACGACATCGCCGAACTCTGCGACCTGCTGACCGACGAACTCGCGGACATCGAAGGCGTCATCGTGGAGAACAAGGGCGTGACCGCCACCGTCCACCACCGACTCGTGGACGACGACGAGGTGCCCCGGGTCGTGGACTCGGTCGAGTCGCTGGTCGCCGCCCGCGACGACGTGCGCCTGACCACCGGCAAGGACGTGCTGGAACTCCGGCCCGCGGTGGAATGGGACAAGGGCGAGGCGGTCCGCGAACTCCGCGACGAACTCGTCCCCGACGACGAGCGCTGGCTTCCGGTCTACGTCGGCGACGACACGACCGACGAGGCGGCCTTCAGTCTGCTCGACGACCGGGGTCTCGGCGTCAAAGTCGGCGACGACCCCGCGACCGAGGCACCGTATCGCGTCGCCGACCCGGAGGCCGTCCGCGCGGTACTGGAGTGGTTGCACGAGTACGGCGTCGAGTTCGTCGCGGCCGACCACCGCGACGGGTCCGCCGAAACGTCCTGACCCGCCCGCACCCGGAAATTCGGCCGGGAATCTCCGTGCCGTCGGCGTAATGCCGCGTTGAACCGGCCGCCGCCGACGCGAACGATGTGAACGGTCGCTCCGGTTTATTCGCCGAATCGGTCAACTCCCGTACGGAACCATGGCTACTGACGACGGCGACACCGACGACGAGCAGCGCGAGGACCGCGCGGGGTCGGCCGACTCCCCGGACCGCTTCGGACCGGCGACGACCGACCCGTCCTCCGGCGACGGGGACGACGAGGGGAGCGTGCGGACCTACGGTAACGGGGGCCGAGACGCGGACTCTCGCCGACGCGGCGACGCGCCGGGCGGCGAGTCCCCGCCGCCGACAGGACCCGGCGGGACCGACCGACGTTACGGGAACCAGACCGACCGGCCGAACTCCCAGCAACGACGGTACGGCGCTCGACCCCCGAGCGGCGATGCCCCGACCGAGGGCACCAGGGGACCGCCACCGGGCGAATCGTCCCCCGGCAAACCCTCCTCGGGTAACCCACCCGGTGGCGGGCCACTGTCGGGCAACCCACCGTCCGGAGAGCAGACCGGTGACCGCGAACCGACCGGTCCGCCGGAGCAACCCGGCGGTCTGGATGCCGAGAGCGGCCCGGGTCCGACCGGCGGTCGAGACGCTTCGGCGCGGCCCGATTCGACGCCCGGTGAGGGTGGCCGGTCCGCGCCCGACGCGACGCCGCCGAAGCGAACGCAGCCGCCGAAGAACCCCTCCGAGCCTGCACCGACGGACGGGGCCGAGCGAGGCGAGCGAGTCCGGGGTTCGTCGGAGCGCAGTGAGCGCGCGGGGGGGAGCGACCCCGAGTCCGGGCCGCCGAAGTACGGCGGGCGGTGGGACCCGAGCCGCGGCGGTGGGACCAGTCCGTCCGGTCGTGGTGGCCAACCCGGCCCGCAGGGCGAGCCTCCGCGTCAGCGTCGGCAAACTTCCGGCCGTCGGCCCGACCGCGAGCGCGCCACGCGGGAGTACGAGCGCCGGTTCGACAGGCAACTCGACAGACAGCGCGACTTCCAGATAGAGAAAGGCGGCGGGAAGTACCGGCGACGATAATCGGTACGACCGCGAGTGGTCGCGTTCGGTACCGCGAATATCAGTCGCCCGCGTCCGTTCTGGCGGTTCGCCGGGTCGCGCGCTCGATGAACTCCTCGGGCAACTCGTCGATTTCCCCGGCCTGCACGCCCCAGAGGTGCGCGTAGAGACCGTCCTCGTCGAGCAGTTCGTCGTGAGTCCCGCGCTCCGCGATTTCGCCGCCTTCGAGGACCACGATTTTGTCCGCGTCCTTGATGGTCGAGAGGCGGTGGGCGATGGCGAACGTGGTCCGGTCCTCGGTGAGGTCGTCCAGACTCCGCTGGATGAGCATCTCGGTCTCGGTGTCCACGTCGCTGGTCGCCTCGTCCAGCACGAGAATTTCGGGGTCTTTCAGCACCGCGCGGGCGATGGAGATGCGCTGGCGCTGCCCGCCAGAGAGTTTCACCCCGCGCTCGCCGACTTCGGTCTCGTAGCCGTCCGGCAGGTTCTCGATGAACTCGTGGGCCTCCGCGGCCTTCGCGGCCTCCACGATGTCCTCGTGATCCACGTCGAAGGTGCCGTAGGCGATGTTCTCCTCGACTGTCCCGTAGAACATGAACGTGTCCTGACTGACGTAGCCGATGTTCTGGCGGAGACTCGGCAGACTCACGTCCCGCAGGTCGGTGTCGTCGATGCGGATGGCTCCCTCGTTCACGTCGTACATCCGGAGCAGGAGTTTGAGGACGGTGGACTTGCCCGCGCCCGTCGGTCCCACCAGCGCGAGGGTGTCGCCGCCCTCCACCTCGAAGCTGATGTCGTTCACGATGGTCTCGTCCTCGTCGTAGCCGAAGGTCACGTCGTCGTAGACGACGTCGCCGTCCTCGACCACGAGGTCCTCGGCGTCGGGGTCCTCCCGGATTCGGCTCGGTTCGTCCATCAGCCCGAAGATGCGGGAACTCGACGCGTACGCGCGTTGGTACATGTTGATGATGGAGCCGAACTGCGCCATCGGCCAGATGAACCGCTGGGTGAACAGGATGAACGTGACGAACTCGCCGGGTCTGAGGGTTCCGGTGAAGAACCACGGCCCCTCGCCGTTGAACACCCAGAGACCGCCGACGACGAACGTGAGCGCGAATCCGAGTCCGGAGAGAATCTGGAGCGAGGGGAAGAACTTGATGCGGGTGACGATGGCGCCCCAGTTCGAGTCGAAGTAGTCGTTCGACACGTCCTCGACCCGGTCGGACTCGTAGCTCTCGGTGTTGCTCGTCTTGATGACCTGAATCCCGCCGAGGTTGTTCTCCAGTCGGGAGTTGACGTTGCCCACCGCGGTCCGAACGTCGGCGTACTTCGGCTGGATAATCTGGATGAACTTGTAGGTGAAGATAGCGATGAGCGGCACGGGCACCATCGCCACGAGCGCCAACTGCCAGTTGATGGCGAAGAGGAAGGCCGCGATGGCGAGTACCATCACGCCAAGTCGGAACGCCGAGTTCATCCCGTCGTTGAGGAACCGCTCCAGTCGGTTCACGTCGTTCGACAGGATGGACATCATCTCGCCGGTCTGCTTGTCGGCGAAGAAGTCCATGTTCAGCCGTTGCATCTTGTCGTACGTGTCGGTCCGGATGTTGTGCTGGATGTTCTGTGCGAAGGAGTTCCAACCCCAGTTCCTCGCCCAGTGGAACGCCGCACCGACGCCGAACGCGGCCGCGACGACGCCGACCGAGAACCAGAACTGTCCGGTCCGTCCTGCCGGTGTGATGGACGCTACTAACCCGCTCGATACGAACGGGAGTTGACCCGCCAGCGCGTCCGCGTACGGAATCTGGTTCGACTGCTGGCCGAACAACGAGTCGATGGCGACGCCGAGGATTACCGGCGGGAGCAGGTTCAGCACTCGTGCGAAGATGCTCGCCACGACGCCCGTGACGAACGCGAACGTGTTGTCGGACCCGTACTCGAGGAACAGCCGTTTCATCGGGTTCTCGGCCTGCTCCCGTTGTTCCTCGAACGGGTCGTCTTCGTCGTCTGTGAAACTCATTACCACTGTGAAAAGGTTCGGCCGTTGAAAAACTTTCCTTCGAATCGAAACACCGGAGGCGTGGCTTCGAGCGTTCTCATTGGGCTTCGAAATGACGAATAGACCGACCTTATGCGTATCGGTAGTCTGTGAACGAGTAGCAGAACGCGCCGAAGAGTCCGACGACGCTCGTCCCGAACTACAGCGATTGGGACTCTATCTCGGGGTCCACGTCGGCCTGAGCCAAGTCCTGTCGGATGCGGTCGCGGAGCGGACCGGGCACGGTGTCGCGGCCGACCGGGACCGCGGTCTCGCCGTCTCCCTTCACCTTCCAGTAGACCACGCACTCGCTCGGCGCGTAGAACTCGATGCTGTAGTAGTCGTCCCCGCCCTTGTAGTGGACGCGGGCCGCGAACTCCTCGGCCTGCCAGCCCTCCTGTTCGGCGAGCGCCTCGACGCGTTCGTCCATGGCCGAGAGTAGTCGGCGGCCGTGGTAGTGGTTTACGAAACGCGACCGAGAAGGTAACAGTTATTTCCGGCGAGCGGTTTTGTCCCGATATCGGGTCCGTGGTCTAGTTGGTTATGACGCGGCCTTTACAAGGCTGAGGCCGGTGGTTCGAATCCGCCCGGACCCACTGCATTTTGCGCCGAGCGACTCCGCGAGGCGCAAATCCGTGACCGGAGGGCGATTCGAAGCAGGGAGTGGAGCGTAGCGAAACGACCGCGGTTCGAATCCGCCCGGACCCACTTCTCGCGGTGTGACGCGACGAGCGAGGTGACGGCCGTTCGTCGTCGCACGGCGGCAGTCTGTTCATCCGACTCGAATCGCTGGTTTCTCGGCTTCCGAAGCGGTCAGTGTGGACCCTCTTCTCCCCCGGTGGACCGAGAACTGCACCCAGATGTCCTCCGACGACCGGCGGTCACGCCGGGCTAACAGGTCGGTGGCTCGCTTCTGCGGTTACGGCCGGGAGAACGTGTCGAGGAGAGAACGGACGTGCTGAGGGACCCGGAAAACGGAGTGGAGGGCCGACGTATCAGTCGGCGGACCCGCGCAGTCAGTCGATTTCGGCGCGGACGAACGAGAGGTAGCCGAGGGCGGGCGGGACGACGATCCACGTGAGCAGCACGCCGACCACCGTGACGGTGCTGACCGACCCGCTCGTCTCGAACGCTCCGCCGGGGAGGAGTCGGAGCGACCGGAAGTACGCCTCGGCGGGACTCAACGTGGTGAAGACCTGCCAGACGCCGCCGGAGAGTTGGACCCCCAGCAACAGGTCCGCCGCGCCAGCGACGAACTGGGGCACGGTGACCGGCGAGAGGCGCGACCACATGAGCGTGAACACGAAGTACATCACGAAGGTGTTGGTCATCGCTCGCCCTCGACTGTCGCTCGCGGCGGAGACGGCGATACCGATACCGACGTACGATCCCGCGAACAGGAGCGTCAGGCCGCCGAACGTCGCAACCGCGTCGAGTCGCGGCTGGTCGAACAGCTGCACCGACACCGCTCCGGCGACGGCGAAGGCGAGACCGACCGCCACCGAGACGAGACCGAATCGGGAGAGGTACTTGCCGAGCAGCACTTCGCTCCGTTCGAGCGGGTAGCCGAGGAGGAACCGAATCGTCCCGGACTCGCGCTCGCCCGCGATGGCGAGGTAGCCCGCGAACAGCGACACCAGCGGCACGAACAGGAAGCCGATCAACACCGTGAGCTGAATCGCCGTGGAGACCGTCTGGCCCTCGGTGAGGCCGACGCCGACGAAGAGAATCCCCACGAACAGGACGTACAGTCCGAGAACCGCCTGCATCAGTCGGCCGCGCCGGATGTCCAGCAGGTCCTGCCGGACGACGCTGACCACCGAACCGAAGTCGGTCACGCCGACACCTCCGGTTCCTCGGCGTTCGGTGACGCCGTCTGCTCGCCCGCGTCCGCACTTCCCGTGAGCGCCGTGAACGTGTCTTCGAGGCTCCCTTCGTCTACCTCGAAGTCGGCGACGCCCCCGGCCCGTTCGAGTGCCGCTATCACTCGTCCCTTCGCCCGCGGCCGTCGGCACGAGACGGTGACGCGGTCTTCTTCCACCTCCGCCTCCTCGACACCGGCGAGGTCCGCCAGCATCTCGGGTCGAACCGGTGGCTGGGCGACCGTCGCCCGCACGACCGTGTCGTCGGTCCACCGTTCTCTGAGGGTGTCGATGCCGTCCACCGCCGCCATCTCTCCCGCCCGCATCACGCCGACGCGGTCGCTGACAGCCTCGACTTCGGGGAGGATGTGCGACGAGAAGAAGACGGTGGTCCCGGCGGCCGCCTCTTCGAGGACGATATCCCGAATCTCCTGCATCCCGTTAGGGTCGAGTCCCGACTGGGGTTCGTCGAGGACGAGCAGGTCCGGGTCACCGGCGAGGGCAGTCGCCAGCGCCATTCGTTGCGCCATCCCCGTCGAGTACCCGCCCGCCCGACGGTCCCACGCGTTCGGGTCGAGACCGACCCGGGAGAGCAACTCCTCCGGGTCGTCGTCGGCGTCTTTGATGCGAATCGCGGAGGCGACGTGTTCCCGCCCGGTTAGCCGGTCGTAGACCCCGACGTTCTCCGGTAGAACGCCGGTTCGCGCCCGGAGTTCGCGCGACTCCGTCTCCACGTCGTGGCCCAGCACTGTCCCGCTGCCCGACGTGGGGGACATGTAGCCGAGAAGCACGTTGATAGTGGTCGATTTTCCGGCACCGTTGGGACCGAGGAAGCCGAACACTTCGCCCTCCTCGACCTCGAACGACAGGCCGTCGACGGCGGTCACGTCGCCGAAACGCTTCGTCAGATTTCTCGTCTCTATCACTGACATCCGGTCTCCGGTACCCGAATGACGACAATAAAGGGGGGCGTCCGTTTTCGCCCCTGTATCGGCTTCAGAGCTCCATACACCCGAAATTTCGGCGCTGTAGCTCTCCTCGATGCCGGGGTCGCTCTCCGGTCGATACACCCCTGTAGCGACGAGATACCCGCGTACAACGATTCTCCGAGATCTCCGTCATCGGTGGATATAACAACGTAAAAAGGTGATATCGGTATCATGACCCGGAAATCGGCGTCGCTCCTCACCAAGACCCAGCGGCGACGCCTCCGAAACGACTTCGAGGAGTTGACCGAGAGCAAGAAACGACGAGACCAGCAACGAATCCGCAACCGGCTACAGGCGGGCACGCTCGACTTCGAACTCCTCGCCGACGTTCCGGACAAACAACTCGATCTGGCGTTCGACGACGCGCCGGACGAGGAGCTTCGAGAGGCTCTCTCGAACGCGTACCTCACCATCGAGCGCATCCGCGAACTGAAGCAGTACGACCGAGAGAACCTGATAGAGACCGCTCGCGCTCGGGGGAACGAGTACTCGGAGCACGGAGACGACCTGCGGTCGCTCGAACGACTCGACCTCCGCACGGAGGCCGAGGTGCGAGCGGCGGCCGAGACCGAGACCGAACGGAGACTGACGGGGAGTCGCTGGACGAAGTACGCGAACGCGGTGATGGCCCTCGGTGCCGCCGGGTTCGTCTTCAGCGCGTTGCTGTGGTCGCTCGACCAGCTATTCGGGACGCGTCTCTGGGCCGGGAACAACGTCCTCGTCGTGGCCGTCTTCCTCCTCGTGTTCCTCGGTCTGGCCGGGTGGACGCTGATTATGGGGGCGAACGTCCTGAAACACGACGTCAGTCCCTACGTCAAACGGCTAGTGGACGAGAAACTCCACTCGTAGCGACGCGTGGTACGTCGAACTCCTCGGGAGCCACCAAACCTATACCACCCTACGAGAAACGCCACGGCCATGCGCTGGCACGCCAGTTTCGGGGTGATGTGGTGAACCGCCGTCTGCTGGCCGCGGCCGTCGTCCTGCTCGGGACTGTCGGAGGAGGCGTCCTGTTCGCCGACGGTGCAATTCCGGGCGCGAGTCCGAGCGACGGGACGACTCCGTCCGCGGAGACGACCGACACCGAAGCGGGAGCGTCGCCGACCGGGACAGATTCGAGCGACAGCGATGCAGGTGGAACGACGACCGGGACGACGGACGACCGCGAGTACGCGTTCACCATCCTGACCGTCGAGAAGTGCGGGAGCACCTGTCGGGACGTGACGGCCCGATTGGACAACACCGGTGGGACGCCCCGGGAGAACGTCCGCGTCACGACGAAGATGTACGCGGACGACGAACTGCTCTGGTCGGGCACCCAGACCGTCGGGACTCTCGGACCCGGCGAATCTCACACCTCGACGAAACGCGTGGACGTGGGCTTCTCTGGCGGGATGGCTATCAGTGCCAACGACGGCTACGTCACCATCGTCACGGTCGTCCGTTCCGACAGCGGGACGACGCGCTTCTCCGAGCGCCGGAAGGTCGCCTGACCCGGCGCGCTCACTCGATGTCGGCCCCGCAGTCGGGGCACTCCTCGTCCGCGATGGTCACCTGTGCGTCGCAGTCGGGACAGAACTCGAGGTAGCAGGCCGGGTCGCCCATATCGTGAGAGACGGTCTCGCGGACCAAAGTCGTTGTCCCGCTTCCGTCGTGGTGTTTCGAAACGCTTTTCTCTCTCATGTGCCTCGTTGCGAGTGCGCCGCCTTAGCTCAGACTGGGAGAGCACTCGACTGAAGATCGAGCTGTCCCCGGTTCAAATCCGGGAGGCGGCATACTTCTGTGGGCGACAACGTGAGGGAGCGTAGCGACCGAACCGTCGGCTGCGAATCTGCATCTCCGTACGGATTTGAACCCTGCAAGTCACAGCCCGGAAGCGCAACGTAGTGTGCATCCCGGACTGTCTTGCTTCGGTTCGAATCTGGGGAGGCGGCATATTCCTGCGGCCGACAACACGAACGAGCGCAGCGACCGAACCGTCGGCCGCGAATCTCTACCGCGGACGGGTTCGACCTCGCAGTACGGGAACTCCGAACCGACCGCTCACTTCGCCGCTTCCATGCAGGCCTCGTGGACGATTTCGTTGTTCTCGTTCGGCCCGCGGCGCTGTCCCGGTCGGATGGGTTGGCCGCAGACCGCACAGCGCAGTTCCGCCTCCTCCTCGGTCTCGCCGATACCGAGCGTCTCGGACAGTTCCCCGGACTCGGCCGTCGCCCCGTATCCGACTGCCAGCGCGCCGACCCCCGCTAGCACCCCGCTCAGTCGCTTCCCCCGCTGAAGCGAGCGAATTGCGGCGACCGCCAGACCGGCGGCGAGAATCGTGCGGACGAGTCGGCTCCGCTCACTAACGCGCTTGCTGCGTTCCATGTCCGACAGTTCGGTCCCTGCGCCCTTGTAGTTCATCGCCGCGGACGCCCCGGCGCGCTCGCGAAGGCGGCCGGACTGCGTGCCGAGCCAAGGTTTTTACCTCGGATTTCGCTAGCAGAGGGTGATGGAGTCCCCGTTCGAAGTGTTACGTCTCGACTCCGACGCCGACGACGCCGAAATCGAGCAGGCCTACAGGGAGCGGGTGAAGGAGGCCCACCCCGACCAGGGCGGGTCGGTCGCGGAGTTTCAGGCGGTCAGGACGGCCTACGAGAGAATCAAGGCTGGCTATCGCCCGGACGAACCGATTACCGAGGGCGACAGTGCGAGCGACCGAACGCCGAGTCCGGGTTCGGCGGAGAACTCGGCGCAGGACCGCGGCCGAGCGCGCGACCGGGACCAGACGCGGAACCGCGACCAGACACGGAACCGAGCGCGAGACCCGAAGGTCTCCTCGGAGGTCACGTATCTCAACTACGACGTCCTCACGGATTTCGGGTGGGAGACCGACGACGAGGACCTGCTCCGGAAGGCGGCGGCCGAGGACCTCGACGAGGTGGACTACGGCCAGTTCGAGGTCCAACCCGGCCAGTCGCTGCTCGAAGCGGCCGAGGACCACGACCACGCGTGGCCCTTCGCCTGCCGCGGCGGCGCGTGCGCCAACTGCGCCGTCATGCTGCTGGACGGCGAACTGTCGATGCCCGCCAGTCACGTCCTCCCGTCGGAACTGATGGAGCGCGGTATCCGGTTGTCCTGCAACGGGATGCCCGTCACCGCCGAACTGACGGTCTTGTACAACATCAAGCACATGCCGGAACTGGAGGACCTGCTGTTGCCGCCGGACCCGTTCGAGAACGCGTACTCGGACTGACGTCGCCCGGAAACTGCTGTGTCCGTTCCGAGCGCGACCGGCGGCGGTCGCGCCGTCCTCCGTCTTACTCTTCCGCGAAGTCCAGCACCACTTCCGACGCCTCGTAGTCCTCGACGAACGCGCCGTCGCCGCCGACGCTGTAGCGTCCGGCCCCGGTCTCGACCACCAGCGCGGCCTCCACCGGGAAGGAGTTGTTCGCGGGTTCGACCAGTCCCTGCCGCACCGCGACGACCTGCCCCTCGATTTCGCCGGGACCGTCGTCGCCGTCGGTCGGTTGCCCGCGGACGGTTGCGACCAGTTCCCGCCCCGTCCGGAGGTGGAGCGTCGCCTGCAGGACCGCCTGCCGGAAGTCGTCGTACGTCTCGGGCAGGTCGTGGGCGTCGGCGACGTACACCTCCTGAGCCATCGGCCAGTAGTTGCCGAAGAACGAACCGATCATGACGGGCGCGAGTTGGCGCTGGGTGAACGCGATGGCGCGCTCACCGCTGTTCGACCGGGCTATCATCTCGGGCGGGGCGACGATGCTCCGGGTCCGGTCCGCGGTAATCATCGTCGGCATCGACTCCTCCCACGCGCGAGCGACCGTGGCGAGACCGTCGAGTCCGAGGTCCGCGCCGGGGTCGGCCCCCGTGACGACCAGCAGGACGAGGACGCCGCGGTCCACGGCGTCGCGCAACTCGTCGGCAACCTCCGAGAGGTGGTCGTGGGGAACCGACAGCGTCACCTCCTCGTCGGTCTCCCGGATGAGCGCGGTGATGCGTTTGAGGACGGTCACGCGGGCCTTGATGACCTCGAACTCGTCGGACTGGGGCGCGACCCGCGAGTACCGGGATTCGAGCGCGGGTCGCATCTGCTCGGCGGTGTCGGTGAGCGCGTCCACGACCTCCTCGGGCGGGACGGCCCTGATGGTCGTCGGGACCGAGTGGTCGTTGACCGAGACGAAACCTCGCTCCGCTAGGTCCTCGCTGACGCTGTAGACGTACCGCTTAGAGACGCCCGCGTCGTCGGCGACGACGCTGGCCTTCGCCTCGCCGTGGTCGAGTACCGTCAGATAGATGTCTATCTCCTTGTCCGAGAAGCCGAACTCCCGGAGCAGTCGAGAGAGCGTCGGGTCGTCCATCGTTCACAGTTGGCCGGGGACGCCACTTAAGCGCCGCGTCTGACGCGACTACCGGGGTTCAGCGACCGGTCCTCGCTCGTTCGGTCAGCCCTCGCTTTCGAGGACCACGGCGTCGGCGACTTCGACTGTCGTCCCGTCGCCGGTCTCGGCGCTGCCCCCGACGGCGACCGACGCGCCGGTCAACAGGTCGGTCTCGCCCGCGATTTCGCCGACCGCGACCTCGCGCGATTCCTCGCCGAAGTTGAGGACGACGACCACCCGCGAGTCGCCGTCGTCGCGGGCGTAGGCGACCGTCCGGTCGTCGTTCGGTCGGTCGGGGCACTCCCACTCGACGCGTTCGACGTCGCCGGTCCGCAGGACCGACCGCTCGCCGCGCAGGCGCGAGAGCCGACGGTGGAACGCGGTGAGGGCCGAATCGCCGTCGTACCACTTCATCTCGCCGCGCTGCTCGGCGACGCCCCGCTCCTGTCCGTAGTACATCATGGGCGCGCCCGGCAGGGTGAACGTCGCGGCCGCGGCCGCAGGGAGCGCCGCCCGACCGCACGCTTCGAGGTAGCGCGTCTCGTCGTGGTTCTCGACGTAGCGCAGCAGCAGCGACGACTCGGGGAACCCCTCGCGGCGGTTCGCTTCGAGCGCGTCGAACAGCGCGTCGGCGGGGGCCTCGCCCGAGCCGATGTCGCGGAGCGCGCCGTAGAGCGCGGTGTCGTAGTGAGCGTCGAACTCGTTCTCGTGGAACTGGGGGTCCCGGGGGATGGTCTCGTCGAGCAGGAAGAACTCCGAATCTTCGGACTTCACCCGGTCGCGGACCTCCTTCCAGAAGCCGTGCGGGACGCCCCACGCCACGTCGGCGCGGAAGCCGTCCACCAGCGGTGCCCACTCGTCCACCACGTCGAGCATCCACGACCTGACCGCCAGCGAGTCGTAGTCGAGGTTCGGGATGCGCGTCCAGTTGAAGTAGTACCCCGGCGCGCCCTCGCCCGCCCAGTCCACGTCGTCGGTGTCGGTGGCGTCGCGGTCGGTCCCGGCGGGGTCGGCGGGCACGCGCTCGTAGTGGTCGGCGTACTCGGGCACGTCCGCCGAGTGCATCTGGAACGCGGGGTGGTCCCGCGAGGTGTGGTTGACCACGAGGTCGAACACGACCCGGATTCCGGCCTCGCGGAGGCGCTCGACCAGCGACTCGAACTCCTCGCGGGTGCCGAGGTCGGTAGCGGTGTCGAAGTAGTCGGTGACGTGGTAGCCGTGGTCGGTGGGACTCTCCACGACGGGGGTGAGCCAGAGGCAGTCCACGTCGAGCGATTCGAGGTACGGCACCCGGCGCTCAATCTCCTCGAACGTCGTCTCGACCATCTCGCCCGCGAACCGCCGCACGAATATCTGGTAGACCGTGGCGTGGCGCGCCCACTCCGGCGGGTCGTTGGGCCGCGAGACGGTCACGTCGGTCGAGTCTCTCGTATCGCCAGTCTCTGCGGCGTCGGCCGGTCGTTCGACGACCACTGTGTCGGCGACACTGTGGCGCTCGGCGACCGCGACGGCGTGGACCCGAGCACGCTCCGGCAGGTCCGCGACCGGCACGCGGAGTTCGCTCCCGTCCCGGGTCGCGGCCGACTCGGCCAACTCGTCGCGGTCGTCCAGCCAGAACTCCACGTCCGGGTCGCTCCCGTCCGGGGCGGCCTCCGCGCTCGCTGTCACGACGAGCGTCTCGCCCTCGACGCTCGCGTCGAGATGGACGCGCGGACGCCCGGGACCGGGGACCGAGACCTCGACGGTGTGGGAGTGCTCGAAGTCGTCGTTGACCACGCAGATGCCCTCGTGGTCGCCCGGCGGGAGGTCGAACTCCGCGACGTAGCTGTCGCCCTCGCGACCCATCCTGTCGCGACCGAGCGTGTACTCGTTGAACGGCCCGGTGAGCGAGACGCACGTTATCTCCTCGGCCGGGAGCGGGAGGTCGGCTATCGGCGCGCGGAACTCGACGGCTCGCCGGGGGTCGGGGAACGCCCGGAGAATCTGGCGGTGGGTCCCGTCGGGGGCGTCCAGTTCGAGCGCGTAGACGCCGGGAACGTCCGGTTCGAGGTGGACGACCGCGCCGTCGCCGACGGTAACGTCGCTGTCGTCGGGTCGGTCGCGGACGCGCCACGAGAACCGACCGTCGGCGTCCGGGCGGCGGGGCGCGAGTTCGACGGACTCCCCGACGTGAGCGAATCTGGGTGGTCCGGGTTCGTGCATACGCCAACCGCCCGGGCCGACGCACTTCACTGTTCCGTTACGTGTGTATGTGTGAACAACAATTACACCAAAGGTTATTAACGAAGCCGCCACGTTCGTTCCGCCAATGCAACTCCGCGACGCTCTCGACGACTTCAAACGTCACGAGGGCCACGACACGCGTTTCCCTGGCGAGCGCCGGACGACGACCGGGCGGTTCTCCGGGTTCACCCCCGCGAACGGGGACGGTCGATTGGTCCACGTGGACCGTGACGGCGGCCCCCGGGACTTCGGTTCGCCGCTCACGGGTCGCAACGGACTGGACACGTCCCGACTCGGCGTCCGACGCGACGGCGACCTGCTGTGGTTCGACGACTGCGAGACGGTCTCCCAGTCGTACGCTGGCGAGACGACGCTCGTGATCACCGAACACCGACTGCCCGACGAGGCCGGAGGAGCGACCCTCACTCAGTACGACCTCACTCTCGGGCGCGCGCACGTGACTCACGTGGTAAGCGAGAACGCGGACGCCGGAACGCTGGTCGGGTTCCTCGGCTTCGGACCCGACGGGCGCGACACCGGCGTCGCGCAACTCCGCCACGCCGACGCCGTCGAACTCTACCACGACGCCGAACACGACTACGTGGCCAGCGCGACCGGATTCGACGCCGCGCGGGGGTGCGTCCCCGCCGACTTCGCGCGACTGCTCGACGCCGACCCCGTCGAGCGACCGCTGGCCGAGGAGGCCGGTCGCCGGGAGGAGGCGAGTCTGAGCGGCGACCTGTTCTGCGAACTCCCCTTCGAGGACGGCGCGGCGACGCTCGTGACGCTCCTGACCGACGCGACCCGGACCGACCGTGAGGCGGCGCTCGACCGACTCGCCGAGGTGGTCGCCGAGTACGACGGCGCGGAGTCCCTGAAGCGGGCCGCCAGCGACCGCGCACCGCGCACCCCGGACGACCTGCCCCGACGCGACGCGGTGGCGGCCGACCTCCGGGTCGTCGGCATGCTGTCGGCCCCGACCGGTCTCCGCATCGCCGGGCCGGAGTTCGACCCCTACTACGCTCACTCGGGCGGGTACGGCTACACGTGGTTCCGCGACGACGCCGAGATATCGCGGTTCCTCCTGCGCGCGGACCGCCAGTTCGACCTCGGACTCGACGACTGGCACGCCCGGAGCGCCGAGAGCTACTGCGAGACCCAACTCGCCGACGGGACGTGGCCCCACCGCGTCTGGCCGCGGAACCGCACGCTCGCGCCGGGGTGGGCCAACAGCCACCTCGCGGTCGGCGGCGACACCGACTACAGCGAGTATCAGGCCGACCAGACCGCCAGCGTCGTCGCGTTCCTCGCGGACGCGCTCCCCGAACTCGACGCCGACCTCGCCGAGAGGACGACCGGGACGCTCGCGGACGCGCTCGACGGACTCGACCGGACCGTCGAGTCCGACGGTCTCCCCGTGGCCTGCCAGAACGCGTGGGAGGACGCCACGGGCCGGTTCGCCCACACCGCCGCGACGTTCCTCGAAGCGTACGCCGCGGTCGCCGCCGCGGACGGCGACCTCCCGGCGAGCGCGGCCGACCTGTCCGACCGCGCCGCCGAGCAGGCCGACCGCGTCTACGAGGCGCTCGACGACCTCTGGGTCCCCGAGCGCGGCATCTACGGCTACCGACTCGTCACCGAGACCGACGGCGACGGTTCGCCCGACCACCTCGAACCGGGTGCCCTCGACACTCGATGTGACTCGGGGTCGCTCGCGCTGGCGAGCGCGCACCTCGCGTACGCCCGCGTGAGCGAGGTGGACGACCGCCGCCTCGACAGGGTGGTCTCGCACGTCCGGACGGTCGTGGACGAACTCCACCGCGACCCGCCGGAGAGTTCGGTCCGCGGTCTCGCGCGCTACGAGGGCGACGACTGGCGGGCGCGCTCGCAGGACGACGAGAAGATATGGACGGTCTCGACCGCGTGGGGCGCGTTCGCCTGCGCGAACCTCGCGGCGCTGCTGGACGACCGGGGCGACCGCCGCGCCGAGGAGTTCGCGGCGACGGCCCGCGACCTGCTCGGACTCGTCCTCCCCGACGGAGTTCTCTGTCCGGGCGGGGCGCTGCTCCCCGAGCAAGTGTTCGACGACGGGACGCCCGACAGCGCCACACCGCTGGGGTGGCCACACGCGCTTCGGACGACGACGCTCGCACTGCTGGCCCAGCGCGACGCGTCGGTCGAGGAACCGGCCGCAGTCCCCGAAGAGTAGAAAACTTCGAGAGAAGGAGGCTCGCGCTCAGATTTTCCGCGTCACGGCGTCGCTCAGACCGTCGGGGCCGCCGACCGCTCGGTCTCGTACAGCAGCGACTCGCCGTCGTCGGCGTCGAAGAAGTGGAGGTCCGACGCGTCGAACGCGACGTGAATCGACTCGCCCTGTTCCGGTTCCACGTCGGAGGCGACTCGCGCGATGAAGTCCTCGCCGACGCCGAGGTGGAGGTAGTTGTCCGACCCGACGGGTTCGATGACCTCGACCGTCGTCTCGACGGCGTTGCGCCCCGGCCCGGAGACCGACACGTCCTCGGGTCGGATACCGATTCGAACCCGGTCGCGGCCCCCGACCGCGTCCCGCAGGCGCTCGTCGGTGAGTTCGTAGTCGAACCCGTCCTCCCCGACGAGTCGGGTCGTCGCGCCGTCGTCCTCGACGCGCACCGTCAGGAAGTTCATGCTCGGCGACCCGATGAACCCGCCGACGAACTCGTTGGCCGGGTCGTCGTACACCTCCTTGGGGACTCCGGTCTGCTGGAGTTCGCCGCCGTCGAGGATGACGATGCGGTCGCCCATCGTCATCGCCTCCTCTTGGTCGTGTGTCACGTAGACCGAGGTCGTCTCGAGTTCGTTCTGGAGTCGCTGAATCTCGGTCCGCATCGTCGTCCGGAGTTTGGCGTCGAGGTTCGACAGCGGTTCGTCGAACAGGAACACGTCCGGGTCGCGCACGATGGCCCGGCCCAGCGCGACGCGCTGTTTCTGACCGCCCGAGAGTTCGTCGGGTTTCTTGTCCAGCAGGTCCTCGATACCCATCATCTCGGCCGTCTCGCGCACCGTCTCGCGGCGCTCGTCCTTCGAGAGGTCGGTGCTCATCCGGAGACCGAACGCCATGTTCTGATCGACCGTCTTGTGGGGGTAGAGCGCGTAGTTCTGGAACACCATCGCCACGTCGCGCTTGCGTGCGTGGACGTCCGTCACGTCCTCCCCGCCTATCGCGATGCGGCCCGAAGTCGGGCGTTCGAGTCCCGCAATCATCCGCAGGGTGGTGGATTTCCCGCACCCCGACGGGCCGACCACGGTGACGAACTCCCCGTCGTCCACGTCCAAGTCGATGTCCTCCACGGCCACTATCTGCCCGTTAGTGTACTCCTTTCTGAGGTCGTCCAGCGTTACTGTCGCCATCCTTCTCCGTGCGTACGTCCCCCACGGTTTAGTTCTTGTCCTCTTCGATGAATGTGTGACGCAATATTTCGTCGTCTCTTGGAACGGCGGCCGTCCAGTCGTTCGGGTCGCCGCCCGAGTGAGACCGACGGTTTTACACTCTACGACGCGACGGGGAGTACGAAACGACGGTTCTCGGCGGGCGGTGGGGGCTTCGGGAAACGGACGTCTCGCGTGAAAGACCATGTGGAAATCCAAGGCTTTAAGTTATGAACTACTAATTCAACACTTATTCACCCCATGACAATGAATCGCAGAAAAGCCCTCAAGAGCATCGGTGTGACGGGCATTATCGGTGGTCTCGCGGGCTGCGCGAGCGTTCAGGAACAGAACGAGACGACGACGTCCGGCGACGGCGGCGCTGACGACACTACTGCCGGAGACGACTCCGGGACGACCACCGAGTCCGGTCCCGCGGGGACCGCGAAAGCGTGGTACCGCCTGCAGAACACGGAGCTAGAGGCGCGCAAGGCCGCGTTGAAACAGTTCAACGACGACTCCAAGCACACCGTCGAGGGGTCGGACGTCTCGGACCTGAAGAAGAAGACCACGAGCGCGATTCCGGCCGGACAGGGACCGCATCTGTTCGACTGGGCGCACGACTGGGTGGGCGACTACTACCAGCGCGGGTTCGTCACCGACCGGAGCGACCAACTGAACGTGGACCTCGGCACCTACACCGACGCCGCGGCCGAGGCCGTCCAATTCGAGGGGAACGTGGTCGGACTCCCGTACGCCGCCGAGACGGTGTCGCTCGTCTACAACGAGGAGATGGTGGACCAACCGCCGGAGACCGTCGCCGACATGAAGTCGGTGATGGACGAACACCACGACCCCGAGAACAACACGTACGGCCTGAGCTACCCGTTCGACCCCTACTTCGTCAGCGCGTGGGCGCAGTCGTTCGGCGGCTACTACTTCGACCCCGAGAACGACCCGATGCTCGGTCTGACCCAATCCGAGACCGTGAAGGGAATCCAGTTCGCGCTCGACAACTTCAAGCCTTTCATGCCGAACGACCCCAGCTACGAGGCGCAGGCCGCCCCGTTCTCGGAGGGTAACGCGGCGTTCGCCATCAACGGTCCGTGGTACCTGAGTACGCTGAAGGAGAAGGGCGTGGACTTCGGCGTCGCGAAGCTCCCTTCGCCGGAGGGCGGCGAGGCCCGACCGCTCACCGGCATCCAGATGTGGTACTTCGCGAAGGCCATGGGCGAAGACGACGCCGACACCGCCGCGGCGCAGTCGTTCGCCGAGTGGTACACCACCAACGAGGACCTGCTCGAGAAGGCCGCCAAGAATCAGGGGAGCATCCCGGTTCTCGAAAGTCTCGCGGGGAGCGACGCGCTCCCCTCGGACGTCCGGGCCTTCTCCGAGACGGTCCAGCAGGGCGCCCCGATGCCGACCCATCCGAAGATGGGGAAGGTGTGGCAACCGCTCACCGACGCGCTCACCAAGGTGTTCAACGGCGACGCGGGCGTCGAGGCGGCGATGAAACAGGCCGAGAAGACCGTCCGAGAGAACTGGGAGTAGACCGAACTCATGAGTACTGCCTCTCGCGTCGCCCGGCGCGTCGAGGACGTGCCGTTCCTCGAACGAGAAGACGCGTCGCTGTTGCTCGTCCTCCCGGGACTGTTCGTCTTCTCGGCGTTCATGCTGTTCCCCATCCTCTACCTGTTGGGTATCTCGTTCACGAACGCCGAACCGTCGAACCTGTTCGCGGGCGACGGCGCGCTGTCGGTGCTGACCTTCGGGGAGGCGGCGTTCGTCGGCGTCCGCAACTACGTCGCGGTGCTGACCGACCCGAACTTCTGGAACTCGTTCGGCGTCACGTGGCTGTTCGTCGCCACGAGCGTCACGCTGAAGATAACCCTGAGCATCGGCGTCGCGCTCATCGTCACCGGCGACCGGGTCCGTGGCAAGCGCCTGATGCGCTCGCTCATCATCATCCCGATGGGTCTGCCCGCCATCTTCACCATCACGGTGTGGCGGGGCATCTTCAGTTCGGCGGAGTTCGGACTGGCGAACCAACTCCTCGGCGCGCTGGGGTTCTCGTCGGTGTCGTGGCTGAGCGACCGCTGGATGGCGTTCCTCGCGTACAACGTCACGGAGGCGTGGCTGGCGTACCCGTTCATGGTCATCATCACCGTGAGCGCGCTGCAGGACGTCTCGGAGGAACTGCACGAGGCCGCGAAGGTGGACGGCGCGGGCTACCTCGCCCGGTTCCTCCACGTCACGCTGCCGTCCATCAAGCGCCCGGTGCTGTTCGCGTCCATCCTCACGGCCGCCGCCTCGTTCCAGCAGTTCCTCATCCCGTACGTGTTCAATCAGGGCGGCCCGGCGCGCGCGAACGAACTCATGGTCGTCTACGGCTACCGCGAGGCGTTCACCTACTTCCAGTACGGACAGGGTGCCGCGATTAGCCTCGTCGCCGTCGCGTTCATCGGCGTGTTCATGTGGCTGAACGTCAAGCGCGGCAAACTCGCCGACGGGGTGAACGACGCGTGAGTCTGCTTCGCTCCGTCGTCCGGAACGTCAAGGACGACGCGGTCGGACTGGCGACGACGCCCGTCGACACGTACCGCGAGGCCCGCTACACCGCCGAGGGCGTGCTAGCGGGCGACATCTCGCCCGTCCGACCGCTGAAGAGTCTGGGCCTGACGGTGGGCGCGCTGGTCGTCGTCCTCGCGCTCCTGTTCCCCATCTACTGGATACTCATCTCGGCGCTGTCGGGGTCCGGCGGGTCGATTCACTCGGTGGACGGCCTGCGACTGTTCCCCGAGCAACCCTCGATACAACCGTTCGTCTGGGTGCTGGGCGACCTCATCGTGCCGAGCTATCGCATCGGGTTGGCCATCCCGTTCACCGAGTCGGCGCTGGTGTTCGACACGCCCCAGATAACGTTCCTCGACGCGTCGGCGTACGGCGTGGACAACCCCTCGGGCTTCAAGATGTTCTTCTGGAACAGCCTCACGGTGGCTATTCCGACCGTCATCCTCTCGATGTGTCTGGTCGTCCCCGGCGCGTACGCGCTCTCGCGCCGGAAGTTCGTGGGCCGCCGGAAGATTCTGTTCGGCTACGTCCTGCTCACGCAGGTCGGCGGCGGTCTGGGCATCGCGCTGCTCATCGGTCTGTACACCGTATTCGTGCAGGTCGGACTCAACGACAGCAAACTCGCGCTGTCGGTCTACTACGCGGCGACGGCCGTCCCGTTCAACACGTGGCTGCTGAAGACCTACATGGACGGCATCCCCGTCTCCTACGAGGAGGCCGCGGTCGTGGACGGCGCGCCCGCGTGGCGAGTGGTCGTCGAGGTCATCCTCCCGCTGTCGAAGGCGGGACTGGCGACCGTGTTCATCTTCACCTTCCTCACGGGATGGACCGAGTTCGTCGTGGCCCAGACCCTGCTCGGGACCGAGAACTACACCCTTCCGGTCGGCCTGTTCTCGCTGGTCTCGGAGTACTCGGTGCCGTGGGCGCGCTTCTCGGCGTTCGCGCTGACGTTCGCCTCGCCCATCATGCTGGTCTACCTGTTCGCCCAGCGCTACATCGAGGGCGGTCTCTCGTTCAGCGGGATGGAAGGGTAGCCGTCCTCGGTCCGACTCCTCTCGCTGAATCTCTCATTGTTCCCTACTTCTCCGAAGCCGAACGAACTAACTACCGGCCCTGTGAACCGCTCGCACATGAAAGCAGGCGTACTCGGCATCGTTCACGACGATTTCGAGGTCGTGGACTCGTTCTCCGACACGGTCGAGAGAGGCGACAGGGAACTGGAGCGCGTGCTGGACGTCCGGCGGGTCTTCTCGCTCCCGTCCGGCGAGGTCGCGTTCGAGGGTCGCGCGGCGGTCGAGCGCGTCGTGGACAGGACTACCGCCGAACTCGGCTTCGGCGAGGTCCGAATCGAGGAGACGCCCGGGACCGAAGTCCGCACGACGGAACTGGTCGGCGTCCCGGGCGAGTTCGTCGTCGCCGGGAGCGGCGAGGGCACCTTCGCGTTCGACCTCGTGAGCCACGACACGAAGGCCGACATCGAGCGGGCGACCCTCGACCTGTCGGCGTTCCTCGACGGCCAGACCGACGCCGAACCGTGGCGGGCCGGGTTCTACGACACCGACGGGAACTGCGAGAACGGGGTCCTCCACGGGACCGACCTGCTCGCCGACGACCGGACCGCCGGACTGCTCGACGGCGCTGAGTTCAACCAACTCGGTCTCGACTGCTCGTACGGCGACCGGTCGCTCAAGATGACGGCGGCCGAGAGCGGGTACGTCGAGGTGTACCGGCCGAGCGAGTTCGAGACCGCCGACTTCCTCCAGTACCTCCTCGACGAGGTCGTCCCCCACGCGGAGTAGTCGCTCCCCCGAACTCGGTTTCACTCGTCGCCGACGAACACCGTCTTCAGGCGACTGCCGCACTCCGGACAGCAGAGCGTCTGCCGCGTCGCCGTCGGCTAATCGTCTGTGACAGCGAGAGCGGTCGGCATCTCCGAGTGTGCTTCGGTCTGTTCGGACACTGGCGTCCACTCCAAGTCCTCCTCGTAGTGGAAGGCGCGGTGGTCCTGAGTGGGGTCGACGACTGTCAGTGATAGCCAGTCGTTGTCCAGCAGTTCGGTCAACTCTTCGTGGTCGGTCAGGACGCTGGCGACGCGTTCGACCGGCGCGTGGACGACCGTCGAGAGGCGAAGCGGCTGGTGGTACGGTTCGTCGTCTGCGGCCATCAGCGACTGGAGCGGAAGCCCCGTCATCAGATCACCGCCGTTGCCCTGATAGACGCCGACGTTACCGACTGGGTTCTGGGTCACCTTCGACCCGCTACCGTAGACGGCGTTGTCGACCGCCGAAAAGTAGTACTGGTTGTTGATCCACTGGGTGACGACCATCGGACCGGTGAGGATCGCTTCGAGTGCGTCGCCGTCGGGGTCAGTCGACCAGTCGTAGGAGTGGAGGAACACGCGGCCGTCGAGGTCGAAATCGCTCGTCAGTTCGCGGGGACCGACGACGAAGCCAGCGTTACCCGCCAGCCCCCACTCGGGACGCGTTTCGGCCCAGTCGGCGGCGCGGCGTTCCGTCTCGCTGAGGCCTACCGAGCCGTCGGTCCCCATCGACTCGGCGCGCTCGGCAGTCGCGTTCTCTCGAGCCTTCGCGAGGTCCGTGCGCAACCGGTCGAGGTCGTCCGCGTGGCTCTCGGGCACGTCGTCCGCGAACAGTTCCACTTCGTCGGTCGTGGTGTTGTGCTGGCCACCGAGGAAAACCGTATCCTCGGGGATGTCGAACCCGCGGTCGCGGAGTTCAGCCTTGACAGCTTCGTCGTTACAGATCGTCGCAAGGACGCGGGCACTCGGACCACCGGGGTTGCCAGCACAGGCACCACAGTCCAAACTCGAATCGTACGGGTTGTTTGCGGTCTCGCTGGCGTGGCCCGCGAAGACGACCAAGCGACCGAACTCGTCCCATCCCATCAACTCGAAGGCAGTCGCGGCGTACTCGACTTTCTCGTCGTGGGTCAGCCCCACCGGTAGGTCGCCGGAGTAGGTGTCTCGGTGGGTGACCGACGGCTCACAGAACTCGTGGTCGTCGGGAACCCGCTCGGCGGCGGCGTCGAACAGGTCGCGGACGCGTCCGGGGACGAGCGTGCGAGCCGCGAGCGAGAGACCGTAGCCGCTCCCGGCGGTCTCGACGTAGGCGTAGGCGGTGGCGGCGTTGGCCTCCAGCGTCTCGACGACTTCGTCGGCGGCCGCGCGAATGCCGGACAAGCGGTCGTGGCGTGCCCGCGTATCGTCGTCAGTCGGAACGTCGGCGATGTGATGCTGTGGGTCGAGAATCGGGGGGCAGGCGTCGACCGCAACGTCGGCGTCGTATCCCTGATACTCCATCGGGATGCCGAAGAAGCCAGCGTATCCGTGGGTCTCGTAGTCGCCCGTCGCCTCGATGTGACGACGGATGACCTCCGAGCGGGTGTCGATACAGAAGACCAACTGGGCGTCCGGGCGGCCCGACGTATCGCCGTCGTCCATCGACTGACTCTCGGTTGCGACGGCCTCGACGAGGTCGTCGCGGTAGGTCGCTTCCCACGCGCGAAGGAACGCCTCCGCGAGTTCGTCGGCCGGGTTCGCGTTGATATCGTTCGAAGGCTCGATGTCAGCGCCGACAGCATCTAGCAGTGCCAGACGCACCGCGAGATACTCTTCCAGCGAGATGGGATACGTCGACTGCCACACGCCCTCGTCCTCGGCGCGTCGCTTGATGAACCCGGTCCAGCCCGGGAGCGCGGCCAGTTGCTCCTCGAAGATGGACACCCACTGGCTCTCCGGGTGCGACTTCAGGACCGCCTCGATGGTGTCGATCGGTGCTTCAGGTAGGTCAGCAACGAGTCCTTCGTCGGGGATTTGGCCGTCGTGTTCCGCCACCCCCCGGAAGGCGGAGTAGAACCCCTTCTCGCGGTTCGGCATCGACCAGTGGGCGCTCTCCTCGTCGAGGAAGGCCGACAGCCACTTCGTCAGCACTTGGTCGACGTGGTCTGTGGCGGTGTCCGTGTCACCGTCCTCGGTGTCGGCCGTGTCGGCTATGCGGTCGAGTAGCGTCTCGGGGTCTTCCTCGTAGCCTGCCTCGGCGAGTTCTCTTTCGAGGATCTCCGGGTCTATCTGGCCGCGTTCCAACGCCGTTCCGAACGTCTCGGCACTGGGGTAGCCACGGCCGCCCAACAGAGTAGCCGCCTGCTCGACGGCCTCTCCGAACGGCCGGTCTTCGAACCCCGAGAGGGGGTTGGCCGTCACGAACGAGTGGATTGGCCAGAGGGGTCCGACAGTGGTCGCGGCCTCGTCGATGCTGTCGCGGATGGCGGATTCAACGCTCATTGTAGTCCTCCGTGGAAGTCAATAGGGTGTTCGACGACGGTTGGGTGGCGTTCAGCAGTGCCACGTAGAGGCGCTGGCTGCGTTCGTGGATGCCGGTCTCGATGCCGACGTAGATGGCGACGAAGCCGACGGCGATGATGCCGTGGAGCAGAGTTAGCTCGGTCGTTGCCGTGCCGACAGTCAGCAGTCCCGAGACGGCTTCGTAGACCACTGCGTAGACGACGATGGCCGGGAAGAACACCAACGGAACGGCCCCGTAGCGGGCCAGCGTCGGAAGTGAGGTGTACTGGATTGCGCTCCGGGCCGCGTGGAGCGTGGTGACGACCACGAAGAAGTTCAACAGGAGACCGCTGTCGACCTTCGCCCCCTTCCCCGTCATTACCGCGAACACCACTCCGCCAGCGAGTCCGGTTAGTAGTGCCACGACGACACCGACGGCGCTCGTCACGCGGCCTACCGTGTGTTTAGTGGTCTCGCTCGGACCGATGTGTTCGACTTGTTCGCCCGAACTGAGGAACTGGTAGGCCTTGTAGAAGCCGTGCAGGACGAGGTGAGTGACCGCGGCCCCGAAGAAACCGAGACCGGCTTGCATGATCATGAAGCCCATCTGACCGACCGTGGAACAGGCGAGCTTTCCCTTGACGTCCGGCTGGACCGACTTCAGGAGCTTCCCGCCGATGGCACTGGCCGCGCCGACGGCGACCACTGCGAGCATGAGCGCGGGGTCGACCGTGATGACCGGTGCGAAGCGTGTCAGCAGGATGCCGCCCGCGTTGACGAACCCGGCATGCATCAGCGCCGACGCCGGTGTGGGTGCGGTCATCGAGGAGAGGAGCCACGTATGGAAGGGGATCAAAGCGGACTGGATCATCGCCGCGAGTACGAGCGCGCTGGCGGCGATCAGCCACACCGGTCCACCGAGCGCGTTGGCGGTCGCGCCGATTCCGGAGATCGTCGTCGCGCCGGTCGTCCACCACAACGCCGTCAGCGCGACGCCGAGGATGGCACTGCTACAGAGGAAGTACTTGCGGGCGACCGCAGCAGCCGCCTGCGCCTGCTCCCATCCGCTGACAGTACCGATGAGTTCCGCCATCAGCAGTCCCATCGTCACCCACAGGATTCCGAACAGTGCGACGTGGTCGGCCGCGACGAGTGCCATCACGGTCACAGTGAAACCGAACGTAGCGGCGAAGAATCTCGTTTCGTGGGTACTCCCGGCCATGTAGCGGCGCGAGTAGCTGTGAACGACACCGCTGAAGAACGTGACCACCACCCACATGAGAACGGTCAGGCCGTCGACGGCGAGCAGGCCCGGGATTTCCCACGCACCACCGAACCGGAATCTGGCGATTAGGACGGCGATACTCGCGGCGAACAGCGACCACACGAGCCACGTTAGTGCAACGGGCACGAACGGTGATTCGACCGTCGTGTCCGGGAGCGCTCCGACCGTCGGTTTCGAACTGTGTCCTGACATCGTTCTGCCCATCCTACGACTCGTTGTGGCACCCGCCCCGGTCTCATGGGGTACGCTTCTGGTCGTTTCTACCTCTCCTTTTGAACAGACTGTCTGTTAAGTCTGTCTATATTCACACTCTGTTCGCAATTTGGGAATGATAGAACATTATGTTTATCTGGATGTGCGAGTAGGTGCCAAGTAGCGGAGTCAGGTGGAGAGACTTCGACCCGTACCGACGTGTCTCCGGGGCGACGAGGCCGGACCGTGGCCGGGCCTGTCGCATCATCGAGACGACCGGATAGCGCTCGTCGGAAAACGGGGCCGACTCGGTACAGGTATTCGTCGCGCGACCGAAACGGGACGTCAAACGCGTCCTCGTCTAGGAATCGTTCTGTGCGTGGGTTTCGGAATCGAACTTGCCGAAGGGCGTCGTCTCGTGGCTCCGAACGAGAACTTCGTCGGCCACGGTGAGCCCCATATCGAGGAGTTTCTGTGCGACGGGTGTGATGTCGCTGTCAGACTCGCCGACGACGGTGACGAGGAGGTTCTGTTCACCGGTGACCAACTCCTGCACTGAGACGACGCCGTCGATTTCGAGGATATCGGGAATGCGGTCACCACGCTCGGGTATCGAAGCGGTGCAGTACAGCAACATTCGGAGCGGATACCCCGATTTCTGATAATCGACGTTGGCGCTGTACCCTTTGATTATGCCGTCGGATTCGAGTTGCTGGATGCGCTTGCGGACGGTACTGTCCGAGGTGTCGGTCCGCTCCGCGATATCTCCGGACGACATGTTACGAGCGTCTTCCTGAAGTGCATACAGGATCGCTTCGTCGACGTCGTCGATTTCCTCGTCAGTCATACCAGTGTATCCGAAACAGAGACACTTTACCTTTTGATGTTGGTCGGTCACTCTCCGTGCGCCTGTGGGAGATTCGGTACGCGAACACCAATTGCGGCCACGGTCAAAGACCCATCGGCGTAGGTCACTGATGCACCGAGCGGTCTGATTTCGACTACTCGCCCACACCGGCACGGAGACGGTCGCCAACCAGTTGGTCGAGCTCGACGTCCACCGCCAAGTCGCGTTCCTCCGTGAGGCGGACGCGATTCCGAAGGGGGTCCGTGACACCATCTATCTCGGAAGCCTTATCCGTAAGCCGGTACTCTCTCAGGTTGCAATGGCGAAAGGAACGGTCGACTTCTTCAACGACACAGGCGGTTACGGCTTTATCGAAACTGAGGACGCGGACGAGGACGTTTTCTTCCACATGGAGGACGTTGGCGGCCCGGACCTCGAAGAGGGACAGGAAATCGAGTTCGACATCGAGCAGGCTGACAAGGGTCCGCGAGCGACTAACGTCCAGCGACTCTGATTCGGACTTTCAGATAAACTAACTTACTTCGTTTATTTTCGCGCCGAGCGACGGCGTTCGCCGTCGTCGGGACGGATACTGGTCGTGTGCTGAGGACGTTCTGATAGAGGCGTCTGGGCCGACCCCCGCAAGCAACGAAAAGTAATCGGGCGACGAGCACAGACTGACGGCGGACTCCGATTCGCCTACTCGTCGAGTCGCTTCATCTCCTCGTCGGAGAGGTCGAGACCGGACGCCGCGACGTTCTGTTCGAGGTGGTCCACGCTGGAGGTGCCCGGAATCGGGATGGTGACCGGCGAGTGCTGGAGCAGCCACGCCAGCGCGACCTGTCGCGGGGTGGCGTCGTGGTTCTCGGCCACGTCTTCCAGCACCGACCGCTTCTCGCCCAGTTCGCCGCCGCCGATGGGGAAGTACGAGATGAAGCCGATTCCGGCGTCCTCGCAGGCCTCCAGCACGTCCTCGTGGTCGCGGTTACCGACGTTGTACTCGTTCTGGACCGTCGCCACGTCCACCACGTCGCGGGCCTCGTCCAACTGCTCGACGCTGACGTTGCTCAGGCCGACGTGGTCCACCAGTCCGTCGTCCTTCAGTTCGGCGAACGTCTGGACGGCCTCCTCGAAGGAGGCGTCCACGTCGGGGGTGTGCAACTGGTAGAGGTCGATGCTATCGACGCCGAGTCGGTCGATGCTGGTGAGAACCTGATTTCGGAAGTAGTCGGGACCGCCGTGGGGAATCCAGTCGCCCGACCGGTTCCTGAGGAGTCCGGCCTTGGTCCCCACCACCGCGTCGTCGGGGTCGATGGCGTCGCGGATGATGCGCTCGCTGACTCCCGGGCCGTAGGAGTCGGCGGTGTCCACGAAGTCCACGTTCATCTCCACGGCGCGCCGGAGGACCTCCCGGGCCTCGTCCTCGTCGTCGGGCCTGCCGATGATGTCATCGCCGGTCAACCGCATCGCGCCGTACGCGAGTCTGTGGACCGTCAGTTCGCCGCCGATGTCGAACGTGTCGCTCTGGTTCTCGCTGACTTCGACCATACCGTCCGTGCGGCCGTGATTTCATTAGTCGTTCTGGTAGCCCTCGGTCTTGCAGGGAGCGACCGGGGCGACGCTTTTGGTGGTCGCGCACGAACTCGACTTCGAATGAGCGACGCTTCCGCGGGGTTCGACCTGTCGGCCGACTCCGAGGCATTCGGCTACCCCCGGTCGTCCATCGCGGCCGACCTCGCGGCCATCGCAGCGGTCGGGGTCGCGCTCCTCGCGGTCCAGTTGTTGCTCCCGGTCGCGGTCCACGACCGCCTCGCGTTCGACCACGCCGCGTTCGACCCCGTCACCCTGTTCACCGCGGCCTACGTCCACGCCGGAACCGGCCACCTGTTGAGCAACGTCGGCGGGTACGTCTCGCTGTCGCTGGTCACGTACCTCGTCTGCCTCCACGCCGACCGCCGGGCGTGGTTCCGCCGGACCTTCCCGGCGTTCCTCGTGGTCCTCCCCGTCGCTGTCAACCTCACGAGCTACGTCCTCCTCGAAACGCGGTTCCCCGCCGCCTCGCCCGTCTCCCGCGGGTTCTCGGGCGTTGTGGCCGGGTTCGGGGGCTTTCTGCTGGTCGCGGTCGCAGTCCACCTCCGCCGGACCTACTCGCGCGAGACCGTCTTCTTCGTCGGCCAGTTCGCGGTCCTGCTCCTGCTCGGGGAACTGCTCTGGATTTACGCCGGGCGCGTCACCGTCCTCGAAGGCGCGGCCGTCACGGTCGGTCTCGCACTCGCCGTCTCGGGTATCGCTTCCCGGACCCGCGGCCGGACGTACGGCGACGACCACTACCGGCAGGTCGGTGTGGACCTGTTGTACGTCGGTCTCGTGCTCGCGCTGCTGGTCTGGTTGGTCTTCGGTCTCTTCCCGGCAGACCCGGTGGCCCACGGGACGTTCACCAACGTGTTCGCCCACGGCGCGGGGTTCGTCGAGGGCGGTCTGCTGGCGGCGCTCACCCTCGTCGTATTCCGTCCTTCGAGTAACAACAGGTTTGAATAGACGCGGCCCCTACCGGGACTCACCATGATGGCGACTACGCACGCCCTGTTCGGGATGGCGCTCGGAGCGGTGGCGCTGTTCGTCGCGCCCGAGTACGCCACCGCCGCGATAGCGGCGGGCGCGGTCGGCGGTCTCTTTCCCGACCTCGACCTCGCGGGCGACCACCGGAAGGACCTCCACTTCCCGGTCTACTACTCGCTGCTGGCGCTTCCGGCGCTCGCGCTCGCGGCCGTAGCTCCGACGGAGGCCACCGTCGCCGCGGCGGTCTTTCTCGCGTCCGCGGCGGTTCACTCCGCCAGCGACGCCCTCGGCGGCGGTCTCGAACTCCGGCCGTGGCTCGGCACCTCCGACCGGGCGGTGTACGACCACCGCCGCGGACGGTGGGTCGCGCCGCGGCGCTGGGTTCGCTACGACGGCGCGCCCGAGGACCTGCTGCTGGCCGCGGTGTTCGCGGTGCCCGGCGTGCTCTACGCCGGGCGACTGCAACTGGTCGTCCTCGCGTTTCTCGGCGTTTCGACGGTCTACGCCGTCTTCCGGAAGCGACTGGTCGAGGTCGGCGAATCGCTCGCCGACCGGCTCCCGCCCGGACTCGCGGCGTACGTCCCGGTCGAGTGAGTTTCCTCGGTCGGACTGACTACGAGCGGTCGCCACGCTCGGCCGCAATGACTTTGATTGTTCTCACAGTAGTTGAAAAGCTGATGTAATACCATGAACAGACACGAATTGCTCGCGGTCGTATCGGCAGTAATGCTGTTCTTCGGCGTGTTCGGGGTGACGGCCTTCACCAGTGCTGCGACGGCCAGCACCGCACTGACAGCCACCGGCGGTAGTCCGGTCAGCGTACAGGACGAGGGCGACGCGCAGAACGACACCATCTCGCTCCCCGAGGCGATGGAAGTGGCGGCAAACGAGACCGCCGACCGGAACGGAACCGTGGTCGGCGGAGAGCGCGTTCAGGCGGGTGGCCTCCTCGCCTCCGATACGGACCCCGAGTTGGCGTACACCGTCAACGTGCTGTTTCCCGACGGGACTCACGTCCAAATCGCCGTCAACGGCACGAACGGGTCGGTCGTGAGCAGCGAGGAACAGAACGAGGGGTTCCTCGAGAACATCTTCGATGAGACCGACGTACCCAATCAGCCGCTCAACCTGAGCGCGATGCACGACGCGACCGAGGCGGTCGCGCTCGCACGGAACGAGACGGACGCCAACGGAACTGTCACGGCGGTCAACCTCGACCAGCGAAACGACGGACTCGTCTACGAAGTCGAGTTCACGAGAGCGGACGATGGACGACGTACCGTCATCGTCGCCGCGATGAAAGACGGTGAAGGTGTCCTCGACCCCGGTGAAGGCTGACAATCGGTTACAGTTCCACGTAGACGCCGGTCTTCGACACGCAGATTCGCCGAACTCCGTCCTTCACGATAGCGGGTCCGGTCCCGACCGCCTCGATGTCGCCGAATAATATTTTGGGACCGCGTAGGACACGGCACAGCGCGTTCGGACCGCAACCGGTACCGATATGGGACGTTCCCGCACGTTTTGACCCCGAGCGACGCTGAAACGCCCGACCGCGCATCGAAGGGTTTATCCGCCGCGTGACCCTCAGAATCCAGTAATAACCATGTCGGACAAACCCGCCTCGATGTACCGGGAGATCAGCAAGCCGCCGTACACCCGACGCGAGTACATCACCGGCATCCCCGGTTCCAAAATCGCACAGCACGAGATGGGCAACCTCGAGAGTGAACAGGACGACTACCCCGTCCAGATCAGCCTCGTCACCGAGGAGGAGTGCCAGCTCCGTCACGGTTCGCTGGAGGCGTCGCGCCTCTCGGCCAACCGCCACCTCATCAAGGAACTCGGCCCGGAGAACTACAAGATGATCCTCCGCAAGTTCCCCCACCACGTCATCCGGGAGAACAAGCAGGCGACCGGTGCGGGTGCGGACCGTGTCTCCGACGGAATGCGTCAGGCGTTCGGGAAGGTCGTCGGGACGGCCGCCCGCATCCCGCGCAACGACCGCATCTTCACCGCGTGGTGCCAGCCCGAGGACGCGCCCGTCGTGAAGGACGCGCTCCGCCGCGCCTACAACAAGATTTCGCCGCCGTGCCGCATCAAGGTCGAGAAGGGCGAGAAGCTCCTCGTTGCGTAAGCGGTTTCTCGTCGCCTTTTCCTGCGTTCTCCGCCCGTGAGCCGACGGCTCGGTCGTCGTCCCGTGCGTACTTCGCCGGACCTCCGCTCTGACGCGGGACTGATACTGCGCGGAGTACGTCGCGCTGGCAATCGGCCGCTACTGTCGAGACAACTCGAATACGAGTTCCTGAACTTCCGATTCGAATTACTCGACGAGTGAGAACTGACAGCCTTTTACAGTTGATACACTGGTAGGAGGTACCGCTAATACTGTTCTGTTCTAAGAAAATCCTTTACCGAAGTATCCCGACGCTACGCTCCGTAGGAGGTGACCTGCCCACTGTTCGAACCGCACTACCCGTCGACCGACGCTGTACTCACGGTCTCGAAACGGACCTGTTTACCGCCGTTACCACCGTCGTTACACTCCCCGTAATCCGCGGCTATCGTCGGACGGCCGCGAGACCACGACAGGTCGCCCACGCGGAATCGGTCCCCGCCGTCAGTCCGACCGGACGCGCTTCGCTCACTCCATCCACCTTTTTACCCGCGCGCTCCCTCCGGTAGCGTATGCTGGACCTCGCGGTCGCCTACCGAGAGGAGACGTTCGAGCGCATGCGCGGCCCATTGGCCGAACGCGACGTCGCGGTCCACCACGTCCCCGCGGAGAACCGGGCGATATCGCTGTCGGACCCGCCGTGGCGTAGCGACGAGTTCGACGCGGGGTTCGTCTACCCCTCGCGGGCGATGGAGGGCGGCGTCGTGGATGCGCTCCTCGACGTGCCGTGGGTCAACGACCGCGAGGCGGTCCTCACGTCGCGGAACAAGGCCGGTGTAATCGCGGCGCTCGAACGGGCGGGGGTTCCCGTTCCGGAGACCGTCCTCGTCTCGAACCCCGCCGACGAGTCGGACCTGCTCGCGGCCTTCGACCGATTCGACCCGCCGGTCGTGGTCAAGCCTAACTCCACGACGCGGGGCGTCGGCGTGGCGAAGGTCGGCGACGCCGACTCCTACCTCGGCGTGACCGACTACCTCGACCTCGTCCACGACTACCGCGCCACCGGCGACAAGTCGTTCCTCGTTCAGGAGTACGTCCCCGAGGCGACGGACTACCGCGCGATGGTCGTAGACGGCGAGTGCGTCGGCGGCGTCGAGCGCCGCCTGCCCGATTCGGCGACCGACGGGGCGCGACCCGACCGCTGGAAGCACAACGTCCACCGCGGCGCGGTGGCGACCGGCGTGGACCTGCCAGCGAACCTCCGCACTCTCGCCGAGCGCACGGCCGAGGCGCTCGACATCGACTACCTCGGCGTCGATATTCTGGTCGCGGACGACCGCGCGGTGGTCAACGAGACCAACGCCCGGCCGACCATCGACGCCGAGACGAAGTACGACGCCGGGTTCTACGACCGACTCGCCGACCTGATTCGGCGGACGGCGGCGCGAGACGGAGACTGATTTTCAGCCGAATTAGATACACAACCAATCCCTAAAATTTTCTATACGTTTCCGAACGCAATACTGGGACACGTCACTCCGGCGCGTGCGGGAGCGGCCTCCGTGCCGCGCCCGTCCGCGCGAGGGACGACTGAGCGAGTACCCTTCGGGTACGAGCGAAGGAAGAGGTTGGGGAGGCGTGAGGTCTGCGGTCCCGGTGCTGTGCGGTAGACTCAGTGGCTCCAGCAGTAGCTAGCTTCGACTCGACTTCTCTCGAACGCACTGGGATTTCTTCTCCCGAAAGAACACTCCGTGACTACCCCTCGAACGCGAAGTATCGCTCGTAGTGGTCCGCACACCCCGGATTGAACTCGGCCCCGCAGTCCGGACATCGGTGCTCCCCATCGACGAACTCGCGGGGCGTCAACTCCGCGCCGCAGACGCCGCACAGCACCGCCGCCGCTTCGCTCTCCACGGACAGGCGCTCGGCCTCGTGGTCCGCACTGGCGTCGTGACACCTGAAGCAGGGGTAGTACGCCTCGCAACAGGCGAACCGCAGAGCCACAACGTCGCGGTCGGTATCGTAGTGGGCGCACCGCGTCTCCGGGCCGACTTCGACGCCGCGGACTCGGTGCCCGTGAATTTCGCGTTCCATCGCTCGGTCGTCCACCGTTCAGGGTTGCGGCAGGTCGATTTCCTCACCGTCGGCGTACACCGTCGGTTCGCGAAGGATGCCGTCGAAGTGGATTGGGGCCTCGGTGTCGCCGCCGATGCCCGCGTCGTCGCCGATGGCGATGTGGACCGTCCCGCCCGCCTTCTCGTCCAGCAGGACGGACCCGACCAGTTCCGTGACGGCGACGTTGGTGCCGATGCCGAGTTCCGCGAGGTTGTAGGCCGCGTCGCCGACTTCCTCCGCGGCGTCCTCGACGCTCCCGCGAATCTCGTCGTCGGAGATGCGGGTGACTTGCCCGTCCTCCACGTCGAATTCGAGGGTCTGGCCTTCCTCCAGTAGGCCGTGGGGCATCATCGTCCCGTCCACGACGTAGGTGCCGTCGGCCGTCTCGGGGCTGACGAACACCTCGCCCGCTGGGAGGTTCGAGAATCCGCCCGCCTCGTGGACGATGCCGGTGTCGTCCAGCCACTCCCTGTCGCCCGGTTCGAAGGTGATGTCGGTCCCTTGGGGCGACGTGACCCGAATCTCGTCGGCGTCGGCGACCTGTTCCAGCACGTCCTCGCAGTGTCGCGCGATGGTCTCGTAATCGGCCTGCAGTCCGGTGGTGAACACCTCCTCGGTGATGCCGGGCAGGGTCGCGCCGCGAGCGCCCGCCTCGTTGGCTTTCCCGCGAGCGCGGGTGTGGCTCAGGCTCTTGGTCGTCGGGGCGAGGAACACGTCGCTGGCGGCCATCGCGGCCGAGACCGGCGCGGGCGGTTCCGCGCCGTGGGACGCGCCCGGCGGGAACCGGACGATGGTCGCGTCGTCGGTGACCTCGCTGGCGACGTCGTAGAGCGCCTCACCGATTGGCTCGCGCTTGTCGTCGGTGACGATGCAACACGACTCGGTCTCTTCGAGGGCGAGACACTGCGTGATGGCGGTCTCGGCCGCGTCTCGGAGGCTCATGGTCGGGAGGTCGGTCGGCGAGAGGTTAGGTCTTGTCTTCGCGAACGAAGTGAGCGAAGGCTCGAAAGATGCGGTTTATCTTTCGGCGTCTTCGCGAGCGAAGCGAACGAAGGTCCGCCGCAACTCGTCTCCCACGGTCGGACGCGACTTACCCGCCGGACGCACCCGTCTCGTCCTCGCCAGCGTCCGCCGCCTCGAACGGCTTCAACTGTTCGGCCTCGGTGAAGGCGTACTCGCTGACGAGCAACGTACTCGTCATGCTCGTCAGTCCGCCCGCCGCGAACAGCATCGCCATTATCACGAACTGGTACTCGGCGGCGTAGATGGGGTTCGCGCCCGCGAGAATCATACCGGACATCATTCCCGGGATGTAGACGAGTCCGAGACTCTTCAGCGAGTCCACCATGGGGATGAGCGAGGCCCGGACGCTCGTCGTCGCGTAGTCGGAGACGACCGTCCCCGGCGGGACGCCGAGCGAGAGGACCGCCTCGATCTCCTCGCGATTCGACTGGATTTCGCCTTTGAACCGGTCGAGGGCCAGCGAGTTGGTCTGCATCGCGTTGGCGATTATCATCCCGCCGACCGGGATGAGGTTCCGTACCGTCGCCTCTATCGCGCCCGCCGCGAGCATCGTCGTGATGACGACGCCCGCGCCGAAGAGGATACTGACGAGCGAGACTCGGAACACTCCCGGCACGCCCTCGCCCCGGTCCTTCGATATCCACGCCGCTATCACTATCATGGCGAGGACGACGCCGCCGCTCCAGACGAACGGCACGGTGAACAGGACGCCGATGAACGCGCCCATCGCGACGACCTGCACGAACCCCCTGACGAACGCCCGGCCCAGTTCGGATTCGAGGTCGAGGTTCCGGAGGTACGAGATGCCGAGGACGAGCGCGGCGAGTGCGGACGCGACCCCGACCTGCGCGAGTCCCCGCAGGACGACCGGGTCCCGGAGCTGTTCGAGGAGGCTCACGCGACGACCTCGCGGACCGGACCCTCCGCGGTCACGCGCCCGTCCTCGAAGACGGCGACCCGGTCGGCGAGTCGCCTCGCCTGCTCGCGGTCGTGGGTCACCAGCACGTACGTCAACCCGAACTCGTCCCGGAGGTCGGCGAGCAACTCCTCGACCCGCGTCTCGGAGGCCGCGTCCAGACTCGACGTCGGTTCGTCGAGCAACAGCACCTCCGGCCGATTCAGGACGGTCCGGGCGATGGCGACTCGCTGCGCTTCGCCGCCGGAGAGGTCGTCCACCTTCCGCGGTCCGTATCCCGAGAGGTCTACTTGGTCGAGGAGGTCATCGACCCGCCCGTCGTCCACGGACTCCCCCCGCAACCGCGGACCGACGGTGACGTTCTCGCGGACGGTCCCGCTACGGAGCGCGGGCCGTTGGGGGACGTAGCCGACGCGATGGCGAAGTTCCTGCGGCGGAACGTCCCGATAGTCGGTCCCGTCGAGGTAGACCGTGCCCCCGGTCGGTTCGTCCAGTCGGTTGAGCAGACGGAGGAACGACGACTTCCCGGCCCCAGAGGGACCGAGTATCCCGAGAACGTCTCCCTCGTCTACCGCCAGCGAGACCGAATCGACGAGTCGGTCGCCCCCGACCTCGCGCGTGAGGTCCTCGGTTTCGATTGCAGCGGTCATGGGTGTAGATTGTCACCGAGATCGTTTGTATCCCCGTCCTTCCGACACTGGGGCGGCCCACTGACAGAGGATTACTCGGAACGGAGTTAATTCCCACGCAGGAGGCTCGAAACCATTATGCGCGTCGGCGTCGGAAACCCACGTACATGCTACGGGTCGGAGTCAACGGATACGGGACCATCGGCAAGCGAGTCGCGGACGCGGTCCGCGCCCAACCGGACATGGAAGTCGTCGGCGTCGCCAAGACGCGACCCAACTTCGAGGCCGAACAGGCCATCGAGAAGGGCTTTCCCCTCTACGCGGCCGTCGAGGACCGGGTGGACCAGTTCGACGAAGCGGGGGTCGAACTCGCCGGGATGGTCGAGGAGTTGGTCGAAGAGAGCGACGTGGTGGTGGACGCCTGCCCCTCCGGAATCGGCGAGCAGAACGCCGAGATGTACGCGGAGTACGACACGCCCGCGCTGTATCAGGGCGGCGAGTCCGCCGACTTCGTGGACACCAGTTTCAACGCCCGGTCGAACTTCTCGGACGCCAACGGTGCCGACCACGTGCGCGTCGTCTCGTGCAACACGACGGGCCTCTCGCGTCTCGTCGCACCGCTCCGCGAGGAGTACGGTATCGAGAAGGTCCGCACGACGCTGGTGCGGCGCGGCGGCGACCCCGCCCAGACCGGGCGCGGTCCCATCAACGACATCGTGCCGAACCCGGTCACGCTCCCGTCCCACCACGGCCCGGACGTGAACACCATCTTCCCGGACCTCGACATCGACACGCTCGGCCTGAAGGTGCCCGCGACGCTGATGCACATGCACAGCGTCAACGTCACGCTCGAATCCGACCCCGACGCCGACGAGGTGCGCGACCTGCTCGAAGGCGAATCCCGACTGTTCGTCATTCCCGAGCACTTCGACATCGACGGCGCGGGCAAACTCAAGGAGTACGCCCAAGACGTGGGTCGTCCGCGCGGCGACATCTGGGAGAACTGCGTCTGGGGCGAGTCGATTACGATGGAAGGAGACGACCTCTACCTCTTCCAGGCCATCCATCAGGAGAGCGACGTGGTGCCCGAGAACGTGGACGCGATTCGCGCGGTCACGAACGCCGCGGACGCCGAGGAGAGCATCGAGACGACGAACGAAGCGCTCGGAATGGGTATCTGAGCGCGTCGTCTCGCACGGCGGTCGAAATACTGCGGGTTACTTAGCGGGGACGATTCGTCGGACGGACTCCGTTTAGTAGGTTATCGGGCTCATATCTGTTATGTAATTTAACCTAATGACATTTATATTTTTGCGCCGAGCAGATGGCGTATCCGAGGTCCGGCAACGAGACCCGGGTGCCAAAGGCTTTTGCCCGCTTGCATCCTACCGTCGTGCATGCGAAGAGACGACCGCGACGACCCCTTCGACGACCTCTTTCGGGAGATCGAGCGCATGATGAACGAGATGATGGGCGACGACTTCGACATGCGCGTCGAGCGCGGCGAGAACGGCGGCGGACAGACCGGGTTCGGTACCGAGACGCACGTCGATATCCACGAGGCCGACGATGTCGTGCGAGTCATCGCCGACCTCCCGGGCGTCGAGAAGGCCGACATCGACCTCAAGTGCGACGGCGAGACCCTGACCATCAGCGCGGCCAGCGACCACCGCGAGTACGACGAGCGAGTCCGCCTGCCCGCGCAAGTAGACGAACACTCCGCGACGGCCACGTACAACAACGGCGTCCTCGAAGTCACGTTCGACAAGTCCGAGGACTCCGCGGACATCGACGTTCAGTAACGTTCGCCTCCGGAAGACGCGCTTCAGGGGTTCGGTCTTAGCGTTTCGGTCGCCGTATCTTCTCTCTTTGTGTCCTGTCCTATCTCCGTCTCCAGACGTGGGTTCCTCCGTCGGAACCGCGAACAGGAAACTCCACGCGCTTTTACGCGCGGACGACGTAGGCGACGATATATGAGCGAAACTGCGGAGCGCGTCGCGGTGACCTGTCCCTCGTGTTCGCCCGACGTGGAGACGGTCCACGAAGTGCTGAAGGAAGGGAACGGGCAGTCCACCGTGCGCTGTACGGAGTGCAGTCACGTCCACAAGACGACGATAGAGACCGAGGAGGACGTCGAGCGCGACGTCGTGGTGTCCCAAGACGGCGAGTCGTTCACCGCCACGGCGGAGGCCCCGCCCGAGGAGACGGTCGCAGTCGGCGAAGAGTTCGTCCTCGAAACGCCCGAGGCCATCATGGTCGTGCGAATCACCGACCTCCAGTTGGAAGACGAGAAGCGCACCGACGAGGCGACAGTGGAGGACGTCGAGACGTTCTGGACCCGCGCCGTGGACAACGTCCGGGTCAACGTCACCATCAATCCGAACGACGGCAGACGCGACGAGTCCCGGAGCGTCAAGATGGACGTTCCCGGTGACCGCGAGTTCGAGGTCGGCGAAGTCGAGGAGTTCGCCGACGAGGAGTTCGAAGTCAAGTCCATCGCGCTGCGAGACGACGCCACGGGCTACCACTTCAACCCCCTCGGCGAGGAGGGCGACGTCGCCATCGCAAAGGACATCAAGCGACTCTACGGCGACGACCGGACGTCGTCGGCGTGGTCGGCGTGGTGACATCCGACCGGTGAGATAGCATGTTCGGGGGAGGGGACGACGACCGCGAACGAGACGCCAGCGACTACGAGCGCGCCTGCGAGCGGATGATCGAACGACTCGCCGGTCGCGAGGACCTCGACGAATCGACGCTCGCCGCGCTGCGTGCGGTCCCGCGCCACGAGTTCGTCCCGCCAAACCGCCGGGACCGCGCCTACGAGGACCGACCGCTTCCTATCGGGAACGACCAGACCATCAGCGCGCCCCACATGGTGGCGGTGATGCTCGACCTGCTCGACCTCGACTCGGGCGAGAGGGTCCTCGAAATAGGTACCGGATGCGGCTACCACGCCGCGGTCACGGCCGAGGCCGTCGGTCCGGAGAACGTCTACAGCGTCGAGTATCACGAGTCGTTGGCCCGCGATGCGCGACAGCGACTCGACCGACTCGGCTACGGCGACGTCTCCGTCCGCCCGGGCGACGGCCGCGAGGGGTGGCCCGACCACGCGCCCTACGACGCCGCGTATCTGACCGCCGCACCGTCCGACTTCCCGGGGGCGGTTGTCGAGCAGGTCCGGCCGGAAGGCCGACTGCTCGCACCCCTCGGGACGACGACCCAGCGACTCGTCTTCGCCCGCAGGCGGCCGGACGGGTCGCTCGCCCGCGAGACCCACGGCCGGGTGCGGTTCGTCCCGATGCAGGAGGACTAAGCCCCGGCCGCACTTCGTTCCGATATGGACTACCGCGAAGCCTTGCTCCTGTGGAGCGCCCGCGAGACGGGCGTCCTCGACGCGGTCACGACCGACGCCGGGACGCCCGCCGAAGTCGCGGCCGAGACCGGTGTCACCGAGCGCGCGGCCCGCATCGTCCTCGACGCGATGGTCGAACTGGGGTATCTGGAGGTCGTCGAAGGGACGGCGAGCGACGAGGGAGACGAGCGCGACGAGGGCCGGTACGAGATTACGAACCGGGCGCTCGGGTTCGTCGCCAAAGCCGACGTGCGCTCCATCGGTTCGGTCCCCCACACGCTCGACTGCGTGGACCGATGGATTCGGCTTCCGGAGACGATGCGGACCGGCGACCCGCCGGACGCCGGAACGGCGTCCGAGGACTGGACCGCGAACTTCGCGGGCGCGATGGCCAGCGTGGACGACGCGACGGTCCGGGCGAGCGTCACGGCCGCGGTCCACCGGAATCCAGACGCGGAGCGGGTGCTCGACGCCGGGGGTGGACCGGGCGTCTTCGCCAAGGAGTTCGTTCGACGCGGCTTCGACGTGACGCTAGTGGACCGCCCCGAAGTCGTGGATATCGACCGCCGATTCCTCGAACACGAACCGATCGAACTGGTCGAAGGCGACATCACAGACCGACTTCCGGACGGCCCGTTCGACCTCGTCTTCTGTTCGCGCGTGGCCCACGGTCTGCGTCCCGACGAGAACCGCCAGTTCCTCGCCAACGCCTTCGACGTGCTCGAACCCGGCGGTGCGGTCGTGCTGACGGACAGGGTCCGCGGCCGGGCCGAGGACGCGGCCCTCTTCGGGGCGCACATGCTCGCCCAGACCGACGGGGGCGACACCTACACCGAGACCCAGTTCACCGAGTGGTTGCGCGAGGCCGGGTTCGCCGACCCCGAAGTCCGGGACCTACCGGGGACCCGACTACAGGTTATCGCCGGACGGCGGCCGGGCAATTGAAGTCGTTTCGACGCCACGAGGGCGTATGAAACTCGCGGTGTTGCGCGACGACATGGTCGATAGCCTCGAACACCCCTCGAAAGGGGTCGTCTCCAGCGAGAGCGTCAGCGCCGCGATGCGTGCAGTTCCCCGTCACGAGTTCGTCGCGGACGACCGACTGGCCTACGCCGACCGTTCCTTCGAGCATCTGGGGACGCGCGTTCTCGCACCGAGTACCGCGGCCCGCCTGTTAGAAGCCCTCGACGCCGAGTCCGGCGACTCGGTCCTCGTCGTCGGCGCTGGCGTGGGCTACACCGCCGCGGTCCTCGCGGAAATCGTGGGCGAACGCAACGTCCACGCGGTGGACATCACTCGGAAGTTGGTGTTGGACGCCCGGAGCAACCTCGCGTCGGCGGGCTACGAGGGGGTCTTCGTGGACTGCCGCGACGGCGCGGACGGCCTGCCGGAGTACGCCCCGTTCGACCGCGTCCTCGTGGAGGCCGCGGCGGCCGACCCGCCCCGACCCCTCGTCCAACAACTCGCTTCGGACGGGCGACTGGTCATCCCGGTCGGCGTCGGCGACCAGTCGCTGACCGTCATAGACGGTAGCGAGGTGGGCGACCAGAAGGGCCGCCCGCTCGGTACCGTCGCGTTCGCGCCGCTCCTCGTGGAGGGCGAGGAGGCAGGGTCCATCGAGCGCAACCGGACCGTCCGCGAGGACCGCGAGCGCGCCGAGCGCGCCCGCGAGCGCCGGACCGGGTGGGAACAGGACTGGATAGACTGGGACGGCGACGGAAGTCTGTCGGACTGAGCGGCGCGCCGTACCGCGGCACGTCGTCCCTCGCCGACCACCGTCAGCCCTCGATGACCAGTATCGCCGTGTTCTCGCGTTCGTCGGCGTACTCGCTCCCGGCGGGCGGTTTGATACTCACTTCCAGCGTGCCCTCCTGCTGGTTCGGCGCGAGTCCGGGGTCCAGCGTGAGACTGACCTCGCCGTCCTCGCCGGTGTTCTCTGTCACTACGCCGTCGAGGGTCGCAGTGCCGCCCGTGACGACGACTGTCGCGTTACTGACGGGGTTGCCGTCGGGGTCTACCACCGCAACGTCTACTTTCCCTTCGCTGGGACCGACCACGTCCGGCGAGGGCTTGGCGTCGAGTTCCGTGACGGTCAGGCCGCTCAGCCCCGAGAGCATGTTCATCATCACGCCGAGGCTGGCGACGCCGACTACGAGCGCGATGACGAGTCGGATGGGCAGGCCCTCGATGGCGCGCTCGTCGTCGCCGAATCGGTCGAGCAGGTCTGGACGCGGACAGTCGGCGCGGCCGAGGTAGCCGAGTCTGGTGGGCATGGCTCGGTTTCGTCACCCGCTCTGGTTTAAACCCTCGGGGGCGCAACCGCCGCTGACAGTTTCGAGGACCGGCCACGCGAAGGTTCAAGTACGAAAGCGGGACGAACCCGGACTATGCCTCACGTCCTCGGTCGCCGCGTCCCCGGCGAAGACCGGCCCGACGCTGTCTCGGGCCACCTCGGGGCGTACCGCGCCCGCGACGGAAGTTCCGGCGCGCGAGTCCGCATCGACCTCGACGGCCCACACGCCGGACTCGTCGTCGGCAAGCGGGGCTACGGTAAGTCCTACACGCTCGGCGTCCTCGCCGAGGAACTCGCCCGTACCGAGGGGGTCGCCCCGGTCGTCGTGGACCCGATGGGCATCTTCGGGTCGCTGGCCGACCTCGGAGCGGAGGTGGTCTCGCGCCCCCGCGTGGCCGCCGACGCGCTCGCGCCGCGGGCGTGGTGCGACCTGCTCGGACTCGCGGCGGACTCTCCGGCGGGCGCGTTGGTCTGGCAGGCCGCCGCGGCCCGCTCGACTCTCGCCGGAATGCGCGAATTCGTCGCCGACGCCGACACCAAGGCCGACCGCGCGACGCGCCGGTCGGCCGACAATCACCTCTCGCTCGCCGACTCGTGGGGCGTGTTCGCCGCGGACGGACTGACCGCTAGCGAGTTGCTCGCGTCGCTAGTGGACGCAGGGACGAGTGCCGGAACCGTGCTGGACCTCTCCGGACTCGACTCCGAACCGGCGAACGCGGTCGTGCGAGCGGTCGCTAGCGACCTCTACGACCACTGCGTCACTGGGAATCCGACTCGGCTTCCTTGGCTACTGATAGACGAGGCCCACGCCTTCTTCGACGGAGTGGCGTCCCCGGCGCTCCGGACGGTCCTCACCCGGGGACGGCAACCCGGTCTCAGTCTCGTCGCGGCGACCCAGCGACCCAGTGCGCTCCCGCCGGTCGCGATTTCGCAGGCCGACCTCCTGTTGGCCCACCGACTCACCTCTCGGGCGGACCTCGACGCGCTCGCCGCGGCCCGGCCGTCCTATCTCGCCTCCTGCTTCGAGGACCGCCTGCCCGGCGCTCCGGGCGAGGTCCTGTTCGTCGACGACGCGACCGAGAGCGTCCACGCGGTCCGAATCAGGGAGCGCCAGACGCCACACGGCGGCGGGAGTCCGAGCGCCACCGACCGCTGACGACGTACTCCGAAAGCTGTTTGCAACTCGGCGCGGTGGTCTCCGACGAGTACCGCATGTCGGAGACGGACGCCGACTCGGCGACCGACGCCGGGACGGACGCGAGTTCGGCGAGCGAGAGCGAGACAGCATCGCGTCCGGCAGAGGAACGTTCGAAGAACGAGAGCGCAGAAGCGGCGGCTGTCGAAACCGAGGATTCCGAAGCCGAGCAGTCCGGTTCGCCGATTCACGTCCTCGCTATGGAACGGCTCGAACCCCTCGTACTCGTCGGAGTGGGCGGGTTCGCCGGGGCCGTCCTCCGACACGCCGTGGCCGTGGCGCTCCCCGGTGGCTTTCCGTGGGGCACCCTCGCGGTCAACGTCGTCGGAAGCTTCGCGCTCGGCGTTCTGCTCTCCGAGTCGAAGTTGGCGGGGCGAATCAGTGTCGAGACTCGACTCGTACTCGGCAACGGGTTCCTCTCGTCGTTCACCACGTACAGCACCTTCGCGCTCCAGACGACGACGCTCTCGCCGAGTTGGGCGGTCGTCAACGTCGGTGCGAACTACGCGCTCGGATTCGCGGCCGTGGTGGCGGGAGGCGCCGCGGTCGAGGAGGTGACGGGATGACTCAGGGGGTGGCTGGATGAACTCCGTCCTGCTAGTCGGTGCAGGCGGCGTCCTCGGTGCGCTCGCGCGCTTCGGGGTCGGGTCGGTGCTCTCGGCCCGGACTCGGAGTACGCTGGCGGTGAACGTCCTCGGGAGTTTCGCGCTCGGCGCGCTCACGGTCGGACTCGCGGACGGTACGGCACTGCTAACCGTCTTCGGAATCGGTTTCTGTGGCGCGTTCACGACGTTCTCCAGTTTCGCCGTCGAGACGGTGGAACTCTACGAGGACGGCGCGAAACGTCAGGCGGTCGAGAACGCGACGGTGAACCTACTCGGCGCGCTGCTCGCGGTCGGACTCGGCGGTTGGGTGGCGGCGATGCTCAACTAGAACGAAGCGCCGAACTAACTCGGAAGGTCCCACGCCCATAGACCGACGCCGAGAACGACGCCGAGCGTCGAGGTGACAGGTTCGGGGACGAGGAACAGCAGCACGCCGACCAGCAGCGCCGGAACCAACTCCTCGTGGAGAAACTCGTCGCTCTCGTCCGAGTTCGGTTCGTCCGTATCCACACCCGATAGACGGCCGTCTCGGAGGTATCGCTTGGGGGTGACTGTCCAGTCGCTCGCGAATGTGAGTTCGAGTAGAAGGACGCCCGAGGCGGGAGTTGAACCGGAGCGAGACGGTCCTGCTCACTCCGTTTCGCAGGCGTGCGTCTCGCAGGATTCAACTCCCGCAGTCGGTTCGCTGACGCCGGACTCGCTCGTCGCCGATGCTCCTCGCTCGTGAATTGGCGTCAGCAGAAAACGCCCGAGGCGGGATTTGAACCCGCGTCACGACCGTGACAGGGTCGTATGATGGGCCACTACACCACCCGGGCCTTCGTACGCATCTCCTTCTTCCGGCCGTTGTTATTAATGGGTGTCGGTTCCGTCGCTCATTGGTAGGTACTGCCACGTCGCAAATGGACCGACTCCGAACGAGCGTCATCCGAACTGCTCGGACAGAACGTACTGGATGGAGCCGGTCTCCGCCGTCGGCCACGAGGTCGTATCGGTCGCTGTCTCCGAACGCGACCGAAACCGAGGCACCGATCCGCATCAGTCTGGCGAGAATCGTCACCTCGGTTCCGTCACCCTTCCGTGACGTATCCATCGTGTGGCGAGGGTGTGCCGTCTTCGTATCTAAATGCCACCCGTAACAGATCCGTTCTGCGTCGTAGCGAGTCTTGGTGTGTCCGTGTTCTGGAGAGCGCACCTTCGAACGGTCGCTCTATAGGTAGTCGTTCCCTAACCCACTCTACTGGTGTACGAGGATGTCGCTAGAAGATTTGGATATCAGTTACAGTAAACTAACTGCTGTCGAATGTAAGTTCTGGAAAACGCCCGAGGCGGGATTTGAACCCGCGTCACAACCGTGACAGGGTTGTATGATGGGCCACTACACCACCCGGGCCTTCGTACGCATTTCCTCGTTGTCCCCGGCTGGACTTAAGACTTCTCAAACGAACCGGTCACGACACGGTGTCTCGTCCACCGGTCACTGAGACACGTGCCCCCGCCCCAAACGATTTATACCTTCGCGAAGTCCGTGTCGTTTGTGGGCACTCGTCCGGAACCGCGTTCCGACGGGGTGGGTCGGACAGCGAGCCGTGCGCGGGACACTTAGCAAGTCTTAAATGGACTCCCTGTGTATTGCCCTGTAGTATCTCGTGATAGCCATTTCTCCCTTTCGCCAGACAACCCACCACACATGGTAGATGTAAGCCAACACGACATGGTTCCGGACCACAGCATCGTCGACGACGAGGAGTTAGACGACGTGCTGGAGGAGTACGACATCAAACCGACCGACTTACCCAAGATACAACGCACCGACGCCGCACTGCCGGACGACGCGGAGGTCGGTGACGTCATCAAGATCGTGCGAGACTCCCGAACGACAGACACCGCGACCACATACCGACTCGTCGTAGAATAATAATGAACAGAGAAGACCGACGCGAGATCTCCCGAGAGTACTTCTCGAAGGAACGACTCGCAGAACACCACTACCGCTCGTTCAACAGCTTCCTGAATCGCGGCATGCAGGAGGTCGTCGACGAGAAGGGAACGATAGACACCGACATCGGTGACAAGGAAGACGAAGAACCCGTCCACGTCGAACTCAGCGACGTTCGCATCGTCACCCCGCGCGTGCGGGAGGCCGACGGCAGCGAGGAACTTCTGTATCCGCAGGAGGCCCGCCTCCGAAACATCACCTACGCGGCGCCCGTGTTCATGGAGATGTCCATCGTGAAAGGCGAGGGCGAGGACGAGCGCGTCGTAGACTCGACGGAGACCAAGGTGGGCCGGATGCCCATCATGGTCGGCTCCGAGAAGTGTAACATCGCGGGCTTCTCCGACGAGGAACTCATCGAAATCGGCGAGGACCCCGCCGACCCCGGCGGCTACTTCATCGTCAACGGCTCCGAGCGCGTGCTGATGACGAGCGAGGACCTCGCGCCGAACAAGATTCTCGCGGAGTACGACACCAAGTACGGCGACGAGATTCAGGTCGCCAAGACGTTCAGCCAGCGCCGGGGCTACCGCGCGCTGGTGTTGGCGGAGCGGACCCGCGACGGTCTGCTGGAAGTGTCGTTCCCCTCGGTCTCGGGGAGCGTCAACTTCGTCACCCTCGTCCGGGCGCTCGGCCTCGAATCCGACGAGGAGATCGTCCACCGCGTCTCGGACGACCCCGAAATCGTGAAGTTCATGCTCGAGAATCTGGAGGAGGCCGACGTCCAGACCGAGGAGGAAGCCATCGAGAAACTCGGCAAGCGCGTCGCCTCCGGACAGGGCAAGAACTACCAGCTCAAGCGGGCCAACTACGTCATCGACCGCTACCTCCTGCCGCACCTCCACGAGGAGGGCGTCGAGGAGGAGGACGTGCGCATCAACAAGGCGTACTACCTCTGCCGGATGGCCGAGGCCTGCTTCGAACTCGCGCTCGACCGGCGCGAACCCGACGACAAGGACCACTACGCCAACAAGCGCCTGAAGGTCTCTGGCGACCTGATGAAGGACCTGTTCCGGACCGCGCTCAACAAGCTGGCCCGGGACGTGAAGTACCAGTTGGAGCGGGCGAACATGCGTAACCGTCAGCTCTCGGTCAACACCGTGGTTCGGTCCGACGTGCTGACCGAACGACTCGAACACCCCATCGCCACCGGGAACTGGGTCGGTGGCCGCTCGGGCGTCTCCCAACTGGTGGACCGCACCGACTTCATGGGCGTACTGTCGCACCTGCGGCGTCTCCGCTCGCCGCTCTCGCGGAGCCAGCCCCACTTCGAGGCGCGTGACCTGCACGCGACCCAGTGGGGTCGCATCTGTCCCTCGGAGACCCCCGAGGGACCGAACTGTGGGCTGGTGAAGAACTTCGCGCAGGCGATGGAACTCTCCCAGAACATAGACGACGAACAGGGCCTGAAACGAGAACTGGCGTCGATGGGTGTCGAAGGCATCCCCGGTATCGAAGGCGTCGAACCAACTGCGAGCGCGGACGACTAACATGAGTCAGGGACGAGAAGCGAAAGTATACGTGAACGGTAGTCTGGTCGGTACCCACCCCGACCCGGAACAGCTCGCCGAACAAGTCCGCCACGCCCGCCGCCGCGGCGACGTGAGCGAGATGGTCAACGTCTCCATCAAGGAGCGGACCCGCGAGGTCATCATCAACGCCGACGCGGGGCGCGCCCGCCGACCCCTCCTCGTGGTCGAGGACGGCGAACCCCTCGCGACCGAGGAAGAGGTCGAGGCACTCAAGAACGGTGACCTCGAGTTCGAGGACCTCGTCGAACGCGGCAAGGTCGAGTTCATCGACGCCGAGGAGGAGGAAGACATCTACGTCGCGGTGGACGAGGAACACCTCACCGAGGACCACACCCACCTCGAAGTGGACCCGCAACTCATCTTCGGTATCGGTGCGGGCATGGTCCCGTACCCCGAACACAACGCCTCGCCCCGGATTACGATGGGGTCGGGGATGATCAAGCAGTCGCTCGGGCTTCCCGCGGCCAACTACCGCATCCGGCCCGACACGCGCCAACACCTCCTGCACTACCCCCAGCTCTCGATGGTCAAGACCCAGACCACCGAGCAGATCGGGTACGACGAGCGGCCCGCGGCGCAGAACTTCACGGTCGCGGTCATGTCCTACGAGGGGTTCAACATCGAGGACGCGCTCGTGCTCAACGGCGGGTCGGTGGACCGCGCGCTCGCTCGCTCGCACTTCTTCCGGACCTACGAGGGCGAGGAGCGGCGTTACCCCGGCGGTCAGGAGGACCGCTTCGAGATTCCGAGTGACGACGTGCGCGGTGCGCGCGGTGAAGACGCGTACACGCATCTCGACGACGACGGTCTCGTCAACCCCGAGACGCGAGTGGACGAGAACAGCGTCCTGCTCGGCAAGACCAGTCCGCCCCGGTTCCTCGAAGAACCCGACGACATGGGCGGTCTCTCCCCGCAGAAGCGCCGGGAGACCTCCGTCACCATGCGCTCGGGCGAGTCCGGCATCGTGGACACGGTCACGCTGATGGAGGGCGAAGACGGCTCGAAGCTCTCGAAGGTGTCGGTGCGCGACGAGCGCATCCCCGAACTCGGCGACAAGTTCGCGTCCCGACACGGCCAGAAGGGCGTCGTCGGACACATCGCTCCGCAGGAGGACATGCCCTTCACCGAACAGGGCGTCGTTCCCGACCTCATCATCAACCCCCACGCCCTGCCGTCCCGGATGACGGTCGGCCACGTGCTGGAGATGATCGGCGGCAAGGTCGGTGCCCTCGAAGGTCGCCGCGTGGACGGCACGCCGTTCACGGGCGAGGACGAGGAGGAACTCCGCGGCGGACTCGAAGACCAGGGCTTCAAGTCCTCCGGCAAGGAGATCATGTACTCCGGCGTCACCGGCGAGAAGATCGAGGCCGAGATTTTCATCGGCACTATCTTCTACCAGAAGCTCTACCACATGGTCTCGAACAAGCTCCACGCTCGCTCCCGCGGGCCGGTACAGGTCCTCACGCGCCAGCCCACTGAAGGGCGCGCCCGCGAGGGCGGACTCCGCGTCGGGGAGATGGAGCGCGACGTTCTCATCGGTCACGGCGCGGCCCTGACCCTGAAGGAACGACTGCTCGACGAATCCGACCGCGAGTGGATCTACGTCTGTGCGAACTGCGGCATGAGCGCGGTCGAGAACGTCGAACAGAACCGTGTCTACTGTCCGAACTGCGACGAGGAGACCGACATCCACGAGATAGAGATGTCCTACGCGTTCAAGCTCCTGCTGGACGAGATGAAGGCGCTCGGCATCGCACCGCGACTCGAACTCGAAGACGCTGTCTAAACCATGTCAACAGGACAAACACCCAAGGAAATCGGCGAAATCAGCTTCGGGCTGATGGACCCGGAGGAGTACCGAGAGATGTCGGCGACCAAGATCATTACCGCCGACACGTACGACGACGACGGCTTCCCCATCGACATGGGGCTGATGGACCCCCGACTGGGCGTCATCGACCCCGGACTCGAATGCAAGACCTGCGGGAAGCACTCCGGGTCGTGTAACGGCCATTTCGGCCACATCGAACTCGCCGCCCCCGTCATCCACGTCGGGTTCACGAAGCTCATCCGACGCCTGCTTCGGGGCACCTGCCGGAACTGCTCGCGCCTCCTGCTCACCGACGAGGAGAAGGAGAAGTACGAGTCCAAACTCACTCGGACCCGCGAACTGGGCAACGACCTCACCGACGTGACCAAGTCCGCCATCCGGGAGGCCCGCAAGAAGGACCGCTGTCCCTACTGCGGCGAGGTCCAGTACGACATCAACCACGAGAAGCCCACGACATACTACGAGGTCCAACAGGTTCTCACCAGCGAGTACTCCGAGATCATCGCCTCCGCGATGCAGGGCGACGAGGAGGAGGACCGCGAACCGATGGCTCCCCAGGAACTCTCGGACGTGACCGACATCGACCTCTCGCGCATCAACGACATCATGTCGGGCGAGTTCCGCCCGCGGGAGTCCGACCGGAAAGCCATCGAGAAGGCCCTCGACATCGACCTGACCGAGGAGGACATGAACAAACTGATGCCCAGCGACATCCGGGACTGGTTCGAGGACATCCCGGACGAGGACGTCGAGACGCTCGGCATCAACTCCGACCGCTCGCGACCCGAGTGGATGATTCTGACGGTGCTGCCGGTACCGCCGGTCACCGCCCGACCGTCCATCACGCTCGACAACGGTCAGCGCTCGGAGGACGACCTGACGCACAAGCTGGTGGACATCATCCGCATCAACCAGCGGTTCATGGAGAACCGGGAGGCGGGTGCGCCCCAACTCATCATCGAGGACCTCTGGGAACTGCTCCAGTACCACGTCACGACGTTCATGGACAACGAAATCTCGGGCACGCCGCCCGCCCGCCACCGCTCCGGGCGACCCCTCAAGACCCTCAGCCAGCGGCTGAAGGGCAAGGAAGGTCGCTTCCGCGGTTCGCTGTCCGGGAAGCGCGTCAACTTCTCGGCGCGGACCGTCATCTCGCCGGACCCGACGCTCTCGCTGAACGAGGTCGGCGTCCCCGAGCGCGTGGCCCGCGAGATGACCCAGACGATGAACGTCACCGAGCGCAACAAGGAGGAGGCCCGACGGTACGTCGCTAACGGCCCCGAAGGCCACCCGGGCGCGAACTACGTCAAGCGGCCCGACGGCCGCCGCCTGAAGGTGACCGAGAAGAACTGCGAGGAACTGGCGACGAAGGTCGAGGCCGGGTGGGAGGTCAACCGCCACATGGTCGACGGCGACATCGTCATCTTCAACCGCCAGCCCTCGCTCCACCGGATGTCCATCATGGCCCACGAAGTGGTCGTGATGCCGTACAAGACGTTCCGCCTCAACACCGTCGTCTGTCCGCCGTACAACGCCGACTTCGACGGCGACGAGATGAACATGCACGCGCTCCAGAACGAGGAGGCCCGCGCGGAGGCGCGCGTCCTCATGCGCGTGCAGGAACAGATTCTCTCGCCGCGCTTCGGCGAGAACATCATCGGGGCGATTCAGGACCACATCTCCGGGATGTACCTGCTCACCAACGAGAACCCGCAGTTTAACGAGACGCAGGCGCTGGACCTCCTGCGGGCGACTCGCATCGACGAACTCCCCGACCCCTCGGGACACGAGGACGGCGAACCCTACTGGACCGGCCGGGACATCTTCTCGGAACTGCTCCCGAGCGACCTCAACCTCGAGTTCACCGGTACGGTCGGCGACGACGTGATAATCGAGGACGGCCAGCTCGTCCAAGGCACCATCGCCGAGGACGAGGTGGGCGAGTTCGGCGGGAAGATCGTTGACACCATCACGAAGGTCTACGGCAACACCCGCTCGCGCATCTTCATCAACGAGGTGGCCGCGCTCGCGATGCGCTCCATCATGCACTTCGGGTTCTCCATCGGTATCGACGACGAGTCGGTCCCGGAGGAGGCCCAGAACCGCATCGACGAGGCCATCGACAACGCCTACGACCGGGTCGAGGAACTCATCGAGACCTACCAGAACGGCGACCTCGAATCCCTGCCCGGCCGGACCGTGGACGAGACGCTGGAGATGAAGATCATGCAGACGCTCGGCAAGGCCCGCGACTCCGCGGGTGACATCGCCGAGGAGCACTTCGCCGACGACAACCCCGCCGTGGTCATGGCCGAGTCCGGCGCGCGTGGCTCGATGCTCAACCTGACCCAGATGGCCGGAGCGGTCGGCCAGCAGGCGGTCCGCGGCGAGCGAATCAACCGCGGGTACGAGGACCGAACCCTCAGCCACTACAAGCCCAACGACCTCTCGGCGGAGGCCCACGGCTTCGTGGAGCACTCCTACACCGGCGGACTCGACCCCCGGGAGTTCTTCTTCCACGCGATGGGCGGCCGCGAGGGACTTGTGGACACCGCAGTCCGGACTTCCAAGTCCGGCTACCTCCAGCGCCGACTCATCAACGCGCTCTCGGAACTCGAAACTCAGTACGACGGCACGGTTCGGGACACCTCCGACACCATCGTCCAGTTCGAGTTCGGCGAGGACGGGACCAGTCCCGTGAAGGTCTCCTCGAACGACGAGAGCGACATCGACGTCGAGCAGATCGCCGACCGAATCCTCGACGAGGAGTTCGGCAGCGACGAGCGCAGACAGGAGTTCCTCGGCGAGAAACTCCCGCCGACGAACCTCTCGGAACACGTCGACGCTCGACAGGCCCAGAGCGACGACTGACGCCACAGCTTCCAACTAACTCACCGAAACCATGACCGACTACGACGTATCCGAAGACATCGAGGCCGTCGTCGAGGACACCGACCTCCCCCGACGGCTGAAAGACGAGGTGTACAGCACCGTGGAAGCCCGCGACGGCGTCACCGCCGAGCACGCCGACCAGATCGCTCGCGCCGTCGAGAACCGGCATCTCGACACCCGAGTCGATCCGCTCGACCCCGTGGGAACCGTCTCCGCTCAGAGTATCGGAGAACCCGGGACCCAGATGACGATGAACACGTTCCACTACGCGGGGGTCGCGGAGATCGACGTGACGCAGGGTCTCCCCCGACTCATCGAACTGGTGGACGCCCGGAAGACCCCGGACACGCCGATGATGACCGTCCACCTCGAAGACGAGTACGCCACCGACCGCGAGATGGCCCACGAGGTCGTCTGGCAGATAGAGGCGACTCGGATTCTGGCGCTGGGCGACATCTCGACCAACGTCGCCGACATGGTGGTCTCCATCGACCTCAACGAGGACACCCTCAAGGAGCGGATGATAACGCCCGACGAAATCGCGGGCATCATCGAGGACGAACTCGGCGTCCAGACCACCCAGCAGGGGGCGGTCATCGAGTTCGGTCCCGACGAGCCGAGTTACCGCGACCTGCTCCAGTTGGTCGAACAGCTACGGGACATCGTGTTCAAGGGCATCGAGGACATCTCGCGAGTCGTCATCCGGAAGGAGCAACTCGACGACGGCGAGGAGTTCATCCTCTACACCGAGGGGTCTGCCTTCGGCGACGTGATGGAGATAGAGGGCGTGGACGCCAGCCGGACCACCTCGAACAACATCCACGAGATTCACAAGAACCTCGGCATCGAGGCGGCCCGCGAGGCCATCATCGAGGAGACGATGAACACCCTCGAAGAGCAGGGTCTCGACGACGTGAACATCCGCCACCTGATGCTGGTCGCCGACATCATGACCAACCGGGGCGAAATCGAGTCCATCGGTCGCCACGGCATCTCGGGGAGCAAGGAGTCGGTCCTCGCTCGCGCGGCGTTCGAGGTCACCGTCAACCACCTGCTCGACGCCGCCATCCACGGCGAGGTCGACGACCTCAACGGCGTGACCGAGAACGTCATCGTCGGGAAACCCATCAAACTCGGCACGGGCGACGTGGACCTCCGGATGGGGTCCTCGATGAGTTCCGAGCCGGAAGCCTCCGACTGAGAATGGTCGTCACGCTCTCGGACACGGCCCGCCAGTTCATCGCCCTCTTCGAGGACGAGACCGGCGCGACCGCACGCGACTGCGTCGTCTTCGAGGACGAAGAGGACGGCGACGAGCGCGTGGTCTTCCTCGTCAAGCCCGGCGACATGGCCCAAGCCATCGGGTCGGGCGGCGAGACCGTCCGGAACGTCGAATCCCAGCTGGGCAAATCGGTGGTGCTGGTCGAGGACGCCGACACGCCCGAGGCGTTCGTGGCCAACGCGCTCGCCCCGGCGGCGGTGTACAACGTCACCGTCAGCGAGGGCGACGAGACGGTCGCCTACGCCGAAGTGGACTCCGAGGACACCGGTATCGCCATCGGCGAGGACGGCCGAAACATCGCGGCCGCGGAGAAACTCGCCAAGCGCCACTACGACATCGACGACATCCAGTTGACCTGAACGCGGGTCCCGTCCGACCGCGTCTCGACTTCTCGCAGTCCGGTTTTCGGTCTCACGTTCGTCCGAGGGTTCGTTACCGTGTCACTCTCTGTAGCTCCGGGTAGGTTCATCTCCGTCGAGGGCCTAACAGACACCATGCCCACAGTCCGGACGAACGACGTCGAAACCTACTACGAGCGACGCGGCGACGGACCGCCCCTCGTCTTCGTTCACGGCGCTATCCTCGACCACACCCAGTGGGAACCGCAGATGGACGCCCTGAGCGACGAGTACACCACTATCGCCTACGACGTTCGAGGGCACGGTCGAACCGGCGGGTCGGCCAGAGACGCCTACTCTATCGACCTGTTCGCCGCCGACTTCGACGCGCTCGTCACGGCGTTAGACCTCGACTCACCCGTCGTCTGCGGGCTTTCGACCGGCGGATGCATCGCGCAGGCGTACGCGGCCGCCCACTCAGACCGCTTGGCCGGACTGGTTCTGGCCGACACGTTCACCCCCGAACTGTTCGACCGGCGCGAGTGGCTCCAGCGGTCCGTCGCGCTGCGGGCCGCCGTCCCGCCGGTCCGACTCGTCGGCTACGAACGCGTCGAGCGGGCGCTGGTGTGGCTTCAGCGGCGACTCCACGGCGACGGCGTCAGCGGCGACTACGAGAAGATAGAACGGCTTCGAAGGGACGGCCCGGAGATGGAGACCGACGAGTTTGCCAAGGTCGTCCGCGCCGTCGCGGCGTTCCACGAGACGGCGGTCGACCTCTCGGCGATTACCGTCCCGACGCTGGTGCTGTACGGCGCGAACGAACCGCCGTTCGTCCGGCGACACGCGTCGAAGTTGGAAGCGGCGATTCAGAACGCCACGGTCCGAGAGATTCCGGACGCGGGCCACGCCTCCAACCTCGACAATCCGGCGTTCTTCACCGACGCCGTGCGCGAGTTCCTCGCCGGAGTTCGCCGGTCCGAGACCGTCTCTCCGGACGATGTCCGCACGGAGGACGGACGCCGAGACGACCGCTAAAACATCGATAGCGTAACAATATTGGGCCTGTGGAATCCGTCAGCTGTGCGGCTGACTCCCGCAAGCGAGGTGGTTCTCCTCGTAACGTGTCGACGAACCGGACAAAGCCGGTCGGCGGAATCGGTGGCTCTACCGTCGGAAATACTGTCGACTAGCGGTCGAGCGCCACTGTCGGCCGCTCGCTCTGATGGCTCCACGTCGAAATTTTAGACGCACGAGCCGTGTTTCCGAGGGAAAAACAGTTTGTCGATAGTGGTGACGTTCCCGTGGGGATGGGAATGGAAATCAATGACACGGTATCGGACGACGTACCGGACGTGGACGAGCGCGACCGGCGCAACTTCCTCAAGATACTCGGCGTGACCGGGGGCGTCGGCGCGGCCTCGGAACTCTCGCTGTCCGACCTACGCGGAGCGGTCGGCGAGGGGTCGGCCGACGAACTGGCGACGTACGGCGAGCGAATCCGTGCCGACCTCGCGGGCGGACTCGACGGCGGACGGCTCTCGGGGTCGCTCGCGGGTATCGAAGCCGGTATCGCCGAACTCCCGGAACTCCGGGCCGCGGGGTTCCCGGCCGAGCAGGGGACCGCGTATCAGGAGGTGGCCGCGCCCGCGTGGGACGCCTACGACCACCTCGCGGAGGTCGGCTTCTTCGCGGCGGCCGAGCGCCACCTGCCGGAGTTCTCTGCCGACCACGTTCGGGCGACCGCCGCGGAGTTGATTCGGGCCGAACCGCTGACCGCGGCGCTCGCCGACGCGGGTCTCACCGAACGCGAGCGCACGGCGGCGGTCGTGGACGTCGTCAACGAGAACGAGCGACTCGCACAGTGGGTCTCGACCGCCAGCCTCCCGGCCGACCCGGAGGGCTACGACCCGGAGAACGTGGCACCGCTCCACCAGCGAGCGCTCGGCGGGGCGCTGCTCTGGATAGACGAACTCGACCAGCAACTCTGGCAGCGCGAAGTGCTGCTGACCGAGTCGATGCTCGACGACGGCATCTGGGACGTGAAGCAGATGCTCGGCGGCGTCCACATGTTCGTCTCCGCGGCGCGGGACCTCGCCGGTCCCGAGGAGTTGACCGACAGCCAACTCGCCGCCGCGCTCGCGGGCGGGTCGGCGATAGCGATTCGCGGACAGGAGCAGATAGAGGCCGACCTGTTCAGGATCGGCGACGACGAACGCGCGCCCATCGGAGGTGACTCGCGATGAGCATCGACGAACCACACGCCGAAGTGACCCGGACCGAGGACGGAATCGCCGTCGAGTACCTCGCGGACGGCCCGGAGACGATTCGACAGAGCGACCAGCGGATTCCGCGGCTGAACGTCACCCAAGAGATGCTGCTCGACTCGGGCGACGATCCCGAGAGCTGGCTGATGTACGGCGGGGGCTACCGCCAGCAGCGGTTCACGACCGCAGACGTCATCACGCCCGAGAACGTGGGCGAACTGAACTTGGAGTACACCATCGAGGTCGGGAGCGAGGAGGAGCGCGGGAAACTCGAGGGAACGCCGATCGTCGTCCCGTCGGACCCGCCCATCATGTACCAGACCAACGGCCCCGACGTTGTCCGGGCGGTCAACGCCAGGTCGGGCGAGGTCATCTGGACCTACCGGTACTCGCCGTCCGGCCAGCAGGACCAGCCCCCGCTGCTGTGCTGCGGGTCGAACAACCGCGGAGTCGCGGTCCGCGGCAAGCGCCTCTACATGACGACGCTCGACGCGAACCTCGTCGCCATCAACCGGTACACCGGCGAGCAACAGTGGCTGTACAACTCCGCGGCTCCGGGCGAAGGGTACTCCGCGACGTGGGCCCCCGTCGTCTACAACGGGAGCATCCTCAACGGGAGCGCGGGCGGCGAGTACGGCGTCCAGGGCTTCATCGAGTCCATCAACGCACGGACCGGCGAGCGAGAGTGGCGCACGTCGATGCTGCCCGAGGAGCAGTGGATCGGCGACGCTTGGCAGAACGGGTCGGCGACCAACTGGATGACCATCACGGTCGACCCGGACACCGACACGCTGTACGCCAACGTCGGGAACCCCGGTCCCGACGTGAACGGCATCGTCCGGCCGGGACCGAACCCGTACTCGGACGCGGTCATCGCACTCGACACGAACAGCGGCGACGTAAACTGGTACTTCCAGGAGGTCCAGCACGACTGGTGGGACTGGGACGCCTCTCAGCCGCCGATCCTGTTCGACGCCGAGGTGGACGGCGAGAACCGCAAGATGGTCAGTCACGCCGGAAAGACCGGGTGGAACTACCTGCTGGGGGCCGAGGACGGCAAGCTCTACGAGCGCAGTCGGGAGTTCTGCCAGCACCTCAACATGTGGCACCTCCCCCAGGATAACCTCGAAGACACGCCGTGGGTCATGCCTTCGGCCGACGGCGGCGGTGAGTGGAACCCGGCGTCCTACAGCCGAGAGACGGGGAACGTCCACGTGAAGGCGATGAACTACCCGAGCAAGTTCCAGTGGGACGAGGTCGACGAGTGGGAGTACCCCTCGACGTACCTCGGCGGGAACTTCACCGTCTACCCCGCGATGGACGACCCCGGTCCGGCACCCGACGAGTGGACCCAGCAGCTCACGTACTTCTCCGCTGTGGACCCCGTGAGCGGGGACGTCGTCTGGCAGGACCGATGGGAGAACTTCTCTCTCGGCGGGTCGATGAGTACGACCACCGGTCTCACTTTCGTCGGCAACGGCGACGGCGAGTTCATCGCCTACGATTCGGAGACCGGCGAGCGACGCTGGCAGCACCAGTTCGACGCCTCGGTCAACGCCTCGCCGATGAGCTGGTACGACCCGGGCGTCGGCAAGCAGTACGTCGCGGTCCAAGCGGGCGGCGGCGGACTCCGCTCCGTCAGAGACGGTCGGACCGTCGGCGTGTTCTCGCTAGAAGGCTAGCCGTCGCGAATCCTTTTTTCGGGCCGTGAGCGAATCTGCTGACCGAACCGAACCTAAGCGGCGCGTAAAACAGCTCGCTGAGACGCGCTCAGATTCCGTAATCGACCCCGCTTGAGCGATCTGCGGCCGTTACGTCCGCTCGAAAGAGGGAGGCTTAAGTAGCTCGGACGGATAGCACACGCCATATGGCGAACGGCAAGTACGCAGCGAGAAAGTTGAAGAAGGACCGCCAGAATCACCGGTGGTCCGACTCCGATTACGCCCGACGCGAGCGCGGTCTCGGGGAGAAGTCCGACCCCCTCGAAGGCGCTCCGCAGGGCCGTGGCATCGTTCTCGAGAAAGTGGGCATCGAGGCCAAACAGCCCAACTCCGCGATTCGGAAGTGCGTCCGGGTCCAGCTCATCAAGAACGGTAAGCAGGTCACCGCCTTCTGTCCCGGCGACGGTGCCATCTCGTTCATCGACGAGCACGACGAGGTCACCATCGCGGGCATCGGCGGTGCGAAGGGTCGCGCGATGGGCGACCTCTCCGGCGTCAACTACAAGGTCGTGAAGGTCAACGGCGTGAGCCTCGAAGAACTAGTCCGCGGAAACGCTGAGAAGCCGGTGCGATAACTATGGCAGCAGAAGACCAACCCGACCCCGACAAACCAGCGGGCACGGACGAAGAGGGAACGGCCGTCGCGAGCCTGTTCGGCGAGTGGGACATCACCAACATCGAGTACGACGACCCCTCGACCGAGCGCTACATCACGATTACGCCGGTCGCACACACGATGGGTCGCCACGCGTCCAAGCAGTTCCAGAAGAGCGAAATCTCCATCGTCGAGCGTCTCATCAACCGTCTGATGCAGACCGAGGAGAACACCGGCAAGAAGCAGAAGACGATGCAGATAACCCGCGAGGCGTTCGAGATGGTTCACGACCGAACCGACGAGAACCCGGTTCAGGTCCTCGTCACTGCTGTCGAGAACGCCGCCCCGCGCGAGGAGACAGTCCGCCTGAAGTACGGTGGCATCTCGGTCCCGAAGGCCGTCGACGTGGCGCCCCAGCGCCGGGTCGACCAAGCCCTGAAGTTCATCGCCGAGGGCGTCTACAGCGCGTCGTTCAAGACGCCGACCGACGCCTCCGAGGCGCTGGCCGACCAACTCGTCGGCGCGGCCAACTACGACGTTCAGACCTACGCCATCAACCAGAAAGAAGAGAAAGAGCGCGTCGCGGCCGCGGCCCGCTAAGCGGTTTCTTCTCTCTCGTTTCTCACCCCTCGAACAGTTGCGACGCTCACCGCGCGAACGCGACGACATGCCTTTTTCCTGACGCCGGTCCCGTGGCCCCTGAGAATCAGAAATAATCTCTTTCGACGTGTTCGCACTGGTTACAGAGACTCCGGACGGTTCTACGTTCGCGGCGTCACTCTTCGCCGGACGCGCCGACCAGCACGAACTTGCTCTCGGTGTCGCCGTTGTGAATCTGGCGGGTCGCCTCGGCCGGAATTCGGACGGCCTCGCCCGCGGTCAGTTCCACGTCCTCGCCCTCGACGGTGACGGTGGCGGCCCCGTCTATCAGAACGTACACTTCCTCCTGTCCGTCCTCGGCGTGGTCGTGCTCCTTGCCCGTCCATCCGGGGTCGGCGTCGAGGATGGAGACGCCCAGTTTCTCGCAGTCGAGGGGGTCTCGGAGGAAGCGCAGTCCCTCGCCGACCGGTTCGACGTCGCGGGAATCGACTTTGGTGTACGACATCGGCGGACGTACGGTCGGAGAGGTGTTTAGTTTGATGCTGGCGACACTCCTCGGAGTGGGACACTGACTCGAACAGTGGTCAGGCGACGACTCCGGCCCCCGAATCGTATAAGTTAGCGGAGTTAGAACTCGGACATGTCATGGACGAAGCACTCGAAGTTCTGGACCTCGTCGCCGACTCGGGTCTCGACGGCGTCGTGACGTGGCTCCTCCGACTGCTCGGACTGCTCGCGCTCCTCGCGGGCGTCGGCCTGTGGCTGTTCGCCGAAGTCGGACTACTCGTTCCGGCCCTGCTCGTCGTCGGCGGTCTCGTCCTGTTAATCGCGCCGACCGTCCTGCTCGCACTCGCCGAAGTCGTGTAATCGACGACTCAGTCCGCCGCCTTCTCGCCGCCGCCGACCGCGTACTCGCGGGTCGCGTCCACGAGCGACCGGCGGTACTCGCTCTCGCCGGGGTCGGGACCGAGCGACGCGAACCGGTGCTTGAACTCCGCGAGACCGACCTCGGGCGCGTCGTTCGCGGCCGCGTGCGCGAGGTCGTACAGCCGGTGGTCCGAATCGACGAGGTCGTGACGCTCGACCAGCGCGAGCGCGAACGCGGCGTTGACCGCGGTCATCTCGGGGTCGGCGGTGCCGGTGAGTCGCAGGCCGTCGCGCTCCCGGGTCACCTCGTCCTGATTCCGGGCGGGCCGGTCGGCGACCGCGGCCGCGAGTTCGGATTCGAGGAACGAGACGAGTTTGTCGGTCGGGCCGACCCGGAGCGTGATGTCGTCGGCGTAGATGTCCTTCATGTGGTTCGCAATCTGGTAGCAGTGGGTGACGCGCCTACGCTCGACGGACTTGCCCGACAGCGCGAGGAACAGGACCTCCTCGGTGGACTGGGTGTGAGAGGGGTGGTCCTGCTCGTGGCGGGCCATGTGAGCGAACTCGTGGAGCGCGAGTTCGCGGGCCATCGCGCTGGTCGCGGCCTGTCGGGAGATGTTCAGCACGTGGTCGTCGGGGTGGGCGGTCCACGTCCGCTCGTCGGGGTTCTCCCGAATGCGGACGTGGACGGGCGAGTCGAGGTCGTGCTCGGTCTCGAAGAGGTCGCGGGCGCGGAGAAACGGCGCGGTCGGACCGGGACCGTGGACGTGAACCTCCATGCGTAACGGTCCCAAGGCTTCGGTCGGTATGACTCTTGCGCCGGTTGGCGGTGCTTGACAGTTCTCCGGCGGAGCGTACGGCGGTTTCGAGACCCTGGGCCTCGTCACCCCGAGAGTCTCGCTCGCGTCCAGACCGCACCGGAGTCAGACTCGCTTCGCGCGTGATTCACCTCGCCAATCGCTCACACGCTCACTCGTGGCGAAACACTACGCTTTTCAACTTCCTTCGGGTAGAAGACCCATAATGGGAAGACGAAAGAAGATCGTCGAACAGTGCGAGCGACTGATGGACGAACCGGAGAACATCCGGAACATCGCTATCGCCGCACACGTCGACCACGGTAAGACCACGCTGACGGACAACCTTCTCGCTGGTGCGGGCATGATCGCCGACCAGGGTGAAGCGACCCAACTGATGATGGACACCGAGGAGGACGAGCAGGAACGCGGCATCACCATCGACGCCGCGAACGTGTCCATGACTCACGAGTACGAGGACACCGACCACCTCATCAACCTCATCGACACGCCGGGCCACGTGGACTTTGGCGGGGACGTGACCCGAGCAATGCGCGCCGTCGACGGCGCGCTCGTGGTGGTGGACGCGGTCGAGGGCGCGATGCCCCAGACCGAGACGGTCCTCCGACAGGCGCTCCGTGAGGGCGTCAAGCCCACCCTGTTCATCAACAAGGTGGACCGCCTCATCTCGGAGCTTCAGGAGGGTCCCGAGGAGATGCAGCGCCGCCTGCTCAGCGTCATCGACGACGTGAACGAGCTGATTCGCGGCATGACCGAGGAGATGGACGACATCGAGGACTGGACCGTCTCCGTCGAAGAGGGGACGGTCGGCTTCGGGTCCGCCCTCTACAAGTGGGGCGTCTCGATGCCCTCGATGCAGCGCACCGGGATGGACTTCGGCGACATCATGGAACTGGAGCGCGCCGACAAGCGGCAAGAACTCCACGAGCGCACCCCGCTGTCGGACGTCGTGCTCGACATGGTCTGTGAGCACTTCCCGAACCCCATCGACGCCCAGCCCCGTCGTATCCCGCGCGTCTGGCGTGGCGACGACTCCTCGGACCTCGCCGAGGGGATGCGCCTCGTCGACGAGGAAGGCGAAGTCGTGCTGATGGTCACCGACATCGGTGTGGACCCCCACGCAGGCGAAATCGCCGCAGGTCGGGTCTTCTCCGGGACGCTGGAGAAGGGTCAGGACCTCTACGTCTCCGGAACGGCCGGAAAGAACCGCGTCCAGAGCGTCGGCATCTACATGGGTGGCGAGCGCGAGGAAGTGGACCGCGTACCCGCCGGGAACATCGCGGCGGTCACCGGTCTCAAGGACGCCATCGCGGGTTCCACCGTCTCCAGCGTCGAGATGACGCCGTTCGAGTCCATCGAACACATCTCGGAGCCGGTCATCACGAAGTCCGTGGAGGCCAAGAACATGGACGACCTGCCGAAGCTCATCGAGACGCTCCGACAGGTCTCCAAGGAAGACCCGACCATTCAGGTCACGATTAACGAGGACACCGGCGAACACCTCATCTCCGGTCAGGGTGAGCTTCACCTCGAAGTCATCACCCAGCGCATCGAGCGCAACCAGGGCATCCCGGTCAACACGGGCGAACCTATCGTCGTCTTCCGCGAAGCGATTCAGGAGCCGACCGACGTCATCGAGGGCATCTCGCCGAACCGTCACAACCGGTTCTACATCCAGGCTCAGCCGCTCACCGACGAGATCATCGAGAAGATCAAGCGCGGCGACGTGTCGATGGACATGCCCGAGCAGGAACGCCGCGAGGCGCTTCAGGAAGCGGGCATGGGCAAGGACATGTCCCAGAACGTCGAGCACATCCACGGGACGAACATCCTCATCGACGACACGAAGGGTATCCAGCACCTCAACGAGACGATGGAACTCGTCATCGAGGGTCTCGAAGAGGCGCTCGACGACGGTCCGCTGGCCGCCGAACCCGTGCAGGGGACGCTGCTCCGTCTGGAGGACGCGAAGCTCCACGAGGACACCATCCACCGCGGTCCGGCGCAGGTCATCCCTGCGGTCCGTAACGCGGTCCACAACGCCCTCGTTCAGGGCGAGGTCCGACTGCTCGAACCGATGCAGGACGTCCGCATCGACGTGCCCAACGAGTACATGGGTTCGGCCTCCGGCGAGATTCAGGGTCGCCGTGGCCGCGTCGACGACATGTACCAAGAGGGCGACCTCATGGTCGTCGAAGGCATCGCGCCGGTCGACGAGATGATCGGCTTCTCCTCGGACATCCGGAGCGCCACCGAGGGCCGCGCCTCGTGGAACACCGAGAACGCTGGCTTCGAGGTCATGGCCGACAACCTCCAGCGCGAGACCATCATGGAGATCCGCGAGCGGAAGGGCATGAAGCTCGAACTGCCCGAAGCCATCAACTACTTCTAACGCTCCGCGTCTCTCTTCTTCGCTCTGCGTTCGTTTCTCACCGCGTTCAGACCGACCCTGAGTCACGACGCCGCTCGCCGTAACTCGCGTAGGCGGTGTATAATCAAGTCACTTGGTAACGTACGTCTCGCTCTCAGCCATGGTCTCGGTCGTCACACTGGTGTGGATCAGTCTCGTCATCTTCCTCTGGATCGGCGTCGTCACCGGCATCTGGGCACTCGTGTCGGCGAGCGGCGACTCTCCACCCGAGGTTTCGAGGACGCCCACCAACGAGTAGTCGCCCGTTCGTCTCGCGCGACGACCGGTTCCCAGCCGCGTCTCTGACTGCGGTCAACGCGGGACGGCCCCGCGAAACACTGGTGAGTATTGCGACCGCCTGAAGCCTTATGCTCACCCGCGCGTGAAAGAAGACCAAGATGAGTGACGACGCGAGCGCCACCGACCTGCGGGCGTACACCGTCCGCCTCGAACTCGTAGACGAACCCGGCGAACTGTTGGGCGCGCTCGAACCCATCGCGGCCAACGGCGGCAACCTGCTCTCGGTGTTCCACGAGCGCGGGTCGCTCACACCGCGGGGACACATCCCGGTCGAAGTGGACCTCGAGTGTCCGCCCGACCGGTTCGACGCCCTCGTCGCCGACCTCCGGGAGGCGGGCGTCAACGTGATTCAAGCGGGCGCGGAACGCTACGGCGAGGAGGTGTCGATACTGCTCGTCGGCAACGTCATCGAGACCGACTTCTCCGAGACGCTCTCGTCCATCGAGTCGAAGGCCGACGCCTCGGTCTCCGACGTGTCGCTCTCCGCGCCCGGCGGAACCAGCGAGGTGGCCAGCGCTCGCCTCCGACTCGCGACCGAGACCGGCGCGACCGGCGAAGTGGTCACGGCGGTGCGCGAGGTGGCCGACAGGAAGGACCTTCGCGTGGTCGAACCGCTCGCCGAACTGGAGGGGTCGGCGTGAAATTAGCGATTCTCGGTGCGGGCGCGGTCGGCCGGTCGGTCGCCGACCTCGCGGGCGAGTACGGTCATCGCGTCACGGCGTTCGCTGACTCTACCGGTGCGGCGGTGGACGACGACGGTATCGACGTCGCCGCGGCGCTCGCCGAGAAGAACGAGAGCGGGAGCGTCGGCCGATACGCCCCCGAGGACGCGCTCGACGCCGAGTACGACGTGCTGGTCGAAGCGACGCCGACGACGCTCGGCGACGCCGAACCGGGATTCGGGCACGTCCGCGCGGCGCTCGAACGCGACAGCCACGTCGTGTTGGCAAACAAGGGACCCGTCGCCGAGCGGTACGCCGACCTCCGCGAACTCGAACGCAACAGCGAGGGGAAGGTCAGGTTCGAGGCGACGGTCGGCGGCGCGATTCCGGTCCTCTCGACCATCGAGAACTACGGTCCGGACACCATCTCGGCAGCGCGCGGCGTCCTCAACGGGACCGCGAACTTCGTCCTCACGCGGATGGCCGCCGAGGGTCTGGGCTACGAACACGTCCTCGCGGAGGCTCAGGACCTCGGCGTCGCGGAGGCCGACCCCTCCTTCGACGTGAACGGCACCGACGCGGCGCTCAAGTGCGTGATTCTGGCGAACGTCCTCGACGACGGCGCGTACTCGCTGGACGACGCCGACGTCGAGGGCATCGCGGAACTGCCGGGCAACGCGCTCGAACTCGCGGCCGAAGACGGGCGAACGATTCGACTCATCGGCGAGGCCACGCCACAGGGGGTCCGGGTCGGACCGCGACTCGTCCCCGAGAACGGAACCTTGGCCGTCTCGGGCACGCGCAACATCGTCCAACTGGAGACCGACCACGCGGGGCGACTCAACCTGAGCGGTCGCGGGGCGGGCGGCCCGGAGACGGCGACCGCCGTCCTCGCCGACGTGAATCGGCTTCGAGACTGAACCGTTCGGCGGCTCCGACGCCAGTTCGTTTCGGTCACTGATTCCGATTGATTTCCCCGCGTTCTCCCAAAATCGTGCGATGGTCTACCAATAACCGCAGTAGGGCGTCGGGGTGGGTAGCATAGCGTATCGAAATGGTTTTAACCGCTTCTGCCAAAAGATTCCGACAGAGCGCGTCTGCGCGTGAGATACAAATGAGCGAAGACAAACCGCACCAGAACTTGGCCATCATCGGCCACGTTGACCACGGAAAGAGTACGCTGGTCGGGCGACTCCTCTACGAGACGGGGAGCGTACCCGAGCACGTCATCGAACAGCACAAGGAAGAGGCCGAGGAGAAGGGCAAGGGCGGCTTCGAGTTCGCCTACGTCATGGACAACCTCGCCGAAGAGCGAGAGCGCGGTGTCACCATCGACATCGCCCACCAAGAGTTCGACACCGACGAATACTACTTCACTATCGTCGACTGTCCGGGCCACCGCGACTTCGTGAAGAACATGATCACGGGCGCGTCTCAGGCCGACAACGCCGTCCTCGTCGTCGCCGCCGACGACGGTGTCGCGCCCCAGACCCAGGAGCACGTCTTCCTGGCTCGCACTCTCGGTATCAACGAACTCATCGTCGGTGTCAACAAGATGGACATCGTCGATTACAAGGAGTCCACCTACAAAGAGGTAGTCTCCGAAGTCAAGGACCTGCTCAAGCAGGTGCAGTTCAACACCGACGACGCCGAGTTCATCCCGATTTCGGCGTTCGAGGGCGACAACATCGCCGAGCGGTCGGACAACACCGACTGGTACGACGGCGAGATTCTGCTCGAGGCTCTCAACAACCTCGAAGCCCCCGAACCGCCGACGGACGCCGACCTCCGCCTCCCGATTCAGGACGTCTACACGATTTCGGGCATCGGTACGGTCCCGGTCGGACGCGTCGAGACGGGTCTGCTGAACACGGGCGACAACGTGTCGTTCCAGCCCAGCGACGTGGGCGGCGAGGTCAAGACCATCGAGATGCACCACGAGGAGGTCCCGCAGGCCGAACCCGGTGACAACGTCGGGTTCAACGTCCGCGGCATCGGCAAGGACGACATCCGCCGTGGCGACGTCTGCGGCCCGGCCGACGACCCGCCGTCGGTCGCCGAGACGTTCACGGCCCAGATCGTCGTGATGCAGCACCCGAGCGTCATCACGGACGGCTACACGCCGGTCTTCCACGCCCACACGGCGCAGGTCGCGTGTACCATCGAGTCCATCGACGCGAAGATCGACCCCTCGTCCGGCGAAGTCGCCGAGGAGAACCCCGACTTCATCCAGTCCGGCGACGCCGCGAAGGTGACCGTCCGACCGCAAAAGCCGCTCAGCATCGAGCCGGCCTCGGAGATTCCGGAACTCGGTAGTTTCGCCATCCGCGACATGGGCCAGACCATCGCGGCCGGTCAGGTCCTCAGCGTCAACGAGCCATAACGCATGCAGCAAGCACGCGTCCGACTGGCGGGAACCAGTCCCGAAGATCTCGACGACATCTGCGACGACGTTCGCGAAATCGCGAACAAGACGGGTGTCTCGCTGTCGGGTCCCATCCCGCTACCGACCAAGACGCTGGAGGTACCCACCCGCAAGTCCCCCGACGGTGAGGGGACCGCGACGTGGGAACACTGGGAGATGCGCGTCCACAAGCGTCTCATCGACATCGACGCCGACGAACGCGCGCTCCGTCAGCTCATGCGGATTCAGGTTCCGAACGACGTGAGCATCGAAATCGTCCTCGAGGACTGAGCGACGAGGCGTTCGCCTCGTTGCTGTCAGTTCGAGGAAGTTCGCACCCGCCGTTCGACCGGCGGCCTTCTCCATTTCTTCGCTTCGACCAGCCGCGCACGCGCGACGCGAACGCTCCCCGGTCTTTTTGACCGCGCCGGACGAATCGGCGTGCGTGCAGCGGCCGACGCGAGCGGTTCGACGACGTTTCGTCCCGACGACCGACTGGTCTCTCGCTCGCGGGAGGCGGTCGCCGTGAGCTATCGGTACTACGACCCGGAGGGTGCCGAGGGTGGACGGTCGGGACGACTCGCTGGCAGTCCGACGGTCCAGACGCTCGCGGTGTTCCTGCTGGTCTTCGCCGTCCAGACCGTCGTCGGGTTCGTCTCCCGACGACTCGCGTTCGGATTGTTCGTCCTCGCGCCACCGGTGTCGGTCCGGCCGTGGACCCTGCTCGCCAGCGTCTACGCTCACGACGGTCTCACGCATCTCCTCTCGAACGCCGTGGTTCTCGTGCTGGTCGGCTTCGCCGTCGAGCGCGTGACGTCTACGTGGCGGTTCCACGGCTTCTTCGCTGGCGTCGGGATGCTCGCAGGTCTCTCACAGGTGGCGGTCACGGGACTGCTCGGTCGGCCGACTCCGGTTCTCGGTGCGAGCGGTGCGGTCTTCGGTCTCCTCGGCTACGTGCTCGCGGGCAACCCCGTCACCGACGCGGTGTTGGGGTGGCTCCCGCTCGGCGGCCGGGCGCGCGTCGCGCTCCTGTTGGCGGTGGCCGCGGGCGCGACGCTGCTCACCGCCGCGCCGGGCGTGGCGCTGGTCGCTCACTTCACCGGCCTCGCGCTCGGTCTCGCGGCCGGGCGGGTCAGACTCCTCCGAGTGTGACGCGCGGTCTTTACACGTCGCCGAAATCGCTCCGCCGCGCCCGCCCCGAAACATAAGGTTCTAATAAGTGGGCGCGTTACGAACTACTGCGTTCGAGGGCTCGTAGATCAGCGGTAGATCGCTTCCTTCGCAAGGAAGAGGCCCTGGGTTCAAATCCCAGCGAGTCCACTTCTTTCGGTTCACTTCGTTCGCTCCAGTCAGCGGACTCGCCGACCTTCGCGAACTGCGTTCGCTCAGTCCCAGCGAGTCCACTCCGATTCTGTCGGTCACGAACAGCGCGACAGTGACCGAGCTATCGGTCCCCTCACGAATTCTCCAAGTCCGACACTCTCCCTCGACCAGCGGACGCAGCGAGGGACTCCGTCGATTGCGCGTCTTCCGTCGCTACGATTCCTCCCGTGCCGGGAGTCCGCCTTGTTCTATCCACGCCTCGACAGCATCACCGAGGTCGAACAGGCTATCCCTTTCAGAGGCTTCGATAGAGACGAACACGCCGAAGTGCCCGGCGACTGGAAATTGGAGCGCAATCGCATCGTCCATTTCACAGATAATCTGTCGAACCTTTCCCGCGTGAGTCACGTCCGCCAGTTGCTGCTTCCCGAGCGCGAACACGATGAGTTCCCGCCGAAGCGTCACTATCTCTGCCGGAGTGTACTGTCGGTCGAGGTCCTCACGGAGATACAGGTGTTCGAACTCGGTCTCTGTATAGACTGCGGCTATTCGTAGCGCGTCGCCGACTTCTCTTCGACACATCTCCGTGAGTCCGAGCGACTGAGTCATACCAGTAGTACAGTCTCCACGTCATTGGTTGTGATTGTTTGCCACTCTCGTGGGACGGTCGAATAGAAGATTAGCAACGATGGAGCGAGTCGCCGCCCACTACCGTTCGTCGAGGAACGCGTCACGGTGTCCGACGAGGACACTCGTATTGGGGCACCGACGGGGCGGTTCGAGTGTTTGGTACGCTGACCCCCACGCTCGCTTCCGATGCGATAGGTCCCTCGACGGCACTGCGATTGCGAGGGAACGGGTCGGTCGGACGTCCCGCCTCACTTCGACCGAAGCGTCCGACCGTGAACTCCACCTACCGCGTCACTCCGAGTCCGGCCCCGTTCTGAAGCGCGAGAACACGTCGCCGAGGCTGTTCTTCCCGTTTCCGCGGCCTCGGCCCCTGCCCGACCGTCCGTGGGTGATGTTCGAATCCGTGACGCCCCCGGTCCGCTGGACCGACAGCGTCGCGGTCGGGCCGTCCTGTCCGACCGTCAACTCGTAGTCGCCCGCTTCGACCACCTTGGGACGGAGCGCCAGCACGTCGTCGGGCACGACTTCGAGCGTCGAGAGGTCGAGTTCGACCTCGACGCGCTCGGTCTGGCCGGGGTCCAGCGAGACGCGCTCGTAGCCCATCAGTCGGCGTCTGGGCTGGAGGACCGACCCGTACGACTGAGTGTTGTACACCTCGACCACGTGGTCACCGGCCGCGTCCCCGGTGTTGGTCACGTCCACGCGAGCGGTCACGCTCGACTGCTTGGACGGGTCCGAGACGCTCCCCGGCGAGACCGACACGTTTCCGTACTCGAAGTCGGTGTACGAGAGTCCGTGACCGAACTCGTACAGCGCCGTGTTGTCGGCCCCTCCCGTGCTCGTCGGCGGCGCGCGGTCGTACTGCACCGGCACCGTGCCGACGTTCTGCGGCCAACTGAACGCGAGTTTGCCCGACGGGTTGTACTCGCCGACGAGCGCGTCGGCGATGGCGACGCCGCCGTCGCTGCCGGGTTGCCCGGCGAACAGCAGCGCGTCGAGCATGTCGTGGGTCTCGGGCGACCCCCGGGGACTCCCGGCGAGCATGACGCCGACGACGGGCGTGTCGTCGCCGGTCTCCTCGTTCACCACACTCAGAAGTTCTCGCTGCGCTGCGTCGAGTTCTAGGTCGTCTCGGTCGCCGAACCCTTCGTTGTGCGGTCCCTCGCCGAGGACCACCACGACCGCGTCCGAGTTCGGCGCGGCCGACCGCACCTTGCGCTCCTGCTCGTCGGTGAACTCGAAGTTGCCGTTCGCGTCGGTCTGTTCGCCCGACCACCACCGCTGGTTGTCGAACGAGGTGGGGACGTGCGTGACGTTCGCGAATCGGTCGCGGAGTTCGTCGGCCACGAGGCTCTGGCGCGGGAACGGTCCGCCCGCGCTCGGTCCCTGCCAGCCGAGCGTCCACCCGCCGTGTTGCATCAGCGGGCGAGTGTTGTTGCCGTTCTCGTCCACCCCGGGACCGGTGAGCAGGACGTTCTCGCTCCCGGACAGCGGGAGGGCGTCGTTCTCGTTCGTGAGGAGGACGAGCGACTCCTTGGCGAGTTTCTCGGAGGTCTCTTGTGCCCCGCCCAGCGCGTCCGAGAGCCGGGACTCGTCTACCGTCGGTCGGTCGAACAGGCCGAGGTCCGCCTTGAGCGCGAGAATCCGCCGGACGGCGTCGTCGATGCGCTTGCGCTTTATCTCGCCGTCCCGAACGAGACTGACGACCGTGTCGATGTACTCGACCGGACCCGGGGCCGTGCCGCCGTCGCCTATCATGTACATGTCGATACCGGCGTTGATGGCCTCCTTGGTCGCCTGCCGGAAGTCGGGCGCGTAGTCGTGGTTGCTCAGCATCCGGTAGATGTCGTCCCAGTCGGAGATGATGACGCCCTCGAAGCCGTACGCCTCGCGCAGCACCCGCATGAGTAGCCAACTCGACGCGTGAGCCGGTTTTCCGTTGACAGCGCCGCTGTTGACCATCACCGTCCCCGGGTCGGCGTCGAGCGCCTCCTTGTAGGGCGGGAGGAGATTCGTCCGGAGGTCGCGCAACGAGGTGTCCGCGGGGGCGCGGTCGTTGCCGTTGTTGGGAACGGAGTACCCGGCGAAGTGCTTGACCGTGGACGTGAGGCGGTCGGCGCTCTCTAGCGCCTCCACGCGCGCCCGGGACACCTCGCCCTCTATCGTCGGGTCCTCGCTGATGCCCTCGTAGAACCGGCCCCAGCGCGGGTCGCGCTGGAGGTCCGTCGTGGGCGCGAACGTCCAGTGGGCACCCATCGCGGCCGTGGACTCGGCGGTGTGTCTCTCGGCCTCACGGACGAGGTCCGCGTCCCGCGCCGCCCCCATGTTCATGCGCTGGGGGAGCGCGGTCGCGCCTTCGAGCAGTCCGTTACCGTGCGTGGCGTCCACGCCCCAGAGGAACGGGATGTCGTGGGACGCGTTCTCCAGATTGTACTCCTGAAGCGCGTTGATGCCTTTCACCACGGTCTCCCCGTCGTGGGACGGCGGTGCCGCGCCGCCCGAGAGGACGCTCCCGACGCCGAGTTCTGTGAAGAGTTCGCCGACCGTGTCCACTCCGAAGTTGTCGGGCACGTTCGACCCGTCGGGTTCGGGTTCGAACGAACCGATGGCCACCTGCGTCATCTGGGCGACCTTCTGTTCGAGCGTGAGTTCGCGGAGGCGTTTCTCGACGTTCACGCCGGTTCGTGCGGCGACGCGCTCCGCGCTCGTCCCCATCGCCGCGCCTCCCGCGGCGGCCCCCGTGGCCTTCATAAACGTTCGACGGGACGACTTCGACGCGGGTTCGCCGTCGGCCGCCGAACTCTCGGGCGGGTTCTGTTCTTCAACTCCGTCTGATGAATCACTCTGCATGAGACTGTAACTAACATATTTCACATTTGAGTTAAGATTTTTGTAATAGTAATTGATAGTAATGGTTCGATGGGGTGCAACCGGGGCGTCTCACCGCTCCGACTCCGCCTCGGCCCCCGACCGCGCTGGTGTGACCGGCGCATCGCTGAGCGGCGTCAGACGCACGTCGTACGGCGAAACACAGGCTTTACCACACATGAACGTAAGGAAAAGCACGATGAGTCTCAGGTGTTCGCTCCTCGGCCACAGTTACGGGGAGGCAGAAATCGAACGGGAACGCGAGGAGCAGGGAAGCGAAGTCGTGGTCACCGTCCGGGAGTTCGAGGAGTGCGAGCGGTGCGGCGACCGGAAGGTCGTCACCGAGAACAAGGAAGTCACCGCGCTCGACTCGCCCGCCCCGGACCTCGAATCCGCGGCGGAAGCGGAGTCGGCGGCGAGCGCAGGGGCCGAAGGGGGTTCGGACACGAACGGGCAGTCCGACGTGAGCGTCGCTCCCGGCGCGAGTGCCGGTCCCGACTCGACCGCGAGTCCCGACGTCGGAGTCGATGCACCCGCGGACGGAGACGACGCCGAAATCATCGGGGGTTCGTCCGCCTCGGACGAGTCGTCCGGTTCGGTCGCGTCCTCCGCGTCCACGTCCGCCGACGATACGGACGGCAGCACTGACACCGGGGACGACCTCGACCCGTCGCAGTCCGCGGCCGACGACGACGGCGTCATTCTGGACGACGACGGGGAACCGTCCGAGGGCGACCGCACGCCCGGCGAGTGGCCCGACGCCGAGACCACCCACCCGGCGGAGACCGAACAGGGCGGGTCCGGCGACTGGCCCGCCGTCGGCCGGGAGGACGAAGGGTACGACGCCGAACCCGACGACGGTTCGAACGCCGACGTGGAGTTCGGCGGCGGACTCACCCCGGAGTCCGCGTCCGGCGTGGCCGACGACGAGACGGAGGAAGTCGAGTTCGTCAACGCCGACGGCGACACCCTCCGGGCACAGGACGGTGCCGAGAGCAACACCGAACTCTCGTCGGGCATCTCCGCGGGCGCGGAAGCGCCCTCGCTCTCGGGTCCGGCCGACGACCCCGACGTGGACGCCGAGTTCGTCTGCCCCGAGTGCGACTACCGCGCGAGCGTCGCCGGGTCGTCGCTCCGCGCGGGCGACATCTGTCCCGAGTGCGCTCGGGGGTACCTCGCGCAGGAATAGAAAGACGGATTAAAGCGAACGAAACGTCGGATTCAAGAAGGAGAACGACGCGAAAAGGGTTTACACCATCCTGTCCAAAGGGAGATTACCATGAAAGAGTACAAGATGCGACGCGGCGAACACCTGGAGGACCGTATCCCGGACATGGAGGCGAAAGTCGAGGAGTACTTCGGTGAGATTACCGGCACCGAGGAACACAACGGACACGAACTCTACGTGGTCGGGGACCCGGACAACCCCGTCTTCGAGAAGATTCTGGCCGGTGCGGCCGAGTACAGCGGCAAGAAGGACAAACTCGCGGTCCACTTCGAGGAGCGCGACGCCGAGGAGGTCATCGCCAAGGGGAACGCCGACGCGGCGGCCGACGCCGTGGACAGGAAGAACAGTTTCCTGCTCGAAGCCACCGGCCGCGACGCCAAGGCCCGCCGCGAGTCCATGAAGCGGCAGGTCGAGGACGACGCCGAGACTCCCGACGGAGTTTCGTAATCCCGGTACTCCGGCCGTAGCTCTCTCCTCTCTTCGATACCGTTACTTTCGAGCGGCCGCTATCGGTCTCTCGACGACCTATGTCGCTCCGGACCGTCAGGGCCGGGGTCTCGGAACCCGGGTCGTGACGGCCCTGCTCGACTACCTCCGCGAGAATGCGCCCGGGTCGGCCTACGTCAGCCTCGCCGCCGACGTGGACCGGTTCTACGAGCGATTCGGGTTCGAGGACGTGGCTCTCGACTCGAAGGGGATGTTGTAGCGACGACCCGATGACGTAGAAGCGAGCGGCGACTTCTCAGAAGTGGTCGCTGTCGGGCGACCCCTCGCCGCGGCCGCCCCGGCCGCCCTCGTTTCGGTCGATGCCCATGACGCTCTCGGGTTGGTCGATGTCCCAGTTACCGGTGCCGTCGTCGGCGACGCGGACGGTCACGTCTTCTATCTCCTCGAAGTCCTTCGCGAGGTCCATCTTGATGTTCTGGGCCGTCCGCGGACTGATAGCGCATCCCGAGCAGGCACCGCCGAGTTCGACGACGATTTCGCCGCTGTCGGGGTCGGCCTTCTGGACGGCGCTCTCGCCGCCGTGCATGCTGATGATGGGCATCTGGCCGGTGAGCCATCGCTCGACGCGCGCCTTGAGAGAGTCGTCGTCGGTCATTGTGCTGGAGTAGGGGCGACGGGGTGGTAGGACTTTGGGTTCAGTTCCGTGCCTCGCGCCACGCGCCCGCCCCGAGGAGCGCGGCGACTGCGGCAGGAACCCCGAATCCGGGGACGCCCCCGGCGGTCGAGTCCGACTGGGACTCGCTCGTGGTGGTCTCGCCGGAGAAGGCGGCCTGTTCGGTCGTCGTTTCGGTCGGCGTCTCGTTCCAGGTCGTCGATTCCTCGGCGGTCGTCGTTAGCGACGGCGGGTCCTTCTGCGGTTTGTCGGTAGCGTCCTCTATCGGGAAGGTGTAGAGACCGCCCTTCCCGTTCGAGCGCCGACCCATGCTGCTGGCGACGAAGAACCCCGACCGCGCGCGTTTGGCGGTCCAGAAGGAGGTCTGCTCGGGTTCCCGCCACCACGCCAACCGCTGTGGGTTCGCGGGGTCCGAGATGTCGTGAATCTTGACTCCGCCCTGATACCACGAGGTGAACAGTCGGTCGCCCACGACGTCGAAGTTGTGTGAGGTGGTCCACGTTCCGGAGAACGAACCGGGGGACCGCGGCGCGTCGATGGTGGAGCGTCGCGTCGGGTTCGCGGCGTCCGAAACGTCCCAGAGTTCGAGTCCGCCGGGTCCGCCCTCGCCGTCGACCTGCCACGCCTCCCTGTTGATGCCGAGCAGAGTTCCGTCGTCGTTGGTCATCGCGTAGTGGGCGTTGCCCGGCAGTCGCAGAACCTGTCGGGACTGCTCGGCCGGGAGGTTCCGGAGTTCCTCGGGCGGTCTCCCGCCGACCCGCGAGACGAACGCCGGGTTCGCGGGGTCGCTCACGTCTACGATGTACGTCCCGGCGTCCCAGTGGGCGAGATACGCCCGACCGTCCTGCACCCACACGTCGTGAAGCGTCCAGAGAGTAGAGGGCACTTCGGACCACGCGCCGTTCCGGTCGGCTATCGACCAGCGCCCGACCTCCTCGGGCGTCCCGTCGCTCACGTCCACCATCACGAGCGCGTTGGTCTCGCTGCCGTTCCCGGTGAGGTAGACGATACTGTCGCGGACGAAACAGTTGTGAATCGGGAACTCGGTCTCGTGGAACGCGACCTGCTGGGGGTTCGCGGGGTCGCTCACGTCGTAGAGGACGAACCCCTGTAACACGTCGCCCTGTACTGGATTCGCCGGTCCGGCCGCCACCAGTCGGTCGCCGTCGACCTTCACGTCCTGAACGACTCGAAGCGGTCCGGTCTCGCGGTCGGCCATCAGGTCGGTCCGCTCGGCGACCACCTGCGGGTCGCGCGGAATCTGCACGTCTACGACGGCGAACCCGTTCATGGCGGCGACGTAGGCGAACTTCCCTTCCGGGTCGGGGACGGCCTCCTTCGCGTTGGTAATCGGAACGCTCCCCAGCGGCCGGTACGGTCCGGGATGCGCCGTCGTCGTCTCGGCCGCCGACGCGACCCCCGCCGTGGCCAGCGCGACTGCCCCCGACACTCCCCGCAGAAACTCGCGGCGATGCATGGACGTATCCACGTGGCGGAGGTGGATAAAAGGTCGGCGAGCGGCGAGTCAGACCGCCGAACTGGTTCGGTCGCCCGTGCCGCCGGTCAGGGCGCTGGCGATGGCCCCCTTCAGCACCACGTCGTCGCCGAGGTTGGTCAACTGCACGTCGGGAACGTTGTTGAACACGAGTTCGTCGAGGCGCTCCCGTATCGGGTCCACCACGAGTTCCTCGTTCTTCAACGCCACCGCGCCGCCGACGTAGACGACCAGCGGCGCGTACGCCTGCGCGACGTTGGTGATGCCCAGCGCGTTCCAGTGGGCGAGTTGGTCCACGACGTGGTCGGCGAACTCGTCGTCGCCCGCCGCCTCGAACACGTCCGCCGCGGAGAAGTCGGGGTCGTCGAGTGGGAGGTCGGTGTCGAGGTTCCCGGCGTCCTCGGCGAGCAATCCGGCGTACTCGGGGATGTTCTCGCCCGAGCAGTACGCCTCCCAGTGGCCCTCCCGGCCGCAACCGCAGGTGCGTCGGCCGCGGGGGTCCACGACCATGTGGCCGACCTCGCCCGCGTTGCCGTCCCACCCCGAGAGGACCTTCCCGTCCACGCAGACGCCAGCGCCGATGCCCGACGAGATGGTCAGGTAGACCATGTCGTCGGGGTTGCGGTCGCTGTAGTATCGCTCGCCGATGACGCCCGCGATGGTGTCGTTGTGGAGGTACACCCTGTCGCTGTCGATGAGTTGTCCGACCGGTCCCGTCAGCGGGATACGGTCGATGGTGTCCGGGAGGTTCGCCGGGTTCTCGACCACGCCCTCCGCGAGGTCCAGCGGTCCGATGGAGCCGATGCCCGCCGCGCGTATCCGGGACGGGTCGATGTCGGCGGCGGCGCTCGCCTCGCGGAGACACTCCAGCACGGCCTCCGTGACTGCGATGCCGGTCGGACCGTTGGGCGTGTTCGCGCGGTGGACGCTTACCACGTCCCCCTCGTCGTCGGCGACTGCCGCCCTGACGTTCGTCGCACCGAGGTCAACGCCCGCGTAGTACGCCATTCACCCCGGTAGGACGGTCCGACCGCACTTAACTACAAGCATTTACTCGGGGGCGAGTATGCCACTGAGTCGCGAAGGGCGGTGCGCGACCGGCCGCGGTAGCGTTAACTCTCGGTAGGTGGTAACGTGAGACATGGGTTCTGACAGCGACGACTCGACCGACGCCGACCTCTCGGACGCGGAAGTCGAGGCGCTCCACGAGGTCGAACTCGGGGTCGAGTGGCTCCACCGCGCCCACGGCCAACTCGTCCAGTTCCACCACGCGACGGGTCACGCGATGGACCACCTCGCCGAGGCGGAGGACCGCCTCCGCGAGGCCGGGTACGACGGACTCGCCGACTCGCTGCGCGACGACCTGCTCCCTCGCGGCGTGGTCGGCGACACGTGGTCCTACGGCGTGCTGGAGGCGTTTCAGGACGGGCCGCTGGCCGAGGCCCGACGATTCGGCACCGACGCCCGCGAGTCGGTCGCGGACGGTCGCCGCCACGTCGCCGAGCGCCGACAGGAGCGCGAGTGGAAGGACCGGTCGCGGGAGTGACCGCGAGGAACTCAGTCGCCCCGAACGAACGTGACGGGGCAGGGCGCGTTGAGCATCACCTCTTGGGCCGTACTGCCGAAGACGGCTTTCCCCGTGGGCGAGCGCTTTCGTCCGCCGACGACGACGAGGTCCGCGCCGACTTCGTTCGCCAACTCCACGATGGTCTCGCCGTGTTCGCCGACCCGTCCGCGGACGTTGTAACTGACGTTCGCGTCGTCGAAGTCGTCGGTGAGTTGCCTGACCGTGGCGTGGCGCGAGGCCACCTCGTCGGGGTCGATGTCGCCCATCGGGTCGTAGTCGAGTTGGCTCACCACGCCGTCGAACTCCTCGTCGGTGAAGACGTGCGCGAGGACGACGTTCGACCCCGCCGGTCCCGCGACGTCGACGACCGTCTGGGCCAACTCCTCGGTTCGTTCGGCGTCGCCCGGTCCGACCGCGAGCAGTATGGTTTCTAGTGCCATACCGACTCTTTTACCGTCTCGATATTAAAGGGTACGTGGCCGTGACGATTTTCGCGGTCCCGACTCGAAGCCTCAACGTAGAAATACGCCGCCCACGAACCTCCGGGCGTGATTCGACCCGACCTGAGCGACCGAATCGCGCTCGTGACGGGGAGTTCGAAGGGCGTCGGCCGGGAACTCCTGCTCGCGCTGGCCGACTGCGGCGCGTCGGTGGCGGTCCACTACCGCTCCAGCGCCGACGCCGCCCGAGCGGTCGCGGACGCCGCCCGCGAACGCGGCGCACCCGCGGCGACGACGGTGCAGGGCGACGTGGCCGACCCCGACGAGGTGGACGAGATGTTCGCCGCGGTCGAGGATGAACTCGGCGCGGTGGACGTGCTGGTGAACAACGTCGGCCCGTTCGCGCCCGACCACTGGGAGGACATCTCCTTCGGGGAGTGGAACACCGTCCTTCAGGCCAACGTCAACGGCACCTACCTCTGCTGTAAGCGCGCACTGCCGGGGATGCGTGACCAGTCGTGGGGCCGCATCGTGAACATCGGCTACGCCAGTTCCGAGAAGGGACTCGTGGACCCGAAGAACGCGCCGTACTTCATCGCCAAGCAGGGCGTGCTGATGTTCACCCGGATGCTCGCCAACGACACCCAGCACGACGGTATCACGGCCAACGCCGTCTCGCCCTACGTGGTCGAGAACTCCGACGAGTTCCCGGAGGACCTCCCGCGCGGGCGTCCGGCCGACTTCGAGGACGTGACCCAAGCGGTGCTGTTCTTCTTGGAGGAGGGGAGCGACTACATCAGCGGCGAGAATATCGAGGTAGACGGCGGGTGGTTGCCCGAGAGCGTGTGAACGGACGTCGAAGGAAAGTACAGTGGGCGAGCGTTCGTCGGGCCGAGTCCGGGGACTCGGTCCCCGGACGGAGGCACTCGGCGAGCGACCGAGCGGAGTCGAGGCGGTTCAGACGATGGCCACGCGCACGTAGTACCACGTGCCGTCGTACCGGACCGCCCGCGGCCGCGTCTCGTCGTAGAACGAGAACGGGGCCGTCTCGTCCGGACCGAACGCCACTGACCCGCCCGGGAGGGCCTCCTCGAAGACGCGCTGCCTGTCCGCCGAGAGGTTCTCGAAGGCGACTGTCTGATTGTCGGGCCACTGGGCGTGACGGCTCTGGTTCTCGAACGCCACGACCGAGACGAACTGGCTCCCCTTCGGCGGGGCGTCGTCGGTCCGCGTCGAGGGCGTGTCCGGACTGGTCGTCGGGTCGTCGGTGGTCGTCGCGGTACCCGCAGTCGTGGCGGTCCCGCCGGGCGCGGTGGTACTCGAAGTCGTGGCGGTCCCGCCGGGTGTCCCGCCGACGCAACCGGCGAGGACGAGGAGGACCGCGAGCGCGAGGGGACCGATTCGAGCGTCCATACCGGTCGGCTTCCCGACTGGCGAGTAAGTGCTTTGTGTCGGAGTCGGTCCTCGCCCGCGCCACCGCTCGGCGGACTGCGAGGAGTACCGCGTTCCGCCGGACGCGTCGGTAGCGGGCGGCGGTCTCTCGGACACACCGGAGGAAGGTAGCGACTACCTCAGCGGCGAGAACGTCGAGGTTGACCGCGGCAGATTGCCGGAGACCGTGTAGTGGCGGTGCCACGTAGTCGCGCCCTACCCCGGCGTAACGGGCGTTTCACGTCGAAAAATCGGCGTTCGAAGCTGTGAACGATTCTCCAACCGACTAATAACTTTTCGTGTCCGTCCGCTACGGTAGTTCGTCGGGACCGACCCGACGGAGAAAGACCAATGCACGAAAACGACGACAGTTCGAACATCGCATCGAAACTGCTGGGCGAGGGGACGTCTCGCCGCGAATTCATGGACACGACCGCCAAACTCGGCGGGAGCGCGCTCGCGCTGTCCGCGCTCGGGGGCGGCACCGTCGCCGCCGCGGACGGCACCCAGACGGAAGGAGCCGCGGTGACGTTCCAGAATCAGGAGTCGGACGGTTCGACGGTGATGGTGGCCTCGGCGGCCCTCCCGGAGGGCGGATTCGTCGCTATCCACGACGCGACGCTCCTTCAGGGCGAAGTCCTCGGGAGCGTCATCGGCGTCTCGGAGCTGTTAGACGCTGGCGAACACCAGAACGTCGAGATCACGCTGTTCGAGGGCGTGCCGGGGGCGCAGTTCGACCAGTCGGCGCTGCAGGAGACGCAGCCGCTGATCGCGATGCCCCACCAGAACACGAACGACAACGATGCGTACGACTTCGTCTCCTCGGAGGGCCAAGACGACGGGCCGTACACCAACGCCGGGGCACCTGTGGTGGGACTCGCGTACGTCGTCGTACAGAGCGAAACGACGATGGGCGGCGAAACCACCACGACCCAGTAGACGCGGTTCGGCGACGGCGCGACCGGTCGGGTAGCGGAACTGCGGCCGTCCGCGGACCCGGCTACGACCCGGAGAGCAATTTCTTCAGATGTTCCGTCGAGAAGAACGAGGTGGGCTTGTCCATGTGGACGCCGATTTCGCCCGAGAACGCCGACAGTCCGGCCTTCTGGACGCCCTCGGGGAGCGAGTAGCACTTCCGGATGTAGTGTCCCAGTTGTATCTCCGTACTCAACTCCTCGCGCCACGCCTCCTCGTAGTCGGCCAGCGTCGAGGGCCGCTCGGGGTCGATGACCTTCGCGGCGTGGTCGGCGGCGGTCATGCCGTAGAGGATGCCGCCGCCGGTGAACGGTTTGGTCTGGGCCGCGGCGTCGCCGACGAGAAATCCGCGCCGACTCGTCACCGTCTCGGCCGGGCCGACCGGAATCATCCCGGCGCAGAAGTGACTCGTCTCCGCGTCGTACTCCGCGGTGAACGCCGAGAACAGGTCGTTGGCCGAGGGGTCGGACCCCGGCGGGGCCGCCAGTCCGTACTCGACGCCCGCGTCGCCCCGCGGGATGCGCCACGCGAAGAACCGCGGGGCGGTGAGGTGAACGTCCACGTAGTCGCCGGGGTCGTCCTCCTCCGAGAACGCGAGGACGCCCTGTAGCTTCTCGCCGGGTTCGGGCAGACCGAGTTCGCTCCGTACGCGCGAGACCGGACCGTCGCACCCGGCGACCATCCTCGCCTCGAACGTCTCGGTCCCGTCGGGCGTGCTGGCGGTCAGTTCCACGCGGTCGCGTTTCTCCTCGACCGACGAGACGCTGTGGTTCTCCCGGAGGTCCGCGCCCGCGTCGCGGGCGGCCTCGGCGAGCGTCCGGTCGAGACCCACGCGGTCGATGACGTTCGAGACGACCTCGCGCTTGTAGAAGGGGTAGTCGTCGCTCCCCGGCCCGCCGACGTGGAAGCGCGCGCCGTACACCTCGTTCTGGAGGAGGTCCTCGCGCGCACCGTCGGGCGTGAACTCCCAGACGTCGGTGCTGACGTGGCCCGAACACGCCAGCGGTTTCCCGACCTCTCCGCGCTCGACGGTCAACACGTCGTACCCCCGTTCGGCCGCCCGTCGGGAGAACCGCGACCCGGCCGGGCCAGCCCCGACGACTGCGAAGTCGTACATCGGTGGGGGGTACAACTCGTTCGCTCAAGTAATCACCGCTCTGTGCTCTCGACACGCCGTCGGCCTACCGCTCCACGTTCGGTGGAGTCTCTTGCTGAGCCAACTGCCGCCGCCGCAGGTAGTGGGTCGCCGCCGAGAGCGCGAACGCCGCGACGATGAGAATCCCCCAGATTTCGTCGGGAATCGCGTCGAACGGCGGGACCCCGAGCAGGTCCCCGACGACCAGAATCGCGCTCACGACCGAGAGGGCGAGGTAGTACCGAATCCACGGAAACTCGTCCTGCGGCCGGAGATACCCCTCCAGTTGGGCCGCGTTCTCCGATAGCTCTACGACCCCGCGGTTCTGGTTGTAGTCCACAATACCTGCGTCCGCCAGTTTCGGGAGATGCGTCTGATACAGAGAGGTGTAGACCGATTTGCGCTCGTTGGCCGACAGCCCCTCGATGGTCGTGTCGTTCTCCCACGCCGCGACCTGCTCCGCGAGTTCGCTCAGCTCGACCGGCCGCTCCTCCTGCTTGAGGTAATGTAGCGTGTACCGCCGTCGCCGGTTCTTCAACACGTCGAAGATTAGATCCTCGGACAGTGTTTCTTGTCCCGGTGAATTATCAGCCGAACTCATACTACCGAAGTCGCTCAATCCCTTGTTGCGCCGGTGCCACCGCCACCCATCCCGTCACGGTACGCCAGTTTCGCCCGGACCACACTTTGTTATCCAGTACTTAGCGCCAAACAAATGTAGTGGAGGCTACATTTTTTGGCAGTAACAGCGCGATTCCCGGATTTAACGTGACGATATCCGGATTCTAGGCCGAAAACAAGAACGAATCTTCAGTCGTCGGTGGCGGGCGCGGCCCGGCGGTCGGTCCGCGGACCGTCGAGGTCCACGTCGGGAAGCAGGTCGCGTAGGTACCGGCCGGTGTGGGAGTCGTCGCTGCGCGCGACTTCCTCGGGCGTCCCCGAGGCGACGATTTCGCCGCCGTTCTCGCCGCCTTCGGGTCCGAGGTCCACGACGTGGTCGGCGTTCTTCACGAGGTCGAGTTCGTGTTCGATGACGGCCACGGTGTTGCCCTTGTCGGTGAGTCGCTGGAGGACCTCGATGAGTTTCCGCTCGTCGGCCTTGTGGAGACCCGTGGTGGGTTCGTCCAGCAGGTAGAGGGTGTCGCCGGTGTCCTTCTTCCCGAGTTCCTCGGCGAGTTTGACGCGCTGGGCCTCGCCGCCCGACAGGGTGGTCGAGGGCTGGCCGAGGTTCATATAGTCGAGGCCTACGTCCCGAAGCAGGCCGAGCCTTCGAGCGATGCGCTGGTCGTGCTCGAAGAACTCGTAGGCCTCCTCGACCGACATCTCCAGCACGTCCGCGATGGTCGCGCCCTTGTAGGTCACGTCCAGCGTCTCGTCGTTGTACCGCGCCCCGTCGCACTCCTCGCAGGGGACGTACACGTCCGAGAGGAAGTTCATCTCGATTTTGACGGTGCCCTGCCCGCCGCACTCCTCGCACCGGCCGCCCTTCACGTTGAAGGAGAACCGGCCCTTCTCGTAGCCGCGCTGTTTCGCGAGTTTCGTCTCGGCGAACAGTTCGCGGATGTAGTCGAAGACGCCGGTGTACGTCGCGGGGTTCGACCGCGGGGTCCGACCGATGGGCGACTGGTCGATGAGTCGCACCTTCTCGACGTTGTCGATGCCCTCGATGGCGTCGTGGTCGCCGGGGTCCACGCTGGTGTTGTCGTTCATCTCGCGGGCCAGTCCCTTGTAGAGGATGTCGTGCATCAGGGTGGACTTACCGGAACCGGAGACCCCGGTGACCGCGGTGAACTGGCCGACCGGGATGTCCACGTCGAGGTCCTTGAGGTTGTGCTGGCGCGCGCCCACGACGGTCAGCGACTCGTCGCTGTCGCGGCGCTCGTCGGGTACCGGTATCTCCTTGCGCCCGGCGAGATAGTCGCCGGTGACGGACTCCTCGCACGCCTCTATCTCCTCGGTGGTGCCCTGTACGACGACTTCGCCGCCGCGCTTGCCCGGGCCGGGACCCATGTCGATGACGTTGTCGGCCTGCCGCATCGTCTCCTCGTCGTGTTCGACGACGAGCAGGGTGTTGCCGAGGTCGCGGAGTTCCTTCAGCGTGTTGAGCAGGCGGTCGTTGTCGCGCTGGTGGAGACCGATGGACGGTTCGTCCAGCACGTAGAGAACCCCGACCAGCCCCGACCCTATCTGAGTGGCGAGTCGGATGCGCTGGCTCTCGCCGCCCGAGAGCGTCGAGGCCTCGCGGTCCAGCGTCAGGTACTCCAGTCCGACCTCCTCCATGAAACCGAGGCGGGCGCGAATCTCTTTCAGAATCTCCTCGGCGATTTTGGTCTCGCGCTCGTCGAGTTTCGCCTCCAGCCCTTCGAAGTGTTCCAAGGCGTCGCCGATGGACATCTCGTTGACCTCGGTGATGGAGGTACCGTCCACGTACACCGACCGACTCTGGTCGTTGAGACGAGTGCCGTTACACTCGGGACACTCCGTCACGGCCATGTACTCCTCGATGTGGTCGCGGGTGCTGTCCGAGTCGGTCTCGACGTAGCGGCGTTCGAGGTTGGGGATGACGCCCTCGAAGCGCTCGTCCTTCTCGCGGGTGCCGTTCTTGGTCGTCCACTCGAAGTGGACCGTCTCGTCGGTCCCCCAGACGAACGCCTCCTGCACGTCCTCGGGCAGGTCCTCGAACGGGGTGTTCACGCTCACGCCGAAGTGGTCGGCCACGTTGTCGAGTTGTCGCCGGTAGTACGTCCGGTTGTAGCTCCACGGCTCGAAGACGTTCTTGAGCGGCTTGGAGGTGTCCACGACGACGAGGTCCTCGTCCACCTCCTTGGTCTCGCCGATGCCCTCGCACTCCGGACACGCGCCGTGGGGGCTGTTGAACGAGAAGCTCCGGGTCTCTATCTCCCGGAAGTCGATGCCGCAGTGGGTGCAGGCGAGGTCCTCGGAGAACTCCACGACGAGGCGGTCGTCCTCGTCGCCCGCGAGGTCGCCCGTCGAGCGCGCCGTCGCGCCGCCGATGTCGTCCCCGGCCTCTTCGGGCGGGTCCGGGAGGACGACCTTCAGCGCGCCGTCCGCCTCCTCCAGCGCCGTCTCGACGCTGTCGGTGATTCGGCTCCGGGCCTCCGGCGAGACCGTCACCCGGTCCACGACGACGTCCACGTCGTGGTCGTAGTTCTTGTCGAGGTCGGGCCTGTCCATCGTCAGGTCGAACTCCTCGCCGTCCACCTCGACCCGGGAGTACCCCTCGCTCACGAGGTCGTCGAAGAGGTCCTCGAACGCGCCCTTCTGGTCGCGGACCACGGGGGCCGCTATCTTCGCCTTGGTGCCCTCGGGGAGTTCGAGGACGCGCCGGACCATGTTCTGGGCGCTCTGCTCGCCGACCTCTCGACCGCACTCGGGACAGTGGGGCGTCCCGATGCGGGCGTACAGCAGGCGGAAGTAGTCGTGGAGTTCCGTGACGGTCCCGACCGTCGAACGGGGGTTGTTAGCGGCGTTCTTCTGGTCGATGGAGATGGCGGGCGAGAGGCCCTCGACGTTCTCGACCTGCGGCTTGTCCATCTGCCCGAGGAAGTTGCGGGCGTACGCCGACAGGCTCTCGATGTACCGGCGCTGGCCTTCGGCGTAGACGGTCTCGAACGCGAGCGAGGACTTCCCCGACCCCGACAGCCCCGTCACCACGTTGAACGACTCGCGCGGGATGGAGACGTCGAGGTCCTTGAGGTTGTGTTCCTCCGCGCCCTTCACGTCGATATAGTCCTTACTCATCGTTTTCGTGTCGAAATAGAGTCCCGCTTCGTTCGCTGTGCCGTCTCGTTCATCAAGAGGATACAGGGATTCAGTGCACTTAACGGGACTGTAATGCGGTGAGTGCCCGAGTGACGTGGGTGGCTCGACCGCGAGTTCGGGACGCCCGGTTAAGCAGTCTTTTCGCGTCGCGACCACCGAGGAACTTTTCTCGCCGCGTCCCGACCCACGGTTCATGGACACCGAGCGCGGATTCTTCGCCGTCCTTCTCGCGGTCGCACTCTACGTCTCGACTCTCGTGGTGCGGCCGTTCTTCACCTACGTCGCGCTCGCCCTGCTGCTGGCCTACACGCTCTTTCCCCTCCAGCGCCGACTCGCTCCCCGAATCGGCCCGCGGAAGTCGGCGGTCGTCCTGATGGTCGCCTCCACGTTCCTGTTCGTCCTTCCGCTGGTTCTCCTGCTCCAAGTGGTCGTCCGGCAGGCGCTGGCCGCCATCGAGACCTTCCAGTCCACGGACGTTCAGGGGGAGATTGCGCTGGTGCGGCAGTTGCTCATCGACTCGGTCGGCATCGACCCGTTCGACTACGTGGACCAGACGCTACAGGAGGTCGCCGGAGTCGTGCAGTCGGGGGCGGGCCGAGTGCTTCAGGAGGCGACCGGATTCCTCGGCGGCGTGTCGAAGGTGATGCTCGGCCTCACGATATTCGGGTTCGTGCTGTACTACCTGCTCGTCGGCGGGGAGGAGACCGTAGCGTGGTTCCGCGAGGTGACCCCGCTCCCGGCAGACGTACAGGACGAACTCCTCGCCCAACTCGACCGCCTCACCTACGCGGTGCTAGTAACGACGCTGGTCATCGCGGTCGTGCAGGCGGTCCTCACCGGTCTTGCGCTGTTGGTTCTGGGCTTCTCGAACGTGCTGTTCTGGACGGTCGTCGCGGTCGTGCTGGGAATCCTCCCGCTGGTGGGGTCGATGTTCATCTGGGTCCCCGCCGCGCTGTACCTGATCTCCGTCGGCCGATTCGTCGGCGGGGCGGCCCTGCTCGTCTACGGGTTCGGGTTGGTCAACCTCACGGACAACTACCTCCGGCCGGTCATCGGCGGCCGGAGCGCGAACCTGAACCCAGCGATTCTCGTCCTCGGCATCTTCGGCGGACTCACGGTGTTCGGTGTCATGGGCATCTTCGTCGGCCCCATCGTGCTCGGGTTCACGCGAGCCATCGTCGCGGTCGCCGCGCGGGAGTACGCTTGATAGTCGGTCGAGAGCGGTGGACTCACTGCTCGAACGCCGTTCCGGTTCTGGGTCTCCGGCCCGTCCTGCTCTGTGTCCGACGTCCCGTCCGAAGTTGCAGTCGCCGACCTTCGGACCGCCTACCAACTTATTTAAATTAGAACCGACAACGCCGAGGTATGGCCCCCGACATCGCCGCCATCGACCTGACCGACGACGAGTACACGGTCGCCCAGTCGCTGATTCGCAACAAGTACGAAGCCTACGACGCCGACGGGGAGGTCGTTCTCAGGGGCAAGCAGAAGATGTTCAAACTCAAAGAGGAGTTCCCGTTCGTGGACGCCGACGGGAACCCGGCGTTCACCGTGAAGGCCAGCGGCGTCTTCGACTTCGCGGGCGACTACGCGCTCGTGGACGACGCGACCGGCGAGTCGGTCGCGGTCCTCGACCGGAACTTCACCCTGTTCGCGGACAAGTGGTCGGTCCGCGACCCCGACACCGGCGACGTTATCGCGGAAATCTCCTCCAAGAGCAAGGTGGTCTCGGTCCTGCGTCACCTTCACGCGGTGTTCAGTCTGATTCCCCACGAGTACGAGATTACCGACGCCGACGGTCGTCACGTCGGCACCATCGACGGCCAGTTCTCGCTCAAGGACAAGTACGAGGTGACTATCGACGACTCGGCGGGGATTCCGAAGGAGACGGTCGTCGCGGCCGCGATGGTCGTGGACGCTATCGAAGGCAACTGAGGCGAGCGAAGGGAGACGAAGGCCGAAAGACGCGGTTTCTCTTTCGGAACTGAGCCGAGTGAAACGAGGCGAGGGTCGAAAGACGCGGTTTCTCTTTCGGAACTGAGCCGAGTGAAACGAGGCGAGGGTCGAAAGACGCGGTTTCTCTTTCGGAACTGAGCCGAGTGAAACGAGGCGAGGGTCGAAAGACGCGGTTTCTCTTTCGGAACTGAGCCGAGTGAAACGAGGCGAGGGTCGAAAGACGCGGTTTCTCTTTCGGAACTGAGCCGAGTGAAACGAGGCGAGGGTCGAAAGACGCGGTTTCTCTTTCGGAACTGAGCCGAGTGAAACGAGGCGAGGGTCGAAAGACGCGGTTTCTCTTTCGGAACTAAACCAGATTAGGACTGGCTGTCGAGTTCGACGGCGACCGGCCCGTCCACCGTGAAGTCGGTAATCTCGCCGCTGAACCGGTAAGCGTCCTTCCCGCCGATGACCCGACCCGTTATCGTGCCGTCGCCGACCTCGTCGGCGGGGTTTATCGACCCGAGCGAATCGTTCTTCGCCGCGTTTCCGCTCACCGCGAACTGGTACGCGGAGGCCGTATTCGGCTTGTCCGTCCCGTCGATGACTAGCATGTTCGGCAGGTCGCTCGATCCCGACCCGGAGTCGGTCAGGTCGCCGACGCTCGTCTGCTCACCGCCGTACCGGAGCGTCCACTTGGCCGCGTCGAGTTGCATCGCCGTGACCGTCCCCTCGACCACGTAGGCGTCGCCGTACCCGTTCCCGGACGCACCCGTCACCGTCACGGTGCCGTCGCCGTTGTCGGTGATGCTGTCGTTGCCCTCCGCCCCGATTTGGTCGTCCACAGTGTGCTTCGTGACCCCGCCCTCGACCGTGAACTCGTACGCGGCGTTCTGGGCGTCTGCGCTCGCGACGAGTTCGAGGACGGTCCCCTGCTGGTCGCTCTCGGACGTTTCGGTCTCGGAACTACCGCTTCCGCCGCCGACCTCGCTCCACGTCGGACCCGTGGCGCTGGTCGTGCCGTTCTCCGCTTCGTCGGGAGTCATCGGGACGCCCTTCGGCGGGTCGATGGTCGGGTTGCGCCCCGAGTTCTGGAGGGTGATGTTCCCCTCGTGGGCGTCGATTTCGCCCGCCACCTGCGAGTTCGAGACGGTGACCGTCGGGATGTTGGACCCGTAGTCGCCGTAGGCGCTCGTCGAACCCCGCGTCATGAGCGCGAGGTGGTTGCTCCCGTTCTTGACGTTCGACCCGTCGATGTCTATCTGGCAGTGGCGCACGTTGATCTCGCCGCCGCCCTCGTAGTACGAGAAGTGGCCCGCACAGAGGTACCCGCGGGTCGGGAAGTTCTCGCCCGTGTTGTGGATGTGCGTGTTGCGGACCTCGGTTCCGCCGTTGACGCGGAGGTTCCCTCGCGTGTTGTCGTGGAGGTAGCAGTCCTCGATGGTGAGCGTCCCGCCCGCTCCCCACGGTTCGTGCAGTTCCGCGTAAATCGCGTTGTCGGCGTGGCCTTCGATGTGGACGTTCTTGATGGTCAAGTGTCCGACGTGCTTTTTCGGGTCCACCCAGATGGCGGGCTTGTCGCTGCTCGCGGTGGACCGGATGTAGACGTGTTCGATGACGCCCTCGCCGTCCGGGTCGGTGACGGCGCACCCGATGCCGAGTTCGTTGCTCCCGGTCTCGATATAGCGGTTCCGTATCTCCCAGTTCCCGCTCACGGGGGTGGCCCCTGCGGTCGAAGCGGTGACGCCAGCCCCGGCGACCGCCCCGACGAGGGCCGTGCCGGTCGCTTTGAGATAGCTGCGTCGGTCAAGGAGCGAACTCTCTTCCTCCTGCTCGCCTGCCTGCGTATCGCGTGCCATGCGGGTTCAATGTCCCAAGCATATTTTAAGTAGTCTTCGGTCGCACGCAGAAAATGACGACCCTCTAACTCTGCCGACTCCCTCAGGTCTACCGAGTGTCGAAGGACGCTCCGCTCGGTCGATAACGAGCGAATCATCGACGACGGTAGTTACGGACGACAACGAGATAGCGCCAGTCGGTGATTCCGAGTTGCGGTCCGGTGGACGCTCACCGGAGAGTCGAATCGCCGGTCGGACGAGAACCGCGATAAACTGCGGCGTGCGAACCTAGTACTCCGGGAGGCGGGCCGACCGGTCGCTCCCCTCCACGAACGGGAGCGCCGCGAGGTCGGCGGGGACCTCCTCGCCGCCGACGCGGACCGAGAGGTCGGCGTCCGAGTCCCCACCGACGTCGTAGTCCACGACGCCGAACGCGACGGGCGACTCCACGGTAGGACTCTCGACTGCGCGCGTGACCTCGCCGACCGCCTCGTCGCCGCGGAACACCGCGGCACCCCGCTCGGGCACCGCCTCGGGGCGCAGGCCCACGAGTCGCTGGCTCGGTTGGCCGCGGTTCTCGACCCGGGAGACGACCTCCTGTCCCACGAAACACCCCTTCTCGAAGTCCACTCCGTTCCGGAGACCGACGACGTTGGGAATCCGGCCGCGTAACTCGGTCTCGAACAGCGGGGTCCCGGCTTCGAGGGTCAGCGACTCCCACGTCCGCCTGCCGAACGGCGCGGCGTTCAACCCCTGCGTCAGCAGCGTGTCGAAGACGAGTTCGGCGTTCTCGCGCTCCTCGCCGGTCTCGTTGACGGTCGTCCCGGTGGTGCAGACCACCTCGAACCCCTCCTCGCCGGTCGGCGCGTCGGTGCGAATCACCGTGACGCCGACCTCGGCCATCCGCCCGCGGACGAACGAGAGGTGACCCTCCGGCGTGCCGCCGCCGTTGAGGACGCTGGCTATCTTCTCCGTCGCTTTCGGGCCGTGGACGCCGAAGACGGCGAACTCGTCGGTCGCGGCCTCTATCTCCACGTCCTGAATGAACACCTTCTCGCGCCACTCGTCGGCCAGCGACTCTGCCTCGCCCGGCGGGACGAACAGCAGGAGTTGTTCCCCGGCGTTGTAGACGTACATGTCCAACTCCACGCCGCCCTGCGGGTCGAGCAGCAGCGCGTACGCGCCTTCGCCGTCCTCGGTCGGCACGTCGTTCGACACCACGTTGTCCACGTACTTGACTCGGTCTTCGCCCCGGACGACGACCACGCCGTACGGCATCTCGGTGACGCCGACGACCCGCCGGACCGCGCCGTGGGCGCGGGCGGGTCGGCCGTAGTCGGCGGGGATTCGCCGGTCGCCTACCTCGGTCCACTCGGCCCCGAGGTCGGTCTGTTGGCCCTCGATGACAGTCATCTCTACGTCGAACTCGGGTCGGGACGGGATTAAAGGGTCGGAATTCGGAACGGCGAGGGGACGTTCGCTGCGCTCGCTCTCCGGATTCGAGTCACTGACGACGCCGAGAACGACGACTCAAAGCGGCAGTCGGTCGATGATTCTGTCCACGAACGACGGCTCCTCGACCTCCTCGTCGGGGTCCGGAATCACCTGTTCGTCGGGTCTGATGAGCGTCCGGTGGTCGGTCTCGTCGGCGGTGATGAGGTCGTCTTCCTTGAGGCTGGCGAGGGCCGTCTCCAGTTCGTCGATGTCGCTTTCGACGTGCGAGCGAATCTCGAAGACGGTCATGCCCTCTTCGTTCCGGTCGACGAGAGCGTCGAGTACCGCGACTTCGACCTCGTCGCGCTCGCGGTACTCCCGCTTTGCCTTCATAGGTGGCAGTATGACCGGTGGGCTTTTACCTTTATCTGAAACCGCGCTCCGCGCGAAAGGCGAGAGTATTAAGCCCCGAAACCACACACGTGTGGGTATGGAAGTCAAGTCTCGCCACCACCTCCGGAGCGACGAGGTGGGCGACATCGAGCAGCAACTCGCCGACCGACTCGGCGTCGAGTTGGACGCCGACACGTACGAACTCGTGGAACTGGAGGACTCGGAGTTCGACCTCGTCCTCGTGGACGGCGACCCCGCGGTCCTCTACTACGAGGACGAACCGTTCCTGACGGTCCGCGGCGCGAATCAGTACCCGCCCCAGACCCGGGTCGTGACCGTGGACGCGGGCGCGGTCTCGTTCGTCAGCGACGGCGCGGACGTGATGCGCCCCGGCATCGTCGAGGCCGACGACGACATCTCGGCGGGCGACCTCGTCGCCATCGCCGAGGAGTCCCACGGCAAGGTGCTGGCCGTCGGCCGGGCCAAGACCGCGGGCGACGACATGGTCGGCGACGAGGGGAAGGTCGTCTCGTCGGTCCACCACGTCGGCGACGAACTCTACGAGTTCAACGTCTAGGCACGACCGTTTACTGCGCCCGGAAACCCGCCTGCGGCGAATCTCCTCGTTCGCGGTGATTACGCTTGTTTCGCCCGCACAGCTACTCGCTTCTCCACAGCCACCACCCGAGCGCCGCGACGCCGACGCCCAGCAGCACGCCCGGTCCGACCGGCACGACCGCCTCGTCCGGAACGACGCCAGAGACCGCGAGCGATAGCGACACCGCCGCTCCGATGGGGAGGGAACCGGCGAGCAGTCCCGCACCCGCCCGCGGTTCGACTCCGGCCCGCAGCAGTCCGAGACCGAACGTCGTCGCGCCGACCAGCGCGAGCGAGTACGCCCACACCGAGACGGTCCACCCCGCGAGAATCTCCCCGACGACGTAGGCGGTGGACCCCGCGAGCGCGCCGAGGAGTCCCGCGCCGAAGACGGCGAACCCCGCGGTCGCGAGCAGGCCCCACGCCGGTCTGGTTCGGGCGCGGTACCCCGCGAGACCCGCGCCCATCAGCGCGAGCGCCAGCGGTGTGAGCGCGTCCAGCGTCCCGTACCAGAGCAGGGAGGTGACGCCCCGGTCCGCCGCGAACGTCAGCACCACCAGCGCCGCCCAGAGCAGACCGCCCGCGACGCCCGCGACACCGGCAGTTCCGGCGTGGCGCGGGTTCGTCTCCGTCCTCGTCCCTGACCCCGACCGTGACACGGGTCTACTCGGCCGCGTCCCCGTCGTCAGCGGCCTCCACCTCGTCGTCTTCGTAGGCCTCCTCGTAGCGCTCGACCGCCATCTCGAAGCCCTCCTCGGCGAGTTCGAAGGTCTCGCGCAGGTCCGCGATGGGGGTCTCGGTCGCGTCCACGCGGAGGTCGTCGTAGTACGGTTCCATCTCGCGGTCCTCGGTGGTCTCCACGAGCAGGGCCGCGCTCTGGACGTGGAGCTCCTCGCGCTTGTCCCCGCCCTCGGCGTGGCCCGCTTCGAGGGCGTCCACGAGTCGCTCCGCGAGGGGTGCGTCGGGGTCGTCTCGCGTCTCCGCGCTCGACGTTTTCGCGCCGCGAGGCGGCGCTCGCCTCGTAGGCGTCGGCGACCGCTTCGACGACGGATTCGCCGGTCAGCAGGTTCCCGGCGACGGTGTAGTTCTCCCCCTCGACGTGACCGTACCAGTCCTTGCACTCCTCGCCCGAGAAGGCGAAGGTGCTCTCGGCATCGACTCCGTGGAGTTGGCGCTGGGGCGCGCCCTCGTCGGCGTTGAGCAGGGCTTGCAGGGCGTCTTCGACGGCGAGACCGTCGTCGAGGTACTCGACGCCCTTCCGGCCGAGTTCGACGTTGACGAGGCTCTGGGTCGCGACCGCACCGCTCTCGCTGGCGAACGGACAGAGCGTCCCGACCGCGGGCAGACGGGTCGTGACCGCCACGCCGAATCTGGTCTGGTCGTCGCCGTCGTCGTCCTCGTACTCCTCGCGGACGCAGATGCTGAACGTCATACTCCGACGGAGAACGCGACGCGGCAAAAAGTTCGGTCTTGCGGAAGGTCGCGCCGCACCGTCGCACCTGCCGGGACCGGACGCCGACCGCGGAAACGTGGCGCGGGTTCTTCGGACCGCTCTCGCGCGCTCTACTGGACTTCGACGGTGAAGTCGTTGACCTCGCCGTACTCGCCCGTGGCCGAGGGACCGGCGAAGTCGTTCCAACTCAGACGGACTCGAACGAGCGTCTGGCCGGTCGGGGCGTCGCTCGGCACGTCCACCGTCGCCGTGTAGGTGGACGTGTCGTCGCTCACGTTCGACATTATCCGGGTCTCGGTCGCGGTGGACCAGTCCTCGTTCTGGTCCCAGTCCACGTAGACGTTGGCGTAGTGGCTGTCGTACCCGCCGTCCGAGTAGTCGAGCGAGATGTCGAACGAGCCACCCGGACTGACCGTGATGGGACCCGCGCAGGTGAAGTCCTCGTAGGCGTTGTCGGCCGAACTCTTCGAGAACTGCCCCCCGAATCCCACGGTGTCGATGTTCTCGGCACCGCTCGACCCGGTTCCGGCGGGCCACTTGGTGGCGTCGAGGCAGTCGCCGCCACCGCCGCCGCCGTCACCGTTGACTGCGGCCTCCACGTCGAGCAGGCCGTACCCCTGCTCGTTGCTGGCGAGACCGATGTCCTCGGCCGTCTGCTGGAGCGTGCTTCGGGTCTCGGTGTTGGTCGCGCCGTTAGCCATGAGTTGGGCACCCGCGCCCGAGACGTGGGGGCAAGCCATCGAGGTGCCCGATAGGGTGTTGTACCCACCGTCGTTGTAGGTCGAGTAGATGCTCCCGCCGGGCGCGGCGAGTTCGACCTCCGGACCGGTCGAGGAGAAACTCGACAGCGAGTCGTCGCTCTCGGTCGAAGAGACCGCCACGGCGTTGCTGTAGGCGGCGGGATAGCCCACGCAGTCCGAACACGGACCGGAGTTCCCCGCGGACGAGACTACGAGGACGCCGTTGTTGTACGCGTAATCGACGGCGTCCTTGATGGTGGACGACCCCGAACTCCCGCCGAGGCTCAGACTGGCGACGTCGTAGCCCTGGTTGGCGGCCCACTCGATGCCCGCCGCGACGTTCGAGAACGACCCGCTCCCGCTGTCGTCCAGCACCTTCCCCGCGTGGAGGGTGGCCTCGGTCGAGACGCCGACGACGCCCTCGGAGTTGTTGACCCCGTCGGCGATACCGGCACAGTGGGTACCGTGGCCGTTGCCGTCCTCCCACGACCCCTTGCCGCTGAAGTCCTTGCCGGTGCCGAGGTTGGCCTGCAGGTCGGGGTGGTCGGAGTCGATGCCCGTGTCGAGGATGGCGATGTCCGCACCGTTGCCGGTCTCGCCGTTGGAGTGGACCACGTCGGCGTCCACGCGGTCGATACCCCACGGCAGGGTCTGGGCGTGGGCGTGAACGGTTCCGTTCCGCTCGACGTAGCGCACGCCCTTGCGCCTTTCGAGCGCCTTCGCGGCCTTCGCCGACGCGCGGATGGTCACGACGTCGAGCGAACCGAACTCCCGGACCACGCCGCCCGCGGCGCTGAGTGCGGCCCTGCGAGCGTCGTCGCCGCGGAACCCGACGTTGACCTCGACTCTCCCAGTCGCACCGGCGAGACTGGCCACTCCGGTCGCCGCGACCGACCCGCCAGCCATCTTTAGTACGTTGCGCCTCGAAACTCCGTTGTCATTCTCTGGCATGCATAAGATACAAGAGGTTTCTGCCACTTAATAATTTTCTAGAGTAGATTTAATTAAATTAGGAATGCAATCTCTCGGTTCAAGTCGCGAATCACGGCGATAGGGGTCGGTTCGTCTAGGGTAGTCCGACGACAGAATTGCGGAAACGATTCGGCGAACGCCGTTCAGGCCGAGACGGTCTCGGTCCGACTGGCGGTGTTGCCCTGCGAGTCCGTGACGGTGACGGTCACGTCGTAGGAACCGCTGCCCTTCTTCTCCTGCAGTCGGTCCGACCCGGACGCGCTGGAACCGCTGACCGACGTACTCGACGAATCGACCGTCGAAGACTGGGTCAGCGTGAGGTCGACAGCGGCGAGGTCGCCGTCGGCGTCCGAGACGCTCCAACTGACCTCGAAGCGCGCCCACCCGCCGTTGCTCCGGTTGTTGATGCCGAGCGAGTCGATAGCCGGGCCGCTGTCCCCGCCCGAACTGCCCGTGGTGAACGTGACGCCGCTCCCGGTGTCGGTGTCGCCGTCGCTGGCGTTCGCGACCGCGCGGAAGTCGTAGTCCGTACCGCCGCTGAGACCGGACACGTCCGCGCTGAAGCTCCCGGTCGCCGAGAGGGTCTGGGTACTCGTCGTGCTGTCGAGCGACGTGCCGCTCTCGCCGTACTCGAAGTACACGTCGGCCGAGGACGCGCCGCCGAGGTCCGTCAGGTCGCCGCTCAGCGTGGCCGACGACGTCCCGACGTTCGAGGCGCTCCCCGTCGATACAGCGACGCTCGGGTCGCTCCCGCCGCCGCCGAGCGCGGCTTCCACGTCGAGCAGGCCCGACCCGGACTCGTTCGACGCGAGACCGATATCCTCGGCCGTACTCGTCAGCGTGTCGCGCGCCTCGGAGTTGGACGCGCCGTCGGCCATCAACTGACCGGCCGCGCCCGCGACGTGCGGACAGGCCATCGAGGTGCCCGAGAAGGTGTCGTAGCCGCCGGGAATCGTCGAGTAGATGCCCCCGCCGGGTGCCGCGATTTCGACCTCCGGACCGGTCGAGGAGAAACTCGACAGGCTGTCGTCGCTGTCGGTGGACCCGACCGCGATTACTTCGGAGTAGGCCGCGGGGTAGCCGACGCAGTCCGAACACGGACCGGAGTTGCCCGCCGCCGCGACCACCAGCACGCCGTTCCTCTGGGCGTACTGCACCGCGTCGTGGAGCGTGGACGACCCGGAACTTCCCCCGAGACTCAGGCTGGCGACGTCCCAGCCTTGGTCGGCGACGTACTCGACGCCCGCCGCGATGTCCGAGTACGTCCCGCCGCCGCCGGAGTCCAGCACCTTCACGGCGTGGAGCGTGGCCTCGGTCGAGACGCCGACGACGCCCTCGGTGTTGTCGACCGCGTCGGCGATGCCCGCGCAGTGGGTACCGTGGTCGTTGTCGTCGTCCCACGACTGGTTACAGCCGTTGCACGTGACGAACGCCTCGCCGGTGCCGAGGTTGTCCTGCAGGTCGGGGTGGTCGGAGTCGATGCCCGTGTCGAGGATGGCGATGTCCGCACCGTTACCGGTGTCGCCGTTGGAGTGGGCCACGTCGGCGTCCACGCGGTCGATGCCCCACGGCAAGGTCTGGGCCAGCGCGTGCATCCGACCGTTCCGCTCGACGTAGCGGACGTTGGGATTCGATTCGAGCGCTTTCGCCGCCTGCTGGGGCATGCGGAGCGTCAGCGCGTCGATGGAACTGAACTCCCGGACCGTCTCGTCGGCCTCGGCGAGCGCCATCTGGCGGCCGCGCTCGGAGGCGAACCCGACGTTGACCTCGACCTGCCCGCTCGCGGTCCCGAGATCCGCCGTCCCCGCCGCCGCGACCGAACTCCCCGCTACCTTCAGGACGTTGCGCCTCGAAAGTCCGTTGTGATTATCTAGCATCTTCAGGAAACATACGTGGTTCTATGTTAAGTGTTTCCATAATACGAATAATATTATATGTCCAGTAGATTATTTTACCTGTCGGGAATCGAGACACGACCGACTCCGTCTGACGTAAGAACTATACGGTCTCGCTCGGCCCATTCCCCTATGGGCTTCATGAGCAAAATTCTCGGCGACCGCGACGCACACACCGCCGAGGACTACGTGGAACTCAACCTCGACGATTTCGACACGGCGTCGAGCGACGCCGCGATGCAGGTCCACATCGCCGAGATACAGGGCCAGCAGGACGTAATCGCCATCAAGGACGCTATCTACGACGGCGACCTCGTCGTCGCCGACATCACGCGTCTCCGAACCGAGGACACCACGGTCGAACGCATCACCAACGAACTCCAGCAGGTCGCCCGCGAGGTGGACGGCGACATCGTCCAGAAGGGCGACGACCAGATTCTCGTCACCCCGACCGGCGTGAAGGTCAGTCGGGAGAAACTCACGCGCTGACGCCCCTGCTTCTACTGCAACGCCCGCTCTACGCTACTCGCCACGCTCCGCGCCTTCTCGGCCAGTTCCGCCGAGACGTGTCCGACTTCGACGGCCGCGTCGAGTTCGTCGTCGTCCACGCGCTCGACCGCGCCCTCGGGTGACTTCACCACGTCCACGTGGAGGTCCACGTAGCGCGCGGCGTCGGGGAACAGTTCGACCGGGGTGCAGACGTTGACGTACGTTCCTTTCTTCTCGCCGTCCTCGCCCCGGTAGACCGTGGGGTACCACCACCGACCCTCGCGGAACTTGGTGACCGCCACGTCGCCCGCTTCGCGGGGCGTCCCCAACGCGTCGTAGGTTCCGCGGCCGGACATCTCGCGCCGGACCGTGGCCTTCCCCTCAGCGGGTTCGAACTCGGTGACCTCGCCCCGGCCGAGCGAGAAGCACCGGCCGTCGGGCTTGCCGTGGCGGATTTCGAGTCGGTCGCCCTCCGCGGGACCGAACTGTCGGAGCGTCGCGCCCACGGGAAACTCGTCGTCCGCGTCGCCGCTCGCCGCGCCCACGTCCGCCCAGAGGTCCTCCACGAAATCGACGGCGGTACTGGCCGAGTCGTGGGCGGCCTTCACCCGGTGGTGGCCCGGCATGGTGGTCGTGACGGCCCGGCGCTCGGCGTCCACGGCGAACCGGGACTCCCGGCCGAACCAGAGCCACTCCGTCGCCTCGGGCGCGGCGAGTCGCCGCGGGAGGTCGCCCCTGTCGGCGTCCTCCGGCGAGTCGGGGGCGTCCGCGAGCGCGGCGTCGATGGCCTCGGCCCGAGAGACCGCTTTCCCGAGGGCGTCGTCCATCGCGGTCAGACCCGCGTCCTCGGCGGCGTACTCCCAGCGGATGCCCCAGTCGTCGGGCACCTCGGTCGAGAGCATCTCGGTCGTCCGCGCGAGTTCGGTCCGGGTCGCGTCGTCGCCTCGGGCGACCACCTTGTCGACGCCCTTCGAGAGGCTGACGACGCCGCCGAACGCCTGTATCTCGGTGTCGAGGTCGGGTCGGCGGTCGGCCCACGGCGCGACGGGGTCGCGGACTTGCACCCGGACGCGGTCGCCCTCGTCGATTCGGCGGTCGGTCGCCCCGAACGAGAGGTAGCCCTCGCGGTCGCCGAGGTCCACGACAGCGCCGCCGCCGAGGGTGTCGGTGACGACGGCGTCGAAGACGGCCCCGCGCGGGGTCGGGTCCGACCACCGGAACGTGTCGATGCCGAGGTCGGCGAGGTCGTCTGTGACCGCCTCGACCGCCTCGGGGTCGCCGACGATCCCCACGCCCTGCCGGTCGTCGGTGGTCTCGACGCTGGCGTCGTACTCCTCGCCGGAGAACGTCGCGTCGAAGCGCCGCCGGATGGGCGGGGAGGCCTGCACGACGTCGAACGCCTCGCGGAGGCGTTCGGTCAGCGCGGTGGTGTAGATACCGCGAATCCGGACGTTGCTCATAGCTCCTCGCGGGCGGTGGCGAACCGGACTCGCTCGTGAACCGTCGGACCGAGGGTCAACTCGACCACCTCGTCGCTCAGCACTCGGCCGCCCTCGACGTAGACGCCCCACGAGTCGAACCGAAGCCACCCGCGAACGTCCTCGCTGTGCGTGAACAGGTCGGCGTACTCGACCGCGTGTTCGGGGTACTCGTCGGTGCTGTGGGTCAGGTCCATGTCGGAGTAGACGACCTCGCGGTCCTCGAAGAACGACTCCAACTGTTCGGCCGTGCGTTCGGCGTCCGCCGTCGCGGCGTCGGCCGCCTCTCGAAGCGTCTCCTCGGAGACGCCGGCGTCGCGGAGCGCCCGGCGCACGCGGGGGTCGAGGCTCATACGAGAACGGTCGGGCGGCGGTCCCTTCGGTGTAGCGATTCGGGCGAGAAGAGACGGTGTCGGTCGCAGTCGTCCGGTCTCAGTCGTCGGCGGGCACGGTGCCGGTCCAGTTGGCGTCGGTCGTCGCGCTCGTCCCTTCGAGTTCGGGCATCTCGCGTTCCTCCTCGGTCGGGTCCTCGGCTTGGGCCGTCTCGTCTGTCGCGTCGTTGTCGTCGGCGCTCGGCGGTGCTGTGTACAGGATTCCTCGGCTCTCACTTCGGTACGTCATCTTGTTGAACTCTCTGGTCGGTTCAGGGTGTTAAGCGTTCCCCTGCCAGTCTTAATGGTGTATAATCACAATTAAGGCGTCAAAGGTGAATCGGGAGCCAGATAATTGGTTCTGGAATTCGTAGCCTCCCGCGATGGAAGATGAACGCGACCCGATAGAAGAAGGTGCGACCGACTCCGCGGACCTCTACGACGTCGCCACGTGGGAGTCCCGGAGTTCGCTCGACAGGATAGCAGGCGGCGTCCACCGCTGGGGTCGCCGCCTCGGTCGTATCGTCGTCGTTCTGCTCGCGCTGGCCATCCTCGCCGCCCAGTTCGTGCTGACCGGACTGGCGTCCGTCAGGGACCCGATAATCGGCGCGTTCGTCCTCATGTCGGTCGTCCCGGCGTTCGGACTCGCGGCCTACATCTGGTACGCCGACGTGACGACCTCCGAACCGCTCTCCTTACTGGTCGCCACGTTCTTACTGGGCGTGCTGTTCGCCGGGTTCGCGGCCATCATCAACACGCTCGCGGGCGTCGTCACCCTCGTCCCGGTCGTCGGCATGGCGCTGTTCTTCTATCTGGTCGTCGCGCCGGTCGAGGAGTTCGTGAAGTGGTTGGCCATCCGACTCTACGCCTTCCGGAGCGACCGGTTCGACGCGGTCGTCGACGGCGCGGTGTACGGCGCGATGGCGGGACTCGGCTTCGCCACCATCGAGAACGCCATCTACATCACCCAGAGCATCACCGACGTGAGCACCATCGGTCAACAGCAGATAGCGTCGGCGGGCCAGACCGCCGCGGTTCGCCTGCTGGCCGGGCCGGGTCACGTCATCTACTCGGCGTTCGCGGGCTACTACCTCGGACTCGCCAAGTTCAACCGCGAGAACGCCGGTCCCATCGTGGTCAAGGGCCTGCTCATCGCCGCGTTCATCCACGCGACCTACAACACGCTGGTCACGTACCTCGAACCGATACTCGACCTCTTGGGAATCGGCGTCGCACCCGGACTCGCGTTCATCGGCTTCATCGTGGTGTACGACGGCGTCTTCGGCTACCTGCTCTACCGGAAACTCGCGCGCTACCGGAACGCCTACCGGCAAATCGACATGGGGACGAGCGTCTCCTTCGAGGACGGCGTCGAACGCGACCGCGCCGACTTCGAGGAGTCGGCCGACGGAGTCGGCGACTTCGAGACCTCCGAGGAGACTGCAGAACGTCGGCGCGCCGACCGTGACCGCAGCGACGACGAGTACGCCGAGAGCCGACCCACCGAGCGACGATACTCCGACGACGACTCCGAGTAGTCGGGCGAAGACGGGGCGAATCGGCGTCTGTTCTCCGCTTCCGAAACGAGACTCGTTCGACACACAACTGCGTTCGACCCACTCACACTCGGCGCGCTACGTCGTGGCGCGAGGCGACTACTCGCCAGCGGTCACTGTTCGGGCGCGTCGAGAACGCCTTCTGTCTTCGCGTTCTCGACCTCGAACCCCGCGTCGTCCAGCAGTCGCTCGGCGTACTTCGCGATAACGTCCACTTCGAGGTGGACCGCGTCGCCCGGTTCCTTCTCCGAGAGGTTGGTCACGGCGCGGGTCTCCGGGATGATGGCGACCGAGAAGGTGTCCTCCCCGCGCTCGGCCACGGTGAGGCTGATGCCGTCCACGGCGACCGACCCCTTGTCCACGACGTACTTGCCGAAGCCCTCGGGGATGGCGAACTCGTACTCCCAGTCCTCTCCGACCTCGCGCACCTCCGTGACTTTCGCGGTGGTATCGACGTGACCCTGTACGACGTGGCCGTCGAACCGGCCGTCGGCGGGCATCGCGCGTTCGAGGTTCACCGGGTCGCCGACCTCGATATCGCCGAGGTACGTCTTGTCCACCGTCTCGCTGGCGAGGAACACCTCGAACCAGTCCTGCTCGAACTCCTCGACCGTCAGGCAGACGCCGCTGACGCTGATGCTCTGGCCGCGTTCGAGGTCCCCGGTCACGTCCTCGCCCGCGATGCGGAGGCGTCGGCCCTCGTCGGTCACGGTCACGTCGCGCACCTCGCCCGCCTCCTCAACGATTCCGGTAAACATACCAGATTTGTGGGGCCGGTCGGATGAAAAACGTTCCGGAGTCTGCAGTCCAGAGCGAACGACGATGGTCCCTGTCGCGGACTCCGACCCTTCGGACTCGACTCCGGACCCGTCGAACCGCGCCCGCGGGATTTTTGACGGCCGGGCCGGAACCACCGGGTGATGAGTAAACCGGGCATCCTCGGCACGCTTCAACTCGCGGCGACGCTCGTGTTCGCGCTCCCCGTCGGTCTGCTCGGCGTCCAGTTCCTCGCGAACGGTCGAACGCTGCTCGGCGGCGGGTTCGTCGCCGTGGCGGTCCTGATGGTCGTCCTAGAAGAGTACCTGACGACGCCAACGGACGTTCCGGGCGCGGTGGCCGAGAAGACCATCGGCAAAGTGGCCAAGACGCCCGACGACGAGGAGTGACCCAGCGGACCGACGGCGGACGTTCGCGGTCTACAGGCTTATACGTACGAGCGCGCTAATTTATGCCATGGTCTGTTTCCACTGCGGTGACAAGATAGACCGGACGACCGAACACTTCGAACTCCACCACCACCAGTCGGGGTCCGACCCCATCCTACAGCACCGGTTCTGCTCGCGCGAGTGCCTGAACGAGTACCACCCCAAGTAGCACTGAGTCCCGGACAGCATCGAGAACTATAGAGAACGAACACGTCGAGAACTGCTTCGCACCCGGTGTCGTCCGGGTTGACCGTTGCGCTGCACTCCCCCGTCTCCCGCGGCGGCGAGGATTGACGACCCGCCGACTACGTGTCGGAGTCGGTCGCCTCTCTGTCACCGCCGTCGGCGACGGTCGGTTTCGACTGGAACTCCGATTCGTCGTCGAACTCCGAGTCCTCCTCGAACTCCGATTCGTCGTCAGATTCCGACTCCGCGCCGAACTCCGACTCCGCACCGAACTGCCGGTCGGTCGAGGCGGCGTCTTCGTCCACGTCGAACTCGTCCACGAGTTCCTTGAGCGAGTCGGCGGAGTCCGAGACCGTCTCGACGTTCCGCGACACGTCGTTGATGGCCGCGGTCTGCTCTTGGGTCGCAGACGAGACGGAACTCGCCTCGGCGGCGGTCTGTTGGCTCACGCTGGAGACCTCGTCCACCATCGCCACCACTTCCTCGGTGGAGACCGCTTGGTCCTCGGCGGCGTCGGAAATCTCCTCGACGCCGTGTTCGGCCTCCTGTATCGCTCCGGCGATGTCGTCGAACATCTCGATGGCGTCGGCGATGGTCGCGGACCCGGTCTCGACGCGCTGTTGCATCGAGCGCATGTCGCCGACCGTCTCGTCGGTGTGCGACTGAATCTCGTCGATGAGGCTCTCGACCTCCTCGGTCGCGTCACCGGCCTCGTTCGCCAGCGTCTTTATCTCGTCCGCCACGACCGCGAACCCTTCTCCGGCCTCGCCCGCACGTGCGGCCTCGATGGAGGCGTTGAGCGCGAGCAGGTTGGTCTGCTCGGCGATGTCGGTTATCAACTGGACGATGTCGTTTATCTCCTCTATCTGGGTCTCCAGACTCTCGACCTGTTCGACGGCGGTGTCGGCCTCCGACTCGATGGCCGAAATCTCCGCGGTCGCGTCGGCGGCGTGCTCGCGGCCTTGGTCGGCGAGGTCCACCGCCTCGTTGGCGGTCTCGACCACGCCGTCGGCCGACGAGGCGACCTCCTCGATGGTGGCCGACAGGTCGTTCATCTCGCTCGCCGCGGCCTGTAGCTGTTCGGTCTGCTGTTCCGCACCGAACGCGATCTCCTCGACCGATTCGGCGGTCTCCTGACTCGCGGCCTCTATCTGCTGGGCGCTCGTCGCGGTCTCGTCGCTCACGCGTGCGAAGCGGTCGGCGAACTCCTTGACCTCGGCCAGACTGCTCTCGATCTCGGTCAGTCCGGCGTCCAAGTCGGCCATCACCTCGCCGTACTGGCCCGGCAGTTCCGCGTCCACGTCTTGGTCGAGCGTTCCCTCGCGCAACTGCTCGCTGGCGTCCTGAATCCGGTCGAAACTCGCCCCGAGTTGTTCGACGCCGGTTTCGAGGTCCGCGAGGACCGCGCCGTACTCGCCGGGGAGGTCGGTATCGACCGTCTGGTCGAGGCGACCCTCCCGTATCTGTTGGCTGGTCCGGCGAATCTCGTCGAACCCGACCTGTAGCTTCTCGATTCCCTCGTCGATGTCGGTCATTATCGCGCCGTACTCGCCGGGGAGGTCGGTGTCGACCTCTTGGTCGAGCGTCCCTTCGCCGAGGTTCTCGCTGACGGCCTGCAGTTCCGCGACCTGCGTTCGGAGGTTCCCCTGCATCTCGTCGAACGCCTCCACGAGTTCCCCGATTTCGTCGTCGGACGCGTCGATGTCGGTCTCCTCGTCGAAGCGGCCTTCCGCGAGCGCGGTCGCTCGGTCCCGAATCTGCTCGATGGGCGTCGAGAAGTACTCCGCCGCCTTGTAGCCCAGTCCCACGACGGCCACGATGAGACCCGCGATGAGCAGGAGGATGAAGTTCCGAGCGGAGGTCGTCCGGTCGCTCAGGTCCTGACCCAGCGCGGCGGCCGGTGCCTTCACGTCGCTCTCGGGCACCGTGCCGAGTAGCGCGAACTGCTTATCGCCGAACTGGAGCGGGGCGTACGACACGTAGTAGCGGCTCTCGTTGCCGTTCTCGGTCTTGGTGTACGTGCTGAGTCCCGTCTGGCCCGCCAGTATTCGCTCGTCGGCCAGCGTGGCCAACGACCCTCCGTAGGACTCCTCGGCGATGTTCGCGTTCGATTCGATCACCGATTGGTCGGGGTGGCTCAGCACCCGACCCTCTTCGTTCACGATGGTCAGGTGACCGGTTTCGCCGACCGTGACGTGGTTCGTCATCGCGGTGAGGATGCTGTAGTTGAACCTGAGCGCGACGGTGCCCGCGAACTCGCCGTCGTGGTAGACCGGCGTCGTGATGTACGCCACCTGCTTGCCGCCGACCGACCGCACGTCGCCGAAGTGGACCTCCCCTTTCTCCAAGGACTTCGTCTTGTCGAACCAAGCGGTGTCGGCGTACGAGGTACCGGCGACCGACTCGGTCGTGACCTCGCCCCCGCTGCTGTGCGCTCGGAGGACGCCCTGCCCCTCCTCGTCGGTCATGATAATCTCGTCGTAGGCCCGCACCGACTCGTCGCCGACCGAGACGGTTCTGGTGTTGAGGTAACTCCGGAACGACTCGTTGATTCCGTCACGCGCGTTCTGCACGGCGGCGGTCTGGAGTTCGTAGTAGTAGACGCTGGGCGCGAGCACCCAGTCGAAGTCCTCGTGGTAGGTGTAGGCGATGAACTTGCGTTCCTTCGGGTTGCCCTTCTGGGTGGTGTCCTCCCACTCGTACTCGACGACGCCCCACTCCGACCCGTTTCGGACGGCCGGGTTCGACTCGACGTTCGTCCGGATATCGTCGAAGACGGTCAGCGAGGCGTCGTTCCTGAGGTTGTACCCGTCTTCGAGACTGTGATGGGCGACGATGTTCGAATCGAGGTCGGTCACGTACGCGTATCCCGTGTCGCCGATGTACCCCGGCTGGAACATCTCCGAGAGCGTGCCGCTCGGACGAATCCCGCTCCCGGTCGTGCCCACGATTCTGGTCTCGACTTGGTTCTCGACCTGTCGCTGCTCGGCCGACGAGAGGTCCTCCCAACTCCGGCCGCCGTACTCCTCGTCGAGAATCGTCTGCTTCGTGGTCTCGATGGTGCTGTGCATCTGGAGCGCGGTGTACCCGACTTGCTTCTGACTCTGTCGCTGGATGAGTTCCATCTCACCCGCGCTCGCCGCCTCGTAGTTCTGCACCGAGGTAGACTCCGCCAGCGAGCGGGCGTCCACTCGCCGCACGTCGAGCAGGTTCCCGAACTCCTCGGTCCTCGCCTCGACGGTGCTGTTGAGGTCCTTCGTTATCTGCTGTTCGAGGTGCTTCGAACTCTGTTCCTGCGCGTACGACCCGATATCCTGCATGTTCTGGAGTCCGGCCACACCCACCACCGAAACCGGGACGAGCGAGATGACGAGCAACAGCACGATGAGTTTCGTCCGTATCTTCATCGTTGCTCCTCCGTCCGGCGCGGTTCGACACCCTCGGCGCGACGGTTCGACCGACCGGTGGGCGGACCGCTCCGACCGCAATTTTTGTCAACATGTGTCGTACTGAACGTTGCCATGGCAGTATCACCAAAAACCGTTTATTTAAACGTTGCCACCGGATTTTTAGCTGTGATAATCCGAGAGTTAATTCTCTTTTCCCACCTCACCGATTTAATACGTGTATATGAGGCGACTATCGGCGTACCGTCGTTCGACTCGAATCGTCACCGCTTCAGAAATAGCGACGGTCGCGACCGGCGACCGACTCACTGAGGCGTCGCTTCCGAGACTTCCGCCAGCGCGTCTTCGATGTCCTTCTCGTTGCGTTCGTTGTAGAGCAACACGTCGATGGGGAGCGTCGGCGCGCCGCTGACGAGGTTCTCCATGATGACGAGACGCTCGCGCGCACGCGACATTCCGACGTAGAACACCCGGCGCTCGTTGTCGGTCAGAATCGGGACCGGGTCGGTCGTGGCGGTGAACTCCTCGCCGTCGACTTCGCCGCCCACCGTGGCGGCCATCTGCTCGACCACCTTCTCGGTCAGGTCGGTGCCGACGAACACGTGGTCGGCCTCGCGACCCTTCGCGGAGTGGATGGTGCCGAGGCGCACGCGGTCGGCGTCCATGTCCTGATAGTCGCCTTGGAAGTAGGCCCGCATCGAGTTCTTCTGGAAACTCGTGACCTTCCGGACCATGTCGGCGGCCGAGGCCGGACCGGGCATGAACGGCGCGAAGTCGGTCACGAAGTCGGGTTCGACCTCGATTTCGGCGAGGTCGTCGGTGTCGGCCTCCTCCTTTCGCTCGTCGATGGCGTCGAACAGTTCGTCGCGCTCGTTGGTGCCGAACGCCGAGTCCTGAAGCATGTCTGCGAATCGGCGCGCTTGGAGCGCCGTGATGGGTTCGTCGTCGTCCACCTTCTCGACGGCGTCGACGTACTGCTGGAGGCGGTCGGTCCACATCCGCTGGTCGGTCAGGCACTTGAACGGGATGCCCTCGTCGATGAACTCGTCGATGAACCGGAACATCTGGTACCGCGCCCGGAACAGAATCATCAGCGTGCCGTCGTGTTCCTGCACGGTGTACCGGACGTTCCGGACGAGTTCGAGCATCGACGGGCTATCGACCTGTTCGACCGACCCGCCCTCCTTGCGCGGCGAGAGGTTCTTCTCTTGGCGCTCTTCGATGTGGCGGACCTCCTGTTGGACGACGCGCAGAATCTCGGACGGGAGTCGGTGGGACGTGTCGAGAATCACGTCGTTGCCCTCCTCTTCGAGGAGGAGTTTGGGGTCGGCACCCTGCCACGCGTAGACGACCTGGTCGTCGTCGCCCGCGATGAGGACCTGCTCCATGTGGGGCTTCCACTCCTCGTACACGTCGTACTGGAGGCTGGTGATGTCCTGAAATTCGTCGATGACGAGGTAGTCCACGTTCGGGAGGAGCGACCGCTGGCGCACGCGTTCGAGCATGTCGGCGAACCCGACGAGGTCGTTCTCGCCCTTGTAGTTGCGCCATCCGCGGATGGCCTCGGGCACGTCGAGTCGGTCGTCGTCGCTCGGCCACGTCGGCGTGTACTTGTTGCCCTCTTGGGAGTTCTCGTCTATCTCCGGGGGGAGGCGAACCTCCTCGTCGTTCCACTGGAAGGGAACGTCGTACCAGTCGGCCACGTCGCGACTGGTCCGCTGGAGCCACTGGCTCGTGGCGATTATCTTGTTGCCGAGCGTGGTCGAACGAGCGGTCCGGCGGCCCGCGCCGCTGTACTCGTCCTCGAACTCGATGCCGAACTCCTCACAGAACTCCTTCTTGTCGGACTCGCCGACGACGTCGTTCCGCGAGAGGTCGAGCAGTTCGTAGGCCTTCGCGTGCATCGTACAGATCGACCCCTGCAGCGAGCGGGGGTTGAGGTCGCGTCGCTCGGCGAGACGCTCGCGGACCTCGTTGGCGGCCGCACGAGTGTACGAGACTAGCAGAATATCGTTGACCGTGACGCCCTCCTTGTCGAGTAATCCCTCGACTCGGTCGAGCAACTCTGTAGTCTTCCCGCTCCCCGGTCCACCGAAGAGTCGGGTAACACGTTCTTCCGTGTCTTGGCTCATTACACCAATCACATGGCCCCATCACTCATAAAACGATGTGAATCGGAGTGGCGGTCAGCGTCGGCGGTCGCGCGACTTCGCGCAGATTCGTTACTGACGGAGAAAACGATCTCTCGACGGCGTTACGAGGTGTTCCGCGGCGACCGTGCCTCGCGCACTTCGCTCCCGTCTCGAATCTTGTCTTCGCATTCCGGGCACACTCGCGGGTCGTCTACCTCGCGAGGTGTGAACACTCGCGCGTAGGCGTCCGTCACGAACGAACCGCAGTTCTGACACTCAGGCATTTCTCTTGTGCCACTACGGAAATCTTACACTATATTTCTATCGACACTGTCGTGAGCGACGGTATCCGGCGATTACTGCACCGTTAGGCCGTGAAGACGAGTATCGGCGACGAAACAATAAGATTCCGGTGGTGTTCCCGGATGTGTTCCGAGTCCTCAGGACCGCGACGGCGGACCGCGCGGAGTCGATGCCCAGATATCGTCGCCGTACTGCGAACCGCCACGCGCGGACGAGCGTCGAGATTCGGACTTGGCACGCAGTATCACGCCCGGGGAGAAATCGACGACAACCGTCTCGGACGCGTCAGGCGTCGAAAAATGAGTACACAGTCTGGGACCGATGCGCTGGACGGCAGCGAGACGGGGCGACCGAAACTACGGTCGCCAGCCGCATACCGAACACTCGTTCGCGGACGTATCGTGAAGTCCGCCGCACTCCGGGCACTGTTTCTTGTTGTAGTCCTCCTGCCAGCCGACTGTCTCGGTTTCGTGGCCACGCTCGGACAGGAATTCGTCGAAAACGTCGTCGTCGCCGGTCGGTGCGGTCGCCATACATGGTATGCTAATGCACACCACCCATATAACCGTGTTGGTGTAACAGCCGGATTATAGAGCTATCGAAAGGTCTGATTTCTCGTGTGGGGTGACCTGTCTCCCCGAATAGGCCCTGCTTACCCCCGAACGAGGGCGACGAAGCACGCCGAAAACGAGCGGCCGGACGGCAGGAGTTCGGACTCCGAGCGCTACTCGAACTTCACGCCGACGTCGTGCATTCCCTGATTCTCCACGGCGAGGTTGATGAGTAGCGGCGTCATGCTCTCGACTTCCGCGGCGTTGGCGACCCCGCCCGCCTTCAGCGCGCGGAGACCGTCTATCTGGTCGGCCAACTCGACCACGGTCTCCACCGCGTCGCCGTCGTCACCGACCACGAGCGTATCGAGGTCGAGTTCCACGTCCAGATTGGCGAGTCTGTCTGCCGAGAGGTTGTGGAAGGCCCCGACCACCGGGACGCCCTCGGGCGCGGCGTCGGCGACCAGTTCCGTGACGCTGCCCGCCTTCGGGGGCTTGTAGTGGAACCCCTCCTCGTCGCGGTCCATCCCGACCGCTGGCGAGACCAGTACGTCGGCGTCCTCTATGCGGTCGGCGACCGACTCCACGAGGTCCCGGACGTGGAACGCGGGCACCGCCAGCACCACGACGTCCGCGCGGTCGGCCGCCATCTCGTTGGCGAACCCCTTGACCTCGCACTCGACGCCGACGCTGTCGAGTTCGGTCTCGTACTCGTCGGCCTTGTTGCGGGCCTTCTCCGGGTCGCGGGACCCGACGAGAATCTCGTGGTCGGTGTCTCGCGCCCATCGAAGCGCGAGGGCCTGTCCGATGTCGCCGGTTCCGCCGAGGAGTGCGATTCGCATACCCCGACGTTCGGGGCGGGGCCGGATTAAAGATTCTCACTGCCGCGGACTGTCGGACCGAAACGCCGCCCGAACTCGGTCGTAGCCTCGATTCGCCGCCCGATGTCCAACGGAGAGAGCGACCACTAAGGCGGCGGCCTCCCCGACCGTCTCGACGGCGGAGTCGGGCGCGGCGACGAACTCGACGGCCTCGAACCCGAGGTACGAGACGACGAATATCGAGAGGAAAAAGAGGGTCAGTCGCCCGGCGCTCTCGCTCGGAAAGTCGCCGAGTTGCCCACGGACGTACCAGTCGGCTATCGGGAACCCGACGAACGACGCACCGACGACGTACGGGAGTATCCGGGTAGGATTCGGCGCGAGGAGCGCGCCGAGCAGGTAACTCAGAAAGCCCCCGATGCCGAGCGTCCACGCCGCGCGCTCGACGGTCCGAAGTCTCACGACTCGCTCACCGCCTCGCGGTCTCGGAGTCGTTCGAGTCCGCCGAAGTACGCGAGCCACGCGGCCGAGAGGACCCCAACGAACAGAACCGCCGGTCGGACGCCCGCGGCGAGTTCGGGGCCGACTGCGAACGCCAGTACCCGTAACGCGACGGAGGCGGCGAGGACGACGCCGCCGAAGACGAGATAGCGACGCCACCACGGCGCGACCGACCGGTGGCCGTAGCGATAGACGACCGCGAGCGCGACGAGAAACGCCGGACCGGCGTACAGCGACTGCGCGAACGGGTCCGGCGGGGTGAGAACCGCGCCGAAGCCGAACGAAATCACGAGGGCGTCGGGTACCGCACTCCCGAGTCGGGACCAGTCCATGTCTGATTCGCCGAACTCGAACCCCAAAAAGTCTCCTTACTCCAACAATTCCGGCAGGTCGTTCACGGAGTCGATGACCGCATCCGCGCCCGCCTCCTCGTACTTCCGGCGGCCCGCCTCGCCGGTCAGGCCGCCGGTCAGCACGCCGACGCCGAAGTACTCGCGGTCGGGGTCCTCGTCGGCGGCGTTGCGCGCGGTCCGCACGTCGTCCAGCGTGTCGCCGACGAAGACGACTGAATCGGCGTCATCAGACTGCGTCTGATTGCTCGAAGCGCTATGCGCTTCGGCGTCGAACCGCTTGGCGAGCGTGACGAGTGCGTGCGGGTGGGGCTTGCCCTCCTCCCAGTCGTCCATGGTGAACCGCCGGTCGTCGGGCACGTCGAGACCCGCCCGGCGCTGGGCGATGTCGGCCTCGTCTGCCGGGCGGCCGGTGACGATTCCGAGCGGACGGTCGCCCAGCGCGTCGAGCGTCGCGGCGTCGAGCAGAACCGGTTCGTCGTGGATGAACCCCGGTTCGTCGAGGTCGGGGTCCGCGCCCTCGATGTCGGCGTACAGGTCCGACCCGAGGTAGAGTTGCTGGAACACCTCGCGGAGTCGCTCGGGGTCCCAGTCGGCCCGTGCGCGTTCGCGGGCCGCCTCGCCCAGTGCGTCGTCCACGACGGCCTCGGCGGCGTTCAGACCGTCGGCCGCCTCGGCGTCGTCCGATTCTGCTCGGTGCGCCGCGATTCGGTCCGTGAAGGTCTCCACGTCCGCGTTCAGTCCCTCCCGGCGCGCGAGGACGAACAGCGCCGCAGCGTAGCTCAACTCCCAGTCGTTGTTGAACCCGCCCGCGTTCTTGAACGACTGGATGGCGTCCTTCTCGATGGTGTCGCCGTGGACGCGCTCTATCGACTCCACGATTGCGCGTCGGTAGGAGTCGGCCACGTCCACGACTACCCCGTCGATGTCCAGCACGACCGCGTCTGCTTGCATGCGAGGGGGTAGTGAACCGGCGTTCAAGGGGCTTTCGACGCGACTCCGAGTCCGGCGGGGCCGCCCGTCGGACCCCGACCAGCGACTCGCTAGGGCGGTTCGCCCGACCGCTCTCAGCCGGACTCCTCGGCACCCTTCACCTGCGCGACGTGGCTGAGCGTGACCAGTCCGAGGCCGCCGACGAGATTCCCCGCGGTGACGACGACCGTCGTAACGGCTAGCTCGCCGAGACCGATTTTCGCGCCGAGCAGCATGCCGAAGAAGACGTGGAGTATCGTGACGATGACGTGGTCGAAGGGACCGAGCGTCAGCAGGACGCCGACGACGTACGCGAGCGGGATGCGACTCCCGACGCCGTCCACGGCCTCCAGCATGAACGAGAGCAGTGCCACGAGCGCCCCGCCGGTGACGGCCTTGACGAACTCGGCGGGGATTCGCCGGTGGATTATCTCCTCGGCGGTCCGCGTCAACACGTGGACCGCACCCGGCGTCAGCGCGCCCTCCACGGACAGCAGCCACACGAAGAGACCGCCGCCGACGAGGTTGAGCGCGAAGGTGACCGTCCATAGCCTGAGGAGCGACCTGACCATCCACGAGTCCTCGTCGTCGGCCGCCTTCGCCACCGGGTCGAAGAAGTTCTCGTTGAACAGTTCCGTCCGCCCGACCACGAGGAACACGAGCGCGGGACCGAACGCCAGCGCGCCCGCTATCTTGGCGAGTTCGGGGAACCGCGGCTCGAACGCCCCTTCGACGATGCCCAGCGCGAGCATCCCGAAGACGACGGTGAACCCGGCGATGAAGCTGGTCGAGACCAGTTCGAGCATCGACTGGTCGAGGCGGCGCTCGCCCTCCTCGACTGCCCGCTGGAAGATTTCGGACGGGTCGGGTGCGACGGCCACGCTCTACGGTCGTTCGGAAACCCATTAAGATTCTCGGCGGTAAGCGCCCCGTAACCGTCGCGACAGTCGGTCCTTACCGGCGCGCGACGAAAATCGTCTCGCCCGGAACCGTCTCGCGCTCGACCGGAACCGCCGGTTGGTCGCCCCCGAGCGTCGTGAACAGGAACGCGGCGTCGTGTCGCCGGGCCGCGTCGAGGGCGGGGCGGTGGAGTTCCGGCGGGAGATTCAGCGCGTAGACGGCGTCGGCGTCGCGGTAGACCGCCGGGTCCGGGTCGAGAACGTCGTCTCTCGCGAACTCGACCCCGACGGGTACCTCGCGGGGGTGAACGTCCGTCGCGGTGACGGACCGACCGGTCTCGGCCAGCGCGGCGGCCACGTCGGTCCGCTCGCCGACGCCGACCTCCACGAGACGTTCGAAGTCCGACAGACAGTTCACGATGGCACGACGGGTTCGGGGACGCACGGCGGGAAGTTTATGGGCCGCTCCCCCATATTGTTTCCCATGCTCGTTGACGTCGTCCCGGTCGGGGACCTCTCCGCGAAAGTGAAACGTCAGGCCTCGACCGCTCTGCGCTCGGTCTACGACTGCGAAGTTACTATCCACGACGCCCAACCGATTCCGACCGGGGCACACGACGAGAAACGCGACCAGTACCGCGCCGAGGAGTTCATCGAACTCGCCGGCCGCGTCGGGTCGGGGGAGAAGAACATCGCCATCACGCCCAAGGACCTCTTCTACCGCCGCCGAAACTACGTCTTCGGTCTCGCCTATCTCGACGGGAACGGCAGCGTCATTTCGACGTACCGTCTCCAGACCTCCAGCGACGGCGGGTTCTCGAACCGGAGCGCGGGCGAAATCTTCGAGGACCGGGTCCGCAAGGAGGTCGTCCACGAGATCGGCCACACCCTCGGTCTCGAACACTGCGACAACAAGCGCTGCGTCATGAACTTCTCGCCGACCGTCCGCGAGGTAGACGTGAAAGAGGAGAACCTCTGTGGCTCCTGTCAGCGCAACGTGCTGTAGTCGGTAGACACGGTGACCGAGAACGCCCGGCCGCCGCGACGATGTCGTTCGCGATACGGAGTCGGGACGCGCGACTCACTCGCTGTTCGATTTCTGACCGGTTTTCCTTCCGAGAGCGAGTCGGGAGAGCGACGCTCGACCGTCACTGCTCGTCCGTCAACTCGTCGGTCTGTCGGTCGAACAGGCCGACTCCTCGCCACCGGACGGTCTCTATCGCCACGCCCACCAGCGAGAGGAGCGCGACGACGAGCCACAACACCTGCCTGCCGAGCCACGCGGGGAGGACGTACTTCGAGATGGCGACCGCGAACCCGAGGTAGCGCTCGACGATAGACTCCCGGCCGCCGTCGGCGAGTCCGCCCTCGGTCGCGGTCGGGCGGTCGCTACTCCCCTCGCCGGGCAGTCTGTCGGCCTCGTAGGGGAGACGCCCGGTCTCGACGGCCCAGACGACGTCGCCGTCCTCGTTCACCTCGGCCACCCGGTCGTTGTACGAGTCGGTGACCAGCGTGTGTCCGTTCGGGAGTCTGTCTGCGTCGCGGGGCCAGTTCAGGGTGGCGCTCCCGCCGAACTCCCAGACCACCTCGCCCGACCGATTCAGTTCCACGACTCTGTCGTGTTCGCTGTCGGCGACCAGCAGGTGGTCGTCCGCGAGTCTGTCGGGATTGTGCTGCTCGTAGATGATGTCGCCCTTCCCAGCGTACTGATTCGGGCCGACCACGGGTTCGACCGTCACCGACCGCTCGGCCGGGTTCGACCCGTTGGCGACGTGGAGTTCGGCCACGGTGTCGAAGTTCCGGAGGCTTATCTGGAACACGCCCGGTCGGAGTCGGTCCACGTCGTTGACGTGCGTCCAGTCGCCCTCCGGTCCTATCCCGGCGGGCCGGTCGTAGGTGTCGGTGGCGTTCCACTCCCAGACGACCTCCTTCTGGCGGTTCACCGCGAACACGCGGTCGTTGCCCATGTCCACCATAACCCAGCGGTCCTCGGTCGCGTTTCCGCCGTCGGAGGCGGCCACGGTGTAGTGGTCGGCGTCGTGGAGTTCGTGTTCGTGGAGTTCCGCGTCGTACCACGCGTACTCCCAGACGACCTCCTTCGTCGATTTGTTCAGAATACGGAGGCTGTTCCGGACGCAGTTCTCGAACCCGTCGTCGCGATAGCGCGCCGGGCACTCCGCGTCGGAGACCTCGTCGGCGGTCGAGACCTGCACTCGGTCGGGTCCGAGCGCCTCGACGTCGAACACGTCGTCCGGTTTCGCGTACTCCCAGACCACGTCGCCGTCGGGGGAGAACTCGACCGCTTTCCCGTCGTGTTTGTACCCCTGCAGTGCGACGAGGGTGTTGTTCTCGGGCTTCTCGTCGCCGATGGTGAGTCGGGGTTGGTCGGGGGCCGACAGCACTCCGACGGACGCCGCGGCGAGCGCGACGACAGCGAGGCACGCCAGTAGTTTGGCGCGACGCTCGTGTCCGGTACCGAACCATGCGGGGAGACGAGTCACTGCGTTGGCCTATGAGTGCGTTGACGAAAATCGTTCGGTTCCGCGACGGACAAGACACTTACCGTTCGTCCGTCCAAGCGTCCGTATGCGTGCGGTCTCCACACACGCGCTCCTCGCGCTCGCCCTCCTCACACTCGTCGTTTCGGCTGGCTGTGCGGACACGTATCGCGTCAGTGACGAACCGCCGGACGGGGTGACGACGGACGCCGAATCGACCACCACGAAGACGCCGACTCAAACGACGCCTGCCACGACCGACGACGAACCACAGAAGGGCGACCAGTTCCTCTCTGTCTCGTCACTCGACGAGAGTCGGGCGATGCAGTGGAACGCCAGCAAGCGCGCGGCCTTCGAGAACCTCTCGGACGAGCGCCAGCGGGTCGTCCGGCGAGCCATCGAGTGCGACTGCAACGTCGAGTTGAGCGGCGAGTTCAGCTTCTACGACAAAGAGCGCGTGGAGGTGGTCGAGGACGACGGGACGTACTACTTCCTCCGGGTCAGCATCGTCTGAGGCGTTGTGCGCAAAGAAAAGGGTGTAACCGCGTCAGGGCGCGTAGTAGTACTCGCCCGACTTCTTCTGCTCTTTGTCGAGTTGACTGCCCGGCTTGTTGATGCGCGGGCGGCCGACGTTCTCGTCGCGCCGGAACGTGATGTCGAGGTTGGCGAGGAAGTCGTTCATCCCCTCGCGCATCCCCTTCGGTTCGCTCGCGCGGCCCTGCACCGCGGGTTCGCCGTCGAACACCATGAGTCGGTCGGCGAGCAGGTCTATCATGTAGATGTCGTGGTCGATGACCATCACGGTGGCGTCCTGCTGTTCGGCGAACCGCCGGATGGCGTTGGTCGCGCGGACGCGCTGTTCGACGTCGAGGTACGCCGAGGGTTCGTCGAGCAGGTAGAGGTCCGCCGACTCCGAGAGGGTGGCCGCGATGGCGACCCGCTGGCGCTCGCCGCCAGAGAGGTCGAGCAGGTTCTGCTCCATGATGCGGTCCAACTGGAGCGGTTGGCCGATCTCGGTGTTCCAGTACGACGACCCCACCTTGTCGGTTATCGAGCGCAGGAACGCCTCGACCTGCATCGGTTGGTCGATTTCGATGTACTGGGGCTTGTAGGCGATGTCCAACTCGAAGCCGAGTTCGCCCTCGTCGGGGTCGAGTCGCCCGGCGAGCAACTCGGCGAACGTCGACTTCCCGATACCGTTCGGGCCGACGATGCCGAGCACCTCGTTCTCGCGGATGGTGCCGCCTTCCACGTCCAGACCGAACTCGCCCTCGCCGTAGGACTTCGAGACGTCGGGATACTCGACCAGCGTGTCGGCGCGCGACACCTGCCGAGGAGCGTGTTCCTCGAACTCGATGGCGTTGGGCCGGATGCGCATGTTCTCGTTCTGGAGGTACCCCTTGAGGTACTCGTTGATGCCGTTCCGAACCGATTTGGGGTCGGTGATGACACCGTACGCGCCGGGTTCACCGTACGCGACGTGGAGGTTGTCGGCCACGAGGTCGAGGATGGCGAGGTCGTGTTCGACCACGAGCATCGACTTGCCGTGTTCCTCGGCCATCTCCTGAATCAGTCGCGCGGCCTTCACGCGCTGGCTGATGTCGAGATAGGGCGTAATCTCGTCGATGAAGTAGAAGTCCACGTCGCGGGCCAGACACGCCACCAGCGCCACGCGCTGGAGTTCGCCGCCCGAGAGGCTGTCAATGTCCTGCTCGCGGACGTGTTCGATGTCGAGTCGTTCGAGCAGGTCGTCCAGCACGCCCCGCTCGTCCACGTTCTCCAGCAGTTGCTCGGTCGAACCGTCGAACTGGTCGGGAATCTTGTCCACGTACTGGGGCTTGCGCGCGACGCTCACCTCGCCGTCCCGGACGTCAGAGAGGTAGTCCTGTAGCTCCGTGCCGCGGTACGCGTCCAGCACCGCGTCCCATCCCGGCGGGTCGCCGTGCTGGCCGAGGTTCGGTGCGAGTTCGCCCGCCAGAATCCTGACGGCCGTGGTCTTCCCGATACCGTTCGGCCCGAGGATGCCGGTGACCTGCCCCTCCAGCGGGACCGGCAGGCCGTACAGCGAGAAGGCGTTCTCGCCGTACCGGTGGACCGGTTCGTCGTCGAGTTCCTGCGGGAGGTTGATTATCTCTATCGCGTCGAACGGACACTTCTCGACGCAGATACCGCAGGTCTCGCCGAGGCAAATCTCCTCGCTGATGTGTACTTGGTCGGGGTCGCCCTCGTCGGCGTCGTCGCCGCGCAGCGTGATGCACTCCTTGCCCGTCCGGTTGGGCGGGCAGTAGTTCTTACACTCGTAGTTGCATCGGTCGGGTTGACACCGTTCGAGGTCCACGACCGCGATACTGTCGTCCGCCATCGGTTAGAAGGTGACTCCGTTGGTCAGGAGAATCGTCCACGTGACGAACCACAGCGAGAACGTCATGAACAGCACGTAGAGGTGGTCCTTCGTGGAGAAATCTTCGACGTCGATGCCGAGTGCCTGTAAGATGGGTAACTGGACGATGACGAACGCACCCACGATGCCCAGCGCTAACTGGTCTTTCGGCGCGGTGCCGAGAAACATCGCCGACACGAACGCTGCGGCGATGCCGCCTAACGAGGCGAGGGCCGTCACCGTGACGCCCCTGACGTGGGATGCTCGTCGCTCGGATGCCTGTTCGGTCGCCATGACTGTCTTTCAGTGACGCGAGTTGAAGGCCTTTTTGTTACGTTCGGAACCCGCTGGCCCGGACGAGTCGCCCAGCGCCGCCACCGAACAGTGCCAGACGTTCTCAATACTTTTATACTGGTCGGGTGTTTCGATTCGTAACGATGGCAACTCAGTCCGAGTTAGAGGACATCGACGACCTGCCGCCCAGTGCGAAACTGGTTTTCAAGGTACTCGAGTACAAGGGTGCGCTCACCCAGAAACAGATAGTCGAGGAGTCGATGCTATCGGCCCGTACGGTCCGGTACGCGCTCGAACGACTCGAAGAACTGGACGTCGTACAGGAGGATGTCTACTTCGCCGACGCCCGCCAGAACCTCTACGAGATCGACGTCGCGTGCGACACCTCGGCCGACTCCGCCGAGGCGCAGAAGTGCGCCGAGTAGCCGAGTAATCACCTCTCGCCGACCGGTCGTCCGAGCGCGACCCTCCGAGTCGGTCGCGCGTTCCCCACGTCTCTCAGCCGTGCGTATCGCGCGCGGCTATCCATCTTCCCGCGGTCCGCGTCGGCGAGCGTTCGACTACGCCCGCACGATGGCGATCTGTTGCTCGCGGTCGATGGCCCGTTCCAGTTCCTCCGCGATCGCGCTGCCGCGCGAGACCTGAATGTCGCCGCCGCGACCGACCGTCGCGGTGAACAGGTACTCGCCGTCGGCCTGCACCTCTACCGTCTCCCCGGCGTGGCCGTCGGTCGGGAGGACGATGTGCCGGGAGGTGATGTCCGGCGTCACGACTTCGCCCTGCGTGGCCGTCGCGCCCGCCGCGCTCGCTCCCGCGCCACCGCCTGCGCCGGAGGCCGACTGGGGTAGTTCGTCGAGGGTGCGCACGTCGATGTCGATGCCGAGGCGGTTCTCGATGTCGTCGATGCGCCCGCCGCCCTTGCCGATGACGTAGGAGATGTCGTCGTCGCTGACGTACACCGTGGCGCGGTTCTGGCCCTGCACTTCCACCTCGACCGGTCCGCGAGCGACCGACTGAATCTCCCGCTCTATCTCCTGCTTGGCCAACTTCGAGACGCCGCCCTCCTCGCGTTCGCCCTCGTTCAGCGGCACCGTGACGACCTGCCGGTTGAAGGTGTAGATTTCGTACTCGGGGCGGCCGGTCTCGAAGTCCTGAATCATGATGACCGGTCGCGCGAGGTCCTCCTCCATCAGGCCCTCGGGCACCTTGACCTGCGTGGACACGTCGTACACCTTGTTCACTTCCCCGGCCTCGATGTAGACCACGGTGTCCACTATCTGGGGAATCATGCCGAGTTCGACCCGGCCGACGAGGCGCTGGAGCGCGTCGATGGCGCGGGTCGCGTGGACGACGCCAATCATGCCGACGCCCGCCAGTCGCATGTCGGCGAACACCTCGAAGTCGTCGGTCTTACGCACCTCGTCGTAGATGGTGTAGTCGGGGCGGACCATCAACAGCGAGTCGGCGGTCTTCTCCATCTCGCCGCCCAACTCGGTGTACTGGGTGATTTCGGGACCGACCTGCAGGTCGCGGGGCTTCTCCATCGTCTTGACCGCGAAGTCGTGGTCCACGAGGAACTCGCCGACGGCCTGCGCGAACGTGGACTTCCCGGCACCGGGCGACCCGGCGATGAGGACGCCGCGCTGGCGTTCGAGGAGTCGGTCCTTGAGTTCGTCGGCGTGCTCGTAGTCCTCCATCGCGGTCTTGACGATGGGTCGGACCGCGGTTATCTCCCACCCGTCGGCGAACGGCGGTTCCGCGATGGCGATGCGGTAATCGCGGAACTGGACGATGGTCATGCCGGGTTCGTCGAGTTCGATGAACCCCTCGTCGCTCTCCTTCGCGCTGTCGATTATCTCTTGGGCGATTTCCCGGACCGCCGCCTCGTCGGTCGGGTCCTCGCCGATGGTCTGGTAGGACATGTCGCCCACGTCGCCGCGCTTGGCCATCGGTTCGACCCCGGCCTTGAGGTGGACGCTCATGGTCTGCTCGTCGAAGTAGTCCTCGATAGAGAGGCGGCCCACGTCCGTCTCCTCGACCCGCGGGGAGACGTACTCGACCTCGATGCCCTTCGCCTGCGCCACCTCGCTCTGGACCACGTCGCTGGTGACGAACACCGCGTCGTATTCGGCCGCCAGTTCCCGAATCAGGGCGTCTATCTCGCCTTCGCTGGCGCGGCCCTGCTCGTCGGCGTCGGGTCGCTCGCCGACGTAGTCCAGTTCGATGGTCCCCTCGTCGGCGAGGTCGGCGAGTCGCTGGAGTTCCGACAGGCCGTCCCACCCGCTCTCGGCCCCGCCGTTGGCCTGCGCTTCGAGTTCGGCCACCACGGCCTCGGGCACCAGTATCGTCGCGCCCTCGAAGTCGCCGTCCTCGATTCGGTCGGATATCCGACCGTCGATGACGACGCTCGTGTCCGGTAGTACGTTCATACGCGCCTTTTGGTGCGGCGCGTTGATACTCTTTACGAGGGGGCCACGCGCGTCGGCGGGCCAGCGAACGCGCGTTCGCGGGGCAACAACCTTCAATCGCGTCGGCCCCCTGTCACTGGTATGGGTGTACTCGAATCGCTGACCGACGACGGCGGCGGGGTGAGTTGGCTCCTCGTCGGGGTTCTCGCACTGGCGGTGCTGGAGAACCTCGTGGACGGCGACCTCGTCTGGACCGCGTTTCTCGTCGCGACGCTGGTCGTCCTCGTCCTCCCGGCGGTCGTGTTACGCGACCCCGACGCGATGCTTCCGCCGACGGTGACCGCGCTGGCGGTCCTCCCCGGCGTGACGCGGGCGGTCGGTCCCGCGTGGGTCACCGAGTACGCGACCTACGTCGGGGTCGCCGCGGTGTCGCTCGCGGTCGTGGCCGAGTTGACGCTGTTCACCGAGGCCGAACTCTCGCCGCGGTTCGCCGACGCGATGGTCGTCCTGACGACGATGGCGGCCATCGGCGCGTGGGCGGTCCTCCAGTTCTACTCCGACCGCTACCTCGGAACCGAACTCCTCGGGTCGAAGCGCGCGGTGAACTGGGAGTTCGTCAGGGCCACCGTGGCTGGCGTCGTGGCGGCCGTCGTCTTCGAACTCTACTTCGAGTCCGAGACGAGTAGCGACGCCAACCTCGCCGATTTACCGGAGGGTGACTGCGGGTGACGGAACTGCTGTCCGACGCCCGCGAACGACTGGCCGTCCGCCTGCTACAGGCCGGACTCGTCGCCATCGCGGCGTACGGTCTCTTCCGCGGTGAGGTGGGCGTCGCCGTCAACGCGGTCGTCGCGCTGGCGGTCACGTTCGTCCCGGCGCTGCTCCGGCGCGACGCCGGCGTCTCGATGGACGTTAGTTACGTCCTGTGGCTGGCGGTGGCGGTGTTCCTGCACGCAGTGGGCATGCTGGGTCCCTACCAGAACATTCCGTGGTACGACGCCGTGACCCACGCCCTCTCGGCGTCGATAGTCGCCGGAGCGGGCTACGCCACGGTCGAGACGATACACCGGAACTCCGAGCGGACGACTCTACCGGGGGAGTTACAGTTCGCCTTCGTCTTCATCTTCGTGATGGCGTTCGGCGTCCTCTGGGAGATACTCGAGTTCGGGGCCGAACTGCTGGCGGGGTTCGTCGGCGCGAAGGTGCTGGTCCAGTACGGACTCGACGACATCGTCAACGACCTCGTGTTCAATCAGGTGGGTGCGCTCGTCGTCGCCGGGTGGGACGCCTCGCGACCGGAGGAAATCGCCGACGAGGCGACGGACGACTGATTTATCCGCCGCCGTCACGTAACGCGGTCCATGCGTCACGAACACCTCGTGGTCACGGTCGAGGCCGGACTCAAGGAGCGCATCGACGCCGACCTCGACCCCGGCGAGTCGCTCGAATCGTGGATCGCCGACGCGGTGGAGCGGAAACTGGCCGCGGAGAGCGACGAGGGAGACGACGCCGAGGGGGTCCGCGAGCGCGACGGGGACCGTGGCGTCGGTGGGGGCCGCGACCCCGACAGTCGTCGCGGCGGCCCGCCGGACCGCGACCGAGACGGCGGACGCGGCGTCGGGGCGGGCCGCCGCGGTCGGAACGGGACCGCACGGGACAGCGCCAGCGACGGTGACGACGCCGACGAATCCGGCGACTACGACGAGGGGTTCGAGTACGTGGACGACTGCGGCATCTGACTACTCCGACCACGTCACGTTGCGAGTGAGGACGAACACGAGCAGCGCCATCACCAGTTGGCCGAGCAGCGCCTCCGACGCGGCGATGGGTTTGGCCCCCAGCAGCGGTTGCATGTCGCCGTACCCCAGCGTGGCGAACGTCACCGTGCTGAGATAGAGGCTATGGGGGAACACCACGAGGAGGTTGTACCACACGTTGGAGTCGTAGGTGTACCTGACTGGTTCACCACCCGGCGTCCCTCCCAGTACCTCACCGAAGAACGGAAACAGCAGCGCACAGGTGAAGATGATGACCACCGCGGTTCCGATTACCCGCCACGGGTTCGACCCGTACCCGGTCGTCCACCGCCACGCCTCCTTGCCGAGCGCTCGCGGGTACGACTGGAACTCCCACGCCTCGCGCCGCCGGACGTTCTTGCGCTGGTTGTAGTAGTCCCGCGAGGCCTGCGTCAGGCCGTTCTCCTCGGCGAGTCGCTGGAGTTCGTTGTACGTCCAGTGGGCGGCCTCGTACCGACTCAGTCGGTCCCTGTTACGGTCCGACCGTCGCCTGCGGAGCGCCGCGAGTCGCCCCTCGTCGGTCGATTCCAGCAGTTCCGTCTCGTACACCACGTTGTCGCCGAACGTCGTGGACTCGTCGATTCGGGCGTTGTCGAACACCGCGTAATGGAGTTGCGCCCCGGACAGGTCCGCGCCGCGGAGGTCGGTGCGGTGGAACTCGGTGTGTTCGAGGTTCGAGTCCCGGAGGTCCACGCCGTGGGCATCGACCCCCTCGAAGTGCGAGTACCGGAGGTCGGCGTCGCTCAGGTCGGCGTTCTCCAGGTTGGAGTTGACGAATCGAGCGTCGGTAATCGTCTTCCCGGCCAGCCAGTCCCCGTCTGACAGTTCGACGTCGCGGAAGATGGCCCCGTCGAGGCGTTCGCCGATTTCGGGTGCGGCGTCCTCCAGCACGCGGGTCGGTTTCTGGGCGACGTCGGCGTGCCAGATGCACCGCTCGGTGTCGCCCCAGACCGGCCGCCAGCAGCAGACGCCGCCGAGGTTGGAGACCGCGCTGGCCTCGTGGACGTGTCCGCATCGGTTCTCCGTCGAGGACGCTCGCTCCCGAGAAACGTCCGATGCTTCCCCGGACGTAGACTGCATCTCCCCAGACATAGACTGCTTTTCGTCCCGAACCTCTTTCAGGTTATGCCCGAGTAACCGCGTATCGGCCACTCGGGGGTCGGCCACTCGGGTTTACCGACTCGGGAACGTACCTGCGGGCGTGCTCGAACTGTATCAGGCGGAAGGCTGTCCCTACTCGAAGAAAGTTCGGAAACAGATGCAGGCGCTCGGACTGTCCTACGTCGCGCACAACCCCCGTACCCACGGCGGCGAGGTGCGCGACGAGCAGGCCCACGAGCGACTGATAGAACTCGGCGGCGAGGACCAGATTCCGTTCCTCGTGGACCCCGAGCGCGACGAATCGCTCTACGAGAGCGACGACATCGTTCAGTACCTCGACCGTCACTACGGAGACACCGGCGGTACCTGACCGGAACCGCGCGAAGACACCGCTCTCGGAGTGGCGCCGGGGAGGCCACCACGCCTTTTCTCGCTCACCCCGTCCACTCCGACATGGTCGATATGCAAGCGATTCACGACGAGATATACCGAATCCGGGAGGAGACCGACGCCAGCAGTGAGGTTCGGAACACCCTCCAGTCGATAGAGCGCTCGCTGTCGGGGATGGAGTCGGACGAGGAGTCGCCGGGGAAGTACGCCGACCGAATCAAGGAGGTCCGGGCGGAACTCGACCGCCTCTCGGACGACACCGAGGGCGAGACCGCCCGGGAACTCGACCGCCTGCGCGAGCAAGTCCGGGAGTACGAACGAGAGGACGCGTAGGTACAAGTGGACGCGTCCGTTCTGGAGCGTTCGTCTGCCACCGAGGATACGGTCGCTCCCGAGCGATACCCGACGCGCCGCGGTTCCGCGACCCACGTTTTGAAGCGCCTCGCGGTCCACACCCGACACATGAGCGAAGTCGTCGAGTTGACCCGCGGACTCGTCTCGATTCCGAGCCACGACGACGAGACCGAGGCGGGCGACTACATCGAGAACTGGCTCCGCGAGGAGACCGACGCCGAGGTGACCCGCGACGACGCCGGGAACGTGGTCGCGCGACGTGGCCCCGCCGACGCCGCCTCGCTCGCACTCGTCGGCCACCACGACGTAGTTCCCCCGGCCGACTCTCAGACCACGGCGGCGGGCGAGTACGTCGTCGAGGAGCGCGACGGCCGACTCCACGGTCGGGGCACGGCGGACATGAAGGGCGCGGTGGCGGCGGCGATGCTCGCGTTCAGGGACGCCGCGGTGGGCGACACCGCGAGCGGTCGGACGCGGTCCGACGACGCCGACCGCGGCGGTTCGGACGTCGACCAGCCCTCGGAACTCGTCTTCGCCAGTTTCGTCGGCGAGGAGCAGGGCGGCGTCGGCGCGCGAGCGGCCATCGAAGACGGCTTCGCCCCGGACTACGCCATCGTGGGCGAAGGCTCGACGGGCTACTCCGCCGAGGGGGCGACCGACGTGGCGGTCGCCCACAAGGGACGCCGGGGGAGTACCGTCACCGCTCGCGGGTCGGCAGCCCACGCCAGCGAACCCGAGGCTGGCGAGAACGCGGTCTATCGGGCCTGCGACGCCGTAGACGTGATTCGGGACCTCGAGTTCCCCGCGGTCGAAGTGTTCGGCGAGGAGGTCAGGGGGAGCGTCGCCGTGACCGAAATCGACGGCGGGAGCGCGTGGAACGTGATTCCCGAGGCGTGCGAGGTGACGGTGGACGAGCGAACCGTCCCCGGCGAGCGCGCCCCGCTGGAGCGCGTCGAGGAAATCGAGGGCGTGGAGTGGACCGTCGAGCAGGACCTCCCCCCGATGCGCTGCGACGACGCCGACTTCGCCGAGACCGTACTGGCGGCCGCGAGCGACGCACAGGTGGCCGACCCCGAACTGGTCTCGAAGCCCCACGCCACCGACGCGGGGTGGCTGGCCGAGGCCGGGACGACCTGCGTCGTCTGCGGCGTCGCGGAACCCGGCGAGGCCCACACCGACACCGAGAGCGCGAGTATCGAGGTGCTGGAGCGGTGCTACGACATCTACCGGGACGCGGCCGAGCGGTTCTGAGCGACGGCGTTTCGATTCGAAATCCGCGCTTTGATAACGCCTGACAGCGTACTCCTCCCCGATGGCAAGCGAAGCCGCCGCCGACGAGGCGTCCGACACCTACTCGGAGTTCATCGACAAGGTAGAGCGACTGACGAACCTCGGACACGCCGGGGGCGTCCTCGGTTGGGACCAGGAGGTCATGATGCCCGAGGGCGGCACGCCCGCCCGCTCGAAGCAGCGCTCGGCGCTCTCGACGGTGACGCACGAGATTCTCACGTCCGACGAGATGGCCGAGATGCTCGACGAGTTGGAGGACGAGGACCTGACCGACGAGCGGGAAGCGGTCGTCCGCGAGGTCCGGCGTAAGCACGACCGGGCCGCAAGAGTACCGCAGGACCTCGTGGAGGAGATATCGCAGGTCTCCTCGGAGGCGATGCCCGTCTGGAAGGAGGCCCGCGAGGAGGACGACTTCTCGACGTTCGCGCCCACCCTCGAGAAACTGGTCGAACTCAAGCGCGAGCAGGCCGAACACATCGACCCGGACCGCGACCCCTACGAAGTGCTGTTCGAGGACTACGAACCGTACCTCGGCATCGACACCGCCGAGCGCGTCCTCCAGCGACTACGCGACGAACTCGTCCCGTTGGTCGAGGACATCCGGGAGAGCGACGCCGACCTCGCCACCGACGCGTTCGAGGGCGAGTACGACACCGACACGCAGGAGGAACTGACCCGCGACGTGCTCGACACGCTCGGCTACGACTGGGACCACGGCCGCCTCGACACCGCGCCCCACCCGTTCTCGTCGGGCAACCAGTTCGACGCCCGCGTCACGACACGGTTCAACGAGGCGGACCCGCTGGGCGCGCTGATGAGCACCATCCACGAGTTCGGCCACGCGACGTACACCCTCGGTCTCCCCCGCGAACACTACGGGACGCCGCTGGGTAGCTCGCGCGACATGACGGTCCACGAGTCCCAGTCGCGCCTCTGGGAGAACCACGTCGGCCGGTCGGAGGCGTTCTGGCAGCGCTTCCTGCCGAAGGTCAAGGAGCGCTTCCCCGACAAACTCGACGACGCGAGCGTCGAGGACGTGTACGAGGCCGCCAACGAGGTGTACGAGGACAACCTCATCCGGGTCGAGGCCGACGAACTCACCTACCACATGCACATCGTGGTCCGGTTCGAAATCGAGCGCGACCTCATCCGCGGCGACCTCGACGTGGAGGACGTGCCCGAGGTCTGGAACGACAAGTACGAGGAGTATCTGGGCGTCCGGCCCGACTCCGACGCCGAGGGCTGTCTGCAGGACATCCACTGGAGCCACGGTGACTTCGGCTACTTCCCGACCTACTCGCTCGGGAGCGTCCTCGCGGCCCAACTGTTCGACGCCGCGGAGGACGACGTCGAGAATCTGGACGAGAAGGTCGCGGCGGGCGACTTCGAGGACCTCCACGACTGGCTGACCGAGGAGATTCACCGACACGGGAGTCGCTACACCACCGACGAACTGATTCGGCAGGCCACCGGCGAGGAGTACACCGCCGACTACTTCCTCGACTACGTGAAGTCGAAGTACGGCGACCTCTACGAACTGGACGACTACCAGTAGAGCGTCAGTTCCCTTCGAGCGCCTGCTTCAATTCTCGCGCCGTCTTCTGCTCGCTCACGTGCAACAGGAACTCGCCGCTCCACTCCTCGGATTCGAGTTTGCGAGCCAAGCCGGGTGCGAGTGTCGCCTCGTAGAGCATCTCGCCCTCGAAGTACGCCCGGATGGGGTGGTCGTCGCGGTTCTCGAACGCGCCCGCCCGTTCGAGTCCGTCCGTGAAGGCCGTAGTTCCCTCGTCCGTGAGCGTCACGAGTAACTGATAGCCGTCGCCGGTTCTGCTCCGCTCGACGTCGCCCACCGAGGCCACGTCCGCGCCGGTCACGAGTTCGATTTCGCGGTCGCCGTCCGCGACGACGATTCGGAACGCGCTCGCGTCGGTGGTGGCGGTCCCGTCGTCCGCGGTCGGTTCGTCACTGGAAGGAGTCTCACCGCTCGCGGTGGTTCCGTCTGTTTCGGTCGTTCCGTCGCCGCTGTCGGTCGAGACGGCGTCTCGGGCTCGACTGCAACCGGAACCGCCCCCCAGCGCGAGACATCCCGCCGCGAGGACCTGTCTTCGGGAAGGCATGCGAAAACGTTGCCTAATTAGCATCTTAAGCGTTCGGTCGGGGCGAGAACTGGTGACTACCCCCACGCCCTCGCCGCCACCCTCATTTTGATACGTCGGGAATGCGAGGTGAGCGTATGGCCGACGCGTACGACGACCTCCTCGACCGATTCGGACGAATCTCCGCGCTCGGAGACAGCGGCGGCGTCCTCTACTGGGACCAGCAGGTGACGATGCCCGAAGGCGGGACGCCTGCCCGCTCCAAGCAACTCTCGGCGCTCTCGGCGGTCACCCACGAGAAACTGACCGACGACGAGACCGGCCGACTGCTCGACGCCGCCGCCGACGAAGACCTGACCGACGAACAGCGGGCGGTCGTCCGGGAGATTCGCCGCGAGTACGACCGCGAACGGAAGATACCCGAGTCGCTCGTGGAGGACCACACCCGCCTCCAGTCCGAGGCACAGGACGACTGGCGGGAGGCGAAGGCGAACGACGACTTCTCGGCGTTCGAACCCACGCTGGAGCGACTGCTGGACCTCCGCATCGAACGGGCCGAACACATCGACCCCGACCGCGACCCCTACGAGGTCATGTTCGAGGACGGCGAACCCTATCTCGGACTCGACACCGTAGAGCGCATCTTCGAGGAACTGAAGGACGGGCTCGTCCCGCTCATCGAGGACATCCGGGCGAGCGAGGACGTGCCGCCCGCCTTCGAAGGGACCTTCGACACCGACACTCAGCGAGAACTCTCGGAGGCGGCGCTGGACCTGCTGGGCTACGACTGGGACCGCGGACGCCTCGACACCTCGACCCACCCGTTCACCTCGGGGACCCAGTTCGACGCCCGCATCACGACCCGGTTCGACGAGTCGGACCTCCTCGGCGCGCTGAGTTCGACCATCCACGAGTTCGGCCACGCGACCTACGCGCTGGGTCTGCGCGACGACGCCTACGGGACGCCGCTCGGCGACTCGCGCTCCCACGGCGTCCACGAGTCCCAGTCGCGCTTCTGGGAGAACCACGTCGGTCGGACGAAGGAGTTCTGGGAACTGTTCCTGCCGACCGTGAAAGATCACTTCCCGGAACTCTCGGACGTGACGCCCGAGGAGGCCTACCGGGCCGCCAACCGCGTGGAGGCCGACAACGTGATTCGCGTTGAGGCCGACGAACTCACCTACCACATGCACATCATCCTGCGGTCCGAGATAGAACACGAGTTCGTCTCGGGCGACCTCGCGGTGAGCGAGATTCCCGCCGCGTGGGACGACAAGATGGAGCAGTACCTCGGCGTTCGGCCCGACTCCGACGCCGAGGGCTGTCTGCAGGACATCCACTGGACCGGCGGGTTCGCCCGGTTCCAGAACTACACGGTCGGGAGCGTCCTCGCGGCCCAACTCTGGGCGACCATCGAGGACGAACTCGACGACCCCCGCGGCCTGATTCGGGCGGGCGACTTCGAACCGCTCCACGACTGGTTCCGCGAGAACGTCCACCGCCACGGCCAGCGCTACACCACCGACGAACTGATTCGACAGGCCACCGGCGAGGAACTGACCGCCGACTACTTCCTCGACTACGCCGAGGAGAAGTTCGGCGAAATCTACGACCTGTAGCGCTCGGAACCGACGGTTCTTCGCTCCGCATCGCGCTCGTCGGCGTCGGTTCGGACGACTATCGTCGCGCCGCCGACCGCTCCCGACCGACGGAACTCCCCGGCGACCGCAACGACTATTGGCCGACGGAGCGTCGAACGCGACGAACGGTCACGAACTCCACCGATGGTCGTCTGGCTTCACATGGGGTGGCGCGACGTGCTGTTCGCCAACTGGGCGGCGGACCCGAGCGTCGTCGCCCCGCACGTCCCCGACTCGGTCTCGCTCGACACGTACGACGGCCGGGCGTGGCTCTCGGTCGTCGCGTTCGTCAACGTAGACGTGCGTCCCCGCTGGCTTCCGGCCGGGACGGGTATCCGGATTCCGGAGGTCAACCTCCGCACCTACGTCACCCGCGAGGGGCGACCGGGCGTCTACTTCTTCAATCTCGACGTGTCCGACCCGTTTACGGTCCTCGGCGCGCGACTCACTCACCTCCTGCCGTACTACTTCGCGTCCATCTCGGTCGAATCCCGCGACGACCGAGTCCGGTTCGAGAGCAGACGCCGCCATCCGGGGGCGCGGCCCGCGAGGTTCGACGCAACCTACGGGCCGGAGGGCGAGCGGTTCGAGGCCGAGCGCGGGTCGCTGGCCGAGTTCCTCACCGAACGCGACCGCTACTACACTGAGTCGCCGCGCGGACGGCTTCGGTACGCCGACGTTCACCACGCGAAGTGGCCGCTCTACGACGCCGATGCGACCGTCGAGGAGAACTCGCTGTTCCGGGCCAACGCCTTCGAGACGCCCGACGCCGACCCGATATGTTACTACAGTCCAGCGGTCCGCGTCCTCGCCTCGCCGAGTCGTCGCTGGACGCCGTCCGCGGTCGAGGTCGAGACCGCCGCGAGCGAGGCCGACGACGGTCGCCCGTCCGGCGAGCGACTCCAGCGACCGCCGTAGTCCGACGTCGGTCGGAGTCTGACGGGGTCGGACTCCCGTAATCGAAGCCCGCCGTACTCTGACGAGCGTCGTCACTCTCGGGTGACGAGACTTCCGTAAAAGATGCTAATTCGGACGGTTACGCGCCAGCCTCTTCGAGGGCGTCTTCGAGTTCGTCACGCTGGGTGACGCCGACGAACCGCTCCACGACGCCGTCGTCGTTCTCGACGACGATGGTCGGGATGGAACGGACCTGATACTCGTTCGCCACATCTTGGTGTTCGTCTACGTCTATCTTCTCGAATTCGACGCCGTCCCAGTCGCCCTCCATCTCTTCGAGAATCGGGTCCTGAGTCTTGCACGGCCCACACCAGTCCGCGTAAAAGTCCTTCAGTGTGACAGTCATCGTGTTCTTCCGAACGTATCTTCGCCGCGCGCATAAGGGTTTCCCACCGACGCGACTTTGCCGCGTTCCCGCCGACCGCCGCGCCGGTCCGACGACCCTCGGTTCGACCTCGTGCGCACCGGACCGCTCCGATTCGACATCCCGACGCCGCCACCCCACTCCGAAAGGTTTAGGCGACCGGCGAACGGAGCGACGAACATGAGCAGTGGCCAGAACTCCGGCGGACTGATGTCCAGCGCCGGACTCGTCCGGTACTTCGACGCCGAGGACCGCAACGCGATACGCATCGACCCCAAGACCATCGTCGCCTTCGGCGTCCTCTTCGGCGTCTTCATCGAAGTCCTGAACGTCCTCGGACTGTAGTCGGCGAGCGCACTCGATTCGGCGTCCCGGCTTTCGATTCCTCACTGTTACTCCGTCGTCATCGCCCGATTTCGCGCCCTCCGGACGGCCGTCAGCGCTATCCCGGTCGTCGTCGGCGTTCCCCTATGCGCGTCCCGTTCACCAGCACCGCCGACCCGGAACGCGACCGTCGCGTCGATGCGGACTCGGCGAGTGCCACCGACAGCGCTCCTCGACTCGCCGCCAGAATCGCCGAGGGAGCGAGAGCCGGGTTCGTCGCCACGCTCGTGATGACGGCCTACCGGCTCCCGGTCTCTCGCTCGTTACCGCCGACCGCGCTGTTCTGGTCGAAGTTCGTCTCCGGCGACGACCCCGACGACCATCCGATAATCGCGCTCGCGCTCCACCTGCTGTACGGCGCCGTCGGCGGAGCCATCTTCGGCGCGCTGACACCGTTCGACGCGGGCAGTTCCGCCGGTTCCACTGGGTCGCACGAACCCGGACGTTCGACGGACGACGACCACCGTGAGACCGCCTCCCGGGAAGTCGTCGGTCTGCTCTGGGGGTCGGTCTACGCGCTCGCGCTCTCGGTCTTCGGCGAACGCGTCGTGTTGGAGCGGGTCCTCGACATGGACCCCGAGGTGGACGAGCGCCTCGTCTTCCACGCGGGTCACCTCGTCTACGGTCTCAGCCTCGGCACGCTGTTCGGGTCCCGGACGAGCGACGAGGAGTGAGTCGGCGTCCCGAGGCGCGCCACTTTTGCTCTCCGAATCCGTACCGGCGGACATGACTCTCAGAGCGGGCGTCGTCGCGGTGCAGGGCGACGTGAGCGAACACGCCGACGCCCTCCGGCGCGCCAGCGAGGAGTACGGTCGAGAGGCCAAAGTCGTCGAAGTACGGACCGAGGGGACGGTCCCGGACTGCGACCTGTTGGTGATGCCGGGCGGGGAATCGACGACCATCTCGCGACTGCTCCGCGACGAGGGCATCGCCGAGGAGATAGTCGCCCACGTCGAGGCGGCCAAGCCCCTGTTGGCGACCTGCGCGGGTCTCATCGTGGCCGCGACCGACGCCGGGGACGACCGCGTCGAGACCCTCGGCGTCGCGGACGTGACCGTCGAACGCAACGCCTTCGGCAGGCAGAAGGACAGTTTCGAGGCACCGCTCGACGTGGCGGGACTTGACGACCCCTTCCCCGCGGTGTTCATCCGCGCGCCGGTCATCGCCGACGTCGGCGAAGGCGTCGAGGTGCTGGCCGAGTGGAACGGTCGCCCGGTCGCGGTCCGAGACGGTCCGGTGGTCGGCACCTCGTTCCACCCCGAACTGACGCCCGACTCCCGGATTCACGGTCTCGCGCTCTTCGAGAGCGAACTCGCCGAGCGCCTTCCGGCGCCCGACCAGTAGGGCAGACTTTTCTTTCTGGCCGCCGTCGGTCGGGGTATGAACGCCGACATCGACGCGGTGCGCGTGGCGATGACCGACGACGGGCCGGTCCCGGTCGTCGTACTCGCCGCAGACGACGAGGACGGTGTACTCCCGATATTCATCGGTTTCGACGAAGCCGTCAGCATCGCTCGCGGCATGGAGGCCGAGGACATCGGCCGCCCGCTGACCCACGACCTGACGCTCGACCTCGTGGAGGAACTCGGCGGACGAGTCACCCGCGTCGTCGTCTCGTCGCTGGAGGACAACACCTACATCGCCGACCTCCACGTCGATACGCCGCGGGGCGACACCGTGGTGGACGCCCGGCCCAGCGACTCGCTGGCGCTCGCGGCCCGGACCAACGCCCCGGTCGAGGTCGAGTCGGACGTGTTCGAGTCGGGGCGGCGCGACCGCGAGGAGTTCGACCAACTGCAGGACATCCGGGAGGTCGCGGAGCTGAACCCATGAGCGGGGACCAGACCGGCGAGTCGTCCGATGTCGAGGACGACGCCACCGACGCCGTACTGGACGAACTGTTCGCGGTCGTGGAGGACCGCAAGGAGACCCTGCCCGAGGACTCCTACACCGCCTCGCTGTTCACCCACGAGAAGGGCGAGAACGCGGTGCTGGAGAAACTCGGCGAGGAGACCACCGAACTCCTGCTGGCCGCGAAGGACGACGACCGCGAGGAGATAGCCCACGAGAGCGCCGACATCGTCTACCACCTGCTCGTGCTGTTGTCGATGAAGGAGATGGACCTCGCGGACCTGCGGGCGGAACTGCGCGAGCGTCGCTGATTCGACCGCTCTCCCTCCGAGTCCGGTTCCCGTTCTCCATCCGGGATTCGTTTTCCAGTTTTTCGTCGTGCGGTCGGCGCGCGCTGGCGTCATCGCGCCGTCGGCGCGATTGCTCGGAAGACGCGGTTGTCTTCCGGCGCGACCCGTCAGTGGTCGTGCCGATATGCGCGAGGGTGAGCATCGCAGGGAGCGGAGCGACCGAGAAGCGCAGTCGGTTGGGGAGGCGTGAGGCCCGCGGTCGCGGTGCTGTGCGGAGACTCATTCGTACCGGCAGTAGCTAGCTTTTCCGTCGTCTTCTCACCGAGCGGCTCCACTATACCGAGAAATTCCACTACGCCGAAGAACTCCACCACGCCGAAAACCCTTACTCCACCTTCTCGAACCGGTGGCGGACCACTTCGCTGTCGTCGCACCACTCGAAGTTCTCGTGCGCCCGGTTCAGTATCTCGCGGTACTCCTCCAAGTCCGCCATCCCCTCGGCGCGGGCGTCCTCGTCGGTCAGGTCGCCGAGCGTTCGCTCGCTGACTTCTACGACCTCGAACGACTCGCCGTCCACCTCGAACCGGTCGCCCGCCTCGGCGTACTGGTCGCCCCGGTGAATCTGGGTGATCTGGCCGTCCTGTGCGCCCCGGCGCATCCGCTCGTTCGGGAGCAGGTCGTCGGCGTCGATTGTCGCCATGCCACACGGTTCGGACCCGACCGGGAAAACGATTCGCGTACAGGCGCAATTTCCGGTCCCGTTCTGGGTCCCGCCGTGGAGTCGGAGTCCGACCGCGAATCTACGCCTCGGCTATCCACGCGCCCACTGCCCCGGCGAGCGCGCTTTCGAGACCCATCGCGAGCGCGATGACGACGCCGACGAGGAAGACGCCGCCGCTGAGGACGGGACCGAGCGGGCCGAGTCCGACCGCACCGAGGGCGCTGACCGCGACGCCGAAAATCAGCGCCACGAGGACGCCGCCGAGCGACCCGGCGAGCAGGCCGTGCCACGCGCCGCGTCCCGCGCCGCCTGCGGCCATGTACCCGGCGACGAACCCGCCGACGAGACCGGCCGCGAGTTGCCCCACTCCGGGGACGGCGAGTCCGACCACGCCGACGACGGTCATGACGACGAACCCGACAGCGACTGCGTACCAGTTGGTCATAGAATACTTCTCGTACGTTCTACGGACGCATAAGCGTTCGAGGCGGACCCGGAGACGCCGCGTCTCACTCCAGTCCGACTTTCTCGGCGTACTCCTCGAACACCGCCCACGAGGGGTCCACCTCGGGTGGTTCCACCTGCTCGCCGTCCACGAAGACGCCCTCGCCGTCGCGCACCGCACCGATTTCGGCCGCCGGGATTCCCTCCGCGTCGAGCGCGGCCAGCACGCTCTCGACGCCCTCGGACTCGACGGTCAGCACGAGCGTCCCCTCGCTCGTGGCGGCCCACGGGTCGATGTCGAAGAACTCGCAGGACTCGCGGACCCCCGGCAGGTAGGGGACCGCGTCCGAGTCCACGTCGAGGCGGACGCCGCCCGCCCGCGCGAGTTCGACGAGCGCGCCCCGGAGGCCGCCCTCGGTCGCGTCGTGCATCGCCGTGACCGGTCCCGCCGCCGCGGCGGTCAGCGCGTCCCGGACCGGACTCATGTCCCAGAACCGCTCTTTGGCTTCGGCGAGGGTCGATTCCGGGAGGTCCACCGCGTCCTCGAACAGCGTCACGAGGAACCCCGCGACTTCGACGCCGGGTCCCTTCGTGACCAGCAGGCGGTCGCCCGGACTCGCCCCGTCGGGTCGCACGATGTCGGCGGGGTCGCCCACCGCGAGGGTGGTCGCGCCGCCGACCCACGGGTACCGGCACCCGCCGTATCTGGCGGTGTGGCCCGTCACGATGCTGACGCCCAACTCGCTGGTCACGCGGTCGAACGTCTCCCAGACGGTGCCGAACTCCTCGTCGGTCATCTCGGGCGGGAGCGTGAAGGTGACCGCGAGGTGCGAGGGCGGGATGCCCGACACCGCGGCGTCCGAGAGCGCGACGTGGACCGCGAACCACGCCGCCTTCTCGAACCCGAGCGCGGGGGTCAGCGAGAGGGGGTCGCTGGCCAGCACGACCGCCTCGCCGCCGACCTCCACGACGCCGAAATCGACGCCGTGCTGGGGGCCGAGGCTCACGTCGTCCCGTTCGGCACCGAGGTGCGGGTAGATGCGCCGGTCGAAGAACTCGCGGTCCACCTTTCCGAGGTCGGTCATTGGCGGGCGTTGGGCGGGTGCGGACAAATCGGTGGTGGTTCGGCGGCCGCGGGTCTTACCTACTGCTCGATTGTACGGCACACTGTGCCCCGGCGTTACTGCGCCAGCGTCCGCTCTCCACCGTTTCACCTCTTCCCTCCACAGCTCCCGAAGCGCCTAGTTACCCTCGGTAACTAGATGGCTAGAGGTAACTTTTTACGGGTCGCCGGAGTAGCCCCGACCATGACAGACACCGACGCGAGCAACCGACTGCCGGTGTGGTGTGCCGGGAAGGACTGGTGCCCCATCACCGCGACCGCCTCGCTCCTCGGCAAGAAGTGGCACCCCGTAATCGTCCACCGCCTGCTCGAAGGCGGGCCGATGGGGTTCAACGAACTCAAGGCCGACGTCGGCGGCATCTCCAGCAAGGTCCTGTCCGACAGTCTCGAAGACCTCGAAGACAAGCAGTTGGTGAACCGGGAAATCGTGAGCGAGAAGCCGGTCCGGGTCAACTACTCGCTGACCGAACACGGCGAGTCGCTCGAATCGCTCATCTTCGAGATGCGCGACTGGGGGATGGAACACCTCGACGCCGCCGAGGAGCAGGAAGAGGCCATCGCGTGAGTTCGGCTATCTGACCCTGATTCTCACCCTCACCGGGTAGACGCACTCGATGCCAGAACGCGCGCGGTGTAGACCTGTTTCCAGAGCAGCCAACCGCCGAGACTCACCGCGAGCAGTCCGGCGACGGTCACGCCGACCGCGTCCCAGTGCGTGTTCTCCAGCGTACAGGCCAGCGTCTCGGTCGCGCAGGCCTCGAACAGTCCTCCCTCCACGGCGCTCACGTACACCAGCCACGCGCCCACCGCCGCGGAACCGACTCCGCACGTCGCCTTCGCCGCGCTTTCCGAGGGTGACGGCGGGTCGGCGAGTATCGCCGCGCGGACCTCCTCGCGCGGCCCGACTCGCTGGGAGAGGACGGCGGACCCGAGCAGGAGCAGCGCCGCGGGCGCGAGGAAGAGACCGATGGACCACATCCCGACGACCGAGAGTCCGGTCAACAGGAGCGCGGCGACCCAGACGAGTGGCGTCCGGTTCGTCCACGCGCCGATTCCACCCGCGAGCGCGAGACCGACCGCGACCAGCACCCAACCGGTGAAGAACACGTCCGCGCGCGGTCCCGCCGAGAGCAGAATCGCGCCAGCCGCGCTGGCGGAGAGGACCGCGAGCGCGCTCAGCAGGTGACTTGCCCTTTCGACCGACTCGGAGTGGCTCGCCGAGACCATGAGTTGCCTTGTCGGTTATGTAACTAATACGTTCGGTCGACGCGCTCGGCGGTTACTGCTTCACGCCGACTGATACCGGAGATACGGAATCGGGGCCGGAAGCGCCCACCGAGCGAGAATCCGGTTAGCCCGAGCGCGGCGCTACTGCCGTTCGTTCATCCCGCGAAGCAGGAACTCCTCCAGTTCGTCCGGGTTCGGGATGTTCCGTGCCTTGATGACCGTGGCGGCCGTCTTCCCGGCGGTCGCGATCTGGACGTGGCCGATGCCCAGCAGCGTTTCGAGGAAGCCGCGGCTGGCCTCGACGCCCCTCACGTCCCCGATGAAGGCGTTCCGGCGGCGGTTGCCGAGGAACCGGAACGACTTGATGAACCGATTGCTCGTCACGTAGTAGGTCGTCAGCGAGTTCGCCCAGAACCGCCAGAGACCGACCGCGAAGACGTACGCGCCGAGCGCCACGCAGGCGAACGGGTAGGCGTACGGAACCTGCGTGCCGACCAGCAGGTAGCCGCCGACCCCCAGCAGGACGACGCCCGCGAACAGTTTGACGAACGCCACCCGGAGGGTCGGGTGGAACTTGTCTGTCACGGTCTCGCCGTCGTGCATCTGCGGTTCCTCGGGAGCGACCGTGTGGACGTAGAGACCGCCGACGACCACGAGCGCCCCGAGTGCGAACAGAGGGTACGAGGCCAGACGGTTGTACGGTACTGCGCTCCCGTTGACGTACACGCCCGCGGCGACGAACAGGCCACCGAAGAGCGCACTCCAGAGTGCTGGTTTGCCTCTCGCCATCGTTAGTTCTCCTTCCGCATCGAGTACACCAGTCCGACGACCGACAGGGCGAATCCCGAGACAGTCAACATCCACGTCGAGACGTTCCCGCGCAGGACGCCGTCGCCCGCGACGAACAGTCCCCGTCCATCGCTGGCGACCGTCGTGGCGTCGCGCAGTGGGGCCTCCGTGGTCGCCGACGAGGCGGTGGTCGAACGCGGCGTTTCGGTCCGGTCGGTCGTCGCCCGAGCGGTGGTCGCGCGCTCCGTCCCACCGCCGGTTCCACCGCCGGTTCGCGTGCTCTCGGTCGTCGCCTCTCGGGTCGTCGATTCCGTCGTCTCGACCGTCTTCTTCCGGCGGTACGCTTTGATACCGTCCTCGTGGAGCGCGTAGTAGTGGGTCGCGCTGGCGTCACCGCCCCAGATGTCGAGGTACTCCTTCTCGGTCTCCCACGTGACGATGCCGGTGTCGCTCCTCGTTCCGCGGACCGCTTCCTGGTCGCCGAAGTCGGCGACGTAGAAGAGGCGGCCCGCGTCGTAGGTGAGACCGCCCGCGACTCCCTGTCCCGACTGCCACTTCTGCTCGCCGGTCGCGCGGTCGTGCCCGAAGACGCGCTGGTCGCCTTCGTAGACGACGCGGTCGGCACCGACCGCGACCGCGCCCACGCCGTCACCGTCGGAGCGCGCGCTCCACTGCTCGGTCCCGTCGGCGGCGTCGAAGAGCGTGACGCCCGCGACCTCCTCTCCCCGGAGGTAGTTCGCTGCGAGGTGTCGTCCGTCGGGCGAGAGCGCGAGGTCGGCGTCGACGGCGTACGCGTTCTCGCCGCTCGCTATCGACACCTGCCACTCGGTCGCGCCCGAATCGGGGTCGAACGCGTAGACCGCGCCCGACGAGGCCTCGCCGCCGGACCGAGCGTAGACGTACTCGCCGACGACCGGCGCGGCGGGGTTCTCGCCCGACAGCGTCTCGCGCCACTTGGTCTCGCCCGAGTCGAGGTCGATGGCGTAACACTCCCCGTCCTCGGTCACGGCGTAGGCCACGGTTCCGGCGACCGTCACGCCGTTCACGTAGGCCGACAGCGACCGATGCCAGTTGTCCGTCATCGACTCGCGGTCGATGCTGTACAGCGACCCGTCTTTGGCACCTGCGGCGACGTAGGAGTCACTGGCTCCGACGCTCACCATGTCCTTGCCCGTGGCGGTCGTGCCGCGAACCGCTCCGTCGGCGGTATCGAAGGCAGTCACGCTCCCCGACGTGTCCGCGACGAACACCGCGTTCCCGTGGACGACGCACTCGCCGGGCACGCCCCCGAGAGTCGCCGTCCAGTCTGGGACCGCCTGCGCCGCCAACGCCGGAACCGGTCCGACGGCGAGCGCGGCCGTGACCCCCGTCGCGGTGGTCAACAGTTCTCTCCGCGTACACCCGTCCGTATTGACATTAGTTCTCATAAATATCGAACCGTCGCACTGTCCGCACGCCCGACAGTATTCCTCGTGGACCGTCCTAATAGCTGCATTACGATTGTAGCTCCCGACGCCATCGACTCGCTTCCGGCGATAGCGACGATAGCAATGTACTTCCAACCGTGGCAAAGGAGGCTTCTGATAAGAAGGTTACTGTATACGCAAACAAATAGTACAGGATATTATGACAGTTTCGGGGGGGAAGATACGTCGCGCGAACCGCCCTCCGCCGAGCGTAGCTTTACATCCGAAGACGGGACGAATTCCGCCGATGGGACACCGCGCACTCCTCGCGTACCGCCGCGAGGGCGACGACACCGACTCGACCGACGCTTCCGACGACGGACCGGCCACCTACGACCTCCACCGTTCGCACTGGGGCGGTGCCGACTTCGCGCTCGCGGGCCGACTCTCGGCGAAGTCGCCCTACGCCGCCGACACCCCGTTCGCCGTGGACCCGTCTCCAGTTGCCACCGACCGCTCGCTGGCCGACATCGCCGCGAACTCCCTCGACTTCCTCCACCACGAGGCGTTCTACCGGATCGAACTCGACTACGAGATGACGGCGTTCCACGTCCTCTGGTTCGGTCTCGAAGCCGACAGCGACACCGTCGAGCGGAGCGAGACGGTCGGTCACGGCGCGCTGGTCGAGGTCCACCCGGAGGGGGACGACTCCTTCCCGCAGTGGTTCCGGGGAACGAAAGCGGTCGTCGGCGACGCGGTGGACTGGGGTGCGCTCTCTCCCGAGGCGGCGACCGAGTACCTCGCCCGGCGCGTCGAGACGCGGGCCGACGACCGGACGGTGATAGCTCCCGACCGAGCGTCGGACGGCGGACCGGTGGACGACTGACTCCGCCAAACCGTCGGACGGCGGACTCCTCGACCGGCGACCGCGCGGTACGCTCGGCGGGGCGACGCGGGCCGCTTTAGTGCGTTCGCCGCCTACGCGGACCCAGTGACAATCGCAGACGGCGACTCCGCCACCCTCCACCGCCCGGACCCCGAGACGGCCCGCGACCGCGTCGCCGCGGCCGTCGCCGCCGAGAACCTCGTGACCGTCTTCGGTCGGTGTACCGTCGAGTACGAGGGCCGGGCCGCCAGCACGCTCGGTCCCGGCGACCGACTGGTCGTCCTCAAGCCCGACGGCACCGCGCTGGTCCACACCGACGAGGGCCAGAAGCCGGTCAACTGGCAACCGCCGGGGTGTACCCACGAGGCGAGCGTCGCCGACGGCGAGTTCCGGATTCTCAGTCGCCGGGCCTCGCCCGAGGAGCGACTGGTCGTGGCGTTCGAGCGGGTCGAACAGCTATCCACGTTCGACGTGACCGACCGGAACGACCTCGCGCTCCAAGGCACCGAGGAGGACCTCCGCCAGCGCGTCCTCGACGACCCCGACCTCGTGGAAGCCGGGTTCCGACCGCTCGCCACGGAGCGCGAGACGCCCGCCGGGGCGGTGGACATCTACGGGAAAGACCGCGACGGCGCGACGGTCGTGGTGGAACTCAAGCGCAAGCGCGTCGGCCCGGACGCGGCGGGTCAGCTATCGCGGTACGTCGAGGCGCTGGACCGCGAACTCCACGCCGACGCCGAGATTCGCGGTTTTCTGGTCGCGCCCTCGGTGACCGAACGCGCCCGAGAACTGCTGGCCGAGAAGGGGTTGGAGTTCGTCTCGCTCGGTCCGCCGGAGTGACGCCGCTCAGGTCGAGAACTCCTCGGCGTCGAGGGGCGTGGCGGTCCGCCAGTAGTGGTCGAGGGTGTCCTGCGCCCACGAACGCACCGCCCGGTCGTCGGTGTCCACCGACGCCTGCAGGACGCCGTTCTCGTCGCGCAACAGCAGGTGGACCGCGTCGTCGGCGACCGTCACCGCGAGCGGAATCCCCTCCTCGCGGACGCGTATCTCCGCGCCGTCGGCGTCGAGCAGCGACGCGAACTGTTCGCGCAACCCCGAGTCGTCGGCGAGCGCGTCGATGGCGTTGCGCGAGAGGACGCCCCGGAACGTCGCGTCGCCAGCGACGGTCCGGTCGCGAATCAGTCCGAGGCTCTGCTCGTTGAACGCGTGGGAGAACGCCCGGACCTCCTCCGCGTCCCCGAGCAGGTCGAGGACCCGCTGGACCGGCGCGTTCGGCCGCATCTGGCTCGGAACGGTGATGGTGGCGTCGGCGAGTCGCCGGAGGTCGAAGTCCATCGCATGGGTCGGCAGGTAGCGCACGATGTCGCGGAGGTCGCCCTCGATTTCGAGAATCTCCAGCAGGTCGGTGAACCCCTCGGCGACGAGTCGCCCGGTCGCAGTCGCCGCGTACTCGCCGTCTTCGCGGCGAATCCACGACCGCTCCTCGAAGTCGCCGAGGATGCGACCGAGGGTCGCCTGCGACGCCCCGGTGGCCGCCGCGAGGTCGCTCCGCGTGCGTCGGTCGGCGGCGAGCAGGCGCAGCACTTCGACTCGATTGGGCGAGAGCGCGAGGAACTCGATTTCCTCCAGCGCGGACTCCATGACCGACAGTCGAACCGCTCGCGGTAAATCGCTTTCGTACCGTGAAACGATTTCACGCCTCGACCGACGTCCGCCGACTCACCGCCGTTTCTTACCGTGAAATAGTTTCTAAATGAAACTATAACCCCGGCGCTCCTACCGTGTCGTATGATTCGTTCTCTCGACGCGCCGCACCTCGCAGGTCCGGCGCACGCGATACGCGAGGAGGCGGCGTGACCGTGGTCGAACGCCGCACGCTCGTCTTCTTCGCAGTCGCCAGCGTCCTCTTCGGCGGCACGTTCGTCGCCGCGAAGGCCGGTCTCGCTTACTTCCCGCCCCTGCTGTTCGTGGCGCTCCGGTTCGACGTCGCGGCCGCGGCGCTGCTGGGGTACGCGGCGCTCACGACCTCGCGCGAGGACCTGCTCCCCCGGACCCGCGGTGACGCCGCGGGCATCCTCGCGACCGGGATTCTGGCCATCGGACTGACGAACGCCCTGCTGTTCGTCGGTCAGCAGTACGCCTCCAGCGCCGTCGCCTCCATCGTCTTCAGTCTGAACCCCATCCTGACGCCGGTGTTCGCGGCCGTCCTGCTCTCGGACGAGCGCCTCTCGGCGCGCGGGGCCGCGGGGATGCTCCTCGGTCTCGTCGGCGTCGGTCTGGTCGTCAGCCCCGACCCCGCGAACCTGCTCGGCGGCGACGCGGTCGGCAAGGCGATTCTGTTCGCGGGCGCGGTGAGCGGCGCGCTGGGGAGCGTCCTCATCCGGTGGGCCGACGGCGACCTGTCGAGTACGGTCCGCACCGCGTGGGGCCTGCCCTTCGGTGCGCTGCTCTGTCACCTCCTGAGTTGGTCGGCCGGGGAGTCGGCCGCGTCCATCTCGTGGACGCCGGAGGCGCTGGCCGCGCTCGGGTACGTCGCTCTCTTCGCCGGTGCGCTGGCGTACATCGCCTACTTCGGACTCCTCGACGTCACCGGCGCGATTCGGGCGAACCTCGTCTTCTACCTCGTGCCGGTCGTGGCGTCGCTGGGCGGGTGGGCGTTGCTCGGCGAGGACATCTCGGCGCTCGCGGTCGGCGGGTTCCTCACCATCTTCGCCGGGTTCGCGGTAATCGGCAGCGAGTCGATAGACGTGCGGGGGCGCTTCCGGTCTCCGTCCGCGGAGCGCGCGCTGACCGACGGCGGGCGACCGACCGACGAGCAGTACGGTTGCGAGTCCGACTGACCGACCGGGTCACTCGACTTCGGACTTCGGTTCCGGTACGCCGAACCGGACTTCGTGGTACGGGAGGTCGCCTGCTCACTATCGGACGTGCGACGCCCGCCGCTGCGAGTCAGAAGTTGGTCACCTTCGACTGAATTCGGCCGTCGTCCACCGCTGGCGTCTCCTCCTCTGCGTCCCGGAAGTACCGGGCCAACTCGTCCAACCCGACCTCGTCGCTCTCGTGGAGATACGCGACCTCGGTGAGCGACAGGTCTTCGCCCCGTTCCAGTTTGTGGCGCAACTGTTCGGCGGTCAGCGACTGGAACGTCAGGTCGAGGTCCACGGTGGCGACCCGGTCGTCGTTCACTTCCGCGAGGTTGACCGCCTCGTTGAGCACCGTCTCGAACTCGAGGTCCGTGTCCTTCGTCGCCCGGTAGAGGAAGGCGACCCCAGACACCAGCGCGTCGAACGCCTCCGTCCCGTCGATGTCGCCGAGTCGCTTCTCGGTGACGAGTTCGCGGTCTCGCTCCGAGAGGTGCTCGACGAGTACCTCGAAGTCCAGCAGCGCGTGGTAGATCCGCTCCCGGATGCGGCCCCGAGCGTTCCGCTCGGACTGGACGCTCGCGTGGTCGGCCTCCCCGCGGAGGTACGCTCTGTCGGCCCGACTCAGGATGCCACGGTCCCGCTCGTCCTCGGTCATAATCTGATATGGGTTATGATGTGCGTTTACCATTTATATAGATAATGGATTTTGGATTATGTCCGGCACACTCGGCAAAACGCTTATAGGTTCCGTCGATGATGGTTCCGACGCGACACAATGAGCGAGTCCGTCTCAGACGCCGACGCCCCCGAGGCATCGACCCGGTCGTTCCAAGCGACTGTCAACGCCGACGCGATTCAGACCGCCGTCGACCTCGTCGCCGCGCTCCTCGACGAGTGTCACCTCTCGTTCGACGAGGACGGCGTCCGGATGTGGGGGATGGACCCGGCGACGGTGGCGTCTGTCGACCTCACCTTGGAGCGGGCGGCGTTCGACGACTACGAGGCGACCGGCGTCCGGAGCGGCGTCGACCTCTCCCGACTCGGCGACGTCGTGGGAATGGCCGACCGCGGCCAGTCGGTTCACCTCGCACTCGACCACGAGACCCGCACGCTGGAGATTCGGTTCGGCGGTCTCGAGTACGCGCTGGCGCTTATCGACCCGGAGACGATTCGACGGCCCCCGGACCGGCCCAGCGAGAACTTCGACTTCGAAGGTGGCGTCGTCGCCGACGCCGACGACTTCGACTGGGCCGTCCGGGCCGCGGACATGGTTTCGGACCACCTCGCCCTCGGTATCGACGCCGAGGAGGACGCCTTCTTCGTCGAGGCCGAGGGCGACACCGACGACGTGTCGCTCGTACTGACGGCCGACGACCTCGTCGAGGTGAGGTCCGCGGAGGTCCGGTCGCTGTTCTCGCTCGACTACCTCTCGGTCATCGGCCGCGCGATGCCCTCGGACCTCGACGTCGACCTCCGACTCGGGACCGAACAGCCAGTCGCCATCGAGTACGAGTTCGCCGACGAGGCGGGGTCGGTAGCGTACTTCGTCGCGCCACGCATCTCTCGGCAGTGACCACGGCAGTCGGCGCTACTGCACCTCTGTCTGACCTCTGGAAAACGAGATTACCTACTCCACTTCGCGCTTCAGTTCCGCCAGTTCGTTCATCGCCTCCAGCGGCGTCATCGTCGCCACGTCCACCTCGCGGAGTCGCGCGGCGAGTTCGTCCTCCGCACCGTCTGCGATGGCCTTCGGTGTCGGTTCCGAGTTGTCGTCTTCGACTCCCCCGGTCTCGGGGTCCGACTCCTCGACTTCCACGTCGGCCGACTCCGCCTCGCTAAGCAACTCCCGCGCTCGCTCGACTATCTCGTCCGGAACACCGGCCTCGCGGGCCACCTGCACGCCGTAGGAGGCGGTGGCCGCGCCCCGGCGCACGTCGTGGTCGAAGACGACCTCCTCGTCGGTCTGGTCGGCGGAGAAGTGGAGGTTGAACGCCCGCGGCAGGTCCGCGGCGGTCCGGGTGAGTTCGTGGTGGTGGGTGGCGAACAGCGTGAGCGCGCCCACCTCGTCGTGGACGTGTTCGGTCACGGCGCGGGCGATGGCGAGACCGTCGGTGGTGCTGGTTCCGCGGCCCACCTCGTCCAGCAGGACCAGCGACTCGTCGGTGGCGCTCTCCAGAATCGAGGCGAGTTCGGTCATCTCGACCATGAACGTCGAGCGGCCCCCGGCGATGTCGTCGCTCGCGCCGACCCGGGTGAAGACGCGGTCCACCGGGTCGATGCGGGCGCTCGCCGCCGGGACGAAACTCCCGGTCTGGGCGAGGACGGTGACGAGCGCGACCTGCCGCATGTACGTCGATTTCCCCGACATGTTCGGGCCGGTGATGACCGCGAAGGAGTCCTCGGCGTCGAGGCGGGTGTCGTTGGGCACGAACGACTGCTGGGTCCGCTCCACGACGGGGTGGCGGCCGCCCTCGATGCGGATACCGTCCCCGCCGATTTCCGGGCGGACGTAGTCCCGCGTGGCCGCGACCTCAGCCAGCGCGGCCAGCACGTCGAGTCGGGCGAGCGCGTCGGCCACGGCCTGCACGCGCTCGGACTCGGCGGCCACCGACGACCGCACCTCGCGGAACAGGTCGTGTTCGAGGTCGTCGGCCCGGTTCTCGGCCCGCAGAATCTCGTCCTCGCGCTGCTTGAGTTCGGGCGTGTAGAACCGCTCGGAGTTCTTCAGGGTCTGGCGGCGCTCGTAGTCGTCGGGCACCGCGTCGAGGTTGGGGTTCGTGACCTCGATGTAGTAGCCGTGGACCGAGTTGTGGCCCACCTTGAGCGAGTCGACGCCGGTCCGCTCGCGCTCCTTCGCTTCGAGGTCGTCTATCCACGCCTTGCCCTCGCGCTCGGTCGCCCGGAGTTCGTCGAGTTCGTCGTCGTAACCGGGCTTTATCACGTCGCCTTCGGTGATTTCCCGCGCGGGGTCCTCCCGAATCGCGCGCTCGACGAGGTCCCGGACGTCGGCGAGTTCGTCGAGGTTCCCGCGGAGTTCGGTCAGCAACTCGGACTCGAAGTCGACCATCGCGGCCTTCAACTCGGGCACCACGTCGAGGGTGGCCTTCAGCGAGCGCAGGTCGCGGGCGTTGGCCCGCCCCCGCGAGATGCGGGCGATGAGGCGCTCGATGTCGTACACGTCCCGGAGCAGGTCCCGGGCCGCCTCACGGGCCTGCACGTCGTGGGTCCACTCCTCGACGGCGTCGAGTCTGGCCTCGATGCGGTCGGGTTCGAGCAGCGGACGCCGGAGCCAGTCCTTGAGCGTCCGACTTCCGAGCGCCGACGAGGTCTCGTCCAGCACGCCGAGCAGGGTCACGTCGGCGTCGCCGTGGACCGTCCGGCGCTCGAACAGTTCGAGGCTGGCGAGCGCCACCCGGTCCAGCAGCATGTACTCGCGGGGTTCGTAGCGGGTCAGGTGGTTGAGGTAGTCGAGGTGCCCGTCTTCGCCTGCATGCCCGTCGGCACGTTTTCCACCGCGGGTGTACTCGGCGTACGCGAGGAGGGCACCGCAGGCGCGGACCTCCACGTCGGCCGCGAGCAGGGCGTCGGGCGACCCGAAGTAGCGCTCGACTCGGTCGGCCGCGGCGTCGGGGTCGAACGCCTCGGCGTCGTAGGGCGAGACCATGCAGTCGGCCTCGAACGGGTCGGCGGTGGCGTCGGGTTCCGTGATGGCCTCGGCCGGGGCGAACCGACTCACCTCGTCGGCGACCAACTCCTCGCGGCGCGCGCTGGTCGCGTAGAAGTCGCCGGTCGAGACGTCGAGCAGGGCGACGCCGTAGCGGTCGGGGTCCTCCGTGAGGCAGGCCACGAAGTTGTTGTCCTCGGTGTCGAGCAGTTCGTCCTCGGTCAGGGTGCCGGGGGTCACGATTCGGGTGACCGCGCGCTCGACCACCCCGGTAGCGTCCTCGGGGTCCTGCACTTGGTCGGCGACGGCGACCCGGTAGCCCGCGTCCAGCAGGGTCTCGATGTACGACTCGGCGTTGTCGATGGGGATGCCCGCCATCGGATACGTCCCGGTCGAGTCCTCGCGCTTGGTCAGCGCGATTTCGAGCAGTCGCGCGGTCCGTTCCGCGGCGTCACAGAACGTCTCGTAGAAGTCCCCCACCTGAAACAGCACGAGCGAGTCGTCGTACTTCCGGCACAACTCGAAGTACTGACTCATCATCGGCGTCAGGTCGTCCTCGTTCTCGGCCATCTTCTCGGGTGGCCCCAGCGCCGCGTCCATGAGTGATAGTAGAGTGGCCCGAGCCAAAAATAGGAATCGGATGCCGACGGCGGGATTGCTCCCCGTCGTCCGACTGCTGTGCGGTCACTATTGTTCAATCAGTAGCTAGCTTTTCCCGTTCACCGACCTCTGCGGTGTGGTGAACTGCGTACGGGAGTGATAGCTGGCGCTGTCGAAACGCTTCGACTCTGCCCGGAGTTGGGGTGGACGATGCGTGGTGCGAACGTATCGCTGACCGAGTTTGATTGGTACTGATACTGATTCTCTGAGAGTTATCCCGTCGATTGCAGGTTGTCTGAGTCGGACTGGGGCATCGCGTCGGTCTCTCGTCGCTTCCGAATCCAGCGGAGACTGAGACCGATGACAAACCCAAGTGAAGCGAGGACGAGTGCTTCAGGGAACGTACGCTCAAACGCCGCAACCGGGTCGAGATAATAATTCTCGATCGCCGTGGGAGACCCAATCGTCCAACTGACGTTCCCATACACGGGACTCCAGCCAAGGAGGATACTCGGGAGATACCCTTCATTTAGATACGCATGAAGGGCGGCGAGGCCGATAACGAAGAGCATGCCTGTTGCGTGCCAACTCGGGAGGTATCCATCGAGTAGGAACACCTCGTGAAGCGTCTCAATCACTCCACCCTCGAATTTCGTAAGAAAGAGGGCATATTCCAACACCACACCGACGATGGCAAACCCAACTGCGAGTATGAACGCCTGTCGTGTCCTCGACCACTTCTCCCCAAGAAGCAGGTCGGTGAATCGGTCAGACCCAAGGCTCATAGAGCAAAGTTGTTGCTCAAATTACTAATATGTTCTTCCCGTTCCAATTGGCTCAAAACCGAAACGATAGATAAACGCTCTATATCACGCGTATTCGGAGTTGTACTGTTCGGGAGAGAGGATTCCGACGAGGTTGTATCTTCCTTTCTCCTCTCTCCCATCACATCACCGACCGCTCGCCCACTCGACGACGGTCGAAGAAGAACCGCCAGAAGCCGCCGAGAGCGGAACGGCTAACCGGCGCTGGCACCGTAGAGTTACGCGTGACCGACCAGAACGCAACGACCGCGGACAAGCCGGTTCACCTCCGCGACGCCGACGAACTCGACGCCTTCGTCGCCGACAACGACCTCGCGCTGGTGGACTTCTACACCAAGGGCTGTTCGCTCTGTCAGGCCATCGAACCGGTCGTCGGGAACGTGGCCCGTGCGACCGACGCCGCCGTGGGGATGCTGAACCCCCGCGACGACCTGTCGCTCGTCGAGGCGTACGACGTTCGGAGCGTCCCGACACTGCTCCTGTTCGAGGACGGCGAACTCGTCGGGCGGATGGCGGAGGGGTTTCGGGGGACCGAGGCAGTCGTCGAGTTCGTGGAGTCGAGGGGCGAGACGCAGTAGCACAGTTCGTTTCGGAATCGGATTTTCGGTGCTTTTCGGAACGCGAATTTCCCGGAGCAATCCAGTCGATTGCCTCGCTGCAGTTCGCCGACTGCTCCGCGAGGGCTTTTGTCGGTGGCGGGCGTGCTCACGGCGACGCCGGTCGTTCGCGGCGCACGACCACGATAGAGAATCCGGTGTTCGTACTTGCCTCGAACGAGGGCGTGTTCGGCGTTCCCCACGGCATCCTCTCGTCGCGCGACGAGTGGATAGCGCTGGCCATCGGTCTCGTCGCCGTCGCGCTCCTCTACGACGGCGACTTGGACCTCAGACCGCGGGGAACCGCGGCTATCGTCGGCGTCGCCGTCTCGCTCGTTCTCTCCGGCGTCGGTCCGCCGGTCGTGACCGACGAGTGGCACGTCCCGGTCGTGGTCGTCGTTCTGGTGTTCGGCGGTGCCGCCGTCCTGTTTCGACGGTGACCGACGCGGGCGAGCGACGGCGACCCCCGGCCGTCGGTGACGATTCGGCTCAACTGACCGCGGACGACGGTGTCGCTTCCCCGACGAACGTCTCGATGATCTCGGAGCCGAACCCGCGCTTCGAGAACACCGTCACCAAGTCGCCGCTCCGAATCTCGGTGTCGCCCTGCGGGAGGAGGACCGACTGGTCGCGCTCGATGGCGACGACCCGAACGTCGTCCGGGAGAACGTCGTTCTCGTCGGCGGCGGCGAGGCTCCGACCGGTGATGGCGCTGTCCTCGCCCACGGTAATCTCGAATATCTCGGCGTCGCCCGAGAGGTGCATGAAGTCCTTTATCGAGGGTCGCTGGACCGCCCGATAGAGATACTCCGCGATGAGTTGCTCCGGATTTTCGAGGGCGTTGACGCCGAGCCGTCGGAAGAGGCTCATGTGCTCGGGGTCGTGGACGACCGACACCTGCGAGGGGATTTCGAGTTCCCGAGCGAGTAGCATCACCATGATGTTCGTCGCGTCGGACTCGGTCGTGCTGATGATGGCGTCGGCCCGGTCGCCGCCCGCCTCTTCGAGCGCCTCCATCGTCGTCGCGTCCCTGTTCAGCACGAGGCAGTCGTGGTTCCGGGAGATGTCGCTGGCCACTGCCTCGTCGCGTTCGACGACGACCACGTCGTGGCTCTCCCTGCTGGCGAGTTCGACGAGCGGAGACCCGATGTCGCCTGCGCCAACGATAATTACGTACATGCTAGATTGAGGAACACAGAATACTATAAAAGTAGTTGGTTGCGATTCCGTAACTCTAAGTGGGATGGTTCCGAAATCCGGAGCATGTCCCAAGACTCCGACAACCGGTCCGACTCCCCTGGCTCCTCGCTCCCCGACGACCTCGCGGAACGTCTCTCCGACCTGTCCGAGTCCGAACTCCGCGCGGTCATCTCCCACGCGGAGTCGCTCCTGCCGCGACCGCCGACGGTGACGGACCTGCTCGAAGCGCGCCCGGGAGAGGAGATTCTCGACGTCGAAGAGCGCGACGGCTACGCGAAGGTCGTCAAACGCCAACCGTGCGCGCAGGGTTGCGAGGAGTGTCCCCACGGGCCGTACCTCTACCACGTCCGAGTGGAGAACCATCCCGAAGACGGAGCGGGACCGTCCCTGCACTGGGAGTTCGTCGGACTGGTCAAGTAACCGTAGAGCGTGACCGGCGTAGTGACTACGTCTCGGAGCGACGGAGGACGTTACTGCTCGCTGAACGCCGCTATCGTCTCGTCGTCGATGCCGGTCCGCGAGAAGAGGGTGACCACGTCGTCGGGATTCATCTTGGTGTCTCCCTTCGGCGTCAGCATCTGTTCGTCGCGCTCTATCGAGATGATGAGCGCCTCCGAATCGATGATGCCTCGCTCGTTCGCCTCCTGAAGGGTAAGTCCGGCAATCGGTGCCGAACGGGTCACGGTGAGTTCCACCACTTCCGCACCGCCCGAGAGGTTCATGAAGTCGGTGATGGAGTGGCCCTCGGGTCCGTCCTCGGGGCCGAACGCGTCGTAGGGACCGCGATACTCCTGCTGAATCAGGTTCTCCTCCTCGATGTCGATGCCGAGGGCCGCGAGGTCCCGCGCGACGCGCGAGAGGTCGGCCATGTCCTCGCCGACGGCGGTCACGTGGAGGTTCCCGCGTCCCGTCATCAGTTCGCGGACGCCGATGACGCCGGGGATGTCCGCGACCTGCTTGGCGATGCGCTCGCGGTCGGGGACGTCGGTCGAACAGATGAAGAGGTTCCTCAGCCGACGTTCCGCGCGCTCGTAGTCGATGCGGACGTGATACCCCTCTATCACGCCCTCGGCTTCGAGTTGCTGGATTCGGTTCCGTATCGTCCCCGCCGAGACGTTGACCTCCTCGGCGATGTCCGGGGCCGAGATACCGCGTGCGTCCCGAGCGAGGTGGTAGAGGATGCGCTTGTCTATCTCGTCCAAGCGAACGCTCATACTTCGGAGGTGGGCGAGCGGGGGTAAACCGCTTCCGACTTCGGGTATCGCCGCCGCTCGGCGGTGCGACGCTCGTTCTCTCGATAGGCTGATAGTGATTCCCCGGTGGGATTTCGGAATGCTCAATTTTGACGTGTGTGATGACTGCCTGCAAAACCATACTTATATACTCTAGAAGGATAACCTCCCGACTAACGAGAGAGGTTACGCATGACAGACACACTACTACAGCGAATCGTCCTGCCGGTCGCGTCGGTGGAGGACGCCGAGGCGACCTGCGAGCAGGTGCTTCCTCGACTCCGAGACGGCGGCGGTGAGGTGTTGGCCGTCCACGTCGTCGAGAAGGCAGGCGGAGCGCCCGACAAGGCCTCCGTCGAACAGCGCGAGGAGTGGGCGCGCGACATCTTCGCGGTCGTCGAGGAGGGCCTCGCGGCGGACGGAATCGACCTCGAAACGCGAATCCTCTACGGCACCGACGTCGCCGAGGCGATACTCGACGCCGCCGACGAGTTCGACGCTTCCGCCGTCGTCTTCACCCCCCGAGGCGGCAGTCGGTGGCTCAAGCTCCTGACGAACGACACGGCGACTGGCCTCGTCCGGAACGCCGACAGGCCGGTCGTCGTCCTGCCGGACGAGGCGGAGGCGAACGGATGACCGACCAGGAACTCGCCCGTGACCTCGGCTTCCTCGAAGCCTACACCATCGGTCTGGGCACGATGATCGGTGCGGGCATCTTCGTCCTGCCGAGCATCGCGGCCGAGGCGGCGGGTCCGGCGAGCATGATTTCGTTCGCCGTCGGCGGTCTCGTCTCGCTGCTCGCGGCGCTCTCGCTGTCGGAACTCGCCACGGGAATGCCGAAGGCTGGCGGGAGCTACTACTACGTCAACCGGTCGCTCGGGAGCTTCTTCGGGAGCATCGTCGGATGGGGCATGTGGGGCGGCCTGATGTTCGCGTCGGCGTTCTACATGCTCGGCTTCGGCCAGTACCTCACGTACTTCGTCCCGATGGGTTCGACGGGCGTGGCCATCGCGGCGCTCGTCATGGCCGCCATCCTGACCGGCGTCAACTACCGGGGCGTCAAGGAGACCGGCGCGCTCCAGAACGTCATCGTCCTCGCGCTGGTCGGACTCATCATCGTCTTCATCGCGTTCGGCGTCCTGAACGTGGACATGGAGACCCTCGACCCGTTCAACCCGAACGGATGGCCCGCAGTCGCGGCCACTGCCGGGACGGTGTACGTCACGTTCATCGGGTTCGAGGTCATCGCCACCAGCGCCGAGGAGATTAAGAATCCGAGCCGCAACCTCCCGCTGTCGATGATTGCGGCGGTCGTCACGCCGACGCTGATGTACGTGCTGGTGATGTTCGTCAGCACCGGCACCCTCTCCATCGACGCGCTCGCCACCTCGAACATTCCGGTCGCCCGCGTGGCCGAGCAGTTCCTCGGCGAAATCGGCGCGATCGCGATGGTCGTCGGGGCGGTCCTCGCCACGGTGTCCAGCGCGAACGCGTCCATCCTGTCGGCGGCCCGCGTCAACTTCGCGATGGGCCGGGACAAGATTCTCACCAACTGGCTCAATCAGGTCCACGAGCGCTTCCGCACGCCGTACCGCGCCATCGTCGCCACCGGCGCGGTCATCCTCGCGCTCATCGCCAGCGGCGTCCCCATCGGGACGCTCGCGGAGGTCGCCTCCTTCTCGTATCTCGTCACGTACGCGCTCGTCCACGTCGCGGTCGTCGTGATGCGGCGGGCCGACCCGGACGACTACGACCCGGCGTTCCAGATTCCGAGCGTCCTCTACCCGGTCGTCCCGATTTTGGGCTTCGTCGCCTGCATCGCGATCCTGTTCCAGATGAGCTGGGTCGTGCAGGCCATCGGCGTCGCAATCGTCTTCGTCGGCGTCGTCTGGTACTTCGCGTACGCGCGCGACCGCGCTATCACCGAGGGACTGGTCGGGGAGGCCATCGCGCCGGAACCGACGACCGCCGCCGACGGCAAAGGCAACTATCGGGTCGTCGTCCCCGTCGCGAACCCCGACACCGAGCGGGACCTGCTCTGGTTGGCGGCCGCGAACGCCCACGCCCACGAGGACGAACACGCCGAAATCATCGCGGTCAACGTCATCGAAGTGCCCCAGCAGACGTCGCTGTCTCAGGACCTCGAGTTCGAGAACGAGCGCGTCGAGCGCCAACAGGAACTGCTCGACGCCGCCCGGAACATCGCCGAGGACCTCGACATCGGTCTCCGGACGCGAGCGATAGTCGGGCGCGACGTCGGTGACGTCGTTCTCGACGTCGTCGAAGAGGAGCGGGCCGACCACGTGCTGATGGGCTGGAAGGGGTCCCGGAGCGCCCGCGAACACATCCTCGGGTCGAACATCGACCAAGTCGTCCAGCACGCACCCTGCGAGGTGACGCTGGCGAAACTGGCGACGACCGAGCGTCAGGACGTAGTGCGGGACGTCGTCGCGCTCGCAGGCGAAGGACCGCACGCTCCCGTCGCCGCTCGTCGCGGCGCGGAACTGGTCGATACCATCCCGGGAGAGGGGTCGCTCACCCTGCTCAACGCCCAGCGTCCGGACGACGAGGAGGACCCGCGCGAGCGCGGCGAAGCCGTAATCGCGGACCTCGCCGAGCGCGCCGGTATCGAGTACGTGGACTACGAGAGCGAAGTCGTCGTCGGCGACGATATCGAGCAGACGCTGCTCGACGCGGTCGCTGCGTACGACACGGTCTGCGTCGGCGCGACGCGTTCGGGGTCGGTCTCCCAAGCACTGTTCGGGTCGATTCCGGAGACGATAGGCGAGCGAGTGGACGCCACCGTCGCCATGGTTCGCGGACCGAAGCAGACGGCGCGGAGCGTCCGCGAAGGCGTGATAGACCGCCTGAACTCGTAACCACGCCGGTCCGCTCCGGCTCCGACCACGGTTCGGCTCCGACAGACAATCGCCGATTACCGATTTTCCAGCGCGAGTTACCGTCCAGCGATTCGACTCAACACGCTCCCTGTGAACGCCCGGCCCGCGCCAGATTCCCGGCCAGCAGGCCGACGCTGACGACGAAGAACAGCGCACCGACCGGCGAGGCGAGGTCCACGAACAGCCAGTAGAGCGGCGCGGCCGCCGACGGCCCGACCGACACCACGGCCAACTCCGAGATGACCGGGCCGCAGCAACAGCAGGCGTTCGGCGCGGCCACGGCCGCGGACCCGGCGGTCGCCTCCGCGCCGCCGCTCGCGGCGTTGGCTCGCCACTGGTAGGCGAGGAGAGCGGCGTTCAGTCCCACCAGCACCGCGACGAGACCGACGAGCAGCGCCATTCCGACAGACACGACGCCGCTCAGCGGCGTGGTGCCGACGAAGTCGTGGAAGTGGAACTCGACGGCGGGCCAGTAGACCAGCGGGTTGGTGACCTGCGAGGTCGTGACGAAACTCCGGTTCAGGTTCACGCCGCTGCCGACCTCGGGCACGAACGTCAGCATGCCCATCGAGAACATGAAGAACAGTCCGGCGACGACGCCGGTGCCGACGCCGAACCACCGGGCGGCACGGTCGGTCAGCGCCCGCGCCAGCAGGTCCCAGCAGTCCCGCCGGACGACGTACCCGACCGTCACCGGGACGGCGAGGGCCAGCAGGTAGCCGACGGGGTTCGTCAGCGGTCTCGGCACGAGGACCGGGTAGGCGACCCACAGGCCCAGTAGCATCCCGAGCGCGGCGTACCGGGGGTCGTCGGGCCAGCGCATCCGGCCGACGACGAGACTCCCGACGACGATTGCGAGACCGATACCGAGCGTCAGCGGGCCGTACCACGCCCGCGAGATGGGGGGTTGGCTGGTCGCCAGCGTCTCGACCGGCGAGAGTTGGACCAGACCGACCGCGCCGATTGCGGCCACCACGATACCGGCGAACGCGACGCCGAGCGCGGTCGTCGGCGTCGTGCGGTGACGCGCGTACGCGCCGCCGACGGTCACGACGACGCCGACGACGAGGACCGCGAGCGCCATCCACTGTGGCATCGGCGGGGCCGCCTCGCCGCCATGGGCCGAGGCGACCGGCACCGCGCCGAGCGCGCTACAGAGGGTCCCAGCGCGAGCGAACGAACGAGTGTCCATGTCCGACTCTCGTCGTCGCGCCTGTATGTATGCGTTGGAACGACGACGACGCGTCCGGGACGCCCGCCGCGACAGTGACGGAGACGGCGGTCGCGATGCCGTCGCCGGGGTCGGAACTACTCGTCGTCGCTCTCCACGCTCGGGTGCATCTCCGGTTCGTCCGGGTGCGGTTCGCCCAAGTGCTCGCGCATCGCCGCGAGCGACTCCTCCTCGCGGCGCTCGCGCTCCTCGTCGTCGATTTCCTCGCACCCGGGCGGCACCTCCCGGCCGCGACCCGTGAAGTACCCCTCCGGAGCGACCCAGTCGTGGTAGAACGGTCGGTCGTCGTCTTCGAGGAGCGTCACCGCGACTTCGGCCCCGTGCCCGGCGGCGACGACGGCCTGATGGGGCTTCCCGGCGAGTCGCCCCGCCGCGTAGAGACCCTCGACGGTGGTCCGTCCCTTCTCGTCGGTCTCCACGAACGTCTTCCCGCGCTCTCTCAGTTCCACGTCGAGCGGTTCGAGGTAGTCGGTCGCGTTCTTGGTCGCGGCGACGACGTACCGCGACCGATATCGGTCGCCGTCGGCCGTCTCGGTCACGAACCCGTCGTCCGTCGCCTCCACGCCGGTGGCCTCGGTCTCCCTGTACTCACAGCCAGCGCGTTCGCCCTGCTCGCGCATCATCTCCAGCAGCAGTCGGGCGTCCACGCCCGCGGGGAAGCCGGGGTAGTTCTCCAGCGCGGCGTTCCGCCGGAGAATCGACCCGCCGCCGTCGAGGACGACCGTGTCGAATCCGTGTCGCGCGGTGAAGACGCCGGCGGAGCGACCCGCGACGCCGCCGCCGACGATAAGCACGCCGTACGTCTCGTCTGGCATGGTTCTCGGTTTCGTCTCGGTGAGGGTCCCCAATAGCGTGTTCGAAAGCTCGCCCGGTCCCGGCGAACGTCGGGGACCGTCTTCGTCTCTGGTAGTCCCGACTACGGTGCGAGCGCGACGTACCCCTCCGGCGGGATAGACACCTCGACGTTCCCGTTCCCGTCGGCGCGACCGTTCTGGTCGCCGGTGTAGTCGTTGAGGTCTCGATTCCGCCAGCTAGTGTACGCCGTGCGAGTCTGCCAACTCGTGGAGTTGTTGATGGCGACCAGCAGGTTGTTGTACCGCTCGAAGGCGTAGACGTCGGCGTCGGTCACGCGGTCGTAGGCCGTGCCGCTGGCGAGGTTGTTCCGAATCCACAGGAGGTTCCCGATGGAGTCGTCGCCGACGCCGTAGTCCTCGCTGTAGACGCGGGGATACCCCTCGTAGGTCAGGATGAACGCGTGGGCCAGCAGCGACTGGGCCGGGTCGGGGCTGTCGTGGTTGCCCGCGAAGGTCAGCGCGCTGTACGGGTCGCGGTTGACGAACCCCGCCCCGGCCAACCTGCTCATGTCCCCGCCCGGGCCGTAGAACACCTCGTTCTTCATCACGTGGTAGAGCGTGTAGTCGGTGACCGACATCCCGGTGTCGGCGTACCCCTGCAGGTAGTCCAGTTTGGACTTGCCGCCGTACGATTCGGGGATGACCTCGCCGACCGTGTAGAGGTCGCTCGCCCACTGGTTGGCGTAGTCGGCGAAGAACGACTCCGGGACGTGTTTGGCGGCGTCCCATCGGATGCCGTCCACGCCGATGTTTCGGTACTTCTCCACGTACTTCTTCAGTTCGCCGCGGACGTACGACGACTCCTGTTTCAGGTCGCGCAGGCCGACGAGCCAGCACCCCTCGACCGAGTAGTCGCTGGAGTAGTCGATGCTGCACTCCGGGTGGAAGTCGTCGCTGCCGAACTGCGGGATGTCGTCGAGGGTTACCTTCCGTTCGAAGGCGTCCCCGCCCGCGGCCATGTGGTTGACGACGGCGTCGGCGACGACGTCCAGTCCCTGAGTGTGGGCCTCGTCCACCATCGACCGGTACTCCGACTCGGTCCCGAACTCGCTGTCGAAGTTCAGCAGGTCGATGGGCTGGTAGCCCAGCGGCGGGTCGTACTTCTCGCCCGTGTACTCCCGTTCGTGCTTGTAGACTCGACTGAACTGCGCGGGCGGGACCTGTATCGCGTCGTAGCCTTGGTCGGCGATAGTCGAGAGGTCGCTCTCGATGGTAGCCCAGTCGGTGTGGTAGTACTGGTACGCCGCGCTCGACCCGAGCGCGGACGCGTGGTCGGCGGTCAGCGACGCGCCCGCGGCGGCCGCGCCCAGTGCGCCGATTCCCTTCAGCACGTTCCTCCGCGAAGGTCGCTGTCCGTCTTCGATGGTACTTCGTTCCATCCTCTCCTCAATCTGTGAAGAAATAGTATAACATTTTCTTACGCCAGTTTCAATGTTCGTATCCTAGTTACGTTAATTCATGATACTTCTGTCCCGTCCGAATCGAGCGTTCGTCGGTCCCGTTCGCACTCTATGCTCGGTCGGTGTCCGCGTTGCCCGGGTCGAAAGCTACGTCCGGGCGGACCGTGACAGTCCGGTATGGACCGAGACGCCCTCTCCTCGTTCGGACGCCGCGACTGGCAGACGGAATCGGACCTCGAACCCGTGCGATTCGCCATGGTCGGACTGGGGTGGTGGACCCGCGAGGAAGCCATCCCCGTGACCGAGGACAGCGACTGGTGCGAGACGACCGTGGTCGTCAGCGGTGACCGCGACAAGGCCGAGGACGTGGCCGACGCCGTCGAGAGCGCCGAAGTCGCGCTCACCTACGACGAGTTCCACGACGGCGCGGCCACAGACGAGTACGACGCGGTGTACGTCGCCACGCCGAACGCCGAGCACCTCGCGTTCGTCGAGTCGGCCGCCGAGTTCGGCAAGGCGGTCCTCTGCGAGAAACCGATGGAGGCGACACCGGCGCGCGCCCGCCGGATGGTCGAGTCCTGCGAGGACGCCGACGTGCCGCTGATGGTCGCCTACCGGATGCACACCGAACCCGCGGTCCGGCGGGCGCGCGAACTCGTCGGCGAGGGCGCTATCGGCGACCCCGTCCTCGTCCACGGGAGCATGTCTCAGAACCTGTTGGAGATGAATCCGAACCCCGACCAGTGGCGTCTCGACCCCGACCTCTCGGGACCCGGCACCTCGGTGATGGACCTCGGCATCTACCCGCTCAACACAGCGCGGTTCGTCCTCGACGCCGACCCCGTTGCGGTCTCGGCGTTCGCGCGCTCGGACGGCGAGGCCTTCTCGGACGTGCCCGACGAGGCCGCCACCTTTCAGGTCCGATTCGACGACGGCACGCTGGCGGCTTGCTCCGCGAGTCAGCACGCCGCCCAGTCCAGCCACCTGAAGGTCGTCGGCACCGAGGGCGTCGTGAGCGTCGAACCCGCGTTCTTCGACCGGCGCGACCGGGCGTTCGCGCTGGAGGTCGACGGTACACGGGCGGACGTAGAGTACGAGCAGGTAGACCAGATGCGCGAGGAGTTCGACTACTTCGCCCACCAACTCCGGACGGACGGCGAGATTCTCCCCGACGGTCGGCACGGTCTCGTGGACCTTGAGACGATAGCCGCTATCTACGAGAGCGCGGAAACGGGTTCGACGGTATCGCTCTCGGGGATTTGATATAGCGAGGAGTAATTTAAACGCTGTCCCGGCAGGGGGTTTATCCGTTCATCGAGAACCGACTCGGACCGCACAGACGGTCGCGACGACCGGTAAGAGGAGTGCTCAGCCGAGGACGTACCGGAGTCGCGGGTACGTCTCGACCAGCGTTCGGCCGCCGAGGTCGTAGTTCTCGACGACGGCGTCGAGTCCGAGGATGCGGCCCGCGCCGAACGCCGCGACCGACAGGAAGACGAGCATGTACGCGAAGTCGCCGTTGATGAAGCCGTGGGCGACGTCCCAGTTGCCGAAGTAGAACATCAGCATCATGAACGCCCCGAAGAACGCCGCGAGGCGGGTCACGAGGCCCGCGAGTAGAGCGAGGCCGATGAGCGTCTCGCCCCACGGGACGGCGACCGCGAGGAAGTCGGCGAACCACGGGGTCTGGCCCATCCACTGGAACGTCCCGTAGAGCGGACTCGCCTCCGGAACCGCGTTCAGCAGGTAGCCGGTCGCGCTGAAGGGTTCCGCCGCCAGCAGTTTGTCGAGTCCGGAGTGGAGGAACGCGTAACCCATCATGAGTCGGAGCGCCAGCACGAACCACGCGCTCAGACTGTGGGCCTCGCCCCGGACCGTGACGCCGCCGACCGTGCTCTCGAACTCGTTGACTCGGGTGTTGATTTCTGTAGTTGTCATCGTCGTTCACCTTACGTTCGAATCGACGGCCGGAGACGGTATATAAACAGCCAGTGGTTCCCAGAAGTAGAGAAGCGTAACTTCTGCGGCGAACGAGTTCGGCAACCTGCTCTCAGTCGGCGTTCACCGGACAGGACTCCTCGGCGTACTCCACCTGCGCCAGCGAGTCGATGGGGTCGTCGCCACAGACCGGACAGTCCGGGTTCTGGCGGAACTCGACCTCCTCGAACGACATCGCCATCGCGTCGTAGAACACCATCCGGCCGTCGAGCAGTTCGGCCGCGTCGAGGCCTCCGCCCTCACAGAGCAGGTACTTGACCGTCTCGGTGGCCTGAATGTTACCGATGGTGCCGGGAAGGACGCCCAATACGCCGGTACTCGCGCAGTCGGCGACCATCCCCTCCGGGGGCGCTTCGGGGAACAGACACCGGTAGCACGGTCCCTCCGTGGTGAACGTCGTGACCTGCCCCTCGAACTTGTAGATAGCGCCGTGGGAGAACGGCGTGCCCGAGAGCGTGCAGGCGTCGTTGACGAGGTAGCGCGTCCGGAAGTTGTCGGTGGCGTCCACCACGAAGTCGTAGTCGGCGACGAGGCCCTCCACGTTGTCGGGTTCGACTCGGACCTCGTGGGTCCGCACGTCCACGTCGGGGTTGAGATCGGCCACGAAGTCGGCCGCAGATTCGACTTTCGGCCGCCCCACGTCGTCGTTGCCGTGGATTATCTGGCGCTGGAGGTTGCTCAGTTCGACCTCGTCGTCGTCGGCGACGCCGAGGGTGCCCACGCCCGCGGCCGCGAGGTACTGGATGACCGGCGCGCCCAGACCGCCCGCGCCGATTACCAGCACGGCGGCGTCGAGCAGGGCTTGCTGGCCCTCCGGTCCCACCTCGTCCATGATGATGTGCCGGGAGTAGCGGTCGAGTTGCTCCGGGTCCAGCGAGAGACTCATGGCCGGAAGTTGGGCGCTTTGAGGTATAAATCCGCGGTCGAAGACCTCCGGAGGGGAGCGTCCGCGTCGCGGACCCGATTTGTTCTCAGTTCCCTCTACGTCGTGCTGGTCGGCCTGTCGGCTATCGCACTGTGAGTGACGCGAAAGAAACGAAAATCGAGTCGTCGAGCGGTCGTCTCGGGTGCTGAAGTTACTCCGCGGGAAACCCGCGCTACTTCTTCGCGGCAGAGCCGCGCTACTTCTTCGCGGCAGAGCCGCGCTACTTCTTCGCGGGAAACCCGCGCTACTTCCCGCGACCCTGACCGCCGTTGTTGCTCGGGCGGGTGTGTTCCGTGCCCTTGCCGCGCTGCTGGAGACCGCGGTTGCTCTTTCCGGCGCTGGTCAGGCCGCGGAAGGCCCGGCCCTTGTGGGAGTCGTCGCAGATCCAGTTGAGGTCGTCGTCGTTCTCGATGGCCGGATGCTCCGGGTCCAGCAGAATCACTTCGAACCACTTCTGGCTGCCGTCTTCGCCGACCCAGTAGGAGTTCAGCACGCGCAGGTTGCGGTACTTCCGACTGGCGCGCTCCTCACCGATGCGCTGGAGGTTCTTGCGTCGGTAGACTCGGTTGACACCCTGCCGCTTCGAGCGTCGGCCCGCCTTGAACCGTTCCTTGCGGGCCGACCCTTTGCGGACGCTGACGCGGGCGAGGACGACGCCCTGCTTCGCCTTGTAACCCAGTTCGCGGGCCTTGTCGAGGCGGGTCGGGCGTTCGATGCGCTCGATAGCGCCCTGGTCGCGCCAGTCCTGCTTGCGCTGCCACTGCAGTTCGGCGAGATCGCCGTCGCCGGGGTCTTTCCACGCGTCCTTGATGTGGGAGTAGAAGCTTTTTGCCATGGTTTGTCACCACGGGCGTTGCGTGGTTCAGCCCGCGAGACCCGACGTCTCGGAGGCCACATCCCGTCCTGCGGCCGCACGCGAGCGGCGTCGCCCGCTTCCGGCCCACAGGTGCCCGCTGGTGCCCGTCTGCCAGCGAGTTACCGTGAATTCTCGTCGTCGGCGTTTAAGGACTTCGGATTGGGACCTGCGCTCGGGCGACCTGACTCCGACCGGAGGCGTTCGACTCCGCCTCGGGCGTCACGTCGGCGGAGACCCCCGATAGCTGGTCCACCGTCGGCGCGTTCACGACGACGACCGTGTCTCCGCGCCGTTCGACGTTGAAGGCGTCGGCGAACTCGCGGTCGTCGGGGATGACCCACGCGTTCGGCCGCCCTTTGACCTGCTGCGCGCCGTGGATATTCAGTAGTTTCCGATAGGCCTCCGCGAACTGCTCGGCGTCCTTCTCGGAGTCCCAGACGGTCTTCCAGACGTAGCCCGTCTCGTTCTCCGGCACGTTCTCGTTGACGTACGCGTAGAGTTTGTCACCGTCCCACCCGGCCGTGGTCGGATGGCTGTAGTTGTACGCGTCGAGGGCGTTCTGGTCCGTTGCGGGGTTCCGGGTGGCGAACGATTCCCGCGGAATCACCGTCTCTGTCCCCTCCTGCGTGAGACTGGGGTAGAGGAGCATCGTGAACAGTCCGGCCTCGCCGAACTCGGCGTAGTTGACCCCTCTGTCTTCCAGTTTGACTCTGCGCCAGTCCTCGTTGCTCTCGTCCCGTAACTCGACTTCACTCGGGAGGTCCTCGCCGTACAGTTCGGGGTGAATCACTTGCTCGGTGCTGTTGGGCGGGTCCTCGTAGAGCGCGTTCACGCCGTCCCACCCCGACTCGTTGCGAATCGCGGCGACGAAGGGCGGCCCGTCGCTGTACGGTTGGTACTTCAGGAGGTAGATACCGGCGTTGGCGAGCGTCCCGTTCCCGCCACCGGCCCGTCCCGTCCGTTCGAGACACGTCCCGCTCCAGTTCTGATTGCAGTTTTTCGTGTAGAGATACTGGACGTAGTTCGCGTCACCCTCGACCAGTCCGTCGATTTCGTTGTGTTCCTCGCGGGTCGAGCGGTTGAACTCCGTCAGGTCGAAGTGCTGGTCCTGAAGCGCGTGGACGAGTTCGTGGGCCAGCGTGAGTTCGTCCACCTTCGGCGGTCTGGTCTCCGAGATGACGACGATGGAGTCCTCGGTCGGACTGTAGAATCCGCCGATGGAGGACCCGGCGTTGCGCTCCTGAACGGCCAGCGAGTTCGTCGTCTCGTTGACCATGAACAGCGCTTCGAACTTCACGTTGTCGAACGTCCGCCTGCGGTCCTCTACCGGACCCTGACTCCGATTCTGGAACCGTTCGCGCGGAATCACCCTCACCGGAACCGTCTTCCGAAATTCGAGTTGCCTGATGCGCTCGACGCGCGCCATCGCCCGCGCCACGATTTTCCGCCGCTCGGACTCGTTTATCCCGTCGTTGCGAACGATGCTGAGCGATTCGTTGTACCAGTAGCCGTTCTCCCACCCGAGCACGTCGGACTCGGGGTCCGGCGGCGCGCCGTCCTGCGCCCGCGCCGCGTCCGAATGCGCGCGGGCGTCCGCACCGGCCGGTACGGCGACGAACGTCGTCGTCGCCGAGACGAGTACGAGCAGTGCGAGTGCTAACGGAGTTCGCATAGTCCGCGACCGTGTACCATCGTCCGTCAGAAGTGGCTTCGGGCCGCCGAGACCCGAGAAATCACGCGTTGTCGTCTACCGTTTCGGACCGTTTCACGGGGGGTCCCGGCGTCCTCGGCCGACCCGCGAGGATTAGCCACCTGATAACTAAGCGCGTGGACGAGAAATCCGGAGACATGTTCGGAACTATCCGACGTGTGAGAACGGTCGAGAAACCGACGCGGTGTCTCGGGGGTCGATAGCATGGCGATTCTCGAACTCGCCATCGCCTTCTTCGTCCTCGCAATCATCGCCGCCGCGCTCGGCGCGGGCGGGGTCGCGGGACTCTCGATGGACGTCGCCAAGTGGCTGGTGATAATCTTCCTCGTACTGGCGGTCGTGTCCTTAGTCTTCTGACGCGTGGTCGCGGGCGGACTCGAACGTCCCGTCCGCGAGGGCCGCAGAGAGCGCCGGAACGTCCACGTCGGGCACGAGTTGGGGGTACTTCCGCCGGAAGTAGCCGACCACGTTGTCCACGTCGCGTTCGAGGAACTCCTCGGCGTTCTCGTGGTCGGTCGGGGTCGCCTGCGGCCAGTCGAAGATGGTGATGCCTTCGGCGTTGACGAAGACGTTGTACTCGCTCATGTCGGCGTGGACGTAGCCCTCGGCGTAGGCGTCGCTCATCTCCGACAGTATCAGGTCGAGTATCGGCACCACCTGCTCGTCCTCGAGTTTCGTCCGCGAGAGTTCCACGCCGTCAATCTTCTCCATCACGATGGCGTGGCGGTTGTGGTCTATCGGGCGGGGGACCTTCACGTCGGGGTAGAGCGCTTCGAGCGCCTCGTACTCGCGCTCGGCGGCCTTCCGCGCGGTGTAGAGCCACGAGACGTGTTCGCGGTCGGACGTGTAGTCGCGCTCTTTCATCACTTCGCGGAAGTTGGTGTAGCCCTCGCGGTGGTACTTCAGCGCGAGCGGTTTGTACGACTGGACCTCGTACACGTCGCTCTCCTTGCCGACGCCGAGGGGCGAACCGAACCCCTCCAACGTGTCGCGCTCCGCGAAGGTGTGGAGCGCCAGCGCGTCGTACCCCTCGAACTTGAGTTTGTAGCCCTCGTACTGTATCGTCTTGCGCTCGACCAGTTCGCGGTCGAGACACCTGTCGATGCGGTAATCGACCTCCTCGGCGGTCAGCCGTGAGAACTCCGGAATCTTCTCGCGGGCGACCCACTCAGAGAAGCGCATCCCCTGTTCGATACCCGACAGCAAGTGGAAGTCCTCCACCTCCAGTTCGGAGAGCATGCCCGCGACGTTCTGGACCATCACCGTCACGTAGTCGCCCGGTCGGTAAAAGCCCCGCGCAACCCGACGTGACGCTTCGACCGCGACGCCGCGTCTCCGCGCGTGTAGCGTGCGAACCGACAGGACCCGTGCGCTGCGCGATTCGGGGTCCGGTGCGCGGCCACCAAGTATAAACTAACTACTGCGATACAAAATGTAGGATTTGGGGCCGATTAGGGTTTCGCGGTCCGGCCGCCGAAAAACTGTGGCGTTAGCTGATTTTACCAAGCGATTCGTATTCGCTCACGGATACGGGGATAAATGCAACTCGAAGCCGTGCTTTCCGTTGTCATGGTGGGACAAGACACGAGCCGCCGGTCCTTCCTCGAAGCGACCGGCAGTGCGGCGTCGGCCGTCGCGCTCGGGAGTGCGTTCACGGGAGAGGCGGACGCTCAACAGACGACGACCCAGCAGGGGCAGGGCGCAAGCGGCACGCTCAACCTCATCAACTCCACGATGAGTACCCTCGACCCAATCAAGGCGACCGACACCGCCTCCGGAGAGGTCATCCAGCAGGTGTTCGACGCCCTGATGAACTACCCGGACGGGAACATCGAGGTCCAACCGCTGCTGGCGAAGAACTACGAGGTCTCCGACGACTTCACGACGTACACCTTCACGCTCAAGGAGGGGGCGACGTTCCACGACGGGTCGGAGGTCACCGCTCAGGACTTCGTGTACTCCTTCGAGCGGTTGGCTCAGTCGCCGGAGTCGCGGCGGGCCTACTTCATCCTCCAGTCCATCGGCGTCAAACACTCCACCGACGCCGACGGGAACTACCAACCGGACACGCTATCGGTCACAGCCGTGGACGACCGCACCCTCCGGATACAACTGGAAGAGCCGTTCCACGCGACGCTGGAGATGCTGGCGTACACGGCGTTCGCCGCCGTACCCGAGGGCATCGTCGGCGACATCCAAGGGTACAACGGGGAACTCGAATACAGCGAGTTCGCCACCAGTCAACCCGTCGGGTGCGGACCGTTCAAGTTCGAGTCGTGGCAACCGAACACGGAGGCTTCGGTCACGCGGTACGGCAACTACTACGGGAACAAGGCCGAGGTGGAGCGAGTCCACTGGCAGATAATGTCGGACGCGAACGCGCGGTACACCTACGCGATGAACAAGAACGCCGACGCGTTCTCCATCCCGACGGAGTTCTACGACCCGAACAAGGTCGAGGTCGAGACGACCGACGAACGCGGCCGCGAGGTCGGCACGTACGGGCCGGTTCGGAACGGCGAGACCCTCAACTTCCTCGCGGTTCCGACCATCAACACGTTCTACATCGGGTTCAACACGAACCGGGTCGAACAGGCCGCCCGGCACGCCGCGGCGTACGCGATGAACAAGGAGCAACTGGTCGAGCAGGTGTTCAAGGGCCGCGGGAGACCCGCGTTCCACTTCACGCCGCCCGCCATCTACCCCGGTGGTCCCGACGCCTATCAGCAGCACGCCCAGCAGGAGTACCCGTACAGTTACCGCCAGACCGACCTCCAGAAGGCGCGACAGGTGATGCGAGAGGCGGGCTACGGCCCGGACAACCGGTACCAGTTCACGTTCACGGTCTACCAACGCTCCAACACGTGGCCGCAGGTGGGCCAACTCCTGCGCGACAAACTCTCCAGCGCGTTCATCGACATGAACATCGAGACCGCGCCGTTCTCGACCCTGCTCAAGCGCGGTCGGAACGGGAACCTGCAGGCGTACTCGCTGGGGTGGGTCATGGACTGGCCCGCGCCCGACAACTTCCTGCAGTTGCTCAACCCGCCGCTGACCGACACCTCCCAGAGCGCGCCCATCTCGTACGTCAACTGGTCGGGGACCGAGGCGTCCGAGCGCGCCAGACGGGCCTGGACCACGGTCCAGCAGAACCCCGCACCGACCGATCAGGCCGAGCAGGCGCGCAACGAGGCGTACATCGAGATGGAGGAGGCCAACTGGCAGGACACGGTGTTCCTCAACGTCTACCACCAGACCGACCAGCGGTTCTGGTACGACTACGCCCAGATTCCGAAGTTCGGCGCGGCCGGAACGAGTCGCCAGATGTTCAACGACGCGACGGTGGATAAGCCGAACGGCGGACAGTAGCGGTCGCGTCGGTGAGACCGCTTCTTTCGTACTAGCCCGGTGTTCGATGCGGTCTCATTCCCGTGAGAACGTCCCGGTGAACCGGTCGGAGTCGATGCTCTTCGCGTCGAGTTCGTCCTGCACCTCCGGCCGAGGGACCCCCGCATCGACGTTCAACTCCTCGTCCAGCACGTGGAGCGTGAACCGGTACTCGTGCGGGTCGTCGCCCTCCGGCGGGCAGGGACCGCGGTAGCCGACGTCGCCGAAGTCGTTCTCGCCCTGCCTCGCGTCGCCGAGTTCCGAGACGGCCTCGCGTCGCGGCACGTCCTCGGGAATCTCGACCGTGTCGGGCGGCAGGTTCCAGAGCAACCAGTGGGTGAACGTCCCGGCGGGCGCGTCGGGGTCGTCCACGACCACCGCGAGCGACGCCGCGTCGTCCGGCACGTCCGCGAGGGTCAGTTCCGGAGAAACGTCCTCGCCCTCGCAGGTGTACTTCTCGGGGACCGATTCACCGTGGGTGAACGCCGGAGTTCGAATCGAAGCGTCTGCCATGGTACCCCCTCTCACAGGTCGCCGTCCACGTCAAAAGCCGTGACGGCTACTGAGTCTCCTCGCGCTCGTCGGACGAGGAATCGCCGAACAGGCCCGCGCACACCGCGGCCCACGTTCGAGTCCGCTTCGCACGCGTCTTGCCGAATCGGTTCAAGTCCATACGTAGTTTAGGCGGGCCTAAATCACTTAACTGTTCGGCTTCGCAATCCACTTGGCACCCTCGCCCGAACTCCCGGTATGGCCCTGTCCGACCGCGAGTGGCGGCTGATTCGAGAGGAGTCCCGACGCGGCCCGATGAACATGGCCCTCGACGAAATCGCGGCCCAGACCGCGGCCGAGGAAGGGATTCGAACCGTCCGAGTCTACCAGTGGGACCCCAGCACGCTCTCGCTGGGCTACCGGCAGGACCCCGACACCGTGGCGTGGAACTACTGCGACCGCGAGGGCATCACCGTGACGCGCCGACCGACGGGCGGCGGCGGTATCTACCACGACCGGGACGCCGATATCTCCTACTCCATCGTCGCGCCCGCCGACGAACTGCCGGGCGACCTGATGGAGACGTACGAACTGCTCTGCGAACCCGTCTTCGACGCGTTCGAGCGACTCGGCATCGACGCGCGGTTCACCGACGAGAGACTCCCCGAAATCCACCAACCGGCTTGCTATCTCCGGGAACTCCACCCCGCTCACGACGTGGTCGCGGGCGAGGGGCGAAAAATCTCGGGCAACGCCCAGTACCGCCGGAAGGACGCGGTCGTCCAGCACGGGTCGCTCAAGTTCGACCTCGACGCCGACCGTCACCTCTCGACGTTCGCCGACCCCGACACCGCGCCCGCGGAGTTCCGCGAGCGCGTGACCAGCATCGCCGAACAGTCCGGCGCGGACCGGGACGAGGCCGTCGAAGCGGTCGAGGACGCCCTCGGCGACTGGGCAGAGACCGACGACGGGAGTTGGACCGACGACGAACTGGCGCGCGCCGAGGAACGCGCCGAGGCGAAGTTCGAGAGCGAGGCGTGGGTCCGGGACCGCGAGGACCCGACCGAGTGACCGCTCGGTCGGTGCGTCGGGGATCGGAGAACCGTAACCGTATCGCGGGGACGGCTAACGGTAAAATAGCTGGTAGTATAATTAATACTAAATTATAAGTCTCTCTGATTTGATGTTCGCGTATCGTGGTTCACCTCGGCACCTTCCACAACGCGACGACCAATCTCCCGCTCGAACGGACCGACGACGGCCACCTCGTCCCCGACGCCTCGGTCGAAGAGATACACGAGGCCGCCAAGCAGGCCATGCGCGACCAGATTCGCCACGGCGTGCTGGCCGACGACCTCGGCTACGACTCGCTGTTTCTCTCGGAACATCACGCCCAGACGATGGGCCAAGAGGTCAGCACCAACCCGCTCCAGACCCTGACCGCAATCGCGGCCCGGACCGACGACCTGCGCCTCGGGCAGGCGTCGTGCATCCTGCCGTGGTACGAACCGGTCCGGTTCGCCGAACAGGCCGCGCTCCTCGACGTGGTCAGCGACGGACGCGCCGAAATCGGCATCGGGCGCGGGTATCAACCCCGCGAGGCCGAACTCATGGGACAGTACTGGGGCGGCGGCGTCCAGAACCAGCCACGGAACTACGAGTCGTTCGAGGAGAAGTACGAAATCGTCCGGAAGGCGTGGACCGAGGACGTGTTCTCCTACGACGGCGAGTACCACAGCGTCCCGCCGAAGGGGACCAAGTGGCACCACGAGCAGGAGAAGGCCTACTACGAGAGCGACGCCTGCGAGTACGACCTCGACGACGTCATCGACTGGACCGACTCGGACCTCTACGCCAGCGACGGGGCGAACGAAGTCGTCTCGGGCGGTTCGACGCTCGACGCGGTGTCGGTCTATCCGCAGCCAGAACAGTCACCGCACCCGCAACTCTGGCAACCCGCGTTCTCGCCGCGCTCGATGAAGTTCGCGGCCGAGCGCGGCATCAACGGCTTCTACATCGGCCTGCCCAACGACGCGCTGGAGGACGCCATCGGTGCCTACTACCGGTTCGCCGAGCAGGCGGGGTGGCCCGACCACCGCCCGGAGTACGACGGCGAACCCTTCGCCTTCGGGTGGGACGAGCGACGGAACCGCGGCGTCGCGGTCACCCGCTACGTGTTCAACACCGACGCCGCCGACGCGGAGACGCTCGACCGCTGGAAGCGCGGACTGGAGAACCAGTGGAACTACTACGCGCCGCTGGGCCTGCTCGGAGCGGTCTCCGGACTCGATTACGAGGAAGCGACGGCGGCGCTGCGCGAACACGGTGCCGACCTGTTCGTGGAGAAGGGCGTCGCCATCGTCGGCGACACCGACCACATCCGGGACGAGGTGTCGAGCATCGTCGAGGAGTGCGGACTCGACGGCCTGAACTTCCAACCGGCGTTCGAGGTCAACGGCGTCGGCGGCGAGGCGGTGGACGACCAGTTGCGCGCGTTCGGCGAGGACGTCGCGCCCTACCTCCGCGAGCAGTTCCCCGGCCCGTCCGCGGAGGCGACTTCCGGAAGCGCAGCGGCCGCCGACGGCGGAGGCGTCGAGACTGCGAGTGCGTCGGCCCAGACGGCCGCCGCCTCCACCGAGAGCAGTCCGGAGCGGTCGGCCGCGTCCGCCGATTCGGCGTCCGAGCGACCTGACGCTCCGGCCGACGGCGAAGCGGACGCGTCGCTCGACGCCGACGACCTCGTGGCCGGGGTCGTCGCCCGGGCCGAGCGAGCGATGGACGCCATCGCCGACTACGACCAGTCCGCGACCGACGAACTGGTCCGAGCGGTCGGGTGGGCCGCCTATCGGGACGACAACGTCGAACCGGTCGCGCGCGCCGCCGTGGAGGACACCGCCATCGGCAACGTCTCCGACAAAGTCTACAAGGTGAAACGACAGGTCGAGGGGACGCTGGCCGACCTCCGGGACGCCCCGTCGGTCGGCGTCGTGGAGCGCGACCCCGAGCGCGGCGTCCGCGAGGTCGCCAAGCCGGTCGGCGTCGTCGGCGCGTTCACCCCCTCGACCAACCCCGTGGCGACGGTGCCGCAACTGGCGATGCTCGCGCTGAAGGGACGAAACGCCGTCGTCTTCTCGCCGTCGCCTCAGACGCGGCGCGCCTGCGCGGAGTTGGTCGAACACGTCCGCGAGGAGTTGGCGGCGGTCGGCGCGCCCGCCGACCTCGTGCAGGTGGTGCCCGGCGAGATAGACAAGCCGAAGGCCCACGCGCTGATGGAACGGGCCGACCTCCTGCAAGTTACGGGGTCCCAGAACAACGTCGAGGCCGGGCAGTCGTCGGGGACGCCCAACTACAGCGTCGGCGCGGGCAACGTCGTCAGCGTGGTGGACGAGACCGCCGACATCGCGCAGGTCGCGGAGTTCGTCGCGGTCAGCAAGCCGCTGGACGACGGCGCGACCTGCGTCAACGTCAACTCGCTCGTCGCGGAGTCGTCGGTCGCCGACGAACTCCGAACGGCGCTCGAAGTCGCGGGCGGGTACTACTGCGACGACGCCGAACGCGACCGAGTCGAGGAGACGCTCTTCCGCGACGGCCACCTCGACCGGCGGGCCATCGCCTCGGACGCGGGGACGCTGGCCGAGATGGCGGGCATCGACCGCGCCGCGGACGCCGACTTCCTGCTGGTGGACGGCGAGGGCGTCGGCGAACGCCACCCCCTCTCGGGCGAGAAGCTCACGCCCGTCCTGACGGTGTACGAAGCGCCGGACTTCTCCGCGGCGCTCGACCTCACCCAGTCGATAGTCGAGTACGAGGGCATCGGCCACTCGTGTACGATTCACACGTCGGAAGACGACCGCGCCGAGCGCATGGGCGAGGCCATCGACGTGGGTCGGGTGTTGGTCAATCAGCCCTCGCTGTGTCTCGCTGGCGCGGGGAACAACGACCTCGACTTCACGCTCTCGCTGGGCGGCGGCACGTGGGCGGGCAACCAGTTCGACGACAACCTCGGCTACGAGTACTTCCTGAACTACACGACCGTCGCCGCGGACGACGGCGGCCGCCTCCCGGACCGCGAGGACCTGTTCGGCGACTACCCCGTCGCCGAGGAGCGGCCTCCCGAACTGTAGCACCCCGGAGTCACGTCGCTCTCGTCCGGTAGTAACTCCGCTCGCCCTCGCCTGTGTCGAGGACTCTTCGCTCCAGCGCGCCGTGGTCCACGAGTCGGTCCAGAATCGCGCTCACGGTCGCCACGTCGACGATACAACCGATGAGGTCGTCGTTGCCGTCGCCGACCGGGTAGTCCACGTTGGCCTCGGACCATCCGGTGTCCATCACCGCCTCGGTAATTTCCAAGACGTTGTACGCCTGCTGGTCGTTCTCCCTGAGGAACGTCAGCACCCGCCTCTCGACGGAGTAGCGCTCCCCGCCCCGTTCGAAGGTTTCGAGGCTGATAGGCACACACCCGGTAGCGTTCGGAGTTCAATAAGAGTGGGGGCTGGTACCGCGACCCACGACTGCGGGTCGGCGCGTCGGTCCTCCGGTAGTCGGCCCCCGGTTCCGAAGCGCCTTTCACCCCTCCATCCATCCTCGAACACATGAGAGTAGGTGCGCACGAATCCATCGCTGGCGGCGTCTACAACGCCGTAGACGAGCAGATAGAGGACGGCGGCAACTGCGGACAGATATTCACTCACTCCCCGCAGGTGTGGCAGGACCCGAACATCGGCGACGACGAGGCCGAGCGGTTCCGGACGGTGTCCGCCGAGAACGACGTGGGACCGTGGGTCATCCACTCGTCGTACCTCGTGAACCTCTGCACGCCGAAGGACGACCTCCGAGCGAAGTCCATCGACTCGATGCAGAAGGAGGTCGACGCCGCGGCCAAACTCGACATCCCGTACGTCAACGTCCACCTCGGCGCGCACACCGGGGCTGGCGTGGACGGCGGCCTCGACAACGCCGCGTCCGCGCTAGACGAGTTGGACATCCCCGAGGGCGTCACCGTCCTCATCGAGAGCGACGCCGGGTCGGGGACGAAACTGGGCGGCGACTTCGAACACCTCCACGAGGTGCTGACCCGGTCGGAGCAGGACCTCGACGTCTGCATCGACACCGCCCACGCCTTCGCGGCGGGCTACGACCTCTCCACCGAGGAGGCGGTCCACGACACCATCGCGGAGTTCGACGACGTGGTGGGACTGGAGCACCTGAAGTGCGTCCACCTCAACGACTCGAAGCACGAGTGCGGGACGAACAAGGACGAACACGCCCACATCGGCGAGGGTCTCATCGGCGAGGAGGGGATGCGCGCGTTCGTCAACCACCCCGACCTCGAAGACGTGCCCCTCGTCCTCGAAACGCCCCACGAGGACGGCAAGGGCTTCGCGTGGAACATCGAGCGCGTGAAGGAACTGCGCGAGGACTGAGCGTTCGCTCGGTCCCGAACGCCGGTCGGTCGGCGCGACTTCTTTGCGGGACTAAACGGCGCTACGAACCGGTAGCGCGTCCGCTACAGCTGTTCGGATCGCCCGCGCGATGCACGGCGCTCTGCGGACGACGGACACCGTACTTTCCGAATGCTACGGCTCGCCGAGGCAGTTACCGCCGAATGACAAATTCTAAGTAATTTCCCAATTCTGTCACTGGTATGGAGTTATCGGAGAACGAACTAAGCGACGGAGCAGCAGCCGACCCAGAGTCCTCGAAGGGGACGCGATGGATACGGGGACTGGTAGCCGTGGGCCTGACGGTCGTCGCCGTCGTGGTGAACGGCGTCTTCACGTTGCCCGCGCTCCTCGGGTTGACCGGTATCGAGCGGACCGTCGCGGCGACGGTTCTCGGTGAACTGGCGTTCGTCGTCGTCGGCGCAGGATTTCTGAAACTGAGTGGGCGGGGACTGGACTTTCTCGACCTCTCCATTCCCGATACCCGAACGCTCGCGAAGTACGTACTCGGTGCGACCGTGGCGTTGTTCGCGCTACGGTCGGCTATCGTCGGGGTGGCGTCGCTGGCCGGCGTCCCCCTCGCTCCCCCGAGCATCCTGCAGACGTCGGTCGATACGCAGTTACTCCTGTTGGCGATGGTTCCGCTCTCCGTCCTCGTAATCGGCCCTTCCGAGGAGTTGCTGTTCCGCGGAGTCATCCAGCGATATCTCGCCGGGGCGTTCTCGGTCCGCAGCGCCGTCGTCGGTGCGGGAGTTCTCTTCGCGTCGATACACCTCCCGACGCTGGTGGTCGTGCCGTCCGCGCTCGGTATCGCGGTCACCCTCCTCGTCATCCTCCTCGTCGGTCTCGCCTTCGGCTGTCTGTACGCGTCTACCGGTTCGCTCCCGGTCGCGATGGCCGTTCACGGCCTCTATAACGCGTCTATCTTCGCGTCGGCGTACCTTCTGCTCGAGTTCGACGTCATCGCCGCGTGAGTTTCGTGGTAGTGTGATACGACCGGGACGAGTTCTCTCGAAGAGGACCGACGTGTGCGGCGAACTTGCGAACACACTCGTCGGTCCGCTATCCGAAGACGAACGTCAGGAGCCACAGGCTCGCCATCCCGGCGAGGAGGGTCGCCAGCACGTCCTCGGTTCGCCACGCCACCAGCGCCGCGAGCGCGCCCGCCAGCAGTCGCGGATTCCCGGCCGAGAGCGCGACGCTTCCGTCTACGACGACCAACTGGGGAACCACCAGCGCCGAGAGGACCGCCGCCGGGACGAACCGGAGTGCTCGCTCGACGCCCTCGGGCACGTCGTCGAGGAGACCGAACAGTCCGATGAACGAGAATCGAATGAGGAACGTCCCGACGCCCGCCGCGAGGATGACCAGCCACAGCGTCGCCGACCCGTAGTCGGTCGCCATCTACGCCACCTCCTCGGCCAGTAGTCCGGCCGCGATGCCGACGACGGCGGCGGTTATCAGTCCCAGATTGAACGGCAGTCCGTTGGCGGCGACCCCGACCGCTCCGCCGACGAGCGCGGCGACACCGGTCGCTCGGTCGGTGACCGCGGGGACCAGTACTGCGAGGAACACCAGCGGGACCGCGAACTCCAGTCGCCAACTGTCGGGGACGCTCGCGCCGAGGGCGATACCGACGACGGTGGCGAGTTGCCACGTCACCCACAGCGCACCGCCGACGCCGAGATAGTACCACCGCCGGGAGACGTCCTCGTCGTTCTCGAACCGTAACAGCGAGACGGCGTAGGCTTGGTCGGTGAGGAGGTACGCCAGCGCGCCCTTCCACCGGGCCGACTCGCGCTGGAAGTACGGCGCGATGGAGGCGCTGTACATCATCATCCGGAGGTTGATGACGAGGACGGTGAACACGACCACGACGGCGGGCGCGTTCCGGCCGACGAGTTCGGCCGCCGCGAGCTGGGAGGCCCCGGCGAAGATGACGACCGACATCGCGACCGCCTCGACCGCGGGGATGCCCGCGTTGACCGCGGCCACGCCCGCCACCATTCCGAACGGAACGATACCGAGGAGAATCGGGAGGGCGACGCGAACGCCCGAACGGAAATCTGCACGTGGAGATGGCACTGTCCGTTCGTAGGCGCACCGAGGGGTATCATCCTTGGTTTTCCGGCGAGACGTTCGGACCGAGCGTCCACCGAGGTGCAGACCGAATGCCCGGCGAAGCGCGGCCCGTGCGCGCCGGGCGGACCGTCCGGCGACTCGCTCGCCGGAACCGCCCCGCTTTTCACCGACCGCCTCCAAGCCCGACCAGAATCAGCCGTGCGACAGTTCTCCGCCGACTACCTCCGAGACACGCGCCGCGGGATGTGGGACGACCGCGAGGCGCTGGCCGACCTCGAACTCGACTCGCGAGAGCGCGTCCTCGACGTGGGATGCGGCACGGGCGAACTCTCCCGCGTCCTCGCCGAGGAGACGTCCGGCGAAGTAATCGGGGCGGACGCCGACCGCGACCTGCTCGCGGTGGCGCGCGAGCAGGCTGACATCGAGACGGTCGCCAGCGACGCCCTCCGCCTCCCCTTCCCCGACGACTGCTTCGACCTCGTGGTCTGTCAGGCCCTGCTCATCAACCTGCCCGACCCGGCCGCCGCGGTCCGGGAGTTCCGGCGGGTCTCCTCGGACCTCGTGGCCGCGGTCGAACCGGACAACGGCGGCGTGTCGGTCGAGTCCACCGTCGAGTCCGAGGACGGTCTCGCGGCCCGCGCGCGCCGGGCGTACCTCCGCGGCGTCGAGACCGACGTGACGCTCGGCGGCAAGGGGACCCGCGGGGCGTTCCGCGAGGCGGGACTGTCGGACGTGACCACCCGCCAGCACTACCACTCCCGGACGGTCGAACCGCCCTACGCCGAGCGAGACCTGCGCTCGGCCCGCCGGAAGGCCAGCGGCGAGGGACTGGCCGACGACCGGGCGACCCTGCTCGCGGGCGACCTCTCGGTGGCGGAGTACGACGACCTCCGGAGCGACTGGCGCGAGATGGGCCGCGAGGTCGTCGAGCAGATGAGCGCGGGCGAGTACCGCCGCGCCGAGGTCGTCCCTTTCTACGTGACTGTCGGGTCGGTCTGAAGTGGGAGAACAGTCGCCGCCGATAGCGCGTTCGCGTCGACGTGTTAGTGGACACGAGCGAGGATTCGTACGTCGAGGTGGACGGCAAAAATCGTCCAGTGGGACGGGCATCTCCGTTCGAGCAACAGCGCCGACTAAAATTCAAGTACAAGAACGGAACGAACCCCGTCCGTGACCTGAACCCTGTCGCGCGGGCAGTCGAGGCGGGTGCGCTGTGGACTCCCGTGCGAACTCGAACTCGTCACAGCCTGTTCGCCAATCCGGTTCCGGACCGATTGTGGAGTGGCTACACCACGTCGCCCCGGACCGTCGCGCCTTCTTGGCGCTTCCGGTAGGACTCGACCGCCTCGGCGGCCTCGTCGGTCTTCACCTCGTCCATGCCCAGCATCTCCAGCGCGTCGGGCAGCGTCGGGAAGGGGAGTTCGCTCTCCCGGAGTTTGCGGAGGGCCTCGTCGCTCCGCTGGCCGTCGGCCCAGAGGCAGACGCCCCGCGGGTCAAGAATCTGCTCGTAGGCCTCCCGCGCGATGGCTCCTTCGAGTCGTTGGGTCACGTTGTCCTCGAAACTGGAGTTGCAGACTTCGAGGTGGACGGGTTCGTCGTCGGGCAGGAGGTGGGCGGCCAGACACCTCTCGGGCGCGACGTGGCCGCTGTCGTTCGCGCGCAGGAGGTCGGGGTGTCGCTCGGCCCACTCCGCCCGGACGGTCTTGCCGACGCCTTCGACGCCGTGGGACTTCCGGAACCGCTCGGCGGCGTCGGCGTCGTCGCCGCGCAGGAGGATGTCCTTAGTGACGTACACGTCGAGTCGCTCGACGGGGTCGAGGCCCAGCGCCACGTCGCCGTAGACCCACAACTCCCGGACCGGAACGGGCATCGTCTCGTTCTCGACGGTGGCGAGAATCTCCTCGACGCGTTCGATGGCTTCGTCTCGGTTCATCGGCGCAGTGTTAGAGTTCGGGCGGGTTAACGGTGCTGTGTTGGGCGTCGATCGGTATCGCGGAGATTCGTAGTCCGAATCTCGTGAAGGGGCAGGAGGTGACGAGAAGCTAGCTACTGCTTGAGCCGAGGAGTACAGGGCCACGCCAACCGCACCGTCACGGCACGGTACTACCGCGCGGCACCGCAACCGCGCCCCGTTCCTCCCCGCTTGCACGGACGCTCGGCCGCAACCGCACTGCGTGCGGCCGAGCGCGAGCGCGGCGCGTCCCGTGGTCTGTCGAAATTAGAGAGAAGTGTGTGTCGAACCCCGGGAAGAGAGCGATATCGGGTATCAGATGCCGAAAGAGAACGCGGGAGCGTGGCGGGACCCGAGCGGCGTCGCTCAGTTCTCGGCCGCGACCGGTTGCTGGTCGTACTTGTCGCGGAACTCCTGCACCAACTGGCCCATCTTGGCGTACCAGTCGTTGAGCATCCGCTGCATGTCGTCGGCCACCTCGTCGGGGTCGGTCGGTCGGTAGACGTGATAGTAGCCGCCCTGCTCGTAGTTGACCTGTTCCTTCTGGACGAATCCGGACTGGAGGAGTCGCTGGATGGAGCGGTACGCCGTCGAACGCTCGCGGTCCACTTGGTCGGCCATCTCGTCGATGGTCAGCGGTTCCTCGCTCTCGACGAGGACCTGGAAGCACTCCCGGTCGAGTTCCTTCAGACCGTGGATGCACTCCAGCAGTCCCTCACACTCCATGTCGCTCTGAAGATATTCGGCCATCGAGTCTGCCATTCTTAGCGGTCGGTACGGACCAAACACGTAAAAGGATTTGTATAGTGCGCACAACACTGCTCTGCAATCGCCCCGTGTCGGCCACTCGCTGCGGCAGCGACGCCCTCTTCGATGGCCAGCAGAAGTGGTCTCGCTCGAACCTCCCCCGCAGATGTAGTAAACTGAATATCGGTATATCAAACGTCCGTGGCGGAGTCCGAACAGGGAATCGCAGCACGCCTCCTACGAATCGACTCTCTGTCGCTCCGTATCCGACGACCGGCCACGCCTCTCCTTCGTCGTCGAACTGTCCGCTCTCGAACGGACACGGCTATCTCGTTGATTTATGACTACTCTCTTACCTCTACCAAGCGTCGTTCAGTCAGTAACCGTACGGCGGTGGCGATGTGCCACCAAGCATATTTTGTCTCAATTCGTATGCTTCCGTAATGTGGAACTACAGGATTACCTCGGTCTGGGGTATCCCGATTCGAATCAACGTCTCGCTGCTGGTGTTCCTGCCGGTCTTGGCGTGGCTCATCGGAAGCGGCGAACAGATCACTATCTACACCGGCATCATCAACGGGTTCACCCCGTCGCCGCTCGACGCGGCGGACCTCCGAGCCGGGAACACGCCGTGGCTCGTCGGTAGTCTGGCGGCGGTCGGGTTGTTCGTCAGCGTCGCGCTCCACGAACTCGGACACTCGTGGGCCGCGCGACGGTACGGTATCGGGGTCGATTCGATCACCCTCTGGTTGCTCGGCGGTCTCGCCAACCTCGAGACGATTCCCCGCGAGTGGCAGAAGGAGTTCTGGATAGCCATCGCCGGACCCGCGGCCAGCGTTCTCGTCGCCGCCGTGGCCTACGGCGTCGTCCTCGTCGTCCCCGCTTCGCTCCCCGTCGTGACCTTCGTCTTCGGGTGGCTGGTGGTGACGAATCTCGTCCTGACCGTGTTTAACCTCCTGCCGGCGTTCCCGATGGACGGCGGGCGCGTCCTCCGGGCGCTCCTCGCCCGGTCGCAACCGTACGCGACGGCGACGCGGACCGCCGCGCGCGTGGGTGCCCTGTTCGCGCTCGGCTTCGCCATCTTGGGAGTCCTCTCGTTCAGTCCGCTCCTCCTGCTCCTCGCGCTGTTCGTGTACGGGGGCGCGACGAGCGAATCGCGACTCGTCGCGCTCGACACGCTGCTCGACGGCGTCACCGCCGCGGACGTGATGGCGACGGACACGGAGAGAGTCACCGGAGACACCACGATGGCGGACCTCGCGACGCGAATGGTGGAGGAGGGCCGGACGACCTATCTGGTGACCGGCGACGACGGAACCGTCGCTGGCATCGTCTCGGTAGACGACTTCAAACGCAGTCGCGGGAAGGCGACTTCGGTCGAGGAAGCGATGGACACGAACGTCCCTCGAATCACCGGTGAAACGTCGCTGTTCGACGTGTACGCGCTGATGAACCGCGACCGGGTGAACGCGGCAATCGTGGAAGCGGACGGCGATATTCAGGGCGTCATCACTTCGACGGAGATGACGACGGCGTTGCAGATTCGCCGGGAAGCGGGGAGCGTCGCCCCACCGCGGACCGCCATGTGACACCGGTCGTCTGCGGCGATTCCGTTCGGTAGTCGGGGACGCCCCGACGTTCCGAAACACACGCTCTGTCGAAATCAGCCTCCCAGAGTACTTCTCCACTGAATCTCGCGTCGCGACAGTTTCACCGAATCAGCAGGTCGAGCTGGTGGGCGACGTACACCAGTTCCGCGTCCTCGACCTGTTCGCGGCGGCGCGCGACCCACGCCGACAGTCGCCGGTCGTCGAGTGCCGACTCGGCGCGGACCGCGCTCCCGACCATCTCGACGATGCAGTCGAGGAAGTAGGCCTCGTCGGCCGGATACGCCTCGCCGCGGGGTCGGACCACCCAGTCCGACCCGCCCGCCGCCAGAACGTCGCCCTCGTCTCCGGCGTCGGCGGCCAGCGAGAGCAGGTGTCGGCCCGCCCTGCTGTCGCCCGACCGGTCGAGGTGGCGGTGGAACGCGTCCAGCAGACGGGCCTCGAACTCGGCGTCGGCCACGGGTTCGAGAATCGTCTCGCCGTCGAAGGTGATGGGACAGTAGACCAGACCGCCGGGTGCCAGCGCGTCTCGGAACGCCGCCAGCGCGTCGGCGGGGTCGACGAGGTCCGCGAAGGCCTGAGCGACCACGAGGTCCCACATCGCGTCGGTCTCCGCGAGGAACTCGAAGGCGTCGGCCGCTCGGAACTCGACTTCGACGCGCCGTCTGCCCCGAGAGAGGACGAACCGGTCGCCCGCGCGCCGGACCGCGTAGCCGAGGGCGGCGGCGCGCGGCGGCAGGCGCTCGCGGGCGGCCGCGACGTTCCGCTCGTCGATGTCGAGCGCGGTGTAAGTCACCCGGTCGGGGAGCCACCGCCGGTCGAGGAGTCGGAGTGCGGCCGAACCGACGCCAGCGCCGACTTCGAGGACGTTCAGGGGGTCGGTCCGTCGCCGCTCCGCGAGTTCCTCGCCGAGTCGTTGCTCGACGCGGCGGTTCAGCGCTCGCTCGTCCACGGTCCGCTTGGCCGAGAGGTAGCGCTGGAAGTTCACGGTTCGGCCTCCTGCCGGTGACTCTCGTGGAGTCTCCCCGACTCGTCCGCGACCGACTGGAGGAAGCGCCGGGCGGTCGCCATGGACTCGCTCCACCCCGGGTGGCGCTCGAATCGGCGTCTGGCGGCCAGACTCATCTCGCGGAGGCGGTCGCGGTCGCTCAGCAGAGTCTCGACCGCTCGGGCGACCGCATCGGCGTCGCCCGGCGGGACGAGGAACCCGTCGTCGCCGTGAGTGACGAGTTCCGTCGCGCCGCCCGCGGTCGTGGCGAGCGCCGGGAGTCCGAACCCCATGCCTTCCAGATAGACGATGCCGTACCCCTCGAACCGCGAGGGGACCGCGAGCAGGTGGCTCTCGGCGAGTCGGTCGGCGAGCGCGGCGTCCGAGAGTCGCCCCTCGAACCGGACCCCGTCGGCGATTCCGAGCGTCTCGGCGAGTTCGCGGGCGTCGTCCGCGTACCCCGGGTCGGCGGCGTCGCTCCCGACGACCGAGAGGTGCCAGTCGCCCGCGACGCGGGCGAGTCCGCGGAGCAGAACCCGGAGACCCTTCCGCGGGACGAGGGTGCCGACGAAGGCGATTCGGAAGGGGTCGCGGTCGGCCCGGGTGACGATGCTCCGGGTGTCCACGTCGGGGTCGAATCGGTCTCCGGCGGGCCGGGCGACCACCGAGGGACGGGGACCGGCGAGTCGCTCGGCGTCGCGCCGCGTCGCGTCGCTGGCGTAGACTGCCGCGTCGGCGGTCCGGAGGTAGCGCCGCTCGACCGCGCGATAGAGTCGCTCGCGCCACGCGGGCCACCGCTCGCTGCTCCGGAGGTGGTGGACGACCGCGACTATCGGCGCATCGACGGCCCGGTTGTGGCCGACTAGTGAGGGGTGACAGAGTTCGTCTTCGACCAGCAGGTCGAACCCCCGGAGTCGAGAGCGGATTCGGGGGTCGAGGTTGTCGGCGAGCGCCCGGGGGTAATCGCGCCACGGGAGCGAGACGACCGAGACCCGGTGGCCCGCGTCACGGAGCGCCGCGGCGAGTTTCCGGTCGTAGAGGAACCCGCCGCTGGTGGTCCCGAGGTCGCCGTAGACCACCAGTCCGACGTGCATCGCTCAGACCGCTCGCTCGTGGGACGCCCGCGCCACGTCGTCCTCCCGGAGCGTGACGGTCACGGTATCGACCTCGGGCGCGTCGAGGCTCTCCTCGAATCGACCGCCGAACAGGCGCGCGAAGTGTTCCAGACTCGGGTTCCGCCCCTCGAACTCCGGTAAGTCGTTGAGCGTCGCGTCCCGATAGCGCGCCACCGTCGCGTCGAGGCGCTGGGTCACGGCGTCGATGTCTGCGAGGTAGCCGTACTCGTTCAGTCGCTCGCCCGCGAGTTCGACCGTCGCGGTGTAGTGGTGCGAGTGCAGGTCGCCCTCGGGTCCGGGGTTCGGAACCGTCAGGAAGTGCTGTGCTACGAAGTCACGCTGGACCGTGACGGTGTACATTCACAGACGGCACGACGCCCGTCGGCTTGAAAGTCGGGGGTCGCGGGGTTCGAGGACTCTCGGGGCGTCACCGCCCTCCGTCAGTACCGGAAGGTCACGCCGAGCGCGTCCGCCGGATTCTCGTCCAGCAGTTCGTAGGCTCGTCCGGCCTCGCCGACGTCGAACTCGTGGGTGAGGAACCGCTCGGGGTCCACCTCGTGGAGTCGGTCCCACGCCACGGCGAGTCGCCGGTCCTTCGACCACCGGCCTCGGAGTTCCGGGTCGATGGTGCTGACCTGACTGCTCTCGACGCTGACCCGACTCCGGTGGAACCGCCCGCCGAGGTCGAGTTCCGCGGGCTTCGTTCCGTACCACGACCCGACCACGACCCGACCGTCGTAGCCCGTGGCCGCGATGGCCGAGTCGAGCGCGTCCGGACACCCCGAGAGTTCGTAGGTCAGGTCCGCGCCCGCCGCCTCCTCGTCGGCGCGACCCAGTCGCTCCCGGATTCGCTCGCCGGGGTCGCCCTCGCCGCCGAAATCGTGGCCGTCCGGGTCGAGCGCGGCGTCCGCGCCGAGTTCCAGCGAGCGCTCGCGCCGCGCGGCGTGGCGGTCCACCGTGACGAGTCGGTCCAGCGGACAGTCGGCCAGCAGCGCGGTCGTCAGCAGGCCGACCACGCCCTGTCCGAAGACGGCCGCGCGCTCGCCGAGTCTGGGCGCGCCGTCGTGCAGGAAGTTGACCGCCGTCTCGACGTTCGGCAGGAAGGTGGCCGCCGCGGCCGAGCAGTCCTCGGGCACCGCTAGCACGTCCGAGACCGGCGCGCAGAAGTGGCTCTCGTGCGGGTTGAACCCGAACACGCGACGGTCCTCCCACGCGCTATCGACGCTCGGTCCGGTCGCCGTCACCCGGCCGACGACCGCGTAGCCGTACCGGAGCGGGAACTCGAACCCACCCGACAGCGCGTCGATGGTCGCGTCGGCGGCCATCCCCGTCGGCACCTCGCCGCGGTAGACCAGTAGCTCCGTGCCGGGACTGACCGCCGACCGCTCGGCTCGGACCCGAACCTCCCCCTCGTCCGGGTCGGGTATCTCTCGCTCGCGCACCTCCACCGCTCCGTCCCCCGTGAAGTAGAGTGACCGTGCTGGCATGCTCCCCCGACGGCGCTCGGCCGTCCGACCGGGATACGACGGGCCGACTTATGCCTCTTTGGCCCCGAACCGACGCGAGAACGTTCCAGCGCCCGGAAACTGTTCGGGACGCTATCTCCCGAAGTAGCCGTCGAGCGCGTCCTCGACCGCCCCGCAGAGGCGCTGTCGGAGGGGCCGGACCACGCGGTTCGCGCCGACGCCGACGTAGGCGCGTCGGGGCGAGAACTCCCCCGAGCGCATCCGGAGCGCCAGCGCCACCGCGCGGTGGTTGCCGTCGGCCACGTATCGCGGGACGCACCCCTCCCGCGTCGAGAGGACCAGCGGACCGTCGGGCATCTCGTCCACGAACTCCACCACCGTGGACACGTCGACGCCCGTCTCGTCGGTCAACTCGCCGGGGTCCCCGTCTGCGATTCTGTCGGCCGCGCCGCGAATCGTCCCGTCGGGCGAGAGGGCGCGCCACCGCAGTCTGTCGGGTCCCTCGACCACGCGGAGGTCCGCGAAGTCCTCGCGGCCGAGGGTCGTCTCGTACCACCGCACGGGGGCGTCCCGCCAGACGAACGCGGCCGCGCCGGGTTTGCGGTCGAGCAGTTCGTCCAGCGCCGCTCGCTCGTCCAGCGATTCGACGGGGAACCAGTCCACCTCTGGGTGGCTTCGCTCCACCCGGAGCCACTCGCGGAGGACCTCGATTTGGGCTACGCGGCGCATTCGTCGGTCCTACGGGCCGAAGTCACTCAATTCCGTTCCCCGACAGCCACGGGTCGCCCTCCCCACTGACCGGGTACCGAATCGACTTTGACACCCGGTCGCGAACGCCGCGAACGAGTTCGACTCCCACGATGACCGGTTCGCTCACCTACGTCGAGTTCCTGTCGGCCTTCCTCGCGGTCCCCGCAGTCGGGTTGACCGTCGCTGTCGCTCGCCGGACCGACGCCCCGCGACGAGTGCTCGCGGGCGTGGCCGCGCTGGTCTGCATCGCGGTCGCCTACACCGCGCCGTGGGACAGCTATCTCGTCGGTCGCGGCGTCTGGACCTACGGCGAGGGCGTGGTCGCGGCCCGGTTCGCCCGCGTCCCCCTCGGCGAGTGGCTGTTCTTCGTCCTCCAGACCGTGACGACCGGACTCTGGTACCACCTGCTCGCGCCCGGAGTGGACCCCGGAGTTCCCGGCCGCGACGCGCCCGGACGGGCCGACGCCCGGTCCGTCGGCGCCGTCGCGTGGCTCGCGCTCGCGGCGCTCGGGGCGGTTCTCACCGTGAGCGCGACCCGGACCTACTACCTCGGGATGATACTCGTCTGGGCCGGGCCGGTCGTCGCGTTCCTCTGGGCGGTCGGCGGCCCGGTCGTCTGGCGCTACCGCCGACTCGTCGCGGCCGCGGTCGCGGTCCCGTCGGCGTACCTCTGGGTCGCCGACCGGTTCGCCATCGGGAGGGGTCTCTGGACGATATCGCCCGACTACTCGACCGGGATCCACGTCGTCGGACTGCCGGTCGAGGAGGCGATTTTCTTCGTCCTGACGAACCTCCTCGTCGTGCAGGGTCTCCTGCTGTTCGACTGGGTGGCCGCCCGGGCCGCCGAGCGCGGTCCGGTCCACGCGGTCGCGGGACTGGTCCCGCCGTCGGTCGCGTCGCTGGCCGGGTCGCTCGCGGCCCGGGTTCCGGACGTCGCGGAGGTGCGTCGCCGATGGCAGTGAACGGCGAGCGCGATTCGGGCGGGACCGGTTCCGTCAGCGGTGGTCCGCCCGACGGGTTCGGCGGGGAACTGTTCCGAATCGCGGTCGTCCCCGCGTGGGTCGCCCTCGCGGCGGTCGCGGCCGCGGTGGCCCTCGGCGTCGGTGCCGACCTGCCGACGGTCGCGCGCTACCTCCCGTTCCTCGCCAGTTTCGTCGCCTTCGGACTCCCCCACGGCGCGGCCGACCACCTCGCGGTCGCGCGCCTCGGCGGGTCCCGCCCGCTGGCGGCGGTCGGCGCGGTCTACCTCCTCGGCGGCGCGGGCGTCCTCGCGGTCTGGGTGACCGCGCCCGCCCTCGGGTTCGCCTCGTTCCTCCTGTTGACCGTCTACCACTGGGGGCAGGGCGACCTCTACGTCCTTCTCGCGGTCGGCGGCGACCACCTCCGGACCCGCGGCCAGCGCCTGCTCGCGCTCGCGGTCCGGGGCGGGATTCCCATGGTCGTCCCGCTCGTCTCGTTTCCCGGCGTCTACCGGTCGGTCGCCGAGGCGACGATTCGGCTGTTCGACTCGGCCTTCGTCACCGCCGCCACCCTCGACGCCGCGTTCCGGCCCGAGGTCCGATTCGCGCTCGGTGGCGGACTGGCGGCGCTCTCGCTAGTCGCCGTCGGCGTCGGGGTCGTCCGCGGGACGGGGCGGACCGACCGCGGGTGGCGAATCGACGCGCTCGAAACCGGCCTGCTGTGGGCCTACTTCCTCGTCGTCCCGCCGGTACTGGCGGTCGGTCTCTACTTCTGCCTCTGGCACTCGGTCCGCCACGTCGCGCGCCTGCTCGTCGTCGAGAACGACAGCGAGTCGCTCGCGGGCGGACGAATCGCCCCCGCGGTCGCGGGATTCGCTCGGGACGCGCTTCCGAACACGGTCGGCGCGCTGGTCGTCCTCGCCGGTCTCGCGTCCGTCGTCCCACCCGACCAGAATCTGGCGTCGCTCCTCGGTCTCTATCTCGTGTTGCTGGCGGTGCTGACGCTCCCCCACACTACGGTCGTCACGTGGATGGACCTGCGCGAGGGCGTCTGGTCGGCCGAGTGACTCTGCTCGCCGGACTAACTCGCGGCGTCGCGGTCGCGTTCCGCCTGCAACAACTCGCGGATGTCCTCCTCGTCGAGCAGGTCCACCAGACTCTCGCCGTTCTCCCACGCGGCTATCTCCTCGGCGGTCAGCCAGTTCGAGGGGTCTCGGCCCGTCTCGTCCAGCAGGTCCGAGAGCTTCTCGTCGAGGTCGTCGGGGTCGTACCCACCCACGGGCATGGACTGACGTACGCGCTCGGTGGTCTTATTACTCGGGGTGGGCGCCGTCTCGGTTCTCCACGAAATCGACCTGAACGGTCCCGTGAACGCCTCTCAGGGCCACTCAGGAATTGATAGAGATGCATCATTTAGAAGGTGTTCGGCCGGTCCTCGGCCCCGAACACAGCCACCGCCTCTCTGACTCGATGCCGATTTGCTATCGCGCTATTCCATTTATCAGTCCGAGGCGAAACCGACAAACGCCCGGAACCGAAACCCACACGCGATGGACTGCGACAAATGCGGCCGAGAAGCGGTGATGCACGCCGCCTACTCGGGGCTACATCTCTGCGAGGACCACTTCGTCGCTTCCGTGGAGAAGCGAGTTCGGCGTCGTATCCGGGAGGACGACCTCGTTCCCGACGACGCCACGCCCGAGGACCCCCAGACGTGGGTCGTCGGTCTCTCCGGCGGTAAGGACAGCGTCGTCCTCACCGACATCCTCTACCGGACCTTCGAGCAGGACCCGCGCATCCAACTCGTCGCGCTCACGATTCACGAGGGCATCGAGGGCTACCGCGACGAGAGCGTGGACGCCTGCGTGGAACTGACCGACGAACTGGGCATCCGCCACGAACTCGTCACCTACGAGGAGGAGTTCGACGTACAGATGGACGACGTGGTCGAGAAAGACCCCGAGGGGATGGCGGCATGCGCCTACTGCGGGGTGTTCCGTCGGGACCTGCTCTCGAAGTACGCCGAGAAGTACGACGCCGACAAACTCCTGACCGGCCACAACCTCGACGACGAGGCCCAGACCGCGCTGATGAACTTCCTCGAAGGCGACGTCTCGCAGGTCGCCAAGCACTTCGACGCGAGTCTCGGCAGCTTCGAGGAGCGGGGCGAACAGGACGACTTCGTACCGCGGGCCAAACCGCTCCGGGACGTGCCCGAGAAGGAAGTCGCGCTCTACGCGCACCTCGAAGACCTCCCGGCCCACATCACGGAGTGCCCGCACGCCAGCGAGGCCTACCGCGGCGAGATTCAGGAACTCCTTCACAAACTGGAAGAGAACCACCCGGGGACACGCCACTCGATCATGGCGGGCTACGAGGAACTCGCGTCGCTGGCCGCCAGCGAGTTCGGCGCGCGCGACGAGGGCGACACCGAACTCGGCGAGTGCGAGCGCTGTGGCGCATCGACCACGCGCGACGTCTGCCGGAAGTGTTCGCTCCTCGATTCGATTCACGCCGTCTAATTCTCCCGCCGCCGAACCTGCTGCGCTCGGTGGGGACCTTTCGCGTCCGCCCGGTGAGAGAGACCACTGGAGTCTATCTTCGACACCGCGGAACCCGCTAGGTGTTCTATCGAACGGCGAACAGACGCAACTCTCGAACGAGCGACGCGCCGCTACGCGTCCGACCTACTGCGAGAAAGAGCCAAAACGCACGATTCGTCGGAAGACGGAAGCGCCGTCAGCGAATCACGTCGAGACCGTTGTTCTGCTCGACCTTGTCCTGACCGCCGTCGCTCTTGGTCCCCCACTCCGCGGACTCGTTGGTCTCGCGGGAGGTACCGCCAGTTCCGCCGAGACCTCCGGCGTCTTCGACGTTCTGACTGGCGTCGAACGACTGGGCGTCCACGTCGCGCATCTCCTGACGGGACTTGTCGGCCTGCTTCTGGGTACTCGGACCGAGGACCTGCGCGCTCTGGACGCCGGTCATGATGGCCATGACCCGGACCTTACCCTTGTAGTTGTCCTGGATGCGCGCGCCCCAGATGACGTTCGCGCTGGCTTCGAGTCGCTCGGTGATGTTCGAGGCGATTGACTCGGCCTCCTTGAGCGTGAGGTCCGGACCGCCCGTGATGTGGACGAGTCCACCGGACGCGCCGCGGTAGTCCACGTCCAGCAGCGGGTGGTTCATCGCGTCGCGGACGACTTCCTCGGTCTTGTTCTTGTCCTGGGTCTCGCCGACCAGCATCACCGCGACGCCGCCCTGATTCATGATAGAGGTCATGTCGGCGTAGTCGAGATTGATGAGCGAGGGCTGGGTGATGGTCTCCGAGATGCCCTTGACGGTCTCGGCGATGATCTGGTCCATCACCGAGAACGCCTTGCCGATGGGCAGGTTCGGGACGTAGTCGAGCAGTCGGTTGTTGTCCAGCACGATGATGGAGTCGGCCTCGTTGCGGAGCTTTTCGAGGCCCTCCTCGGCTTTCACCGTGCGTGCGCGCTCGACGTTGAACGGCGTCGAGACCATCCCGACGACGATAGCGCCCTGCTCTTTGGCGATCTTCGAGACGACGGGGGCCGCACCGGTGCCGGTGCCGCCGCCCATCCCCGCGGTGACGAACACGAGGTCCGCGTCGCCGAGTACCTCCTTGATGGTGCCCTGCGCCATCTCGGTGGCGCGCTCGCCCATCGAGGGGTCGCCGCCAGCGCCGAGTCCGTTGGTCAGGGACTTGCCGACCAGAATCTTCGTGTCGGCCTCGATCATCTTGAGGTGCTGCTTGTCGGTGTTGATAGCGACCGTGTCAGCGCCTTCGACGCCGATGTTGTAGAGTCGGTTGACGGTGTTGTTGCCCGCACCGCCACAGCCGACGATGACGATTCGGGGGTCGCCGAACTCGTCGCCGTCGGTCGAGGCGTCCATCTCGCGGCTCTCTTCCTCGGCGTTCTCGAGGGCGTCTTGAACGATATCCTGCATGGTCTACACCTTCGCCCACGAGCGCTTGTTCGCGGTCTGCTCGGTCTGTTCTTCTTCGTGTTCGTTCAACATGTCTCGAACGGCGGCCCGAATCGCTTCGCTCCGGTTCGGGAACTCGCCCGTCTCGACCATCTGTTCGACCTCTTCTATCTGCTGTTTCGGAATGCGCAGTGTCACACGCTCCATATTTTGTAATTTCCCCTGTTGTTAGTAAGACGGCACGCGACTTCCAGCGCGTCCTGTCTTACACTTTGTTAGCCCTCAACACGGGACAATTCCCGTCTTCGGGGCGACGTGTAAGACGACCGTCTTACGTGCCACTATCCACATAGTCAAAACTTAAATAGTTAACGCCCGTCGTAAAACACTGTCTTACGACCGGTCGAGAACGTCGGCCGCGGGCGTTCGGCGGCCGCAGCTCGGACAGAACCCCCAGTCGGAGCGCACTTCGTCACCGCACTCACAGAAGACCCGTCGTGCGGCCTTCTCTCCGCAGTTCGGACAGTAGACGTGGTCGTCGGACAGCGACTCGCCGCACTGTCCGCAGGCGTTCTCTGTCTCGTCGGACGGCTCGCGGCCGTCCGCGTCGGCGGCGCGTTCCGGCGGGCGTCCGTCGGACAACTCGTCAGACGCGTTCGCGTGCCGGTCGGCCGACGCGTCGGTTCGGGCCGCATCGGTGTCGAGCGTCACGTTGACGTTCACGTCTCGTGCGCGCTCGCCGCGGTCGCGTTCGCGCTCGCTGGCCTCCCACGCGGCGAGTCGCTCGGCGACGAGTTCGTCCACGCGCTGCGCGAGGACGTCGTCGATCCTGTCGGCACTTCGGCGCTCGCCGTGGCCACCCTCCGAGGTGGTCGCTCGGCGTACGTCGCGCACGCGGTCCGCGTCCGCGGTGGGGCTGCGACGGGCGCGGTTCGCGTCGTCGGACGCGTCGAGGTACTCGCGGAGCGCCTCCCGCATGATCTCGCTCTTCGAGGCGTCGCGGGCCTCGATGCGCTCGACCAGTTCCTCGTCCGCGCGGAACGTTATCTTGCTCATGTGCCAGTTCGACCCACAGGTTTACGACCAACCTATTTCAATCTTCCCCAAACATGTCCGACGAGCGGAAGACGATGGGAGACGGGCGGCCGTCGGGAGGTTTCCGGTCCGTCTGTCGTTCAGAACGCCGCGTAACGTGTGACCTCATCCGATGGTCACCGGGGGTGTCGGGGTCGAACACTGAACGGCGACGTGACTCGGTGGCAGGCGACGCGCTCTCACCGAATAATAACCCTTAAGTCTGGCAGGGCACCTACGTGAAACTGCGTGCCCGCCCTTAGCTCAGACTGGTAGAGCAGTCGACTGTAGATCGACTTGCCCCCCGTTCAAATCGGGGAGGGCGGATTTGTTCTACAAATCCGATCGACGCGATTTGAGCCTGTGAGCCGCAGTCCCGGAACGGCCGAAGGCCGCACGCCCGGAACGTCTCACAACGTTCAAATCGGAAAGAGCGGACTTCTCCCGAATTTACAACGACGAGCGAAGCGAGTCCACGATTCAGAAACGCATTTTCCGTTCGTGGTCATCGACGAGGCCTCAACGCACTTCGACGCTCGGACCTACCGCCACGAGGTGGCGACCCAATGGACGCCGCTCGCCAAGCGGTTCGCCAAGATTGGCGTGGACGTGTGCGGTCTCATCTGCCACTCCGGGAAGGACCTCCACCCCGAGGCGAAGCGGCTCTCGACAATGCCGTACTTCAAGCGCGAGAAGAAGGTCGTGGACTTCTTCGAGCGGTGGCCTGCCGACGCCGATATGCCTGCTGACTCGTTGTTCGGTGGCTCCGTTGAGAATTTAGAGCCGACCGGGACCGAGTACGACCCTAACGACGCCGCGCCATGGTCGTGGGATTTGGAGTCCGATTTGTTCTCACTTGACCTCAACTGGTCACAGCTACTCCATCGGATATCTTCCTAGATGTAAAATAAGGATACAACTATCATTATGTTTCTCTAATGCAGAAAGCTTAATAATACGTGATACGATTAAGGTTGCATGCAAGAAATTAACTTCGAACTAAGAAAGAAACTTAAACTGGCTGTTGAAGATTACACATCATATATTGAAGAGCAAGAAGATGGTAAAATACCGACATCGGAATATTTTATTCCCGGAGAGAAGGGAATGGAGAAGCAAGAAATTCCTAATATGAGCAAACTACCAGAGTTTTATGAGGAGAAACGCCCCGAATTCTTCCGTGATTTAGCAAAGTGGTTTATCACATCTGGAAACTCATATAATCAGAAAAGCATCTTTAAGAAGATCGAAAAAGAAGACCACATCTCATATCAATCAATAAAGGCTGAAGAGGCTGAAATGGACCAAATCATCACACAATACGAATCTGACTTTAGTTCTTTTGCAGGTCAAGTATTAGACTATGCTGGATCATATGACTTCGATAGTGATGATTACGATCGGGCCTTTGAGGATTTCTTTGGGGAGAGATATGATAAGAAAACTTGGGAAAAGCACATACTCCCAATAAGTAATTTAGAAGTTGAAGATTCCATTAGCTTAGAAGAAGACATTAGCTGGTTGAATAATGCAGATATAGAAAATATCTCCATAGAGATTGATGATATTACTGACTCCGAATTAGCCGCTATAAGATCTTCTCAAAACAATTTCGCCACGAAATCAACCTTACGAAGTTATGGCTACGATTGGAAGAGTATCATTAGAATCGAATTTAATGGCTCACTATTGACTAATAAATTGGTTGAATCGATAATAACCTCTTTGAGGCTATTTTCACCTACATCCTCAGAGATTCATTCTGGGAAAATATATATGATAGAAAAAACAGGTAAGACCTATCGAGAAGGAATTGAAGATTGCGTTGGTGTCTCTCCTATTGAAAACCCGACTTCAGGGGTAAACCCAAGAAATTGGCAAAGCCTCGATAACGAGAGTGAATTCCGGGAGTTTTGGTCGGAATACAGAAACTACCTAAATCTATCTCAAGCAGAAGAAAAAGCAGGTAAACTTTCAGGGGCACTTCGTCGATTTAATGAATCTTATTTGAAGCACAATCTTGAAGACAAAATCGTTGATATAGTTATAGCGTTTGAATCTACTCTATTACGCGATGTACCGAAAAATTCCTCCTATTCTTTTCGACTAGGTTTGCGTGCTGGACTCCTACTTGAGGACTTTGTCGACTACGATCGCGAAGTGATACGCAACTTGTTCAAGAACTTGTATTATACTCGTGGAGAGATTGTACATCAGGACCGTGAACTTACAGAAATACAACAAGATGACCAATTCCAGGAGATTGATGCGGTCTCGTCAGAAGAGAACATATCTGATTATAGACTCTTGCTTGCTAAATCGATAATCAAATATTTCGACCTTATTAACGAATACTCTCTAAGTATTACACAAATAAATCAAAAACTTGACCAAGCGGTTTGGGAAACTGCTTCGTTTGAATTGGGAAATAATGAATATGATGACTAATTCTAATAAATGGTATGAAAGTGTCTTAGCTCAGATGAGCTTCAACCGACCCACCCACCTACCCACCTTGTGGGGTATTTACTCGTGACCGCGAACAGCGTGAGCAATATCCTGAATCGCTCTATCGGTCGACGCAAACGTGTATGTCGTATTCGGAGTTCTGAACTTTATCGTAGACCGTTTCAGAAACTGTCCAGCAACGAGAATTGCCAGGCTAATTAATCCGAAGAATACAATCGCTAGCATCAGGTCCGGTATTGAAGAATCACCTACGAACTCGGCAACCCCCGTAAGAAAAGCCAATACGCCGAAGCCTCCGCCCCAATAGAGGAAACTTTTCGGATACGACGGTGCGCTGAACTCGATAGAATTGATTCCGTTGAGCGAGATATCAATTACATTCTCTCCTTGGACGTACACGACCCGATTCGGCGTACAGGCCAATTTTCCTTTTCTACTGTCTGAGACTGCATCAACGCTCTCGAACGCCTCGACCTCCTTCGTCACGGACTCGTTTTTCGCTAAATATGAGTCTAACTTCATCTCTAATCGCTCTATCCTCTCAAAACTAGCCACTTTAAATTACCGAGAAGTTATCCACGAAGTACGCGCGGGTTCGGCCTTGGTTGATGTTGCGCGTCGATTTTCCCTTCCAAGTACCGCATCCCCCATGTCGTAATCTCGTACATCTCTCCGTGAACTGGCGCGATGAGTCCTGTTGACGCCAGTACCTTACAACGCTCTCAAATCCGTCGCTTCGACGCTCGTAGCCTCGGAAGTGACTTCATCACTGACGGCGATGACCACGGCTCCTCGTTCAGGTGTTCGAGGATTCGGTCCTCGAGTTGCTGCATCCATCTTGCTGACTTCCGAGGTGGCACGAATTATCCCTCCTCTGGCGTTCCCGTCTGGTGACCGTTGTTGTTCTCGACTCCGTTGGTATAATCGTCCGGTGCGTCTTCGGCCGTGTCCAGCTCGCCATCGAGGTACTTCTCGCCCTGCTCGGTGATGACGTAGACGCCGTTTCGAGATGCTTCAGAAGCCCGTGTTCCTCCAGCGTCTCCACCCAACGAGACACGTGTTGACGAAATACTAGAACGCACTCGTTATCGGCAGTGTTCGTCGCCTGATAGAGAACGTGAATTGTCTAGTAACGTCACTCGGAAAAAGCGGACTTCTTCACCTCACGATTCACGTTCGAGGGACGGCGGCGACGTGAACCTCGCTCTCACCGTCCGGCGTCGAATACTCGACTTCGTAGACGAGCGTCGAGTTCTCGATTTCGAGCGACACCCGCGAGACGTTCGTCACCGTCGCGCTCCGGTTCCGGACGACTTCCACCGCTTCGACGGCCGAGCGCATCTCCGAGACGTTGCGGGTCCGATTGGCGGGCAGGAGACCCTCGGAAGCACCGCCCACGAGGACGCCCCCGTTCTCGACGCTGCGTATCGCGCCGGTCCCGGCGTGGACGTCTACCTCGAACCGCGCCGCGTCCTCGCGCAGCACTTCGACCTCCCAGACCGGCGTCCCGTCCTTGCGTTCGCGTTCCACGCCGATGGCCGTCCCGTTCGTCTCGTTCTCGGCGGCGACCATCGCATCGACTGCGGTCACGTTTCGGGCGGTCTCTTCGACCGTCGGCGCGGGACTCGTGGCTCGCTCTTCCGACGAGTGGGACACGGCGCTCGGAGCGGCCGCTCCGACCGGTGCGCCGACGACCAGCAGGACGGCGAGTCCGAGCACGAACCGTGGATAGCGTGTCATTCAGTTCACCGACTGACCGTCGTCGGTAGTGGTGCGGACTACCGCAAAGGACTGACGGCCGTTCCGTGCCGTCGGTCGCCGACCCCGAGTCGTCGGTTCAAAGGAGGAGCCAATTATAAGAGGGTAGACGGGTTGGTCTGGAGTATGCCTCGGTCGGTATCGCTCCGTCCCGCGACCCGTCAGGACGTGGACCGCATCTACCGGTGGAGAAACGACCCGGACATCTATCGCTGGTTCCGCGAGCAGGACGACGAACTGGAGTGGCACGACCACGTCGAGTGGTTCCGGAACCGCCCCGCGGACCGCGACGACCTGATGATCGAGTATCTGGGGAGGCCGGTCGGAGTCGTTTCCGTCGCGGCAGACGGCGACGTGGGTATCTACATCGGTGAGAAGCGCCTCTGGGGACGGGGACTCGCCTCCGCGGCGTTGGAGCAGGCGCTCGACGGGAGCGACCGGACCCTCTCCGCCGAGATACGCGCCGAGAACACCGCGTCCCAGCGGTTGTTCGAGCGACACGGGTTCGAGACGGTCGGTCGGGACGGGGAGTGGCTCCAGTACCGACGCGAGCGGAGCGAGTGAAGGGTGACGACTGGACGCGGACTCTGAGAACGCCGACCGTCTTCCAGTACCTTTAGGGCCTCACCTCCGTGGTCGGGAACGATGCTCGAATCCGTCACGACGGCGCTCGCCGCCGTCGCCGTCGTCGTATTACTCGCGCTCAGTGCGTTCTTCTCAAGCAGTGAGACGGCAATCTTCTCGCTGTCCGTCGACTGGGTGGCCGAACGCGCGGCCGGAGGCGACCGCCACGCGGTGTTGCTCCAGAAACTCCGCGACGACCCCCACCGACTGCTCGTGACGCTCCTCGTCGGCAACAACCTCGTGAACGTCGCCATCTCCAGCGTCGTCACGGTCCTGCTCGTGGACGCGTTTCCGCCGGGTATCGCGGTGACCGTCGCCACGCTCGTCGTCACCTCGATAGTGCTGATATTCGGCGAAATCATCCCGAAGTCGTACGGACTCGGGAACGCGGAGGCGTGGGCGCTCGACATCGCGGGCCCGATAACGCTCGTCCAGCGCGTCCTCTCCCCGCTCGTGACGCTGTTCGACGGCGTTACTCGGGGCGCGAGTCGCCGCCTCGGCGGCGACGCCGACATCGAGGAGCAGTATCTCGACGAGTGACCGTCAGTGGACGCCGTCTCCGAATCCGAAGCTCTCGGGGTTTGGCTTCCCGAGAACGTCCATCACGACCTCGTAGAGGTCCCGAATCTGCGGACGGGCGCGACCGCTTCGGTTCCGGTCGGCGACCCACCGATACCGGACGACGCCGTCGCGGTCCACGAAGAAACAGGCCCGGCGCGCCCGCGGGGCGATTCCGAACGCGCGATAGGTCACGCCGTACGACCGGGCTATCGAGAGGTCCCGGTCCGAGCAGAACGGGTAGGTCACGTCGAGGTAGTCCACGAACTCCCGATTAGTCCGGGGTCTGGCGCGGTTGACCCCGACGACCCGGACCCGGTCGTCGGTCGTGAACCAGTCGTACTCGCCGAGCGCGTGGCGTTCGGCGAACGAACCCAACTCGAAGTCGGTCGGCTGAAACACCAGCAGGACGGCCCCGTCGTCGAGCAGCGACGACAGCGAGACGTCCGACACCGACCCGTCGGGCGTCGCCAGCGGTGCGGTGAACTCCGGGGCGTGCGAACCGACTGCCGGACCGGCCGAATCTCCCATCGTCCGACGTATCTCTCCAAGTGGGTTTAAAATTACGTCAGACACCGACCCCTTTATCACGGCCGAAGCCAACGCGCTTGGCATGGTATCGCCACTGCTCGCCGACGCGCTGGTCGTCGTGGCGCTGGTCGGCTTCTACGGGGGGTTGGCGCGGGACCTCGGCGCGACCACCGAGTTCCTCGACCGGCGACTCGGTCTGGGCCTCTCGCTCGGCGCGTACGTCGCGGGCGGCGTCGGCGCGTTGCTGTCGCTGGCGACGGTCGCGGTGGAGGTGTCGCGGTTGCGGTCGAGTACCGCCAGCGGGGCGCTGGCCGCGGTCGGTCTCGCGCTGCTGTTCACGGTGGTCTTCGGCCTGTTCTTCCGCTTCGGTGTCGCGGTGTACGCGGTTCTGCTCCGGGTGGGGCTGAACCTTCCCCGGGGGTGAGTCCCACGGCGAGGCGGGGCAGTCCGGCCGGGTTGCCCACACGTCAATGTTTAACCGATAGGATTGCGTGGTTCGGTCCGTATGCCGACGCGCGTACCCGACGCCGAGTTTCAGGACCGACTCGCCGCCGTCCGCGACCGCATCGCGGAGACCGGCGCGGACGCGGGAGTCTGGTTCGGCGCGACAAGCATCGAATATCTGACCGGCTTCGACCACATCCAGACCGAGCGCCCGGTCGTCCTCGCGGTGACCGACGACCGCGTCGAGATAACCGTGCCCCGCCTCGAAGTCGAGCGCGTCGAGGCCAACTCGCGCATCGACGCGGTCCACCACTACTTCGACTACCCCGGCGGCGAACCGGTCGAGACGGCGGCCGAGATGCTGTCGGGTCTCGGCGTCGAATCGGTCGCCACCGACACCGACGGCGCGCCCGGCGTGATGGGGTACGAGGGGCCAGCGCTCTCGGCGTTCGTGGACGTCGAGACCCAGAACTGGATCGACCGGATGCGGTGGGCCAAGTCCGACGTGGAGGTCGAACTGGTCCGCGAGTCCGCGCGCTGGGGGAACCTCGCCCATCGCTACCTCGCGGACTTCACCGAGGTCGGCGAGCATCCGGCGACGGTGAGCCAGCGCGCCTCGATGGAGGCCTCGCGGGCGATGCTCGACACGCTGGGCGACGAGTACGTCCCGCGGACGCGCGGCGACGGCCCGGCGATGGCGGGGTTCATCACGGGCGAGCAGACCGCCCTGCCCCACGGCCACACCGCGAACCGCCGCCTGCAGGAAGGCGACGTGCTGGTCACGGGCGCGAGCGCGAACGTGGACGGCTACCACTCGGAACTGGAGCGCACGATGTTCCTCGGCGAACCCACCGACGAGCAGGCCCACTACTTCGAACTCATGCTGGAGGCCCAGACCGTCGCCATCGACGCGCTCGGGCCGGGCGTCGAGCTGTCGTACGTGGACGAGCAGGTCTGGGACTTCTTCGAGGAGCAGGGCGTCACGGACCTCGCCCAGCACCACGTCGGCCACAACATCGGTCTGGGCGCGCACGAACCGCCCTACATCGACCGCGGGTGGACCGACCACTGCGAGGAGCGCGAGGGCCGCGAGGAGCGCGACGCCGAGATGGAACCGGGCCACATCTACACCATCGAACCCGGCATCTACACCGACGAGTACGGCTACCGCCACTCGGACACCATCGCCATCACCGAGGACGGCGTGGACTGGCTGACCTACTTCCCGCGGGACCTCAAATCGAACGTCATCAGCGTGGAGTAGTGTTCCCGTCTCGGCGACTACTCTCCCCGACAGCTACTCGGCGACCAATCCATCTCGGCGCGTGCCGGTGCGGCCTCGTGCCGCGCCGAGCGCGCGAGGGAGTCGGCCACGTTCGGGCGGCCGACGAGGCTGGGGCGGAGTGAGGCGGCGGTGCTGTGCGGTGACTCCTCGGCTCAAGCAGTAGCTAGCTCCTTCGTCGATTTCCTCTGGTTAGTTGCTATGCGGTGCAATGCCCTTCCAGTAGCGTCGATAGAACGTAACTCGTCGCTAGTCTGCGAGAGGGGGACGTTACCCGCGCGCTCCAACCAATCGTAACGGCACCGCCTCGCACCGCAACCGCAGGCCGCACCCTAACGTTTCTCCGTCGCCGGTCTCTTCGGTCGTTCTCCCTGCGCCCTCGTCTCGCGCGCGACGAGGGCGCGGCATACCGTGCCAGCACGTACTGGGCGAACAACGCCGAGTCCGAGCGATTCAAGTTAGTTTGCACTAATCACGGCGTAGTGGCAGTATCGTTCGACCTGTTCGGAACCCTCGTCGAGGCAGAGCGCCCCGCCGACCCCGCCGAGGCCGTCGGCGCGGCACTCCGCGAGCGCGGCGTGGCGGTCCCCGACGACTGGGCCGACGCCTACCGCGAGGTACACGTCGACGCGCCCGAGGGGGCCGAGGTCCCGCTGATGGCTCACGTGAGCGCCGCGCTCGCCAGCAGGGGCGCCGAGGCCCCCGGCAACGCCGCGCGCCGGGCGGTCGTCTCGGCGTTCGACCCCGCGGTCGAGACCCGCGAGGGCGCGGTGGAGGCGGTCGAGGCCGCGAGCGAGCGCGGGCCGGTCGCCGTCCTCTCGAACTGCGCGGTGCCCCAACTCGCGCGCACGGCGCTGATTCGCTCCGACCTCGACCGCGAGGCGTTCGACGCCGTCGTCACCAGCGTCGCCTGCGGGTGGCGAAAGCCCGACCCGCGGGCCTTCGAGACCTGCGCCGACCGCCTCGGCGTCCCGGTCGCCGACCTCGTCCACGTCGGCGACGACCCCGAGACCGACGGCGGTATCGCGGACTGCGGGGGCGAGGCGGTCCTCGTCTCGGACGTGCCCCTGACCGCGTTCCCCGACTGGCTGGAGGGTCGGCGATGAACCCGCCCGGCGGCGTCTCGGTCGGGGCGGCCGCCGCTGGTGTCCTACCGGCCGCCACGGTGGCGCTCGCGCTCGCGCTCGACGCCGCCGTCGCGGAACCGCCCCGGCGACTCCACCCCGTCGCGTGGTTCGGGTCGCTGGTCGCTCGCTTCGACCGCGAGTGGTCGCACCCGGCAACGGTCGGTCTCGCCGTCGCGGTTGCGCTCCCGCTGTTCGCGGCCGCGGCGGTCGCGCTGGCGGTCGGACTGGCGACTCGCCTCCACCCCGCCCTCGGCGTCGCCGCGGCCGGACTCGCCGTCTTCGCCGCGACGAGTCTCCGGATGCTCTCCTCGAAGGCCGCCGAGGTGGTCGCCGCGTCCGACGCCGACCTGCCGACCGCCCGCGAGCGCTTGCGGTGGCTGGCGGGCCGGGACGCCGCCGACCTCTCGGCGGGCGAGGTCCGGAGCGCCGCGGTCGAGAGCGCGGCCGAGAACCTCGCCGACGGCGCGGTGGCCCCGCTGCTGGCGTTCGCCCTGTTCGCCCCGTTCTCGCTGGCCGCCGGGGCCGCGGCCGCGGCGTGGGTCAAGGCGGTCAACACCCTCGACTCGATGCTGGGTTACCTCGACGTGTCCCACGGGACCGCGAGCGCCCGCCTCGACGACCTCACGATGTGGATTCCCGCACGCGCGAGTGCGGTCCTGCTCGCGCTCGCGGCGTCGCTCCCCGCCTCGCTCCTCGCCGCCCGCCGGTGGGCCGACGCTCCGCCCTCGCCCAACTCCGGGTGGCCGATGGCGACGCTGGCGGCGGTCGTGGACTCGCGCCTCGAAAAGCCGGGCGTCTACGTGCTGAACCCCGGCGGCGCTCTGCCGTCGGTCGAAACCTCGCGGGCCGCGATTCGCGTCGTCTCGGTCGCGGGCGTCCTCGCCTTCCTGTTCGCCGGACTCCTCGCGGGGGTCGCCACAGTGCTTCTGCCGGAGGTGGTCGCGTGGCTCTGACCGCCGTCGCGAGTCGAACCCGCGAGTTCGTCGGCCGCCGTCTGACCGCGGCGAAGGGCGCGCTGGGCTTCCTCACTCGGATTCCGACCGGCCGGAGCGAGTCGGCGTGGACCGCCTTCAGCGAGACCCCCGCGGCGTTCCCGCTGGCCGGATGGGTCGTGGGCGCGCTGGCCGCGACGCCGTTCCTCGCGGCCGCGCTCGTCCCGGTTCCCGCCCCGACGGTCGCGTTCGGTTATCTGCTCGCGCTCTACGCCGTTACCGGAATCAACCACGCCGACGGGGTGGCCGACCTCGGCGACGCGGCGGCGGTCCACGGTGACCCGGAGGCGCGCCGCGCGGTCCTGAAGGACACCGAAGTCGGCGTCGGCGCGGTGCTGGCGCTCGGTCTCGTCGTCGTCGGACTCGCGCTCGCCGCGCTCGCGCTCGCCCGTCTCCCCCTCGCGGCGGCCGTGACGGTGGTCGTCGCCGCGGAAGTCGGCGCGAAGTTCGGGATGGCCGCGCTGGCCTGCCTCGGCGACCCCGCGTTCGAGGGCCTCGGGTCGGCGTTCACCGACAACGCCCCGGTCGCGCTGGTCGCTCCGGCCGCGGTCGCCGCTCCGGTCGTCGGTCTCGGCCGCTTCGTCACCCCTCTCGCGGCCGTCGGCTTCCCGGCTGTCACACTCGGCGCGTCCGCCGCCGGTCTCGTCGCCGCCTCAACGGCCGCACTCGCCGGAGCGGTCGCCGTCGCGCTCGCGCTCCTGCGGTGGTCGCGGGCGAACCTCGGCGGCGTCAACGGCGACGTGTTCGGCGCGGCGAACGAACTCGCCCGCATCGCGGGCCTCCATCTGGGGGTGGTCGCGTGGACGCTCTCGTGATGTGCGGCGGGCGCGGGACCCGACTCGACGCCCCGACCGAGAAACCGCTGTTCGAGGTCGGCGGGCGGCCGATGGTCGCCCGGGTCGCCGACGCCCTCGCCGAGAGCGCCGTCGAGACCGTCCACGCGGTCGTCTCCCCCCACGCGCCCGAGACCCGCGAGTTCGTCGCGCAACGCGACTCGCTGTCCGCAATCGAGACGCCCGGCGAGGGTTACGTCGCGGACTTGCAGATTGCTCTCGAAGCGGTCGAACCGCCGGTCTTGACCGCGGCCGCCGACCTGCCGCTGCTCGACGCCGACGCCGTGAACGCGGTCCTCCGGAGCCATTCCGAGGGGTCGCTGACGGTCTGCGTCCCGGCCGCGCTCAAGCGCGCGCTCGGCGCGAGCATCGACACGACGTTCGAGCGCGAGGGCCGGGAACTCGCGCCGACCGGCGTCAACGTCGTCGCCGACCCCGACACCGAAACCGAAACCATGTACGAGACCTACGACGCACGACTGGCCGTGAACGTGAATCGACTGTCGGACGCCGACCTCGCGGAGGAGTTGCTATGAGCGAGGACGGAAGCGCTCCGACGAGACTGGTGCTGTTCGCCGGGACGACCCGGACCGCCGAAATCGACGGACTGAGCGCCGCGGGGGCCGACCCCGAGGTGATGGTCCACACGCCGAGCGCCGACGCCGAGATACTGGAGTACGGCGAACCCGTCCGCGCGCCGGTGGTCCCCGTCAGTCCCTCGGGATGTCCGACCCCGGCGGTCGTGACCCGCGCGGTCCGCGAACTCGCGGACTTCGAGACGACGGTCGTGGACGCCGGACTCGCCGAACCCACCGCCGCGCCCACGGTGACGGTGGGCGCGCGACCCGGCGAGGACGTCCGGGCGTCCGACCCCGTCTCGACAGCGCCGGGGGCCTTCGCCGCCGCCCGGGAGTTCGGCCGCCGGATTCCGGACGAGGAGGTGCTGGTCGCCGAGACGATTCCCGGCGGCACTACCACCGCGCTCGGCGTCCTGACCGCGCTGGGGGAGGAGTTCGGCGTCTCGTCGTCGCTGCCGGACAATCCCGTGGACCAGAAGCGCGAGGTGGTCGCCGAGGCGCTCGACGCGAGCGGTCTCGAACCGGGCGACGCCGCGGGCGACCCGCGTCTCGCGGTCCGGCGCGCGGGCGATCCCGTGCAGGCGAGCGCCGCCGGGTTCGTCGTCGGGGCCGCCCAGTCGGGCACTCGCGTCACGCTCGCCGGGGGCACCCAGATGGTCGCGGTGGCGGCGCTGGCGCGCCACGCCGGACTCGACGCGCCCCTCTCGCTGGCCACGACGCAGTTCGTCGCCGACGACCCGGCCGCCGACCTCCGGGCCGCGGCCGTCGATTTCGACTTCGACCTGACCGTCACCGACCCCGGGTTCGACGCGGCCGACTCCCCCGCGATGGCGCGGTACGTCGCCGGGGAGGCCAAGGAGGGCGTCGGCATGGGCGGCGCGCTGGCGCTCGCCGACCGCGAGGGAATCGAGATGGCCCGCGTCCGCGACCGGATTCGGTCGGTGTACGACCACCTGCTGGACGGCGAGGCCGACCCGACCGACTCGGAGACCGCCGATGCACCCCGATAGCGTCCGCGAGACCGACCGCGTGCCCCACGGCGGGAGCGACGACCCGGACCTGCTGGAGTTCAGCGCGAACACCAACCCCCGGACGCCCGAGGGCGTCGCCGAAGTCTACGCCGACGCGCTCGACGCGGCCCGGTCGTACCCGAACGACGACTACCCCGAGTTCCGGGCGGCGGCCGCCGACTTCGCGGACTGCGACCCCGGCGACGTCGTCCCCACGCCGGGCGGTCTCGCGGCGCTCCGACTCGCGTTCGCCGTCCGCGTCTCGCCCGGCGACTCCGTGCTGGTTCCGTACCCGAGTTTCGGCGAGTACGCCCGCGAGATTCGCTTGCAGGGCGGCGACCCCGAGTTCGTCCCTCACGACGAACTCCTCGACGCCGACCCCGCCGACCACGCTGCGGCCGTGGTCTGCAACCCCAACAACCCGACCGGCGACGCCTACGACCCCGATGCGCTCCGTGCGTTCGCGGCGCGGTGCCGTGACGCCGACGCCCTGCTCGTGGCCGACGAGGCGTTCCTCGGGTTCACCGACCGGCCCTCGCTCGCGGGCACCGACGGCGTCGTCGTCGCGCGCTCGCTGACCAAACTGTTCGGCCTGCCGGGCCTCCGGGCCGGGTTCGCGGCGGCGACCGGCGACCTCGGCCACGACCTCGCCATCGCCCGGCGGGCGTGGAGTCTCGGGACGCCCGCGGCCCGCGTCGGCGCGCACTGTCTGGGCCAGTCGGCGTTCGTCGCCGAGACCCGCGAGCGCGTCCGCCGGGAGCGCGCCCGGATGGCCGACGCGCTCCGCGACGACTTCGCCGTCTACGCCCCCGACGCGCCGCCGCTATCGGCCTCGTCGGCCCCCTTCCTCCTGCTCGACCTGCGCGAGGGCGGGCCGGAAGACGGCGAGCAGTCGCCCGCGGAACTCGTCGCGGCGGCGCGCGAGCGAGGGGTCGCGGTCCGGGACGCGACGACGTTCCGCGGACTGGACGCCCACGTCAGGGTCGCGGTCCGGACCCCCGACGAGAACGACCGCCTGCTGGAGGTGCTGTCCGATGTTCGAGACTGAGACCCGCGAGGGCGTCCTCCGAGTCGGCCGCGAGGGCGCGCGCTGGCTCTCGACCGGGTGGGACGGCGGGGAGTGGCGGGCCGACGCGGCCTACAACGTCTCGGTGCCCGAGGGGTTCGACCGGACCGACCTCGACGCCTACCTCGCCGAGCGCAGGCGGTCGGCGGGGTTCGACGACCCGGGTCCCGCGCTCCTGACCGGCGTCGCGTTGCGCCACGCCCGCGGCGCGCGGTGCGGGCCGGTCTCGGCGGTGGCGACCGCGGGCGTCTCGAACCCGGCCGCGCTCCCGATGGACCCCGACGGCGAACCCGCCGAGGGCGACGGCGGTCCGTCGGACTCCGACTCGGACGCGTCCGACTCCGATTTCGACTCCGGCCCCGAAATCGGCACCGTCAACGTCGTCGTCGGGACCGACCGGGCGCTCGCGCCCGGCGCGCTCCCCAACCTGCTCGCGGTCGCCGTCGAGGCCAAGACCGCGACCCTGCTCGCCGAGACCGGCTTTCCCGGGACGACGAGCGACGCCGTCGTCGCGGCCTGCGACCCCGCGGGCGAGGAGACGACGTTCTCCGGGAGCGCCACGGAAGTCGGGGCCTGCGCGCGGGTCTGCGTCCGGGAGGCGGTGCGCGCCGGACTCGAATCGCGCTACGGCGACGCGACCGACGCCACGATTCCGGAGTCGGTCGCCGACGCCGACTACGGCGCCACCGCGACCCGACGCGCGACCGTGTTCACGCCGTGAGTCCGATTCGGAGTCCGCGAAGGACCTGGCGAATCGAGACCCTTGTACTGACCTTCTAGGAGGCCCACGGACCGACATGGCCCGCCGAAACCGACCACTGACGAGATTGGTCGTCGCCGCGCTCGCCATCGCGTTCGCGGCGCTGGTTGCCCTCGTCCGGGCGCTGCGACGTTCTGCCGAACGCGCACGGGGCGTTCCGCTCAGTCCCCTCACCGCGGGATGGCGCGTCGGCGCGGACTACCCCGAGCGCCGAGGTATCGTCAGCGAGGCGCGAAGCGCCTCGGAACGTCGAGGGGGGAGCGACGACCCCCGAGACGCCGACGGCGAAATCGCGGGCGAGATGGACGACGTGAGCGAGTACGCCGGTCCCGCGTTCGACCCGGACGCTGTGGCCCCTTCGGTCCGGTCGTTCTACGAGCGCACCGCCGACTACCGTCTCGCCTACGACGTGCGCTGGCACCGCCCGTTCCGCCTCGGCGCGGCGCTCGCCAGCGCGGCCACCAGTCGCCTCCGGCAGTTGAACCTCCCCGGTCCCGGCGAATCGGGGCCCTCGGGCGACTCGCGGGTCCGCGAACTCGACGGTCGGTTCGCGTGCGTGGACCCGGACGCCGACCCCCGCGAGGGCGCGCGAGCGTGGGTCCGGACGAACGTGGCGGGCGAAGCCGTCTTCGTGGCGATTTACGCGCACCACGAGCGCGACGGGACGACGTACGTCAACGTCGCCGTCCCGCTTCCCGGCGCGAACCTGAGTACCGTCCTCCGGCCTCAGAACCTCGGCGACGGTATCGAACTGACGACCCTCGACGCCGACGGCGACGAAGGTCTGTTTCTGGTGACGCCGCTCGGCGCGCTCTCGCTCCCCCTCGACCAGCGGTTCCGGGTGTGCCCCGCCTCCGCCGGTTTCCCTGGCACGGACCCGTTCAACGACGTTGACGGCGACGAAGCCGCCATCGTGGCCACCCACGAGATGTGGCTGTTCGGCCGAAAGTTCCTCACGATACGGTACGCGGGGCGAGAGAACCCGTCTGAATAATCGGGGGGCGAAAGCGGCGGTCCGCGCCGCCCGAAGACGCGGCCCGACTCCGCCGGCGCGGCACGTGAGGGGGCCGACAGTACCGAGTCGAGACGGGGTTCGACCCGATGGAAGGCCGAAACGGGGGACCCGAACAGCGGAGAGCGCCGAAACCGAGACGCGTTCGCAGGGGCCGAAGCGAGTAACTGCGGACGACTGGCGTTCGCCGGCGGACGGCAGACGCCCCGCCAGCAGCGGGAGTCAGGTCGACGGTAGAGGGCCGGTCAGTCCTGCTGTCCCGCGGGCGTGGGACCCGCCGACTCCGTGTTCGGAGTCGCGCGGACGTAGCGCGTCCAGACGAACAGCAGACTCGGCAGGACGAAGATGCTCACGACGAACGAGAGCGTCAGCGCGAGGACGACGAGCGTCCCGAAACTCTGGATCTGCGGGTGTGGGTGCAGTATGAGCGCGCTGAACGCACCGGTAGAGGTCAGCGTGCTGCCGAACAGCGCGCCGCCCGTCCCCGTCACGGCTTCTCGGAGCGCGCGGTAGGCGTCCCGGCCCGCGTCGAGTTCCTGCGCGAACCGGTCGCTGATGTGGATGTTGTAGTCGATGCCGAGACCGATTATCAAGCTCATCAACAGCGCCGTGAGCAGCGTCAGCGGGACGTCGAGCAGGTACATCCCGCCGACGACGAAGGCGGTGACCAGCGCGATGGGAACCACCGTAACCGCGCCGAGCGAGGCGCTCCCCTCGGCGAGTCGGTAGACGACCATCAGCATGGCGAACACCGCGGCGAGCGCGACGACCAGCGTAGTCAGGATGCTGTCGGCGGTCTGGGCCGACTCGGCCTCGCTCACGGTCGCCGATCCGACCGCGGTCGCGGTGAGCGCGTCGCCGTCGCCCTCGACCGCGGCCGCGACTGCGCGCATCTCGTCGGCCTGCGTCTCGTACTTCGCGTCGGGTTGGATCGGCACGACCATCCGGAGCGACCGGAACTCGCTGCTCGCGGTACCACCGCTCGCCTTCGAGGCGCTTCCCGCCCCGCTGTCCGTCCGCTCGACGACGCGACTCGCCCGCTCGGGGGCCGCGTCGTAGAGCGCGGCGTAGACCGCTTCGAGGTCGCGGTCGGGCACCCCGTCGCCGTCGGTGTCGGCCTCGCGGAACGTCTGGGCGAACGCCTCGTCTTCGGCGGCCACCGACTCCATCACGGTCAGGGGCGTGACGAACGGAACCTCGCCAGCGCGCTCGAAGACGACGTCGCTGTCGGCGGCGCGCTCGCGGCCGTCCCGGAGGCGTTCGAGCGTCGCCGGGTCCGTCACGTCGCCCTCGACGAGAACCTGTGACATCCGGCGGTCGCTCTCGTCGGCCGAGCGGTAGCGTTCGCTCACGTAGTTGCTGTTGCGCTCCTCCTCGGTGACCTCCCACGCGAGCGGACCGGGGAGGTCCTGTTTCCACTCGGCGACCTCGTCGTCGCCCTGCTGGAACGCCGTGCGGTCGAGTTCGGTCCACGCGAATCCGCTCGCCGCGCCCGCCACGAGCGCGAGGACGATGACGACCGGCGCGGCCTTCCGCGCGAGGTCGGCGCCGCTGGCGAGCAGGGGTTCGAGGAGTCGCGTCTTGCCGAGCGACTGCTTGCGACGGTCGAATCCGACGCGTTCGAGCAGGCGGTCGACGGTCACCTTCAGCGCCGGGACGATGGTCACGAAGATGACGAACGCCGAGACCACCCCGAGCGTGATGCCGACCGAGAGGTCCTTGATGAGGTCGAACTCGTTGGTGACGTTCGACATGAAGCCGACCGCGGTGGTCACGGTGACGAGACCGACGGCGACCGCGACCGACGACAGCGACCGGGCCATCGGCTCGCGGACGCCCTCGCCCTCGCCGCGCTCCTCGCGGTAGCGCATGAAGACGTGGAGTCCGTAGTCCACGCTCAACCCGACGATGAGGACCGGGCCGATGATGAGCGTGAACCCGGCGGGAATCTGAAGCCACCCGAGGATGCCGAACATCCAGAGGACCGACAGGACGACGCCGACGAAGCCGACGATCACGTCCACGAGGTCGCGGTAGGAGAACGCGAGGACGAGCAGGATGGCCGCGAGCGCGGCGGGGAGTATCAGCTCGAAGGTGTCCTGCTGGGTCTGCTCGTTCGCGACCATCTGCGCGTGCGGACCGGCAGTGAAGTGGTCGCCCGTCTCCTCGGCCTGCTCGTAGAGCGCGCGGGTCGCGGGCGTTCCCTGCGGTCGCCCGCTGGCGTCACTGCCGCCGTCCTCGCCGACGCTCTCGAACGGGAACACCATCCGGCGACTCGTCGCGCTCGCGGTGCCGGGTTCGTACTCCTTCGGCATCAGGTCGAGCGCGGGCGACCCCGCCGCGAGCGTGCGCTCGACGGTCGCCTCGACTTCGGTCTCGCTCGCCGATTCGAGCGCCGCTATCTGGTCGCTCAGCGGAGCGGACCGACCCCCGGCCAGTCGCGTCGCGACGAGGTTCGAGACGCCGACGACGCCGCCCCGGTCGGGGAGCGCCGCGGCGACCGACTCGTTGTCCCGGACCGCCCGCTGGTAGCGGAGCGAGTCGAGCAGCGACGCCTTCGAGAGGACGTTACCGTCGTCGTCCCTGACGTAGACCGGCGTCGGCGAGCCGTTGCTGTCGTTGCGCTGGGCGTAGTTGTTCTTGACGTAGTCGTACTTCTGTGCGACCTCGGTATCGCCGATGGCGTCGCTGTCGCCGACCGTACTCCCCATCTGGAGCTTCGTGACGCCAGCGCCCACTCCGGCCGTCAGCAGCAGCATCACGAGGACGACCACGAGGCTGTGGTCGGTGACGAACCGGGCGGACTTCTCGAACAGTCTCTTCATCGTCTCCTCCGCGGGTGGTCGGTTGCGCGTCGATACCGCCGCCGCGCGCCGTCAGCGCGCGGCGGGTCAGTGTCGCGTCGTACGGAGTCGCTCATCGGTACACCGCAATCTGCGACCCCGGACACCGTATAAAAACACCCAGAGTTGCTGGCGACGCAATCGCGGGAAAGGTTTATCCGTCTCGGCGCGACTCTCCTCGCTTCGCCGACCGACTACGCGGCGTCTGCACCTACACGTCGGGCGTCTCCATGATGCGCGGGACCCCGGCCGCGGTGATGGTCTCGCCCACGACGTACGACGCCGCGGGGCTGGCGAGGAACTGGGCGATGTCGGCTATCTCCTCGGTGGTGCCGATGCGGCGCTCGACCTCGTCGCGGTCGAGGTCGTCGGCGCTGACGCCCATCTGGCTCTCGACGCCCGGCGTGGCGACGAACCCGGGCGCGATGCAGTTGACCCGTACGTCGTCGCTCGCCCACTCGAACGACAGCGTCGAGGTGAGGTTGATGACGCCCGCCTTGGCCGCGCCGTAGTGGCTCATGTGGGGCGACCCTTTCTGGCCCGCGACGCTGGCGAGGTTGATGACCGCGCCGCCGCCGTCCTCGCGCATGCGCTCGCCCGCGACCTGCGTGCAGTGGTAGGTGCCGTGGAGGTTGATGTCCACGATGGTCTCCCACCCGTTCTCGCTGATGTCCTCGAACGGGGCCATGAAACTCGCGCCCGCGTTGTTCACCAGTACGTCGATGCCGCCGAACTCCTCGACGGTGGCGTCCACCAGCGCCTCGACGGCGTCGCGGTCGGTCACGTCGCACTCGACCGCGAGCGCGCTTCCCTCGCGGTCGCTGTCCTCGATGCCCTCCGCGACCGGTTCGACGTTCTCCAGTTCGCGCGAGCAGACCACGACGTTCGCGCCGTCGTCGGCGAACCGCTCGGCGATGGTCCGGCCGATACCGCTCGACGCCCCAGTGACGATGGCGGTGTCGTCGGCGACGCCGAACTGCTCTCTCATGCGCGACCCTCCGCGGAGTGGATTGGCGTTACCATTGTTAACTACGCACTACAATTCTCGCCCGCTGTTAATAAATATGGGGTGGTGTTTGCAATCGTTATCTTAATCTACGATGCTAGTCATTATATCGCATGGACAAGTCCGCGTTCGGCGAGAACGCACGTTCGGGCAACGTCGCGCGACTCCACGACCAGACCGCAGAGCGCCACGCCGACGACCTCGCGCTGGAAATGCACGGCGCTGAAATCACTCACGGACAGCTTCGGGACCGCTCGGCGCGGTTCGCGGGCGGACTGCGCGAACACGGAGCCGGAACCGACGACCGAGTGTTACTCTACCTGCCGAACTGCCCGGAGTACGTCGTGGCCACCCTCGGGACGCTCAAGGCCGGGGCGGTCGCGTCCCCGATGAACCCCCAGTACAAGGCCCGCGAAATCGGCCACCAGCTCCGCGACACCGGAGCGTCGGTCGTCGTCACCCACGCCGCGCTCCGCGAACACCTGACCGACGCCCTCCGGGAGACCGACCGCAGTCCGACGGTCGTCACGGTGGGCGACCCCGACGCAGTCCCCGAGGGAGACGTTCCCTTCCCGGAGGTGGACGGCGACCCGACCACCGTCGAGCGCGAGAGCGACGACGTCGCGCTCCAACCGTACACCAGCGGGACGACGGGCGAACCGAAGGGCGTCCTGCTCACGCACCGCAACCTCCGCGCGCAGGCGTTCTCCGGGTTCGAACTGGTAGACGTGGACCCGGACGAGGACCGCAGTCTCGGGGTCCTGCCGCTGTACCACATCACGGGCTTCGTCCACTCGACGTGGCAGACGCTGATTCGGGGCGGCGCTGTCTACGTCCGCGACCCCTCGCGGTGGGACGCCGAGGACGCCATGCGGACTATCGAGGAGGAAGGTATCACCGGATTCATCGGCGTCGCGGCGATGTACGTGGACCTCGTCAACCACGAGGCGTTCGGGGAGTACGACCTGTCGAGTCTGCGCGAGACCGGACAGGGCGGCGCGAAGATGCCCGTCGCGGTCCAACAAGAGTTCGAGTCGGTCGCGGGCGTGGACACGTGGGAGGGGTACGGTCTCACCGAGACGACGGCGGCGACCCACACCGGCGCGGGGACGACGTTCGGCCACAAACTCGGGACTATCGGACAACCGCTCCGGATGACCGACTGCAAGATAGTAGATGAAAGCGGCGAGGAGGTGCCGCCGGGCGAGGAGGGCGAACTGCTCGTCCGCGGCCCGCAGGTGATGGAGGGGTACCACGACCTGCCCGAGGCGAACGACGCGGCGTTCACCGAGGCTGGCTACTTCCGGACCGGCGACGTGGCGCGGCGCGACGCGGACAACTACTACGAGATAATCGACCGGAAGAAGCACATGATAAACACGGCGGGGTACAACGTCTACCCCAGCGAAGTCGAGGAACTGCTCTTCGAGCACGAGGGCGTGGCCGACGCCGCCGTGGTCGGCATCCCGGACGAGCGCCGGGGCGAGACGGTCAAGGCGTTCGTCGTGCCTACGCCGGAGACAGACGTGACGCCGGAGGAACTCAAGCAGTTCTGTCTGGACAACCTCGCTGAGTACAAGCACCCCCGCGAGGTCGAGTTCGTCGAGGAGTTGCCCCGGACCGCGAGCGGGAAGGTCCAGAAGTTCAAGTTGGTCGAAGGCGAGGAGGGCGAGAGCTGACCGTGTCGGGCGACTCACCGGATTACCGGGCGGTGTTCTGGGACATCGGCGGCGTCGTCCTCGACCCCGACTCGGTCCGTGAGGCCCACGAGGCGTTCGTCGAGCGACTGGTCGAGGAGTACGTCCCCGAACGCTCGCCCGAGGACGCCGCAGGAAACGGCCCTGCGAGCCCTCGTTCGCAGGCTCACGAGGACGCGATAGCGACGTGGCGGGCCGCGGTCGGGTCGTACTTCCGGGAGCGCGAGGGCACCGAGTTCCGGTCTGCGCGGACCGGCTACGACCGCGCCGTCGCCGAAATCGTCGGCGAGCAGGTCCCCGAAGACGAGTGGCTCCCGCTCTTCGAGGCGGCGACGACCGAGACCCTGCGGCCCGAACCCGGCGCGGTCGAGGCAATCGAACGACTGGCCGACGGCGACCGCCACGTCGGCGTCGTCAGCGACGTGGACACCGAGGAGGGACTGCGGATTCTGGAGACGTTCGGGGTCCGCGACCGGTTCGACTCGATTACGACCTCCGAGATGGTCGGGCGAACCAAGCCCGACCGCCGGATGTTCGAGACCGCTCTGCGGGAGGCCGACGTCGCGGCGAGCGAGGCGCTCATGATAGGTGACCGGTACGACCACGACGTGGCGGGCGCGAAGGAAGTCGGACTGGCGACCGTCGCGTACGGGGCCGAGGACGGTCCGGCGGTCGATTACCGGGTGGACGACCTGCGCGAGATACTCGAAGTCGTCGGCGTTCGTGACTCGCTCGACTGAGGTGACGATGCCGACCGAACTGGCGTGCGGACATCGCGTCACCTGACCAGCCATCATCTTTAATGGACCGTTTGTGTCGATTGTGAACGCGATTCACCATGACAGACGCCCTGCTATCACGAACGGCGAGGTCCGCACCGCGGCGAGGAGACGGCGAGACCGAGTCCCTCCGCCCCACGAATCCGGTCGCGGGAACCGGCGGACGCGAGCGGCGGGAGGGGGACCGATGAGGGCGCTCACGTGGCACGGCGCGGAGGACGTCCGCGTCGAGAACGTCCCCGACCCGGAAATCGTCAACCCGCGGGACGCGATAATCGAGATAACCGCCACCGCCATCTGCGGGTCGGACCTCCACCTCTACGACGGGTACGTGCCGACGATGCGGGAGGGCGACGTGCTGGGTCACGAACCGATGGGCGAGGTGGTCGAAGTCGGGAGCGCCGTCGAGAACTTAGAGGAAGGCGACCGCGTGGTCGTGCCCTTCACGATTAGCTGCGGCTCCTGTTGGTTCTGCGAGGAGGAACTCTACTCGCTGTGCGACAACTCCAACCCGAACGAGGAGATAGCCCGCGAGATGATGGGCCAGTCGCCCGCCGGACTGTTCGGCTACTCGCACATGATGGGCGGGTACGCGGGCGGGCAGGCGGAGTACCTGCGGGTGCCGTTCGCCGACGTCGGCCCGGTCAAGATAGAGTCGGACCTGCCGGACGAACAGGTCCTCCTGCTCTCGGACGTCTTCCCGACGGGGTACATGGCCGCCGAGAACGCCGACATCGAGGCGGACGACACGGTCGCGGTCTGGGGGTGCGGACCGGTCGGGCAGTTCGCCATCCAGAGCGCGTGGATGCTCGGTGCCGGCCGCGTGGTCGCCATCGACCGGGTGCCCGAGCGACTCCAGATGGCGCGGGAACACGGCGACGCCGAGACAATCGACTTCGAGGACGAGGACGTCTACGACCGCCTGATGGCGATGACCGGGGGTCGCGGCCCGGACAGGTGCATCGACGCGGTCGGGACGGAGGCCCACGGCACGGGTCTCATGGGGGTCGCGGACAAGATGAAGCAACAGGCGCATCTGGAGGCCGACCGACCGCACGTCCTCCGGCAGGCCATTCGGTGCTGTCGGAAGGGCGGGACGCTCTCGGTTCCCGGGGTCTACCTCGGCCACGCGGACAACGTTCCCGTCGGCCCGCTGATGAACAAGGCCCTGACCGTGAAGTCGGGCCAGACCCACGTCCAGCGCTATCTCGACCCGCTCTTGGAGAAGATAGAGGACGGCGACATCGACCCCTCCTTCGTCGTCACCCATCGGGAACCGCTGGAGAAGGGGCCGGAGATGTACGAGACGTTCCGAGACAAGAAGGACGGATGCATCAAGACGGTGCTGACGCCCTGACGGACTTCGGCGACCGGAGGCGAACGCGCAGTTCCACCGACCTCACTCGCCGAACCGGAGCAGGTGTTCGACCTCGCTCGGGTCGGTGTCCTCGAAGGCGTCGCGCGCGATGACGCGCTTGTGGACCTCGTCCGCGCCGTCGATGATGCGGAACTGGCGGACGTTCTCGTAGAAGTCCGCGAGCGGCAGGTCCTTGCCGATGCCGTTGCCGCCGCATATCTGGACCGCGGTGTCGATGGCGTCCTGCGTGACGTTGGCGGCGAACGTCTTGCTCATCGCCACCTCGATGCGGGCCTCGTTGCCCGCGTCTATCTGGCGGGCGGCGTGGCGGACCATCGACCGGGCGGCGTGCAGGCGGGTCTCGGCCTCGGCGATTTCGAACCGGAGCGCCTGCTTGTCCGAGAGCGTCCCGTCGAAGGCGCGTCGCTCCTCGGCGTAGGCCTTCGCCACGTCGAGCGCACGCTCGGCCATCCCGGAGAAGCGCATGCAGTGGGTGAGTCGCGCCGGACCGAGGCGCTGCTGGGCGATGGCGAACCCGGCGTTCTCCTCGCCGAGCAGGTTCTCCTCGGGCACGCGGACGTCGTCGTACCGAATCTCGGCGTGGCTCGCGCCCGTGAGACCGCCGCCGAGGTGCGGGATGTCGCGCACCACTTCGACGCCGGGCGTGTCGGCGGGCACGAGGAAGATGGAACAGCCCTGATACGGGTGGGCGTCCTCGTCGGTCCGGGCCATCACTAGCAGCACGTCGGCTTCGCTGCCCTGCGTGGTCCACCACTTGTGGCCGTTTATCACCCACTCGTCGCCGTCCTTCTCGGCGCTCGTGCGAATCATCTTCGGGTCCGACCCCGCGCCCTGCATGGGTTCGGTCATCGAGAACCCCGACCGGGCCTCGCCCTCGGCCAGCGGTCGGAGCCACTCGTCTCTCTGTTCGTCGGTGCCGACCAGTTCGAGGGTGTGCATGTTGCCCTCGTCGGGCGCGTTCGCGCGGACGGCCGTCGCGCCGAGGAGGCTCCGCCCGGCCGCCTCGAAGACGGGCAGCATCTCGCGGAACCCCATCCCCAGACCGCCGTACTCCTCCGGTATCTGGGGGCCGTACACGTCGTACTCCCGCGCCGTCTCGCGGAGTTGGCGGACGGCGTCGCGGGGGACCGGCCCGTCGCCGAGGTGCTCGCGCTCGACGGGAATCACCTCCTCTCGGACGAACTCTCGCACGCGCTCGGCCACCGCTCGGCCTCGCTCGGGGTCGTCGTACTCCATACTCCAACCTCTCCACAACGATGTAAAAATATTTCCCCGATTCTATTACCCTCGTAAGTTCTTTACCGGAGTTGTACGTACAATCGACACGAAACGTCCGGGCCGCGCGAGAGTACAGCGCGGGCCGCGGAACCGCCGACCGACACTGCAGGACGAACTCATGACAGGTGACGAACGCGACCACTCCACGACCGAGACCGACCGAGACCGCTCCGCGAGCGAAGAGGGGAGAGACCACTCCGAGAGCGAGGGCGAACGCGACTACTTCGAACGACTCGTCGACCGGAGCGCGCTCCGGGAGTACCTCGACCACCAGTTGGGCGAGGCCGACGGCTACGAGGTCCGACACCACGAGGAGGGCCACTCCAACGAGACGCTGTTCGTGACGTGGGGCGACCGGGAACTCGTCGTCCGGCGGCCGCCGCCCGGCGAGACGGCCGAGACCGCCCACGACGTGCTTCGAGAGTACCGGGTGCTGGACGCCCTACAGGACACCGCCGTCCCGGTTCCGGGGACCGTGCTGGCCTGCGAGGACCACTCGGTCGTCGGCAGCGACTTCTACGTGATGGAGCGCGTGGCGGGCGACGTTCTCCGGGACGCCGAACCAGACCGCTTCGGGACGCCCGACGCCCGCCAGCGAATCGGCGAGGAACTCGTGGACACCCTTGCGGCGATTCACGCGCTCGACTACGAGGAGGTGGGACTCGGCGAGTTCGGCCACCCGCCGGGCTACACCGAGCGACAGGTCGAGCGCTGGACCAAGCAACTCCACTGGGCCTTCGAGCGGACCGCCGACGAGCGGACGGTGCCCGAACTCCGAGAGGTGGGCGACTGGCTGGCGGAGCACTGCCCGACCGACCACGAACACGCGCTGGTCCACGGCGACTACAAACTCGACAACGTGCTGTTCGCGCCGGGCACGCCGCCGGAACTCGCCGCCGTCTTCGACTGGGAGATGGCGACCCTCGGCGACCCGCTGGCCGACCTCGGGTGGATGCTGTCGTACTGGCGCGACCCCGGCGACCCCGACCCGGCGACGCCGGAACTGACGGCCACGTTCATGGAGGCGGAGGGGTACTCGACCCGTCGCGAATTGGTCGAGCGCTACGAGCGCGCGACAGGCATCGAGTACGAACACGACCGGTTCTACCGGTCGCTCGCGGTGTACAAACTCGCGGCGCTCGGCGAGATGTTCTACCGGCGCTACCTCGAAGGCAACAGCGACGACCCGATGTATCCGGCCATGGAACACCGCGTCCCGGACCTCGCCCGGCGCGCGAAGCGAATCATCGACGGCGACGAACCGCTCTGAGGTCTCCTCCTCGAACCGACCCTCGCCGACGTTCCGCCGGACACCCCCGAGGCGACCAAATCGTTTTGCCGTCGCGCGCCGACGCTGGACGCATGCCAACGCTCGACGCGTTCGACCTCTCGGGAACCGTCGCCGTCGTGACCGGCGGCACCCGCGGCATCGGCCGGGCCATCGCCGCGGGATTCGCCGACGCCGGGGCCGACGTAGTGCCGACCGCCCGCACCGAGGCGGCCGTCGAGGACGCCGTCGCGGACGTGCGCGACCGCGGGGCGTCGTCGCTCGTCGCGCCGACCGACGTGACCGACGAGCGGGCCGTCAGCGACCTGTTCGAACGAGTCGAAGACGAACTGGGCGGGGTGGACGCGGTGGTGAACAACGCCGGTATCAACCCCGACGCCGCGCTGGGACCGCCCGAAGACGTGGACGCCGAGGCCTTCGATTTCACGGCCGACGTGAACCTCGGCGGGGCGTTCGACTGCGCGCGGGCGGCGGCCGACTCCCTCGCGGAGCGCGGCGGGACCGTCGTCAACGTCGCCAGCGTCGGCGGACTCGTCGGCCTGCCGCGCCAGCACCCCTACGTCGCCTCGAAGCACGGTCTCGTCGGTCTCACGAAGAGCATGGCGCTCGACTGGGCACCCGACGTGCGGGTCAACGCGCTCGCGCCGGGGTACGTCCGCACCGACCTCACCGCGGAACTGCAGGAGAACGAGCGACTCCGCCAGTCCATCGTGGACCGGACGCCGATGGCGCGGTTCGCCGACCCGGAGGAGATCGCCGGTCCCGCCGTCTTCCTCGCCAGCGACGCCGCCTCGTACGTCACCGGCGAGTGTCTGGCCGTGGACGGCGGGTGGACTGCGCGGTGACGCGGGGACTGACCCCAATCGGTTGCGTCCTCCGGTAAGACGGAGCGCGTGTTCGGCAGTACACTTTTGCAGGTCTCCCTGTACGTTCGAGGCAGGACCCGGCCGATGACGCCGACGAACCGGTGGAACAGGACTCGCTATCGGCTGTACGCTCCGATATACGATATCGTGGCGCGGCCGCTGGAGCGGGGCCGTCGGCGCGCTATCGCCCGACTCGACCCGCGGCCGAGCGACCGCATCCTCCTCGTCGGTTGCGGAACCGGGATGGACCTCGACTACCTCCCTGAGGAGGCCGCAGTGACCGCCGTCGATTTGACGCCGACGATGGTCCGGCGCACGGAAGCGCGTGCGGAAGCACTCGACCGAACTGTCGGTCTCGCGGTCGGTGACGCGCACACACTGCCCTTCGAGGACGACGCCTTCGACGCGGTCCTCCTCCATCTCGTCCTCTCGGTGGTCCCGGACCCGGAGGCGGTCGTCGAGGAGACGACGCGCGTACTCTCACCGGACGGCCGCGTGTCGATTTACGACAAGTTCGCTCCGGCGGACGCCGACCCGTCGCTCGCCAGACGCGTGGCTAATCCCGTGGCTCGGCTCCTGTTCGCCGACCTCAACCGACCGCTCGAACCGATGGTCGCCGGTACTCCGCTCGACGTGGCACGCCGGGAGTCGTTCCTCGGCGGACTGTACACGGCGACCGTCGCTCGTCCGAGCGTCGAGGAGTGACGGTGCTCGTTCCGAACAGACTCTCGGCTTCTCGGAGTCCGTGGCGAACGACTACTGGCGGCAGAGAGCCTGCCCCCATTGCCGTTCGCTCGCGGCTCTTGCCCACTGTCACCAATCCCCACTTTTTAGACCGGCCCCGTCGTACCGGACGCCGATACTCGGAGAACCAACATGTCTTGGCGAATCACGCTCGACGCTCCGACGTACGAGCAGGCCCGCGATGAGTTCTCGTGGGAGCAGATACCCGACGACTACAACATCGCTCGCGACGCGCTGGGCAAGCACGAGGACCCCGACCGACCCGCGCTCTATCAGGCGTACCCGGACGGGTCGCGGGAGACCTACACGTTCCGCGACCTCGACGCGCGCACGGACGCCGTCGCCCGCGGGTTGGCCGACCGCGGTATCGAACGCGGCGACCGCGTGGCAGTCGTCGTCCCGCAGAAACCCGCCAATCCCATCACGCACCTCGCGTGCTGGAAGTTGGGCGCGGTCTCGCTCCCCCTGTCGGTCCTGTTCGGGACCGACGCACTCCGCTATCGCCTCGCGGACTCGGGGGCGAGGGCGGTCGTCGCCGACGAGTCGGTCCTCGATACGGTGCTGGCGGTGCGCGAGGACTGCCCGGACCTCGACCACGTCGTCGCCGTCGATGCCGCGGACCCGCCGTCCGACGTCGAGCGGTTCGAGGCGCTGCACGAGGACCGGCCGACCGAGTTCGAAGTCGCCGAGACCGACGCGGACACGCCCGCCATCGTCATGTACACCAGCGGGAGTACGGGACCGCCGAAGGGCGTCCTCCACACCCACGACGTCTGGCTGGGTCACTGCCCGGCGTTCTACATGTACTTCGAGCGCGAGGTCGAGGAGTCGGTGTTCTGGACCCCCGCGGACTGGGCGTGGATCGGCGCGCTCGGCGACCTCGTCTTCCCGGCGTGGCACCACGGCCGCCCGGTCGTCGGCTACCCGATGGGCGGGTTCGACGCCGAGACGGCCTACGAACTGCTGGCGGAGTTCGACGTCACCGACGCCTTCCTCCCGCCGACCGCCATCCGGATGCTGATGGAGGTCGAGGACCCCGCCGACGAGTACGACCTCGACCTGAAGGCGGTCTGCTCGGGCGGCGAACCCCTGACCCCCGAGATTCTCGACTGGGCCGACGAGGAACTGTCCGGCGTCGCCGTCAACGAACTCTACGGCCAGACCGAGGCCAACCTGCTGGTGTCGAACTGCCGGGACTGGTTCCCGGCCCGGCCAGGGAGCATGGGCAAGCCAGTTCCCGGTCACGAGGTCGCAATCGTGGACCCGGAGACCGGCGAGCGCCGTCCGCGGGACGAGGTCGGGATGATAGCGGTTCGACGGGACGGCGACCCGGTCGTCTTCGAGGGGTACTGGAACCAACCGGAGAAGACCGCGGACGCGACCGTCACCGCGCCCGACGGCACGGAGTGGCACCTGACCGGGGACCTCGGGTCCCGCGACGAGGACGGTTACGTCTGGTTCAAGGCGCGCGACGACGACGTCATCATCACCGCGGGCTACCGGGTGGGTCCCGGCGAAGTCGAGAGCGCCGTCCTCGAACACCCCGACGTCGAGCAGGTCGGCGTCGTCGGCGTCCCCGACGAGCGACGCGGCGAAATCATCAAGGCGTTCGTGCAACCAGTCGGCGGGGCGACCCCCGAGGACGCGCTCCGCGAGGAGATTCGGGACCTCGTCCGCGAGGACCTCGCCAAGCACGAGTACCCCCGCGAGATAGCGTTCCTCGACGAACTCCCGCAGACGACGACCGGCAAGATTCAGCGCCGAAAGCTCCGGGACCGCGAGACCGATGAGTAGTTCCGCGGTGGTCCCTGAGAAACTACTCCGTCTTTATGAACTCCGTCGTTCCGTCCTGTTCCACCGTGATACGATAGCTCTCGTAGCTGAACTCGACCTGCATCTGAGCCTCCGCCTTCGGCGGGTTGGAGAAGAGGTGCTGGAGGACTTCGTCCGTACACTCCCACAGGTTCGGTATCTCGGTGGAGTCCTTCCCTTCGATATCCGCGACTATCTCTGCGACCGCCGTCGCCGGTTCCGCCTGCTCCGTATCGATCTGTCGGTGGATGATGTCGCTCTCGGGTTCGTCGGACATTCTGCCAGCTATACAATAGCTCCACCCATAAGTTTGGGTTACGGGCGACCGGCGCGTCCGTAATCGGGGATTGAACCGACCGCCTCGCGCGCTGACTCTCTCGACTTTCTCGGAGTCGGACGACTTCGGCGGCGTCGGTCAGTCGGACTCGGCCACCGAGACCGAGAGGTACTCTTCGAGCAGGTCGTCGCGCTCGCGGAGTTCGGGCACGCTCCCCTCCCAGACGTTCGACCCCTTCTCGATGACGTAGGCGCGTTCGGCGAGGTCCAGCGCGAACTGGACGTTCTGCTCGGTCAGCAGGACGGTCACGTCCTCCTCCACGATTTCGCGGAACACGCGCCGCAGGTCCTCGACGATGACCGGCGCGAGACCCTCGGTGGGTTCGTCCAGCAGGAGGAGGTCGGGGTTCTGGACGAGCGCGCGACCGACCGAGAGCATCTGCTGTTCGCCCCCCGAGAGGTCCCGACCCAGACTGTCGCGGAGGTCGTCGAGCGTCGGGAATATCTCGTACATCTCCTCGACCGGCCGGGGGTCCCCGGCGGTCTCGGCCGCCACCTGCAGGTTCTCGTGGACGGTCAGCGTCGGGAATATCCGGCGGTCCTCGGGGACGAGTTTGATGCCCATCCCGCTGATTCTATCGACCGCGGCGTCGGCGATGTCGGTGCCGCGGTAGGTGATGCGCCCCTCGCGCCGCGGCACGGACCCGACGATGCTCCGGAGCGTGGTCGTCTTGCCCGCGCCGTTCCGCCCGAGGAGGACGACGACCTCGTTCTCCTCCACGTCGAGCGAGAGGTCGAACAGGACGTGACTGTTCCCGTAGTAGACGTCCACGTTCTCCATCTCCAGAATCGCCATCAGGCCTCACCTCCCGACTCCGCCTTCGCTCTGCCGGTCGGCGTCGTCATCACCCCTCACCCCCGAGGTAGGCCTCGCGGACGCGCTCGTCGGCCATCACCTCGTCGGGAGTGCCGTCGGCGATGAGTCGCCCGTTGTTGAACACGAGGATGCGGTCGGAGATGCCGAGGACCACCTCCATGTCGTGTTCCGTGACGAGGAACGTCGTGTCCGTGGTCTCGTCGAGTTCGCCGATGAGTTCGACCATCCGCCGGGTCTCGGTCGCGTTCATCCCGGCGGTGGGTTCGTCCAGCAGGACCACCGACGGGTCGGTCCCCAGCGCGAGCGCGATTTCGACCTTCCGAACGTCTCCGTGAGAGAGGTTCGCGCACCGGGTGTCGGCGACTCCTTCGAGGTTGGTCAGTTCGAGGACGCGGCGGGCCTGCTCGTTGAGTTCGTCGTCGCTGGCGGCGACGGACGTGACGTCGAGGGTCCGGCCCTCGCGGCTGATTCGAGCGACGCGGACGTTCTCCAGCACCGTCAGGCGCTCGAAGACGTTGTTTATCTGGAACGCGCGGGCGAGTCCGAGGCGGTTTATCTCGAACGGTTCCATCCCCGTCACGTCCACCAGTCCGGCGTCCGCAGTGTCGTCGGGATCGGTCGCAGTCCCCGCGTTCGCGTCCGTCCCGCCGTCGGCGTCCATCTGGGTACCACCGTCGGCGTCCGCCGCCGTCCCGCCGTCGGGTACCGGGTCCTCCCGGCGCGGACGGATGGCGATGCGACCCTCGGTCGGGTCCAGTTGCCCGGCGAGCAGGTTGTAGAACGTGGTCTTGCCCGCGCCGTTCGGGCCGATGATGCTGGTGATGTCGGCGTCGTCTATCGCCACGCTCACGTCGTCCACCGCGACGAGCGCGCCGAACTCCCGCGTCAGGTGTTCGGTTTCGAGAACTGTCGTCACGTCAGACCCCCTCCTCGGCCCCGAACAGTCCCTGCGGTTTGAGTACGAGGACCGCTATCATCGCGAGGAACGGGAGTAACTGGCCCGCCCCGGAGATGACGATGCTCCCGACGGCGATGAGCAGCCCGATGACGTACGCGCCGACGAACGCGCCCGTGAACGACCCGAGACCCCCGATGACCACGACGACGAACGCGTTGATGATGACCTGATTGCCCATCGCCGGACTCACCGCGCCGACGGGCGAGGCGAGCGCGCCGCCCAGTCCGGCGAGGACCGCTCCGACGAAGAAGACGCCGGTGTAGAGCCGCGAGACGTCGATACCGAGCAGGCGGGCCATGTCGCGGTCGCTCGACGTCGCCCGCACGAGGCGGCCGACGTTGGTGAACCGGAGGACCGCGAACAGCGCGCCGAGCACGGCTATCGACGTGAGTATCAGGAACACCCGGTAGGTCGGGGCCGCGAGCGAACTCGTGAACCGGACGGTGCCCTGAAGCTCCGGCGGCGGCGCGATGACGAACTGGCCCGTCCCGAAGGCGACTCTGGTGAGGTCGGTGAGTATCAGGACGAACGCGAACGTCAGCAGCAGTTGGTCGAGTACCTCCTCCTGTCGGCCGTAGAGCCTGCGGATGAACCCCATCTCGATGACCGCGCCGAGCACGCCGACGACGAGTAGTGCGGCCACCACGCCCGGCCAGAACCCCAGTTGCGGGACGCCCAGACCCAGAACGTCGAGACCGTTGACCAGCGTCACGGCCACGTACGCGCCGATCATGTAGAGCGCCCCGTGCGCGAAGTTGAGTACGTCGAGGACGCCGAAGATGAGGCTCAGCCCGATGGCGACGAGGAACAACTGCGCGCCGATGCTGAGTCCCGTGATAACCTGATCCGCGATCAGGTCGATGCTAACCATGCGCACACCTCGACGAGAACGAGATTAAACGTTTCGCCGTTCTCGGGTGTTCTAGGTGTCGAATACCGCCGTTTTACTATTGAGACGGGACGCGGTTGGATGAGCGTCACCGGCCGGATAAACGTTGTGGCGGCGAGTGATAGAATAGAGACAGGGCGGCCCTCGTACTCAGGCGAAGGTATATGTTCACATCTATCATCAACGATTCGTGGGTTTCATGACAACAGATGACACTCCCCGTGTCGGACGGGAGGAGAGGGGTGAATCGACGGGGTGGAATCGCCGCGCGTTCCTCGGTGCGGCGGGTGCGACCGGCGTGGCCGGACTGACGGGACCGGTGGGGTCGGCCGCCGGACAGAACGGGCCGATCAAGATCGGAGCGGTCTACCTGCTGTCGGGTCTCGGGCAGTCGCTCGGGTCGGCATCGGTCGCCGCCGCGGAACTCACGGTGAAGAAGATAAACGAGGCGGGCGGCATCATGGGTCGGGACGTCGAACTGATAGTCCGCGACCACGAGAACAGTGCCTCCACCGCGAACCAGCACTTCCGGGACCTCGTCCAGCGGCAGGGCGTCGCGGCGATGATCGGTCTGACCTCCTCGGGCGTGACGCTCTCTACCGCGCCCACGGTCGCACAGCTCGGTGTCCCCCTGACGCTGACCGACATCGGGACGCCGTTCATCACGGAACACGACGAGGACACGTACGGCGACAACGCGCAGGGGACGCCGGTTCACTTCCGGACCAACGCGAACACCGCCATCAACACGTGGGCGATGGCGAAGTACGCGATGGAGAACCTCGACGTGACGCGGGTCGCCAACCTCGGTCCCGACTACGCGTACGGCCAGCAGTGTTGGGAGTACTTCAAGGCGTTCTCGAACGCGATGGGGGCCGACTACGAGTACGTCGCCAGCCAGTTCCCGGAGGTGGGTGCGGGCGACATGACGCCCCAGATAAACACGGTGACCAACGCCAACCCGGAACTGGTGTTCACCTCGTTCTGGGGCGGCGACGCGGTCACGTTCGTCCAGCAGGCCACCCAGCAGGGACTCTTCGAGCAGGCCACCGACGTCTTCGACACGCTGGGCGCCGACCCGACCGTGTTCAAGGCGCTGGGCGGTAGCATGCCCGAGGGCGTCAACTACTCCTCGTGGTACTGGCACTCCACGTACGACAACGAGAACAACCAGAACTTCCTGAACGCGTGGAACGAGGAGTACGCCGACACCGACACTATCGGCGTCCCGTCGTTCACCGGGCCGAGCGCGTGGTCGGCGCTCTGGATGTACAAGCGAGCCATGGAGAACGCGGGGAGTACCAACCCCGACGACATCGCCTCGCAGTTGGAGGGGATGCAGTTCCAGAACGACCCGCGGGGACCGATAACCATCGACGCCGACTCCCACCAAGCGCAGGCCCCGACAATCATCGGGACCACCAGCAGCGACGACGACGTCCCCTACGACGGCGTGGGCCTCCAGCCCTCGGAGTCGCTCAGCGTCGACCGCGGGACGCTCACCGACCTCCTGAGTCAGGCCGACACCAACCTGCCGCCGGGCGTCTGAGCGCCGGACTCCCGGTTCACGGGCACACGCTATCCACACATGAGCTACACAGATACGGTACGCGACCGCGTCCGAGACCGCGACTTGGGAGTCGTCGTCGCGGGCGTCGTCGTCGCCGCGGCGCTCGTCGGCGCACCGCTGTTCCTCGGCCCGGTCGAGACCTCGCTGCTCATCACGATGCTGCTGGTCGCCATCTTCGGAACGGCGTTCAACCTCCTGTACGGCTACACGGGACTGCTCTCGTTCGGCCACGCGATGTTCCTCGCGGTGGCGGCGTACGCGACGGCGAAGGTGTTCAACGTGGTCGGTCCGCTCCTCGGCGTCGAGCAACTGTTCGGCGGGGCCAGCGTGCTGGTGACGTTCGCGCTCGCGGTCCTGATAGGGGTGGCGACGGCGACGCTACTGGCGATTCCCGTCGGCTACCTCAGCGTCCAACTGGAGGAGATATACTTCGCGATGATCACGCTGTCGTTCAGCATGGCGGTGTTCGTCGTCCTCCTGCAGGACATCACCGGCCAGTTCGCCGAAATCCTGCACCTCGGCGAGACCGCCAGCGAACTGCTCGCCACGAACGGCGACGACGGACTCATAATCTCGTTCCGGGCCATGGGCGAGGTGGACCTGTTCGGGTGGACGTTCACGTTCATGAACATCGACGACTACCTCGCGTTCTACTTCGTGGTCCTGTCGGCCTTCGCGGCGTCGATGTACGCGCTCTGGCGAATCATTCGGTCGCCGTTCGGGCGGGTCTGCATGGCGATACGGGAGAACCCCGAGCGCGCCCGGTCCCTCGGAATCGACGTGACGCGCCACTCGTGGGCGACGTTCGTCGTCAGCGCGGCGTTCACCGGTCTCGTCGGGACGATGTGGGCACCCCTGCAGAGCAGCGTCGTCCCCGGCATCGGCCACTGGACGTTCTCGGCCACGCCCGTGCTGGTGACGGTCATCGGCGGCCCGTACTCGTTCCTCGGTCCGACGGTGGGCGCGTTCGTCTACGAGTACCTCCGGTTCACCATCGACCAGTACCCCGCGCTGGCGGCGCGCTGGCAACTGGTGTTCGGCGTCATCCTGCTGGCGGTCGTGATGTTCTTCGAGAACGGCGTCACCGGCGGCATCAAGCGCCTCTGGCGTCGCGCCCGCGACGGTCTCGGCTCCGGCGACGCAGTCACGGGCGAGGTCAGAGGCGGCCGCGAGGGCGAGTAGCGTTCCAACGCCTCGATGCGGCCGGAGGCATCGACACCCCTCCGCCAACCGGTCGTCCCGCGCTTCGACTGGTCGTCCTGCTCTTCGACCGGTCGTCTCGCTCGCCGACGGGCGAGTCGCATCTCCGCTGAAGTTCGCACCGCCCGCCGACGCGTTCTAACAACGATTACGAAATTACTGTGAAAGAGTACCGATATTGTGGCAGAGATGTATTTCCTTTACAGAGATAACTACCCTCCGGTGGAGTTAAGGTCGGATGTCACGAAACGTCGTACCGTATGACAGTTTCTGACATCCGACGCGTGACCGTTCTCGGAGCGGGCAACATGGGCCACGGAATCACCGAAGTCGCCGCCCTCGCCGGGTACGACGTCACGATGCGCGACGTCGAGACGGACCTCGTGGAGGACGGCTACGACGACATCGAGTGGAGTCTGGAGAAGTTGGCCGAGAAGGACCGACTCGACGAGTCTGTCGAGGCGATTCTGGGCCGCATCGACACGACGACCGACCTCGAAGCGGCGGTGGCCGACGCCGACATCGTGATAGAGGCCGCGCCCGAGCGGATGGACCTCAAGAAGGACATCTTCGGCGATTTGGACGAGTTCGCGCCGGACGACGCGATACTCGCGTCGAACACGTCGAGTCTGAGCATCACCGAGATGGCGACCGCGACCGCCCGGCCCGAGCAGGTGGTCGGGATGCACTTCTTCAACCCGCCGGTGAAGATGGACCTCGTGGAGGTCATCTACGGCGAGGAGACGAGCGACGACACCGCCGAGACCGCCTACGAGTTCGTTGAGTCGCTGGGCAAGACGCCCATCTACGTCCGAAAGGACGTGAACGGCTTCGTCGTCAACACGGTCCTCGGACCGTTCACCGACGAGTCGGCGTGGATGGTCTCGAACGGCGAGGCGACGATTCGGGAGGTCGACGCCGCCATGGTCCACCGGCGGGGCTACCCGATGGGTCCCTTCGAACTCGCGGACCTCACCGGCATCGACGTGGGCTACCACGTCCGGAAGGAGGCGGGCCGACCCATCCCCCCGATTACCGAGGAGAAAGTCGAGAACGACGAACTCGGCCGGAAGACGGGCAAGGGCTTCTACGACTACGAAGACGGGGAGGGCGTGAACTACGAACCCGGCGATGGCGAGGAGTTCGACACTCTGCGCGTCGAGGCCCGGATGGTCAACGAGGCCGCGCGACTCGTGGGCGACGACGTGGCGACGCCCGAGGAGATAGACACCGGGGTCAAACTCGGTCTCGGCTTCCCCGAGGGCATCTGCCGACGCGGCGACAAACTCGGTCTCGACGCGGTCCTCGACAAACTCCGGACCCTCCGCGAGGAGACCGGCGAGGACAGATTCGAACCGGACGACTACCTCGTGGAACTGGTCGAACAGGGACGGACCGGCGAGGAAGCGGGCGCTGGCTTCCACGAGTACGGCAGTTCGGGGGGCGACGGACCGGGCGACTACCGCCTGCTGAAATACGACCTCTCGGACGACGGCCTGCTCGCGGTCGAACTCGACCGCCCCGAGCGCATGAACGCGCTGTCCGCGGACCTGCTGAGCGAGATAGACGACCTGCTCTCGTCGGTCGATACCGACGACGTTCGATGCGTCACCTTCGAGGGCGCGGGCGACCGGGCGTTCAGCGCGGGGGCCGACATCGGCGGGTTCGCGGACATGGACCCCACCGACGCGATGGACGTGACCCCCGCGTTCGAGACGGTCAACGACTTCGAGCGGCCCGTCATCGCGAAGGTGGACGGCTACTGCCTCGGCGCGGGACTCGAACTCGCGCTGGCCTGCGACCTCCGCATCGCCACCGAGGATTCCCAGTTCGGGTCGCCCGAAATCGGTCTCGGACTCATCCCCGGCGGCGGCGGCACCCAGCGCCTGCTCCGACTGCTCGGCGAGACGCGGGCCAAGGAACTGGTGTTCCGGGGCAACCGCATCGACGCCGAACGCGCCGAGGAGTGGGGACTGGTCAACCGCGCCGTCCCCGAATCGGAGTTCGAGGACACCGTCTCGGAGTTCGTGGCGGACGTGCTGGAGGGGCCGCCCGTCGGCCTGAAGGTCGCCAAGAAGGTGATGAACGAGGGCGCGGACGCCAGCCTCGACGCCGCGCTCGCGATGGAGAGTCAGGGCTTCGGCCTGCTGATGAGTACCGACGACGTGCGCGAGGGGACCGCGGCGTTCCGCGACGACCGCGACCCCGAATTCACCGGGGAGTGACCGCATGAGCGAGGAGTTCGCCGCGGGCGGCGACTCGCCCGCGGACGCGGCGGCCGAGATGCAGGCGTTCGTGGACCGCCACGGCTACCTCTCGTGGCTCGGTGTGACGGTCGAGGCGGTCGAACCCGGGCGAATCGTCATGTCGGTCCCGTACGAGGAGAAGTTGGTCAACCCCGACCCGGACGGGACCCCGGTCGTCCACGGCGGCATCGCGGCGACGCTGGTGGACACCGCCAGCGGGTTCGCCCTGCGGACCACGTTCGAGGACCCGGCCGAGGCCGCGCTCACGACCACCGACCTGAACGTCTCGTACCTCCGGCCCGCGACGGGCGACCTCCGGGCCGAGGCCGAGGTGGTCCGGGCGGGCGGGTCGATGGGCGTGACCGAGGTCACAGTCACGAGCGAGCGACCCGACGACGGCGAGGAGGCGACCGAAGTCGCGGTCGGACGCGCGAGCTATCGACTGTTCCGGGGTGAGACGGCGTGAGCCTCTCGTTCGACGAACTCGACGTGGGCCGCCGAATCACCACTCCGACGCGGACCGTCACCGAGGCCGACGTGACCAACTTCGCGGGCGTGAGCGGCGACTTCAACCCGCTCCACACGAGCGAGACCGTCGCGGCGGAGTCGGCGTTCGGCGAACGCGTGGCCCACGGGGCGCTCGTCTTCTCGATGATGACCGGTCTCGCGCGGCGCTCGGGCGACCGGCGCGCCGACGTGGTTGCGTTCTACGGCGTGGACCGACTCCGGTTCACCGCCCCGGTCGAGTTCGGCGACACGATTCGCGTCGAGATGGAACTGGTCGAGAAGGACGAACGCGACCACCCGACCGCGAGCGGCGTGGTCCGGTACGAGACCGAAGTGCTGAATCAGCGCGACGAAACCGTCCTGTCGTGCGAACTGCTCTCGCTCGTGAAGTAGGCGACGGGAGCGTTGCGGGACGAGCGTCCGAGACAGTCACGCGGCGCTCATCGGCCGATTCTCCGCGTCGTTCACTCGCGTGAGGTGGTCTGGACGCCCGTGAACTCGAAGCGCGCGCCGCCTGACTCGCTCTCGGTGACAGCGTAGCCCCACTCGTAGACCTCCGCGAGTTTCCGGACGAACGCCAACCCGATTCCGCTTCCGCCGCTATCTGCGGTCGTCGTGTACCCTTCCTCGAACACCGCGTCTCGGTCCTCCGGAGGGATGCCGTCCCCGTCGTCGGCCACGTAGAACCCGTCTTCGAGTTCGCCGACCGTGACTGTCACGTCGTCGCCGCCGTGTTCCACGGCGTCCTCGTGAGCGTGTGAACGAGGACTCGCCGAACCGTGTTCGACGGCGTTTTCGAGCAGGTTCCGGAACAGGTGGTCGATGTACGTCTCGTCGGCCTCGACGACGACGTCGATTTCGGACCGGAGTTCGGCGTCGGAGGTGTCCACGTCCGCCCACGCCTGCTCGGCGACGTCCGAGAGGTCCACCGGCGCGCGCTCGCCGACCGCCTCACAGCCGCGGGTCAGCACCAGCATCACGTCCACCATGTCCTCGATGCGGTCGAACGCCTCGGTCACGTACCCGACCGCCTCGGAGTCGGCCTCGTCGGAGAGCTGTTGGCTGTATATCTGGCCTATCATGGTCGGGTTACGGAGTTCGTGGGCGAGCATGCTGGCGAAGTTCTCCAGCCGACTGTTCTTTCGCTCCAGTTCCTCCTCCCGATGCGTGCGTTCGAGTTCGTAGCTCATGCACTGGCCCATCAGTTCGAGGAACGTCTCCTCGGCGTCGGTGAACGTCGCGTCTCGCGGCGAGAGGTCCGTGAAACAGATAGTGCCGTACGCGTCGTCGCCCGCCGTCAGTTGCACCCCGGCGTAACACGCGAGGCCGAACTCGTGGTAGAGGGCGTCGCCGTCCCACCCGGCGGCCTCGGCGTCGGCGACGCTGACCGGACTCCCCGTATCGACGACCTGACGACAGTAGTTGTCCGTCAGCGGCGGCGTGAGCGTCCCCTCCCCGAGGTCGGGGTGGCTGCCGTGCATCTGCTTTATCTCGAACGCCTCCTCGCGCTCGCGGGTCACCATCCCTACCGGGAGGTCGAGGTGTTCGCTTCCCAGTTCGAGGAGTCGCTCGAACTTCTCGTCGGTCGATAGCTCGTTGTCGGCCGTTATCTCGTACAGTTCTCGCTGGGACTGTTTGTACTCGCGCTGTTCGAGTTCGTAGCTCACCCACTGGCCCATCAGTTCGATGAACGTTCGTTCCGTGTCCGAGAACTGGCGGTCGCGGGGTTCCGTACTCCCGAACCAGAGCGTCCCGTACGCCGTGGTCCCGCTGGAAACCTTCGTGCCGAGGTAACTCGTCAGTCCGAACTCCCGGTGAATCGAGTCCTCGGCCCACTCGGTCCCCCTGACGTCGGCCATACTGACCGGGGTTTCGCTCTCGATGGTCTGGCGACAGAAGCAACCGTAGCCCGGGTCCGACCAGAGTTCGGCGTCGTCGCCGACGCCGAGGCCGACCCCTTTCTCCAACCGGAACGGGCCGTCCCACGACGGGAGGTGGTTGAGTCCCGCCATCTCGAGACCGAATCGCTCGCGGCCCAACTCGAACAGCGCGTCGAGTTTCTCCTCGAACGACAGACTGGGGTCGGACGTGATGTCGTAGCTCTCCCGCAGGAACGATTCGCGCTGGCGGCGTTCGAGTTCGTACTTGACCCACTGGCTGATCAGGTCGAGGAACGTCCGCTCGGTGTCGGTAACGGGTTCGTCGCGCGGTTCGTTCGAGACGAACCAGAACGTCCGGTCGGCGTCCCCGTCGATTTCGAGATAGGTCCCGAAGTACGTCCGTACGCCGAACTGTTCGTAGCACAGTTCCCCTTCGAAGCCGTCGCCCACGGGGTCGGTGACCGCGACCGGTTCGGCGTCGGTGGTCGCCGCGTCGCCCTCGGTGACCACCCGGCAGTAGGTCTCCGAGAGGTCGGCCTGCGCTCCGGGGACGAGGTGGTCGTGGTCGTCGCTGACCATCTCGATCTCGAAGGAGTCGGTGTCGGGGACTACCTTGGCCAGTCCGCCGAGGTCGAGACCGAACTGTTCGCACCCGAGGTCACACAGCGCGTCGAGTTTCTCCTCGAACGACAGGGTAACGTCGGACGTGATGTCGTAGCTCTCTCGCAGGAACGTTTCGCGTCGGCGGCGTTCCAGTTCGTTGCCCATCCACTGGCCTATCAGGTCGAGGAACGAGCGCTCCCAGCGAGTGTAGTGCTCCTCGCGCGGCGTCTCGGACGCGAAACACAGCGTCCCGTACTCCTCGCCGCCGACGTGGACGGTCGTCCCGAAGTAGGCGTCCAGTCCGAACCGTTCGTAGGCGGGGGCGTCCGTCCATCCGGCGTCCGCGGCGTCTCGGACGGCTATCGGTCCGGGCGAGGCGAGTAACCGCTCGCAGTTCGTGTCGCAGAGCGAATCCGTGACGCCCGGTCGAATCTGCTCGTTGGGGCCGACCGCATCGACGATAGTGAACGTGTCGTCGTCGGTGCGGGTGAAGTAGCCGATTTCGAGGTCGAACCGCTCGGTCCCGAACTCGAGCAGACGGCGGATTTTCTCCTCGAACGACCGGTCGGGGTCGGACGTTATCTCGTACAACTCCCGCTGGTCGCGTTCGCGTCGTCGGAGCGTGGCCTTCGCCACGGTTCGGTCCCGGAGCGTCCGGAGCATCCGTTCGTTCTCGCTGGCGGGCGCGTCCGGCCCGAGGAACTCCTCGGGCGGGGTGTAGTAGAAGTTGTGGCAGACCGCCCCGTCGTAGATGAGATGAGGGTGAGTTCGGATGACGTTCCGAATGGTCTCCGGCCCGAACTGCTCGCGGTCGTACTGACAGAGCGCGAGGCAGTCCTCGTCGGAGAAGAGGTCGTTTACTCTCGCCTCGTACTGCATGAACTGCTCGACGGTCGTGGCGGCGTCTCGGAGCCACGTCGTCTCGGCGACGATTCGGAGCGCCTCGAACTCCTCGGTGGCGGCCGCGACGGTGTCGGCGTAGAACTCCAGCATCTCGTCCGCAGAGAACGTTCCGTCGCGGAGATAGGTGTCCTGCACCGTGTGGAACGATAGCGCTCCCGAATCGAGTGCGGTATCGACGTCGAGTCCGGCGTCCCGCACCGCCGCCCGGACCTCGGCTTCGGCGGTTTCGTCCACGACGTACAGGACGCGCTCGCCGCGTTCGAGACCGTGGCGGACGAACGGGACGGCGGCGGCGAACTTCTCTTCGGTCGTCTCGTAGATCTGTGCGAAGTGGTCGTTGCAGGTGTGGTCGTCGAGCGACTCGACGGGACCGTCGAACTCCCGATTGGACTGGAACGTCTCGAGTTCGGTTTCGAGGGTTCGAGACGGTTCCGCTGTGGTCGGAGATGCGTGTTCGCTCACGTCGCCGTCCCCCTCCCCGTCGGGCGAAAATCTCTCGGCCACAGTGTCGTTTTCATACAGTACGAACAGTGTTTCTGCAGGGAAAAACTTACTGCAGGCACCGTACGGCCCGTCAGGTTCGTTGTCAGGGACCCCGACGAGGGGGTGGGCGTGTGAACTGTCCGTGTCGCTCTCCGGTACGATGGGGGCGGCGCGCTTTCGGGGTGTTCGATGGAAAAGAACCGTCTCGCGGCGACCCGCTACTCCGGGCGTTCGCCGTTCAGGCTGTCGAATATCTCGGGGTCGGTGCCGAACTTGAGGACGTTGTGGATGACCGAGTTGCGGATGTTGGCGATGACGTCGCCGTGTTCCTTGTAGCACTCGTGAATCCACCGGGACTCGTCCTCCCGCGTGGGGAACATCATCACGGTCTTCCACTGGTACTCGCCGTCCGAGAGGAAGTAGAACAGGGTGTGGGGGTCGTCGCGGATGTACTCCATCGCGTCGCGCCACCCGGACTCGAAGTTCTCGGGGTTGAACTTGAACTCGAACAGGCCGAAGATGTAGTACTCCTCGTTGGGGATGATGGCCTCCCGGAAGACGCCCTCGTTGCGCATCTCCCGGATGGACTCGCTCACGGTGACGTGGGACACCTCGATGTCGTACTCCTCGGCGAGAATCGTGGTGAGTTCCCGCGAGGACAGTTGCGGGTCCCGCGTCAACTCCCGCAGGATGGCGATGTCCCTGTCCTTGAAGTTCCAGTTCGGTGATTCGGTTCCGTCGGTCATGGTCTTGGCTTCCCGCGAGCGGTTTATGACGCTTCCCCTTCGCTCAGGAAGGAGTCGAGTCGGTCGCGGTACGCCTCCGTGCGGTCCTCGACGACCCAGTGGTAGGCCCGGTCCAGCACCGACAGTTCCGCGTCCCGCAGGTCGTCCGCGAGGCGCTCGGCGTACCGGACCGGTTGGAGCACGTCGTCGCCGCCCCACAGCAGGAGCGTCTCGGCGGTGATGGCCCCGTAGTCGAGTTCCGTGGTGTGGTTGGTGTTGGTCGCCACCGCGTTCCGCGAGAGCGACACCTTCCCCGCCTCGGACTGCCACGGCGCTTTCATGCCCGTCACGAACTCCCCGTGGCCCCCGTCGTCGTAGAGACCGTCGGCGAACGCGAAGTCGAGTTTGGCGTCGAGTTCCTCGTCGGTCGTCTCCTCGGCGACGGACGGGAGACCGAGGTCGTTGACGAACTCGACCGGCCACGAGTCGTAGCAGACCGCGTTCGACAGCACCAACTGCTCCACGGCGTCCGGGTTGTGACTCGCGTACCGGAGCGCGACCCCGCCGCCGATGTCGTGGGCCACCAGCGAGACGGTCTCGACGCCGAGTCGGTCGAACAGGTCGTCGAGCATCGCCTCCTGTGCGCGGATGGACCTGTCGAACCCGTCGCGCATCGCGGAGTTGCCGTAGCCGAGCAGGTCGGGCGCGATTACGCGCCGGTCCTCGGCGACTGCGGGTGCGACGTCGCGCCAGAGGAACGACCACGTCGGGATGCCGTGGACGAAGACGACCGGCGGTCGGTCGTCGGCGGCCCCGTCGTCCTCCGAGGCGCGTAGCGCCTCGCTATCGTAGTACGCCACCTCCAGTTCGTGACCGTCCACAGTGACGGTCGTCGCCTCCTGCCGGTCGCTCCACTCCTCGTGTCCCGGCATGGTCACTGCAAGTTGTCGGCGATGATGTTCTTCTGAATCTCGCTGGTCCCCTCGTATATCTTCGTGATGCGGGCGTCGCGGTAGTAGCGCTCGACGGGGTGGTCGGTGACGAATCCGGCCCCGCCGTGGACCTGAATCGCCTCGTCGGCCACGTCCACGGCGTGTTCGCTGGCGAACAGCTTCGCCATGCTGGCGAACTGCGTCGCCAGTTGGTCGTCGCCGTCGTCGACGTACGACGCCGCCCGGTAGGTGAGCGACCGGGCCGCCTCGACGTTGGTCGCCATCTCCGCGAGTTTGTGTTCGATTGCCTGAAAGTCGCCGATCTTCTGGCCGAACTGCTCGCGCTCGTCGGCGTAGTCGAGCGCGGCGTCGAGCGCGGCCTGCGCCGCCCCGACCGCCTGCGCCGCGACGCTGGTGCGGCCCGACGCGAAGAAGTCCATCAGTTGGTAGAACCCCTTGTCCACTTCGCCGATGACGTTCTCCTCGGGGACCCGCACGTCGTCGAGGATGACCTCCGCGAGGTCCGAGGCCCGGATGCCGAGTTTGTTGTCTATCTTCTCGGTCTGGAAGCCTTCGGCGTCGGTCGGGACGAGAAACGCGGTGATGCCGCGGTGGCCCTCGCCGGGCGTGGTCTTGGTCATCACCACTGCCACGTCGGCGACGGTGCCGTTGGTTATCCACATCTTGTTGCCGTTGAGGACGTACTCGTCGCCGTCCTGCTCCGCACGGGTTTCGATGCCCGCGACGTTCGAACCGTGGGCTGGTTCGGAGATACAGCTACAACACGCCGACTCGCCCGACGCGATTCGGGTGAGCCACTCCTCTTTCATCCACTCGTCGCCGTACTTCCGAATCATGTTGGACCCGAACCCGCGGCTCCCGATGGCGCTCCCGATGCCGGGGTCGGCCCGCCAGAGTTCCTCGGTGACGACGATGGCCGACAGCGTGTCCATCCCCGCGCCGCCGTACTCGACCGGGATGGACGGGGCCACGAAGTCGAGGTCCGCCGCCTTCTGCACGAGGTCCGCGGGGTACTTCTTCTCCTCGTCGTGTTCCCGCGCGACCGGTTCTATCTCCTCCTCGCCGAACGTCCGGACCGCCTCTCGTATCGCCCGCTGTTCGTCTGACAGTCGAAATGCCATACCCGTACATCACCTTCCAATAAAAAGTATTTTTGGTAGAGTTAGAATACTGTTAACCAAAACGCCGAGAGGTGGTTACATCGCTGCCATAGATTTATGTGGTACCGTGCCGCAAGATACCGACTATGCGCGCCGCAGTGTTACGCGAGTACGGCGAACCTCTCGAAATCGAGGATGTGGACCGACCCGAACCGGACCCGGACGGCGTCGTGATAGAGACCGACGCCTGCGGCATCTGCCGGAGCGACTGGCACGCGTGGCAGGGCGACTGGGACTGGATCGGCGCGAAACCACCGAAGGGGCAGATTCTGGGCCACGAACCCGCCGGTCGGGTCGTGGAAGTCGGCGAGGACGTGACCCGCCTCAGCGAGGGCGACAGCGTGGCCGTCCCGTTCAACCTCAGCGACGGCACTTGCCCCGAGTGTCTCGCCGGTCACTCGAACGTCTGCGAGAACCTGCTGCCCCTCGGGTTCGCCGAGGCCGCGCAGGGGGCGTTCGCCGAGGAGGTCCACGTCCCGGCCGCCGACCAGAACGCGGTGGCGCTCCCCGACGGCGTCTCGCCCGTGGCGATGGCGGGTCTCGGCTGTCGGTTCGTGACCGCGTTCCACGGACTCGTCCACCGGGCCGACGTGGACGCGGGCGACTGGGTGGCGGTCCACGGGTGCGGCGGCGTGGGACTCTCGGCGGTCCACATCGCCGACGCCATCGGCGCGAACGTCGTGGCGGTGGACCTCACCGACGAGAAACTGGCGAAGGCCGAGGAGTTGGGCGCGGACGCGACCGTCAACGCCGCCGAGACCGACGACGTCGCGCGGGCCGTGAAGGGACTCACGGACGGCGGGGCGCACGTCTCGGTGGACGCGCTCGGCATCGCCGAGACGTGTCGCAACTCCGTGGGCAGTCTGCGTCGGCGCGGCCAGCACGTCCAGATCGGGTTGACCTCCGAGGAGGAGCGGGGGACCGTCGAACTCCCGACCGACGCGATGGTGATGCAGGAGGCCGAGTTCATCGGGTCGTTCGGGATGCAACCGCCGCGCTACGGCGAGATATTCCGGATGGTCGAGGCCGGGACGCTCGACCCGAGCGCCGTCGTCTCCGAGACGGTGACGCTGGACGACGTGCCAGACCGCCTCGCCGCGATGACCGACTACGAGACGATGGGCATCCCGGTCGTGGACGAGTTCTGAGCGCCGGAGACGGTCGTTCGGCCTTCACAACCGCTCCACCGACTTCGTCGCCCGCGCCGAGAGACGCGTCGCTCAGACGTCGATTCTGCAGCACGTCCCCTCGACGAGGTTCTCCTCGTCGATGTGCGCGGACAGGCAGGCGTAGTTACAGAACTGCCCCGCCGGTTCGCGCTCGTCGCCTCGCCGTTCGGCCACGAACAGCGCGTCGTGTTCGGACACGTCGCTCCCGCAGTAAGTACAGTCGTCGGTCACGTCCGAACGGAGGTGCCGAACGAAGTAAGTCGTTTTCCCGCCCGCAGAACGGTGGACGGTGACCTAGTCTCTTGCTCTGAGACGGGTTAGGTCTGGGTCACTCCCCGTCGGCGTTCCGCGTCGCGTCGAACCGCCGCTTCACCTGCTCGGCGAACGCCTCGCGGTTCACGACGGCGTGGCGCATCCGGCCGGTGGCCGCCACGCCGCCCTCGTCCTCGACCGTCGCGCTGGAGGTTATCTGACCGCTCTCGGCGTCCACCTCCTCGACCGTAATCGTGACCGAGACCGCCTCGCCCGCGGGCGTGGGTGCGCGATGGTTGCACTCGACGTGCACGCCGACGATGCGGTGGCCCTCGGGAAGTCGCGGGACCACCCCGTCGTAGACGGTCTGCTCCATGAAGCCGATTAGCTCCGGGGTGGCCGCGACCTCGATGCCGTCGGCGACCGTCTGGGGTTCCATCTGCCCGGCCTCCCGCGTCGATTCGTACGCGAACCCCTCGGCGACCGCCGAGAGGGGGTCGTCGCTCCGCGACTCGTCGGTCACGTCAGCGCCCCTCGAACTCGGGTTCCCGGTCTTCGAGGAAGGCCCGGACGCCCTCCTCGTGGTCGTCGGTGCCGAAGACGATGCCCTGCGCGGTCGCCTCGTCGCTCATCGCCCGGTCGATGGACTTGTCGAGGCCTTCGCCGAGGAGGCGCTTGGCGTGGCGCAGCGCCACCGTCGGCCCGGTGGCGACTCGCTCGACGAACGCGTCGGCGCGCTCCTCGAACTCCTCGGCCGGGTAGACGTGGTTCACCAGTCCGAGGTCGAGCGCTCGCTCGGCGTCGAGGAGTTCGCCCGTGAACACCAGTTCCTTGGCGACGTTCTCGCCGACGAGTCTGGGGAGCAGGTAGGAGGTCCCGGCGTCGATGCTGAGACCGACCTGCCGGAACCCGAACCCGACCGTCGCGTCGTCGCTGGCGAGTTGCACGTCGCAGGCGATGGCGAGGTTCGCGCCCGCCCCGAACGCCGCGCCGTCTATCTTGGCTATCGTGGGCAGCGGGAACGTCGCGAGTCGGGCGACAGTCTCGCTGGTGGTCCGTTCGAGTCGCCGGACCTGCTCGTCGATGGACTCGTCGGACTCGAACCGCTCGCGCATCGCGTCGATGTCCCCGCCCGCCGAGAACGCCCCGCCAGCGCCCTCGATTACGACGCACCGGGCGTCGCCGTCGGCGATGTCCGCGAGCGCGTCGCGGATGCCCGCCGAAATCTCCTCGGAGAGGGCGTTGCGCCGGTCGGGCCGATTCAGCGTTATCGTGGCGACACCGTCGTCCAGCGTCAGTTCCGTCGGTGAGTCAGACATGTGTGACTCTCCGACTCACTCCGCCGCCTCCGTCTCTCTGTCCCGGAGTTCGAACTTCTGGACCTTGCCCGTGGTCGTCCGGGGGAGTTCCTCGACGAACTCGACCTCGCGTGGGTGTTTGTACTCAGCGAGGTTGTCCAGACAGAACTGCTTGATTTCCTCCGGCGTCACGTCGGCGTCCGGAACCGGCACGACGAACGCCTTGACGGTCTCGCCTCGCCGGTCGTCCGGGATGCCGACCACGGCGGCGTCTGCCACCGCCTCGTGTTCGAAGAGCAGTTCCTCGATTTCGCGCGGGTAGACGTTGTACCCCGCCGTGTTTATCATGTGCTTCTCGCGGTCCACCACGTAGAAGAAGTCGTCCTCGTCCCAGTAGCCGATGTCGCCGGTGTGGAACCAGCGCGTCCCGTCTACTTCGGTGAACGCTTCTTCGTTGGCCTCCGGCAGTCCGGAGTACCCCTTCATCACGTTCGGTCCGGAGACGACGAGTTCGCCGGTTATCTCGTCCAAGTCCACCTCCTCTTCGTCGACCGGGCCTTCCGCGACTCGGGGTCGCTCCTCGAAGTCCGAGTCCACTATCTTCGCGTCCACGCCGGGCAGGGACTTCCCGATGCTCCCGACCCGGCGGCCCTGCTCGGGCGAGTTGAAGTGGGTCACGGGACTCGTCTCGGTGAGTCCGTACCCCTCGTACACCTTCACGTCGTACAGTTCCTCGAACCGCCGTAGCACCTCGATGGGGATGCCCGACCCGCCGACGCCCGCGAGGCGGAGCGACGAGAGGTCGAACTCCTCGGCGTCCGGTTGGTTGATGATGTCGTTGTACATCGCCGGAACGCCGTGCATCAGCGTGAGTCGCTCGTCCTCGATGAGCGAGACGGCCTCTTGGGCCTCCCACTCGGGGAGCGGGTAGTACGCGCCGCCGTTGAACAGCGTCGCGTTCATCACGACCGTCATGCCGTAGATGTGGAACAGCGGGAGGACGCCGAGTTGCTTGTCGTCGGGCCGGATACCGTCGGGGACGAGACCCGCCGCGGTGTCGGCGTTCGACGCGAGGTTGTTGTGGGTCAACTGTACGCCCTTGGGTTGGCCCGTCGTTCCGCTTGTGTACGGTTGGACCGCCACGTCGTCGTCTGCGCAGTCCACGACTTCGAACTCGTGGTCGTCGCCGAGGAACGCCTCGAAGTCCGTCCCGGCGTCCGCCTCCTCGCCGACCGTGACGACGTGTTCCACGTCGGTGTCGTCGCGGACCTCCTCGACGAACGGGACGAGGTCCGAGAGGGTCACGACCACCTGCGCCTCGCTGTCGGACAGCAGGTGGCGAATCTCCCGGGACTTGTACTGGGGATTCATCGGGACGACGACGCCGCCCGCCCGGAGCGTCCCGTGGAACGCGGTCACGAACTGAGGCAGGTTCGGGAGGTAGACGGCGACTCGGTCGCCCTCGCCGACGCCCCGGTCGGCCAGTCCGGCCGCGAACTGCCCGGTTCGCGCCCAGAACTCCTCGTAGGTCGTCTCCCGGCCCCGGAAGGAGACCGCTACTTCCTCGGGATGCTCCTTGGCCACCGCCTGCACGTTAGTGACAAGATTTGCCATACAGGATAGGTATCGCATCACACCCCCTAAAGATTTGCCCCGCGCAGAACCAATTTTGCGTCAGTCCCCGAGTCACCCTAACAGTTGTAGTGTTTGGGCGATTGAAAACTTACGGTGGAAACGAACGTCACCCGCCGAGGTAGGCGTCGCGGATGTACTCGTCTCCGCGGAGCGTCTCGGGTACCCCTTCGCGCTCGAATCGGCCGTTTTCGAGGAGGTACACCCGGTCGGCGTGGTCCATGGCGAACGTCACGTTCTGCTCGCACAGCACCACGGTGACCCCGGCGTCCCGAATCTGCTCGATGCCGTCGCTGATGTCGTCCAGAATCACCGGCGCGAGACCCAGCGTCGGTTCGTCCAGCAACAGGAGGTCCGGGTCGCTCATGAGCGCGCGGCCGATGGCGAGCATCTGCTGTTCGCCGCCGCTCATTGTCCGGGCGTTCTGGTCGGCCCGGTCTTCGAGGGTCGGGAACAGGTCATAGACGAACTCGCGGCGCTCGTCGACGTCGTCGCGGTGGCGGTACGCCCCGAGGTCGAGGTTGTCGGCCACGGACATGTAGCCGAACAGGTCCCGCGTCTCGGTGCAGTGAATCAACCCCTGCGAGACGAGGTCGCTCGCGCTCTCGTCGGCGACCTCCCGGCCGCGATAGCTGACCCGTCCCTCGTAGGCGACGTGGCCCGACACCGCGTCGGCGAGCGTCGATTTCCCCGCGCCGTTCGGGCCGATGATGGCGACGATTTCGCCGTCCTCGACGTGGAAGTCGAGTCCGCGAAGCGCGACTACCTCGCCGTACGAGACCCGCAGGTCCTCGGCGCGCAGAATCGCGTCGCCGCGGTCGGGAGTCGCGTCGTCGCGCCCCCTAGTCGCGTCTGCGGACGAACTGGGCGCATTCCCGGAGGACGCGACACCGTCGCGGGACGCCGCCGCGTCGTCTCGCGTCGAGGCGTCGTCGCTCCCGGAACCGGAGTCGGTGCTCATAACGTATCACCCCCCAAGTACGCCTCCTGCACAGCGGGGTCGCGCTTTATCTCCTCGGGGTCGCCCTCGGCGATTTTGGACCCGAACTGGATGACGATGGCCCGGTCGATAAGCGAGAGCAGGCCTCGCATGTTGTGGTCCACGACGACCAGCGTGATGCCGTCGTCCCGGAGCGACTCCAACAGGTCCGAAATCTCGCCGACCTCCTGATTCGAGAGTCCGGCGAACGGTTCGTCCACCAGCAACAGGTCCGGGTCGGTGGCGAGCGCCCGGCCGAGTTCCAGCCGCAACAGCCCGGCGTGCGGTAACTCGTCGGGCAGTTGGTCGAGTCGGTCGCCCAACCCGACGCGCTCGCAGATTTCGGTCGCGCGCCGCCGGGTCTCGCCCCGAAGTCCCGAGAGCGACGCGATCCTGTCGGGGACGAGCGCGAGCGCCACGTTCCGGACGATGGACCGGTCGTCGAGCGGGCGAAACGACTGGAACGTCCGGGCCATCCCGCGCTTGACCATCTCGTGGGCGGGTTCGCCGGTCACGTCCTCGCCGCGGTACCAGACCGTGCCCTCGGTCGGCGGGTACGTCCCCGTCACGCAGTTGAACGTGGTGGACTTGCCCGCGCCGTTCGGCCCGATGAAGCCCAGAATCTCGCCCTCCTCGACCGCGAACGAGAGGTCGTCCACAGCGGTCAGTCCGCCGAACCGCTTCGTGAGACTGTCTAGCACGAGAACGCCGTCGTCCGGACCGTACGATTCGGTCGCCGATTCGTCCGTCGCGAGGGTCGTCGCGCTCTCGTCGTCCGTCGGTGTTTCAGTGCTCATTGTCGTCCTCCGTCGAAGCGTCGCCGCCGAGGGCCTCCCGAAACGAGGCCAGCGTCCGTTCGACCGGGGTCGTCCCGGCGTCCGATTCGACGCCGCCGTCCGGGACGGCGCGTCCGCCGTCCGGACCGCCGCCCCGTAACGCTCGCCGCCCGTTCCTGATTGTCCACCGGACGATGCCGCCGGGCAGGAAGAACAGGAGCGCGAGCGTGACCAGCGAGAACAGCAGCAGGTCGAGTTCCGACACCGGCACGTCGGCCACCGGCACGGTCCACGCGAGACCGCCGAGGTAGTCCCGGAACATGTAGTAGAACAGGCCCCCGACCGCCGGACCGACGATGGTCCCCATCCCGCCCAGCACGCTGGCGATTATCACCTCGATGCTGACGGTGAGGACGAGCAGTTGGCTCGGTTGGGGGTTGCCGACCGGCGTGTGGACGAACATCGCCCCGGCGAGACCGCCGACCGCGGCGCTCAGCACGAACGCGAACACCTTGAACTTCGCCGGGTTGAGACCCGCCGCGGCGACCGCGTCCTCGTCCTCGCGGATGGCGGTGAACACCGACCCGGCGTCCGAGCGCGTGACCGCCAGCAGCAGCAACAGGACGAACAGGAACAACCCGAACGCAAGGTAGTAGTTCGCGGTGATGGCGGTCTCGAAGCTCTCGAACGTGACCAGATTCTCGGGACTCGACAGGCCGAGTTCGCCGCCGAACGTGTCGCTGAACACGATGAATATCTGGAGCAGGATGAGCGGCGCGACCAGCGTCACCAGCGAGAGGTACGGCCCCTCCAACCGGAGCGCGGGCACGCCGACGACGATGCCAGCGACCGCAGCCATCGCCATCCCGACCACGACCGCCAACGCGGGTTCGACGCCCCAGTTCAGGTTGAGCAGCGCCGACGTGTAGCCGCCGACCGCGAAGAACAGTCCGTGACCGAAGCTGATCTGGCCGGTGTAGCCCGAGACGGCGTCCCAACTCATGGCGAACACCGCGAAGTACAGCGCGCCCGTGAGTTTCAGCGCCGTCAGGGAGCCGACGCCGAACGGGAGCAGGCCCAGCGCCAGCAGTCCGAGAATGCCCAACTGGTGGCGCAACGCCAGCGAGGTCGGGTCGAGCAGGTCGCGGTAGGACTCGCCGTCGGTGGTGACTTTCTCGGACATGGTCAGGCCTCCGCGAGTTCTCGGCCGAACAGTCCCTCGGGTCTGACGAGCAGCACGACCACGAGTACCACCAGCGACGCGAGACCGCTCAGGCTCGAATCCACGTACGAGACCGTGAACACTTCGAGGAACCCGATGAGGTACGCGCCGACGACGCTCCCGCGGATGGAGCCGATGCCGCCGATGACGACGATGGAGAACGAGAGTATCAGCGGTCCGCGCCCCATCGTCCAGCTAGCGGTCCTGACCGAGGCGAGGAACACCCCGGCCACGCCCGCGAGCGCGCCAGCGAGCAGCCACGTGTACAGGTACATGCGGTCGCTCTCGATGCCGACGAGCGCGGCCCCTTTCGTACTCATGCTGGTCGCGAGGATGGCCTTCCCGGTCTGGGTGTAGTTGACCGCCACTATCAGCGCCCCGATGAGGAGCCACGAGAGGACGAACGTCAGCGCTTGGTTCGTCTGGACGGTGCTGCCCGCGATACGCAGTTGCCCCTGCAACAGTGACGGGACCGCCTTCGGTTGGGTCCCGACCGCCACGAGGAAGAACTGCTCGATGGCGATGCTGGAGACGAGCGTGAGTATCATCACGAGTATCGGCTCGTCCTGTATCCAGCGAATCATCCCGAGGTACAGCACCGCGCTGAACAGTGCGGCGACGACCAGCGCGGCGAGCATGCCGGTCCAGATGCCGAGACCCATCGCGCTCGTGGCGTAGTACGCCGTGAACGCGCCGATGGTGAGAATCGCCCCGTGGGCGAGGTTCAACACGCCGCCGACGCCGAATATCAGCGTGAATCCGATGGCGACGAGTGCGTACAACGCGCTAATCGTGACGGCGTTGATGACCGTGGTGAGAACGTCAACCATAATTGGGGAGTAAGTCGGTGTCGGTCAGACCCACGGCGGGGACTTGTACTCGGTCGTCGAGAGGTTGTCGGGCCAGATGACCTCTTGGCTCCCCGTCCCGCCGGTCTCCTGCCACTGCAGCCAGACCGGCCACGCGTGCTTCTTCCCGTACTTCACGTCGTGGGGGTACTCCGAGTCCTTCCCGTAGTATTCGAGCGCCGGAGACGTGGTCCCCGTGAACGACGAGTTCTCCAGCGCCGGGATGACCTTCTCCGACTCCTTGCTCCCCGCCTCCTCCACCGCCGCGGCGTACTGCTTGACGGCGTCGAAGGTGATGTATCCGGTGTAGACCGGGTACTTGCCGTACTCCTCCTGATAGGAGTTGGCGTACGGCACGGTCTTGTCGGTTATCTCGCTCGTCGGCGTCGCGGAGTTCTGGGTCACCGCGTACCGGCACGCCCCGTTCGTCGCCTTGTAGTAGGACGGGAACTGCATCGGCACGTGGATGCCGCCGAACTCGAACGGCCGCTGCTGTTTCGCCCACTGGACGACCGCCGACGTTCCGGTGTGGGCCATGACGACGTACGCCGCGTCGACGCCCGCGCTCTGGACCTCGTCGTAGATGGGCGAGAAGTTCTCCGTCCCGCCGGCGTAGCGCTTGTTGACGGGCACGTCGATTCCCGCTTCGCCGAGCGACCCGTTGATAGCCTTCGAAATCGGCTCGGTCCACTTGTAGTCCTCGGCGAGGATGGCCACCGAGTCCCACCCCATCGACTCGAAGTTGGCCTTGGCGAAGTCCACCATGTTCTGGCCGAGGAAGTGGGAGTTGACCGGTCCGGTGCGGAAGAAGTACTTGAATCGGTCGTAGTTCTCCGCGACCTTCCGACTCGCCTCGGGCGTCGCCGCCCCGGTGCTCATGTGGAGCGTCTGCTGTTGGGCGATGCTCGACATCAGGTTCAGCAGGACCTCGCTCGTGAACACGCCTGTGGTCAGGTCCACCTGCTGACCGACGGTGAGTTCCTGATACTTGCGCTTCCCGGTCGCGGGGTCCTCCTTCGTGTCCTTCACGACGACCTTTACGTCCGCGCCGAGGACGCCGCCGTTCTCGTTGAGTTGGCTCGCCGCGAGTTTCGCCGAGTTGGCTATCGACGCGCCGATGGGGTTGTTCCCCGGTTCGGGCGCGAGGACGCCGATCTTTATGGGCCCCTGTAGCTGTTGGGTCTTCGAGTCGCTGGACTGGCTCCCGCCGGTACACCCCGCCAGCGACGTGGCCGCGACGCCGGTCCCGGCGACCCGGAGGAACCGACGCCGGTCGACGACGGAGCCACCCGGCGATTTCTTATCATTGTTTTCTGTGCTTCGAGCCTGCTTTCCATTTACCCGATTACGAGGGTAATCGTTACCATCGTTAACCATCGTTCCGGGTGGAAGCTTCCATAACTATCTATATAAATGTGTGGGGTGGTATCATGGGTGTAGGATGTCCTCCGAGTTTCGACACCCTGTCACGAACGCGATCTCGGACGGTCGCCACCCCGAGGCATCACTCGACCTCATTCGTTTCACGGGCGTAGGTTTTTAACACATCGGGCGCAACTCCGGGGTAATGGTCGAGGCGTTCGCGGTAGCCAGCGGGAAGGGCGGCACCGGCAAGACCACGACGACGGTGGCGCTCGGCATGGCGTTGGCCGAGGAGTACGACGTGACGATAGTCGATGCCGACACCGGGATGGCGAACCTGCTGTTCCACACCGGTCTGACCGACGCCGACGCGACACTCCACGACCTGCTGGTCGCGGACGCCACCGCCGACGTTGCCGACGCGGTCTACGACCGATTCGGGATGTCGGTGGTCCCCTGCGGAACCAGTCTCGCCGCGTTCGAGGAGGCCGACCCCGAGCGCCTCCGCGCGGTCGTCGCCGAACTCGCGGCCGACACGGACGTTCTCCTGCTGGACTCGCCCGCCGCGCTCGGTTCGAAGAGCGCGGTCCTCCCCGTCGTCCTCGCCGACCGCGTGGTCGTCGTGCTCCAACCGACGATTCCGGCGCTCAGCGACGGCCTGAAAGTGCAGGAGTACGCCCACTCGTACGGCACCGACACCGCGGGCGTCGTGTTCAACAAGGTCCACGACCCCGGCGGCGCGGCGGGCGTCACCGAGAAGGCCGAACGCTACTTCGACGGCCGGACGCTCGCGACGGTCCCCGACTCCGACGCCGCCCGGTCGGCCCGCCGCGCGGGCGAACCGCTGCTCGCCCACGCCCCTGACAGCGACGCCGCGCGCGCCTACCGAGGGGCCGCGGCGACGCTCGACGTGCGACCCGGTGCATCGGACGACGTGGCCGACCGCTTCCGGAGCGCCGTGGTCCCCGACTCGCTATGACGCGTCCCGACTCGGACGACCGGAGTCCGCCGGACCGAGACGCGCCGATTCTCCCCGAGCGGTCGCTCGCAGACGGGACCCTGCTCCGCTCGCGCGTCGAGTCAGACCTGTCGGTCCCGTTCGCCGCCGCCCTCGACCGCGAACTGACCGGCTACGCCGTCCTCGAACCGCAGGACGCGCTGTTGCTCGACGCCGACGGCGCGGGCGTGGTCGCTTTCGAGTCGGGCGTCCCCCGGTCCGCGTATCACACCGGTACCGACCGCGGCGGGTCGGCGGCGCTGGCCGACCTCGCGGCACCGGGGCCCTACGACGTGACGCTCCGGTCGCTCCCGACCGACGACCTCGCGGTAGACGCCCCGCCCGACCTGCGGGTCCCGCCCGGACTAGTCGCCGACCGCCTCGCTGGCGACCCGGACCTCGCCGAGCGCACGCGCGAGACGGCCCCGGCGGAGTGGCGGGACGGCGGCGACGAGCGACCGGACGACGACGCCGACGAGTCGCTGGACGCAGTCGAGGCGTTCTTGGACGACGAGGAGAAGATAGCCGCGATTCGGGACCGCGCCCGCGAGGAGGCCCGCGAGCGTGCTGAGGAGTGGGGTCTCGACGGAGAACTGCAATAATCCCTTTCCCCGTCGAACCCGTAGTCCCACTGTTATGACTGGACAGGTATCCCGAATGCGGGGGCGGACGACGAACAGTCAGATGGGGACGGTCGGGTACGTCGTCGCGGCGGGGGTCGCTATCGTCCTCCTGCCGGTTCTCCCGTTGGTCCTCCTGTTGTGGCTCCTCGCGGAGTCCGGTGAGAGGGACGAGCGCGAAACGCCACACGCGAGTTGACGCCCGCGACCGGTCCCGTTCCGCGGCGGTGACTGTCCGGGACGCCGAGAGCGGCCTCGCGCCCGGCGAAACGTCACGAAGGGCATGATTTATGTCTCGTATCTTTGAACCTCCACTGTGAACCGCGCTCGGACTCGGATACTCGCCGCCGTCCTCGTGTTCGGTCTCGGATGTACCGCGACCGGTCTCGCTACTGTCGGCGTTCCGGCAGGCGTCGTCTCGGCGAGCGGAACGGACGACGTGACGTACGTCGAACACGACGTGACGGCTGACACGACGTGGTCCGCCGAGGACGGCCCGTACCGAGTCGCGGCGGACGTGACCGTCGAGGAGGGGGCGACGCTCCGCATCGAACCCGGAACGACCGTCCAACTCGCGGAGGCCATCACGATTCGGGTCGAAGGGAATCTCAGTGCCGACGGCACGCGGGCCGAACCCATCGCGTTCACGACCGCGCCCGAGGCCCCCGACCGCGTCCGCTGGGCGTCGATTCGGTACGAGGGGCGGTCGAACTCGCACCTCTCGCTCTCGCACGCGACCGTCGAGATGGCCGAGAACGGACTCACCGTGAGCAGCGCGGCGGGCCGCGTCTCGGTCGCCGACGTCACCGTCCGGAACGTGAGTCGGAACGGGATTCTGGTCGAGGACACCTCGCGCACGCCGAGACTGTCGGTCGAACGCTCGACGTTCACCGATATCGGTCGGCGCGGCGTCGCCGTCACGCCCGGGATGGGAACGGTCAGCGACGCCGCCGTCGTCTCGAACTGGAGCGCGACCGGCAGGCGAGCGACCCACCGGGCGACGTTCACGGTCGGTGCGGACACGACCGTGGACGCTCTCCGGGTCGCGTACCGCGGCCACGGCGGGGTCCGCGAGGTCGAGAAGGATTCGTTCTCGACGTTCGGTCTCGACCTCAACGGCAACGGAACCGTGGAGCGGTCGCTGAAACCGCTGCTAGTCGGCCTCGGCAACGGGACGGGCAACGCCTACGAGATACGGCTGAACCGCTCGGTCACGATTCCGGCCGACGCCACGGTGGTCGCTGTCTACGACGACGCGGTCAACCCGCGAACGTACGGGACCTACCCCGTCGAAGTCAGCCTTCTGCGGAACGGCGTCGAGCAGACGGCGGAGACGACGCTGCCCCTCGACCTCAGTTCCGCCGGCGACCGGCACCGGCGCGCCGACCGCGGGAACGCCGAGACGAGTCGCGCGAGTCGGTTCTCGATAACCGATTCGACCTTCGACTCGATCGGCGAACAGGCCGTGTTCGTGGCCGCCGACGCGGCCCGCGACTTCCGGGTGGCGAACAACTCCGTCGCGAACGTCGGCGGGTCGGCCGTCAGCCTCCGCGGGCGACGAGTCGAGTCGGTCACCGTCGGCGGGAATCGCATCGCTTCGGTCGGCCGCGCCGCGGACGGCGTTCGCGTCGCCGCACAGCGCGCCGCCGACGCGAAACTCCGCGGAAATCGAATCACGGGTGCCGACGCGGGCATCGCCCTGTTCGCGCGCCATCAGAACGTCGATGGGATTCGGGTGGCGAACAACTCCGTCACCAGAAGCGAGACCGGGGTTCGCGTCCGGCACGTGGCGGCCTACTACGTCCAGCACGTCTCGCTCACGCTGGCCGACAACGAACTCTCGCGGAACGACGGCCGCGGTATCTCGGTCGTGGCCCCGTCCACGCGACTGACGGGAGTCGCGGTTCGCGGGAACGACGTCACCCGAAACGGCGACGGCGGCGTCCGCCTCGAAGCGAGACGCCTCGTCCGCACGACGGTCGCGAACAACACCGTCTCGGACAACGGCGGAACGGGATTCGAAATGGTCGGACGGCAGGTCCGTCGCGGTCGAGTCGCGGGCAATCGCTTCGCGGAGAACCGCGGCCACGGCTTCTCGGTCCGGACGAGTGTCGTGGTCCACAACCTCTCGGTCGCGGCGAACCGCGTCTTCGACAACGCGGGCGTCGGCCTGAACGTTGACAACGAGTTGACCAACGCCGGGCGAATCGACCTGACTCGCAACGTCGTGACCGCGAACGCGTACGGCGTTCGCATCGCCGGTTCGCTGGGCGCGCGAGTCCACCACAACACGATAACCCACAACACGTACGGCGTCGGCGCGCCGGTCGAACTCACCGGCTACCGACCGGGGACGGGCATCGTCGTGGAGGGCGGCGACGCGGGCGCGATTTTCAGGACCGGAGACGTGGACGAGAAACTCGCGGCGCTGCTCGACGACCCGCAGATCGAGCGCGAACTCCGCGGGAGAGTCGGCGATAGTTACACGGTCGTCCTCCGACCGCGCGCTGCGGGCGACGTCTGGGAGAGCGACGACGCGGCGCTCACGGTCCGGTCGCTCTCCGAGGACATCCCCACCGGCATCACGCTCCCGAAGGACGCCGACCGCCGTTCGCGAGTCGTCGTCCGGAACAACGACGTGTACGGCCACCCCCGCGGCATGACGGTGAACGTCAGCACGCTCGTGGACGTGAACACGACCACGCGACTGCTCGTCAACACGACCCGGACTGTCGTCGCCGAGCGCAACTACTGGGGTGCGCCCGACGGTCCCACTCACTCCTCGATTCACCCGAAGGGCACCGGTGACCGCGTCGTCACCCGACGCGGTTGGGTGGACTTCCTCCCGGTCGCCGACTCGGCGCTCCGTTCGCCCCGGTACCGCCCGGTGGCGAACGTCAGCGTCTCGCCGAACCCCGCGAGGGTCGGCGAGCGCGTCCGCGTCTCCGCCGTGGAGTCCAGCGACCGCGACGGTCGCGTCGCGTCCTACCGGTTCTCGGTCGCGCGAGAGAACGGCACGTCGCCGAACGTCACCGTCTCGTCGTCGAACGTCACCGTCTCGTCGTCGCCGAACCTTACCCTCTCGTTCGAGACCCCGGGCAACTACACGGTCTCGGTGAACGTGACGGACGACGCGGGCGTGGAGAACGCCGACTCCGCGACCGCGACTGCGACGGTCGTGGTCCGACCGCGCGAGATGGCCGCGGCGTCGAACGCCACCCGCGGCACGTCCGACGCGCCGAGCGGCGCCGGAGGAGCGAACGGGACCGCGACGCCGAACGCCACCGGGGACCCAGACGGGGGTCTCCTCCCCTCGGCGACCGTCTTCTCGACGTTCGGTGGACTGCTCGGTCTCGCGCTCTACGGCGTCGCGCTGGTCCTCGGCGCGTACGGGACGGTCCTCACGCTCCGGAGCGCGGGCGTGCCCGTCAGCGGGGCGACCATCAACGGCTTCGCGGCGGCGGGCGTCGCCGTCTGGGTCGGGTTCGGGCTACTGGGCACCGACGGCCTGCTCGCGGTCGGCGTGGCCGGTGGCGTCCTCTGGGTCGCGCTCGTCGTCCTCCTGTGGGCGGTCACGCGACAGTTGTACGACTGAGCGACCGCTGGTACGGTCTCTTCCTCCGAGAAACTCCGCGAACCCGCGTTTCGATTCTCGAACCGATACGCGAGAAGCGAGGCGGTTACTGCTCGTCCCTCTCGTCGCTCGACTCCTCGTTGTCGGCGTGGAGCGCCTGCACGTCGAGGATGTCGATGCGCTCGTCGTCCCGGTTGAAGTCGAACGCGAACCGGTTGTCTCGAACCGAACCGTTCCGGTAGGACTCGAAGAACGTCCGCACGTCGTTCCGGGTGAGCGTCCCGTCGCCGTCCACGTCGCGGAAGCGCCCGTCGCGGTCGAGGTCTCGCGGGGCCTGCGAACCGAGGACGACGTCGGGGCGCTCCGGACGGACGAGGACGGTCCGGGTGACTATCGAAGTGATGCCGTCGTCGTCCACCACCACGAGTTCGACGGTGTGGTTCCCCGGACTGCGGCCGGTCCAGTTGAGCGAACCGGTGTCTACGGCGGAGGTGTTCGCGACCCGCCACTGCGTGTGGACCGCCCGACCGTCGGCGTCGGTCACGTTGGTAATCGTGAATTGGACCGACTCGTTGACGGTCGGAGCGGACCGACTCGCGCTGATATCGCCGCTCGGCGGGACGAGCGTCGTGTTCAGTTCGACTTCGTCCACGACGACGTTGTCCGAGAGCGCGGTCTCTCCGGGCGCGGTGACCAGAGTCTCGACGCGGGAACCGGACGAGACGCCGGGCAGGCCGACGGTCGCCTCCGTGAACGCCGTCGTCTGCGAGGAGTCGCTGCCCGCGACGGTGACGTTCCGCGAGGCCACGAGGCTCCCGGTGGACGCGTTCCGAACCTCGATTTCCGCGGTCGCGTTCGCCAGTCCCTCGTTGGAGACGAGCATCGACGCGCGGACGACGCCGTCCGTCCGGTAGTACCCGACCTGCCCCTCCCCGAGAGCGAGGTCGGGTCGGAACAGGTATCGCGACGCGGTGTCGTCGGAGGCGTCGCCGTCCGTCTCGTTCGGGGTGACCTCGAACCGGGTCGTGTACGCGGGGTCGGCCTCGGCGGCCGGAAGCGAGACGTTGACCGTCCGGGTGGCGTTCGGTTCCAGCACCGACACCGTCCCGTATCGCTGGACGTTCGGTCCGTTGCCCAACCGATACGCCACGTCGGTCGCCCGGACGCCCGACGGGTTAGTCACGGTGGCGGAGACGGTTATCGTGTCGTTCGCCCGTTCGGCCGTCATCCCCGTGACGTTCAGGTCGGGGTCCAGCGCGAGCGCCCGGTCGTCGTTGTTCCGCTCGTCGAGTTCGGGAACCGCGCTCCCGGCGTCGGCGACGACCGACAGCGTTCCGGTGCTATCGACCGTCACGGTCGCCGTGCCCGAGACGCTCTCGCCCGACGGTATCGACCCTATCGAGACCGACTTCAGGGGTCCGTCGCCCGACCGCACGAGCAGGTCGGACGCCTCGGCCGGAGCGTCGCCGGTGTTGCGCACCGCGTACCGAACGTCGACCTGCGTGCCGACGCTGACGTTCTCGGCGGTGACCGACGCGTTCACCGTCAGGTCGGGGTGGAACCGGTGCTTGAACGCGTAGACGTCGGGTTGCTGGTCGGAGGTCAGGTCCTGCCCGGCGAACACCGACACGAAGCCGTCGCCGCTCGGGGCCGCGTCTCCCTGCCAGAACGTGAGGTTCCGGTGGGACCCGTCGGCGTACTTGCGCGCCGGGAGCCACTGCCCGCCGATTCGCGGCTTGTAGTACGCGGCCGCCACGTCGCTCGCGGCGGGGTACGCCCGGAAGTCCACGAGCAGGTCGCCGTCCCGTTCGGTGAGTTCGACCGTCTGCGGGGTCGATACGTTCGATTTCAGTCCGACCGACCGCACGGTGGTGCCGTTGGCGATTCGCAGGTGCGTGTCGTTCGCCCCGGTATCGACGATGCCGACGTGGGTCGCGCTCACGTCCATGCCGCCGAACTGACCGACGGAAACCGCGCGTTCGGACTGCTGGGGGAGTCCGTCCCGAGCGCTCACGGTTCGGACAGTCACCGACCCCTTGACGGAACTCTCGTTCATCGACAGGTAGCCGACGCGGAACCCGTCGGCGGTCGCGGACACGTCGGGCGCGCGCGCCGTCTCGACGGTCTGGACCGGCCCCAGCGTGCCGTCGTACCGCGCGAACACACGGGCGACTGGTCGCGCCACGTCGTCAGGTTCTCGTCGGCGTCCTCGGTCCACGCGACGACCCACTCGTCACCGCGCTGGGCGACCGCGGGCGCGAAGTCGAAGTCGGCGTCGTCGGTCACGAACTGCGGCGCGTCCCACCCGGACCCGTCGGACGTCGCGATTCGGATTTCGCCGTACGCGTACACGTCGGACGGCCCGCTGACGTTCTCGAACGTCCGGTCGAAGGTGGTGAACGCGGCGAGCGACCCGTTTCCGGCCGACCCGGCGAGCGCCGGGTCGTAGTCGCTCCACGAGTCGTCAGTGACCGGCGACGGCGACGTAATCCCACTGTCGTCCATCCGCGACACTCGGATGTCGCGACCGTTGAGCGCGGACTTCTCGGCCGACTGGTGGCTCCACGCGACGGTGTGGGCGTCTCCGATTCGAGTGACCGCGGGCGACTCGTCGGCGACGGTGTTGTTGGTGACGACGCCGGTCTCGGCGATTCTCGTGGGCGTCCCTCCCGCCGAGTTGAAACTGCTCCCGACGAACCCCATCCGGTGAGTCAGGGTCTGTCGACTCCCGTCGCCCGTGCCGACCGTCGGTTTCGGGGGCCGGTCGCCGGTTCGCTCCCGGACGTTCCACGACGTCTCGCCGGAACTCCCCGTCTCCGTGGCGTCGGCCGAACCGCCGTCCGAGGCCGTTCCCTCGGCGGTCAAGGCCGCCTCCTCCTGTAGCAGTTCGAAGTCGTAGGTGAACTTCTCCTTCTTCCCGGACGGGTAGTAGGCCTCCTGCGTGAACATGTAGGCCTGCGCGCGGGCGTACAACTGCCCGGCCACCGTGCCGTCTATCGGACTCAGTCCGGGTAGCGGGGCTTTCGTCACTATCTCCTCTTCGAGACCGAGGACGAGCGCGAACTCGTTCCACTTCTTCCCGAGTTCCTGTTTCGCCCCGAGTTTGGGCGAGACCTCGCCCTTCTCGAACTCGAAGGAGACGTTGTCGCCCGACCCCGCGGTGTCCGTCTCGTCGAAGGTCGTCGTCACCTTCAGTTCCGCACTGAAGATGGGGTAGAGGCTCACCGCTCCCGGCGGAACCGGGCCTATCGGCGGACTCGGGACGCCCGTCGGCGGCGGGGGATACTCCGCCGTCGCGGTCGCCTTGAGTTCGAGTTCGCCCTTCGTGAGGTTGCCCTCTTCGAGGTCGACGAACGCCTTGCCGGTGGCGTTCCCGGTGACGTTGACGACCTCGAGGTCGTACGACGCTCCTCCGCTGACCGACGCCTCCGTCTCGGTCGTCGTCAGGTCCACTTTGATGGTGACTGTCACCGCGGCGCTGGTCTTCTGGTTCTCGCCTGCGCCCGGCATCTTCACCTCGTCCTTGAACGGGAACTTGTTCGGTATCTTGTTCGAGAGGCTGGCTGGCTTCGAGGACGACAGTATCAGGTAGCCGTGGGTCGGGCGCGTCACCGAGACGGTCATCGCCTCGAACCACCCCGGCGTCGAGACGTGGCCGACGCGAAGCGCCCGACTCGCGGTCGTGCCGTTGGTGTGGACTGCGGTGGCGACCAGCGTCTCGTCGGACGTGACGTTGCTGGTGTTCACGGGGAAGGTGTACCCGTCGCTCCCGTCGGAATCGACGTACGTCGAGTTGTTCAGTCTGAACCGGACTTCGGCGGTGTTCGACGGTTGGCTGACCGCGGCGCGATAGCTCAGGTCCAGCGGCAGGCCCTCGATGACGACGACGTCTTTCCGGGGGTGACCCGACAGGTGGGGCGTGACCGAGACGACGTCGAACTCCTCGGGTTCCTCGCCGACCTTTATCTGCCGGGTGACGGAGTAGCCTCGACCGTCGTCGGTCACGACCGAGTGGGTGACGGTGTAGACGCCGGGCGAGTCGTAGGCGTGGGCGACTTGGAGTCCTCTGGCGGTCGCCCCGTCGCCGAAGTGCCACTCGGCCTTCGCGATTTCGACGCCGGTCGTCGTGACGCCGGCGCTCCTCAGCCGTAGGCTCCGGTTCGCGACAGGGGTTCGCATCCCGACGTTGAACTCCAACTCGCTGGGCGACGTGTAGGATATCTCGTCGCCGCGGACCTCCGGAACGCCCGAGAGGGGACTCGAGCAGTCGGCCGCCGAGTCGCACTGGCCGGAGACCGGCCCGCCGATTTGCCCCCAGTAGTTCCGGGTCGCATCGACCGTCTGGGACCGATAGACGTAGATTCCCGAGTTGCGGTTGTTCGCGACCATACTGTCGTGAATCTCCACCGGGGCGTTCGCGTAGCGCACCCGAAGCGCCTCGCTGTTGTTCACGAGGTGGGAGTTGCCGATGGCCACCGCTCGGTCGGTGCTGGAGGCGCGAACGCCCACGTCGAACTCCCTGACGACGAATCCGGAGATGGACGCGCCCCCGCCGTTCGAGAGGTATATGCCGTCGGCTCCGTCGCTGAGCGTCGAACCGTTGAGGTGCGCCCCTCGCGGCGCGGTCAGGTTGATGTCCTTCTGAATCCTGACGCGTTCCCGGTAGACGCCGGGCCGGACCTCGACGGTATCGCCCGCCTTCGCGGCACGAACCGCGTCCTGAATCGTGGCGTACGGTGCCGACCCGTCGTTCGCCACGACGAGGACGTGAGGCCGGACTAACGGAACGTCGACCGACCCGTCGGGACTCGACAGGAAGTAGCCGCAGTCCACGTCACCGCGGCACTGTGCTCGGAGCGGGCCGTCGGACTGGCCCCAGTAGTTCTCGGTGGCGTCGCCGACCTGCGAGGAGACGCCGCGGACGCCGGTGTGGGAGTTGTTGTAAATCTCGCTGTACTGGAGGTCCCAGCGGTTGTACGTGTCCTCGACGTAGAGACCGTCCCGATTCTGTCGGAGGACGACGTTCTCGACGAGGAATCGAGTGTTCACGTTGTCGGCACGAATGCCGTCGTCCCACTGTTCGATAGTGAATCCGGAGAGGGTGACGTTGGCGTCGTTGTAGAGTCTGACCCCGTCGGCGCCCGAACTCCGGTTCGCTCCGTCGAGCGTCGCGCCGTCGGGAGCGACGAACGAGAGCGGTTTGTCGAGGCGAACCGACTCGGTGTAGGTGCCGGGCCGGACTTCGACGGTGGCACGGGACGGGGCAGCGCGAACCGCGTCCTGTATGGTGGCGTAGGGCTTCGACCCGTCGTTGGCCACGACGTAGGTGCCGGTCCGATTCGACGGGACCGAGACGGAGTCGGTGGGCGACGACAGGAAGTAGCCGCAGTCCACGTCGCCCCGGCACTGGCCTCGCGTCGGACCGTCGGACTGGCCCCAGTAGTTCTCGGTGGCGTCGCCGAGGTGGTCGGCGCTATAGATGCCGGTGTGGGAGTTGTTGTAAATCTCGCTGTGCTGGACGTCCCAGCGATTGTACGTCTCCTCGACGTAGAGACCGTCTTGGTTCTCTCGAAGCACGACGTTCTCTATCAGGAACTCGCTATCGACGTTGTCGGCGCGGACGCCCTCGTCCCAGTGTTCGACGGTGAACCCGGAGAGGGTGACGTTGGCGTCGTTGTAGAGGCGAATCGCGTCTGCACCCGAGTTGCGGGTGGACCCGTTCAGGGTCGCGCCGTCGGGTGCCACGAGCGAGAGGGGTTTGTCGAGGCGAACCGACTCGGTGTAGGTGCCGGGCCGGACTTCGACGGTGGCGCGAGACGGGGCAGCGCGAACCGCGTCCTGTATGGTGGCGTAGGGCTTCGACCCGTCGTTGGCCACGACGTACGTCCCGGTTCGGTCCGCGGGCACGGACACCGAATCGGACGGACTGGAGAGGAAGTAGCCACAGTCCACGTCGCCCCGGCACTGGCCGCGGGTCGGGCCGTCTGCCCGGCCCCAGTAGTTAGCCGTCGCGTTTCCCAGCGAGGAACCGCTGGTCTGGACAGCGGCGTGACTGTTGTTCTCGACGACGCTGTCGTGGATTTCCCAGCGGTTGTACGTCTCGTCCACGTAGAGACCCCGTCGGTTCTGTCGCAGCGTGACGTCGGAGATAGAGACGTTCCGGTCGACGCCGTTCGCGAATATCGCGTTGTCGTACCCCGTAACCGTGACTCCGGAGAGAGATACCTTGGCGTCGTTGTAGAGGCGAATCCCGTCCGCGGAACTGCTCAGCGACGACCCGTCGAGCGTCGCGCCGTTCGGTGCGCGGACGTCGAGAGGCTTCGAGATTCGCACCGATTCGGCGTACACCCCCGGTTCTATCCGGACCGTATCACCTGCGCTCGCGTTATCGACGGCGGCCTGAATCGTTCGGTAGTCCCCCGACCCGTCGGAATCGACGACGATGGTGGTTGCCGTCAGCGAAAACGAGAGTCCTTCGGGAACCTCGGGGACGGTTACGCTCGGCGCGTCGAGTCCGCTCGACTGCGGAAGCGCCGAGGCGGGCGTCGACGCCGAGACTACCGAGACGAGGACGATTCCGATCAGAAGTACGCTCTTCCGTCGTCGTGATTTCGAGACCATGTTCTACGTTGTTTTTATTTGTCAGAATATATCTGGCATTTTCTCGAATACTTCACCAGAACATAAGATATACTTCTGACTTGTCGATGTGAATTTGTTTCAACATGGGGTATTAAATGCATCGTTACCCGGGTCGAGCGATTTACGCCGTCTCCCGGGAACGCGGAACCGCTACCTCCGACCCAGCGCGAACAGGACGCCGCCGACCAGCGCCGCGAGCGTGACGCTGCCTCCGAATCCGGGGACCCCACCTTCGGCGTCTCCGCCGGTGTTCGCGGTCGTAGCCGCCTCCTCGCCGGTCGTTCCGGTCGTGGCCGACCCCTCGGTCGTCTCCGTCGCCGCGGTACTCGTCACCGGGTTGTCGCTACTCCGGTCGACCACGACCGCGAACTGCGAGAGTCCGTCGGCCGTCGCGGTGAACGCGTTCGAATCGCGCACGACGCGGGCCTCGGTCCACGACCCGCCCGCGTAGTGATAGACCGTCACGTCGTCCAGCGCCGCGCCTTCCGGCAACGCGTCCGCCGAGACGCTGAACCGGTACGTCGCCCGACCGACGACCGACGCCGGGGCGTACCGAGACGCGACCGCGACGTGGCCGAGGACCGCGCCGCCCGGCGGCCGGGCGATTCCGTCGGGAGTCCCATCGCCGCCCGTGAACTCGAACACCACGTGGGCGGCTTCGCCCGCGAATTCGAGGTCCACGCGTTCGAGCGTCGCGTCGCCCGCGGCGAGACCGGCGACCGAAGCACCGGCGCTCTCGCCGGGTCGCGCGTTCCGGACGTCGAGTCGGACGCCGCCGTCCGTCCGTTCGGTCGAGAGTTGGACCGGCGGTGGCGGAACGTTCGCGCCGCCGCCCCCACCGCCGCCGCCGCCGTCGTCGCTCGTCGTGGTGGCGGTTCGCGGTCGCTCCGACACCGAGAGGGTGCCTGCGGAGACCGAGACGGGTTCGTACTCGTTGCCCGCCTCGTCACCGACAACGCGAACGTCGATGTCCACGTCGGACTCCCCGACGGTCTCGCCAGCCAGTTCGAGTCGCACGAGTTCCACGGTCCCGTTCTGGTCCGTATCGACGCCGTAGGCCGTGACGCGGAGCGACGAGTTGTCCGCGTTCGTCTCTACGTTGGCCCCCTCCGGGCCGCCGACCAGCGAGTAGTCCGCGATTCGAGCGACGGAGGCGTTCGAGAGCGCGACCGTCAGGTTGTACGCGCCGACCCCCGCCGTGACGTTCGACACCGCGACCGTGGTGGTGGTCGTCTCTCCCGGCGCGACGCTCGTCGCGTCGGGCGACGCGTGTACCGTAACGCCGCCGGAACCGGTCGCGGCCGACGCCGCGCCGGTAACCGGAGCCACAGTAGCGCTGGCGACGAGGACGGCCACGAGCGAACAGACGACTGCCTTCCTGAGATTCTGCACGATGCTTGCCTCCGCTCACGGCGTGAAATGCGTTTCGAATGTCTCGGATAGTTTCCACGAGGCGGGTTCCGCCGACCATCGTTTTCTCTCAGGTCCCGATAGTCTCGAATTCGTCGCGCGGAGGCGGCTACGAACGTCGCTTCGCCGCGAGCCAGACCGCGACGACGAGTCCGGCGAGGGCGACGCCCGGACCGAATCCGGGCGTGCTCCCCTGCCCGCCGAGGTCGTCGGCCCTCGTCTCGCTGTCGCCGGTGTCCTGCACCGCGCCTTTCGTCCCGACGGTGATGGGACCGACACTGCGGCTCCTGCGGTCCTCCTGCTCGCCGAAGTAGTAGACTGCCTTCCCGCCGATGTCGTACGTCCCGGGTTCGTTCACCTGCAGGCGGACTCGGAAGCTCTCGTCCGCGCCCGCTTCGACCGTGAAGAAGTCGGTGGCCTTCCGACTCACCGGCGACTCACCGGCGACGCTCTGTATCGAGACGCCCTCGTCGGGCAGGTCGAGTTCGAGTTTGACCTGTAGCGGACGGTCGTTGACGTGGTTCGAGACGCTGAACATCACGACCGCGGTCCCGCTCCCGGCCTCGACCGTCGCGCGGTCGGTGGTCAACTGGAAGTAGGCGTTCTGCTGGACGGTGACTATCTTCGTCGCCGTGTTCTCCATGTCGCCCTTCCCGACGACGTGGAGTTGCACCGAGTACTTGCCGGGCGAGTCGAAGTTGCGGGTCACCTTCCGTCCGCGAGCGTCGTACTCGCCGTCGCCGTCGAAGTCCCACTCGTACCGCTCGACGCGCGCGTCCTGCTCCGCGGTGAAGGAGACGCTCTGTTCCGAGTTGGGCTGTTTCGGCGTGAAATCGAAGTCGGCGGTGGGCCGACGCCGGACCGAGAGCGACTGGGCCGCGGTGTCCGACCCGCCGTCTCCGTCCGTCACCACGAGTTCGACGGTGTAGTCGCCGGTGTCCTCGACGCTGTACTCGACCCTCTCTCCGCGTTTGACGGTGCCGTCGAACACCCACTTGTACTCGCTGACGCTCCCGTCGGGGTCCGTCGAGTCGCTCGCGTCGAACGTCACCGTGTCGCCGCGTTCGAGGTGCGTCGGCGAGTAGGAAATCTGCGCGTTCGGCTTCTCGTTCTTCTCCGTCACGGAAATCTCGGCGGTCGCGGTGGCCGTGCGGTCGGTCTCGTCTGCCACGTCGAGTTCGACGCTGTACGTTCCCGGTTCGTCGAAACTGTGAGTGACGCGCTCGCCGTAACCGGTAGTCCCGTCCTCGAAACGCCAGTCGAACGTCGAGATATCGCCGTTGGGGTCGCTCGACCCCGAGGCGGTACACTCGACGGTCTCGCCCACCGTCACCTCGGTGGGACTGCACGAGAGTCGGGCCGACGGCGGCTTAGCCGCCGCTTCGACGCGAATCGTCTCGGAGACGGTATCGGTCGCGCCGGTCTCGTCCGCCACGTCGAGTTCGACGGTGTAGGTCCCCGCCTCGTCGAAGGTGTGACTGGCGTACGTCCCGGTGTCGCCGGTTCCGTCGCCGAAGGTCCAGTCGTACGTCGAGATGTCGCCGTTGGGGTCGCTCGACCCGGACGCGGTGCATTCGACCCGCTCGCCCGCCGTCACTCGGGTGGGGGTGCAACTCAGCGACGCCGACGGCGGTTCGGTGGCGCTCTCGACGCGAATCGTCTCCGTGGCAGTGTCGGTCGCGCCGGTCTCGTCCGACACGTCGAGTTCGACGGTGTAGGTGCCCGCCTCGTCGAAGGTGTGACCGACGTACTCCCCGGAGTCGCTCGTCCCGTCGCCGAAGGTCCAGTCGAACGTCGAGATGTCGCCGTCGGGGTCGCTCGACCCCGAGGCGGTGCATTCGACCCGCTCGCCCGCCGTCACTTCGGTGGGGCTACAACTCAGTGACGCGGTGGGCGGGTCGGTCGTGTCTTCGACGCTGACCGTCACGGAGGTCCTGTCGGTCGCGCCCTCGTCGTCGGTCACCGTCAGTTCGACCGAGTAGAGACCGCTCCGTTCGAAGGTGTGGGACGCGGTCTCACCGTAGTCGGTGTCCTGCCCCCCGAACTCCCACTGGTAGGACGTGACCGACCCGTCGGTGTCGCTCGAACGGTCCGCCGTGCAGGTCACGGTGTCGCCGACCGACACCTCGGTGTCCGTACACTGGAGTTCGGCGTCCGGCGGTTGGTTCGTGGGTTCGACCACCTCGAAGACGCTGCCCCGACTCTCGTCGGCGAGTCGAGTGCGGAGGTTGTCCCGGTCGCTCTCGGCCCAGACCGACGTTCTCGCGTCGTACCATCCGTAGGGAGCGTCCTGCTCGACAGTCCAACTGAGTGTTACCCACTCCCGCTCGTTCGGGTCGAGCGTCACCGTCGTCCCGGTCCGGTCGTCGTTGTTGTACCAGTTCCCGTCGGGTCCCCGGACGCCGTATCCGACGAAGAAGGTGTGCCTGCTATCGCCGGTGTTGCGCACCTCCACTTCCGCTCTGACGGTGTCGCCCGGTTCGAACGACCCCGTCTGTTGGTTGAAGTTGAGTATGCGTGCGTCGATGCTCTCGGCGGACTGTCGCAGTGTGGCGCTCCCGGCCGCCGTCGCACCCGCGACGGAGGCCGTCACGATTAGTACCGCGGCTATCGTCGCAAGTCCCGTTCTCGGTCGATTCCCCATCATTGTGAGTTCCCTCGGTGGACTGCGGTCGCAGTTCGACGACGCTCCTCCCGCGGTGAACGACCCGGACATCCGACTACTGAACTGTGTCGGAGTCCTCCGTATCGGTGGGTCCGTCTCGTCGCGACGGAAGCGCGACGCTTCCCACCGAACTGGCGGGGAAGAACGCCGACCGGCCACGGACGTCACGCCCACCGGTCATGTCTGAATGGATATATCAAATATAGATAAATGTGTTGATGGCTAAACTGATGGTCTCTAGACCAATTTTGTCTCGTCCGGTGCTTTTTCAGCCTCTCGACAGTACGGGAGGAGAACTCACCGGGCCGACGCCGTTCTCAGGCCGTCCGAACGTTCAGCACCGCGGGGTCGGTCTCCACCTCGACGACCGCGACGCCCGGCGACCCCGCGTTGAACGCGTAGCGGTCGCCGCGGGCGGTTCTCACGGTGTCGATGCCGTACTCGTGGGTGTGGCCGCTGAACACCGCGTGCGGACTCCCCCGCCTGACGGCGTGTTTGAGCGCTATCGACCCGCGCCGGATGCGTCCCCGGAGTCCGGACCCCGAGTGGTGGTGGTCGAAGGCAACGTCGAACGGGGGGACGTGCGAGAAGAGCAGAACTCGCTCGTCGGCGGTCACCAGCGAGTAGAGCGCCTCGTAGCGTCGTTCGAGCGCCGCTAACTGGTCGGCCAGACGCGCTCGGTCGGCGTCGGCGATACCGAGGGCGTCGGCCACCGCGTCGGCGTCCGCGTCGCCGTCGAGGTACCGGCCCGCGAGCGCCTCGATTTCGGCGGCGCGCTCGGCCGCGACGTGGTCGATAGTCGCCGCCGTCGCGTCTTCGAGCGGGTCGGTCGCGGGGAACTCGGTGTACCGAATCTCGGGGCGCTGGTCGAACTGCTCACACCCCCACCCGGCGAGCGCGAACCCGTCGAAGTCGGCCCCAGCGGACGCGAACTCCGCTTCCCCGACGACGCGCTCGTGGGCGACGACGGCCCGGTCCAACCCCTCGGTGAGGCGCTCGACGCAGTCGAGCGGGTCGTGGTTGCCGGGGACGACGACGATCGGGAGGTCGTACTCCTCGTGGAGGAACTCGTAGAACGCTCTGCCGACTCGCTCGTAGCGCTCCCCCGCGGCCGCCGATTTGGCGTGGTCGCGGTTCTCGTCCACGACGTCCCCGGCAGTCACGACGGCGTCGAACTTCGCCTCGTTGATGTCCGGCCGGGCGTACGCCGGTCGGTCGTCGCCCGGGCCGAGGTGCAGGTCGTTGAGTAGCAGGAGTCGCATATGTGTCGTGTAATCTGATACGTCGTGTCTCGGTGGTCCCAACTGAACGTGAGTTCGACGCCGCCCGGCACGCGGGCGGCGACCGGGAGTTCGTCCGGGGGCAGCGAGACCGAAATCGCCGGGTCGGTCACGACCGCACCTCCCGAAACGCGTCGGCGATTCGCGTCACGGTCTCGGCCGTCCTGAACGCCGGTTGGAGTTCCACCACCAGCGGGCAGTCGATGTCGCGCTCGTCGAGTGCCGCCACCGCGCGCTCGAACGAGGGCGTCCCGACGGTCGGCGGTAGATGGTGGTACTCGCCGACCGACTCCTCGACCGTGAGTTCCGCGGGCGACTCGACGCCGAACGTCTCGCAGACCGCGTCGAGTTCCCGGGTCGCGCGCTCCGGGAGCGTCCCGTGGAGGTGGACGCTCGCGGGTGACCCGACCGCGTCGAGGAACTCGAAGGGACGCCGAGCGTGACCGAGGTCGCAGGTGAACGCGAGCACGTCGCGCCGTCCGAGTCGGTCCGCGGTCGCCCGTAGCGCCGTCACGTCCTCGGCCGTCGTCAGGAGATAGTCGAACGACCCCCGCGGGCAGACGTTCTCCAGTGCGACCGGACCGCGGTACTTCCGCTCGGCCCGACGGTGGTCCTTCGACGCCGCGAGGGTCCGAACCAGTCGTTCGCGTCGCGCTTCGCGGTCCGCGTCGTCGGACGCGAACCGCGGCGGGTGGAGCGTGGTGAGTTCGGGAGCGAGGTTCCGCCGTCGTTCGACCGAACCGTCGTCGTGTTCGTAGACCATCTGGCTCTCCTTGAGGTGGGTGTTGAGTTCCACGTCGCCGTCCTCGTCCGCGCCGCGAGCGAGCGGCGGGAGGTGGACGGTTCGCACGTCGAGGTCGAGCGATTCGGCCTGCGAAACGTCGGCCCTGACGTAGGACATCGCGTTGACCGCGACGAACAGTTCGACCGGGAGACCTCGCTCCGCGATTTCAGACAGAAACCCGAGACGGGGCCGGTCACCGCGAGCGCCTCGCGAGAGGTCCTTCTGGGTCACACTGAAACGAAGGTCCGTCACGGTCTCACGCGCTACTCGCGCAACTCCTCCAGTCCCTCGCGCACCGCCGACCGCGGCATCTCGGTGTCGGAGGCGATTCGGCCGACGTGGCGAGCGGTCAGGTCTTCGGCGAAGTAGTCGTTCTTGAGCGCCCAGTGGCGAATCGCGTCGGCGATGCTCGGCGTGTAGAGGACGGTCCGCCCGTCGCGGTACCGGCCGAGTTCGCCCGCGTCCACCAGCGCGTTCAGTTGGTTCGACATCCACGGCCGGTGTTTCGCCGACCCGTACTCCTCGAAGAACGACGGGTGCTGTTCGCCGAGCAGGTCGATTATCTGGGTCGTGCTTCGGGGACTCCCCATCGACGAGAGGAGGTCGCCGAGGCGTTCCTGCGCGGGCGAGAGTTCGAGCGTCTCCCGATTCTCGACGGTCTCGACCGACTCCGACCCGGGGTCGAGGTACCCGAGGTCCGCGAGCGTCTCGCGCAACAGCGTCGGGTCGTTCGCCGCGAGTCGTCGCAGGGCGTCTCTGGTCTCCGAATCGAGCGCCTCGAAGCCGACATCGCGGTCCGTCTCGTCACTACCCATCGGCTATCACCACGTCTTGCGGGTTCCTGAACCGCGGGCCGTAGAGCGCGAGTTCGTGACGGTACTGCTCGCCGCGCCACGAGACGCCGCCGTTGAGCGCCGCGGGGTCGTGTCGTTCCGTGACGGACGGGACGCCCGACTGCTCCACGTAGGCGTGGATGCCGTGGAAGAACTCGAAGTCGTCGGTGCCGAAGGCGTCCTCGTAGCACTCCTCGATGCTCTCGGCGCTCCCGACGTCGGTGTCGCTCGGCGTCGTCGTCCCGCCCGGATGGGTGTGGAACCGAGCCACGACGCCGGGCGTCTCGCCGTCGGGATACGACGACGCCACGCGACGCGCCACCTTGCCTTCGAGGGTCGTCACGCTGTTCCGAGTCGCCGACTCGTAGTATTCGGGGTCGTCGAGGCCGAACAGTTCGGTCGGGGTCGTCGCCGACTGGCCCGTCAGGACGTACACCGTCTCGACCCGCTCGTGCGCACCGTTCTTGCCGCGCGTTTCGAGCGCCTGCATGAACGGCTTCGAGGCGGGGAACGCGAACGTCCCGCGGGGATACGTGGTCCCGATGGGGGACTCCCGCGGCGACACGTCCGGCGACGGTTCGGTCCCGCCTCGCGTTCCGGCCGAACTCTCCTCGGAGTCCACGTCGAACGTGTGCGTCGTGAACCACGAATCTCCGTCTAACACGCCGGACGGGTCGCCCGACTCGACGTTCACGTCGGTTCCCCACGCGCCTGCGTTGGTGCGAACCTCCACGTCGGCCTCCGGGTCGGCGTCACCGGAGTCGCCTTCGTCGCCGAAGAATCGGTCGAACATGGGTGGTCACCTCGGTCGCGTTCCGACGTCGAGCGTCACTTTTTGACTCCGATGTTGATGTCGCGCGGACTCATCTTGGTCATCGCCAGCACCGCCACGAGCAGGACGAACATGAGACCGCCGATTATCAGCATGTTCTGGGAGACGGGCAGACTCGAACTGGCTCCGGAGGCCACCGCCGTCGTCTCGCTCTCCGCGTTACTCCCCGAGTCGCCGGTCGCCTCGACGGGTTGCGTCACGTCGAACGTGAACGACATGCCGTCTATCTCTTGGGCCATGTCCTTGTGACCCTTGGGCCAGTACTGGATGTCCGCAGTCACCGTACGCTTGCCGGTGTTGGTGCTGTACACGTTCGCGCGGATGTCCTTGATGCCGCCCTGCGGTCGGACGTCGAACGTCCCCGACACCATCCCGGCACCGCCCGAGAAGAGGTCGGACGAGCCCTGAATGGTCATGCCGCTGGGGACGCTCATCGTGATGTGGACGACGACGGGACAGGTCGCCGTGGGGTCCACTTGGAAGCCGCCCGAAATCTTCCCGGGTTGGGACTTGTTGATGGTCTTCTGGGAGGCGTACAACCGGGCCTGCGACAGGCTCGGCGGCGAGGACGGCTTCTCGCACTCGCCCTGAGTGGTGGCCGCCGCCTCCGTGGTCGCCACGGTCTCCGTCGTAGTCTGCGTGGTGTTCGCTGCTGCGACGTCGTTCTGTAGCTGTGCGGCCGCCGGAGCGGCGATTCCCGCCGCGAGGACGAGGAGCGCCGCCATCGCGACGAACGTGCGCTGGAAGTTCGTGTCGTTCATCTCTCTCATTTCCGATGTATTACTCCATACATATATATCTTTACGAGTAAAGTTACTCGTAATCCATACGAGTAAAGGTGCTTCTTAGGCTATAAGAGATTGATTTAGAGGGGTTCGAGGAGTCCAACCGACGAAAACCAACCACCTACTATACTAATTCCCACATAGTACGAACTTTGATAGATGGGCTGCCGATCCCGAGCACGCGGACTATTTCGCGCGGACGAGTAGGACAACGTCCATCTCCGTGTTCGCCGTCGTCACGCGCACGTCGAACGCGACTGCGAGGACGTGCGTCTCGCCCGCGCGCTCCTGCACGACGACGCCTCGACGAACCTCGCAGTCACCGAACTGACGGTCGGTACCGGGTCCGCCGGGGCAGTTCGCCCGTCGCCACGCCCTCGCCGCGGACTGGTTGTACGCGACCTGATAGACGGTCCCGGACTCGACTCGCGAGGACCTGAGTGCCTCCACTCTGGGGCGCAGGTCGGCGCGAACTGCGTTCACGGCCGCGGTTCGCTCGTCCCACGCGAAGTCGTCGGGCACGTCGGCCGCGGCGTCGTGGACCGCCCGCGAGAGCAGGCGCTCGGCGTTCCGACCGGGCGCGTCGTACTCCTCGCTGGCGGTGAGGTCGGCGTGGTATCCCAACTGGAGGTAGGCCATCACGACCGGCGCGAGCGCGATGGCGACCAGCGCGGCCGCCGCGAGGACGAGTTGAGCGCGCTCGCGGGCCGGTGGTTCGTCTGCTCCCGAACCCCTTCCGCTCACGCGTACCACACCCATATCGTCACGTCACCGGAGGCGGTCGTCACGGTGGCTGACCCGACCGCCACGCCCCCGGGCTTCCGGAAGCCGACCGCGCCGCGGGGCGTCCGGACCCGAAACAGCAGATTGTCCGGCAGGATACGGGCCACTCGACGTCGCAGGGCGTCCCGTTCCCGGTCGAAGGCGTCTGGCGAGCGCACGACCTCCGAGACTCGGGTCGCACCCGCGTGGCGCGGCGGTTCGCCCGCGAGGACGGTCGCGGCGTCCTCGGCGTAGAGGTCCAACTGGGCCGTCCCGTCGTCGGTCGGTGCGACCCCGAGCGCGAACCCCATCGCGACCGCGAGGATGAGCACGGCCCCGACACCGGCCTCCACGACCGACAGCGAAAGCTGTCCGCGCGGCGTCTGCGAGCGGACGCCGCGGTCGCGGTCTTCAGCCATCGACAGTCACCGCCAACACTGCCTTTCCGGTCTCGGCGGGCGAGTACGTCAGTTCGACGCTCCCGGTGGGAAGCGCACCGTCCGCCTCGAAGGTGAGCGTCGTGGTCTCGAACCGCGAGAGTTCGACCTCGAACGTCCCCGTCAGTCCGGAGGCGTTCCGGAGGACCACCCTGTCGTTCGCCCGGACGACCCGAACGTCCGTCTCGGCGGGCGGTGTCAGCCGAATCTCGACCCGCGGGGACCGACGGGGGAGCGTCACCGAGGGGTCGGTCGCCGAGAGGTCGGGCGTCGCCGACACCGAACTCCGGTTCTCGACCAGTACGATTCGGCGAATCGTGGTTCCGCCGGTCGGGTCGCCCGTGGATGCGAGCGTCCGGTCGCCGAGGCGGACCGCGACGTCGTAGCCGTCGGTCACGGGGAACAGCGTCCGGAGGCGCGAGGCGTTCAGTCCCGAAACTGCGTCGGCGCCGAGGACGTTCGGTCGGGCCGTGACCCGCGACTCTGACGCAACGAGTCGCTCCGAGAGCGCGACCGCGACCCGCCGCTGGTCGGCGTCGCGCTCCGCGCTCAGGTACGCCCGGTCGGCCATCCCGAAACTCACGACCGCTACCGTGGTCACGACGAGGAGCGCGACCGCCAGCGCAGGCAGGTTCATCTGGGCGCGTCTCGGTCGCCCCATCAGCCCTCACCTCCGGAGTCGCCGGATTCGAGTCTGACCGCCAGTCCGCCAGCCCCGTCGCTCCGAACGACGACGAACGCCGGTTCGCGACTCGACCAGTTCCCCCGGACCGACGAGACTGTCTCGGGTAGCGCGAGCGTGACCCGGCCGCCGACTCCGTCCCGGGGATGGTCGAGAACCAGCGTCCGGGTCTCGACCCGTATCTCGTACGCCCGGCCGCGGATGGTCTGGGGGAGCGACACCTCGGTCCGGGCGCGGACTGTCGCGGCGTCGGTCGGTACCGCTTGCTGGACGCGTTCCGCGGACTGGGCCAGCGCGCGTTCGCCGACCTCCGCGCCCGCCGCGGTCCGGTACTCGGGGACGACTCCGCCGTAGAGGGTCGCCGAGAGGAGTCCGACGTAGAGGACAACGATACTCGCCTCCATCGCCTTGCCGACGACCGGCGAGACGGCGCGGTCGCCCCGTGCTCGCGGGTCGCTATCCATGCCGCACCTCCAGACGCATGTCGTGAACAACGAGGTAGGCCACGCGCTCGCCGGGGTATGCGGCGACGACGCTCGCCACCCCGTCGTCGTCGAAGTCGCGGGTCGTCACGCTCGCGTTCTGGCGCTCGAAGTACCGCCCTAACGCGTCGGGGGTCGCCGTCTCGACCGCGACCCGGTAGGTGCCGTTGGCGAGCGCGGTCCGGTCGTGGGTGACAGTCGTTCGGAGGACGACCGAACCGCCTCCGGTCGCCGAGACCGAAACAGACCCGTTCAGCCTCGGCGCACCCACGACGAGGACGCCGTGGTCGTCCTCGCCGTCAGCGCCACCACTGCGCGACGCCGTAATCGGCGGCGCGGTCCGAACCTTGGCGTTGCCGGGCGGACCGCGCACGACCGCTCCGGCGAGGTACGCCACCCGGCGCTGGCCCGCGGTGAACACCAGCGCGTCGGTTTCGACGGGCGACCCGACTACTCCCGACTCGTTCACCAGTCGGAGTTCGCGCTCGACGGTCCGCAACTCGCCGTCGGTGAACGAGACTCGGCCGCGGTGGACTCCGGTCGTCGCCACGGGGTCCAGCGCCGAGTCGAAGTCGGCGGCCACGCGGACCGAGTCGGCCGCCGCGGCGTTCTGCTCCACGACAGCACCGATACCCGCGGTCAGCGAGGCGAGCGCGAGCACGACGACGCCGAGCAGTATGGCGATACCGACGACGTTGGACTGGGCGCGGTCGGGGCAACCGAGTCGAGATTGGCGAGTCTGACGCCCGTCGGCGTCAGTGCGACAATCCCGACTCACACCATCCCGACCCCCGCGAACACGAAGTACGCGACGCCGACCAGTGCCCCCGAGTGGAGCAGCGCCTCGTAGCGCCCGCGACTCGCGTACCCGGCGAACCACCCGCAGGCCAACATCGTCGCCTGCGTGACGACGTAGAATCGCCGCCGGTCGCGGGCCGGTTTCACGGCGTCGGCGTCGAGCGCCAGACCGGCGTCGGCGGTCGAAACAGACGACAGTTGCGCGAAACTGTCGAGAACGTGGACGTTGACCGCGACCATGATGCCCACGACGAGCAGGGCCGTGGTCCACGCGACCGCGACGTAGACCAGCATGTTCGACCGCAGGGCCTTCCGCTCGTGGTAGAGTCGCCCGATTTCGACCTGTAAGGTCTCGAAGACGGCCTCCGCGTCTCCGCCCGCGTCGAGCGCGCCCGTGACGAGTCCGATGGTCTGGTCGGCCAGCGGCGTGCCGACCCGGTCCACGAACTGCGAGAGGGCGGCGGCCTGACGGTCGCCGTCGCGCGTCGTCAGGTTCGCGTTGAACGCGAGGTCGGCCACGTCGTCGTTCAGCGCGCCGAGGTCCACGTCGCTGGCGACGCGTTCGACCGCCGCCGAGAACGGACGGCCGAGGCTGACGTGGCCCGAGACGGCGTGGACGAAGTCCTTGATTTCGCGGTCCTTGGCGTCGTCCAGATTCGCGCGTCGGAGCGCGACGAGACCCGCGGGGAGGGCCACGGCGACGTATCCGAGGAGGACGACGTTGACCGGCCAGTAGTCGAGCGACCAGAGCGCGACCCCCAGAAGGAACGCGACCGGCGCGAATCCGACGACTGCGCTCGCGGGATTCCGGAAGACGCTGCCGAGCGTGGGGAGTACCCCGTCGGGGCGCTCGTAGTCTCTGCCCGACTGGTCGGGCGGGCGCAGCGAACCCACCGCTGCGGTCGCGACGAGACCGACGACGAGGATGAACACGGCGCTCCCGTAGACGAGCAGCGCCCGCATCGAAATCGGACCGACTGGGGTCGCAGTGGTCGCGCTCAGGCCGGGCGCGAGGACGCTCATCACGGTCACGACGATGACGAGCAGCGCCGGGAGGACGAGCAGGACGACGAACATCTCCGCGAGGAGTTCGAGGAAGTCGCCCGCCTGCTCGCGGCTTCTGGCCTGCCGGTTCGAGAGCATCCGACTCTCCATCTGGAGGTACTGGGCGAGCGCGTCGGGTCCCTGCTGGGCGTGTTCGCGGAACTTCACGAGGAACGGCGCGAGCGCGTCCCGCGAGGGGGTGTCCCGCGCCACCACGCGCAGGCCCTCGCCGAGACTCCCGGTCAGGGTCGCCCTGTTGAGCGCCTTCCGGAAGGCCACCGCGGTCTCGCCGTAGGCCTCCTCTCGGTCGGCGACCTTCCGGAGCATGGCCGCCCCGTCGTCGCTCCCCGACGAGAGCGCGTGGAGGTACCGGACCGCGCCGGGCAGCGTGGTCTCGATGTTCGACCCGCGTGCGCTCGCGGTCCACGAGAGGTAGCGCCCGCCGAGCGCGACGGTCGCCCGTTTCCCGGCGAGACCGACGCTGGTTCCGACCGCGGCGGCCGAGACGGGCCGAGAGACGGCCGGGAACGCGACGGTTTCGAGACCGGGGACTCCCCGCCGGAGGAAGTCCGCGACCACCGCGAGCGTGGCGTCGGGGAGCGCGACCACGACGACGAACGTCCACCCCGTCACCAGCGCGAACGCCAGCCACGACAGGCCGTAGACTCGCGAGAGGTACACCTCGAAACTCGTCGTCACGTCGGTCGCTCGGTAGTGCTTGCGGTCGGCGTCGTGGCGCGAGCGGTCGGCGTGTCTGGAGAACAGCGCGTAGAGGGCGCGGTCGAGCACCGAGAGCGTGGCGTTCGCGGACTGACTCTCGCCGGTCGCTCTCACCCCGTCGGCGTCGATGGTCACGCCGGTCTCACCCGCCTCAGTGGTGGTGTTCACCGCGTAAGCCTCCTCGAATCGCGTTCATGGCCGTTCTTCTATTCTTTCTGGTATTTAAAATATGGCAATATAATCTGCATCGAAAGGGGCTCCGGCCGGGAAGCCTCGTGACTGTTCCGTGGAATCGACCGCGCGGCGGTCGCAGCGGGTTCAGTACGTGATGCTGAACCACCCGGTGTCGCTCGCGGTGCCGTCGTGTTGGTAGGTGAAGTAGTACTCGATGGTGTCGCCGGAGGAGAAGTCGCCGACGACGTAGTCCGGACTCGTTTCGAGCGTGTGTGTGTCGCCGCTCGGGTTGTTCATCCGGTAGTTGTACTGGGTGCCGCCGTTGACCGTGTAGTGGACGTCCACCCAGTCCGAACCGACGTTCGAGACGAACTCGAACGACAGTTCGTCGGTGGCGGTGTCGCCGTCGGACCCGTCGATTCGGGTGACGTGCTGGCTGAAGTCGCCGCCGCCCGACGCGTCGGTGGTGACACTGACAGTCCCGGACGCGCTCGACTCGTTGCCCGCGCCGTCCACGGCCGTCACGGAGAACTCGTAGGTCGTTCCGCTGGCGAGACCCGAGACGGTGGTCGAGGTGGTGCCCGCCGGAATCTGCTGGCTCCGCGTCCCGTCCACGTACACGGCGTAGTGGTCCATCCCCGACCCGCCGCTGTCGCTCGCGGCGTCCCACGCGAGGTCCACCGACGAACCGGTGTGTCCCGGCGACCGGAGGTTCGACGGGGCCGTCGGCGGCGTCGTGTCGGACGGGTCGCCACCGCCGCCGCCAGTACTCGACTTCATCGAATTGGCCGGGACGCTGAGTGCGGTTCCGTCGGAGAAGGTCACCGTAATCGAGGAGTTCTCGCCGTTGTAGGCGACGTAGGTCGTTTCCGTCCCGTCGTCGAAGGCGTAGGCCAGCGGGTAGTCCGCGGTCACCGAGGGGTCGGGGTTCCCCATCGCGTCGATGTTGTATATCCAGTGGTAGGTGTGGGCCTTCGTCTCACCGGCCTCCGGACTGTAACTCGCTTTCGCGGACTGGAACATGCTCTTGGCGTCGCTCACGTCCGAGAACGCCCGGTAGTTCCACATGATGTCCTGCCAGTAGTCCCAGTCGCCGCCGTTGTCGTCGTTGGCTACCGCCTCGGAGTAGTTGCGTTCGGCCAGTTGGGAGTCCCACCCGAGGTACAGCGAGTGCCCGCCGAACGGCAGGTAGTTGATGCCGTGAATCGCCTCGGCGTCCGCCGAGAACCACGTCGAGTAGGAGTACTTGATGCCCCACACGATGCCCGCGGTGTCGTGGCCCCACTCGTCGGGGTGGTTCTGGTCGTCCACGTCGAACCAGTACTCCATGGCCGAACAGACCTCGTGGGTGTAGAGGTACGCCGCCCAGTTCAGCATCTCGTCGTTGCCCGTGAAGACCGCCCACTGCAGCATCGCCGCGTAGGCGTGGATTGCCTCCGAGGACGACTCCTGATTGTTCCCGCCCGCGAACTCCGCGGTCCCGGCGGCCCACGAGTGACCGCCGTACGGACTGAAGTTCCGCAGGAACGGGAACGAGTCGGCGGGGTTGTCGGCGGGTTCTTGGGCGTTGGCCCTGTTCGGTCGCCCCCAGTTCGCGTAGTCGCGGACGAGCAGGTCAACCATGCCGCCCCAGTTGCCGTCGTCGCTCCACGTGTCGTCGGTCCGCGCCAGTTCGGCGGCGGCCCGGACGAAGTAGCCGTAGTGGAAGTGGTGGTCGTTGAGGTCGCCCGCCGCGCCGTACGAGTCGGGGTAGCCGACGAGTGTCCCCCACTGGTCGTTGTAGTAGAAGAGGTTCTGACTCTCGCCGCTGTCGGCGGTCAGCCAGTTCTCCAGTTCCGACCGGATGGCGCCGTGCAGGGCGTCCCGCTTGCTGGCGTTCCCGACTTGGTCGGCGATGGGTGCCGCCTCCGACATTCGGCCGAAGTCCTTGCCGGTCCAGTAAGTGCCGCTCCCCTGTCCGTTGTCGTAGCCCGCCGACACGTCGCCGACGTAGGACGCCAGTTCCGAGTCGTCGTAGGAACCTCGGTCGGGCAGGAACGGAAGCACGCCGCGGAACGGATGGGTCGTCGTGAACGACGACCCACTTACTGTTTTCATCGTCCCTCGCGGACACTCGTACGCGTACCCGAGCAGGGATTCGTCGGTGTACTTGTGCTGGTGGGGGTAGAGTCCCGTAATCGTCGCGTCACCGCCGACCTGACTCTCCGGCTTGTTGGTCGTGGTGAACGAGTAGGTGGTGCGGACCTCCCCGGCGTCCCGGTCGTAAGTCGGACTGACGCGGGTCGCGTCGCCCGCGCCGGTGTCGGTGATGAAGTTGTACGCGTACTTCTCGAACGTGTCGAGCGTGGACGACGTGTCGTCGGGGAGGACTGCAATCGTCAGATATCCCCCGGAGAGACCGTTGGTCAGCGTGGCCGACCCGACGCCGGACCAGTCGTCGCCCGACGGCGCGAACAGTCCGTAGTGATTGCCCTCGTGGGTCACTCCGAGGACGTTTCCGCGGTCGTCCCAGACGGTCGGTGCCGTCTGGAAGGCGAGTTCGGCACCGCCGCCCTCGTACTCACAGAAGACGTACGGCGACCCCTTCGTGAGCGACGCGGTGAGCGTCGTCGCCGTTCCGGTACCCCACTTCAGCGTCACCGACCAGTCGCTGTGGCCGTCGACTCGCGTATCCGAGAACGTGGTCGCGGTGTGGCCCAGCGTGAAGTCACGCTGGACGCTCATCTTCGCGTCCTCGTTGGGGTAGTTCCACGTCGTCGGATGACCGACACGGAGACCGGTATCGTTGGCCAGTGCGAACCCCGGATGGAAGAACAGGTTCTCCGAGTACTGGGTCGCGAGCGCCGACGACCACCAGTCGTTCGACGGGAGCGGCGCGCCGACGTTCCCGGTCGTGTACCGCGTCGCTGGCGGTTCTCCCTCACCAGAGGGCTTCTGGTGGGTGTAGCTCCCGTTGCCGACGCTGTGGATTCCGCTCGCCGCCGTGGCCGGTTCCGGAATCGACCCGAGACCCGCCAGACCGGCGACGCCGAGGGCCTCGAAGTAGGTGCGCCGCGACAGGGATAGTCCGTCGTTCGAGTCGTTCGGTTCTTCTCGTCCGTCCGCTCTGTTCGTCCGGTCGCTATCGGGTTCGTCCGTCCGTTCGTCCATATTGGTAGGCTCCGCAGTATTGTTGCGTATTTATATCTATAAAATTTACTACTAGGTTAGTAAAATACTTATTCTGCTCTCGGTGCGTATGAGTGCGAAATATTCGCACACGACGAGGTCGGACTGCTACACCCAGTCGTAGACCCGGACGTAATCGACCTCCATCCGCTGGGGGAACTGCGTGGTAGCGTCGGGGTAACCGGGGAGGTTCCCGCCGACCGCGACGTTGAGGAGGAAGAAGAACGGCCCGTCGTCGAAGACCCACTCGTTCCCGGCGTCCTCCACGCCGTAGAGCGTGACGGTGAAGTAGTGCTGGCCGTCCACGAAGAACTTGATGGCGTCGGGGTACCACGTGACTTGGAACGTGTGATAGGCGTCGGCGAACGACCCGTTGTTGTAGGTGCCGCCGATGCTGCTGCCGCCGGAGTAGCCGGGACCGTGCACGGTGCCGTGGACGGTGTCGGTGTCGTCCCCGGTGAGTTCCATGATGTCTATCTCGCCGCAGTCGGGCCATCCGGCCGAGTCGATGTTCGACCCGAGCGCCCAGATTGCGGGCCAGAGTCCCTGTCCCTCCGGGAGGCGAGCGCGCACGTCGATGCGGCCGTACTGCTTGTTGTACCCGCCCTGAGTCTTCATCCGGGCGGAGGTGTAGTCGTAGGAACCGTACTGGTCGGACACCTGCTCCTCGCGGGCCTCGATGACGAGGTGGTCGTTCTCGACCCACGCGTTCTCGCGCTGGTAGTACTGGAGTTCGTTGTTGCCCCATCCGGGGATGCCTTGGGCGTGACCGTTGCCCGTCTCGAAACTCCAGACGGACTCGTCGACGTACCCGCGGTCGAACTCGTCGCTCCAACTCAGCGACCACTGGTTCCCGTCGAACGCCGTCGGAGCGCCACCGAGGTCCGTCCGAGCGCCGCCGTCGGACGCGGCGCTCGCTGTCGAGACCGCGACCGTGCCGCCGAGCGTCGCCGCCGCGGTACTCAGAAAGCCCCGACGGCGGAGTCGTTTGCTGGCCGATTCGTCTTCCGTCTGTTGCCGTGGTCTATCGTCGGTCATAGATATCCCTTCTCTCGGTCGCCACACCCGTTCCGCTCTCTCGCGAGTAGAACGGCGAGTGGCGCACCGCCGCTAGTAAAAACCATAATAACAGAACTTAATTTTTACTACTAGAATAGTTGTTACTTATATCCCCGCCCATATAGCTCCTTCCTCCGTCTCGACGGAGTGTTCGCGGCGCATCCTCGAAGGGGCAGAAACAAGCCGATAGCGAGGTCGTTCGTCGGCGAAACTGAGCGTCACTCACGAACTACCGAGACCGTCAGTCGGGCGGTGTCCTCTCGATTGAGTCGAACCGGACGAGGGTTCAGACCGACTCGCGTTTCACGCGCTCCACCGTCGCGGCCTCGTCGTTCCGGAGGTCCGCGAGGAACGCGAACAACTCGTCGAAGTCGTCCACGCCCTCCCGCTCCAGGTACTGCACGTACCGGTGCTTGCGCTGGAACTCCGTCTCGACTTCCTCGACAGTCCGGTCGGTCCGCTCGGCGAGGCGGTCGAAGAACCGAAGCCGACGCTCTCGCTCGCCGTCGCCCGACTCTTGATGGTCGTACGCCAGATGGAACTCGCCGTCGGAGTCGCGCCACGCGACCGTGTTCCAGTAGACGGTGGTGCCGTCCTTCTCTATCGCGCCGCACCGCGCTCGCCGCGAGTCGAGTTTCGCGTACTCCGACTCGGTGAGGAGTTCCACGACCTCGCCGACGTAGCGCTGACCGTCCACGCGCCGGGGGAACACCACGAGGTCTAACTCTCGGAGCAGGTACGGGGGTAGCCCCTGCTCGACGACCCGGTTCACCAACTTCTCCACGTCCTCGGCGTGAGTGGTCCCGATGATGCCGTGGCCGGTGTTCAGACTCTCGGCGAAGGTCCGGAAACTGGCGGGGGTGTTGATCTCGGCGATGACCTCCACGTCCGGATTGAGGTAGTTGCACTCGGTCATGAGGTCGGCCATCGACACGCGCTTGTAGTCGCTCTCGTGGTCGCGCGTCGTCAGTGACACGCCGGTCTCGTGGGGGAGGCGGACCTCCCGCGAGCCTTCGTCGATGGAGATTGGCCGGTCGCGGTAGGGGATGAACGGCATGTGGGAGTTCATCAGCGTCGTCTTGCCCGTGCCGGTCGGTCCCGAGAAGAGGACGACGCCGTGGTGTTCGTAGACCTGCCAGAGCAGCGTGACGATTTCGGTCGAGAGGCTTCCCGACTCCAGCAGGTCGACCGGCGTCATCGCCTCGGGCGCCTGCTTTCGGATGGAGATGTGCGGGCCGTCCTCGCTTATGACGCCGAGCGCGACCGCCGCCCGGATGGTGACTTCCTCCGGCACGCCCTCGGGTTGGAGGTTCACCTTCGCGCTGGGGTTCGAGGCGTTGAGTTCTGTACCGTCGCTGGCGGCCATCTGGGTCACGACGTTGGCGAACTCGGTCTCGTCCTCGAAGACGAGGTTGGTCGGCGCGCGCTCGCCGTGGCCGATCTCCCGGCCTCGCGGAACCACTTTGATGCGCTCGCCGACCCGGTTGGCCTCGATGTCCTCCAGCAGGTCGTCTCGGATGGGGACCGTCAGTTTCCCGTGGCCCACGAAGTCCCGCATCACGTAGTAGACCAAGTCCGAGAGCCTGTCGGTCGAAAATCGGTGGTCCACGGGCGGGACCGCGAGGTCGTACTCCGCGAGCGCGGTCCGGACCCGGTACGCGGCGGCGTCGAGCCACGCCCGGGTGTTTCGCGCGGTGAGTCGCCGTGAGAGGAACGTCCGGGCGCGCTCGCGGACGAATCCGGCGCGGTCCTCGACCACGCCGTCGACGTTGGTCTCCCAAATCCGGTCCTTGCACTCCCGAATCAGTTCCTCGTCGCCGGGCAGTAAGTCGGGTTCGAGCACCGCGTACTTCGTCGTGAACGAGTCGTTGGCCAGCAGGTGTTCGCGGTAGACGACGACCGGCACCTGAAACTCCCGGAAATCGACGGTGTGAGTCTCGACGCGCTCACTGGCGAACCGCTCCAGAAAGTCGGCGTCGGCCGGGAGGTCGGTGTCGGCGGGCGCGTAGTCGTCGGTGTGAACCACGAGACGGTCGCCCGCGGTGTCGGCCACCTCGATGCCGTCGTCGAGCGCGAGCGGGGTCACTTCGCCGAGACACCGCAGGTCCCGGAGCGCGTAGTACTCCACGCGGCGTCTCGTCTCGGGCGATAGGTCGGTCAGGCGGTCCACGATACGACGGTACTTCGGGTCGAACCCGGCGGCCGCGCGCTCGCTCGCGCCTTCGCGGGTGAGCGGACGTGCGAGGTTGGCGTCGGCGAAGTGGTCCTCGACCTTTGCGAGGGCGTCTTCGCCCTCGGGAGAGAGGGCCGGTTCGCGAATCCGGTAGTCGAACCCGTCGTCGGTCTCCGTGATAGTGGCGACGACGCCCGGATGTGGTTCGTACTGTGCCCGCACGTCCGACGCGTACCACGCCTCGGGGTCGTCGGGCGGGGTCGGCGGCGGGACCTGCGGTGGGGTGTCGCTCGCCCCGTCTTCTCCCCGTCCACCGTTCGCCAGCGACGTTTCGGCCATGCGACTAATTCGCCACCTGCTAGTATTTAAATTCACGCATGTGATTTCCGTATTCAGACGCGAGTGGGTTCCGTTCCCTGTCGGTTCGGTACTCGAATCGACTACTCCGACCACTGCGGACTGGAAGTCGTAGTCGGGTCACAGAGCGACTGTTTTCCGACTGTAGTTGTCGGAGCGGAAGGTAATTACACTCTCGAACGAGAAATCGGTGTACGTGGATTCAAGTAGCCTCCAAGAACGAGTCGGAGACGCAAGCACGATTTCGGAGTACCAGCGCGTAATCAGCGAGATACGGAGACACATCGCCGAGGTCGAACCCACGACGACCGATGCAGGCGGAGAGCCGCCGAGTCAATTAGTGGATACCGCGGAGGCGAGACTCCAGAACTGCGATAGCGCTGACGAGTTTCGGCTAGAGGGTCAACTGATTCGGGCGCTCGGACTCGTCGCTAACGACGAGTAGCGAGAGTAGTCGGCTTTCCGGACGTGGGAGTCCAGACCGCCGGTCTCAGTGATTGCGACGACAACGACGAGTCGGACGTTCGTCGCGGGCGAATCTTCGAACATGAGCGCGGGCGTCGGGCGCGTACTGCGCCTCGGGTCGATAAACGGCGTTCGCGGTGGAGCGTTCGATAGGATTCCGCCCGTCTCGCTATCACGTCTGGTCGTAAAATGCGTCCAAGAAGTCCGCCTTCCCTCTCGCAGATTATCGCTCTCCACTCAGTCCATCGTCACCCACGCTAGAAAGCCGATGGCCAGCGTCTCCAACACGTGGAACGACAGCATCGCCTGCCACGCGGGGTCGGGGACCTGCGTGCTGAACCACACCGACAGCAGGGGGTCCACCTGATAGAAGTAGAGCGCGAACCCGTTCTCGGCGAACAGGAGCGCGGCGAACACGAGCATGCCGAGCGTGTGCTTCGACCGGACCCGGCGGTAGTTGCGCGCCCAGACGCTGGCCAGCGCGGCGAGCAGCAGCAGGTTGAGTCCCGTGGCGACTCGCGCGAGGTCGATCCAGATGCTCATCGGTTCGGCCTCCGCGTCGGTCGGTCGAGACGGTCGTGTTCGCTCGGGTGTCGGATCATGGTCATTCGATTTGGGTGATGATTTCCTCGACGACGTCCCAGTGGTCGCGGGTGGCGTCCGAGGGGAGGTACACTGCGCCGTAGTCGTCGCCGCTGGACGTGACGACGTCGTTCTCGACAAGAACGTCGAGGTGGTGTCGAACCGTGTCGTAGTTGAGGTCGAGTTCCTCTGCGAGCTGGTTGGGGTTCCGGGGACGCTCGTCTATCTCCCGGAGGAGACGCGCGCGGTTGATGCCCCCGCGCGTCCCCGCCAGCACGTACCAGAGGACCTTCTCCATCACCGGTCACAACTCAAACCCGGTACGTAAGGCCACCGAAGCGGAGTCGAAGGTCCCGACTCAGCGGGCCGCTCACTCTTCCACGATGAACTGCCCCGCGATTTCCTTCACCTCGGACATCGTCTTCGGTTCGTCCACGGCCTTCGGGAACGGCGAGGAGAGGTTCAGTTCGTTCAGGAAGCTGGCGTGACGGGCCTCGACGCTGTGAATCCCGATTGCGGCCGCGAACACGTCGTCGTTGGAGACGGTCGGCGCGGCACCCTTGTAAGCCGCGACGCCGGTGTTCTCCAGCGCCTTGGCGACGCCGAGGAACTCCGAGGGCGTCTGGTAGCCGAAGTCGTACGTGGCCTCCTCGACCGGCGTGCCGCCCAACTTCTCGACGGTGGCCGAGAGGGCATCGACGTGGGCGGCCTCGTGGTCACCGACCGCTTCGAGGTGTTCGGGGACGCTCATCCGGACTTCTTCGCCGAACTTCGAGAGCGCGTCGGCCTGCATCAGTTCGTCGTCGCCGAACGTCTTCAGCCCCTCGCGGTAGAAGGCGTTCTCGAGGTGTTCGAGCGTCAGCGCGTAGTTCAGGACGGTCACGTCGCTCGTGTCGTCGTCGGCCTTCCTGTCGGGCGTCGCCCGTTCCTCGGGCGGCTCGGTCTCGTAGACGCTCGGATCGACTTCCGAGGTGACGAACTGCCCCGCGATTTCCAGCACCTCGTCCACCGACTTCGCCGAATCGACCGCGTTCGGGAACGGCGAGTCGGAGTTGACCAGATTCAGGAAACTGGCGTGGCGGGCCTCCACGCTGTGGATGCCCGCTGCCGCCGCCAGCACGTCGTTGCTGACGACCTTCGGTGCCGCGCCCGCGTAGGCGGCGACGCCGGTGTTCTCCAGCGCCTTGGCGACGCCGAGGAACTCCGAGGGCGTCTGGTAACCGAAGTCGTACTCCCCTTCCTCGACTGGCGTGCCGCCCAACTTCTCGACGGTGGCCGAGAGTGCATCGACGTGGGCGGCCTCGTGGTCGCCGACCGTCTCGAGATGTTCGGGGACGTCCATCCGGAGTTCCTCGCCGAATTTCGAGAGCGCGTCGGCCTGCATCAACTCGTCGTCGCCGAACTCCTTCAGTCCCTCGCGGTAGAAGGCGTTTTCGAGGTGTTCGAGCGTCAGCGCGTAGTTGAGAATCGGAACGTCCGGATTTGTCGGGGCCGCAGTAGTGGTCTCCTCTGTCGTCGTCTCCGTGGTCGTCATCGTCGCTTCGGTCGTCGTCTCTTCGGTCGTCGTAGTCGTCTCGCTCCCGCTCCCGCTACAGCCAGCGAGCGCGATTGCGCCCAGCGCCGAGGCGCTACCGAGGAACGCGCGGCGCGAGCGAGTCGAGTTCGGGTCGGACGAGTCGTCGGTCGGGGTCGAGTCGTTCCGGGTCATTGCTTCACTCACACCGACCCCTCGGTCACCCATGAAGATTTTCGGACATCTGACAGTATTTCCTCCGAGTTCCCGCGGAACTCTCCCCCAATTTCGTCCCGAGTTCCGGGCCGCGAGAGAGATATTGAATTAACAACACTAATGCCGGACGGGATTGACCGTACATTCATGCCAGCTATCCGAACCGACGGACTGACGAAGCGTTTCGGCGCGGGCGTCGTCGCTGTCGAGGACCTCGATCTCGTCGTCGAGGAGGGCGAGGTGTTCGGCTACCTCGGCCCGAACGGCGCGGGCAAGTCCACGACCATCAACGTGTTGCTCGACTACCTCCGGCCCACCGAGGGCACCGCGACGGTCCTCGGCTACGACGCACAGGACGAGACCCAACAGATTCACGAGCGAATCGGTATCCTCCCCGAGGGGTTCGACCTCTACGACCGCCTCACTGGTCGAAAGCACGTCGAGTTCGCAGTGGACTCGAAAGGGAGCGACGACGACCCCGACGAGATTCTCGACCGCGTGGGTCTCGGCCCGGAGGCGGCCGGACGGAAAGCCGGTGGTTACTCGACCGGCATGGGCCAGCGCCTCGCGCTCGGGATGGCGCTCGTGGGCGACCCGGACCTCCTGATTCTGGACGAACCGTCGTCGGGTCTCGACCCTAACGGCGCGCGCCAGATGCGCGAACTCGTCCGCGAGGAGGCGAATCGCGGGACGACCGTCTTCTTCTCCAGTCACATCCTCGGGCAGGTCGAGGCGGTGTGCGACCGCGTCGGAATCATGAACGAGGGGCGACTCGTCGCCGAGGACACAATCGAGGGCCTGCGCGAGTCGGTCGGCACCAGTTCGACCCTCGAACTCACGGTGGACCGCGTGCCGGACGACCTCAGTCTCGACGACATCGACGCGGTGACCGACCTGACCGCGGACGGCAACGTCCTCCGAATCGCCGTGAACGACTCGGGCGTCAAGTCCGAGGTGATAAATCGGGTCGAGGCGCAGGGCGTGACTGTCACCGACATCTCGACCGAGCAGGCGTCGCTGGAGGACCTCTTCGCCGCCTACACCACCGAGGAGGTGACGGCATGAGTTGGCTGGTCGTCGCGCGCAAGGACTTCGAGGATGCGGTGCGCTCGCGGATGCTCTGGGTCATCACCGCGGTGTTCCTCCTGTTCTCCGTCGGCGCGGTCTACGTCCGGAAGGCGATTCTCGGCGACGCGCCGGGACTCCCGGACGCCACGCAGTTCCTGACCTCCCCGGCGAGCCTCATCATTCCGCTCACGGCGCTGGTGGTGGCGTACCTCGCCATCGCGGGCGAGCGCGAGTCCGGGAGCATCAAGATTCTGCTCGGTCTCCCCCACACCCGCGCCGACGTAGTGCTCGGCAAGTTGGTCGGCCGGACGCTGGTCGTCACGGTCGGCATCTTCGTGGCGTTCGCCGGTGCGGCCGTCACCCTGCTCGCGCTGTTCGGCGAACTCGCGGTCGTGGACTTCCTGTTGTTGACGCTGCTTACCGTCCTCTTCGGACTCACGTACGTGGGCATCGCTATCGGCGCGTCGTCGTTCGCGGCGACTCGGTCCCGCGCCATGGCGCTGGCCATCGGGGCGTTCTTCCTCTTCCAAGTGCTCTGGAACATCGTCCCGCTGGGCGTCTACTACCTCGTGGAGGGCGGTCTACCAACCGGCGCGAGTGGGATTCCGGCGTGGTACTATCTGCTCCAGGTACTCAACCCCAACAACGCCTACTCGCAGGCCGCCGACCTCGTGTTCTCGGGTGCCGGACCCATGGTCTCCGCGGAGGCGCTGGCCGGGTCGTCGGTGCCGTTCTACGTGCAGAACTGGTTCGGACTGGTCGTGCTGGTCGGCTGGCTGGTCGCCCCCGTGCTGCTCGGCTACTGGCGGTTCGAGCGCGCGGACCTCGGATAACGGTAGCGGACGCTTCTCTCGAACGGTCCGACTTCCGCAAGCACTAACTATTACGTCCTGTAGCGACACCCAAACCGCATGAGCCACCGTCACAGGGACGACCGACCCGGAGGAGGGACGGGACCGTGACCGACCGAATCCGCGTCGGCGCGGACGTGGGCGGCACCTTCACCGACGTCGTGCTGCTGACGCCCGACCACGAACTCGTCACCGCGAAGGTCCCGACCACGGACGACCAGAGCGAGGGCGTGCTGGCCGGAATCCGGAAGGCCTGCGAGGCGGCCGACCTCGACCCCCAGAGCATCGACGCGTTCTCGCACGCGATGACCGTCTCGACCAACGCGCTACTGGAAGGCGACGGCGCGGAGACCGCGCTCGTCACCACCGAGGGGTTCCGCGACGTGCTAGAAATCGGGAGGCAGGACCGGCCCGCGCTCTACGATTTGAACGCCGAGAAACTCGACCCGCTCGTCCCCCGGCGCAGGCGATTCGAGGTCGCCGAGCGCGCCACCCCGGAGGGCGTCGAACGCGAAGTCGAACCGAGCGAGGTCCGCGACCTCGCCGACCGAATCCGCGACACCGACGCCGAGAGCGTCGCGGTCTCGCTGCTCCACGCCTACGCCGACCCCCGGAACGAGCGAGCGGTCGCTGAGGTCCTGCGCGAGGAACTCGACGCGCCGGTCTCGGCGTCCCACGAGGTGCTGGCGGCGTTCCGCGAGTACGAGCGCACGGCCACGACCGTCGTGGACGCCTACGTGACGCCCAGAATCGACGCCTACCTCGGGCGACTGGTCGAGCGCGCCGACTCCGCCGGAGTTCCGGCCCCGCTGGTCATGCAGTCGAACGGCGGCATCGCCGACGCCGAGACGGTCCGGGAACACGCTGTGACGACCTGTCTCTCCGGCCCGGCCGCGGGAGTCGTGGGCGCGGCCGCGACCGCGGAGAGAGCGGCCGCGGAAACCGACGGCGCGGCCGAGACCGCCGAGAGCGCCACCGACGCGCCCGGCATCGTGACGTTCGACATGGGCGGCACCTCCAGCGACGTGAGTCTCGTCAGGGAGGGCGACGTCGAGCGCACCACCGAGACCGAAATCGGCGGGCGACCCGTCGGCGTCCCGATGGTGGACGTGACGACAGTGGGCGCTGGCGGGGGAAGCATCGCGCGGGTGGACGCCGGTGGCGCGCTCCGGGTCGGTCCCGAGTCGGCGGGGGCGGACCCCGGCCCGGCGTGCTACGGGAAGGGCGGCGAGCGACCGACCGTCACCGACGCGAACGTCGTCCTCGGCTACTTGGGCGACGACACCGCGCTCGGGGGCGAACTCTCGCTGGACGTGGCGGCCGCGCGCGACGCGCTCGCGGACCTCGCCGACGAAGCGGACCTGTCGGGTCCGGTCGAGGCCGCCCGCGGCGTCTACCGCGTGGCGAACGCCGACATGACTCGGGCGGTCCGGGAGGTCACGGTCGAGCGCGGCCACGACCCGCGGTCGTTCGCGCTGGCGGCGTTCGGCGGCGCGGGGCCGATGCACGCCGCGGCGCTGGCCGACCGACTCGACGTGACCCGCGTCGTCGTCCCGCGGGCCTGCGGCGTCCTGTCGGCGTTCGGCCTGCTCGCGGCCGACGAGACCCGCGACGCGGTCCGGACCTACCGCACCGCGCTCGACGCGGCCGACCCCGAAGCGGTGGCGGGAGTCCTCGCGGACCTCGCCGACGAGGCGCGGGCGGACCTCCGGGACCCCGACGCGGCCGACATCGCCCGGCGCGCCGAACTCCGGTACGCGGACCAGAGCTTCGAGTTACCCGTCGAAGTCGGCGAGGAGTTCGACCCCGAGGCGGTCGAACGTCGCTTCCACGAGGCCCACGAGACGGCGTACGGTTACCGGATGGACGAGGCGGTGGAACTCGTCGGCCTGCGGGTGCGCGCGACCGTCGCGCGCGAGACGCCCGCCGTCGCCTACGAGAGCGCGGGCGAGGCCAGAGTCGGGGAGCGCGAGGCCGACTTCGGCGGCGGGTTCCGCGAGGTGCCCGTCTACCGCCGGGAGGCGCTCCCGGCGGGCGAGTCGTTCGCGGGTCCGGCCGTCTGCGAGCAGGCCGACAGCACCGTGGTCGTCCCGCCAGAGTGGCGGGCCGCAGTGCGCGAGGACGGGACGCTGGTGCTGACCAAGCGCGGAGACGAGGCGACCGACACGGAGGGTCGAGCGTGACCGACGCCGACCTCGACCCCGTGGAACTCGAAATCCTCCGGAACCAACTGGAGAGCGTGGCCGAGGAGATGGGACAGGTGCTGATCCGGGGCGCGTACTCGCCCAACATCAAGGAGCGACGGGACTGCTCGACCGCGCTGTTCGACGCCGCGGGCCGACTGGTCGCGCAGGCCGAACACATCCCGGTCCACCTCGGCGCGATGCCCGAGGCGGTGGCGGCGGTGTTGGAACGGGACCCCGAACCCGGCGACACGTTCGTCGTCAATGACCCCTTCGCGGGCGGCACTCACCTGCCGGACGTGACGCTGGTCTCGCCGCTCGCGCCCCCGGAGGCCGACGGCGGCGCGGGCGAGGAGATCGTCGGCTACGCGGTCTCGCGCGCCCACCACGCCGACGTGGGCGGGATGACGCCGGGGAGCATGCCCGCTGGCGCGCGGGAAATCTATCAGGAGGGCCTGCGCCTCCCGCCGGTCCGACTCGTCGCGGGCGGCGAGGTGAACGAGGACGTGCGCGACCTCCTGCTGGCGAACGTCCGGACGCCCGACGAGCGCCGGGCGGACCTCCGGGCGCAGATGGCCGCCAACGACAGGGCCGAGGAGCGCCTCGGCGACCTGCTGGCCGACCACGGCGACCGCCTGCTGGCGGCGTTCGACGCGGTGATAGCGTACTCCCGCGAGCGCGTCGAGAGCGAACTGGCCGACCTACCCGACGGTGAGTACGCGGCCACCGACTTCCTCGAAGGTGACGGCGTCAGCGACGACGACGTGCCCGTCGAAGCGACGGTCGAAATCGACGGCGCTTCGCTCACGGTGGATTTCTCGGGGACCGCCGAGCAGGTACCGGGCAACCTCAACGCGCCGCTGGCGGTCGCCAAGAGCGCGGTCTACTTCGTCGTCCGGTGTCTGACAGACCCCGAGATTCCGCCGAACCACGGGTGTTACGCGCCGGTCTCGGTCAGCGCACCGGAGGGGAGTCTGCTGAACCCGACGCCGCCCGCGGCCGTGGTCGGGGGGAACGTCGAGACGAGTCAGCGCGTGACCGACGTGGTCGTCCGCGCGCTGGCCGAGGCGGTGCCCGACCGCGTGCCCGCGGAGGGACAGGGCACGATGAACAACCTGATAATCGGGAGCAGGCACGGCGACTTCACCTACTACGAGACCATCGGCGGCGGGTTCGGCGCGCGTCCGACGAAGGACGGCATGGACGGCGTGCAGGTCGGGATGACCAACACGCTCAACACCCCGGTCGAGGCGCTGGAGACCGAGTACCCCCTGCGCGTCGAGCGGTACGCGCTCCGCCCCGACAGCGGCGGCGCGGGCCGACACCGCGGCGGTCTCGGACTCGAACGCTCGATGACGGTCGAGACCGACGCGACGGTGTCGTTGCTGACCGAGCGCCGCAGACACGCGCCGAAGGGACTCGACGGCGGAGCGTCGGGCGCGCTCGGCGAGAACCGCATCGACGGCGAGCGCGTCGGCGCGAAGACCACCGTCGAGGTCGAGACCGGGACGACGGTCACGGTACTGACGCCCGGCGGCGGCGGGTACGGCGACCCGAGCGAGCGGACCGACGACTCTCGCGAGTCCGACCGCGTGGACGGGTCCGTCACGGACGGCGAGTGAGTCCTCTCGGCGCTCGCACCGAACTGGCCCGTTCGACCCTAATTCTGCCGGAGAAAGCGGGAAAGAAACGCCGTACTCCGCCGACGAGGCAGAAACTCTAAGTTATCAATCCCGCAACCTACCTCTGTGGACCGTGATACCGCACGCCCCGTCGTCCTCGCGCTGTTAGCAGTCGTCGCCATCGGCTTCGCCGCCGCGACGCTGGACTCGGCGGTCCTCACCGAATCGTCCGGCGGGTTCGGTTTCGGCGCGCCGAGTTCGGACGCGGGCGTACAGAACGGTAGTCAGCCCAGTCTGGAGTTCGGGAACGAATCGTCCGACGCGACCGGCGGGACGCCGATGGACGTCCCCTGTTACGCCTTCCTCGACACGTGGTGGGCCATCGCGCTCATCCTCGGCGTGTTCTCCCTCGGCGCGTACGCCGCGTACCGCCGCCTCGGCGGACTCGGCGCCGTGGCGTACGCCGGGCCGGTGGGCATCCCCATCCTGTTCGCCCACGCGCTCCTGACCCTCTGCACGGACCCCGTGCCGAACGCACGGAACGCGCTGTTCGAAGGCGGGAACGTCTCCCTCGCCCCTTCGGGCGGGAGCGGCGCGCCCGGCGGTGCCAGCGGGACGACGTTCACCGACCCTTCGTTCCTCCTGATGGCGGGTCTCGGCGTCGCGCTCCTCGCCGCCGTCGCGCTCCTGTTCGTCTCCTCCAGCGGCGACGACCCCGAGGACGAGGAGTCGTTCGCGGAACCCGACGACACCGGGGACGTGCGCGCGGTCGGCCGGGCCGCGGGCGAGGCCGCCGACCGCATCGAAGACGCGACCGACGTGGACAACGAGGTGTTCCGCGCGTGGCGCGAGATGACCGACCACCTCGACGTGGCCAATCCCGCCGCCAGCACGCCCGCGGAGTTCGCCGGGGCCGCGGTCGAAGCGGGCATGGCCCGCGAGGACGTGGACCGACTCACCTCGCTGTTCGAGGAGGTCCGGTACGGCGGCGAGTCGGCGACGGAAGAACGCGAACAGCAGGCGCTCGACGCTCTCAGACGCATCGAGCGGGAGTACGCCGGTCGGCCCTCGGACGCCGGGTCGCAGTCGGACGGGTCTCCGTCCTCGGACACTACCAGCGGGGGTGACGCCGAGTGACCGACGGCAACGACCACCCGATTCTGACCGCCGTCGGTCTGGTCGCGGTCGCGCTCGGCCTGCTGATGGCGTTCGTCCCCGGGTTCGCCGCCGCCATCGGCACCGGCTACGCCGCGGTGACCGTCGTCGGCCTGCTCGCGCTGGTGCAGGCGATTCGGGTCGCCCGGTCCCGGCAGGCCACCGAACTAGAGGCCACCGAGACGCCCGACGTGGAGACGGTCGAGACGGTGCCGACCCCCGGCGACGAGTTCGACCGGACGGTCGCCGAACTCCGGTCGGGACCGCGGCGGGACCTCATCCGCGAGCGAGCGGACCTGCGCGAGACCCTCGAAACCGCCGCAGTCACCGCCGTCGCCGACCGGGAGAACTGCTCGCGCGAGCAGGCCCGCGAACGACTCGACGCCGGGACGTGGACGGACGACCGGCACGCGGCGTCGTTCCTCGGCGGAGAGGACGCCCCCTCGCCGCCCGTCTTCGACCGGGTGAAACTCGCGGTCAGCACCGAATCGCCCTCCCAGTACCGAATCCGTCGAACCGCCGACGCCGTCGCTCGGGCGGCCGGAGTCGAACCGGCGGACGGCGAGTCGTCCGGTCCCCCGGCAGACGGCGAATCCGACGAGGCCGGAGCGGGCGGCACCGAGACCGACCGTGGTGCCGAGACCCCCGCGAGCGCGTCCGCGGACCCGACCGATGCCGACGAATCGGAGGTCTCTCGGACCGACGCGGGGACGCAGGACGCTCGTCGAACGGAGGCCGAAGCGTGAAGTCGATTCGCCAGACTAAACGGTGGCGCGGCGTCAGCGTGGTCGCCCTGCTGGCGGGGTCGCTGGGCGTCCTCTTCAGTCGGCCGCTGGTCCTGCTGTCGGGGGTCGTCGGTGTCGCGTTCGCGGCCTACGCCCGGACGGCGGGCACGCCCGAGGTGGCCCTCGACGTGACCCGGACGCTCAGCGACGACGAACCCCTGCCCGGCGACGAGGTGCAGGTCCGACTCGTCGTCGAGAACGTCGGCGACTCGATGCTGGCCGACCTCCGACTCGTGGACGGCGTTCCGGAGGCCCTGCCCGTGACAGACGGGTCGGCCCGCCTCGGGACCGCGCTCCGGCCGGGCAAGACGGCGTCGTTCACCTACACCGTCGAGGCCGAACGCGGCGACCACGAGTTCGACCCCGTGACCGCCATCGTCCGGGACTTCAGCGGCGCTATCGAGGTCGAGACCGAAGTCGAGTGCGAGACCCTCCTCCGGTGCGTCCCGAAACTCGGAACCACCGTGGACGTGCCCCTGCGCGCACAGACCACCCAATACACCGGCCGGGTGACGACCGACGTGGGCGGGTCGGGCGTCGAGTTCCACGCGACCCGCGAGTACCGGCCGGGCGACCCGCTCTCGCGCGTGGACTGGAACCGCCTCGCGCGAACGGGCGAACTCACGACCGTCCAGTTCCGCGAGGAGCGGGCCGCCAGCGTGGTCGTCCTCGTGGACACTCGCGAGAAGGCGTATCTGGGCCGGGGCGACGACGAGCGCAACGCGGTCCAGTTCGGCGTGGACGCCGCGGGCAAGATGGTCACGAGACTGCTCGACGCGGGCGACCGCGTGGGACTGGCGTCGTTCGGTCCCGAAATCTGTTGGCTCGCGCCCGGCGCGGGCCACGACCATCAGGCCCGTGCCCGCGACCTGCTGGCGACCCACCCGGCGTTCGCGCCGACGCCCTCAGACGAGATGTTCTACCCGACCACCCGACTCAAACAGCTTCGCAAGCGACTCCCCGCGTCCTCGCAGGTCGTCTTCGTCACGCCGCTGTGCGACGACTTCGGCCCGGAGGTCGCGCGGCGACTGGACGCCGAGGACCACCTCGTGACGGTCGTCAGTCCCGACCCGACCTCGACGCGGACCGCGGGCCAGCGGTTCGCCCGAACCCAGCGCGACCACCGCGTCTCGGAACTTCGCCAGAGCGGGGTCCGGGTCGTGGACTGGGACACCGACGAGTCGCTGGGCGTCGCCCTCGCTCGAATGGCTCGCGTCACACGGGGGTCAGCGTGACCCGCGAAATCGACCGGTCGCCCGCCCGCCTGTCGTCGGCGCTGGCGGTGACCGCGGCCGGAATCGCGGCGGGGACCAGCGCGCTCACCGGGTCCGCCGGACTCGCGGCCGGTGCGGCCGGGTTCCTCGTGGTCGCGCTCGGCGTCTTCTGGGGGTCCCGGCGCGCGGTCACGCTCGGTTCGACCGCGCTCCTCGTCGCCGCGCTGGTCGGCGGTCTGGCGCTCCCCACCCCGTACCTGCTCTTGCCGGGGGTCATCGCCGCCGTGTTGGCGTGGGACCTCGGCGAGCAGGCCATCACCGTCGGCGACCAGTTGGGCCGCGAGACCGACACGACCCAACTGGAGGCGACTCACGCCGCCGGGAGTACGGTTGTCGCCGTCGGCGCTGGCGGTCTGGGGTACGGCATCTATCTGGTCTCGGCGGGCGGCAAGCCGGTGACCGCGCTGGTCTTCCTGCTGCTGGCCGCGGTGGTGCTCACGTCGGCGCTCCGGAACTGAACTCCTGTTTTCGGGTCGCGTCCGGTTCGATTTCCGTTCTCTCGCGCTCGGTAGTGTGGCTCCCGAGAAGCGCACTTTCGAGTTTTCGTCCCGACGCGTGCGGGCGCGGCGCTCTCGTGCGCCGCGCCCACCGCGCGAGGGACGAGCGACGGAGGCCGTCGGCCGAGTAGCGCAGTCGGTTGGGGAGGTGTGAGGCTGTCGCAGTGCAGTTGCGATGCTGTGCGGTGGACTCCCGTGTTCGAGCGTGAAACTACTTCTTCTGCGCAATCACTTCGACTGAGAGGGCAACCGCGAGATTCGAAGAGGAAGAGGACAGATTCGAAGGACGACGGCCGAGACTCCGGGAGTACCGGTCGAACCGCCGCGAATCACGAGGGACCCCGACGGGAAATCCGACCCGACCGGCCCCTGTTATCCGCGCATCTCGCGGCGAAGTCGCCGCAGTTGGCGTTCTACGCGTCGGGCCTGTTCCTCGGCGTTCGGGTCGAGGTCAGCGAGTTCCGTCTCCTCGTCGTGTTCGGTGGCGTCCGCCGACTCCGAATCCTCCCCGGACTCGTCTGCGTTCATGGTTCCGGGTGGTCGCCGGACTAACGTAAAGGCGAGCCAAGCGGAGTGAAAGTGAAACTGGCTACGGCGTCGCGGTCGATTCCAGTTTCGTCACCCACGTGGACACGCTGGCGTTCCGCTCGACGCGGATTTCGTACCGGTAGGGTGTCGGCGGACGAACCTCGTCGTCGAGTCGGAACTTCGTCCGGCGCTCGCCGTCTACTCGGACCGCGGCCCGGAACTCGCCGGTGGGCGAGTCCCACGCGTCTTCGACTGCGGCGACGTGGTCGGTATCGCTATCTGCGGTGGCGGCGTCCTCCTCGTCGAAGGTCCGGGGACCGAGTTCGTACGTCCGGTCGAGAATCTCCGCGCCGTCGTGGAAGAGTCGGAGCGCGAGGGCGTGGGACTCGTCGTCGGTGTTCCGGAGGGTGATGGTCCACAACGCCGGTTCGGGGGTCGACCCGTCGAGGACGGTCGTACACCCCGCGCTGGCGGCGTAGAGACTGGCGACTCCGGTAGCGAGAACCGACCGTCTGGAGGGCACGGGTCGGACTACTCCACCGTCGGCACGGGGACGCTGTCGAGGACGTGGTCCACGATGGCGGACTTCGCGACGTTGTTGACCTGCGCGTCGGGCGTGAGGACGACGCGGTGGGCGAGGACGGGGTGGGCCACGCGCTTCACGTCGTCGGGGGTGACGAACTCCCGGCCCTGCATCGCGGCGTAGGCCCGGGTCGCCTCGAAGAGGCGCTGGGTCCCGCGCGGGGAGACGCCGACAGACACCCGGCGGTCCTCGCGGGTCTCGCGGGCGACGTTCGCCATGTACTCCAGCAGGTCGTCGTCCACGCGGACCGACTCGGGCACCTCCCGGAGGTCGGTCACGAGTCGCTCGTCCAGCACGGTCCCGACCGACGGGCTCTGGGCGCTCCGGCCCGCGCGTCGGCGCAGCAGTTCGTACTCGCCCTCGGCCTCGGGGTAGCCGATGGAGGACTTGACCGCGAAGCGGTCCACCTGCGCCTCGGGCAGGGGGAACGTGCCCTCCTGCTCGACCGGGTTCTGGGTGGCGATGACGAAGAACGGTTTCGGCAGGTCGTGGGTGTCGCCGTCCACCGTGACCTGTCCCTCCTCCATGGCCTCCAGCAGCGCGGCCTGCGTCTTGGGCGGCGCGCGGTTTATCTCGTCGGCCAGCACGACGTTCGCGAAGATGGGACCCTCGTTGAACTCGAAGGTCCGGTCCTGTTCGTTGAACACGTGCGTGCCGGTCACGTCCGCGGGGAGGAGGTCCGGAGTGAACTGGACCCGCGAGAACGACAACCCCAGCGCCGACGCGAAACTCCGCGCCGTCAGGGTCTTGCCCGTTCCGGGCACGTCTTCGAGGAGGGCGTGACCGCCGGCCATCACGCCGAGAAGTACGGTTTCGAGGAACTCTCGGTCGGCGATGACCGCGTTGCCGATGGCATCGAGGACGGCGTCACACTGCTCGTTCGCCTCGGTTACGTCCATACCCTACCCGGAGTGGTGGCACCCGCTTGAAGGTGACGGTCTACTGAACTGTGGCGCGAGAATCGAAATCACTAAGACGGAGAGGGAAGTATGATGGAGTGAGCCGAGGTAGCCTAGCCCGGCCAAGGCGGTTGCTTCGAGAGCAACTGTCCTTCACGGACACAGGAGTTCAAATCTCCTCCTCGGCGTCACCAAACTTCTTCCGCTTTCACCGTCGATAGCGTCGTCTCTGCGGTGGATTCCCGAACTTTCGAGGACGCTCGACGCGCCCCGTCTCAAAACAGCAGCATGAAGTTGTGGACTCCGAGGAACCCGTACCAGACGCCCGCCGAGCAGTAGGTGACGACCCGGAACGCGGTCGGGTAATCGTCCGGTGCCCACCCGTCGGGGGTCAGTCGAGCGACCGCCTCGCCGCTCTCGGCGAGGACGACCACGCCCACCACCGCGAGGACGACGGTGATGAGGACGCCCGTGACCATCCCGAACTCCGACATCAGGGTGCGGGTGAGCCACATCGACTCGTAGACGTCCTCGCGGAGCGAGAGCACGGTCACGGTGCTGACGGCGTCGAGTGCCTTGCCGACGAACAGCACTACGAACAGCGTGTAGCGGTCCGCCCCGACCCCGAACCGGCCGCCGTCGATAGCGTACGAACTCGGAACCGAACTGTTCGACACGTCCCGTTCGACGCCGCTACCGTCCTTTGTTATAGACTGCAAACGCCGTCGGTAACGACCGTCCAACTCGACGGTTGCCGGTCGTCGCCGGGAGTAACGACCCAATACTCTCCCGTGTCGCGTCCTCTCGGTCGGACTCGGCGCGTTCGCGGGTCAGTTCAGTCGCCAGAGTTCGTAGTTGAGCGCGGTGGCGAACCCGACCCAGAGCAGATACGGAACCAGCAATGCGGCCGCCCGGCGGTCGATGCGGGCGAACGCGGCGACGGTGGCGACGACGAGTGCGAGGAGCGCGACGATGACCGCGAGACCGCCGACGATGGCCTGTGAACCGAAGAAAACCAGCGTCCACGCCGCGTTGAGAGCAAGTTGGACGCCGAACAGGGCGAGCGCCGTCCGCCGCACTCGACTGCGGTCGCTCCGCCAGACGAGGTACAGCGCCACGCCCATCAGGAGGTAGAGCGCGGTCCAGACCGGGCCGAACACCCAACTCGGCGGCGTGAACGCGGGCTTGACCAGCGTGGGGTACCACGTCGCTACCTCGTCGGCAGTCAGAATCGACGGGACGATGCCCGCGAGTTCGCAGACGAGGACGCTGGCGACGAGCGCGGCCCAGCGGGTGTTCCCGCCGCGGTCGCCTCGCTTCGGGGTCTCGGTGAGGGTCATGCGACCACGTAGGTGGGGAACGGGGAAAGAGATGGAGGGTAGCCGGACGCGACGCTCCCGAGCGCGAATCTCGACGCACGACCGCAACTTACAGGGCCAACCTCCCCATCTCTGTCCGTATGTCACCGACCGTAGACGAACTCAGAAACGAAATCCGGGAGTCCGTCGGCAGGTACGAGCGCGTCGAATCGACCGCCTTCACCAAGGAGGCCCTCGCGGCCATCTGCGACGCCGTGGACTACGACATCGACGCGAACCGTCTCCCGTCGAAATCCCGGATGCGAGCGGGTATCCTGTGGAAAATCGGTGTCGCGGAGGAAGACGACCCGGAGAGCGCGGGGAGCGCGTTCCGGAAGGCGGAACTCGAAGCCGTCGCGGCCGCGCTTCGGGACGACGAGTGAACCGACCGGTCAGTCGTCGGCGACTGCGGTCTCGGCCTCGGAGTCGGCCGGGAGCAGGCGGTCGAGCGCGTCCACCATCGCGGTGACGCTCGCTCGGGTGATGTCGCCGTCGCTGGACGCGACGGTCACCGACCGGTCGCCCCGGCGCATCTCGACTTCGACGGTGACCACCGCGTCGGTGCCGCCGGTAATCGCGTCCACGTGGTAGGATTCGAGTTGGAAGTCCGTCGCGGCGTCGGAGTCGCCCACCGCCGCCCTGACCGCGGTGACCGCGGCGTCTACCGGCCCGTCGCCGGTGCCGCTGGCGACGCGTTCGTCGCCGTCCACGTCGAGTCTGACGCTCGCGGTCGGGATGCGCCCGCCGCTGGTGGCGGTGAGTTCCCGGAGTTCGATGCGCCGGTCGCGCTCGCGGCCCTGCACGTCCTCGGCGATGGCGAGCAGGTCGGCGTCGGTCACGCGCTTGTTCCGCTCGGCGAGGTCCTGTACGCGGGCGACGACCTCGCGGAGTTCGTCGTCGCTCACCTCGACGTCGTGTTCGGAGAGCGCGGCCTTCGCGCCCGCCCGACCGGTGTGCTTGCCGAGGACGAGGCGTCGCTCCCGGCCGACCGTCTCGGGCGGGTAGGGTTCGTACATCTGCTCGTCTTTGAGGGTGCCGTCGGTGTGGATGCCCGACTCGTGGGCGAACGCGTTCTCGCCGACGACCGCCTTGTTCGGCGCGAGCGCCACGTCGGTCGCGTCCGCGACCGTCCGGGCGAGGTCGTAGAGTTCGGTCGTCTCGACCGTCTCCACGTCGTAGCAGTGAGCGAGCGCGATGGCGACCTCTTCGAGCGCGACGTTGCCCGCGCGCTCGCCGACGCCGTTGACAGTGGCGTGGACGAGGTCCGCGCCCGCCGCGACGCTGGCGAGGGCGTTCGTCACGGCGAGTCCGAGGTCGTCGTGAGTGTGGGTGCTGGTCGGCCCGAGGTCGGCGAGTCGGGAAACCGCCTCGCGTGTGTGCTCGGGTCCGGCGTGGCCCACGGTGTCGGCGTAGCAGAAGCGGTTCGCGCCCGCGTCGTGTGCGGCCTCGGCGAGTCGTTCGAGGAAGTCGAGGTCGGCCCGCGACCCGTCCTCGCCGATGACCTCGACCCAGAGACCGTGGTCACGTGCGTACGCCACGAGGTCGGCGGTCGTCTCGACCACCTCGTCGCGGGTCGTCCCGACCTTCCCCTCGACGTGGCGGTCGCTGGCGGGGACGACGAGGTTCACGCCGTCCACGCCGCAGTCTAGCGCGAGGTCCACGTCGTTGCGGACGCCCCGCGCGAAACTGGTGACGCGGGCGTCCAAGTCGAGGTCCGTCACGCGCTGGATGGTCTCGCGCTCCACCTCGCCGGTGCAGGCGCTCCCGGCCTCGACGACGGCGACGCCCGCGCGGTCGAGCGCCGCGGCTATCTCGGCCTTCTCGTCGGGCGTGAGCGAGATGCCCGGGGCCTGTTCGCCGTCGCGGAGCGTGGTGTCGAGGAGTTTCACGGTTCGACCGGAGAGCAGTCCGTCGCGTTCTTCGTGCTGTTCGTCGCGGTTCGATGGAGATGTGTTATCGGGGAGACCCCCGAATAAATCGTTCACTGGCCATGATTGACCACGCCTCTCGTTTCCCTCGGGCGTAGTTAAGCGGGCCTTTGTGACAGACCGGTCTGTCGGACCGGCGTTACCCCCGCACGACGCGGACTTCGTCGCCGACCGTTACCTCGTCCGCGCTCCCCGCGGGGAGTTCGACCAACTGGTCGGCCTCGGCCTCTGCCAGTCCGGTCCACGGCGACAGGCGCTCGGTCCGCGTCACTTCACCGTCCTGAAGCCACAGCACGTCCAGCGGGAAGGGGACGAACACCATGTGAACGTCCCGACTCGCCACGTCGTCGAACCGGAAGACCAGCGCGTAGTCGTCGGGAATCGACCGCCGGAACATCAGTCCCCTCGCCTTCGAGAGGAACGAGTCGGCGGTCTCGACCTCGGTGGCGAGGGTCTCGCTCCGACTGTCAGATTCGTGTACCAATCGCACGACCGGAGGTGTTCCCGGCGTCGCCAAAAGCGTTTCCGTCGCCGGGAACTCGCGTCGGCGCTGTCGAACGCTCCGGGACCGTCGCAACGAACTGCAACCGACGAAACGGCGATGATAAGCCCGGAATAACGGCCTCAAAGCCCGTCTATCCTGCTTTCACCAGCGAACGGGTCCGTCCGCTCCCTCCATCACAACGACGGCCTACTGTCGAGTCCGGCGCGACGAAACGGACTCCGTGAGTGCTTGAACCGTGGGTGACGGTACCGTCTCGAACTGTAACGGATTGTTTACTCGCTAGTGAGTAAACCTTTTAAAATTCCTCCGTCTACATTGAGTCGATGACCGAAACGCTCACCGAACCGCTCGCACAACTGCACCGGAAACCATGATGTGGCAAGACGCCGTCTTCCTCTGCGGGAGCGTCTTCTCGCTCGTCGTCCTCGTTCCGACTCTCCGCGATTCGATGGCCAACGTCCCGCTCGGCACCGCGCTCCCGTCGGCCACAATCGGATTCGTCTACGGCACGGCCTTCTTCACGCTCGGCATGACGATGTCCGCGGTCGGGTCCGTCCTCACGGGCGTCATGTGGAGTCTCATCGCCGCGCTCCGTTCGCCCCACCCCTACAACTCCTCGTCGGACTCCGAGGTCTCGCGCTCGACCGACTCGACGACGAACGCCGCACCGCACGCCGACTGACGCACGTCTCCGAGAACGCCGGTACGGCTATGTGTACTCTGCTACTTCTGGCCGGACGCTTCCGCTCACCGAGAGCACCGTGTTCGACGAGGGCAGGTCCGCGATTTCGATTCGCGTCGTCACTCCGTCTGCTCGCCGTCGGCCATCTCGCCGAGACCGAGCGTTCGGTAGCCGTCGAACTCGCCCCGTTCGATTTCGGTCTCTATCTCGGCGTGGGTCTCGCGGTCGATTCGCGCGAGGTGACAGAGCGGGTGGCCGGGTAACGCCACCGGGTTCTCCAGTACGCCGACGATGATGCCGGTGAACGGGGCCGTTACCGCGTGTTCCTCCCGCTTGAAGTGGTCGGTAACCGTACAGATGGTGTCGCCCTCGTGGACGAGCGGATACGGTCCCCACTCCATCTCGACGAGTCCGCCGGTCTCGGCGCGCAACCAGCGTTTCTCCTGTTCACCGCCCAGCACCTTGTGCCACTTCGCCTCGGTTGCGGACTCGTCCGGGAGAACGTCGTACTCGGCGAGGACGTTGTTCACCCCTTCGACCGCCTTGTCGATGAGGGGCCGCTGAAAGCGGTGGGCCTTGCCCATCTCCACCGTGATGGTCGGGATGCCGTCGCCGGTGGCGACCGACCGGAGCGACGTCGCCTCGCCTTCTCCGTCGAGGATGACGTTCGCGTTGAAGGCGCGGGCCAGTCGGTCCACCGCCGGGTTCGAGACGTCCGCGCGGATGTGGTACATCGTCGTCCGGTTGCGCGTCGAAGTGTGGAAGTCGATGCCCAAGTCGCACTGACTGACGAACCGGCAATAGATTTTGTTCGCCATGCGCTCGGCCGTGTTACTCCGCTCTTTCCCCGGGAACGAGCGGTTGATGTCCTGGTCGTAGATGGGGATGTCGCGCTGTTGGGCGAGATAGCCGGGCACGTTCACGACGTGAAGACAGACCAGCGTGCCGTGGAGGTCGTCGGGGTCGTAGCGGTCCGCGACCTCCTGAACCACCTTCACGCCGTTGAGTTCGTCGCCGTGAATCGCGGCCGTGAGAAACACGTTCGGCCCCGCCTCGGTACCGTTGATTATGGTTATCGGAACCTCGACGGGGTCGCCGAGGTAGGTCTCTCCGACTTCGTATCGAAGGTGGCGCGTCTCGCCGGGCGGGACTTCCCCGTCGTACGTGAACGGTTCGGGTCGTTCGTTCTCGGACATGAAAGTTGAAACTCCGAGAGAAGGGGACGACTCGACCGTGTTGGGTGTATCGCTTGCGAGCGACCTCGTCGCGCCGCTCCCGGACCGGTAGCCCGACCGTTTTTATTCGACGCCGCCCGAGGCAGTGACGAGGCATGAAGGAGACGCCCTCCGGAACCCCCGTCGGCGTGGACGACCCCTACGACCACGCCGGGGTCTGCGACCACCTCACCGACGAGGGCAAGTGCCGGTACGCCTTTGAGAACCCCGAGCAGGACCCGGAGTTCGCCCGCGAACGCAGGCGCGACGACCTGCGGTGTCCCGTCGCCGACCCCGACAGCGAGGCGTCGTGCGCCTCGAAAGCGAGCGGTGTCTCCGGGAGCGAAGCGACCGGAGGCTCGGAAGAGGGTTACTCTGACGGTGTCTCCGGGAGCGGCGACTGGGACTGGGAGTCGTGTCCCCACTTCCGGTGTCGGAACCGGGACCGCGAGTGCGTGCGGTGCGGTCTCGAAGAGCGCCGGATGGCCCACTCCGAGGAGCGACCGCTACTGGAGGAACACCACCTCTCGTACGCGGGCGGCGGCGAGACCATCGGCCACGAGATTACGGTGTACCTCTGTCGGTGGTGTCACGCCAAGGTCCACAAGTCGTGGGCGCGCATCGACGACGACGTGAACCCCGACCCGGAGGCAATCGCCGAGAAGGAGGGCCGCCGGTCGCGCGAGCAGTCCGAGGCCAGTTTCGAGTCGGCGGCCGACCGGTTCGACCTCGACGACGAGTGACCGGACCACGCGGCAACAACGATTATTGACGTCGCGGCCCTGATTTCGGTGCCATGGACGAGCAACTCGACAGACGCAGGTTTCTCCGTCGCGCTGGCGCGGCGTCGTTCGGAGTCGCCGGACTGGCCGGGGGCGTCGCCGCACAGGACGGCGGCGGTGGGCAGGGCGGCGGAGTGCGGTACGTCAGGATGGTCGTTCCCCGAGTGGACCTGTTGGACGCCGATTTCGTTAATCGGGTCGTGTTGGTCTCCGAACCGAACCAGCCCGGCTTCCGCCCGCCGGACGCCTGCTTCCCGGAGGTGCCCGAATCTGCCGACAGCCAGTGGATATCTTACGACGCCACCGTCATCGACCCGACGGAGACGGAGGGGTTCTTCGGCGGCGACCCGAACTCCATCGGTGGCTTCGAGGACACGGCGGCGTTCGCGGGCGAGCGCGTGCCGCCGCGGTCGCTCTACCGCGTCGTCGGCGGCGAACCGTGCGGAGGCGGCGACTTCTACCGACTTCAGACCCACGAACTCGTCACCGACCTCGCCAACTTCCTCGATATCGCGGTGGAGGAACTCGACGGCGACGAGGAAGACGGCAGTGGGGCCTGACCCGCAGGTTATTGGCACCGTCGCGCTAACGAATCCGTATGAGCCACGCTACCGAACTCGGCCACGTCCACCTGAAGGTCCGCGACGTGGACCGGGCCGTGGAGTTCTACCGCGACGTACTGGGTCTCGACGTGAACGAGCGCGTCGGCAACTACGTCTTCCTCTCGTGGGGCGACAAGCACCACGACGTGGCGCTGCAGGGTCTCGGCCCCGACGCTCCCGGCCCCGGTCGGGGCGTCGGACTGTACCACGCCGCGTTCGAGGTCGAGGACGCGCAAGCGCTCCGCGAGACCGACCGGCGTCTCCGCGAACGCGGCGTCGAAGTCGCGTCCGTGGACCACGGCATCAGCGAAGCGCTCTACTTCGACGACCCGGACGGGAACGGTCTGGAGGTGTATCTGGACACTCGCGAGGCGAACGACCGCTCGGAGTGGCGCGGCGAGAACGAACCGTTCGACCCGTCGGTCGAACGCTCGGACGCCGAGTGAGAACGAGTCGGTCGGACCGCGGCTACTCCGTCCGGGACACCGTCACCGCGTCACGCTCGCCGAGGTCGTCGGCGTCTCGGTCCACGCGGAAGTCCTCGAGCATCTCCATCAGTTCGTCGGCCTGCCGCGCGAGGTGGTCGGCGCTCTCGGTGACTTCCGACACCGCCGCCGACTGCTCTTCGGTCGCCATGGCGACTTCCTCGGCCTCGTCGGCCGACTGCTCGCTGAGGCGAGTCACCTCGTCCATCATGCTCACGACTTCCTCGGTCGAGGCGGCCTGCTCGTCGGTGGCGGAGTTTATCTGCTGGATGCCGACCGCCGTCTCCTCGACGTTCTCGACGATGGATTCGAGAGACTGCTGGGCCTCGTTGACCGTCTCGACGCCGGACGAGACCTGACTCTGGGTCTCCCGGATGTCGGCGACCGCCTCGTCGGTCTCGCCCCGAATCTCCGCTATCTGGTCCTCGATGTCCTCGACGGCGTCCTTGGACTCCTGGGCGAGCGCCTTTATCTCGTTGGCGACGACCTCGAACCCGTCGCTCGACCCGTCGGCGGCCGCCGCCTCGATGTTGGCGTTGAGCGCGAGCAGGTTGGTCTGGTCGGCGATGTCGCGGATGAGGTCCACTATCTCGCCTATCTGCTCCATCTCGGACTGGAGACCGTCTATCTGTTCGACGGTGTCCTCGGTCTCGGACTCGATTCTGTTCATCGTCTCGATGGCCTCTCGGGCGGCCTCGCGGCCGTCCTCGCCGAGCGATTGCGTACTCTCGGCCGCCTCCGTGACCTCGTTGGCCGAGGCGGCGACCTCCTCGATGGTCGCCGAGAGGGTGCTTATCTCGCTGGACGTGGTGTCGAGGCTCTCCTGCTGTTCGCGCGCCCCCTCAGATAGCTGTTGGCTGGCCTCGCTGACCTGCTGGCTGGTGTCCTCGATGTCCGCGGTCCGGGCGGTGACCTCCTCGCTCGCGCTGGCCACATTCTCGGCGAAGTCGCGGACGTCCTCCACGGTGGTTTCGAGTTCGGCCATCATCTCGTTGAACTCGACGGCTATCTGGTCCATCGCCTCGCTCTCGCCGTCGGTGTCCATCCGCTGGGTGAGGTCGCCGTCGGCGGCCGTCTCCATCACGTCGCCGAACTCGTTGGCCTTCCGGACCAGCGACTCGCTGAGCGCCTCGGCCTCCTGTTTCGCGCCCTCGGCCTCGTCGCGGGCGCGTTCGATGTCGGTGACCATCGTTTCGAGGTCCTCGCCCATCCGGTCGAGCGCCTCGCCGAACGTCCCCGGCACGTCCTCGTCGAGGACCGGGTCGTCGAAGTTCTGGTCGGCGAGCGCGCCCGCTTGGTCGGCCACCGTGTTCAGGTACGCCCGCATCGCGATGAACGAGTCGAACAGCGACCCCATCTCGTCGTCGCGGTCCGAGTCGGGGAGTTCGACGTCGAGTTCGCCGTGCGCGATGGCGTCGGCCTTCGCCGCGAGCATGTCGAGGGACGTCGCGGTCCGTCGGCCGATAGTGACCGCGACCAGTCCCAGTCCGACGAGCATCACGACCAACAGCCCGCCGATGTTACGCGTCACCTGCGTCTGGAGCGCGTAGGCCTGCTGTTTCGGGACGTGGTACGTGAGGACCCAGTCGGTCCCGACGACCGGCGTCGTGGCCATCACGTACTCGCCGTCGGCCATCCCGGTCTGGGCCGAGACGGTCCGGAAGGTGGTACTCCCCTCGAACCCGGCCGCCACCGCGTCGGGCAGCTTCCCGTCGGCGCTGTACTGGTCCAGCAGGTTCGCGTTGCGGTTGTCGAGGACGATGGTGCCCTCGGAGTTGACCACTTTGACGTCCCCGGTCGCGATTGGCGAGTTGAACCCGAGCGACCGCTTCTGTAGCGACGCGGTGAGAACGAGCGCGCGGGCGTCGCCGACGGGGGTGACGAACGCCACGACCGGTCCGGACTTCCCCTCGTACGGCGCGGACACGCTGACGGTCCCGTCCGACACGTCACTGAGATTTCCGGCCCACGGGGTCTGGCCGTCGGTGATGGTCTTCCCGACCTTCTGGTCGTCGGTACTCTCGATGACCGTGCCGCTCGACGGGTCGAGGTAGTGAATCGACTGCACGTCGCCGGGGAGTTGGACGAGTCGTTGCTCCAGCAGGGTTCCGACGGCCTCCTCGTCGCTGGAATCGACCGACGCCGCGATGAATCCGGTCGTCGATTTCTTCTTCTCCACCCAACTGCGCACGGCGTCGGCCTCCTCGTGGGCGATGCCGGTTATCTCGGCCTCGGTGTCGTCCTCCACGATGCGCTGGGTGTCGAAGTGGATGAACGCCCCGATGGAACCGACCAGAACGACCACGAGGAGCAACACGACGTTGAACTTGGCCGCGTAGCTCCCCCGAATCCGCTTCGGCAACCGTCGTTCGAGCCAGCTAACTGCGCTCCCGAGTCGGCCGCGCACGCCGCTCTTACTCATCGGTGGCCTCCTCGAAGAACGACGTCTTCACGAGTTCGAGTTCCCTGACCGTCCCGCCTCGCACCCGCTGGATGACGTACGGATTGAGCGGTTCGAGGTTCTCGTTCAGGTCCACGCTGCTCGACGCGCCCTCGTAGTTGATCTCGCGTCCGGCGTCGAGCAGTTGCTTCGCCCGGCCGAACTCGCCGACCGTGACCGTGTGGCCGCGGCCGCCAGACACCGCCCGGAGGTTCTTTGCGACCGCCTTCGGCGTCGCCTCGCCCGCGCGTTCGACCGCGAGCGCCTGCAGGAACAGCGCGTCGTAGGCGTGCTGCGTGTACGGCGGGAGCGGTGCGATGTCGCCGAGTTTCTGGGCCAACTTCTGGGCACCGGTCGAGCGCTGGGACGCCATCGTCGCCCCGTACAGTCCCTCGAAGTATCGCGGCGGGGCCTCCGGGATGAGTCCCGCGCTCAGCACCCAGTCGCCCTCGTAACCGCTCTCGACGCCCCGCTGGAGGACGCCCTTCGTACTCCCGGGCGAACTCACGACCGCGATGGCGTCCGGGTCGTCACCGGTGACCTGCGCGATGGTGTCGTCGTACGAGTCTTTCCCGGCCTCGAAGGTGACTTGGTCGGTCACCTTTCCGTCGAACGCGGCGGCGACTTCTTGGGCCAGACTGTTCCCGAACGCGTTGTTGAGATAGAGAATCGCCACGTCGTCGGCCCCGACGTGTTTGTCGTCGTTGAGCGCCTTCGCCATCACGAACGCCTGCTGGATGTCGTTGGGCGCGGTCCGACCCGCGAACTTGACGTCGTCGTTGTAGCCGCGAGCGGCCAGCGTCGGCGTCGTGCTGGACGGACTCACCTGCACGATGTCGTTCTCGCTCACGAAGTCCGCGAGGACGAGCGACACGTCGCTCACCAGCGCGCCGACGAATCCGACGGCACCCGCCGAGACGAGTTTCTCGCACCCGCCCACCGCCGTCTCGCCGTCCACCTTGCTGTCGTGCGTACGCAGTTCGACGTCGCTATCCAGCGGTCCGCCCGCCTCTCGAACGTCTGCGACGGCCTGTTCGACGGCCTTGGTGTGCGCCGTCCCGAGTTCTCCGAGCAGTCCGTCCATCGAAGTCGGGAGGATAGATCCGAACGTGACGGTTCCTCGGCCGCCCCGGAGCGTTCCGAGGCAACCGGAGAGCGACCCGACCCCGGCGAGAGCGACGCCGCTTCGCGCGAGGTAGGACCGCCGGGAGTAGTTCGAGTGCATTGCTGACCTACTTTAAAAATTACAGTTATATATATTCCGGTCCGGCAGCTAAATAATTAGGAAACGAATAACTGACTGGTAGAATAAAGGTCCCGAAGCATATATTTGATATCGTATCTGTCAGTCTGGAGAGCATCGGTCGGCACCCGCCGGAAGACTTCGCGTCTTCGAACTCCTTTAGTAGGGCTGTTAACTACGATTCGTCAATGACTCGTATCGTCGTGGTGGACAACCACGGGCAGTTCACGCACCTCGAACACCGGGCACTGCGCGACATGGGCGTCGAGACCGAAATCATCGACAACACGACGCCGCCGGAGGACATCGACGCCGACGGACTCGTCCTCTCGGGCGGCCCCGACATCGACGACATCGGCAACTGCGCCGACTACCTCGAACTCGGCGTGCCGGTTCTGGGCATCTGTCTCGGCATGCAGATAATCGCCGACGAACTGGACGGCCGAGTCGGCGAGGGCGAGTACGGCGGCTACGCCGACGTGACGGTCGAAATTCTGGACGACGAGGACCCGCTCGTCGGGTCGCTCGCGCCCGAGACCCGCGTCTGGGCCAGTCACGCCGACGAGGTCAAGGACGTGCCGGACGGGTTCACCAGAACCGCGACCAGCGACGTGTGCGGCGTCGAAGCGATGGCCGACGCCGACCGGGACCTCTACGGCGTCCAGTGGCACCCCGAGGTGGCCCACACCGAGGAGGGCGAGGAAGTGTTCGAGAACTTCCGCGCCGTCTGCGAGTAAGCCGCGTACCGATTCCCGCGCCGTCTCCGACCGCCGACGCAATACTTTTGTCTCTCGTACGTGACACGAACAGCGATGATAGTCGTTCACGCTGTGGTCCCTATCGACCCGAACCGACGCGAGGAGGCGCTCGAACGCGTTCGAGAACTCGCCGAAGGCACGCGGGCCGAGGACGGCGTCCTCGACTACGCGGCGACGACGGACGTCTCCGATCCGAACGTGGTGCGGTTCTTCGAGCGGTACGAGGACGAGGCGGCGCTCGACGCCCACCAACGGACCGACCACTACCGCGAGTGGGCCGCGGCGCTTCCGGAGTTCCTCGACGGCGGCGTCGAGGACCTCGACGTCACGCAGTTCGTCGTGGACGAGGCCTTCGACCCGAACGCGGGCGCCGACGACTGAGTCGGGAACGCGGACGCCCGGACCAACGCGAGCGAATCGCCGGACGGCCGTCTCCCGTCGTCCGGGAGTAGTACCTTTTATCCTTCGGCGACGAAACTCCCGAGTATGACAGCGACGCAGGGCGACCTCGCTAGTCTCTCGCGGTACATCTTCCGCGCGCCGCGGTGGTACGCTAGCGTGACGTTCGCGCTCCTCATCGCCGCCGTCGCGGGCGTCGGCGCGTTCGACGCGGGATTCGTGCTGGAGGACGCGTGGCAGGGCGTGTTCTTCATCGGAGTGCCGACCGTCGTGGCGAGTCTGCTGACGACGCCGGTGGACCGCCGTCTGGGCGGTCAGTTGACCTACAACCGGTCGTCGCTGCTGGCCCTGACCTGCGAGGGCATCATCGTCGCCATCATGGCGGGCGCGGGAGCGGTCGCCGCCCTGTCGGCGAGCCTCGGCCAGCAGTTCGTCTTCGACACGCTCATCGTCGGTCTGGCCTCGGTGTTCGCGCTACGCCTGCTGGTCGTGATGGCTGTCTCGGGCCGGTCGGTCGTCGTGGCCGCGGTCCCCGCCAGCCTTCAAACCGGCACGGCCGCCCTGCTGTTCTTCATCTACAGCGGGACGATGAAGTACCTCCACGTCGGCGGCGGCCCGGTCGTCGAGGTGTTCTTCAACCGCGTCGAGGAAGCGCCGCGGGCGCTGAACGTCATCGAGGCTCAGGACTTCGCCCTGCTCGCGGTGATGTGTCTCATCTACGGCTTCGCGGTCTGGGCGTTCGTCCAGTTCATCGACCGCCCGTGGAAGCGGAGTCTCGGCGTGAGCGTCCTCGACTTCATCCGCGGGTTCATCGGCCACATCGCGGAGGGAACGAACGAACTCGAAGGCTTCTTCCAGGACATCGGCGAGGAGGCGGTAGTGCCCGTCTCGGTCCTCGCGTTCCGCCGCGAGGACGGGTCGGAGAAGGCCCGGTTCGTCCTGCCGATGATACACCCCGGTCCGATGGGCGAAATCGGCGGCGGCAACCTCCCTCGGCGCGTCGCCGAGTCGGCCGAGGGCGTCGCCTTCCCACCGCATGCCACCGCGGGCCACGACTTCAACCTCGTCACCGAGAACGAGGTGGACGAACTCATCGAGACCGCGAACGACGCCTTCGACAACATCGAGTACCACGAGACGGCGACGTCGTCGGTCCGCGTCCAAGAGGGCGACGCCAAGATAGTCGGACAGGCGTTCGGCGACGACGCCCTGCTGGTGGCGACCTACTCGCCGGAGTTCGCCGACGACGTGGAGTACGCGGTCGGTCTCTCGGCCGCGGCGGAGGCCCGGTCGGCGGGCGTGGAGGACGTGATGCTCGTGGACGCTCACAACTGCAACAACGGACTGGAGGGACCGGACCTCGGCCACGTCTACCCCGGGAGCGAGCGCTCGTTCGACATGATGCAGGCGGCGGGCGATGCGGGCGACCGACTCGCCGACGCCGAGCAGGCACCCATCAGACTGGGCGTCGCGTGGGACGAGACCGACTGGGAACCGCTGGACGGCATCGGTCCGCTCGGCGTTCGCGTCTCGCTCCTCGAAATCGGCGACCACCGCACCGCGTACGTCCTCGTGGACGGCAACAACATGGAACCCGGCCTGCGCGACCGCATCGTGGACCGACTCACTGGCGAGACGGCGACCGGCGACGCGGAGGCGGTGGCGGCCGACGGCGCGGCGATTCCCGCCGCCGACGTGGCCGAGGTGATGACCACCGACACCCACATCGTGAATCAGGTCGAGGCCTCGAATCAGGTCGGCGAGGCCATCGACGCCGACGACCTCGTCGCGGTCGTGGACCGCCTCGTCGGCGAGGCGGCCGACGACCTCGAATCGGTCGAGGCGGGCATGGCCAGCGAGCGCGCGGAGGTGACGGTGTTCGGCAACGACCGCACCGAGACGCTCGCCAGCCACGCGAACGCGGTCATCTCGATGGGCGCGGCGCTGGCGGCGACCGTCGTCATGGCTGCGATGGCCATCAGTCTGCTCATCTTCTTCATCGCGGCGTCGTGAGTCGGATTCGGTTCTGACTCTTCGTCGAAACCGTTTCCCCGTCGATAGGACTGGTGCGATTCAGGATGGTGATACGAGGGGCGGACCGCCTGTACTGTAACTCGGAGCGTTGCGCCGGTCGGTACGAACGTGGAACAATATTTAACAGTTAGTTACGACAGTTCCATCCATGAAAACTCGTCGAATCGTTCCGGTGGCGATGGCCGTTACGGGGTGTTTGGCCGTCGTAATCGGCGTGTATCAGGGATTGGTCCACATTGCGCCGGGGTACGAGGGGACCATCACGTCCGGGTGGGGCGGAGACCTGAATCACGAAGAAGTGCTGCTCGTTCAGTTGGGGGCCGTCGGCGTCGTCGGTACCGTCGGCGCGGCTCGGTGGAAACGGCTGGCGAGCGTTCCGGTCGCGATGGGCAGTATCGTCCTGTTCTACCCGCTCCGAGCGGTGTTCCACTGGTTCCAGTCGCGGAGCAGACCGCTCTATCGAGAGTTCTCGCCTCCGGCTCCCAGCTACGAGGGAGAGACTGTGGTGATCATCCTCGGTGCAGAGCCGTTTCTGGTCGCCGGTGGCGGACTACTGCTCGTGGGTGCCGGTATCGCGGCGTGGAGATTGCGAACGCCCGGAGAGGAAGGCGACGGGGTGACACCGCCGTCGTCGCAAGCGTAGCGCTCCCTGGGACGCCCCGTCACGGATTCGGTCGGGTCGAGAGTCGGGCGGGCCACGGCCGCGACGCTACTCCGGATTCGGCTCGTACCCCTCGCCGACCTTCACCCTGAGCGCGCCCGGGCGAACCGAGAGCGTCACGCGCTCGAACTCCCGAATCTCGCCGTCGAGACTGAAGGTGACCGGTTCTCCGTCGAGGCTCTCGAAGACGAGTCGTCCGGCGTGCAGTTCGGTGACGTGCGGGGTGTCGCGTTCGAGGACGCGCTGTTCGAGGTACTCCACGACCGCCTCGCGGGCGCGTAGCTGTTCGATGACGGTCACCTCCAGCAGTCCGTCCTCGGCGTCGGCCTGCCCGCCCTCCCCGGCGAACTTCCGGACGTTGCCGACGAGGATGGCCTCGGCCTCGCCCGACCACTCGGTCTCGGTTCCGTCGTCGCCCACGGCGTCTATCTCCGCCCGGAGACCGTCGAACTCCAGCGCCTCCTCGATGCCCGACACGACGAACGCGACCGGACCGAGGCTTTCCTTGCGCTCGTGGGTCGCCGCGGCGCTCGCGTCGGCGGGCAGGCCAGCGATGGCCGACAGCACGAACGGTTCGTCGCCCGCCACGCCAAGGTCGAGTCGCCGGGTCTCGCCGCGGTCGGCCACCTCGAACCCGGCTTCGAGCGACTCGATGCCGAGGTTCCGAGCGAGGAAGTTCTCGGTCCCGGCGGGCACGACGCACAGCGTCACCGCGTCGAGGGCCTCGGCCCGGTCCAATCCCTGTACGACCTCGTGGAGTGTCCCGTCGCCGCCGCAGACCGCGAGTACCTCGACGCCGTCGGCGGCGGCCTGCTCGGCGAGGTCGATGCCGTCGCCCGCGCGTTCCGTCTGCACGACTGAGAACTCCCGCTCGTCGGCGAGTCGCCGGACGCGCTCGGCGTCCGTGCCGCCGCCGCTCGTCGGATTCAGAATCAGTCGGCGCGACCCCCTCTGCCCGTCCTCCGATTGGCGGACCATATCCCTACGTACGCGCCAGTCGCCTAAATGTCCGGGGCCGGAGACTCGGGCGTACGGTCGGCCGCCGCCCGAGGCCAGCATCTCGGTTCTGCGACGCGCGAAACGCGGCGCGTTCGTCGGTCGCTCGGCGGAGTCCTGTCGGGCGATTCGACTCCGGAGTTGGCGTCGAAAGAACACCGCAAGGTACCCCTACCCGCGGTGTTTCATCGCAATTCGGGCACCGATGATATGTCTTGTGGTGTCTGACGCGGCGACCGATAGCCGACGGCCGTCGCACCTCCCACTATCGGGGGAGGGTCACTGCGTAGAACTGCGAGTCGGTGAGAACGAAGTCAGTCCTCGTCTTCGGCGAACAACTCGTCCACGGCCGACCGGGCCGCGAGTGCGGCGTCCTCGGCGATTTTCTCCTCGTCGGCCGCGTCCGGCGCGTTGAGGTACACGTCCACGTCGAGGACACCGTCCTCGAACGAGACGGTCACGTCGAGGTCCTTGACCGCCGAGTTCGAAAGCCGAGATAATATCAGGCCTTCGGCGGCTTCGGCGGCCGTCTGGACGACTTCGTCGTCACTCGGCATCTATGCGCCGCCGGGACCGCCGCCCATGCCCGGACCCTGGGGACCGCCGGGGCCGCCACCGAGCATGTCCTGAAGCTCCGACTGGAGGCTCTCGAACTGCTCCTGAACGCGCTCTTCCTGCTTCTCGAGGGTCTCGACGCGGATTTCGAGACTGTCGACCTTCTCTTCGAGGTCGTCCTGAGCCTCGTCGAAGTCGGTCTTGACGAACAGTTCACCGACCTCTCGGTACATCGTGGTGTCCTCGTCGATGTCTTCGAGTTCGTCGAGAGCGTTCTGGGCCTCGGTCAGTTGCGTCTCGGCCTGGTTCTTCTGGACGGCGACCTGCTGTGCGGTCTCCTGAAGGTCCTGCAGCTCTTCGAGCTTCTCCTGCGCTTCCGGTGGCAGATTACCCTGCATACCTACGGAGATGCGGCCCGGACAGAAAAACCCCCGCTTTCGGTTCTCGTCCGCCTCGCCGCGGTTCGGTCGCGTCGCCGCTGGGCGTGGAGACGGACCGCCCGACTCACGAACGCGGACTGCAGTTCGGGCCGCGAGGGGCGACACTCGACCTACGCCAGTCCGGACGTTCGCTCGGCGACTTCGACCAGCGACCCCCACGTGTTGCACCCCGCGCGCAGCGCCACGAGGTCGTCGGCGACGACGCGGACGACGACCGACTCGGCGTCGCGTTCCACGGTCGCGGCCGAGCGGTCGCCGTCGATTTCGCCGACCTCCTGCGCGACAGCGCGGGCCACTGCGCGGGCACGCGCAGGCGACTCGTACTCGAATCTGAGCGTCGCGTCGTGCGGTCGGCGAGACCCGTCGCTCGACGGCGGCGCGTCTCGGGGTCGGTCGTCTCTGCCTACGATTGGGTCGCCCATAGAATAGTGAGACGGCAGTTACCGCACGCCGACTTCCTTCACGTCGCGGCTCCGCTCTTTCAGGAGGACGCGGTGGCCGCAGTAGGGACACCGAACGCCGCCGTACTCGTCGAGTTCCACGTCGCGCTTACACCGCGAACACTTGTAGCTCATTCTTCGTCTTCGCCGAGAGCGGCCCGGATGGAGCGTTTGACCGTCCGACCGGCGGGCGTCTCGGGACGGTAGGTGCCACCGGCGTACTTGTAGCCGCACTTGCCGCACTGCCAGATTCCAGTTCCCTGCCGGTCCACGTCGTCGGTACCGCACTCGGGGCAGGTGTGGTCGTCGTTCATGTCGCTCTCTATCTCGGCGACGCGCTTGCGGGCGACACGCCCGTATCGCGCCCCGAATCGACCGGCACTGCCGGTTCGACTCTTGGTTCGGTCGGCCATAGTACTGCGAATTTACTCCGGGGCGCTGATAAAGCCTTTGAGTTCGGGCCGGTCGCGCGAGGACGCGACCGTCTGTCACTCCTCGTCGTCGCGCCACGGCGGGTTGAACAACTCGTGACCGATGACCGCGAGCGAGACCACCATCCCGGCGATAGCGCCCGGCAACCCGGTGAGTTGGCCCACCAGAAACCCTCCCCCGGAGAGCAGCGGTATCAACGCGAGGACCGCGTCGTAGTGGCTGACCATTGCGTAATTAGATATAATTACGAGGGTCAAGAAGCTTGGGGCTTCGAATCGGCCCCGTCGAGTCGCGTCGTTGGTCGGACCCGAGACTCGGAACGGAAAAGTCCGGGACAAAAGTACCGGCCGCGGCGATTGCACCGAGGACTCCCGCGTCGCCTCGGCCTACTGCCGGTCGGTCTCGACCTGTTGCAGACACCGTCGGCCTACTGCAGGTCGGCCTCGGCGAGCGCGTCGTTGAGGTCGGCGCGCACCTGCTCGCCGCGCTCGCGGTCCATCGCGGTAGTGACGACCCGGTTCTCCTGCACGGACGACCCGTCACGCAGGAGCAGGCGGACGTTCCCGTTCTCGTCGGCGCGGGTCGCCTTCGCGCGCACCCCGGTTCGACTGCCCGACCCGCCCGCGTCGATGGGACCGGGGATGATCTTCTTGACGTGCGGGTGGCCCGCGACGGTCTGGATGGCGGTCCGACCCGCCCGGTTGCCGATGAGCGTCGAGTGACTCCCGCCCAACTTCTCGGCCGGAGCGGTCTCGACGACCTCCAGCGCGCGGTCGCCCCGGCGCGCGAGGACGGTCTCGACGGGACTCTCGTCGTCGTCGGTCCCGTTGCTCACGCGATAGAACGAGTAGTGGAGTTGGTCGCGGGTCGCCCGGAGGACGTCTCGGTCGCCCGCGGCGTACACCTCCTCGGGGCGCTTGCGCCGGACCTCGTCGGCGACCCGGCCCGCGAAGTTGCGGAGTTCGACCACGCCCTCCTCGCCGCCGTCCTCCGGCGTGGTCGTCACGTGCGTCTCGCCGACGACCTCCTCGTCGTCGAGCATCGTCAGCGTCGCGCGGTCGCGGGCGAGTTCCAGCACCACGGCGTCGGCGTTCGGTGCCCGACAGACCAGACAGTAGTCGCCCGGTCGTTCGAGGGCGGAGCCGCAGTGCCGACACTCCATGGTCGGACCTAACTCGGGTGCGGGTTTAATCTCCGTGCTTTCGACCGGCAGATTCGCGTCTCCCGGTGACGGTCGTCACTCCACGGGACCGTCTCGCGGTTGCCGGTTCGATCGGTCGCCCAATCGTCAGTTCTCCGTCGTCTACTCTCGCTCTGTGGTGTCCGTCTCCGTCACCGACGCGGTCGCTCCCGTGGTCTCGACGCCGGTCGCGGGGAGTTCGGTACCGCAGTTCTGACAGTAACTCGCGTCCGGTGCGACCGACGCACCGCACTCGGGGCAGGCCGTGCCCTCGCGGAGGACCTGCCGCCGGGAGTCGTTGAGATACTTGTACCCGCCGTAGACGAGGTTGACGAGGCCGAACGACCACCATCCCGTCAGGATTGCCAGAATCAAGTGGACGCCGAGGCTCCCGAGGTTGCGCTTGACGAGGACGACGCGCTCGGGCGTCTCGGACTCGATTCGCCACCCGTCGGCGATGGCGTCGTCTATCCGTCGCTGGAGGCGCTCGCTCCTGTTGGCGTAGCTCATCTCCAATCGGGTACGACGGCTTCGGGGATATGGTTTGAGGCCTCGGCCGACGGAAAGTCGCCCGTCTCGTGTCGGAGAACCGCTGCGCTACTCCTCGGCGGGGTCGTTCTTCATGAACTCCCGGAGCACCACCGTGGCGTACGACCCCTTCGGGAGCGTGAAGTCGAAGCCCACCGCGTCCTCGTCCTCGCGGTCGATTTCGAGGTCGGTCCGGACCAGAATCGCCCGCCGCGTCCCGGTCGAGTGGAACTCCCCGGGGAGGTCGAAGTCCGCGGGTTCGAGGTCCAACTCGTCCAGCACCTCGCGCTCGATTTCGCCGGGTTCCCCGTCGGCGAGTTCGGTCTCGGTCCCCACGAGCGGAGCGGTCACGAATGCCCGGCCGCGCTCGCAGTGGCGCGTGACCGTCTCGACGCGGCGCTCGGTGACTCGCTGTTCGCGGTCGGGGTCCGGCAGGGTCACGCCGTCCACCTCCTCGGCGAAGCAGGCCACGTCGCCCGCGACCGGCCGGTCGAACGGAAGCCCTCGCTCCAGTCGCTCGCTCAGTATCTCGTTGTAGGCGTACGACTGGGCGGCGTTGACGAACAGGCGCTGGAGGTTCGAGGGCACGGCTTCGAGCGCCGCCCGGAAGTCCTCGGGGCGGTCGCCGCCGGACTCGACCAACTGATTGGCCATCGCGCGCTCGAAGCCGAGCCGCGCGGGGACGGCGTCGAGCGCGGCCTGCCAGTCGCGCTCCTCGAAGGCGTCGGCGGCCTCCCGGCGGGCGCGCTGACTCCCCTCGGGTTCGGTCTCGTAGGGGTTGGCGACGTAGGCGCGGACCGCCTCCTCCCACTCGCCGCGGACGACGTGGAGACCCACGTCGTGGGTGACGGGCCGCCGACTGCCGAACCGCTGCTGGCCGAAGAAGTTCGGAACCCCGAGCGGACTCCCCGACCACTCGACCAGTTCGTCGCGCACCGGCTCGGCGTTGTCCGGGTTCTCGGCGTCCCGGACCGCGATTTCGAACTCGTTGCCCGCGAGATCGCCGAACTCCAGTCCGCGTCCCGCCCGGCCCAGCACCTCGATGTCTGCCTCGTAGATGGACACGTCCGCGAGGTCCGACGGGTCCACCTTCCGGAGGGTGAACAACTGGGTCGTGACGGCGTACTTGTCCTTGGTTCCGGCCCACGAGACGCGCTCGCGGCTGATTCCCAGCGCGTCCGAGAGGCGCTTGGCGAAGTCGTTGGTGTCCCACTCCCGGAGGGTCGCCCGGACCACGAGGTGGGGGTACGCCGCGGGGTCGGCGTCGGCCGGTTCGGTGTCGAACCGCTCGACCTCCCGAACCCGGAAATCCTCCGGCGACGCCCGGAGACGGCCGCCGGTGCCGTCGCTCTCGCTGACGAAGTGTTCGATGCCGACCGCCCGCTCGACTGGGTACGCCTCGCGCATTCGACCGTGCTTGGTGGTCGGGGCGCTTGTATCTGACTTCCTGCGACGAGTAAGCGTCGGACGGAGTGATGGTTTCTAGACGGACGAGACGCCTTCCGTGTCCCCGAAAGCCCCCACCCGGTCGCGGTCGCTCAGCGACATATCCTCCGCTCACTCCGTTCTCTCCGGATAGGGGTCGCTGAGACGACTAAACGTTGCGCGACCGGGCGGCCCCTTTATCCAGCCCACCGCAACGTGACCGCAGACCTCGAACCTCCCCAACCGCCTGCGGTCCTCGCTTCGCTGCGGTCCTCGTCCCTCGCGCGGTTTGGCGCGGCACGAAGGCCGCGCCTGCACGCGCCAGTAGTGAACCATCCCCCGAGCGACGACTGATTCACCGGACCACACGGGGTGGACTGAAAGGGGCCGCGTGCTCGCAGGCCTCCGGCCCGTGGTCGTCTCGGCGACCCCTATCCGAGGCGAACGTCAGTGAGCCGAGGATATGTCGGCGAGCGACTGCGAGCACGCGGGGGCTTTCTAAACCACCTTCACGCCGCGGGTATCCGCTATCTACGACACACCGAACTGACGACCGTACGCTACGAGAATCTAGTACAGCGAGAGGTGGCCCGTCACCTTGTCCACGAGGTCGTCGTCGGCCGGGCCGACCGCCAGCGCCGTGACCGTGCCGGGGTCGAGTTGGGTGTGGCCCGCGTCGCGGACGACGGCGTGAGGCAGGCCCTCCGCCCGGGCCTTCTCGGCGAGTTCGAAGAGTTCGTCCTCGCCGTTCCCCTTCACGACGACCTTCTTCTGGCCTTCGCCCTTCCATCGCTTTCGAGTCTTCGTCCCGGTGTCCTCGTAGGCCGACAGCGAGGCGTGGGCGACTTGCGCGGCGAGTTTCCCTTGGCCCATGCCGAGGTCGGCGCGGGCGACGATGGTCTGCTTCATGGCTCCTCGGACGGCCCGCGGGAATAAATCGGTGGCTACTCCCGCCCGGAAAACGACACCGTAACGACAGAAATATCGGGTCGCGCTCCGGGCGTTCTCGCATGGTCCCCACTCCGCTCTTCCGTCCGGACGAGTTCTTCGCCGAGCGCGCGCCGAACCTGAACCTCGCTCGCGCCGCGGCGGTCGTCCTCGTCGTCGCGCTGGTCTCCACGGCAGTCGTCGGCGCGTTCGGGTGGACGCTCGCACAGCGACTCACCGCCACGGCCGAGATACCCAACGAGCAGCGCCCGCCCGACTGGGTCTGCGAGAACGAGGCGGGCACCGAGGCCGAGGAGATGGTGCAGCAAGGCTGTGACGAACCGGAGCAGAAGACCGTGGTCGTCGGCGACCTGCTGTGGAGCGCGTTCACCGAGCGCCTCCCGCTGGTGTTCGTCGGCGTCCTCCTCGGGTGGCCGCTGGTCGCGCTCGGTCTCCACGTCGCCTCCGCGCTGATGGGCGGACGGGGGTCGTTCCTCGACACCCTCGCGGTCGCCGGGTGGGGCATGCTGCCGAGCGCGGTGCAGGCGGTCGTCGGGTTCGGCTTCATGTACGCCGCGCTCGGCGGCATCGACCTCGCGGCGTCGGACCCCGAGATGCTGGCGTCCCAGATACGGTCGCTGAGCCAGCGCGTCCGGGGCGACACCGTGGCCCTCTCGCTGGCCGGGGCGTGCTGGCAGGGGTACGTCTGGACGTTCGGACTGAAACGCGCCCGCGACCTCTCGACCGGCGGGGCGGCGGTCGCGGGCGGCGGCGTCGCGTTCGTCGGGTTCCTGCTGAGCGCGTTCTAACAGACCGGTTCATTTAGGCACCTCGGGGCTAACTCCCGAGTATGATACTCTCGGACGCCGACATCCTCGACCGAATGGAGGCTGGCGACCTCGTGGTCGAACCGCTGGACGACCCCGACCTCCAGATTCAACCCGCGAGCGTGGACCTGCGACTCGGCCGCGAGTTTCTGGAGTTCCAGCGCACCAACATCCCTTGCATCCACCCGGACAGCGAACAGGAGGTCTCGGAGTACGTCACCGAGACCCACGTGGACGAGGGCGACGAGTTCATCCTCCACCCGGGCGACTTCGTGCTGGGGACGACCCGCGAACGCGTCGAGATTCCGCCGGACCTGTTGGCCCACGTCGAGGGGCGGTCGTCGTTCGGCCGCCTCGCGGTCGTCATCCACGCCACCGCGGGCGTCGTGGACCCGGGGTACTGCGGCCAGATAACCCTCGAACTCTCGAACCTGGGCACCGCCCCGGTTGCGCTCACGCCCGGGACCCGCATCTCCCAACTCATCTTCACCGAACTCAAGAGCGCGTCGGACCGCCCGTACGGGGCCGACCGCGGGTCGAAGTATCAGGACCAGTCGGGACCGCAGGCCTCGAAGATCGGCGGCGACGAGGAGTTCGGCGGCGACCAGAAGTCGGGTGAACACAGATGAGGTTCGCGGAGGAGATAGTGGTCGAGGAGTTCCTCCCCACCGTCCGCTCGATGCTGGCCGAGGACCTGCGCGACCGGGGCCTGACTCAGAGCGAGGTCGCGGACCTGCTCGGCATCAGTCAGAGCGCGGTGTCGAAGTACGCCAACGGCGAGGTCGAGCGCAACGAGCGCATCCTCGCGGACGAGCGCGTCCGGAACCTCGTCGCCCGGGTCGGCGAGGGACTGGCCGAGGACACGATGAGTCGGGTCGAGGCGCTGGTCGAAATCGAGATTCTGATTCGGCGACTGGAGAAGCGCGACCTCGTCGCGGAGATTCACGAGGCGGAGATGCCCGAACTCGCGGGCCACGGCGGCGACTTCGACGTTCACGACCCGGAGGGCGAACTCCGGGTGACCGAGCGCGTCCGGTCGTCGCTCCGCCGGGGCCTGACCATCGTCGAGAGCGCCAGCGGGTTCGCGTCGCTCATCCCGGCGGTCGGGTCGAACCTCTGTGAGTGTACGCCCGACGCCGACGGCATCGACGACGTGGCGGGCGTCCCCGGCCGCATCTTCGACGTGAAAGGTCAGACGACCGTCCCCTCGGAACCCGAGTTCGGCGTGAGCGAACACGTCGCCTCGCTACTGCTCGCGGCCCGCCGGAACGGAAGCGACGCGCGGGCGGCGCTCAACGTCCGCTACGACCCGGACATCGTCGCGGCGCTCGAAGCGGACGGTCACGAGGCGGCCGAGTTCGACGCGGAGTACGACGATTTGGACGCGGTGCTCGGCGCGGTCCTCGGCGAACACCCGGACGCGACCGTCCTCTACCACACCGGCGGCTACGGCATCGAACCCATCGTCTACCTTCTCGGCGACGACGCCGAGGCGGTCGCGGAGATGGCCCGGAGTCTGCTCTGAGTCGCGGACGGACCGCTCGAAAATCCGGTTCTCGCTACTCTCGGGGCCGGGTCCGCAGCAGAATCTCGTCGTCTCTCTCGTCTATCCAGTCGGCCCGGAGCGCGTAGGCGTCCTCGTCGGCCTCGTGGCTCCCCCAGTCGAGTTTGGCCTTCAGTTCCTCGGTCAGACTGGGTTCGGGTTCGACGTAGGCGGTCCCGTCCCGCACTTCGGTGACGACGCCTATCTTCTCGCGGTCGGCGTCGAACACGGACGCGCTTTCGTCTTCTTCGGTGAACTCCATATCCTGCGTTCGACGTACCCGGTGAAGACGACTGCGGCCCCCGGACGCGAGCGGTTGACGTGACGAACTGCGGCAGTACGGACGCGGAGAATGCTCCCGCCACTGTCTCGGGAGTCCCGTCCGGGACTCACTCCGAGACGTCCAGCACGATTTCCTCGTCGGTAATCTCGGCGACGCTCTCGTCGTGGACCGCGTAGGTGGTCTCGTCGATGCTTCCCTGCGGGAGGCGAGTCTGCATCTCCTCGACGGTCTCCTCGTCGGCGGTGACGTGTGCCGCGCCGTGGTGTACGTCCACGACCGTCCCCATCTCGGTTCCGTCGCGGTCCACGACGCGCTTGTCCACCTCGTCCTCGGTGAGCGCGACTGTCATGACGACGGCGGTACGACGCGGCGGTCCTTCACGCCACCGGCCGTCCGATTCGCTTCCGATTGGCGGCCTCACCGTTTTGTCGCCGGAGGTGGTAGGGAGTAGCCATGGCGACAGACGCGACGACGGCGGCGCAGCAGTTCTACGGGCGGTGGGCCGACTTCTACGATTTGCTCGCACGCGCGACGCCCGGACTCGGGCGACTCCGCGCCCGGGCCGCGGACGCGCTCGCGCTCGACCCCGGCGACACCGTGGTCGAGATGGGGTGTGGTACGGGCGCGAACTTCCCGCACCTCCGCGAGCGCGTCGGTCCCGAGGGTCGGGTCGTCGGCGTGGACTTCACGCAGGGGATGCTCGCTCGCGCCCGCGACCGAATCGAGCGCGAGGGCTGGCGGAACGTCCACTGCGTGCGGGCCGACGCCACCGACGTCGAGTTCCGCGAGGCCCCGGACGCCGTCCTCGCCACGTTCGTCGTGGGGATGCTGGCCGACCCCGAGGCGGCCGTGAATCGGTGGGCCGACCTGCTCGCGCCGGGCGGCCGTCTCGCGTTGCTCGACGCCGCCCAGACGCCGCGGTGGTTCGGGTGGCCCGTGAACCGGGCGTTCCGGGGACTCGTCGTCGCCTCGTCGCCGAGCGGTGTCGAGGCGTACGAGGCCGCGCCGTGGACCGTCCTCGACGAACGGGTGGCGGCGGCCCGCCGTGCGCTCCGGGAGCGCGCCGACGAGACGACGCACACCGAACACGCGCTCGGCGTGGTCCGAATCACCGGCGGACGAATCGGATAGCCGTCGCTCACCGTCCATCTCTCGGATTCGACCGCGCCGATTGCGCACCGCAGGAGAAGTCCAGTTTGGGGTAGTGGTCGGGGATACCAGCCCCGGACGACGGATACTGACTGCCGAAGTCACGACGTCGCCGGTTCGACGCTAGCCAGCCACCGGTGTAAACCGGGGCTATCAGACAGCCCGGTCTGTCAGAGGCCGCGCCCGCTTGCGAAACGCTCGCCAGCGGGAACTCGCCGCGGTCGGTTGGCGCGGGTGACTGGTGACGATTATCCGTACAACTCGGCGTGCGTCTCACAGAACTCGGGGTCGCGGAGTTGGGCCGCCACCACGCCCGGTTGTCGGTGGGGGTTCGAGAGCCGACACCCCGACTCCTCGCAGAACGCCTCGCCGGTCCGCCAGCAGTGGACCGCCTGCAGGACGTAGCCCTTCAGCGCCTCGGTCGTCCGCGGGTCGTCTTCGACCAGAAACTCGCCGTCGACCTCGTTCTCCAGCACCTCGCGCGGCGGGGCGTCGCCCGAGAGCAGCGCGTGTTTCTGCTTCTCCTCGTAATACTCCTCGGGCTTGGCGGGCGCTTCGTAGAGACCCGGCACCGAGACGAGCGCGGGTTGCCCGAGGACGTTCACGCGCTTGTGCCACCGGCCGTCGTGGTCGCCCCACGTGCCGACCGCGCGGTCCAGCAGGGAGACGTGGAGGTGGTCGAGGCTCCGCTCGTCCTCGGGAATCGCGTCGTTCAGTGCGCGCTGGACCGCCACGCCGTCGTAGAGGACGCCGCCCTCTCGCTCGGGGTGGTCGAGCGCCCGCTCCTCGTACCGGACGATGCCCAGCATCGCGTTGCCGGTCTCGCGCTCGTGCGGCGAGAGGACCCGGGCCTCGGCGAACCGCTCGGCAAGCGTCTCGGCGTCGCCGTCGTTCCGACGGACGTCCAGAAAGCGGTCGCGGACTCGGACTTCGGGGTCGCCGTCGTCTCCTCGGGGGAGTCGGTCGCGGAGCCAACTGGCGATCGCGTCGGCGTCCGCGACGGCGGTCGGCGCGCGGTAGAGAATCACCGTCTCAACCATATTCGTGGGTTGTACCACCGGGAGAAACGTGTTGCGGTTCCCCGAACCACGGCAACTCCTAAGTGTCGGTTGGAAGTAACTATCGCCACATGGTCCGCGCTCCCGAGTACCACGAACGCACGAAACACGCCACGAGCGACTTCCCGAACCCCGACTTGGAACTCGACTTCGAGACGATGCCACGGCCCTTCAAGTCCCTCCGCGACCGACCGCGCGAGTCGCTTCCGGGAGTCCGCGCGCCAGTCCTCCCGGCGCTGTCGGTCGTCGCGGAGGCCGACGCCGACCCGCTCGCCGGGACCGAACAGACCGCACGTGACCCCGTGGACGCCGTGACCGTGGCCTCGCTCTGTTACTACGCCGCGGGCATCAAAGCCGAGAGCGCCCATCCGGCCGACGAGGTCGCCCACCCGACGTACTACCGGGCGGCGTCCTGTACCGGCAATCTCCACCACATCGACGCTTACGTGGTCTGCGCCGACCTCGACGGTCTCGACGCTGGCGTCTACCACTTCGACCCCACGACGTTCTCGCTGGACGTTCTCCGCGAAGGGGATTACCGGGGAGCGCTCGCGGACGCGGCCGGTCCCGGCGCGGGCGTCGCGGACGCGCCGGTCACCGTCGCGGTCACCTCCGAGTGGTGGCGCAACGCGTGGAAGTACCGCGAGCGGACCTACCGCCACGCGTTCTGGGACTCGGGGACCGTGGTCGCCAACCTGCTCGGGACCGCCCACGCCTTCGACCTGCCCGCGTCGGTCGTGACGGGGTTCGACGACCGTTCGGTCGCCGACCTGCTCGGGGTCGCCCCCGAGACCGAAGCCCCGCTCGAACTCGTCTCGGTCGGGCGGGGCGCGCCGGACGGCGGCCCGTCCGCGAACGAATCGCCGCCGGTCGAACCAGTCGAACCCGAGACCGTCGCGCACCCCGCTCACGACCGCTCGCACGACCTCCCGTACGAAGCGTGGGCGGGAAGCACCCTCTCCGACGGCGAGTCGGCGGCGGCGTGGCGCGACCGCGTTCGCGAGGCCGGTTCGGTCGGGAGCGTCTCGCCGGGCGACGGCGAGCGCGTCCCGCTCGCCCCGGTCGATTACGAGACGGAGGTGGCGCGGCCGCTGTGGAACGCCATCCGACGCCGTCGCTCCTGCCGGGAGTTCGCCGACGAACCGCTGAGCCGACGAAAGCTAGGGACCGTCCTCGACCGGGCCACGCGGGGCGTTCCGGGCGACTGGAACGCGGGCGACGCGTCGGGCCTCCGGTTCAACGACGTGTACGTTCTCGCGACGGACGTCGAGGAGGTGCCGGACGGGAGCTACCAGTTCCACCCCGAGGAGGAGGCGCTGGAGCGACTCGGCGACGCGACGAGTCGGGACCAGACCCGACTGGCGCTCGGTCAGGAGTGGGCCGGTGACGCCCACGTCAACGTCTACTGCATGACGGACGTCGATGCGGTGGTCGAGGAACTGGGCGACCGGGGATACCGTCTGGCGCAACTGGAGGCGGGCGTCGTACTCGGGCGACTCTATCTGGCGACCTACGCTCATCGTCCGCTCGGCGGGACGGGCCTGACGTTCTTCGACGACGAGGTGACCGAGTTCCTCTCGCCGCGCGCCGAGAGCCAGACCCCGACGACGATGTTCGCGATGGGCGTCGCGGAGTAGAATCTCGACCAACTGGTCCGTCGAAGCATCCGCCCGCCGGAGGCGCACGGTTCGCCGGACGTTCGCTTCGCTCGCGTCCGGGAGGTTTTTCTCCGAGTCTTTGTGGGATGGGGTTCCCGCAGCGATCGAGGAAACCCCACCTCGTAAAAAGTGGCTAGTCGTCAGCCGACGCGGTCCGGGTGGTCATATCGACTGGGTCGGCGTCCACGCCGAGTTCGTCGATGGCGCACTGGGCGGCGCGCTTGCCCGAGATGAGCATCGCACCGAAGGTCGGTCCCATCCGCGGCAGGCCGTAGGTCGTCGCGGTCGCCATCCCGGTCGCGACGAGACCGTCGTGGACGAGACCGGTGTGTTCGACCACGGCGTCCTCCGATTTGCCGACCCACATCGAGTCGTGGCCGGGCGAGTCGTGGCCGGGCGCGCCGTAGGAGTCGTCGCCGGTCTGGTCCATGCCCGTCGCGTTCTCCTTCGCGTCGCCGATGCCGGGGGCGTCGAGGACGCCGCGCTCGTCGAGTTTCGAGACGGCCATGGCGTCGTGTCCCGTCGCGTCGATGACGAGGTCGGCCTCGACGGCGATGGGGTCCACGCAGGTGATCTCGCGGGGGAGCGCGTGGACCGGCGTCCAGTTCATCACGATGCCGCCGACGCGGTGGTCCTCCCGAATTACGATGTCGGTGAACTCCGTCATGTTCTGCATCTTCGCGCCCGCGTCGCAGGCCGCCTTGATGAGACCGGAACAGGCCTCGGGTCCGTTGGCGACGTAGAGACCCTCGGAGTCCTGCGACGGCTTGTAGTCCACGTCGAGTTCGTCGAGCACCTGCTGGGCCGGGTCCCGGACCGTCACCTTGTTCATCAGGAAGCCGCCGAGCCAGAACCCGCCGCCGAGGTAGTTGTTCTTCTCGACGACCATCGTCTGGACGCCGCGTTCCGATAGCTCCTTGGCGGCCGTCAGTCCCGACGGACCGCCGCCGACGACGATGACGTCGCTGTCCGAGAAGTCCATGAACTCCTCGGTCCACTCCTGTCCGATGGCGCGGGTGACTTCCGCCTCGCCGACGTCGCTGAACTGGTCGAATTCGCTCATACAACCAAGTGGTATTACACCGTGGTTGAAAGAGGTTCCGAATTGAGTGCGAGACGGTGACACCGTCAACTCGGCGCGCGCTGGCGTCCTCGGGAGAGAAGCGACCGAGGGTTCGGAAGTCGCGGTTTGTCTTCCGGCGCGACTTCGTGTCGCACCGTTCCCGTGCGAGGGGTGACCGAACGCAGTGAGGGAGGAGGCTGGGGAGGGCTGAGGGCGGTGCTGTGCGGTTGCGGTAACTCGTAGGTGACGGCAGTAGCTAGCTACAGCGTCGTATCGTCTCGGAACCGAACGTGGACTACAACCCGACCCTCGCAATCGAAACTGGCCCAAAACCCACCCGAGACCCGTGATATCCCGGCTCTCGGAAGCGTTATCCGTGAGTCCGGCCTCTCTATAGTTGCAATGGCAAACGGAACTGTTGATTTCTTCAACGACACAGGCGGCTACGGTTTCATCTCTACCGACGACGCGGACGACGACGTGTTCTTCCACATGGAGGACGTTGGCGGTCCCGACCTCGAAGAGGGAACTGACATCGAATTCGACATCGAAGACGCCCCCAAGGGCCCCCGCGCGACGAACGTCGTCCGGGCGTAAGTCGGAAAACACGTCGCGCTACGCGACACACGGCACTGCGATTTTTGCGAATACTCACGATACCGACGAGTCGAAGCCACCGTCCGGTCGCGTTCAGAAGACGGTCCGCAGGTCCGACCCGTACTCGCTGTCGGCGTACCGATTTCGTTCGCTCCAGTCGGCGACGCTCTGGCCGACCGCGTCGAGCGCCTCGACGAGGTGGTCGGTCGTCACCGCCTCGCCCTCCCGGAGCGCCGCCCGCGCAGCGCTCTGGGCGACCGACCGGAGGTCGCTGACGTTGTCGCCCGTCGACGCTTCGAGCACGACGTCCCAGTCCACGTCGCCGAGGAGGCGGTCGTCCAGCGCCTCGCGCAGGACTGCCTCGCGGGTCTCCTCGTCCGGGAGCGGAACCTCGACGCGTTCGGCGAAACAGCCCGCGTGCAACACCGAATCGGCGACGTCCTCGACGAGGTGGGTCGTTCCGACGACGAACACCTCCGACGGTGTCGCGTCCAGTTCGGCAGCGAGGCGGTGGGAGAGTCCCCGGTCGCTCGCGCCTCGGCCGCCGGGCGTGAGCGCGTCGAGGTCGTCCACGAACAGCACGCAGGGCGCGTTCGCTCGCGCCACCTCGAACGCGTCCCCGACGTTCTCCTCGGGCGTCCCGTCCCACTCGACGGCCAACGCCGGTGGCGTCACGCGAAGGTACGGCCAGCCGAGTTCGCCCGCGATAGCCCGGCTCAGGTAGGTCTTCCCGCACTCCGGCGGGCCGTACAGTAAGACGCCGTCCGGTGAATCGACGCCGTAGTCCTCGTACTGCTCGGGATTTTCGAGTTGGTCGAGGACGCGCTCCCGGAGCGCGGTGGTCGTCTCCGTCATCCCGGGGACGGCCGCGAAGTCCCGCGACGGCGGCGCGTCGAGGAGTTGCTCCGCGTCCAGCGAGACGCCCGGGGGCCGCCGGACGCCCTCCTCGTCGGCCGCGCCCTCCGCCGCCACGTCGTACTGGTCGAGCCATCCGGCGATGCTCGTCTCCACCTCGTCGGCGGCCGAGAGCAGGTGCGCCTCGCCGATGTCGGCGTCGTCCGCGAGCGCGGCCCGCGCCGCGCGTTCGGCGACGAGTTCGAGGTCGCTGGCGGCGTAGCCCGCGGTCCGCTCGACCGCTTCCGTCAGCGAGAGTTCCGACGCCGTGGGCCGCCCGTCGAGGTGGACCTCGAGAATCGCCTCACGCGCCTCGGCGTCCGGCGGGGTCACTTCGACGCGTTCGTCGAACCGGCCCGAACGCAACACCGCGTCGTCCACGTCCTCCACGAGATTGGTCGCGGCCAACACCACCACGTCGTCGTCGCTCGCGCCCTCGAGTTCCGTGAGCAGTTGGTTGACCATCTGCTGTTCGGTGTTGGTCATCCGTCCGCTCCGGTCGCTGGCCACGGCGTCTATCTCGTCGATGAACACCAGACACGGTGCGTTGGCGCGAGCGACCGCGAACACGTCGGCGACGTTGTCGGCCGCCTCGCCGACCCACTTGCTGGTCAGGTCGCTGGGCGAGACCGAGAGGAAGTGGCGGTCGAGTTCGCCCGCCAGCGCTCCGGCGACGTGGGTCTTTCCGCACCCCGGCGGACCGTACAGTAACACGCCGTCGGTGACGCCCAGTCCGTACTTCTCGTACTTTTCGGGTTCTTCGAGCGGCTTTAGGACCAACTCTCTGAGCGTCTCCTTCAGGTCGCTCATGCCGCCCACGTCGGCGAAGTCGCGCTCCGGGTCGGTCTCCAGAATCGAGGAGACCGACAACTCTACGTCGTCGGGTACTGTTATCTCGGAGTCCGTCTCCTCCGGTGGTTCCGCGTCTGTCTCTCCACTCACAGGAGCGGACGGGTCGGCCGACCCCCGTGTCTCGTCGTCGGGCCGACTCTCCGTCCCGTCGCGTGTATCCGACGGCGCGCGTTCCTCGAACGGCGTCGGGTCGTCGAGGCGCGCTACTTCCCGAACTCGCGAGAGTAACGCCGGGTCGCCAGCGACGTGGTCCGAGAGCCACGTCTCCTCGCGGGCGGAGTCGTCGGTCTCGACCCACCCGACGTCGCGGAAGGCGACGACGCGCTCGCTGTTCGCGGTCTTACCGCCGAACTGTGCGAGCCAAAACGGAAGGTAGAGTCTTGTCGCATCCTCGATTTCGACCGTTCCCGACGGGTCGAAGTCGGCGGGCAGTCCGAACCGTTCCCGGAGTTCGGTGGCCGAACCGTCGTCGGTCTGGCGCAAGACGTCGGCCAGTTCGCTCGTGGCGGTCCGTTTCGAGCGCACGAACTCCAGCGGGAGCACGGACTCCGGACCGGCGTGAGTCCCCAGTCGGTACTGACCGACGAGCGAGACGGGAATCGGTGACCCGCTCTTCTCGGCGAACGCCGCGAGGTCCGGTTCGTGGCCCGCGTCGAGTCCGTCCAGCAGGACGTTGATACGTGCGGCCACCGGTTCGGGGTCTCCGGACGGCCGGTACGCGACGCGGACCCTGACCGCGGGATAGAGGAGGCGACAGAGTCTGAGGAGTCGCTGGTCGGTGAGGGCCTCGTCCACGTCGGCGAGCGCGTCGCGGACGGACTCGGGTTCGGGTAGCGTGCGGTCGATGTAGCGGACCTCGTACTCGCTCACGGCGATATCCCCCCGAAGAGTGCGTTTCGAATCGTCATGTAATCGTCACGTAGTTGTGTTCGAGAAGTAAAAAGATGTAGCAACCCCGTCCGTCTCAGTCGAGGTCGCCCTGCCGAATCGCCCGTTCGGCCTCCTCCAGCGCCGCCTCGCGGTCGAACTCCGAGACGATAGCTTCCAACTCCTCGCGCGAGGCGTCTTTCAACTCTCTCGCGTGCTCCGTCACGTTCGGCACGGCACGGACGATGTTGTCGATGATCGGGATGGCGGCGACCCGGGCCGACCGCGACATCGGGTTCAGGTCCACGACGATTTCGGTCTTGCCCATCTCCGAGAGCGCCTCGGCCCGGTCGCCGTCCTCCAGCGGAACGAGAACCACGTCGGCGTCGTGGATGCCGTCCTCGTCCACCTTCGCGCGCTCGTGGTCGAGTCCCGGAATCCGGGCGTCGGCCGCGAGACCCTTCACGTCGGTCGCGCCGTGGTCCCGGAGGTGGTCGGCGATGGCCGCCATGCGCTCTTCGGTCCGGTTGAACAGGTTCACTTCGAGGTCGGCACCGACCGCGTCCGCCAGTTCCACCATCTCCCCCGGCACGAGCGCCGCGACGTTCCCGTTGACCGAGAGGACCGCGTGGTCGGCCAGCAGGAGGCGGGCCGCGGCCGCGCGCTCCGCTCGCTCGGCGCTCGGAATCGTCTCCTCGCCGAGCAGGTAGTCGTACGCCTCGCCCCGGCCCTGCGCGATGAGGCCCTGTTTGCTGGTGATGCCCTTCTCGACGCCCGCCTCGATTCGGTGTCTGGTCCGGAGCGACTCGGCGCGCGGATGGTCGTCGGGAATCTCGGTCATGTCGGATACTCCGCAGGGACGCGCCAAAAATCAGTCCATCTGTAGCGTCGCACCGGCGGGGTGGGTCTCACAGGTCTCGGCGTCGTAGCCCGCACGCGACAGGCCGTTGCCGAGCGCGAACACGGTCTCGCCCAGCATCGCCATCGCGGCCTCGCCGCCCTCCTCGCGCACGTCGGCGAGGACGCTCTCGACCTCCGGCGTGAGCAGGTCGGCCTCCCGAGCGAACTCGCGGGAGGCCGCCATCAGCGTCGGCAGGGTGGGTTCCTCGACGAGTTCGACCAGTCTGTCCACGCCGACCCTCGAGAGTCGGTCGGTGTCGCCCGACAGCACGGCCGACGTCGAGCGCTCGCCCAGCGTCAGGTACTCGACGCGCGTTCGCTCGGGAACGCCGTCGAGGCGGTTGTACTCGGGCGCGCCGGGGTCGAGTCGAATCGGGACGCCGCCGCGGGCTTGGGCCACCACGTCGCCGAGACCGGTCCCGGCCTCGACCTCCGCGGCGTGGGCGATGGTCGTCAGTTCGTTCTCCGAGCGTCCGCAGTCGAAGACGCGGTTGGCGGCCAGCGCGGTTCCGAGCGCGGTCGCTCCCGAGACGCCGAACCCAGCGCCGACGGGGAGGTCGGTGGTCGCGGTCACGCGCGCGTCGACGTCGAGCGCCGAGAGGACTCGCGTCACCGCTTCGACGGCGGCGGGTTCGTCGTTCAACTGCATCGACGTCTCGGCGGCGGGTTCGACCTCGACGGTCACGCCGTCCGAGAGGGTCAGTCCTGCACCTCTGGACCCCGCCTGCTCGGGGTCGTCGGCGTCGTGGACGCTGAAGAAGCCGGTGACGTGGCCCGGCACGAACGCCCGCGACGAGTCGTCGGTCATACTCTCACGTTTCGAGGCGGGCCGTATAACCTTTATAATCCGCGCTCGTCGCGGCGGTTCGGTTCGACGCGACGGCCGGGCCATCAGTCACTTCCGCGCGCTCGGAGTAGTCGTACGCCCACACCGGACATGAGTTCCGACAACGACCCGTCGCCCACCTCGTATCAGGAGATTCTGGGTCTGGAAATCGAGGAGGGACTGAGCCAGTTACAGCGCTCGAACGTCGGACTGGCGCTGTCCGGTCTGTCGGCCGGACTGGACATCGGCTTCGGTCCCTTCCTGATGGCGGTCGTCATCACCATGAGTTCCGGCGCGTTCTCCGACCCCCTGACGGGACTGCTGGTGGCGAACGCGTACGCCGTCGGATTCATCTTCGTCGTCCTCGGTCGGTCGGAACTGTTCACCGAACACACGTCGCTCGCCGTCGTGCCGGTCCTCAACGGACAGGCGTCCGTGAGCAAACTCGCCAGACTGTGGGGCGTCATCTACGTCTCGAACCTCGTCGGCGGGGCGCTGTTCTCGCTCCTCGCGGTTCAGGTCGGACCGGAGTTGACGACCGTCGAGATGTCGGCCTTCGGGGAAATCGCCCACGGACTGGTGAAGTACTCGTGGTCCACCACCGTGCTGGCGGCCGTCCTCGCCGGGTGGCTGATGGGGCTGATGACGTGGCTGGTCGCCGCCGGACAGAACACCATCAGTCAGGCGTTCTTCGTCTGGTTGGTCGCGGTGGTCATCGGGTTGGCCCACCTGCCCCACTCCATCGCGGGGAGCGTCGAGGTCATGCTCGGCATGTTCGCCCGGCAGGGCATCACCGTCCTCGACTTCGCGCACTTCCTGCTGTGGTCCACCGTGGGCAACGTAATCGGCGGCTCCGTCTTCGTCGGCCTGCTCAAGTACGGCCACGGTATCCGCGGCGGGACCTCCCCCGAGGACATCGACGTGGACGTGGACGAGGGGACCGCCGAGCAGGAGTCGGGATGAGTCGGTGAATCGTCCGTAAGTTCATAAGTGATTACAACGTAGTACCAAGTATACGTGCCTTCAATCAGTGCGAGAATCCCCGACGATGAGGAAGAAGCATTAGAGGAGGTTGCAGAACTTCTTGGCGAAGATAAGAGTACGACAATCCGAAAAGCCCTCAACGAGGGTCTATACGATATTCGCGTTCGCATTGCAATTGAACAATACCAATCTGGCGAGGTGTCGGTCAACGAGGCGGCCCGAATTGCAGGCGTACCTCTGGGCGAATGGTTCGAAATCGCGCGTGAACAGAATCTGACTTCACAGCTATCTCCCGGAGATCTGGAAGCTGACGCCGATGCTGTGCAGGACCTATGATTCTCGTTGACGCAACCACCCTCATCTCCCTCGGACAAATTGGAGAACTGCACCTGTTGCAGACTTTCGACCGTAAGATTATAATTGAGGGCGAGGTTCTTGACGAGGTTTCGACTGAACCAGCCCAAACTAACGTGAGTGAGTTCTTGGACAGAGACTCAGTTGGGCTGAACCGCGGAAGGGCCGATTTACTCGATGAAGAAGCAGAGCGAGAACGGAAGGCGAAAGATTTACTCGGAGAGACTGACGTTAACGGCGATGTTCGGATTATCGCAGGCGTACTCCGGACTGGGCAAAACGACGACCGGATTCTGGTAATCTCTGACGATAAACGCGTCCGAACTATCGCTGATACTCTTGGTGCGACCGTTACGGGAACAGTTGGTGTCATTGTCCGCGCAGTCGAAGTACGTGACATGACCACCGAACAGGGTAAAGAGCTAGTTCGGCGCGTCGATAGCCACGGCTTACATATGACCGGCGAACTCCGGGAAAAAGCGTACGAACTGGTCGAAGACGCCGCGAAAAGGAAGTAGTCGGCTTACGGCGAGAGACGCTGGCGGTCCCGCGAGACTCACGCTGTTCGTCTCGCTGGCTCCCAACGTCTTCGCCTACGGGCTCAGACGCTGGCGGTCGCGGGGGAAGAGAACGGCCTCGCGGATGTTCTCCAGACCGAGCATCGTCATGACGAGACGCTCGCCGCCGAGTCCCCACCCGGCGTGGGGCGGCATGCCGTACTTGAACATCTTGGTGTAGTACTCGAACGCGTCGGGGTCGAGACCCTGCTGTTCGAAGCCGTCGACGAGTCGGTCGTAGCGGTGTTCACGCTGACCGCCCGAGACGAGTTCCATGCTCGGAGCCATCAGGTCAAACCCGGTCGAGAGTTGCTCGTCGTCGTCGTGGTCCTTGATGTAGAACGGCTTGATCTCGCTGGGCCAGTCGGTGATGAAGTAGTGCGAGCCGACGTCGTCGCCGAGCGCTTTCTCGCCCTCGGTGGGCAGGTCGTCGCCCCAGACGAGTTGCTCGTCGAGTTCGCCGGTGGCGTTGATGCGCTCGATGGCCTCCTCGTAGGAGAGTCGCGGGAACTCGCCCTCGGGAGCCTCGAAGTCCTCGTAGCCGAGCGCTTCGAGTTCGTCCTGACAGTTCTCGGCGACGCCCTCGTAGGCCGCTTTCACGACGGTCTCGCAGGCGTCCATCGCGTCGTGGTGGTCGAAGAAGGCGCTCTCGAAGTCGATGGAGGTCGCCTCGTTGAGGTGGCGCGGGGTGTTGTGTTCCTCGGCGCGGAAGATCGGGCCGATCTCGAAGACGCGCTCCAGTCCGGACCCGACCATCAGTTGCTTGAACAACTGGGGCGACTGGTTCATGAACGCTTCCTGCCCGAAGTAGGTGATGGGGAAGAGTTCGGTGCCGCCCTCCGTGCCCGTCGCGACGATTTTCGGCGTGTTGATCTCGGTGCTCCCCAGTTCGCGGAACGCCTCGCGGACCGACCGCAGGACTTCGGCGCGAATCTCGAAGATTGCCTTGGTCTCCTCCTTGCGGAGGTCGAGGGTGCGGTTGTCGAGTCGCGTCGAGAGGTCGGCGTCCACCTTGCCCGAGGGGTCGAGCGGGAGTTCGGGGTCGGCCTCGGCGATGACCTCCACGGAGTCGGGGACGATTTCGACGCCGGTGGGCGCGCGCTCTTCCTCTTCCACGTCGCCCGTCACCGTCACGACGCTCTCGCGGTTGACGTTCGTGCCGGCGTCCACGAGGTCGTCGTCCATCTCGTCCTTCTCGAACTTGACCTGAATCTTGCCGGTCGTGTCGCGGACGATGAGGAATGCGATGCCACCGAGGTCGCGGATTTCGTGCGCCCACCCGGCCACGGTGACCGTGTCGCCGGGTTCGGCGTCCGCGGTGTACGTTCGGTCTTCCATACCACTGAGTTCTCGCGGGGCGTTCTTAAACGCGGTCATTCGAGCCGGACGGAACTGGCGCGCCGACCGCAAAAGGCCTGTCCGAAGCGTGCTAGCAACTGTCTCGGAAATGCGACTCATCGCCAGTCCGCGACGCTGATTCGGACGCGCCTCCCGTTCCGGTCGAGCCATCCCCCGACGACCTCCGTCGGCCGTAGGAGACCGACGAGGGGAGTCGCCGAGAACCGGTCGCTGGACCGGCGGACCGACCGCTGGACACCCGACGACTCGAAACGCAGCGAGAACAACTATCGACGGCGTCCAGCACCCAGCGAATACGCAGTCGGCTCAGTGTCCCCAGATAAGCGGCTCAGACCGATTCGGCGGCGGTCTTCTTGGCGTCCTTCGCTCCCTCGACCGTCTCGCGGACGGCGTCACAGCCCTCGTCGTGGACGAGGTCCCCGACGACCACCACGTCGGCGTGTTCGGCCATCGTCCGCGCCGAGTCGTAGTCGTGGATGCCGCCGCCGTAGAACAGAGTGGCCGCCTCCAGCGCGTCCGCGGCCGCTTCGACCACGTCGGGGTCGCCGAAGACGCCGGAGTACTCCACGTAGATTATCTCTTGGCCGTACATCTGCTCGGCGACCTCGGCGTAGGCGGCCACGTCCTCGGGCGACTGGTCGCAGTCGGCGTCGGTGAGTTCGGCGACGCTGGCGTCGGGGTTCATGATGACGTACGCCTCGGTGGTCGTCCGGTCCCAGTTCACGTCGCTGGTCTTGACCCACTCCTTGTGGAACCCGGTCGCCCACGCGATGTCCCCGGCGTTCAGTACGGTGGGCACGAGGTAACCGTCCAGCGCCTCGTGGTCCACGACGACCGCCGGGTTGCTCGGTTCCTGATACAGCGGCACGTCGTACTTCGCGCAGGCGTCGATGACCCGCTGCATCTTCTCTTGGGTCATGTCGAGCGTCCCGCCGATTTCGAGGGCGTCGGTACCGGTCCGGCAGACGTCCTCGAAGGTTTCGCCCTCCGCGAGCGTCTTGTCGGGGTCTAACTTGACGATGTGGTCCCATTCGGCCCACGGTGTAGTCATTATTCGTGTAAACCGTATTCCGTGCTAAAACCTCTTCGGAACCAGAGGCAGAAGATCGGAACCAGTTTGTAAGTAGATTTAGCAGGGTATCCAATACTTTCATGTCGGTCGTCTCCATGACCTCCGAGTATCCAGATGAGCCAATCAACGCTCTCTCAAAATCCATATCGTAATTCGAATCTATTCTCGGGCCATTATCTTAAGGAGCGAATAAAAGAACTAGACGAGTGGGAGGATGCTGAAGGCGTCGAAGCCGCGTTCGACCAACTGCAAGAACTCTGGAAGAAAGAGGACACTTTGGTCGCAGGTCACAAGGAGGACCCGCTAATAGACAAATGGATTGAGCCAGTCCTCGAAATTCTCGGGCACGAAACGATTCCGGAACAGACGCTGCCCGATGGCGGTGGATACGTCGACCGACTGTTATATGAGTCCGAAGAGGTCTATCGAGAGGCCGCCGAGCGGAAACTGAAAGACGACCCCGGAGGGACGTTCGGGAAGGCCAGCGCCCTGCTCGAAGCGAAGCAGTGGAACGCGAACTTCACGAAACGCTTCAGCGAAGACCGCCAGTATCGAGACGCCTCTCATCAGGTGAAATTCTATCTCGAACGGACACCTGAGAACATTCAGTGGGGGATTCTGACGAACGGGAAGCAGTGGCGACTGTACGGAACGAAGGACTACGAGACCCAGACGTTCTACGAGGTCGACCTTCCGGAACTCCTCGAATCGGGAACGGTCGAGGATTTCAAATATTTCCACCTCTTCTTCCGACCGGAGGCGTTCAAGAGCGTTGCGGGAGACACGTTCCTCGACACCGTCTGGAACGAGAGCGAGACTGCGGCCCAAGAGCTAGGGGAAGACCTCCAGGACAACGTTTTCACCGCGCTCCGGGTACTCGGCAAGGGTTTCCTAGAGACGAACGACCTGAGTATCGACCCCGACGACGACGAGGCGCTAGACGAACTCAAGGAGCAGTCGCTGGTCCTGCTGTATCGGTTGATGTTCATCCTCTACGCCGAGTCTCGTCACCTCATAAACCCCGACGACCCCGAGGCACAACGGGAGTACGAGGAGAACTTCAGCCTCGACCAGAAGCGCGTCGAGATTCGAGACGCGATACAGGAGGGAGAGACGTTCGACTCCGCGTACAGCGAATACTCGACGTCCATCTGGCAGCGTCTCCAAGACCTCTTCCGACTCATCGACCAGGGGAAAGAGGACCTAGGCATCCCGGCCTACAACGGCGGACTGTTCGACGCGGACGAACACGACTTCCTCACCGAACACGGCGTCGCCGACGAGTACCTCGCAGAGGTCATCTACCGCATCTCGACCACAAAGACCGACGACGGGGAATTCGTCTTAGCAGATTACGCCGACCTCGATACTCGCCACCTCGGGTCTATATACGAGGGACTGTTAGAACACGAGTTCCGCATCGCACCTGAGCAGTACGCGGCCGTCTCTGAAGACGGCGGGCAAGTCTGGAAACCCGCGACGGAGGTTTCGGTCGCCGATGCCGTCGAAAGCGTGCCAGCAGGTGGCCTCTACGTCGTCAACGACGACGGCGAGCGCAAGTCCACGGGGTCGTACTACACCCCGGACTACGTGGTCACGTACATCGTCGAAGAGACCATCGACCCGCTGATCGAGGAGATAAAAGACGAACTCCGGGCGGACGGACTGGAACCGAGCGACCGGCAGTACTTCATGCGTTTCTGGCAGTCCGTGCAAGAGTTGAAAATCCTCGACCCTGCGATGGGTAGCGGACATTTCCTCACGAAGGCGACGGGTTATCTCACCGAGCGCGTGATGGAAGTAGTGCGCGAGCAGGAATTACAGTCCTACGACGAGCAGGAGTTCCGCCGCAGGATATCGAAGGAGTGCATATACGGCGTAGACCTGAACGGCATGGCGGTCGAACTGGCGAAACTCTCGATGTGGCTCGAAACTCTCGCGGCCGACCAACCGCTCGCGTTCCTCGACCACCACCTCAAGACCGGAAACTCGCTAGTCGGAAGCGACATCAGCGAAATCCTCTCCACCGACGACGAGGGTGGACCCTCGGGTCAGACGACGCTCTCGGACTGGATGGAACAGACACGTCGGGAGGCACTGGAACACGTCATGGACCTGATGCAGGACCTCCTCGACATCGACAACGACGAGTTGTCTGACATCAAGGAGATGGAGCGCACCTACGAGGAGATTCGAAGCGACCCCTTGTTCGTGCATCTGCTCGAAATGGCGTCTGTCCACACCGCCTCCCAGTTCGGTCTCGACGTGCCAGACGATGCCGACGAGCAGATGGCGAAGGCGCTTCGGGACGACTCGTGGGAGGACGTGGCCGAGACCGACTGGTTCAAGAGTGCGCAGGCGATGGCCGAGACGGAGCAGTTCTTCCACTGGGAACTGGAGTTCCCCGAGGTGTTCTTCGGTGAAAGTGGTGATTTGGCTGGGGATGCCGGGTTCGATGTTGTGCTAGGGAATCCGCCGTATGTTCGGCAGGAGCAACTAAAAAGTGCCAAATCCTACTTCCAGACTCGATATGACACTTATCATAGTGCTGCAGACCTCTATACATACTTCTTAGAGCTTGGTTATAAAGTCCTCCGTAACAGTAAATCACTCGGTTTTATCGTTTCTAACAAATTTATGCACTCTGAGTACGGTCAAAAACTCCGATCCAAGCTTTCCAAGCAGACGAAAATACGCCGAGCGATTGACTTCCATTCTTTACCGGTGTTTGGTCGAGAAGTGAGTGCCTATCCCCTCATCCTCATCTTCGACAAAGAGGAAGCCCTTGAGACGCACAAGCCACTTATTGGCAAGGTCCCAAGTTTAGATTTCGCAGACCTTAGGAGAGAAATCAGCGATATAGGATATGAAGTGAAACAAAAATCCTTTGGGGATAATGGTTGGCGGATTCAAAATCCACAACTCACGAAAATCATCAATAAGATAGAAAAAGATGCGCAACAGTTAGTAGATTACATTGACGTACCGTTACGCCGAGGAATCCTTACAGGATTAAATGAAGCATTCATCCTTGAGAAAGAAGAATATCAGAAACTGGACCTGGATGATAAACATGTATTCAGTCTCCTGAGAGGGCGTGACATTCATCGTTACCGTGTGGATTACGAGGATAGGCATCTAATCCGCATTCCTTCAGGATGGACTAAATCTGCAGCAGACGTGAAGACAGAGGCAGAAGCTTGGGATTGGTTTAAGTCGGAACACACCCAGTTGGCAAAATACCTATCGAAGTTCCGTAGTGATGCAGAAAACCGACATGATAGGGGAGACTGTTGGTGGGAACTAAGACCGTGCGATTATTACAAAGAGTTAGAAGGACCAAAGATAGTTTATCCAGTGATCTCTAAGGGACCAAACTTTGCTTTAGACACAGATGGCCACCATATTAATGATAAGCTATATTCAATCCCTACAGAGGATTATAAATTATTGGCCATTCTAAATTCCAATTTGACAAGATTTTGGGTGCAAGCTGAACTTTCGGGTCTCCGAGGTGGTTATCAAGAGTTCAGAGCGGTCCATGTCGAACAAGTGCCAATCAAACATGTTACTGAAGATGGTGAATTGTCTGAGTTGGCCCAGGACGCAATAGAGACTCGAGAAAAACGTGATAGGTTAAATCTCTCCCTCCTCGACCACCTCGGAAACTACACCAAAGGCGAACCCCTCCCCGAAATCGGCTTCAGCCAACCCCCGAAGGACAGCGCCGACTCCATCCTCCACGAGACCACCGAGACCCGCGAGAAACTCCAAATCGAACGCGCGACGGTCGAAAGAGAGAACCCCAGCACCGTCACTATCAATCTCACGGCGCGCTACAAGCCCGAAGACGAGGACGGCCACGACCTCGACCAGTACGGCTACACCGAGACCGAGTTCCTGCCCGCGCTCCGCATCACCGACCTCACCGAGACCGAGGCCGATCTCATCGAAGCGTTTGTCCCGGTCGCCGTCGAGGAGGCGGGCGGGTTCGCCGGATTCCGCGACAACGCGACCAAGACGAACTCGCTCATCGACCGTCTGAAAGGCCTCACGCTCCCCGAGGTGGCCGACGTGGAAGACGGACTGCAAAGCTACATCGAGACGAAGGAGCGCGCCGAGGAACTGGACGAGAAGATACAGAAGACCGACTACCTCATCGACCAGATCGTCTACGAACTGTACGGTCTGACCGACGAAGAAATCGAAATCGTGGAGAGCGCGACGAGCGACTGACAGGCGGGTATCTTTCTCTGTAACGCCGATATCCGGACGCTGGCTGTTGCTTGAGCCAATGAATACCGCACCGACACCGCACAGCACGAGCCACGCGCCTCCTCAACCGATTGCGCTTCTCGGTCGTTCCCTCCGATGCTCATCCCTCGCGCACGAGGGCGCACCGCGGAGGCGCGCCAGCGCGCCGACCGCAGATGCAGCAGGTGTGGCACGCAAAACGACGACACGGAACGAAGCGAAACGTCTCTATTCAGTCGGCTTTCGCCTGCCAGCCCCGAATCCGGTCCTCACTGACGCCCTGCACCTCCGAGGCCACCGTCTCGACTTCGGCGTCCTTCAGGTCCTCGATGCTCTCGATACCCGCCGCCGAGAGCTTCTCGGCGGTCTTCTCGCCGATGCCGTCGAGCGATTCGAGGTCGCTGCCCGACTCGCTCTCGCGGGCCTGAAACTCCCGGTAGTTGCAGATGGGACAGCCCAGTTCCCACGGTTCGTCGCCGTTGTGGACGACGAGTTCCGGCAGGTCGTGTTCCTCGCAGCGCTCGTCGGTGATTTCGATGTCGCCCCGGCGCGGCAGCGGGAGCGAGTAGTCGCAGTCGGGGTACCGGGTACAGCCGACGAGTCGGGAGCCGTTCTGGAGGTGCTTGATGGCCAGTTCTCCGTCGTGTTCCTCGCCGCAGTCGGGACAGACCCCGATGACCTCGTCGTCCTCCTCCTCGGCCTCCTCGGCCTTGCAGAGCGGACAGCCGTGGACGAACGTCTGGCGTCCGGCGAGCATCTTGACGTGCCGGAGGTCGTGGTCCTCGCACTCCTCGTCGAGGATGAGGGGCTTGCCCGTGTTCGGGAGCGGCAGGGTGTACTCGCAGTCGGGGTAGCCGTCACAGCCGACGAAGTACGACCCGTTTCGGCTCTGGCGGACCAGCAGTTCGTGGTCCGACTCGGGGCAGGGCCCGAGTTTCTTGTCGGCCTTCAGCGACTCCTGTAGCAGGTCGCCGACCTCCTCGCGGGAGTCGCGCAGTTCGTCGAACACCTGCTGGAGGTACTCGCGGGACTCGTCGGCCACCTCGCTCAGGTCGGCCTCGCCCTCCGCGATGGCGGTCATGTCCTCCTCCAGTTCCCGCGTCATCTCCTCGCTGACGACGAGGTCCGCGAACTTCTCGGCGGCCGTGACCACGGCCTTCGCCAGTTGCGTGGGTCGGGGCGGGTCGCCCTCGACGTAGCCCCGGTCGTAGAGCTTCTCGATGGTGTTGTGGCGGGTGGACTTCGTCCCGACCCCCATCTTCTCCATGGTCTCGATGAGCCGCGACTGGCCGTAGCGGCGGGGCGGTTGGGTCTGCTTGTCTTCGATGCGGGCGTCCGTTATCGCTAGCTCGTCGCCCTCGGTCACGTCGGGCACGTAGTTCTCGGAGCTGTTGTAGTAGGGGTAGACCGCGTGGTAGCCCTCCTCCACGAGGCGCTTGCCGTTCGACTTGAGTTTGTGGTCGCCCACGCCGTTTTCCGTCGAACGTGGTTCGACGCTCGTGACCACCTTGAGGTGTTCCCACGTCGCGGACTCGGCGACGGTGGCGAAGAACCGCCGGACGACGAGTTCGTATATCTCCCACTCGTCGTCGCTCAGTTCGCCCTTCGTCGGCACGTCCTCGGTCGGGTGAATCGGCGGGTGGTCGGTGGTCTCCTCGTCGCCCTCGGTGGGTTCGAGGTCGTCCAGTTCGAGCAGGTCCTCGGCGTCGTCGCCGAAGTGGTAGTTGGCCGAGAACGTATCGAGCAGTTCCTCTGGGTCGAGGTCGTCGGGGTAGACCGTGTTGTCGGTCCGGGGGTAGGTCATGTACCCCGCTGTGTAGAGGTCCTCGGCGATGCTCATGGCCTGTTGGGCCGAGTAGCCCAGACTCCCGGCGGCCCGGATGAACTGCGTGGTGTTGAACGGCGCTGGCGGGTCGTCGGTCCGAGTGCGTCGGTTGACTCGCTCGACGGTCGCCGCGGCGGCCGAACCGAGCGCGTCGAAGACGGCCTCTGCGGTCTCCTCGTCCCAGACGCGTTCGGCCTCGTTGCCGTCCTCGTCGCGGTAGAAGTACTGGGCCTCGAACTCCGCGGTCTCGTCGTCGGTGTCCTTCAGCAGGTCGGCGAACAGTTCCCAGTAGTCCTCGGGGTCGAACGCCTCGATTTCGCGCTCGCGGTCCACGATGAGTTTCAGCGTGGGCGACTGGACCCGGCCGACCGAGATGAAGTCCTCGCCCAGTTGGCGGGCCGACAGCGAGAGGAACCGGGTGAGCGCCGCGCCCCAGATGAGGTCTATCTCCTGTCGCGCCTCGCCCGCGGCCGCGAGGTCGAAGTCGAGTTCGTCGGGGTTCTCGAAGGCCTCGGTGACCTCGTTGTCGGTGATGGAGGAGAACCGCACGCGCTGGATGGGGACCTCGTCGTTGACCTCCCGAACCAGTTCCCACGCCTCCTTACCGATGAGTTCGCCCTCGCGGTCGTAGTCCGTCGCGATGGTCACGCGGTCGGCCTTCCGGGCCAGCACGCGCAGGGTGGAGACGATGTTCTCCTTCGTGGCCTTCTTCTCGATGGGCGCGTCGATGAGTTCGACCGGTTCCACGTCGCGCCAGTCGTTGTACTCGTCGGGGAAGTCCACGCCGACGACGTGGCCCGACAGGCCGATGCACCGGCGGCCGCCCCACTTGTAGACGTTCACGCCGTTCTTGCGCTCGGCGTCGGCCGACTCGCCGCTCAGGATGTCGGCGATGCGTCTGGCCGCGTTGTCCTTCTCGGTGATTATCAGTTCCATGCCTCACCTCCGACTTCGGGGGAGTGCCCGACGTGCGGGCGTCGCTCTCGGGGGAGTCCCGCGCCGCTCGGGAGTCGCTCGTCGTTCATCGTGTCCCCGCTAGGACAAGTGAATTGGTAAAGCTTTCGACGGGCAAAACCGCCGGAAGGCGGTGGGGCAAGGCGCGTGCGACGTGCGTGTGAGTGCGCGCTGACGGGACCCCGACAAGCGGATGCACGGTCCCGGGAAGTGAACGCGCGGAGACGGTATCTCGGGTGACGGCCGCGCTCGGGAATCCGGCAACCCCGTACGCGAGAGATGCGTTTAAGACCCACAGCCACGACGTTCCGCCGAGAGCGTGTCGAATCCAGCGGAGAGTCGCGTCGATATGACGACCGGGGCCATCACGCCGAAACTCGCCAGCTTAGCGTGGCCGCTGGTCGCCGGGAACCTGCTCCAGACGTTCTACAACCTCGCGGACATGTTCTGGGTCGGTCGCGTCGGGCCGAACGCGGTCGCGGCCGTCTCGCTGATGTTCCCGACCGCGTGGATGTTCGTCTCGGTGGCGATGGGCCTGACCGCGGCCGCCGTCGCGCTGGTCTCCCAGCACGTCGGGGCGGGCGACGACCGGAAGGCCGACAACGTGGTCGCCCAGACCACGATGCTGACCGTCGCTGTCGCGCTGGTCCTCTCGACGTTCGGCTACGCCTTTCGCCACCCCTTACTCTCGCTGGTCGGGGCGGAGGGGCAGGTGTACGCCTACTCGCTCCAATACGTCGAAGTGCTGTTCGTCTCCATCCCGTTCACCTTCCTCTTCTTCGTCTTTCGGGCGGTCCTGCGCGGCGCGGGCGACACGCGGACTGCGATGTGGCTGATGGTCCTCTCGGCGGGGGCCAACGTCGTCTTGGACCCGTTCCTCATCCTCGGCTACGGGCCGTTCCCCGAGTGGGGCGTCCGCGGGGCCGCCATCGCCACGCTACTCTCGCGGGTCGTCGCGGCGGCCATCGGCGTCGCAATCCTCGTGAAGGGCGACTGGGGCGTCCGACTCCGCCTCGAAGACCTCCGGCCCGACTGGCCTGTCCTGAAGCGACTCGTGGACGTGGGCTATCCGGGAACCATCGACGGACTCGCTCGGAGTTTCGCGGCGGTGGCCATGGCGGCGCTGGTCGCGCGGTTCGGCCCGATTCCGACCGCCGCCTACGGCGTCGGTCTCCGCCTGATGTCGGTGTCGTGGACCGTCTCGGGCGCGGTCGGACAGGCCACCGCGACGGGCGTCGGCCAGAACCTCGGGGCGGGGACGCCCGACCGCGCCGCGGCGGTGACGTGGAAGGGGACTGCGGGGACCATGGCGGTGCTGTTCGGCGTCGGCGCGCTCCTGTTCGCGTTCCCCGACGAGGCGATGCGGGTGTTCATCGCCGACCGGGCGGTCGTCGCGGCGGGCGTGACCTTCCTCCGCATCATCGCGCCGTTCCTCGCGTTCTTCGGTGGCCTGATGGTCGTGCAGGGCGGGTTCCGCGGCGCGGGCGACACGCGGACCGCGATGGTACTGTCGTTCCTCTCGCGGTGGGTCCTCCGGATTCCGGCCGCGGTGGTGCTGGCCTACGGGTGGACGCTCCCGGTTGCGGGCGTCTCGCTCGCCGGACTCGGGTGGGGCGTGGACGGACTCTGGTGGGCGTGGTCGTTCTCGGCGGCCGGGTCGTTCGTCCTCGGCGCGGCGTGGTTCAGTCTGGGACGCTGGCGCGAGGGCGTCGTGGAGACGGAGCGAGCGGCGACACCGGGCGATTAACGAGTCGAAGCCGTGGCTGTGGACCGCGTTGCGCTGTGGACTTTCCACCGAGAAACGGTCGTCGAGTCGCGCGTCCTCGACCATCGAGGTCGCGGACGCGCTCTGACGACAGCATTCGGAATCGGGTCTGCTGCGGCGAACCGCCGGTCTACGCCGACGTGAGGTATCGCTCGACGGACCACCCCCACACGTCGCGGTCGAGCCAGTGCATGCCCCACCACGTGTAGCCGTCCTCGGTGGTCGGCCCGTTCACGATTTCGCCGACCTCTCCGGCGGAGACGGTGGCGACGCGCGTCGATTCCGTTCCGGGTCGCTTCCGCGTGTTCAGCGCGGTCGTCGGCGTGACTCGGTCACCTTCGCTGAAGCCGCCGCCACCACCGCCGTAGGCGTCGCGGTAGTACGCCGCGGCATTCTTCACGTCGCTGACGTACGACCAACTGTGGTTGTAGGCGTACAGCGCGTCGTCCCAGTTCTCGGGCGCGCCCGAGGCCGTGAGGTAGTTCGCTGCGGCCGGAATCGCGTCCCGATAGTCGCAGATGTTGGCCACACCGTTACCGTCGCCGTCCACGCCGTAAGCGTCCCACGTCGAGGGCATGAACTGCATCGGTCCTTTCGCGCCCGCCGACGAGGTGTCACACCCAGCCTCGTACTGGCCGTGTTGGGTCTCGACCCAACCGACGCCCGCCAGATACGTCCAGTCGATACCGTACTGCTGGCCGGTCTGTTGGTACTCGTCGAGGTAGTGCGACGGGATGGAACCGGGTGCTCCAGCGGCCGAACCAGTCAGTCCCGCCGTCGTCAGTGCTGCTACTCCTGTTACGCCGACCTTCTTGAGCAGGTTCCGTCGTGATGGCATGATGCGTTGACACAACACGACTCTGCCGCAATATATTTTACTACAATAGATGTGTATTTTAAGTAGAACTGAGTCCTGAAAATGGTCGACGTTTTCATCGGACACTCCCTCCTACGCAACCGTTCGGAGTTAGTGTGAGACTGCAGGCGGTCGATACTGCGAGCGCCCTCGGAGAACCTCGTTCGACCCCGTTCGACGGCACGCTACGACCACGACGGTTGAATTAACCGCGGTTCGGGTAAGTTACGGTTATCATGTTATCAAACCAGATAACTAGGGAAACGATTATACCACGCCCATTATGATTTCCGACGAATACTAAATGATCCCCATCGGTGTCAGTATCGTCGCCGTGGCAGTGTCGAGTTTCGTCGTTCTCGCCTCGATTGTGGGACTCACCTTCGCAGACATCACTGGGCGATACGGCCGGGTACCAAAGGGCCGGTTTCCGGAGGGTCTGACCGTAGCTACTCTCTGCTACGGTTCATCGAACTTCGCGGCCCTCCGAAACCCGTCGCTCGAACTCGGTGGAACCGTGGCGTCCTCCGACTTCGTTCGGTCACTCGGTAACGTCGATGGAGGTACCAGATGACGACCGTGTTGATAGTCGACGACGAACCGGCGATTACGGACGTCTACGAGACGTGGCTGTCGGAGTACGACTGCTTCGTCGCGCACGGCGGTTCGGAAGCGATGGCGATATTCGAGCGTCGGGGCGACGAAATCGAGGTCGTCCTCCTCGACAGGCGGATGCCCGGGAAGAGCGGCGACGAGGTTCTATCGGAGATCAGAGAGCGAACGGCAGAGTGCCGGGTTGCGATGATTACCGCCGTCGCGCCGGACTACGACATCGTCGATATGCCGTTCGACGACTACGTGACGAAACCCGTCTCGGGCCAGAAGGTTCGGAGCACGGTCGAGTCACTGCTCGAACGGGCCGAGTACGCCGACGCGCTCGACCGATACTACACGCTCGCCACGAAATACGCCGCGTTGACCGCCGCACGTCCGAGCGCGGAGTTACGGGACAGCGAGGCGTTCAGAGAACTCGAAGCGGAACTCCGCGACGTCGAGCGCGAACTCACCGAGTCGGCCACGTTCGACGACCACGAGGAGTTCCAGAACCTCCTCCTCGAAGCGACTCGGGAAGCCACGTGACCGACGCGAGAGTTTATAACCGATAACGTGACGAACGCCGTCCGTGACCTGAGACTCGCCGCGATGGGTCGAGGCGGTAGCGCGGTGCGCCTCTCGCGGACCGAACGAACCGCGGCGAAATCGGTGACGCACCGACAGCTAGCCTACTCGTCCAGTCGTTCGCGGAGCAGTTGGTTCACCGACCCGGGGTCGGCGCTCCCGCCGGTTCGCTGCATGACCTGTCCGACGAGGAAGTTCAGCGCACCGCCTTCTCCGGCGTGGTAGTCCTCGACGGCGTCGGGGTTCTCCTCGATGGCCGCCGTGACCGCACCCTCGATTTCGCCCTCGTCGGCCTTGCCTAACCCTTCGCGTTCGATTATCGTCTCGGGGTCGTCGCCCTCGTCGAGCATCTCGCGGAGGACGGTCTCCTCGGCGTTCTTGGTCGTTATCTCCTCGGCCGCGACGAGTTCGACGAGGCGTTTGAACTCGCCGAGGCGGTCGGCGACGTCGGTGACCTCCATGTCGCGGTAGTTGAGTTCTCCCAGCAGGTTGTCCGCGACCCACGTCGCGGCGAGGTCCGGGTCGTACTCGCTGGCAACGTCCTCGTAGAAGTCCGCGACCTGCCGCGTGGACGTGAGTTTGCTGGCGGCCTCGTCGCTCAGGCCGTACTCCTCGCCGAACCGCTCGCGCCGAGCGTCGGGTAACTCCGGGATGTCGAGTTCCCGCTTCCAGTCACTGACTTGGAGCGGCGGCAGGTCGGCCTCGCGGAAGTAGCGGTAGTCTTTCTCCTCCTCCTTCGAGCGCATGGAGACGGTGATGCCCCGCGACTCGTCCCAGTGGCGCGTCTCCTGCTCGACTTCTCGACCGCGCTGGACCGCGTTCTTCTGGCGCTGGGCCTCGTAGGACAGCGCCTTCTCGGCGCCCTTGTGACTGGAGATGTTCTTGACTTCCGTGCGGTTGGCCGATTCGAGCGCCTCGTCGCTGACGTCGCCGTCGTCGCCGATTTCGTCGGCCTCGACCACGCTGAGGTTGGCGTCGATGCGGAGGCTCCCGTCGCGCTGGCTGTCGAACACGCCGAGATATTCGAGGACCTCTTCGAGTTTCGCTAGGAACGCCCTGACCTCCTCCGCGCCCCGGAAGTCGGGTTCGGTGACGATCTCCATCAGCGGGACGCCCGCACGGTTGTAGTTGACGAGCGTGTAGTCGGCGGTGTCGATGTTCCCGCCCTTGTGCTGGAGGCTCCCCGGGTCCTCTTCGAGGTGGGCGCGTCGGACGCCGACAGTCCGGCGCTCGCCTTCGACCTCGATCTCCAGTTCGCCGTTCTGACAGACGGGCGCGTCGTACTGGGTTATCTGGAATCCCTTCGGGAGGTCCGGGTAGAAGTAGTTCTTCCGGTGGAACGTCGTCTCCTCGGGGATGTCGGCGTCGATTGCCTTCCCGACTCTGACGGCGGACTCGACCGCCGCCCGGTTCAGCACCGGCAGCGCGCCGGGGAGACCGAGACACACCGGACAGGTGTGCGTGTTCGGTTCGGCGTCGGCCACGTCGGTCGAACAGCCGCAGAAGATCTTCGTGTCCGTCTCCAGTTGCACGTGGACCTCCAGTCCGATGACGACCGCGAGGTCCGATTGCTGGACAGCCTGTGCAGTCATTGGCCGCCAGTTTGGGGCCGGGCCGCTAAAGACTAACGAACGACGGCGTCTCCCGAGCCACGCACGTCTGCGCCGACAGTATGGTAATCATTTCGACATGCGTCTGACGTACGTTTATGGTCCTGCCGTGGCCCATCACGGACATGAGCGACCAAGACGAGCGCGTCGAGGAACTCGAATCGAAGGTCGAGCGACTCGAAGCGACGATACAGGGACTGACCGAGGAGTTGGTGGAGGTTCACGACCGACTCGAAACCCTCGAAACGTCGGCCGAGACGTCGGCGACGAGCGCGGACGCAACGAACGCGGAGACGCCGAACTCGGGCGACTCGCACGCTCGAACCGACGAAAACGACGAGTCTAAAAGCGAAGAGTCCCAGAATGAAGACGAGACGGGGGGAGAATCCGGGTTGGGCGACGACATCATCGTCGCGTGACAGGGTCCCCACGTACGAGCAACCATGCACATCAAAAAGCTCGTCTTGGATAACTTCAAGAGCTTCGGACGACCGACCGAAATCCCGTTCTACGAGGATTTCACCACGGTCTCGGGTCCGAACGGTTCGGGGAAGAGCAACATCATCGACAGCGTGCTGTTCGCGTTGGGGTTAGCCCGGACGCGAGGAATTCGCGCCGAGAAGCTGACCGACCTCATCTACAATCCCGGCCACGCCGACGCCGACGAGGAGTCCAGCGGCGCACGCGAGGCCAGCGTTGAGGTGATTCTGGACAACAGCGACGGCGTCTTGGACCGGGCGCAGGTCGTCAACGCCGCCGGGTCGGAGAACGTCGACGATGTGGACGAGATCACCATCAAGCGACGGGTCAAGGAGACCGACGACAACTACTACTCCTACTACTACCTCAACGGCCGGTCGGTCAACCTCTCGGACATTCAGGACCTGCTGGCGCAGGCCGGGGTGACGCCAGAGGGGTACAACGTCGTCATGCAGGGCGACGTGACCGAGATAATCAACATGACGCCGTACGAGCGTCGCCAGATTATCGACGAAATCGCGGGCGTCGCGGAGTTCGACGCCAAGAAAGAGGACGCGCTGGAGGAACTGGAGACGGTCAAAGACCGCATCGAGGAGGCCGAACTCCGCATCGAGGAGAAACAGGACCGCCTCGACCAGTTGGCCGACGAGCGCGAGACCGCCCTCGAATATCAGGGCCTGCGCGACGAGAAACAGGAGTACGAGGGCCACCTCAAGGCCGCGGAACTCGAAGAGAAGCGAGAAGACCTCGCGCACACTCGCGAGGACATCGAGGACCGCGAGGACGAGTTGGCCGACCTCCAGCAGGAGTTAGACGAGAAGCAGGGAGCGGTCATCCGTCTCGAAGACGAGTTGGAGGAACTCAACGCCGAAATCGAGCGGAAGGGCGAGGACGAGCAACTCCGCATCAAGAGCGAAATCGAGGAGGTCAAGGGCGAAATCTCGCGCCTCGAAGACGCCATCGAGTCGGCCGAGGAGAAGATTCAGGACGCAGAGAACACCCGCCGACAGGCCTTCGTCGAAATCGACCGCAAGCAGGAGGACGTCGAGGAGTTCGAGTCCGACATCCGCGACATCAAGATAGAGAAGTCCTCGGTCAAGGCCGACGTCCAGCAGAAGCAGGCCGAACTCGAGGAGGTCGAGGCCGAAATCGAGGCCATCGACACCGAGTACGACGAAGTGAAGGCCGAACTCGCCGAGAAGAAAGACGAGTTGGAGGACCACAAGAGCGAGCGCAACGACCTCCAGCGCGAGAAAGACCGCCTCATCGACGAGTCTCGGCGGCGGTCCAACGCGGAGAGCGAGAAGGAACAGGAGTTGGACGAGGCCCGCGAGGCGATTCCGGAACTGGAGTCGAAACTCGAAGACCTCGACGACGAGTTGGCCAAGGCCGAACGCAACCGCGCCCAGATAGACGACGTGGTCGAGGACCTCAAGCAGGAGAAACGCGAACTGCAGGACGACCTCGACTCGGTCGAAGACGAGATTCAGGCCAAACAACAGGAGTACGCCGAACTCGAAGCCAAGGCCGACCAGAGCGGCGACTCCTCGTACGGCCGGGCGGTCTCGACGATTCTGAACGCCGAGAAGCCCGGCGTCCACGGGACGGTCGGCCAGTTGGGCGGCGTCAATCGGGAGTACGCCACCGCCTGCGAGACGGCGGCCGGTGGACGGATGGCCCACGTCGTGGTGGACGACGACGGCGTCGGCCAGAGCTGTATCGAGTACCTCAAGTCACGGAACGCCGGGCGTGCGACGTTCCTGCCGCTGACCGAGATGCACGACCGGAACCTGCCCTCCGCGCCGAGCGTGCCGGGCGTGGTGGACTTCGCGTACAACCTCGTGGACTTCGACTCGCAGTACTCGGGCGTGTTCGCCTACGTCCTCGGGGACACGCTGGTCGTCGAGGACATGGAGACCGCCCGCGACCTGATGGGCGACTACCGACTCGTGACCCTCGACGGCGAACTGGTCGAGAAGAGCGGCGCGATGACCGGCGGTTCGAAGTCCGGGTCGCGCTACTCGTTCTCGAAGTCGGGCAAGGGCCAACTCGAACGCGTCGCCCAGCGCATCAACGAGTTGGAGGACGAGCGAAAGTCCATCCGCGAGGACGTGCGGGACGTCGAGGACCGACTCGACGACGCCCGCGACCGGAAGAGCGACGCCACCGACCAAGTTCGGTCCATCGAGTCCGACGTGGAGCGCACCGAGGCGGAACTCGAAGACGCGAAACAGCGAATCGACGACCTCGAAGACGAACTCGTGGCGATGGAGGCCGAGCGCGAGGCCGTCAACGAACAGATGGAGGAACTCGAAGCGGAGATAGACGACCACGAGGAGTCCATCGCCGAAATCGAGGACGCCATCGCGGAACTGGAGACCGAACTCGCCGACTCCCGGATTCCGGAACTCACCGCCGAGGCCGAGGACATCGAGGCCGAAATCGAGGCGTACGAGGACCGAATCGACGAGTTGGACGGCGAACTCAACGAACTCCAGTTGGAGAAGCAGTACGCCGAGGACGCCATCGAGGACCTCCACGACGACATCGAGCAGGCCCAGAACCGGAAGGCCGAACAGGAGGAGAAGATCGCGGACCTCGAAGGCGAAATCGAGGACCAAGAGGCCCTGCTCGAAGAGAAGCGCGACGCCGTCGCCGAACTCGAAGACGAACTCGCCGACCTCAAAGACGAGCGCGAGGACGTGAAGGCCGACCTCCGGGAGGCCCAGCAGGAGCGCGACGACAAGAAGGCCGAGGTCGAGACGGTCGAGAACCGCCTCGAGAGCCTCCGGCGGAGCGAGGAACGTCTGGAAGCCGACATCGAGCAACTCCGCGAGCAGGTCGGCGAGTACGACGCCGAAGAGATTCCCGACCTGAAGGAGGTCGAGAAGAACATCGAGCGCCTCGAACGCCAGATGGAGGAACTCGAACCGGTCAACATGCTGGCCATCGAGGAGTACGACGACGTGAAGTCGGACCTCGACGACATCGAGGAGCGCAAGTCGGTGCTCGTGGAGGAGCGCGAGGGCATCCGCGAACGCATCGACTCCTACGAGGACCAGAAGAAGGCGACGTTCATGGACGCCTACGAGGCCATCGCCGAGCAGTTCACCGACATCTTCGAGCGACTCTCGAACGGGACCGGGACGCTCCACCTCGAAGACGACGAGGACCCCTTCGAGGGCGGCCTGACGATGAAGGCCCAACCGGGCGACAAGCCCATCCAGCGCCTCGACGCGATGTCGGGCGGCGAGAAGAGTCTGACCGCGCTCGCGTTCATCTTCGCCATCCAGCGGTACAACCCCGCGCCGTTCTACGCGCTGGACGAGGTGGACGCCTTCCTCGACGCCGCCAACGCCGAGCGCGTCGGCGAGATGGTGGACGAACTCGCGGGCGACGCCCAGTTCGTCGTCGTCTCGCACCGCTCGGCGATGATGGAGCGCTCCGAGCGCGCCATCGGCGTCACGATGCAGGGCGACAATGTGAGTACCGTGACGGGCATCCAGTTGGGCGACGACGGCGACGAGGAGGTGCCCGCCGATGACTAGCGAGGGTCCGGAGGACCCTCGGGGAAGCGAGCGGGGAGCACAGCGACCCGCGAGCAGCGAGAAGCGTGGCTCCTCGGAAGACGCGAGCGACGACTTCTCCCTCAACATCGCGGGCCACGAAGAAGAGAAGCGCGAGCGAGAGGGCGAAGCGTCGGGTCTCGTCGGCGACGACGAGACCGACACTTCCGACTCCGAGGCAGACGCCTCCGAAGGGAACGCCGAGGAGACCGACGACATCCTCTCGGACGAACTCGACGTGGACGCCGACGCGGACGACGAGGAGGCCGAACCCGTCGAACTCCTCGTGCAACTGGCCGAGGACGGCGAAATCGAGCCGTGGGACATCGACATCGTGACGGTCACCGACAAGTTCCTCGACCGATTGGACGAGGCCGACCTCCGGACCTCGGGCCGGGCGCTGTTCTACGCCAGCGTCCTCCTCCGGATGAAGAGCGACGCGATGCTGGCCGACGACGACGAGGACGAACCCGAACCGGAGGAGGCGTGGGACGAGTGGGGACCCGGCGCGGAACCGCCGATGGACCCCGCCGACGGCGAGTTCCCGGAGTTCGACCCGGTGTCGAAACTCGAAGACGAGATGGAGCGCCGCCTCGACCGCAAGACCGCCCGCGGGACGCCCGAGACGCTGGACGAACTCGTCCACGAACTCCGGGAGCGCGAGCGCGGGTCGTGGTGGAAGGACTCCCGAAGCTACGACACCAGCGACTCGCCGTCCGGGTTCCAGCGCGGGACCCAGACGCTGGACTACCGGATGGACGACGACATGCGGGTGGACGAGGAACCTTCCGCCGACGACGTGACCGGCACGGCCCACGAGGAGGACATCGAGGCGGTCATCGACGAGGTACGCGAGGAACTCCGCGTCCACTACGAGAAAGGGCGTGACGAGGTGCTGTACGCCGAAATCGAGCGTATCGGCGGGTCGCGAATCCAGACGTTCCTCGCGCTCCTGTTCCTCTCGCACCGCGGCGTCGTCACGCTGGAGCAGGACGACATGTTCGGCGACCTCTGGGTCGAGGACGCCGACGCCGCCGAGGAAGCCGAAGCGCCCGCGATTGCGGACTGAAGGCGGTCGGCGTCTCTCTTTTCGACTGTTCTTCGGTAGCGTTCGCCCTCGATGTCGCCAGTCGAAGCAGAACGAATGCGGTTCAGTCCAGATAGCCGCCGACGAACGGTTCGACGCGCTCGCGGGTCTCGTCCGGAATCGCGTCGGTCGGCGTGTTGATGGTGCCCTCTAACGCCGTCCCGCAGTCGCACTCGCGCTCGTCGGGCATGTTCCGGATGGCGTGTTCCACGACTTCCTTGATGGCCTCCTCGTTCTCCGCGGCGTTGTTCAGCACCTCTTCGAGCGTGACTTCGCTGTCCTGCTTCCACACGTCGTAGTCGGTGACGCCCGCGACCGTGGCGTAGCAGAGTTCGGCCTCGCGGGCCAGTTTGGCCTCCGGAATCGTCGTCATGCCGATGACGTCCCAGCCTTGGTCGCGGTAGAACTCGCTCTCGGCCCAGGTCGAGTACTGCGGCCCCTCGATGCAGACGTAGGTACCGCCCTTCTCCGAGTCGGCGTCGGTGGCGGCGTCGGCCGAGTCGGCCAGATGCTCGACCATGTGCGGGCAGTACGGGTCCGCGAAGGGCATGTGGACCACGATGCCGTCGCCGAAGAACGTCGAGTCGCGGTGCTTGGTCCGGTCGAACGTCTGGTCGGGCACCACGAGCGTCTGGGGCGGCAGGTCCTCGCGCAGACTCCCGACCGCGTTGCTCGACAGCACGCGCTCGACGCCGACTTGCTTCAGGGCGTAGATGTTGGCCTTGTACGGGGCGTTGGTCGGCGTGTGCTGGTGGTCCGGGCCGTGGCGCGGGAGGAACGCGACCTCCTCGCCCGCGAACTCGCCGATGGTGACGGGCGCGCTCGGGTCGCCGAAGGGGGTCGAAATCTCTTCCTCGCGGGTGTTCTCGAGAGGCAGGGCCTCGTAAATACCACTTCCGCCGATGAATCCAATCGTCATGAGGTAGACTCGCGTCGGCGGACACTAAACGGCTACCCTTCGACGTCACGACCGACTGTCCCTCTCGCGTCGGGATCGTTTCGACCTCCCCGTCCGAGGGCGTCGGACGGGCGTCAGTGAGCGGGACTGTACGCGTCGGAGAAGAGGTTCAGAACGACGACGCCGCCGACGATGAGCGCCATCCCGACGACGCCCGCCACGTCGACCGGTTCGTCGAACACGACGACGCCGAGGAGCGCCGCGGCCACGATTCCGACCGCCGACCACGTCGCGTACACCAGCCCTATCGGTAACTCCTGAAGTGTGAGACTCAGCAGGTAGAAGGACCCGACGTACCCGAGGACGACGACGAGCGACGGAACGGCGTTCGCGAACCCGTCCGAGAACTTGAGCGCCGCGGTGCCGGTCACCTCGGCCGCGATGGCGCCGCCGAGGTAGAGGTATTCTCGCATGTACTCACGACGTTCCCCGAACGTGTTAAAAGTTCAGAAATAATACGGGTTCGGCGTTCGACCCGTCACGAGGAGAGTCCGAACACAGAGCGTCGTTCTTCAGGCCCCCACGCCGTCCTCGTTCTCGACCAGTCGCCACGCGTCCCCGTCCGCTTCGAGAACGTCCCGGCGAGTCATCTCGTTCAGGACTTCCTCCATGCGGTCGGGTTGGGCGATCTCCATCTCGATGCGCTCCACGTCGTGGTACTCGCTGAGGAGGTGGCGAATCTCCTCGGTCGTGAAGGCGTCGCCGTCGGCCTTGTCCATCACGCCCGAGGTGATGTCTATCATGTCCTCGATGAAGTTCCACGGGTAGACTATCCACGCCCACTCGTCGAGTTGCTCCCCGATGTAGTCCGGTTCGAACTCGCTGGTCTGGAGGAGTTGGAGGGTCGCCGTCCGGATTTCACCGGCGTCGCGCTCGGAGACGTACTCCTCGGCGCGCTCGATGGACCCGCCGGTGTCGGCGATGTCGTCGATGATGAGGACGTCCTTGCCCGCGACGCTCCCCTCGGGCATCGGATAGCGCACCTCGGGTTCGCCCGCCTTCTCGGCGGTCCCCACGTAGTGTTCCATCTTGAGACTCGTCAGGTCGTCCATTCCGAGGAAGTCACAGATACACCGCCCCGCGAACCACCCGCCGCGGGCCAGCGCGACCACCACGTCCGGTTCGAAGGAGTCCCGTTTCACCTGGTCGCTGACGTCGCGGCAGAGACCGTAGATGTACTCCCAGTTCGTAATCGTGCACTTGAACTCGTCGGGGAGTTCGCTCATACCAACTCGGGACTCGCACTCCCGCACACTTAACCGTTTACAGGTGGGTCTCAGGGCGTGCGAGTCGTTCTCGGAGACGGCGGTCCGATTCCGACGAACCAATTACTAAGAGTCGCGCGCTCCTCGGGGCGACCATGGACACGCTACGCGCGCTGCAGGTGGACGCGTTCACCGCCGAACCGTTCGCCGGAAACGCGGCCGGAGTGGTGCCGAACGCCGACGGACTCGACGACGCCCAGATGCAGGCAATCGCCAACGAACTCGCGGTGAGCGAGACCGCCTTCTTCCGCGAGAGCGACGAGGCCGACCGTCGGGTCCGGTACTTCACGCCCACGACGGAGGTGGACCTCTGCGGACACGCAACCGTCGCCTCCCACGCCCACCTGCTCGAAGACGGCGTCGTCGACCCCGGAACGCACAGTCTCGAAACCAACGTCGGCGTCCTCGACATCGAAGTCGAGGAAGACGGGACCGTCTGGATGACCCAAGACCGCCCCGAAATCCGCGAGGTGGACCTCGACTACGAGCGAATCGCCGACGCGCTCGGTATCGACCACGCCGCGCTCGAAGACGTGGGCGCGGACTTCCCGCTGGCGGTCGCCTCCACGGGACTCCCCTTCCTCGTGGTGCCGGTGAACTTCCTCGAACACCTCTCGGCGATGGACCCCGACTTCGGCGAAATCGAGGCAATCAGCGACGAGGTGGACGCGACCGGCATCTACGCGTTCTCCTTCGACGCCCTCGAAGCGGACTCGACGCTCCACGGCCGGATGTTCGCGCCCGCCGCCGGAGTGCCGGAGGACCCCGTGACCGGCACCGCGAGCGGCGCGACCGGGGCCTACCTGCGCGAGGTCGAGGCGTTCGACGGCGAGTTCCCCGACGAGATGGTCTTCGAGCAGGGTCACTTCGTGGACCGTCCGGGTCACGTCCGCGTGCGCGTGGCCGAACAGGTCCGCGTCGGCGGGCGGGCGGCCACCGCGCTCGACGGCGAGTTGCAGGTTCCGGACCGCGACGACGGCGACGACATCATCGACGCGACGGGGTAGGTGGCGAAGTCGGTCCGAGTAGTCGAGGAAACGCGCAAATGGGGGACGGGTTCCGTGTTCGGACCAAGGCCCGGCCTGCGGTGGAGCGACGGTTCGCTCGCGGGTCTCGCCGTGGCCTTCGTGGCGTGACGCGTCCCCGCTCACGAAGTGGACCGCGGTCAGATGCGCTCTCCGATAGCAGTCACGTAGTGTCCTTTCCGATTCGATACCCGAACCCTGCCATCACGACGGTACTCGTCACCACTGCAAACGTGGCCGCCCGTCTGACCCCGTCGTCTTGGGTGTCGGCGTAGACGAACAGCGCTACGCTACAAACGAGGACCATCATCGCAAACGAGAACGTATCCGAATTCTCCATACTCGTATAGCTGTTAGTGCGAGTGAATTTCCTCGTGGGGGATTCTGAGTCGGGAACCCGTCACTGTTCGCCGAACTGGAACTCCTCGGCGGTGTCCTCCCGCTTGAGTTCCGACACCTGACGGCGCATCTCCGAGACGTCGTGTTCCACGTCCGAGAGGCGGTCGTCCAGCACCGAGAGAATCTCGCTCTTGACCTTCTCGCTGTCGAAGCGCTCGCGCATCTGCTCCTCGACGGCGGCGGTGAACACCCGCACGAAGGCCGTGACGCTGCCGACGGCCCAGACGACCACGCCGAGAGTCGCCAGCACCAGTCCGGGCGCGGCCGTCGTCAGCGCAGAGGAGAGCGCCGCGCCGCTCTCCAGTTTACTGTATCCCTCTGCGATGCCCAGCACGACGCCTCCGCCGACGAGCGCACCACCGACGAGGGTGGCGACCCCGGCGAGGACCACGTAGTACACTGCCCACCGAAGCGAACGACTCGCGTCCATGGGTGGGTGAGACGAACGCGGGGATATAAACTCACCCGTTTTCGTGTCGGAGAGCGAAAACGTCGGACGAGTGACTGGCAGGTCGGTGCGCCGGTAGTGACCCTCTTTCGCTGGCGTATCTGGGTGCCGATAACGGTCAGATAAAGCACGGACTACTCGACGGCCTCGCGGACTCGTCGTCGTCCGTCCCGCGACCGAGGGCCGTCCGAACCGTTCCCGTCCGGCAAATTTTACGAGTTGCGGATAAACCCGATTCCGAGTTAATATTTCCGGCGTGAGCCGGTCGGAACATTCTTTATTCGCCTTCCTGTTCTCCCACATGCACCAATGGCTGTACTCTGGCTGGACGAAATCACCGCGGACGACCTCGAACTGGTCGGCGGGAAGGGCGCGTCGCTCGGGGAACTCACCGGCGCGGGCCTCCCGGTTCCCTCGGGGTTCGTGGTTTCGGCTGGCACCTACCGCTCGTTTATCGAGGACACCGGCATCGCGGAGGAACTGTTCGAGGCCGTGGACGTGGACGCCGAGGACTCCGCGGCGCTCGCCGAGGCCCAGTCGCGGGCCAAGGAACTCGTTCTGGAGACCGAGATGCCCGAGGAGATTCGACGGGAGATTCTCGACTCGTACGACGACCTCGGTGGCGTCTCCGAGTCCGACGACTCGGAGGCACGCGGGACAGGGTCCCGCGCTGGCGAGAACTTCGTCGCCGTCCGGTCGTCCGCGACCGCGGAAGACCTCCCCGACGCGAGTTTCGCGGGCCAGCAGGAGACGTTCCTCAACGTCACCCGCGAGGACTTGGTGGACCGCGTCAAGCGCTGCTGGGCGTCGCTGTTCACCCAACGCGCCATCTACTACCGACAGGAGAAGGGGTTCGACCACTCCGTCGTGGACATCGCGGTCGTCGTCCAGCGCATGGTGGACGCCGAGAAGTCCGGCGTGATGTTCACCAGTCACCCTTCGACCGGCGACCCCCGAATCATCATCGAGGCCGCGTGGGGACTCGGCGAGGCGGTCGTCTCGGGGTCGGTCTCGCCCGACAACTACGTCGTGGACCGCGAGACCGGCGCGGTGGAGGAACTCACCATCGCGGACAAGAAGACGATGATGGAGAAAGACGAGGCGACCGGCGAGACCGTCGAACGCGAAGTCGCCGAGGACAAGCGCGAGGCACAGGTCCTCGACGAGGCCGACATCGCCCGACTCGTGGAACTCGGCGAACGCGTCGAGGACCACTACGGGACGCCACAGGACGTGGAGTGGGCCATCGTGGACGGCGAGGTCCTCATGCTCCAGTCGAGACCCATCACCACCATCGACGAGGGCGAGACCGAAATCCAGACCGACGCGACTGACGCCAGCGCGTCGGAGTCCGAGGGTATCGCCGACGGAAGCGGTGCGGTCGAGACCGCGAGCGCGGAGAGCGACGCCGGAAGCGGCGCGGGCGAGGGCGACGTCCTCGTCTCGGGTCTGGGCGCGAGTCCCGGCATCGCCTCGGGAGCGGTCCGCATCGTCACCCAACTCGACCAACTCGACAAGGTGAGCGAGGGCGACATCATCGTCACCGAGATGACCACGCCCGACATGGTGCCCGCGATGAAGCGCGCGGCGGGCATCGCCACCGACGAGGGCGGCATGACCAGTCACGCCGCCATCGTCTCCCGCGAACTGGGCGTCCCCGCGGTCGTCGGGTGTACCGACGCCACCACGACGCTGACCGACGACCAGCGCATCACCATCGACGGCGACAAGGGCACCATCACGGAGGGCCGCAAGGAGACCACCGAGGAGCGCGAACCCATCGAGGAGGCCCGCCCGAAGACGCCGGTCAAGCCGATGACCGCGACCGAGGTGAAGGTCAACGTCTCCATCCCGGAGGCCGCCGAGCGCGCCGCCGCGACAGGCGCGGACGGCGTGGGCCTGCTCCGGATGGAACACATGATTCTCTCCACGAACAAGACGCCCGCCCGGTACATCGACGACCACGGCGTGGACGCGTACGTCAACGAAATCGTAGAGGGCGTCCGGGGCGTGGCCGACGAGTTCTACCCCCGTCCCGTGCGGGTCCGGACGCTCGACGCCCCGACCGACGAGTTCCGCCAGTTGCAGGGCGGCGAGGACGAACCCGACGAACACAACCCGATGCTGGGCTACCGGGGCATCCGCCGGAGTCTCGACCGACCCGACGTGTTCGCCCACGAACTCGACGCGTTCGCTCGCCTCTACGAGATGGGCTACGACAACGTCGAACTCATGCTGCCGCTGGTCAACGACGCCGAGGACGTGATTCAGGCCCGCAATCTCATGGAGGAGTCGGGCATCGACCCCGAGAAGCGGACGTGGGGCGTGATGATAGAGACGCCCGCCTCGGCGCTGGGCGTCGAGGAGATGGCCGAGCAGGGCATCGACTTCGCCTCGTTCGGGACGAACGACCTCACCCAGTACACGCTGGCGGTGGACCGCAACAACGAGAAGGTGGCAGACCGGTTCGACGAACTCCACCCCTCGGTCCTACAACTCATCAGCCAGACCATCGAGACCTGCCGCGAACACGACGTGGACACGTCCATCTGCGGACAGGCGGGGTCGAAGCCCAAGATGGTCCAGCACCTCGTGGACGAGGGCGTCTCGTCCATCTCGGCCAACATCGACGCGGTCCGTGACGTGCAACACGAGGTCAAGCGCGTCGAGCAGAAACTCCTGCTCGACTCGGTGCGGTAAGGCGGAGACGCGTCGGCACTGCTGTCGGGTTTTATTCCGCTTTCGCTCTCCTCTCGTCTCCGTCCCTTTCCCCCGCTTTCTGTTTCTTCTCTCGATTTCTGTCCCCTTCGCCCGTTCCTGTCCCCGCCTTCGCTTTCCATCCTTCCGCTCGCTCGCTTCCTCCCGCCGTCCGCCTCCGATTCGCCGCGCTCGGATTCTTAGCCCCTCGATTCTAACCCGAGTAAGCCCTGCTTAGAGCGAATAAATCACAGCTACTCGCTAAAACGACACGGCACGATACTGTCAGTTTATGAGTTTCGCGGCCGGAGTACGGGGAAATGGTTCCCCGTCGTGCCGCGCTCGTCGTCGTCGCGCTGGTCCTCGTCGCCGGATGCGCCGGAACCGACCAGACGACACCGACGACCGCCCCGGAGAGTACCACGACTGCAGACCGCTCGGCGACCGTGGCGGCGAACGCGACGCTCGCCGCGGCCCGGAACGAGACGGTCGCGAACGCCTCCTCCACGGCCACGACTACCTCCGGAGTCGCCGCGACCACAACCTTGTCGCCACCGCCGAACGCGTCGCTCCCGCCGGGCGTGAACGCGTCGGGCGTCGAAGACGCCTCGGCGCTGGTGGCGGCCCACCGGAGCGCGCTGAACAACACCAGTTTCGCGTTCAGGTTCCACGCGAACGTCTCGGTGGGTCCCGCCAACCAGTGGACCCGACAGCGCGGCACCGTCGAGGCGGGCCTCTCGCCGCTGGTGGTCCACTCCGACAGCGTGCGTCGGTTCGACGAGGGGACGACCCGCGTCGCCACCGACCTCTGGGCCAACGAGACGGCGGTCGTCGTCCGGTACAGCGGAGAGAACCGGACCGAAATCCGCCGGTACAACCGCACGGGCGGGAATCTCGCCGACGAGACGTGGGCGCACCTGCCGCGGGCCGACCTCGACTCGCAGGTCACGCAGGCGTGGCTGGTCGAACTCGCGCTGACCGCCGGGGAGTTCGAGTTCGACCGAATCGAGCGCCACGACGGTCGCAAGGTGGCGGTCCTCCGGGCGACCGAGGCCGTGTCGGCCGATAACTTCACCGACTTCGACGCGACGGCCGTCGTGGACGCGAAGGGCCGGGTCCACTCGCTCTCGCTGACGGCGGCCTACGCGGGCGACGACGAGACTCGGATCCACTACGAGTTCGAACTGACCGACCTCGGGTCGGTCTCCGTGGAGCGTCCGACGTGGGTCAGTGCCGCCACACCGCCGACCCGGACCGGGGGAACCGCGACGACGGTCTCCGAGCGGAACGCGACGGCGAGCGCCGAGTGACGGCCGCCGCGGGCGACGCCCGACGCACGATTCGTCGCATCCGCCACGTTCAAGCCCACTCGCTGCAAGCGTGGGAGTATGACACGCTCCGTCTGGCTCAAGGCCGACGACGATGTCGGCGACTGGGACGACCGCCGGAAGCGAATCACGGCGGGACTCGAAGCAGGCGTCGATTGGGTACTGGTAGACGCCGCCGACGTGGAACGCGTTCGGGAACTCGGCGACGTGAACGTCGCGGCGTTCGCCGACGGCGACGCGAAGGTGATAGACGAGGCCGAAACGCGGGCCGACCCCGACGTCTTCGTCGTGGGCAAGGACGGCGAGGGCGACGGCACGGTGGACCTCCCGTCGGACTTCTCGGGGTCCGCGGACCTCTCGACGCTCCGGCGCGACGACGACCGGACCGAGGGCGCGTACGTCCGCATCCTGAGCGAGGAGTACGAGGCGTTCGCCGAGGCGGCCGCCGGAGAGGCCGACTACACCATCGTCGTCGGCGAGGACTGGACCATCATCCCGCTCGAAAACCTCATCGCGCGCATCGGCGAGGAGACCGACCTCGTCGCTGGCGTCACGAGCGCCGAGGAGGCCAAGACCGCGTTCGAGACCCTCGAAATCGGGAGCGACGCGGTCCTGCTCGACAGCGGCGACCCCGACGAGATTCGCAGGACCGTCGAGGTGCGCGACGAGGCCGAGCGCGAGACGCTCGATTTGGACTGGGCCGAGGTCACGGCGGTCGAGCGCACCGGGAGCGCCGACCGAGTGTGCGTCGATACGGGAACGCTGATGGAACACGACGAGGGGATGCTCGTCGGGTCGATGTCCCGCGGCCTGTTCTTCGTCCACGCCGAGACCGCCGAGTCGCCCTACGTGGCGTCCCGACCGTTCCGCGTGAACGCCGGGGCGGTCCACGCCTACGTCCGGACGCCCGACGGCGGGACCAAGTACCTCGCCGAACTCAAATCGGGCGACGACGTGCAAGTCGTGGACACCGAGGGCCACACCCGCGAGGCGACGGTCGGTCGGGTCAAAATCGAGAAGCGGCCGATGTTCCGAGTGGTCGCCGAGTTCGAGGACGGGGACAGAGTCGAGACCCTGCTCCAGAACGCCGAGACCATCAAGGTCGCCACCCGCGAGGGTCGCACCGCCGTCACCGACCTCGAAGTCGGCGACGAACTCCGGGTCTACCGCGAGGGCGGCGCTCGTCACTTCGGCGAGACGGTCGAGGAGAGCATCATCGAGCAGTAAGAACAGTAGCGAGCGGGCACTAACTTCTCAGTCGAGACGCGAGGCGTTCAGCGAGAGACCGCGTTGTTCTCGGTCGGACCGTTCGGACCGTCGCGCTCGGGAAGCGGCGTCGTACACCACTGACAGAAGTCGAGGTCCTCGTCCACGGGTTTGCCGCAGGACGGACACTGCTCGCCGGGTTCCTCGTCGGACCCGGTCTGGAGCGCCAGCCAGTACGCGTCGACGGCGCTGAACGTTCGCACGACCCACATCGGAAGCAGCGCCTCCAGCGGAAGGTCTTGGGTCGCTTTCATCGCCGCGTCGAACGCCGCCCCGATGCTGGTCGCGCCGGTGGTCGCGGCGTCGGGGAGCGGAATGAACAGCAGCACCGCGCTGACCATGAAGGCGAACCACATGGCCGAACGGAGCCACTCCTTGAGGTAGACGTGGCCGAGTCCGGGGAGAAGGAACGACAGCAGCGCGCCCAACCACGGACGCTTTTCGGATCTCGTATGGGTCACTACTGGCGGGTAGCCGACCGACGTTAATAAATGCTGTCCCTGCGACGTTTCGGCGTGCCCACACCTCCGCCGGGGTGTCTTCCCTGTCAGTATTCGGCTGCTCGAGTGTCTGAACGTCCTAATTTTCCGCTCTGCGGTTGTCGAAGCGGTCGGAGCGGGGAGACAGTATCGACGGAGTGCAATTACCACGACGTAGATGGGCGAGGTCCGTCTCGGCAGGAGGTCGGCTTCGAGCGATTACGTCGGCCGTCAGGACAGTCGCTCGACGAGTCCGGCTAGCGTTTCGAGGTCGTACTGGCCGGGGGCGGTCGCGTCTTCGGGGTCCACCGGCGCGTAGCCGATTTTCGACCCGTAGACCGGTGCGACCGCCCGCGAGTGGCGACCCGGCGCGCCCATCGCCATCGTCGCCACGCGCTCGCCCGCGGCGGCGTACTCGTGCGTGACAGCCAACAGGTCCAGCACGTCGCCGCGACTCTCGGCCGTGACCGCGAGTTTGCCGAGGTCGGCGCGTTCGGTCGCGGCGTCGAGGTGACCCCGCAGGTCCTGTTTCGGCGGCGTGCGCTCGAAGTCGTGGACCGAGGCGACCACCGTCGTACCGGTCCGGCGCGCGCGCTCGGCGACGCGCTCCCCGTCGCTCGCGGTGAGACTCTTCAGTTCGACGTCCACCGCGCCGACGCAAGCGAGTTCCGCGGCCTCCGCGAGTTCGGCGAGTCGCGCCTCGTCGTCCTCGGCCTCGCCGCCCTCCCACGACGCGCGGTTGGTCGCGAGGACCGGAAGTTCGCCGTCGTAGTCGTCGAGCGCCGCGAGCGGGTCGTCGGCGAGGTCCATCCGGAACTCCACGGCGTCGGCGTGGTCGCGGGCGCGGGCCTCGGCGTCGAGGTCCGTGAGGCTGGCCGTGAGGACGAACTCCTCGAAGTCCATGCGTGAGTGTGTGGCGAGGGCGTGGAAAAGTGTTCTCGTTGTCTCACCGCGTCGCGCGCCTCGTGAGGACGAACAGGAGCAACGACGCCAATAGCATCCCGATGAACGATTCGAACATCGCTAACGCCCGGCCCCAGCCTTGAGGAGTCAAATCACCGTACCCGAGCGTGGTGAACGTAATCATGCTGAAATACAGATTATCTAAGAAGGTACCGTTCGGTTTGAAGGGGGCTATCGTGTACACGTAGGCTGACCCGATAATGATCAAAAGCGACGTTCCGACAACTCGCCACGGTCGTTCCCCGTATAGCATCACCCACCTGTGGGCTGCCAATCCCATCCATCGAAGCCGCTGGCCTTCGCTGAGGCGCAGTTTTCGTTGAGCCTGTTTCTCTTGTACGTGATACTCCGGTATCTGTTCGGTCACTGAGTTGTTTCGCAGGAGTCGTTGGATAGTCCGATTACTGTCGACTGATTTTTCCAACGCTTGGTTACCAGCGAAGTCCTCACCCCCGTTTTTGAGGCGATGTAGAAATCGCTTCGCCCTGAGTCTCGCGCTCTTCAACGGTGCGTCTCCGAACGAGGGTAGCGAACCGTCGTGGCCGGTCGCGGCCCTATCGCCCCGCGGTTCGTACACCGAAGCAACGTCGAAGTCGGTGCGACGGTCGACTTCAACTCCGCTGAAATCGACGTCGTGAATTTCGGCACCCGTCAGGTCCGCTCCGCGTAAATCTGCACCGGAGAGCGTCGCCCGCTCCATCGAGCAATCTCGGAGGTCCACGTTTCGTAGGTCCGCACCGGAGAAGTCGGCGTCTCGAAGCGTCGCGTTCGAGAGGTCGGCGTCCCGGAGAGACGCGTTCGAGAGGTCGGCCCCCGTGAGGTACGCGTGGCGTAAGTCCGCATCAGAAAAGTCGGCGCCCGAGCAATCGGCGTGGCGAAGATTCGCTTCGGTCAACGTCGCATCTCGACAGTCGGCTTTTCGAATATCGGCCTCGAACAGTCCCGCGCGTTCTGCGGACACGTTCTGCAAATCGGCCTCCGAGAGGTCTACCCGATGACAATTTTCTCCACTGAGGTCGACACCACGGAGAATCGAACCGGTGCAGTCGGCGCATCGGAAGTTCGCGTTCGATACGTCCGCTTCACGGAAATCGACTTGCCACATCTCGGCGGCGCGAAAGTCCGCTCCTGCGAGGTTCGCACCAAGGAGATCGGCCTTCCGAAGGTCCGCCTCTCGGAGGTCCTTCTCTTCGAGGTTTGTGTACCTGAGGTTTGCCTTCACCAGCCCAGCGGATTTCAACGGTACGTCGGTCAGGTCGGTCGCCCGGAGCTTTGCTCTGTCAAGTCGCTCCTGGTCGTCGACACGTGCCGTGAGTAGTTCCTTCGCCGGTTTGTCCTTCTGATCAGTGTGCCATATGCAGTAGCCATTCGACGCGTCTTCCCAGACCGTTCGATTGCAAGGTCGTCCTTCAAGTTCACCCGGTAGCGATTCGTCGATTTCGTAACGGCAGTACTCGGTATCAGACATTATCGAGCAAATACTGTCTGGTGGCCGTGAGTCATGCGTTCATTTCGGCCCATCCTCGGTCAAGGTCTGCTTCGTCGACGCGAGAAGAGACTCGATCGGGGCCTCCCTCGTCGATGATTTCGCCTCGCTCCATGACTATCGCTCGGTCGAGAATGTCCGGCGGATCGTCAATGCCCGAGTCGGTCAGCAGTATTCCGAGACCCTCGGTTTTTAATTCCCGGAGAGTCTCACAGATGTCATCCGCTGCGTCGGGCGAAACGCCTCGGAGAGGTTCGTCAAGGACCAACAGATCAGGTTGTAACACGAGTGACTGTCCGATAGCGGCCTTGCGTGTTTTATCACCATCATCGAACGTTTCGATTCTCTTGTGTTTGCAAGTAGATAGGCTCTCGAAACGCTCGTAGACATGGTCGACGGCGTCCGGCCCATCGGTGACGCCACAGATATCTCCGCGTTTCCATATCGGTACCCGTAAGTTTTCGTCCACGGTGAGGTCGTCGAACAACTGTTCCGAGTCGGATTGATATCCGATTCCGTTTCCCTGTCTGACCTCCGGGGACTGTTCGGTCAACTCCACGCCGCGAAGTCGAACGGACCCCGACCGCGGTTTGCGGTATCCCAGAATTCCTTTGGTGACCGTCGTCTTTCCGGCGCCATCGGGGCCGAGTATACCTACGACTTCACCCTCTGTGACGGTTAGGTTCACGTCGTACGTCACTCGAAACCAGTCTGCAACTGCATCGAGACTACGTACCTCGAGGAGCGTGGCTTCGGCCATCGAAAACCGTTCGTATTCTAAACTTATATAATTATTCCTAATTTAAATTTAGGGAGAATAAGACGTAGCATCTCACATAGTCAAGATCGCCTTCAATCGCCGCCGAACGGCCGGTGTTCGACTACGTAGCGGTCGCCCTCGCGCTCGTAGCCCTCGACCGCGTACAACTGCAACTGGCGCTCCTGCTTGGTCTTGACCCGGAAGTCGTAGTTCTCGGCGTCGTACGCGAGGTCCCGCCCCGCCGCGAACTCGCGGTGGGCGTCGAGTCGCCCGCGGTTCTTCTCGGCCGCGAACCCTTTCACGTCCGCGAGGCGGTCGTCGAACACCTCGCGGAACTCCCGACTGAGTTCGTACCCCGCCGAGTTGCGTCCCGCGACCATCGCCGCCAGCGTCGTCGTGCCGGTGCCCCAGAAGGGGTCCAGCACGGTGTCGCCGTACACCGAGTACATGTTCACGAGGCGGTAGGGGACCTCGAAGGGGAACGCGGCCGAGCGCGCCCGGAGGTCGTCGTGGTCGAGTCGCTGGCCCTCGCCCTGCACGTCCGTCCAGAGGTCCGAGAACCAGTCGTTGCGCTCCTCCCAGAAGTAGGCCGCCTCGTAGCGCCGGTCCGCCCCGGTCTCGAACGACCGTGAGTCGCCGTTTCGGAACAACAGGACGTACTCGTGTTCGAGCGTGGCGTAGGCGTTCGGGGGGACCATCCCCGACCCCATGAACTTGGTGAGACCGTTGGCCGGTTTGCGCCAGAGGACGTCCGGCAAGAGGTCGAACCCTCGCTCCCGGAACCGGGTGATGAGTTCCGCGTGGTTCGGGTAGAGTTGGAAGCCGTCGCCGCCGCTCCGGGTCGCGTCGCCGACGTTAATCGCGGCGACGCCGCCGTCCACGAGGACCCGGGCGAGTTCGTCCCACACCGGGTCGAGCGCGGCGTGCATCGCCTCGAACGCGGCCTCGCCGTCGCCCGCGGCGAGCAGGTCCTCGATTTCGGGGTCCAACTCGGCGAACAGGTCGTCCCACATCTCTATCATGGGGTACGGCGGCGAGGTCACGACGAGTTCGACGGCGTCGTCACCGAGCGCGGCCATCTCGCGGGCGTCGCCGACGTGAATCCGGTGTTCGGTCTCCATCCGCTCTGTAGCGCAGTCGCCGGGACGACAGATTTCTCTTTCGGTTTCGAATTATGTGTAACTAGAAAACTCCGACGGTCGTGTGCGACTCGTTCGTCGGCCGCGGCGTCGTGACGGGTACGGACCGGCCGACGGTATCAGGCCATCGCGGGGGCCTCTTCGGCCTCCAGCAGTTCGTGGTAGCGGTTGCGGATGGTGACCTCGCTGATGTCGGCGACTTCGCTGACCTCGGCCTGCGTGGTCTTCTCGTTGGTCAGGAGCGCGGCGGCGTAGACGGCCGCGGCGGCGAGACCGACCGGCGACTTACCGCTGTGGACGCCCTTCTCCTTGGCGGTCTGGAGCAGTTCGCGGGCGCGGTGTTCGGCCTCGTCCGAGAGTTCGAGTCCCGACGCGAACCGCGGGACGTAGCTCTCGGGGTCGGCGGGCTTGACTTCGAGGTTGAGTTCGCGGACGACGTAGCGGTACGTCCGTGCGACCTCGCTCTTCTCGACTCGGCTCACGTCGGCGATTTCGTCCAGACTGCGGGGGACGCCCGCCTGTCGCGCGGCGGCGTAGACGCAGGCCGTCGAGACGCCCTCGATGGAGCGGCCGGGGAGGAGGTCCTCGTCGAGCGCGCGGCGGTAGATGACCGACGCGGTCTCTCGGACGTTGTTCGGCAGGCCGAGCGCGGAGGCCATGCGGTCGATTTCGCCGAGCGCCTGCTTGAGGTTGCGCTCCTTGGAGTCGCGGGTGCGGAAGCGCTCGTTCCACTTGCGGAGACGCTGCATCTTCTCTCGCTGGCGCGACCCCAGCGAGTTACCGTAGGCGTCCTTGTTCCGCCAGTCGATGTTGGTCGAGAGACCCTTGTCGTGCATCGTGTTCGTCGTCGGCGCGCCGACGCGGGACTTCTCGTTCTTCTCCTTCGAGTCGAACGCGCGCCACTCCGGCCCGCGGTCCACTTGGTCCTCGTCCACGACGAGTCCGCACTCCTCGCAGACCGTCTCGCCGTGTTCGGTGTCGGAGATGAGGTTACCGCCGCACTCGGGGCAGGCGGTGGACTCCTCGGACTCTTGTTCGGTTCGTTCCTCTTCCTCTTCGGTTCGCTTGACTCTCGTGCTTACGTCTGACATGTTGATTCCTCGTTGCCGGAGATGGCGCGGGCTACCGGGCAGGGAAAACCTGGAAAACCCCGGACTCGGTTCCTTGACCTTGTGTTGTTCCGAAAGCTATTTAGTATTTTCGGAATTTACTTTCCAGAGTCTCGTGAACAGGTCACATACACCCTCGAAACGCCGGTCTCGGTCTTCCGGTGGAAAATTTTAAACACCCCTCCGTTGGGCCGAGCGAGTCGGTCGGTCGATTTAACCGCGGGGGGTCCGAACTCCCGGTCGATGGTAGCTCAGACGGAGCGAGTCGTCTCGTTGGCCCCGAGCGCGACCGAAACTCTGCAGGCACTCGACGCGACCGACCGTCTCGTCGGCGTGACTCACCACTGCGACGCCGACGCGCCCGCGGTCGGCGGGTGGCTCAACCCCGACTACGAGGCCGTCGCCGACCGGACCCCGGACCTCGTTCTGACCGCCGACGACTTGCAGGCCGACGTCGCGGCCGACCTCCGCGAGCGCGGTCACGAGGTGTTCCACGCCGCGCCCGCCACCCTCGACGAGGTGGTCGAGTCGTTCACCGACCTCGGGGCGGCGGTCGGACTCGCCGACGAAGGGGCGGCGCTCGCCCGGCGCGCCCGGAGCCGCCTCGACCGCGTCCGACGTCTCACTCCCGACGCCGACCGCCCCGTGGTCTACTGCGAGGAGTGGTCCGACCCGCCGATGGCCGCGGGCAACTGGGTGCCCGACGCGGTCGAGGCCGCTGGCGGACGGTACCCCTTCGTGGACGCGGGCGAGCGCTCGCGGGAGGTTTCGGCCACCGAGGTCGAGGCTGCTCGACCGGAACACGTCGTCCTCCACGTCTGCGGGCACGGCGAGTGCGCCGACCCGGAGGCGGTTCGCCAGCGCGACTGGGCGCTCCCGGCCATCGAGCGCGGAAACGTCGCCGTCGTGGACGACTCGCTGTTGAATCAGCCGAGTCCGAAACTCGTGGAGGGAATCGAGACGCTCGCGGCCCTGCTCCACCCCGACGCGCTCGACGCCTGAGCGATGCTGTATTCCGGAGTGGCGCTCGACTCCCGAGTGACGCCCGACTCCTGCACGATGGTTCGCTTCCCGGCGACAGTCTGGCCCCGCGAGCGAGTCGTCCCCGTCCGGAGCGCAATCCCCAAGTCGGCCGGGCGTCTCTCCACGCCCATGCGAGTCGGCGTCGGTAGCACCAACCCGGTGAAGCGTGACGCGACAGAATCCGCCCTGACGGAGTTCCCCGACACGGTGGTCGAATCGGTCGCTGTCGAGTCGGACGTGAGCGAACAACCCGTCGGCGAGCGCGAGACCGTCGAAGGCGCGGCGAACCGCGCTCGGAACGTTCTCGCGGCGGGCGACTACGACCTCGGCGTCGGACTGGAGGGCGGCGTCGCGGAAGTCGAGGGCACGGACGGTCTCTTCCTGATAATGTGGGCGGCCGCCACCGACGGGGAACGCGTCGGCCGCGGCGCGGGACCGCGCCTCCGTCTGCCAGCGTCCATCGCCAGCAGGGTCCGGGACGGCGAGGAGTTAGGCCCCGTGATGGACGACGTGCTGGACATGGAGAACGTCGCCGAGAAGGAGGGCGCGGCGGGCGCGCTGACCGGCCACGTCATCGACCGCGAGAGCGCGCTCCGGCAGGCGGTCGCTGGTGCGCTCGGCCCCTTCGTGACGGACCTGTACGAGTGACCGGCTTTCTACACCGCGCGCTCGGCGTGTTCGTCCGTCTGTTCGGCGCGGCAGTCGCGGTGGTCGGCGCGTTCGTCGCCGCGAGTTCTCCCGAGGCGGGAGTCCCGCTGTTCCTGTTCGGCGTCGCGTTCGCGCTTCGACCGCACCTCTCGGGGAAGGCGGCCGACTGGGCGAAACTGCTGCTCGACTAGAAGAGACCGCTCAGTCGTCGGTCGGTTCCGCCGGGTCGGCCGCGGCCCGCGCCTCCTTGCTCTCCTCGACCGCCGTGGTCAGCGAGACGTTCAGCCAGAGCATCGAGGCCACGCCGCCGACCAGCGTCACGACGTTCTTCACCGCGTGGTCGAGGATGGCCGCGCCCAGCGCGACGCTCCACCCGAGCGGCGTCAGCGCGACCACGAGCAGGGTGAACGCGCCCTCGTAGAGACCGACGCCGCCCGGCGACAGCGGCAGGACCTTGGCGAGGTTGCCCACGCTGACCGCGAAGAAACACACCGCCGCGAGCATGGGAATCGGGAGCGTGACGCCCGGGAACGCGCTCAGCACGAGCAGCGCCGTCACCACGTCGAGGGTCCAGATAGCCAGACTGCTCGCCCCCACCGTGAGGAAGGCGCTCCGATTGCCCGCGACGGTCTGGACGTCGCCGGTGAACCGCTCGACGACGCCCGCGACGTAGTCGGCGTACGAGTCGCTACTGAGTCGGGAGACGACCTCGCGGACGAGGTTGCGGTCCGACCGAGCGCTCGCCACGATGGCCACCACTGCGAGGATGGCCGCGAGTCCGACGCCGCCCGCGACGTAGAGGGCGGTCTGTCCGGCCGCGCCGTACTCGCCGCCCGAGGCAGACGCGCCCCCGGCGGGCGGCGACCCGAACAGGGTCGATTCGAGTCCGGCGGTCGCGCCCGTCAGCGCGAGGCCGATGAGGACGACGCCCGCCAGCATCGTGATGGTCAGCAGGTCGAAGACGCGCTCGACCGCCAGCGAGGCGAACCCCGTGGGGTAGGGAATCGAGCGCCGTGCCTTCACGACGTACGCGCGGACCGCGTCGCCTGCCCGCGCGGGGAACACGAGGTTGCCGGTCTGACTGACGAAGATGGCTCCCGTCAGGAAGTTGGCGTCCTCGGTGTAGCCCAGTTCTTCGAGGATGTCGCGGTAGCGCGTCCCGCGCAGGGGCCACGAAATCGCGTAGACGAGCGCGGCGAGACCGACCAGCACGGGGTCGGCCTGACTCATCCGGGTCAGTACCTCTCCGAGCGGGAGGTACTGTCCCATCAGGATGACCGCGATAACGGTCAGGAAGATGCCCGCCGCGATGGAGACGCGCTTGGTGATGCGGGGTTGGACCGAGAACTCCCACCAGCACCGCATAATCTGGCTCCCCATCCCGAACACGTCCCGGACGATGTCGACCTTCGAGTCGCCCTTCGGCGTCCAATCGACCGCGAACTCCTTGACGTCGTAGCCCCGGCGCTGGGCGCGCACGAGGACTTCGGTGTCCCAGAACCAGTGTTCGTCTTCCACCTCGTTCAGCACGTCGAACAGCGCGGTTCGGTCGAACGCCTTGAACCCGCACTGGTGGTCGCGCATCTCCGACCCGAGGAACGTCCGCGTCAGGCCGTTGAACCCGCGACTCGCCACGTCGCGCTTGGCGGGCCGGTCGGCCTGCTCGCCGGGCATCCAGCGCGACCCGGTGGCGAAGTCGTACTCGCCCGACCGGACGCTCTCGACCAACTCTTCGAGGTGCTTCATGTCGGTTGCGAGGTCCGTGTCGAAGTACACCAGCGTGTCTCCGTCGGCGGCCTCGAACGCGCGATTCAGTGCGCCCCCCCGACCCAGTCGCTCGTCGCTGTGATAGTGCCGGACCCGCGGGTCGTCCGCGGCCATCCGGTCGGCTATCTCCGGGGTGCGGTCGTCGCACCCGTCCTCGGCGACGATGACTTCGAACGTCCCCGTGGGGAGGAATTCGCCTAGCGTGGCGAGTGTCGTCTCGACCGTGTTCTCGATAGTGGCCTCCTCGTTGTAGGCCGGAAGGACGACGCTCACCTCGACTGCACGACCGCTCATTATCGAATTGAGACAGTCCCACCGCCTAAGTACCTTCTGCTCCGTTCCAGACGCTTCACGCCTCTAGGCCGGTCCTTGCGGCGTCGTTCACGCGTATTCACGCGGAAACGGTCCGTGGAGTGGAGTTGCGACGACGTTACGCTCGGTAATCCCGGATTATTCCGAACTGCTCGGACGAGAGCGGCGATCGACGCGTCACCGAGGCCCCCGACCTCGGGTCGAACCGGTCGCCGAAACCCCCGATTAACCAGCTGTACCAACAGGCCCCTCGGGGGTGGTTTATTTCAACTATATATGGATAGAAATCGCAAGAGGGCTGCGTGTTAACTCCACGTACCAAATCCACTAAGGCGGTTTCCGACCAATGGAGAAATAGTCATGAGCACGACCGCAACTGCTGGCACGACCGCCCTGACCGACAAACAACAGCGCATCCTCCAGTTCCTCCGGGAGAAGGGCCAGATGAAGACGTACTTCAAGTCCCGACTCATCGGCGAGGAACTGGGCATGACCGCCAAGGAAGTCGGCGCGAACATGACCGCCATCGCCGACGGCGAGTTCGACGTGGACGTCGAGAAGTGGGGCTACTCCTCCTCCACGACGTGGAAGGTCACGACCTGACGGCGAGGTTCGACTCGAACCGGTTTTCGGCCCGGTCCACGCGTTCGGCCCGGTCCGGAGACTCGACCAGACGGAGACGCTGCTGGCACGCGCTCGGGGGAGTGCGGTTTCCGGTCTCTCGATGCTATCGTCCGTCCCTGACCCGTCTCGCTTCTTATTCGGTACGTACCCGCTCACAAGTCGCGCCACGACCGGTCGGCCGACCATCCCAACCACTCTTCGGCCTTCCTCGTGTCGATGAGGCTCTCGTACCCCTCGAACGACTCCCGAACCTCGGCGTCGTAGCGGTCCGCTAACTCGGAACTCGGCGCGGCCACGGTCGTGTCGCGGGCGGCCCCGAAGAACACCTCGTGGCCCGTGAAGTCGGCTTCCAGCGCCCGAACTGCGAGGGCCACCGCGTCCTCGACGTGGAGGTAGGCGAACAGGGTCTTGCGCGCCTTCCGGAAGAACCCGGCGTCTCGAACCGCCTCCGGCGAGCGGTCGGCCTCCGCGAAGACGGTCCGGAGTTGCGCCTCGCCGGTCACGAGCGGAAACCGGAGCGACGCGACGGTCCTCGGCGCTCGTTCGCGTCGCCCGAACCCGTCGGCGACCGCTTCGGCGACTTGCTTGCCGAGACCGTACGGGTTCGACGGCGTCAGCGGGTGGGTCTCGTCCACCGGGAGGAAGCGCACGTCCACCTCGTCCTCGAAGCCAGCGCCCATCGCCGAGAGGCTAGACGCGAGTACCACCGTCTCGACGCCGAGCGCCTCGGCGGCGTCCAGCACGTGATACGGGGTCTGGGCGTTGCTCCGGAAGGTGACGTGATCGGGGGTTTCGTCGGGTCGCGGAATCGTCCCGAAGTGAGCCACGGCGTCGGGGTCCGCCCGAGCGAGCGACCCGTACACCTCGCCGGGGTCGAGGAGGTCGGTCCGGAGGTACTCGTCGGCGACCGACTCGCGGCGCTCGCCCCGACTCAGATTGACCGTGTGGTGTCCGCGCTCGGCGAGTTCCGCGAGCAAGGCGGAGCCTAATTCGCCGTTCCCGCCGGTGACTGCGACGGTGTCCATAGAGAGAGAACGAGTACGAACGTCCGAAAAGGTACGGAATCTGCGGGGCTACACCCTCGTGCTTCGGGACCGAGCGGACCTCACGGGTCGAACGAGATGAAGCCGTCGGCCTGCGTGGCGAACGTCGCGGCGTCCTCGCCGAACGAGTCGGCGTACCTGACGAGCAGGGTGATGACCGTCTCGGGGTTCCGGACCGCGTAGCCGTCCTCGCGGTCCAACAGGCCCGCTTCTTCGAGGTCGGCGGCGTACTTGCTCACGGTCGGTCTCGACACGTCCAACGCCTCCGCGAGGTCGCTTCCCGTCGCGTCAGGGTCGCGCAGTAACTCGATGAGCATCCCGCGGGGCGTGTCCCTGCGGAGATAGCCCAACGCGACTTGCTCGAACGAGGCGAACTGCTCGGCCGGGTAGAACCGCCGGTAGTCGCCGTCGCGGCGACTCTCGACCACCTTCGATTCGAGTAACTGTCGGAGGTGGTGCTGGGCTTCCCCGGTCCCCAGTTTGAGGTCGTCACGAATCTTCGAGAAGTGCGCGCCCGGCGTGGTGGCGACGTAGCCCGCGATGGCGTCGCGGGCTTCGCTCTCGCCGCCGGTTTCGTCGTCGCCGCCGAACTTGGTCAGCGGCGTCGCGGCCCCGAGGACCGCGAACCGGCGAAGGGTTGCCCGCTTATTTTCATCCACTTCGGAGCGCTCAACCATCTACAAGAAAATGGTCGTGGTCGAAGATTAAAACACCTTCGGCTTGCGAGACGGTCGCACGGGTGAGGTATCGGGGACGGGCCGGAGAGAGGCCACCTCGCCGGTCAGGGGGAAGTCGGTGTGTCGTCGTTTCGGGCGTCGGTCACGATTCGCATCGGGACGCCGCCGCAACGCCGACAGTCGTCGCGCCAGTCGTCGTGACCCGCGCCGCAGTGAGCGCACTCGTAAACGCTCTCGACGTCGGGACCGTCGAGCGCGTCCTCGACTGCGCTCCGGAAGTCACTCATTCACGGTCCTCTGTCCGTCTCGGGACCGCCGAGCGACAACGCCACGGCCCACCCGGCGCGTTCGACCAGCGCGAACTCGTCGTGGACGCTCACCGAGAACACCGTTTGACAGTCGGTACAGGCCGGATTGGAGCGGTCGATGCGCTCTAATTCCGACCCGCACTCCGGACAGGTCAGGTCGGCGACGTTCGATTCCGTGTCGCTACTACTCGTCGGGGTCGGCTCTTCGATTACGTTCTCGCGTGCCATGGTACGACAGAGCGGCGCAGACCCGACGGTGAAGTCGGTTCGCCGCGCTACTCGTCACCACTCCGGAGGACGAGTAATAATTTTCCTAAAAATTACGGATAGGTTCGTCGGAGGCTACGCACGTTTCGGAAAACGAAATGTCGTGGGGGCTACTTCTCTAGCTCCGCGTCCATCTCGGCCTGCACGTCTTCGAGGTCGGGGTCCTCCTCGTCCATCTCCTCGATGACCTCGTCGGCGCTCTTGATGTTGGCGGGGTCCTCGCCCTCCTTGATGGCTTGGGCCTCCTTCTCCATCGCTTCGACGTCCATCTCGGCCTCCTCGTCTATCTGACCCAGAATCTCCTCGATGTTGTCGAGACCGATGAGTTCGCGGGTCTCGGCGTCGAAGTCGAGGCTGTCGAGTTTCTCGCCGTCGGTCTCCACGTCGCTCCCGGTCAGGTGCTTGCCGTACCGACCGACCAGCGACGAGAGTTCCTGCGGGAGGACGAAGGTGGTGGACTCGCCCTGACCGATGGATTCGAGCGTCTCCATGCCTTTGTCGATGACCGCTCGCTCGCCCATCGACTCGGCGGACTTCGCGCGGAGGACGGTCGAGACCGCGTCACCCTGCGCTTCGAGAATCTGGCTCTGCTTCTCACCCTGTGCGCGGATGATGTTCGACTGCTTGTCACCTTCGGCGGTCTCGATGGCGCTCCGTCGCTCACCCTGCGCCTCGAGAATCATGGCGCGGCGCTTCCGTTCGGCGGAGGTCTGCTGCTCCATCGCCTGCTGGACGTCCTTGCTCGGGTTGACTTCTCGGACTTCGACGCTCTCGACGCGGATACCCCATTCGTCGGTGGGTTCGTCGAGTTCGCGGCGGATTTTGGCGTTTATCTCCTGTCGCTTGTTGAGCGTGTCGTCGAGTTCCATGTCGCCCAGCACGGCGCGAAGGGTGGTCTGGGCGAGGTTCGAGACGGCGCGCTTGTAGTCTTCGACTTCGAGGAACGCCTTCTTGGCGTCCATGACCTTGATGTAGACCACGGCGTCGGCGGTCACCGGCGAGTTGTCGCGGGTGATGGCCTCCTGTCGGGGCACGTCAAGTGTCTGGGTTCGCATGTCGAACCGGTGGGTCGCGCTCACGAACGGCGGCACGAAGTTGATACCGGGTTCGAGGAGTTTCCGGTACTCGCCGAACACCGTCAGTGCGCGCTTCTCGGTGGCGTCGACGATTTCGACCGACTGCCAGATGGTAATTACTGCCAGTGCGAGTACCAGCAGGGCGACTATCGTGAAGCCACCGACCGCGGCGGCCTGTAGTGGAACGAACATACTTGGTCTGTTAGCAAGAATGAATGTTAAGCGTTCCCCTCACGACCGCCGTTCGGCCGACGGAATTTTCGTCAGGCCCCCTCGGTGTCGGTCTCGCGTTCGGGTTCGGCGTCGGTCTCCACGTTCTGTCGGTCCTCGCGCAACTCCCGGTCGATGGGGTCCTCGATGGCCTCTAGGGCCTCCACCTTGACGACGTTGCCGCCGCCGGGGTCCACGACCATCACCTCCGTCCCTTCCGGAATCTCGCCGTGGATACTCCGCGCGGCGTAGTACGGGTTGAAGCCGCCTTCGTGGAGTTTTATCTGTCCGTCCTGCGTCGTGACCCGTTCGGTGACGCGACCGGTCTGGCCCTTGAGCGAGTCGGAGTCCCGGGTTCGCGCGACTCCCTTGCCCCCGTAGAGGTCGAGTTCGCGGTAGGCGTACAGCGAGGCCGCCCCGAAACCCAACACCAGCGCGGCCAAGAGGAGCGGCGAGGCGGCCGGACCGAGAAGTAGTCCGACCAGTCCCGCGAGAACGAGTGCGACGCCGAGGACGACGAAGTGTGCGCCCGGAATCAGCGCCTCGGCGATAGCGAGACCGATACCGGCGACGAGGAGCAACAGCGGGAGCGAGTCCAACAGCGGTGCCATACCATCGTCTTGGAATTCGGACGGGTTAACGTTTTGCAGTGTCGCCGACGGTAGTACCGACGACCGCCCGAGCGTGCCACCAACGACCTCATCCGGCGAGCAGGACGATGCGAGCGAAGACGAATAGCATCGTCCCGACGCCGAGTGCGACGAAGAAGGCGTTCTCGACGGTCGGGGACCCCGGTTCGAGCGGTTCGAGCGACTCGTCCGCCGCTTCGGGTTCGTACCCGTCCTCGCCGACCTCGTCGGTCTCGTACTTCCAATCCGACATAGTCCCGCGTAGGCGTCCCACCGCTAAAAGGTTGGCTCCCACCGCGGCGCGTTTCGGGGGACCGCGGTCGGTTTCCGACTGCGGAGACTCGTCGCGGCCTCCGGTCGCTCGACGCGGACTGCAGTCTCCGCGGCGGCTACGGTCGCTCGGCGTGGGTCACGTCGCCGTCGTAGACGACGCCGCGCTCGGCGTCGAGGGTCACCACGTCGCCGTTCCGGATGGTGGGGTCGAGGGGCGCACCGCTCATCATCGGGATGTCGAGTTCGCGGGCGATCATCGCGGGATAGCCCGTCATGCCGGGCCGGGCGTCCACGATGCCGAGGAGTTTCGAGGGGTCGCCCGTGAACTCGCCGTCGAACTCGGGGTCGAGGGCCAGAATCGACCCCTCGGCCACCTCCGAGAGGTCGCCGTTCTCGGTCCGCGCGACCGGTCCGGCGATTCGACCCCGGACCACGCTCCGTCCGGTCGCGATGGTCTCGGCCGCGACGTGGACCTTGAGCATGTTGGTCGTGCTGGTGTCCTCCAGTTCCGACATCATGCCCGAGACGACGACGACGGTGTCGCCGCTGTCGGCCACGCCCGCGTCGAGCGCGGCCTGCACGGCGTCCTCGATGATGGTATCGACGCCCTCGGCGACGGGCGTGTACTGGGCGTTGACGCCCCACGCGAGCGCGAGTTGGCGGCGCACGTCGTCGTTGGGCGTGGTCGCCACCACGGGGACTTGGGGCCGGAACTTCGATATCTTGAGAGCGGTATACCCGGATTCGCTGGCCGCGACGATGGCCGACGCGCCGATGTCGCGGGCGAGGTAGCGCGCCGACCGGGCGAGCGCGTCGGTCCGGGCGTCCTCGGCCGAGGGGACGCGCTGCTCGCGGATTTCGTCGTACTCGCCGCTCTCCTCGACCTCCCTGACGATTCGGTCCATCGTCTCCACGACCCGGACCGGATTGTCGCCGATGGCGGTCTCGCCCGACAGCATCACCGCGTCGGTGCCGTCCAACACGGCGTTCGCCACGTCGGAGGCCTCCGCGCGGGTGGGCCTGCGGGCGTGGACCATCGAATCGAGCATCTCGGTCGCCGTGATGACCGGCACTCCGGCTTGCTGGCACTTCCGGATGATGCGCTTCTGAATCATCGGCACGTCTTCGAGCGGACACTCGACGCCGAGGTCCCCGCGGGCGACCATCACGCCGTAGGCCGCCCCGATTATCTCGTCGAGGTTCTCGACCGCGCCCCGACGCTCGATTTTGGCGATGATGGGGATGTCTGCGCCCAGTTCCTCCAGTACCTCGCTCACTTCGAGGACGTCCTCGGCGCTTCGGACGAAACTCGCGGCGACGAAGTCCGCGCCCTTCTCGGCCGCGAGTTCGAGGTCGCGCCGGTCCTTCCCGGTCACGACGTCGAGGTCGAGGTCGACGCCGGGGACGTTGACGCCCTTCCGACTGCTCAACTCGCCGCCGCTCTCGACGTGCGCGAGGACGGTCTCCCCGTCGGTCTCCTCGACGGTCGTCTCGATGCGGCCGTCGTCCAACAGTACCTTGTCGCCGGGTTCGACGTTGGTGATGGAGTAACTCAGGCCGACCTCCTCGGGCGTGGCGGTGTCGCCCGCCACGAACCGGACGGTGGACCCGGTCTCGAGGTGAATCGGTTCCTCGACCTCCGCGGTCCGAATCTCGGGACCCTGGAGGTCCACCATCACCGCGAGCGGATTTGTAGTCGTCTCGTCCACGGTCCGGACGTGGTCGATGAGTTCTGCGCGGTCCTCTCGCGTGCCGTGACTGGCGTTGAGTCGGGCGAGCGTCATCCCGGCCTCTGCCAGTTCCCGGATAGTACGCCGGGAGTCGGAGGCCGGTCCCAGCGTACAGACGATTTTGGCGTTTCTCATAGGTCGGCGTACGCCCGTCCGGGCCAAAAACCCCCGGTGATTGGCCTCGGAGTTTACTCGCCATCGAGTTGTTCCGGTAGCCACGACCCATTATTGCATTGCTTCCGAATGGAATAGAGATGCCACAATACGCCTCCCTCGTGGACGTTCGGACTGACTTCCAGAACGCGCAGGAACTCACGTCGGTGTGGGGCGACATCCGTTCGGACCTCGGAAGACCAGCACGCCGACCTGAAACACACCTACGCCATCCTCGGCGAGTACGACTTTCTCGTGGTCATGGAGGCCCCGGACCGTACCGCGGCGTATCAGGCCGGGGTCGCGCTGGAGCGCCACGGTCTCGACGCCCAGACGATGGAGATAATCCCGACCGAAGAGTTGGCGGAGGTCGTGGACGACCTCTGAACGCTGCTCTGCCCCGCGGAACTCGTACTGCCCTTACCGGACTCCCCTCACTTGACCTTCGTGCCCGGGACGCTGTCGCCGTGAGTTGTCAACAGGTCGGCGTCCTCGCCCGCCGCGAGCACCATCCCGTTGCTCTCGACGCCGAACAGTTCCGCCTGTTCGAGGTTCGCCACGACGACGACCTTCGTGCCCGGCAGTTCGTCGAGGTCGTGGAGTTGCTTGATGCCCGCGACTATCTGGCGGGTCTCGACGCCGATGTCCACTTCGAGGCGCGCGAGGTCGTCCGCGCCCTCGATGGGTTCGGCGACCTCGATTTCGCCGACCCGGACGTCGAGGTCTTGGAACTCTTCGAAGCTGATGCGGTCGTCGCTGACGGGTTCGATGTCGCTCACGGTGTCAGTCTCCTCGCTGTCGTCGTCTTCGTCCGCCGCTTCCGTAGCTGCTTCGACTCGTTCCTGCAACTTCTCGTTCAGTTCCTCGACGCGTTCGTCCTCTATCTGCTCGAACAGTTCGTCGGGTTCGCCGAAGTCGCCCGGCGGCGATTCGAGGCAGGCGTCGAGGTCGGCGTCGTGGACCGACTCCTCCTCGCCCAACTGCTCCCAGAGGCGCTGGGCCTTGTCGGGGAGGATGGGTGCCGAGAGGACCGCGACGGCCTTGGCTATCTGGACGCAGTCGTAGATGACCTGCTCGGCCCGCTCGGGGTCGTCGTCGGTGAGGTTCCACGGTTCGTTGCGCTGGATGTACTCGTTGCCGAAACCAGCCAGCGCGACGGCGGCGTCGCCCGCGTTCTTGAGCGAGTAGTCGTTCACCGCGGCCTCGAACTCCGAGACCGCCTCCTCGATGCGCTCGGCGACCTCCGCGGAGGTGTCGGCGTCTGGCGCGCCGCCGTAGTTGCGGGCCGCGAACAGCAGACTCCGGTAGGCGAAGTTGCCGAGCGTGCCCACCAGTTCGCCGTTCACGCGCTCTTGGAACTTCTCCCACGAGAAGTCCACGTCCTGCTGGAACCCGCCGGTCGTGGTCAGGTAGTACCGCACGAGGTCGGGGTGGAACCCCTCGTCGAGGTAGTCGTCGGCCCAGACCGCGCGGTTGCGACTCGTCGAGAACGCGTCGCCGTCGAGGTTGACGAACCCGCTGGCCATCACCGCGCGCGGTTCGTTGTAGCCCGCGCCTCGGAGCATCGACGGCCAGAAGACGGTGTGGTGCTGGATGATGTCGCGGCCGATGACGTGGACGATTTCGCCCGTGTCGGCCTCGGCCCACGTCGCGTCGTCGGTCTCGCCCTCGGCACCCGCTTCCGGAGCGCCGTCCTTCCAGACTGCCTCCCAGTCGAACACGTCTTCGCCGACGCGCTCGGTGTACTGCTTGGTCGAGGCGACGTATTCGATGGGCGCGTCTACCCAGACGTAGAGGACGAGGTCTTCTTTCCCCTCTCCGGGGTAGTCGATGCCCCAATCCATGTCGCGCGTGATACAGAGGTCCTGCAGTTCGCCCTCTATCCACTCTCTGGGCTGGTTTTGCGCGTTGCTGGTGCCTTCGAGTCGGTCGATGAACCCTTCGAGGTACTCTTGGAAGTCCGAGAGGCGCAGGAACTCGTGTTCGCGAGTGCGGTACTCGGCGGGGTTGCCGGTGATGGTACTCACGGGGTCCTCGATTTCGCCGGGTTCGAGGTGGCGCTGACACCCCTCGTCACACTCGTCGCCCCGGGCCTTCGCGCCGCAGTACGGGCAGGTCCCCTCGACGAAGCGGTCGGGCAGGGGCGTGTCGGCCTCGGGGTCCCACGCGACCTGAATCTCCTTCTCGAAGACGTGGCCCTCGTCTATCCACGACCGGACGAACTCCTGCGTGAGTTCGGTGTTGGTCTCGTCGTGGGTGTGGCCGTAGTTGTCGAACTCGACGCCGAATCGGGGGAACGTCTCGGCGTACTTCTCGTGGTGTTCCAGCGCGAACTCCTCGGGGGAGACGCCCTCCTTCTCGGCGTTGACCGCGACCGGGGTCCCGTGCATGTCGGACCCGGAGACGAAGGCGGTCTCCTGCCCTAACTTCTCTAGCGAACGGGCGTAGGCGTCGCCGCTGATGTACGTCCGGAGGTGGCCGATGTGGAGGTCGCCGTTGGCGTACGGCAGTCCACAGGTCACCACCGCTGGCTTCTCCGTGGGGAAGTCGTCGTGGCTCATACTATCCAATCCTTCGTGGCGGGTGTAAAACCCGCCGATTTTCGTGTTCGGGCATGACGCTCGTCGGTGAGATTCGCTGGTAGACGTTCGGTGGCGATACGACCGCTCGGTCGGGTTTCGCCACCGCGAAAGACCGTCCGCGTGCCACGGCCCGGGCGGGTCCCCCCGACGTTACGCGTTGCTCGGCGTGCGCATACGCATCGCGCGGGCGAGTGTCTGGGATTCCGTGAGGCAGGAATCTCGGACCGTGAACGACACGGTTTCCTGTTGGCCTATTTGATATTTAAACGTTGGTCAGCTCTGCCACGAGGTACCGCAGGCCATTGTCGCCGGTCCGAACGTCCGACTCTGAGAACGGGGAGTGAGACGACCGCCTGAGAGATGTCCCCTCCCCTTTTCGAAATTCCGACGATTCGTCCACCGACTGCGGTCGGCGCGTACGGGCGCGACCCCGTGTCGCGCCCACTGCGCGAGGTCGTCGTGAGCGTAGCGAACGACTGCTCGGCGGACGCGGTCTGTCCGCCGGTGGAGTCGGCCGCGTTCGGGCGGCCGACGAGGGTGGGGAGGTGTGAGGCTATCGCGGTGCGGTACGGTTGCGCTGACTCCTTGGTACCGGCAGAAGCTAGCCCGGACGAGGCTCCCACACAGACGAGGCTCCCACACAGACGAGGCTCCCACACAGACGAGGCTCCCACACAGACGAGACTACCAAACCCGTAGTGCTGTGACGTGCGGTCGCGGGCTTCGAAAGTAGCGAAGTAGCAAATTCCGTCCCCCCACCGACCACCAACCGATGAAGTAACTACTACCCGAAACTGAAGAACTGAGAAACTAATGCCGCAGAACTACGGAGTTTACAGCAGACCCGTCTTCTGGAGCTTCATGAGGTCCTCGGTGTCGAGGGTCTCGCCGTCCTTGAACTGCTGGTAGATCTCCTCGGCCTCTTCCTTGGCCTCTTCGCGCTCCTTCTCCTTCTCGGTCTTGCGCTCCTCTTCCTCCTGCTTGTCGAGTTCGCGCAGGCGCTTCTGGACGCGCACGAAGTCCTCGTGGTGCTGGTCGGCGGCCTCCTGGGCCTCCACGAAGCTCTCGTGCATCTCGTCGGCGTCGTCGCGGATCTCGTCGGCTTCGCGGTAGGCCTCGATCATCTGGTTGTGATGCTCTTGGGCCTTGTCCGCGAGTTCGGTCACCTTCTCGTGGTGACGGCTGGCTTCGGCGCGAACCTCTTCGGCTTCCTCGACGAGTCCTTCGAGGTCCTCGCTGTCGTTGAGCTTCTCCTTTCGGTCCTGAAGCTTCTCGCGCTTGGCCTCGATCTTCTCGATGAGTTCGCGCTCCTCCTCGGTCGAGAGAACCTCGGTCTGCTGCTTAAATTCGAGGTCCTCGATTTCGGATTCGAGTTCCTCGATGTCCTTTCCCTCGTTGAGTTCGAGGTCGGACTTCTTCTGCTCGACTTCGTCGAACAGTTCGTTGGCCTTCGCGTTGAGTTCGTTGCGCTTCTCCTTGTGCTCCTGAACCTGCTCGTTCAGTTCGTCGCGCTTCTCGCGGTGTTCCTGAGCCTCGTCGACCTTCTCGCGCGTCTTGGCGTTCAGGTCGTCGCGCTTGGAGGCGCGTTTGCTGGCCTTCTGATTCAGCTCGTTTCGTCGGTCTCGGAGCTGGCCTGCAAGTTTGATTAGTTCGCCTTTCGACTTGTTCTGAAGTTCCTCTTCTGTTACACTTACCATGCTAATTTAACCTCGATTCCATGCCCGCCTCGGCGTTCGGCGAGCCAGTGGACGACAGCAACTGCTGTCTACAACTGGCAATCGACCGGTGACAATAGTCCCATGTCATTTGTCGCGCGATGCTTGCCGAACGCTCGTGGCGTTCTGGTAACTGCAAATATTCGCTGTGTATATATAAATGTTGCGTTGATTTGGGGCGTGGAAACCGTTCACACGCCCGCTAACGGCCGTGTAACGCCCTCCCACACTCTTCGGTGGGGTAATAAAGACCGCCGGACGCTACAGCGGGTAGCTGTTCTGGACCGCTCCGTCGGCGCGCCCGAAGGAGAGTTCGACCGCTCGGGCGTCGTCCGGAACCTCCAGCGTCCCGGCCTGCGAACGACCGTAGGCCTCGACCTCCACGTCGGACCCGCCGGTTCGGTCGCCTGCGGTCCACGAGACGGTGCCCGACACCGCCTCGGGCGTGTCGTTGAGGACCGTCAACTCCCTCGTCGAGCCGTGGGTCGGGTAGCCGTCGAGGACGACCTGTACGGGTTCCAGTGAGGCCGCCATCGCCTCGTACCCGTCCTTCTCTTCCCCGTCGGCCGCCAGCACGCCCATGCCCGCCCCGTCGTCGGCGTCCCGGAGCGCGTCGGCTACGAGCAGGCCGGTGCCGCGGCGGCGGAGCGTCTCGGTGACCTGCTTGAGGACTCGCGTCTGGTACGTCTGGGAGGCCTCGACGGGGGTCGCTTCGTCGCCGCCCAACGCCTCGACGTTTCCGGCGACGTAGGCGTCGTGGGCGTCGGCGTCGAACCCGGCGGCGTCGTGGCCCTCCGCCGCGGTGAGCGACCCCGCGCCGAACGCGCCGACCGCGCCCGTACGGTCGTACTTGTCGAGGACCCACTCGGCGTCGTCGGCGTCGCCGTACTGCCATCCGGGGTAGACGTGTGCGGCGTCGGGGTCGATGCCGGGCGCGCCCGAGACGGGAAACACTGCCGCGTCGTCGGGTAGGGTCTCGGCGAGTTCGCGGTCCGCGGTGGCGTCGTAGTCCGCGCGCCACGCCCGCCAGCGGACCTTGTAGCGGGCGAACCGAGAGGGACCGACGCCCGCGAGGTGGTCTGTCGGGTCGGCGCGGACGCCGAACGCGCCCACGCAGGGGTGGCGCTCGACCGACGACGAGAGCGTCTCGGCCAACGCCGTCGCGCGGTCCGGGTCGGTTTCGGCCGACTCGCCAGCCCCGGAGATGGGGAGGTCTTGCCAGACCAGCAGGCCCGCCTCGGCGGCGGCCTCGTAGAACTCCGCGGGCGGGACGTGACCGTACGCCCGGACGACGTTCGCGTTGGCGTTGGCGGCCCGTTCTACGTCCCACGTCGGGTCGCCCGTCGGGAGGAGCGAGAACCCCCGTCCCCGGACTTCCTGTCCGTTGACGACCAGTCCGTCGTCCCGGGCGTCGCGGATTTCGGAGAGACCGGTCTTCACGACTCGTTCGGAGTCGCCGAGTTTCGCCCGGACCGCGTACTGGTGCTGCGGGCCGTGACCGGCGGGCCACCAGTAGGCCGGGTCGCGGAGTTCGAGCGTCTTCTCGACGACGGCGCGCTCGCCCGCCTCGGCTTCGATTCTGGCGCGTTCCATCACGCCGCCGCCCCGGAACCCCTGCGGGCGCACCGACAGCGAGATGCGCTCGTCCAGCGCCTCGCCCGCTTCGACGGCCAACTCGGCGTCGATGACCGCGCCGTCGTCGGTCCGCCGGGGTGTCAGCGAGAGCGCGTCCACGAACGTCTCCGGATGCGTTTCGAGGTCCGCGGCCCACCAGATGCCGGGGACCGCCCGCTCGTCGGGGACCCGGTCGGTCGCGTAGACGCCGCCGTACGACTCGGGGGCGCGACACTCGACCACCAGTTCGTTGTCGGCGTCGAGGTCCACCTCGTACCGCGCGGGGACGAAGTAGGCGTCGTGTTCGCCGAGCAACTCGCCGTTCAGCCAGATGCGAGCGTGGGCGAACAACCCGCGGAGTTCGAGGGTCGTTCGCTCGTCGGCGTCGCGCGGGTCGGCGAACTCGGTTCGGTACGCCACGGCGTCGGCGTCTGCGAACCGCTCGGGACGGCCCGGCAGTTCGACCGGGTGCCACTCGTCGGGGGAGGGCGGCTCGGCTCCGGCGGACGGTTCGACCGCCGCGCCCGTCCAGTCGGTGAGGGACATACACGGGCAACTACACCCACACCAGATAGGTTTTACGTACCGGAGCCGACCACTTTCACTTTCACCGTGCCCATGGCTCAATTTAAGTAGGATGGCGGGACCACGTTCGGGTATGCTCGAAGACTTGCGGTGTGCCTGTGAGGCCCGTAGCTGCCAGCGCACTCTCGGTGAGGAGGAGTTGATGCTCCGGATGACGACCGACGCTGGCGAGCGCCGCGCCTACGAGTGTGCCTGCGGTGCGGTCACGGTGACGGTCGTACAGTAGTCCGTCTAGCGTCGTCGGTCTGCCCAGTCACTTCGGTCCCGCACCGCAGTCGGTTTCCCGCGATTCAAGTGTCCGCTGTCGAAACCCGTCTCCATGGACGAAGTTCTCCACGCACGCGGTCACGAGAACGTCTCGGCCGCCCACGCCAGCACTTTCGAGGTGACGACCGACGACTATCTCACGCCCGCGGGCGACTGCATCCTCGGTATCGAGGCGGACCGCGCCCCGGCCGACTTCGACGACGAGTTCGTCGCGGCCTGCCAGAGCGCCGACGCGACAATCACCGCGACGTTCGAGGTCGCCGAACAGGAGGGCGACGAGGCGTACCGCGAGACCGTGACGGGCCGGGGCCACCCGGACCTGACCTTCGAGAGCGACCGGAGCGCCGTGGGCCGGACCAGCGACTACGTGGACGACCGCACGGTTCTCGTCGGTGCCGAGTTCGCCGCCGAGGGCTTCGATAGGGAGTTGGTCGCGGCGCTCGCCGAGGGTGCCGACCTGACCGTGACGCTGACGGTCGAACGCGACGCGTGAGACCGTCGGTCGGCGGGCCGCCGGTCCGCCGGTCGGAGCGACCGTTTTAATCCGCTCGCGCCATCAATACGGACCATGCCCGACGACTCCGAATCCGTCGAGAACCCCGAGGCCCTCGACGACCCCGAACCCGCCCAGAACATCAGCGGCGGTTCCGCCGGGGGAGGGACGGCCACCGAGTTCGCCCCCGGCGAGGCCGCCACCCGCGCCGAAGCGGTCGTGGACCGTCTCGGTGACCTGTACTGGCAGAAGACCTACGGCGGACGCGACGCCTTCGAGTGTCTGGTCCGGACGATTCTGAGCCAGAACACCAGCGACGTGGCGAGCCAACCCGCCCACGACGCGCTGATGGAGCGGTACGGCGGTGGCAGTGATGGGGACGGGACGGGCGACGCTGGCGGTGAGGACGACGGGACAACCGGCCTCGCCGCCGCGCTCGCCGACGCCGACCACGACGAACTCGCCGACACCATCCGGTCGGCCGGACTCTACAACCGGAAGGCCGACGTGCTGACCTCGGTGGCGGCGAGGGTACTGGACGAGTACGGGAGCGCGGCCGAGTTCGACGCCTTCGTCAGGGAGCGCGACCCCGAGGAGGTCCGTCCAACCCTCCTCGATATGGACGGCGTGGGTCCCAAGACCGCCGACTGCGTCCTGCTGTTCGCCGGCGGACGGTCCGGCGTCTTTCCCGTGGACACCCACGTCCACCGAATCTACCGGCGGCTCGGCGTCGCGCCCGCCGACGCCGACCACGAGGCGGTCCGGGCGGTGCTGGAGCGCGACGTGCCCGCAGCGAAGTGCGGGTTCGGACACACGGCGACGATTCAGTTCGGGCGAGAGTACTGCTCGGCCCGGAAGCCCGCGTGCCTCGACGGACTGGACGAGTGCCCCATGTCGGACCTCTGCGACCGCGTGGGCGTGGACGCCGAATCCGGCACGGTCGTGGACCCCGCGGACGCCGACTAATCCGAGCGTTCGGTCTCCTCTGGTAGCCCGCTCTCTTCGAGCAGGCGGTCCCGGAGGTGGCGCACGTCCCGGCGCTCCCGGTCGCGCCACGGGAAGAGGAGCAGTTTCCGCGCTCGGTCGCGGAGGAACGACGAGAGGTACGCCACCTGCCGGTCCGAGAGCGCGACGGTCCGCGGTTCGCCGTCGGTGTCACCACCGGCGTTCTGGCTCTCTATCTCCCGCCGGAGGTCGTGGACGAACTCCCACTCCCGGGACTTCGACCGGAGCGCGTACTGGAGTCGGTTCTCTCGCTCGCGCAACCAGTTCGTGAGGACGTACCACTCCTCCGATTCGAGGGTCAGGTCCGGCATCGAGTCCGTCGGGTGGTTCGATGGCTGGACTTTTGCCGTTTCGGGCGCTAGAGATTGCAAATGGCCTCAGAGACGACGATAACCATCGACCCGCACGTCCACTCGGAGGGGTCCTACGACGGGCACGAACCCGTCGAACTCCTGCTGGCGCAGGCCAGCGACATCGGTCTCGACGGCATCGTGGTGACCGACCACGACACGATTCGGGAGTCGCTCCGGGCGGCCGAACTCGCTCCGGAGTACGGACTCGTCGGCGTTCCGGGGGTCGAGGTTTCCACCGCGGCGGGCCACCTGCTCGCTATCGGCGTCGAGGAGCGGCCAGAACCCCACCGACCGCTCGACGAGACGGTCGCCGAAATCCGCGACAGCGGCGGAGTCGCGGTCGTTCCCCACCCGTTCCAGCGCACGCGTCACGGGGTTCGGAAGGGCCGAATCACCGATTGCGACGCCATCGAGGTGTACAACTCGTGGATTTTCACCGGCTACCGGAACCGGCGCGCGCGCCAGTTCGCGGCCCGCAACGACTACCCCGGCGTCGCGGCCAGCGACGCTCACTCCGCGAAGTACCTCGGCCGGGCCTACACCGAACTCACCGTCGAGGGGGCGTCCTCGAAGGCCGATATCGACCGCGACCACGTCGTCCGGGCCTTCACCGACGGCGACGCCGAGATTCACGGCCACCGCCAACCGCTCTACCGGAGCGTGCGCCACTACGCGCTCGGTGCCGGACGGAAGGTCGGCCACGGCGTCGCCGCGAGCGTGCCGAGTTTCGCGCGACTGTGACCACTGCCGGATATCGGATTGCTGCGGTCCGGAGACCGACCGACGCGCGACGCCGTCGCGCTCTCTGAGGTGACTCGATGGAGGCCGTATTGCCCCGAGCACGAGGGTTTTTAACGCGCGACCGTCTGCATTCAGTTACGCGACATGAGTACGCTGGTAGTCTGCGTCGACCGGAACGACGACATCGGGACCAAGACCGGTCTCGAAACCCCGGTTGCCGGGTGGGAGGCGGTCCGGTCGCTCGTCACGGAGGTCGGTCTCGCGGACCCGGAAGACTCCAGCGTCAACTGCCTGCTCGAATCCCTGCGCGTGGCCCGCGACCTGCGCGACGGCGACGAGGCGGTCACCGTGGCGGTCATCTCCGGGGCCGCAGAGACGATGGTCGGCCGCGACCGCGCGGTCGCCGACCAGATGGACAACCTCATCGCCGAATACGACCCGGATTCGGCCGTGGTCGTCATCGACAGCGCACAGGACGAGCGACTCGTTCCAATCATCGAGAGTCGATTGCAGGTGGACGCCGTGGACCGCGTGGTCGTCCGACAGGCCCGCGACATCGAATCGACGTACTACCTGCTCAAGCAGTTCCTCGCCGACGAGGAACTGCGCCAGACTGTCCTCGTCCCGGTCGGGGTCGCGCTGCTGGCGTTCCCCATCATCCTGATGGCGGCCGGACCCGCGACCGCAGTCGCCGCCATCACCGCGGTCATCGGTCTGTTCGTCCTCTACAAGGGACTCGGCGTGGACGAGTACGTCGCCGACTTACCGACCGACATCAAAGACGCCCTCTACTCCGGCCGGGTCTCCATCGTGACGTACGTCGTCGCCGCGGGCCTCTCGCTCATCGGCCTGTTCGCCGGGGCGCTGCGGGTCTCGAACTCCTCTGTTTCGACGGAGGGCGTCCTCCTGCCCGCGATGGCGTTCGCGTTCGCCAGCGTCCCGTGGCTGGCCGCGGCGGCGCTGGCGGCCTCGACCGGCCGACTCCTCGACGAAATCATCCGCAACGACCGGGTGCGCAACTCCTATCTCAACCTCCCGTTCGGCGTGCTCGCGGTCGGACTGGTGGTGCGGGGCTTCTCGGCGTACTTCCTCCAGCGAGAGGGGTACGTCGAACCGGTCGTCGTCCCGCACATGGAACTCGGCAGCCTCTCGGTGGAGCGCATCGTCCTCCACTCGGGGACGCGGATGGCGCTGTTCGTCGTCGCGGGCGTGGTCGTGAGCCTGCTCGGCGTCCAACTCTCGTCGTACCTCACCGAAACCTCGTTGAGCGAGGAGTTCGAGGACGAGGAACTGGTCGAGTAGGAAACCGTCCGTTCTTTACCGCTGGCTTACACGTGGTGGTCCATGGACCACGACCACGCAGACCCCGACAGCGCCGGGCAGCTCCACCACCTCGAACTGTACGCCTCCGACCTCGACGCGTCGGTCGCGTTCTGGGACTGGTTGCTCGGCGAACTCGGCTACGAACGAAAGAACGAGTGGGACGGCGGCCGGTCGTGGGTCAACGGTCCGACGTACGTCGTCCTCGTGCAAGCCGACGGTTCTGACGCCGCGTTCGACCGACGCGCCGCCGGACTCAACCACGTGGCGTTCCACGCCGCCTCCCGCGAGCAGGTGGACGAACTCACGGCGGGCGTCCGCGAACGCGAGGACGCGGCCCTGCTGTACGAGGACCGACACCCCTTCGCCGGTGGCTACTACGCTCTCTACTGCGAGGACCCGGAGGGTATCAAAGTCGAGGTCGTCGGCCCCGAGTGACCTCGCGCGACCGATTCGCCGTCGTCCGGCCGACCGATTCGCCGCACCTAAATCCGCGCGCTCCCGACTCTCTCGCATGACCGAAGGGCCATCGTCGGCCGGACAGCAGGGCGAGTGGCTGAGCCTCTTCTCGGGCGGCAAGGACTCCTCGTGGGCGCTCTACCGCGCGCTGGAAGAGGGACTGGACGTGACGCGACTCGTCACGGTCCACCCCGAGGGCGACTCCTACATGTACCACGTCCCGGCGACGCGACTCGCGTCGCTCGCGGCCGAGAGCGTCGGCATCCCGCTGGTGGAGGTCGAACCAGACGACTTCGAGGCCGACGACGCCGACGAGTCGGGCGCGCAGGGCGACGCGGAACTCCGACCGCTGGAGGCGGCGGTGCGCGAACTCGACGCCGAACTCCCCGACGGCGTCGCGGGCGTGACCGCGGGCGCGGTCGAGAGCGAGTACCAGACTTCCCGAATCGAGGCGATGGCCGACCGCCTCGACGCCGAGGTGTTCGCACCGCTCTGGCAGGAGGACCCCCGCGAACTCGCCGACGCGATGCTCGACGCGGGCTTCGAGATTACGATCATCCGAGTTGCAGCGTACGGACTCGACGAGTCGTGGCTCGGTCGAACCTTGGACGAGGCGGCCATCGCCGAGTTGGAGGACCTGAACGAGAGCCACGGCGTCCACGTACTCGGCGAGGGCGGCGAGTTCGAGACGCTGGTGACCGACGGCCCGCACATGGACCGTGCTATCGAACTGGACTACGAAACGGAGTGGGACGGAACTCGGGGAACGATCCGAGTGACGGACGCTCACTTGGAGTCGTAGGACACGTGCAGTTTGGCCGCGAGCGAACGAACGTGAGCGTGCGTGCCGGGGAGCGACCGTAGGGAGCGGTGCAGGCTTTTCATGAACGTTTTCCAAGCGAGCGCCGCTCCCGGCGCGAGCGCAGGAAACGGTTCGGTGGCGAGTTCGAGACGCTGGTGACCGACGGCCCGCACATGGAGCGGCCCATCGAACTGGAGTACGACACCGAATGGAACGGGACGCGCGGGACGCTCGAAATCGAGGACGCGTGGCTGGGTGAGTGGGTTCTGACGATTTCGCTGACGTCGTCGAGAGCGCCGCCTTCGCTCGCGCCGTCGCCCGTAATCCTTCTTTTCGTGGCCACCTTTCGAACACCAGCACGATGAGCATCCAAGACCGCCTCCGCGGCGACCCGGAACCGGTCTCGGAGACCGAGGTGATTCGCTATTGGCTCCGGGCGGAACTCGACGAGGAGGACGGCGGCCCGGACCCCGACGCGCTCGACACCGACCCCGCGCTCCGCGAGGAACTGTTCGAACGCAAACCTATCGCCGAGCGCGTGTTCACCCCCCAGCGGGCCGACTGGTACCACGCCGACCTCTCGGAGGGCGCGCTCCGTGACCTCCGGGTCGTCGTCGGTCCCCACGACGAGGGGTGGCGCGCGCTCGCCGACGACAACCGAATCGAGTCCATCGCCCGACGAATTTACGAGGCCGAGGACGTGACTGCGTTGGACGAGGAGACGCCGAAGGACCTCGGAGAGGTAGTTGCCCTCGCCGACGAAATCGACTCGGAGGGGCCGCAGAGTCGGCTAATCGTCGTCGCGGAGGGCGACGACCCGGCCTACGTCGCTGACGGGAACCACCGCGCGGTGGCTCACGTTCTCCACCTCCTGCGCGGTGGTGCGTACGAAGGCCAAGAGGCGTATCTGGGCGTGCGGGAGAACGGTGGCTGAATCGAGTGCCGGGTTACTCGCCGTTCAGAATCTGGGTGTGCGCGCCGATGAGCGCGCCCGCGAGGTCCATGTTCTCGACGTGGGTCTTCTCGTCGATGATGGAGTTGCGGATGTCGCAGTCCCGAATGGTCGCCGACGGGAAGACGATGGAGTTGTTGACGCTGGAGTTGACCAGTTCCGCGCCCGGCATGATGTGGACGTTCTCGCCGAGCGTGGTGTTCTCGACCGTGGCGGAGTCGGCGACTCGGTTCTCGCCGTCGAGTTTCCACCCGACGGCTTCGAGGTAGCTCTCGGGCGTGCCGATGTCGAACCACGCCTCGTCGAAGGTGTAGGCGTACACCGAGTCCCGGGACTGCAACCACTGCACGAACCACCCGGGTTCGTCGGGGTTGTTGTCGTTGTCGAGATACTCGTCGAGTAGCGGGATGGTCTCGGCGGTGAAGGCGTAGCACGCGATGGAGACCAGCGTACTCTTCGGGTCGTCGGGTTTCTCTTGGAAGTCCACCACCTCGTCGCCGTCGAGTTCGACGAGACCGTAGGACTTCGCACGCTCGCGGGACCCGACGTCGTAGGCCGCCAGCGTCGGCGACTCCTTCGCCTCGAAGAAGTCCACGAAGTCGCTGATGCCGAAACTGATGAGGTTGTCACCGGCGATGACGAGGGTGTCCTCCGTGATGTTCTCGCGGTCGAACAGTTGGGCCAGCGCGCCCACGACGCCGAACTTCTCGTCTTCTTCGGTGGTGTCCTCGACCGTGAGTCGGGGTTTGTCGAACTCGCTCTCGGCGAGGTGGTCCCGGAAGTCCTCCGCGAACCGCTCGTTGGTCGAGACGTACACGTCGTCGATGCGTTCGTCGGCCTCTAACTCGGCGAAAATCTGGTCGATGACGGTCGAGTCGCCGACCGGAAGGAACATCTTCGGTCGGTGCTTCGTGATCGGCCAGAGTCGGGTCGCGTACCCACCCGCAAGAACGACGGCTTTCATACGACGACGGTCTATCCGACAGGATAAGTCCCTTTTCATTTCTCGGGTCGGACACGAGGCGATGGACCGCCGGGTCACCACCGCCGCGAACCGGCACGCTACCGCCGTTCGCGACCGGACTCGTACGTCCGGGCGAACTCGACCCACTCCCCGACGGCCGTACCCGCGCGGTACCGGACCGTCTCGCTTCGGGCATCGTACTCGACGAGGTTCGCGTCGTCGAGTTTCGGCAGGTGGTGGTGGTGGAGGTCCACCTCGACTCGTCCGTGGTCGTCCGTCGAGTCTCCGTCCGAGTCGGCGACGTGTTCGACGAGTTCCGAGAAGGCCGCAACGCCGTCGTCGGTCCCGTCGAGGTATTCGAGCACGCGACGGCGGTGCCTATCCGCGAGTACTTCGAAAAGTCCGTCGATGTCGATACTCCGTCCGCTGGAAACGGACGGGGGTGCGTCTGTCGCCGTCCCCTCTCCTCCCGTCGGTGCGTGTTCGTTACTCATGTTGCGGCGCGCCGAGGGATACTCTCTCCCCGACCACTAAGAACAGTGGACCTAAACAGCTAGGGTCACCGTCGTCACAGTCGAAAAACGCCCGGAGAAGCTCTCGATAGGCCTTCTAGCTGTGCGGTGAACCGTCAGAGCCGTTCGCTCGCCGATTCGGCGATACTGGGTCGCCTCGGTCACACAAAATTGCGGTCGCGGGAAAGGGTTATGTCCGACCAGCGGCGAGCAGGAATATGCGCGAGGCCGACGCAACCACCCGCGAGCGAATCACCGACCACCTCCGCGAGACGACCGCCTCGCCGAGCGCGCTGGCGACCGAGTTCGACGTGACGGCGTCCGCCGCCATCGACCACGTCCGACACATCGCCCAGTCGCTGTCCGCGAGCGACGACCAACTGCTGGTCGCCCCACCGGAGTGCGGCGATTGCGGGTTCAGCGAGTTCGACGACCCGGCGAATCGTCCCTCCCGGTGTCCCGAGTGCAAGAGCGAATCGGTGGACGAACCGGTGTTCCGAATCGAGTAGAGCGCAGGTCGCAGTGCCGTCCGCTGTCGGAGTCCGCTGTCGCGTTGCAGTCCTCTATTTCGGTCGATAGTCCCTCGCTGCGGTTCTCGGTGACGTGCTCGCACAACCGCCCTCGTCGAGTCGCCTATCGGGCGATTCACAGTACGGCCGTCTAGGTGCCCATCGACGCGGGTCTCGTCGGAAACTGCTATCGAAAGGGAAATCTGCAGTCCTCGTCCTAAACGGGAGTAATGGAGACAGGACAACGTGTTACCTCGGTCGATAACGTCCCGGCAGACACGACGTTTCTGTTCACGGTACGGGACGCGGAGTCGGGTGAGGACGACGAAGCGGTTCTGACCCGATTGGACGAGGAGGTCACCGGGTGGATAAATCGGTGTATGCACTTCCAGCACATCCGCCTCGACAAGGGGTCGGGTGCGCCGAAACGGAACGGCGAACTGGTGTGTGCGAACCACGGCGCGCTCTTCGAGGGCGACACCGGTCGCTGTACCCACGGGCCGTGCGAAGGGGCGTATCTGAACCCGGTCGAAATCGAGGTCGCGGACGGTGTCGTGTATCTCACGGACGACGACTACGAGTTCGTTCGCGAGGGCGGAATCGAGACGGACCCGACCGACCTGTCCTCGAAGTCGAACATCGAGTTCTGAATCGCTCGGCCCGTCTCTGCTCACCGATGATGCGGTCGCTTTCGCTCGTCAGTCGGCGATGTCGGCGCACCGTCCACAGAGGTCGAACCCGTGCTGCTTCGCCGATTCCTGCGACAACACCTCCACGATGTCTGCGGCGAACTCGCTCTTCTCGCTGACCGTCGCGCATAAACTCGCGGTCTCCGCGTCGTTCAAAACGTGATAGCTTCCCGAATTCTTCTCCTTACTCTCGTGTGCGATGACGACTTTCATTCCCTGTTACCTCGTCGCGAGTTCGACGTACTCAGTTCTCCGCCGTCCGGCATCAATTCCGCGCTCTCTCCGTTTTGAGTAACTGGGTGAACTGCTCCATCTCTCGCAACCGATTCACGCCCTCGAAACTGCCACATCCGTCTGGCCCGGCGTAACCGAACCCAGACGTCCGCTATCGGTCGAGATGAGAAGCTACTAACACGACTCGCCGCTACTCTCCGGAACGAATGAGTGAACCGACCGAGATGGCGGTACACGACGACCGCCTCGCCGACCAGATGGAACGCGGCGACTACGTCCTCGCGGTCGTGACCGCTACCAAACCCGACTTCTACAAGCAGGCCCCGCTGGTTCCTGCCGCCGACGAGCGCGACCTGCCCTGCTTCGTCCTGCACACGGGCCAGCACTACGACGACTTGCTGGGCCACGGTCTCGCCGAGTACGGCATCGAGGACCGCGTCGCCGTGGACCTCGGGATTCGGGGCGACCTCTCGGAGAAGACCGCACAGGTGATGACCCGGATAAAGCGATTCGCCGAGGTGCTGGACGACCGGTACCCGGAGACGACCGTCCTCCCCGTCGTCCACGGCGACACGCTGGCGGCGGGCGTCGTCCCGCAGGCGTGGATGTTCGCCACGAACCAACTGGTCGCTCACAACGAGGCGGGACTCCGCGGGATGGCCCCCGTCTCGTTCGACCCGAGCGACGACCCCGAGACCGTCGTCGCTCGGCAGTGGGACGGCGAGTGGGAGCGCAACCGGGCCGAACCGTTCCCCGAGCAGTACGACACGTTCGTCGGGTCGGCGGCGTCGCTGTACCACTTCGCCCCGACCGAATTGAATCGCCAGCACCTCCGCGACGAAGGCTACCCGGAGGCGGTCGGCGGAAGCGAGCGAATCCCGGTCGTCGGCAACTCCGTGGTAGACGCCATCGAGATGAAGAAGGACGCGGACCTCGACGAGAGCGTCTTCGACGTGTATCCCGCGCTGGAGGAGCGCGACGACTGGATTCGGGTGGACGTCCACCGGCGCGCGAACCTCCTCCCCGAGCGGTTCGAGAGCATCGTGGCCGCCGTCGTCGGCCTCGTGGAGGACGGCCACAACGTCAACTTCGTGGAACTGAACGCGACCGAAGTCGCCCTCCGGGAGTACGGTCTCCGCGAGAAACTCGTCCGACTGGCCGAGGAGAACGACAACTTCCTGTTCACCGGCCTCTGGAAGAAGCACGCCCACGTCTACGAGTTCCTCGAATCCGGCCAGTGCTTCGCCGAACTGACCGACTCCGGGAGCATGCAGGAGGAACTGAACCACATCGACGAGGCGCTCTGTCTCACCGCCCGGTTCAACACCGACAGGCCCGAGACCGTGTTCGACGCCAACACGAACCTGCTCGTCCCGCCCGTGTCGGGCGAGTTCGTACGCGAGACGGTCGAGTACGTCTACGAGGACGACCGGACCCGCAAGCGGATGACCGAGGGTCCGGACCTCTACGGGAGCGACGTGGGCGAGCGCATCGTGGACTTCCTCGCCGAGCGTCGCGACGAGAATCCCTTCGAGTGGGCGCACGAGCGACAGGGGTACGCCGCCGACGCCGACCGCGAGTTCGACTACCTGTAACGTCGCTCACTCTACCTCTGACCGCGCCTACTCGTAGTGGTCGCGCTCGACGCGAGCGTCGAAGGCCTCGGCGAGTCGGTCGGTAACCGGCCCTGCGCCGAGTTCGGCGGTCTCGCCGTCCGGCCCTTCGACCGCCGCGAGCGGCCGAACCTCCCACGTCGAGTTGGTCAGGAACGCCTCGTCCGCGTCGCGGAGGTCGGCGGGACCGTAGGTGCCCTCCTCGACGGGAATCCCCTTCTGTTCGGCGAGTTCGAGGACGACCCGGCGCGTGATGCCCGGCAGAATCGGTCCGTCGAGACTCGGCGTGCGCAGGACGCCGTCGCTGACGAGGAACAGGTTGCTCGTCGCGCCCTCGGCGAGGTTCTCGTCCGAATCGAGGACGATGGCCTCGTCCGGAACGTCTCCGTTCGCGTCCTCGGCCTCGCTGTCGCCACCCTGTCCGAGTTCGAGGCGCGCTAGAATCCCGTTCAGGTAGTTGTGCGTCTTCGCGTGCGCCGGGAGCGCGGCGTCGGGAATCCGTCGGGTCTCGACCACCGCGGCGGTGGCCGGGCCGTCCCAGACTGGTTCGCTGCCGCGGTCGGCGCGGCCGCCGCGCGGCAGGTCCGCGACGTAGACGACCACGGTCGGGTCCTCGACCGGTCCGGGCGCGAGTTTACCGGGTTGGACGCCCCGCGAAATCGAGAGTTTGACGTAGGCGTCGTCGAGGTCGTTCGCCGCGAGCGTCTCGCGGATTCGGCCCCGGAGGTCGTCGTCCGAGAGACCGTGGTCGAGCGACAGGGCGCAGCAGGTCCGGCGGAGGCGCTCGGCGTGGGCGTCCCACTCGAACACCCGACCGCCGTACGCTCGGAGGGTCTCGAAGGCGGCGTCGCCGTACATGAACCCGCGGTCGCGGACGCTGACGGTGGCGTCCTCGGCGGCCACGAGTTCGCTATCGACGTGGTACTGCATGGGTCGGGGTTCGGACCCGAGTGACTTGTGTTGTCAGGTCTCGATTACGGTGCCCGAGGTTCTACGGGTCTCCCTCGTCAACCTGCCGAAGGAGTACACCGCTTGGACTCTTCGAAACTGTGGACCGGAGAGAACTGCAGAACAGACACGCGCGGCGTCGCGGCCGAACGGAGGACGCCGGGTCTCTCTGTCGGCACACGACTGGTCGGGAGATAACGAGGCGGTTCGGAGTCGACTCGAAGCGTCGTCCGATTACCGCGCTTTGGCTCGGTCGATCCACGACGAGATGCGCTTGTCCGAGAGACCGGTCTCCTCGGCGAGCTGTTCGGCGTCGGCGTTCGCCAGTTCCGTCACGTCCGCGACGCCCGCGTCGCGGAGTCGCTCGGCGTAGGCCGGGCCGATGCCCTTCACGTCTTCGAGGGGTTCGCCCTCGCCGACCGGTTCGTCGGCGGCCGCGTCGGGTTCCTCGTCGGCCGTCTCCTCGGGCGTCGGTTCGGGTTCGTCGCGCGCCGTCTGGTCGGGTTCGGCGGCGTCCGTCGAGGGTTGGGTCGCCTCCGCGGGTTCGGCCGCCTCGTCGGTCTCGGGTGCGGTGGTCACGTCCTCGGTGGAGACGCCGGTCTCGGCGTCTTCCTCGGGTTCGTCGGTCGATTCGGTCTCGTCAGTCGTCTCCGTCGGCTCGGGTTCCTCGGTCGTCTCGGGTTCGGCGGTCTCCGGTTCGCTCGCTTCGGCTTCCTCGATTCCGGCGACGTCGCCGGTCGCCGCTTCGCCGGTCTCGTCGGTGGTCCCGTCGTCGCCGGTACGGCCGCGCTCGGGTTCGCTGGACTCCTCCGCGCCGGTATCGACGCCCTTCACGGCGCTCTCGACTTCCGAATCCGGTTCGGCCGACTCGTCGGGTTCTCGCTCGATGGTGACCCCGGATTCGGTCCGACGCACCTGCGAGCGGTCCTCATCGAGTCCGAGCAACGACTTCAGCTTCGTGAGCAGTCCCATTTGCGCGACAGTAGAGGGCCGTGGCACTTAAAGCCGTGCCCGAAGTGCCTCGTTCATCCGGTCCACGGGTGCATCTTCACCTGTCCACAGTTCGAAGGCTTCGACTCCCTGATACAGTAGCATCCACGCGCCGTCGATGGTCGTCGCGCCGCGCTCGCGGGCGTCTCGCAGCAGGCGCGTGTCGAGCGGTCGGTACACCGCGTCGAGTACCGCGAGGTCGGCGTGGAGCGCGTCCGCCGGGACCGGCGAGCGGTCCTCCTCCATCCCGACGCTGGTGGCGTTGACCACAACGTCGGCGTCCCGAACGCGTGCGTCGAGCGAGTCGAGACCGCCAGCGGTCGTCTCCGCGGAGCGGTCGGGCGTCTCGCGCTCCACGTCCGCGACGAGTCGCTCCGCGCGCTCGACCGTCCGATTGGCGACGTGGACTCTCGCACCTGCGTCCGCGAGTGCGAAGGCCGTCGCGCGCGCGGCACCGCCAGCGCCGACGACCACGGCGTCTCGGTCGGCGAGCGTCACGTCGTGGTGGGCGAACGACCGGCGCACGCCCGCAGCGTCGGTGTTGTGTCCCGTGGGAGGGCGCTCGGCGTCGGCGTCCGAGAAGTCGATGGTGTTGACCGCGCCGATGCGGGCCGCGAGGTCGTTGGGTTCGACGTGGGTCAGTGCGTCCTGTTTGAACGGAATCGTGACGTTTAGGCCCGCCACGCCCAGCGCCCGCGCACCCTCGATTGCGTCGCCCAGTTCGTCGGTGTCGGGTTCGAAAGTGACGTAGCGCGCGTCCGTCCCGAGGGCGTCGTAGGCCGCCTCGTGCATCGGCGGCGACAACGAGTGACCCACCGGGTTACCGAGTAGTCCGAATACGTCCATGTCGGGCGGAAGGTCTGCGACCGGGTTAACTACTGGGTTCGACCCCCTGCGGCCTGCCGATTCTCAGAATCGGTAATTATCCGAGTGTTTATGTCGGTCGTCTGGTTCGGACTGCAGTAGAGAAATGATACCACTCCAAACGCTGGGCGGGATACTCGTCTCCGTCGAGGCGCTCTACCTCGTCGGCGGTATCCTGCTCCTGTATCTCGGCGCGGAACTGCTGGTCTCCAGCGCCTCGTCGCTGGCGCTCGGGTACGGCATCGCGCCCGCGACGGTCGGCGTCACCATCGTCGCATTCTCGACGACTGCGCCCGAACTGTTCGTCAGTCTCATCGGCGGTATCGGTATCTCCAGCGACATCGGCCTCGGCAACATCATCGGTTCGAACATCGCCAACATCGGTCTCGTCCTCGGGGCCTCCGCGCTCGTTCAACCGCTGTCCGTCGATTCGAAGCTGCTGTGGCGACACGGCCCGTTCATGCTCGCGGCGGCGGTGCTCCTCGTCGTCCTCGGGAGCGACGGGATGCTCGGTCCCGCCGACGGGGTGGCGATGCTCGTCCTGCTCGCGGTGTTCACCGGCTACATGCTCTACAGTTCTCGGTCCGCGGACGGAGAGGTCGTCCCCGACGAGATGCAGGTCGAGGACGCCGACGGGTCGGCGAGCGCGCGCGAAATCGCGCTCCTCGTCGGCGCGGGGGTCTGTCTGCTCGCGGGTTCGTTCGGCCTCGTGAAGGGCGGAACCGGCGTCCTCCGGTCGTTCGGCTTCGGCGACCTCTTCATCGGCATCACCATCATCGCGTTCGGCACGTCGCTGCCCGAACTGGCGACCTCACTGGTGAGTTCGATTCGCGACGAGGCGGGGTTCAGCATCGGAAACGTCGTCGGGTCGAACATCTACAACGTCCTCGCGGTCATCGGCCTGCTCGCGGTGGTCCACCCCCTGTCGGTCGGCACCACCGTCCAGACGTTCCACTTCCCGATGATGATCGGCTTCACGGTCGGCGCGATGGCGCTGATGGCCTACGGTCGCCACCTCTCGCGGTGGAGCGGCGTCGCGCTCGTCGGCGGTTACGTCGGGTTCGTCTACCTCTTGTTTCCCTGACCTCGTAACGCAAGACCTACTTTTCGGGGTGAGCTATCCTCGGACAGAATGTTGAGTCGTTTACGGCATCCGCTATCAGCAGTCGGTCTGACGACGGCGCTCACACTCCCGTGGGTCTTCGTCTGGGCGACAGGTAACGCGCACTCGCTGAGCGACTTCCAGACGGTCGCCGTCAGTGGTGTCGCAGTGCTCGGTGCTTCGTTCATGCTCGCGTGGGCCGCCGAGACGGCCGAGAAGGACGTGCCGCGTGCGTTCGCACTGGCGGTCCTCGCGGTCCTCGCGGTCGCACCCGAGTACGCGGTGGACGCCCTCTACGCGTGGCAGGCCGGGGCGAACATCGGCACCGACAGCGGCATGCAGTCCGCGAACCTCGCGGTGGCGAACATGACCGGCGCGAACCGAATCCTCATCGGTCTGGGCTGGTCCGGTATCGCTCTGTTCACCGTCTATCGCACGCTCAGTTCCGAGGACCCCGCGGTCGTCCGCGAATCCGGGTTCCTCAAGAGCAAGGTGCAACTCGACCGCGACATCGCCACCGAAATCGCGTTCCTGCTCGCCGCGACCGCCTACGCCTTCTTCGTGCCCCTCGGCGGCGGCATCGGTATCACGGACACCATCTTCCTCGTCGGTCTGTACGCGCTCTACATCGGCATCGTCATCCGCGGCGACGTGGAGGACCACGAGGAACAGGTCGGCGTTCCGGCGTACTTCCAGAGCTACTCCAAGGGACCGCGCATCGCCAGCGTCCTCCTGCTGTTCGGTTACTCCGGCGGGATGATTTACACCGCGGTCCACCCGTTCGCGGAGGGTCTGGAACACCTCGGACTGTCGCTCGGCATCCCGCCGTTCTTCATGATCCAGTGGATCGCGCCGCTGGCGAGTGAGAGTCCGGAACTCATCGTCGTCGCCTACCTCGTCAACAAGGCGCGCTCGACCGCCGGATTCAACGCGCTCATCTCCTCGAAGCTCAACCAGTGGACGCTCCTCATCGGGACCCTCGCGGTCGTCTACAGCATCGCCGCGGGGAGTATCGGAACGCTCCCCTTCGACGAGAAGCAGGCCGCCGAAATCTGGATCACCGCGGCCCAGAGCTTCTTCGCCATCGGCGTGCTGACGAACTTCGAGATAAGCGTCCGGGAAGCGGTCGTGCTTCTGGTGCTGTTCACCTCGCAGGTCGTCGCCGAGTTCTGGGTCATCCAGACGATGGGCGAAGCGCAGGCGACGGAACTGAGCATCCTCATCCTCTACGCCTACACCGCCCTCTACCTCGTCCTCGGCGCGGCGCTGTTCGTCCTACGGCGCGGCGAACTCCGGTCCATCTTCGACCGCACTGCCGCGAACGCCCGCAACGCTCTGCCGGGCGGGTCCGAACCAGTCGAACACGCCGACTGACTCCCATCCGACGCGCTTTTCCTTCGCTCCCGCCGTAGGTTCGGCCGTGATTGCCATCGTCGTCAGCAGAGCCGATTCGGCCTCCGAACGCATCGGCGACCACCTGTTGGACCTCGCCGACTGGGACGCCCGCGAGGACGACTCGCTCCCCGACGGCGAGGGCGGCGGCACGGTCTACTCCCGCGAGGGCTTCGAACTCCGGGAGTTCGACGACCTCCACCTCGAAATCGAGGACACCGCGGCCCCGTTCTCCGACCCCGACCTGCTCGTGTTCGTCTCCCGCCACTCCGGCGACACCGGGGCGCTGCTGACCGCCCACTTCACGGGGAACTTCGGTCCGGCCGAGTTCGGCGGCGTCACGGGCGGCCTCGCCGAGGCGTGCCCGAACGCCCACGCGCGACTGCTCGACGCCTTCGAGGACCACGCACCCGACTCCTACGAGGTCGGCATGGAGTGCACCCACCACGGCCCCTCGGAGGTAGGCGTCCCTTCCCTGTTCGCGGAACTCGGGAGCGGCGAGGAGCAGTGGAGCGACCCCGAGGGTGCGCGAGCAGTCGCGCGGGCCGTCCTCGACCTGAACGGCGTCGAACCCCACCGCGACAGGCAGTTGGTCGGCTTCGGCGGCGGCCACTACGTCCCGCGGTTCGAGCGAATCGAGCGCGAGACCGACTGGGCCGTGGGTCACATCGCGGCCGACTGGGTGCTCGACGCGATGGGCGCGCCCGAGGCCAACCGCGACGTGATTCGGCGCGCCTTCGAGCGGAGTCGGGCCGACCGCGCAGTTATCGAAGGTGACTACCCGGAACTCAAAGAGACCGTCGCGGACCTCGGCTACGGCGTCGTGAGCGAGACGTGGGTCCGGGAGACGACGGGGGTTCCGCTCGACCTCGTGGCCGACCTCGAATCCGACCTCTCGCCGATTTCGTCGGGTCTCCGATTCGGCGAGGCCGCCGAGAGCTGCGACCCCGAGGCGACGGCGTACGAACTCGCGGACCTGCCCGACGACCTGCTCGTGGAGGCGCAGGGTATCGACGCCGACGCGACGCGCGAGGCGGTCGCGGCCCGCACGCTGGCGTTCGAGACCGAACAGAGCGGGACGCGCGCGGCGGGCCGCGCGGCGGTCCTCGACCGGAGCGACCGGGAGGAACTGGTAGACGAGTTGGCCGACTTCCTCCGCGAGAAGTACGACTCGGTCGCGCGCGAGGACGGCCGAATCGTCGCGCGACAGACCACGTTCGACCCGGAGAAGGCCCGCACGCTCGGCGTCGAGGAGGGTCCGGCGTTCGGCAAACTCTCGGCGGGAGAGCCTGTCACGGTGGGCGGCCGAGAGATAGACCCCCAGAAAGTCCGGAGCGAGCAGGTTCGCGAGTTTTCGGTCTGATTCTGGCACGAGCGCCGCGAGTCGGGCAGGTCGGTCGAGGTCAGTCGGGCCGGACAGCAGTGCAGTCGGGCCGACCGACGCGCACCGGGAGTCCGTCCCGGTCACCAGTTCCACGGGGCCTCGTCCGGGTCCACGATGCGGCGGTGCTCGTCGATGGAGTCCAGCGTCTCGACGTCCTCGGGGTCTAAGTCCACGCCGAGGCTGAGCCAGTTCTCCCGGAGGTGGTCCTCGCTGGTGGACTCGGGGATGGCGGTCACGCCCTTCTCGCGCAACCACGCGAGGCTGACCTGTTCGGGCGTCGCGCCGTGCTTCTCGGCCACCTCCCACAACTCGCCGACCGCTTCGACGTTTCCGCGGGCGATGGGGGAGTAGGCCACCAGTTCCACGTTCACGTCGTCGCGCGCGCAGAACTCCCGGAGTTCGGTCTGGGGGAGCAGCGGGTGCATCTCGACCTGATTGGCGAATATCGGCTCGTCCGCGACCGCGACGGCCTCCGCCAGCAGGTCGACCGTGAAGTTGCTTACGCCGATTCTCTCGATGAGGCCCTCCTCGCGGAGGTCCGCGAAGGCGTCGAGCGTCTCGGTGACGTCGTAGTCGCCGGTCGGCCAGTGGACGTACAGCAGGTCGATGTACTCCATCCCGAGTCTGTCGAGGCTCTCTTCGACGCTCCTGTACACGTGGTCGTAGTCGAGGTCCTCGGGGCCGACTTTCGTCGCCACGAAGAGTTCGTCGCGTGGCACGTCCACCTGCGCGACGGCATCGCCCACGGCGGTCTCGTTGTAGTAGGCCTCTCGTCGCTCGGTCGTGTCCACGTGTCGGTACCCCATCTCGAGGGCCGTCCGGACGTTCTCGACGCACTCGTCGTAGTCCGCGTCCTGATAGGTGCCGAGGCCGAGCATCGGCATCCCGCGCGTCCTCGGTGCGGTGTAGTCGGACACGTCGCCCTCGATTCCGGAGGCCTCGATTTCCCCGGGTCGAATCGCATCGACCTCGGCGTCGGCCGGAGGAGTCCCCGCTTCGTGGTCCTGCTCGCGTTCTACCTCAGCGAGGTTCTCTACGGCGCTGGCTCTGCTGCTCGCCTCCGCGTCGCTCGCCTCGTCGCCTCGCCCGGCGAGCAGCATTCCCGCCAAGAGCGCTGTCGCGAGCGCCGCGCCCAACTGGAAGCGCCTGTTCGTCGCGACGTTCCGCAGGACCTCCGGCCAGTCTGTCGTCCTGTTTCCGTCCCGGCTTCCCGTCGCGACGGGGGGCATCCGTTCGCGCACGCGAGTCACGGCCTCCGTCAGTCGCGTTCCGCCCGTCCGCCCCGTTCCCTCGGTCGGCCCCGTCTCGTCGGTCATCCCCGTCCGCGTTTCCCGGGCGTTCTCGACGCTCGCCTCGCCGCCTCGTCTGCCGAGTAAGACTGCCGCGAACAACGCGACCGCGACGGACGCCCCGTCGCGCAGGCGACTGCTCTCCCCGACTCGTCTCCCCTCGCTCCGCTCGCGGTCGTCCCTCTCGGTCTCCTGTCCGGGCATGCTATCTCAGTTCCACGGACGCGGACTTTGGGGTTGTGGCAGTGCGTTCGAAGCGGGACGGACGACGTCGGTGGGTGGGCATCTCGAACGCGCCAACTGCTTCCGCCGACCGTCCGGCACCCGGAATGTCGTATCAGTCTCCGAGAAACTGTCAAATCGAACCCCCGTTCCAGTGATATCGCGCTAAATGACAGCATATGTCAGACATTCGTCCGACATAGAGGGGAAAGATAATTAAGCTCCGTTCTCAAGCCAACTTCAGCATGGACTCGCTAGTCGAAGACGCCATCGAGGAAGCCGAGGGGGGACAGGACTCCCAACAGCCCAGTTCGGGGGCTGGGTCCAAGGCGAACGCCGCCAACGCCTCGGGGACGATGACCGACGAGGAACTCAAGGACGTTCTACAGGACCTCCAGACCGACATCACGGTGGTCGGTTGCGGCGGAGCCGGTGGCAACACGGTCAATCGAATGGCCGAGGAAGGCATCCACGGCGCGAAGCTCGTGGCGGCCAACACCGACGTACAGCACCTCGTGGAGATCGAAGCCGACACCAAGATTCTCATGGGCGAGCAGAAGACCCAGGGCCGGGGCGCTGGCTCGCTCCCGCAGGTCGGCGAAGAGGCCGCCCTCGAGAGTCAGGAAGAGATTTACGACGCGATTCAGGGGTCGGACATGGTGTTCGTCACCGCCGGACTCGGCGGCGGGACGGGGACCGGTTCGGCTCCCGTGGTCGCCAAGGCCGCCCGCGAGTCGGGCGCGCTGACCATCTCCATCGTCACGACGCCGTTCACCGCGGAGGGCGAGGTCCGCCGGACCAACGCCGAGGCCGGACTTGAGCGCCTGCGCGACGTGTCCGACACGGTCATCGTCGTGCCGAACGACCGCCTGCTCGACTCCGTGGGCAAACTCCCCGTCCGGCAGGCGTTCAAGGTCGCCGACGAGGTGCTGATGCGCTCGGTCAAGGGCATCACGGAACTCATCACGAAACCGGGGCTGGTCAACCTCGACTTCGCCGACGTTCGCACCGTCATGGAGAAGGGCGGCGTGGCGATGATCGGACTCGGCGAGAGCGACTCGGACTCCAAGGCACAGGACTCGGTGAAGTCCGCGATGCGCTCGCCGCTGCTCGACGTGGACATCTCGGGCGCTAACTCCGCGCTGGTCAACGTCACCGGCGGCAACGACATGTCCATCGAGGAAGCCGAGGGCGTCGTCGAGGAGATATACGACCGCATCGACCCGGACGCCCGCATCATCTGGGGGACCTCCATCGACGAGGAACTCGACGGCGAGATGCGCACGATGATAGTCGTCACCGGCGTCGAGTCGCCCCAGATTTACGGCCGCAACGAGGCCCAGCAGGCCAAGGCCAACAAGCGACTCCAAGACATCGACTACGTGGAGTAGCCGCGTCCGCCCCCGTCGAGCGCGGATTCGGGAGCTATCGGGTGTCGCCCTGCCCCGTTCCCCTCTCGCTTGATTCTCGGGGAGTAACGCACTGGGTCGTCTGCTTTTCGAGGACGCCCGCTCGGACGCGGGCCGACCGAAGACTGACGCGCTGACCGCCTTCACCGCATTCTTAAAGTGACTCCGGTGTGAGTGTCGTTTGGTAGCGAGGGGACTGGAACGTGTCTGGAAACGAACTCCCGACCCGATAGCAATAGATAGAAAAAGGACGGTCTCTAACCCCCGGTAACATGGACGTCAAGCTCGACCTCTCGTCGTACGTGCGGGTGCTGAAACTCGCCAGCACGCCCTCGTGGGAGGAGTTCTCGAAGATCTCGAAGATCGCCGGTGCCGGAATCATCCTCGTGGGACTGCTCGGCTTTATCATCTTCGCCGTCATGAGTTTCCTCCCAGCGTAGGTGATTCAGAATGCCAATGTACGCAGTCAAGACGACCGCGAGTCAGGAACGCACCGTCGCAGACATGATCATCAACCGGGAGGAGCCGGAGATTCACGCCGCGCTCGCGCCCGACTCGCTGACGAGTTACGTGATGGTCGAAGCCGACGACGACGCGGTCATCAGCCGCGTTCTCGAAGAGATTCCGCACGCCCGGAGCATGGTGCCCGGAGCGAGCGACATCTCCGAGGTCGAACACTTCCTCTCGCCGACGCCGGACGTGGAAGGCATCGCGGAGGGCGACATCGTGGAACTCATCGCCGGTCCGTTCAAGGGCGAGAAGGCGCAGGTCCAGCGCATCGACGAAGGGAAGGACCAAGTGACGGTCGAACTCTACGAGGCGACGGTCCCGATTCCGGTGACGGTCCGCGGGGACCAGATTCGAGTGCTGGACTCCGAAGAGCGATAGCGCTTCGGTCCACGCGAACGGCGAAGCCGTGAGCGGACAGCGAGGAACGGTAACTGCGACTGTACGCCGAGCGAAACGCGGCGTGTCCCCGACCGGTGGCGCTGTCGGAATTTTCGGTCTGGACTCTTGCGTTCACGAGAGGCTTTGCGTCTCGTGAGCCAATCAGAACGCAGAGCGTTCTGATGACGCCGAGCGGTGCCCGCAGCGAACGCAGTGAGCGAGAACACCCGAGGCGGAAACGGTGGCTGCGTGACGGTCCGCTGGGTTCAGATTCGAGCGTGTGGGCCCCGGGAGCGCGCCCTACAGCGTCGCCGAACCCCGCGACGGCCCACCAGTTCTGCCTCTGCCGAGACACCACGCTTTTCCACTTCCACCCCGAAGCCCGACGCATGGCAGACGACGACTCCAACGAGAACGCACCGGACGAAACTGAATCCCAAGGCGGCGAGGGCGAGGAGAAGTCCTTCCGCGAGCGCGTCGAGGAGATTCGAGAGAAGCGCGCCGAGGAGGGCGACGGCGAGGGCGAGGAAGGCGACCGACGCGAGCGAATGGAAGAGATGATGGGCGGCGGTGGCGGCCCCGGCGGCATGGGCGGCGGCAACCCCTTCGCACAGATGATGGGCGGCATGATGGGCGGCGGTGGCGGTCCCGGCGGTGCGATGGGCGGCGGTCCCGGCGGCCCCGGCGGCCGACCCGGCGAGAGCGAGTCCGTCGGTAGCGAGGAACTCGTCCGCGAGGTCCGTCAGCTACGCGACGAAGTCCGCGACACGACCCGACAGCTCCAGCGCATCGCGGACGCGCTCGAAGACTGAGACCGTTCGGTCCCCGTTTTTCCGTCTCGCGCCACGAGGGCAGCTGCGTCTCCGTCTCGATGGTGACCGACTCCGTCTCGGCGTGATTCGACGGCGGCGGTCGCACCGAAGGCTATCGCTTCCGGAGGAATCTCCCGCCGTCCGGCGGTTACGTGGCTGCTACCACCCTGTCGGGGCTTCCTCCCTTTCCGGGAGCCGTGGATTTATTACCGGGACATCTGCTATTTCGATTCGTAACAGTGGCCGAGTCGAGCGGCGGGTCGCTCCGCCTCTTCCGGAATCGGGAGTTCGTGGCGCTCGCCAGCACCGCGTTCGCCCGGAGTCAGGCGTACTCGACGATTCTCATCGCGCTGGCGCTGTACGCCGACATGTTCGACACCTCGGGAACCGTCGAGGGACTGTTCGGGACCGCGTTCGCCGCGGTCCAACTGTTCATCGTCCTGCCGCTCGGCCGATACGTGGACCTGCGCGACTCCAAGCGATTCTTGCTCGCGGGTCTCGCGCTCAACGTCGCCGTGTTCGTCGGGTTCGCGTTCGTCTCCAGCGTCGAACACGTCATCCTGCTTCGGGTCGTGCAGGGCTTCTCCGCGAGCATCCTCTGGTTGACCGGCACCACCGTCGTCGGCGAAATCAGCCCCGACGAGTCGCGCGGACTCTGGATCGGGACGTACAATCAGGTCGGGGCGTTCTCCAGTCTGCTGGGCGACGTGTTCGGCGGCCTCCTGCTGTTTCTCTACGACTTCGAGGTCACCTACGCGGTCCTGTCGGTCATCACTATCGGGGCGTTCCTCTCGGTGTTCGCGTTCCTCCGGGACAACCCCGGCGGCCGGGCCGACCCCGAGGAGGCCTCCGGGTACGAGACCCTCACGGACCTGATGGGACGACGGGCCATCAAGGCCCTCGTGTTCTTCAGGGGGTCGTTCAGCGTGGGGAAGATGGCGGTCATCATCTTCCTGCCCATCTACGCCCGGACCGAGTTCGGCATCAACGCCCTCGTCATCGGCGGCATCATGGCCGGGGGCAAACTCACCAAGTCGCTCACGCAGGGGAAGGTCGGCGACCTGACCGACCGCTTCGGCGAGAAGTACCGGTTCATCCTCGCGGGCGCGTTGACCTACGCGGTCGGGACCGCGCTCATCCCGCTGGCGGGGTTCGCCGAGGGGTACGTCCCCGGCGTGACTCTCGCCGCCCTCGGCGAGTCGCTGGCGCTCCCCGGCGCGTTCTTCGTCCTGTTCACCGCCTACGCGGTCCTCGGCGTGGCCGACAGCCTCCGACTCCCCGCGAGCATGGCGCTGTTCGTCGAGGAGGGCGAGCACTTCGACGCGGTTGGGTCGAGCCTCTCGCTCCGGTCCATCGCGTGGAAGGTCGGACAGGTCGGCGGCCCGGTCCTCGTCGGAGCCATCTGGGACGCCACCTCGGTCCTCGTCGCCTTCTGGACCGCCGCGGGGTTCATCGTGGTCTCGTCGGTCGTGTTCGCGTGGTTGTTCACGACGGAACCCGCGCCCGACCACGTGGCCGCGGCGGCCGACGACTGACGCGGACCCGACCGCGTCTCTTCGGCCGGTCGGCGACCACGTATTTCCGGCAGGTCGTGGTACCCCCGCCGTGAACGTGGCAATCACAGGTGCGGCGGGCAAGGTGGGACGACAGGCGCTGCTCGCACTCTGCGGCCACGACGTGACGCCCGTCACGCACCGCGAACACGAGGACTTGGAGGGTCCGACGCTCGACGTGACCGACGCCGAGGCGTTCGCAGACGCGCTCTCCGGGCAGGACGTGCTGGTCCACCTCGCGGGCAACCCCTCGCCCGACGCCGACTGGGAGGGCGTCTTCGAACCCAACGTCGGCGGGAGCTACAACGCCTACGAGGCCGCCCGGGAGAACGACCTCGACAGGGTCGTCTTCGCCTCGTCGAACCACGCGGTCCAGATGCACAACGTCGACGACCCCGCGGAACCCGAGTCGATGCGCGAGGACGCCCGCGCCGTCCGACCCGACGACCCGACCCGGCCCGACTCCTACTACGGCGTGAGCAAGGTGGCGGCCGAGGCGCTCGGCGAGTTCTACGCCGACCGCCACGGCATCGAGGTGGTCAACCTCCGCATCGGGTGGCTGATGGACGAGGACCAACTCGGAGAGACCCATGACGGGGACGACGAGGCGCGCGCCCGGTTCGCCAGAGCGATGTGGCTGAGTCCCCCCGACTGCCGGGAGGCGATCCAGTCCGCGGTGGACGCCGACCTCCCCGAGTCGTCAGTGACCGCCCACGCCGTCTCCCGGAACGACGACCGCTACCTCTCGCTGACCGAGACGATGCGGAAACTGGACTACCGGCCCCGCGACAACTCCGCTGAGGTACTGGCGTAGTTCGTGTCCGTCGTGGTGCCGTGGCTGTACAGTTACGATACGGTGGCAGTGTGAGTCGTTCGAGGAGAAGTAGCGTCGTCCACTACGGACCGTCTCGACTGCTCTGCTCGAACTACTGCCGGGTCCGACTCGAACCACGTGAGAAACCGAAGCGACGCTCGTGACGAAACTGCGGGATTACGAGACTGCGATATCCTCGGCGCGCTTCACGATATCGACGTCTTCGGCGTCGACGGACTCGGTTTCCAACCAGTGGGGGACGTAGTTGCGCTTCTCGAAGTCCTCGCGCTCGTCCTCGGTACCGATAGTACACCACAACTGCGGTTCGTCGGGACCGTGCCAGTCGCCCTGCCGACTGATGGCGAGGCAGACGCGTTCGTCGCCGTCGTAGTTGATGACGGCGTTCTTCCGGATGCCGGGGTCCCCGTGGATGATGAGTCGCTTCATGCGCGGCGATTCGGAAGGCGCGGGGTTAAACGCTTCGGGAACGGTCGCCGAGGGAGTTCGACCGACCGTCCTCGGGCGTTACATGTCCGAGACGATTTCGTCCGAGAGGTTCGTCAGGTAGCCCGAGTGGTCGTTCCCGACCTGCGAGGTGGCGTCGAACTCGTCGTAGTTCGGTGCGGGCGTCTTCCCGTCCTCGTAGCCGGTTTCGCCGAGCGCTTGGTCGAACTCGAACGAGTTGTACACCCACTGGAGAACGTCGTCCTCGTGGCTGTGGTAGTTGTACGCGTTCGCGACCACGTTGGAGATGGCGTCGTACGTATCCGGATTCTCCTGCGTCGGCGCTTCGTTGTCCTGTGCGGCCCCCAGCAGGTGGGTCGAGTAGACGTCGTACCCGTTGTCGGTGAACCACGATCCGTTCAGTGAGCGGAGCGTACTCAACAGCACCTGCGCGCCCAGCGAGTGACTGACGAACCGGACGTTCGACCCCGGACACTGGGACTTGTAATCGACCGCGAACTGTGCGAGTTTCGCACCGTTCTTCTGGGCCACGGTCTGGGCCTCGCCCCACCCGAAGTCCACGCCGCCGCCGACGTCGTTGTCCCACGTGTACCCGACCACGGTACCGCCGTATCCGGCACCCGTCAGTTCGTCGCGGGCGTGCTGGATCTTCTCTCGGGCCGCCTGCTCCGCACCGGACTCGCTGCTGTTCTTGTCCCATCCGTGGATGAACACGGTGAGGTCGCCGGCACATCCCGTGTCGATTCCCGGTACCAGTCCGTTGGTGTCGTAACTGTACTGGCTCTCGCCGGAGACGAGCGACCCGTCGTCGTTGTAGTGGTCGCGGGTCGAGAGTAGCGGGACGTCGTAGGCCGCCGCGGTGCCCGATGTCCCGACGAGCGCCAGTCCGGTGGTGGTCACTGCACTACGCTTCAGGAACGTCCGTCGGTTGAACGACATACTAACACGAAAAGAACCCGCCCACTTATTATTTTCTTACAATCAAATAAAATTTTAACTCGTATCGGAGAATAAGTCACCGTAGGAAATCCTCGATGGCATCGGTCACCGAGTTCTGCCGATTCTCCACACGGCGCTGGTAACAGACGGTGCAGACGAGACCGGCGTCGCCGACCGGCGCGCGCTCCGGTGTCTCACGACCGAAGTAGTAGCCGCAGTCGGCGCAGACGAGCAGGTCGTCGGCGGGTACGAGCCACCCCCTGAGCGACCCGTAAGCCGCCTCGCCAGTCAGCAACTCCTCGGCCGGGAGTTCGTCGGGCCAGTGTACCGAACGCGCGAGTCGGTCGGCGTGGTCGTCGTTGACGTGGTCGGCCCCTCGCTCGCGCGCCCGCTGACGGGCGGCGTCGCTGTCCTCACCGGTCGCGTGGACCCGGTGGTCGCAGTGGACGCACTCGAAGCGATGTTCGACCATCATACCGACTCGCCGGACTCCGCACGTTCGAGGTCCAGTGCCGCTCCGTCGGCGAGTTCGTAGACGGTCGCCTCTCCCTTGGGAACCCAACACCCTCGGCGGTCCTGTCGGACGTAGTAGGCCCGTTCGGTTTCGCGTTCCGGGACGACCTCCGCGACGAACACCCGGTCGCTCGCGGCGACCGATTCGAGGACCGACTCTTCGGCCAGTACTCCGGGGAGGTCGAAGACGATTTCGCGCGGCCCGGCCGGGAGTGCGGCAGCGAGCGCGTCCGCGTCCCGTCTGTCGAGCGTCGGGTCGCCGAGCAGGTCCGCGTACCGGGCGACGCGCACTCGCTCGTCGGAGACGCACCCGCCGTCTGCGGAGACGCCGATTCCCGACTCGACGCTGGCGTCCGGTGACTCCCGGAACACGTCGCGTACCTCGTCGTAAGCGACCAGTTCGGGGCGACTGTTCCGGAACCACTCGCGCACCCGCTCTACGTCGAGCGGTTCCACGGTCCGTCGGCCGCGGAACCGATTGTACTCTGCACGCTGCCAACCGGGATCGGTGTAGCGGACGAAGCAGTCACCGGGCGGTCCGGCCCACCGAGCGCAGACCCCGCCGTCGGTCCGGCGCATCGCCGTGAGGAAGTCATGCGCTCGTGGGCGCGCCTCTCGCCGAGTCAGGTGGTAGTTCCGAACGCGCTGAATCGGCGCACTCGACCCCACCGAGGCCAGCAGTTCGACGACGCCGGTCATCGTCCACCTCCCCGTCGACGCCTGCAGCGCAGGCGTCCGGGCGACCCCGTTTTCTCCCGTTCGTGTCGTTCGAATCTCTTTCGGAATTGCATAGTCTCCTCCGACGACCGCAGTCCGGCGGGTCGGTTCGTCGTCACACCACCACGTCCGCCGTTCCGCGGTCGTTATCCAATTGTACGGGGAGAGCCAACTTAAAATCGCGCCACCCGCGGCGAAAGTAAAACTGTCCCAAGTGGCGAACGAAGGGGGTCGCGCGGACGTGGCCGGTCGTGCAGACGAGGCTCGGTCGGATGGCGTCCGGTTCGGGCGGACGGTCCACCGACGATCCGCTCCGGTCGCCGACGGCGATTGTGAACCAAACGGGTTTTAAGCCCCGTGCCCCTACGTCACGCCAAGGTAGATATCTATGCAGATGCCACGCCGCTTCAACACGTACTGCCCGCACTGTAAGGCTCACGAAGAACACGAAGTCCAGAAGGTCCGAACCGGTCGCTCGACCGGAATGAAGTGGGACCAGCGGAAGCAGCGCGAAGGCTCGAAGGGTATCGGGAACCGCGGCCGGTTCTCCAAGGTGCCCGGTGGCGACAAGCCCACGAAGAAGACCGACCTGAAGTACCGCTGCAGCGAATGCGGCAAGGCCCACCTCCGCGAGGGATGGCGCGCGGGCCGACTCGAACTGGAGGACTAACCCATGGCAGGAAACTTTTACACCGTTCAGTGTCCGGACTGTGACAACGAACAGACCGTCTTCGGCAAGGCCGCGACCGAGGTCGCCTGCGCCGTCTGCGGCGCGACGCTCGCTCGGCCGACCGGCGGCGACGCCGAATTCGAAGGCGAAGTGACCGAGACGGTAGAAGCGCGATGAAGTACAGCGGCTGGCCCGAACCCGGCGAACTCGTCGTCGGGAAGATAGACGAGATCGAGGACTTCGGCGTGTTCGTGGACCTCTCGGAGTACGAGGGCAAGCACGGTCTCATCCACGTCAGCGAAGTCGCCAGCGGATGGATCAAGAACATCCGCGACCACGTCAACGAGGGCCAGACGGTCGTCTGCAAGGTGCTGGACGTAGACGAGAGCGCCCAGCAGATCGACCTCTCGCTCAAAGACGTCAACGACCACCAGCACTCCGAGAAGATTCAGGAGTGGAAGAACGAGCAGAAGGCCGACAACTGGATGGAACTGGCCTTCGGCGAGGACGTGGACGACGACAAGTACGCCCACGTCGCCAACGCGATGCTCGCGGAGTTCGGCGGTCTCTACGGCGGATTCGAGCAAGCCGCGATTCACGGACCCGAAGCGCTCGAATCGACCGACCTCACCGACGAGGAGATAGAGCGAATCGTCGATACCGCCCGCGAGAACGTCTCGGTGCCCTACGTCACCGTCACGGGTTACGTGGACCTCGAAAGCCCGTCCGAAAGCGGCGTCGACGACATCAAAGAGGCGCTGCAGGCCGCGGAAGGAAACGGCGACATCCCCGAAGAGGTGGAACTCGACGTGACCTACGTGGGTGCGCCCGAGTACCGGATTCGGGTGCGAGCGCCCAACTACAAGACCGCCGAGTCCCAACTCGAAGAGAGCGCCGCCCGCGCCGAGTCCGCCATCGAGTCGGTCGGCGGCACGGGGTCGTTCCACCGCGAACGCCAGACCGAAGACGAGTGACTCCCCGAACGCCACCCGCCGACCCGACCCGACAATGAAATCCGACATCCGCGTCTGCTCGGCGTGGCGCGACCGTCACGCTCGTCCGGTCTACACCCTTTCTGAGACGTGTCCCGACTGCGGAGCCGAGGCCGTCAACAGCGCGCCCGCGCCCTTCAACCCCGAGGACCCGTACGGTGAGTACCGACGGGCACTTAAGGAGCGCGCCCGCGAATAAGCCATATGGACGAACTCGACATCGAGACGGTCGCCGACCCCGACCTACGGGACCCGGTTCTCGTCGAAGGGCTTCCCGGCGTCGGTCACGTCGGCAAGCTCGCGGTCGAACATCTCCTCGAAGAGAAGGAAAGCGAGCTAGTGCGGCGGGTCTACTCCGAACACTTCCCGCCGCAGGTCACCGTCTCCGACGACGGGACGACCGAACTCGCCTGCGCCGAGATTCACGCGGTCGAACTCGACGACCGCGACCTGCTGATTCTGACGGGCGACAATCAGGCCAGCGACAACGCGGGTCACTATCGACTCACCGACGCCTTCCTCGACGTGGCGGAGTCGTTCGGCGTCGAGACGGTCTACGCGCTCGGCGGCGTCCCGACGGGCGAACTCATGGACGAGTACGCCGTCGTCGGTGCGGCCACCGACACCGAGTTCGTCGAGGAACTCGTAGACGTCGGGGTCGAGTTCCGCGAGGACGAACCCGCGGGCGGCATCGTCGGCACCAGCGGTCTCCTGCTCGGTCTGGGCGAGCGCCGCGGCCTCCGAGCGACCTGCCTGATGGGCGAGACCAGCGGGTACCTCGTCGACCCCAAGAGCGCGCGGGCCGTCCTCGAAGTGCTGGAGGACGTCCTCGGCTTCGAGGTCGAGTACGACTCGCTGGAGGAGCGCGCCGACGACATGGAGGACGTGGCGAACAAGATTCAGGAGATGGAGAACCAGCAGTCCGGGATGCCGACCGACGAGAATCTGCGGTACATCGGCTGAAGGGTATATCGACCGAACGAAGCAGCCCGCGCGGAGCCCTCCCGAACGATGACGAGCATCAGACTCCGGTCTCGCCTCGCGGTCGCCTTGCTCGTAGTGGTCAGTGGCACGCTCGCGTTCGTCGTCGGTATCGTGATTTCGACTGCGCGGGTCGGTGAGATTGTCGGGCCGGTCTTGCTCGTGTCACCGCAGACCGGAGCGTACGCCGGGACGATACTCGGGGGCGTCCTCGCGGTCGGCATCGTGGTCGGGACGACCTACACCGGGACGAACGCCGTCCACGACCGGCTCGAATCGCGGGAGATAGCCGAGACCGCGTACGCGGACGACGACATCGAGTCGCTCGTCGAACGCCTCGCTCTCCAACTCGACGTCCCGATGCCCGCCGTGGAACTCGCCGAGACGCCGGTTCCACACGCCTCCGTCTCGGGCCTGACGCGCCGCGGGTCCACGCTCGTCCTCTCGTCCGGACTGCTGGACCGACTGGACCGCGACCAGTTGGCGGCGGTCCTCGCCCACGAACTCGCCCACCTCGCCAACCGAGACGCGCTGGTCGTCACGCTCGTGGCGGTTCCGGCGGTCTTCGGTCGCTCCGTGATGGACGGGTTGAACGCCACCAACGAGAGCGACGGCGTCCCCGGCGCGCTCTACACCAACCTGTTCGGTATCGCGGCCTTCCTCCTCGCCGGGTGTCTCTGGCTCGTCGGAAAGTCGCTGCTCGCGGTCTTCACCCGACAGCGCGAACTCGCCGCCGACAGAGCGGCGGCGCGACTCGTCGGGTCGCCGGCCACGCTCGCCGACGCGCTCGACACGCTCGACCCCGAGTCCATCGACGCTCCTGTGGCGGACGTCCGCCGGGCGCGTGCCGTCGGCGTTTTCTCCATCGTGGAACCGCCCCGACCGTCCCGGGACGCGTTCACCATCTGGGAGAACCGGCGCAGACCGCCGACCGTGCGAGTCCGCGATTGGTTCGTCGCTACCGGCGACGCGCTGTTCGCCACGCATCCCCCGACCGAGAAGCGAACGGAACTCCTCCGTAGGTACGAGCGAGAGTAGTCAGCGCTCGTCTCGGACGTTCGAGAGTCGTCGGGCGAGCGACGGTCGAGACCGGAGGTGCTGGACGATGCGACTCGGATTCTCCTCGACTCCGGCCTGTGCGGCGAGTTCTCGGAGCGAGTCGCTCAGTCGCTCAGCCCCGACTCGGCTTGCGGCTCGCCTGTCGGCGCGGTATCCGAGTCGCCAGCACAGCAAATCGAGGACGACGACGGTGACGACGCCGGCGGGCAAGGCGACGGCGACGGTCCCGGGCGTCGGCCGGACTGGGGCGAGTTTGAGCAGGAGTCCGAGGAGAGCGACGCCGACCGACACCTTGAGCGAGAGGACCAGAGCGGCGACTCCGCGGTAGGAGAGCCGCTCGCGCTCGCCGTGGATGGCGAGCATGGATTCGAACGCGGCTTCCGACCGTTCGAAGAACCGTTCGGAGACGTACAGTCGCCGAAAGCCCACCGGACCGACGACCGCCATTTCGGCGTCCGAACCGAACGCGCCTTCGACGACTCGCCACGGCACGTCAGAGAGTGGCGTCGCCTCCGTGGCTTCGGCGAGTCGCCGCTGTTCGTCGTCGGTCGGCGCGCGCGCGGAAACCGACAGCGCGACCAGTGTCGGTCCCGCGAGATACGAGCCGACGGGCAGGGCGGCGACCGCGATGCCGACGACGCCGAGACCGAACTGGGCGTCGGCGACGGTCGCGGCGAGCGCGACCGGAACTCCCAGGATTAGGGCGTGAACCCCCAGCGTCCGAGCCGCGGCGAGGGTGGCCGTCGTTCGGTCGGTGTCGGTCTCGCCCGTCCCTTTCATCGCGGGAAACACGGCGTAGTACGCGCTGACGGTGGCGAGTACGGCGGCCGGGAGGACTAGCGACCAGCCGAGTGCCGTACCGAGGGTGTCAGGCAGCGTCGGTGCGAGCGCCGTGCGGACGGCGTCCGGCGCGCCGGTCACGACCGCCGTTCCGACGGCCGCGACCGTGACCGTCCCACCCCAGACCGCGACGAGCCTTCGGAGTCTGGACGCAACTTCCGTGCCGTCGCCGGCGGTGAGCGCGCGAGTACCGATTCGGCCGACCGCGTATCCGAGCGCACAAGCCGCTATCGAGGCGAGGAGGTACGCTGCGATGACCATAAATAAAATAGTGGATGCGGTGACTTAAAGAACTCCGAGTGCAGCGGCGGCCGGGAGCGAGAACGTGATCACGCCGGTACTGATCGCGATGACGATAGCGATCGCGATGAGCGCGGCCGCGACGTACAGAAGCCAGTCCCAGAGGCCCTGCTTGTTGGCCCACTCCTCGATGGCAGACAGTGCCGTCTCGAAGGCGCTTTGGGCGATGGTAGCGACCGATGCACCCGCCTCGACGATGTCGTCCGGACAGATGACCTTCGCACACTGGTTCAGTTGCGTGCCATCGACGGCCTCCATGCCGGTGTAGAGACACCCGTCCTGCGGGTCGGACCCGACCCAGACGTTCGCGCTCCAACTGGCCGACCAGTTGTGATCCCACTTGAGGTCGAACGACGTGAGAGCGAACGACATGTAGTGGAGGTTCGGGAGCGCCATGGTGTCGCAGTCGGGCGACCCGTAACTCGGTGTCGCTGAGTCCACACAGATTTTCGACCCGTCCGCACCGAAGTCGGTCCAGTAGCAGATGTCGAACGGAATGTCGGTCGGCGTCACCTGCGTCGAGAGACCGTCGCTGTTGGTCGTCCCGTTGAAGTCCGAGCGCATCTGCGCTTCGAGTTGCTGTTTGACTTTCCGCTTTCGCTTTTGGGGGTTTGCGACGTCGGACGTGGAGAAGGGATTGACGGAGATCTGATCGAGGACGAGGTCCACGATGGAGTCCCAGACGCTCTCTATGTCGATGTTGAAGTCCGAGGCGGCGGCCGCGTTACCGCTCAGCGCCGGAACAGCCGACATCCCGGCACCGGCCAATCCCATTTGTTTCAGCAGGCTTCGCTTACTCATACTACTGTACAACGGGTTTTTATTTTTCCTCGTCATCGTATTGTAGTTATATGGATAAAATATAAAGTATTTGGCCGATAGAATATATAAAATTCTATTAATAATTACCGCTCGAGAGTGTGCAGAATGGCGGCTAAACGGTCGCTTCGGCAAGGAGCTTCGACCGGTAGCGTCCCCGACGCTCCGAGGACCAGTTACCCGACGACTCGTTGTTTTCGCTCGGTGTACCAGTGATAGGTCGCCGACAGTCCCACGAGAGCGAAGAAGTACCACGACCAGAACGCGACGCCGAACTTGGAGACGAAAAGGAGTTCGAAGTGGACCGCGAGGAGGGTGACGACTCCGAGGAGACTTACCCGAGATAGTACGTCGCCCACGAGATGTTGTCCTCGGAGACGACCTCCATGTACACTTCGACCTCCTCGGCGCGGTCCCGGAGTTCGAGCACCTGTTCGCGCTGGTCGTAGTCCACGATGCCGAGTTCGTCGAGTTTCGGGAGATGCGTCTGGTGCAGCGAGACGTACACGCTCTTGCGGACGTCGCGGGGCGGCGGTGACTCGCCGGTCTCGACCGTGGCGATGTGCTCGGCCAGCGTGTCCACCGAAATCGGCCCACCTTCGTCTCGGAGATGCCGAATCACGTGTCGGCGTCGGTCGTTCCGGAGGACGTTGTGAATCTGGCTGGGTTCGAGTTCGCCCTCGCGGTCCGATGTCTGGTCCTGAACTGTCATACTACTACAGCCGATACCGAGGTGACATGCTGTTCTGGCAATCTCAGCCGACGAACATTAATGTTATCCCCGATTCCGGACCGACGGTCGCGGAACGAACGGCGAGAGTTTCTTTATCTCATGGCCCGTACGACCGCGCGTGCTACCCGAATGGCTGGTCGTCGGTCTCTGGCTCTCGGTCGCAGTCGGGGTCGTCATCGGCGTCATCTTCGTCGCGGGGGCGCGACTCTACCCCGACCAGCCGTCGAACGCGACCGACACCACGGGCGAGGGCCGACGCCGCGTCGAAATCCGGCAGTATCTCACCGCCATCGGCGAGGAGTTCGCCGAGGACCACTTCGTGGAGGGCCAGCACGTGGCGTTCTACCTCCCCGAGCGCGACGTGGCCATCACCTTCGACGCTCGGGCCTACTTCCGCATCCAGCGTTCGCCGACGTACGCCGTCCTCGTGGAACACGAGATGCCCGGCATGCATCTGGGCGACCGTCTCCCCTTCGAGACGCCCGACCTCGCCGAGGACGACGACCGCGTGGACCCGACCGAGGCCGCCTTCGCGGTTCTCGGGGTCTCCCACGGTGCGACGCTCTCGGAGGTCAAGAGCGCCTACCGCCGGAAGGTCAAGGAGGTCCACCCCGACCACGGCGGTGACCGCGAGGAGTTCCAGCAGGTCAGGGAGGCGTACACCGCCGCGAAGAATCGGGTGAGCTAGGGCGGCGACCACGTTTACCCGACGTTCGGCCGATACTCCCCGCCATGGTGGCGATATATCCCGTACTCTCGCTGCCGGTCATCTTCGCGCTCTCGTTGCTCATCGTCCGAATCGGCTCGGTCGCGCTCCGGATGACCGGCCTCTCGCCCGACGTCGCGTCGTTTCGGGCCACGTCGGCGTTCTCCGGGCGGGGTACACGACCGAGGAGGCCGAGCGGGCGGTCGAGACCGCCGGGAGGCGCAAGGTCGTGAAGACGCTCATCCGACTCGGCAGCGTGAGTCTCACCAGCGCCGTGGCGTCGCTCATCGTCTCGTTCACCGACTCCGGCGGCGAGAACTTCCGCAGTTTGGTCTACGTCGTCGGGGGCGCGACGGCTATCGTCCTCGGAATCAGGCGAGTTCCGTGACTTCGTAGGCGACGTTGGCGTCGCGGAGCGCGTCGGTGACTCTGCCCACATGGTCGGCGGTGGAGACGACCACCGCGTCGAGACCCCTGCCCGCCGCCTCGGCGGCCACTTCGCCCGCGGCGAACGTCGTCGCCGGGTCGGCGTCTGCCCGTCGGAGCGCGACCACGGCCTCGACGCCGGTGGCGACGACGAGGTCGGCCGACTCGCAGGCGTCGGTCAGCGTCTCGGCGTCGGTGACCGACGACCCGCCCGAACGAACCGGCGGCACCTGAAAGATGGTGACGGTGCCCGGGTCGAAGTCGATGATGCCCTCGAACCCCGTCACTCCGACGTCTCCGCCCGCCTCCGCGTCGGTGGTGGCGACGCCGGTCGCCGGTCCCTCTTCGCCCGGGGTCGCGTGGAGGAGACCGTCGCGGAGCGAGAGCGTCACGGAGTCGCCTTCCGAGACGTCGCCGGTCGCGATTGCGGCGTCCTCCTGCACGTTTCCGAGGACGTCGTCGGTGACGTGGTCGGCGTACCGACGCACGTCCGTCGCCTCCTGCAGGAGCCAATCGACGCCCTCCTTGGTGACGGTGTACCGCGACCGGCCCTCCTTCTCGACGAGTCCGTCTTCGACCAGCGCTCGGATGTACTCGCTGACGGCTTGACTGGTCACGCCGACCGCCTCCGCGATTTCGCCCTGACTCACCGCGGGTTGGCGCTCGGCGATTTCGGCGAGGATGCGAAATCGGGTCGCGGTACGTTTGTTCTCCAGTACGTCGGCCATGTGTGCGAAGTTCGGCCACGCCGAACATAAATCCCCGGCGGTCGGTCGCGGGTGCTCGCACCCGAAACGCCTTCGACCCGCCGGGTTCGTCAAGGTTTTCGACGACCGAGCGCGTACGCTCGGCCGTGTCGCGTCCGACCGTCGTCTTCGACACCAACGTCCTCGTGGCGGAACTCGCCTTTCCGGAGGAACCCTCGCTCTGCGTCGCGCTCGCGGAGTCGGGCGTCGCGGAGGTGGCGGTCTCGCCCGAACTCCTCCGGGAGTTCGCGGCGGTCCTCGGCTACGACCACTTGCCGCTGTCCGCACGCGCGCCCGAGCGCCGCTTGCGGGCGGTCGAGCGCGTGGTCGCCGTCGCCCGCGTGGTCGAACCCGCGGTCCGCATCGACGCCGCGGAAGACGCCGACGACGACGCCGTTCTCGAGTGCGCGGTGGCGGCCGCCGCGGACGCGGTGGTCTCCGACGACTACCACCTCCGCGCGCTCGACGGCATCGCGGGCGTGGCGGTCCTCACTCGAGAGGCGTTCCTCGACCGCCACGCCGACCTCTCGTGAGCGCGGCAGGTCGGGACAGTCTCGCCGGGGGTGTTCCGACCGTCGGACGGACACCGCCGGTGGACCGCAATCCCGAAGACCGACGCGCCCCAACGACGCGCCGATGGACGCCCAGTTCCGCGACAGGGCGGTGTACCTCCCCGACGAGAACGCGCTGGTGGTCGCCGACCTCCACGTCGGCCGCGACGCTGCCTCGGCGGTCGAACTCCCCCTCGGCGAGCGCGCCGACCTGACCGAGCGACTGGCCGACCTGCTGGCGGCGTTCGACCCCGGGAAAGTCGTCGTCGCCGGTGACCTGCTCCACGCCTTCGACCGGGTTCCCGAGGGCGTCGCCGACACCGTGGCGGCGCTCCGCGAGACGGTCGAAGCGACGGGGGCGCGACTGGTCGCGGTCCGGGGCAACCACGACTCGATGCTGGACTCGGTCCTCGACGCTGAGGGGGTTTCCGCGCGCGACGAGTACAGCGTCGGCGACACCGTCGTCCACCACGGGCACGCCGAACCGGAGGCCGAGGCGGCCCGCTACGTCGTCGGTCACGACCACCCGGCGATCGAAATCGAGGGGAAGCGCCACCCCTGCCTGCTGTTCGGGCCGGAGACGTTCCGCGGCGCGGACGTGGTGGTCCTCCCGGCGTTCAACCGCCTCGCGCCCGGGACGACCGTCAACGGGATGCGGACGCGGGACTTCCAGACCCCGGTCGTGACCGACGCCGACGCGCTCCGCCCGGTGGTCTGGGACGACGAGAGCGAGGAGACGCTGTCGTTCCCGCCGCTGGGCGAGTTCCGTCGGCTACTCTGAGTCTCCGCTTCTCCCCTCGGGCGACTGACTGCGGTGACTGCGGTTCCAGCGGACCGACGGGACCCCGACTGCGCCGCGAGCCACAGCGTTTACCCTCGCTCCGGCCGACTACCGACCGATGCTCGTCCTCGGAGACGCCCACGCCGACGACCCGGACGAACGGCGCGCGCTGCTCGCGGCCTACCGCGATTCCGGCGACGACGTCGCGCTCCAGACCGGCGACCTGCTCCACTACGACCTGCCGATTCCGACGTACTTCGTCGGGGGCAACAACGAGGACTTCGACGTCATCGACGCCCTCCGAGCGGGCGAAGACCCCGAGGGAACGACCGTCCGGAACGCCAACCTGCTTGCGAGTACTTCGGCCGAGGTCGCGGGCCTGCGCGTCGCGGGGCTGACGGGTAACGACGCGCCGACGAAGTACGACGAGTCGCGCGCCGACCTGACGGGCGAGCGCAGGCGACACTTCGTCAGGGAGGACGTGGAGCGCCTGAAGACCGTCGAGGACGTGGACGTGCTGTTGACCCACGAAGCGCCCCACGGCCTGATATACTACGGCTACGACGCCGGATGCGACCGAATCGACGAACTGCTGGAGGCGCTGGACCCGGACCTGTGTCTGGTCGGCCACCACCACGAACACGCCGAGACCACCTACGGCGACACCCGCGTCGTGAGTCTCGCGCCAGCGTGGGAACGCTACTACCGACTCGACCCCGAAACGCTCGAACTGTCCGACCGCGCGACGCCCGCGGAGTGAGCGCCGAGTCGCTCTCCGCGAGCGAATCGTCGCGGTGGGGTTGTGCGGACCTTTTTATCGTAGGGGGTACCAATCTTGGCGTATGACCGAGATACATCCGCACCAGCGGGTCGCCGTCCTCGCGGACGCTCAAAATCTCTACCACACGGCCCAGAGCGTCTACAGCCGTAACATCGACTACTCCGCGGTCCTCGAAAAGTCGGTTCAGAACCGGGAACTCACGCGAGCCATCGCGTACGTCATTCAGGCGGATAGCCCGGACGAGGAGCGATTCTTCGAGGCGCTCGCCGACATCGGGTTCGAGACGAAGATCAAGGAACTCAAGACGTTCGGCGACGGGTCGAAGAAGGCCGACTGGGACGTCGGAATGAGTCTCGACGCGGTGACGCTGGCCAACCACGTCGATACCGTCATCCTCTGCACGGGTGACGGCGACTTCTCGCGACTCTGCTCGCACCTCCGCCACGAGGGCGTGCGCACGGAAGTCACTAGCTTCGAGGAATCGACGTCCGACGAACTGATTCAGGCGGCCGACGCCTTCATCGACATGTCCGAGCGACCCGACACGTTCCTGCTGTAACCGAAAAGAGCGTCTTTCAGACCGGCCGACCTTCTTCGCCGCCGACTCCGCTCAGGAGCGCCCCGGCCGCGAGACCGAGGACCGCGATTGCGGAGACGACGTAGGTCGTGAACGTTTGCTGACTGGCGACGGCGAAGATGGCGGCACCCGCGACGATCAGGAGCGCGACGCCGAACTTTGCTTTCATCGTGGTGGTTCGTAGCCGCTCCAAGGTAATAAATCAAACCGTAGCCCCCGGGAACCAATGTGATTAATAATTAAAATTGGCCTCCTCTGCCATGATTCGTGCTAACTGGTGACGGTGTCTGTGCGTATCAGTCTCGAAGCGATAGGGTCTCGGACTCCGCTCCCTGCCTACCGACCGAAGAACGAAGGCTTTTCGCCGGGCGACGCGAACGTCCGGCAAATGAGTTCCGGAGAGACGGACGACCTCCCCCGACTCCGTACGATTGCCGACTACCAGTTCGGGTCGGGCGTCGGCGAGACGCTGTTCCCCGAGAGCGAGGACCCCGAGGTCAAGCGGTCCTCGTCGGGGCGACCACAGCAGGTCGTCGCCGACGCCGGACGAGTCGTGACCTACGGGACCGACGGGCGATTCACCCTCGGACTGGAAGGCGGCCGCCGAGTCGCGGCCGCGCTCGAACCGCCCGCGGGTCGAGTCGTGGTCGGCGACGAGAGCGAACCGTTCGTCCGCGACGGCAAGAACGTCTTCGCCAAGTTCGTCGCCGCGGCCGGTCCCGAAGTCCGACCCGGCGACGAGGTCGTCGTCGTCCACGAGGACGGGTCGCTGCTCGCCGTCGGCCGGGCCGAACTCTCTGCCGACGCGATGACAGACTTCGACACCGGGATGGCCGTGATGGTCCGCGAGGGCGCGGGCGACGACGCGGACTGATTCGTCCCGCCACCCGACACTCGATTCGACGGGCGTCCCGACGCCTTCCGACGGCCCCTCCGACCCCATTTTCGACTCGCTCCAACACGCTTATCCCCTCGCGTTCCGACGCTTCACGTATGTTCGGAGGAGGCGGCGGGGGACTCGATCCCCGCAAGATGCAACAGATGATGAAGCAGATGGGTATCGACGTGGACGAACTCGACGCAGAAGAGGTCGTCATCACCAAGAGCGACGGCGAGAAACTGGTGTTCGATAACCCCGACATCACCGTGATGGACGCCCGCGGGCAGGAGACCTATCAGGTCGTCGGCGAACCCCAGACCACCGAGGGCGACGCTGGCGGGGCCACCGCGGTCGAGTCCGGCGACGAGAGCGACGAGAGCGGGGGCATCCCCGACGAGGACGTAGAACTCGTCGCACAGCAGGCCAGCGCGACCGAGGACGACGCCCGCGAAGCGCTGGAAGCCACCGACGGCGACCTCGCGGCCGCCGTCGAGCGGCTACAGTGACGGTCCTGCTGGTTCACGGCGACCGGGAGTACCTGCGAGAACCGGGCGAGGAACTCCAGACCGACCTCGGCGTCGTCGACGTTCCCGAAGACGTCGAACCCGGCCAGACGCTGGAGTCCCATCTCGGCGAACCGTTCGAGGTCCGCGCCCTGCGCGGTCCGGACCTGTTCAACCACTTCGAGCGCACCGGCGCGCCGATGATGCCCCGCGACGTGGGTCTCATCGTCGGTCACACCGGCGTCGCCAGCGGCGACCGCGTGCTCGACGCCGGGACCGGGACGGGCGTCCTCTCGGGCTATCTCGGCCGGATGGGCGCGGACGTGACTACCTTCGAGCGCGACCCCGAGTTCGCCGAGGTGGCCCGCGGGAACATGGACCTCGCCGACGTCGCCGACCGAGTGGACGTGCGCGTCGGCGACGTGACCGAGGAGATCGCCGACGCGAGCGAGGACGACGCGCTCGGCGAGTTCGACGTGCTGACCCTCGACACCGAGGACGCGCCCGAGGTCGTCGCTCACGCGCCGGACCTGCTGGTCCGAGGCGGGTTCGTCGCGGTCTACTCGCCGTTCGTGGAACACACCCGCGAGGTCGTGGAGTCGGCCCGCGAGGCCGGTCTCGCCGACGTGGAGACCCTCGAAACCATCCAGCGTCGGATGGACTTCGACGACCGTGGCTCGCGGCCGTCCACCGCGGGCGTCGGTCACACCGGATACCTGACGTTCGCGCGTCGGCCCTGAGTCGTCGAACGACCCGGCCGACGTTTCGACACCTCCCCGGCGAATCGCCGGACACCGCCCGCCCAAGGGCGGCCTGTTTTTCCGTAGGCGACACTTGCGAGCGTCAGTCGCCGCATAACAAAGCCACTCGGAGGCGTCGTGACGACGACAACTCCATGTCCGATTCGCTCGAAGTCGCGCTGTTAGTCCGCGGTACCGACGTTCCGGAGTGGCAGGCCAGCGCCGTCGAGGCGATGCTCGCCCGAACCGACGCCGAGGTCAGCCACGTCGTCCGGAGTACCGGGTCGGTCGCCGGGAGCGACGGCGGTCTCGGCCACTACCTCGACCGGGCGCGGGAGTACCCCCTCTGGACGCCCGTCGGCGCGGCGTTCCAGTTCACCGACCTCCCGGCGTACCGCGAACCCCGAGACGTGGCCGACATCGAGGGACTGGGCGACCCCGAGGCGCTGGCGGTCGAACCCGACCCCGCGCCCGACTTCGGCAACGTCCTGCCCGACCACGCGGTCGAGACGGTCGGCGAGGCCGACGTCGCCGTCCGGTTCGGTTTCGGCATCCTCAAGGGCGACGTTCTCGACGCGCCCGACTACGGCGTCCTGAGCTTCCACCACGGCGACCTCAGGGAGTATCGGGGGATGCCCTCGGGATTCTGGGAGTACCTCCACGACGAGGACACCGCGGGCGTGACCCTGCAGAAACTCTCGGAGACGCTCGACGGCGGGGAAATCGTCGCGTACGAACCGGTGGACATCGCCGACGCCCCGACGTGGTCCGGCGTCCGGCGACGCCTCTTCGCGGTCTCCGACGACGTGCTGGTGAAGGGCATCAGAAACGTCGCGCGCGGCGTCGAACCCCGGTCGCCCGACGAACTCGGGGACCTCTACTCGCTGCCCGAAGGCGGCGACGTGCTGAAGTACGTCGTCAAGGAGGGGAAGGGCCGGATTCGGAACGTCGTGGGGTAGCAGATTGAGGCTCTCGACGAACTACCTCACAGCGGGCCGAAGGCTCGCGCGACCGAGTGCAGCAAAAAGTGAGCTTCAGTTGTCGTCTTCGCGCCACTTGTGTTCGCACTCGGTGCAGATGAAGAAGCGCGTCTCGCTCTCGTCCGCCGCGCGAATCTGTTGCATGTACCACCGGGCGCGGTCGTTCCCGCACTCGGGACAGTGTGCGTCGGTGGTCGGAAGCGCGCTCTCCTCGTCGCCCTTGTTCGTCTCGATGACCTCGCTGGCCTCTTGGTCCTCGGTCACGACGTAGTTGGCCTCCGGGTCCTTCGGCGTCTTGTTGCCGCAGCTTCCGCAGACCCACAGTTCGTCCTCGGCTTTCATCATCGAACCGCACTCGTCACAGAACTCCATTATTGTCTCGCCGTAGCCGACGCGGCAAGTTAAGCGGCGTGCTTTACCCCTCTCCCTCCGACTGATAGGGTTCGCCCACGGCGTCCCGCGGTAGGACGTTCTCGATTTCGGTCGAGAGGTCCTCGACAGACTCGTACTCCTCGGCCGACGTGTCGGCGACGAGGTCGCCGAGATTCAACTCCCCGTTGGCGTGCGTGAGCGTCACGTCCTCGAACTGGCTGGCGGCCTCGTCGCGACTGACGGGGTAGGAGAGTTCCGAGAGCGCGGTCTCGATGCGGCTGAGTTTGACCTGCCGTGTCATGCGACCGGGCTACGACGACCCGCTCCTTATACGTTTCCGCGACGGACCACCTCTCGGAACGGAGAGACTTTGTGGCGCGCGACCCAACGCCGGACCATGACCGAAGTCGTCGTCGCTGGCGGTGGACTCGCCGGACTGGTCGCGGCGCGCCACCTCGCCGACGCGGGCGCGGACGTGCGACTCTACGAACGCCACCACGACCCCGGCGGTCGGGTGCGTTCGGTTCGCAGAGACGGGTTCGTCTTCGACCGCGGTTTTCAGGTGCTTTTCACCGCTTACCCGGCGGCGCGGCGGGAACTCGACTACGACGCGCTCGACCTCCGGCAGTTCAAACCCGGCGCGGTGGTGGCCCGACCGGGCGAGCGCTCGACCCTCGCCGACCCCTTCCGCGACGTGGACGCCGCACTGGAGACGCTCCTCAATCGGGACGTGACCGTGCGCGACAAGCTACGGGTGCTCCGACTCCGGCGGGAACTCGCCGAGAAGTCAGAGCGCGAGATGGCAGGCGGTCCGGACCGGACTACCCGCGAGTACCTCCGCGACCGGGGGTTCTCCAAGAAGTTCGTGACGAACTTCGCCGCCCCGTTCTACGGCGGCATCACCCTCGACCGGAGTCTCGGTACCTCGAAGCGGGTGTTCGAGTACACCTTCAAGATGCTGACCGTCGGACACATCGCGGTCCCGGCCCGCGGGATGGGCGCTATCGCCGAGCAACTGGCCGGGTCGGCGCGCGAGTCCGGGGCCGAACTCCTGATGGACGAGACGGTGACCGACCTCGACCCGAACGCGAGCGACCCCCGAATCGAAGTCGGTAGGGACTCGACCACCGCCGACGCCGTGGTGGTCGCCACCGACCCCAAGCAGGCCCGCGAGTTGACGGGCGTCGAGTCCGTTCCCACCGACGCCAAGGGCTGTGTCACCCAGTACTACGCCCTCGACGGGTCGGAACTCGACACGGGCGCGCGTCTCCTGCTCAACGCCGACTCGTCCGGGCCGAACCACGTCGCCCAACTCTCGGCGGTCGCGCCCGAGTACGCGCCGGAGGACCGCAACCTCCTGAGTGCGACCTACCTCGGCGTGCCCGACGAGGACGACGAGGCCCTCGCCGAGCGCACGGCCCGGACGCTGAACTCGTGGTACCCCGAGCGCCGTCTCGACCTCGAACCGCTCCACACCAGTCGCATCGAGTTCGCGCAGTTCGCCCAACCGCCGGGCGTTCACGACCGACTGCCGGACGTGCGCGCGCCCGACGGTCCGGTCTACCTCGCGGGCGAGTACACCGACACCTCGTCGCTCAACGCCGCGATGGAGAGCGGTCGAAGGGCCGCGCGGTGCGTCGCCGAGGACTTCGACTTGGACCGCTGACGGCACGGCGCCGCCGACTGGCCTTCGTCATCGTCCGAGAGCAACGCGGAGACGCCGCTCGGAGAGACGGAACTCCGGAAGAACGGAAGGGGTACCGGAAGAACGGAGCGTTACGCCGACGGCGTCGGGTACGAACTCAACTCCAGCGTCTCGGGGTCGAGTCGGTAGTAGCGTTTCTCGACGGAGGCCACGCTCACGACGCGAGTGTCGCCGTAGGTGGTCTCGGCGTGTTCGTGGTGGTGGCCGACCAGACACAGGTCCGGGTCCAGCGCCTCCAGCAGTCCGTCCACGTGTTCGCAACCGACCTCGTAGGACTCCGCGACCGGCAGGCCGTGGGGCGCTTCGTGGGTCAACAGCACGTCCACGTCCTCGACGGTCTTCAGGCGCTCCACGTCCCCCCGCACGAAGTGTCGCCTGCGCTCGCCCTGCAGGTTCGGGCGGGGGCGCTCGAACTGCGTCGGCGCGTAGTTACCGCAGAGACCGGCGACTCGAAGGCCGTCGATTTCGACCGCCTCGTCCGACAGCAGGAAGGCGTTCGTGACGTCGGAACTGTCGAGGCGGCCGTGTCGAAGCGCGTCGATGGTGTCGAAGTCCTCGTTGTTACCGGCGATGAAGTACGTGGGAATCGGCAGGTCGTAGTAGAGTAGGTCGCCCAACTGCAACGCCACCTCCGCGTCGGCGTCCCGATAGGCGGCGAACAGCGCGCGCCGATTGTCGGGGTCGTCGGCGTGGGCGTCTCCGAGAACGAGCATTACTCCCCGCTTCGGCGGTCGGAAAGATAAAACCCACTCTCGGGAGAGCGGTCGAACGTCCGCCCGGACGAGAGTCGTTTAACCGACAAACATCGTAACATAAAGATACGTCTGGCGGCGTCGTTACGGACGAAATCACAGAACCGTGCCAGACACAGAGGAACGCTCCGATGGCGGTCTCCCTCGGCGCTTCGACTGTACTGACTGTACAGACTACGAAGCCGAGTACGGTCTCGACCTCACCGATCTGGACGAACTCGAGTACCGTTCGGAGTTCTGCGAGCGGATCGACAGACGAGCGACGTACCGAACGCTCCCGTTCGACCAGGAGTGCCGTCTTCTGGGTGCCCTCGGTGACGTTCACGGTGCCGAGAACGTCTGTCCCGTCCTCGACCCCCATTACCGATGGAAAGTTTCCTCGCATCCGAAACACGGGTATCCACAGCATCACGAACACCTCTTCAAGCAGACGTTCGACGTCGAGTGTGACGTTCGGGGCGAGGACCCGCCGTCGTACAGGACGGACCCCGCTCACCGAGCGGTCGCCGGAGATATCTACTGCGTAACGCAGGCGTTCCTCGACCGAACGGTAGGCCGGGAGTTGACCGTCTATCGTGGACTCTCGCGTCACGCCGGGACACTCGTCGCTCGGACACTTCGCGCGGAGACGGAACGGACCTACGAAATCCCCGCGAGCGTACTGAAGAACTTCACCGCGTCCGAAGCGTTCACGTCTCACTACAGTCCGCTCGTGTTGCAGGTTCGACTCCCGCGGACCGCCGTCGCCATCGCGGCGGACCACCTCGCCAAATATCGCGAAGACGGGACTCCCGCGGAACGCGACGACGAGTACCGCGTCTTCGGCGACGAACTCGGGAGCGTCGCCCACGACCAGATATATCTCGTCGTCGATGGAACCCGTACTTCACTGTTCGAGTTCTTTACCGCGAACGACTCCTTCACGACCGCCGAACATCGGTGTTACGTCGATGCAGTTCGACATCTGGCCGACGATAACGAACGCGTCACGGACGACCCCGGCTTCTCTCGGATTGCGGATTGGTACGCGACGCTGACCGCCGAGGAGTACGAGTTCGCCGAGGCGATAGAGGGGGTCGTGAACTACGTCGTCGGGCGGACGGACGAACTCCCGGACGACTGGAGAGCGGACGTAGCGGAGACGTTCGGCGACAACTGGATTTGAACAAAACCTATAAGACTGTAGGAGAGAAATGTGCTTGCAAGAGAGTTACTTATGTCGGACGAGGAACCCACGATAACGGTCGACCTCAGTGATGAGGGCGAAGAGTGGGTGCAGTACGCGCGAAAGCGAAAGCGACCTCGTTCGGAAACCGAACGCGACGAAGCGGCGCTCGAAACGGCGACGAGACGGAAGCTCCGACGAGCGGTTCGCGACTACCTCGAAGCGCTCGACAACGATATTCTCGACGTGGAGACGCGTTTCTCGCTCGACGATCAGCAGCTATTCGGGGAGCTAGCGAGTCTCGTCGTCCGACGGGCACCGAACGTCGAGGCCACTCGCACGAGGATTCGGGAACGGTTGAGCACCGAAGAGAACGTTTCGCCGTTCGACTTACCCAAACGGACCCGGGAAGCCACGGCGGAGTACCTCGTCGAGGATAGGGTCGGAAAAACCGAGATACGCAGTCTGGCCGATCTGCTTCTAGAACGAGAGCAGGCGGTTCTCGACACCGCCGAGTTCGACACCGACACTCCTCGAACCGAGACCAGTTGGTCCTCGGAGCGGGTGTCGACGAGTCGGCGCGGCGAGTCGGTTACCGAAAACGAGACGCGCCTGAACAGCAGAGGGTAATCGGCACGGCCATCGGTCGCGCGGATAGAACGACGCTCCATGACGGGTGACAAATGAGACCGACCGAGTATCACATCACGGACCTGGACCTGTCTCTCTCGGAAATCTCTCCGGGCCAGACCCGACCCGCACGGACGGAGTTCGGAATCTCTCACAGTAGCAACCCGCAGTACGAGACCGACATTGGAGCGTTCGTGACGCCCTTCGAACTCGAAGTGCGACTCTACGAGAGCAACGTCGCCGAGACGCGAATCGAGGAGTCGGGCGAACCGACGGGGGTCATTCAGTGCCAGTTCCTCACGATAGTCGAAGGCGATGAGTCGGAGTTCGAATCCGCGATAGAGCGGTGGAGGGAACACGGGTACGATGCGGTGTCCGCCGACTTCCGGTCACATCTCGAGGAGGGAATCACGGACGAGATCATCGTTCCGATAGCGGGCCTCCTCCGTCCCTCGTACCGAGGGTTAGTTCCGCGACTTCTGGCCAGCGACGACTTGGACGAGTCGCTCGTGAGCGACGGCCGAGAGTAGGGGCGACTCGGCCTGCGGAGCGACGGTGGCAGGCCTAAACGAGGCGGGGCGGCGGAACGCCAGCCTTCTGTTGGAAGACAGTTTGGACCACCGCTGGCTCGCAGGTACTACACCCAACGGAAGCGTTAAGTCCCCGGAGGTGAGTGTCACGCATATGCACTCCGACCCCGCTGCGGCCACTCGCGTTCGCTCGGCCAGCGGTGGGTCGGTCGGTTTTTCGGGGCTGAAACGCACAAAACCCGGTTACTAACAGGTCCTCGGCGGCGTGGCGACCCGTCGTTGGCCGTCCTCGTTTTGCACCGCGCGCCGACCAGTCCCGAACACAACGTAACATGACACGCACCGACGAACCCTTCAGTGGGGTCTACCCCGCGATGACGACCCCCTTCGAATCAGACGACAGCATCGACTTCGACCAACTCCGAACTGACGCTCAGCGCCTCGCAGACGCCGGGGTGGACGGTCTCCTCGCGGTCGGTTCGACCGGCGAGAGCGCGACCCTGAGCCACGACGAACACGTCGAGGTGGTCGAAGCGGTCACCGACGCCGTGGACGTGCCCGTCATCGCGGGGTCCGGGAGCAACAACACCCGCGAGGCCCTCGAACTCTCCCGGCGCTCGGCCGACGCCGGGGCCGACGCGCTGTTGCTCATCTCGCCGTACTACAACAAGCCCGAACCCGAGGGGATGGAGCGTCACTACCGCACTATCGCCGACGAGGTGGACCTGCCCCAGATACTCTACAACGTCCCCTCGCGGACGGGCCGCAACATCGCCGTCGAGACCGCGGCCTCGCTCGCGCGACACGAGAACATCGTCGGCTACAAGGCCGCCAGCGGCGACCTGAACCGAATCGGCGACGTGATAGAGCGCACCCGCGACGAGGCGTTCTCGGTGCTGTCGGGCGACGACTTCCTCACGCTCCCGATGCTCTCGCTCGGCGCGACCGGCACCATCAGCGTGTCCGCGAACGTCGAACCCGAGCGAACCGTCGCGCTGGTCGAGGCCGCGCTGTCGGGCGACTTCGCCGAGGCCCGCGAGGTCCACGAGGAACTCGCGCCCCTCGTCCGCGCGCTGTTCGAGGAGACCAACCCCATCCCGGTCAAGGAGGCCATGGAGATTCGGGATTACGGCCCGGCGCACCTGCGCTCGCCGCTGACTCGCCTCTCGGAGGACCACCGCGCAGAACTTGCGGGTATCCTCGGAGAGTTAGAGGGGGAACCGACTGAGGTACAGCCATGACCGAGACCGAGCGACGACCGGCGGGAATCGAGAGACGACCGACCGGACCACAGAGACGACGATGAGCGTAGCAGTCGCAGTGACGGGCGCGACCGGCCAGATGGGCCGGGCGGTCCTCGACGCCGCCAGCGCCCGCGAGGACGTGACCGTCGCCTTCGCCGTCAACCGCGACCCCGCGGACGACGAGTCCGTCGGCGAGGTCTCGGTCGAACCCGCCCGCGAGTTCGACCGACTGGTGGCCGAACGCGACCCGGACGTAATCGTGGACTTCACCGGTCCCGCGAGCAGTCAGAACTACGTCGCGGTCGCCGCCGAGGCCGGTGTCGCCAGCGTCGTCGGCACCACCGGATTCGACGACGAGGGCGAGGCGGCGCTCCGCGAACTCGCCGAGTACGCGCCCGTGCTGAAGGCGTCGAACTTCGGCCGGGGCGTGCAGGCTCTGCTCTCGGCAATCGAGTCCGCGGTCGCCGACCTGCCGGGCTACGACGTGGAGGTCACCGAGACTCACCACAACCGGAAGCGCGACGCGCCGAGCGGCACCGCCAAGACGATTCTCGACCGAATCGAGAGCGCGCGAGACGGCGACTCCGGCGAGCGCGTCCACGGCCGCGAGGGCGAGGCTCCCCGCGAGGCGGGCGACATCGGCGTCCACGCCCGCCGCGCCGGGACGATTACGGGCGAACACGAGGTCCTGCTCGCGGGCAACCACGAGGAGGTCCGCCTCACTCACCGAGCGGAGGACCGGGGCGTCTTCGCCGAGGGGGCGCTGGACGCGGCGGTCTGGCTGGCCGAACGAGACCCCGGATGGTACGATTTTGCCGACGTAGTGGAGGGAGACGCATGAGTCTGGAAACTGAGGTAGACGACCTGTGGCATCGATACGACGACGGCGACCTCACCGCGGCCGACGCGGGCGAGGAGGCGTACGCCGTCCTCGAAGCGTTCCTCGACGCGCTCGAAACCGGCGAGGTCCGGGCCGCCGAGAAGCGCGGCGGTGAGTGGGAGTCCAACGAGTGGGTCAAGCGGGGCATCCTGCTCAACTTCGGCCTGCGCGGCATCGAGGGCCGGGAGTACGGCGACGTGACGTACCACGACGTGCTGCCACTGCGCGAGACCGACGACCTGCCCGGCCGGGGCACCCGCAACACCCCCGACGGCACCGTGATTCGACGCGGCGCGTACCTCGGGTCGGACTGCATCATGATGAGTCCGAGTTTCGTCAACATCGGCGCGCACGTCGGCGACGGTACCCTCGTGGACTCCTGTGACACCGTGGGGTCGTGCGCCCAAATCGGTTCGGACGTGAAGCTGGGCGCGAACACCCTCATCGGCGGCGTGCTGGAACCGGTCGAGGACGCGCCCGTCGTCGTGGAGGACGGCGCGTCGCTCGGCGCTGGCTGTCGAGTCACCTCGGGGTTCGTCGTGGGCGAGAACAGCGTGGTCGCGGAGAACACCCTGCTCACGCCTCGCATCCCGGTCTACGACCTCGTCGATGAGGAGGTCGTCTACGGCCGCCTGCCGCCCGAGCGCCGGGCGTTCACCCGGTTCGTGGAGTCGTCGGTCGGCGACCACGACCTGTTCGAGGGCGGGGCGTACAAGCCCGCGGTCGTGGCGATGGACGTCGAGGAGACGACCCTCGAAGGCGTCGAGCGAGAGGAGGCCCTGCGAGAATGAGCGCCGCGACGGTCCGGAACCCGGCGGTCCGACGACTCGCCGACTGGTCGGCCGAGCGACTCCGGGCGCTGGCCGACGACCACGGGACGCCCCTCTACGTCCTCGATCTGGACCGCGTCCGGCAGAACTACCGACGGATGGCCGACGCCTTCCCGGAGGCCGAGGTGTACTACGCCGCGAAGGCCAACACCGCCCGGCCGGTCCTGCGAGCGCTCGCCGACGAGGGCGCGGGCATCGAGTGCGCGTCCGCGGGCGAACTCGCCAGAGTCCTCGACGCTCGCGAGGCGCAATGCGCCTCGGACGCGCGAGCGGGGAGAGACGACCCGCGAGCAGGCGTCGCGGGGTCGCGCGTCCACTACACGGCGGTCAACCCGCCGGACCGCGACCTCGACGTGGCGGTCCGACTCGCCGACGACCACCCCGGCCTGACGATCACCGTGGGCGCGGCCGACACCCTCGACAGACTCGCCGAGCGAGGGTACGACGGCCGCATCTGCCTGCGAGTCAACCCCGGCGTCGGCGCGGGCCACCACGAGAAGGTGGCCACCGGCGCGGACGCCAAGTTCGGCGTGCCGTACGACCGGGCCGCGGACCTCGCAGAGGACGCGACCGCGCGCTTCGAGGTGGTCGGTCTCCACGCCCACGCCGGAAGCGGTATCTCCGGCGAGGACCTCTCGGCCCACCGAGAACTGGTCTCGCGGATGGGCGACCTCGCGCGCGAGGTCGAGTCGCAGGACGTCGAACTGGAGTTCGTGGACGTCGGCGGCGGGTTCGGCGTCCCCTACCGACCCGACGAGGACCCCCTCGACCTCGACGCCGTCGCGGCCGCGACCCGCGAGGCGCTGGGCGAGGTGGACGCGACCCTCGCGGTCGAACCCGGCCGGTATCTCGTGGCCGACGCTGGCGTCCTGCTGACCGCGGTCAACACGGTCAAGGAGGCGGGCGACGGCGCGGTAGTCGGCGTCGGGGCGGGGATGACAACCCTCGCCCGGCCCGCGCTCTACGACGCCCACCACGAGATGCGCAACGTATCGGCCGACGCCGAGCGTCGCCCGGACCGCGAGGTGACGGTCGCCGGACCGGTCTGCGAGAGCGCAGACACCTTCGGCGACCACTGGCTGGCAGACCCCGAACGCGGCGACCTGCTCGCGATAGGCAACTCGGGGGCCTACGGCTACGAGATGGCGAACCAGTACAACTCCCGCCCGCGCCCGGCGTCGGTCGTCCTCGACGGCGACGACGTTCGAGTGGCGCGACGGCGCGAAACGATTGCGGACGTGACGGCGGTCGAACCGGAGGACCAAGCATGAGCATCGAGTACGAGAAGTTTCACGGCACTGGCAACGATTTCGTAGTAGTAGACGCGGACGAGTACGTCCCCGACAGGGCGGCGTTCGCCCGAAAGGTGTGCGACAGACACGACGGCGTGAGCGTCGCCGGGGGTTCGACGGACGAGTCCGTCGGTGCCGACGGGACACTGTTTCTGGCGCTCGAACCCCAGTTCTCGCCGCCCCGCGTGGTGATGACGCTGGTCCAACCCGACGGTTCGACCGCGGCGATGTGCGGCAACGGCGCGCGGTGCGCGGCCAAGTGGGCCGCCGAGCGAACCGGCGCGGACGCCATCATGCTCGACACGCAGGCGGGAACTCGCCGGGCCGAGATTCGCGGCGACGAAGTGACCATCGAGATGGGCGAACCCTCGTTCGCGCCCGGCGACGTGCCGCTCGCGTCCGACCGCGAAGACCCGCTCATCGACGCCGACGTGGCAGAAGCCCCAGAGGGCATGGAACTCACCGCGGTCAACACCGGCGTCCCCCACGCCGTCGCGTTCGTCGAGGACGTGGACGACGTGGACCTCGACGCGGTCGCGCCCGCGATTCGTCACGCCGACGTCTTCCCCGAGGGCGCGAACGTCACGTTCGCATCCGAGCGCGCGGACGGCGGGTTCGACCAGCGAACGTTCGAGCGCGGCGTGGAGGGCGAGACCCGGTCCTGCGGGACGGGCGCGGTCGCCATCGGCGTCGCGGCCCGACGACTCGGACGGACCGACGAGGACCCCGTGTCCGTCTTCCCGCCGGGCGGCGAACTCGAAGTCGGCTTCCGGAACGGGCGGGCGACGCTCACCGGTCCGACCGAGCGCGAGTTCGAGGGCGAGGTCGCCTCCACGCCGGAACCGCGGCGCGTCTCGGAAGCATGAGCTTCGACCCCGTCGAGTTCCTCGAAGCGGCGGTGCAGACGCCCTCCCACGAGGACGTGACCGAAATGCGCGACCTGCTCGTGGAGACGCTCGAATCCGCGGACGCCGACTGCGGGGTCGAGGTAGACGACGCCGGGAACACCGTGGCGGTCCGGGACTCGGGCCGCGAGGGACCACACGTCGTCCTCAACACTCACATCGACACCGTGCCGCCCCACGTCGAGTTCGAGCGGGTCAGCGGCGGTGGCGGCGCTGACGGCGGAGGCGATATCGTCCGCGGCCGGGGGTCCTGCGACGCGAAGGGACCGCTGGCGGCGCTGCTCGCGGCCTTCCTCGGGACCGCCCCCGAGCACGGCCGCGTGACCCTCGCGGTCACGCCGGACGAGGAGACGAACTCGACGGGCGCGGCCGCCCTCGACTTCGACCCGGCCCCGGACGCCGTCGTCGTGGGCGAACCCACGGAACTCGACGTGTGCAACGCCGCCAAGGGCCGGTTTCAGGCGACCGTCACCGTCCGGGGTGCGAACGCCCACGCCGCAGAACCGCAGTCCGGCGTCAACGCGGTCCGCGCGGCGGGCGACCTGCTGGCCGCGCTCGACGACTTCGGCGAGCGCGAGGACACCCCCGACCCCAGTGCGCAGTTAGGTGCGCCGACGCTGACGCCGACGACAATCGAGGGCGGCACCGCGACGAATCAGGTGCCCGCGGAGTGTTCGTTCGTCGTAGACCGCCGGAGCGTGCCGCCGGAGACCGCCGAGGGGTTCCGGTCGGCGCTGGCCGAACATCTCCGAGAGCGCGCCCCGGCGGCGGTCGGCGTCGAAGTGGCGCTGGCCGAGCGCGACACCCCGTTTCTGGCGGCGTTCGAGACGCCCGAAGACGACCCGGTCGTCCGGGCGCTCCGGGAGGCCAGCGGCGGCGCGGTCCGGCCGTTCGGTGCCGCGACCGAGGCGTCGTACTTCGCGCAGGTCGCGCCGACGGTCGTGTTCGGGCCGGGGTCGCTGGCCGACGACGAGGGCGCGGTGGCCCACTCGCCCCGCGAGTACGTCCGCCTCGCGGAGGTCGAGCGCGCTGGCGAGGCCGTCGAAGCGACGCTGGCGACGCTACTGTGCTGAGTCGGGTAGCCGTCCCGACCGTTGGTTTTCTGAGTTAACACCGGCCATCGAGTTTCGAGGCCAGTTACCGGTATCTCTGCGACCGGGCCTCCTTCGTCCGCTCCGCTTCCGTCACCGATACGTCCGACTCGGTGAGTCGTCCGGAGGTCCGGAAGAGTCATTATTGCAATAACACTAGTAGTTAATTATATTTCTCAGGGGAGTGAATGAGGTGGCGTAGCATGACAGACGATTCGTCTCACTCGAACTGTACCGACCGTCGAACGTTCCTGCGCGCGACTGGCGTGGCGCTAACCGGCGCGACGGTTACCGCGGGCGCGGCGTCCGCTCGCGGTCCGCCCGAGAGCGACGCCCACGTCGCCAAGGCCGACTTCTCGAACGGTATCTCCACCGACCGCATCGAGGAGGTCCGTCGGACCGCTCGCGCGGAGTACAACGCCCGCGGCGGCGACTTCGACGTAACGCCCGCCGTCTCGAACCCGGACCCCGAGGACGGCACCATCGTCTCGTACTCCTACAAGATCGACGCGAACGGCGTTCCCCGCCAGTACACCGGCGTCGCGGGCGACGCCAAGTCGGCCGCGAAACTCCACGGGAAGGCCGCCCGGCGCGCCACGGCATTCGACCGCACCTCGACCGCCACCGCGGACGGTGTCGCGACCCAGAGCGCCTCGTGGAACGACGTGCTTCACGACGAGGCCGACTTCTGCTCGGACCCCTACGGATGCGTCACGAACAACCTCGACCTCAAGCAGTTGGACGGCGACGGCGACTCTGCGCAGGACGCCTACGCCGTCAAGCACTTCTTCGTGATGGAACCCGGCACGCAGAAGTACGACTCCGGATGGGTCAACGACGTCGGCGAACCAAAACACGACTGGAGCCAGAACGACATGGGCAACGCCGACCTCGACGAGTACGACCCGCTCGGAACCCACGACGGGAGCCAGAGCATCAAGGTCTCGGTCGGGACGAGCGGCGCGTCGCTCGGGTGGAGCTACACCCAGCCAGCGGTCACGACCATCGACGAGTCGAGTCCGAGCGGCAACTACGCGACGTGGAACGAGGAGTTCAACACCGACGCCGCCCGCCGGAACACCAACGGCATGAAGCCCGGTAGCTCCTGCTGGATAGACCAAGAGGCCACCGGGAGCGGCCAGTACGACCTGATGGACCTCGTCTCCAAGGGGACCTTCTACGATGGCGGGTGGAGTTCGGACACCTACTACCTCAAGCACACGTTCCACCTCAAGGTGAACTACTGAACACGGCGGAATCGAACGGGTCCGCCTCCCACCCTCACCGAGTCGTCCAGAACACCGTGCGGCCCGGGAAGTGGTGGCGGCGGACGGCCTCGCTGACGACGACGATTCCGGCCAGCGCCATCGCTACCGCGCTCGCCCCGAACGTCGTCCGCCAGTTGAAGAACAGTCGTCGGGTGACGATATGGAGGTCGTCCCCGCGCTCCACTACCAGTTTCCCCTTCTTCTTGCGCGGACCCGGCAGGTCGCTCGGGTTCCGGATCACGAGACGCTCGCCGTCGAGTACCCGGTCCACCGTCCGCCGGTCGCGCTCGGACAGGTCGTCGTAGGCGACGACCGACTCGGTGCCCTCGGGAATCGTCGCGGCGGTCCCCTGCGACTGGACCTCGTACTCCAAGGCCCCGACGCCGACGACGAGTGCCCCGGTCAACAGGAGGATGCCGAGGAAGAAGAGACCGAAGTGGAGGGTATCGCTCACGACCCGGGAATGTATCTCGGATTATATATCGCTTTCGTCGGGAAGGACGTTCGGAGGTCCCCGGCCTTCGCTACTCGTCGTCCAGCGAACCGACCATCTCGCTGGCGACGCCCGTGTATCCCGCGGGCGTCAGGGCCAGCAGTTCCTCGCGGGTGGCCTCGTCCACGTCCAACTCCTCGAAGAGGTCCCGGAAGTCCGCCAGCGTCACGCGACGACCGCGGGTCAGGTCCTTGACGCGCTCGTAGGCGTCGTCGTGGCCCTCGCGCCGGAGGATTGTCTGGACCGCCTCGCCGATGATTTCCGGGGTCGCTTCGAGGTCCTCGCGCATGACCTGCTCGTTGGGGACGACCTTCCCGAGTCCGTCCCGCAACTTGACGTAGCCGAGCAGGCAGTAGGCGAACGCCGCGCCGACGTTGCGCTTGACCGTCGAGTCCGAGAGGTCGCGCTGGAGTCGGGAACTGGTGACGTAGTCGCCGAGGAACACGAGGTCCGAGTTGGCCTTCGAGAGGTTGCCCTCGCTGTTCTCGAAGTCGATGGGGTTGACCTTGTGGGGCATGGTCGACGAACCGGTCTCGCCCTCGGCGGCGACCTGCCCGAGGTAGCGGTCGCTGACGTAGCGCCACGCGTCGCGGTCCAAATCGAGCAGGACGTTGTTCGCGCCCCGGAGCGCGTCGAACAGTTCCGCGAGGTCGTCGCAGGGGTTGACCTGCGTGGTCAGCGGGGCCTGCTCCAGTCCGAGTCCCGCGACGAACCCGCGGGCGAACGCGGGCCAGTCCACGTCGGGGTAGGCCGCGACGTGGGCGGCGTAGGTGCCCGACGCGCCCGCCATCTTGCCCTGTAGTCCGTCGCGGGCGTCCTTCACGCGACCGATTGCCCGGGCGAGTCGGGAGGCGAAGACGGCCATCTCCTTGCCGAACGTAGTCGGGGTCGCGGGTTGGCCGTGGGTCCGCGCGAGCATGGGCACGTCCGCGTACTCGCGGGCGAGGTCCGCGAGCGAGTCCCGAATCTCGCGGAGTTGCGGCAGGAGCACGTCCTCGACGGCCCCCTTCACCAGCAGGCGGTAGGCGAGGTTGTTCACGTCCTCGCTGGTCAGTGCGAAGTGAATCCACGAGGAGGCGTCCTGCGCGCCCTCCGGCAGGTTCTCGCGGACGAAGTACTCGACCGCCTTCACGTCGTGGTTGGTCGCCGCGTAGTCGCCGTACCCCTCGGTCTCGATTCGCTTGACGAGTTCGGCGTCCTCCTCGTCGAACGCCTCGTAGAGGTCCCGGAGGTGGTCCCGGTCCGCGTCGTCCAGTTGGAGCGGCGTCGCGTCGAGGTCGGCCAGCGCGACCAGATACTCCACCTCGACCCGAACGCGAGCGCGCATCAGCGCGGCCTCGCTCGCGTACTCGCGCAGGGGTTCGGTCCGACCGGCGTACCGGCCGTCCAGCGGCGACACGGCGTAGAGGGGATTCATGTGGAAATCTGCCCCGTCGGGCGGCAAAAGCGTGTCGGTCGAAGTCGTCACGGTCGTGCATACTACCGGCACCAAAACACCTTTGAATGCCAAAAATATGCTCATTCGTGCATACTCCTTCGGACGCAATCGCAATACATTTCTGCTGAGACGGCGCGGCTTCGAACATGACACGCATCGCTGGACTCGCCAGTAACCGCGGACGGAACCTGATGCACCTCGCCGACCGGTCTCCCGGCGGCGCAGAAGTCGGCGTCGTCCTGACCAACGACCCGGACGCGCCCGTGCTGGAGGCCGCGGAGAAGCGCGGGATTCCCACGGAAGCCGTCGAGCGCGACGGCGACGAGTCGCGGCGCGACCACGAGGAGCGCGTCGTCGCGGCCCTCGCGGACTACGACTTCGACCTCGTCTGTCTCGACGGCTACATGCGCATCCTCTCGGACGCGTTCCTCGACGAGACGCCCCTGACCCTGAACGTCCACCCCTCGCTCCTGCCGTCGTTCCCCGGCACGGACGCCCACGCGCAGGTCCTCGACGCCGACGTGAAGACCACGGGTTGCACGGTCCACGTCGTCACCGACGCCACCGACGGGGACGGCAACGTGGTCGAAGACGAGGTGGACGCCGGTCCGGTCGTCACGCAGGAACCGATTCCGGTGTACGAGGGCGACGACGAGAGCGACCTGAAAGAGCGCGTCCTCTACGAGGGCGAGTTCAAGGCCTACCCGCGTGCGGTCCGGTGGTTCGCCGAGGACAAACTGACTGTCGATGCGGAGGCGGGGTCGGTCCGCGTCGAGGGCGACGAGGACGGACAGTTCCCGGCCCGCCGCGTCGAGACCGCCGACCGCGCGGCCGACCTCCGGTACGGAGAGAACCCGCATCAGGACGCCGCGCTCTACGGCGACGCGACCTGCGAGGAGGCCAGCGTCGTGGACGCCCCCCAACGCAACGAGGGCGCGAAGGGGATGGGGTACAACAACTACAACGACGCCGACGCCGCGCTGAATCTGGTCAAGGAGTTCGACCGGCCCGCCGCCGCCGTCATCAAGCACACCAACCCCGCCGGATGCGCCACCGCGGACTCGCTCGCCGAGGCCTACGACCGGGCGCTCGCCACGGACGCCAAGAGCGCCTTCGGCGGCATCGTCGCGCTCAACCGCGAGTGCGACGGCGCGACCGCCGAGCAGATTATCGACTCGTTCAAGGAAGTCGTCGTCGCGCCCGGGTACACCGACGACGCCCTCGACACGCTCTTCGAGAAGGACAACCTGCGCGTGCTGGACGTGGGCCGCGAGGAGGCGTTCGGCGAAATCACCGAGACGACCACCGAGAAGGACCTCGTCGGCGGCCGCCTCGTGCAGGAGCGCGACCTGCAGGCTCCGACCCGCGAGGAACTGGAGGTCGTCACCGAGAGAGAACCGACCGACGACCAGTACGAGAGTCTGCTGTTCGCGTGGCAGACCATCAAGCACGTCAAGTCCAACGCCATCCTGTTCGCCGACGGCACCGAGACGGTCGGCGTCGGCGCGGGGCAGGTCTCCCGGGTGGACGCAGTAGAGATAGCCAAGATGAAGGCCGAGAAGGACGCCGAGGGCAAGTCCGCCGAGGGCGCAGTCATGGCCTCGGACGCCTTCTTCCCCTTCCCGGACGCCATCGAGGCCGCGGCCGAGGCAGGCATCGAAGCGGTCATCCAGCCCGGCGGGTCCGTCAACGACGACGACGTCATCGAGGCCGCCGACGAGCACGACATGGCGATGGTGTTCACCGGGAACCGGTGCTTCAGACACGACTGACCGCCAGCGAGTACGGACCGAAAGTTCGGGAGAGTCGGAGTAACCGCCGATTCCGCCCCGCCGACTACGCCACCGATTTCGCCCGACAGAACAGCCACCGTGGGTGGGAGAAAGGGACCGCTCGGTCGCGGGCTTTTGAAACAGTCTTCACCTCAACTGTCTCGTCGCAACTATCGGCACTCGGGCGTTTTTAGACGGGCGATGGTTCCGAAATAACAGTCCCGTCCTCCACGAGAGGACGAGATTCAAGTACGACCGACCCAAACCAACGCGTGATGGGACTCGCAGACGACCCGAAAGTCAAACTGCTCGGCGGCGGGTTTCTGCTCTCGCTGTTCGCGCTCGTCAGCATCGTCGGGTTCGGACTCGTGGCCGCGCTCTCGGCGTTCGCCGCGCCCCCGGCAGGGACCCCGCTCGTCTTCGTCCTCCTCGAAGCCGTCGCGCCGTATCTCGTCGCGTCGGCGCTGGTGGGGATGCTCTCGTTCTTCCTACTCGTGGGGCTTACCGTCGCGGCGGTCCGGAGCGCCTCCGTCCCCCGCAACGACCGCCTCGCTCGGTTCGCCCGACTCCTCGAACGCTACTCCTCGGAGGCCCGACGCCTCGGGTTGTCCGAGCGCTTCGAACCGACGGCCGAGGAACGCATCGAGGCGCTCAAGCAGGAGTATGTAGACGGCGAGATAACCGAACTGGAGTACGAGCGCCGACTGCAGGAGTTGATGAACGAGGAGGGCGTCGAGGACGAGCGCGCCCGACACGAACCGACGCCGACCGAGTACGAGTTCGAGCGGTGAGTCGTCTCGGCGCTCCTCTTCGAGGTGGCTGTTCTTTCGAGTGATACTTCGGCACGCTGACGGTGCGCGGGGGTTGACGATGCGGCGAAGCTGACGGTGCGCTGGGGATGACGATGCGGCGAAGCTAGCTACTGCTTGAGCCGAGGAGTACAGCGCCGCACCGAAACCGCACCGCGACCGCTCCGTGCCCGCACCGCGCCCCGAACCTCCCCGCGTGCGTCCGCGCTCGCACTGCGAGCGCAGACGCGGCGCATCCTGTGAACTGTGACACCGAGCGCGTCCCTCTCGACGGAGCGATTCGCCGACCCGGCGGTCCGGGTCCGACACTCTAAAGCGCGCCGCGTTTGTTCACGCAGATATGGACTACCACGAGGCGGCGAACTTCCTGTTCGACCTGCGTCGGTTCCGTCCCAAACCGGGGACGGAATCGACCGCGCAGTTGCTCGCCCACCTCGACGACCCTCACGAGGGGGTCGAGTACGTGCAGGTCGCCGGGTCGAACGGGAAGGGTTCGACCGCCCGGATGACCGAGCGCGCGCTCCGGGAGGCGGGTCTCGACGTGGGGCTGTACACCTCTCCGCACTTCGACGACGTGCGCGAGCGGATTCGGGTGAACGGTCGCAAGATTCCCAAGTCCGCGCTCGCGGCGTACGCCGATTCGGTTCGGGGGTACGTCACCGACCGGGCGGCCGACGGCGAGGCCCCGACCTTCTTCGAGGTGATGACCGGACTCGCGCTCTGGCACTTCGGCCGCGAGGATGTGGACGTCGCGGTGCTAGAGGTCGGCATCGGCGGCAAGTACGACGCCACCAGCGTCGTGAACCCGGTCGCCAGCGCGGTCACGAGCGTCACCCTCGAACACACCGGTATCATCGGCGAGACCATCGAGGAAATCGCCCGCGACAAGGCCCACGTCGCGCCCGCCGACGCGCCCCTCGTGACCGCGACGACCGGCGAAGCGCTCGACGCGGTGCGAGCGCAGGCGGGCGAAGTCCGCACCGTGGGAGAGACCGACGACGCGGACGTCCGCGTCGAGTACGGCGGGCGGACCAACCACACCGAGGCCGCCGTCTCGCTGGCCGGAGACGGGTGGAACGTCGAGACCGAAATCCCCCTGCTCGGCGAGTATCAGGCCCGGAACGCGGGCGTGGCCGCCGCGCTCGCCCGGCAGGTCACCGACCTGAGCGAGACGGAACTGGCCCGCGGCCTCCGGAAGGCCGACTGGCCCGGCCGGTTCGAGGTGATGGGTCGGGATCCCGTCGTCGTCCTCGACGGCGCGCACAACCCCGGCGCGTGCGAGGCGCTGGCCGAGACGCTGGCGGAGTTCGACGGCGAAATCGACGACTTCCACCTCGTCTTCGGCGCGATGCACGACAAGGACCTCCGGGGGATGGCCGAGGCCCTGCCGACCCCCGACCGCGTGGTCGCCTGCCAACCGAACCTCGACCGGGCGGAGGACGAGGCGGTCGTCGCCCGCGCCTTCGAGGAGTCCGGGGCCGACGAGGTGCTGACCCGAAACTCCGTCGAAGGCGCGCTGGAGAACGCGCTGGACGCCGCGAGCGAGGACGACCTCGTGCTGGTCGCGGGGTCGCTGTTCGCGGTCGCGGAGGCCCGGTCGCGGTGGACTCGCGCCGAGATTCCCAAGCGCATCCGGAATCTCGACGACGCCCGCGACGCCCTCGACGGCGCGGACGTGACCGACCCCGGCGTCTGGCGGATGCGCGGCAAGGCGGTCCACCGAGTGCTGAAGACCCGCGTGCAGGTCCGGCAGGCCCGCTACCTCAAGGAGGAGATGCTGAGCCTCGGCGGCGAGTGCGCCGTCTCGGGCGTCAACGAGCAGGACGAGGAGAACGTGGACGTGGTGCTGATGGGGACGCTGGCCCAGTTCAAGCGCCTCGCCGCGAAACTCGACGACCAACCGTACGGCCTGTCGGTGTTCGCCGACGAACTCCGGGAGGCGCTGGGCATCCGGACCGAGACCGAGCGCCGGGGCTACCCGTGGGAGGACGCCACCGCGGTCATGGGCATCCTGAACGTCACGCCCGACAGTTTCCACGACGGCGGCCGGTACGAGGCGGTCGAGGACGCGGTGGCCCGCGCCGAGCAGATGGTCGAGGCGGGCGTGGACATAATCGACGTGGGCGGCGAGAGCACGCGACCCGGCGCGGACGAGATTTCTGTAGAAGAGGAAATCGAGCGCGTCGTCCCGGTCATCGAACGCATCGCGGACCTCGACGCCGTGCTCTCCATCGACACCCGGAAGGCCGCGGTCGGCCGGGCCGCGCTGGAAGCGGGCGCAGACGTACTCAACGACGTGTCCGGACTGGAGGACCCCGAGATGCGCTTCGTGGCGGCCGAGTACGACGCGCCTCTCGTGGTGATGCACAGCATCGACGCCCCGGTCGTACCGGACAGGGACGTGGAGTACGACGACGTGGTCGAGGACGTCATCGACGAACTGGAGGAGCAAGTCCTGCTGGCCGAGAAGGCGGGTCTCGACCGCGAACAGATAATCGTGGACCCCGGTCTGGGCTTCGGCAAGTCGATGCGAGAGAACTTCGAGTTGCTCGGCCGGACCGACGAGTTCCACGCGCTGGAGTGTCCCGTCCTCGTCGGTCACTCCCACAAGTCGATGTTCGGACTTGTCGGCGCGGACGACGACCGGACCGCCGCGACGGTGGCCGGGACCGCTATCGCGGCGGAGCGCGGGGCCGACATCGTCCGGGTTCACGACGTCGAGGAGAACGTCGAGGCGGTTCGTGCGGTGGAAGCGGCCGATAAGCCAGAAGCGTTCGAGGAGTAACATCGAATCTCGCGAGCGAGCTGTATATTCAAAGGTTCTAAGTTTTGAAGCATAGTGTATGAGTCCATGAGCGCACGTTCAGTTGGAAGGATGACTATTCTGGTAGTTCTCGTCGCGTTGGCTGTCGTTTTCGGATTGGTTACCGGGACAGATGTCATTCGCCAACTCGGCAGTAGCGAGACCGGCATTGGTAACGTGGTCGATGGCGGGACCGAAAACGACACCCAACTAAAGGCCAGTATCACGGTCTGCGATGGGATACCCGACCGCGATTACGAACAGATAGTGCACCGAGTCGAGCGAATCATGGACAAGCGACTGCGACGGAACCTCACTATCTGTACCGTGGACTCCGGAGCGGCAATCGACACGACGCCGGACAGTGGCCGGTTCGCCCGCGTCGGATCGTCGGGACTCGAACTCTTGGGAGTCGACCCCTCGGCGAACGTGGCTGGTCGTTCGTCCCTCGGGTCCACTAGTTTTTCCCCCAGTGGCGGCCCGGTGACGATTCGGCTTGCGAACGAATCCGTCGTCGAGAACGTGTCGTGGCTCTCGTACGAAGCTCTCGTCGTCCACGAACTGAGCAGCGCCGTCTCACTGCCGGGAGCGGCGAACGGAACCGAAATAAGTCCACAAAGCGCGAACCGACGGTTGACGACCGACCGACTTCTCGCCCAGCAGGCGTTCGGCAACGGCGTCTCGTTGTACGTTGCAGACCGGTACGTTCGTCGGTACGGCGGCCACCTCAACGCATTGGCGCTCACGGACCGAGACCGAACGTGGAAGCGGCAGGTACTCCAGTCCGTGTACTATCACGGTTATCGGTACAGTCGTACCCGAAACATCACGACTTTCGAGCGTTCCGACCGAATCCACTCCACGTCCCGGATTCTTCACCCCGACCGCGAAGAGTCGCTGGCTGACACGCCAGCGCGACCTGACGTGCCCGACTCTTTCGACCACGCCCGGACCGACCGCATCGGCGAACTTTTCGTCCGTGAATTACTCCGAGCAAACGGAGTGGCCGAAAACCGCGCGGCAACTGCGACAGAAGGTTGGATTATTGATAGGATGGACTACTTCCGGAACGGGTCCACGACGCTTGTTACATGGCGCGTCACATGGGACGACCCCAAAGAGTTGTCTGCTTTTCTGGCGGCGTACGACCGAACTGCCGATTACACAGAAATCTCGTCGCTCCGCGTGGTCGACTGCCGCGACGAGCAACGCTATCTCGTCACCTCGGGTCGGACGATGACGCTCGCTCGTTGTTCGAGTTGACCGAACGTTTCACAAAATAGCAGCTATCGAGTGGCCGATTCAACAGCAGACAAGCGGGTCACAGCAATTGTCGATTGGCTCCTCGTAACAATCGAGGGACCCGTCTGCATACTGACAGCAGGTGCGCTTGTGTTTGACCTGCTTCGCTCCGCAGAACGTACAGCACGCACCCGGCGGGCAGGTGTAGCCGTCGCTCCCACAGATCTTCTGAATCGACACGTCGTCGTCGCTACCATCCGTCGATTGGGTGGAGATTGCCTTCTCGTTACTGGGGTCGATGACTGCGACAGTCTCACCGTCTCGGGTTCGTACCGTCGCGAAACTCCGGTCGAGTTGCGGTTGGACGTTGAGACGGACGACGGCATTCGGCGTCTTCCGGACTATCGAGATGTGTGCCGTGTACTCCCCGTCATGCTTGGAGGCAGTCACGTAGGTCCCTTCGTCCGGGTCACTCTCGGGAGGGGCCTTCTGGACGTTGACGGTATCGGACTCGAACGAACTTAGACTGACGGTTCCGAGGAAACTACTTCTCGCAACGCTATCGAGGAGTCCGTTTTCGTGTTCAGTCAATGCTGATTTCACGGCACTGGGTGTATCGTAACCGTCTATCGCCGCTTCGGTCTTCTTGTGCATCTCCGACTCCGTTCGGTCCGAAGCGGCGGCAGTACCGCCTAGTCCGAGCGCGCTCGCTAACGAGACACCGATTCCTTTCAAAAGCGGCCGCCGGTCCGACGAGGCGCTGCTCTCGTCTCTAAATACGTTGTGTCCGTCGTTGACTTCCTTCAACATCGAGCGTCGGTCGGTCTTCTGATCACCTTTGTCAGACATCATATTAACATAAATAAAATGCCTAAAAATAATTTTCTTATAATTTTATATATAATATTTTTACATAAAATGTGGCTCTTCGTATCCTTCAGAATTTCTCTCGGTATCGACACTGCCCGGTACTAACGGTAAACCAGAGAATCTATTTTGATTTTCGACCCGAAATTCGGGAGATTGCGGCCAGTGGCAGCTTCGGCATACAAAAGATTCGGCCACCACTCAGAGAACTACGACCAGCAACGCGACCAGCGCCACGACCAACACGACGCCGCCCGCCAGCGCCGCGGGTTCGACCCAACTCATCCGCTCTTCGGCCTCGTCGTAGGCGGTCAGGTACTTGTCGAGTATCTGCTCCTCGTCGTACTCGGCGAAGTTCTCGTTGAACTCCATCGGTTCCATCTCGCTCGCCGTGACGAGGGCGTCGGTGAGTTCCTGCTCGCTGGTCGTCCGGAACGCGCGGTTCTCCTGTTCGACCAGTTCGTGAGCGCTCGACTCGACGTGGTACTCCACGACGCCCGTACTACCGCAGGCCAGCGCCCGGAGCAGGTCGGTCGGGAACGCCTCCCGGCGAGCGGTCTGGACGTAGACCTGCGCGCCCTTGAACGCCGACAGTCGGTTCTCTAGCGGTTGGTCGCCCGCGAACGAGACGCGGTCCTCGATTCGCAGGTCCCGGACCTGTCGTTCGTACACGTCGCGCTCGGGACCGTCGCCGATGACGACGGCCGACCAGTCGTGGTCCCGGAGTTCCGCGAGCGCGAGCAACAGGCTCTCCAAGTTGGCGTCGGCGTCGAGGCGGCGGGAGTAGACGATGTCTGCGACCTCGCGCGGTTGGGCCGACCGGATGGCGTCGATGTCGATGCCGTTGGGGACGACCCAGACCGCGTCGCCGTCCGCGCCGAGTTCCCGGACGCGGGTCCGGACGGTCTCGGAGGGCGCGAGAACGAGTTCGGGGACGCTGGCGGCGAGTCGCCACAGCGGGTCGTCGGCGTCGCCCGCGTCGGGTGACTCGTACCAGTCCACCACGAGCGGCGCTCGGAGGACGATGCTGGCGGCCTTCGCGGCGAGAACGTGTGTCGGGTCGGCGGCGGTGGCCTGAATCACGTCCGGGTCGATGGCCCGGAGTGCGGCCGGGAGCGAGACGGCGAACCGACCGTCGCCGGGCGACTTCGCGGTGACCGCCCGGTAGGTCACGCCGTCCTGCTCGAACGAGTCGTGGTCGCCGTCCCACCACTGCGCACAACAGATGAACACGTCGTGACCCCGGCCAGCGAGCGCCTCGGCGGTGCGTCGGATTCGTCGCGTTACCCCCGTCTCACGGTGTTGGGCCACCGTCTCCGAGACGAACGCGACGCGCATACGAACCGCCACGAAGCGGCCCACTAAAAACCCTCCTTTCTCGTCTCGCGGTGCGCTCCGCTGGTTCTACGCTCGTTTTCGACGCGGACTCGGAAGCGTCCCGGTTCCCGCGGGACGCGGTAGCCTGTCCGTGGCGTGGCCGGTACCGAAAGTGTGGGGGTTCGGACGAGGACTCGCTTGCGGGACGAGGACGGAGACCTCTGAGAAAAGTACGCACCCGTCTCAGTCGTTGACTTCGAGGATGAAGTCCGGCGCGGCGTTGTCCGCGCGCCGTCGCCAGCGTCGCAGGTCGTGGGTGTGGAACAGCGCCGTCGCGCCGAACACCGAGATGACCAGCAGGGCGTACTCGACCCCCGAGAGCAGTGAGAAGGGGTACAACCCGGCCCAGACCGAGGCCAAGAGGACCAGACTCAGCGCGGCGAGACCGAGGTACACTCGGTGCCACGGAAGCGACGTTTGCGGGTCGCTGGCCAGTTTCATGTCGAGGTTCGCGGCCTTGTCGGTGGTGTGGACCAGACTCCGGTCGGCGTCGTACCGGAGGACGCCCGCCGACTGTAACTTCGGCAGGTGGGTCTGATGGAGCGCGCTGTACACCGACTTGCGCTGGCCGGTCGATACCTCCGATACCGTCGTGTCGTTCTCCCACGCTGCGACCTGTTCGGCGAGTTCGCCGAGTTCGACCGGCCCCCCGTACCGCTGGAGATAGTAGAGAACGTAGCGACGGCGCAGGTTCTTGACGGCGTCGAAGACCTCCTCCCGGGATGTTCGTGAACTTTCGGTGGCCATCACTGCGGAAAACGGAGGATAGAAACGCGCATAAACCGATTCGACTGTTTACGCGCTCGCCCGAATCGTTCAACTGTTCAACCGAAAGTTGTGCGGACGGGTCCAGAAGAAACTGGCCGTTCCGGGTCGGCCGTCGGATTCGAACCCGCTGCCGAGACCCCGATTGACAACCCGCCGAGGGGTCCGTTCGGGCCACCGACCGGACCTCCGGACGCGCGGACCGTGACGTACCGCCGACACCCCGCCCTCGGGGAACCGTCCGTTACCGCGGTTCCATTGGTTGTTTCGAGCGTTCGGAGCGAGCGGTCCCCGTCCGACGGTCGTGTATCGACCGGTCGCGCGCACGTCGAACAGCCACGGAATTCGCTCGCGTACGCCTCGAAGCCCCAACGAAACCGGTTGTCCGAGTCGGTCGCGAGGGGTGTTCCCGTCTCCGTTTCCACGGTCGCGTCGCTCCGCGTTCGCGTCGCCGCGCACGCCGTCCGACCTCCCGTCGCCGACGGTCTCGGTCGTCGTCTCGCGCCCGCTCTTCTCGTCCGGTTCGTCGCACCTACGCCCTCGCTATCGACGTTGTCGTCCGGTCGGAGGTTCCGCCGGACTCCGTGGTAGTCGCTCGGTCGGCCTCTCCTCCGTGGTAGTCTCCTCGGTCGTGGTCGTCACCTGCTCGGTCGTCGTCGATTGTTCGACCGGTTCGGTCGCCGTTCCGCCCGGACAACCACGCCCGACGGGAGAGGCGGCACCCGAGTCGTTGCCGCCCGCGTCGCTCCGCGGCGCGCCGACCAGCAGGTCGCTCGCGCCGTCGGCGTCGAGTCCTACGGTTCCAGCGGGCGACCCGTCCTGCGGAGCGAGCGCGTCGCCGAGTCCGATTCGTCTCTCGGTCGGCGTTCGTGGATGTTGGATTTTGTTAATCGGCGGATGAACCGTCGTAACCGACTGTTTCCGAGAGGGGATAGTCGCCCCAGAACATCGGGTGGGGAGTCGGGCAGAGAGGGAACTGACGCGTTGGCAGCGCGTGGTATCGGTTTTCGGGCCGCAGGTCGCCGACCGCCGGAGTCCAAAGCGATTTGGCGGTCGGTTCGTAACCACGACCCATGCAAACGTACGACTTCGAGCGCTATCTCAACGTGCGGAGCGCGAACACGCCGTCGTTCGGCCCGGACGGCGAACGACTCTCCTTCCTGATGGACACGACGGGCGTCCCGCAGGTGTGGCGACTCGACGCGCCCCGCGAGTGGCCCCGGCAACTCACCTTCGAGGAGGAGGCCGTCAGTTTCGCGTCGTGGTCGCCCGAGCGCGACGAACTGATATTCGGCATGGACCAAGGCGGCGACGAGCGAACCCAGCTATTCCGCCTCGACGGCGACGGCGAGACCATCACGCCGCTGACCGACGTGCCCGACGCCATCCACTACTGGGGCGGGTGGAACTCCGACGGGTCGCGGTTCGCGTTCTCGTCGAACCGCCGGGACGAATCGGTGTTCGACGTGTACGTGCAGGGTCGCGACGAGCGCGGCGACGACGCCGAGATGGTCTACGAGGGCGACGGCTGGCTCTCGGCGGTCGGGTGGAGTCCCGACGACGAGTCGCTCGCCGTCCTCGAATCCCACTCCAGTTTCGACCAGGACCTGTACGTCCTCGACGTGGAGACCGGGGACCGCGACCACCTCACGCCCCACGAGGGCAACGTGCGTTACGGGTCGGTCAACTGGAGTCCCGACGGCGACGCGCTGTATCTCACTACCGACGAGGGGGCCGACACCACGTACTTCGCTAGACTCGACCTCGAAACCGGAGCCGTCGAAACCGTCGCGGAGGGCGGCGATTGGAACGTCGATAGCGTCACCGTGGACGAGGACACCGGCCGGTTCGTCTTCGGGCGAAACGTCGACGGGTACACCGAACTGACGGTCGGCGAACTCACGGGCGAGACAGAGTACCGGGAGTTCCCGACGCCGGACCTGCCGTCCTGCGTCGCGGGCGGTCCGTCGTTCGACGACGAGGCCGAGCGGTTCGCGCTCACCGTCACCGCGAGTACCGGGAACACCAACGTCCACGTCGTGGACGTCGAGACGGGCGAGACCGAGCGGTGGACCGACGCGGCCACCGCCGGACTCCCGAAGTCGTCGTTCGTCGAACCCGAACTGGTCCGGTACGAGACGTTCGACGGCAGGGAGATTCCGGCCTTCTTCTCGGTCCCGAACGACGCGGAGGACGGCGCGACGCCCGTCATCGTGGACATCCACGGCGGTCCCGAGAGCCAGCGCCGACCCTCGTTCCACCCCGTCAAGCAGTACTTCCTGAACCGGGGCTACGCCTACTTCGAACCGAACGTCCGCGGGTCGGCGGGGTACGGCAAGGCGTACACCCATCTGGACGACGTGGAGAAGCGGATGGACTCGGTCGCGGACATCGAGGCGGGCGTCCAGTGGCTCCGCGACAGGCCCGAAATCGACCCCGACCGAGTCGTCGCCATGGGCGGGTCCTACGGCGGGTTCATGGTGCTGGCGGCGCTCACCGAGTACCCCGACCTCTGGGCGGCGGGCGTGGACATCGTGGGCATCGCCAACTTCGTGACGTTCCTCGAGAACACGGGCGACTGGCGGCGCGAACACCGCGAGGCCGAGTACGGATCGCTCGAAGACGACCGCGAGTTCCTCGAGTCCATCAGTCCGAGCAACAAGGCCGAGAACATCGCGGCACCGCTGATGGTCCTCCACGGCGCGAACGACCCCCGCGTTCCGGTCGGCGAGGCCGAGCAGATAGCCGACGTGGTCGCCGAGCAGGGAGTCCCCGTCGAGAAACTCATCTTCGACGACGAGGGCCACGGCTTCTCGAAACTGGAGAACCGCATCGAGGCCTACACCAGCGTCGCCGAGTTCCTCGACGAACACGTCTGAGCGGCCGGTCGCCCTGCGAGGAGGGGTCTTTCAAACGCGAGCGCGGTTGCTGGTTCTGCGAATCTGCGGGGGTGTTTATCCCAATCGCGGTCCATCGTCTTCCCGTGCCACCGACGAGCGACGCGTCGTCACGCGCTCGACGCCGCGACGCGGCAGTGCCGAGAACCGAGCGGCGATAGGCGACGAACCACACGACAGTCAACCCATGTCTGCAATCGACACTCACGACCTGACGAAGCGATTCGGTGACGACGTACTCGCCGTCGATTCGCTCGACCTGACGGTCGAGACCGGGGAGATTTTCGGCTTCCTCGGTCCCAACGGCGCGGGCAAATCGACGACCATCAACGTGCTGCTGGACTTCATCCGACCGACGGAGGGGTCGGCCGAAGTGCTGGGCCACGACGCCCAGCGCGAGACCCAAGCCATCCGCGAGCGCGTCGGCGTCCTCCCCGAGGGCGCGACGCTCTACGACCGACTGACCGGCCGGGAACACGTCGCGTGGGTCGCCGAGACCAAGGACGCCGACGCCGACCCGGACGCGATTCTCGACCGCGTCGGACTCGACCGCCAGGACCGCAAGCGACGGGCGGGCGGCTACTCGAAGGGGATGAGCCAGCGCCTCGCGCTCGGGATGGCGCTCGTGGGCGAACCCGACCTCCTGATTCTGGACGAACCGTCGTCGGGCCTCGACCCCAACGGGATTCAGGAGATGCGCGACCTGCTCCGCGAGGAGGCCGAGCGCGGGACGACCGTCTTCTTCTCCAGTCACATCCTGCCGCAGGTCGAAGCCATCTGCGACCGCGTCGGCATCATGAGCGACGGCCGACTCGTCGCCGAGGACACCATCGCCGGTCTCCGCGAGGGCGCGGGCGGGACCAGTCAGATTACGGCCACGGTGGACCGCGTGCCCGCGGACCTCGACCTCGGCGCGCTCGCGGGCGTCGAACGGTGGAGCGCGGACGGCAACGCCGTCACCGCGGTCTGTTCTGACCCCGGTGCGAAGATAGACGTGCTCAAGCGCGTCGACGAGGCGGCGACGATACTCGACATCCAGTCGGCGGAGGCGTCGCTCGAAGACCTGTTCAACCGGTACACCGACGCCGACCCCGGCGACGCGACCGGCGGCGAGACCGACGACTCCCCGGAGGTGGCGGTGTGAGCCTCCGTGCCGTGGTCCGCAAGGACCTCAAAGACGTTCGCAGAGCGAAGTTACTCTGGTTCGTCGGGGGTATCTACACCCTGTTCGCCGTGCTGTTCTTCTACACCGGGAGCACGGGCGAGAACCCCCGCGTCCTCCTGCAACTCTGGAACATGTCGGGACTCGCGGTGCTGTTCATCCCGCTGGTCGCGCTCGTGGCGGCGTACCTCTCCATCGCCGGGGAGCGCGAGTCGGGGAGCATCAAGTTCCTGCTCTCGATTCCGAACCGCCGCAGGGACGTGGTGTTCGGCAAGTACCTCTCGCGAGCGACCGTGGTCACCGCGGCCATCCTGCTGGCGTTCGGGGTCGCCGCGGTGCTGTCGGCGGTGTGGTACCCCGACCTCGAACTCCCGACGTTCGCCCGCGTGGTCGGCCTGACCCTCTACTTCACGCTGGCGTACGTCTCGGTCGCGGTCGGCATCTCGGCGCTGACGGCCTCCCGGTCGCGGGCGATGGCCGGGTCCATCGGCTACTTCTTCGTGTTCAACGTCCTCTGGATTCAGGGGTCGGCGTTCTCGGTCGTGGGCGCCCTCCGATTCGTGTTCGAGGACACGCTGGGCGTCGCGCTCTCGTCGAACACCGAGTCGCTCGTCCGGAGTCTGAGTCCGACGACCGCCTACCTCCAGTCGCTCGAACTCGCGTTTCCCCCGGGGTACCGGGACATCCCGGCCCCGGACCCCTCGACGCCGTTCTACCTCGAACCCGAGTTCATGCTCCTCGTCCTCGCGGTCTGGGTGGTCGGTCCGCTGCTAGGGGGCTACTGGCGCTTCCAGCGCGCCGAACTCGGATAGCGAAGTCTCCTTCTGCTCGGCGGTCGAAGCCTCGGTCGTGACCGTAACCGAGCGCTCGCGCCGCCGGGTCGAATCGGCGCTCGACCGCCTCCGACGCGAGTACGACGCGGTAGAGGTGGTCGAGAAGACGTGGAAGCAGCCGCCCGACGCCTACGACCGCGTCCGCGAGCGCTTCGAGGCCGGGACGCTCGGCGGGGCGGGCATCTGGACCACCGACGACGATGGCCGGGTGCTGCTGGTGCGCCACGAAGGCGAGTCGTCGTGGAGCGACCCCGGAGGCAAACAGGAACCGGGCGAACGCCTCGAAGACGCCGCCCGGCGGGAGACCCGCGAGGAGACCGGCGTCGAGGCCGAGATTACGGGGGTCCGGCAGGTTCACCGCATCGAGGTCCGGAGCGTCGAGAGCGAGCGCGCGGACGACGGGGCGGAACAGCGAGCGAACGCGCGACCGGACCGACCGCCCGTCCACCGCCTCATCGTCGTCTTCGACGGCGAGTACGTCTCGGGCGGGGTCCGACCCCGCGAGGGCGAAATCGCCGAAGCACGATGGTGGGGAGAGCGCCCGGAAGAGTTACTGTACCCGGAACTGGCCGAGTTTCCGATTCCCGCGGCGGAGTGACAGGGGGCGTCTTCCCGCGCTGGAGTGACGGCCGTTCGGCGGGAGTCGGCGTATCGGGCGGCGAGGATGGCGAACAGACGTAAGTCGCTCGCCGCGGTACGTCCGTCCATGTCTCTACTCGGAGACGACTCGACAGAGAGCGTCGCAGAAACCGTGCAGGAGACCAGAGAGGTCGTGCAGGAAGAGGCCCCTCCGAAGACCGGGTCCACGTCGTTCAAACTCGCACGCCTGCTGTTCGGCGGCGTGCTGGCGTTCATGGCGGTGGACAACTTCCGGAATCTGGAGGAGACGGTCGGGTACGCCGAGAGCAAAGGCGCGCCGATGGCCGAGACGACCGTCCCGGCGATTACCGGGAGTCTGCTGTTCGGTGGTCTCGGCATCGCGCTGTGGAAGCTCCCGCGACTCGCCGCCGGAGCGGTCGCCACCTTCTTCGTGGGCATAACGCCGGTCATGCACGACTTCTGGACGATTGACGACGAGGAACAGAAGCAACAGCAGATGATTCACTTCCTCAAGAACCTCGCGCTGCTCGGCGGCGCGCTGGCGTTCCTCCGAGTCGGCGAGGACGATTAGCGAGTCGGCGGTCGAGAAACGGAGTTACGTCGGCTCTCGAACCGGTACGGGAAAAAGGTGGTCCGCGACCGACTCAGAACGACGACCGGCCGACCGTCTCCAGATACGTCGCCGTCCCGTGGTGGTCGTTGTCGTCGAACTCGTCCACGCGGAGTCTGACGCGGGTGTCGAGCGCGTCTCCGGGCGCGCCTTCGACCCGGAGAATCGTATCGCCGATGCGCGCCACGGGCGCGTCGCCGTCGTGGCCCGTCACGAACGCCGAAATCTCCTCGCCCGGTTCGAACGAGGGCTTGTTCGTCCGGAAGCCCCACCCGGCGAAGTACTTCTCGCGGAGGCTCATACGCGAGCCACCTCCTCGGACTCGCGGTCGGTGGTGTACTCCAGTCCGAACCCGGTCAGCGCCGAGACGATGAACACCGCGAACAGGAACCAACCGTGGAAGACGAACGGCCAGACTTCCGCGGGGTTGACCACGAGTTCGCGGGTGAACCACTCGAAGTTCTCGGACCCGACCAGCGACTGTATCTGGACGTAGCCCACGAGGACGCCGCCCGCCCACGGGAAGATGTAACCGAGCGCGGAGGTGTTGGCGTCGAGGATGTTCGCGCGGCGGTAGCCGTTGATGTTGAACCGCTCGCCGATGCGAGCGACGTACGGCGCGATGGCGATTTCCGCGGCGGTGTTGATGGTGATCATCGCGTTGACCGACGCCGTGCCCAGCACCATCGTGGTCTCGGCACGCCGGACGTTCGTGGCGACTCGTGCGAGGAGGAACTCCTGAATCGCGGCGAAGCCGCCGCCCCGAATCATGATGCGCGCTCCGGCCACGATGAGCAGCGTGAGCACGATGAGCGGGAAGAAGCCCTGTGCGCCCGTGTAGATGCTCCCACCGATACCGACCTGGTCGGACCCGGCCGGAACCGTCGTCACGAAGGGGAGCCACGAGAGCGACTGGGCCGCGGCGACGTTCTCGGGCGCTCGGAACACTATCATCTCGGCGACCGACGCGAGGTCGAACGCGACGTTGGCGATAGCCGCGACGATGATGCCCCACGAGATGGCCTCCACGATGTGTCGGCCCCGAACCGCGGTGAAGATGACGATACCGATGGAGACGAGGTGAATCAGGCCGAGCGGGTTGGCCTGCTCGCCCAGCACGTTAGCAGCGCCCGCGACGTTGACGGTCGGCATCACCGACCCCGCGACGAGGTAGCTGACGAACGCGAGGCTCGCGGCGACGAGGGCGTACTTGAACCGCGAGGCCACCACGCCGCCGATATCGCTGTCCTGCGTGACGGCGCTCACGATGGTCGTGTCGGAGACCGGCGCGAGGTTGTCACCGAACACCGCGCCCGACAGGATAGCCCCGAACAGCAGGACGGGGTTCGCACCCACGAGGACCCCCGCGGGGAAGAACAGGCCGGAGAACGCGATGGTGGTCCCGTAGCCCGTCCCGATACCCGTCGCGAGCAGGGCCGCGAGGATGAACGTGACGGCGGGGAACAGCGCCGGTCCGACCGACAGCGCGTCGGCGGCCCACACGAGACCGCCGACGAACTGGCCGTCCTGAATCGTCTGCGCGAACATGCCCGCCCAGAGCCACGCCACGATGGCCGTCGCGGCCACGCGCTGGGTCATCCCCTCGAAGATGGTGTTGGCGTAGTTCTTCCAGTCGCCCTTGGCGAGGAACATCCCCACGATGAGCGAGACCAGCATCCCGGCGACGAGTCCGGTCGTGTCGCTGATCCGAAGGAGTCCTGTCTGGAAGATGGCCCACCCGATGAACAGCGCGATGGGGACGGCGCTGGCGGCCGGTCCGCCGTAGAACTCTATTCGCGGCCCGCTACGGGCCTCTCTGGCGTCTTCCAACTCTTCTTCGACGGATTCTTCCGGTGGGTCGTCTCCCTTGTCTACCATACTCTATCTCGACTCTTGAGCACAGGTATTAAGAAGTCACGCAATGGCACGGACGTAGTTTGCCGACCCTCCAGCACTTATGGTCCCCGCGTTCCTCCGACTGCACATGAGCCAACAGGCCGAACGCGACCGACTGGTCGAGATTCGACGCGACCTCCACCGGCACCCCGAACCGGCGTGGCGGGAGTTCTACACGACGGCCCGAATCGTCGAGGAACTCGAACGCATCGGCGTAGACGACGTGTACGTCGGCCCGGACGCCATCGCGGAGGACGAGCGCATGGCGGTCCCGGACGACGACGAACTCGACGAGTGGTACGAGCAGGCCCGCGAGGCGGGCGCGGACCCCGAGACGCTGGCGAAACTCGACGGCGGGTACACCGGCGCGGTCGCGGTCCTCGAACGCGGCGAGGGACCGACCGTCGGTCTCCGCGTGGACATCGACGGTCTGCTGCGCGCCGAATCGACCGACGACGACCACGTCCCCGTCGCCGACGGGTTCCGGTCGGAACACGACGGCGCGATGCACGCCTGCGGTCACGACGCCCACGCGACCATCGGACTCGGCGTCCTCGAAGCGGTGAAAGACAGCGACTTCGAGGGCACCCTCAAGGTGTTCTTCCAACCCGGCGAGGAGATGATAGCGGGCGGGAAGTCGATGGCCGAGAGCGACCACCTCGCCGACGTGGACTACCTGCTGGCGGCCCACGTCGGACTCGACCACCCGACCGGCGAAATCGTCGCGGGTCTCGACGGGTTCCTCGCTGTGAGCCACTTCCGGGCCGAGTTCGAGGGCGTTCCGGCCCACGCGGGCGGCGAACCCAACGCGGGCGAGAACGCGGTGCAGGCGATGGCGACGGCGGTCCAGAACCTCTACGCCATCCCGCGCCACGAGGACGGTGCGACCCGGGTCAACGCCGGACAGGTCGGCGGCGGCACCGCGACCAACATCATCCCCGAAGAGGCGTACATCGAGGGCGAGGTCCGCGGCGAGACGACCGAACTCAAAGACTACATGAAAGAACGCGCCCAGCGCGTCCTCGAATCCGCGGCCGAGATGCACGGCTGTGAGGTCGACGTCACGACCAACGGCGAGGCCCCGAGCGCCGAGAGCGACGACGAACTCGTCGGCATCGTCGCCGACGTGGCGGGCGGGACCGGTGGCGTCGAGAACGTGGTCGAGCGCGACGAACTCGGCGGGAGCGAGGACGCGACCTACTTGATGCGCGCAGTCCAGCGCAACGGTGGCAAGGCGGCCTACGTCGGCGTCGGCACCGACCACCCCGGCGGCCACCACACCGCGACGTTCGACGTGGACGAGGAGTCGATTCCGGTGGGCATCGACGTACTTGCGGGAGCGATTCGGGACATCGCGTCGAAGCGGCCCTGAGCGAAGCGGTTCGGTCGCGACGACGACCCGGAGAAAACCTATGCATAAATCAACAAGCTCAATTTGATACGGAGATTTTTTATATAGTGCTGCGCCAACGTTGGGGTATCCCTGACCGGATGGAGGAAGACGATAGATGAGTGAGAATATTACCGAGAACCCGAACGAGGCCCCTGCTATCACCGAGAATACCACCTACGACCGAGACGAACCACTCAGCGCGGCCGTCATCGACGCCGTCGCCGAGGCCGCCGACGTGGACCCCGCGGAACTCGGAACGCCCCTTTACGACCAAATCGACCCGGACGCGCTCGACAATCTCTTTAGCGACAGACACAACGGAATGCCCCGCGGAAGCGGACACGTCGTATTCACGCTTCTCGACTACGAGGTGACGGTCTACAGTGACGGCCACATCGTCGTCCGCGAGTGACCGCCTTCCAGTAGACGCGCGTGCGGTGGACGACACCGCCTGTAACGTTGCGCGATACCGACGATGAGGTACCCGTCGGCTCTCGGTTGTCCGTCGTCCCGCGACCGCGTACGGTGAACGCGATTCCTCGGTCGGACCTGCTTCTGCGGCGAAAAGGTCGTTCCGAAAGCTCTAATCCCGAGGGATTCGAATCCCGCCGTATGGCCGACGACAACGAGGAAGAAGCAGAGCCTGCCGTCGAACTCGGTGACGGCGAACCCGTCGAGGGCGCGCCGCTCGTGCGTATCGCCTCGCGACTCCACTGGCCGGTGCAGAAGAGCGAGATTCTCCGCAAGGAGAGCGAGGAAACGACCGTCCGGACCCCCGACGGTCCCCAAGAACTGGGCGACCTGCTGGAGCAGGTGGACGAGACCTACTTCCAGAGCCGTCAGGAGTTCCTCGAACTGGTTCGCGACGTGACGGGCACCGGCCCGATTCCGACGGCCGACGAGTAGCGTGTCGGTCGCGCGGTCGGTCCGCCGGGGCGTCGCCCGGTCGAGTTGGGTCCAGCGCGCGCTCCTCGCAGGCGCAGTCCTCACCGTAGCGTGGATGGCGTGGGACGTGCGCGGACTGCACGAGCGACTCGTTCGGGACACCGTCGTCTACATCCTCGCGCCCCTCGCGCTGGCGGTCCGACACGGCCGCCACCTCGGGTACCGCATCGACCGGACCGCGATTCGCAACACCGTCCTGCTCTCGCTCTTCGTCCTCCCGTTCTACGTCGTCGGGTCGTCGCTGCCGACGATTCGGGCGTACTACCCGATGTGGGAGACCAGTCCCGCGCTCGGGCGGTTTCTCCCGCACGCGCTGATGCAGTTCGTCATCGCGCTGGCCGCCGAGACGTACTACCGGGGCCTGCTCTGCGTCGGCGTGCGCGAAATCGGGTTCAAGAGCGTCTTCATCAGTCCGGTCGTCTACGCGTTCCACCACATGTACAAGCCGCCGGTCGAACTCATGCTGTCGGGACCGACCGACGTGCTGTTCGGGGCGGTCGATTACAAGAGCAACTCGATACTCCCGTCGGTGGTCGCCCACGGCATCGGACTGGCGCTGCTGGACTGGTTGGTTCTCCACCCGCCGCTGCTGTCGCCCGAACGGGTCGTCCGCTGGTTCTCGTGGCTCCCGGTTCCGATTTGACTTCCGGGCCTCCGTCCCGTGACTCCGGACCGGGGAGCGCGGGTTTTTCACGCTCGGACGCGAAACGAGTCCTGTATGAGTCTTCCGATAGACCCCGCGCAACTCGACGGCGCGGACGTGGGCGAGAAGCGCGCGACGCTGGAGATGGGCCACGAGGAGGCGGTCGAACACGTGCGCGAGGCGTTCACCGACGCCGGGTTCGGCGTCCCGGAGGAGTTCTCCCCGTCGGAACTCCTCAACGAGAAAGTCGAGGGCGCGGACCACGACCACTACTACGTGCTGGGCGCGTGCAACCCGAACATGGCCGACCGCGCACTCCACGCCAGCGACAACCGCATCGGCGCGCTGTTCCCGTGCAACGTCGTCGTCTGGCAAGAAGAACCCGGGAGACAGACCGTCTACCACGTCAGCATCATGCGAATCGCGCGACTCGTCGGGATGGCTCCCGACGACGAGGAGTGGGACGACATCGTGAGCGAGACGGGCGAGTTGGTCGAGGAGGCGTGGGCGAACCTCGACACCGCCTGACCACTGTCGCGTTCCACTGCTACTTCTCGTCGTTCAACTCGTCGACTTCTTCCCGAAGTCGCTGAACCTCCCGGCGGAGCGCCTCGACCTCCTCGCCAGCTGGGCCGTCCGACTGCATCCGTCGGTAGAGGACGAGACCGCTGGCGACGAGTACGATCGGAATGCCGAACAGCACGACCGCGACGAGAAGCAGTATCACCAACTCCGGACCGCCGGGGACGCCGACTTGGAGGGGAATCACGCTCGGAACTGGTTCGAGTGGCGTCATAAGCTTTCTCACGCGGGCGACGGGTTCGCGGTCCAGGAAACTCCCCCGACCCAGTCACGAGAAGTCCGCGAGGTTCGCCTGCAGTCCCGAGAGCATGTTGGACTTCCGCCGGAGCGCGGCCAGCGAGACCGGAAGCTGCGGGGCGATTTCCCGGACCGCGCCGTGGAACGTCTCGGCCTCGCCGTACTCGCCCTCGAAGGCGTTGCGGACGCTCTCGCGTATCTGCCAGACGCCGACCGGTGCCCAGTAGTCGTCCGAGACTTCACGGAGGACCAGACACTTGGCCTGTCGCCCGACCGACTCCAGATGTTCGAGAACCGCGAGTCGGGAGGCGTAGTACGCGCCCGCCGTCTCCTCGACGTACCCGGTCCGGCCCTCGAAGCCCTCGTGGGCGCTCCCCATCCACGTCTCGCCGGTGGGGTCCTGATTCCAGATGCTCCCGGGGGCCTTCATCTCCACGAGTTCGTACTCCCACTGGCCGGGCGTGAGGACGACCCAGTAGCGGTTCCCGAGGTACTCGTTGACCCAGACCTGCGTCTCGTCGATGCTGGGTCGGGTCTGAATCTGGCCGCGCAGGAACTTCCCGATGGTGTCGTCCACCGCGGTGATGGACCATCGGGTCGGGACGAGGCGGCGGTTCTGTCCCCGGCCGAGTGCGCCCGCCGACAGGATGTCGTTTATCTCGTACACGTCGAACCCGCGCCGGTAGAGGTAGGTCATCGCGCCTTGGGCCTGCCAGTCGTCGTCTTCGAGCGTCTTCTTCACCGGGCGCGGCACGTGGGGGTTCTCGGTGAGGTCGGCGGAGGTGGCGCGGGCCGAGGGACCGGTCGGCGTCGTAATCTCGTCCACGTCCACGTCGAGGTCCAGCGAGTCCGAGAGACCGATTTCGACGTCCACTGGCCGGTCGGCGATGGCGACTTCGCGCTGGGTGCCGACGAACCCGTCCCACACGTCCTCGACGTTGTCCACGTTCGCCGAGTGGTTGGAGTTCAGCAGACCGGTCCGGTACTGGAGGACGTTGTCGATGTCGAGACCCCGCTCGTACCACTCGCTGCTCGTGGTGAACTCGTCGGCGCGGTCCTCCTCGCCGACGGGCGAGAGGATGCCGGTCGAGACGTCGGGGTAGTTCGAGCGCCCGACGAACACCGACGGGGAGGTGGACCCGACCAGCGAGTCGCCCTGCGTGACCTCGGCGAAGCGGTCCTGAAAGTCGTCCACGTAGTCGAGAATCTCGTAGGACTTCTCCTCGGCGAGGCGACGCTTGCGGTCGTCCTCGTCGGGGCCGAGGCCCTCGATGTACTCGTCGAGACGCATTCGTCGCCCCTTGGTACCCGAGTGATTTGAACCTTACTCGCTCCGCGGCAGGACGGTCCGCCGTCGAGTCGGACGAGAGTTCCGCGAGACCACGAGGGCTCGACGTCACGCCGCGAACCCGGCCCCGGCGAACCCGGCGAAGAACGACCCGACCGCCGCGAGGAGCGCGAGACCGACCCGGTAGCCCACCAGCGCGCGGTCGAACCCGCGCTCCAGTCCGGTCGCCAGCGCGGTCAGAATCGCGGCCATCAGCAGGACGTACCCGGCGACAGCGAGACCGAGCGCCGCGTTCGGAAGCGGTTCGCCCAACCGACCGGCGGCCATCCCGTCGGCGAGCGCCACCGTGGCCCCGCCGACCAGCGGACCGAAGACGGCCGCCGTGTTGCTGAGCGTACCGGTCACGCTGGCGAGTTCGCGCCGGGCCTCGCGCTCGACGCGCTGGAGGTCGTCGACGTGGTCGGCCATCGAGACGACCGCGCGGCCCGCGGGCCGCCCCTCGCGCGCCGCGACGGCCAACAGGGCGGCCACGCTCCGGGCCTGCGGACTCGGTACGTCGGCGAGCGCGCCGTACTCGCCGAGGAACGCCTCGCGGACGCCGACCCGGAGTCGTCGCTGGACGCCCGCTGTCTCGGCCAGCATCTCGCCCGTGCGCCCGGCGACTTCGGGCGCGGCGTCCTCGACCGCCGACTCGACGGCCGCGCCGTCGCTCACCCGCCTGCCGACGAGGTAGAGGGCGTCGGTCAGGTTCGCCTCCACGGCCCGGGCGTCGTCCCGGACGAGTTTGACCGGCCGGAACCGCACCACCAGGCCCGCGCCGACCGCTCCGCCGACGACCGCGGGCCAGCGCGTCCAGTGCGGAAAGGGCGCGGTGGCGGCGACTGCGACCAGTCCCGCGCCTGCGGCCGCCGCGGCGGTGGCCCAGCGCCGGTCGGGGACGTCCGGGTGGTCGCGCGACACCGGCGGCGGTGGGAACGCGGCGGGTCTACGCACGAGCAGCCACGAGCCTGCGCCGACCAGCGCGGCGGGCAGGAGCAGGTCGTAGAGGACCACCAGCGCGGGAATCGAGAGCGGGACGCCCGCTACGCGCGCCGCCGGGAGGACGGCGACCAGCGCCAGCGGGAGCAGGACGCCGAACGCGTAGAGCGCGGTCGTCGGTCCCCGCACTCGCTCGGCGAACGTCGCCATCCGGTCGCGAGTCCCGTCCAGTATCGCGTCCATCGCCCGGTCCAGCGTGACCTCGCGCTCGCCCGGCGGCGCGTCGGCCGCCGACTCCACGAGCAGGGCGGCCCGCCGGAGCGGCGGGTTCCAGTCGGCCCACGTAGCGCCGAACGCCGCGAACCCCGAGTTCGGCGTCCCGGCGGCGCGTCGGACGTGTCCCCGGAGACTGTCCGCGAGTCGCCCCTCGCCGCGCGCGGCGAACGCTGCCGCGCGCTCGGTCGCGGGTTCCACGCGCATCCGCAGGACCGCTCGCGCGACCAGCGCTGGTGCGGTCCCGAGCGCGGCGGTGCGACGGGCCGTCGTGAGCGCAATGGGTCCGCGGCGCGCGGCGTGGGCGACGCCTCCCGCCAGCGCGACGGTCCCGGCCGCAATCGGGACGCAAACGTGTCCGGGCGAGACTGCGGCGGTGAGAAGTCCGAGCAGCGCGACCAGCGCGGTGGTCCCGTAGCCCGCCCGGACCACCGTCTCCGCGTCGACTCCGGCGTCGAGGTAGGCCACTGCGCGACGGAGGTCGTCGCCGGTCTCGACCGGCCACGGGTAGAGTCCGGCGAGGAGTTCGACGAGGGTCCTGCGTCGCAGTGACGTACTCACGGCTCCCTCCGGTCGGCGTACGCCCGTACCACGGGTTCGGGGTCAGTGCGGCCCTCGCTGGCCAACTCCGCGAGTGTCTGCTCGCGGTCGGCGAGCGCATCCCGCACGTCGGCGTAGGACTCGGTACTGCTGGCGAGGGTGTTGACGAGCGCGCTGTTCCCGCGGTCGATGCGGCCCGTGGGAGCCAGTCCGTCGCTCCGGACTCCGAAGAGCGTCTGGAACTGGTCGCCGTCTACGACTTCCTCGATAGCCTTCACTCGGCGTCGCTTGCCATCGGGGGTCTCGAACGCTTCGAGGGTCACCACGAGGTCGGTCGTCGCGAACGACGATTCGGGGACTCCGAGGTCCGAGACGACGCGCTCGCGGACGCCAGCGCCGCCGTCGCCGTGGATGGTCCCGAGAACCGCGTCGCCGCTCGCGCCGACTCGCATCGCCTCGTAGAGGACCGCGGCCTCCTCGCCGCGGACCTCGCCGACGACCAGCGCGCCCTCCCCGAGGCGGAGCGCGGTCCGGAGCGCCTCCGCGGGTTCGAGACCCGGCCCGTCGCCGGACTCCGTCCGAAGCGGTTGCACGTCCCGACCGCGGCACTGGAGCGCGGAGACGGGGAGTTCGGGCGTGTCCTCGATGACGACTGTCCGCGTCGCGGCCGGGAGTTCCCAGCAGAGCGCGCCGAGCAGGGTCGTCTTGCCCGCGCCGCGAGGTCCGGCGACGAGTCCGGCCGCGGCGCGTTCGGCGGCCAGCGAGAGCAGGGCCGCCGCCTTCGGCGCGACGGTGTCGTTGGCCACGAGCGCGGGGAGCGTCCACGGCATGGCGTCGTGAGCGCGGAACGCGAACCCCGGCCCGTCGCTCACGGGGTCGGTGACGCCCGCGACGCGGACCGTCCCGCTTCCGGTTTCGGCGGACGCGCCGGAGTCGGCGGTCGCGCCGACCGCGGGAGTTGCGTCGAGTTCCGCCGTGGCGTCGAGGGTGGGAGACGCCCGAGAGAAGGCCCGGCCGCTGGACCGGCGGAAGCGCGAGGCGAGCGCCGCCGCACCGGACTCGGTGAGTCGGACGTTGGTCCGCATGCGCTCGCCGTCGGCGGTCAATCGAATCGGGGTCTCGCCGACCGGGGCAGTGGCGAACACGTCCGAGACCGAGGGGTCGGCGAAGAAGTCTGCCAGCACGCCGTACCCGCGAGTGTGCTTGTGGAGCGCCGCGGCGAGGGCTTCGACCGGCGCGTCGCGGTCGGCGACCTGCCGGACCGCCCGGCCGGGCGCGCGCTCGCCGGGTTCGACGGCCCCCTCGGCGAGCAGTCCGTAGGCCCGCGCGAGTACGGCGAGTGCGGACTCCTCGAAGGCGTGTTCGACCGGTTCGAGGTGGTAGGTCCGGAGCGCGCGCCGGTCCTCGTAGACCCTGACGGTCGCGCCCGTGGCGAGCCGGCGCGTCTCGGCCAAGGTCGCGTTCGGCGGAGGTTCGGCGGCCACGCGGGCCTTCGCTATCGGCGGCCCGACGAAGGGTCGGAGCGCGTCGGCGTACCCCTCCGACTGGTGGGCACACTCGGCGAGGCCGGTTTCGGCGACGAGTTCGCCGACAGGTCCCGCGCGCCCGACCGCGGCGCGGGCGGCCCCGAGCGGGTCGCGCGTGGCGCGGTCGGCGAGGTGTCGGTCGTAGAACGCCGCGCGCTCGGCGAACCGTCCGGCGGCGACGAGGAGCGCGGCCGACTCCCCACCGTAGGCGCGTTCGAGGTGGTCGGTCCGGGTCACGACCGCGTCGGCCTCGCGGTCGGCCAGCGCACCGACTGCCGTCCGGCGGCACGCCGGTTCGGCCGCGAGGTCGCCCGCGCCGGGGCAGTCGGCGGCGTCGAGCAGGAGGCGGTCGCCCTCGAAAGTGGGGTCGCAGGCGCAGTCGGGGTCCGCGTCGCGGAATCGCGCCAGTGGGTTTCGCATGGGCCGGGTTCGTCCCGTCTTCCGGTTTAAACTCTGGCGTGGCCACGCTCTACGGTGACGCGTTCTGCGGTCCTCCTCGACGGTCGAACGGACACCGTGACGGTCCGCCGTCCGTCCAGCGAGACGAGTCGGAGCGTCACCTCGTAGTCCTCACCGCCCCGGAGGACGAGCGCCCGACTGTCGTCTCCGGAGGGGTCGTCGCCGTCCCGACGCCGCTCACCGCCCGACGCACGTCTCGCCCGAGCGACGCGCAGGTCGGTCTCGACGCGGCGGACGTTGCGGTTTCCCCCTGCGATTCTGTACGCCAACACGTCGTGCGTGGCGGTGTCGGTCGCGGTCGTGTTCCCCGGGAGTCCGCCGAGCGAGACGAACGACACGGGGGTCGCAGTCGGCGAGTCGCCGGGAAGCGACAGCGCGAGCGTCCGGCGCGCGCCGGGCGACTCCTCGCGGGCGAGCGTCACCGCCGCCGCCTCGACTCGGTCGAGTTCGCGTTCGGTGAGACGCTCGGTCCGGGTCACCCGCGCGTCTTCGAGCGCGGGAGTGACGGCCGCGACCATCGCCACTGCGAGTGCGACGCCGAGGACGACCCGAAACACTACGGTAACCCTCGTAGCGACTCCGCGATACGAGCGAGCAGGCCGGGAGTCGCTCCTGTTTCGCTCACTGGGGTGTCCGAATGGGGGCGGCGGCAGATTTCACACTCACGCTGTCGGTGCGGACCGTCCGGCCGGTCGAGGCGGTCGGGTCGCGTCTGCCTCGCTGCGTCGGCCGGGCGGGTGTCGGTCTCCCGTCGCGGGTTGGACTTGGAGTCGGACCGGGCGTCGGATAACTCGGATTCGAGCGTCTCGGCTTTGGCCAACGCGGCGTCGGCCCGGCGCTCGACCGAGTCGTTGACCGCGCGGACGTTGCCGACGTGCCCACGGAGCGCCTGCGTCGCGGCGTCGAGTTCGTCGAGTCGGTCCTCTACGTCGTCGAGTCGCTCGGCGAGCGTTTCGACGCTGTTCGTCAGTTCCGCAGCGTCTCGGAGGTCGGTCAAGTCGCGGTCGTCGTCGGTTACGGTGCGCTCCACGGCCCGGAGTCGCTCGTCGAGCGCGTCGAGGTCGGACATGGGTCGAGGTTCGTCCCGCCCTCGTATTTAAAACTATCTTGATACGTAATCGTATTTACCTCCGGATACGTCAAATGGTTCGACGCCGGAAGGTTGATTAACCGTCAATTCGACCCAACTCGCATGAAAGTCGTCCTGATTGGTGTCGGGCAAGCCGGGGGGAAACTCACCCAACGGCTGGCCGAGTACGACCAACAGATGGGATTCGGTGCGGTACAGGGAGCGCTCGCGGTCAACTCCGCCGAGGCCGACCTCCGGGAACTCGACCTCGATACGGTCCTCGTCGGACAGGAGCGCGTGAAAGGCCACGGGGTCGGCGGTGACAACGAACTCGGCGCGGAAGTCATGCAGAGCGACGCGACCGAGGTGATGGACGCCCTCGACGGCCGCATCACCGCGCAGGCCGAGGCCATCTTCGTCGTCGCCGGTCTCGGGGGCGGCACCGGGTCCGGCGGCGCGCCGGTCCTCGCTCACGAACTCAACCGCGTCTACGAGATTCCCGTCTACGGTCTCGGCGTCCTCCCCGGCCGCGGCGAGGGCGCGATGTATCAGGCCAACGCCGGGCGCTCGCTCAAGACCCTCGTCCGGGAAGCCGACGCGACCCTCCTCATCGACAACGACGCGTGGCACACCTCGGGCGAGAGCATGGGCGAAGCGTTCGAGAAGATAAACCAGAACATCGCTCAACGGGTCGGTCTGCTGTTCGCGTCGGGCGAAGCGGTCGAGGGCGTCGGCGAGAGCGTCGTGGACTCCAGCGAGGTCATCAACACCCTCCGGTCGGGCGGTATCGCCACGCTCGGGTTCGCCAGCGCCGAGGCCAGCGAGGACGCCGAGGAGAACATCAACACCGTGACCTCCACGACCCGTCGTGCGCTCCTCAGTAACCTCAGCCTTCCCAACGCCATCGATGCCGACTCGGGACTGCTGGTCGTCGCCGGACAACCGGAAGCGATTCCGCGGAAAGGAGTCGAACGCGCTCGGAAGTGGCTCGAAGAGGAGACCGGGAGTCTGCAGGTCCGCGGCGGCGACTTCCCGCTCGACAGCGGACGCCTCGCCTCGCTCATCCTGCTCGGTGGCGTCGAACGCTCCGAGCGCATCGACGAGTTCCTCGAACGCGCGAAGGAGGCGAGCAAGCAGACCGACGAACCGAAGGCGGACCCCGCCGAGCAGTTCCGGAACGAGAAGCTAGACGACCTCATCTGAGTCCGGTCGCTCGTCGAGCGTGTTCGTGTGGAGAGAACGGTCCCATCGCTACAGGTCCCTATCGGGTGTCGGAAACCGCGAGAGGATGGTCGAAGGCCCCGAGACGTTAACTGTGGATGCCCATCGCCTCGATCTGTTCCTGATAGCGATTCCGGATGGTGACTTCGGTGACTTGAGCGACGTCGGCGACTTCGCGCTGGGTCTTCTTCTCGTTACAGAGCAGTGAGGCGGCGTAAATCGCGGCCGCGGCGTATCCGGTCGGCGATTTCCCGGATAGGAGTCCTTCCTCGGCGGTGGTCTCGATGATTTCGTTGGCCTTGGTCTGGACTTCTTCGCTGAGTTCGAGTTCGGAACAGAATCGCGGGACGTACTTCTTCGGGTCCACCGGTTTCATCTCCAAGCCGAGTTCCTGTGAGATGTACCGGTAGGTTCGACCGATTTCCTTCCGTTCGACGCGCGATACCTCCGAGATTTCTTCGAGGCTTCGCGGGATGCCCTCCTTTCGACACGCGGCGTAGAGTGCGCTCGTGGCGACGCCCTCGATGGAGCGCCCCCGAATCAGGTCCTCCTTGAGCGCGCGCCGGTAGATGACGCTCGCCACCTCCCGGACCGACCGCGGGACGCCGAGTGCCGAGGCCATGCGGTCGATTTCGCTGAGCGCGAACTGAAGATTGCGCTCGCCCGCGTCTTTCGTCCGAATTCGCTCCTGCCACTTTCGCAGGCGATGCATCTGGCTTCGCTTCTTCGAGGAGATGGACCGACCGTAGGCGTCCTTGTCCTTCCAGTCGATGGTGGTCGTCAGGCCCTTGTCGTGCATCGTCTGGGTGGTCGGCGCGCCCACGCGGGACTTCTCCTGACGCTCCTGGTGGTTGAACGCGCGCCACTCAGGACCGGGGTCGATTTGCTCTTCCTCGACGACCAGACCGCAGTCTTCACATACGAGTTCCGCCCTGTCGGAACTCTTCACGAGGTTGTCAGAATCGCATTCGGGGCATTCGCGTACACCCTCTGACTCGTCCTCCGTTTGCTCCGCCTCGGCTTGGCGCTCCCGCTGGCGAGTGGACCGTGTCATCGCACTTTTATAGTAGTAGTGTCGATGCACTTAAACCCTTGCCCGGTAATGGCCCCTTACTCGAAGGTCACATTCCGCCGCGCGCGTCGTCGTTTCGAGTTCTGACGGTAGTCACCCGTAGCGGCGCAAACCGCCATCGGAAGGCGTTTAAGCGGCTATCGTGGATGAACGGTCATGCCGGTTATCGAGTGCGACGTGGACGCCGCGCGCCAGAAACTAGCCGACGCGGGTGCGGACGTGTCGGCGGGCAACTCCGACCACGAGCGGTGGCGCGCGGAGCACGGCGACGCGAACGCCGTCGCGTACGACGAGAAAGTCGTGATACAGGGTTCGAATCCCCACGACATCGAGTCGCTGCTCCGCGAGGAGGGCGGCCACGCCTACGTCTACTTCGACGGCGCGAGCAGAGGGAATCCCGGACCGGCGTCCGTCGGATGGGTCGTCGTCACCAGCGACGGTATCGCCGCGGAGGGCAGCGAGACCATCGGGCGCGCGACGAACAATCAGGCCGAGTACGAGGCGCTGGTTCACGCGCTCCGGGCCGCGCGCGACTACGGGTTCGACTCCGTCGAAGTGAAAGGCGACTCCGAACTCATCGTCAAACAGGTCACGGGCGCGTGGAACACCAACGACCCCGACCTGCGCGAGTATCGCGTGACGGTCCGCGAACTGCTGGCCGACTTCGACGACTGGGAACTGAGTCACGTGCCGAGAGAGATAAACGAGCGCGCCGACAAACTGGCCAACGAGGCCCTCGACGATGCCTGAGACCGACAGTTCCGACGACGCTATCGAGAACGGCGACGAACCGGACGACGGCGAACTCTCCCGAGAGACGGTCCAGCGCGCCGAGCGCTTGACGCGACTCGCGCGCGAGGCCGTGGACGACGCGGAGGCCGACGCCTACCGCGAGGACCGGGCCGACCTGCTCGCCGACCACGACTTCAGAGCGCGGGTCCGCGAAGAGGACACCGGCGCGACGCTGGTCCTTCACCCCGACGAGTGGGTCGAACGCGTTGCTCCGGAGGAGCAACGGGACGAAGGCGGTGAAACCGCCGAAGTACGCATTCGGACCGAACGCATCGAGGACACCGGCCGCGCGGTCGAGGTGTCGCTCTCCGGGCCGGGTGACCCCGACGACTGGGACTCCGTCGAGAAACACAACCGCGACATCGCCGAGGAAGTGCGGCGCGAACACGGTCGTGTTCACGGCGACAACGTCGCCGCGTTCGCTGATTTCATGGGGAACCACTACGCTCGGCCGGTCGAATCGGCGACCAGCACAGAAGTGGCGGAGTTCCTCGAAGAGTACTTCCCGCGAAACGCGTGGCCGACAGAAAAACAACGAGCGGTCGTCGAGGAGTCTATCGACCTCGTGTTCGAGGTCGCCAACGACTAATCTTCGTCCGGGCGACGGGAGTCGATGTTACTCGTTGTCTGCGACGAGTTCGCGGACCTGTTCGGCGCGCTCCTCGTCGGTGACGAACTTCGAGAGCGTCCACTGAAGGGCGTCCACGACGACGGCGAGACCCTCGTCGGTGAGTTCGTACTGGTTGGTTCGCTTGTCGAGTTCGCTCTTCTCGACGTACCCCTTCTCGACCAGGGTGTCGAGGTTCGGGTACAGTCGCCCGTGGTTGACCTCTTCCCCGTAGAAGTCTTCGAGTTCTCGCTTGATAGCGAGACCGTACATCGGTTCCTCGGAGAGGATGGTCAGAATGTTCTTCTGGAAGGCGGTAAGGTTGCGTGCGGTACTCGTCTCTGTGAGTGTCTGTGCCTCTGACATAGACTCTGACACCCTGCGATTTGTCACGACGGTATTTAATCCTTCCTCAATTGGTCGGAGTTTACAGGAGGAATCTGCCGATACTACTGCCGATTGGTAGGCGCATCCGGGTGAAATTCGAGAATCGACGCTACGTGTCACCACGATATCCTCTCGCGCGCGACGGGACCGACGACGCAATGCCGAAAGGACTTTCCGGACTTCGGACGGATTCCCGGACTGCACATGGCGAACCTCTGGGAAGATCTGGAGACTGGACCGAACCCGCCCGAGGAGATCTACGCTGTCGTAGAGTGTCTCAAAGGCGAGCGCAACAAGTACGAGTACGACAAGGACATCCCCGGCGTCGTCCTCGACCGCGTCCTCCACAGCAACGTCCACTATCCGAGCGACTACGGGTTCATCCCGCAGTCGTACTACGACGACGAGGACCCCTTCGACGTGCTGGTCCTCGTGGAGGACCAGACGTTCCCCGGATGCGTCGTCGAGGCCCGTCCGGTCGCGCTGATGAAGATGGACGACGACGGCGAGAAGGACGACAAGGTCATCGCCGTCCCCTCCGAGGACCCCCGGTACGACGACGTGCAGGACGTGGACGACCTCACCGACCAGCAGAAGGCCGAGATTTCGGAGTTCTTCGAGACCTACAAGAACCTCGAAGCCGGGAAGCAGACCGAGACCCTCGGCTGGGAGGACAAGCAGTCCGCGATGGACGCCGTCGAACACGCGATGGAACTCTACGAAGAGAAGTTCGCCTGACGCCGCAGCGAACTTTTTCTGACACTCTCAGCGGTCGGATACCTGCCCGAAACTATTTGGCACTGGCCTGAACAACGCCGAACCGATGGCTTTCGGGTCCCCGTTCACCGGTGTCGAGACGGTCGCCGTAGCCGCGATGCTCCTGCTCTCGGGCGGATTCGTTCTCTACGCCGCTCAGTCGGTCAGCGACTGGCGGCGAGACGACGGCGAACAACCAGTAGACGAACTCAGGAACACGGTCGCGGGCCAGAATCGAGTCGCGCTCGTCGTCCCGGAAGGACCGAGTATCGACGCGCTGGCCGCGGCCATGGGTCTCCAGACGCTCTCCACGGAGTGGGGCGTCACGGCCCAACTGTTCGCGGAGGGTCCCGTCACGGGCGAGGACAGCAAGACGTTCTGCAACATCTTCGACCTCGAACTCTCGGTCATCGGCGAGGGAGCCGAGGAACTCACCGACGCCGGTGCCGCGGTCGCGGTCGGCGGCGGCGGCGGCGTCCCCCGACTCTCGAACAACCCGCCGGTCGTCGCCGTCGTCCGGCACCGACCGACCGCCGAGGAGAACATCCTCACGGTGACGCCCACCGACGACGGTTCGACCTCGACGACGGTCACGCGCCTGCTGGAGGAGGAGGGCGTCGTCCCCGACCAGCGAGTCGCGACCGCGCTGCTCCACGGCGTCCGGGCCGGGACCCGCGAGTTCCGCCGCGCCAACGGGAAACGCGACTACGAGGCCGCCGGGTTCCTCCACACCTACGCCGACCTCGGGCGCATCGAGGACCTCCGGTCGCCGGGCATGAGCGGCGACACCTTCGACGTCATCAGCGACGCTATCGCCAACCGCGAGCGCCGGGCGAGTTTCGCCGTGACGAACGTCGGTGCGGTCCCCTCGGTGTCGGCGCTGGAGGAGGCCGCCGACACGATGCTCCGACTGGAGGGGGTCTCGACCGCCGCCGTCTTCGGCATCCACGAGGAGACCATCGTGGTCTCGTGCCGCGCGGAGGACGTGCGAACCAACGCCTTCGACATCCTCGACTCCGCCTTCGGCACCAGCGAGACGACCGGCGGGAACACCGACGCCGCGACCGCACGCGTCCCCCTCGGCCTGTTCGCGCAGGTAGACGGCGACCACGAGGAGACGCTGGACATGCTCATCGACGCCAGCACCCGGAAGGCGCTGTTCGAGGCGTTCGAGAGTTCGTAGTCGGGTCGCGGGTCCGCGGACGGTCGTCCCCAACGCCGAGTCCATCATCGTTCTTCACGGCGAATACGCGTGTTACGAAAAGAAATTTCTTGTATGCCGTTCTCGTATCGGGCCACATGGGTCTCTTCGATAGGCTCCGTGGCGACGACAAGCCGCGCGTTGCCTTCTTCGGAATCGACGGCGTGCCGTATAGCTTTCTCGAGGACCACTTCGACGAGTTCGAGCATCTCGGTGCGCTCGCCGACGAGGGGTCGTCGGGCGCGATAGACAGCATCGTCCCGCCGGAGTCCTCGGCGTGCTGGCCCTCCCTGACGACCGGGGTCAACCCCGGAAAGACCGGCGTCTACGGCTTCCAAGACCGCGAAATCGGCTCGTACGACACGTACGTCCCGATGGGTCGAGACGTGCAGGCGACCCGACTCTGGGACCGCGTGCAGGAGGCGGGCCGAGACGCGACGGTGATGAACGTCCCCGTGACGTTCCCGCCCCAGCGCAACGTCCAGCGGATGGTCTCCGGATTCCTCTCGCCCGGCGTGGACAAGGCGTCGTACCCCGACGAGATGCGCGAGTACCTCCAGTCCACGGACTACCGCATCGACACGAACGCCAAACTCGGCCACAGCGAGGACAAGGAGGAGTTCATCGAGGACGCTCACGAAACTCTCGACGCCCGATACGAGGCGTTCAAGCACTACCTCCAGCAGGACGACTGGGACCTCTTCTTCGGCGTCTTCATGACGACCGACCGCGTGAACCACTTCCTCTACGAGCACTACGAGGAGGACGGCGAGTACAAGGAGGAGTTCCTCGACTTCTACCGGAAGGTGGACCGCTACCTCGGCGAGATTCGCCAGAACCTCCCGGACGACGTGACGATGATGGTCGCCTCCGACCACGGGTTCACCTCGCTGGACTACGAGTTCTACGCCAACACGTGGCTCGAACAGGAGGGGTGGCTCTCCTACGAGGACGACGACCACGAAGAACTCGGCGACATCAGCGACGACACCGAGGCCTACTCGCTCATCCCCGGCCGGTTCTACATCAACCTCGAAGGCCGCGAACCCCGCGGGAGCGTCCCCGAGAGCGAGTACGAGGCCAAGCGCGACCAACTCAAGGAGGCCCTCGAAAACCTCGAAGGGCCGAACGGTCGGAAGGTCTGTGACCGCGTGGTCGAGAAGGAGGAGGCCTTCCACGGCGACCACGCGGATATCGCCCCGGACCTCGTCGCCATCCCGAACTACGGCTTCGACCTGAAGGCCGGGTTCAAGGGCCACGACGACGTGTTCGGTCACGGTCCGCGCAACGGGATGCACAGTTTCGACAACGCCTCGCTGTTCGTGGACGACCCCGACGCGACGATTCGCGACGTGGACCTCTACGACATCACGCCGACGATTCTGGACCTGATGGAGATGGAGTACGAACCGTCCGAGTTCGACGGCGAGAGTCTGGTGTAGGCGGTCGCAGCTTTCGATTTTTCGGGGAGTGGTCTCGCTGGACTGGCGTGGATAATCTCGCTGGAATGGATAGTCTCGCTCGACTGGCGTGGAGAGCCGAGAGGCGCTAGTTCCTGCCGTCACATCTGAGTAACTGCCCAGCAGCCGCTACCGCGAACCTCACACCTCCCCACCCTCGGCGGCCGCCTGGACGCGGCCGCCTCCCTCGCGCGTTTTGCACGCGGCCACGAGGGCCGCGCCAGCGCGCACCGGACTGGAAGATGCGGCCGGTCGAGACTGACAACCCCGACCGAACTCGCCCGAGAAACCGCACTCCTCCCCACGCGAGGGTTTAAGTCCGAAGCCGGGACGAACCCGGCCCATGTTCGACGCACCAGTCGAGACGTGGTATCTCTGGGTCGGTCTCGCGGTGGCGAGTGCGGCCGCGGTCGGTCTCGCGGCGACCCTCCCGCGCGCACCGCCGCCGGACGCCGCGAGCGCGGCCGAGACCGTCGATTCAGTCGCCGCGAGCGACCGCCCGACGACCGGGGTCCACCCGCTGTCGGCCGACGCCGTCAGGGTCGGTGCCTATCGAATCTGGCTCCGAGACGACGGCGCGACCGGACACGCGACGTTCGCCTTCGGCCCGGTGACCCCCGTGCGACGGGACACTGCGCTCTGGGACGTCCTCCGAGGTACGCCGCCCGAGCGCGCCTTCGGAACTCCGGCGGCGTTCGGGCGGGCCGCGGCGGACGCCCGCGACCGGACGCCCGCGTGGCGCTCGCGCGACCGACTGACCGTCCGGCGAGTCGCGTGGGAGGGCGTCGATGTCACGCTGGTCGGGTGACGCCGGTCGCGGGGAGACGGACCTGCGCCACTGGCGGACGCATCCGCGCCGGACGACGCGCGCGCAAGTCGAACCGCTAGCGGCGCTGGTCGCCGTCTTCGCGGTCGGCGTCGCGCTCACGGCCTACGCGGGCGTCCTTGACGCGACGCTCCCGACCCGCGACCGGAATCTCGCGGAACCGACTGTCGAGCGGGCCGAGCGCGCGGTCAGTGGAGTCGGCGTCGTAGACCCCGACGCGCTCGCGGCGGGTCTGCGCGCCGGACCGGACGGCTACTCGGTCACCCTCACGCTCGAAGCGGCCGGTCGAACGTGGCGCGCCGGACCGACCCCGCCGCCGAGCGCCGACGCCGCCGAACTCGCTGTGAGCGTCCGGGTCGGACCCGGACGTGTCAGGCCCGGCACGCTCCGCGCGGAGGTGTGGTCGTGAGAGCCATCAGTACGGTCCTCGACGCCTCGCTCTGCCTCCTGTTGGTCTCGGCGAGCGCGCTGACCCTCGCGGCCACGCCGCCCGGGCCGGGCGGCGCTGGCACCGCCGCGACCGACCCAGACACCGCCGACGAGAGCGCGGAACTGCTCGCGACGAGTACCGCCCTCGTCACCTACGACGCGGGTTCCCGCAACCGGACCGCCCACGACACCCTCGCGGGACTGCTCGCCAGCGCCGCGGTCGCCGACGCCGGTCCCGCGTCCCACCACGGGTTCGTGCGGGCCGTCAGGGAGAGAGTCGGCCGCGCAGTTCGACGCCGCGCAGTCGGCGTGCAGGTCGTCGCCCGCGCGAACGAATCGACGTCGCGGACCGTCTCGACGGCGACCGCTTCGACGCCGTCTGCCACCCCGACCGCGTCCACCTCGAACGTGACCCACGAGGGCCGCGTCGTCGCGGGCGACGCTCCGCCGCCGGACGCCGACGTCCACGCGGCCGGGTTCGCGGTCCGACAGGTCAGGCTGACCGTCAGGACGTGGTCGAAGTGAACCTCGCTGCCGACCGCCGGGCGCGGGTTCCCTTCGCGCTCGTCGGCGTCCTCCTTCTGGTCGGGAGCGCGGGCCTCAGCGCGACTCTCGCGGGCGGACCGACGGCCAGAACCGACGAGTCGGTCGGCGTTGCGGTGGACCGCGCCACCGCTGCCACCGGGACGGCGCTCCGCGGTGCAATCACTCGCTCCGGACGACAGGCCGCACGCGAACCGGTGACCGCCCCGGCCAACACCACCGCGGGCAGAGCGCTGAACGACTCCACGCCGTACCGCGACTCGCTCCGAATCCGAATCTACCTCGCGGCCCGCGACGCCCTCGACTCGGTCACGGTTCACGCCGGTGGGTCTCGGTCCCCCGACGGGGACGGTGTCACCGCGACAGTCTCGCTCCCGCCGATTCGGAACGCCTCGGACCTCCGGGACGCCAAACGTCGGGTGAAAATCCAACCCGCGGGCGGCGACGGGGCCGAGAGTGCGGAGAACGCCGGTCTCCGAGTCCGAATCGCGAACGTCACCGCCACCGCGACCCGCGACGGCCGAGTCGTCGAACGCGAACAGTTCTCGCCCACGCTGGTCGTGGCGACCCCGGCGCTGGCGCTCCACGAGCGAACCGAGCGCTTCGAGTCGCGACTGAATCGCGGCCCGCTCGCGCCGGGACTGGGTCGGCGACTCACGACCCGACTCTACGCTCTGGCGTGGGTCCGGGGGTACGCCCAGTACGGTCGCGCGCCGATCGAGAACGTGGTGGCGAACCGCCACGTGGAACTCGCCGCGAACGGCGGAGTCCTGCGCGAACAACGCGCCGCGTTCGGTCGGAGCGACCCCCGCGGTCGGCGGGCGCTCGGGTGGGCGACCGCCAGAGTCGGCGCGACCGACCTGCTCACCGCCGCGAACGCCCACCGCGGGACGGCCCGGACCGACCAACTGCTGGCCGCCGCGAAGGACTACCAGAAGCGAAACCCGATGCCCGGCGGCGTCACGCGGAACCGGAACACCACAGGATCGAAGCTTCGAGTCGGGGTCAACCGGACCGCGGACCGCGCCTTCGCGGGCCTCGTGACCGGCGAGAACGGGACAGACCTCTCCGGGGTCCTGCGGTGGGCCTACACTGCCGACGCGCGCCTCGTCGCCTCCGTCCGAAAGAGTGACACCGAGGGCGACCCGGACCCCTCGCCGGACTCGCCCGGCCCGAACTGGACGCTACAGTCGAGCGAGGTCAGGACGACGACAGCGGTCGAATCTGCGACCGGCCCACCGCCGGGGACGCCGGAGGGTTGGCATCTACTCCGCCACGAGTCGCGTCGAGTCGTCCGGACGAGTTCGCTCGTCGCCGACTGGGCGCGGGGCAACGAGACCCGCCGGACCGTCCAGCGGTGGTCCGAGACGTTCGCGGTGAGTGTCGGCGTCTCCGGCGACCACCGTGCGGGGACGCGGGTCACTCCATCGGTTCCCGCGCCGCCATCGAGGGCGGTCGCGGGCGTCCACGAGCGCGGCGGGTCGCTCGACGGGCCGAACTTCCGGGACCTGTCCGAGCGGGCGACCGAGCGACTCGTCGCCGACCGCGGCGGGTTCGACGCCCTCGCTCGTCGGGCGGTCGCCGGGACGCTCGACACCCGGTCGAAACGGGTCGCGGGACGGCGACCGCCGGACCTTCGTACGTGGGTGTACCGGGACCTCGCGGCGCTGCGCGAACGCGTCCGAAACTTCTCGGTGGTGGTCGCCCGAACGCGGACTATCGGCGGCGCGCCGCCCGCTTCGGAACTGGCCGAGACGCTCCGGAGTCGGCGGGCCGAACTCCTCGACGCGCCCGTTCGGTACGACGGCATCGCCGACCGGGCGCGGGTGGCGGCGAGGGCCGCCTATCTCGACCGCGTGGTGGCGCGACTGGAATCGCGGGCCGACCGGACGAACGCGACCCGGTCCGCCGTCGGTCAGGTCCTCGCCGACGCCGGGCGTTCGATGGACCGGGTGCGCCGGATTCTTCGCTCGCAGGCGAAGTCGCGAGCGTCCCCGGCCCCGCTGTTTCGGACCCCACCGGCGCGGGCGATGCCCGCCGACGGTCCCGGGCGCGCGACGAACCTGACCGTCGAGGGAGCGCCGCCCTATCTCACGCTGGCGGCGCTCGACCACGAGCAGGTGGCCGCGATACCCGAGGGCGAGCGGGATCACCCGCTCGCGGCCGAGAACGAGAACGTCTTCGCGATACCGTACGGCGACGCCGCGGAGACCGTGGCTTCGGAACTCGTCGGCGGGGGCGAGTCGGGGCGCGCCGACCTCCGGACCGCCGCGCTGGCGCTCCGGGCCGCGAACCGGACGCTGGCCGAGACGGACAACCGGAGTCTCGCGCGCCGTCGCGACGAGTTGCGGACGTCGCTCGCCGCGTCGATGCGGACGGTCCGCGAGCGACTGGTCGAGGAGTTGTCGATGCCGCGGTTCGACCTCACGGAGGCGGAGCGGCGCGCGGCGGTCGATTCCGGACTGACGCGTTGGAACACGACCGCCGGGCGGGCGCTCGCGGTAGCCAACGGGTCCGCCGCGCAGGCCGTCTCCGCGGCGGTGGTTCGGCGGCGGTCCGCGCTTCGACAGTCCGTACGACGCGACTGGGTACGCCTCAGGACCGAGTTGGCGGTCGAATCGGTCCGACGGAGCGTGGCGGGACCGCCCCGGGCGCAGGTGAACCGGACCGGGACCGCGACCCGCAGCGTGGCGAAGACCGCGCTGAAGCAGGCGGTGACGACCGGTCTCGGGAACGCGACCGAAGTCGCCAGCAAGCGATGGTTCGGCGAGGTGTTGGGCGCGGTCCCGGCCGGACTGCCGGTCGCGCCGGTGCCGGGGTACTGGTACGCGACGCTCAACGTCTGGACGGTCTCGGTTCGGGGACAGTACGCCCGGTTCGCCGTCACCGCGCCGCAGGGACCGCCGGGCGAGTCGGTCTCGTACGTCCGCGAGTCGGCGACGGTTCGACTCGACTGGGACGACGACGGCGCGTCGGAGGTGGTCGGCCGCACGACGCCGGTCTCGTTCGAGACGGGGACGACCGTCGTGGTGGTCGTCCCGCCGGGTCCGCCCGGCGTCGGCGACAGGGACGGGAACCGCGACGAGACCTCCCCGGGGTGGTCGCCAAGGTAAGCAGATAGGCTCGGAGGTCGAGGCGTTCCTACCGACACTGCACCGAAGTGAAACCCCTTTCAACCGCCGGACCGTCGGGTCGGGTATGCTCTACGACGACATCGCGGACCCCAATTCGACCTCCCCGGCGGAGCTACGTGCGGAGTACGTCTCCGAACTCGCCGAGGTCGTCGAGACTCACGGGGTCGATTCGGTCGCCGAGGAGACCGGCGTGGACCGCGCGACGGTCGCGGCACTGACCGAGAGCGACGCCGACGCGGCGGACGACATCACGCTGGAGGACGCGGCCGCCGTCGCGGCGTTGGCCGACGAGACGCCGGACGCGGACGCCATCGTCGCGGAGGTCCGGGACAACCTCCTGATGGGGATGACGACCGCGGTCCTCGACGTGGACACCATCGCGGCCGAAATCGACGCCGACATGGACGGAAAACAGGTCCACCAGAAGGTCGAGGGGCGCGCGCCGATGACTCTGGCCGAGTACGCGACGCTCCACCACTTCATCGCGAGTCGTCAGCGGTAGCGGGTCGCTCTTGGAATCGTCCGTCTGTTCTCGTCCTCTCGTCGCGGGAGTTATCCCGGCCACGCCCCAACACCGGCGCATGAACGTGGCGATACTCGGATGCGGCTACGTGGGACTCGAACTCGGTCGCCAGTTGACCGAACGCGGCCACCGGGCAATCGGTGTCCGGCGCTCCGACGACGGTCTCGCAGAAATCGAGGACGCGGGGTTCGAGGCGGTACGGGCGGACGTGACCGACGCCGACTCGCTCGACGCGGTGCCCGACGCTGACGCCGTGGTCTTCGCAGCGAGTTCCGGCGGCCGCGACGCCGAGGCCGCGCGCGAGGTGTACGTCGAGGGACTGCGGACCGCAATCGACCACTTCGGTGCGCGGGAGAACTCCCCCGAGCGATTGGTCTACACCTCCAGCACGGGCGTCTACGGCGACCACGGCGGTGACTGGGTGGACGAGGAGACGCCGCTCGACCCGACGACCGACAAGACCGAGGTGCTGGCCGAGGCCGAGCGCGTGGCGCTCGAAGCGACTGCAGACCGCGGCATCGACGGCACCGTCGCGCGTCTCGCCGGAATCTACGGGCCGGGCCGGACGCGACTGGAGCGGTACGTCGAGGGTCCAGTCACCGAGGGGTACCTCAACATGATTCACCGCGACGACGCCGCTGGTGCGGTCCGCTTCCTGCTGACCGAGGACCACGCCCGGGGCGAGACGGTGTTGGTGGTGGACGACGAACCCGTCTCGAAGTGGACGTTCGCGGACTGGCTGGCCGACGAGTGCGGCGAGGACCGCCCGCCGAAGCAGACGACCGAGGAGCGACTCGACGACGACCTCTCCGAGCGCGTGCGACGCCGACTCGTGACGAGCAAGCGCTGTTCGAACGAGAAGCTACGGGGTCTCGGGTACGAGTTCCGCTATCCGACGTACCGCGAGGGCTACCGCGACGAAATCGAGGCCTATCGGAATCAACCGGCGTGAATCGCTCAAACTTCTACGTATCGGGAAAATTTCTTGTTCGTCCGCGTTGTGGGAGTAAGACATGCAACTGCCGGGCATTCCGGAACTGCGGGTTCGGGAGGTCGTACGGGCCGCGGAGGCCTACGGTCTGAGTTCGCCGGAACTCGCAGGTGCCGCCGTCCTCGGGGCGGTCGCACTCGTGGCGTCGCTGTGGCTCGTCGTCCGGTGGCTTCGGCGACCGATGGGGGCGCGACTCAAGCGCGCACTGAGCAAGCGCGACGAGGTCGCGGTCCTCATGCACCCGAACCCCGACCCCGACGCGATGGCGTGCGCGATAGGCGTCGCCCACCTCGCCAGCGAGGTCGGCACCGACGCGACCCTCCAGTTCGCGGGGCAGATTCGCCACCAAGAGAACCGCGCGTTTCGGACGGTCCTCGATCTCGACCTCGAACAGATAGACCACGTGAGTCAGGTCGCGGCCGAAGACGTGATTCTGGTGGACCACAACACCCCGCGCGGGTTCGAGGGGGCCGAGCGACTCGAACCCTACGCGGTCGTGGACCACCACCCCGGCAACGGGACTGGCGAGCAGTTCACCGACCAGCGCACCGACTACGGTGCCTGCGCGACCATCGTCGCGGAGTACCTCGAAGACGTGGGTGGCACGCCGGTCGGCCCGGACGACGACGAGGAGAGCGCCGACGGAGTCGTGGTCCCCTCGGCGGTATCGACCGGCCTGCTCTACGGCGTCCAGTCCGACACCAAGCACCTCACCAGCGGGTGTACGGAGGCCGAGTTCTCCGCGGCGGCGTACCTCTACGAGGGCGTGGACGAGGACCTGCTCGACCGCATCGCGAACCCGCAGGTCAGCGCCGAAGTGCTGGAAATCAAGGCGCAGGCCATCTCCGGCCGGGACGTTCGGGGGTCGTTCGCGGTCAGCGACGTGGGTCGCATCAACAACGCCGACGCCATCCCGCAGGCGGCCGACGAACTCCTCCAACTGGAGGGCGTGACCGCGGTGGTCGTCTTCGGCAGGCGCGAGGACACGGTCCACCTCTCGGGCCGGTCGCGCGACGACAGAGTTCACATGGGCAAGGCGCTGGAGACCGTTGCCGACGACATCCCCGGCGCGAGCGCTGGCGGCCACGCCCGCATGGGCGGCGGACAGGTCCCGGTGGAGGGCGCGGCGTACGCCAGCGGAGCGGAGGCCGCGATGTGGTCGCAGGCCGAACTCGGCGACGCCGTCTTCGCCGCGCTCAACGGCGACGTGTAGCTACTCCACGACGATTTTCCCGGTCATGCCCGCGGCCTCGTGGGGCACGCAGTAGAACTCGTGAGTGCCCGTCGTCTCGAAGGTGTGGACGAACGACTGGCCGGATTGGACCGCGCCCTTCCCGTTCTCCCATCCGGTCTCGGCGTTCTCCTGCGAGTCGAAGTCGCCGGACGCCCAGTAGTCCGCCCCGTCGGGAATCTTGTCGCCGTAGGCCGTCACGGAGTGCGGTTCGCCCGCGGCGTGTACGAAGGCTACTTTGTCGCCCTTCGAGACCGTCAGTTCGGCCGGGTCGAACGAGACGGCTTTCAGTTTCACGACGTGGTCGGCGTCGTCGGGCGTCCCCTTCACGACGTTCGGCCCGCCCGAGAGTTGGGTCTCGGAACCGCCCTCGCTGGACTCGGACTTCCCGACCGGTGCCTTCCCGGGCGCGCCCGCCACCGCGAACTCCGCGCGGAGCGAGGCGCGCGCGAACGCCGAGAGCGCGCCGGAGACGCCCGACCCCTGCTTCAGCGCCTCGATGAGACCCTCCAGTTTGCCCTCGAAGGACTCGTAGGCGTCTCGGTCGGCCTTCTCCAGCAACTCGTGGACCTCTGCCTCCTCGAAGGCGGCGAACGCGTCCTGCGCGACGCTCGCGGCCGCCTCGCCGAAGTCACCGCCCGCGTTCGAGACGACGGTGTAGAGCGCAGTCAGCGCCTTCTCGTTGAACGTCGTGGCCGACGAGTAGGCGTCGCCGTCCTTCGCCGCGCTTCCGACCGACTCCAGCGCGCCCTCGAACGACTCGTAGAGGGTGTGGTCGGCGTGTTCGAGCGCTTCGTGGAAACCGCCCGCCCCCTCCTCGAAGTGCTGGAACGCCGACTGCACGACCGACCGGGCGCGCTTCGACTCGCCGAGCGCCGCGAGCGCGGCGGCGTCGAAGCCGCGGGCGCTCAGCAGGCCGCTCTCGGCGGCGCCGACCCGCGCTTCGGACGCGACTTTCGTAGCGAACTGCAGGAGCGCGTCGTCGACTCCGGCGAAGTGCGTCTCGACGCCGTCGTCGTTCCCGTTCTCGAACGCCGGAATCAGGCCCTCTTGGAGGTGTTCGTGTTCGAAGGACTGATAGAGGTCCTCGCTCGCGCTTTCGAGGCGCTCGTGGAAGCCGAGTTCGTCGCGCTCGAACCGCTGGAAGAGACCCTGCGCGACGCTCGCGGCCGCCTTCCCGTCGCCGAGCGCGTACAGTTCGCGGGCGTCGCCGAACCGCGCCCGGAAGAACGCCGCCTGTAGCACGGCGGCCTCGGTCCCGGTAGCCAGCGCCGAGATTCCGGCTCGGAGGTGTTTCTCGACGGCGTCCGCGGCGCTCGCGGCGGCTTCGGCGTCGCCCTCCCCGGCCGCGCTGGCGAGGTCCTCCAGTCCGGTCTCGAAGCCCTCGTAGGCCTCGTGGTCGGCCTCTTCGAGCGCCTCGTGGGCCTCCGCGCCCTCGAAGTGCGCGAAGATGTCCTCCGCCGCCGTCTTCGCGTACTCGGACTGCCCGCGGGCGGTCAGCCACGCAACGTCGTAGGCCCGCGCCCGGTAGACGTTCAGCGCGGCGGCGTGCGCGAACTCGGTCGAGGGACCGCCCAGCGAGGCCAGCATCGAGGCGTCGTAGCCGCGGGCCTGTATCGCCGCGAGGTGGCCCGCCCCGGCCGCGCTCTCGCTGGCCGCCACCGCGTACGACCCCGTCGCGGCGGCGTCGAATGCGGCGTTGGCCTCGTTGCGAACCGTTCCACCGGTCCCGGCCGTCGCGGCCTTCTCGACCGCTTCGACGGCGCTCTCGAAGCCCTCGTAGCTCTCGGCGTCGGCCGTTTCGAGGTCCTCGTGGACCGCGGCCTGCTCGAACTGCTCGTAGGTGTCGCCAGCAATCGTCGCCGCGGCGTCGCCTTTCCCGGCCGCGTAGAGCGCCGAGGCGGTCGCGAGGCGCGTCCCGAGGAACTGGAGGTCGAGCGCGCGGGCGTTCTCCTCGCCGACGAGTTTCGTCTGGGCGGCCGAGAGGTGCTTCGAGACGAGGTCCGCCTCGACTCGCATCTCCTCGACGTTCTCGCCCGTCGCGCGCTCTCTGAGTTGGCCGAGGGCCTCCTCGAACTCCGAGTAGCGCTTCTCGCTGGTGGTTTCGAGGACTTCGTGGGCACCCCACTCGCCCGTAGCTCCCTCGAACTTCTCGAAGGCGTCGGCCGCGACTCCGGCCGCGGCGTCGAACTCGCCCGCGAGACCGAGCGCGAGCGCGTCGGCCGCCAGCGCCCGGTAGACGTTCCACTCGGCCGCGACGGCCAGTTCGGCCGCCTTCGGCGCGTCGCCGCCAGCGCTCTGGTCGCCGGACGCCCCCGGAGCCGCAGATTCCAACTTCCCGCCGCAACCGGCGAGCGAGACGCCAGCGAACAGTGCGCTCCCCGCTTTCAACAGGTCTCGTCGATTAGTCGCCATATCGGTTTAGGCATACCTAAAAACAAAAAGCGTTCCGGTTTTGGCCGACCTAAACCACCCGGAGACGGCCCTCCGTGCGTCGGTCTCGAATCCTCCGGTCTTATGCCGATAGGAGCGTTACGTTCGGATATGGCCACCGACGACGGAACCTACGAGTACAAACTCCAGCACGGCGACGACTTCGGCCGGACCTACTTCCGACTGTTCGACGGTCTCGCCGTCTCGTCGGTCGGCGTCGGCACGTACCTCGGCGACCCCACCGACGCGGTGGACGCCCGGTACCGCGACGCCGTCGCCACCGCATTGGAGGGCGGCATCAACGTCGTGGACACCGCCGTCAACTACCGGTGCCAGCGGAGCGAGCGCGCGGTCGGGACGGCCATCGAAGACGCCGACGTGGACCGCGACGCGGTGTTCGTCTCCACGAAGGGCGGATTCGTCCCCTTCGACGGCGAGCGACCGGAGAACCCCGGCGAGTACGTCAAACGCGAGTTCGTCGATACGGGTCTCCTGGAGCGCGAGGACCTCGCGCGAGGGAGTCACTGCATCGCTCCCGACTTCATCGACGCGCAACTCGACCGGTCGCTCGACAATCTGGGCGTCGAGGAGATAGACCTCTACTACGTCCACAACCCCGAAACCCAACTCCACGCGCGCTCCCGCGAGGCGGTGTACGACCAGTTAGAGGAGACGTTCACCCGCCTCGAAGAGCGGGCGGCGGCGGGCGACATCTCGACGTACGGCGTGGCGACGTGGAACGCCCTCCGCGTGCCCGAGACCGACGACCAGTACCTCTCGCTGCCCGAAATCGTCTCGCGCGCCCGGAAGGCCGCCAAGGCCGCCGAGAACACCGCGACCCACCTCCGGGCCATCCAGTTGCCCTTCAACGTCTTCATGGCCGACGCCTTCACCGTGGAGTCCCACGAGGGACCGGACGGCCCTCAGAGCGCGCTCTGGTTCGCCCACGAGGCGGGCCTGAACGTCTTCACCAGCGCGAGCATCGGACAGGGGGACCTCGCCAGCGGTCTTCCAGAGGACGTGAGCGACCGACTGGCGGGGGACACCGCGGTCCAGCGCGCCATCAACTTCGCCCGGAGCGCGCCCGGCGTGACCAGTTCACTGGTCGGCACGAGCGACCCCGAACACGTCGCAGAGAATCTGGGCGCGGGCCGGTTCGACCCCCTCGGCGCGGACGCCTTCGACGCGGTGTTCGAGTAGTCCTCGGCGCTACCCGCCCGTCGTCCGCCACCGCGGAGACGCCCGCGACTTCCACGCCCGACCGCAGTCCGGACACGACCGCTCGACGCCGTCCTCCGCCTCCGTCCGGGCCACGAGCGACCGACGACAGATGCGACACGAGAACCGACCGCGGGCGTCCTTCCCGACCTCCCCGTCCCAGAGGCCTCGCCGAAGTGATTTCATGCTCACACGAGTACGACGGAGGCGACTGAAAAACTTGGGGGAGAGAACTTCGGATTCGAAACGCGTGGAGACGACTTTCCGGATTCGGAAGGTTTGACTGTCCCCTCGGAGTAGCGTCGAACGTGTCTCGTGGCCGGGTCTTCGCTTCGATGTGTTCGATGGTGTTTCTGGTCAATCTCGCTCGCGTGGTGTTCGCGCCGCTGCTCGAACCGCTGTCGGCGGCGTTCACACTCACCGAGTCTACGGCCGGACTCGTAGCCACGCTGGCGTGGTTGGGGAGCGCGACGCCCCGAATCCCGACGGGCTACCTGCTGACTCGCGTGGACCGCCACCGAGTCGTCCTCGGCACCGGCGCGGTGCTGACCGGCGCGGCGGCGTTCATGACCGTCGCCGACTCGGTGGCGATGCTCGGGGTCGGCGCGTTCCTCATGGGCGTGGCCAGCGGCGCGTACTTCATCGCCGCCAACCCACTCATCACGGAACTCTACCCGGAGCGAGTCGGCCGGACGCTCGGCGTTCACGGCACCGCGAGTCAGGTCGCCGCCGTCGCCGCGCCGCTGTTCGTCGGCGCGGTGCTGGCGGGCGCGACGTGGCGCGGAGTCTTCAGTATCATCGCGGTCGTGGCGGCCTGCGCCACCGCGGTCTTCTACTGGACCGCCCGGAGCACCCAAATGCCCGACGCCGGGACCGAGGACCGCGACCTGCTCACGGCGGCCCGCAAGCAGTGGCCCATCATCGTCAGCGGCGTCGCCATCCTCGGCGCGACCGGGTTCGTCTGGAACGGTCTCTTCAACTTCTACGTCAAGTACGTCACGGCGACGAAGGGACTGGACGCCGCGACCGGCAACACGCTCCTCACGGTGGTGTTCGCCGCGGGCGTTCCGGCCTTCTGGCTCACCGGGCGACTCGCCGACCGCGTTCCTCACGTCCCCCTCATGCTGACGATTCTCGGCGGGTTCGTCATCTGCCTGTTCGCGCTGACCGCGGTACAGGGGTTGGTCGCCATCGCGGTCGTCACCGCCGTCCTCGGCTACGTGGTCCACAGTCTCTTCCCGGCGCTCGACACCTACCTGCTCGACTCGCTCCCCGACCAGAACCGCGCGAGCGCCTACTCGCTGTACAGCGGGTCGATGATGATAGTGCAGGCGCTCGGGAGCGTGGCCGTCGGCGCGCTCGTCGACGCCGGGTTCGGTTACGATACGGTGTTCCAGACCTTCGGTGGCGTGCTGGTGGCGATTCTGGTCGTGCTGGTCGTCCTCTGGGCGAACGACTCGCTGCCGACCGGCGGACAGGACCCGACCGTGGTTCGGGGAGACTGACGCGGAACCGGCACCGGCGTCCGATTCCCGCCCCTTTTCAACCCCTCCATCCCAACCGTCACGCGATGGAGTACGGACAGGAGCGCGTCGCCACGCTGCACGACCTGACGGGCACCGTCCCCGACGCCCCGACGGACCGCGCGGCGGTGGTCGTCCCGATGACCGAGCGCGAGTACGCCGGACTCGCGGCCGAGCGCGTCCTCTCGGAACTGGAGTCGGTCGCGCCCGGCGAGGTGGTCGTGGCCCTGCGCGCGCCGCCCGAGAAGGTCGGGGCGTTCTGCGACTGGCTCTCGGGGTTCGACCTGCCGCTGTCGGTGGTGTGGTGCAACGGGCCGGGCGTCACCGACCGCCTCGACGAGTACGGTCTCAACGGCGAGGCCGGGAAGGGCCGGGACGTGTGGCTGGCGCTCGGAATCGCCGCCGCGCGCAGCGAGTACGTGGTGGTCCACGACGCCGACGCCAAAACGTACGAGGCGGGCGACGTTGCCCGACTGCTGTTCCCCCTGAGTCGGGGCTACGAGTTCTCGAAGGGGTACTACGCCCGCGTCGAGAACGGGCGTCTCTACGGCCGACTCTGTCGCCTGTTCTACGCGCCGCTGGTCCGGGCGCTGGCCGACGCTCATCCCGACGCCGCGGTGCTCGACTACCTCGCGTCGTTCCGGTACGCGCTGGCCGGGGAGTTCGGGGCCACCGCCGACTTCGTCCGCGCGCTCCGGGTCGAGCGCCACTGGGGGCTGGAGGTCGGCACGCTCGGCGAGGCGTTCGGCTACGCCGGGTTCGAGGGAACCGCGCAGGTGGACCTCGGCCGGTACGAACACGACCACCGGGCGGTCTCGGGACCGACCGGTCTCTCGGACATGAGTCGTCACGTCGGCCGGGCGCTCCTCCGGGCGGTCGAGTCCCACGGCGTGACCCCCGACTACGACGCCCTGCCCGAGCGCTACCGGCGGACCGCCCAGACCTTCGTCGAGCAGTACGCCGCGGACGCGGGGTTCAACGGTCTCGACTACGACCGCGGCGAGGAGCGCGAGCAGGTGGACATCTACGCCGAGGCCGTCGCCCCGCCGGGCGAGGACCGGCGGCTTCCGGCGTGGCGCGAGGTGGCGCTGACGCCCGCGGAGATTCTCGAAGTCTCCCGTAGCGACGTGGCCGACGTTCGTGACGGACTCTGAGCAGTGCGGGAGGCGCAGTTGCGGTGCAGTCGCAGTGCGGACTTGCTGACCGGAGCAGTCAGTAGTCTCTGGGCACTGTCTCCCTGCTTCCGCAGAGGCGACGGAACTCCGCCGTGCCGGTGGTCGATGGCTTCTCGCGGGACGAGGACGCGGCGGACCGACGAGTACACAAGTCCCGACTCACTACCCTCCGGCAATGACCGAACTCGACGTGGAGCCGGTCGAGCGAATCGACGAGAGCGACGTTCCGGTGGGCATCGACGCGCCCGAGTACGTCCTCTACGGCGGGAAGGGCGGCGTCGGGAAGACCACGATGGCGGCCGCGACGGGGTTGGCGAGCGCCCGCGGCGGCACCGCCACGCTGGTCGTCTCGACCGACCCCGCTCACTCGCTGTCGGACACCTTCGAGACCGAGATTCCGGCGACCCCCGAGCGCATCCGAGAGGACGTGCCGCTCTACGCCGCCGAAATCGACCCGGACGCCGCGCTCGAAGAGGGGGACGCGGTCTTCGGCGGGGCGGCCGGAGGCGGGGCGGGCGGTGCCGGGACCGGCGGGTCTTCGGCGGACGGTTCCGCCGGGACCGGCGCTGGCGACCAGTCCGGGCCGCTCGGCGGTCTCGGCGAGATGATGGGCGACGGCAACCCGATGGACGCGCTGCTCGGCGGGCCGATGCCGGGCGCGGACGAGGCCGCCGCGATGCAGAAGCTACTGGAGTTCATGGACGACCCGCGCTTCGAGCGCGTGGTCGTGGACACCGCGCCGACCGGCCACACCCTCCGACTCCTCGAACTGCCCGAACTCATGGACACGATGCTGGGCCGCATCATGAAGCTCAAGCAGAAGTTCCAGGGCATGATGGAGGGGATGAAGGGGATGTTCGGCGGCGAGGACGCCAACCCCGAGCAGGGGTTCGACGACCTCGACGAACTCAGCGACCGCATCGAGCGACTCCGCGACACCCTCCGGGACCCGAGCAAGACCGACTTCCGGGTCGTGATGGTGCCCGAGGAGATGAGCGTCTTCGAGTCCGAGCGCCTGCTCGACCAACTCTCGGAGTTCGGGGTGCCGGTCGGCACCGTGGTCGTCAACAAGGTGATGGAAGACCTCGCGGACGTCGTCGAACCGCGCTCGACTGCCGGTGAGGCGGAGTCGGGCGGCGTGACGAGCGAGGACACCGACGCCTTCGTCTCGCCAAACCTCGACACCTGCGAGTTCTGCCAGCGCCGGTGGGAGGTCCAGCAGGACGCCCTCGCCCGAGCGCAGGACGTCTTCCGCGGCCACGACGTGAAGCGAGTGCCCCTGCTCGCCGACGAAGTGCGGGGCGAGCGCATGCTGGCGCTCGTGGCGTCGTGTCTCGACTGACTCGCGTTCCGTCTCTCGAATATTTATATATCTCAGTTTTAAATACCGGATTGGATGAATAGACGACGGGAATCTCTGACGTATCTTTGGGTATTGGTCTGTGTACTGTCGATGGGAGCGACTGCCGGGGTGACCACCGTCGGCGCGTCGGCCGCCGGGAACGCGCCGACGGCGTCGTTCAGTTACTCGCCGTCGGACCCGGTGCCCGACGAGACGGTGACGTTCGACGCCTCGTCGTCCACCGACGACGGGACCATCGACGAGTACGAGTGGGACCTCGACGGCGACGGCTACTACGAACACTACGGGGCGACGGTCACGCGAACGTTCGACTCGGCGGGCGAGTACGTGGTGACGCTCCGGGTTACCGACGACGACGGCAACACCGCCGAGACGACCCAGACAGTCTCGGTGACGAACGACGCGCCGACCGCCGCGTTCGACTACTCGCCGTCTGACCCGGTGCCCGACGAGTCGATTACCTTCGACGCCGCGTCGTCCTCGGACGCCGACGGGACCATCGAGGAGTACGAGTGGGACTTCGACGGCGACGGCTACTACGAGTACTACGGGTCCCAGAACTCCTTCACCTACGACACCGCTGGCAGTTACACCGTCACGCTCCGGGTCACCGACAACGGCGGCATGACCACCAAGGAGACGAAGACGGTCACCGTCGGGAACGAACCGCCGAACGTCTCGTTCAGTTACTCGCCGTCGAGTCCGAGTCCCGACGACTCCATCACCTTCGACGCCGGAGCGTCTTCGGATGCAGACGGGCAAATCACCGACTACGAGTGGGACTTCGACGGCGACGGCTACTACGAGTATTACGGGTCCCAGAACTCCTTCACGTACGACACCGCTGGCACCTACACGGTTACGCTCCGGGTCACCGACAACGGTGAAGCGACCAGCAAGAAGGTGCGGACGGTGACGGTGCAGAACGACGCACCGAACACCACGTTCAGTTACTCGCCGACGAAGCCGAGTCCCGACGACGCCATCACTTTCGACGCCGGAGCGTCTTCGGACGCAGACGGACAAATCACCGACTACGAGTGGGACTTCGACGGCGACGGCTACTACGAGTACTACGGGTCACAGAACTCCTTCACCTACGACACCGCCGGTACGTACACCGTCACGCTCCGGGTCACCGACAACGGCGAGCACACGGTCAAGCGGACCCGGACGATTCGGGTCGAGAACTCGGCCCCCGAGGCCTCGTTCACGTACTCGCCGTCGAACCCGAGTCCCGACAGGACCGTGACGTTCGACGCCGGGGCGTCCGCGGACGCCGACGGCCAGATTACCGACTACGAGTGGGACTTCGACGGCGACGGCTACTACGAGTATTACGGGTCCCAGAACACCTTCACGTTCGAGGACGAGGGCGCTCACACCGTCACGCTCCGGGTGACCGACAACGGCGAGCGCACGGTCAAACGGGTCCGGACGATTCCGGTCGGCGACGAGGCGATTACCACGACGACCACGGCGGAGTCGCCCTCGTCCATGGGTGTGACGGAGACGACCGAGACCGTCGAATCGACGGCGTCGTCGTCGAGCGACGGGACGAACGGCAAGTCGTTCGCGAGGGGCGAACTGTTTCAGGTCGCTCGCCTCTACGCTCCCCAAACGGTCATCGCACCCGGGAGTCCGGGCCGACTCGCGGGCGCGTTCACGACGGACGTGACCAACGACGAACCCACGAAGGTCCAGATTACCCTTCAGGTGCCCAGCGGCATCCGGATTCAGGGCGGAAGCGACGTGCAGAGCAGCGGCGGCGGTCTCCCGACCTCGACGTTCGTCATCGACCCCGGCGAGACCATGGACATCTCGGCGAAGGTGGTCGGGTCCGACCCCGGAACGTACACGCTCCGGGCCGCCATCACGTACTTCCCGGTCGGAAACAAGAGCGCCGCGCGTGAGTACGACGGACTGACGTTGAACTTCGAGGTGCGAAACGACTCGGCCAGCGAGGCGGCGGTCGAGGACGAACGGGACGCAGAGACGAACGCCGAGACCACTTCCGGTGGCGAGACGCCGGGATTCACGGTCGGCGCGTCGGTGGTCGCACTCCTCGCGGCCGCGATGCTCGCGCGCCGGGCGACCGAGTGAGCACTCAGTCCCCGAGCGGATTCTTCGCCACCAGCGAGAGCGCGAGTCTGTAGAACTTGTCGCGCAACTTCGCGGGGACGAACCGACCGAGCATCGCCACCTTCGCCACCTGTCCGACCGGGTAGCGCGCGGCGGGGTCGGTCAGGTTCGCGGCGTCCAGAATCGTCTCGGCCACCCTGCGGGGGGCCACCGCGCCCGGACCGCCGCCGCCGACGGCCTCGGTGTCGTCCAGAACCGAGTACAGGGTCTCGTAGGCGTCCGAGCGCTCTAACCCCTCGACTTCGTCGGAGGCGCGCTCCGCGAAGGCGGTGTCCACCGGGCCGGGTTCGACCAGCACCACGTCGATACCGTACTCCGACACCTCGGGTCGCAGCGCGTCGCTGATTCCCTCCATGGCGAACTTCGACCCGTTGTAGACGCCCATGCCGGGCGTGGCGAGTCGGCCAGAGACGCTGGAGACGTTGACGACGGTCCCGGTCCGGCGGTCGCGCATGTGGGGCAGAACCTCGCGAAGCAGGCGGTGAGGACCGAAGACGTTCACCTCGAACTGGCTCTCGACGCTCTCGGTCGTCACGTCTTCGACGGGACCGAGCTGGGCGTACCCCGCGTTGTTGACGAGGCAGTCGATGCGCCCCTCTTCGTCGACGATGCGCTCGACGACGCGCTCGGCGTCGTCCTCGTCGGTCACGTCGAGCGTGGCGACGTTGGCCCCAGCGTCGCCGAGCGACTGGATGTCGGCGGGGTTGCGGGCCGTCGCGTACACTTCCCACCCGTCTTCGAGGAAGCAGTGCGCCGTCTCGCGCCCGATGCCCGACGAACAACCGGTGATGAGGACAGTTTCGGTCACGCTCGCACTGTCGCGGTCCGGACAGATAAATTTCGTCGCTTCGGGGTGTCATCGGGCGTCGCACTACGGCTCCCCGAGGACGTGTAAGCGATAGCGAGTTTAGCGGCGGACCTGTTGGCCGCACCGCCCGGTCGTTCGCTCCGACGGACGACTCACCGAGCGCCGACCTCAGTCGCGGACTTCGGCCTTCACTTCGTCGGCGTAGTTGTCGGCCAGTCGGGTTGGTTCGGGCAGTTTGTAGCCCGCACAGAGGCGTTCCACGAGGTCGGTCGTGGTCTCGGCGCTCACGCGGTGGCCGGGACTGACGTAGAGGGGATTCACGTGGCGCGTCTCGGGATTGTCGTATTGCCGGGACTGGTAGGCGTAGCCGATGACCGTGCCCGACGGTGCGGTCACGCTGTCGTCGGCCTCGATGGCGACGCGAGCGCCCTGCGGCAGGTACTCGTCCAGCGACTCGCGGGGCCGACCGCAGAGCAGGTTCTTGGCGACGCCGACCGCGGGCACGTCGAGCGTGACGCCGACGTGCGTGGCGATTCCGGCCTGTCGGAAGTGGATGCGTCCGCTCCCGTCGAAGACCGCGAGGTCGGGGTCGACCGTCAACTTCTCGAACGCCGAGAGGATGGCCCCGCCCTCGCGGAACGAGAGGAGTCCGGGGACGTAGGGTATCTCGGTCGGTTCGACCGCGTGGACCTCCTCGATGACCTCGCTGCCGCGCGTGGCGACGATGGCGCTGACCGCGAGCGCGTCCTCGGAGAACGCGTCGACGAACGCTTGGTCAACGCCGACGACCACCGGGGGTTCGGCGTCGTCGGTCGCCGCGCCGAGCGCGGTCTGGCCGTCGTCGGTCGGGTCGGCCCGCACCGCCGCGGGGTCGAACGCGAAGTCGTCCTCGAAGCCCGCGACGTCGGCGATGTCGCGCTGGAGTCGCTCCATCTCCTCGCGGGAGAGCGTCGGGTCGGGGACGAACTCGGGATGAACTGGCGTCATGGAAGAACAGACGAGGCGGAGGGGTTAGAATCGTCCGCCCGGACCGCCGGGGCCGCCGGGACCGCCCGGTCCCCGGCCGCCGCCGACCTGCAACTGCTGGGGCGCGCGCTCGCCCTCTCGCTTGAGTTTGATGCCGTACAGCAGACCGATGCCGACGCCAGCGAGGTGGGCCAACTGGGCGACCCCGCCCGCACCGATGCCGCCAGCGGCGCTGACGAACACCGAGTAGCCGACGAACAGCGTGGTCGCCAGCCAGAGGGGCATCGGGAGGACGAAGTAGAGGTAGATGGTCAGGTTCGGGTTCAGAATCGTCAGCACGCCCAGCACCGCCGCGACCGCGCCGCTCGCGCCGAGGACGCCGGTCGCCGGGGCGGCGGGGTTCATCACCGCGTAGATGCCGACCTGCGCGAGTCCGGCTATCGCTCCCGCGACGAGGAACAGGACGGCGAACTTCTTGCTGCCGACCCGGCGCTCGACCACGGGGCCGAAGAAGTACAGCACCATGCTGTTGAAGACGATGTGGAGGAAGTTGGTCGGACTGTGGCTGAAGATGGACGTGAACCACGTCCAGACGTTGAAGAGGTGGTCGGACTGGAGGACGAACAGCGTCTGGTGGAGTTGGGGCGCGACCAGGAGGACTATCCACTGGAGCGCGAAGGTGATCCACATCAGCCCCAACAGGACGTAGGTCATGTTCCCGCGGAAGTACCCCAGTGGGCCGCCGGGTCCGGTGTTGACGCCGATTCTGTCCGTGATTCCGCCCGCCCGACCGCTGTCGTTCACGGTGTCGTCGAAACCACTGTCGAACACGCCGTCCGGGTCGTTCCACTCGTTCAGCCCCGGGCAGTCGTGACTCTCCGGGAGTCGGTGGGCCGAACAGAAGGTGCCGCCGCACCGCCGACACTCGTACGGCATGTTCTCGCTTTCGCCACACACGTCGCACTGCGCCATTGTCGGACTCTTGGGGGTCGGACCTGAAAGGGATTTGGGTCGTCGCCTTCCCCGCCGGAACGAGGTAGCCGGAAATCGGAAGTGTCTGAATTCAGGGGGTTCCGGATCGGCGTCAGTCGAGCGATCGTCGCATGAACCCCCACTCGTCGCCGACCGCTTCCGGGGCACCGCTCTGGTCGTACCGGGACGTGTACTCGAAGCCGAGGTCCTCGTACAGCGACCGCGCCGCGTCGAGGGACGGCCCGACACCGAGTCGAAGCGTCTCGAACCCGTCGCGCTCCGCACCGTCCAGCAGTTCCGCCATGAGTCGCTGGCCGATTCCCGTCCCCCGGTAGTCGGGGGTGACGTACAACCGCTTGACCTCGGCGGTGGTCTCGTCGAGTCGCTTCAACTGGACCGACCCGACGATTCGGTCGCCGTCGCGAGCCAGAAACAGGGGGTCGTCCACCGCGGCGCTCTCCAGTCGGTCGATGTCGTCCTCGACGGCCGCCTCGATGTCGATGCCCGTGAGTTCGTCGAAGTACGCCCGGGCCTCCCGGTCGGCGAACTCGTAGTAGTCCAGCAGTAGCCCCCGCAGCGCCGATTCGTGACCGTCCACCTCGGTCCGGACGACCGAAACGCCGTCGCTTCCCATGTGAGGACGAACCGACCGCGTCCGCTTAAAATTCGGGTCCGAAGCGGTCCGGCGCTCTTTGGCCCCGGTCTCTCTGCCGGTCGTTCCGACTCCCCGAGACCCTCGATACCTCCCCACGCTCGATATTCCGAGACTCTCGACGCCCCGAACCGCTTACTCCGACTTCTTGCCGCCGTACACCGCGAAGTTGTAGTACTGCCAGATGGACGTGACCGCCTCGAACCCCGAGTCCCGGAGCCAGACGAGTTGGTCGGTCAGCGAGGAGGGGTCGTCGTAGTCGTCGCTGGCCTCCCACTCCTCCATGAAGTCGTCCTCGCGCCACCCCTTCGAGCGCACCCAGTTCTCTATCATCTCGCCCGACAGCGTTTCGAGATGAGGCGCGTCGAAGCGAATCACGTCGCCGTTGAGGAACCACCCGCCGGGCACCAGCGACTCGTAGATGGCGTCGAAGAGGGTCTGTTTCCGGGTCTCGTCGAGGTGGTGGACTGCGAGCGACGAGACCACGAGGTCGTACTCGCCGGAGGCCGACGGGTAGTCGTCCGGGAAGGCCCCGCGTTCGAGGGTGGCCCTGTCGCCGAACGTCTCCAGTTTGCGCTCGGCCTCGTCGAGCATCTGGTCGCTGTGGTCCACCGCGAGGACGCTACTGTCGGGGAACCGCGTCAGGAGTTTCGTGGTGAGTTCGCCGGTCCCCGCGCCGAGTTCGAGGACGCGAATCGACTCGTCTCGGTCCTGCGGCGGGGCGTTGAGCAGCGCGTCGTGGAGTTCGTCGTACCGCGGGACGATGGCCTCGATGCCGGGGTCGTAGACGCTCGCGTTCGCAAACACTTCGCCGGGCTTCTTCATGGCCCCCCGTAATCAGCCCACGCATGTATGCTTTGAACCCAATCATAGCGCCGCCGGGCGATTATGCTCCGAGCGCATGTATCGGCAGTTCCCGCCCGTGTCTGCGACGCGCGGCCGCCAGACTCGGGTCGGTGCCCGTCCGGTCCGACCCTCCCTTCCCGGCGAATTTTTGACGCTGGACCACCGAGATGGAGGCGTGAAGGAGTACGAGCGGAAACAACTGCTGGAGCGCGTCGAGCGCGAGGGCGCGACGGTCGGGGCGGACATCCCCGAGACCATCGACGTGCAGGGCGAGTCGATAGACCTCCGGGAGTTCGTCTTCGAGATAAAGCGCCGGGACACCGTCCCCGCGGGCGAGCGCGACCGCGTTGACCGGGCGAAGAAGAACCTCCGGCGCGAGCGCCTCCAGCGCAAGCAACTGCTCGAAGAGGGCGACGTCACGCGAGCGGAGGGCGAGGAGTTGGTCAACGCCATCGTGGGCATCGACCGCGCGCTCAACGCCCTCCAGAACCTCGGCCCGACCGACCTCGAACGCGAGGAACAGGCCCAGGAGGCCGCCGACCGCAAGCGGTGGATGTCGTTCCTCAAGCAGGCGCTCGGCCGGGACGACGCGAGCAGTCGCGGCCGCCTCTGACCCCGACCGCAGACAGACTCACCCCGAACACGCGACGGATTCACTCATGACACGCAACGCCGAAATCGCCGACTTACTCGAAGAGTACGCCGACCTGCTGTCCGCGCAGGGCGTGGACTACAAGCCGAAGGTCTACGAGCGGGCGGCCGAGAGCATCCGCGACTCCCCGGAGGCCATCGAGGAGTTGGCCGCCGAGGGACCCGAGGCGGTCCAGCGGATTCAGGACGTGGGCGAGTCCATCTCGAAGAAGGTGGTGGAGGCGGTCGAGACGGGCACGTTCGAGCAGTTGGAGGACGAGCGCAAGCAGATGCCGGTCGAGATGGCCGAACTCACGAGCGTCGAGGGCGTCGGTCCCAAGACGGTGGGCGACCTCTACCGGGCGCTCGACGTGCGGGACTTAGACGACCTCGAACACGCCGCCCGCGAGGGACGGATTCGGGAGGTCTCCGGGTTCGGCGAGAAGACCGAACAGAACATCCTCGACGGTATCCAGTTCGCCCGCGAGTCGCAGGGCCGGTCGCTGCTCGGCGACGCCCGTCCCGTCGGCGAGGCCGCCTTGGAGTTCTTCGAGGCGATTCCGGAGGCGGGCCGGTGCGAACTCGCGGGGTCGCTCCGGCGGTGGAAACCGACCATCGGCGACATCGACGTGTTGGTCGGGAGCGACGACCGGCAGGCGGTCATCGACGCGTTCACCGAGTGGGAGGAGGCCGACGAGGTAATCGAGGCCGGGACCGACAAGGCCAGCGTGCGCTCGGACGGCCAGCGCGTGGACCTCCGGGTCGTCGTGCCCGAGGAGTTCGGGAGCGCCATCCAGTACTTCACCGGGAGCAAGGAGCACAACATCCGGTTGCGGAACTACGCCATCGACCGGGGCTTCAAAATCAACGAGTACGGCGCGTTCGACGTCTCCGAGCTCGGCTCGGACGGCTCGTCGGACTCGTCCGACGACGTCTCGGAAGTCGAAGACCCCGATTCGGGCCAGCGAGTCGGCGACCGCGTCGCGGGCGAGACCGAGGCGGGGATGTACGAAGCGGTCGGCCTGCCGTACATCGAACCCGAGATGCGCGAGGACCGCGGGGAGATAGCCGCCGCCGCGGACGGCGACCTGCCGGACCTCGTCGAGGAGGGCGAAATCCGGGGCGACCTCCACCTCCACACCGAGTGGTCCGACGGCGGGTTCAGCGTCGCGGAGATGGCCGAGGCCGCGGCCGAGTTCGGCCACGACTACATCAGCGTCGCCGACCACGCGACCGGACCGGGGATGGTCGGCGGCGTCGGACTGGACGACGAGGAGTTGCGCGAGCAGTTGGCCGAGATTCGGGCGATGGCCGACGACCTCCCCATCACCGTCTTCGCGGGCGTCGAGGCCAACATCGACAGGGACGGCGACATCAGCGTGAGCGACGACCTGCTGGCCGACCTCGACTGCGTGGTCGCCTCGCCCCACAGCGCGCTGGAAGGCGACGCCACCGACCGCATCGTCGCCGCCATCGAACACCCGAGCGTGGACATCGTCGGCCACCCGAGCGGGCGGATGATACACCAGCGCCCCGGCGTCGAGTTGGACATCGACGTGGTGGCCCGCGCCGCCGCCGACCACGGTACCGCCCTCGAAGTCAACAGCAGTCCCTACCGTCTCGACCTCTGGGGGAGCGCGGTCAAGCAGGCCGTCGAGGAGGGCGCGACCATCGCCATCGACACCGACGCCCACTCCCCGGCGGAGTACGAACACGTCCGGTACGGCGTCCACACCGCCCGGCGCGGGTGGGCGCAGGCCGACGATATCCTGAACACCCGCGACGCCGACGGCGTGCGGGAGTTCCTCGACTGAGATGCCGACCCGAACGCCCGCGGAGTCGGCGCTCCTGCTCGACGCGATGCTGGGGAAACTGGCGACGTACCTCCGGATGTGCGGGTACGACGCGGCGTACGCGCTGGACCGCGAGGCGCGAAGCGCCTCGGAACGGACGAGCGGGGAGGAGCGATGCGACGACCCGGGAGGCGTCGAGGCCGACGACGACCTGCTGGCTCTCGCGGAATCGGAAGGACGATTGCTCGTGACTCGGGACGCGGAGTTGGCCGAGCGCGCCGACGGACTGCTACTGACGACGAAACCGGTGACCGACCAACTCCGAGAACTCTCCGACGCGGGGTTCGAACTCGAACTCTCGGACCCGACGCGGTGCGCCGAGTGCAACGCGGAGTTGGTGGCCGTCACGCCGGGTGCACAGACGCCGGAGTACGCGCCCGACACCGACGAGTTCCGGGTCTGGCGGTGCCCCGAGTGCGACCAGTATTTCTGGATGGGGAGCCACTGGGCGTCGGTCGAAGAGACGCTCTCGGACCGCTAACTCTCGTTTCGGTCCCGCGTCGCCGGAACGCGGACCGTCCGGTCGGACCCGAACAGGGCGAAGAGCGCGAAGAGTGCGAACAGCGCGGGTTCGTTCGCCCAGACGCCGAAGACCCCCAGAACGCCTAGAACGCCGAGTCTGTTCACACGCATCTCGACCATGTGTGAGCATCAACAGTTCGACCGACAATTACCGTTTCCAGAACACGTTCGCCGCGGCGGTCCGCGTCCGCGCCTCAACTGTTCGGTTCCCACTCCTCGCAGGCGTCCATGTTGCTCATCGTCCGACCGTAGAAGCCGCAGTGGGGTTGCATCCCCTCGTTGGTCCGGACGTACTGGAAGTGCTGGCAGTTGCCGCAGTAGGCGTCGGTGGTCGGGTGAGGACGGTCGGGGGCTTCGCCGTCGTCCAGCGGCGACCTGATGTCGTCGTCCGCCGCGGTCCCGCCGTCGCTGGTCGCGCTTCCGCGGCCGGGCGCTCCTCGCTCCGGTTGGTTCGTCTGCGTCGGCGTCTCGCCGTCGGGCGTGTCGCCGAAGAAGCCGACGCCGCCCATCCCGGGCGAGACCGGTTCGGGGTCGTTGTCGGGGTCCCCGGCGGCCGAGTCGGCCAGTCCCGTCCGGAGCGCGCGCAGGTCGTCCAAGTCGTCGAACTCGTCCAGTTCGCCCTTCCGGACCTCGACGGTGCGGACCTCTCCCTCGTGGCTCACTTCGAGCGTGACGGTCCCGCCGGGGTCGTTTCGCGTCTTGAAGTTGACCACGGCGACGAACAGGCACCCGAACGTGACCAGCGCGCCGAAGAAGTAGACGGCGACCACCGGCAGGGTCAACTGTCGGCCGTACCCGGCCCAGTGCTTCGGGTAGGCGTGGGTGAACAGCGCGACGCCGAGCAACGAGACCCCCGCACCGATTGCGGCCGCGGCCCTGACGCGCTGGCTGGCGGGTAGGACGCTGAAGATACCAACGAACACCGCCGGAACGCCGAGTCCGGCGAGGACGCCCGCGACTTCCCGGGCACCGAGCGTGCCGAGACCGAACGCCGAGTGAACGTCCGTCGTGGAGAGCAGAATCGCGAACACGACGAGCGACACCCCGACGGCGAACAGACCGACCCCGAGATAGAGCAGTCGGACGTTCCCCACCTCGCCGACGTTCTCCTCGTAGGCCTCCGCGAGGCTTGTCATGGGCGGGTAATTGTGCGCGAACAAGTAAACGTTGCGTCAGACGCGCGTCGCATCCGGTCCCGTGTCCCGCCACCGGGGAGAAACTGAACTTTCCGAAGTCGTGGCGGACTCTGAACTCGGAAGTCGAAATGTTGAAAAACTAACTGATGCGTGGGGGTGACGCGAGAGGCAAAGCGCGAGCGACCGGGGTTACAGTCCCTCCAGCGACCGGAGTTTCTGTTCGACCGCGGGCGGCGCGGCGCTCGGGCCGTCGCGGACTCGGTGGTCCGGAATCAGCAGCGGCGCGGGGTTCCGGTCGAGCGCGGTCCGGACCGTGTTCAGGTCGTCCTCGTCGGTGTGGTCCACGCCGCTGGTCATCCGGGCCAGCGTCTCGACGTTTATCTGGTCTCCGTAGGGAATCTCTCGGACGCGTTCCAGCACGCGGCGCTGGTCGGTCGGCACCGTGAGCGCGACGGTCACGTCCGAGAAATCGTCCTCCTCGACGGCGTCGAGGTAGTCGAAGATGCGGTCGAGCAGGTCGTGGTCGGTCCGGGCCTGCTCGTCGGGCGTGTCCGGGAACGAGACGCTGAGGACGCGCCCGCTGGCGACTCCCAACTGGACGTATCGCTCCAGATACGACGAATCGCGCGCGAAGATGCCAGCGACGTCGCTCGGGTCCTCGGCCTCGACAGTGTCGTCCATACCCCGGGATTCGGCCGGTCCGGACTTGAAGATTCCGCGAGCGTCCGTCAGTCGAACCGCCACGTCTCGACCCGAGTCCGGTCGTCGTCTGCCGTCGAGACCCGGGCGGTCGCCGTGCCGTCGGCGACCTCGAAGACGACTCGCTCGATGCGGGACTCGTACACTCGGTAGTGGTTACCGTCGTCGTCGATGCGTGTACGCTCGGTCAGAAGTCCGCGCTCGACGAGTCGCGGCAGACGACGGTACAGCGTCGAGTCGGGGACGCCGAACGCCTCGCGTATCGACTTGGCGGACACCGGACGCGAACTCGCCGCGGACAGAATCGCGCAGGTGTACCCGTCCAACAGTTCCAAGACAGCCTCTGGGGTACCTTCTTCGGCCACGTCGGGACCTTATTTTCTGTCACTCAAATGTTGTAAGGTGATTCCCGGAGGCGGGAACAGCCGCCGGGGTTTATCATTCGTCGAGTTCGTGGTCGGAATTATGGGTGGGCGTGAATCCGGACCGACAGTTCTCCTCGTCGACGCCGACCCGACGCTCCGCGCGCTCTACGACGAGTGGTGTTCGGAGGTCGGGTCGGTGTCGGCCGTCGCCGACGCCGAGGCGGCGCTCGCGACGGTCGGCGAGGAGTTCGACGCGGTGTTGACCGAACGGCGACTGCCCGACGCCACCGGACGCGAGTTGGTCGCGCGTCTCGCCGACGGCGACCGCTTCACCGGATTCGTCACCAGTGCGACCCCGACCGTCGACCTCGCGGACGCGCCCGTGGACGTGTACCTCCGAAAACCCGTCTCCCGCGACCAGTTCCGCGCGACTATCGAACGGTTCGAGGCGCTCTCCTCGGCCGACCCGGCGGTCCGGACCTGCGCGGCGCTCGCGGAGCGATACCGGGTTCTCCGCGCCGTAACGTCGGCGGAGGAGCGCCGGTCGAACGAGGCGTTCGTCCGGTTCGTCGCGCGGTACGAGTCGCTCCGACGCCGACACGCGAGCGAGATGGCCGACCTCCCGTCGCCGACCGCCGACCTGAGGCCGATTTCGGGTCCGTCGGCGTGACGTCCTGTTCTCCGTGCGTGCCGAACTCCGAGAAGGTCTGATTCTGATTCGAGTTCCGAACTCCCCGACCGCGGTCCGGGTAGACGCAAGCCTTATGTACAATTCCGTCCGTTAATGCACAACGATGAACGATAGCGAGGAACTCGCGCCCGCGGTCGCTTCCATCCTCCGGTCCGCGGAGGCCCGCGGCGACCCGGAGGGCGGGCCGCTCTCGGTCGATGCTCGGTCGCTCCCCGCGGCCCTCTCTCGGGCGGAGACCGACGGGCGCGTCCCGGTCATCGCAGAGGTGAAGCCCACGAGTCCGACGACCGACGGGACCCGCGACGCCGACCCCGTGGAACTGGCCGAGCGCATGGTAGCGGGCGGCGCGGCCGCGCTCTCGGTGCTGTCCGAACCGGACCACTTCGGGGGGTCGCCCGAGAACCTGCGGCGAGTCCGCGAGGCAGTGGACGTGCCGGTCCTCCGGAAGGACTTCGTCGTGCGCGAGAGCCAACTCGACACCGTGGCGGCCGACGTGGTCCTGCTCATCGCCCGATTCGTCGGCGAGGACCTCGGTGACCTCGTGGCCGCCGCCGAGGAGCGCGGGTTCCAACCGCTCGTGGAGGTCCACGACGCCGCGGAGTTGGAGCGAGCGGTCGCGGCGGGCGCGGAGCTAATCGGCGTGAACAACCGGGACTTGGCGAAGTTGGAGGTGGACCTCGAAACCTTCGAGACGGTCGCGCCACAAGCGCCCGACGACGTGACCCTCGTCGCGGAGAGCGGTATCGGTTCGCCCGACGACGCCCGCCGGATGGTCGAGGCGGGGGCCGACGGCCTGCTCGTCGGGAGCGCGATAATGGACGGCGTTTCGGAGTCCCCCTCCGGCGGCCGAGGGGCCGAGTCTCTCGAAACAGTTACGGAGAACACGCGGCGGTTGACGCGAGCGCGAACGCAGAGGTGACACAGACATGAGTAGCGAATCTAAATTCGGCGACTACGGCGGCCAGTACGTCCCAGAGGCGCTGATGCCCGCCATCGAAGAGTTGACAGACGCGTACGAGCGATACGTTCTCGACAACGAGGACGGGTTCGTGGACGAGTTCCGCGAGCGCCTGCGGGAGTTCGGCGGACGACCCACGCCCCTCCAGCGCGCGGACCGACTCTCGGAGCGGTACGACCGGGAGGTCTACCTCAAGCGCGAGGACCTGCTCCACGGCGGCGCGCACAAGTTGAACAACGCGCTCGGGCAGGTCCTGCTGGCGAAGTACATGGGCAAGGAGCGCATCGTGGCCGAGACCGGCGCGGGCCAGCACGGCACCGCGACCGCCATGGCGTGCGCGCACCTCGGCATCGACTGCGAGATATACATGGGGCGGACCGACATCAACCGACAGCGTCCCAACGTCTTCCGGATGCGCATCCACGACGCCGAGGTGAACCCGGTGGACATCGGGTCGGGGACGCTCAAGGAGGCCATCAACGAGACGATGCGCGACTGGGCGACCAACGTCGAGGACACCCACTACGTCATCGGGTCGGTCGTGGGACCACATCCGTTCCCCAAGATGGTGCGGGACTTCCAGTCGGTCATCAGCGAAGAGGCCCGCGAGCAGGTCCGGGACCACGCGGGCCGTCTCCCCGACAGCGTGGTCGCCTGCGCGGGCGGCGGGTCGAACACGATGGGCGCGTTCCACGAGTTCGTCGGCGACGAGGACGTGGACCTCTACGCCGTCGAGGCTGGCGGGTCCTCGCTGACCATCGATGAGGAGGAGGGTCTCGCGCCCCACTCGGCGTCGCTCTCGACGGGCGACGAGGGCGTCCTCCACGGCGCGCGCACCAAACTCCTCCAGAATCCGGACGGGCAGATTCTGGAATCCCACAGCGTGAGCGCGGGGCTGGACTACTCCGGCGTCGGTCCGGAGTTGGCCTACCTCGCCGACGAGGGCCGGGTGACGCCGGTCAACGTCGGCGACGACGCCGCGCTCGAAGCGTTCCACCGACTCTCGAGGATGGAGGGCATCATCCCGGCGCTGGAGTCGAGTCACGCGCTGGCGTATCTGGAGGCGGCGGCGCTCGGCGACGCCCCGGACGACCTCGGGGACCTCGTCGTCGTCAACGTCTCGGGTCGGGGCGACAAGGACCTCGACACGGTCATCGAGGAGAGCGAGCGCCGCGACATCGACGCGGCCCCGACGATGGAGGTGTTCCGATGAGCGAAGACGAATCGGAGCTCGAAGCGACCGAGGAGTCGCTTCGGTGTTCGAGAATGGCCAGTGAGACCGAAGTGTCCGACGAGAGCGACGTCGAGGCCGCCTTCGCCGACGACCCGGCGCTGGTCTCGTACGTCGTGGCGGGCGACCCCGACGCAGAGAGTACCAAGGAGTACGTCCGGGCGCTCGTCCGCGGCGGGGCCGACGTGATCGAACTCGGTCTGCCGTTCTCCGAACCCATCGCGGAGGGACCGACCATCCAGCAGGCCATCCGCCGGGCGCTCGACGGGGGGATGACTCCCGACCGCTACTTCGACCTCGTGGCGGCGTTGCGCGAGGACGTGGACGTCCCGCTGGTCTGCATGACCTACTACAATCTCATCTATCAGTACGGCTCCCGGAAGGGACGTGACGGAGTGGAACCCTTCGTGGAGGCCGCCGCCGAGGCGGGCATCTCGGGACTCGTCGTTCCGGACCTGCCGGTGGACGAGAGCGACCCGCTGAAGGAGGCCTGCGAGGCGCACGGTCTCGACCTCGTGTTCATCGTCGCGCCGACCACCACCGACGAGCGACTCCGCCGGATGCTTGACCGCGCGTCCGGGTTCGTCTACGTGCAGGGGCGACTGGGAACGACGGGCGCGCGGTCGGACGTGAGCAGCGAGACCCACGGCAGTCTCGACCGACTCGACGATACCGACCTGCCGAAGGCGGTCGGCTTCGGCATCAGCGAGCGCGAACACGCCCGGGAAATCGTCGCGGGCGGCGCGGACGGCGTCGTCGTCGGGAGCGCGTTCGTGGACATCGTTGCGGAAGGGGAGTCGGTCGCCGACCGACTCGAAGCCAAGGCCCGCGAACTCAAGGAGGGCGCGGTGGAAGGCGGCGAGAAAGTACCGGAACCAGAACGAACTTAACCACCACTTGCCACAGTTTCACATACTATGACCGCCGGAATCCGAGCACGACTCGACCGAATCGGCACAGACGGGAAGTACGTAATGGTCCCGATGGACCACGGCATCACGCTCGGGGCCGTAGACGGCCTCGTGGACATCGAATCGACCATCGACGCGGTGACTCGCGGCGGCGCGGACTCCGTCCTCACGCAGAAGGGCATCGCGCCCCGCGTCCACCCGAACAAGAACGGCGCGGGCTACCTCGTCCACCTCAACGCCTCGACCACCATCGGTCCCGACAGCAACGACAAGCGGATGACCGGGACGGTCAAGGAGGCGGTCCGCGCGGGCGCGGACGCCGTCTCGTTCCACATCAACGTCGGGAGCAAGTACGAGCGCGAACAGGTGGAGGAACTCGCCGAGGTCACCGACGACGCCGACGACTACGGGATGCCCGTGCTGGCGATGGCGTACGCCCGCGGTCCGGGCGTGGACGAACACGACGCCGAGAGCCTCGGCCACGCGGTCCGACTCGCCGAGGAGGTCGGCGCGGACCTCGTGAAGACCGCCTACAGCGGCGACGCCGAGAGCTTCGAGCGCGTCGTGGAATCGACCGCCAAGCCGGTCATCATCGCGGGCGGCGAACCCGAGGGCGACCGCGCGACCCTCGACGCCGTCCGCGGCGCGATGGACGCGGGCGCGGCGGGCGTCTCGATGGGTCGGTCCATCTTCCAGCACGACGACCCCGAGGCCATCGCGCGGGCGGTCGCCGCGGTCGTCCACGACGGACGCTCCGCCGAGGAGGCGCTCCGCGAGGCCGAACTTACCGTCGAAGCCTGACCTCACTTCTTCACTCTCTCTTCCTCACCGTCGTCGCGACGATTTCGTCTCTCTGCCGCCGCGAGGACTCGACTACGTTCCGCCGGGGTAGCGCTCGTCCTCCATCGGTTCCGCCCCTTCGGGGACGCGGTCGTCGAACTCGAACGCCTCGGCGAACCGACCGCGGAGCGCCAGCAACTTCTCGCGGTCGCGGCCGCTCGTCAGCGGTTCGCGCTCCTCCAGCGCCGAGAGGACGACGTGGGCGTCGGCCCGCGTGAGTTCGACCTCGGCGGCCTCGCCGTCGCCGAGGTCGCGGTCGAACCGCGATTCGAGGTCGTCGAGTTCGGTCTCGGTGGCGTCGGTCGCGTCCGATTCGTGCTGTTCGAGCGCCTCCAGCACGGTGCCGGTCTCGCTGGCGGTGAGTGCTATCTCCCGTGACGAAGACTCCTCCATGGTTCGAATTGTCGCACGGTAGCGGTCGGCATAGGGGTACTGGCCCGACCCCGCCGGAGTCGGTCGCGGCGCGCTTCCCGACTCCAAAGCCCCGCGGCGCGACTCGCTCGACGCGTCTCGCGGGCGGTCGAGAACAGAACGGATAAACGCTCCCGACAAAATTTACCGAACATGCAGCGAGCGCCCCAGGACTTCGGGCGGGTCCTCTCGTCGATGTGTACCGAACCCCACCCCGACGCCCGCGAGGCCGCCGCCAGATACCTCGCGGACAACCCCGGCGACCCCACGACCTACCCCGCAGTCGCCGAGTTGGAGCGCGAGGCGGTCGAGACGCTCGGCGAGATGACTGGTCTGGCCGACCCGCACGGCTACGTCGCCAGCGGCGGGACCGAGGCCAACCTGCAGGCCGTGCGCGCGGCCCGGAACCTCGCCGACTCGCCCGACCCGAACGTCGTCGCGCCCGAGAGCGCCCACTTCAGTTTCCAGAAGGCGGCCGACGTGCTCGACGTGGAGTTGCGCCTCGCCGCGACCGACGACGACCGGCGCGCAGACCTCGCGGACGTCCGGCGACTCGCCGACGAAGACACCGCGCTCGTGGTGGGCGTCGCTGGGACGACCGAGTACGGTCGAGTGGACCCGATTCCGGCGCTCGCGGACGCGGCCGCCGACGCGGACGCGCTCCTCCACGTGGACGCGGCGTGGGGCGGGTTCGTCCTCCCGTTCACCGACTGGGCGTGGAACTTCGAGGACGCGCCGGTCGATACGATGGCCATCGACCCGCACAAGATGGGCCGCGCGCCGGTGCCCGCCGGGGGCTTCCTCGCGCGCGACGAGGCGATTCTGGACGCGCTCGCGGTCGATACGCCGTACCTCGAATCCACCTCGCAGGCCACCCTGACGGGGACCCGGAGCGGCGCGGGCGTGGCGGGCGCGCACGCCGCCATGGAAGCGCTGTGGCCCGAGGGCTACCGCGAGAACTACGAGCGCGGGCAGGCGAACGCCGAGTGGGTGGCCGACGCCCTCGAATCGCGGGGCTACTCGGTCGTGGACCCGGTCCTGCCGCTGGTCGCCGCCGAAATCCCGCGCGAGGAGATAGAGACCCTCCGGTCGGAGGGGTGGCGGGTCTCGCCCACCGCGTCCGGAGAGCTACGGGTGGTCTGCATGCCCCACGTCACCCGCGAGATGCTCGAATCGTTCGTGGCCGACCTCGACGCGCTCTGACGGGGCGGTTCGCGGACAAACTGTTTTCCGTCCGTCCGCCGTCTGTCGGGGCGATGACGAATCGTCCCTCCGCCCGGTCCGCCGCCGACGCGCCGCCCGCCTCGCCGACGCCCGGTCCGCCCGAGTCGCCCGACGGCTACGGCGACCCGACCGAGTTCTCCTATCCCGGCCTGTGGCTGTCGTTGGGGTCGCTGGTGCTGTTCGTCCTCGCGGTCACCGGATTCGGCAGACTGATGCACGCGCTCCGCGGCGGGACGCCCGTCGAGTTCACCGTGGGACCGGTCGGAATCGGGGTCGTCGCCGCGCTGTCGGTCGCGACCATCGTCGTCCACGAACTGGTCCGCGGAGCGGTCTATCACCTGCTGGGCTATCGAGTGAAGTACGGACTCGCGCTCAACGTGGGCGCGGCGTACGCCGCCGCATCCTCGTGAGCGCTGGCGAACGAGGGCTCGCGGGAACTCGTTCCCGCGGTGTTCGGCCAGTTCCAGACACGCCGGGACAACGTCGCGGTCGCGCTCGCGCCGCTCGCGGTGTTCACCGTCGTCCTGACGCCGCTGCTCGCCGGGCCGCTCCCGGTCGCGCTCGCGGCGTTCCTCGTCCTCGCGGTGAACACCTCGGGCGCAATCGGGGACCTCTACCTCTCGTGGCGACTCTTCCGGATGCCGGAGGGCGCCCTGCTGTACGACGTGGATATTCGACACTCCTACGTGTTCTCCCCCGAGTCGTGACACCGACTCCGCGGTCGGCGGGTCGAAGCCCCTCGACGCTCAGGACTCGGCGGATTCGGCGTCGCCGCCCGACCCGGAGTCGGCGTCGCTCCCCGGTTCGCTCTCGGTCCCCGAGTCCGGCCCGCTCTCGGCGTCGGCCCCCGACCGCACGTCGCGTTCGGTCTCGCCGCCGACCGCCTCGACCGGCGCGCCGAGCGCGTTGCGCTTGACGCTCCGCAGGCCCTTCTCGGCGCTCCGCTTCGAGGAGTAGCCCTGTCCGGAGTCGGCGACGACGTTCCCGTTGTCGTGGACGAGTCGCCAGCGCCACTTCCCGTCCTTGCCCTCGTACACCTCGAAGGTGGCCTGCGCTGGCGGGGCGAGCGCCTCTACCGTCGACCCGTCGAGTTGGGTCATCTCGACCCGACCGCCCGACCGCTTGCTGGTGATTCGCTTCGCGGCGTCCCGGCCGCGACGGACCAGCGCGGGCGCGACCGTCTCGGCGGCGTCCACCGCGTCCGCGGCGTTCGAGACCAGCGAGTTGGAGAACTCACGGGCCAGCACGCGCTCGCCGTCCCGATACAGCGAAATCGAGAGGCCCTGCCACTCGACGCCGGAGACCTCGGTCTCTTCGGGTAGCGATACCGCCGTACCGTCGTCGGTCCATAGTTCGTCCCGTCGGTAGTCGAGGCGGACGGTCGCGGCCGCGAGGTCACCGTCGTCGCTCCGGTAGGAGAGTTCCGCGCGGAGTCGCGGGTGCGCGACCAGCGTGTAGTCGTGGTCGAACATGCAACCGAGTAACGTCCGGATAGGGATGAGTCTGTTCGCCGCCCCGGACGCCGTTCCGAGACGCGCCCTGTCACCGAACTCACCTGTGCCGAGACAAAAAGCTCATAACCGTGCTTCGGCCTCTATCCGACTGTGTTCGGTTTCCCCACCCTCGCGTTGCTCGACGGCCTCGCCCTCGGGTCGTTCGAATGGCTGGAACACGCCGTCGAGACGACGACCGGGTGGGTCGGTCTCGCCATCATCTTCGCCTACTCGTTTCTCATCGCCTTCGCGCTCCCCGGCGTGAGCGAAGTCGTGTTGGCCGCGCCGCTCGATCTCGGTCTCACGCAGGCCGAGCGCCTCACGCTCATCATCCTCGTCAGCGCGGTCGGCAAGGCCGCAGGGAGCGTCTTCGCGTTCCACATCGGACAGGAGGCCAAGGAGTCGGGACCCGTCATCAGGTTCCTCCGACGCTCGCGCTTCGACGTGGTCGAGTGGTCCGAGAACAAGACGCTCCAACTCGCCCGGAAGTGGGGGTACGTCGGGATGGCACTGGCGCTGTCGGTTCCGTTCTTCCCCGACACGCTCTCCATCTACGCGTTCGCGGTCCTCGAAGAGGACTACGTCAAGTTCGCGCTGGCGACGTTCGCCGGGAGCGTCGGGCGACTCCTCGTGACCATCTTCCTCGTCGGATCCACGGTCGCGTTCCTCTGAGCCGTTTCGACCGCGGCGCTCCGAGTCGTCCCCGGTAGCGAGCAGAACTGTCGCCGAGCGAAGCCTTAACGGCGCGCGCGGCCCCACTCGGTGATATGCAGTTTATCGAGGTGAGCGACCGTGGCCGATAGCTCGCGGGTCCTCCAGACGCTCGTCGTGGTACTCGGCGTGGCCGCGGCGGTCGTACTCGGCTGGTTCCTGTTCGTGGACGTTCCCGACGGCAACCTCGCGCGACTCGTCGGCGTCGTGCTGGTGGTCGTCGCTGGCGCGCTCGGAGCGCGGGCGGCCGGGCGCGTTGCCTCGGGGCTGATCAGCGACTACGACGTTGCGGAGGTGGCCGTCGAAGGTCCCATCACCCGCGACGGCGGCGGAAGCACGATTCCACCCCGGCCCGGCGGGACGCCCGCTGGCGACGTCGTCGAGCAGATAGAGCGCGCCGACGAGGACGGCGACGCCGAGGCGCTCCTCCTGCGACTCAACACGCCCGGCGGCGAGGTGGTGCCGAGCGACGACATCCGACTCGCGGCCGAGCGATTCGACGGGCCGACGGTCGCCTACGCGACGGACGTCTGCGCCAGCGGCGGCTACTGGATAGCCAGCGGGTGCGACGACATCTACGCCCGCGAGGGGAGCATCGTCGGTTCCATCGGCGTCATCGGGTCGCGAGTCAACGCCAAGGGGATGGCCGACAAACTCGGACTGGAGTACGAGCGCCTCGCGGCGGGCGAGTACAAGGACGCTGGTCAGTCGCTCAAGGAGATGACCGAGGACGAGCGCGAGTACCTGCAGGGCATCATCGACGGCTACTACGAGGAGTTCGTCGAGCGCGTGACCGACGGTCGGGAGTTGAGCGACGAGCAGGTCCGGGACACCGAGGCCAGAGTCTACCTCGGCGAGGACGCCAAGTCCATCGGACTGGTGGACGAACTCGCCACCAAGCGACAGGTCGAGGAGCGCCTCGCCGCGGACCTCGGCGTCGAGGACGTGACCGTCGAGGAGTTCGAACCCGAACGCGGCGTGATGGAACGACTCCGCGGCGGCTCTCGGGCCGTCGCCTACGCCTTTGGCGCGGGCGTCGCGAGCGCCGTCGCGGGCGACGACGCCACCGCCGCGGACGGCTTCGATTTCGAACTCCGGTAGCCTACCGGTCCGGAGACACTCCCGAGACAGGCAACAACAATTATTGATACGTCTGTGGTGGCAGGTGTATGGGGGACCGTTGTTCGCGGCGCGCGTTCCTGACCTCTAGCGCCGCAGCGACTCTCGTCGGGTTCGGTGGCTGTAGCTCCTTGACCGGCAGTCGGACGACGAATCGGTCGGACGGAACGAACCGCGGCGACGCGACGGCGAACTCGCCCGCGGAGACGGCGTCGAGCATCGACCAGACCGAGCTGGAACCGCTGGACGTGCGCGGCGCGATTTACATCCCCGCGAGGGCGTTCAACTTCTACCAGCAGTGGGCCGACTACGACCCGGACGTCATCGAGCGCGACCTCGGGTACGCCAGCAGGGTGAACCTCAACGCGATTCGGACGTGGACGAGTCTGGAGGCGTGGCGCGAGGAGCCAGAGACCCTCCGGAAGAACGTCGAGCACTTCCTCTCGACCGCCGACGAGAACGGCCAGCAGGTGTTGCTCGGCCTGTTCGACTTCGCCGGGAAGGAACCGACGAAGCAGCGCCTCCACGACACCGACCCCCGGAGCGCGACCGGCGTGCGCGAACCGTCGTCCGAGATTATGCGGACCGAGCAGCGGTGGGACGAACCGCGGGAGTACGTCCGGTGGTTCGTGGACCACTTCGGGGACGACGACCGCCTGCTGGCCATCGAGATAATGAACGAACCCGGTTGGCGGTCGTACGTCCAGCAGTTCGCCCACGGGATGTACGAGACCGCCGACGAACTCCAAGGCGACGTGGCGCTCACCGTCGGGTCCACGAGCATGGCCAACAACTCGACGTACGCCGACTGGGGCGTGGACGCGTTCCAGTTCCACTACAACTTCGCCGAGAGTCCCGCCGTCTACGAGGACATGCTCCGGTCGAACAGGGACGTCGCCGACGACCTAGACGTCCCGGTGTGGCTCTCGGAGTGGCAGCGCGTCCGCCACGCGACGGGGTTCGCCTCCGAACCGCCGGAGGACCAGAAGTCCTCCAACTACTCGTCGCTCGCGCCGCTGATTCACGAGGCCGGGTTCGGTAACTTCTTCTGGTCGCTGATGGTCAAGCCCGCGTTCGTTCCGGCACAGCGGAAACACGGCGTCCTGAACGGACTGTTCCACGAGGACGGGGCCGTCTGGAGTCTGGACGACGCTCGCTCGATAAAGGCCATGTCGGGCGACCCCTCGTTCGACGGGGCCCAACGCCAGAAGTGGCCCGAGTGGGCTTCGTCGGTCGAGGACGGGACGTAGCGGGCCGACCTCGAACGCGATTTACTCGCTCGAACGAACTCACTCACGGTGTCACGTCGGTCGGCGATGGCTCGGACCTCCGACCGGGCGAGTCCCGGACTGCAGCGCCACTGCGGAACCGCGGAGAAGCAGGCTCCCGCCGTCAGCGACGTGGGTTCGCCCGGGGCGAGTACCGGACAGAGGCGCTGGCGCCGGGCGTCTACTGAACTGGAACGGCTCTCTACTTGAACCGGAACGTCTCGAGGTTCTTCGGCGCGAACGTCCGCATGTTGAACTCGTGGTAGAGCGACGACGAGAGGTCTTGGACGCTCGACTCGTCGCCGTGGACGCACAGCACCTTCTCGGGTCGCGGGTTCATCGTCTTCACGAAGTTCATCAGGCCCTGTCGGTCGGCGTGGCCGGAGAAGCCGTCCACGGTCTCGACGTCGAGTTTCAGCGACAGTTTCCCGTTGCGGCCGCGGCCGCCGCCGCGGTTCATCGGAATCTCGTCCCAGCCGTTCTGGATGCGTCGGCCGAGGGTCCCCTGCGCCTGATAGCCGACGAACACCATGCGGCTGTCCGGGTCGGGGCCGATGTGTTCGAGCCACGACATGATGGGGCCGCCGGTGACCATGCCGGACGTCGAGAGGATGATGCACTGGTCGCCGTCGGCCACGTCGCGGCGCTCCTCCTCGCCGCCGTCGATGTGGTTGAACTGGTCGGCGAGGAAGGGGTTCTCGTCCTCGTGGAAGATGCGGTCCCGGAGGTCGTCGCGGAGGTACTCGGGGTAGGTGGTGTGGATGGCGGTCGCCTCCCAGATCATGCCGTCGAGGTGGACCGGCATCTCGGGGATGTCGCCGCTCCGCATCGCCTCTTCGAGGACGAGCATCATCTCCTGAGACCGACCGACTGCGAACGCGGGGATGAGCACCTTCCCGCCCTCCTCGTAGGTCTCGTTGATGACCTCCTTGAGTCGCTGCTCGGAGTCCTCCTGGTCGGTCTGGTAGTCGTTGCGGCCCCCGTAGGTCGATTCGAGGATGAGGGTCTCGACCCGCGGGAAGTCGTTGACCGCGCCGTTGAACAGTCGGGTGTCGTCGTAGTGGATGTCGCCCGAGAACGCGACGTTGTAGAGGCCGTCGCCGATGTGGAAGTGCGACACCGCGGAGCCGAGGATGTGGCCCGCGTTGTGGAGGGTCAGTTTCACGTCGGGCGCGATGTCGGTTACGTCGCCGTACTCCAGCGGGATGGTGTGCTTGATGGCCTCCCGGACCATCTCGGACTCGTAGGGCGGCGCGCGGCCTTCCTTGGCCGCCACGTCGAGGTAGTCCAACTGGAGCAGGCCCATCAGGTCGCGGGTCGGTTCGGTGGTGTAGATGGGGCCGTCGTAGCCGTACTTGAACAGGAGCGGGATGAGCGCCGAGTGGTCGAGGTGGGCGTGCGTGAGGACGACGGCGTCGATGGTGCTCGCGCCCGCGCCCAGCGCCTCCTCGACTTGGAGGTACGGCACTTCGCCTTCGGCACCCGGCTTGTCGCCGCAGTCGACGAGGATGCGGGTCTCGGGCGTCGAGAGGATGAACGAGGCGCGACCGACCTCCCGACAGCACCCGAGCGTCGTCACCCGGACGTACTCGTCGTCGGACATCTCCTCGCGGTGAATCTGGCGACCCACCTTTTCGAGGATGTCGCGGCGGTCGTCGCGCTCCTGTTTCAGGAAGTTCCGGACGTTCGAGACGGTGGAGGATTCGATGGGGGGCGTGCGGACGACTTCGGGCGTCCAGCCGACCTCCTGAGTTATCTCTCGGAGGGTCGACCCGTGCTTGCCGATGACCATGCCGGGTTTCTCTGCCTCGATGACGACCTCGCCGGTGTCGGCGTGGAAGTCGAGGTCGGTCACACCGGCCTCTTCCGGGATGACGTCGAGCACTTGGTCCCGGGCGTCTTTGGGTCGGGACAGCACGTCGGGGTCGGGTCGGACCGTGATGCGTTTGCGGAGTTGGCTGGCCAACTGCCGGATGAGGTCGCCGTTCCGGGCGAACTTCTTGGGGTCGCGCGTGTACACGACCAGTTCCGGGCCTTCGTACTTCACGTCCGACACCGAGATGTCGCTCGGTAACTCGCTCGTAATCTCTGCTCGCAGGTCCTCGAGTTGCTGGTCTACTTTACTCATAGTGAAAAAGTCGTTCCGTCTGTCCGTGCTGTCCTCTGGGCCGTGCAGTCACTCTTGACAGGTCCGTGCCGCCGCGAACTCCCTGCTCGCGGACGAACGTCGGACCGGTCGGACTGCCATCAGGACTACGACGTAGAGTACAGCACAGCATAGATTTCGCTTCTCCGCGGGGTGTTGAAACTCGCGTGTCGGCGAGTCGCCCTCGTCCCCGTGACACCGGGGAAGACCGAACGCTCACTCGGGGACGCAGGAAAACCCGCTTATGCGGCATTAGTTCCCGATGTTATAAAAGCCTTCTCAAAATGCGCAAACCCAAACCCCTCGCGCCCGTCGTCCGAACCATGCGAGTAACTCGTGACCGCGTCGCCGACGAGTACGAGTGGGTCCGCGGCCGGGCCGACGTCGTGGTGCCCCTGCTGAACGACGTTCGCGCGGACCTCGGCGACCTGTTCGACACGGAGGTAGACGAGGTGAGCGCCGACGACTATCGCCGGGAAGTGGACGCCGTCTTCGCCGACGGCGACCGGGCGGTCAACGTCGCCGCGATGGTCGCCGTCCTGCGCGAACTCGACGTCGAAGGTGACTACCCGGGGTTCGTGGTGGACGAACTCCTCGGCCGACAACTCGCCGGAACTCTCGCGGGGAATCAGCCCCTCAGACTGCTCGCCGAGGCCACGTTCCACTACGCCGACGTGACGGTCCACGCCGAGGAGGGCCGCGAGACCGCGGGCGCGGACGACCTCGACGCCGCGCTGGCGGCCGGGTTCCAGACGCGACTGCCGGGGTGGGAGTGGACGGAGACCGAGAGTCCGTTCGCGGTGAACCAGTGAGGCGAGGCGTGTCCGAGGACGGCACGCGACCGGACGTCCGCCTGTCGGCCAGCAGGCGGCGTCCAAAAGACCCATGCCAGTCCTGTCTCTCGTCCATCACGTGAACGCGCTCGTGACGAATCTGGGTACGCTCGTCGTTCTCCCGTCGCTGGTCGTCACGGGGGTCCTCTACGCGGTCGTTCGCGTCTCGGAGTGGTCGTTCACCGAACGGACCACCGGCGCGAAGCGGACCGCTGCGGCCGTCGTTGCGCTCGGACTCTACTTCCTCGGCCATCCGCTCTATCCCGCTTTCGTCCCGCTCATCCGGGGCAAAACACCGTGGCTGTACGCCGTCGCCGGTGCGTACCTCACGCTCGGTGCGTATTCGGTCGGACACGCCCACGTTCGGCGTCACTTCCGCGATGGGCGTCCCAACACTGTCGGGTCGTGGCTCGCCGCGGCAGTCGGCGTCGCGGTCGCAGTCCTCGCGGAGCAGGGGTTCGACCCCGCGGCGCTGGTCCGCTTCATCGGGCGCGCCTCCGGTAGCAGTGTCGTCGTCTCCGGGTTGTTGCTGTCGCTCTCGCTCGTCTTCCAGTTCCCGCTCGGTCACGACCGCCGCCGGAGCGCCGGAACGCCGTCGCCCCGTCCCTTCCTCCTGCCGCTCGCGCTGTATGCGGCTGTCTTAATCTGGTCGCTTCCGCTGACCGTGCACTCGTTCGGTCCCATCACGGTGGTGTTCGTCGCCTTCGGATGCATCGGCGCACTGCTCGGCGCGCCCGCCTACGTCCTCGGAACCACGCTGGCGACCCCGCCCGAGGACGGATAGGAGCGACGCGCTCGACGCTCGCAAGGAGTAGCTCAGCCTTCCCCGTCCGACACCTCGTCGCCCTCCCAGCCCTCGACGTAGACCCTGTCGTCGTCCACGCCGCGCTCCGCGAGGTACTCCCGGGTCTCGACCACCATCTCGGGCACACCGCAGACGTAGAAGTCGCGCTCCTCGAAGCCGTCCAGAGACTCCGCGAGGTGGTCCTGCACGTGGCCCTCGGGTCCTCGCCATCCCTCGTCGGCCTCCGAGAGGACGTAGGTCACCTCGAAGTCCGGGTAGTCGGCGGCCAACTGGTCCAGCGTCTCGCGGTAGAAGAGCTGTTCCTCGTCCGTCTCGCCGAAGAAGAAGTGGGCCGTCCCGGTGGCCTCGCGCACGTACTGCTTGGCCATCGCTATCATCGGCGTGGCCCCCGTGCCGGTCGCCACGAACGCCGCGTCCGCGTCGAGGTCGCGGAGGTAGAGGTTCCCGTCCAGTTCCTCGATTTCGATTCGGTCGCCCGGGGCGCGCTCGTGCATCCACGTCGAAGCGGTGCCGTCGGGGTACCGCTTGATGGCGAGGGTGACGCGCTCGGTGCCGGGCATCGACGTCGCGGTGTAGGGCCGGACGACCTCCTCGTCGCTCTGCTCCGCGTCGTCCACCGCCGGACTCTCGGCGCGGTCGAAGTGGACGTGCGTGTGTTGGCCGGGGTCGAAGTCGAACCGGTAGCCGTCGGATTCGAGGACGAACTGCTTGACGGTCGGGGTCATCTGGTGCACGGACGTGACCGTGACTTCGTGGGTGTCGGTCATCGCGGAATCGGCGGTGCTACGACGGACGGCGGGAAAACTCGGGTGGCCGGGTTACTCCAGCACGCCCGAGTCGCGCAGGCGGAGTCGCCCGAGGTTCCGAACGTCCACGTCGCCCGCCCGGACCGACTCGACGGGGACGAACCGGGCGTCGGCCGCGTCCGACCCGGCCGTCACCTCGCCGTCGGTCGCGGCGCGGTCGGTCCGGTAGTTTATCGACCGGTAGTTCGCCCGAGGTCCCTCCGAAAGCACCGTTCCCACGAGGTCGAGGTCGTCGGGGGCCACCGCGAGTCCGGTCTCCTCCCGGAGTTCGCGAGCGGCGGCCTCGCGGGCGGGTTCGTCGTGTTCGGGGTGGCCAGCGGGGAGGTCCCACCGACCGGCGTCACGGCCAGCGGACCGCTGGATGAGCAGGACGCGGTCCGCCTCGCGGACGGTAACGCTAGTCGTCGGCACCGACTGTCGCCACCACGTCCGCTCGCACGACGGGCAGTAGTCGCGCTCCCGGTCCTCGAACTCGGTCGTCGAGAGGTCGCTCCCGCAGTCGGGGCAGTAATCCGGTGAAACTGCTATCATCGGTTCGTGTTGGTTCCCCGACGATAATCAATCCCGCGGAGCGCGTGACTCACTCAGGGGCCATGCCCTTCTCGGCGAGTTCCGAGAGCGCGGACTCGGACTTTCCGAGGCCTTCGAGACCCATCCCCCGGAGGACGTGGTCGGCCTTCGTGAACTGGACGTCCTCGTAGGCTACGACTTGCACGCGATTGCCCCACGGGTCCCGGAAGTCGAGGCTCCCGGACGGGACGCGGTCGGCGTCGGTCGCTTCGAGTCGCCGCTCGACCGCGTCGCGGTCGTCCACGACGAGACCGAAGTGGCGGTGGTCGTCGGGGCCGCCGGGGTCGTCGGTCTCCGAGAGCGCGAGGAACTGGTCGCCCGCGTCGACGAAGGCCGACGACTCGCCTCGTCCCCGGAGTTCGAACTCGAACAGCGATTCGTAGAAGTCGAGGGCCTCGTCCACGTCGCCGACTTCGAGCGCCACGTGGTTGACGCCGACCGGTCTGGCTCGTTCGTCGTCCGCGTCGGTCATGGTCGGTCGGACGGGAGCGAGCGGGGTAGGCGTGGTGGCGCGACGGGTACGCGGACAGGTTCGGGGCGATTCGAACAGCCGCCGTGATAGAGCTGTCACCGAGCGAACGAAACCAGCAGGGCTATTCAGACGGAGTCCGAGCCACCGACCATGCAACACGCGACGCTGTGTTACCTCCTGCGGCCCGACGCCGAGCAGGTGCTGCTCATCCGGAAGAAGCGCGGTCTCGGGGAGGGCAAACTGGTCGGTCCCGGCGGGAAGGTCGAGGACGGCGAGACCCCCGGCGAGTGCGTCGTGCGCGAAGTCGAGGAGGAAATCGGCGTGACGCCCCGCGACCCCGAGAAGGTCGGCGAGTTCCGGTTCGTGTTCGGTGAGGACCCCCGGATGTTCGTCCACGTCTTCCGCGCCGAGGACTTCGCGGGGACGCCCGAGGCGTCTCCGGAGGCCGACCCCGAGTGGTACGACTACGACGCGGTCCCCTACGACGAGATGTGGGAGGACGACCGCTACTGGCTGCCGCACCTGCTCGACGGCGAGCGGTTCGCCGGGGAGTTCGTCTTCGACGCCGAGGGCGACGAACTGCGCGAGTGGGACGTGGAGACCGGCGTGAGGGAACTGGACGCGCTCCGACGGTAGCGCCGCGGCCCCACCTTCATTGGGACGCCGCTGTAATTCGAGACCATGCTTCCGATAGCCGACGCCTTCGAGTACGAGTACCACGGGTGCGACATCGTCTACGGCCGCGGCTGTGCGGCCCGTCTGGGCGAGTACCTCGCGGAGCGCGACCTCGACCGCGCGCTCGTCGTCTGCGGGTCGAACGTCGGGGCCAACGACGACCTCATGACTCCCATCGAGGACGGACTCGGCGACCGACTCGCGGGCGTCTACGACGGGACCACGCCGGAGAAACAGGCCGAGTCGGCGTTCGAGGTCGTCGATGCGATGCGCGAAACGGACGCGGACGTGCTCGTCGGCGTCGGCGGCGGCAGTAGCCTCGACGTCGCCCGGCAGGCGAGCGTGTTCGCGCCCGACGGTCGCTCGTTCGACGACCTCCGGCAGGAAGCCCGCGACGGCGAGGTCCGGCCGCCCGACTCCGCCGACGAGCGACCGCCGGTGGTCGTCGTCCCGACGACGTTCGCGGGCGCGGACGTGTCGAGCGGCGGGTCCATCGAGGTCCTCTCGGCGGCCGAGTCGCCGACGGGCCAACCGGTGAGCGCCCGCGGGTCGGCGATGCCGATAGCCGACTTCGCGGACCCGGCGCTGTTCGAGACAACGCCGACGGGCGCGCTCGCCGGGTCGGCGATGAACGGGTTCGACAAGGGCATCGAGACGCCGTACGCCCGCGACGCGAACCCCGTCAGCGACGCGACGGCAGTTCACGGACTCCGCCTGCTGAGCGACGCGCTCCCCCGAGTCGTCGGCGAGTCCCCCGCGGACTCGGCGGCGATGGACCGTGCGGTAGTCGGGGCGCTGCTCGTCCAACTCGAACGCAAAGTGTCGGTGGTCCACGCCTTCGGCCACGGGTTCGCCCGCCGGTACGACGTCCAGCAGGGCGCGGTCCACGCGGTCGTCGTCCCGCACGTCCTCCGGTACCTCTTCGGGGAGGTGGACGCTGGCCGCGACCTATTGGCGAACGGACTGGGCATCGACCCGACCGACCGCTCGGACGCCGAGGTAGCCGACGCCGTCGTGGAGGCGGTCGCGGAGTTGCGCGACGCGCTCGACGCGCCGACGCGCCTCCGGGACCTCCCCGAGACGCGGGAGGAAGACCTCCCGGCGATAGCCGAGTTCGTCGCCGACGACCACCCGATGGAGCGCGCGCCGGTGGGACTGGACGCGAGCGCCGAGGACGTGGAGGCGGTCCTCCGCGAGGCCTGGTGACCGCCCGCGGTCTCCGAATCGTTACCACAGGTTCATCGCCTTTAAGACCGCATCGAAGAAACCAATACTCAATGAGCGACGACGAGCAGGAACTCGGCATCACCGAGCGAAAGGAGTACAACCCCGGCGACTGGTACGCGGAGGTCGTCCAGAAGGCCGAACTCGCCGACTACGCGCCCATGGGCGGGTTCATCGTCACCCGACCCCGCGGGTACGCGCTCTGGGAGGGCGTGCAGGACCACCTCGACAAGTGGTTCAAGCAGACCGGCGCGCAGAACGCCTACTTCCCCGCGCTCATCCCCGAGAGCTACCTCGAACGCGAGAGCGACATCGTGGAAGGGTTCGACCCCGAGGTGGCGTGGGTGACCCACGGCGGCCACGAGGAACTCGAAGAGCGACTCGCGTTCCGGCCCACCAGCGAGTCCATCATCACGCCGTTCATGAGCAACTGGGTCCGGAGCCACCGCGACCTACCCCTGCGACTGAACCAGTGGTGCAGCGTCATCCGGTGGGAGGCCACCGAGACCAAGCCGTTCTTCCGGACCAAGGAGTTCCTCTGGCAGGAGGGCCACACCGCCCACGAGTCCGAGGACGAGGCGTGGGACGAGACGATGACCCGCCTCGACCAGTACCAGAACCTCTACGAGGACGTGCTGGCCATCCCGGTCCTCCGGGGTCGCAAGCCCGAACACGACAAGTTCCCCGGCGCGCACACCACCACGACCGTCGAGGCGCTGATGCCCGACGGCAAGTCCGTGCAGGGCGGGACCTCCCATTACCTCGGGCAGGGCTTCGCGGAGGCCTACGACTTGACCTACACCGACGAGGACGAGGAGGAGCGCGTCGCCCACACCACTTCGTGGGGTCTCTCGTGGCGCGCGCTCGGCGCGCTCATCATGACCCACTCCGACGACCAAGGACTCGTGGTCCCCCCGAAAATCGCGCCCGAGCAGGTCGTCATCGTCCCCATCTGGAACGAGGACAACCGCGAGGAAGTGCTAGAGTACGCCGAGGGCGTGGCCGACGACCTCGAAGACGCCGATATCCGCGTCGAACTCGACGACCGCGACGAGCGCAACCCCGGCTTCAAGTTCAACGAGTGGGAACTGAAGGGCGTCCCCGTCCGACTCGAAATCGGTCCCAACGAGGTCGAGGACCGCGAGGTCACGGTCGTCCACCGCCCCGACGGCGAGGACACCGTGGAGGACCGCGAGTACATCGACGAGACCGTCGAGGACCACTTCGAGGACGTGACCGACAAACTCTACGAGACCGCCGAACAGAACCTCGAAGAGAACGTCCGCGAGGCGTACGAGACCGCCGAGATTCTGGGCACTATCGGCCAGCACGGCGGCTACGTCAAGACGCCGTGGTGCGGCGACGAGGCCTGCGAACAGGTCGTCAAGGAGGAGATTTCCGCGGAAATCGTGATGGTCCCGATGGACCGCGACGAGGAACCCATCGGCGACGAGTGCGGCGTCTGCGGCGACGAGGCCGAGGAGACGGCCTACTTCGCCAAGTCGTACTGAGCGCGGCGACGTTATTTTCTCCGGGCGAACGTCAGACCGGCGAGCAGTGCGACCAGTGCCGCGCCGACGCCGAACCCGGGGACGGTACCGTCCGCCGTCCCGCCTCGCGCGGTCGCCGTCGACTGCGCGTCCGTCGTGGAGTCGGTCGGTTCCGTTTCGGTTCCCGCGGTCGTCGGCCGACTCGCTTCGGTCGTCGTCTCGGTCTCCGTCCGCTCGGTAGTCGTCTCGGCGGGCGCGTCACCCTCCGTCGAACGTACCGCTTCGCCGACGGCGAACTTCGTCTCCACGGACCACGTGCGATTCGCGTCCGTCGAGTTTGCTCTCCGGAGCGAGAAGTTAGCGAGGTACTCGTCGCCCCGCCGGAGTTCACCGTTCGGGCCGCCGGTGACGTTCACCGCCGAGAGGTCGACCGCGAGGTAGTAGTTCTGGCTGACCCCGTCGGCGACGACGCGGGTCGAGTTCGGTCCGAGATGGAGTTCCTTGGGCGGGTGTGACGGTCCCGGGTTCGTCTGGACGACGCTCAGGTTCGCCCGCCGTCCGTCGAGAACGTCGAAGAACCGGGCCGTCGCGTTCGGTCCGGACCCGACCGCACCCCCGAGACCCGACGTTCGGAGGTCGAACACCAGCGTCCCGTTTCGGAGCGCGACCGAACTCCGCTCGACGGTCCGCGCCGGGGGTGCCGACGTGGAGAGCGTCTGCGCGCTCACCTCGACCGACGAGGGACCGACCCACGTCTTCAGGGACTCCGCTTCGGGTTTGGAGAGGTCGAGGTTCGACTCGCTCGTGCGGTCGTAGCCCGTCTCGTTCTCGACCACGCCGTAGAGGTCGTAGTGGTGCGCGTCGAGCGGGCCGTCCGACGCCATACGGACGGTGACGTTCACCTCGTCCGGGCCGCGGGCGCGCCACGTCACGTCGTAGGTGTCCAGCAGGAGAGTCGCGCGGCCGTCACCGTTCGCGTCGCTGACGGACGCGTTCGCTAGGTACGTTCGCGTCTTGGTCGTGCTGGGCCAAACGCGGTACCCCCGAACGACGACCGTCGCCGAGTCCGTGCTCCGGAGTTCGACCGGAATCGAGACGATTTCGCCCGCGTCGGCCTCGTACCCCGGATTCGAGAACTTGACCCGAGGATGGGAGGCCGCCGCCGGAATCGTCGCCGTCACTATCAGGAGACACGCCAACAGTCCCAGCGCCGTCGATGGAGTGGGAAGAGATGACACAACGTTGTTGCGATTCTGACGTGACAAGTGTATTTCGATTCGACCCGTCTACTCGTGCGGGAGCGACAGTACGACGGCCTCACCGGAAAGCACCCGTTCGCCGTCGCCCTCGACCTCCGCGACCGTCTCGACACGAAGCCTATCGTCGCCCAACTCCTCCGCGACGGTCACCGTCGCCCGCACGGTCTGTCCCGGCCGGACCGGATTCTCGAACTCCAAATCCTGCGAGAGGTAGACGATGTCGCCCGGCAGGTCCGCGAGCGCCGCGCTGACGACGCCCGCCGAGAGCATCCCGTGGGCGACTCGGCCGCCGAAGAACGTCTCGGCGGCGTACGCCTCGTCGCGGTGGATGGGGTTGTCGTCGCCCGTCAGGTCGGCGTAGGCGTCGATAGTCTCTTCGGTGACCGTCAGGGTGGCTTCGGCGGTGTCGTTCGGCGTTGCGACTGGCATGGACGATGGTCGCGTCGCCCGGCGAATCAATCCGAGGGTTAACATGTGAAACAGGGATTTGAAGGCGGGTTCGTCCGTGGATTCAGCCATGCCTTACGCGGACAACGACGGGGTCTCGCTCTACTACGAGACCACCGACCCGGCCGACGGTCCCGGCTCGGACGGGAGTCGGGAGGAGCGCGACGCAGAGACCGTCGCGCTCGTGGAGGGACTGGGCTACGGCCGGTGGATGTGGCGCTGGCAGCGCGACCGACTCGCCGACGAGGGCTACCGGGTCGTGGTCTGGGACAACCGCGGCACCGGTGACTCCGACGAACCCGATGGGCCGTACAGCATCGAGGAGATGGCGAGCGACCTCGACGCGGTTCTCGACGCGGTCGGCGCGGAGCGCGCCCACGTCGTCGGCGCGAGCATGGGCGGGATGATAGCCCAGCAGTACGCGCTCGACTGCGACCGGGCCGCGTCGCTCGGCCTGCTCTGCACCAGCCACGGCGGCGACGAGGCGGTCGAGATTCCCGAGGAGACGCAGGCCCGGATGTTCTCGGTCCCCGAGGACGCCGACGAACGCGAGGCCATCCGCCACAAGATGAAACCCGCCATGACCGACGCGTTCTGGGCGGAGAACGACGGCCTTATCGAGGACATCGTGGACTGGCGGCTGGCGGGCGACGCGAGCGACGCCGCCCGCGACGCGCAGGCCGCCGGAGTCGTGGCGTTCGATTCGAGCGACCGACTCGGCGACGTCGAGGTGCCCGCGCTCGTGGCCCACGGCACCGCCGACCGCGTGCTTCCGGTCGAAAACGCCGACCTGCTGTACGAGCGACTTCCGAACGCCCGACTCGCCCTGTTCGAGGGCGGGTCGCATCTCTTTTTCATCGAACAGGCCGAGGCCGTCAACGACCGCCTCACGGAGTTCCTCGCCGATGTTTAGCCACGACGAGACGCCCTACGACTGGGTCGGCGCGTGGAGCGAGAAGCGAGCGAGTCTCTCGTCGGACTCGGTCGGACTGGTGGACGCGACGACCGGCGAGCGGTTCACCTACGCCGAGTTGGACCGCCGAGCGAATCGCGTCGCGCGACTCCTCCGGGAGGAGGGCGTCGCGGAAGGCGAGCGCGTTGCAGTCCTCTCGCGCAACAGGCCCGAACTGGTGGACCTCTTCTTCGCCACCGCGAAGACCGGCGGTGTCCTCGCGCCGCTCTCCCACCGCCTTGCGGCGGACGAACTGGTCGAGATGCTCGACGACGTGGACCCGGCGCTGCTCGTGGTCGAAGCCCCCTTCGCGGCCCTCGCCGCGGAGGTACTGGCCCACGACGCCCGGGAGTTCGACTGCTCGGTGGTCGCGCTCCCGGCCGAGGACGCCGACGCGACCACCGAGGATGCCATCCCCGACCGAGAGGCGTGGGACGACGCGCTCCCCGCGGACGACTCGCCGGTCGAGACCGCCGACCTGTCGATGAACGACCCGCACCTCTTCCTCCACACCGGCGGTTCGACCGGCGTCCCGAAGGAGACGGTCCTGACACATGGCTCGGTCCTCTGGAACTCGTTCAACACCATCACTGCGTGGGGACTCCGCCCGGAGGACGTGACGCCCATGGTGTTCCCGATGTTCCACACCGGCGGGTGGAACGTCATCACCGTGCCGCTGTTCCACCTCGGCGGCACCGTCGTCCTCGCCCGCGAGTTCGAACCCGGCGAGGTCCTCCGTCTCGCGGAGTCCGAGGGCGCGACTGTCCTCGTGGCGGTCCCGGCGGTCCTCCGGATGATGGCGACCCACGACGACTGGGAGACGACCGACCTCTCGACGCTCCGGTTCGTCAAGTCGGGCGGCGGCCCCTGCCGCGAGTCGGTGATGGAGGCGTGGTGGGACCGGGGCGTTGACCTCTCGCAGGGGTACGGCCTGACCGAGTGCGGCCCGAACAACTTCACGATGCCCGAGGGGTGGCCCCGCGAGAAGGCCGACAGCGTGGGCGTGCCCGCGATGCACGTGGACGCCCGCGTGGTAAGCGACGACGGCGACCGACTCCCCGCGGGCGAAATCGGCGAACTCGAACTGGCGAGTCCCCACGCCGCCGCCGGGTACTGGCGCAACCCCGAAGAGACGAGAGAGACGTTCGGGGACGTCTCCGCGAGTAGCGAGGGACGAAGTCCCTCGGACCGTTCGAGCGGGCAAAGCCCGCGAGAAGACGAAGCGAGCGGAGGCTCGGAAGACGAGCAGAGCGAGTCTTCCGGCGGGTGGGTCTCGACCGGCGACTTGGCCCGGCGCGACGACGAGGGCTACGTCTACATCGAGGGCCGGAAGAAGAACATGTACGTCTCGGGCGGCGAGAACGTCTACCCCGCCGCGGTCGAGGACCGCATCGCCGACCACCCCAACGTCGAGGAGGTCGTCGTCGTTCCGGTCCCGGACGACCAGTGGGGACAGGTCGGGAAGGCGGTGGTCCAAGGCGACGAGTCGCTGACGCTGGAAGAGTTGACCGAGTTCCTCGACGGGAGACTCGCCCGGTTCAAACGGCCACGGCATCTGGCGTTCGTCGACGAGATGCCCACGTCCGGCCCGCAGAAGATCGACCGACAGGCCGTCGAAGAGCGGTTCGGAGAAGCGTAGCCGACGCAGTTTCTACAGCAGTCGTTCCTTGGCGAACCGGGCCAAGGTCGGGATGTCCTCGGTGTGGAGCAACTTCAGGACGCCGCGGGTACTCCCGGCGTTGGCCTTCCGGAGCGCGTCGGCGTCCACCCGGTTCAGGTCCCGGATGAGGGTGTCGTAGCGCTCGTTCGAGACGAGATAGAGGAGTTGGGTCATCAGCAGGCGGGTCCGCATCTTCGGGGCGACTCGCTCGTGCCAGAGGTCGTCGTAGACCGACAGCTTCTCGGCGGAGGTGTCGCGGTCGCTCGCCATGAAACAGCGGTCGGCGGTGACCGCCGCCGCGCGGCCGGACTTCATGCAGGTGTGGATGCCCTCGCCCCAGAGCGGGTCGATGGTCGGCACCGTGTCGCCGATGGCCATGAAGTTGTCCGTGCTGAAGCTACTGGGCATCTGGATGTGGGCCGACCCGCGGTGCTGTTTGCCCTCGATGCGCTCGGCGTCCTCGAACCGCGGGTCGGTGTCGAGCCAGTACTGGAGGTAGTCGTCGATGCCCATCCCGTCTTTCGCGTAGTCGCGGTGGGCCTCGTTCTGGATGTAGCAGAGACCGACCTTCGCGGTGTCCTCGCCCGTGTGGAATATCCACGAGTAGCCGCCGGGCGCGAGGTCGTGGTCGAGACGCAGCATCATCGCGTCGGTGAGGTCGGCGTACCCCTCGGCGTCCACGTCGATGCCTTCGAGTTCGTACTCGACGCCGATGGCCTGATTCTTGCGTTCGAGGTCAGTAACGCCCAACTTCTTAGCCAGCGGTGCGGCCGGTCCGGTCGCGTCCACGACGACGTCGGCGTACACCTCGTTCTGGCCGTCGTACTGCACGCCGACTATCTCGCCGTCGTCCATCACGGGGTTCGAGACGCGGGCGTCGAACCAGTATTCAGCACCGCTCTCGCGCCCGTCCTCGACGAGGAAGTTCTTGAAGTCCGCGAACTCCAAGACGGCACCGGGTTGGTGCCGGACGAAGTGCTCGTTCGGCGACTCCAACACCACGTCGTCGGTGTAGTTCATCACCACGTCGTCGGGAATCCCGAACGCGCCCATCATCGACGGGAACGTCCCGGCGGTGGACTTGTTGCTCTGGGCCGGGAACTCGTCCTCCGACTCGGTTTCGAGGACGACCACGTCGTACCCGCGCTCGGCCAAGTCTCGGGCGCACTGCGCGCCCGCCGGACCGGCACCTGCGATCGCTACGTCGAAGTGTTCAGTCATGGCGAGTCGCCTCGTCGGACGTAGAAGACGGCGTCTCGTCTGCGATTCGTGGACTGTCGACCGAACTACCGTCGGGACCTCGACCGCAGTCGGGCGTCCAGCGGGGTCGCTCGGTGGTAGAACTTCGGTTCGGGAGAGTCGCTGGAGCGGGCCGACTCCCCGTCGTCCCCCCAGCGACGATATCACCGGACCGCGTCCGGGTGGTCGGCGAGGGTCCCTCGCCGGTGTCGTATTCGTCCGCAGTCATCTCTACTGCTGGTAGACACCTCTCCCATAAAAAACGGACGCAAACGCTCTCGCACGGAAATTCTGTTGACGTGTGGCGGGCAAAAGATGTGACGTATCAATCGGGTATTACTCCGGTTCCGGAGGTCGCTACTTCAGGTCCGTCGGTCGGTCACTCGGAGTCCCGGACGACCGCAGTGTCCTCGTAGCCCTCGCGGACTCCGCGAACGGTGTAGGAGAACTCGAACTCACCGGTGCCGTCTCGCGATTCGACGACGACGTGGTCGGTCGTTCGCTCCGTGACTGCGAGTCCCGGAACGTCGATTTCGTAGGGGGTGAGTTGGACGACGAGGTCCTCCTCGTCCGACGTGACCATGCCGAAGTGTTCGGGGAGGTCTATCTCCGCGCGACCGTCTTCGAGTTCGGCGACGCCGGTCGTCTCGGTCTGCGCCCGGTCGGCCTCGACCGCCGTGTAGGCGACCTGCTTTTCGCCGTCGGCCGTCTCGACGGTCTGGACGAAGTTCTTGGTGCCCGAGGCGGTGAAGTCGCCTTCGACGTGCATATCTCCGTCCGAGTAGACGCCGTAGCCGCCCGCTCCGCCGTCGTCGCCGTAGACGCCGTATCCGTTCGGTGACCACGAGGTGCCGTAAACGCCCATCGCGTCTCCGGAATCGTTGGTGGCCTCGGCCCAGACGGCCTTTCCGCTGTCGGACGCGGTTCCGCCGTAGATAGCGGTTCCGGTCGAGTCGGTGTTGCTAGTGAGCCTGCTCTTGAACGCGAATCCTTCCTCGGAACTCAGGTTGATGGCCCCCTGATTGGAGCCACTGACGTCGATGTCCAAGTTCTCACTCCCGGTCCACGTCTCGCCGAGGTGGCCACTCGCGGCCGCACGTCCGAGGTCGGACGCGGCCAGCGGCAGTCCGGCGAGTGCGGCGAGTTGGAGTAGCGTTCGCCGACTCGTGATACGCTCCGTCGCGTCGTCTTGAGTTTGCTCTGACATGCAAGAGTAAGATGGACCCCCACCAACTAATTTCTTTCTAGAACCCAATGAAATAATATGATTCTCCACGGCCGATGTGAAAGGTCCTCGGAGACCTCCGGAGCTTCTCGATAGGGAGAACGACCGAAGAGCAATCCCTACGGCCGGTCTCGGTGGTTCGACTCGTCGTCTTCGGTCGCTGCCACACCACCTGCTCCGCTCACCGTGCCTTCGGCGGTCGTCGTCTGTCCGCCGCGCGAAACCGTCGCCACCGTCTCGGTTTGGTCGCCGCGCCGGTGGACCACCTCGACGGTCTCGGGCACCCGGTCGCGGAACGCGAGGTGAGTCTCGTACTCCACGCTCGCGACGCACTGGGCACACACGCCACCGCCCGGTTCAGTGGTCTCGACCACGACTCGGAGGGTGTCGGCCGACGTGACCGACACGTCGGCCAACTGCGCCCCGTAGCAGGGGTTGGGCGCGCGGATGGCCCCAGAAACCGTCACCGACTCGTCGGCGAACGAGACGCTAGCGTCGTCGGCCGACCCGCAGGACCCGCCGAACGCGGTGAACGTCCGGCCGGTCACCTCGGGCGGACACCCCGCTTCGGTGGTGACAGTCTCTGAGTTCACCTGCCCGTCCGCCGTCACCGCCACGTCGGTCCGCGACCGATTGCAGTCGAACTGCGCTCGCGGAATCTCGACGGTCTCGCCCGCCGAGGCGGTACTCGTGGCCGTGGCGGTCTGCGTCGCTGTCGTCCCTCCGTTTTCACCGCCACTCTCGGTTCCACCCCCGCTACCGGGTCGGACCGTCAGCGCGTAGTCGGCGGGGTCGAGCAGTCGGACCGTCAGGAACCCGTCCGCCGGGAACTCCACGCGCCGGTCCAGCAACGGCGCGTCGGCGTCACCTCGGACCAGTCGGAGTCCGACGGTCCGGGCCTGCTGGCTGTCGTTCCAGACGCGGACGACGTGGGGCCGGTTGTTCTCCGGATTCCGGACGCCCTCGCGGGACCCGACCGTAATCGTCGCGAACGGCCGGTCGGCCGACGAGTCGATGCCGGTGAACTCCTGCCCGTCGCTCGTGGTCGTCGTAGTCGTCTCGGTGTCTTGTCCGGCCGAGCGTGCCCGCGCACCGAGCAGGCCCGCTGCCCCGGTCGCTCCCGCGCCGACGGCCCCCAGTAACTCCCGTCGATTCATGGGCTACGGCACGACGCATCCGCGGATACGCTTTGTGGGGTTCGCGTCAGGGCTGTCGCTGCGACGGACGAGAAGACGAGAGGAAAGAGAGACGACGACCGGACTCGGTTCGGGTCGTCAGTAGAACTCGCGGACGAGGTCCATCGCGCCCTCGGGCGCGCCGTCCGGGATGTCGGCCATGTTGGAGTCGAGACCGTGGAGGTCCGAGTACGGGACGCTCTCCTCGTTCTGGTAGAGGATACCCTGATACTCCTTGTCGGCGTCGAGAATCTTCTCTTTGGCCGCCTCGCGGTCGGTCGGGTCGTGGTCCTCGTCGTCGAGGTCCACGATGGAGTCTCGGAAGTAGTCGTAGGTGTCCACGTCGTTGAACGTCACGCACGGGCTGAAGACGTTCACGAAGCCGAACCCGTCGTGTTCGACGGCCTTCTGGACGATTTCGGTGTGGCGCTGGGCGTCCGTGGAGAACGACTGGGCGATGAAGCTCCCGCCCGCCGAGAGGGCGAGCGCGAGGGGGTTGACCGGCGGTTGTTTCGGACCCTCGGGGGTGGTCGAGGTCTCGAAGTCCTCACGAGAGGTCGGCGAGGCCTGCCCCTTGGTCAGCCCGTAGATGCGGTTGTCCATCACGACGTAGGTCATGTCCACGTTCCGGCGGACCGCGTGGATGAAGTGACCCGCGCCGATGGAGTAGCCGTCACCGTCGCCGCCCGCGACCATCACTTCGAGGTCGGGGTTGGCGAGTTTCACGCCCGTGCCAACGGGGAGCGCCCGGCCGTGGACGCCGTGAAGGGCGTAGCTGTGCATGTAGGTGCCGATTTTGCCGGAACAGCCGATGCCCGCCACGACGAAGGTGTTGTCCGGGTCGTTACCCGTGTTGGCCAGCGCCTTCATCATGCCGTTCATCGTGCCGAAGTCCCCGCAACCCGGGCACCACGTCGGCTGCTTGTCGGACTTGAAGTCGGTGAATCTAACGTCTGAACTCATGCTGTGACCTCCTCGTTCTGGAGACTCGATTTGATATCGTCTGCCAGTTCGTCGGCCTTGAATCTGATGCCGTTGTACTTGTTCACGCGCTTGACGCGGGTAAGTGCGTCGTGTTCGAGTATGTCGGCGAACTGCCCGCTCTCGTTACACTCGACGACGATGACCTCGTCGGCGGCCTCGATTTCGTCGCTGAGGTCGGGTCGCGGGAAGATGTAGGGCACCGAGAGGAACCGAACGTCCACGTCCTCGTCGTCGAGGAACTCGAGGGCCTCGCGCATCGCGCCCTCGTTGGACCCCCACGAGATGACGAGGTTGTCGGAGTCCGAATCGCCGAACTCTCGGGGACTCCAGTCTTCCTCTTCCTTCGCGGTCTCGACCTTCCGGTTGCGCTTGTCCACCTGCTCGATGCGGACGTCGGTGTCCTCGGTCCGGCGACCGAGCGCGTTGTGTTCGAGACCGGTGGACATGTGCGCGCCGTTCTTCGTGCCGGGGAACGCCCGCGGACTCACGCCGTCGGCGGTCGAGAAGTGGGGCTGGAACCGGTCTTTCTCGTCGGTCCACGCCTCGATCTCGTCCTCGTCCACGACCTTCCCGCGGTCGATTTCGACGGCGTCCATGTCGAACGTCTCGGGTTCGAAGGTCTGCTCGGTCACGGCCATCGAGAGGTCCGCGAGCAGGAAGACGGGCGTCTGGTACTTCTCGGCGAGGTTGAACGCCTCGACGGTCTTCTGGAAGCACTCGGCGACGTTGGTCGGCGCGAGGACGAACCGCGGAATCTCGCCGTGACCCCCGTAGAGGGCCATGTTGAGGTCGCCCTGCTCCTGCTTGGTCGGCATCCCGGTCGAGGGACCCGAGCGCATCACGTCGGCGATGACCAGCGGCGTCTCGCTGGTCGCGACGAGACCGAACGTCTCGGTCATCAGGTCGATGCCCGGCCCGGAGGTGGCGGTCATCGACCGCGCACCGGCGCGGGCAGCGCCCAGCGCCATGTTGATGGCCGAGAGTTCGTCTTCGGCCTGCACGACTTCGCCGCCGAACTGCTCGATACGGCCCGTCAGGTACTCCATCACGTCGGTCGCGGGGGTGATGGGGTACCCTGCGTAGAAGCGGCATCCGGCCGCGATAGCGCCCATGCCGATGGCTTGGTCGCCGTTCAGCAGGACGTAGTCGTTGTCGGTGGTGTCGAGGTCGTATTCGAACTCGTGGTCGTACTCCTCCTGTACGTACTCCTGACCCTTCCGGGCGGCCTCCTTGTTGTTGTCCACGATGGACTCGCCCTTGGAGCCGAACTTCTTCTCCAGCGCGGAGTCGAGGTTCTCGATGGGGAAGTTCGTCACCTCGCAGGCCGCGCCCAGCGCGACGATGTTCTGCATGATGGCCCCACCGGCCTCCTCGGCGAGCGACTGGAGCGGCACGTCGAGTCCGATCATGCCCTCGGGAATCTCCACGTCCTGCATCTCGGTGCGCTCACCGTCGTAGATGATGACGCTCCCCTCGTGCAGTTCGTCGAGATTCTCGTCGATGGTGCGCTCTGTCAACGCGACGAGGATGTCGAGTCGGTCCACCACGCTCTCGACCCGGTCGGTCGAGCTTCGAATCTTGTAGGCTGTGTACCCACCGCGGATTCGGGACGCGAAGTCCTTGGAAGTGAACACGTGTCGTCCTGCGCGGGAAAGCGCCTGTGCGAAGATTTTCCCGGTAGAGTCGATCCCATCGCCGGCCTCTCCGCCGATGGCCCAGTTCAGGTCGTCTGGCATTCCTAACTAGCCGGTAACCCATGCCAAATCAAAAGCCTTCTGAAGCGCCCTTCGCGGCAAAGGTTTCCGACACCCGCTCGCCACCCCCGTTCGGAGTCGTCTCGGTCAGTCGTAGCCTCTTTAATCGCGCCTCGGCAAGTGACCGTCATGGACGGAACCCAAGTCGCGGTTCGCTCTGTCGAGTCGGTCGGAAGCGACACGGTCGCGCTGACGCTGGAGACGCCCGAGGGCTTCGACGCCGCCCCGGGTCAGTTCGTGCAACTCGCCGCGACGGTCGACGGCGAGCAGGTCACGCGCCACTACACGCTCTCGTCGCCCGACGCCGCCGAGACCTTCGAGGTCACCGTCGAAGTGGACCCCGAGGGGTCGCTCAGCCCGTACCTCGCGGACCTCGACGCCGGTGCCGCGGTCGAAGTCGCCGGTCCCTTCGGCGACTCCTACTACGAGGGCGAGGAGGGCGTGGTCGTCCTCGCGGGCGGGCCGGGCGTCGGCCCCGCGGTCGGCATCGGCGAGCGGTCGGTGGCGGACGGCGGCGACGTGACCATCGTCTACGAGGACGCCGACCCCGTCCACGAGGACCGCCTGAGCGCACTCGCCGACGCGGGTGCCACGGTCGTCGTCACCGACGACGTGAGTGACGAGGACGTCCTCGAAATCCTCGCGGACGCGCAGGGCCAGACGTTCATCTACGGCTTCGCGGACTTCCTCGACCGCGCGACGGCCGCGCTCGACGCTGCGAACCTCGACTCCGACGACGCCAAAGTCGAGAACTTCGGTCCCGCGCCCGACTCGGAGTAGCGAGGCCCGCGGTCGAAACCGGAGAACGTATCAATTTTCGAGGCGATTCGGCGAACCGATGTCGACCGAAATAAACGCGGAGTCCGTCGAGCGCCGGATGGACCGCCTGCTCGCTGAGTACGGCGACGTTCCCGTCGAGGAGGAGACGTGGGAGCGCTCGGCCGACCGGTTCGAGCGGGAGGTCCGACAGGCCGAGAACGGCTACGTCGGCGGGGCCTACGCGTGGGTCGTCCGGCGGCCCGACGAGGCGACCGACCTCACCGAGTCGATGCCGCCCGAGGCCGAAGACGACCGGAAGCGCGCGCTGATGATTCTGGGACGCGGGGCCGACCGGTGGGGGTTGGCCGGCGGTGGGTTGGAGGACGGCGAGCGCCACGAGGAGGCCGCCCGACGGGAGGTCCGCGAGGAGACCGGCGTCGAGTGCGAACTGACCGACCTGTTCCTGCTCCGCCACGTCACGGTGGTCCCCGAGGGCGACTCGGAGCGTCGAATCCACTTCCTCTACGCGTTCTTCGACGCGACCTACGAGGGCGGGTCGATAACCGTCCAACCGGGCGAACTCGACGGCGCGGCGTGGTTCGCGGAACCGCCAGAGCGCCTGCTCCCCGCCAACGGGCGCCGGGCCGAGTCGTGGACGCCGGAGGCTGGCGACTAGTTCGTCGGGCGCGACGCGGTCAGTGCTCTACGAACTCTATCAGCACGCCGCCGGTCGATTTGGGGTGGAGGAAGGCGACGTCGTGACCCCACGCGCCCGGTCGGGGGTCGTCGTCTATCAGTTCGACGCCGTGGTCGCGCGCGGTGTCGAGCGCCGCCTCGATGTCGCCGGTTTCGAGGGCGACGTGGTGGATGCCCGGCCCGTTGGCATCGAGGTATCGGGAGACGGTCCCGTCTTCGAGGGGTTCGAGCAGTTCGAAGTAGCTGTCGCCGAATTCGAGGAAGACGACCCGCAGGCCGTCGAACTCCTCCTCGTGGGCGACGGGTGCGTCGAACAGGTCGGCGTACAGGTCGGCGAGGGCCGCGGCGTCCTCGGTGGCGATTCCGACGTGGTCGATGTGCATGTGCGAGCGTTCGGCCGTGTCGGATATATTTTCGGCGGTACTGCGTCGTGGCGCGGGAGTAAATGTGTGAAGCAACCGGCGACACTGCGACCGCTTCCGGATGATAGCGGGCGCACCCCGAACTAGCTACTCCCGTCACAAATGAATTATTGTAACCGCACTACGACCGCGGGCCTCACACCTCCCCAACCTCCTGCGGTGCTCGGTCGTCACTTCGTTCCTCCCTGCACTCCTCGTCCACCGTCAGAGCAAGTTCTGACGAGCCGTCGGTCGCTACGCTCCCGAAGACCTCGCGCAGAGATGGCGCGACACGAGGTCGCGCCAGTGCGCGCCGCGGCGCAGACTCACCAGTCGAACGTGACGCCACGGTTCGAATCCCGCCCGGAACCAGCACTTATCACGCAATCTGTCGTGTTCACTGACGTGAACCCGACCGACCTCAGGGCCGAAATTCCGGCGCTCGACCGCACGACGTACCTCAACACCGGGGCCGCGGGACCGAGTCCGTACCGCGTCGTGGAGGCCGTCGAGTCCTGCGTGGAACGCCACGAGTACGAGTCGCCGGGCGGCGAGGGGATGTACCCCTTCTCGTTCGACGTCTTCGACGAGACGCGCGAGGTCGTCGCCGACCACCTCGGCGCGACCGCCGAGGAAATCGCGCTGACCCAGAGTACCACCGACGGCATCAACCGCGTCGCGGCCGGACTCGACTGGGAGCGCGGGGACACGGTGGTCCGGACCGACCTCGAACACTCCTCTGGCATCCTGCCGTGGCAGCGCTTGCGGCGCCGGGGCGTCGAAGTAGAAGTCGTCGAGAGCGACGGCGGACGCCTCGACGCCGACCGGATGGCGTCGGCCGTCGAGGGCGCGAAACTCGTCTGTCTGAGTTCGCTGACGTGGAGTCACGGCACCCTCCTGCCGGTCCGCGAGATAGTCGAGACGGCCCACGACGCGGGCGCGTTGGTCCTCGTGGACGCCGTCCAGTGCCCCGGCCAGATGCCGGTGGACGTGCGCGAGTGGGGCGCCGACTTCGTGGCCGGTGCGGGCCACAAGTGGCTCCTCGGTCCATTCGGCGCGGGATTCGTCCACGTCGCGCCGGGTGCGGAGACCCGCCTCGAACCGGCCCACGTCGGCTACCGGAGCGTCGAGGACCCGAACGCCGAGGAGTACGCCTACGAACCCGGTGCCCACAGGCTGGAAGTCGGCACCGTCTCGCCCGCGCCCTACGCGGGCCTGTGCGAGGCTATCGAGACCATCGAGGAGATTGGGTACGACGGAATCCGGGACCGCATCGAGGCGCTCACCGACCGACTGAAGGCGGGCATTCGGGACGCCGAGACCGCCCGCCTGCTGAGTCCCCGCGAGTACGAGTCGGGTCTCGTGACGTTCGCAATCGACGACCCCGACCCGGAGTCGTTCGTCGAGGAACTGGCCGACGACGGGGTCCGGATCCGGTCGCTCCCGTTCCCCGAGAACGCGGTCCGGGCGTCGGTTCACGCGTTCAACTCGGAGGCGGACGTGGACGAACTCGTTGAGTGGCTCTGAAATCGAGTGAACGGTCGCGTGTCTCTGGGTGAAATCAGTCGGCGGTCGAGGACGGCGTTCGCCGGGACCAGACGGAGTCCGCGTCGTCGGATTCGGTCACGCGCACGGCCACGTAGACCGTCGAGACGATGGCGGCGTACTCGACGATACCGACGACGAGGTGTAACTCGGCCGGAACGTTCACGGCGACCACGAAGGGCGGTTGGTTCATGGTCGCGTGGAACAGGGCGACCAGCCAGAGGTTCCCAGTCAACGCGTACACGACGCCGTAGGCGACACCCGCGAACGCCAGTCCGAGGAGCCTGACCGCCAGCGCCGAACCGACTCCGTGTCCCGACGCGAGAAACCACTGTGGAAGGTGGAAGGCCGCGAAGAGGACCGCCGCGGCCGCGACGCCGGAGACGACTGCCTTGCGGGTCTCGCCACCTGCCAATGCGGTAAATTTCTGTTGGAGGTACGCACGGAAGACGAGTTCCTCCGGAATCGCGGTGAACAGGAGCGAACTGAGGAGGGCCGCGAGGTACAACAGCGGGTGGGCGGCGACTCTCGACCCCGTGGTCTCGAACCCGGTAACGCCACCCAGTGCGAGACCGACCGCGACGAGGTTGTACAGCGTCCAGAACGCGACGAGTACCGCAACCGCGGAGACGAGTGCCCGAACGGACGGGAGGACCGAGCGCGGGGAGACACCCTCGACTGCGAGCGCACCGACCGCGAGCACGACGAGGAAGACGCCCCAAGCCATTCCCAACGCGGGCGACTGCGACCCGCCCGGGGAGACGAGCAACAGACCGGACAGGACGGCGATTACCACGAGATACGTTACGACGGGCACCAACGACCGACGCTCGAACGCTGGCGGCCTCGTGTCAGTTAGGAACATATACTAGGGGGTTGACTATTTCGGGGCAAAGTAACTTCTGTTTGTCCTCGCGGTCGGGTGAGGACAACCCACGAGGGCAGAGTCCGACCCACATCGCCGTTCCGTGCGGTTCCCGAGAGCTATCCGTCGGACGGAGACTCCGACGAGTTCACACCGCCGCGCCCGGCTGGTACTCCCCGAACGTCTCGCGCATCACGCCGCAGATTTCGCCGACGGTCGCGTAGGCCTTCACCGCGTCCACGATGTAGGGCATCACGTTGTCGTCGCCCTCGGCGGCCTCTCGGAGAGCGTCGAGTCTCGCCTCGACTTCCGCGTCGTCGCGGTCGTCCTTGACGGCGTTCAGGCGGTCTATCTGGCGCTGTTCCTCCTCCTCGGTGACCTCCTGAATGTCCACCTCGGGGTCCTCGTCAACCTCGAACTCGTTGACGCCGACGATGACGCGCTCTTTCTCCTCGATTTCGCGCTGGCGCTCGTAGGCCACGTCCTGAATCTGGCGCTGGACCCACTGGTCCTCGATTGCCTGCAGCATCCCGCCCTTCCGGTCCACGGTGTCGATGATGTCGAAGGCCTCCTCCTCCAGCCCGTCGGTCAGGCTCTCGACGTAGTAACTCCCCGCGAGCGGGTCGATGGTGTCGGCCGCGCCCGACTCGTGGGCCAGAATCTGCTGGGTGCGGAGCGCGGTCCGGACGCTCTCCTCTGTCGGGAGCGCGAGCGCCTCGTCCTTCCCGTTGGTGTGGAGGCTCTGGGTGCCGCCCAGCACCGCCGCGAGCGCCTGATACGCCACGCGGACGATGTTGTTGTCCACCTGCTGGGCGGTCAGGGTCGAACCGGCGGTCTGGGTGTGGAACTTGAGTTGCTTGGACTTGGGGTTCTCCGCGCCGAAGCGCTCTTCCATTATCTGTGCCCACATCCGGCGGGCCGCGCGGAACTTCGCCACCTCCTCCAGAATGTTGTTGTGTGCGTTGAAGAAGAACGAGAGTTGCGGAGCGAACTCGTCCACGTCGAGACCCGCGTCCATCGCGGCCTCGACGTACTCGATGCCGTTGCCGAGCGTGAACGCGAGTTCTTGGGCGGCCGTCGCGCCCGCCTCGCGGACGTGGTAGCCCGAGATGGAGATGGTGTTGAACTTCGGGGTCTCCTCGGCGCAGAACTCGAAGATGTCGGTGATGATGCGCATCGACGGCTCGGGCGGGTAGATGTAGGTGTTGCGCGCGATGTACTCCTTCAGGAGGTCGTTCTGGATGGTCCCCCGAAGCTCCGCCCTATCGACGCCCTGCTTGTCGCCGACCGCGATGTACATCGCCAGCAGGACCGAGGCGGGCGCGTTGATGGTCATCGACGTGCTGACCTCGTCGAGCGGGATGCCGTCGAAGACGGTCTCCATGTCGTGCAGGGAGTCGATGGCGACGCCCGACTTCCCGACCTCGCCCGCGGCCATGTCGTCGTCGGAGTCGTACCCCATCTGGGTCGGCAGGTCGAACGCCATCGAGAGACCCGAGGAGCCGTTCTCGATGAGGTACTCGAAGCGCTCGTTGGTCTCCTCGGGCGTGCCGAACCCGGCGTACTGGCGCATGGTCCAGAGTCGCCCGCGGTGCATCGTGGAGTAAGGTCCTCTGGTGTACGGTTCCTCTCCCGGGAAGCTCAGGTCCTCCTCGTAGTCGAGGTCCGCCACGTCGTCGGGCGTGTAGAGACGCTTCACGTCCTGTCCCCCGGTGTCGGTTGTGAACTCCTCTTTGCGCTCGCCGAAGCGCTCGACCGTCGGTCCGACCGTCTCTTCCTCCCACTCCTCACGTGCCTCGCGTATCTCCGCGAGGTCGTCCGCGTCGAACATTACGTAGACCGACGGGCGGGCCGGTCTTAACGGTTGGCGGATTGGTCACGGTCGCGTGAGCGTCGGACGCGAATCACTCCGAACGAGCAGACGCCGTTTCGACAGCTGAGACCACACATACCCCGCATAACATGTATTTTGTACTCGGCTTTCGGTTACAACACTTGTAGTAAAAATACCAAAATTATTTATCCCCCTTGTTAGTGTAACTCTATCTATGGCGGACGACCAATCCACCAGTAGAGTTAGTTCAGTCTCACGGCGACGGTTCGTCGAAGCGGCGGGTGCAACTGGTACGGCCCTGAGTCTCGCGGGTTGTACTAGCAGTGACGGTGGCAATTCGACCGCGACCACCACCTCGTCGGGTGACGGCGGTGGCAAGACGACGGTCCAATTAGCATCGGACGCCGACCTGAAGGAGGTTCAGTCCAAGTTCAACTCGTGGCTCCACGAGGCGGGCCTCTCGAAAGACGTGCACGTCGAAGTGATCGCTGGCTCCGACATCACCAACAAGCGACAGAACAAGTACACCCAGTGGCTGTCGTCTGGCCGAAACAAGCCCTCGCTGCTGATGATGGACAACGGTTGGACGCTCCCGTTCATCGTGCGCGACCAACTGCTCAACCTGAGCGAGGAGATTCCGGACACGGCCAGCATGGTCGAGGACGAGTACTTCAGCGCGAGCGTCGGCACCGCGAAGGGACCGAACGACGACCTGTTCGCGGTTCCGGTGTACCCCGACTTCCCGACGATGCAGTACCGGAAAGACCTCGTGCAGGACGCCGGATACGACACCTCCGGTTGGGCGACCTCTTCGATGACGTGGAAGCGCTTCTCGAAGATTACCGCCGACGTGAAGAAACAGAGCGACGTCGACTACGGGTTCACGTTCCAGTTCAAGTCCTACGCGGGTCTGTCGTGCTGTACCTTCAACGAGTTCCTGTCGAGCTACGGCGGGACCTACTTCGGCGGTCTCGACAACCTGTTCGGGCCGGTCGGCGAGCGACCGGTCACGGTGGACGAGAAGCCGGTCGTCGATTCGCTCCGCATGCTCCGGACCTTCGTCAACGGCGAGAGCGACGAACACGGTCTCGACGGCGTCACCGGCAACATCTCACCGCAGGCCGTCCTCCAGTGGGCCGAGGAACCGTCGCGCAAACCCTTCACGAACGGCAACGCCGTGATGCACCGCAACTGGCCGTACGCCGTCAACATCAGCGGTGCCGAGGACGCGCTGGGCAAGGACCTCGGCGTCATGCCAATCCCGCACGGCGTCTCTCCGGACGAAGCCAAGTACGAGGGAACCGGCGGCGCGACCGCCGCGCTCGGCGGTTGGCACACCGCGGTCAACCCGAACACGAACAAGAAGGAGGCCGCGCTGGAGGTCGTCAAGGCGATGACGAACAAGCAGGTCCAGTTCAACCTCCTCGAAGAGATCGGTTGGATGCCGCCGCGACCGTCCATGATGGACTCGGACACCGCGAAGAACATCCCCGTGATGGGCCGACACATGGAGACGTTCCGCCTCGCGGGCGAGAACGCGATTCCCCGTCCGGTGACGGTCGCGTGGCCCCAAGAGCGCAGCAAGATCGCGCAGGAGGCCAACGCTACCGTCGCGGGACAGAAGCCCCCGAAGAAGGCCATGACTGACCTCAAAAGCACCATCAAGCAGATAGAGGACAGCGTCTGAGCCACGAGGTCACACAATGGCGACTGACCACTCGACGGACGACTTCGAACGCGAGAGCCGTCGGAGCGGCCCGTACGTCCGCGCCGTCCGCTGGATGGAGAACCTCGGCGACACGGCGTTCGCGTACCTGCTCCTGACCCCGGCGTTGCTCATCCTCGGCGTCATCGCGTTCTGGCCGCTGCTCAGGACGTTCGAACTCTCGCTCCACGCCGACCAACTCGTCGGCACCGGCACCGTGGGCGAGTTCGTCGGATTGACAAACTACGTCGAGTTGCTCACCGGCCAGCGGTCGGCCCTGTTGGTGCGGCCGCTGTTGCCGACCGTGGTGTGGAACGGCCAGTTCCCGTTCTTCCACGGCATCGACAACCCGTTCACGGCGGCGCTGACGGTGACGTTTATCTTCACCATCGTGAGCGTCTTCTTCGAGACGGTCATCGGCTTCGGACAGGCGCTGGTCCTCGATCAGGACTTCCGCGGGCGACGGTGGGTCCGGGTCGCCATCATCCTGCCGTGGGCGGTGCCAATCGTGATTCAGGGGATGATATTCTTCCTGCTGTTCCAGCCCAACATCGGGTTCCTCGTGGACCCGCTCCAGAGTCTGGGCGTCTTCAGCGACACGCCGCTGTCGAACAGTGTGGATTCGATGATAATCCTCGTGGTCGCGGACGTGTGGAAGACCTCGGCGTTCATGGCCCTGCTCATCCTCGCGGGCCTCCAGAGCATCGACCGCAACCTCTACGAGGTCGCCCGAGTCACGGGCGCGAGCAAGTGGCAGCAGTTCAAGATGATAACCCTGCCGCTCATCCTGCCGACGGTGCTGGTCGCGATGCTGTTCCGGACCATCGGCGCGCTCCGAATCTTCGGTCTCATCGAGACGGTCACGAGTTGTAGCACGGTGCCGTCGCTGTCGTGTCTGGTCGTCTCGTCGTTCAGTTCGCGCCAGTACGGGACCGCGGCGGCTATCGCGTTCATCACCGCGGGCATCATCGCGGTGGCGGTGTCGGTGTACATCGGCAAGTTCGCCGACGCGCAGGGAGGTGGCGTCTGATGGCTCAGCAGTCGGACACCGTCGGTGTCGACGCCGACGCGGACGCCTCGAAGGGGCCGTTCGGTCGGTGGGCCTCCAAGGCCATCCGCAACCCCGAGCGGGTCTACCGTGCGATGTTCTACGTCGTGACGACATTCTTCCTGTTCACGACGCTGTTCCCGTTCTACTGGCTGTTGGTGCTGGCGGTGACGCCGAACGAGGCTATCACCGGGTTCGGCTTCCCGCCGGTGCCCCACGGGTTCAACCCCGAGGCGTTCCTCACCATCTTCGAGACGGTGCCCTTGCACATCTACGTGCTGAACAGTTTCGTGCTGGGCATCGCCACGACGGTCATCGTTCTGGTCATCGCGAGTCTCGCGGGCTACGTGTTCGGCAGACTCGACTTCCCCGGACGGCGGCCGCTGATGCTGGTGATACTGGCGGTGTCGTACTTCCCGCCGGCGGCGTTCCTGCTGCCGCTGTTCCAACTGTTCACCGGGAACGTCACCGTCGGCCTGTTCGGCGTCTCGGTGTCGAGTCCGAACCTGTACAACACGCCGGTCCCGATGGTGATGCCGTTCACGGCGCTGTTCATGCCGTTGTCCATCTTCATCCTGACGACGTTCTACGGCCAGATTCCGGACGGGTTGGAGGACGCCGCGCGAATCGAGGGGACGACGCGTCTCGGCGCGCTGTTCCGAGTCATCATGCCGCTGTCGGCGCCCGGAGTGGCGACGGCGGGCGTGCTGACGTTCATCTCGGTGTACAACGAGTTCTTCTTCTCGTTCCTGATGAACGACGGACAGGTCGCCTCGAAGCTGACCCAGTTCTTCGCGTCCCAGAACAACTGGGCACCGCTCGTACAGGGCATACTGGCCTATCAGGGGCAATATTCGCAGATGTACAATCTGATGGCGGCCGCGAGCATCGTCGGCGTGCTTCCGGTCGCGGTGCTGGTCGTCATCGCACAGGAGAAGATAGTCAGCGGACTGACCGCGGGAGCGCTCAAGGAGTGATTCCACGATGGGAGACGTAAATCTAGAAGACGTTACGAAAGCGTACGGAGACGTCGTCGCGGTGAACGACATGAACCTCGACATCGAGGACGGCGAGTTCGTCACGCTCGTCGGTCCCTCGGGGTGCGGCAAGTCCACGACGCTGGAGACCATCGCCGGACTCACGAAACCGACGTCCGGCACCATCTCCATCGCGGACCGCGAGGTGACGAACCTGCCGCCGAAGGACCGGGGCATCGCGATGGTGTTCCAGAACATCGCGCTGTTCCCGCACATGGACGTGTACGAGAACATCAGTTTCGGCCTGCGACTGCGCGACTACCCGAAAGACGAGATAGACCGGCGGGTCGAACGCGCCTCCGACATCGTCCAGTTGGAGGGGATGTTAGACCGCATGCCCGACGAGATGTCGGGCGGGCAGCGCCAGCGCGTCGCCATCGCGCGGGCAATCGTGCGCGAACCCGAGGTGTTCCTGATGGACGAACCGCTGGCGAACTTGGACGCCAAGCTTAGAGTCCACATGCGGACGGAACTCCAGCGCCTCCACAAGGAACTGGACACCACCATCATCTACGTCACTCACGATCAGGCCGAGGCGATGACGATGTCCGACCGCATCGCTATCATCGACACCGGCGAACTTCAGCAGATTGCCCCGCCGCTGGTCTGTTACAACGAACCCGCCAACCTCTTCGTCGCGGGGTTCATCGGGTCGCCCTCGATGAACTTCGTCGAGGGCGAGGTCACGTCCGCGGGCCTCTCGACGCCGGACTTCGACGTGGGCTTCGACCCCGAGGCGGTCGGCGTCGAACCGGGCGACCGGGTCACGCTCGGAATCCGACCCGAGGACGTGCATCTCGCGGACGTCGCGGGACAGGCCGCCCACCAGACCGATCCGCTCGACGCGCGGACCGACGTGCTGGAACCGATGGGCGACGAGATATTCGTCTATCTCGAAACGGGCGAGACCGGCGACGACACCGCCATGGGCGGCGATGCGGCAGACGTCGACCAGTTGCTCATGTCGGTCGACCCCGACGCCGACATCGACTCGGACGAACCGGTCGAGGTCGTCTTCGACCGCGAGAGCGTCCACCTCTTCGACACAGACACCGGGGAGGCCATCACGCACTCGGTAGTCGCCGACGAGGCCGACGCCGCGAGCGACGACCGGGCGACCCCGGCGGAGGGCGACGACTGACCATGTCGGAGGCGGCGCTGGTGTACTTCGGCGCGGGCACGCTCCTGTTCTTCTTCTGGGCGTACGGCATCGTGTCGTTCGCGCTCGACTGCAAGAACAGGTTTCTCCCGGCCGCCGCCCGCCTGACCGCCAACTGGCGGGCGCGTCGGCGCGACGAGTCCCGCGAGGAGGAACGCGAGCAGCGCGAACGACAGCTCTACTGACAGTTCGGAACAAACAATATTTCGACACGAAACCGAGAACAAATGACGAGAGACGCTTCACGACGGACGATTCGAATCGGTATCGTCGGACTGGGCGGCATCGGCCATCACCACGCGGAACGCATTGCGGACGCGGCGGGGCGACTCGTCGGCGGCGTCGACATCAGCGCCGACGCCCGCGACCGCTTCGAGGCGACCTACGACGTTCCCACGTTCGAGACCTTCGACGCGCTCTACGACGAGGGCATCGACGCGGCCATCGTCACCACCCCGAACAAGTTCCACGAGGAGTACGCCGTCGAGGCCTTGGAGTCCGGCGTCGACGTTCTCCTCGAAAAGCCGCTGGCCAACACGCTCGACAGCGCCGAGCGAATCGCCGCGGCGGCGCGCGACGCCGACGCCTTCTGCATGGTCGGGTTCAACAACCGGTTCAGTCCCGGCGTCGAGGTGTTCAAGTCGTATCAGGACGAGGGTCGCTTCGGCGACCTCACGCACGTCGAGGCCAACTGGGTCCGACGGCGTGGCATCCCCGGTCGCGGGTCGTGGTTCACCTCCAAGGCGGTCGCGGGCGGCGGCGCGCTGTTGGACATCGGCGTCCACGCCATCGACCTCGCGCTCCACTTCCTCGACTTCCCCGAAGTCGTCGAGGTCACGGGCGACACCCGCTCGGAGTTCGGCGGCCGCGACGACTACACGTACCTCGAAATGTACGGCGAGGACGTGGAAGACGCCGAGTTCGACGTGGACGACCACGCCTCTGCCTACATCCGGACCGCCGAGGGCCAGTCGATTTCGCTGGAAGTCGCGTGGGCGACTAACCGCCCGCCGAACAACGAGTTCGTCGCGCAGGGGACCGACGGCGGCGCGACGTTCGACCGGGAGACCGGCGACCTCACGGTCCATCGCGTGAGCGATACGGGCGCGGCCCACTTCGAGGACGCGGCAATCGAGACCCGGAGCAACGACACCCACAAGCGCGAACAGCAGGCCTTCTTCGAGGCCGTCCGCACCGGCGAAGCGCCGGACCGTAACACCGTCGAACAGGCGCTGACCGTCCAGCGCGTCATCGACGCCATCTACCGGTCGGCCGAGACCGGTCGCGCGGTCGAACTCTCGGAGTCGAGCGACGAAGCAGTCGCGACGCCCGAGAAACCGCGCCAGTAACGACCCACGAACGCAATCACCACATTTACCCATTTCAGAGAGATGGACGTAGGAGTACTCACCGTTCCGTTCGGAGACGAATCGCTCGAAGCGACCGCCGAATACCTCTGCGACATCGGGGTCGGCGCAGTCGAACTCGGCTGTGGCGGCCACCCCGGCGAGGACCACCTGTCGCGCTCGGAGTACCTCGACGACGAGGACGCGCAGGCCGAACTGCTCGCCCTGCTGGACGAGTACGACTTGCGAATCTCGGCGCTGGCGACGCACAACAACCCGCTGCACCCCGACGAGGAGACGGCCGCGGAGGCCGACACCGAACTCCGGGAGGCCATCGAACTCGCCGACCAGTTGGACGTGAACACGGTCACGTGCTTCTCGGGGCTTCCCGCGGGGAGTCCCGACGACGAGACGCCCAACTGGGTCACCGCACCGTGGCCGGGCGAACACGCCGAGGCCCACGAGTACCAGTGGGAGGAAGTCGCCGTCCCGTACTGGTCGGACCTCGCGGACCACGCCGCCGACCACGGCGTGGACGTGGCTATCGAGATGCACCCGAACATGCTCGTGTACGAGCCATCGGGGATGCTGCGCCTGCGCGAGGCGACCAACGAACACGTCGGCGCGAACTTCGACCCCTCCCACCTCTACTGGCAGGGCATCGACGTGCCCGAGGCGATTCGGTTCCTCGGCGAGCGCGACGCCATCCACCACTTCCACGCCAAGGACACCAAGGTCTACGACGCCGAGGCCCGAACCAAAGGCGTCCTCGACACGACGCCCTACGACGAGGAGGCCGACCGCTCGTGGCTGTTCCGGTCGGTCGGGTACGGCCACGGGGAGGACCACTGGAAGGACGTCGTCAGCACGCTCCGGATGGTGGGCTACGACGGCGCGCTCTCCATCGAACACGAGGACTCGCTGACCAGTTCCCGCGAGGGACTGGAGAAGGCGGTGGACCTGCTCCGGCGGGCAGTGTTCCGCGACCAACCCGGCGACGCCTACTGGACGGAGTGAGAGAGGCGAACGGACGACCCTCGACTGCGGGTCGGTCGGCTATCAGTTCGTGGAGACGGCTCGCGCGAACGCCTCGGGGTGCGAACAGGCCTTCGACATGGCAGACGCCTCGTCCGGCGACGAGGAGTGCGAGGCCACGCGAGGCATCGTCGAGAAACACGAGGTGTTCGTCTCCTCGAACCCAGAGCGAGGCGAAAGAGACGTGTTCGACGTGACCGCCGGACAGAAGACAGAGCACTACGAGATAGCCACCTACGGTAACCTCGCCGAACTCGCCGACCGACTCGGCATGGACAAGGCGGGCGACATCCTCCCCGAGAACCTCGAAGAGGAGTTCCCCGACCGGAGTCGCTTCTTTTCGCTACCCGCCGGTGTCGTACTTGTAGGTCGCGCTGTTGGGGTCGATGCCGAAGTCCTCGGCGGACTCCTCCGGTTCGGGTTCCTCCTCGTGAGGTTGGGCGCGCTTGAACCGCTCGCGGAGGCGGTCGGGCATGACGAACTCGTCGGTGTCGAGGACCATCGCGACGGCGTCGGGGTCGGACCCATCTCGCTTGTCGTCGAGGCGTTCGCGGAGTCGGTCGGGCAGGTCGCTCGTCTCGACGCCGCGGAACCCGAACTGCGCGAGGTAGTCCGTCGCGCTCGTCAGCGAGAACACCGCGTCGAACCCCTGGTCGCGGGCGTGCTCGACCAGTCGCTCGACGACGTGCGCGCCGACGCCCTGCCTGCGCCACGATTCGAGCACCCCGATGCTGGTCAACTCGCAGAGTTCCCGGTCGTCGGTCTTGTGAATCCGGATGCGGCCGAACCCCGCCTTCTCGCCCGACGTCTCGTCGATGGCGACCACGTAGTCGCGGGAACGGAACGCGGTTTCGTCGAGACCCATCGCCTCGATGTGGTCCAACAGCCAGACTTCCTCCCTGTTTTTCGCGTCCCGGACGTACATGGCTGTGAGTTGGCCGTCAGAGCGTAAAAAGCTGTGGCGCGAGGGGCCGAATGGGCGTTACAGACCGCCGGTCACTTCGTCGAGTCGGTTCACGACCTGCTGGAGGTCGGCCTCGTCCTCGATGGCGTCGCGGACGCGCTCGCGCTGGCGGACCTCCGCGGCGCTCGCGCCGTAGGCACGCACGTACTCCGCGCGGGAGTGTTCGTTGAACGCGTGCCGGATGGCGAAGTAGCCGTCTGGAACGACCGACCCGCAGACCTTGCACTCGCGGCGCTTGTGGTCGGTGGTCTGGTGGACGATGGCTTCCTCGACGTCGTCGAACGTCTCGCTACAACTGTCGATGCCGCACTCCCAGTCGGTCATTATCGGTTTGGTCGAATCGCCGCGACAACAAGCTTTCGACCGATTGAGTCCGGTGGACGCGGACCCCTTGTAAATACCTTCATAACTAACCATTATCTTCATTCGTCGGACCGACTACCCGCAGATATGGGTACTGATAACCCATCAGATTTCGAGAGCGGTCGGCGACGGTTTCTGAAAGCGAGCGGTGCGGGGGCGGTCGGGATTTCGTTCTCCGGCGCGGCGGACGCCGCGGAACGCGACGCGACGCCAGAGTCGACGATAACCGATGCGGCGGACGTGACGGCACAGAACGTCTCGGAGGGCGGCGTCTTCACCATGGGGATGGCCCAGCAACCGAGGGGACTGAACCCCCTCTCGACCTCCTCGGCCTACTCGTGGGTGATACTGGACCTCGTGTATCAGGGGGGAACGACGGTGGACCCGGTGGAGTTCGAGGTTCGGCCGAACGTCTACACCGACTGGACCGTCGAGAACGCCGGTGGTCAGAACGCGAGCCCCGACGTGTACTTCGACGTCCGCGACGGACTGACGTGGACCGACGGGGAGGAACTCACCGTCGAGGACGTGGTGTTCACGTACAACTACATGAAGGAACAGCAACCGGGGCGGTACGCCTCCACCATCGACCCGATAGAGACGGTCGAGAAGGCCTCGAACGGGGACTGGGACGTCCACATGAAACTCGCCAAGCCCATCGGGACCTACGCGAGCAACCAGTTGGCGATACCGATACTGCCCCAACACATCTGGTCGAACGTGGACAGCTACCGGCAGTACTCCCCGGCCGAGAACGACGGGCCGGTCGGACTCGGGCCGGGAACGGTCGCGAGTTACGACGCGGCCACCGCCGTCGAAGTCCAGTTCCGGGACGACTACCCGCTCGGGAGCCTCGACTGGCGCGAACAGGTGGACAAACTCGTTGCGGGCGGGCCGTTCCTCGACTCCGTTCGGTTCAAGATATTCGGGAGCGACTCCGCGCTCCAGCAGGCGTTCCTCCGGGGGAACATAGACAGCCTCTACGACTCCATCAACGTCTCGAAGATAGAGCAGGCCCGGAAGAATCAGGGCCAGAAGCTGGTTCAGGGCGACGACACGGGCTTCGGGTACTTCGCGTACAATATGCGGCGCGTACCCCTCGACGACGCCACGTTCCGGCAGGCGACCTCGATGGTGTTCGACGACTACTTCTGGACCGAACGGCTTCAACAGGGCTACTCGTACATGGGCGACTTCGTGATGCCGCCGGGGTTCACCGCGGTCCGGCCCGAGACGGGCGTCGAAGGTGCGAAACTGCTGGAAGCGCCCGCGACCAACGCCTTCGAGTTCCGCCAGTCCGAACCCGGCGTGCCCGACATCGAGGGCGTCCGAACGTTCCTCACCGAGGGGAAGGTCATCGACGGCAACTCCGGGACCTACGTCGGCAAGGAGTACCCCGGTAGCCTGACCGGCGTGACCGGCGGCCAGTCGGAGGCCAAGCACGACTACACGTTCGGCCCGGTCCAGTCGCAGGTGCTGCGAGAGACCGACGGCGTCGAACAGGAGATTCGCGTGGACGGCCAGACCATCACTCAGGCCCACGGCGGACCGCTTGAAGTGTTCGTCTACCCCGCCAAGGACACGCCGAAACTCGCCAAGATGACGACGCGCTGGGTGGACATGCTCCAGCGACTCGGCGTCCCGGCGACGGTGAAGGTGATGTCGTTCAACACGATGCTCGGCCGGGTGTACTCTCAGGAGGACTTCGACATCTACCCGATGGGGTGGTCGGACCTCTCGCCGTTCGCCACCGGAACGCTGTACAACATCTTCCACAGCGACAACGCCGACGACCACTCGGAACTCGAAGGCTACGACCAGAAGAACACGACGACCCAACTCAACAACGCGATGGGGTACGGACTGGCCGACGCCGGGGCCGACGACCTCATCTCGCGCGCCCGGACGACCATGCAGGCCGAGAAGCGCAACCAGATAGCCCGGCGGGCCATCGAGCGCATCTACCTCGACTTCCCGTACATGGTGTACGGCTACGACAAGGTCATGTGGCCGGTCAACGGGGCGGACTTCGCCGGTTACGTCCCTGAGATTCCCGGCCCCGGCGCGGCGAACCTCTCGGTCCAACTGATGCAGATTCACCAGTCGGGCGGCGGTGGCGGAAACGGGGGCGGCGGAACCACCACCGACGGCGGCAACAGCACGGCGAGCAACGCCCCAGCAGACGGCGGGAACTGACTACTCGAACAGGGCGGGGACGTCGCGGAGCGACGTGACGGTCGCGTCCGGCCGACGCTCCCGACTCTCTGCGCTTCTCTCGCCCTCGTCAGCTACATCTTCAGTGACGTAGACGCCGGTGAACCCGACGTCCTGTGCGGGGCGCACGTCGCGTTCGAGGTCGTCGGCCACGAAGGCGTACTCGTCGGCCGAAACCGCGTCCCTCGCGGCCGCGAAGATTTCCGGGTCGGGCTTGTCCGCGCCCACGTCGCCGGAGACCACCACCGCGTCGAAGTACCCCGCGAGGTCGTGGCGGGCGAGTTTGCGGCGCTGAGCGCGCGCACCGCCGTTCGTCAGCACGCCGAGCGCGCAGTCGGCCGCCGCCAGCGCGTCCAGCGCTTCGCCGACGCCCGGTCGGAGGTCGGTCGCGGCCGCCTCGCGCTGAGTGTAGGTCTCCGCGAGCGCCTCGGCGCTCGGGTCGAGGTCGTACGCCGCCCGGAGGTCGGCCATCGCCGCCCGGTACGGTTCGGCGTGACACGCGGCCAGATGGTCGAAGAAGGCGTCGAAGTAGTAATCGCGGCGCTCCGCGTCGGCCCGGACGCCGTGGTCGGCCAGCGCCGCCTCGAACAGCGCCGCGAAGTCGTCGGGGAGTTCGACCAGCGTCCCGTCGAGGTCGAAGAAGACCGCTCGCATGCGACGGGATTCTCGTTCACTCGCGAAAAAGGTCGGGGCTGTGTGTGACTATGTAGCAAGATAGGGCTTCTTCCGACGTTCGCGACCGAGTAGCGGCAGCGACTATCCGCGTCGATAGGACCGCACCCCGCCGTCCATGGTGGAGAACACGATAAATTGTCGTGCGCGATATCGAACCGAAGAGAGTACCGTACTGCTGACGAATTTGTCCGGGCGACGCTACGATTGCTTGTAGATGAGATTCCGCTGAATCTCGTTCGCGCCCTCGTAGACGACCGGGATGCGCACGTCCCGGTACACTCGGGCGATGCGGCGGTCGGTCAGGATGGAGCGTCCGCCGTGGAACTGCATCCCCTGCTCGGCGCAGTCGGTGGCGGTTTCGGTGGCCTTGGTCTTGGCCATCGCGGCCCAGAGTCCGGCGTTGTCGCCGTCCCGGACCTTCTCGGCGGCGCGGTAGGTCAGCGCGCGCGCCGACTCGAACTCCATGCGCATGTCGGCGAGTCCGTGCTGGACCGCCTGAAAGTCGGCGATGGTGCGGCCGAACTCCTCGCGGCCGTGGACGAACTCCCACGCCTCCTCTATCGCGGCGGCCGCGAGACCGAGACCGTGTCCGGCCACGACCGTCCGGCCGTGGTTGAAGAACTCCGCGAGCAGCATGAACCCGGCACCCTCGTTCCCGACGAGGTTCGACTCGGGAATCCGGCAGTCGTCGAAGACGATGTGGGCCTGCTTGCTCGCCCGCATCCCCATCTTCTCCGGGATGTGTTCGGCGTCGTACCCCTCGGCGTCTGTCGGCACGATGAACAGCGAGTGGTTGCCGTAGCGGTTGTCCTCGTTGTCGCCCGTCCGGGCGTACACCGTCAGCCAGTCGCCCTCGACGCCGTTTCCGATCCAGTACTTCTCGCCGTTCAGCACCCACTCGCCGGTCTCTTCGTCCTTCTCGGCGGTGGTCTGCATCCCCGAGAGGTCGCTCCCCGTGTCGGGTTCCGACACCGCGAGTCCGGTAATCTGGTCGCCCTCCGCGACCGGGCGGAGGTACTCCTCCTTCTGCTCGTCGGTGCCGTACTCCTCGACGATTTCCGCGCCGAAACTGGCGAGTTGGAGCGTGAGCGCGATGCCCGCGTCGGCCCGGAACCACTCCTCGGCCACGGCGAGCATCTGGACCACGTCGAGGCCGCGGCCGCCCCACTCCTCGCCGATGTCTTGGGCGACGAGTCCGGCGTCCTGACCCGCTTTGAGGATATCTTCGGGGTACGTCCCCTCCCGGAAGTACTCCTCGGCGTTCGGTGCGACGTGTTCCGCGGCGAACTCGCGGGCCTCGTGTTTCACGTCGCGTGCGTACTCGGGGACGATGTCGTCGGCGAGAAGTTCCATACCGAATCGAAGGCCCACGCCCGGAAAATACCTCGGGGTTACGCCTCGCCTCGGAGCTGTCCTCGTCCCGGCGTCACTCCTCGTCGGGCGCGGCCTCTTCCGGAACGTCGCCGTCCACGAGCGACTGGTCGTCGTACTGGTCGCGCAACACCTTCTTGTCGAACTTCCCGGTCGCCGTCTTGGGAACTGACTCGATGAACACCACCTCGTCGGGTGCCCACCAGCGGGGGTACTCCTCGCTGATGCTGGCGAGCAGTTCCTCCTTCAGCGTCTCTTGGTCGGCCCGAGCCTTCGCCACCACGAACGCGACGGGTCGCTCCTGCCAGCGCTCGTGGGGGACGCCGACGACGGTGGCCTCGGCGACGTCGTCGTGGGCCATCAGCGCGTTCTCCAGTTCGAGCGAGGATATCCACTCGCCGCCGCTCTTGATGACGTCCTTGGCGCGGTCCACGATTTTGATGTAGCCGTCCTCGTCGACGGTCACCACGTCGCCGGTCTTGAGCCACTCGCCGTCGAAGTCCTCCTCGTTGGCCTCGGGGCGCTGGAAGTACGACTGGGTGACCCACGGTCCCTTGATGTAGAGTTCGCCGAAGTCCTCGCCGTTCCACGGAATCTCCTCGTCCTCGTCGCCGACGACCTTGAACTCCAGTCCGGGCATGATGAGGCCCTGCTTGCCGCGCTTGTCGTACTGACTGTCGGCGTCCCACTCCTCCATGCCGTCCTTGAGGTGCGAGACGCTACCGATGGGCGCGGTTTCGGTCATCCCCCACGCGTGGAGGACGTTCACGTCGTACTCCTCGTCGAACCGCCGGATGACCGACTTGGGCGCGGCGCTCCCGCCGATGACGATGGTCTCGAGCGACGAGATGTCGGCGTCGTTGTCCTCCAGATACTCCAGCAGTCCGAGCCACACCGTCGGGACGCCCGCGGTGAAGGTGACGCCCTCGCTCTCGATGAGTTCGGCGAGGTCCGCGGGTTCGGGCGACGGACCGGGGTAGACGTGGGTCGCTCCGGCGGCGGTCGCCGAGTAGGGCATCCCCCACGCGTTGACGTGGAACATCGGGACGACCGGCATTATCACGTCGGACTCGTCGAACTCCAGTCCCTGCGGCGTCAGCGAGGCCATGGTGTGGGCCCAGAGCATCTGCTGGGTGTACTCGACGCCCTTCGGGTCGCCGGTGGTGCCGGAGGTGTAACACATCCCCGCGGGCGTGTCGCCCGAGAGACTCGGCCAGTCGTAGTCGGCCGACTCGTCGGCGACGAACGACTCGTAGTCGGTCACGGGAGCGAGGTCGGTGTCGGGGACCTCCTCGTCCATCACGACGAACTGCTCGACGCTCTCGAACGCCTCGGAGTCGGCCGCGCCTTCGAGTTTCTCGACCAGCGAGGCGTCCACGAAGATGAGTCTGTCTCCGGCGTTCTCCACGATGTGTTCGATGTGGTGGTCCGGGAGGAGCGGGTTGATGGTGTGGAGTTGCCTGCCGGAGTTGGGCACGCCGAAGTAGGTCTCGAAGTGGCGGTGGTGGTTCCAGCAGAAGGTGGCGACCCGGTCGCCCGATTCGATGCCTGCCGCGTCGAGGGCGTTCGCCAGTTGCGCGGTACGGTCCTCGAACGTCGCGTAGTCGTACCGTTCGACGCCGCGGTTAGTGCGCGACACGATTTCGGTATCGGGGTACAGTTTCGCCGCGCGCCACAGGAACGGTCGAAGCGTCGGGTCTGCGCCTGCCATATCCGCGACTTGGTTTCCGGGTTCATATGACTTGCTACCACAGTGCGCTAGCCGTGGGGCGTTTACTCGCTAAATCAGAATCGTTATCAGCGACGTGTCGAAACGAACGCACGTGACAGGGGGCGAGTCGTTCCGCGTGGACCTCCACGTGAAGGTGTTGGACGAGTCGGTGGTCGAGCGCGCCAAGGAGCGGGGCCTCGACGCTATCGTGTACGCACCTCACTTCACGCGCTTGCCGGACGTCCGCGAGCAGGCCGCTCGCTTCTCGGACGACGACCTGCTGGTCGTCCCCGGCAGGGAAGTGTTCACCGGGGACTGGCGGAACCGCAGGCACCTCCTCGCGGTCGGTCTCGACGACCCGGTTCCGGACTTCATCCCGTTCGACGAAGCGGTGGACGAGTTCGATAGACAGGACGCCGCGGTCCTCGCGCCCCACCCCGAGTTCCTCAACGTCTCGCTGTCGGAGTCGGACTTCTCGGCGTACCGCGACCGAATCGACGCCGTCGAGACGTACAACTCCAAGCACTGGCCTCACCACAACGAGCGCGCCCGGGAGTTGGCCGCCGAGTACGACCTCCCGGCGTTCACGTCGTCGTACGCCCACCTGCGGGGGTCGGTCGGCGAGGCGTGGACCGAGTTCCGGCGGTCGTTCGACGCGGCCGACGAACTGGTCGCGGCGCTGAAGGAGGGCGTCCCGCGCAGAATCGTCCGCCGGTCGGGGTGGCGACACGAACTCCGGTGCGCCGCCGAGTTCGCCCACCTCGGCTGGGAGAACTCCTACGAGAAACTCGACCGACTGTTCCTCTCGGGGATGGAACCGACCCACCCCGACCACATCGCCTACGACGACCGGTTCGACGGCGTCTACTGACTTAGAACTGGTAACGACGCGAAACGCGGGTTCCGGACGGCTACAGGAGTCCCCCGACCGTCGCCGTGAGGTCCTGAATCGGCAGTTGGAGGTGGACGACGCCCGCGATTACCGCGACCTCCAGAATCGAGATAACGACCGTGACGAGACCGGCGCGCTCGCTGGAGACCGCGACGCCGACCGGCAGGCCGTACTCCTTCGTGTAGGGGTAGAACAGCGCGATACCCCGCTTGCTCCCCACCACGTCCAGCACGTAGTGGGTCGCCACGCCTATCCAGACGTAGTGGAGGTTGCCGAAGTAGACGGGCCAAGCGTAGAACAGCGCCAGCACGGGCAGGTTGTGGAGCGTCTTGCGGTGCTTGCCGAAGGCGGTGTCCACGTCCGGGAACAGCGCGCCGAGGACGACCGGCACGGAGATCTCCGCGATGGCCCGAAACGTCGGCACGTCGCCCGCGGGGTGAAAGACGTACCCCAGACCGATGCTCAACAGGACCGCGTTCAGAACGTGTCCCTCCTTGTTCATGCGTTTTCCCCGGTCACGTCCGACTTCTTATCCGGGGAGGACTCAAGGGTTTCCCTCCGATGTCTGACGCGCGTCTTGCGATTCGGAGCCGTCGCTCCGTCTGAATCCGGAACGCGCCCGCTCCCGAACTGCGCGCTCGATGATACCCGCACTGTTCGGACACTCCGCCGTTGGAGAGTCCTTCTTCGGCGCTCCGTCCGTCTTGGACTCCACCTCGCTCAGTCCGCCCGCGACTCCACCTCGCTCAGTACGTCCCGCAACGCCTGCCGGGCTATCTGGTCCTTTATCTCCCGCCGACTCCCGTCGAACTCGTAGCGCGAGACCACGGAGTACGACTCCTGCGTTCCCCAGTCGCCCGCGTAGGCGACGCCGACGAAGACTGTGCCGACCGGTTTCTCGTCGCTCCCGCCGGTCGGTCCCGCGATGCCTGTCGTCGCCGCGCCCCACGTCGTCCCCGCGGCGTCCCGGACCCCGCGGGCCATCTGGCGCGCGACGGGTTCGCTGACCGCGCCGCGGTCGTCCAACTCTTCGCGGGCGACGCCGAGGTCCTGCAACTTGGCGTCGTAGGAGTAGGTCACGAACCCGCGGTCGAAGTAGTCGCTCGACCCCGGCACGTCGGTCAGCAGCGACCCGACCAGACCGCCGGTGCAGGACTCGGCCACCGCGACGGTCTGGTCGGCCGCGCGCAGGGCGTCTCCGATGCGCTCCTCCACGGGCGGGTCCTCGGCGTCGTCGTTCATACCTGTCACTGAGGAGGGCCAATCGAATGAAGGTACGGGACGCGCCGGACGGGCGCTTCGTGAGTCCTACTTCCCCTGTCGAACGTCGGCGTCCGGGTCCACCACCCTATCGACGTCCTCGGGCGCGCGCCAGTCGGTCGTCAACTCCAGCAGTTGGACCAGAATCCGGGCAGTCGCGCCCCAGACCGTGTACCCGCCGACGTGAAAGAAGTGGACGATGGCTTCGCCGTACTGGGGATGCTCCCGGCGCTCGACCTCGTGGTTGTCCGGGTCCAGCAGTCCGGCGACGGGAAGCACCGCGATTTCGGCGACCTCGCGCTCGTCCGGGGTGTACTCCCGGTCGGGGACGGTGGCGACGTAGGGCGTGACCGCGTACCTGCTCGTCGTCCGGATGTCGTCGAGTCGGCCGACGATGTCCGCCTCCTCCGGGCGCAGGCCGATCTCCTCCTCGGCCTCCCGAAGCGCGGTGGCCCGGAGGTCGGCGTCGCTCGGTTCGCGGCCGCCGCCCGGGAAACTCATCTGCCCGGCGTGTTCGCCGAGGTGGTCGGCCCGCTTGGTGAACAGGAGGTAGTGGTCGCCCTCCCGCTCGACCACGGGTGCCAACACCGCCGCGTCGTGGTCCTCGTCGGGAACGTCCCGCGGGACGTGTTCGGCCACGCGACCCAGTTCCATACCCGCCACGTCGTACTCCGTCGTCTTAATTTGCCCGTCCTGTCGCCACGTCGGGTGCTGGTTCGGTCGGCGACCCGAGACTATCCTCCGCGCCGACGCTCTCCTACTCGAACGCCCGGTCGAGCGTCTCGCGCACGTCGTCGGTCCCGACGGGTGCCCACGCTTCGAGGTCGTAGCTCACGTCCAGCAGTTCCTCGGCGCGATCGGTGTCGCCCGCGGCCGCGACCGTTCGTGCCTCCTCGCGCAGGCGCTCGGCGACCGACTCGCCGAGACCCTCGCGGTCTAGCTCTCGGTCGGGGACGTCCAGAATGTGCGGGAGGTCCTCGCCGTTCTCGGGCACCGTGGGGAACGCCGCAGGTCCGGCGACGAGAACGCACTCGGCGTCGCGCTCGCCCCCGCCGCCGGTCTCCGTCTCCACGAGGTAGTACGCCTCGACCGCACGCTCGATTTCGGCCGCGAACGCCTCGCGCTCGACCTCCTTGCCCTGCTTGAACGCGAGTTCGACCAGCGCCTGTTCGAGTTCGTCGCGCGTGAGTCCGTCGAAGAGGTCTACCACCCCGGCGAGTTCGTCTTTGGTGTCGGCCATTCGTTATCGGGAGGGGTTCTCGCTGGGGCTTAGTTGTTCGGGAAGCGAATTCGGACAATCTAGGTCACGGCGTTCTGAAACGGTCTTCGGTTGTCGTTAGCAGGGGGTTGTGGAAAGCCCCCGCCCGGTCGCGGTCGCTCAGCGACATATCCTCGGCTCACTTCGTTCGCCTCGTATAGGGGTCGCTGAGACGACCATGGGCCGCAGGCCCGCGACCGGGCGGCCCCTTTCATCCACTCGGACGGTGGATTCGTCGGACGACCATGCATTTTCGAATGCCTAACTCATACGAACCTTCAAATACTGAGACGAGACCAATCCAGACCGGACGCCTCGCGCGGTTGCGGGCAGATAGCTGGCGAGTCAGTCAGCAGTGTCGCTCGGCGGTGCCACCGCCCCGCGGTGGCGGTAAAGCCGCCTTACCCCGTAACCGCCAGTCCGACTACCCGGAAACGGCTGTGCCACGGAAAGCACACTCGACAGCGACGCCTACGCGAAGTAGTCCGCCAGTCGGTCGGCGGCCGCCTCGACGCGCGGCGAGACGAGCGCGAACCGGAGCCAGTCGTCGAACGACTCGCCGAACGCCTCGCCGGGCATCCCCGCGACGCCCGCTTCGTCCACGAGTCGCTCGACGTTCTCCAGCGTGCCGGGGAAGTCGGGGAACCGAGCCATCACGTAGAACGCGCCGTCGGGCGAGGAGTAGTCCGCGCCCGCCGCGTCCAGCGCCGCGGTGAACGTCTCGACGCGCTCTTCGAGGAGCTGTCGGTTCGCCTCGTAGTAGGCCGGGTCGGTGTTCCGTAGCGCGTGGAGGACGGCGTACTGGCCGGGCCGCGTCGTCGCGACGTTGGTGAGCATGTGGCGAGTCTTGGCCACGTCCACTAGCGACTCGGGGAAAACGGCGTACCCCACCCGGAACCCCGTGATGGCGAACGTCTTCGAGTAGGAGTTGGTCACGACGCGATGGTCGGAGTCGAACGACAGCGCCGAGGTGAACTCCCCGGAGAAGTCGAAGTGGTCGTACACCTCGTCGCTGACGAGCAGCGCGTCGTACTCCTCGGCGATAGCCACGAGTTCGCGCATCGTCCCCTCGTCGTACACCGCGCCCGTGGGGTTGTTCGGCGTGTTCACCACGATTCCGGCGGTCTCGTCGCTGGCGGCCTCGCGCACGTCCGCGGGGTCGAGCGACCCGTCGTCAGCGGTGGTGACGTACCGCGCCGTCGCGCCGAGCATCTTGGTCTTGCCCGGATAGTACGGGTAGACGGGGTCGGTGAGGACGAACTCCGACCCGCGCTCGCGCTCCAACGCTCGGGCCATCGCGAGGTAGTTGGCCTCACCGCCGCCGTTCGTCACGACGACCTGCGACTCCGCGACGTTCCGGCGCTCGGCTATCTCCTCGCGGAGTTCGGCCAACCCCTCGCTGGGCGGATACTGGAAGTCCGCGCCGCCGAGGTCGGCGTACTCGTGGAGTCCCTCGCTGATGGCCTCGGGCGACCCCCAGTCGGGGTTGCCGCTCACCATGTCCACCACATCCCGGTCGGCGTCGGCGGCGTACTGCATCACGTGGAAGAACAGCGGCGTGTCGTAGTCCATGGTGAGATGCTCGGACGCCGAGTAGGTCTTTCTTTCGTTCGGTGCCACCGCGCTCCGTCGAAAAGAACTACTCGTTGCGCTGTGAGTTCCGACTATGGCGACCGCAGATACCGAGGCAGTACGAGCGTACTACGAGTACATCGACGCCGACGACTACGAGTCGGTGTTCTCGCTGTTCGCCGCCGACGTGACCTACGAGCGTCCCGGACAGTCGAACCTCTCTGGGATGGACGAGTTCCGCGAGTTCTACCTCGAAGACCGGCCGCTCGAAGACGGCGACCACGAAATCCACGACGTGGTCGCCGAGGGTGATACGGTCGCGGTCCGCGGCGAGTTCGCCGGAACGCAGGGCGACGAGGCGGTGTCGTTCGGCTTCGCGGACTTCCACCGCTTCGACGAGGACGGGCAGATTACCGAGCGGTGGACCTACACGGACCGAGACGAGGTGTGAGTCGCCGGTCAGCGAGTTCGGGGCGCTACCGTCGGTAAGAATCGTGCGCGCCGATACCCTTTTGACCCTCCCGCGGGTACCAGTGGCTACATGGTCGCACAGACGATGGATCGCGTTCCGCAAGGGCAGTAGACGAGTAGCACGAGTGACTGTTGCTGGAGGTGTTCGTAAATGCTGACGACTGGGAAGACTATCGTAGAGACTGGACTGGACGCAGCCGCGCTCAAACCCGCAGAGTGTGACGTATCGCGCGCGGTCGAACTCCCCTTCGAGACTGTCGCCATCGACTACGAAGGGTGCGAACACCTCCCGGACGAGGAGACGCTGGCCGGAATCGCCCGCCAGAAGGAGGTTCGCCTGACGACGCCCGTCAGGGCCGACGGGTTCGACCCGCTCGGCGACGACGCGGCCTACGACCGGATTCCCGAGAGCGTGGACCGGGTCGCGGTCGCCGGACACCCCGCCTACCTCACCGACGAGGAGCGCGGGAGAGCGGTCGCGCCCCGCCTTCGGTCCGCGGTCGAGCGCGACCCCGGCGCGTGGGTCGGCACCGAAGGCGTCGAACGCCTCGCGCTGGCGACGGGGGCGACCCAGTTCGAACTCCTCTCCCGGACTACCGAACGAGACTTACAGGCACTGCGGGCCGCCGGGTTCGACGGCGAAATCGCGGTGTACGCGCCGACGGTTCTCACCGACGACGAGGACGAGATTCTGGACGCGGTGGGCGCGTACGCCGCTCGCCGGGGTCCCGTGGCGAGCGCGCTCCCCGAGGGCGCGGCCACCGACAGCGCGGCGTCCGACAGAGCGCGCGAGGTCCTTTCGGCCGCGACTCGGGACTACGCGCTGGTCGGCACGCCCGCGGAAGTCGGCGAGCGCGTGGCGGCGCTGAAGGACGCGGGGGCAGACCTCGTGGTGGGCTATCCCGCCCGCGGCATCGAGGAGTTCGTCGAGTAGGGCGGGTCTCGAGGAACTTGTCGTCGCCCTGTTCCGGGCTACTACCGGCGCGGGTCGGTACGCATTTCCCGGCCGGTTCCGAAATCGAGGTATGCGAGTTGCCCGCCTGTTGACCGCGGACGGACCAGTCAGTGGCGAGTACGAGGACGGCGTCGTCCACGCGACGGACGGCACCTACGAGGTCGGCCGAGACGGGAGACTGCTCCCGCCCTGCGACCCCTCGGCGCTGTACTGCGTCGGCCGCAACTATGCCGAGACGCTCGACCAGATGGAGTACGAGCGCCCCGAGGAACCGGACTTCTTCATCAAACCGCCGACCTCGCTGGTCGCCCACGGCGAACCGATTCCGTACCCCGAGTTCACCGACGAACTCACCTACGCGGGCGAGCTGGCGGCGGTCGTCGGCGAGCGCTGCCGGAACGTCACGCCCGAAGAGGTACCCGAGGTCGTCCGCGGTTACACGATACTCAACGACGTGGACGCGCTCGACCAGCAGGGCCGGACCGCTCGGAAGGCCTTCGACGGGTCGGGACCGCTCGGGCCGTGGATAGAGACCGACGTGGACCCGACCGCCATCGACATGTGGACCGACGTCGCCGGGGAACGCCGACAGAAGGCCAACACCGAACTGATGCTGTTCGGCCCGCGCGAAGTCGTCTCCTACCTCTCCGAGCGGTTCACTCTCCGTCCGGGCGACGTGATAGCGTTCGGGAGTCCGGCGAACCCCGGACTGGTCGAACCGGGCGACGAGGTCGAAATCACCTACGAGGGCGTCGGTACCCTCCGGAACGAAGTCGTCGCGCGAGACTGATCGTCTGTGTCTACGAGCGAGAACTGGGCGGAAAACAACTCGAAAGCCCCTGCCCGCTCGCGGTCGTCGTCCGAGAGAGCTTTGCTCTCTCGTGATCACGAAAGACGCTTCGCGTCTTTCGAACGACTCAGCGGGATATTTCGGGCGCAGAACTGTGCGCCCGAAATAGTGGCCGCGCTGAGACGACTGAACTGAACGCGAGCGGGCGGCCCCTTTCAGTCCACCCCAGACGATGCGGGTCGGTCGGCCCACTATCGCCGCCTCCAACCCCGTTTTTCCGACGGGCACACCTCTAAGTGCCCGGTCGCCCTTCCCCCGGCCATGAGTCGACGGTATCTCCACGAACACACGACGACCACGGCCGCCGACGCCTTCGCGGACGCCGAGGTCGCGGTCCTGCCGACCGGCAGCGTCGAGCAGCACGGTCCCGCGCTCCCCCTCGGGACCGACCTGCTGGCGGCCCGCGCGGTCGCCGAGACGGTCGCCGACCGCCCCGACGCCGTCCTCCTCCCGGCGATTCCGGTCGGCGTCAGCGCCCACCACCGCCAGTTCGACGGGACGCTCTGGACCGACCCCGAGACCTTCGAGCGCTACGTCGCGGACATCGTGGCCAGCGTCGCCGACCACGGCGTTCGGAAGGCGGTGGTCGTCAACGGGCACGGCGGGAACGACGACGCGCTCCGGCGCGCCGCCCGCGGCCTCCGCGACGAGGAGGTCGCCTTCGCCGCGCCGTGGAACTGGTGGTCGAACCTCGACGCCCTCGTCGAGGAGGAACTCGACACGTCGCTGGGCCACGCCGACGAGGTCGAGACGAGCATGATGCTCGCCGTCGCGGGCGACCTCGTACGCGAGGCGGCGCTCGAAGACGCCGAGGAGCGCGGGGCCGACTCGTGGGGCGAGTCGGTCCGGGGCGCGTCGGTCGGGTTCGACGCCATCGACTTCACCGAGAGCGGCGCGGTCGGCCGCCCCACGGAGGGGTCGGCGGCGGTCGGCGAGAGACTGCTCGACCACGCGAGCGACGACCTCGCGGCGCTCGTGGAGTGGTTGGCTGAACAGGACGCAGAGTCGCTCTGGCCCCGGGGGCACAAATGAGGGGGAGCGACGAGACGCGCCCGACGGTCGCGGTCATCGGCGGCGGCGCGGTCGGCGTCACCGCGGCCTACGACCTCGCCCGACGCGACGCCGAGGTCGTCGTCTACGAGAAAGGCGAAATCGGCGGCGCGAGCACGGGCCGGGCGGCGGGCGTCCTCTACGACGCCTTCGCCGCGCCCGAGGACGCTCGGGTCGGCGAGCGGGCCATCGAGCGGTTCCGCGAGTTCTCGGGCGACGGCGACTTCGAGTTCCGCGAGACGCCCTACGTCTGGTTCGCCCGCGAGGGCGACGAGAAGCGCGCCGAGGCCCTCCGCGAACAGGTGCCCCAAATGCGCGAGCAGGGCCGGGACGTGTCGTTCGCCGACGTCGCGGACCTCCGCGACCGATTCTCCGCGGTCGATTGGAGCGACGTCGGCGTGGCGGCGGTCGCCGAGAACGCCGGGCACACCGACCCCGGAAGCTACGCCGACCTGCTCGCCGAGAAGGCCCGCGACGCGGGCGCGACGGTCCGGACCGGCGTCGAGGCGCGAGTCGACGCCGACGACCTCGCGGTCGACAGTGTCGCGGCCGAGAGCGCCGCCGCCGACGACGGCCGCGAGCGCGAACTCTTCGATGCGATTCTGGTGGCCGCGGGCGCTCACACCAAGCGCCTGCTCGCCATCGCCGGGATTCCGGTCCCGCTCAAACCCTACCGGGTGCAGGCGCTGACCGCGGGATACGACGAGGAGCGCAGGGCCGACCTGCCGATGTGCTACGACGCGACCGGCGGCTACTACCTCCGTCCCCACCCCGAGGGCCTGTTGGCTGGCGACGGCACCGAGGAGGTCGAGAGCGACCCCGACGACTGGAAGCGCGACGCCGACCGGGAGTTCCGCGATATCACCCGCGACCGACTCGCCCGCCGCCTCGGCGACTTCGGCGCGGTGCGGGACTCGTGGGCGGGCCTCTGCGTGGCCACGCCCGACCGCGACCCCCTGCTCGGCGAGTTGCGCGACGGCCTGTTCGTCGCGGCCGGATGGCAGGGCCACGGGTTCATGCGCGCCCCGGCGCTCGGGGAGGCGGCCGCGGAGTCGATACTCGGCGAGACGCCGCTCCCGGAGTTCGACCCGAACCGCTTCGAGGGCGACGAGGAGTTCGACGTGGTCGAGGGGATGACGGTCGAGTGACCCCTATCGCTCGGTCTCGACGGTCTCCCGAATGTCCCGTGACGACCGGCCCACTTCGACAGTGTACGTTCCGGGGTCGGTGACCCACCCGTCGTCGGGGTCGTAGCGGGCGAACGCCCGGTCGCCGAGGGCCACCTCGACGGTCCGTGTCTCGCCGCCCTCTAGTGCGACGGCGGCGCTACAGGCCAGTTCCCGCACGGGGCGCTCGACGCCGTCCGGTGCCTCTGGCGGGCGGACGTACGCCTGTACGACCTCGCGTCCCGGTCGGTCGGCGCAGTTCGCCACCGTGACCCGGACCGTCTCGCCGTCCACGTCGGCGGCCTCGTACCGGAAGTCGGCGTAGGAGTGACCGTGGCCGAACGGGTAGGTCGGTTCCGCGTCCGCGGCGTCGAAGTGGCGGTAGCCGACGAACACGCCCTCCGAGTACGCGGCCTCGTCCCCGACGCCGGGGTACTGCGCTTCGTCGGTGGTGGGGTAGGCGTCCTCCGGGGCGAAGGTGACCGGGAGGCGTCCGCTCGGGTCGCGGTCGCCGTACAACACGTCGGCGAGCGCGTCGCCGTGGGCCTGTCCGGGGTACCACGCCGCGAGCAGGGCCGCGACGTCGTCGTGCCACGGCAGTTCCACCGGCCCGCTGGAGTTGACGACGACGACCGTCCGCTCGGCCGCCTCGGCGACCGCCTCGACCAGTTCGTCCTGTCTGCCGGGGAGTTGCAGGGTCTCCCGGTCGCGGGCCTCGGTGGTGGCGTCGCGCACGGCCACCACGGCGACGTCGGCGTCCTCGGCGGCCGCGACCGCCTCGTCTATCGAGGGGTCCGGGTCGGTGGCCGCGTCGCCGCTCTCCTCGTCTGAGTCGTCGTCTATGTAGGGAAGCAGGTCGAACAGGGAGACGTCCTCGATTTTGGGGACACCGCGCGCGACGGTCACCTCGCCGTCGGCCCGTGCCTCGATTCCCTCGCGGGGACTGACCGAGCGGAACGGGGTCGTCTCCGAGGACCCGCCCCCGCCGAGGGTCGCCTCGTGAACGTTCGGTCCGATTACTGCGACCTCGGTCTCGTCGTCCAGCGGCAGGACGCCGTCGTTCTCCAGCAGGACCGTTCCGCGGGCCGCGACTCGCTCCGCGAGTTCGCGGTGGGCGGGCGTGTCCAGCGCGCCCTCGCCCCGGTCGCCGTCGAGCAGGCCGATTCGGTCCATCTGACCGAGCACCCGCGCCGCCATGTCGTCGAGTCGCTCGGCGGGGACCGCCCCGTCCTCGACGGCCTCGGCTAGCGGGTCGCCGAAGAGACCCGCCTTCGTCGGGTCCGGGATGCCATCGAGCGACGACACGTCTGCGGCGTCCGGGGGTGCGTCGCTCTCGTCTCCGTCGCGGATGGCGGCGGGGGAGACGCCCGGCATCTCCAGGTCGAGTCCGGCGTTCGCCGCGGCGACCGTACTCTCGAGGCCGTACCAGTCCGAGACGACGAACCCGTCGAACCCCCACTCGTCTTTGAGGAGGTCGGACACCAGTTCGCGGTGATCGCTCATGTGGGTGCCGTTCACCCGGTTGTAGGCGGTCATCACCGCCCCGACGTCCGCCTCGACGGCCGCGCGGAACGCCGGGAGGTAGAGTTCCCGCAACGTCCGCTCGTCCACCTCGGCGCTGACCTCGGTGCGGTTGCGCTCCTGATTGTTGGCGACGTAGTGTTTCACCGTCGCCACCACGTCCTCGTCGTGAATCCCTTCGACGACGCCCGCGACTAGGTCGCTCGCCAGTTGCGGGTCCTCGGAGAAGTACTCGAAGTTGCGACCGCAGTGGGGCACCCGGACGATGTTCGCGCCGGGAGCGAGCAGTGCGTCTTGGTCGTGTGCCTTCGCCTCGCGCGCCATCGCCGCGCCCTGCTCGCGGGCGAGGTCCGGGTCGAACGTCGCCGCCAGCGCGAGCGAGGCCGGAAACGCCGTCGCGCGCTCGTCCTCGGCGCGCACGCCCAGCGGTCCGTCTACCAGTCTGAACTCCGGCACGTCGAGGCGCTCGACGCCGGGCAGGTACCCCGTCGCGGTGCCCGCCGGGTCGGCGCCACCCCGGACGAGTCGGAGTTTCTCCTCCCGCGCGAGTTCGTCTACCAGTCGCTGGACTCGGTCGGTCGTGTCGGTCATAGCGGACGGTCCGAGTGGCTGACAGTTATGTGTTGGTATCGGTACGAGAAACGCCGGTGTCGCCCGCCAATCGGCCGTCGGATACGGAGGCGGAAGCGTCTGACTACGCTTCGGCCGATTCGGTCGGGGAGTCGTCGGCCGTCTCCTCGCGCTTCGGGACCCGAACCCGGAGGGTACCGTGTTCGGTCAGGGTCGCGGACGCTTCGTTCGCGTCCACCACGGCGTCCGTCGGGAGGTCGGCCTTCCCGTCGAGCGAGAGACCGCGGCCGGGGAACAGCATCTCGAAGCCCTCGTAGTAGTCGCGGAAGCGGTCGATTCGGACGTGGACCGCACCCTCGGCGTAGCGGACCTGCACGTCGCTTCCGGTCGCGCCGGGCGCGTCGAACACGACGAGGTAGGCGTCGTCGCTCTCCAGCAGGTCCACGGGGAGGGGCTTGGACTCTTGGACCTTGCTGGCGGCCCGGCCGACGCGCTGGAGGACGGCGCTCCCGACAGACCGGCCGATCTCTCGGATGGTCATAGCTCGATTTCCCGGAGGGTGTCGGTTCGAGTGCAGTACGGACACTGAAAGTCCTCGACACCGACGTCGTCGGGCATATCGTAGGTGTAGTGCATCTCGAACATGTCCAGTTCGCACTCGTCGTTCGTACACTTCACTTCGAGCGTCGCGGGCATGTCCGAATTTAACGGCCCGGTGACCATAAACACGAGGGCTTCGGCGATTCTGTGGGTCGAGACCGCCGACATCCGACTAGTCGTCCTCGTCGCCTCCTCGCTCGCCGCCGCGACCCTTTCCGTTCTCTTTCCCCTTCTTCTTCCCTCGACCTCGTCCGTTTTCCTTCCCTCGGCCCTTTCCGTTCCCCTTCCCTCGGCTCTTTCCCTGACCTCCTCCGCGTCCGTCTCCGCCACCGCGTTCGCCTTCGTCGTCGCCGCCGTCGTCCTCCTCGGCTTCGTCTTCTCGCTCGTCTCCGTTGTCGTCGCCGCCCTCCTCCTCGTCCTCTGCCTCGTTCCCATCCTCTTTCGTCTCGTCTTCGTCCTTCTTCGCCTGTTCGCTCCCCTCGCTTTCCTCCTCCGCCTCACGCTCACTACTCTCCTCTTTCTCGTCTTCCTTCTCCTCCTCGTCTTCCTCCGGGTCGTCCTCGTCGCCGTTCGGCACGATTCGGACCTCCGCGGACCCCTCGACGGTCCGCCCGCTCTCGGTCTCGCCGGTCAGTTGCACGCGGTCGGTGTCCCGGTCGATGCCCGTCGCGTCCGTCCGGAAGAGGAGTTTGAGGTCGGTTCGGCCGTCGCCGTCCGCGTCGGTACGGATTCGTTTGACCGGACTCGTGCGCTTCGTTCCGTCCTCCGGCCCGAACGCGACGCTTCCGGGAGCGAGCGTCGTGGCGTCGAACTGGTCGGTCGAGCGCACGACGACCGGCAGACGGCCGTGGCTTCGCGGGTTCACCTTCCCGGGGACGACCGTCACGTCGGCCGAAATCGGCTCCGATTGGCGGTCGTCTTGCTCGGTCGTCGTCTCCTCCGTCGTCTCGCGCCGGGTCGTCGTAGTCGTCGTCCCGCCGCACGTTCCGGTGCGCACCACGAGCGGTTCGTCCAGCGCCAGCGAGACCCGGTCGGGGTCGCTCCGGTCGCCCGAGAGGACCTGCCAGTCGGTTATCTCGCCCTCGTACGGGTCGCCGTACAGCGCCGCGGCCCGATTGAACGCCGGGTCGATGGTGACGGCGAACTCCTCGCCGAGGGGGCGGTAGGCCCCGCCGTCGGACCGCCCGTCGGTCCACGTCCAGTCCACGGACCACCCGTCGGCGGTGCGGTCGAAGGTGTCGTAGTTGCTCGGCGCGTCGTAGTCGTCGTCGCCGACGACCCACGACCCACGGCCGGGGTTCTCGAACCCGAGGTCGAACGTCACCGCGCCCCCGGAAGTGCCGTCGTTCAGTTCGTCGTGGACGACGACCAGACTCAGACCCTCCGGACCGTCGTAGAGGAAGCAGATACTGGTCTCGGGGCGCTGGAGGTCGGTCGTCCCGTAGGAACTGTAGGCCGCGCCCGACGGGGAGGTGTAGGGCGTCCGGTAGTCGTAGAAGGCTTCGACGGTCTCGTCGCCCGAGAGCGGCGTTATCGGGATGCAATGGTCGCCCTGTTCGACGACGTACCCGGGCGTGTCGAGCGCGTCTACTTGCCGGGCGAGCGTCCGCTGGGCGACGCCCGCGCCGCCGATTCCGGTCGCCAGCGCCGCGAGGACGCCGCGTCGCTCGATACCGTCGATGGAGGAGTCTCGTTCGGACATGCCAATCGCCGACCGTTCGTTGGACCGAACCGGACATTGTTCCGCGCCGCCTACTACCGTACGGCTGATACGTTCGTCTCGACGGGCCGAACCGCCACGCGTCAGTCCGCGATTGAACTCACGTGAACGGTGCGAACGGTGACTTCAGGCTCCGTACAACGTCGGCGCGACCGGAGTCCGAACCGGTCGCCGGGAAGCCGTCGGCGGTCACGAACGGTGAGCAGGCGGACACTCGCCAGAGATGACAGCTATCAAATGGGTGGCGGTACGACTGTCGTACATGCGACTCCGCCGCCCCGAACCCCGACACGCCCCCCTCTCGCTCGGTTTCCTCGCCGGTCTCGCCGGGTTCCTCGCGACGCCGGGACCGTGGCCGACCGACCCCGTCCTCGGCATCGGTCTCGGCACTTGCGTCAGTGTCGTCGTGTGGGCCGTCCTCGAACAGGTACCGGACGCGTTCGACCGGGCGGTCGAAGCGCGCGCTCAGTGGGTCCTCGCCGGTCTCGGTCTCCTTCCGGCCGCGGTCCTCTTCGGCCCCGCTCTGTTCGGCGCGCCGACGCCGCCCGGGGGAACGTCGGTTCGAGTACTCGTCTTCACGGTCGCGGCGTTCCTCGTGGCCGCCATGGGGGAGCAACACCGCGGGATGCTCCTGCTGGAGCGCGGACAGGTCCGCGGGAGAGTTTTCGCCGTCCAGTCCAAGTGGCGACAGTTCGCGCTGGGAATCGTCGGCGCTACCGTGGCTCTCTTGGTCATCTCGTACACGATTGCTGATTCGTTCTCGATAGGGTCGCTCGTCGGAACCGTCGTCGGAATGCTCATCGGGAACGGTCTCACCGGCACCGAGGAGTACGAACTCGTCGCGCTCGACGACCACCTTCTGGTCCGGCAGCGAGGCGGGTGGGGAGCGACCGCGATTCCGTGGCGGCGACTCGGCGACGTGACCGTCGAAGGCGACACCCTCCGGGTCGCCCGCGGCCCGCCGTACTTCACCGTCTACACGGCCGACCTCACGGAGCTATCTGACCGACGCGCCGCGGTCGAAGCGTTCCGGTCGTACCCGTACCTTCACTGACCGCGGCCGTGCCGCCTTCGGTCACGGACCGTCGCGTTAGCCCTCCAACGTCACAGCCTTCTCCAGCGCCGTGCTGGTCCTGCCAGTCCGGCGGCGTGTAGTCATCGTTTTACCCGTCGAGCGGCAACTTCCCCGCATGACCGACCTCACGGACCTCGACGTGACCCTCGTGGACGGGTACGTCGACGAACCGGCCCACTTCGGTGTCCCGCCCTACATCTCGACCTACCCGCGGTACACCGCGGGGGCCATCGTGGACGCGGGCGTCCCCGCGGAGAACGTCACCTATCACACCATCGACGAACTCCGGGACGACTCCCACAAGTGGCGCGACGTGGAGGACGCCGACCTGTTCGTCTACATCGGCGGGATGACCGTCCCCGGCAAGTACGTCGGGGGCACCCCGGCCGAACCCGACGAAGTGCGCAAGATGGCGTGGACCGCCGACGGGACGAGTCTGATGGGCGGCCCGGTGAAGTTCGGCGTCGGCGACGAGAACGCCGGTGGCACCGAGACCGAGCGCGACGACCTCGACTTCGACTTCGTGGCGAAAGGCGACGTGGAAGCCGCGGCCTACGACCTGCTGGACAGCGGCTTAGAGGGGTTCGACAATCGGATGCGCGACAACGAGGAGATAGACCGGTGGGCCGCCTCCGGGGCGTTCGTCGTCGAGCAACACCCAAACCACCCGGACTACCTCATCTGCGAGATGGAGACGAGCAGGGGGTGTCCCTACCGCTGCTCGTTCTGCACGGAACCGCTCTACGGGAATCCCTCGTTCCGACGGCCGGAGTCGGTCGTCAGCGAGGTCGAGACGCTCTACGACCGGGGCGCGCGACACTTCCGACTCGGGCGGCAGGCCGACATCCTCGCCTACGGCGGCGACGGCGAGAAGCCGAACCCCGACGCGCTCCGCGACCTCTACGGCGGGATTCGGGAGGTCGCACCGGACCTCGGGACCCTCCACCTCGACAACATGAACCCCATCACGGTGGTCGAGTGGCCCGAGTTGGCCCGCGAGGGCATCCGGGTCATCGCCGAGCACAACACGCCGGGCGACACCGCCGCCTTCGGTCTCGAATCGGCCGACCCGCTCGTGCAGGACGAGAACAACCTCAACGTGACCGCCGAGGAGTGCTTCGAGGCGGTCAAAATCGTCAACGAGGAGGCCGGGTGGCGACCCGGCGAGGACCCCGCCGACGCGCCCACCCACGGCCGAGACGCCGCGAATCGCCTGCCCAAACTCCTGCCGGGCATCAACCTGCTCCACGGACTGAAGGGCGAGCGACGCGAGACGTTCGAACACAACAAGGAGTTCCTGAACCGGGTGTACGACGAGGGTCTGATGCTCCGCCGGGTCAACATCCGGCAGGTCATGGCGTTCGACGGCACCGAGATGAGCGACGTCGGCGCGGACATCGCCAACGACCACAAGAAACTGTTCAAGCAGTACAAGACCGAAGTCCGCGAGGAGATAGACAACCCGATGCTCCAGCGCCTCGCCCCGGCGGGGACGGTCCTACCGGACGTGCATCTCGAATACCACCAAGACGGGAAGACGTTCGGTCGCCAACTCGGCACCTACCCCCTGCTCGTCGGGATTCCGGGCGAGCGCGACCTCGGCCGGACCGTGGACGTGGCGGTCGTGGACCACGGCTACCGGTCTGTCACGGGCGTGCCATACCCCCTCGACGTGAACAGCGCGACGATGGACGAACTCACCGCGATTCCGGGCCTCGGTAAGCAGCGCGCCGGGAACATCGTCGTCGAGCGACCGTACGACTCCTCGGCCGAACTCGACGCCGATGTGGGCGTGGACCTGACCGAGTTCACGACCGCAAAAACGCCCGAGGGCGCCGACTGAGCCTCCACGGCGGTTTCGACGTGTCGCCCAGAGGCCACTACGCTTTTTGAGTTTTCCGCCTAACTACGCGACGTTCTCCGCATGCCCGATTCCCCCATTCGCGAGCGCGACGTCGCGCCTCACGCCGTCCCCGACGGACTGACGCTCGCGGCGTTCAACACCGACTGCTCCGAGGCGACCCTCGCGACCCTCGGCGACACGCTCGGCCGCTACCTCGACATCGACGACGTGACGGTCGGGACCACGCTGACCGACGAACGACCCGACGAGTTCGCGGTCCTCCACGACGACGTCCTCGTGGGCGGCGCGCTCGTCCACCCCAATCGGGGCGACGACCCGATAGGCGAAGCGGTTTCGCCGTTCCACCCGTCTGACACGCTCTTCATCGCCAGGTACGGCGACCGGGCCGGACTCCGCGCGCTGTCGAACCGCATCGAGACCTCGGCGTGGCGTGCGGGCGAGGGCCGACTCTACGTCGCGGGCCAGCAGCGGTTCGCTTCGATGGACGACCAGTGGGACATCTACGCCGACGTGGCCGAGGCGGGGTGCGAGGTCCACGTCTTCGAAGACCCCGCCTACGTCCCGAGCGACGACCGATTCGTCGTCCACGGCGATCGCCACGAGTTGGCGGGGACGTGGCTGGTCGTCTTCGATGGCGCGGGCAACGACGCGGCCAAGGCCGCGATGATCGTCGAGGAACGCGACCCGGACAGCTACTACGGCGTCTGGACGGTCGTTCCGGACCTCGTGGACGCCATCGTGGACCGAGTGACCGAAACGGCCGCAGGACAGCACCGGCCGGAGTAGCCCGACTGCCGACGGGCGGCGAACCGAAAGGATACGAGAACCGCCGAAAAGAGACCGCTCAGGCGAGTCGCGCGATGGCTCTCCGCGCGAGCAGGCCGGTCGAGAGCGAACAGCCGACGTACCACGCGAGCCAGACCTTCAACGGGCCGACGAGCGTCGCAGTCCATGCGACCTGACCGACGACCGGGAGCGCCAGCGCCGCGGGCGCGACGGCGGCGCTCGGCGCGACGAACACCCATCGGAGCCAGAGGAACACCGGGACCGAGACCAGCATGCTCCAGACCGCGGGTCGGAACTGGGTCTTCATCGCCGCGAGGTAGTCGGTCGTGAGTTCCATCTGCTCGTCGCGGAGGTCCTCGACGGCGTCCTCGTCGTCGCGCTCGCGGGCCGACTCCATCCGCTCGCGCAGGTCCGACATGCGCTCTTGGAGTCGCTCCACGCGTCGCTGGCTCCGGAGCTTCGTCTGGAGGACCGCCGACGAGAGACCGGTCGTCCCGGCGAGCAGCAGGACGAGAACCGAGAACGGCAGGATGGTCGTGGCCGGACCCAGCATGGCGTGTAACGCTCCCGCGACGCCCCGCTGTATCGGCGTCACGTAGTAACCGGCCATCAGCGTCAACGCGACGAGTCCCGCGAGTTTGTCGTACCCGGTCCACCCTTCGGACGATTCTGTGGCCATGCTAACACTTCGTCGGCGGGCCACCATCAATGTTCGGCTAGTTGACTGGTGGCGTCGCGCCGTCACGACTCGGCGAGCGGCGACCGGAGCGGAGGGGGAACGCAGTATTTTCGCCGGTTCTTTGTGGAGGCACGGCGCTCCGGTCGCGCCCGCCGAAGCAGTTTCGCCGTTTCGAATGACTTCGCTCCCGAGGACGCAGCAAAAGGTCGGGTGTAGAAAAACTCTTTACGCGCTGACCACTTGGGTCAAAACGGAGGCATATAGCCTTGGAGATCTCTGACAAACTGCTGTGTCTGTTCAGTGCTGATGTGACTATCGAAGACGACAAGTACGTCGTCGAAGTACCGCGCAGAGAGATAGAGACCGGGTCGGTCGAACCCGGCGAGACCTACCGCGTCGCACTCATCTCCGACGACTCCGACTCCTCGTCGCAGGACGAGTCGCCGTCACAGTCCTCGAGTAGCGGCGCGCCGTCCGAACCCCAACCCCCCGTCGAGGAGGGCGAGATTCGCTACGTCGAAGTGGAGGACATCGGCAAGCAGGGCGACGGCATCGCCCGCGTCGAACGTGGCTACGTCATCATCGTGCCCGACGCCGAAATCGGGGAGCGCGTCAAGGTCGAAATCACGGAAGTCAAGTCCAACTTCGCGGTCGGCGAGATCATCGAAGAGGACTTCTAACCGGCCCTTTTTTCGCTGGCGGCGTCGCCACTGACCGCAGTGCCGGGAACACGTCTACCGTTGGGTCTGGCGTAGCGAGTCGATACGTCCGGTCTCCAGTCCCGCAGAAGGTTTCCGTAGGAGAACGGACGAACCGTCTCCGTGTCGAATCGACGACCGAAGAGTATCCGGTTGGCGCTGACCGCGGTCGCGGGCGCGCTCGTCGGCGTCAGCCTTCGTACGCCGACCCGTCCGGTCGCTTCGCGCCCTCGGAGTCGTGGACCACGACGCCCTCGTCGGGGTCGGCGGGTTCGTACTCGTCGCGGACCCCGATGGCCTCCTCCAGTTCCCGGACCGCTCGTTCCTTGAGCGCCCCCGCGAGGTCCTCCGCTCGGTCGCGGGAGATGTCTCGGCCCAGTCCTTCGCACTCGTGGGCGCGGACCATGCCCGACTCGTCCACGGCCTCGCCCATCGGTTGGCTCGTCCCGCCGAGCGCGACGGAGAAGGGGTAGGTCTCGCAGATGAGCGGTCGGTCACCGTGGACCGAGCAGGCACCCGTCCCGTCTTCGGCCTCCTCGTAGAACGTGCAGTCGCCGCACGCGTCGGTCTGGAGCGCCCACTCGAAGGTCTCGCCCGCGGGTTCGGTTTCGCCGCCGTCGCTCTCCGAACCGTCCCCGCCCTCGGCGGTTTCCAGACCGTAGGGCATCGGTCGGGCGACGTCCCGCCAATCGTAGTCAGTTGCGTCTTCGAGGGCTCTCACCTCGTCGGGGAAGACGGTCGCCGTGTGGGGGTCGTCGGTCTCGCTGTCTCGCGGCTCCTCCGCTCGATTCTCCGCGGAGCGTGGCTCCGCGCTCTTACAGCACGCGCCGCACCGGGTACACTCGAAGCCGATGGACTCGATGGCGTCGGCGAGGTCGGCGGTGTCGAGGTCGCGTGCGCGTTCCAGTTCCGCTTCGAGACTCTGCACGTCGGACGATTAGTCCTCGCGGGCAAAAGGGTGTTTATCGGCCCGACTGCGGTACCGCCGGAGTGATTGGCGGTGACGAGAACGAGCGAGTCACTGTCGGAGACGGATACGACACGCTGGCACTCGTCGCGCTCGCACCGAGACGGCGACTGCTGTCGCTCGGGGAGTAGCGTGCGTTAAAATTGTAGAGTTGAGATATCGGACGGCCGGTGATTACGTAACCGCCGACCGCCCAATCCGGCTTACTTTCGGGTCAGATTCGTCGCGCGGGGGCCTTTGTCGGCCTGCTCGATGTCGAACTCGACTTCCGTCCCCTCTTCGAGGTCGGGACCGCCGATGTCCTCCATGTGGAAGAAGACGTCTTCCTCCGAATCGTCGCTGTCGATGAAACCGTAGCCGCCTGTGTCGTTGAAGAAGTCAACCGTACCGTTTGCCATTACGAATATACAAAGAGACCGACCGGGTATAAGGCTTCTGAGAGTACCTGTACCACACGTCGCGGTACCGTACCGGTCGGATTCGGCATGCCTGACGACCGGCCGTCCGTCAGTCTTCGCCGGGGAGACGCGCTAACTCGCCGTCCCACTCGACTTTCCCCTCGACGGCCAGTTTTTCGAGGTGAGCGGCGACGGTGCTTCGGGCGAGGTCCCGGACGCCCGAGAGGTCCTTCTGGTAAGCGGCGTCGAGTACCTCGTCGAGTGCGGACGCACCGCCGCGGACCGCTGCGAGGACCTTCGCTTCCCGGTCGAGTCGATGGCGAATCAGGCGCTCGATTTCGCTGCGGGGATGGTCGATGGCGGGACCGTGACCGGGGAGTAGCCTGTCGGGGTTGCGGGCGTAGAGTCGCCGGAGCGACGTCAGGTAGGCCCGCAGGTCGCCCTCGTCTGCGCCGACGACCACGCTCCCCTCCGAGACCACGAGGTCGCCGGTCAGCATCGTTCCGTCCGCCGCGAGCGCGACGTGGTCGGGCGCGTGACCCGGCGTCTCCACGACTTCGACGCCCGCGACTCTCGTTCCCTCCCTGAAGGTCCGGTCGGGCGCGACGCCCGTCGCGCGCTCGAAGCGCGATTCGCGGCCCGCTCTGGCCCAGACCGTGGCGTCGCAGGCGTCCGCGTAGTGCGCGACTCCGCCGACGTGGTCCGGGTGCGCGTGCGTGACGAGGATATGGCCGACGGTACGCGATTCGACGGCAGCGTCGAGTTCGTCGGTTCGACCAGCGGGGTCCACGAGAAGCGCGTCCTCGCGGCCGAGGACGTAGGCGTTCGTCGCTCCCGTCGGTGCGAGCGTCTCGGTGGGGACCGAGACGCGATGAGATTCCATGTCGGAGACGTCGCGCGCCGACGAAAAAAGGATGGTCGATTCGGCAGTCGAGACCACGGTCGATGCGTGGTCGGTCGAACGGCCGAACGGTCGAATCGGAAGCGATAGCAGTCAGCGGTTCAGGAAGTAGACCTGCTTCCGGGCGTCTTGGAAACTGTAGCGCGAGTCCACGAGGTCTTCGTCTTCGAGGCGGTTCAGGGCGTATCGGACCGTGCGGTCGGGCAGCAGCGACTCCTCGGCCAGTTGGCCCTGAGAGAGCGGGGCGTCGGTCTCCAGCACCTTCGCGACGAGTTTGGCGCTCGGAGGGAGTTCGCGCAGACGGTCGCGGAAGTCGTCAGATAATTGCTCGGTTACGGGTGGCTCGTCCGTGGTCGTACTCATATCTATGCCACGCCGGAACGCACTGGTAAAGCTTGGCTATATGCACATCTGTACACTCTATACTCCTTAAGGAGATATTAATTTACCTTAAACCCACTTTCGCGGCTCGAGACGACCAAACGTTACGTCGGTCGAGAGCCATCGTCGGGCATGGAGTCGATTCCCGAAGAGTTCAGCGACCTGTTCGAGCGCGAGACGTTCGCTAGTTTCGCGACCCTGATGGGCGACGGCACCCCGCAGGTGACCCCGGTCTGGATAGACCGCGACGAGGACCACCTGCTGGTCAACACCGCGCGCGGCCGTCAGAAGGTGCGCAACGTCGAACGGGACCCGAAGGTCGGTCTCTGCGTGATGGACCCCGACGACCCCTACCGGTACGTCTCGGTCCGCGGCGAGGTGGTCGAAGTGACCGAGGACGGCGCGGTCGAACACATCGACGAACTCGCGCGGCGGTACATGGACGTCGAGGAGTACCCCAACCACGGCGAGGAGTCCGGCCCCCGAGTCGTCGTCCGGATTCGCCCAGACCGGGTGGTCACGAACGGCGAGTAGCCTCCGCGGCGACGACTACGTTCGCAGGTTGTCGGTCTCCGGGTCCGCGCCGTGGCGGTTGTACCGCCCGAGCAGACACTTGCAGTCGGGGCAGTGGACCACGACGAACTGGCCTCGCTCGTGGCGGGCGAGGTCCTCCGGGTCGAGGTGTCTCCCGCACCCCTTGCAGGTCGTCATGCGTGTTCCGAACGACGTACGACCCCGACTCACAAAGAGATTGTAGTAGCGACTCCCCCGGGCGAAGTGTCTCGGAACTGGCCAAATCCTCGACGAGGACGGCGACGCGGTCGAGAGGCCGCGCCGAAGTCGCTGTCCCGCCGCCCGACGAGCAGTGCCCGACAAGACAGTCCCGAGACGCTTCCAATACCGTTTTAGTCCCCCCGCGAACTACAATGAAACGAGAAGCGTGAAAGGAGCGGAGTGGTACCAGACCGACGAAGTCGCCGAGGAGTACGAAGAGAAGCGATTCTCTCGCGGAGGACGACTCATCGACCGCCGCGAGAAACAGGCCGTCCTCGACGCTATCGGCCCGCTGGAAGACAAGAACGTGCTAGAGATAGCCTGCGGTACGGGCCGCTTCACGGTCATGTTGGCCGAGCGCGGTGCCGACATCGTGGGTCTCGACATCTCGGCGGCGATGCTCCAGCAGGGCCGCCAGAAGGCACAGAGCGCCGGTGTCGCGGACCACTTGGAGTTCATGCGCGGCGATGCCGGTCGTCTCCCGTTCCCGGACGACCACTTCGACACCGTGTTCGCCATGCGGTTCTTCCACCTCGCAGACACCCCCGCGACCTTCCTCTCGGAGATGCGTCGAGTCGCCAAAGAACAGGTCGTCTTCGACACGTTCAACGCCAGAAGCACACGGAGCGTGTACAACTGGTTGCTGCCGATGGGGTCGCACCTCTACACCCGGGCCGACGTCGAGAAACTGCTCGACGACGCCGACCTCCGACTCGTGGACGCCGAGCACGACTGGATACTCCCCTACGGGTTCTATCGGAAGATTCCCGGGGCCATCGCGGACCCGATTCGGGACGTCGATACCACCATCCGCGATTCGCCGGTCGGGGACTACTTCGCGTCGGTCTCCTACTGGAACGCGCGCGTCGAGTGACCCGGTTTCCACCGACGGTTTCTAAGAGATAGGGCCGAATCCCGGTAACGACCGGTAAAACCTGACGCCGACCGAACGGAGGCCGAACAGTTTTTAAGGCTCCGGCAGGAGATTCGGGGGTATGGAGCTATCCGTGGTGGTCCCGACGCTCAACGGCCGCGAGAGCCTCGCGTCGTGCCTCGACGCGCTGGCGGCCCACGCCCCGGACGCGGAGGTGGTCGTCGTCAACGGCCCCTCCGCCGACGGGACCACCGGGATGGTACGCGACCGCGACGACGTGGACATGTTGCTCGAAGTCTCGGACAGAAAACTCAACGTCGCGCGCAACGCGGGTCTCTCGGCGGTGACCGGCGACGTCGTCGCACTGGTCGGACAGGACCACGTAATCGAACCGTCGTGGTACGACGGAATCGCGGCGGGTATCGCCGAGGCCGACGTCGTCACCGGCCCGGTCCATCGGTCGGTTCGGGCGGGGGTGACGACCGAGTCCGAGGAGTGTCGGACCATCGACGGCCGGGAAGTGACCTACTTCGACGGCGGGAACGTCGCGTTCACGCGAGAGACCGTCGAAGCGATGGACGGGTTCGACGAGTATCTGGAGACGGGCGGCGCGCGCGACTGCGCCCACCGACTCGCTGCGAGCGGCCGGGAGGTCGTCTGGTCGTCGGACGTGTCGGTGACTCGTATCGACGAGGACGACGACAGCGACTGGGGGTGGAAGTACCGCGCGCTCGCCTATCGGCTCGTGAAGAACTACGGACTTCGGCCGGGAGTCGTCTACCGGACGCTCCGTGACGCGGTCTCGGACGCCCTCTCGACGGCGACCGACGTGATTCGCGGCGACGAGACTCCCTCCGGGTGGATGGCCAGCGGCAAGCGCGTGGCCAAGAGTATGGCCGTGGGTTGCAAGGACGGTCTCAAAGCCAGATTCGCGGACAGGAGCGAGGCCCGCAACCCGAACGGTCTCTCCGTGCGCGCCGACCGAGCGGTCGAACGGTACGATTGGCGAACCGACCCCGAGCAGAGGGAAGAACCGACCCAGTAGCGGACGGTTCGAGCGCTCTCTATCGACACCTCGACCGAGACGAATACGGCCGGTCTCGGAGTTGGTTCAGCCTTCGAAACGGTCACAACTATCAGATTGTGTATGGGTGAAACGGTTGGGAACGAATCCATCGCTTATCAATGTGGTCGTGATATCCTCGGACGATGGTAGGCGGACCCGCTGCGTCGATGAATTCCGAGCGTATCGACCACTCGTGCGACTTGCTCGGTAGCGCGTATCGTCGGTGTGTTATCTACGTCTTACAGGACGACGGTCCGACGGGTCTCGACGAACTCGCCGACGCGGTCGTCTCCTCGGACGTCGCGGAGGACCGAACGCGAGCGACGGCCTCGCTCGTCCACACTCACCTCCCGAAACTGGCGGAGTACGACGTGGTAGCGTACGACGACCCGGAAGACGCCGTCTGGCTCAGCGACGGCGTCGAGGCGCTCGAACCGTTTCTCACGGTCGTCGCCCGACAGGAGACCGACGGCGAGCGACTGGCGTCTCCGGGGTACGAGGTTCCGGATGCCACTGCGAGCAACGCTCCTGATTAGGTGCCCTCCCGTTTCCGGACACGGTCGTGCCACTCCTCCAGTCGGTCGCTGCCCCAGTACCGAATTTCCCCGGTCCGAGCGTCGTAATCGGCGACGCCCGCGTCCACCAGTTTCGGGACGTGAACGTGGTGCAGCGTCGATAGAACGCGGTCGCGGTCGGGTCGTTCTCCCGACTGTTCGGCCCGCTCGCTGGCGAGGTGGTCCGCGAGTTCGTCCCGGGTCGCAGACTCCCCCGGCGCGTCCCGGAGATAGCGCAGTATCACCCGTCGGTCGGCGTGAGCGAGTAACTCGAACGTCGCGTCCAGCGAGAGCGACACACCGTCCACTGGGCGGTCCTCGTTACGAGAATCTCCGTCGTCCGCTCCGTTTCCGGACATCCGACTACGCCTCGAAGGACGAACGAGCGCCACCGACTAAGGCGTTTTCCCGCGGGACGTCGCGCGCTCGTCGGTACGTGGGCCGTTCGATTCAGAAGTCGCCCGGCAGCGAGTCACCCAGGACGCGTCTGGCGTTCTTGTCGAACACCTTCCGCATCGCGTCCTCGGGCACGTCGAGCGTCAGAATCTCCATCACCGCGACGTTCGGGTGAGAACTCGGGGCACCGCTCCCGAACAGCACTCGGTCGGGATGTTCCATCACTGCTCGCTCCAACAGGTCCCGATACCGGACGTAACTCGTGTCGAGATAGCAGTCGTCGTTGCGTTCGAGCAGGTCCACTGCCTCGGTCATCAACTCCCGGTTCAGCGGGTGGCCGCCGAAGTGAGCGAGGATTACGGGGAACGACCGCGAGAGCAGGGCGTCTTCGGCCGCGTCCGGCGGGAACTGCTCGCCCCCGTGGACGAGTACGGGCAACCCCACGTCTTCCAACCGGTCCAGCGTCTCGTCGTCGGGCAGACCGTCCTCGGCGGGGTTCAGCTTGAACCCGTGGAACCGGTCGTCGTAGGCGTACTGCTCGACGTCCTCCGGGGAGGTGTGGTGGTCTTTCCGGCGGGCGGCGAGGTTGCGCAGGCGCGAGGACGCGCGCTCGCCCGGGTCTCGCGGGCCGTTTATCCGGGCGAAGGTGAGGAACGGTCGGTCTACGCTCCGTCGCGCCACCGCGTTGTTCGCGCTCACGTAGCTCCCCCCGTCGCGCGTGCCCGGGAACACGACCGAGCGTACGACACCGGCCTGATGCATCTCGCGCTCCAACCTGTCGGGGCTGATGGCCCGCCCGCGGGTCTGAATGCCCCCGGCGTCGGCGTTGAGTCTGGCGTGTACGTCCACCACCCGAAACCGATGCTCCAACTCCAGCATTGAGGGTTGGTTTGGAACTACCCTATTTTTCAGTGTCGGTTGCGCTCGGTCGGCCGACAGGTCGCCGGTCGGAGCGTTGTCTTCGTGCGCACGTCGTGGCTGCGACGACGGCATCGGGACGTCCGAAGGAGAGACGGCGAGAGAGAAACAGTAGATAGTAGCACGGAGTCTTCATTCAGAGCTGTTCCCGAAACCGAAGTCGGCGATTCGGTAACTACAGATGCGAACGAAGTGCGCCCTACTGCGAGGTGTCGTCGAAATCCTCGACGAGGAACGCCGCCGTTGTGGTTAGCCCGGCGACGACGACAGCCAGCGGTGCTTGCGCGCCGACTGATTCGCCAGCGGCAACCGAACCAATCGCATATGTGATTGTGGCAGCAACGAGGATGAGAACACCTACAAACTCCCATTGGCGCTCTCCCGTAGTTAGCAACCGATAAGCAGTTCGGCCGGTGTTGCTCACTCGAGGCATACGTTTGGGTTGTCATTTGCCCCAATTAGTTCTTTATGTGTCAATTCTTGGCCGACGGACGACTGTGGACTCTCCCCCCTCTACTTGCCGTAGTTGTCACGAACTACTCTGAACGAGGAAACCGTATTATCACCAACTACTGAAAAGAGCAGTGCGAGACCTCGGGACCCCGTCGAAAGGTCGTAGGCGGTCACCGACTCGGAGCCTCTCGGTTGCGGTTACTCGAGGTCGAAGCGGTCGTTGGTCGTGACCTTGTGCCACGCGTCCACGAAGTCCTCCACGAACTTCTCCTCCTCGGCCGCGTAGACGTCCGCGATGCTCCGCAGTCGGGAGTTCGACCCGAAGATGAGGTCGACCCGACTGGCCTCCCACTCGACCTCGCCGGTCTCGCGGTCGCGCAGTTCGTAGACCTCCTCGGAGTCGGAGGCCTGCTCCCACTCGTAGTCCATGGAGAGCAGGTTCACGAAGAAGTCGTTTCGCAGCGTCTCGGGTTCGTCGGTGAAGACGCCGAGGTCCGTGTCCTGATAGTTCGCACCCAGCGCACGCATGCCGCCGACCAGCACGGTCATCTCGGAGGCCGTCAGGTCGAGCAGGTCGGCGTGGTCGACCAGCATCTCCTCGGCTGGCACGTCGTACTCGCCGCCGAAGTAGTTGCGGAACCCGTCGACCTCGGGCTCGAGCACCTCGAACGATTCCTCGTCGGTCTGCTCCTGCGTGGCGTCGGTGCGGCCGGGTTCGAACGGAACCTCGACGTCGTACCCGGCGTCCGCCGCGGCCCGCTCGACGGCCGCGTTACCGCCCAGCACGATGAGGTCGGCGAGCGAGACGCGCACGTCGTCGGACCGCGACCCGTTGAAGTCCTCCTGAATCGCTTCGTAGGTCTCCAGCACCGTCTCCAGTTGGGCGGGCTCGTTGACCTCCCAGCTCCGCTGGGGTTCGAGGCGGATGCGAGCGCCGTTCGCGCCGCCGCGCTTGTCGCTGTCGCGGTACGTCGACACCGCCGCCCAAGTGGTCTTGACCAGTTCGGACACCGACAGCTCCGAGTCGAGAATCTCGGCCTTGAGTTCCTCGGCTTCCTCGTCGCCGATGAGGTCGTAGTCGGCGTCCGGGAGCGGGTCCTGCCAGAGCATGGTCTCGTCCGGCACGTCCGGGCCGAGAAACCGTTCCGGCGGACCCATGTCGCGGTGGATGAGCTTGTACCACGCTCGGGCGAAGGCTTCGAGGAACTCCGGCGGGTTGTCGCGGAAGTTCTCGATGATCTCCCGGAACTCGGGGTCGCGCTTGAGGGCGACGTCCGTCGTCATCATCATCGGGGCGTGCTTCTCGGACGGGTCGTGGGCGTCCGGCACGGTGTCGTACGCCTCCTCCTCGACCGGTTGCCACTGCTTCGCCCCGGCGGGGCTCTCGGTCAGTTCCCACTCGTAGTCGAGCAGGTTGTCGAGGTAGGAGGTGTCCCACATCGTGGGCCACGCGTTCCACGCGCCCTCGATGCCGCTCGTGGTCGTGTCCGAGCCCTTGCCGGAGTCGGTCCAGCCGAGACCTTGGTCCTCGATGGGGGCCGCCTCGGGTTCGGGACCCATGTCCGAATCGTCGGCACCGTGGGACTTCCCGAACGTGTGTCCGCCCGCGATGAGCGCGGCCGTCTCCTCGTCGCTCATCGCCATGCGGCCGAACGCCTCGCGGATACGCTCTGCCGATTCGAGCGGCTCCGGATTCCCGTTCGGTCCCTCGGGGTCCACGTAGATGAGCCCCATCACGGTGGCACCGAGCGGTTCCTTGAGTTCACCGTCCTCGTCGATGCGCTGGTCCTGCGGCGCTTCCCACTCTTCCTCGGGACCCCAGAAGACGGCCTCGTCGGGTTCGTACTCGTCCTCGCGTCCGCCCGCCCAGCCGAGCGTCTCCATACCCATGGATTCGAGGGCGACGTTCCCGGCAAGAATGATGAGGTCGGCCCACGAGAGCTTGCGGCCGTACTTCTGCTTGATGGGTTCGAGCAGTCGGCGCGCCTTGTCGAGGTTCCCGTTGTCGGGCCAACTGTTGAGCGGGGCGAAGCGCTGGGTCCCGCCGGACGCGCCGCCGCGGCCGTCCACGGTGCGGTACGTGCCGGCGGCGTGCCACGCCATCCGGATGAAGAACGGTCCGTAGTGGCCGTAGTCGGCGGGCCACCAGTCCTGCGACGTCGTCATCAGGTCCTTGAGGTCCGCCTTCACTTCTTCGAGGTCGAGTTTCTGGAACTCCTCGGCGTAGTCGAAGTCCTCCCCGTACGGACCGACGTCCTCCGTGTTCTGGTCGAGAACGTCCAGATTCAACTGGTTCGGCCACCACTCGTGGTTGCGTCCTCGCATTATCGAGTCACCTCCGAGAGGCGGTCGTTCGCACCGGAGAAATCGGTCGATCGCGCTTCGTAGTCGGCGTCCGTGGTAGACGCTTCAAATTCGCCTACGTCGTACTTGGAGATATTGTCTGACATATTCGGGGTTCGCTCGTCCGGTTGGAGGAACCGCTATTACAAAAAAGTAGGCGGTCTTAGGCCGACTTCCATTTTGAGAAATACAAAATATTTTCCCTCAATCGAAAATGCCCCGTGATACTGTCGCACGGAGACCACGTCGGCGTTCGAATACATACGTAAATCAGACTGCTTCTGAGCCCGGAGCAACATTTATATAGAAGTTCAAACATCTTATAGACGGGGAGTAACCATGGCAGATTCACAGTCCGGACAGCGACGCATGGGCGGCAGACCGATGTTCGTCCTCGCCGAGGACACCGAGCGAACGCAAGGGAGAGACGCGCAGTCGTCGAACATCTCCGCCGGGAAGGCGGTCAGCGAGGCGGTTCGAACCACGCTCGGGCCTCGCGGGATGGACAAGATGTTGGTGACGGACACCGGCGACGTGACCATCACGAACGACGGCGCGACCATCCTCGGGACGATGGACATCGAACACCCCGCGGCCCAGATGATCGTCGAAGTCGCGGAAGCACAGGAGGACGAAGTTGGTGACGGGACGACGACGGCGGCGGTACTCGCGGGCGAACTGCTCTCGAAGGCCGAGGACTTGCTCGACGACGACGTACACCCGACCACGATAGTCGAGGGGTACGCGCAGGCCCGCGACATCGCCGTGGAGGCCATCGACGGTCTGGTCCTCGACGACGAACTCGACGACGACCTGCTGCGCGACGTGGCCGAGTCCAGCATGACGGGCAAGGGGACCGGCGACGTGACCACGGAGAAACTGGCCGACGCCGTGGTCCGGGCGGTCCGCCACGTCGAAGGCGACGAGGGCGTCGTCCGCGACAACGTCCGCGTCCACACACAGACCGGCGCGTCGTCGTCGGCGACCGAACTCGTAGAGGGCGTCATCAGCGACGCCGAAGCGGTCCACGCGAACATGCCCGGCGAAGTCGGGGACGCCACGATAGCGGTCGTGGACGAGAAGTTCGGCGTGCGCGAGACCGAAATCGACGCCGAGTACAACGTCGAGAGCGTCGATCAGTTGACCGCCGCTGTGGACGCCGAGGACCGCGAACTGCGGGAGTACGCCGACGCGCTCTCCGAGGCGGGCGTGGACGTGGTCTTCTCGACCGACTCCATCGAGGACCGCGCCGGGGCGTACCTCGCCGACGCGGGCGTCCTCGCGTTCGAGAACGTGGACGACGACGAGGCGAAGGCCATCGCCTCCGCCACCGGCGCGGGTCGGACCTCGAAGGTCGCGGACATCGAGGACGCGGACCTCGGCGAGGCCGAGACCGTCCGCGTCCGGACGTTCGGCGACGACGACCTCGCGTTCGTGGAGGGCGGCGCGGCCGCCGAAGCGGTCACGATGCTCATCCGGGGCGGTACCGACCACGTGGTGGACGAACTCGACCGCGCGCTGGAGGACGCCCTCGACGTGGTGACCGCGGCGCTCGACACCGGCGGCGTGGTGCCCGGCGCGGGCGCGACCGAAATCGCCGTCGCCAACCGCGTCCGCGAGGAGTCCGCGAGCGTCGAAGGCCGCAGACAGCTAGCGGTCGAGGCGTTCGCCGACGCGGTGGACGTGCTCCCGCGGACGCTCGCAGAGAACACCGGCATGGACCCCATCGACGGTCTCGTGGACCTCCGCGCCGGGAACGAGGGCGAGGAGGGTCGAGCCGGAATCATCGCCGAGGGCGAACACGGCGAGGTCGGCGACCCCGTCGAAGCGGGCGTCCTCGACCCCGCCGCGGTCAAACGCGAGGCGGTCGAGTCGGCGACCGAGGCCGCGACCATGATCGCCCGCATCGACGACGTCATCGCCGCCGAGTAGGTCTCGACTGCAATCTTTTCGGTCCCTCGACCGCGGTCTATTCGTTTTACCGCCGAGTCCGCGGTGCCGTCTCGACGGTCCGTCTCTCTGTCGCTCGTTCGCCCGTCTCGCTGTCGTCGCCGCGTCTCGTGTCGCCGTCACGCCCCGACCTGTAGCGCGCGTACAGCGCCAGACCGACCGCCCCGAGACCCGCCACCGCGACGCCGGTCAGACTCCGACGCTGAGACGCCGCGGTGTACGCGCTCGTCTCCGAGACGTGGCGGTCGTAGTCGCCGCGCTCTTCGAGGTCGCCGGTCGGCGCGTCGATGTTGTTCGGCCCGTCCGGGCGCGCAGGAGACTCTTTCTTCTGCATCGGGACGAACAGTTTCTCCATGACGGTGTCCAAGAGGCCCGACGCGTAGTATCCCAGCGCCGCCATCCCCTTGGCACCCCCGCCGACGTACACGTCGCGCTGGGGCCGCTCCGCGGCGTCGAGAATCGCCCGCGCCACCGTCTCCGGCGAGTAGATGGGCGGCGGGAGCGTCGCCTCCTCGTCCATGTAGTTCTTCGCGTGGTCCGAGTACGGCGTGTCGATGGAGGCCGGTTTGACCAGCGTCACCGACACGGGAGCGTTCTCCTGCTCCAGTTCCATCCGCAGGGCGTCGGTGAAGCCTTTGACCGCGTGTTTGGACGCCGAGTAACTCCCCTGAAGCGGAAGCGCGCGGTCGGACGCGACGCTCCCGACGTTGAGTATCGCGCCGCCGCGTTCCTTCAGGTGGTCGGCGGCCTCCAGCGACCCGTACAGCAGTCCCCAGACGTTCGTCTCGAACTGCTCGCGCATGTCCTCGACCGGCGTGTCGGCCAGTTTGCCGTAGAGGAACGCGCCCGCGACGTTGACCCACGTGTCGAAGCCACCGTAGGTCTCGCGCGCCACTCGGGCGATTTTGCGCACGTCGTCGCGGTCGCGTACGTCGGCGACGACGTAGGTGGCCTCGCCGCCGTTCCGGGCGATTTCGTCGGTCAACTCCCGCAGCGCGTCCTCGCTCCGCGCCGCGAGGACTACCCGTGCCCCGCGGTCGGCGGCCATCCGGGCGGTCGTCAGGCCGATACCCGAGGACGCGCCGGTGATTACCATCACCTGCTCCTCGACGGGTTTCAGATTCACGCTCATTGCTTTCGGACCTCGTACGAAGACGACGAGACGCTTAATGTCGGTGGCTGTCTCCGCCAGCGCTCAGCGCAGTTGCGCCCCCTCCGGGGAAACCTCGGTCCGGTTCGGCAGGACGCCCTCCGCGCCCACGGCGAACACCGTCTCGCCGACCATCGCCATGCTCGCGGTCCCACCCGCGGCCTCCACGTCCGCGACCGTCGCCCGAACCTCGTCGGTCGGCAGGTCGATGGCCTCGGCGAAGTCCCACGCCTCGCGGGTCAGACGCGCGAGCGAAGGGTCGTCGGGGAGCGCGTCGAGGGCGGCCGACCCCTCCCGCGCGACGGTGGCCATCAGGTCGTCGTCGGCAAGCGCCTCCTCGGTGGCGATGGGACCGAAACTGGCGTATTCGATGGGCGTCTCGCGGTCGTACTTCCGGGTGTCGCCGCCGTCGCCGACGACCAGACCGCCGCGGTTCTGGACGAACACGTCGCCGAGTCCGGTCCCGGCCTCGACCTCCGCGCGATGGGCGACTTCGACCAGTTCCTCGCGCGAGCGGCCCAGTCCGAACTCCGCGTTCGCGGCGATGGCGGTGGCGAGGGTGGCGGCCCCGCTCGCGCCGAATCCCCGGCCGATAGGCACCTCCGGAGTGAGGTCCACGCGGGCCGCGACGCCGTCGGTCCCCGATGCTTCCCGACGAGCCTCGTCGTCGCTCCGCTCGGACGAGACCCCGAGTTCACGGAGCGCCAGTTCCACGGGTTCGAAATCGGTCGGTTCACCCTCTACGGTGACTACCGACTCGTCGCCATTCGGTTCGTCGGAGCCCGGTCCGTCGGCGTCTCGTCGGTCAGAGCGCGTCACGTCCGCGAGGACGCCGTCAGCGATGGCGACGCTCGCGCCCTTCGACTGGTCGGCGGTCTCGGCGGGCGCGAAGACGGCGGTGACGCTTCCGGGGGCGAAGGCTCTCATGGCAGGAGATTGGTCGGAATCCCTTTTGAACCCTCGGGAGGCGGCGGTCCGCTCGGTAGAAGTCGGAGACGAGTCGTACCCGAGACCGCGATACCGCTCCCGTCGGCGCGAATTCGACGCTTTTGTATCCGCACCCGCGAAATCCGGACCAATGACCGCGTTCTTCGACCGACTCGCCGACCGAATCGCCGAAATCGACAGCATCGTGTCGGTGGGACTGGACCCCGACCCCGACCGCCTGCCCGACGAGGTACGGGACGCCGACCTGCCGCGCTGGGAGTTCAACCGCCGAATCATCGACGCGACTGCCGACCACGCCGCGGTGTTCAAGCCCAACGCCGCGTTCTACGAGGACGCCGACGGGTGGCGGGCGCTGGAGAAGACGGTCGAACACGCCCGCGCCGCCGGGGTTCCGGTCCTGCTCGACGCCAAGCGCGCCGACATCGGCAACACCTCCCGACAGTACGCGACGGTGCTGGACTCGGTGGACGCCATCACGCTCAACCCCTTCCTCGGTCGGGACGCGCTCGCGCCGTTCCTCGACCGCGAGACGGCCGGATGCTTCCTCCTCTGTCGGACCTCGAACCCCGGCGGCGCGGACGTGCAGGAACTCGAACTCGCCGACGGCGACCTCGTCTACGAGCGCGTGGCGGACCTCGCCAGCGAGTGGAGCGCGGAGGGCAACCGGAACGTGGGTCTCGTCGTCGGCGCGACCACCCCCGACGAACTCCGTTCGGTCCGCGAGCGCGTGCCCGACCTCCCGTTTCTCGTCCCCGGCGTCGGCGCGCAGGGCGGCGACGTCGAGGCCGCCGCGACCCACGCCACCGCGGCGAACGGCGCGGGACTGGTCAACTCCACGCGGGGCATCATCTTCGCCGGGGAGGACTCCGAGGCGGCCTTCGACGAGGCCGCCGAGGCGGCCGCGCGGGACCTCAAGGAGCGCCTGAACCAGTACCGATAGCCCTAATCGACGCGAGTCCGAACCACCGACCGTGAGCACTGAGTCCCGTATCTCCAGTCGCCCCATCTTCGCCGCGGTGGCGGTCGTCGTCGTCCTCGTGGCGGGCGGTATCGGCGCGGTCGTCGGCGCGTCCGGTCAGGAGCGCGCCGTGACGATGGACCTGTTGGGCGTGGTCTCGTTCGGCATGACGCCGCTGTCGATGGCCGCGTTCGGCATGCTCGTGACCGCGAGCGTGCTGGCAGTTCTCTTCACGCTCGTCAGCGTCGCGTCCAGGTACGACAACGAGGTCGGCGACCGCGCCTGACCGACGACCGGTGCGGACCGCAGGCGAGTCACGAACCGGCGAAACGTCCTTCTGGCCGCGCTCCGACGGCCTTCGCATGGTCGAGACCCGCGTCGAGGAACTGACCACCGAGGCGGAGTGGACCGCCGCGCTCCCGATTATGCGCCAACTCTGGACTGACGCGGACGAGGAGTTCGTCCGTTCGTGGGCCGACGAGGACGACTATCGACTGTTCGGTCTGCTCGCCGAGGCGGACGACGAATCGGCGTCGGAATGCGAACGGCTCGTCGCCGTCGCGGGAGTCTCGGTCCAGCGCGTCCTCCACCACGCCCGTCACGCGTGGGTACACGACTTCGTGGTGGACGAGAGCCACCGCGGTGAGGGGCACGGCGCGGAACTGCTCTCGTTCGTGGAATCGTGGGCCTCGGACCGCGACTGCGAGTACGTCGCGCTCGCGGTCAGGGAGGGTAACGACGCCGCGCTCGATTTCTACGAGTCCGAATCGATGGAGCGGTGGGGATACGTCGTCGAGAGGGAACTCTGAGCGTCGTTATTCCACTCGCACTTCGTCGCCGACCGAGACGCCGAACGCCTCGTCCCCGCGGCCGCGATTCACCGCCAACTCCACGTTTCCGTGGCTCCCGACCGTGACGAGTCGCTCGCCCGGTCCGACCTCGGCGTAGGCCCGCGCAACGGGCGCGGACTCGCCGCCGACGCTGACCTCCTCGCGCCCGTCCAGCAGTTCGCCGGGGAGGTTGGTGACGGCGTTGCCGAACCCGTCCACGACGAGAATCTCGCCGACCGCCGTCTCGCCGTCGAGCGATGGCTCCGGAAAGCGAAGGTCCTCGTACTCGCCGGTGAGGACGATGTCCTCGCGCTCGTGGAGGTTCGCGACGCCCGCTTCGTGGATTTCTGCCGCGGCGGGCGCGAACACGTCCCGTCCGTGGAACGTGGAGCTAGCCGGGTCGGCGTACTCGACCTCGAAGACCTCCATCTCGTCGCCCTCACGCGCGGCCAACTCGCGGGCGGCCGGGAGCAGGACGCCGTTGTCGGGACCGACGAGCGCGTGGTCACCCGCCCGGACCGCCAGCGCCGCGCGCTCGGTGCCGACGCCGGGGTCCACGACGACGAGGTGGACCGCGGGCGGGAAGTAGGGCAGGACCTCACGAAGCCAGAACGCCGCGGTCCGCACGTCCTGCCGGGGGAAGTCGTGGCCGACGTCCACCGGTCGCGCGTCGGTTCGCTGTAGCACCACGCCCTTCATCGCGGCCGGGTAGGGCGTCCCGAAGTCCGAAGCGAGCGTTATCATATCCGGCAGTTCAGTGCCGGTTCAGTAAAAGCGATTGGAACGCCGGTCTTCGAAACGCGCAGGCAGAAGGAGAGCCTCTCGACTCGTTCGACGGCGATACCGGGGACTTCCGACTCCTCGTTCACGTCCGAGCGTTCGACGGAGACGTCTCCGTCGAGTCGTGGCTCACTGATTGGTCCTGGCGTTCCACTCGCCGCCGAGTTCCGCCCGCGTGTCCGTCTCGAACGTCCCCCGCTGGAAGACCGTCACGCGCCCTGTCTCCTCGCTGAGCGTCAGCGTCGAGACGACGTTCGGGCGCGCCGACGTGTCGAGCGCGCTCATGTGACGCGCACCCATCCAGTCCTCGTAGTCAGCGGTCTCCGCGCTCGACGGGCCGGAATCGTCGGACCGCAGGTCCCGGAACCGCACCATCTGGCGCTGAATCACGTCGTCCACGCTGACGACGACGGCACCGTCCCGGGTTCGGGCGACGTCACGTGCGGTCTCGTAGAAGCCATCTAGCCTGTCACAGACGGTCCGACACCGGTTCACCGGCCAGTGGTTGCTCCCCATCGGGTCGGCGAACTCGGCCACTGTCGGCCCGGTCACGACGGCGACGTAGAGACCGGGGCCTTTCACGTGCCGCGCGTCCCACCTCTCGAACTCCAGACTGATGCTTTCGAGCGCGAAGACGAGGCAGTCGAGCAGTTCTCGGACGTTGGAGTGTGACTCGTAATCGATGCGGAGGTCGCCGTAGTCCATGTAGCATCTATCGGACGAACGGGCATAACCGGCGTGCCCATCGACACGCCTACCGCTCGCTCACTCCCCGTTGCTGTCCGAGTCGCTCACGCGCTGAATCCGCTCCAGACCGCCGGTCTCCTCCACGACTTCGACCACGGCGTCCGGGACCAACCTCTCCCAGTCGCCACCTTCGATCATCCGGTCGCGGACTTCCGTGCCCTCCAACACGTCGCGGTTGTACATCGGCGACTGGCGCACCTCGACGCCCGCCTCCTCGAAGAGTTGGATGACGAGGGGGTTGTTCGAGTACGCCACGTCGAAGTCGGGACTCATGCTCTGGACGTGGCTGACCCAGACGGAGTTTCGGTCTAAGTCCTCGATGGGCACGGCGTAGGTCACGAGGTCCGAGTCCACGAGCGACTTGGTGATCATCATGATTCGCTCGCCCGCGGTGAAGGGGTCGTGTTGGCTGTGGGAGTCGCCCGCACTCCCGATGCCCAGCACCAACTCGTCTACCTCCTCGGCGATGCTCTGGACCACGTTGTGGTGGCCGTTGTGGTACGGCTGGAAGCGACCGATGTAGAACCCGCGAGTCATACCTATCGTTGCACCGTGAGGTTTTATAAGGGTGGCGAGACGGAGCGTCCGGCGGAAACGAACTTCTCGGCGGCTCTCTCTGCGGTTTCGACGCGGCCTCTGCTGGCGAATCGAGGGAGAAAGTATATCAGTTCTCCAGCCTTCATTCCAGATACGCACAGGACAGCTCTATGAGTAAGGACACCGATAACGAAGCTCCGTCGCCGGAGCAGACGACCGAGCAACAAGACTCGGGATTCGAGGACCTCGGTAGCGACGTCGAACCCGACGTCGAAGACGAGGCCGCGGTCGAGGACGATCTGCTCGGCGGACTGGAGATCGAGAGTACCGACGAAATCGAGATTCCGGACCGACTGGTAGACCAGGTCATCGGACAGGACCACGCTCGGGACGTGGTCCAGAAGGCGGCCAAGCAGCGCCGCCACGTGATGATGATCGGGACGCCCGGGACGGGTAAGTCGATGCTGGCGAAGGCGATGAGCGAACTCCTGCCGAAGGAGGACCTTCAGGACGTTCTCGTCTATCACAACCCCGACGACGGTAACGAACCCAAAGTTCGGACCGTCCCGGCCGGGAAGGGTGAACAGATAATCGACGCCCACAAAGAGGAAGCCCGCAAGCGCAACCAGATGCGGTCGTTCCTCATGTGGGTCATCATCGCTATCGTGGTGGGTTACTCGCTGCTCATCGCTACCCGGCCGCTGCTGGGTATCCTCGCGGCTGGCGTCATCTACCTCGCCTTCCGCTACGGGTCGCGGGGGAACGACGCGATGATTCCGAACCTGCTGGTCAATCACGCCGACGAGTCCGCCGCGCCGTTCGAGGACGCCACGGGTGCCCACGCGGGCGCCCTGCTGGGCGACGTTCGCCACGACCCCTTCCAGTCCGGCGGGATGGAGACCCCGAGCCACGACCGCGTGGAGGCCGGGGCCATCCACAAGGCCAACAAGGGCGTGCTGTTCGTGGACGAGATCAACACCCTCGACATCCGGTCCCAGCAGAAGCTGATGACCGCGATTCAGGAGGGCGAGTTCTCCATCACGGGCCAGTCCGAGCGCTCCTCGGGCGCGATGGTCCAGACCGAACCGGTCCCCTGCGACTTCATCATGATCGCCGCGGGGAACATGGACGCGATGGAGAACATGCACCCGGCGCTCCGGTCGCGCATCAAGGGGTACGGGTACGAGGTGTACATGGACGACACCATCGACGACACCCCGGAGATGCGCCGGAAGTACACCCGGTTCATCGCTCAGGAAGTCGAGAAGGACGGCCGCCTGCCCCACTTCAACGAGGAGGCGGTCGAGGAGGTCATCCTCGAGGCTCAGCGCCGGTCGGGCCGCAAGGACCACCTCACGCTGAAGCTCCGGGACCTCGGCGGTCTGGTCCGCGTGGCGGGCGACATCGCCCGCGCCGCGAACAAGGACTACACCGGTCGCGAGGACGTGCTGCAGGCCAAGCGCCGGAGTCGGTCCATCGAGCAACAGGTCGCCGACGACTACATCGAGCGCCGGAAGGACTACGAACTCACCGTCAGCAAGGGTGAGGTCGTGGGCCGGGTCAACGGTCTCGCCGTGATGGGTCAGGACTCCGGTATCGTCCTGCCCGTGATGGCCGAGGTGACCCCCTCGCAGGGACCGGGCGAAGTCATCGCCACCGGTCAACTCAAGGAGATGGCTCAGGAGGCGGTCCAGAACGTCTCGGCCATCATCAAGAAGTTCAGTGACGAGGACATCACCGAACGCGACGTTCACATCCAGTTCGTGCAGGCCGGACAGCAGGGCGTGGACGGCGACTCGGCGTCCATCACGGTCGCCACGGCCGTCATCTCGGCGCTGGAGGACATCCCGGTCGCGCAGGACCTCGCCATGACAGGGTCGCTCTCGGTCCGGGGCGACGTGCTCCCGGTCGGCGGCGTCACGCACAAGATCGAGGCCGCCGCGAAGGCCGGACTCGACCGCGTCATCATCCCCGCGGCCAACGAGGACGACGTGATGATAGAGGAGGAGTACGAGGAGCAGATCGAGATCATCCCCGTCTCCCACATCAGCGAGGTCCTCGACGTGGCGCTCGCGGGCGAACCCGAGAAGGACGGTCTCGTGGACCGCCTCAAGAACATCACCGGGTCCGCACTCGAACACGACGTCGGTCGCTCGGGAACCGGCAGTCCGAGTCCGCAGTAGCGTTCTTCTGATTTCGCTTCTTTCGATTATCGCGACTCCCTCGGAGCGGCCGCCGTGCTTCGGTATCCGGAGAGAAGGGCCACGGCGGTTCCGTGGGTCGTCGCCCGCCCTCGGAAGCGACAAACATATCTTGGACGCGACCTGTCTTTCGGACTGATATGGCACTCAAGAAGAGCCTCCTGAAGGGGCTGGTCGTGTTCGCCGTCGTGACGCTGTTGGTGCGCAAACTTGGCGGCGAGCGGTTCGCTACGCGGGTCGGCGTCGTAACCGGCGGATCGATTGCGGTGCGGTCGTTGCTGTCTGCGGACGACGCCGACACCGAAATCGAGTTCGAGGACGAGGCCAGCGTCGCGGAGTGACGAGTCGAGCATCGGAATCGCCTGACGGCCGTCCGGATTCGGACCTCGCTCGAACCCTCGGACGGTCCGTCGAACCGACATCCCTTTTCGCGCACTGGTCTAACCCCCCGACCATGGACGCACTCGGCGACATCGTGGCCCGGGACCGGCGGTCCGACGACCCCGCGCTCGTCGCGCCCCGAGGGAACCGTCACTACGACTACCGCCGGTTCTGTAACACGGCGTGGAAGACCGGCAACTACTGGCGCAGGCGCGGGGTCCACGAGGGGGCGACCGTGGCGGTCGCGGACGACCCCGAACCCGAGACCGTCTTCTCGTTTCTCGGCGCGGCGCTGTTAGGTGCGAAGACGCGGTTCGGCCTCTCCGACAGTTCCGGCGGAGACGCCGACGGCTTCGACGCTCGCCTCGTCGTCGCCCCCCGCGACGAAATCGGTGACTACGACGTGTCGCCGGGGACCCAGCGCGTCGCCTACGGCGGGCCGCCCGACGACCCCGCGGTCGCGCACTTCGAGCGCGACGTGTGGAGCGAGAACCCCTCGTTCCCCGACACGCCCATCGACCCGGAGACGGTCGCAATCGTGGCTGGCGACGAGCGCGACGGGTCACCCGCCGACGCCGTCCGCGAGTTCTCGCACGCCGAGGTCCTCGCGGCGGCCCGCAGGGTCGCCGACGACTGGGAACTCGCGCCCGGCGACGAGGTGGCGGTCCGCGCTCCGTTCTCGGTCCCCGGAACGGTCGTTGCGGGCGTGGTCGCGCCCCTGCTCGCTGGCGCGGCGGTTCTCCTCCCGGACGACGACGCGACGGGCGACTTCGCCGTCGCGCAGGGCGACGCGCCCGAGGAGGGAGGCGTCCTCGGTCCCGCCGACGTTCGGTTGGACTAACTACCCGGGCGCGAACGTCGAGGTATGAGCGACGAACTGCTCCGACCGGAGCCGAACATCGGACTCGGGACGATGGGTATCGACGACGCCGAGCGCATCGCGGCGGCGATAGAGACTGGGTATCGACACCTCGACACCGCCCAGATATACGAGAACGAGGGCGTCGTGGGTCGCGGGGCCGAGCGCGCCCCCGTCGAGCGCGCGGACCTCTCGCTGGCGACGAAGGTGTGGGCAGACAGCCTCGCGCACGAGGACGTGCTCGCCAGCACGCGCGAGAGCCTCGACCGACTCGGCGTCGGGTACGTCGATCTGCTCTACGTCCACCGACCCATCGACACCTACGACCCCGAGGAGACGCTGTCGGCGTTCGACCGACTCCGCGACGAGGGCCGGGTCCGCGCCGTGGGCGTGAGCAACTTCGACGCCGAACAGGTGGCCGAGGCCCGCGAGATTCTCGACGCGCCCCTCGCGGCGAATCAGGTGGAGATGCACCCCCTCTACCGGCAGGCGGACCTGCTCGCCGACGCACAGCGTCACGACTACGCGCTCGTGGCGTACTCGCCGCTCGCGCAGGGCGAGGCGTTCGACCTCCCCGAGGTTCGGGACGTCGCCGAGAAGCACGACGCGACGCCCGCGCAGGTCAGTCTGGCGTGGCTGGCGGAGAAGGACAACGTCGTCCCGATTCCGCGGTCGGCCAGCGACGACCACCTCCGGGAGAATCTCGCGGCGCTCGACCTCGACCTCGACGCCGAGGACGTGGCGAAAATCGAGTCGATAGACCGCGAGAAGAAGCTGTTCGAGTGAGCTGGCAGAAAGCTTATCACTCCGCTCCGCCGACTCTTCGGCGATGGCCGACTCGGTGTTCTGGAAGGGATTGGCCCTGCTTTTCCTCGTCTTCGCGGTCCTCGTCGGCACGGTCGTGGCGTTCGGGTTCCTCGGGTTCGGTCAGTCGCCACCGCCGATGGACGACCTCCGCGTCTCGAACGACGACGACACGAATCACACCGTCGACCTCAGAATCGTCGCCGCGAACGGGTCGGTCTCCTTCGAGCGGAGCGTCCGCCTCGGTTCTGCCGAACGCGTCTCGTTCGACGGAACGACGAAACGCGGCAGCGAGTACCGACTCCGCGTCGCGGTGGACGACCGAGAACCGGAGTCGTTCGAAATCAGTGGGCAGGACGACCTGTGTACGACGGCGGTCCGGGTCGAGGCGAACGCGACGGTCGAGGTCGTGACGAGTTGCGCCTGACTAACCCGGGAACGGTGGCTCACGGTAGTCGTCGCTCGATTCGGCAGTTCGTACGGCCGTCTCTCCACGACCGACTTGCGAAGAGTTTTACCCGCGTCGTCCGAGTCGGCCACCATGCTCCGCTCCGTCGAGCGTCTCTCCCTGCTCTCGGCCGTCGTTCTCGCGCTCGCGGCGGGCGTCGTCGCCAAGTTAGATTTCGCTCCTCTCACCGTCTCCGGTCTGCCCGTGGTGGACGTGCTGACGAAGGCCCTGCTCGTCGGAGCCATCGTCACGGCCGCCTACGGCGTCTACAGCCTCACGTTCGAGGCGGTCGTGGAGCGAACGACGAGCAAGCGCCGCCGACACGACGCCCGGAACGTGTTGCGACTCGTCTTCGTCGCCGTCACGGCGGTCGCCATCTTCGGCGTCCTGACCGCCCAGTGGGTCGGCGTGCTGTTCTCGCTGGGCGTGGTCGGTTTCGCGGTCACGTTCGCGCTCCAGCAACCGCTGTTCTCGCTCATCGGGTGGTTCTACATCGTCGTCAAGCGCCCGTACCACGTCGGCGACCGGGTCGCCATCGAGGGGTCGAAGGGCGACGTGGTGGACGTGGACTTCTTCGTGACGACGCTCTGGGAGATAAACGGCGAACTGGTCTCCTCCAACCAGCCGTCGGGACGGACCATCACGCTACCGAACAGCGTCGTCCTCTCCTCGCACGTCTACAACTACTCGTGGGAGGAGTTCCCGTACGTCTGGAACGAACTGGGCGTGCAGGTCGCCTACGAGACCGACCTCGCGTTCACCAAGGCCGTGATGGAACGAGAGGCCGAGGAGCTGCTCGGCGAGGAGATGCGGTCCCAGATACGACAGTACCGCGAGCGACTCGACGAGACGCCGGTCGAACTCGAAGTCCGGGACGGGCCGACGGTGAACGTCCGACAGGAGGAGTCGTGGGTGGACCTTCGACTGCGGTATCTGGTCCATCCCAAGCGCGGCACGCAGGTCCGGAACGAACTCTACGACCGAATCCTGTCGTCGCTAAACGAGCATCCCGACAGAGTGGACTTCCCCGTCAGTCGGAATCGGTAGTCGGTTTCCGGTCGAGTCGGCGCGACGAATCGGGCGACGAGTCGCTCGCGGGCGGTCACTCCGCCGCTTCGAGGTCGTCCAGCGCCTCGGGGTTCTCGATGGAGGACATGTCGCCCAAGTCCTCGCCGGTGTAGGTGGCCTCGATGGCGCGTCGGATAATCTTGCCCGACTGGGTCTTGGGGAACTCCGAGACGAACAGTACTTCGCGCGGCCGGAACGGCTTGCCGAGTTCGTCGCCGACCTGCTCGCGGAGTGCCTCGCGGAGGTCGTCGCTCGCCTCCACGCCGTCTTCGAGGACGACGTAGGCGACCACGGCCTGCCCGGTGGTGTCGTCGGGGACGCCCACGGCGGCGGCCTGATTGACCGCGTCGTGGTCCATGAGCGCGCCCTCGACCTCCGCGGGACCGACCTTCCGGCCCGCCACGTTGATGGCGTCGTCGGCGCGGCCGTGGAGGAACCAGAAGCCGTCCTCGTCCTTCTGCGCCCAGTCGCCGTGGTCCCACAGCGGCGGGTCCTCGAACGTGGACCAGTACTCGTCGAGATAACGTTCGTCGCCCGACCAGAGGCTCTTGGTCATCGAGGGACAGGAGTCTCGCGCGACGAGGAACCCGCGCTCGTGGGTGTCGGCGATGGACTCGCCCTGCGAGTTCACGATGTCGATGTCCATCCCGAGACCGGGACCGCCGAGCGTGCAGGGCTTGAGCGACTGGATGGGCATCGGCATGAGGAAGCAGCCCATGATCTCGGTGCCGCCCGAGATGTTGATGATGGGCGCTTCGCTCCCGCCGACCTTCTCGTAGAACCACTGCCAACTCTCGGGGTCCCACGGTTCGCCCGTCGAACCGAGCAGGCGGAGCGTCGAGAGGTCGTGCTTCTCGACGTGTTCGTCGCCGTACTTCCGCAGCGCGCGAATCGCCGTGGGTGAGATACCGAACGTCGAGATGCCGTGGCGGTCTATCATCTCCCAGAAGCGGTCGGGTTCGGGGTGGTCGGGCGCGCCCTCGTACATGAAGACGGTGCCGCCGAAGGCGTGGTTGCCGATGAGCGTCCACGGCCCCATCATCCACCCGATGTCGCTGACCCAGAAGAAGCGGTCCTCGGGCTTGTGGTCGAAGCCGAAGTAAATCTCCTTGGCGGCCTGCATCAGGGCACCGGCGTGGGTGTGGACGATGCCTTTCGGCTTGCCGGTGGTCCCCGAGGAGTACAGCAGCATCGACTCGTCGGAGGAGTCGAGCGACTTCGTCTCGTACTCGTCGGACTGGCTCTCGACGGCGTCGTCCCACCACTCGTCGCGGGAGTCTACCCACGGGATAGCGGTCTCGTCGCCGCCTCGTTCGCGCGTTCCGAATCTATCGTAGACGATAGTGTGTTCGACGTGGCCCGCCTGTTCGATGGCCTCGTCGGCGGTGCCCTTCAGAGACACCTCGCTGCCCCGCCGGTAGAAGCCGTCGGCGGTGAACAGCACCGAACACTCGGGGTCCTCGATACGGGTCGCGGTGGCGTCCACGCCGAACCCGGAGAAGATGGGCACCGCGATAGCGCCGACCTTGAACGCGCCGTAGAGGATGGAGATGACCTCGGGCACCATCGGCATGTAGAGACCGACCGTGTCGCCCGCCCCGACGCCGCGCTCTTCGAGGGCGTTGGCGACCTTGTTGGACTGGCGGTGGAGTTCGTGGAAGGTAATCTCCCGGACCTCGCCGTCCTCGCCCTCCCAGAGGCAGGCGACCTTGTTCCGGGTCTCGCTGTCCGGCGCGGCGTGGCGGTCCACCACGTTGTGCGCGACGTTGAGTTCGCCGCCGGGGTACCACTCCGAGAACTGCGGGCCCCCGCGGCTCGCGGTTTCACCGCTCGCGTTTTCCGGGGCGCTCCGCGCCCCGCTATCGTCCCGGACCCCGTCGTAGTCCTCGTAGAAGTCGATGCCGAGGTACTCGACCATCTCGTCCCAGAACCACTCCACGCCGGACTCCTCGACCCCCGACATCTCGGTGGTGGTCCGGTCTATCAACTCGTCGTAGTCCTCGATGCCGTACTCCTGCATGAACTGGTAGACGTTCGTCGATTCCACGAACTCCTCGCTGGGTTCGTGGACGACCTCGTCCACGTCTTCGAGCGTATCCATGGTGTCCTCCGTGTGGCAAATGTTGCGGGGGTCCGCAAAGTAGTTTGCTTCCTCACCGCACCCTCGGGCGTCTGTTCGCTCCCGAGCGGAACTATCGCCGGACCTAATCCCGCCGCGGGAGGAATCGGTCCAGCGCCGCCGCGACCGCTTCGGGGTCGTCCACGTCGTCGGGGTCCCGGCGTACGTCCCGGACTCCCCGAGGTGACCACCCCGAACGCCGGACGACGATGGCCGTCTCGGTCACGTCGTAGCTCTCGTAGGCCGACCACGGGCGCAACCGCTTGTGGACCGGACTCCCGGTTACCAGTCCCGCCTTCGAGATCCGGACCTCGCGCTCGTTCGTCGCGCCGTAGAGTCCCGCCGCCATCGGGACGAGTATCTGGAACAGCCAGCGGAGCGGGTCGAAGTCGAAGTGTATCCCGACCCCGAAACCGAGTACACCGGCGACGAACAGGCCGCCCGCCGCCCGCTTCGCGCGCACTCTGTCGCGCTCCGGCGCGCGGGCGTCGAACTCGACCTCCGCCGGAGCGTCGCGGAGGACCGCCTTCACGTGTCGGTTGTGCGACGCCGCGACGACACCGATGCCGCCGACGAGACCGAACATCGCCGCGAGGGTTGCGACGAGACCCACCGGGCCGGGGAGGGTGCTACCGGTGAGGGCCGCGACGAGCGGCAACGCGAGGTACGCGAGAGGGACGACTATCGCGGCCCACACCCAGCGCGTCGCCCCGAGACGGACGGCCAGCGACTCTCGACGAGCGACACGTCCGACCGCCCCGGCCACGACGACTGCGGTGCCGAGGAGGACGAAGAACAGGACGCCGGGTCCGGCCGCCGTCCGGAGCGCGACCCCGACGAGCACCGCCGGGGTGACCAGTGTCGCGGCGTAGAGACCGACTAGGAAGCCGAAGAATCCGTCTCTCGCGGGGGTCTCCGCTGACTCGTCGGCGGCGGTCGTGTCGCGGGGTGACGGGTCGGAGTTCACTGTCGGTTCGAGCTACTTCCGGAACTGGTAAAATTGTTCTCACGTCCACTCGACGCCGAGACCTTCGTGGACGACGAACTCCAGCGCGTTGACGAGGTAGTGGGCGACGACGACGACCAGCAGACTCCCCGAGAGCACGAACGCGGCCGCCAGCGCGAACCCGAGGAGTCCGGTGACTGCGACCCCGCCGGGTCCCTGTGCGCCGTGACCGACGGCGAACGCCGCCGTCGAGAACGCCGCGAGCAACCACGGCGAGACACCGAACCCCGTGGCGAACGCGCCGACGAGCGCCGCGCGGAACAGCAGTTCCTCGAAACCCGCGATGACGGGGAGGACGACCACCAGCAGCACCGCCCACCCGCCGAGCGTGTCGGGCGCGAGCGCCTCCCGGAGACCCTCGGAGTAGTCGACGCCCGCGGCGTCCGCGACGGTCGTACTCAGTTCGTTGGCGGCGTACAGCGCGACGCCGACCGCCGCCCCGACCCCGACGGCGGGGAGACCGACGCTCCACGGGTCGCCGAGGCGGACGCCGAGCGCGGCGAGGGGAACGTCGGCGAGCCACGCCGCGGCGACGATTGCCGCACCGAGCAGTCCTTGGCTGAACGCGACGTTCGCCAACAGTGCGCTGGTCGAGACGTTCACGTCGTCCTGCGCGCCGCCCGCCCGCTCCTCGGACACTGCCTCGGGAGGAGAATCCTCGGTCGTCGGTTCTCGCGCTCGCCGGGCGTCGGCTTCGGCCCGGTTCTCGCCCCACGGCGAGTCTTCGCCGCTCCGACCGGTCTCGTCGCTCCACGGGTCCGACTCGTCGCCGAGGATTCTGCGCTCGTGTCGTTTCTTCCCGGTGTCGGCGTGTTGCTCGATGCGGGCCGCGCCGGTCGCGGGAACGCGAGACTCCGCCTCGTCGGTTGCAGGTCGGTCGTCGGCCGTTTCGGGGTCCTCGAACATCGCTTGCGAGGCCCGCGCGAGGACGATGAGCAGTCCGAGGACGAACATCGTGACGGCGGCGAACGACGGGTACTTCGGCGCTGGCGGCATCGGTCGAACGTACGAAGTCCGGGGACAAAAATCGGTGGCCTGTCGCGGGGTGACCACGGAGCGCCGAGGCGAACTCGCTCGGGTCGAGACACGCCACCAGTTGGTCGCGCTTTTCGGTATAAACTCTCGGCGGCTCGATACATCGGTCGCTGTCCGGAGAGTAGTCTACGCTACTCTGGAACGGAACTCGACTCGAAGAACCGGAACTGTCGTCGAAGGCGCTCGAAAGAGCGTGGCTTCAGAGGCTGTTCTTTATCTTCTCGAAGAAGCCCTCGTCCACGCTGACCTCCTCGCCACCGGCCTCGGCGAACTGCTCCAGCGCCTCCTCCTGCTCCTGATTGAGGTCGGAGGGCGTCACGACCTGCACTTGGACGTAGAGGTCGCCCTGCCCCCGCCGCCGCAGGCGCGGCATTCCTTTGTCCTTCAGGCGGAAGGTTTCGCCGCTCTGGGTTCCGGCGGGCACGTCCATCTCGACGGTCCCGTCGAGGGTCGGAACCTCGACGGTGTCGCCGAACGTCGCCTGCGGGAACGAGATGGGTTCCTGCCGGTGGAGGTCGTCGCCGTCGCGCTCGAAGTCGGGGTGGTCCTCGACTTCGACTTCGATGAGCAGGTCGCCGTTCGGCCCGCCGTTCGGGCCGGGCGCGCCCTCGCCTTCCATCTGGAGGCTCTGGCCCGACTGGATACCGGCGGGGACTTCGACCGAGAGGGTGGCCTCCCGCCGGACCGTGCCGTCGCCGCCGCAGGTCGAACACGTCTCGGCGTAGATTTCGCCCTCGCCGCCGCAGTGGCGACAGGTCTGGGTCTGCTGGACGCGGCCGAGCGGGGTCTGCTGGACCTGCGTGACCTGTCCGCGGCCATTACACTCCTCACAGGTGTGTGAGTCGGTTCCCGGCGGGTGCCCCTCGCCGTCGCAGTCGTCACAGCGCTCGGGCCGCCGGACGCTGACCTGCTTCTGGACGCCCTCGTAGGCGTCTTCGAGGTCGATGGTCAGGCGCGTCCGGAGGTCCTGTCCCTTCTGTGGCCGGTTGGACTGGCGGCCGCGACCGCCGCCGCCGAAGAACTGCTCGAAGATGTCGCCCATGCCGCCTTGACCGCCCATTCCACCGCCGAACGGGCCGCCGCCGCCCATACCGCCGCGGCCAGCGCCGCCAGCGCCGCCGTCGAAGCCGCCGCGCTTCTCGGCCTGCTCGAAGCGCTCGTGGCCCATCTGGTCGTAGGCTTGGCGCTTCTCCTCGTCGGTCAACACTTCCTTCGCCTTCTGGAGCTTCTTGAACTTCTCTTCGGCGTTCGGGTCGTCGCTCACGTCGGGGTGGTAGTCGGTCGCCTTGTCGCGGTAAGCCGATTTTATCTCGTCCTCGTCGGCGTCCCGACTCACGCCGAGTATGTCGTAGAAATCCTCGCTCATTCGTTATCCGTTGATATGCGACTGACCCACTTTAAAAACGCGGGTTAGACCGACAGCGAGTCCCTCGGTCGGCGGGGAGGCCACCGTCGTCGGCGTGTCCGCCGCAACCGCCGACACTATATGTTGCAAATAATTAGGCACATATTATAAATATTTTAAAGATAACAATTTTCGTGCAATGTCATCAGATGCTCCACCGAGCAAGCAATCGCTGCTCGAACGCGCGACGTTCGGAAACGTAACCGAGACCTCGGCGTCCCGCCGAAGCGTCGTCGGCGGTGTCTTGGCCGCCGTCGGTTCGATAGTCGGGGTCTCCGGTCTCGCTGGCGCGAGCGAGAGAGGCCCATCGACCGACGTCTCCCGCATGCAGGAACGCGCCGTCACCGCACAGTATCGCTCGCCGGAGGCAGTCCGAGACGCGTTCCGCGACCACGAGGACCTGCTGGCAGAAGTCGCCGCCGACGGGTACCTCGATAGCCACTCGGCCGCGGACCTCGACCTCGCGGAACTGGAGGACCCGGCCGCTGGCGACACTCTCGACGGCGTCAAGTTCACTGCCCGACGAATCGACGGCGCGGTTCGGCCCGAAATCGTACTCGTGCGCGATTACGGTGACGAAGTGCTGAACGTCGGACTCTTCCCCGAAAGCGGTGAGCGGTTCTACACCGTCAACGACACCGACGGACCGACGACCGACGACCACTACGACTGTCCGAGCGGAACGACGTGCTGTGGGTGCTGTCAGCCCGACGGCTGTCACTTCTGTTGCGTCTGCTGTTAGAACAGTGTCGTCCCCGAGAGTACTCGGGGACCGCGAACCCCACTCGTCGCTTCTCCTCGCCGGTCAGCACTTCCTTTGCCTTCGTAATCGGGTCTGCCACTTGAGGGGACCGGGTTCCTACGAACCCGACGCGAAGCGAGCGAATCGCGCGTGCGTCGCTTATTCTGGGTCGAACCTCGTATCTGTCCGCTCGACCGAGGGCGTTCACGTTTTCGTGTAAGTAAAATTTATAAATCTAGAACAAAAATTACTGGTGAGTGGTAGACAATGGATATCAAACGACTCGCTATCACGCTCGTACTCGCACTGTGCCTCGTCACCGCCGGTAGTGGCGGCGTCTCCGCCGCTGACGTCGGCACCGACGACTGCATGCCCGCGCAAGGCAGTTCCGTCACTACGCAATCCGACGTAGGGACGCAGGGCTGTACTGCACCCATCTGCGGAAGTTGGTGTTACGACTCGGTCGCCGCCGAGCCGTAATCGCGCGATAGAGAACGCTCTTTTCGTCCGCTCGGTAGCGTCGCTCTGCCCCGGAGAACGCTGGCCGGAGTACAGCCGAGACGAACCGATAACGGGGCGACCATCCGAGTCGTCGCGACCGCACAGAACGCGAGAAAACGAAAGTCCGCAGGAGTCGTCTCAGTGAGACTCGTCGTTGGTCGCTACTGTTCGCCTTCCTCGTCGTCGTCCACGTCCTCGAAGTCGGCGTCGACGTACTCCTCGTCGTCGCCAGCGCCAGCACCGCCGGGTCCGGCCTGACCGCCCATGCCGCCCGGTCCAGCGCCTGCTGCGCCGCCGGGACCTGCGCCCGCACCGCCAGCACCGGCTTGGGCCTGCTGCTGGTACATCTGCTTGCCGATCTCCTGCAGCGCGTCGCTCAGGCTCTCGGTCGCGTCTTCGAGGTCCTCCTTCGTGGCGTCCTCGTCTCCGAGGACCTCCTGCACGCTCTCGATTTCCGTCTCGATGTCCTCGCGGAGGTCGTCGTCTACGTTCTCCTCGTTCTCGTCGAGCAGGGTCTCGGCGCGCTGGACCGCGCTCTCGGCCTCGTTGCGGGCCTCGATGCGCTCGCGGCGCTGTTGGTCCTCCTCTTCGTGTTTCTCGGCTTCTTCCTGCATCTGCTCGATCTGCTCGTCGGAGAGACCCGCGCCGCCCTCGATGGTGATCTCCTCGGAGTTACCCGAGCCCTGGTCCTCGGCCGTAACGTTGACAATGCCGTTCTCGTCGATGTTGAATCCGACCTCGATTTGGGGCGTTCCGGCCGGAGCAGGCGGGATGCCCGTCAGTTGGAACTCGCCGAGCAGTTCGTTCTCCTCGGCGATTTCGCGCTCGCCCTGGAAGACACGAACCTGCACGGAGGTCTGGTTGTCCGCGGCCGTGGTGAACACCTTCGACTCCTCGGTCGGAATCGTGGTGTTCTTGTCGATGAGACGCTCGAAGAGACCGCCCTTGACCTCGATACCGAGCGAGAGCGGCGTCACGTCGAGCAGGACGATGTCGTCCACGTCGCCCGAGAGGACCCCGCCCTGAATCGCCGCGCCGAGCGCGACGGCCTCGTCGGGGTTGACGTTCTTCTTCGGCTCTTGGCCGGTCATCTCCTCGACCTGCTCTTGGACCTGTGGCATCCGGGTCGAACCGCCGACCAAGATGACCTCGTCGATGTCGCTCTTCGAGTAGCCCGCGTCTTCGAGCGCCTGCTCCGTCGGGCCGACGGTGCGCTCGATGAGGTCCGAGGTCAGACTCTCGAACTTCGCGCGAGTGATGCTGTCTTCGAGGTGGACCGGACCGGAGTCGGTCGCCGTGACGAACGGGAGGTTGATGTCGGCCTCCTTCCGAGAGGAGAGTTCGATTTTGGCCTCTTCGGCCGCGTCCTTCAGGCGCTGGAGGGCCTGTCGGTCCTCGCGGAGGTCGATGCCGTGGTCGTTCTCGAACTCGTCGGCGAGGTAGTCGATGATGGCCTCGTCCCAGTCGTCGCCGCCGAGGTCGTTGTCACCGTTGGTGGCGACGACCTCGTAGACGCCGCCGCCGAGGTCAAGGATGGACACGTCGAAGGTGCCGCCCCCGAGGTCGTAGACGAGGACGGTCTGGTCGGACTCGTCGTCCAGTCCGTACGCCATCGACGCGGCGGTCGGTTCGTTGACGATGCGTTCGACCTCGAACCCGGCGATCTCGCCGGCGTCCTTGGTCGCCTGACGCTGCTTGTCGTTGAAGTAGGCGGGGACCGTGATGACCGCCTTCTCGACGTCGTCGCCGAGGTACTCCTCGGCGTCGCGCTTTATCTTCTGGAGGATCATCGCCGAGATCTGCTCGGGAGTGTAGTCCTCCCCGTCTATCTCGACGGTGTAATCCTCCTCGCCCATGTGACGCTTGATGGACTGAATCGTGCGTTCGGGATTCTGAACCGCCTGGTTCTTGGCGGGTTTCCCGACGAGGCGCTCGCCGTCGTCGAAGGCGACGACCGAGGGCGTGGTGCGGTCGCCCTCGCTGTTGACGATAATCTCCGGGTCGCCGCCCTCCATGACCGCGAACGCGCTGTTCGTGGTGCCGAGGTCGATGCCCAGAATCTTGTTGCTCGCCATCTTGTTCGATACGTTGCGGGTTCTTCCGTTTAAGCCTTGCTAGTCTCGGCGTACGGGCCGTCTCGGCGATTCGACTGCCGTCTTGCGGTTTTACTGATAGCCCGTGCCCGTGAATGACATACTTATATATCCGACCGCAATTCCACTCCTGAGTCGCACTCCCCCTCGGCGACTCACTCCCCGCCGTTGCCGTCGCTGACGGTGACCTGCGCGGTCCGGAGGACCTTCCCGGCCATCTCGTAGCCGGGTTGATACACGTCCGCGACGGTTCCTTCCGGTTGGTCGCTCTCGACCTGCATCATCACTTCGTGGCGCTGGGGGTCGGTCTCGACGCCGGGTTCGGGCGCGATCTCCTCGACGTCCTCGCCCTCGAACACGCGGTCCAACTCCTTCAGCGTCATCCGAACGCCCTCCTTTACGCTCTCGACGTCCTCGTGGTCGGACTCGACGGCGCGCTTCAGATTGTCGCGCACGTCGAGCATGTTCTCCACGAGGTCCTCGGTCGCGCGGTCTTTCATCTGCTCTTGGCGCTTCTTGGCGCGCTTCTTGTAGTTCTGGAAGTCGGCCTGCTTGCGCTTGAGTTTGGACTCGAAGTCGTCGGCCCGCTCCTCGGCCTCTCGCTTGTCGGCTTCGAGTTCGGCGAGGTGGTCTTCGAGGTCGGTGGCGAGTTGTGCGTCCTCGGTCGCGACTTCGGCGACGAGTTTGGTGCTCTCCGGGCCGAGCGAGTCCCCTCGGTCGGCGTCGGTGTCCTCCGTCTCGGCTTCGTCCCGCACCTGCTCGGTGGCTTCCTCGTCGGTCATATGCGGTACAAACGGTTGGGCGCGTTTAAGGATTCAGAAAGTGGACCGTCCGCGGACGACGACCGGTTACGACTCGTCTCTGCGCCGCTCGAACGCCGCCCGAACTTCGTCGCTAGCTCCCAACTCCTCGAGTTCTTCCGCCACGTCTATCTCCTCGAATCTCTCGGCTCCCGCGGGCGTCTTCTTCAGGGTATCGACGTGATACAGGTACGACAGGCGGAACAGCCAGACGCACTGGTCCACGTCGTCCTCGTCCTCGACGTAGTGGGTGGTCCACCCCGACTCCGGGACGACGTGATGCTCGCCGGTCTTCCCCTCCTCCACGAGCGCCTCGCGAAGGCGCTCGATGAACGGCACGTCTACGATTCCCCACCGGTGGACGTGACCCACCTCGCGCGGACCGAGCGTGAACTCCCGGCCCTCGAAGCGGTGTTCCTCGGTGTTGACGTGAGGCCACGCCGCGACCTCCTCGATGATGCGGTCGACGAGTCGCGCCGCCTCACGCTGGTCGATGTCCGCCATGGTAACTATCGGAGTAAGGCCGTCCGGAAACTTAATCTACCTGCCCGTTTGCCGGCGGTGGTTCCGTTTCAGCGTATCCTGTCCGCTCGCTTTCAGTCACCGAATCACCGTGGTCTACCCCCACGGGCGCTCCCGAGTGACCGTCGAACCACGGCAAGCCGTTTATGTCCCGCGGGCACCCAGAGACCACCAAGCCGTGGCCGACGCGACCCTCACCTTCGAGAACGGAACGATCCGGGTCGAGAGCGACGCCGACCTCGACGTTCCGTTCACCGAGGCCGACGCCCGGTCGAAGACGCGCCGAGCACCCGGGTTCCGGTACGCCGCGCTGCGCGACGCGCTGGACGAACGAGGGCTGAGCTACGAGGACTCGGTCCTCGACGCGCCCGACCTCCCCGACGTGGCTTCGACCTACGAACTCCGCGGGTACCAGCGCGACGCGCTCTCCGCGTGGGAGGACGCCGGACGGCGGGGAGTGCTGGAACTCCCGACCGGGAGCGGGAAGACCGTCATCGGCCTGAAGGCCATCGAGCAGTTGCAGACCGCGACGCTCGTGGTCGTCCCCACCATCGACCTGCTGGAGCAGTGGCGGCGCGAACTCGAATCGGAGTTCGGCGTTCCCGTCGGACAACTGGGCGGCGGCGAGCAGAACGTCGAAGCGCTCACCGTCTCGACCTACGACTCGGCGTACCTCCGCGCCGACGAACTCGGCGACCGGTTCGGTCTCGCGGTGTTCGACGAGGTCCACCACCTCGGCGGCGAGGGGTACCGAGACATCGCCCGACTGCTCGCCGCGCCCGCCCGGATGGGCCTGACCGCGACGTTCGAGCGCCCGGACGGCGCCCACGAGGTGGTCGCCGACCTCGTGGGCGGGAAGGTGTACGCCATCGACCCCGAGGAACTCGCGGGCGACCACCTCGCGCCCTACGACGTCAAGCGCGTCGAAGTCGAGTTGACCGACGAGGAGCGCGAGCGCTACGAGGACGCCAACGAGGTGTTCACGAACTACCTCGCCCGGTCGGACATCCGGATGCAGAGCGGCAGCGACTATCAGGAACTCGTCAAGCGCTCCGGGTCGGACCCCGCGGCCCGCGAGGCCCTGCTCGCCAAGCAGCGCGCCCGCGAGGTGATGATGAACAGCGACGCCAAGGTCGCGGCCCTCGAATCCGTCCTCGCCGACCACCGCGACGACCGCGTCATCGTGTTCACGGCGCACAACGACCTCGTGTATCGCCTCTCCGAGCGATTCCTCCTCCCGGCCGTGACGCACCAGACCGGCGCGGCCGAGCGCCGCGAAATTCTGGACCGATTCCGCGAGGGCGACTACTCGCGGGTCGTCACCTCGAACGTGCTGGACGAGGGCGTGGACGTGCCCGACGCCAACGTCGCGGTCCTGCTCTCGGGGAGCGGGAGCGAACGCGAGTTCACCCAGCGCCTCGGGCGCATCCTCCGACCGAAGGAGGACGGACGGCCCGCCCTGCTGTACGAAGTCGTCAGCGCCGAGACCGCCGAGGAGCGCGTGGCCGAGCGCAGGCGGTAATCCGACAGCGCGACGCTGTCGCGGCCTTCTCGCGCGACGCTCAGGGCCGGAAGTCCACGTTGATGGACCCCTGTCGGGAGAACTGTTCGTAGGAGATATCGAACGCCAGTTCGACGGTCTTCGTCTCGCCCGCCGGGACGGTCACTTCCATCGACTCTCGGGACGCCACCGTGCCGTCGTCGCCGCCGTCCGACCGGTTCCCCTCCGTCTGGTTTCCGTCGGTCCGCTCGGCGGCGGCAGTCACGGTCACGTAGAGGTTCCCGGTTCCGTCCGTCTCTCCCGCGTTCTTCAGCGTCACCGCGACGACGAGGTTGCCCGACTCGCCCTCGTGGAAATCGAACGACTCCTTGGAGAGGGCCGCCGACTGCTCCGACTCCCCACCGCCGCCGCCCGCACACCCCGCGAGCGCCCCGACGCTCGCCGTCGCTCCGAGGGCCGCACCGTTCCGAAGTATGTCACGTCTACGCATATCTGGGGGTCCCGGTCCAGCGGAATGAGTCTTCTGTCTTCCGACCGTTTTTGTACGCGCCACCCCGACCTACGCCCATGCTCACCAAGGACCTGCTTCGCGTCTCCAGAGCGGGCGGGGGCTACCGGCCGGTGTTCGCGCGCCGGGAACACAGGCCACTGGCCGCGCGGGTCCTCGGCACGTATCAGGGCCACGTCGGCCGACGTCACGAGGAACTCGACGCCGCGCTCTCGGACCTCGAACCCGAGGCGGACCACTTCAAACTCGTCCGGGGATTCGCCAAACTCCTCGACCGCGAGGCGACCTTCGAGACCCGGTCTGCGGTCGCCCCCGAGCGCGCCCGCCGAGTCGCCTTCGAGGCCGCCGAGCAGGTCGGCGTCGTCTCCGAGGCGGACCGAGACGACGCCCTCCGGCGCGCGGGCGACCGCCTCGGTGCCGACCCGGAGGCGGTCGCGGACTCGCTGTACGCCGACTTGGACGAGCGACAGGTCCTCGACGCCTTCGACGCCAGATGGAGTCCCGACGAACTCCTCGCGCAGTACAACCTGTCGCTGGCCCAGACCGCCCTCTTCGACGCCACCGAGTTGCGAGTCCGCACGTCCGACCCCAAGGCGCTCGTCTCGGCGGTCAAGCGCCTGCGCTTGATGTACGAGATTCGGAAGACCGAGGGGGACGAGAAAGCCCTCTCGGACCGGGAAGTCGTCGTCACCGGTCCCGACGCCCTCTTCCGCTCGACCCGGCGGTACGGCACCCGGTTCGCACGCCTCCTCCGGACCGTGGCTAAAGCTGGCGCGTGGACGCTCTCGGCGACTATCGACGACTACGGCACCGAGCGCACCCTCTCGCTGTCCGACGACGACCCCGTGCGCGTGCCGGGCACCGAACCGGTCGCGGACGTGACCTTCGACAGCGGCGTCGAGGCCGACTTCGCCGCCCGGTTCGAGTCGCTCGACCTCGACTGGGAACTCACCCGCGAACCGGAACCCCTCGAAACCGGCGCGCGAGTGATGATTCCGGACTTCGCGTTCGATTACTCGCACGCCGACTTCCGCGTCTTCTTCGAGATTATGGGGTTCTGGACGCCCGAGTACGTCGAGAAGAAGCTCTCGCAACTCGAAACTGTCGAGGACGTGGAACTGCTCGTCGCGGTGGACGAGAGTCTGGGCGTCGGCGAGGAGATAGCGGCCCGCGACCACCGCGCGATTCCCTACACCGGAACGATTCGGCTCAAAGACGTGCGCGACGCCCTGCGGCGCTACGAGCGCGACCTCGCGGCCGAGAGCGCCGCGGCCCTCCCGGCCGAACTCGTCCCGGACGCCGACGTCGTCTCGCTGGAGACCCTCGCCGAGGAGTACGGCGTCAGCGAGGACGCCATCGAGGGCAAGTCGTTCCCCGACCACGAGCGCGTGGGTCGGACTCTCGTCCGGCCCGCGGTACTGACCGATCTCCGCGACGAAATCGCGGAAGGGATGACCTTCTCGGACGCGGAGGGGGCGCTGGCCGACCGGGGCGTCGCGGACGCCAGTGCCCTCCTGTCGGAACTCGGGTTCGCGGTCGAGTGGGAGGGGTTGAGCGGCGGGACGATTCGCCGAAAGGACTGAGTTGCGCTGGTGAAAGACTCATCCGCTGACCGTTTGGGTCGGCCGTGAACGATACCCCTCGAACGCCAACATAGCAGAGAGAAGACGCTTAGAGGTCGCGCTGGCGGCCCTTCGGCACCGGACTCCGGAGTTCGTCGTGGACGTAGAGACCGACGCCGAGGGGTTCGGGGTCGCCCGCGAGTTCGTGGGTGACGACCAGATACCCCCAGTCGCCGTCCCAGTCGGGGTCGGTCGTCTCGCCCCGGACGAACCGTCGGGCCTGCTCGCGGGGGAGTTCGATGACGTTCTCGCTGGCCTCGCGGCCGAACCGTTGGACCGCGTTGGTCGTCGGCTTCCAGTGTTCCTGTCGCGTTCGCAGGAACTTCATGCCGAGCGCCTCGATGCGGACCGGCGAGGCGATGTCGCCCCGCAGAATCCAGATTTTGCCCTTCCCCTTCTCCCAGAAGGAGTAGCCCTCGAACGTCTCGGGCGGGACGCCGAACCGCTCGTCCCACCACTCGACGACCTCCTCGCGGGTCGCGCGACCCTCGACCTTTCGGTCGTCGGCCGTCTCCGGGAGGCGGTCGAACTGCTGACCGTCGTTCGATTGCTGGTTCGACTCGGTCATCCCTCCACCTCCAGTTTCGCGCAGAAGAACCCGCCGGTGTCGTTGTGGTGGGGGTAGAACCGCTGGGCCTTCCGGACGCTCTCGTCGTAGGTCTCGCCGTCCCACTCGGTGACGCCGGGCCGGGAGTCGAGGGGGACGTCGAACGCCACGAGTCGGCAGTCCTCCTCGTCCAGCACGTGGTCCAGCACCGCCTCGTTCTCCTCGGGCGCGAAGGTGCAGGTCGAGTAGACCACGGTGCCGCCCGCTCTGGTGGCCTGCACCGCGCGCCGGAGGATGCCCTTCTGGACCCCGGCGATGCTCCGGACGTGGTCCATGGTCCACTCGTCCAGCGTGGTCGGGTTCTTCCGAATCGTCCCCTCGCACGAGCAGGGCACGTCCACCAGCGCCTTGTCGAAGGAGTCGAAGTCGAACGGTTTGAGCGAGAAGTTCCGGGCGTCTGAGTTCGTCACGACGGTGTCGGTCACCCCGAGTCGCTCGGTGTTGAACCGCAGGGCCGAGAGGCGACCGAGGTTGTTGTCGTTGGCGACGACCAGACCCTCGTCGTCCATCAGGGCGGCGAGTTGAGTCGTCTTGCTCCCCGGCGCGGCGCAGGCGTCCCAGACGCGCTCGCCCGATTCGGGCGCGAGGACCTCGGCCGGAATCGCCGAGACCTCTTCCTGCCCGTGAATCCATCCGTGGTAGGACGCCCACGTGCGTCCGGGACTGTCGGTGTCCAACTCCAGCACCGTGTCCGACCACTCGCGGTCGGTCCAGCCGATTCCCTCCTCGTCCAGCGCCGCCGTCGCTCGCTCGGGGGTCGCCTTTATCGTGTTGACCCGGACGACCGAGGGGAGCGAACGCTGGCAGGCGTCGAGGAACGCCCCGAAGTCGTCGATTAGCGGTTCGTACCGCTCCAGTTTCTCCATCGAGCGTTGGTTGGCGCGACCGGCGTTTGTGGGTTTCGGAAGGGAGGCGACGGCGGCCGTAGGCGTTACCCGTCCCTCTCCCGTCAACAGTTGCATGGCCGACGACAACGAACTCGCCGACATCGACTGGGAGCAAGCGGCCCGGATGGAACTCGAACCCGACGCGATCCACGAGTCGCGCGAGGGCTACTACTTCGACTGCCCCGAGTGTGGCTCCCCGGCCACCATCGAGAACATCATCGAACACGGTCGGTGTAACGGCTACCTCGACGAACAGGTCGAGGGCATCGACTTCGACGTGGAGAACATCTCCTGTTCGGCGGTCCTCCGCCTCGAAATGGCCTACACCGCGAAACCGGAGTCCGAGACGTAGGACGCCCAATCGCCGAGACAGGTCCGGAACGACGCTCCGAGCGACTGGCGACTACCACGCGGGGTCTCTCCGAGTCGGAAAACGGACCGCTATCGGGAGTTCTAGCCGTGCCACTCGACGACGGTCGCGGCCCACGTGTACCCGGTTCCGGCCGCGAGGAAGCACAGCAGGTCACCCGACTCGACCAGTCCGCGAGACAGTCCCTCGTCGAGCGCGAGAATCTGGTCCACGCTCTGGACGTGGCCGTACTCGTCGAGGTAGTAGCTCTCCGCGTCGAGTTCGTCGGCCAGCAGGTCGTGGAACGACCGCTTCATGTGGGTCAGCGCGACGAAGTCCAAATCGTCGCGGCCGTAGTCCGACCGCGCCAGCGCGTCGTCGGCCACGTCGAGGAAGTTCGGGAGGCTCACGTCGGCGAGACGCTCCTTCATCCCGTCGGGGTCGGGCACGTCGAGGGTGTGAAGCCCCTGCTCGACCGTGGTGCGACTCGGCGGGTTTCTGGACCCGCCCGCGGGCATCACCACGTCCTCCGAGAAACTGCCGTCGGTAATCGCGGCGCTCTCCCGGACGGTGGCCCGAGTTCGGTCGTCGGCGGGGTCGGTCTCCAGAACCATCGCGCACGCCCCGCTGCCGAAGTTGAACATGAACGACGAGTCCTCGTTGCCGTAGTCTACGAGGTCCTCCTCCCGACTCGCCGAGACCAACAGCGCCGTCTCGGGCGCGTCGGCCAGCAGTTGGGACTTGGCCTGCCTGACGGCCAGCGGCGCGCCGGCGCAGAGCGCGTAGCTCTCGACGGCGAAGGCGTCCTCGGCACCGAGGCGCTCGGCGACGTTGGCCGCGGCGCTCCACACCACGAAGTCCTTGTACTCCGACCCATGATAGAGGACCACGTCCACGTCCTCCGGAGCGATTTCGGCGTCCGCCAAGGCGTCCTCGGCGGCTTTCACGCACATGTCGGTGGCGTGGTCGGCGTCAGACGGGCAGACTCGCTTCTCGCGGACGCCCATCTTCTCGACCACGACCTCCGCTGGAATCCCGCTCTGCGCGGCTATCTCCTCGCCCGTGACGACTTCGTCCGGGACGTAGGTTCCGTATCCCGTCAGACCGACGGTGGATTCGCCACCGGTCATCGGTCCTCACCTCGCAGTCGCGCGGCGACCTGCTTGCCGACCGGACCGCCGAGTCGGTCGCGCACGGTGCCGAGTAGACCGTTCGGCACGAACAGCACGAACAGCACGAAGACGACGCCGATGTACAGTTCGGCGTGGCCGTTCAGGAACGTGTCGATGGCCTGCCCGACCGTCAACCCGTCGTACAGTTCGGTCGTCATCGTGGCGTCGCCGAGGTGGTCACGGAGGTACGGGAGCAGACCGCCGCCCTCCCCGGTCTTCGAGAGGAACTCGGTGACGCTCTCGTCGAATAGCCACCCGTACAGCGGCCCGGCGAGCGTGCCGAACCCGCCGATGATGGACGCCAGCAGCGCGTCGCCGGTCACGAGGAAGTAGAACGTGTTCTCGGGCGAGACCGACCGCTGGAACCCGGCGAACAGGCCGCCCGCGACCGCGGCGAAGAACGCCGAGACGGCGAACGCGCCGAGTTTGTACCAGAAGGTGTTGTAGCCGACGGCCTCGGCGCGCTCCTCGTTCTCGCGGATGGCGACCAGCACGCGGCCGAACGGCGAGTGGACGACGCGCTGCATGGCGAAGTAACAGACCAGCACTACCAGTCCGACCATGTAGTAGGACACCTCGGTCGTCCCGAACGAGAGGAAGCCGAGCAGTCCGTCCACGCTGTCGCCCGCGAGTTGGCCGATGGCGAGGTCCAGCGAATCCACGCCGGGGACGCCGACGCTGAACGGGTCGGTCCGCTCCAGCACCGCGGGACCGTCGCGCGGGTTCGACCCCACGTAGTCCCAGTCGCGGACGAACACGTAGAGCACCTGCGAGAACCCCAGCGTAATCATGGCGAAGTAGACGCCCGACAGTCGGAACGACACCGCGCCGATGAGGACCGCCAGCACCGCCGCCGCGAGGCCGCCGAGGACCAGCAAGTAGAGGAACGGCGTGCCCGTCCCGAGCAGGGGCACCTTCCCGTTGGCCGCGAGGACGACGAAGTACGCCCCCGTGCCGTAGAACGCCGCGTGGCCGAACGAGAGGTAGCCCGTGTACCCGCTGACGAAGTCGAACGACATGGCGAACAGGCCGAAGTAGAGGACGGTTACCATCGTCTCCACGTCGGGGAGAACCGTCACCATCTCCGCGCCGACCGGCGAGTTGACCAGCGCCGAGTAGACGGCCGGATAGGCCGCGAACAGGACGATGACCGCGACGTGAGCGGTCTGCTCGCGCAGGTAGCGAACCGGCCACGACGCCGCCGACTCCTCGTCCGCGTCCGTCTCGGGAGCCGCGGCGTCCGCGGTTTCGGTGCTAATGGCCGCCCACCTCCTCGACGCCGAACAGGCCCTGCGGGCGCAAGACGAGCATCACCACGAGGATGAGGAAGACCGTCATCTCGGGCAGACTGGCGAAATCGACGTGGTTGACGAACCACCACGTCGTCACGGCGTCGGCCATCCCGACGATGACCGCCGCGACCACGGTGCCCCGGAAGGTGCCGAGACCGCCGATGATGACGACCACGAACGCCGGGAGCAGGGTGTCCGCGGCGAGGGGGACGCTGGCACCCCACGCGGGGTCCCACATCAGGAGCGTCCCGGCCGCGCCCGCAACGCCCGCGCCGAGCGCGAACACGACAGTGAAGACGCGGCGCACGTCGATGCCGAGCGCCTCGGTCATCTCGGCGTCCTCGCTCCCGGCCCGGATGACGAGGCCGTAGCGCGTCCGGGTGAGGAACGCCCAGAGACCCGCCACCGTGGCCGCGCCGACGACGATTTCGAACAGCGAGAGACCGCTGACCGAGATGAGACCGAGGTCCACCGACTGGGCGAGGAAGCCGGGTTTGGTGCCCAGCGCGGCCTGCCAGTCGCTGGTCGGTTGCATCCCGTAGAACAGCACCGCGATGCGGACCAGTTCGTCGAGAACGAGCGTCAGCCCGAACGTCAGCAGTATCTGGTACACCGGCGGTCGGTCGTAGAGGCGTCTGATGAGCGTCACTTCGACCACGCCGCCCAGACCCGCGAGGAGCGCGAACGTCGCGGCCAGCGCGAGGAAGAACGCCAGCAGGCGGGTCGCACCGCCGGTCGTCCCGCCGACGGCGAACACCATCAGCAGGCCGCCCAGATACGCGCCTATCATCGTCATCGACCCGTGCGCGAAGTTCAGCACGCCCATCAGGCCGAAGATGAGCGTCAGTCCCCCGGCTATCATCACGTAGATGGCGGCCTTCGCCAGTCCGTCCACGAGGACCGACGCGAGGTTCTCCGGCCGGAGGAACTGGCCGAGCGCGTCGAGGAATCCCGCGAGGACGACGGCGTTCGCCAGCGTCGCTTCGAGTCCGGTCATGCGCTGAGATACCTCCTGAGTCGCTCGTCGTCGGCGGACGTCTCGTCGGCGTCGCCCTCGTCGACCACCTGCCCGTTGTCCAGCACGTAGAACCGGTCGGCGAGGTCGAGCGCCAGCGGCAGGTTCTGCTCGACCAGCAGCAGCGTGGTGTCCCGCGCGGCGTCGGCCAGCGCCTCGGCCACGCGCTCGACGATGAGCGGCGCGAGACCCTCGCTGGGTTCGTCTACGAGCAGGAGGTCGTTGTTCCCCACGAGTCCGCGCGCCAGCGCGAGCATCTGCTGTTGGCCGCCCGAGAGGTTCCCGGCGTCCTTGTCCGCGAACCGTTCGAGGTCGGGGAACGTCTCGTAGGCGAGTTCTATCGCCGCGCCCACGTCCTCGCCGTCGGGCACCGCGACCCGGACGTTCTCCTCGACCGACAACTGCGAGAAGATGCGCCGCTCCTCGGGAATCCACCCGACGCCGCGGTCGGCGACCTCGTGGGTCGCCGCCCCGGTCACGTCCTCGCCGCGGTAGCGAACCGTGCCCTCGCTCGGCGGGGTCAACTGCAGGATGGTCCGGAGCGTGGTGGTCTTGCCGACACCGTTCCGGCCGACCAGCGCGACCACCTCGCCCTCTTCGACGTCGAGCGAGACGCCTTCGAGGATGTGGCTCTCGCCGTAGTAGGTGTGGGCGTTCTCGACTTCGAGTAGTGTCATCGTATCGTCTCCTTTGATTTGCCTCTAAATCTGTCTTCGAGGCGACTGATGCTCACAGCATCTGTGGGGTGGCGTTTCGGAAAGCCCCCGCCCGGTCGCGGTCGCTGACCGACATATCTGCGCCTCTCGGCACTGCCCGGCGCAGATAGTGGCCGGTCAGACGACCACGGGCCTTCGGCCCGCCGGGAGACGACCGGTCTTCCGAGGTCACACTCGCTTCGCTCGCGTGACCGCGACCGGGCGGCCCCTTTTGTCCACCCAGACGTCGGTTGCCTAACCGAGCGTTCGCTGGTGGACTGCGCACCTGTGAACCGGCGTACGAAAACTGGGGGCGTCGCGTTCACGCCGTCCCCTCCTCCGGGTCGGCCCCGGCGTCGTCCGCGGTCGGGTCCGAGTCGGACTCCGTGTCGCCGAGGCTCCCGGCCTCGTAGCCGCCGAGGTACGCCTCCTGCACCGTGGGGTCGTTCCGGACCGCCTCCGGTTCGCCCTCGGCGATGACCGCGCCCTGATTCAGCACCACGACGCGGTCGGAGACGTTCATCACGATGTCCATGTTGTGTTCCACGAGCAGGACCGCGTGGTCGGACGCCACGTCCTCGATGAGGTCGATTATCCGGCCGACGCTCTCCGAGGAGACTCCCGCGTTCGGTTCGTCCAGCAACAGCACGTCGGGGTCGCCCGCCAGCGCGATGGCGACCTCCAGTTGGCGCTTCGCGCCGTGGCTCAGGCTCTCGGCGGTGGTGTGGGCCTCCGCCGAGAGACCCACTCGGTCCAGAATCCGGTGGGCCTCCTCGACGTGTCGCTCGAAGGCCCCGGCGTTGCGCCAGAACTTCGCGGCGTCGCCGCTGGCGGCCTGCGCCGCGACCCGGACGTTCTCCAGCACCGTGCTGGTGGGGAAGACGTTCGTAATCTGGTACGACCGGTGGAGACCGAGGCTCGCCGTCTCGTACGGCGTGGCGTCGGTCACGTCGCGCCATCCCTCTCTGTCGCGCACCTCGATGGTGCCCGCGGTCGGGGTCAGCACGCCGGTCAGCAGGTCGAAGAACGTCGTCTTCCCCGCGCCGTTCGGGCCGATGAGCGAGCAGAGTTCGCCCTCGCCGAGCGCGAAGTCCACGTCGTCGACGGCCGTGAGACCGCCGAACTGCTTCGTCAATCCGGAGGTTCGCAACATGGCCTACAGCGAGCAGTTCATCTGGTCGCTGTCCTTGGGAATCGTCGCTTCCTTCGCCCCGATGGTCGCCAGCGGTTCGCTGGGCATGATGGCGGCCTTCCAGTTCCCGGCCCACTCGTCGGTGGTCGGGACGGGGTTCGCCACGGTCATCGACGACCGGGCCTGATTGTTGTACTGCTGGAAGGTGTAGCCGTTCTTCCCCTTGGGCGTGTCCGTCACGGTCATCCCGCGGAGGGCGCTGGCGATGTCCGCGCCCTCGGTCGAACCGCTCTCGGAGACGGCCTGCGCGATGGCCGAGGCGGCGGTGAACGTCCCGGAGGTGAACAGGTCGGGCACGACGCCGTAGGCGCTGGTATAGGTGTCCACGAACTGGTTGTTGATCTCGTTGTCGTACTGATTCCAGTGGTAGCGCGTCGTGAACGGACCGAGTTTCGTCCCCTGCAGTTTCTCCTTCGTCAGGGGCTTGCCGAGCGCCTTCTGGAGGGTCTGGCCCACGATAGCGTTGGTGATTCGGGTGGCGAACCCGCCGAAGACGCGGTAGTCGTAGTTCCCGTTGAGGAACGACGTGAACAGTTTCGGGAGCGTGGCGACCGTGAATCCGCCAACGATGCCCTCCGCGCCCGCGTTCTTGGCCTTGTCGAGCAGTCCCTTCCACTCGGAGTGGCCCTGCGGGACGAACTTCTTGCCGACGATTTCGACGCCCTCGTCCTTCAGCACCTGCTCGTAGTTGTTGACGACCGCCTTCCCGAACGAGTAGTCCGCGCCGAACAGGTACACCTTGCTCACGTCGGTCTGGTTGGCGACGTACTTCCCGCCCGAGCGAGCGTCCATCGCGGTGTTCTCGCTCGCGCGGAACACGAGATTTCCGCAGGTCTCGGAGTTCGCGGTGATGTCGGCCGACGCCGCCGGACCGACCATGTACGGGACCTGCGCCTGTTTGACCACGGTCTTGATGACGCGGTTGGCCGCGCTCGAAGAGGCACACCCGAACAGCATGTCCACCTCCTCGTTCTTCACGAGGTCGGTCGCCAGCGACTGGGCCTTGTCGGCCGCGAACTGGGTGTCCCGGACGACGAGTTCGTACTCGGTGTCGCCGACCGAGACGGTGTGAGTCCCGGTACTCGACCCCGTTATCGGGTCGGTGTCGCCCTTGTACGCCAGTCCGGAGTAGAAGCCCCACAGCGACTGCTGGCCGTAGTACTTGAGGTCGCCCGACGTCGGTTGGAGGACGCCGATTTTCACGTTTCCGGAGACGTTCGCCTGCTCGGTCGTCTTCGCCGTGGTCTCTGTCATGCCGCCATCGGTCTCGTCACTCGCAGTTGTAGTTGTCGTACTCTGTCCACCGTCACCGCCGGTACATCCGGCGAGACCCGCCGCCCCGGTCGCCCCGACCGCAGCGAGCCATCGCCGTCGTGAAACGCTGTCATCCGCCATAACAGATTAGAATGATACCCACACCCCGGCAAATACTGCTGGGTTAACATGTGAACTGCGTCCCGACGGTCAGACGGTAGCCCCCGGAGCGCCTCGTTCACACGTTAACCCTCGGCTTTTCCCCGGTTCGGGGAGTGCTCACGGACATGTCCGACGAAGTCACCGCCCCGGAACTCTCGACCGAAGACGCGCTCGTCCTCGACGACGACAGGTTCGCCCCGGAGAACGTCGCCCTCGTCACGGGTGCGGCCTCGGGTATCGGTCGGGCGACGGCGCTCGTGCTGGCCGAGAACGGGTTGACCGTGGTCGGCACCGACGTGGACGAGGAGGGACTGGCAGCGACCCGCCGGAAGGCCGCGGACCTCGGCGTGGCAGGGACCGTCGAAACAGTTGCGGGCGACCTGCGCGAGGACGTGCCCGAAATCGTGTCGGCGGCCGCAACGCACGGTGACGTCGCGTTCCTCGCGAACGTCGCGGGGATGCAACACATCGACCCCATCGAGGAGTTCCCGATGGAGACCTACGACCGGATGCAGGCGGTCATGGTGCGCGCGCCGGTCCAACTCGCCAAGGAGTGTCTGCCGCGGATGCGCGAGAACGGGTTCGGGTGCGTCGGCAACATGGCCTCGGTCCACGGCCACTACGTCACCGGCGACAAGGTGGCCTACAACGTGGCAAAGTTCGGTCTCCGCGGACTCACCCAGTCCATCGCCGCGGAGAGCGGCGGAGACGCCGACGTTCGCGCCTTCTCGGTCAGCACCGGCTACGTGAAGACGCCGCTCGTGACCGATCAGATTCCGGACACGGCCGAACAGCGCGGGATTTCGGTGCAGGAAGTCGTCGAGGACGTGATGCTCGGCCAGTCGCGGACGACGGAGATGATGACGCCCGCCGAAGTGGCGAACCTGTTCGCGTTCGGCTTCTCGAAGCACGCAAGCCACCTCAACGGCGGGGACCTGCGGTTCGACGACGGGATGTCGCTGACCTACGAGTGACTCGCTGTCCGAGACAGGTTACCTACCGTCCGAGAACGGTACTTTCACCCGCTCTTCGGAAGCACCTGCTCGACCTTCTCGAACGGAATCCAGCCGACGTTTCGGCCGTGGTTGTCCTTGAGTATCAGCCCTTCGCGGCCCTCCTCGAAGGCGTCACAGGAGAGGTTCGGCCCGTCAGTTCGTTCTACTCGTGGCATCGTTTCCGTAGTTCTAGTCACGTCACAAAAAGTATTCTATCTATCAACTAAGTCCCGGTAGTCCGTCCAACCTTCTACCGACCATCCCAGAGAGGAATCACCTTGACGGCCAACTGAACCGCCAACGTGTCCTATTCAAATTTGTAACTTGTGGTGGCGGCTAATGACCTAATCTTCAACGGGACATTCTAAATCGGCCTTTAGAGGTTAGCCTTAATCCGCGATTCCCGTTTTAGAGAATAGCGATTGTCTTATCCTCAAATATGAACCTCAGATCCCAGATGGTACACTGAAAGTCCCCATCACGGATCACCAACTGGATTTGATTCAAAACCGAAATTTGACCGGTTTGTCCGTTTGCCGAACTTGGTAGCTTCTGAAACGGTATTTCAAGTCTATGACCAGAGCCAGTTTTAGTGGCTATCACTCCTTTCTCCTTGTTCTTGTATTCGTTTCCAATGTAGACACTACGGAATCCCGATTCTCCAGATTGGAATCTTATTTCTACCTCCGCATCATCATCCATCTTGTCCACGTCTATTTCGGCGTATATTGTACTCTTAGACACATTTGAAACAGACACTGGAATTTCGGCGATTACTTCTCCATCAGTAACCGAATCATTAGTGGATATTTCCAGTCCACTATTACCATCTTTGGTTGCGTTTTTTGCAGTTATTTCTGTTGAATTCTGTGTCGGGATTGTAATGTCAGACTGGTCAATGGCACCTTGTTGTTCAACACTGGTTTCAAGACAACCAGCTGATGAACTACAAGCTATAGCAATTGATAGGAACTTCCGACGGTCTATTGCTTTAGGTTGTGGCATCTATATCGTCTCGTTAGATTGGTATCGGACTAAATTCAGATTACAGTTTACACCCCTAATTATATTACTCTGCACAGAATATTCCACAGCAGAATTTAGCGATGTCTGGCGATTTTGATAGTTCCCATCCCGCAAGGAAAATTGATCCAAAAGAACTCAAAGAGGTTCTCAAAGAGCGGAATAAAGACGTTCCAGCAGTAACAAGAAGGGTCGTTGCACAAGAATTTCCAAATGTAGAGCCAGACACTGTAAGTAACAATTTAGAAAGATTAGTGCAATCTAATGAACTGTGCAAGTTCAACGATGGCGACATCAATGTTTACTGGTACCCGCGTACGGATGATGAAGGCGGAACAACGCGATATAGTGAATTGCTTGATGATTCCATTGACTGGGACGAAGTTGAGATAAGTTCAGTTCCAGAGGATACCGCTGAGGAAATTGCATCTAAACGCCTTCCATACTACCGTCCGCAGAACTTCTGGACTCGAACTACATATTTCAGCCAACTTGGAGTGATGGTAGCCTTTGGGCTTGTGCTACTAGGAATTGGCGGACTTGTAGGTGGTACCCTAGGACTTGGACAAAAGGCCGGTGCTCAGATATTTCGATGGGGACTCTACTTATCGCTGGTCGCAATGTTAGGTTACATTGTCTCCGTGGTTCTTGATAACCTCGCAACACGGGGTTACGTAACCAAGGACCCCGTTCCTGAGAGGCTAAAGTTGTTCCAATAACCGCCGCTTCGTATAATTACTCCAGTTCGTCGAGGGCCTCCACGACGCGCTCTATCATCTTCTGCTGGCCGCGCCGGAGGTTCTTCGACACCGCGGGTTTGGACACGTCGAACTCGTCGGCCAGATGGCCGAGCGTCGCTCCGCGCGGACTCTCGAAGTAGCCGTCGCTCACGGCGGTTTCCAGCGTCTCGCGCTCGACGTCCGAGAGGTCGCGACAGCCCTCGATGAGCGTCATCGCCGCCCCCGCGTTCTGCACGAACCCCTGCAGGTCGGGCAGTTCGGTGTTGTCTCGTTCGAGGACGTCGAACTCGTTGTCGCGTTCGAGTTCCGCCAGCGTCGTGTCCTCGCACTCGATGTCGTCGAACCCGACGTGCCAGATTTCGCTCCCCTCCTCGATGTGGAACGGGCCGGTGATGTAGCCGCCGTTCTGGCGAATCGCGGCCATCGCGTCGGTCTCGCCGATGACCGTCCGGATGTGCGCGACGTTGTCCCGGCGGGTGAGCAGGGCGTAGTCGTGCATGTTCTCGTGGTCGCGCAGGGCACCGAGACCGGCGGTGAGTTCGGCGCGGTCCTCGCCCTCGACCATCAGTCGCGTCTCCAGTTGGCGGTCCGCCCGGTCGAAGTCCCACTGGATGGCCGAGAACCCGACGCCGTGGTCGTCGGTGGTGTCGATAAACGGGCAGTCGTACTGCTCCACGTCCATCGTGATGTCTATCATGGGCCTGCCCTTGCTATCAGACCACATACGGGGAGTGGGTTAAAAGGCTTTTCTTCGCTTCCGGCAAGCTTCGCCGAGCGGCGGCGACCGTCCCACAGAGATTTCCGACGCCGAAACCACTTTCGGCGCGGTCGCACAACGTACAATCGTTATGGCTCAACGTGAAGAACACAGCGACGCGCAGTCACTCGACGGCATGCCGCGACTCGGACTGGGAACGTGGGAGAACACCGACGACGACACGTGCGCCGAGAGCGTCCGACAGGCGCTCGAAATGGGGTACCGCCACATCGACACCGCGCAGGCCTACGACAACGAGGAGTACGTCGGACAGGGCATCGCCGACGCCGACGTAGACCGCGACGACGTGTTCCTCGCGACGAAAATCTGGACGAGCAACCTCTCGTACGACGACGTGATTCACACCGCGAAGGAGAGCCTCGACGAGCTCGGCGTGGACTACGTGGACCTGCTGTACGTCCACTGGCCTGCCAACGAGTACGACCCCGAGGACACGCTCCCGGCGTTCGACCAACTCCACGACGACGGTCTCGTAGAGAACGTCGGCGTCTCGAACTTCGAACCGCGACATCTGGACGAGGCGCAGGAGATTCTGGACGCGCCGGTGTTCGCCAATCAGGTCGAGATGCATCCGCTGCTCCCGCAGGACGAACTGGTCGAGTACGGCCAAGAGAACGACGTGAACCTCGTGGCCTACTCGCCGCTGGCCCGCGGGAAGGTGTTCGACGTGCCCGAGATTCAGGACGTCGCCGAGAAGCACGACGCCTCCGCGGCGCAGGTCAGCCTCGCGTGGCTCCTCCAGCGCGACGGCGTGGCCGCGATTCCGAAGGCCTCCAGCGAGGACCACATCCGCGACAACTGGGGCGCGCTCGACCTCGAACTCGACGCCGAGGACGTCGAGAAGATAGAGAGCATCGAGGAGCGCGACCGGCGAGTGGACCCCGACTTCGGCCCGTGGAACTGAGTCGGTGACCGGCCGCCCGGTCGGGACTCTCGTTCTCGCTCGCCGAACAAAATTTTTTACTGATAGGTGTCCGAGTAGACGGACGATGGACCAGTCCGCCGACACCTCCACCTTCCGCGCTCTCCACCGACTCGTCGAACACTACACGCCCGACGGTGCGCTCGGCCGAACCCTGCTCGGCGGGACCGCCCTCTCCCTCGCTCCCTTCCTGTTCTTCGGCGGTATCGAGATGGTGGGCATCGGTGCCACGTTCGCCGCCTTCGTCGCAGGACTGTTCGGAGTCGTCGTCAGCGTCCCCGCGCTCTTGGTCGGTGTTGTCTCCCTCTGGCCGGTGTACCTCTCGCTCATCGGAAACGTGGAGTCCGCGTCGGCGTACCCCGACGGTGCGACCGAGTCGTGGGCGGACGCCGACGCGCCCGAGGCGGTCCTGAAACGTCGCTACGCCGCCGGTGAACTCTCTCGCGAGGAGTTCGAACGCCGACTCGGCGACGTGATGGGAACCAACGGAGCGGACAGTCCAAACGCACGAAACGCCGAGGAGACGCGACGGAGGGACCGGTCCGAGCGCGCCCGGAATCGGTAGTCGGTGTCCGCTCCGGTGGGCGAACCGTCGCCGAGCAACCGGTATTTTGGGCGCTGAATCCGTGGTCTCGACGGACGAGTGTCCGCTGAGACGGATACCATCGTCGGCGAACTTCCGGACCTTCGGTTTTCTGATGCAATCCGATTCGAGACCGCGGTGAGCGGACAGAACCCAAACGTCAGGACGACTTCACTCTTCGACTCGACCCCGAAGCTTCATATTAGCCGTAACGTATTAAAATGCAGATGCACGGCGGAACACGAAGTACCGGTCTCCTCGGCGCGATTCGATACGACCTGCGACGACTCCACGAGAGTTGGATGGCGCTGTTCTTCCCGCGCCAGCGCGGGAACCAGAGCGGCGTCCTCGGCAAGTGGGAACCGACTTCCACCTCCGGGAAGGTCGCGTACCGAGCGTGGAGCGCGGTCGGGACGGCGGTCGTCGCGCTCCTCTACCCCCTCACTCTGTTCGGGTTCGCGGCCCGGTACTACACTCGGAAGATAGACGGGACCGCGACCCGACTCGGCGTCGTCGGCGTGGTCCTGCTGTCGCTGCTGGTCTGGGGCGGCCTGACCGCGCTCGCCCGACTGCGCTTCTCGACCGACGGCTTCCTCGCGGTCGGTGCCGCGGGCGGCGTGGCGACCGTCGCGGCGGCGTTCGCGTACGTCACGGGCACCCGCGGCGGCCGCTTCACCACGGTTCTGCTCGCCTACCCGTCCGCGATGACCGCCATCTTCCTGCCGCCGGTGGTCGCGGCGCTCTACTCGCCGACCCTCTCGGCGGTCATCTTCCCGAAGAGCTACACGCTCGCGGTCTGGTTGCTGGACAACCCTCTCGACCTGTGGGGTATCAACACGTTCCTCCGCGAACAGTTCACGCTCGAAGGCGCGAACTACGTGGCGATGTGGTTCGGTCTCTCGGTGCCGACGGGGTGGGTCCTCGGCCTGCTGGTGACGCTGGCCGACGTGGTTCGTCCGAAAGGGGAGTAGAGCAACGTTTTTCCTCCTCTCGTCCCGACGTTCGCGTATGGAGTTTAATTTGCCCGTGACCGCCGCGATATTGCTGGGAATCGTCGCCGCCGGGACGGCCGCGCTCGTCGGAATGGGATTCATGGCCACGAGTACCGTGTTGATGATGGTGACGCCCTCGATGCTGGTGTTCGGCCTGATCGCGCTCCTCCTCGGCGTCAAGCACGGCGAGTACCGAGCGACGCGGTAGCTATCGGCGAGAAAAACAGCGGAGAAACGACGGCCCGACTCACTCCTGCGGTCGGCCATCCCTTACCCAGTCGCGTACCAGCGGACGACCGCGAGCGACGGGAGTGAGCAGACCGAAATCCCCCGAACTCACGCGACGGGCGTGCGTGAGTGAGGGCGTGGCGACAGTTTTGGACCGAGCGTTTACCGGCGAGGAAATTCGCCGGGAGCGAATTTCCGAGTGCAGTAAACGGCCGTTCCTACATGTAGCCGAGGTCGCGCAGGCGCTCCATCAGGTCCTCCTTGTCCTGGGCGCGGCCCGCGCGCTCGGTCGTGTCTTCGAGGTCCTGCAGCCACGCAGGTTCTTCGTCGGACTTCTCGGTGCTGACCTCGCTGCCGAGCGAGCGGAACCCGGCGAAGTACTTGGGACTGACCGGGATGTCGTCCTGCGTGAGACCGTTCGGCAGGTCGTCGTCGGACTGCGGGACGTAGCCGTCGTCGGGGTACTCCTCGACGGTGTCCGGGACGACGAAGTGCCAGAATGCGTCCCAGACCGCGCGCTCGTCGAACTGGAGAATCGGCTGGACGCGGTCGTGGGGCGGGTAGATGTCGGGGTCGTGGCGCGGCGAGAAGAACGTCTCGTCGGCGCGGGCCTCCTGCTCGTCCCAGCGGACGCCGGAGATGATGCCGTCGATGTCGAGTTCCTCGATGGTCTCGTTGAGCGCGACGGTCTTCAGCAGGTGGTTGCCGACGTAGGTGTCGAGCAGGAACGGGAACGTGTCCTCCTCGTACTCCAGAATCTCGCGGACGTGGTGCTGGTTGTGGTCGTTCAGGGCGTCGATGGGGATGTCGTCGCCCGGCGAGAGGTCGTTCTCCTCGGCGTAGTCGCCCACGTCGTCGTTGCTCGCGTAGACGACGTCGAGGTCCCACTCGTCTTCCCACTTGGAGACGAAGTCGTGAATCTCGTCGAAGTGCTGGAAGTGGTCGATGAAGACCGCGGTCGGGGTGGGGAGGTCGTACTTCTCGGCGACCTCTTTGATGAAGTACAGCGTGAGCGTCGAGTCCTTCCCGCCGGTCCACATCACGGCGGGGTTCTCGTACTGTTCGAGTCCCTCGCGGGTCACTTCGATGGCCTTCTCTATCTTGTGCTCCATCGAGGCGTAGTCCTCGGGTTCCTCGCCTTCGCCGTCACTGTAGTCTACGTCGACGTAGTCTGGGAAGTCTTCGGGCATCGTTCGTAATTACATCTAATTACGTCCCTAAAGTGCTTTTCGGCTCTCCAATCGCACAGGTCGACCCCACTCGCTCGAAGGTCTCCGTTACCGCGATTTCAGACCGTCGTTGGTGAGACGGAGTCGCACGGTAAAACCACGCACGATGCGTCGCGCTCGGCCGAAATCTTCCGCCGACAGCGAACCGACTGCTCGCGCGCGCCGTGAGCAGAGAGCGGTGCCCCCAGTGAACGAAGCGAACGAGGACACCCGACGAAGAAAGCGGTCGGTTCAGATGAACTCGTTGTCGCGCCAATCGACTCCGCTGGACCCGGAGTTCGAGGAGTTCGGTCCCTCGACGACTTCGATGGACGCAGGTCGGTCCTCGCCGTCCACGATGCGGGTCGCCTGCAGTTCGCCGTCCACCTCGGTGATGGCCGTCAGCGTCCCTTTCTCGGCCAACCGAGCGATGTCACAGAGGACGAGGAACATCGGATACTGGACCGCCGTGTTCTGGAGGACGGTCTCGCGGTCGCCCTTGAACGCGGCCACCTCGATGAGTTCGCCCATCGGTTCGTCGTCCTCCTCCTCGTCCAGTTCCTCGGCGTCGTCGCCCCACCGCGGCCCCTCGCGTCGCTTCTGCTCTTCCTCGGTGTAGACGCGGGTCTCCGAGATGGAGGCCTTCAGTTGCGCGGTCGGCGTGTACTTGCTGATACTGTCGTCGTCGGCGACCGCGCTGATGATGAGCGTGTTCTTGCGCCGGGTGATATCGACGCTGGAGATTTTCGGGGGTAGGTCAGGGTCCTCCTCGAAGTAGTCGTAAACGTTCTCTAGCGGCAGTTCGAGCGTCGAATGAAGTCGATATACTTGCCCCGTCATTTGTAATTTACATGCAGGTTCCCGGCTGACGACACGGTACACGGCAGTATAGGTGGTCCGAACATATATGGGCTACTCTTTTGGTCCTCGGTCTGTCCGTCGAAATAAGTACTCAAGCCGACAACTCGTCGGCGAGTTCGCCGCGTTCGTCTAGTTCGGCCAGCACGTCGCTTCCGCCGACGAACTCGCCGTCCACGAACGTCTGCGGGATGGTCTCCCACCCGCTGTGGTCTTCCAGCGCGGCCCGGAACTCGGGGAGCGCGTCCAGCACGTCCACCGTCTCGTAGTCGTCGCGGTGCTGCTGGAGGAGTTCCAGCGCCTTCTGGGAGTAGCCACATTGGGGCATCAGTTCGTTTCCCTTCATGAACAGGACGACCTCGTTGTCGGCGATGGTCGAATCGACGTGCTCTCGCACCTCTTCTTCGGTTAGGTCACTTTCCGGCTGAAAGGTCATACCGTCCGATACGCCCCCCGTGCGCAAAGAAGTTGTGCTACTCGTCGTTGCCGACGCGGACCACGTTGATGAGCGAGTGGACCGGCACGCCCTGAATCTCCTCGACGCCCTGTTTGTCCACGAGGACGACGCAGGCGACCGGCGTGCCGCCCTCTTCGCGGATGGCCTCGACGGTCTCGCCCATCGTCGTCCCGCTGGTGATGGTGTCGTCCACGACGTAGCACTCGCGGTCCCGAATCTGGGCGAAGTTCCGGGAGAACGTCCCGCCGAGGTCCTCGATGTCGCCCTCCTCCCACTGGTGCTTGCTCGGGGCGTAGGTCCCGAGGTCGGTATCGAGTTCGCGCGCGACCGACGTGGCCAGCGGCGCACCCGCCTTCTCGATGCCGATGGTGAGGTCCACTTCCTCGCCCTGCTTCGCCATGAGGTCGGCCATCGCGGCCCCGGCGTGGTGGAGGCGGTTGCTGTCACGGCCGAGCGCCGACCAGTCCACGTGGATGTCGTGGGGACCGCCCGAGGGTTCCGTCTGGGTCGCGGTGGTCGGCGCGCCCGTGCCGCTCCGTTCGACCAACCAGCTCGCAGTCTCGCGCGACACGTTGAGTTCGTCGGCGATTTCGCCCTTCGATAGTCCCTGCTCGGCGAGTTGTGCCGCGCTCTCGATGAGGTCGTCTACGTTCTTCATATCTGGCTAAATTGGAGCGCGGTCTTTATTGTCGTTTCGTCATCCGCAAATGCGGCCTCGTAGTCGTCGAGGTCGTGGACACCCGTCACGAGGTCGTCGAGGAACCACGCCGGGAGGTCCCCGAGCGTCCGGACCGCGGACTCGAAGTGCGAGACGTTCGAGTTGACGCTGCCGACCAGCGCCTTGTTGTTCATCACGAACTCCTTGTGGAGTCGCCCGCCGTCGATTTCGAACTCCCACGGTTCCGGCACGCCGAGCAACGCTCCGACTCCGCCGGGCGCGAGCGCCTCGATGGCCTCGAAGGCGTGTTTCGCGTAGCCGGTGGCCTCGTAGACGAAGTCCATCGGTTCGTGGACCTCGGCGATCCGTGACACCGGCGTCTCGCGAGAATCGACGTATGTCCCGCCCAACTCCTCGATGATGTCGATAGTGGGGTCCGGTCGGTCGCGCCGACCGAGGCAGTACGTCCGCTCGTAGCCCTCCGCTTCCAGCATGGCGAGGGTGAGCAGACCGAGACTGCCGTTGCCGAGGACGAGATCCGCATCGGGGTCCCAGTCGAACGCCGACCGCGAGGCGGCGGCGTGTTCGATGGCCTTCTCGGAGATGCTGATGGGTTCCACCAGAAAGCCCCACTCCGCGAGGTCGTCGGGCACCGGAACGAGATTCTCGGCCGGACTCGTGAAGTACTCCGACATGAACCCGTGCGCGCCGTCGATGCCGCGCTCGACGCACGCTTCGGGCGGGGCCATGTCGGGTTCGCCGCGCTCGAAGTACTCGTTCGACCCCTCGGCGGGCGGTCGCCTGACGGTCGGAACGACTACGTCGCCCTCCTCGAAGACGGTGTCGTCGGCTTCTTCGACCACGCCGACCGCCTCGTGGCCCATAATCAGGTGGTCCTCGCCGTCCGGAAACCCGCCGTGACTCCCCGCGATGACCTCTCGGTCGGTCCCGTCGACGCCGACCCGGAGCGTCCGGACCAGCACCTCGCCCGGTTCGGGGTCCGGTCGCGGTACGTCGGCGACTGTCGGCGAGTTCTCGCCCCGTCGGATGACAACTGCTTCCATAGCAGGGGGTAGTGGCGGGAGGGACAAAAGATTTATTCTATACCGAGTAAACCTCTGCGGAGAGATGTGGCGTGCGGACTCTCACTTCTCCCTTCACTCCGACTTTCCGCTTTTCCCAGAATATCCCCTCTCCCACACTCGCCCGACAGATAGGCCACCGCTCGTTCGCACTACTCCCAGAGGTCGTAGAGGTCGTCGCGTATCGCCTCGCGGACGAGTTCGCCGTCGATGGCGACGCCGGGGTCGTCGGACTCGTCCACGACGCCGATTTCGCTGGCCGGGACGCCCTCGGCGTCGAGCGCCGCGAGGGCGTCGTCGCACTCGGCCGCCGGAACGGTGGCCAGCAGCGCGCCGGACCCGAATATCCGGAGCGGGTCGACGCCCATCGCCGCGCAGAGTTCGGTGGTCTCCTCGCGCACCGGGACCGCGCTCCGGTCGATGTCGAGGCGGACGCCCGAGGCGCTCGCCATCTCGACCATGCCGTTGACCAGTCCGCCCTCGGTGGGGTCGTGCATCGCGGTGGCCGACTCTCTGAGGACGCGGGCCTCCGGCACGACGCTTATCTCGTCGAAGAAGCCCTCTGCGCGTCCGAGCAGGTCAGCGGAGAAGTCGAGTTCGTCCCGGAAGTCGGTCGCCAGCACCGCGGTCCCCTCGATTCCCGCCCCTTTCGTGAGCAGGACGCGGTCGCCGGGTCGCGCGCCGCCGGTCGGGACGAACTCGTCGGCCAGTCCCATCGCGGTCATCGACGCCATCGGGCGCTCCAGTGCAGGGGTGTACTCGGAGTGGCCGCCGACGATGGCGACGCCCAACTCGCGGGCCTCGTCGTCCATCTGGGTCGTCAGCGCGTCCAGCGTGTCGGGGTCGTCGTCGGGCAGGAACAGCACGTTGGTCAACCACCGGGGGTCGGCCCCGGACGCGGCCACGTCGTTGCACGCCACGTGGACCGCGAGCGTGCCGAGGCGCTCCTCCGCCAGCGAGAGGGGGTCGGAACTGGCGACGAGCAGTCGGTCGCCGACCCGCATCGCCGCGGCGTCCTCGCCGTACTGTGGTCCCATCACTACCGAGTCGTCGCGTGCGCCCGTCCGCGAGAGGACGCGCGCGAGAACTTCGGGGTCGAGTTTCCCGATCATACCCGTCTCTCGGTGGGCGGGGGACTAAGTTTCGGCGGATACCCCGTCGGGGACCAAACAACGCGGCGACTCGGTACTCGCCGACGGTTTCGTTTCGCGGTTCGACAGTTCGCTGGAGGTCGGACTGAATCGGCAGACGAGACGGCGACAGAAACGGTCTTTTATCCGAGTGGATACTATCGTCGAGTATGGATACCTACGAACTCGACGAGGTAGACAAGGGGATTCTCTACCATCTCCAACAGGACGCGCGCAACAGCACCAGCACCGAGATGGCAGGGGAGTTGGACATCGCCGCCAGCACCGTGCGGAATCGACTGGCCCGCATGGAGGACGAGGGCGTCATCGAGCGCTACATCCCGAAACTCGACTACGAGAAGGCCGGGTTCCAACTCCGCGTGCTGTTCACCTGCACGGCACCCGACGAACCGGAGAACTTCGGGCAGGACGTTCTCGAACAGGAAGGCGTCATCGCGGTGCGCGAACTGCTCGCCGGGACCGAGAACCTCCACGTCGAGGCGGTCGGAACTGACACCGACCAACTGACCGAAGTCGCGGACTCGCTCCGCGAGATGGGACTGGAAATCGTGCGGTCGGACATCCTGAAAGCACAACTCCACCAACCCTTCAATCACTTCGGCGTCTCGGCGGTCACGGACGACGAAGGCGATTGACGAACCCTCGAGGGACCGTCACCACTGCTATTATCGCAGGCTTGGCGTTGTCAGTATCGCAGTTATGTTGCTCTCTCCGGACATAGTAGCACCTCATCACCATTTTTATCCGTTTCTGTTCGACTATACACGAACTGTATGTTCGGGAGCGAGGTTGACGCTATCAGCGAGCGACTGGTCGAGAAACTGGCCCGACGAGAGGGCACGACTCCCGCCGAACTGCATCCGCCGCTGTACGAGGTCGTCGACTTGGAAGCGTTAGACGCTGTATTCGCCTCTCTCCACGACGGGACGACACGCGACGCCGGTGGACGCGTCGAGTTCGAGTACGAAGGATATCGAGTTCAGGTCGGAGACGACGAGACCATCGTCGTCGACGAATTGGAGGAGTCCTGATGGACGAGTTCCGGTTCGACTGCGCGTTCTGCGACGTGACGGTCGACGCCGCGACCGCCGCCGTCGTGAAGGAGCAGGCGAAAGCGCACCTCGAATCCCACCACGTCACCGACCTCCGAGAGGTCTTCGCCGTCGCGTTCGGCGGGAACGAGTGCGACAACGACTGCGGGTACGTGTTCCCGGACGGTATCGAGGACGGCGTCGAGTACGAGTGTCCGACGTGCGGGCACGACAACTTCCCGCCGTTTCTCGAACGGTACGTCTACTGGCGAATCGAGAAGGAGACCTGACCGCGAGTCGCCGCCCGCACTCGGTGAGCAGGAGACTCCGTTCGACCGGACGAACCGTTAACAAGGAGCGTATCGTTCGAGAAACACGATTCGATGTCCAGTGTTTCTGAGTGGGACGCGTTCGCAGGGGCCGCTTCCGTCGCCTACGCCCTCGCACTCCTCCGATTACGCACCGATTTGAGCGACCCGGTTCACCTCTTGCTCTTCTCGTCGGTACTCGTCGCCGGACTCGTTCTCGTCGTCCAGTGGCTCTCGCCGCCCGACCTCGAGATTCGACTGCTCCGGTTCCGCCTCAGTCGAGCCGGGAAGGCCGTCGAGTTGGCTGCGGCGGTCGCGCTGACAGCGCTGACGTGGCTGGTTCTCGCGAGACCGGCGGTCGCCGTCGCCCTCGGTGTTGCCGTAGCCTACCTGTGGTTCCACCGGGAGAGCTACTACGACGACCTCCGGACCGAGGTGGAACGCCTCGCGGCGAGCGAATCGTCTGAGAGACCGAGAAACGCCTGACAGCGAGTGGCTCGACCGCCAACGTTCGCCCCGACCCCGACCTTTATCCCAGAGAGCGACCCAGTTCCGGCATGGAGCGGTACGACCAACTCTATCGACTCTACGACGAGTTCGACGCCGCGACGCTCCGGGCCTTACAGGACTTCGTGGACCTGTTTCCCCCCGTTGACTCGCGGGTCACTCTCGAACACTGGCAGGAAGTCGGCGACGACCTCGCCGACCGCAAGGCCGAGATTCGGGCGGCGTTCCCCGCGGCTGGTGAGACGTTCTCGGAACTCGCCGCGCGCGCGTCCCGCGACCAGGCGTTCACCGCGCTCGACCTCCACGCCAAGTACGACCGCGGCGTGAACGTCCTCGTCCTCGACGTGGACGAGACCCTGCGCTCGGCGGGCGGCACCGACAACGAGATTCCCCGCGAGACACTCCACCTCCTGACCGAGTTTCACGAGGCCGGGACGCCCATCGTGGTCTGCACGGGCCAGACGCTCGAGAACGTCAAGGGATTCCTGATTCAGGGACTCGGCAACGAACTCGTCCATTCAGGCGACCTCTCCATCGTCTACGAGGCCGGGACGGGCGTGTTCACGCCGGGCCACGGCGCGGACACCAAGCGACTGCTCTACGACGACCTCGACGCGGACGTGCGGGCCATCTTCGACGCGGTTCGCTCGCGGGTCCTCTCGGACGCGCCCGAGGACCTGCGCCGGGGGTGTCACCTGCAGGGCAACGAGTTCAACGTCACGCTCAAGCCCAACTTCGAAACGGGGAGCGACGACGCCCGCGAGGTCATCGACCGCGCGCTGGTCTACGAACTCGACCTGCTCGGCGACGCCGTCGTGGAGGAGGTCGGCGGTGATTCCGAGGACGCGGACGAGAACGCCGAGCGAGCGAGCGACTGGGCGCGGGCCTACTACGCCGAGCAGGACCCCGAAATCAGGGGCGTCCTCGAAAGCGAGGGCGCGACGCCAGACTGCAGTTCCGACGACGTTCCGGAGCCGATACGCGACACCTTCGAGCGCATCGACGTGGCCTACTACGAGGCCGACGCGGCCGAAATCGGGAGCCTCGAACTCAACAAGGTCGTGGGTGTCGAGACCGCCTTCGAGGTGCTGGGCATCGACGACCCCTTCGCGGCCGTCCTCGGCGACAGCAAGAGCGACCTCAGGGTGATGAAGTGGGTCGCCGAGAACGACGCGGGCATCGCGGCCGCCCCCGAACACGCCTCGCGCGACGTGCTGGACCACGTCATCCGGACCGACGAGTTGGTCTTCGACCGCGGGAAGGCCGGGGACGTGTTCCGGATCATCTTCGCGCTGAACCGACTGGCGAATCTGGGGTGAGTCGTCTCGCCGTCGCGTCTCCGTCTCGCGATATTTCGTCCGCTCTCTCGTCGGGACGTTCTACCGCTCGTCGGGCGAGCGTAACCGCTGGACGTAGCCGAGAGAACCGCAGACGTAGCCGGTGAGAAACGAAGCCGCGAACGTGTCAGCGAACCGCTCGTGTCTCGGAAGGATTATTCCGCGCGGCGTCGTCGGTGCCGATATGTCCGACTGGGAGACCATCAGCCTCGACTCCGACGGCGAAGTGACGACCCTGACGGTGGACCGTCCCGACCGACTCAACGCGCTCAACGTCGAGACGCTCGAAGCAATCGACGAGGCGCTCGACGTGGCCAAGAGCGAGGGCACGGGCGCGCTCGTCCTCACCGGCGCGGGCGACGACGCCTTCGTCGCGGGGGCGGACATCAGCTACATGCAGGACCTCTCGACGCCCGAGGCGCAGGCCTACGCCGAGTTGGGCCACCGGGTCGCCGACAAAATCGAGCGGTTCCCCGCGCCCGTCGTGGCGGCCATCAACGGCTACGCCTTCGGCGGCGGGTGCGAACTCGCGCTGGCCTGCGACCTCCGGGTCGCCAGCGAGGACGCGGTCATCGGCCAGACCGAAATCGACCTCGGAATCATCCCCGGGTGGGGCGGCACTCAGCGTCTCCCGCGCCTCGTCGGCGACGAACTCGCGCGCCGCCTCGTCTTCTTCGGCGAGCGCATCGACGCGCAGGACGCCGACGAACACGGACTCGTCGGCGAAGTCGTCGCCGCCGACCAACTCGACGACCACGTCGGCGAACTCGCGGCCGAACTGGCGGCCAAGCCGACCTACGCGCTAGCGGCCGCCAAGGAGGCGCTGAATCAGGCCCACGAGACCAGTCAGGAGGCGGGCCTGCGTTACGAACGCCGCCTCTGGAGCGGACTGTTCGGCACCCACGACCAGCGCGAGGGGATGGCGGCGTTCCTCGACGACCGGGACCCCGACTTCGAGTAGGTCCGGAGACGCGGCTCGTACTTTTGCCGACGAACGCCGTTCGACCCGGAGGTGTCCGACGCGCCGGAGCGTCTCCCGTGGCGGGTCGGTCCGGCCGACTCCCGTCCTGTCCTCCATCGCCGAGAGACTGCTTGGCGGCGTAACCGCCGCGGTGGCCGTCTCGGGGACCGAGGGGTCGCTTCCGGCCGGGGTACCCGGCGGTCCGGTGGTCTCGGGTTTCGCTGCGGTGTCCGTCCGACCGACCGCTGTCACGAGTTCAGGACCTTCGCGTGACTCATCGCACGTCCGAGACCGTCACGCTACCGAGTGCTACACGCGGAAAATCAGGACGCTCGAACCGGACGACGCCACGCCTCGCCGGGCGTCGTGAAGTACGGCCGCACGAGCGCGACGACGTTACGCCTCGTCGAAGGCCGTGAGGCAAAGCCTCACGAGTCCGACGAAGCTAGGCTTCGTCGAACAGCGTCTCGCCCTCGACCATGTTCTCCTCGACGACGTCCATGTCGAGGGTCACGCCGAGACCGGGCTTCTCGGGAATCTCGATGTGGCCGTCCTCGATGACGTCCTCTTCCACGAGGTCCTCCCACCAGCCGAGCTGGTAGCTGTGGTACTCGACCGCCAGCGAGTTCGGGATGGCCGCGCCCACGTGCGCGGAGGCCATCGTCGCCACGGGCGAGGAGACGTTGTGCATCGCGACCGGGATGTAGTAGGTGTCGGCCATGTCCGCTATCTTCCGGGTCTCGCGCATCCCGCCGGTCTTGGGCATGTCGGGCGCGATGAGGTCCACGGCCTGCTCCTCGATGAGGCGGCGCTGGCCGTGCTTGCGGTAGACGTTCTCGCCCGCCGCGATGGGCGTAGTCGTGGAGTGAGTGACGTTCTTCTGCACGTCGTGGTTCTCCGGCGGGACGGGGTCTTCGAGCCACCAGATGTCGTACTCTTCGAGCGCGCTGGCGAGGCGCTTGGCGCTGCCCGCCGAGAACGTCCAGTGGCAGTCGAACGCCACGTCGGCCCGGTCGCCGACGCGCTCGGTGACGGCCTCCACGATGTCCACCTTGTGCTGAATCTCGGGGTTCCGGAGGTGGCGGTTCGCGCGGTCCTTTTCGTGGCCCGAGGGCACGTCGAGGTCGAACTTCAGCGCGTCGTAGCCCAGTTCCTCGACCACGCGCTCGGCCTCGTCGGCGTTGCTCTCGGGGTCGGCCTCCTCGCCCGCGTGACAGTCACAGTAGACCCGTACCTCGTCGCGGTACTTGCCGCCGAGAAGCTGATACGCCGGTACGTTCAGAATCTTGCCCGCGAGGTCGTGGAGCGCGACTTCGATGCCCGAGATGGCGGTCACGGTCACGCCCTCGATGGACCCCTCGCCCGACATCTTCTGGATCAGATGCTCGTAGAGGCGGTCGATGTCGAGGGGGTTCTCGCCGACGACGAAGGGTTTCATCCGCTCGATGAGTTCCGGGACGCCCGCACCCCAGTAGGCCTCACCGGTCCCCACGACGCCCGCGTCGGTGTAGATTCGGACGAGCGTCCACGGGAAGTTACCGTCTACCATCGTCGTCTGTACGTCCGTAATCTCTACGTCGCGACCCTCCCCACGCGTTCCGTCGCACTCCATCGTCTCCGCCGAGAGGTCCCGCATCGTGTACTCGGCGTTCGGGTCGTGAAGCGACTCGTAGTTTCGTACCATGCGAAGCGATTACTCCCCCTATAGTAAAAATCTGGAGGGTCTGCCGTTGCGGACTGACGAGAGGGTCGGTTCGAAGACGAGGTACGCGCCCACGGCGACCATCAACAGGGCGAGCAGGACGACCTCGAGGGTCAACACCCCGAACGCGCAGAACTGTCCGCCGAGTACCGTCCGCTTGTTGAGGGCAGGTGTGGCGAGATTCATGGCTGTGGAGGGGCGACAGTCGCGGCTGTCGGGGTCGGTGCGAGCAGTCCCACTCCCGACGCGGCGGCAGTCGCCGTGCCGCCCCGACGAGGACCGTCGTATGCCCTCGATTAGCGCGAGAGCGGCATTAAAACTTCCGACCGTTTACGGAGGACAGAACGGAACTGTCGGAACGGAGCGGGAACGAACGCGACCCAGCGAAAGAGAACGCGTCGAGCGACCGAGAAAAAACGGAAGCCGCGCGCGGAGCGACTCGACCGCTCAGAGCAGGCCCAGTTCCGAGAGGTCGCTCCGGAGCGCCTCGCGGTCCTCGTCGTCCATCGTCCGGAGCGGACTCCGGAGCGAACCGACGTCGAAGTCGAGGTCCCGCACGTCGAGTGCGGTCTTGACACCGGCCATGTAGGGACCGCGCTTGAGCGCCGAGCGCACGTCGTACACCTCGCTCTGCAACTCGCGGGCCCGTTCCTCGTCGCCGTCGTCGTAGGCCTCGTAGAGTTCGACGACCAGTTCCGGGAAGGCGTTGGCGACGGCGCTCACCATGCCCGAACAGCCGACTTCCAGTCCGGGGAACAGCAGCGAGTCGGACCCGGCGAGGAACGTCATCTCGGGGTGGGCGTCGATGGCCTGTCCGAGCCACGGCACGTCCTTGCTGGAGTCTTTGAGTCCGACCAGATTCTCGATATCTGCGAGCGCGTCGAGCGTGTCCAGCGACAGTGAGTTCCCGGTCTTGCTGGGGATGTGGTAGACGTACACCGGCAGGTCCACCGCCTCGGCGACCGCTCGGTAGTGAGAGACCGCGGCCTCGTGGTCAAGCGGATAGTAGTACGGCGTGACGACGACTACGCCGTCCGCGCCAACGCGCTCGGCGTGCTCGGCGTGGGCGACGGTCTGGCGGGTACTCGGCGCGCCGACTCCCGCGATGACCGGCGCGTCGTCGCCGATTTCCTCGACTACCGCTTCGACGACGCCGTCTCGTTCGTCGGGCGTCAACAGCGGGAACTCGCCGTTGGTCCCGAGCGGGAAGACGCCGTGCGCGCCGCGGTCCACGACGAATCGCGCGTGGGCGGCCGTCGCGTCGTAATCGACCGACTCGTCCGCGTCGAACGCCGTGACGGTCGGCGGAACGACCCCGTGGATACCGAGGGGGTCGCTCGCGCCGGGACTGGGTGCGTTACCGTCGTCGGACGTCTCCGCGGAGTCGGATGTGTGAGTCGCCATACGCGACACGTCGTGAGCGCCGTCCTTAAGCGGTGGCATCTCGGCACTACTTTTTCGCGTGTGAGTAAACTTTTAGTCGATGCGGTCCGCAGTAGGTGGTATGAACGTCACTATCAAACTCACCGGTACCCTCGTCGCGCGCACCGGCACCCACGAGGCGCGCGTCGCGGTCCCGGACGACGCGACGGTCGCCGACGTGGTGGACGAACTCGCGGAGCAGTACGGCCCGCAGGTCCGCGCCGGGGTCCTCGACGGTCAGCGCCTGCGCTCGGACACCGTGGTGGTCCGTGAGACGTTCGACTCGACCGAGACGCTTTCGACCGGCAGTTCGCTGGAGAACGGCGACACGGTGCGGTTCCAGTTGAACGTCTGAACTGGGTCGTTCCTGCGCTCGATTCGGTCTCTCGGGCCGCGCGAATCCTCCTGCGGTTTCGCGATGCTGTGGTTCTTCCTCGTAATCGCCGAACGCTGACACCAGCTATCGTAACGATTGTTCGCCCCAGTCGCTAGCTTTCGCTCCTGTTCGCTCTCCACGAAGTCGAGTCCAGTCACGAGCGACCACACCGACTCGTTCTCACTTCCGGAAAGCGGAAATATCACCCCGCCGTAGCGCCGACCGATGACTCTCTCGGATGAGGCCCGCGAGCGACTCGCCGACCTCGTGGAGCTACAGCCGACCAAGAACGCCGAACTGCAGGAGCGTTGGGGTCTCGAAAGCGGGAGCGAGGTCCACCAGTATCTCGAAAACGAACTCAAGGACTACTACTACCGCGACGACAACAGCCTCATCCGCGCCACCAACGAGGCCGCCGACCTCGTGGACGTGGAACCCGGCGTCGTGGACGACGAGGAGTCGGGCGCGCCGTCGGCCATCCGCGTGCCCGAACTCCAACAGCAGGTGTTCTCGGTCGTCGCCGGGCCGGACGACGAGTCCGAGAGCGTGGTGTCGGTCCTCCAGAAACTGCGCGCGGAGTACGACGTGGACCCCGAGGCCGAGGACGTACGGAGCGCACTGCAGGCGCTTCGGCGGAAAGGCGTCGTCGAAGTCGTCTACCGGACCGTGCCGACGTTCAAACTGTCCGTCGAGCGCGACGAGGTAGACGTGTCGGTCTCCGGGTAACTCTGTCGGCCCCAACCAGCTATTCTAGCGCGAACACTGTCCCGGCCTCCGTGCTGACGAACAACGTCCCGCCCGCCAGTGCGAGGTGATACGCTGGCGACTCCAGTGTTCGTCGCCACTCCGTCGTCCCGGTTTCGACGTTTAGCGCGACCAGCGCGCTTCGCTCGTCCACGTCGTCGTGAAGCGGGACGTAGAGGCGGTGGCCGTCGGAGACGGGCGCGATCTGCCAGTCGCCGAAGCTCTCGACGGTGCGAGTCCAGCGAGCGGTTCCGTCGGCAGGATCGTGAGCCGTAATCCGGGCGTCCGAGTGGCTCTCGACGTACTCGCCCATGTCCTTCGTTTCGGTGTTCGTGCCGCACTTGTAGAAGACCGTTCCGTCGGCGACCACCGGGGAGGTGCCGAACGTCCCGCCGGACTCGGTCCAGCGACGCGACCCGTCGGGGTCGAACGCGGCGAGTTTCCCCGGTCCCTCGTCGCGATTGGGGTACCACTCCTCGGTCTCCGGGACGAACACCCGCCCTCGGTCGCCGACCGCCGGTGCGGGGTACGCCCGCTCGTCGGGGTCGTACCGCCACCGAACGCGGGGCGGTGTCTGGAGCGGAATCTCGTAGAAGGCGTTGCGGCGGTCGCGGGCGGCCAGTCCGTCCCACCCCTCCGCCGTGTAGAGCGCGTCGTCCGTCACTGCGGGGTGGCCGGTGGGACGTGAGCCAGTTTCCGCAGTCCAGCGTTCGGCCCCCGACGACCTGTCGAGCGCCACGAGACGGTCGTCTCCGGGCACGTAGACCGCTATTCCGGCGACCAGCGGCGTTTGAATCCGGTGCAATCCCGTCTTGCGCCACCGTCGCTCACCGGCCGACGTTACCGCGGTAACGCCCGACGTCTCCGGGTACTGTGTCGTCGCGAAGACGGTGTCGTCGGCGAACGCGGTACCGTGGAACGTTTCGCCGTCTCCGCCCTCGACCGACCAGCGCTCGCGGCCGTCGCCGACTCGGAGCGCCGAGAGCGACCGGCCGCCGACGAAGACCGTATCGCCGGAAACGACCGGCGTCGGGAAGTTCAGATAGCCGCGGAACCGGCCTTCGGGGTCGAACCGTTCGACCCGCCAGCGAACGTCCGGGTCGCTCTCGGGGCCGGTCGCGTGGGGGTTGTAACCGGTGTTTCGCGTGTCGTGGTGGAGAAGGGGCCAACCCGGACTGCGCTCGCGGGTCGAAATCGAGTCGGGACCGCGTTTCCGCGCCGACAGTCCGAGCGTGGCGACCGCACCGACCCCCGTCGCGCCGAGGAGAGCGCGTCTGGAGATGGAGGGCGTTTTCATGTTCGCCAGAACACAGGAGGGGAGAATAGTTCTCCCGGTTCAGCCCGAACTTCGGTCCTCCTCGGTCCGTCCGCGGTCACCCCGACCGGTTGCGCTCTCGCCTGTCCTCCAGCAGGTTCCGAATCCCCTTGCCCGGCCCGCCTTCGATGGGCCACCCGCGCGTCCGCCACTGGGGCGGTTCAGGCGAGAACTCGGGGCACGACCCCGAACACTCCGAACTCGTCTGGTGGCACTCCTTGGCGGCGCAGTACGGCAGGAGAGTCCGGCCCTCGCGGCGCAACTGGAAGTACCGGCAGTCCGGTCGCATCGTCTCGGCGTACGCCCGCCACCCCTTCTCGTAGGCGCGCTCGGCGATTTCGAGGCGCTTGTGGGCCTTCCACTCGGGGTCGGCGTACTCGAACTGCGAGGCGGTGCTCCCGTACTCGGTGACCTCGCCGCGTTCGAGGACGCGAGTGCCGGGCGCGTCCGGGTCGAGGCTCCGGGGGAACCACTCCACGTCGGCGGTCCGCGCCCCGCCGGTCGCCAGCGCGTCGGGGTCCAGCGTCAGGATTCCGGCTTCCACCGGAACGCTCTCCAGCAGGGCGGGTTCGACCGACTCGCCGGTCGCACGGGTGGCCACCCACACCTCGTCGGCCAGCGAGAGCGCCACGTCGTACTCCAGTTGCGGGGCGAGGTGGCGGGCCGCGCTGGCGTCGAGGTCGGGCTTGTTCTCGATGGCGACGATGCGCTCGACCCAGTCGGGGTAGGCCCACTTCCGGCGAATCTCGATGCGGTTGTTCCGCTTTCGCACGTCGAGGATGCCGCGGTCGGCGGCGCGGTGGATGGACTCGCGGACGTACCGCCACGGGTAACCGGGGTCCGGGAGCGCGTCTCGGTACCACTCCCAGTCGGGCGGCGCGTGGGGAATCACGTCGAGCAGGTCCGAGTCCAGTCGGCGGGGGCCGAAGTTCGTGCGCTGGCGGAGGGCGGCGGGGTCCACCTCGACCACGATGGTGTCCCACCGCCTGCGCTTGGTGCCGAGTTGCCGCGCGACGATGGCGGGGCAGTCGTCGCCCGCGTCCTCCGCGTCCCCCTCACCCGCTTCGGGCGGCCACTCGCGCTCGGCCCACCGGCAGGTACGCAACTCGAAGACGAACTCGGGGTCGGCCTCGGCGTCCGCGTCGCTCACGGTCGGCGTTCGGAGCGGGTCGGCCTAAGTGGTTCGGAACCCGCCAGCGCAGTTCCGGCGGTGGCGAGTCCGACCTTCGGGGTCGCACTCACGACGGCCGCGATGCTAGACGCTCGTCGGTGGTGGGCGGACGCGGTGAAACGGAGGCGGCCCTACGTCTCGTCGTCCTCCTCCTTCTCGTTCAGGAACTCGTGGGCGTCTTCGAGGATTTCGCGCGGGCCGTCCTGCGTGATGGTGTTGATGGCCTGCTCGTAGTCGCGCCACTGGTGGTCCCGGTGTTCGTGAGAGAGTTCCGCGCTCGCCTCGTAGGACTTGGCCACGAACAGGTGGACCGTCTTGTGGATGGTGTTGCCGTTGGCCTCGAAGACGTAGTCGTAATCGTCGCGGAACCCGTCGAGGAGCCGGAAGTCCTTGATTCCGGACTCTTCTTTCACTTCGCGTATGGCCGTCTGCTGTAACTCTTCGTCCCCCTCCACGCCGCCTTTGGGGAACTCCCAGTCGCCCGGACGCGACTTGAGGAGGAGATATTCCCGGCGACCGCGGGTATCCCGGTAGAGGATCGCACCCGCGGACGTAGCTTCAATCGTCATTTACTGGAGTATATACGGCGGTGCGTTAAGAGAATGTCGGAGGGAGGATTGCTCGAGACGACTCCGAACGCCGGTCGGCGTCGCGCGGCGCGACGACGGGGCGCACGCTCGCCGCCGGTCAGTCGGCCGCCGGAGGGCCGCGGCGAGAACAGACGTTTTACGTACCTCGATACTGAAAGACATCGACACCGAACCCAGCCATGACCTTCGTAACTAGAATCCGACTGCAGAGCGGGAACCGCCCCGCGCTGGAGAACGTCGTAGACGAGATTCGCTCGACGGCCGAACGCAAGGGCGCGGAACTCCGCGGCCCCCACTCGGCACCGCCAGAGCGCCTCGACGTTCCCCAGTACAAATCGACCAGCGGAAACGAGACCCGGCAGTTCCGGTCGTGGGACTACACGGTGTACACCCGTCAAATGGAAATCGTCGGCCACAACGACCTCGCCCGGCAGGTCGCTGAGTTCGACTTCCCCGACGGCGTTCACGTCGAAGTGGAACTCGAACAGATCGAACAGATGGCCTAACGGTCTTCTCAGCCTCTCTTCGTCCTCGCTCCTCGTCTTCTCGGTTCTGCTTCCGCTTCGCTCGTGCTTTCGGTTCCGCTCGCTCTTCGCCGCGCGTCCGATGGGACAAACCGCCGCGGGGATAGCCTCACACCCCGAGAGGAGAGGTAAACTGTTTTCCCGGCCCGCGAGAGAGTAGGGGTATGTTCGACAAAACGACGTGGATTCGCCTGCCCCGCAACGTGCTGGTGGGTCACGGCGTCCTCGACCAGACCGTCGAGGCCGTCTCCGAACTCCACCTCCACGGGCGTCCGCTGGTCGTCACCAGTCCCACGCCCCGCGAAGTCGCGGCCGAGCGCGTGGCCGCGGACTTCGAGGCGGCGGGCGAGGACCCCGCGATAGTCGAAATCGGGGAGGCGAGTTTCGAGGCGGTCCAGCGCGTCATCGAAGTCGCCGAGGAGGTGGACGCGGGCTACCTCGTCGGCGTCGGGGGCGGGAAGGCAATCGACATCGCAAAGATGGCCAGCGACGACCTCGGCACCGGGTTCGTCTCGGTCCCCACGGCGGCGAGTCACGACGGCATCGTCTCGGGCCGCGGGTCGGTCCCGGAGGGCGACACCCGCCACAGCGTGGCCGCGGAACCGCCGCTCGCGGTCGTGGCCGACACCGAGATTCTCGCGGACGCGCCGTGGCGACTCACGACCGCCGGGTGCGCCGACATCATCAGCAACTACACCGCGGTCAAGGACTGGCGACTCGCCAACCGACTCCAGAACGTCCAGTACTCCGAGTACTCGGCCGCGCTGGCCGAGATGACCGCCGAGATGCTGGTCGGCAACGCCGACTCCATCAAACAGGGTCTCGAAGAGTCGGCGTGGGTGGTCGTCAAGGCGCTGGTCTCCTCGGGCGTCGCCATGTCCATCGCGGACTCCTCGCGGCCCGCCTCCGGCGCGGAACACCTCTTCTCCCACCAACTCGACCGCATGGTCCCCGACGCCGCGCTCCACGGCCACCAAGTCGGCGTCGGCACCATCGTCGCGGAGTACCTCCACGGCGGCGACTGGCAGGGCGTCCGGCGAGCGCTCGACACCATCGGCGCGCCCACGACCGCCGCGGACCTCGGCATCGACGACGAGACGGTCGTCGCGGCGCTGACCGCGGCCCACGAGATTCGGGACCGGTACACGATTCTGGGCAACGGGATGAATCAGGACGCCGCCATCGAGGCGGCCGAGACGACGGGCGTCATCTGATCGCGACGGCACCCGACCGAGGACCGACACGCTCCTTCGCGCTCCGACTACTCGCGGAGCGTCCCGCGCGAGGACCGCCAATCCGATTTCGACGTCCGCGAGGGCCGCCGGAGCGCGTGGCGGACCGCGAGCAGGTGTCGAGCGAACACCGCCCCGGTCAGGAGGGCCGCGCCGACCACCGCGTGCGGCGAGAACCCGGCGACCGGAATCGTGCCGACCCACGCGGGGAGCGTCACCGCGCGAGAGACGACGAGGAGCCACGCCGTCGCGCCCGCGGCCTCCAGCACCGCCAGTCCGACCGTCGGGCGCTGGACCAGCGAGGCGAGCGGCCGCCGACCCTGAATCGCGTTGTCCGTCGCGGTGTGACGCGGAATCAGCACGACCGCGAACGCGAGTCCGGCGACCACGACGCCGAGCAGTCCGTCGGTCCACCGGACCGCCCCGAACCACCCGACCCACAGCGCGGTCTCGGCCACCGCGAGGCCCGCCACCGCTCGCGCCGGTACCGGCCGACTCCACCCGTTGACGGTGACGTGGGCCAGCAGCATCTCCACGAGCATCCCGGCGGAGAGTCCGGACACGCCGACCAGCGCTGGCGCGGAGAGCGGGTCGGCGTCCGCCACCAGTCCGAGCCAGACCGACAGCGCGGTGACTTCGACGGCCGTCAGGAGGACGACCCCGACGCCCCTGACCGTCGTCCGAATCGCCTCTCGAATCATCGTCCCGGAGACGAGTAGCGGGTCGTTCGACGGCGACGACGATGCTGTGCCATGTACTGACAATGTCGTTACGGGGTGTTTGTTATCAGCCTCCTGAAGTCGGTAGCTCGGACCTGCGAACGGTCTCAGCCCGGGACTAACGCCGCAATCGGCCGATTCCGAAGTACGCGGTCCCGAAGCTGTAGTAACCCAGTTAGAAGTGGAGCGGAAGAGAACGGACCGACCAGCGAGGAGTCGAGAGGCGGACCGAAGTCGGAGTCGGTGCGACGCCGCAGAGAGCGTCCGAGTCCAGTCCGACGCCTCAGACCGTGTCCAGCACGTCCAGAACGCGCCGTTCGGCCTCGCGGCCCGGGTCGTACTCGCTGCCGTCGCGGTCGCTGTCGAGATGCTCTTCGACCGTGGTCTCCATCGCCTCCGCGAGCGGCGTCGAGTCCCACCCGAGCGCGGCGAGTTTGTCGGTGTCCAGCACGTGGGGGTAGTCGCGGTAGAGGACGAAGTCGTCTAACGAGAGGTCCGCGGCGGCGAGTTCGCGCTCGCCCGCGTGGACGATTTCGACCTCCGTGTCGAGGGCGTCCGCGACCAGTTCGACCATCTCGTCTATCGTCACGACGCGGCGGTCGCCGACGTTGTAGGACTCGCCGGGCGTCCCTTCTTCGGCGACGACGCGGAGCGCGCTCGCCACGTCCTCGACGTACGCGCGGTGCCAGACGTTGTCGCCGTCGCCGGGCACGACTAGACGGTCGTAGTTCGCTACCCGGTCTATCCAGTAGTCGAGGCGCTCGGTGTAGTCGTGGGGACCGTAGACGATGCAGGGCCGGACGCTGTAGGCGTTCACGCCGCGGTCCGCGGCCGCGACTATCGCTCGGTCGCCCTCCGCCTTCCGGTTGCCGTAGGTCTCGCCCGAGTCGTCGGTGGCCTGCTCCATCGTGCAGGGCCGGAGTTCGGTCTCGCCCTCGCGCTTGGGAATCTCCTCGTTGCCGTAGGCGTCGCCGCTGGAGATGTACACGTAGGCGTCCGCGTCGGAGAATATCTCGGTGGCGGCTCGGACCTCGCGGGGTTTGTACGCCACGCAGTCGAAGACGGCGTCGGGTTCGACTTCGCGTCTGGCCTGTTCGAGCGCCGTCTCGTTGGTCCGGTCGCCCTCGTAGTGAGCGACGGCGTCGTTCTCGGCGAACGGATTCTCGTGGGTCCCGCGGTTGAAGATGGTCACGTCGTAGTCGTGGTCGAGCAGTTCCGAGACGAGGTGGCGGCCGATGAACCGCGTGCCGCCGACGACGAGTGCAGTGTCCATGCCGGGGGTTGGTCGCCAGATTTGAAAGACCTACTGGAGTCGGAAATCCGACGCTCGCGACCCCCGGCGGAGTCGGGCGTCTCGGTGGCGCGGTGTCGCGTCGCCGTCGGTAACCCCGGTTAGGCGCTACGGCGTCCCGTCGGGCCGCAGGATAGCAGTGAATACGACGAACGTACTGGAATATGTGGAGAATTGCCTGTTCGGTCGAAAATACCTGTTCACAGACACCGGACGTACGGTTTTCGTCTAATTTGTCTGATTCGGGTAGAACGTTTATCAGTGAAAACGTCGAATACGTGGGGCATGGGACAGAGAGAGGCCGACTCCGACGGAATCGAAATCCGCGAAGCCGAATCGGGCGACGGCGACGGTATCCGAGACGTCGCGCTGGAGTCGCTCCACGCGTCGTACGGCGACATACTCGACGAGGACGTCATCGAGACGGCGACCGAGAACTGGTACGCCGACGAGATGATGGAGGCCGAACTGGAGGAGGAGGGGATGCTCTACCTCGTCGCGGTGGCGGGCGACGAGGTGGTCGGCTTCTCCCAGAACCTATTGGCGGAGGGCGACGCCACCATCCTCTGGCTACACGTGGACCCCGACAACCGCGACAAGAACGTCGGGACGACCCTGCTGAACCAGACGCTCGCCACGCTCTCGGAACGCGGCGTCGAGCGAATCGCCGCGGAAGTTCTCACGGAGAACGAGGCCGGATGCACCTTCTACGAGGCCAACGGCTTCGAGAAGGCCGGTGAGCGCGAGCGCGACATCGGCGACGAGACCCACGTCGAGAACCTCTACGTCCACGAGGGCCGCGCCAAGCTCGAGACCCGCGAGTTCGAGGGCCGCTCGCTCTACGTCAACTGGGCCGAGAGCAGGCGGGGGTCCCACGCCCCGTTCTACGAGGCGTACACCGACGAGGAGGGCGAGGACCTCTACGGCTGGTTCTGCTCGAACTGCCAGAGCTTCGACATCGCGATGGATTCGATGGAGCGACTGGAGTGCAACGACTGTGGCAACCAGAAGAAGCCGACTCGGTGGGACGCGTCGTACCTCTGAGCGGCGTCCGCTCGGTCCGACTCCGCTCTCAGTCCGCGCCGCTCTGGACCACTGCCTCGCACCCGTCGTCTCGACTCCGCGCCGCTGGCGGGGGCGAGTTGCGCACGTCCTCGCGGCCCTCCTCGGTCACGGCGCGCTCGTAGGCCTCGGGCATCACCTTCACGAACTGGTCCAGCACCGCGTCCCAGTCCGCCAGCAACTCCGCCGCGCGCTCGCTGTCGGTGTAGGCCGCGTGGTTCTCCACGAGTCGCCGGAGGACGCGCTCGTCGCGCTCCGAGAGGTCGGCGTCGAGTCGGACCATGCCCCGGTTCAGTCTATCCGAGAAGTCGCCGTTCTCGTCGAGGACGTACGCGACGCCCCCGCTCATCCCCGCGGCGAAGTTCTTGCCCGTCTCGCCGAGGATCGCCACGACGCCGCCGGTCATGTACTCACAGCCGTGGTCGCCGACGCCCTCCACGACCGCCTGCACGCCGGAGTTGCGGACCGCGAACCGCTCGCCAGCGACGCCGTTGACGTAGGCCTCGCCGTCGGTCGCGCCGTAGAGCGCGACGTTGCCGACCACGACGTTCTCGGCCGGGTCGTAGGCCGCCGAGTCGGGCGTCCGGACCGCGACGCGGCCGCCCGACAGGCCCTTGCCGAGGTAGTCGTTGGCCGCGCCGGTGAGCCGGAAGTCCACGCCCGACTGGAGGAACGCCCCGAAACTCTGGCCCGCAGTGCCCCGGAACGAGCAGGCCAGCGTGTCGTCCGGGAGACCCGCCTCGCCGTGAAGTTCCGAGACGCGCCCCGAGAGCATCGCGCCGACCGCGCGGTCCTCGTTGCCGATTTCGGCGTCGAGTTCGACTGGGTCGGCGTCCTCGACCGCCCGTTCGGCCAGTTCGAGCAGGTCGCGGTCGAGGTGGTCGTCCACGTCGTGGGTCTGCTCGCGGGTCTTGGTCCGCTGGGAGTCGCCCGCGGCGTAGTCGTCGGGTTCCGCGACGACAGACGAGAGGTCCAGTCCGCTGGCCTTCGGGTGGTCGGTGTCGCGCTGTTCGAGGCACTCCACGCGCCCGACCATCTCCTCGACCGTCTCGAAGCCCAACTCGGCCATGATTTCGCGGAGTTCCTGCGCGATGAACTGCATGTAGTTGACGACGTGGTCGGGTTGGCCGGGGAACCGCTTGCGGAGGTCCTCGTCCTGCGTGGCGACGCCGACCGGACAGGTGTTCTCGTGGCACTGCCGGGCCATCACGCACCCGGAGGTGACGAGGCTGGCGGTGCCGAAGACGTACTCCTCCGCGCCCAGCAGCGCGGCCACCGCCACGTCCCGGCCGGTCTTGAGACCGCCGTCCACGCTCACGCGAATCCGCGAGCGCAGGCCGGTCTCCCGGAGCATCTGGTTGGCCTCCGCGAGGCCCAGTTCCCACGGCAGGCCCGCGTGCTTGATGGAGGTCTTGGGACTCGCGCCCGTGCCGCCGGAGTGGCCCGAGACGTGGACCACGTCGGCGTTGGCCTTGGCGACCCCTGCAGCGATGGTGCCGATGCCGTCCTCCGAGACCAGTTTGACGTTCACGTCGGCGTCGGGGTTCGCGCACTTCAGGTCGTGAATCAGTTGCTTGAGGTCCTCGATGGAGTAGATGTCGTGCTGGGGCGGCGGCGAGATGAGACCGACGCCCGGCGTGGCGTATCGGACGTGCGCTATCATCTCGTTGACCTTCCGGCCCGGCAGGTGGCCGCCTTCGCCGGGCTTGCTCCCTTGGGCCATCTTTATCTGTATCTCCTCGGCGTTCGAGAGGTAGGCGCTCGTGACGCCGAACCGGCCGGAGGCGACCTGCTTGACGTTGCACTCGCGCTCGGTGCCGAACCGCTCGGGCGGTTCGCCGCCCTCGCCGGTGTTCGACTTGGCCCCCAGTCGGTTCATCGCGACGGCGTTGTTCTCGTGGGCCTCGGGCGAGAGCGACCCGAGACTCATCGCGGCGGTGGAGAACCGCTCGACGATGTCCGAGACGGGTTCGACCGCCTCGACGGGAATCGACTCTCTGCCCTCGTCGTCGAACGCCAGCAGGCCCCGGAGCGTCTGGAGGTTGCCGTTCTGGTCGTTGATGGCCTCGGCGAACTCGCCGTAGGCGTCGGCGTCGTCCTGCCGGACCGCGCGCTGGAGGGTGCCGACGGTCTCGGGGTTCCACTGGTGGTGGCGGCCGTTCGACCGGTGCTCGAACTCGCCCTGTCTCGCGGGGTCGAGGTCGTCTCCGCCGCCGAACGCCTCCGCGTGGCGCTCTCGCAGGTCGTCCTCGACCCCGTCGATGCCGATGCCTTCCGTGCGCGCGGCGGTGCCCTCGAAGTACTCCTCCACGAAGTCCGAGTCGAGACCGACCGCCTCGAAGATCTGCGCGCCCCGATAGCTCTCGACCGTCGAGATGCCCATCTTGGCCATCGTCTTCTGGAGACCGTCTTCGAGCGCGCCGACGTACGCCTCGACGGCCGCCGACTCGTCGGTGCCGTCGGGTCCGGCCACGAGGTCCGCGATGCTCTCGAAGGCGAGGGTCGGATTGACCGCGCCCGCGCCGTAGCCGACCAGACACGCGAGGTGGTGGACCGTCCGTGGGTCGCCCGACTCCACGACGAGTCCGGCGCGGTTCCGGAGACCGTTCCGGACGAGGTGGTGGTGGACCGCGCCGGTCGCCAGCAGACTCGGAATCGCCAGTCTGTCGGGTCCCACGTCGCGGTCCGAGAGAACGACAATCTCCGCCCCGTCCGTGACGGCCTCGCTGGCCGCCCGGCGGACGCGCTCGACCGCGGTTTCGAGGTCCCCGTCCTCGGGGTAGGTCAGGTCCACCGTCTCGGTCGGAATCGAGCAGTCGCGCACGCCTTCCATCTCGGCGTCGGTCAGAACCGGCGAGTCCAACACGAGTTGGCGGGCGTGGTCCGGCGACTCGTCCAGCAGGTTGCGCTGGTTGCCCAACCGGCTTTCGAGGCTGGTCACGCAGTCCTCGCGGATGTAGTCGATGGGCGGGTTCGAAACCTGCGCGAACAGTTGCTTGAAGTACGAGAACAGCGGCCGGTTGAACTCCGAGAGGACCGACAGCGACGTGTCGTCGCCCATCGACCCGACGGGGTCCTTGCCCGCCTCCGCCATGGGTTCGAGCAGTTCGTCGAGTTCGTCGCGGGTGTACCCGAAGGCGGTCTGGCGTTCGCGGAGGTCGGCGTCGATGCGCGCGTCGGTGGCCGCCGACGCGCGGGGGTCGGCGTCGGCGGGTACGTCGAGTTCGACCTGTTCGTCTTCGACCCACTCGCCGTACTTCTCGTCGGTCAGGTCGTCGAAGACCTCCGCGTCCGGAATCACGCGCCCCTCCTCGGGGTCGGCCAGAAAGAGTTGACCGGGTTCGAGGCGGCCGCGCTCGCGGATTTCGCTCTCGGGGGTGTCGAGCGCCCCGGCCTCGCTGGCCATCACGAGGCGGTCGTCGGTCGTCACGTCGTACCGGCAGGGACGGAGACCGTTCCGGTCCAGCACCGCGCCGATTCGGTCGCCGTCGGTCGCCGCGACCAGCGCGGGACCGTCCCACGGTTCGAGCAGGGAGGCGTGGAAGTCGTAGAACTCCTTGCGCTCGTCGGCCATGTGGTCGTCCTTCCGCCACGCCTCGGGGACCATCAGTCTGAGCGCGTGGGGGAGTTCGCGCCCGTCTCGGAGGAGGAGTTCGAGCGCGTTGTCCACCGCGGCGGTGTCGCTGCCCTCGGGGTCGGCGACGACCGGGGTCACGCGCTCGGTGTCGAACGCCTCGGCTTCGAGGTCGTTTTCCCGGGCGCGCATCCAGTTGACGTTCCCCCGGATGGTGTTGAACTCGCCGTTGTGGACGACGTTGCGGTACGGGTGCGCGAGGTGCCACGCGCCGAGCGTGTTGGTCGAGAACCGGGCGTGGACCATGGCGAAGGTAGTTTCGAGTCGGTCGTCGCGGAGGTCCGGGAAGTAGCCCGGCAGTTGCTCGCCCTTGAGAAGCCCCTTGTAGACGACGGTCTGGCGGTCGAGCGAGCAGACGTAGAAGCGGTCCGCGCCGGGCCGGTCGCTCGCTTCGACCGCCTGCTCCAGCGCGCGCCGAGCGACGTAGAGGGTGCTATCGAAGCTCTCGGCGTCGGTGTCGGCGGCCGCCGGGCGGACGAAACACTGCCAGATAGCGGGTTCGGAGTCGAGGGCGGTCCGTCCGAGGTCCGAGTTGTCGGTGGGGACCTCCCGCCAGTGGAACAGGTCGAGACCCTCGTCGGCGAGGACGGATTCGGCGAGACGTTGGAGTCGCTCGCGTGCCGCGGCGTCTTTCGGCAGAAAGAGGCTCCCGACCGCGTACTCGTCGGGGTCGGGGAACGACCCGGAGCGGTCGGCCCCCACTTCGTCGGCGAAGAAGTCGTGCGGTTTCTGTAGCAGGACGCCCGCGCCGTCGCCCGTGTTCTCCTCGGCACCGGTGGTGCCGCGGTGTTCGAGGTCCGCGAGCAAGTCGAGACCGTCCGCGAGCACGTCGTGTCCGCTCCCCCCGCCGAGGTCCATCACGACCCCGACCCCGCAGTTCGCGCGGTAGTCGTCTGGGTCGGCGAGGAGTTCTCGGTCCGCGGTGCCGTGGTGCGGTCGGTCTCCGGACTCAGAAGGTGGGTACTCGGCCATGAATACATCAATCGGGAACCGCTACAAGAGGCTACCCCTGAATGACTAAAGGGGTGTTAATGCCAAATAAGGCTCCTTATATTCATATTCTCATGATATTATTCCCAGTTCTGTTGTCGTTCGCCGAGCGTCGCGCGAGTATATCTTCGGCTATATAGGGGACATAGCGGAACAGGAGACAGTATACTGAAAATATAAACGGATTAACTTTCGGTGTCCGCGTCTCCGACCGAGATGCGCAAAACGACTCGACGTCGATTCGTCCGGGCGACGACTGCGGCCGGGGCGGCCGGAATCGCCGGGTGCGCCGGAATGCTGGAGAGCAGCGACGGGACGAACAGTTCGAGCGGGGAGACCTACGAGGTCGGTCACGGCGACTACCAGACGACGGTGGACGCCGGGAACTTCCCGGAGAGACTCTACGTCTACGCGGTCCAGTCCGGGTGGTCGAACTGGCCCGCCATCATGAAATCGTTCGAGGAGACGTACGGCGTCGCCCTGAACGACGACGACAGGTCGTCGGGCGAGGCGCTGAAGGACCTGCGCTCGCACGCCCAGAACCCGACTCACTCGGCGTACAACGGCGGGTACACCTACGGCATCCTCGCGATGCAGGACGACCTGACTCGGGCGTACAAGCCCGAGAACTGGGACACGGTGCCGGACAAACTCAAGTCGGATAACGGGCACATGACCGCGACTCGCCGGATGACCACCGCGGTCACCTATCGGAAGGACATCTACGAGGAGCGGGGTCTCGACGAACCCGAGACGTGGGAGGACCTGCTCCACCCCGACGTCACGAAGGACCTCGCGCTCCAGACGCCGACCGCCGCGGTCGGTCTCGCGAGCGCCCTCTCCATCAACAACGCTCGCGGCGGGTCGATGGACGACGTGCAACCGGTGGTGGACTACTACGAGAAGATTCAGGAGGGCGGCGCGGAGTTCACCGACAACTTCCTCGCGCAGTTCACGAAGGGCGAGTACGCCACGTTCGTTCGCTACGACTACTCCGGCCTGAACCTCAAGTACAACAACGCCGACATCGACGAGGAGAAGGTCGGCGTCACGCTCCTGAAGGGGAAGAACGGGAACAAGGGCGCGTTCAACCAGCCCTACGGGTTCGGCATGCTCAAGGGCGCGCCCAACCCCGGTGCCTGCAAACTGTTCATGGACTACGTCCTCTCGAAGGAGGGCCAGAAGCAGTTCCTCGACGCCTACGTCCGCCCGATTCGCGCCCCGGAACTGGAGATGCCCGACGAGTTCCCGTCCCAGAAGACCTACTCGAACGCCGAGTTCCAGGTGGACTACCAGCGACTCGTCGCCAAGCAGTCCGACCTCATCGACGAGATAGAGAGCAAGGCGGGACTCTGAGATGGCGACCAACGACGCGAGTACCGGCGAGCGACTGGCGAGCGCGGCCCTGACCGTCGTCTCGCCGCGGACCGAGCGCGGCCGCGAGCGCCGCCGCATCGTCGCGCTCTGTCTGCCGTTCCTGACGCTGGCGTCGGTCGCCGGTCTCTACCCGCTCTGGGAGATGCTCCGCATCAGCCTCTCGACCTCGAAGTACGTGACGACGTTCGACCCCCTCGGAATCGTCGCCGCCAGCCTCACGCAAGGGAAGTTGGCGCTGTCTGGCGTCTCGACCCGAACCTACGAACTCCTGCTGGAGGGCGGCACCCGCGGCGCGTTCCACGAGGCGGCGTTCAACACCCTCTGGTTCGGGGCCGTCACGACGGCGGCGAGTCTCGGCGTCGCGGTGCCCGTCGCTCACGCGCTCGAAAAGTACGACCTGCCGGGCGAGCGCCACGTGCTGACCCTGCTGTCGTTCCCCATCAGCCTCCCCGGCATCGTCGCGGCGTTCATGATAATCGTGCTGTTCGGCAACAGCGGACTGCTCACGAAACTCGCCGCCGTCGCGTCCGGCCGGTCCGTGACCTCGCTCGCGCTCTCGACCAGCGTCGTCGGCCTGTTTCTGGCCTACCTCTACTCGATGATTCCGCGGTCGCTGTTGCTGTTACGCGGTGCCTACTCCGAACTCAACGCCGAGGCCGAGGAGGCCGCGCGGTCGCTCGGGGCCTCGCCAGCCCGGACCTTCTGGTACGTCACGCTCCCCCAGATAAAGCCGGGACTGGTCGGCGCGGCCATCCTGACGTTCCGGACCGCGCTCGCCATCTTCGGTACGCTGGTGATTCTGAGTCAGGCGCTCGTCGAGCAGCCGTGGACCTACCAGATAAACGACGTGCTGAGTCCCGAGTTCGACATCCAGTTGGCGTCGGCGATGGCGGTGGTCTGGTTCGGGTTCGTCCTCGGGTTCACCGTGCTGGGCCTGCGGTACACGAGTGCGGAGGTCGGCATATGAGCGGGAACGCGAGTCTCTCCGCGAAGTACGGCCGGACGCTCGTCACGGGCGTCCTCGCGGTCACGGTGCTGTTCCTGCTCGTCCCGGTCGTGGTGACGTTCGTCGCGTCGTTCGCCCGTTCGTGGACCGGACCGCTGCCCTCGGGGTTCGTGACCCTCGAACACTGGCGGTACGTCCTCGGGTTCCAGCAGGTCTCGGACGCCGCCAACTACTCGCTGAACCTCGACGCCGTGATTCGGGCGTTCCCGAACGTCGGCGCGATGGTGCGGGCGAGTCCGCTGTTCGCCAGCCTCGTCCTCGCGCTGGGCGGCGTGGCGGTCAACCTCGTCGCTGGCGTGCCCATCGCCTACGCCGTCGCCCGATACGAGTTCCCCGGCCGGGAGTGGGTCAACGCCTTCGCGGTCCTCCCGCTCGCGCCGGGCATCGTCCTCGGGGTCGCGTTCCTGCGGGCGTACCCAGACCTCGCGGCGACCAACCTCGGACTCGTCGTGGGCTACTCCCTGCTGAAAGCGCCCTACATGGTGATGGCGGTCCAGAGCAGTTTCGAGTCGATGGACCTCCGCCAGATGGAGGAGTCCGCCCGGTCGCTGGGCGCGTCGTGGCCCCGCACCTTCCTGACGGTCGTCGTGCCTAACGCCCGAACCGGTATCGTCTCGGGGTCCATCATCTGCTGGACGCTGGCGGCGGCCGAGTTCAACTTCTCGTACGTCGTCGTCTCGGGCGGCAACCGACCCCTCTCGCTGTTCCTCAAGGCGAACATCTCGAACAGTTCGTTCCTGACGACCGCGGCCGCGGTGTCGGCGTTCTTCCTGCTCGTGGCGGGTATCACCGGTCTCCTGCAGGTCGTCGGCACCCGCGGGTTCTCCGCGCGGACCTGACCTCCCGACCGAACCACAACCATGTCCGACATCACACTCGACGCCGTGACGAAACGCTTCGAAGACACGACCGCGGTCGATTCGGTCTCGCTGACCATCGAGGACGGCGAGGTGCTGGGCGTCGTCGGTCCCTCGGGGTGCGGGAAGACCACGACGCTCCGGACGATCGCAGGCTTCGAGACGCCCGACGAGGGCCGGGTTTACTTCGGCGGCGAGGACGTGACTCACGTCCCGCCCGAGCGCCGGAACGCCGGACTCGTCTTCCAGTCGTACGCGCTGTTCGACAACATGACCGTCCGCGAGAACGTGGAGTTCGGCCCGAAGATGCAGGGCGTGCCCGCCGACGAGCGCCGCGAGCGCGCGACGGAACTGCTCGAACTCGTCGGCATCGCCGACCTCGCCGACCGCGACCCGCGGACGCTCTCGGGCGGCCAGCAACAGCGCGTCGGCGTGGCCCGCGCGCTCGCCATCGAACCGCGCGTCCTCCTGCTGGACGAACCGATGACCGGACTTGACGCCCGACTCAAGCGCCGCCTACGCACCGAGATGGGCGACCTGCTCGACGACCTCGGCGTGACCGCGCTCTACGTCACCCACGACCAGGCGGAGGCGATGGTGATGTGCGACCGCGTCGCCGTGATGAACGAGGGCGTCGTGGAGCAGGTCGGCACGCCCCGCGAAATCTACGAGTCGCCCGCGAACGAGTTCGTCGCCGACTTCGTCTCGCTCGACAGAATCGACCTCCCGTTCGTGACGCACTGACCGGGCGTCGGGTCTCGTAGCCCTCGGACACCGACCCGGGGTGCCGCCCGCCGGGTGTGCGACCGGGAAAGCGATGGCCCCGACCTTTATGCGGTCACTGGCGCAACTCCCCGTCATGGCAACCATCACGATACGCGACGAGGACGTGTCTCTGGACCGACCGACGCTGGTCGAAGGACTCCCGGGCGTCGGACTGGTCGGCAAGCTAGCGACCGACCACCTCGTGGAGACGTTCGACATGACGTACTACGCCAGCATCGACTGCGACGGCCTGCCGCGGATTTCGGTCTACGAGGAGGGCAACCGGACTATCCGGCCCCCGGTTCGACTCTACGCCGACGAGTCTCGGGACCTCGTGGCGCTCCAGAGCGACGTGCCGGTGTCGGCCTCCGCGGCGTCGGACTTCGCGACCTGCGTCACGGAGTGGGTCGCCGACCACGACGCCACGCCCATCTACATGAGCGGGCTTCCCGAGCAGAAGGAGGCCGACCAGATTCCGTCGCTCTACGGCGTCGCGACCGGCGACGCTGGCGGCCGACTCGACGACCACGACATCGGCCTGCCGCGCGACCGGGGCGCGGTCAGCGGTCCAACGGGCGCGCTCCTGTACGAGGCCGAGGCGCGCGGTCTCGACGCGCTCGGTCTCGTCGTACAGAGCGACCCGCAGTTCCCCGACCCGGAGGCCGCCCGCATCCTCATCGAACACGGCATCAACCCGCTGACGGGGACCGACGCCGACACCGACGACCTCGTCGAGCGCGCCGAGGAGATCAGCGACCAGAAGGAGCAACTGGCCCAGCGCATGCAGGAGGCCGACCCCGACGAGAGTTCGCAGGCCCAGTCGATTCGGATGTTCCAATGAAACTTTTGCTGCGCGAGAAGTCGCGGCGCTGCCGCGACTTCTCGCTAGCAAAACTTTCATGAAAAACGCGGCGCCACCGCCTCAGAAGCGCCTCCGGCGCTTCTTCGACCCGCTCGCTCACTGCGTTCGCTCGCGGTAGAACTGCTGGCAAGGACGGCCCGCAAAATTACTGACTCGGTCGCTCCCTGCGAAACGCGAACGTTGGAGTCGGCTACTCGGAGTCGGCTACTCCGAGTCGGCCGCTTCCCGTAGTTCCTCCACTTCAGTCTCGATTCGGCTCAGTGCGGCGTCGGCGTCCATGTAGCCCTTGTCGTACTCGTCGTACACCGTGTTCGCCTCGCTCAGGAACTCCGAAACTGCGTCTTCGAGGTCACTCATACCGTACAGGAAGCGGGTCACCGAGAAAGGCTTGGTGAAATCGCGCCGCCGGAAGCGGTCGCGGTCAGTATTTGGGGTCCGCGCCGGTCGTCGCGTAGATGTCGTCCATGATGGAGTCGCGTTTCCGCTGCCACGGTTCGAGGTCCTGCGGGCGACTCGGGTACTTCTCGTAGTGGTCGATGAGGTCGTCCGCGAGGCTCTTGGTCTCGTAGAGTTCGTAGATGAGGTCCCAGTGGCCGAACGACTTGATGGCGGTCTGGACCTTGAGCCACCACCCGATGTTGGCGCTCCCGGAGTAGAGCGCCTCCGCGAGTTTGGTGGCGGGAAGCGCGCCAAGCAGACCCATCAGGTCGTCCACGTCCACCGCGGTCGAGAAGATGTTGTACACGTCGAGACCCGCGTAGCGCGCGCCGAAGTGGTCCATCACGCGCTGGTTGTACTCCCAGAGGTTCGCCTCGCTCACGTCGCCGTCCTCCATGGCGTCGATGGCGGCCTCGGCGGCGTACTTGCCCGCGTAGGCCGCACCCGCGATGCCGCCGCCCGTCGTCGGGTTGACGTGGCCCGCGGCGTCGCCCACGGCGATGAACCCCGGCGCGGTCGCCGAGTCGTACGGTCGCCGGGTCGGGAGCGCCGCGCCGAGTTTGTCCTCGACCGTCGCCCCGTCGAACTCCGGCCGGTTGCGGAGGTCCCGCTTCAGGTCCTCGACCAGTTTCATCGACTCCTCGGTCATTTGGAAGCCGAGTCCCGCGTTGATTTCGGTGTCGGTCCGCGGGAAGTACCAGAGGTACCCCGCCGCGCGTTCGGTGGGTTTGAACACCAGCGCGTCGTCCCACGGTACCGGCTCCTCGACCTCCACGATTTCGCGGTACGCCGAACTGAACTGCGAGTAGGTGACGTTGGTGTCGAAGGTGGCGTCCTCGAGGTTGGCCTTGTCCTGCAAGATGGACAGCGACCCCGCGGCGTCCACCACCACGTCGGCGTCGTACCGCTGGATGTCGCCCTTGCGCTTGCCCCGGACGCCGGTCACGTGGCCGTCCTCTCGCTGGGTCACGTCCTTGACCACGGTGTCGTAGTGGAACTCGACGCCCGCCCGGTCCGCGCCCTCGATGATGCGCCGACCGTACTCCCAGCGGTCGATGACCGCCAACTCGCCGGGGACGGGAATCTCCAGCACCGTGTTCTCCTGCGGTATCTCGAACCGGCCGTGGTCCACGCCGGTGTTGGTGAACGACGGTTCCAGTTGGGACTTCGGGATGGCCTCCGGGAAGGCGTCGGCACCTTTCAGGGCGTCGCCGCAGGCGATGTGGCCTGCCTCCTCCTCGTCCTTGCGCTCCACTATCACGACATCGTATCCTTCGCGCGCGGCGGTCGCGGCCGCGTAACAACCCGCGGTCCCCGCCCCGACGACGACGATGTCGCACTCGTGCGTAGCCATGCATTCGGCTACGAGACGGAGGGGGGAAAACTCTTTATACGCAATCTGTCGCTTCGACCCCGACAGCCACGGCGATAAAGAGTAAAGTGCCGGAGTTTCGTAGCACGAGGCATGAGCGAGTACACCGTCGAGTTCGTCGGCACGGGCGAGACCATCGAAGTCTCGGAGAAGGAGACAATCCTGAGCAAGTGCATCGAGGAGGGCATCGCTCAGGAGTACTCCTGTCGCGTCGGGATGTGTCTGGCCTGCTCGGCCGAAATCGTGGCGGGCGACGTGACCCAACCCGCGGCCCGGGGTCTCACCGACGAGGAGGCCGAGGAGTACGCGCTGACCTGCATGGCTCGCCCGGCGAGCGACCTCAAGTTGGACCGCGGGAAGTACCCGCCGAGCATCGAGGACGAGACCGGAGCGATGGAGAACGAGGCCGCGGCCGCCGACGACTGAGCGGGTCCCGATTCGGCTACCTACTCCCGACTCTCCTCGAACCACGTAGCGCCGTAGTCCACGACGTCCCGTTGAGAGACGAGTTTCGCGTCCGCGGGACCGACCGTTCCCTCCGTCACGGCTTCCGGGCGAGCAGCCTCGAAATCTCGGCCCGCGTCCGCGAAATCGTCGGCGTCGTACGAGAGGTGTTCTAGCGTAATCAGCTCCGGTTCACCGTCGTCGGCGACGACGGTCGTCTCGTGCGTCGAGATTTCTTGCTCGCGGTCGGCGCGATGCTCAGCGAGGTGGAACGAGGTGTTGGTGTCGTACTCGGTGCCGAGCATGAGAATCGTCCCGTCGCGGTCGTAGATTTCCGCGAGCGGTGATTTCTCGCCGAGTCCGTTTTCGTAGGGGTGGTCGGCGACGATGGCCTCGGCGTCGGCGCCCCACGCCGCGAACGAGTAGGTCGGGTGGCGACTCCGGTGGACCTCGGGATACGTCCGGAAGCACTCCGGAATCGCGCCGACGTTCCACGTCGGCGTCACCGCGGGCCGGTAGGGCGGACGCTCGCTCCGAATTACGTCCTCCCAGTCGTCGGGGACCGGCGGGTTCTCCCAGCCTTCGGGGTCGGAGTACTGGGTGGAGTGCGTCGGCATCACGAGCGTTCCCTCGGGCGTGACCGCCTCCGTCAGCGCGTTCACGACCGCGGGTTGACCGCCGGTGACCCACCCGAGCGACGACAGCGACGAGTGGACCAGCAGTGTCTCGCCCGCCTCGACGCCGAGGTCGCGCAGGTCGGCGGCGATTCGCTCTGGCGTTATCGGTTCGTCGGTTCGTTCGATTCGTTCTTCCATGTTCGAGGATGCTCCGTCGCAGTTCGATTCTCGGTCGTCGTCCAATTCCTTCAGGACGGACCTGCAAACCGGCGTTTCCGCCGTGAAAGCGTCCGTCGTCTACCTCAGGCAACCGCGCCCAATGATAAAACCGTTGCCACAGTTCGAGCTGCGATACCATGTCCCACGAGCCGGGCGCACGTCAGGGCGGTCGCTCCATCGAGAATCGGTCGTCCGTGGTCGCGTATAGGCTTCCCGACAGTCTCCCCACGGCGTCCAGTTTCTCCACGTCCATCTTCCCGTCGGTCGTCACCGCGTCGTCCAGATGGACCCACTCGACTTCGCCGAGGACCATCGAGGACCCGCCCACGTCCACCATCTCGTAGAGCGAACACTCGAAGGCGACCGGCGACTCCGCGACGCGGGGCGGCGCGACGACCGTCGAGTCCGCCCGCGTGACCGCGGCGCGGTCGAACTCGCTCTCGCCCGCGGGGAGGGTCGCGGCCGTCTCGTTCATCGCCTCGGCGACCGACTCGGTGACGACGTTGACGACGAACTCTTCGCTCCGACGGACGTTCCGCGGCGTGTCCTTCAGGCCCTCGGGCGACCCCTCGTCGTCCACGGGCGCGAACATCACGACCGGCGGGTCCACCGCGACCACGTTGAAGAAACTGTACGGCGCGAGGTTGTCCGTGCCGTCGGGACCGGTCGTGCTGACCCACGCGATGGGCCGGGGGACGACCGCGCCCGCGAGCGTTCGGTACATCGAGGGAACCTCGTCGGGGTCGATTTCCATACCGGAGCGACGGAGCACGGCGGGGAAGGGTTTGCGGTCCCGGCGAACGCCGACCCCGAATCGACGGAGGGCCAACAGGTCAAAGGCTGTCGCGGGCCGAGTTCCGGACATGGTAGACGAGGAAACCGCCGAAGGCGAGACCGACCGCCGCGAAGAGATGGCGGCCGAGCGAGACGAGGAGGTCGAGGAAGAACTGGAGCGCGTGGACGAGGAGATGGACCCCGAGGAGACCGAGCAGTCCGACGCCGCGACCCTGCCCGACGACGAGGAGGGCGACCACAATCGGAAGGACGGCCGCCACGTCGAGACGAACGAGTCGAACGACGCCAGCTAGTCGCCCTCCGCCTCGACCGCGCAGTTGTTGGGTCCTAATTCTATCTCGAACGCGTCCCCGTCGTCGAGCGACTTCCGGCCGAGATTCGCCGCGACGATGTCCTCGTAGTTGGCCGGTCGCGGCGGGAACGAGTCCAGCACTCGCTCCACGAACGCGTCTCTCTCGCCGGGAATCCGGAGGCGGTCCCGAATCTCGCCGACTCTGGCGGCGTAGCAGTCGCCCTCGTCGGGGTTCGGGTCGGCGTCTGGCGTCCGGTGACCCGGTGCGACGAGGGTGTCGTCGGGGAGCGCGAGCAGACGCTCGGTCAGGGTCTCGTAGAGCGTACCGGCGAGGTCCCGCGCGCCCTCGTCGCCTCGCTCCAAGTCGGGCCTGCCGAAACTGTCCGCGAACAGCGCGTCGCCGGAGAACAGCAGGTCGCCGAGACGGAGCGCGGTCAGTTCGGTCGTGTGGCCCGGCGCGTGAAGCGCGGTCAGGGCGGCGTCGCCGACCCGAATCTCGTCGCCGTCTCCGAGCAGGGTCGCGTCGAACGTCAGTCCGCGCTCGGTCGCGCCCGCGGGCAGGACCGCCTCCGCGTCGGTCTCCGCGGCCAGCGCTCGGACGCCCGAGAGGTGGTCGGCGTGGACGTGGGTATCGACAGCCCACCGGAGGTCCGCGCCGCGCTCGGCGGCGTCGGCGACGTAGCGGTCGGCGAACGCTCTCAGGGGGTCAACGACGACCGCCTCGTCGCCCGAGACGACCAGATACGACAGGCAGCCGGTGGCCGGGCGGTCGTACTGGAGGACGGTCGCGCCCTCGAATCCCTCCGAGTCGGTCGAAAGCTCCCGCGAGACGTACACACGCGCCCACCCCTGCATCCCCTCCGCGAGGTTCCGCGCGTCGATGCCCGTCTCGCGCAGGATGTCGGCGACGGTGGCGCTGGCCTCGCCGCGCGGACAGACCGCGACGACCGGTTCCCGGAGGTCGAGGTCCGCGACGAACTCGGCCACCTCGTCCCGGGCCTTCGCGGCCACGAACTCGGCGTAAGGGACTTGGACGGTCTCGACGCCGTCCCCGGTGATGTGCCACGCTTCGAACTCCTCGCGGTTGCGCACGTCGAGCAGGTTCACGCGCTCGCCGCGCCGGATGCGGTCGTGGACTTCGTCGGCCGAGAGCGAGTGGCCGTCGTCGTTCTCGTCGGTCATACGTGTGAGTACGGTCCTCGGGGTCAAAACGATGGGCGGCTCTCTCGGGTATCGGAGTGAGAACCACCGCGACGGGGACCGAGTCCTGCAAACCTTCAAGCGCGCCGACACCATATCCTCGCTCATGGACGCCGCCAGTTTCCCCGACGCGATCAGGGACGCGAAAGCGACCGAACTCGACCGCCTCGGCTCTCAGCAGGCGCTCGTCGCCCTGACCGACGCGGACCTCGACGCCGGGACCGTCCTGCGCGCCGCCGCCCGGAGCGAGTACACCGCCCGCGAGACGTTCGCCGAGTGGGCCGACACCGCGGCCGACGCCGACGCTCGGGAGACCTTCGACGCGCTGGCCGACGAGGAAGGCGACCACTACGACCGCATCGTCGCCGAGTCGGACGGGGAGTTCGCTCCCGCCGACGCCGACGCGGACCGGATGCACGACTACTTGCGGAGTCTCGACGCCACCGTCGAGCGCGCGGCGGGACTCGTCGGGCGTTCGCTGGCGACCGACCGCACCCAATTGCAGGTCGTGAACTTCTTCGTCAACGAGGCCGACGAGCGCCGGGCCGACCTGTTCCGGGAGTTGCGCGCCGACACGCAGGAGGGCGTCTCGACGGGCGCGGACCTGCTCGCCGCGCACTGCGACGGCGAAGACGACTGGGAACGCGCCCGCGAGACCGCCGAGGAAGTCGTCCAGACAGCGTACGACGTGTACGCCGAGACGCTGGAGGGGATGGGTCTCGACCCGAAGCCGATTTGTTAATTCTCAGTAAATTCCGCCCCTCTAGTTACTGTTCGACTACTTATGTACGGAATAACGAAAGTTTAACGAATCGATATTGTCTATCGTCCGATACCATAGATGCATCGGAAATCCTCGTGCGTGGTTCTGGTCGGTCTCCTCGTCCTCTCGGTGGTCGCCGTCGGTGGCGTCGGCACCGCCGCGGCGGCGAACGCGTCGCTAGATTCGGGGAACGTACCGCTGGAGGACGGGTCGTGGTACTGGCAAGGGCAGTATCTGTACAACGACACCGTCGCCGACGCGGGCGAACGACTCGGTCTCTACAACGCGACCGCCGACGACCTCGTTCGCAACGTCACGGCCGACGACTCTCGGGCGTTCGACATCGACACGTCGGACCTCGACGGCGACTACTATCTGCGAAACGAGTCGGGCGAGACTGTGGTCTCGTTCTCCGTAGAAGCGCAACGGTTGTCGTTCGACTCGAACACCGAGAACTACTACCTCGTGGCCAACGGGACGGCCGCGCACGTCAAGAAACTCGGACTCGACTCGAACCGGCACGAGTACGACCTCGTGGTCGAATCCTCGTCGCTCAATCTCACCGAGCGAATCGACGGGGCGCGCGAGGTGGACGGCCGAACGGTCGTCTTCGACGTGAGCGGCGACGTCGTCGTCGATACCCGCGGCCTCGAGGCGGGGACCTACCGAATCAACGCGAGCGTCCCCGACACGACCGCGGTGGCGAACTACTCGTTCAGACCGTCGAACGTCTCGGAGGTCCGCTGGGAACTCCACCGCGAGGAGACGGTGCTCGCGGACGGAGAGACGTACTGGCAGTCACGCTCGCTCACGCGGGACTACGGGGTGGCGGACGCGAAACTGAAGGTGGTCCGTAGTCGTGACGGCGCTTTCGCGCAGGAGTTCTACACGAACGAGACCGGCGTCGGGACCATCGACACCACGCATCTGGGGAACGGAACGTACGAGGTGCGGAACTCGGGCAACGACACGTTGTACGCCTCATTCTCGATCGTCGAACAGAACCTCTCGACCTCGCTCGCCGACGACACGGTGACCGACGGAACGGGAACGACGAACCTCTCTGTCGCCTCGAACCGGACAGGTTACGACCTCCTCCTGTGGTCGGAGACTGTCGAGAGAGCGAACCTGAGTCGGGCGGTTCCGGCGTCCACCGTGACGAGCGAGGGCGACCTCGCGGTTCGGAACCTCTCGTCCGACGCCTCGCTGACGGTCGACTACTCCGCGCTCTCGGCGGGGACGTACACGTTCCACGTCAGCGTCGCCGACACGAGAGCGAAGGCCAACGCGACCCTCGAAGTGACGGCCGAGTCGAGCGGGGGCGATGACGGAGAGGGTAGTGGTTCCGGCGGTGGCGGCGGTGGCGGAAACGTCCCGCCGCCGTCCGTCCGGACCGAAACGGTCGAAGCGGGCGAGGACTACCGCCGGTTCGAGATTTCGAGCGCCCGGTCCGACAGTCCCGCGACCGTCTCGCTGTCGGGTCTCGGAACCGACCGCGTATCGTTCGAGGAACTCCGAATACGGCCGGAGAGCGACGACCCCGAGCCGCGGTTCTTCGTCAACGCGTCGAGCGTGGACGCGCCCGCGGTCCGAGCGCCGGCGGACGTGGACACCCTCGGCTACCTACGGGTCGAACCGACGTACGTCCGGAACGCCGACCTCGGGTCGGTGACGGTCGAGTTCGCCGTCCCGACGGACGCGACCGACCCCGAGTCCGTCCGACTCTATCGCCACACGGACGGCGCGTGGCAGCCCCTTTCGACCGAATTCGTCGAGAAGACTGGCGGGAAGTACGTCTTCCGCGCCGAGGCGACAGGCGTCTCGCTGTTCGCGGTCACGGCCGACGAGTCGATGGCGCTTGATAACGGGACCGACTCGTCGACTCGGACGGCGACGGTGACGGCGAGTGCGACCGCTGAAACGACCGCCGAGACGACGGCGGACACGTCCGCGACGACGACCACCCGTTCCTCCGGGGGCGCGGGCCACGCCGCGACGAGCGTGCTCGCGCCGCTGGTCGCGCTCGCAATCGCAGTCGGCTACCGGACTCGGAACGACTGACCCGCCACCGTCGGAGAGGAGCGACTTCCGACCCGCCGTTCGCTCGCCGCTTCCCGCAAACCTAACCGTCCGCGACCCGTAGGTTCGGCCAATGACTCAGAACTCCGAAACCGAGACGGCCACCCTCGCAGGCGGGTGCTTCTGGTGTACCGAAGCGGCGTTCAAGGAACTCGACGGCGTCGAGTCGGTCACGTCCGGGTACGCGGGCGGCCACGTCGAGGACCCGACCTACGAAGCGGTCTGCACGGGCGACACCGGCCACGCCGAGGTCGTACAGGTGGAGTACGACACCGACGAACTCAGCTACGAGGACGTGCTGAAGGTGTTCTTCACGGTCCACGACCCGACCCAACTCAACCGGCAGGGACCGGACGTCGGCACCCAGTACCGTTCGGCGGTCTTCTACCACGACGACGAGCAGAAGCAGGTCGTGCAGCGCTTCCTCCGCGAGTTGGACGCCGAGGGGGCCTACGACGGCGACGAAATCGTCACCGAGGTCGAACCCCTCGACACCTTCTACGAGGCCGAGGAGCGCCATCAGGACTACTACGAGAAGAACCCGAACGACCAGTACTGCTCGATTCAGGCCGAACCCAAGGTCCAGAAGGTGCGCGAGAAGTTCGGGGAGAAGGCGGCGCAGTAGCGTTACTCGGCGGCCGAACCTGATTTTCGTCGGTCACTCTCTATTCGGCGATTCCGGAGAATAGAACGCCGAGAACCCGGTCAGTTCTCGCTCTCTTCGTTCCCGCCCTCGCCTTCCCGGAGCAGAATCGGTTCGGGGTCGTAGGCGGTCACGACCGCGATTCGGCCGGTTCCGGTGTCGAACTCGACGGTCCGGCCGCGGCCGCCGCCCACGTCGCTGCCCTCGACCGGCACGTCGAGTTCCGCGAACGCCTCGCGGGCCGTGGCGACGTTGTCGTCGCTGACCTCCCGGGGCAGTTCGGTGAGGTCGAGCAGGTCGCTCCCGCCGACGACGTACCCCTCCAGCGCGGCGTAACTCGCGCCCGCCGACACCGCCTCGCGGAGCATCTGCTCGACGGCGGCGTCCACGTACTTGCCGTCGCTGGTGCCGTCGCCGTCCGACCGGCGGGGGAGCATCGCGTGGGCGAGTCCGCCGACCGCGTTCTCGGGGTCGTACACCGCCAGTCCGACGCATGCGCCCAGTCCGTAGGCGACCAGCGTCGTGCCGTCGCCGACGACCTCGTACTCGGAGACGCCGACGAAGCGGCGCTCCCGCTCGGGCGTCTCGGGGTCGCTCTCGTAGGTCTTCACGATATCACTCCGAGACCGACCTCGGAGATTTTGGTGACGAACTCCTCGTCGCCGGGGAACACGTAGATGGTCGCGTCCACGTCGTGTCGCGGGATGCGGAGCCGCGACCGGATGAACAGGCCGACGCCGTACTGCTTGAAGATGCGCGCGACCAGCGTCCGCTCGGGGTCCTGCACCGGCACCGGCGACCCGGTGTCGATGGGCGTGTCGAACAGCGTGGCCCACTCGTCCACGAACCCGTTGGCCATCATGTTGCAGAGTTCGGTCAGCGCGTCCCGGCCCATCTCGGTCGAGACCGACGAGAGGTCCTCGACCGCCCGCTGGAGCATCAGCGCGGCGGCCTTGTTCGCGCTCTCCATCGGGAAGACGACCAGCACGTTCCCGACGAGGGGCTTGCTCAGCAGGACGCGCGCCCCGGCGCGCTCGCCCGCCCGGAACTGCGCGGGGACGGTCTCCTGCTCGGCGTAGCCGATTTTGACCTGTTCGGTCGTCACCGTGAGGTCGTCGTCCAGCACGTCGTTGAGTCGGGACTCGACTCCGGTGACCCCCCGGTCGCCCAGCCAGTTGAGGACCGCCAGCGTCTTGAGCGGTATCGTCCGTTCGGCGTCGGCGGTCACCGAACTCTCCGCGCTCTCGCTCGCTTCCGTGGAGCCGTCGCGCTCGGCCGTCCCGTCGCCTTCGGTCGTCTCGTCCCCCTCGACCGTCTCGCCGCCTTCACCTCCACCGTCGCCTCCGGTCCGCTCCGGGTCTCGTTCGCGCCGCTCGCGCTCCGCCGCGTCGTTTTCGAGCGTCATGCCTGTGCCCTCGCTTTGGAGACGAGTACGTCCACGTCGAAGACGCCCATCGGTTCGTCGGTCCTGTCGGACTCGGCGACCACCGCTCGGAACCACCGCCGCCTGACTGACGGTTCCCAGTCGCCGTCTTCGGGCGTCTCGACGCTATCGACGTGGTGGGCGTCGATGCCCGCCACCTCGTCCACGAGCAGGCCGGTCGGCCGGGCGTCGCCCCGGTCGAGCAACAGGAGCGTCGTCTCGGCGTCCGGCGCGCGCGTCGGGAGTTCGAGCAGCGCCCGACCGTCCACGACGACCGGAATCTCGCTGCCGAGGTTGGTCACGCCCGCCACGGCCGGACCGGTCTGGGGGACCGGCGTCACGCTTGGGTCGTCGAGTATCTGCTCGACGCGGCCGAGTTCGAGTCCGTAGTCGTCGCCGCCGAGACCGAAGCGAACGAACTCGACCCAGTCGCGTCTGTTCTCCTCGGTCTCGGGCGTCACCGCCCCGCCGGAGAGGTCACCGCTCATCGGAGTTAGACCTCCTCGTCGCCGACGAGTTCGGTCGGTTCGCCGTCGTCGGCGTTCTCGGTGGGAGCGTCGATGTCGGTCGATTCACCGTCGGGCCGGGACTCGGTCGCCGCATCGCTGGCCAGCGGGTCGGCGTCGGGTTCGGCGTCCGGGTCGTCAGCGGTGGTCGAGACCGGGACGGACTCGGTGTCGCGGTCGTCCGGGTGTCGGTCGTCCATCTCCGGGTCGTGAGCGTCGGCGTCTCCGGCGGTCGGTTCGGCGTCGTCGTCCGCTTCGACGCCGGTGTCCGGTTCGGCTTCGACATCCGTCTCGGTGTCGTCAGTACCCGTTTCGGTGGTGTCTACGTCGGTTTCGGTGTCGCCGAGTATCGCATCGTCGGTGTCGAACGAGTCCAGCGCGTTGCTGAGTTGGGTCGCCTGCCGGGCGAGGTCGCTCGCGCTGTCCGAGACCTGCGAGAGCGCCATCGTCTGGGACTCGGCCGACGCCGCCACGGTCTCGGCCTCGTCGGTGATACCCTCGCTGACCGCCGCGGCCTCCTCGACCATCTCCAGCGCCTCCTTCGTGGAGTCGGCCTGCTCTTGGGTCGCGTCGGATATCTCTTGGACGCCCGCGTTCGTCTCTTGGGCGTAGCCAGCGATGTCGGCCAGCGCCTCCGCGGCGTTCTCGACCGAGTCGGTCTGCTGGGAGATGCGGGCGCTCGTGTCCCGGACCTCGTCGACCGTCCGGTCGGTCTGGCGCTGAATCTGCGTGAGGCGCTGTTCGATGTCGCCCGCGGCCTCCTTCGTGCGCTCGGCGAGTTCCTTGATCTCGTTGGCGACCGCCGCGAAGCCAGCGCCCTGTTCACCGGCGCGCGAGGCCTCGATGTGGGCGTTCAGCGCGAGCATGTTGGTCTGCTCGGCGATTTCGGAGATGAAGTCGATGAGTTCGTCCACCTGCTGGACCTCGGATTCGAGGCTCTCGATGGCCTCGACGGTGTCCTCGGACTCGCTCTCGATGTCGTTCATCCCCTCGACCGCGTCGGTGGCGGCTTCTCGGCCCTCGCGGCCGGTCTCGGCGGTCCGCTCGGCGATGGACGCCACCTCGTCGGTCGAGGCCGCGACCTCCTGCACCGCGGTCGAGAGCCGGTTCATCTGGTCGGCGGCCGCCTGCAGGTCGCCGGTCTGGGTCTCGGCGTCCACCGAGATGTCACGGAGCGAGTCCACGACGCGGGCGCTCCCGGAACTGACCTCCTCGGTGCTGAGCGTGACCTCTTGACTGTAGGTCGCCACCTCGTTGGCGAACCGGGTGAGGTTCTCGACGGTGTCCTCGAACTCGGTTATCATCTCGTTGAACTCGGTGGCGACCCGGTTCATCGCGTCGCTCTCGGAACTGGGGTCCATGCGCTCGTCGAGGTCGCCGTCGGCGCACCGGCGCATGACCTGCCCGTACGCCTCGGCGGTCTGTTCGACGTGGGCGTTCAGGTCCTCGGCCGCCAGACGCGCCCGGTGTTCCTCCAGCAGCGTCTCGTGCGTCTCGGCCATCGAGTCGGCGACCCGACCCACGCAGTCCACGCGGGCGGTGTCGAACGACGGGTCCTCGCCGTCGGCCCGGCGCTCCGCGCTCGCCACCAGTCTGTCGAGCGACCGACTGGCCCGCCACGAGACGGTCGTCCCGACGACTCCGGCGAGCAGTGCGCCGCCGAACGTCGCCGCGACGACAGTTCGGTCGAACTGCCCGGTCGCGTACACACCTCCTGCCGCGATTGCGCCGACCGCTACCATCGTCAGGCCGAACTTCAGCGAGTAGCGTCGCCTGACGAAGCCGGGGACGACTGCGCGAGCAAAGTTGGTCATTGCGCGAACCCATTCGGTATAGCGTAATAAATCTTCACGCAACATGAACGATAGGTTATAAAATGTAGGAGAAAGGAAAAATCAACTGACGGCGCGTCCTTTTAGAATATCCACAGGACTCACGCCCGCGCCGTTACCGACAATCGGTGGTCACTGCCGGGTGACGAGGATTTCACACTGGTCGTCGCCGTCCAGCATGCACGTCCGCTCCTCGATTCGGTACTGCTCGTCGTAGTAGGACTCGATACCGCGGAGCAGGCCCACGGCGAGGGCGCAGAGTTCCCGTTCGGAGGTGTAGGTCACCGCGACTCGGTCGTCGCCGACCCACTCCGCCGACAGCGCTGGCGGCGTGTACGTGGACAACTGCTTGGCGCGCAGGGCCTCGTGGATGTACGTCTCGACGTTGGCGACGAGTTCGAGACCGGTCCACTCCGTCTCGACGTGGACGCCGTACGTCTCGACCAGCGGCGGGACGAGGAACCGACCGAACGCGTCGAGCAGGTCGGGCACGTCCTCGCCGGTGGCGTCTGCGGCCGCCTCCACCAGCGCGAGGACGTCGGCGTCCTCGTACTCGGTCACGGGGACGTACACCTTGCCTTCCAGTCCCGCGCCGTCCTGAATCGCGCGCCACGCCTCCCGGTCGTACTCGGCGGTCACGAAGTCCTTCAGCCCTTTCAGTACGATGCCATGCACGGCTACTGCCCCCGTCCTTCGAAAGGTCGGTTCGCGGAGACGCGTGCAGGTCCGGTCCCGGCGACACCGCGTCGCGGGGGTCGGTTCGGGACTGTCCTTCGAACCCTCCGGGGATGACACATGATTTAATCGGATTCGGACACATCCTATAACTGTTCTGGCCGTTCGCGTGACGAATCGTCGATTCGAAGGTCGCAGTGGTGATAGTGATAGTAGTGGTCGTTGGAGATACCCAGCGACGCGGATTCCCGAAACCCGAAATTCGACCTCAGAGCGACTCCCAGTAGTCGAGGTCCACGTCCTGCTCGGAGAGGTCCGTGTCGGCCTCCGGGGTGGTGTCGGCGACCCGACCCATGTCGAACTCGCCGAGCGCGGCCCGGAGGTCGGCCTCGTCCGGGATGACGTAGATGTCGAGGTCCACCTCCGTATCGACCGCCTCGATTCGGGTGTCGAAGACGAACGCGAACTCTTGGGACTCCCCGAGACCCACGACGAGGGGGTCCACCACCGCCGCGCCCATGTCGTGGGCGTAGGCGGGCGTCGAGTGGTCGATGGTGGTGTCGAGCAGGTTGGCCCACCCGTCGAGCATCCCGCTGGCCATGACGTTCGAGAGTTCCTGAATCGCGTCGCGTTCGAACTCCCCGAGACCCGCCGCGGTGTGGGTCTCGACGCTGCGACTCACGAGCGTCCGGGCCGACTCCTCGTCGAACAGGAACAGGAGGTAGCCGCTTGGCATCCCGGCGAAACTGAACGCCACTCCTATCATGCGCTCGGTCGAGACCTCGCTGGGAATCGCGTCGAGCGAGATGAAGTTGATTCGCCGGATGTCCACGTCCATCTCGATGTCGGTCATCTGGGTCAGGTTGTTCGCCACCTGCGTCGCGCCGCGCTGGGCGATGCGGTCGAACCCGACCAGTTTCTCGAACTCGATGGCGCGCTCCTCGCTCCGCGCCCTGAACAGGCGCTGGACCGTGTCGGTGTCGGGCACGAGGTAGTGCCTGAAGGTGAGTCGCTCGCCCACCGCTTCGAGGTTGTTGCGGAACAGCACCGCCAACTCGTCGCTGGCACCGCCGACGGACCCCTCACCCGGCGACTCCTCGTCGCCGAGCGCGAGCGCCGAGTCCGCGAGGAACTCGTCGGGGGTGTCGGCCGAGACGTACGTCGGCGCGGACACGTCGATGTTGGTGTCCAGCACGTTGGCCCACCCGTCCACGAACCCGTTGTTCATTATCTGGGCGATCTCGGTCACGGTGCTGTCGTGGAGGGTCCCGTCCTCGACCGTCGGGATGCCGTCGATGACCGCCGCCGCGATGGTCTCGGCGCTCTCCCGGTCGAACAGCAGGACCGAGGTGCCGCCGAACCCGTCGGAGAGGCGGACCCGGATGCCGACCCACTCGGTGTCGGTCAACTCGCGGGCGATGGAGGCGTCCCGCGTGAAGTTGAGGTGGGTCACGTCCACGCGCGCCGGGATGTCGGTCATCGAACTCAGCCGATTCGCCGCGAGTCCGGCCCCCTCCCGGGCCATCTCGTAGAACGTTCCGAGGGTGTCTACGTCGAGTTTCATAGGGTTGCCACGTCCAGTACGTTGACCGCCTCGCCGTCGCCGAGCGTCGTCGCGCCGCTGACGCCGGGCACGTCCCGGAGCAGGTCGCCGTAGGGCCGGACCACGACCTCTTGGGACGCGACCACGCGGTCACACCGCACCGCGAGTCGCCCGGTCTCGCCCCGAATCCAGATTATCTGGCTGTCGTCGGTCGGCCGTTCGGCGTCTGTGTCGAGGTCCAGCGCCGACGCCAGTCGCACGAAGGGGTAGGCGTCGTCGGCCTCGACGCCCTCGGGCAGACCCCCCACGAGGTCGAGATTCGAGCGCCTGACGACCTCGCGGCCCTCGACCTCCTCGACCGGCGGCGCGGCGGTTATCTGTTCGACCGCGGCCATCGGGACGCCGAACGTCTGGTCGGCCGCCTCCACGAACAGCACCTCGGTCAGCGCGATGGAGACCGGGACCCGCAGTCGAACCGTCGTCCCGACGCCGGGGTCGCTCTCCACCGTCACGCTCCCGTTGAGGTCGGCCACCGTCCGGTTCACCACGTCCATGCCCACGCCCCGCCCGCTCACGTCGGTGACCTCCTCGCTGGTGGTGAAGCCGGGTTCGAAGAGCAGGTCGTAGGTCTCGTCGTCGCTCAACTGCTCGGCCTCCGCGGGCGTGACGACGCCGTTCTCGACGGCCCGCTCCCGGACCGCTTGCGCGTTGACGCCCCGGCCGTCGTCCGAGAGTTCGACGACCACCTCGTCGCCGACTCGCTCGGCCGAGATGGCGACGGTGCCCTCCGGGGCCTTGCCGACCGCCTCGCGCTCCTCGGGCGACTCGATGCCGTGGTCTACGGCGTTGCGCGCGAGGTGGACCAGCGGGTCGCGCAGGCGGTCCACGATGGAGCGGTCGAGTTCCACGTCGGCGTCGCTCACGACGAGTTCGACCTCCTTGCCCTGCGAGCGCGCCACGTCCCGGACGGTCCGGGGAATCGCGTCGATGGCGGTTTCGAGGGGCATCAGGCGCACGTCCATGACCGTCCGGCGGTAGTCGGTGACGACCCGCAGCAGGTTCGAGACCTCCTCGCGGATGGCCTCGTCGGTGTCGGGACCGACCGCCTCGTCGAGTCGGAGGTGCGACAGCGACAGTTCCTCGGCGACGTCGAGCAGTTTGTCGGCGGTGTCCACGTCCACGGTCATCGCCTGCAGGCGGTCGAACTCGCGGGCGTCGTCCGGTCGGTCGCCGCCCGCGGTCGGGAACTCGTCGGCGTCGAGTCTGCTCTCCTCGATGGTGGACACCGCCGACCGGAACACAGCGCCATCGTCGCCGTCGTCGTCGGTTCCCGGCCCGGTGCCGAGCAGGTCGCCGAACCGCGACTCGAACTCGGCCATCTCGTCGTCCACGGAGACGTCCATCTCGGTCCCGGCCGCGCCGTCGCCGCCGAGACCCCCGGACGCCTCGTCGCCGAGGTCCGCGTCGAAGTCGCCCGACAGGTCCACGCCGAGGTCGGTCTCGGGCATCGAGTCGGCGTCGGGGACCGACTCGGCGTCCGGAAGCGAATCCGCGTCCGGGAGTGAGTCGGATTCTGGGAGGGCGTCGGCGTCCGGAACGGAATCGGGGTCCGGAAGTGAATCGGCATCGGGCACCGAATCGGCGTCCGGAACGGATTCTGCGTCGGCATCCGAGTCGGGGTCCGGAAGTGAATCGACATCGGGTAGCGAATCGGCGGCCGGGACCGAGTCGGGGTCGGGAACCGAATCTGCGTCCTCCGGTACCGCCGCAGAGTCGGGTGTATCAGCCGACCCCGGTACGCCCGCAGACTCCGGTGTGCCGGTGGTATCGGGCGCTTCCCCGTGTTTGGCCGATTCCACGGGTTCGGAGGATTCTGCGTCGCCCGGTTCGGCGGCGTCGGCGAGCGAGTCCGGACCCTCAGACGCGTCCGCTCGGTCGGGCGCGTCGGCGGAGGTGGGCCCGTTCGCGTCCACGGACTCGGGTGCGTCTGCGGGTTCGAGCGAACCGACCGAATCTACTTCGACCGGCGTATCGGTCGGTTCGTCGCCCGACGCGGGCGTCGAATCGAGTTCGGAATCCGTATCGGACAACGAAGCCGAGTCGGGTTCGACGGCCGAGTCGGCGTCGTCTAGCGACTCGGCCTCTGTTCCGTCGTCCGCGGACTCCGCCCCGAAGACGAACGTGTTGGTCGCGCCGCTTTCGGGAGTCTCCGGCGACTCGTCGGTGTCGTCGCCTCCGGCGGACGCGTCGGCCGAACCGGTCGAGTCGTCCGGTGACAGGTCGGCGTCCGCGAGACCGAGGGGGTCGCCGACCGAGTCCGCGGCGTCCGACGACTCGTCGGCAGTCGCCTCGTCGCTCTCGCCCGAGTCCGCAACTCCCGACCCGAGCAGGTCGGCCGGAACCTCCAGCGAATCGTCGGCGTCCCCGACTGCCGGTTCGGCGGGCGCTCCGTCAGCGTCCGCCGTCTCGTCGGCGTTCGGGGCGGTGTCGGCGTCCACCGTCTCGTCGGTCTCAGTCGCTTCGAGCGATTCGACGCCCGCGTCCGGCGTCGGTGCCGCCGACTCGGGTCGGTCGTCCGCCGCCCCTTCGTCGGGGTCGAGGTCCATCAGTTCCTCGATGGTGTAACTGTCCTCGTCGTCGAACTCGCCGAACTCGACCGCGTCGATGTCCTCCTGCAGGGCGTCGATGTTCTCCTCGTCGTCTATCTGAGCTTTGGTCTCCTCGAAGAACGCGGACGGTTCGTCGGGCGTCTCGGCCTTCTTCGGTCGCCCGGAGGACCCGGCCGAGTCGGCAGGGCGGTCCGTCGCTGACCTCGCATCGTTCGGGGAGTCTTCGATAGAGGAGGCGTCTTCGGCGACTGCTGCGCCGTCAGTCCCCGGCGAACCCGTGTCGGGGGCCGCGTCGGCGTCGCCTTCGTCGAGGAGTCCCCACCCGTCGAGTTCCTCGTCGCCGTCCGGGTCGTCCATCTCGTCGAGGAGCGCGTCGAGGTCGTCGAACTCGGTCGTGTCTTCGAGCGCCGCGACCACGTCGTCGCTCAGGTCGTCGTCCGCGGGATCCCACTCGCCGGGCGACGCGGACGCGGCGGACCCGAGCGTCGCGTCCGAGTCGTCGGTCTCGGCGCGCGCCTCGTCCAGCGCGGCCCGGAGCGATTCGAGCGTCGCCTCGGCGTCGCTCGGTCGCTCCTCGCCGACCGCGGCGGCGCGGACCGTCGCTTCGAGCAGGTCCACCGTCCCGAGCGCCTCGTCCACGAGGGTGGGCGTCGGGGCGACGTCGCCGCTCCGAATCGCGTCGAGAACGTCCTCGACGGCGTGGGCGAGTTCGCCCGCCTCGTCGAGTCCGTGGGTCCGACACGACCCCTTGAGCGAGTGAGCGACGCGGAACAGTTCGGCGACGGCCGCGTCACCGTCGTCGCCCTCGACGGCGAGCAGACCGTCGTTCAGCGCGCGAATCTGGGACTTGGCTTCCCGAAAGAAGGCGTCGTCAGTCGGGGCCATCCCTGCACCTCCGGGGGGTCCCGCGTCGAAGGCGCTGGTTCGGGCGTTCGGGCGTCTCAGCAGCCATCAGACGACCACCCCGTCGATGGCGTCGGTGAGTTCCTCGTCCTCGAAGGGTTTCGTGATGTACGCGTCGGCACCGGCGCGCGCGGCCAACTGTATCTTCTGTCGCTGGCCCACGCTGGTACACATGACGACCCGAACGTCGTCGTCGAGTTTCTTGATGGCGGCCGTGGCCTTCAGGCCGTTGGCCTTCCGCATCACGATGTCCATCAAGATGAGGTCGATGTCCTCGGCGTTCTCCTTGTACTTCTGAATCGCCCACGCGCCGTTCGGCGCCTCGGCGACGATTCGATACTCGTCGTCCGCGAGCGCGCTCTTCACTCGCTGTCGCATGAACTCCGAGTCGTCCACGATGAGAATCCCGGTCTTCATGGCGTGTTACCCATCATTCATGCGCTTCCGTGCGAAGTATAAAATACTATTCCCCGGAAGGATACCAAGAAATCCGATAGTTCGTTAGATTTGACGCTTTATCTAGTCATCCAGTTAGGTGAAATAGCGACTTTCGGCCAATAAATTTAATTGCCTTGAATATTTGTGTCCGGGTACACATGTCCGAGACACTCTACGAGCGCCTCGGTGGCCGGGACGCTATCTCGGCCGTCGTCGAGGAGTTCTACGACCGCGTCCTCGACGACCAGCGCGTCGAACACTTCTTCGACGATACCGACGTGTCGGCACTCCGCGCACACCAGACCCAGTTTCTCGCGTCGGTGACGGGCGGGCCGGTCGAGTACGACGGCGCGGACCTCTCGACGGCCCACGCTCACCTCGACATCGACGGGCGGGACTTCGAGATAATCGCCACCCACCTCGACGAGTCACTCGCGGCCTTCGACGTACCGGAGTCCGAGCGCAGGGAGGTGGTCGCCGCGGTGGCCGAACTCGAACCCGCCATCGTCTCGGCCGACTGAGGGTGTCGCTACTGCGACGGTGTCGGTGGAGAGAACGTTTCTGTAGAATCGTGGTTGTAGACGAGTGCAGTTCAAAGCATACTCCCCAGCAGTGCGTCACGGAACTTCCCACCGAAGAGTCCGCCTCGACAGCATCTCGCCGATGTTCCGGCGACCGTTCTCCGCGGTGATTCCGAATCAGAGCGACGACTCGGCCCGTCCGCGAGCTACCGTGGGTAAGCTTATCACACTCGGCGTCGTAACACCCGACGTTCTACACTCGCCGTGGGACCGACGCCGACGACAGGGGTACGAACGATGACGAAGATAGAATGCCAGAACTGCGGGCGGAAAGTCACCGTCGATAGCGAGGAGCGCGCCTCGAACGCACCGATGCAGTACTGTCGGCGCTGTGGCGAGGAACTCCCGCCGCGCGAAGAGTGGTGAACGAGTCCTCTCCCGGACGACTGCGGCGCTCCCGGGTCGAGTAGCGTCCCCGCCGGAGGGACGGTCCGCGGCGGTTTCGGGTCCGCTTCGAAGGGCATCGGCTCTCGCTCGACGGACACCGAGACCATTTCTCGCGGGGTTCGTCTGTTACGAGAGTACCGCTCGGTTCGTGCGACCGAAACGATTTGTCTCCGCCGACCGAACCGGCGAGCATGGAGCGAATCGCCATCGACGCGGTGGAGGCGAGCGCGTTCGGAGACGACGCCGAGCGCCGCGGGTTGACCGAACCGCTCGGCGCGACCGACGTGGCGGTCAATCGCTACCGAGTCGCCCCCGGAGACGGGTTCCCCGGCGGACTCCACGCCCACGCCGATCAGGAGGAGATTTTCCTCGTCCTCGACGGCGAAGCGACCTTCGAGACGCTGGGACCGGAGCGCGAGAACGCGGGCGAGGTCACGGTGGCGGAGGGCGAAGCCGTCAGGTTCGCGCCCGGGGAGTACCAGTCGGGCCGGAACGCCGTCTCCGAGGCGGACGCTGACGGCGACGACCTCGTGGCTCTCGCTATCGGGGCACCGCGCGACGGCGAGGACGTGCGGGTTCCGCTCGCGTGTCCGGAGTGCGGCCGCGGCGACCTGCGACCGACGTGGGACGAGACCGGAACCAGTCTCCTCTGTCCGGACTGCGGTGCCGAGAACGTCCCCGATGGCTGTCCGGACTGCGGCCGCGAGATGCGGGTCACGCTCGCGTCGTCCGACGGCGCGGAGTCGAACCCGCCGAACGCGAGCGCCGAGACGGCCGTGGTCTGTCCGGACTGCGGTGCCCGAGCGGCGACGCCGTTCGGCGAGTAGCGTCGACGGACCGTTCGCTCGGCGGCGTGACAGACGCGACTATCCGACGCCCGGCGTCGGGACGGCCGAGACCGAAAGGAGTAGGGATTTGTCGCTCGACTCCGAACTGACGGACATGGAGACTACCGACGCGTTCGTCGGCCTGACGTGTGTCGATTGCGGCGAGACGTTCGACGCCGAGGAGACCACCCACCGCTGTCCCGACTGCGACGGGATTCTGGACCCCGACTACGACTACGAGGCGATAGACCTGACGCGCGAGGACCTCGACTCCCGTTCGTTCGAGTCGATGTGGCGCTACGAGGAACTCCTGCCGTTCCCGCAGTCGGCCGCGGTGACGATGGACGAGGGCGCGACCCAACTCGTGGACTGCCCGACGCTCGCCGACGAACTGGGCGTCGGCCGCGTCCTCTTCAAGGACGAGGGACGCAACCCGACCGGGACGTTCAAGGACCGCGGCCAGACCGCCGCGGTTACGGCGGCCGTCCAGCACGGCGCGACCGACGTGGCACTCAACTCGGCGGGCAACGCCGGACAGGCCGCGTCGGCCTACGCCGCCCGCGCGGGGTTGGACTCCCACGTTTTCCTGCCCTCGCGGGCCGGGTTCACCAACAAGGCGATGGTCAACGTCCACGGCGGCGACATGACCATCGTGGAGGGGCGCATCGGCGACGCCGCCGACGCCTACGCCGACGCGATGGCCGACCACGACGACTGGTACTCGGTGAAGACGTTCGAGACGCCCTACCGCCACGAGGGCAAGAAGACGATGCTCTACGAAATCGTCGAGCAGAACGACTGGGAGGTCCCGGACGCCGTGGTCTACCCGACCGGGGGCGGCGTCGGTCTGGTCGGGATGCACAAGGGCGCGAAGGAACTCCGAGAGTTGGGCCTGACCGACGAGATTCCGGCGATGTACGCGGCCCAGTCGTCGGGATGCGCGCCCATCGTCGAGGCGTTCGACGAGGGCAAGGACGTCCACGACGTGTGGGAGACGCCCGACACCATCTGCGGCGGCATCGAGATTCCGGACCCCGGCGCGAGTCCCCTGATTCTCGACGCCCTGCGCGAGAGCGACGGGGGCGCGGTGGCCACGTCCGACGACGACATTCTGGACAGCGCCGTCACGGTGGCCCAGCACGAGGGTCTGGAGATGGGCGCGACCTGTGCCGCGGCCGCCAGCGGGGCGTGGGAACTCGCCCGGCGCGGGGAGTTCGACGAGGACGACACCGTCGTGCTGCTCAACACCGGCGCGGGCAACAAGGACGACGACGTCCTCCGCAGTCACCTGATGAGCAAAGGCGTCTGAACGGGAGCGTGCGAAGACGGTGGTCGGGGCTCAGTTCCCAGAGTCGTACTGCACGTCCGAGAAGAACGGGTACCTCGGCGTCGAGACCCGGTCGGTTATCTCGTGGGTCTCGGTGTCGATGACGACCAACTGGTCGCGCCCGGTGATGGTGACGTAGACCTCGTTGCGGTAGGGCGAGACGAAACAGCCGTGCGGGCCGAGACCCGGCGGCACGAAGTCGCGCTCGGGGAGCGGGGGTCGTATCTCGTCCTGATCCTCGACCGTGACGATGTCGGCGACCCGGTACTCACCTTCGGCGGGGTCGTCGGGCGCGTGGTAGACCGTCACCGCGTCGGACTGGACTCCGGCGACGAATATCTTCTCGCCGTCCTGCGTCGCGTGGATGTCGGCGTTCTGGTCGGTCAGCGGCCGCTTCTTCAGCAGTTCGCGCCGCTCCACGTCGATTATCCCAACGTCGTTCGAGAGCGCGTTGGCGGTGTAGACGACGTTGCGCTCCCGGTCCACGTGGAGATTGTGCGGCGCTTTGGCGACTGGAACCCGGTCCACCATCTCCAGCGACTGGAGGTCGATGAACCCCAGACTGTTCCCTCCCTGATTCGTGACGTACGCGAACCCGGCCTCCGCGTCGAAGACGATGTTGTGCGGCGCTTTCCCGACGTCGATGGTCTCGCGCACCTGCAGGTTCTCGCTGTCGATTACCGCGACCTGATTCGCGCCCGCCACCTCGACGAACGCGTCGTCGTTCTCCGGGTGGACGTTGACGCCGCGCGGCGCGGCGTCGAGCGGGATTCGCTTCACCTCCTCCTGCTGCTCGACGTTCACCACCGAGACGTCGGCGGACGCGGTGTTCGGAGCGTAGGCGAGTTCGCCGTCGGTCGAGACCGCACAGTACAGCGGTTCCTTCCCGACGGATATCTCGGCGAATATCTCCTTGGTCTCCTGATTCAGTAGCGCGACGGAGTCGTCGAGGCGACAGGTGACGACCAGCGGCCGGTCGGTCGCCCGTCCGGTGGTCTCGGTCGTCGTCTGGTCGCCGCCCTCCGTCGTCCCTCCGCCGCCAGCAGTGGTCGTCCCGCCGTCTTGACCCGCGGCGACGCCGCCGACCAGCGCAGTTCCTCCGAGTCCGCCGACGGTTCGAAGCACGTCGCGTCGGTTCGCGTATTCCCCCAGATTCACACCGGTTCGAAGACGCTCGTTTCAATAGGTCTGCTGGCTCGCTATTGTGGTATCGAGTCTTGGCGTTCGATTGCCCGGGTCGGCGGCCGACTCGTCGGTGAGAACGCGCGGGCGGTTCGGCGATTTCGCTACCGTTCGACGCTGACCGGTTCTTCGGCGATTATCCACGCGTCGGGCGACTCCTTCGACCGGAGTTCGAGGTTCCCGTCGTGGAAGTGAGCGGTGATTCGTTCGCTCGTCTCGGTCTCTGACATCCTGTCCGGCGCTACGCGGGACCCGGCCATTACTATACGCCGTCTACCCGGGAGTACAGGCGGTTTACCCACCGATACGTCCGGATTACTCGTGCGTAATCGGGACCGAAGAGGGCGAGACCGTCGTGAATCGAATCGAGTCGTACCGAGTCCGACCGAGTGCCACTCGGTCGGACTGAACTGTTCTGAGAATGGCTACACTCCGTCGGGCAGGACCGGAGCGTGTCGAACGGAAGACCGACCCGAAAACGGCGACTCGGGGGTCAGTAGTAGTACACTTCGAACTCGTCGCCGCAGTTGCTACAGTCCACTGTCGTCCCCGTGAGTCGGTCGTCGTCTCGGAACGCCGGGTCGGGTTCGCCGCCGTCGGTGGCGACTTCGACGGCCCGCCCGTCGCAGTTCGGACACCCGATACTCGTCTCGATGTTCGACATGTCCCCCAAAAACGCGTCCCGTCGGTTAGTTATACGCCGTCTACCCGCGCCACCGGGACGGCGTTTTCGCGCGCTAACTCGACGTAGTCACGCCGTACCGGTGCCTCACTTGGAGCGTCGGCCGGGACGGGACAAATATAAGTTTTAGACGCGGCTAAACCCGGACGGGAAATGTTGAGCGACGTGATGGAAGACTACCTGAAATCGATCTACGCCCTCCAGAAGGAGGACGGCGGGCCGGTCTCGACATCGGCCATCGCCGACTACCTCGACGTGACGCCGCCGACGGTCACGAGCATGGTCGAGAAACTCGAAGACAGAGGGCTGGTCGAGCGCGAGAAGTACAAGGGGGTCGAACTCACCGCGGAGGGGGAGACGGTGGCGCTCGAAGTGCTCCGTCACCACCGCCTGCTGGAGTCGTACCTGACCGAACACCTCGACTACTCGTGGAGCGAGGTCCACGAGGAGGCCGACACCCTCGAACACCACATCAGCGAGGAGTTCGAACAGCGGGTCGCCGACGCGCTGGGCGACCCGGAGGTGGACCCCCACGGCGACCCCATCCCGAGCGCCGACCTCGCGCCGCTCGAAACCGACGACGCCACGCCGCTCTCGGACCACGACGCGGGCGACCGACTCGTGGTCGCCCGGGTCAGCGACCGCGACGAGGAGGAACTGCGCTACCTCGCGGACGCGGGCATCGCGCCCGGGACCGAACTCGACGTGCTGGACGTCGCGCCGTTCGGGATGGTGACGGTCCGAGTCGGGGACGACGACGAACGCGAACAGAGCCTCCCCGAGAACGTCGCGCGCTCCATCCGGGTGCGGCCCGCGGACGAGCGCGACGAAATCGACACCGACGACGCCGGGAACGAGTCGGGCGGGGACGCGCAGGGTCTCAAACCCTGAGGAACGCGCGGTGAGGACTCGGCCCTACGGCGGTCCCCGGGAACGACTCCCTCGAGTTCTCCACGGAGAGACAGTTTTTTCTCGGCCGGGGTTCCTACCTTCGAGCGATGTTCCAAGCAGTCGCGTCGGCGCTGGCCGGGGTCGCGCTCGGTCTCTCGCTCGCGGCCCCGCCCGGCCCGATGAACGCCATCATCGCCGAGGAGAGCGTCCTCCGGGGATGGGGGTCGGGCTTCCGCGCCGGTCTCGGCGCGATGTCGGCCGACGCCTGCTTCTTCGTCCTCGCGCTGCTGGGGGTCGTCACGGTCGTGCGCGACGTTCCGGTGGTCCGGAGCGTGCTGTTCGGCGTCGGGGGACTGCTGATGCTGTACTTCGCGTACGGGACGGCCGCCGACGCCAGCGCGGCGTTCGGCGGCGACGCCGCCGTGGACGGCGGCACGGCGACCGGGGCCGACAGCAAGGGCTTCCGGAAGGCGTTCGTGCTGGCGCTGACCAACCCCTACCAGATTCTCTGGTGGCTCACGGCGGGCGTGGGCCTGCTCGACCCCGGCACGTTCGCGCTCGACGCGCTCGGCGGCCTGACGATATCGACGGGAAGCCCGGTCATCGTGGTCGGGTTCTTCGGCGGCATCGCGCTCTGGATTACGGGGTTCCCGGCCGCGCTGGTGACGGTCGGGCGGCGGGTGGACGCCTTCGCACCGGCCGTCGCCTACCTCAGCGCGGTGGTCCTCGCGCTCGCGGGCCTCTCGTTCCTCTCGAAGGCTGGCGGGATGCTGGCGTAGGTGATTCCGGGCGGAACCACCGCACTACGCCCGTCTCGTCACCCACCGCGGTTTCCCGCTTCGCATACCATCACTCCTCCCCGTTTCGTGACTCTTTCCGTCCTCCGTTTCGTGACTCTTTCCGTCCTCCGTTTTTGACTCCTCGCAGTCCACGGGACGCGCCGCTCGCTCGGCAGCGCCGTGTAGTGCGGGCGCTGCCGAGGGAGGAACGGGGCGCGGTGGCGGTGCCGTGTGGTCGCGGTGCCGGACTCCTCTGCTCAAGTAGTAGCCAGCTATGTCACTCAAGAGTAGTCTGTGTCGCAACGAGATGCGGAGAAGTCACGTTCGAAGTGCCAACACGGTAATCTCCTGTTCCACTCGCCGTGACGGAGGTCCCTGTTCACGCGGCAAAAAGCGGCTGATTTCGGGACCGAACGCGGGTCTCGTTACGGTCGCCGTTGCGTCCGGCGATCGGGCGACTCCTCGCAGTCCATCTCCGGCACCTCCTCTTCGAGCCACTCCCGGAACCACTTGACGCGCTTCAGACGCCTGTGGGCGATTCCCTCGGCGGTCTCGGTCTGGACCCGCTTGGTGGCGTCCTTCCCGCGCTCCATCACCCTGTTGACCATCTCCGCGGCGTCCATGTGGGTTCGGGCCTCGTAGCCCATCCGCAGGAGCATTAGCGCGGTGCCGTTCGCGCCCACCTTGTCGAGCAGGTCGGCCTCGATGAGACACTGGGTCTCCTTCGGCAGGTCTGTCAGGTCGCCCTGATACGAGTGGTTCTCGACCGCTTTGCAGACCTCCTCGATGAACGACTCCGGGAAGTCGCCGTGCGTTTCGAGATACTTCCGGGCGATGCGCGCGCCCTCCTCGGCGTGAACGTCCTGGTCGGCGTCGAGTTTGGCGATGTCGTGGAACAGCGCCGCGACGCGCGCCACGTCCACGTTCGCGCCTTCCTTCTCGGCGATGGTGCCAGCGAGGTCCACGACGTTGAGGATGTGGTTGAACCGATACTCCGCGGAGTGCCACGGGTACCACCGCATCCGGCCGCCGCCGTCCTCGTTCTCGACGCTGGCGACGAGATACTCGTACACGAAGTCCTCCATCTCCTCGAACTCGCTGTCCGTGACGGGCGACTCCTTAATTTCGACGCCCACAGAACCACCTCGATTCGCAGATGTCCGTACTCATTCTTACTCGTATAAACGAATGATTGACTCTTTAGGCTTACGACGATGGGACTCCGAACCGAAGACGCGTTTTTTCGGGCGTCGTCCGGAGGCTCCGGCCGTTCGTGCGACCGGCCGTCGCCTCGTCGTCGTCCCCTTTCCGCGATACGTCGAGACGGGACTCGCGCCTCGCTACGCCGTCCGCAGTTCGAACTCGATGCGTTCGGTCTCCTCGCCCTTCGACTCCCGGTTCGTTATCTCGACGCGGCCGAGGTCGCCGAGGCTATCGACGTGGGTGCCGCCGCAGGGACAGTAGTCGAAGTCCTCGATTTCGACCACTCGGAGCGGGTCCACGTGGTCGGGAATGAGGTCGAGCAGTGCCCGGCCCTCCTCCGTGCGCTCCTCGACCTCCTCGCGCGGGCGCTCGGCCTTGGTGACTTCGAGGTCCCGCTCGATGGCCTCGTTGGAGAGGCGCTCGATTCGCTCCACGTCCGCCGCGGAGAACTCCGCGGGTTCGAAGTCGATGCGCGAGCGGTCGGCGTGGACCTGATTCCCGGCGGTGGCCGCGCCGTACTCGTCGAGGACCACGCGCGAGACGACGTGCTGGGCGGTGTGCATCCGGCGGTGGGCCTCGCGGCGCTCGGCGTCGATTTCGCCCCGCACTGGGTCGCCCGGGTCGGGCAGGTCGCCTTCCACGTCCTCGACGTAGTGGCGAACGTCGCCGTGGTTCTTCCGCACCTTCGTCACCGCGGCGCTGCCGTCGTCCCACGACAGTTCACCGCGGTCGGCCGGTTGGCCGCCGCCCTCCGGGTAGAAGTACGTCCCGTCGAGGACGACGTAGTCGTCGGTCGCCTCGGTCGCGGTGGCCTCGAACTCGGTCACGTCGTCGGCGTCGGGGAGGTAGCGCTGTTCGGTCACAGTCAGCCAAAGGCGGTCGAGACGCTTAATCGGTCCGCTGGCGGAAACGGACGCCCGTCGAGTCGTTCGTGTCGGATTCGAGCGGTATCCCCGGTTTAGTTGAGCCATCCGGCGACCCGCCGACGGAGTCGGACGAAGAGAGGCGTCCGTCGGTCGTCGTCGGACTGCGCTCGCTCGGTGCGGGTTCGTTCCGCGCGGTTCGCCGATTCGCCGACCGGCGACGCGACAGCCGGACCCTGTTCGCGCGACCGGAACAGGTCGCGCGTGGCGAGAGCGAACAGCGACGCGCCGAGTCGCGTCCAGCAGACGACCCGGGTTCGACGAGCGCGCCTGAGAAACCCGTACCCGACGCTGACGAGGAGTATCGACGAGGCTACCAGCCACGTCAGTTCCATCGTTCTCCGGTTGGCGGGCGGTCGGCGGCGCGATGCGGACGAGCGGGGACCATGCGTGCGAAACCACAGTGCGTAGTGGCTTTGTTATGTATCGCCTGACGACGTTTTATAATTTCTCCTTTGTATGAAAAGAATATAAATGGGGAGTAAAGAGTGTTTGTAGCGCGGTAGGCACCCTCATCCCACCGCGGCGACGACGGCTATCAGACCTGCGAGGATACAGACGAGTCCGACTCGCCGCTTGTGCCGGGCGAGCGACTCCTCCGGTTCGGGCGGGACGTTGAGGAGGTTCGATTGCGTGCGCAGGACGGTCTGTGGGAACAGGTAGTCTGCGAACCCCCACGCGAGCAGGACGACGCCGACGGCGAGTTCGACGGGGAGGGACATAGGATGTCACTAGTCAACGTGGGACGTGAAATAGGTAACTGCAGTCGGTCGCCGACTAACCGAGCGTGTGAACGCTTCCCCCTCAGCCCCGGCCCCCGAGTTCCCGGAGAGCGTGATGGGAGTACGAGTTGGGTTCTATCGGCAACTCCGCCACACCGACAGTGGCAAACAATTATGGGAGTTTGCAGTGCGCGATACCGACATGGACTCCGAAGCAGTCACGACAGTGACCGTCGATTCGTACACCACACTCGTGGACGTCGGTTCGCAGATAGCGGCCCTAGAGGAACACGTCGACGGGATGGACGACGCCGAGGCGGTGTCCCAGCGCTGGCGGTCACAGTACATCAGCTATTCGATGGTCGCGAACGACATCGACGAGTACCGGCCGTTCTGGGAACTCGTCGGGCAGGGACTCCGCTACGCCCTCGAAGCGAACGGGTACGACGTCTCCGCGGACGTCCGCGACCGGATTCGGAGTACCGTCTACGAGGACGAACTCACCGTCTTCGACGACGTGACAGACGGAATCGACCGTATCACGGATTCGGGATACGAGGTGTACGTCCTCTCGAACGGCAACCCGGAGATGCTCGACCACCTCGTCGAGACCGCAGACCTAGCGGGTACCGTCACCGACACGATAAGCGCCGACGAAGTCGAGGTGTACAAACCCGACTCGGCTATCTATCGCCACGCCGCCGACCGAGTCGGGACGCCTATCGACCGAATACTGCACGTCTCCGGCGGGAGCATGCGCGACGTTTGGGGAGCGAAACACGCCGGGATGCGCACGGCGTGGCTCTCACGTCCGGAAGAGGACAGCCCTCACGAGGAGTTAGGTCGGGACCCCGATCTCGTGGTCGAGGACTTCCACGACCTCGCGGACCGGTTGTCCTGACTCAGTCCCGACGAGTTGGTTCGATGGTGTCACTGATTGCCGGTTCGTCGTGAGAGTCGGATACGACGGTGTGGAGTGGTTGCGAGGAATACCTGTCGTTCACACGTTTGCTCGCAGTAGAATAGTCCCGGGCGGATTCGAACCGCCGTCATGGGCTATCTTCCGTAGCGACTCGTAACTCACCACGTCCAAAGGCCCATATGATTGGCCACTACACCACGGGACTGCTATAGGGTGCATCAGGGGGTTGTTTTTCCTCGTACAATAGTGTTGCTTTTCGCCTTACGGTCGGAGGTTTCTGACGTTCCCCGCTTCGACGTTTCTGTGACAACTCCGACAGAGGGTAATTACGTTTTCCAGCGTGTGCGCTTTTTCGGTTCTCTCGAAGTCACGGACACGTTCAACGTGATGCACGTCGGGGTTTCGCCCAATTTCATCTTTCGAAATTCCACAGTGTTGGCAGGTGTAGTCATCGCGTTCTAATGCTTCGCGCCTCACTCGCCACCACTTCTGACCGTAGTCGAAGTCACCGCCCTCCCACTGATGGTGGTTTTCACCGACTATGTTTTCGGAGAGCCACGCACCGTAACAGTCGGAATCACAGAAGACACCGCGTTTTCGAGTTTCGGCCCGGGATGGATAGACCTCCAGCGTGGTCTCGCAGTACAAACACGATACGGATACGCGATTTTTCGTGGTCGAATTTTGGGGGAGTAACCCGTCCGCCGATTCGACACACTCGGGACAGTACGTTCCCTTCTTCTCGGATGGATAGTACGTGAACTCTGACTCACACAGTTGACATGCTCCCACATCTTTCGCTCCCTTCCAGTTCCCGTTGTTTTCACCGGTGTTCGGGTTACAGTCGCCACAGTACTTAAGTCGGGACTTTGCATCGTAGAACTCTGTCCCGCATCCGTTGCAGGTACGATTCGGTAGTGGCGCGTCGTGCTGGTGACTGTGGTGAATCCGCATCCCATTTTCAGAGTCAAACGACCGTTCACATGTCGGACACTGCATAGGTGGGAATTGTGACTATTACGACTTCAACGTTCGTACTGTCGAGCGGCGCGAATACGGTAGTCTCTGAGAAAAATCCGCAGATTAGTCCGCTTCGCCTTCGCCGACCAGTTCAGCGCACATGTCGGCCTCGGCGTCGAAGCAGTCCGGGCACTGGGGTTCGCGGTCGATGATGGTGTCGAGTCGTTTCGCGACGGTCTCGTCGATGACGCTTTCGAGGGCTTTCGCTTCGCTCGGGAACTCCTCGACTTCGAGGACGTTGTGGAGGAAGCGCTCGATGATGCAGTAGGTCTGGAGCGCCTCGCGGGCCTGCTCGATTCCCTCGTCGGTGAGGCTGACCCCCTTGTACTTCTCGTGGTCGGCGAGGCCGCGCTCCTGAAGTTTGCCGATCATCTCGTTGACGCTCGCGGGACTCACGTCGAGTCGGTCGGCGAGCGCGCCGGTCGAGGCGGGGCCGTTCTCCATCTTCTGCACGAGATAAATCGCTTTGAGATACTGGTCTGCGGTGTTCATTCTCGGGCCTCCATCACTTGGGTCACTTCCTCGACACCTTCTGCCTCCTCCTCGCGAATCGCCTTCAACGTAGTAAGCAACTCCTCGCGGTCGAGAGTGAACTCGGTGTCGCTGACCTCGATGGCCTCGATGAGGTCGTCGTAGAACTTGTAGGCGGTCTCCTCGCCGTGGAGTTGGTCGTAGAGGACGCCGTCGAAATCCTCCGGTCCCGTCTGGGCGTAGTGACCCTCCACCAGCATCTCGATCTCTTCGAGCGGAACCGCTTCGGCGTCCAACTGGTCGATGAGCGATTCCAGTTGCTTTCGGTGGTCCGCGGACTCTTCGCGGGCGTCGTCGAGCAGTTCCTCGACGTCTTCGTCGCGCTCCTCGGGCGAGAGCGTCTCGTAGTGACGCGCCGCGCGAACTTCCACGACCTCCTCCAGTACCATCGCGATCTGGAGCAGGCGGGCGAGTTGATGGTCGGTCGAGACGCGCTGGCCGACGCTCACGTCGACCACCCGCGCTCGAACGGCGATACGTCAGTCATCGTGCCTAACTGAGGTGCTGGGGGACTTAACAGATGTGATTGAACCCGCCACGGAGACGAAAAAACGAGACGAGAGAACCGATCGCGAAACGGCGAGGGCCGAATCGGCTTACCGAAGCCGTTCGCGGACCTTGGTCTGGAGGTCCTCGGCGAGTTCCTCGACCTCGATCTCTTCGAGGACGGGGACGAAGAAGCCCTCGACCAGCATGTTCCGAGCGGACTCGTCGTCGAGGCCACGGGAGGTCATGTAGAACATGTCCTCCTCGTCGATCTGGCCGACCGTGGCCGAGTGGCTGGCCTCGGTGTCGTGGTTGTTGATGATGAGCTTCGGCGACGCGTCGGCCTCGCTCTCGTCGGAGAGCATCAGCGTGTTCTCGCGCTGGTAGGAGTTGGTGTCCCACGCGTCGCGGCCGACGTCCTGAACGCCCTCGTACACCGAGCGGGCCTCGTCGTCGAGCACGCCGCGAGTCACGAGGTCCGCCGTGGTGTGGGCCGTGTTGTGCCAGACGCGGGCCGCGATGTCGAAGTGCTGGTCGTCGTGACCGAAGAAGGCCCCGACCGTCTTGGTCTCGGAGCCTTCGCCGTTCAGTTCGGTCTCGACGGAGGACTTGGTGAGCCGCGAGCCGAGGTTCCCCTCGATCCAGTTGACCGTGGCGTAGTCGGCGGCCTCACCGCGCTTGAGCGTGTAGTTGTACGTCTGCTCGTCGAGGTCCTGCAGCGACCCGTACTGGACGTGGCTGTTCTCGCCCGCGGTGACTTCCACGACGCCGCTGTAGTAGCGGTCGCCCTCGATGTCCTCGCCGGTGTCCTGTCGCTCCATGATCGTCACCGAACTCGACTGCTCGGTGACGACCAGCGTGTAGTTGAACAGCGACTGGGAGTTCTGCGTGGTCCGGATGGTCACGTCCTCGGCGTCCACGTTCTTCGGGACGTAGACGACGGTTCCAGTGCTGAACAGCGCGGTCGAGAGCGCGGTCAGGTAGTTGTCCTGCGGGTCGACGACCGACCCGAAGTGCTCCTTCAGGAGGTCCTCGCGCTCCTCGACTGCCTCGGCGATGGACAGAACTTCGGCGTCCTCGGGACCGACTTGGTCTTTCTCTTCCGCCGCGTCGAGCGGGTCCACGAAGCCCTCGAAGTCGAGAGCGTGGAGGTTGGTCCAGTCGCGGCCCGGCGTCCGAATCACGTCGGGCATGTCGAGGTCCGAGAGCGCGTCGAGCGCCTCGAGACGCGTCTCGAGCAGCCAGTCGGGTTCTCCGAGTTCGTCGGATATCTGTCGGACCGTTTCCTCCGAGATAGTCTCGTGTACCTGCGTCGCAGTCATCCGAGACTCCCCTCCATTTCGAGTTCGATGAGACGATTCAGTTCGACGGCGTACTCGATGGGGAGTTCCTCGGTGATGGGCTCGATGAAGCCGGAGACGATCATCTGCTTGGCGTCGTCGTCGTCCAGCCCTCGGCTCTGGAGGTAGAAGACGTCTTCGTCGCCGATTTTACCGACGGTGGCCTCGTGAGCGACGTCGACTTTGGACTCGTCGATTTCCATGTAGGGCATGGTGTCGGAGACGGAGTCGTTGTCGAACATCAGCGCGTCACATTCGACGCTGGTCGAAGAGTCGGTCGCGCCCTCCGAAATCTGGACGAGACCGCGGTAGTTGGTGCGGCCGCCGTCCTTGCTGATGGACTTGGACTCGATGGTCGAATTGGTGCGAGGCGCGTTGTGGTAGACCTTGGCACCGGTGTCGATGTTCTGGCCCTCGCCAGCGAACGCGATGGAGATGTGGTTCGCAGAGGCACCGCGGCCCTTGAGAATCGAGCAGGGGTAGAGCATGGTGGCTTTCGAGCCCATACTGCCCGAGACCCACTCCATGCGGCCGCCCTTCTCGACGAGCGCGCGCTTGGTGTTGAGGTTGTAGGTGTTCTTCGACCAGTTCTGCACCGTCGAGTACTGGACGTGCGCGTCCTCGCCGACGAACACTTCGACGCCGCCGGAGTGGAGGTTGTGGCTGCCGTACTTGGGCGCACTGCAGCCTTCGATGTAGTGAACCTCCGAGCCTTTCTCGGCGATGATAAGCGTGTGCTCGAACTGGCCCATGCCTTCCGAATTCATCCGGAAGTAGGCCTGTACGGGCATCTCGACCGTGACGTCCTCGGGGACGTAGACGAAGCTGCCGCCACTCCAGACTGCGCCGTGGAGCGCGGCGAACTTGTTGTCGCTCGGGGGGACGCAGGAGGTCATGAAGTGCTCTTTGACGAGGTCTTCGTGTTCGCGGACCGCCTCGTCCATGTTGCAGAACACGACGCCCTTCTCCTCCCACTGCTCCTGCATGTTCTGGTAGACGACCTCCGACTCGTACTGCGCGCCGACCCCGGAGAGGGCCTTGCGCTCGGCTTCCGGAATGCCGAGTTTCTCGAAGGTGTCTTGGATGTCCTCGGGGAGGTCGTCCCAGCTATCCGCGCCTTCGCGTTTATCCACGTCGGGGCGGATGTACGGGACGATCTCCTCGATATCGAGTTGGGTGAGGTCGGGTTGCCCGGGCCAGTCGGTCGGCAGGGGCATGTTCTGGTAGTGTTCGAGCGCACGGAGGCGGCGCTCGCGCATCCAGTCGGGTTCGTCCTTGTCGTCGCTGATGAGGTTGACGACCTCCTCCGTCAGCCCCTTCCCGGACCTCACCGCCGCGCTCTCCTCTTTCTTGAACTCGAAGCGCTCTTCCGTGTTTGTCTCTTTCAGTTGGTCTTGTTCGGAACTCATGCTATCACCTTACGCAGCCTCGTACACTTCTTCGCGGACCCAGTCGTACCCCTTGTCTTCGAGTTTCTCGGCCAGTTCCGCGCCGCCGCTCATGGCGATTTCGCCGTCGAGCATGACGTGGACGTGGTCGGGTTCGACGTAGTCGAGAATCCGCTGGTAGTGGGTAATCTGGAGGACGCCGGTACCCTGCTCGTCGCGCAGGGCGTTGATGCCGTTCGAGACGTCCTGCAGGCGGTCGATGTCGAGACCGGAGTCGATCTCGTCCAGCACCGCGACGGACGGTTCGAGGATGGCGGCCTGCAGAACCTCGTTCTGCTTCTTCTCGCCGCCGGAGAACCCGGCGTTGAGGTAGCGGTGGGCGAACTTCTCGTCCATGTCGAGCAGGTCCATCTTTTCCGAGAGGATCTGCTGGAACTCCGCGACGTCGACCTCGCCCTCGTCGGCGGGGCCTTCCATCGGACTGGTCTCGTAGCCAGCGTCCTCTTCTTCTTCGGCCTCGGCTTCCTCGTCCTCGAAGAGTTCCTCGCGCTCTTCGAGTTTGGCGTTGAGCGCCTGTCGGAGGAAGTTGACCATCGTGACGCCCTCGATCTCGGCCGGGTACTGGAAGCCGAGGAAGACGCCGAGCGCCGCGCGCTCGTTCGGTTCGAGGTCGAGCAGGTTCCACGACTGCTTGTCCTCGGGGACGTCCTCGTCGTCGAGGTGGAGGATGACTTCGCCCTCGGTCACCTCGTAGGCGGGGTGGCCCGCGATTACCTTCGCCGTGGTGGACTTCCCGCTCCCGTTGGGACCCATCAGGGCGTGAATCTCACCGGACTGTACCTCGAGATCGACGCCGTTGAGAATCTTCTCGTCGGCTTCGACGACCTCTGCATGTAGATTTTTGAGTTCGAGCGTTGCCATTGTTAGGTTCACCTAAGTCGTTTGGAGAAAGGGCTGTGCGTCTCATAATGCTTTCGCATTCCCACGTAAATGGTTTCGCAGGTCGGAAAATAACTTTCCGGATTGTGAAAAACTATCCCGTGAGACGACGATACGGGTGGGATATCGCCGCCGACGCCCCGTCAGACGAAACTGCCGAGTCCGGTCTGTTCTTGCCCGGACTTCACTTCGTCCCACGAGATGCTGAGCGCTTCGAGGATGCGCTCGATGGGTCCTTGGAGCGTCTTGTCGAGCATCTTGTCCCAATCGACCTCGAACTCCGGTGGCACTTGGTCGGCGAACTCGAAGCAGATGACGTCGGGGTCCTTCTTGAACTCCCGGTAGAGGCGGTCCTTGCGGGAGTTGCCGCTGGGGTCGAACCCCCCCTCGGACTCCATCCGCTGCCAGAAGTCCGGGTGGACTCCTTCGAGGTAGAGTCGCTTGGGCTTGCTCCCGCGCTGGAAGTTCGTCCCGAGCATGAGGTTGGCGTACTTCGCACCGCGGACCTGCGCGGTGTCGGTGTCGTAGTCGTCGAGTCGCTTTCCGATACCGCCGGGGATGCCCACGTCGTCGAGGTTCACGTTCCCGTTCTGGTAGTCCTCGATGACGTCGTGGACGTAGTCTTTCACGTCGTCCAAGTCCTCGCCGTGGACGATCATGTCGATGACCTGCTTCTGGACCGTCTTCGTGATGGGCGCGATGTCCGAGCGCTTGTACTCGAACCCGGTGATGTCGATGTCGTCTACGTCCTTGCCCTCCTTCCACACGATGTGGCCCGCGTAGCGTTTCTTCGTCCCCGCTTGGAAGAACCGTCGGTAGAGCTTCTCGAACTCGATCTGGAAGCGGTGTTCCTCGGCATCGAGGTTTTCGCGCGCGAAGTCATCGTAGGACTCGTTGATTCGTTTTTCGAGCGCGAAGGAATTCTCGATGACCTCCTCCGTTCCGACATCGTCGCCGATTTCTAGCATGACCGAGTCGGTGTCGCCGTAGATTACCTCGTAGCCGAAGTCCGAAACCGTCTCCTCGGTGTAGTTGATGACATCGCGTCCGGTCGCCGTGACGGCCGCGGCGTTGTCCTTGTCGTACAGGCGGAACCGGTCCCATCCCGAAACGCCGTATAAAGAGTTCATGACGACCTTCACGGAGGCCTGCTGGTTGTCGTAGCGCTCGTAGGGCTCCGTCCCGGGTTCGTGCTGGTCGCGGAGTTCCTTCTTCTCCTCGCGCTCGGTCAGCAACTCCTCTATCATCTCCCGCATCATCCCGGCGGGTTCCTTCTGGAAGTGCTGGCCCGTCGGCGTGCGGTAGGTCTCGCCGTCGTACTCGTCGGGGTCCACTTTAGTCTCGGGCGAGGCGTTGACCGTCCACATGCACATCGGATACAGCGATTTCAGGTCCAGCACCGAGACGTTCTCGCGGACGCCCGTGATGGGTTCGAAAACGGCACCGCCCTCGAACTCCTCGCCGGACTCGACGGTCCCCTTGGACGGGAGCGCGAACTCCCCGTAGGCCTTGTGAAGCACGTACATGTCGACGGCGTCCCCAGCCGTCGGCGCGTCCTCTAGCTTGCACCCGACGAACGACGCGACCTCCTCGAAGAAAGCAACGATGTCCTGCTTACGGTCGAGTTCCACGCAGAGTTCCACGTCCCGGAGGTTGTACTCAAGCAGTCGTTCGGGGTCGTTCTCCCAGAGGTCGCCGATGTCCCCGCTGTAGCGCTCCTTCCCGACGCCGAGTTCGACTTCGCCGACTGCGTCGAGGCGGTAGGACTCCAGTTCGGTGCGCTGGGTGCTCTTGTACGCCCGCAACAGGTCGAAGACGACCCGGCCCTTGACGTCGGGGCCGTTCCAGTCCGAACGCCAGACCTCGTTCACGCGGGAAAGACGGTCGATGTCGAGGTCGTAGTCGTGGTGGGACCCCTGAAGCTGCTCCATCCGGTCGAGGAAGTACGGCGCGTCGAAGTCCGCGAAGTTCCAGCCCGTGAGGATGTCCGGGTCCGTCTTCTCGACGTACTCGACGAACGCCTCAAGCATCGCTTCTTCCTCCTCGAACACCCGGACGTCGGCCTCGAAGTCGTCTTCGATGGGGTCGTACCCGGCCAGTGCCGCGGGACCATCGACGCCTGCTGGCGACTGATAGAGCCAGTTGACGTACTCGTCGCGGTAGGAGTCGTGAGAGGTGAGACAGACGATGGTCTCCTCGCCGTCTTCGGGGAAGCCCTGCCGGTCGTCGACCTCGATGTCGAAGGTGTTCACCCGCGGCGTGATGTTCGCATCGACGGGTTCGATCTCCTCGTGAGAGATGCGGATGTCCCCGTCGTCGTCGCGCCGCTCGGGGAGCCTGACGCCGCTCTTGATGTCCTTGTCGATGAGCAGGCGGTTGGGGAACAGGATGTCGGCCTCGTAGTGGTCGAACTCGTCGCGGACCTGCCCGACGTCTCGCGGCGTTCGACCGATGATCTTGACGAGGCGTTCCCCACGAATAGACTCGAAGGGCTCTCCGTTCTCGTCGGTCTCGCGGTAGGTGAGCAACCCCTCGTACTGTGCGATTCGCTCGTCGTCGACGTTCTCTGCAGGTGCGTAGAAGTACGGCTCGAAGTCGTAGACCTTGACGTGCTCCAAGCGCTGGTCGTCCGTGCGACCGAAGACGTGCACGACGGGTTCCTCGTCGTCGCCCGAACCTTCGACGGTGTAATCGATCTGCACGACCGAGAGTTCGACTTCGCCCTCAGGGTCGGGAAGCCAGTCGTCGTCCCCGACCACCGCGTCGGCGCGCTGGTGGTCGCCTCCGGCGACGGCGCGGGCCTCCGCCTCCACGTCTCGCTCGTCGTCACCACCGTCGGAGAAGTCGGTAAGTGTCGTCGTAGACCCCGAATCGCTCATGTATTCGGGGTTTGGGGCTTTCGGCTAAAAACCCTCGCTTTCGGCGGACCGCGGCGGGTCACGTGGCCGACGAAACGGTTTCCTGAATGCAAAGACATATAATGTGTTAACGCATACCATGGGACGAGGTGACGCCTATGTCCGACCACGTCAACCCGAGCGACGAGCTGGACCGTGCGGAAGCGGCGCTTCCGGAACCCGACGACGCGGAAGCGACTGTCGAGTCCTATCAGACCGAGGACGGGGTCGTATTCTACGACGCGGACAACCCGTTGGCGTGGTTGAAAGCGGGCGAACCGCTCACACTCAACGAGCAACTCTGAGGTCGGCGGGACGAAGCGCTTTTCCTCGTCCCGTTTCGACTGTCGAACAGTGGCTCCCGACGACTCGACGCCGGACGACACCGACCCGCCGGACACCGACTTACTGCCCGAGGACCCGCCGGAGGCGGAAGCCGACTTGCTCCCCGACGACCCCTCCGAGGGCCTCGCTCCGGACCCACCGCAGGTGTCGGTCCCGTCGGAGGAGGACGCGCCGACGGCGGTGAAAAAGGAGTTCTGGTCGCTCGTACTGCTGTTCAACGTCGCGCTGTTCGGGATGAGCCTCGGTATCATGCTCGTCGGCTTCGAGGGTCGGTGGGAGTTCGGCGGCGCGATATTCGCGGTGGGCGCGTTCGCCTTCGCCCGCGGGTGGTACGGCTATCGGAAGGCGACTAGCACGCTCGGGGATTCTGACGACGCGACCGACGCGGACGACGCCGAACGCGAGGCCTCCGACGGAACGACCGACGACGCCGAACTCCAGAAGGACTAACCGCGCGCCGCGCCAACGACCGGCCATGCGAACCGTCCGGGACGATTCCGGCACCGTCTACCTGCTCCTCAAGGAGTCGAGCGACGCCTGTCGAGTTCGGAACCCCGAGACCGGCGAAGAGAGCTACCGCGACAGCGACGAACTCGAACCCGTCTCCGGCGAGTCGACGCTGACGACGGCGGCTCGCGCCGTCCCGGAACCGGCCCGGCGCGTCCTGACCGCGACGCCGGACGAGCGCGCCCTCGGTCTGCTCGTGGACCTGCGCGAGCGCGGCCCCCACTCGGTCCGCCACCTGCTCGACGACACCGACCTCTGCGAGAGCGACCTGCTCGGTCTGCTGACGGAGTTCCGCGCCGCCGGACTCGTCGAGGAGACTCGCGTACTCGGTGAACGCGGTTACGCGACGACCGACCGAGCGGACGAGGGTCTCGCACGGCTCACCGGGGAAAAAAGCGACCAGTAGTATTCTCGCAGCACCTTCGACACGAAGAGAGAGCCACCGTCGTCAGTCCGCCGCTTCCAGCAGACTCTCCCGACGCTCGACGGTGGAGCGGTTCGACACCGAATCCTTCTCGACCCACACCACGTCGTCGGCCGCCGCGACGAGTTCGTCGTCGTGGCTCACGACCACGATCTGCTCGACGCCGAGTTCGCGCATCGAGTTGACGAGTTCCGCGAGTTGGGCCACGTGGCCCGAGTCGAGGAAGACGGTCGGTTCGTCGAGGATGAGCGGCGGCATCGGGGCCGTCCCCTCGATGCCCTCCGAGAGCAGTCGGTAGATGGCGCACCGGAGGCTGAGGTTGAACAGCGCGCGCTCGCCGCCGGAGAGTTGCTCGGGGTCCAGCGGTTCGCCGTCCTTCTGGTAGACGGTGAGTTCGTACTCGCCGTCGAGTTCGATGCGCGCGTACGAGTCGTTCTGATACACGAGGTCGAACACCTCGTTCAGCATCGCTTCCAACTGGTCCACGTTGCGCTGGCGGAGTTCGGCCCGGAGGTCGCCGTACATCTCCTGTAGCTCCTCGGTCTCCTCGCGGAGCGACTCCAGCGACTCGACCCGCTCGGTGAGGTCGTCGCGCCGGTCGCGCAGGTGTTCGAGTTCCTCGATTTCGCTCTCTACGGCGCCGACGGCGCTCTGGAGGTCGTCGCGCCGGTCGCGGAGTTGGTCGAGTTTGACCTCGACTTTCTCCAGATACTCCTCGGCCTCGCGCTTGTCCTCGCGGGCCGACTCGACCTTCTGGTCGTCGTAGCTCTCGCGGAGGTCGCTCCGGCGCTCGCGCTTCTCGGCGAGGCGCTCGCGCCGGAGGTCGTTCTGTTCCTCCAGACTCGCGCGCTTCTCGCGGTGGCGCTCGATGTCGTCTTCGGCGTCCTCGATTCGCTCGCGCAGCGACCGAATCTCCGCCAGTCGCTCCCGTTTGGCCGCGAGTCGCTCGCGCTCGGCTTCGAGTTCCTCGACCTTCGACTCGCGGTCCTCGGCCTTCTCGCGCAGTTCGTCGGCGTCCGCGCGCTTGTCCGCGGCGTCGGCCTCGAGATCGTCGGCCTCCCCGCGTAGCTCCTCGGCCTCCTCGCGCTTCTCGGCGACAGACTCCCGCTTGTCGGCGACTAACTGCTCGACGTTCTCGCGGCGGCCCCGGAGGTTCTCGACCTCGCGCTCGGCCTCGCGCAGGCGCTCGGCCTCGTCGAGTTCGTCGGCGACGGTCTCGCGCTCGTCGCGGAGGTCCGCCAGTTCGGTCTCCAGTTCCTCGACGCGCTCGCGGTCCTCGGCCAGCGTATCGACGTGCGGGGAGTCTTCCACCGGTTGGCCGCACTCGGGGCACTTGCCCTCGTCGAGGAGTTGCTCGGCCTCGGCCACGCTGTCGCGGGCGCTCTTGAGGTCGGCTTTCACGTCCTCGATGCGGCTCTGGAGGTCGGTTTGGGCCTCGCGTCGGTCTTCGAGGTGGGCGTCGGCGTCCCCGAACTCGACGGGCGCGTCCTCGAACGCGGCCTTCTCGGTCGCGATGTCGTCGCTCAACTGGTCGAGTTTCTCGCAGCGCGTTTCGAGGTCGGCCTCCGCCTCGTCGGCCTCGGTGTCGAGCGTCTCGGCGCGCTCGCGCTCGTCCGCCGCGCGCCCTTCCAGTTCCTCGGCCTTCTCGGCGAGGTTCCCGGCCTGCGTGTCGAACATCTGGGCCTGCGTCCGGGCGTCGCTGAGTTCCTCCGCGAGGTCCTCGTCTTCTGCGTCGAGTTCGTCCCGTCGGGCGTCGAGCGCCTCCTCGTCGGCCGAGTCGAGGTCGGTCTCGGCCAGCAGGTCGGCGACCTCCGCTTCGAGGTCTTCGACGCGCTCGCGGAGTTCGCGGAGGCGCTCGCCGTGTTCGGTCCGACGCTGTTCGGTCTCGCTGATTTCGTCTTCGAGTTCGTCGATGTCCTCCGACAGCGACTCCAACTCCTCGCGTTTCTCCTCGTAGGTCTCCAGTATCTCGACCGCCTGCTCGCGGGTTCGCTCGGCGGTCTCCTCGTTGTCCTCGAAGCGCTCGATCTCGGCCTCGACCTCCTTGAGGTCGGACTTCCGGTCGTTCAGGCGAGCGTGGAGATTCTTCTCCTCCTTCTGCTCGATTTGGCTCTCCAACTCAGAGAGGCTCCCGCGCTTGTCGTCGAGCACCGACGTGACGCCCAGTCGGGCGTCGCTGGCGCGCTCGCGGTACTCCTCCAGTTTGCCGAGTTGGAGGAGGTCGTCTATCATGTCTTGGCGCTGGCCGGGCGAGGCGTTGATGAGTTTGTTGACCTCGCCCTGTCGGACGTACGCGCAGTTGACGAACGCCTCCGAGTCCATCCTGAAGAGCTTCGTAATCTCGCCGCGAACGTCTCGCGCGCCCTCGATGGTGTCGTCGGGCGTCTCGAGGACGCACTCGGCGGTCGTCGCGCGCTCGCCGGTCGCGCGAATCCGCCGCCGGACGTGGTAGTCGCCGCCGTCGTGGGTGAACCAGAGTTCGATGACCGCCTCCTCCTCGCCGATGGTCACCACGTCGTCCAGCGTGCGGTCCAGCGCCTTCGCGCCGTAGAGCGCGAAGAAGCAGGCCTCCAGCAGCGAGGACTTCCCGCTCCCGTTCAGGCCGTGGATGACGGTCACGCCGCGGTCGAGTCGCAGGTCGGCGTCGGCGTAGCACTTGAAGTTCCGGAGGCGAACGCGGTCGAACTTCATAGGTACTCCTCCAGCGTTCCGTCGCTCCCTCCGGTCTCCTCGGGCGAGGAGTCACCCGTCGCTTCGGCGTCGGCTTCCGTTGCGGCCTCGGTGACTGCTTGCACGGCCTCGGGGTCGTCCGGGTCGGGCGCTCTCTCTCCGCTCTCGCCGGTCGAGGCGTCCGCTTCGTTCTCTCCGCCGTCGGAGTCGTCGGTTCCTCCCGCTCTCGCCGAACCGTCTCCGTCGTCCGGCGCGGACTCGAACGCCGCGAGGTCGCCGTCCTCGACCAGTTGACTCACGCGGCCCTTGACCGACTCCCGGACGTTCGAGTCGGCGATTTTACTCGCCCGGACCGTCTCGTCGATGCCGCGGGCGGCCTCGCTCAGGCCGAGGTCGCGGACGCGTTCGCGCACGGCGTCGTCGGGGTCGGCGAACGAGACTTCGACCTCGCCCTCGTCGTCCTCGACCTCGCGGCGGTCCGCGACGCGGGCGACCAGCGCGCCCGCCTCCAGCGCGAACTCCTCGACGCGGGCGGGCGTGACCTGTTCGCCCTCGCCGTCGATTTCCACGATTGTCACAGCGTCTTCGAGGTCGTGCTCCCGGAGTTTCTCGCGCACGCGGTCGATGCCCTCGTCTTCGGCGAGGTCCGCTTCGACGTACTCGAAGTCCCGGGTCGCGTCGAGTCCCCGGCGGGTGATGGTCACGTCGCCGTCGAACTCCACGATGTTGTAGCCGCGGTCCTCGCGCTCGTCGGCGCTGCATCGCTCGGTCGAACCGCAGTAGGTGACCCACGTGTCGGCGACTTCCTTCGTCCCGGGCTTGTGGTTGTCGCCCAGCAGCATCGCGTCGAAGTCCACGTTGGCCTCGGTCAGCACCTCCTCGGCGTCCCAGTCGCCGAGGTCGAAGGGCTGGAACAGGCCGTGGCTCACCAGCGCGGCGTGGGGTCGGTCGTGTCCCTCGAACCGGTAGTCGAGGTCGTCGCGCTTGGACTTGGGGACGTGGTCGAGACCGTAGAACGCGGTCTGGCCGACGACTTCCGGTTCGTCGCGGAGTCGCGTGGCGAGACCGAGCATCTCGAAGAGGTCGAGCCACTGGCGGCCCCGCGTCCCCTCGTGGTTGCCGACGATAGCGAGGAAGGGGATGTCGGCGTCCCGGAGTCGGCCCAGAATCGAGATAGTCCCGTGGAGGGCGTCGAGGTCGGGGCGACGGTCGTGAAACAGGTCTCCGGCGTGAATCACGGCGTCTACGTCCTCGTCGATGGCGTCGTCTATCACCTGCTCGAAGGCCCGGAGGAAGTCCTCCCGTCGCTCGGGGGAGTGGTACTGCCGATACCCGAGGTGGGTGTCCCCCGTGTGTATCACCCGTGTCATCAATTCGTCGTTTGCGTCCGGTGCCTAAAGGCGTTCCGTGACGGTGCAATCCGGCGACGGCGTTCCCGACTCCGTCCGCGCCGACTCGTCGTGACGGTCGTCATGCCCGAGCATCGCGCGCTCTCCCCCATAAACGTTGGTCCGCTCGGCGCGAGACCCTCAGCGCAGCGACGCCACCGTCGCGCGCCACGCCGAGAAGAAGACGACGCCCGTGGCGGTCACGACGAGCGCGAAGGTCCACGGTGCGTCGCCGTGGAAGATTTCTGTCGAGCGGAGCGCCAACCCGACGGCGGCCGCGAGGACCCACGCTCCGGCCGCTCGCTGTACCGCGGTCCGAACCGTTCGCGTCGCGCCCGGCGCGTACGTCCCCACCACGAACGCGGCGACGACCCACCCGACGAGGAACGGGGTTATCGTGCCCGCGACGCGGCCCGGCATCGTGACGGGGTTCACCCCGTGGCGGAGTTCGCCCATCACGAGGAATCCGACCATCACCAACAGGTCGCCGAGCGCGAGGCGCGCCGTACCCGGAGAGCGGTTCACCCGCGAGCGAAGGAGTCCGTCGGCGTTGCTCATGGCGGCGCGTTAGACCCGGGCGATTATCATTCCCGCGATGCGCGCCCGACGACGGTGTACTCGAACCCCGACGTCCGGAATCTGGCGTCGAGTCCCGCGTCGGCGACCGTCCGGCCGAGGTCCTCGGGCGCGAAGAACGTCGAATCGAAGCCGTAGAGGTGTTCGCCGACTTCGACGACTCGGCCGACCAGCGACGTCGGGTCTATCTCCCGAATCACGAGGACGCCGCCGGGCCGGAGGACGCGCGCCGCCTCCGCGACGGCGCGCTCGTGGTCCCCGAAGTGGTGGAGCGCGTCCACGACGAGGACCGCATCGACGCTCTCGGCGACGAACGGGAGGGTCGCGGCGTCGGCCCGGACCGCCTCGAACCCGTTCTTGCGTGCCTGCTTCGTCATCCCCTCGGCGGCGTCGGCGACGATGCGCTCGGAGACGCCGAGCGCGCTCGCTCCCCGGCCGGTGCCCCCGCCCACGTCGAGGAGGCGTTCGACCTCTCGGTCGGCGAACGAGAGCGCGTCGCGGAACGCGGCGGCGTCGGGCGTCGGCGCGAACCAGTCGTAGAAGCGGGCCGTTCGGTCGAAGGTGGCGGTGTCGCCGAGCGCGTGGCTCATGGTCGGGACGACGTGCCGACGCGGCAAAAAACCGGAGTCCGGTCGGCGCGACTGTCGGTTGCTGGTCGGCAGTCGGGAATCGGCCAGTCGAGCGGTCGCTCGAAACGCGGGTCGGACCGCGGAGACGGAGGTCCGGAAACGGGGGACCCCGAGCGAAGCACAGTTACCGCGCGGAACCGAAGCCAGCAGCATGGAGTACTCGCTGGTGGGATGGCCGGAGGACGGTCCCCAGATACGACTCGACCACCGCGAGTTCAGTTACGCCGGGAAGTTCGTGATGTCGAACACGGGGAAGGCGGTCGTGCGCGAGGGAGACGACGGGGGCGAAGACGGAGGGGAAGTCGATGAACGCGACGCCGAGACCGACGACGGGGGCGTGGACCACGGGCGAGACCCCGAGCGGGACCGCGACTGGGTCGAGGACGACAGAATCGTCGCCGCCATCGCGTTCAACGAGGACCGCACCGATTCGGCGACGGCGTGGCTTCGGTACGTGACCGTCCGCGAGGACCGTCGCGGGGAGGGTCTCGGCGCGCGCCTCGCCCGATTCACGACCGCGCGCCTCCGCGAGCGAGAGTACGACCGCGTGAAAATCGCGGTGAACAACGCCTTCGCGTACCACGCCCTCTACAAGGCCGGATTCGGCTACACCGGCGAACAGACCGGTCTCGCCGAACTGGTGCTGGCCCTGCCGGGCGACCGGTCGCGCGAGCGCTACCAGTCGGGACTGGACGTCTACCGCGAACGCGACCGCCTCGCGGACGAAGAGCAGTCGTTCTTGGCCGCGAAGTCCGACGTCGACCCGCCCGAGCGAGTCGAATCGCCGTAACTCCGACTGGCCCCTACTCAGACCATGTGACGTGTCCTGCGACCCGGCCTCGACGGACCGCGACCGCGCTGGTGACGGCCGCCGGGGTTAAACCGAGCGGCGTCGAACCAGTATCGAATCCGGGGGTTCTGGGAATGAGTGAACGAGACTCGCTACGGGGGCGCCACGAATCGCTGTGGATGGACACGACGCCTCGGACGGATTTTCCGACGATGGACGGGCACCGCCGAGTGGACACGGTTGTCCTCGGCGGCGGCATCACTGGGGTGACCGCGGCGGTCCACTGCAAGGAGGCCGGTCAGGACGTCGTGCTGCTGGAGAAGGGCCGAATCGTCGAAGGAGTCACGGGGAAGACCACCGCGAAGGTCACGTCGCTGCACTCGCTGATTTACCACCAACTGCTGGAGAAACACGGTCGCGAGCGAACGCTGGGGTACGCCGAGGCCAACTCGGCCGCCGTTGAGGAAATCGCCGACCGCGTCGAGAGCCACGACATCGACTGCGACTTCGGTCGGCTTCCGGCCTACACCTACGTCACCGACGAGAACGAGCGCAGTCGGGTCGAGCGCGAGGTGTCGGTCGCCCAGTCGCTGGGTCTCCCCGCCACGTTCGTCGAGGACCCGCCGTTTCCCGGGCGAACTGCGGGCGCGGTCAGGTTCGACGAGCAGGTCCACTTCCATCCCCGGAAGTACCTGCTCGACCTCGCCGAGGAGATTCCCGGTGAGGGAAGTCACGTCTTCGAGAACACGGAGGCGACCGGTATCGAGGACGGGTCGCCCTGCGAAGTCGAGACCCCCCACGGCACCGTGACGGCCGACACCGTCCTCGTCGCGACCCACTTCCCCATCGAGGACCCGGCGGCCTACTTCGCCCGACAGTTCCCGCATCGGTCGTACATCCTCGGCGTCCGCCTCGCGGAGGAACCGCCCGAGGGGATGTTCTACAGGGAGGCCCAGTCGTACTTCTCGGTGCGCCCGTACCCCGGCGCGGAGGGGACCCTGACCCTCGTGGGCGGCCAGAGCCACAAGACCGGACAGGGCGGTTCGACGACCGAGCGCTACCGGAACCTCGAACGACAGGCCCGCGAACACTTCGACGTGGAGTCGGTGGAGTACCGGTGGTCCACGCAGGACTTCAGCACGGCCGACGAGATTCCCTACGTCGGGCAACTCGGGCCGGGGTACGAGAACGTCTACGGCGCGACGGGGTACGGCGGATGGGGCATGACCAACGGGACCGCCGCGGGGATGCTGCTGGCGCAGTTCGCCCGCGGCGACCCGAACCGACTCTGGGCGCACACGTTCGACCCCGAGCGCATCGACCCCGGCGCGGCGGGCAAGAAACTCCTCACCGAGAACGCCAACGTCGGCAAGGAGTTCACCCGAGACTGGGCCGAGGCGCTGCTCGGGACGGCGGACGAGACGGTTCCGCCGGGCGAGGGCGAGGTGGTACGGCGCGACGGCAAACCGCTCGCAGTGGCCCGCGACGAGGAGGGCGACCTCCACGTCAGGTCGGCGGTCTGCACCCACATGGGGTGTCTCGTCCACTGGAACGACGGCGAGCGGTCGTGGGACTGCCCGTGTCACGGGTCGCGGTTCTCGATGGACGGCGAGGTACTCGACGGCCCCGCCGTGGAGGACCTGCCGAGTCGCTGGGAGTAAGTCCCGGTCTCGGTGCGCGCCGAGCAGTAGCTTTCAAACCCCCGCGATGCCTACCGTCACCCAATGGGAAACTCCGATTTGCGCCAACTCGCAGTGCTGGAGGAGGTCCCCTTCGAGGAACTGGAGGGGAGCGTCGTCGCCGTGGACGCACACAACTGGCTCTACAAGTACCTCACGACGACCGTCAAGTGGACCAGCGACGAGGTGTACACCACCGACGACGGGACCGAAGTCGCTAACCTCGTCGGCGTCGTGCAGGGCCTGCCGAAGTTCTTCGAGAACGACCTGACGCCCGTCTTCGTCTTCGACGGCGCGGTGACCGACCACAAGACCGCCGAAATCGAACAGCGCCGCGAGGAGCGCGAGAAGCGCGAAGAGAAACTGGAGGAGGCCCGCGAAGCGGGTGACGCTGTCGAGGTCGCCCGACTCGACGCTCACACCCAGCGCCTGACCGACACGATTCAGCGCACGACGCGCGAACTGTTCGACCGCCTCGACGTGCCCTACATCGAGGCACCGGGCGAAGGCGAGTCGCAGGCCGCGCACATGAACCGCACCGGCGCGGTCGATTACTGTGGGACCGAGGACTACGACTCGCTCCTGCTCGGGGCACCGCTCACGCTCCGGCAACTCACCAGCAAGGGCGACCCCGAACTCATGGACTTCGAGGCCACGCTGGCGGAACACGACGTGACGTGGGAGCAGTTGGTCGATATCGCCATCCTCTGCGGCACGGACTTCAACGAGGGCGTCTCGGGCATCGGTCCGAAGACCGCACTCAAGGGCGTCAAGGAACACGGCGACATCTGGGGCGTGCTGGAGGCCCGCGGCGTGAGCATCGACAAGGACGTGGACGTGATTCGGGAGTTGTTCCTGAACCCGACGGTCAGCGACGACTACGAGTTCGACGCCGAGATGGACCCGGACCTCGACGCCGCGCGGGAGTACGTGGTCGAGGAGTGGGGCGTCCACGCCGACGAGGTCGAACGCGGCTTCGAGCGCATCGAGGAGTCGGTCGTCCAGACCGGTCTCGACAGTTGGACGTAGAACGGCCGAACTCGACTCTGTCTCGCTTCGTCGCTACGCGCCGATCCGCCGGTACTCGGCGTACGAGTAGGCCGTGACGTACAGCGCGACCGCTACGACGGGTGCGACGAGAAGTACCGTGGCGTACGTCGGGACGGGCGCGGCCAGCGCGGCCGCGACGCCCGCGAGTTTGAACAGCGGCGCGGCGCGTTCGTGGGTCTGCTCCCAGACCTCGTCGCTGGAGACGGTCCACGGCGTCCGGACGCCGACGAACCAGTTGCGCTCGGCGTGTTCCGAGAGGACGCCGACGTAGTAGTACAGCGCGCCGACGGCGGGCGCGAGCGCCCGAATCATCCCGAACTCGTAGCCCGCGTTGGCGGCGACGACCAGCAGGTGGAGGTACGCGAGGAACCCCAGCAACAGCGCGACGAAGGCGTCGTACTGCTCGCGGAACTCGGCGACGTTCTCGCCCAGCGGGTCGATTCGCGGCAACACGGTGAACGCGGCGAGCGTGGCGGCGAGGAGTGCCGGAAACGCCGCGAGCGCGACGAGTTTCGGCGTCCGGCCGTCCACCTCGCCCGCGGCGTTCCAGTGGGTCGCCATCTCCGCGGGCATCTCGGGGTACGCGACGAGGCTGAGGAGCGCCGAAACTCCCACGAGAGCGATGCCGACGACCTGACTCCGTCGGAGGCTCATGTCTGAGAGTTGTTCGCTATCAGATATAAACGTGCGGTCGCAGCGAGCGCCCGGGTCGGTCTTACTGCTACCTCAATCCTTTTGCACGCAGGCGACCTCACGTGAGGTATGCCCGTACAGAGCGACGCCGAACTGCGCGAAATCTTGGGGATGGAGCGCGTCGCGGTCGTCGGATGCTCGTCCACGCCCGGCAAGGACGCTCACGAGATTCCGAAGTACCTACTCGACAACGGCTACGACGTGATTCCGGTCAACCCCACCGCCGACGAGATTCTCGGCCGGGAGGCCTACGACTCGCTGTCCGAGGTCGAGGAGGAGGTGGACATCGTGGACGTGTTCCGACCGAGCGACGAGGTGGCGGGCATCGTCGAGGAGGCGCTCGACCGCGACGACGTGGCCGTGGTCTGGACCCAACTCGGTATCGCCGACGAGGAGGCCGCCGAGCGCGCAGAGGACGCCGGACGGCGGGTCGTCCAAGACAAGTGCATCAAGGTCGAACACCAGCGACTGGTCGCGTGAGGCCGCGGGACGGCGACCGACGAACCGCTTTTTGCCACCGAGAGCGTAGACGCCGGTAATGAACCACGCCGACGTTCCCGACGCCGACGTTTCCTCCGATATCTCGACGGTCTTCCTCGACTTAGACGAGACAATCTGCGAGCATCCGCGTTCGACCGGCGAGCGACTCGCCGACGCCTTCGACCGGGCCGGGGTCGAACCGTTCTTCGACACCGCGGACTTCCGGCGGTGGCTGGCGACGGTGACGGCCGACTCTGCGGTCGAACTCCGCGAGCGGTGTTTCACCAGCATCGCCGACGAGCAGGGCCGTGCTACCGCCGACGCGCTCGCGGTGGCCCGCGCCTACGAGGACCCGAACCCGACCGGGGTCGAGTTCCTGCCCGGCGCAGCGTCGGCGCTCGACGCGCTCGCGGCCGACCACGAACTCGCGCTGGTGACGAACGGCGACCGCGAGACCCAGACCGCGAAACTCGCCGCGCTGGACATCGCCGACTACTTCGACGCGACGACGTTCACCGAACCCGGCGGCCCGGTCAAGCCCGACCCGGACCACTTCCACCGCACCCTCGCGGCGATGGACGCCTCGGCGGACGAGACGGTCCACGTGGGCAACTCGCTCCGGGCGGACGTGGCGGGCGCGCACGCCGCGGGCGTCCGGTCGGTGTGGCTCGAACAACCCGACGCGACGGCCGACCACACGCCCCACCACACCATCGAATCGATGCACGACCTGCACGAACCGCCGTGGGTGTGACCTGCGGCGGCGGACAGGTATCGCAGGAGGTTCGAGGTCGCGTTGCGGGGCCGTGCGGTAACGCCGTGGCTCAAGCACGAACTTGCGGTGCTGTCTGCGGTCTCGTCACTGCCGGTCGGGTCGCCGCGTCTGCTGAATCCTCGGTGTCCTCCGAATCGTCGTCGGCGTCGGGGAGAGTCACAGTTATCGAGAAGATGCGAAGGAAGCCACCTGTGACCGATGCCACTCGTCCTACCGCGCTACTGAAACCGCGAACCGAACGTCTCCAGCGCCGACTACCCTTCCCACTCCTCGAAGGAGCGATAGATGCCCTTCGAGAGGTAGCGCTCGCTGGAGTCCGGGAAGACGGTCGCCACCGAGTCGTGGGGCGCGTCGATTTCGCCGTCACGGATGCGCTCGGCGACGTGGCGGGCCGCCGCGCTGGCCGCGCCCGCGCTGGACGCGACGAGTTGGCCCTCCTCGCGCGCGAGACGTTTCAGTTCCTCGTGGGCGCGCCGGTCCGGGACCTGTAGCACCTCGTCCACGAGGTCCGGGTCGAACAGTTCGTTCGTGGCGGGGTCGTGAGTGCCGATGCCTTCGATTTTGTACTCGGCCTCCTCCACGTCCTCGCCCTTCGTCCGGGAGTAGAGCGACCCCTCGGGTTCGACCGCCACGACGTGGGTGTCGGGGTCCTGCTCCAGCGCGTACTCGGCGATGCCCATCAGCGTCCCCGCCGTGCCCGTCCCGGCGACGACAGCGCCGACCTCGCCGTCGAGCGCCTCGAAGATCTCCGGTCCCGTCGTCTCGTAGTGGGCCTCGACGTTGAGGGGGTTCGAGAACTGCTGGGGGACCACGGCGCCGTCCATCTCCTCGGCGAGTTCGTGCGCGCGGTCGATGGCCCCGCCCATGCCGTCCTCGGTCGGGGTGTTGATGACCTCCGCGCCGAGCGCGTCCATCAACTGCTGTTTCTCGACGCTGAAGCGCTCCGGGACGACGAAGACGGCGTCCACGCCGAGTTGGCCCGCGGCGATGGCGAACCCGATGCCGGTGTTCCCGGCGGTGGGTTCGATTACGGTGCCGCCGGGTTCCAACTCGCCGCGCTCTAACATCTGTTCGACCATGTACTCGCCGATGCGGTCCTTGATACTCGCGCCGGGGTTGAACGACTCCAGTTTGGCGTACACCGGCACCTCGTCGGGTGCCGCCTGCACGCGGACGAGCGGCGTCTCGCCCACCGTGTCCAACACGGAATCGAGGGGCGTCCGGTGGTCTGTCATCGGGTAGGCAAAAGTTGGGAAGGCGGTTAACCTTTTTTGTGTGGCGCTCCCGGCGGTGGCGAAATCTCCGGGTCGGCGTCAGTTCCGAACCGCTACGCTTCCGCTTCGTCGGCCGCGGTCTCCGCGTCTTCGCCGTCGATGCTCTCGGCCTCGACGTCCGCCGTGTCGATGCCCTGTTCCTCGGCGATGGCTTCGAGGAGCGCGCGCTGCTGGGCGTTCTCGCGCTCCAGTCGCTCGACGCGTTCGCTGGTCGAGTCCAACTTCTCGCGCATCTCCGCGACCTGCTCGCGGAGTTCGTTGAGTTTACCGTACAGTTTCTCGGCGGTGTCGGCCAACTTCTGGACCTTCTTGGCCGTGCTTCCGAATCCCATGCCCGATACGTTGTGTCGCCCGATACGTGACTTTTCCGACTCGACCGCCGGTCTTTTTGACGCCACCGGAGAACTGTCGCGTATGTCGCAGAAACGGTTGCCCGAGACGCCCGCCCCGACGGTCGGCATCGTCGCCGCGCTGGCGGTGCTCGCCGCGGTCGTCGCACCGTACTTCCTCATCGACGCGCCCGAAGTCGGCGTCTACTACAGCGCGCCGACGTTCCTCCCTGTTCACCTCGTCGTCGGCCTGTTCGCGATGGTCGCCGTCGTGGTCTTCGCCGCCGGTCGCAACGGTCGGACCGACCCGCCGACCGCGGCGGGCGCGACGGTGGTCCTCGGCGGGTTCATGACGTTACTCGTCCTCTGGTGGGCCGTCGAGGTCGGCGGACTCGTCGGCAGTCTCACGTCGGTCGCGGCGTTCGACTACCACCGCTGGCTCCTCCTCGTGACCGCGTTCGCGGTCGCGGCCACCGCCGGGTGGTTCGCAAACGACGTGCTGTAGCGGTAGCGACCGATTACTCCCTCACAGACCGTGCGTGAACCGCTGTCAGCCGATGCATAACAAAACCGAACGCGCCGGTAGTCGGCATCGTGTCCGAGAACGAACCCCCCGGGACCGGCGCGCCGGGAGACGCGACGGCTTGGCACCGCGCGTCGGACGACGCTCGGGACGAAGCCGACGGGTTGGGTGACCTCGCCGAGTCCGAGCGAGCGCGCGAGCGGTGGATGCTCCGGGACGACGAGTTCCTGCTGGAGGCGGACCGCGAGTACGTCCTCCGCGACGAGGGCCGGTCGTGGTGGGGGTACGTCTCGCCGCTCCTGTTCGGCGTGGTCCTCGCGGTGATGGTCGGCGACGTGATAACCACCGGCGTCGGGATGGCGATGGGACTCGACGAGGTCAACCCGGTCGCCGCCGCGGTCATTGCGGAGGCGGGTCTCGGCGGACTCGTCCTGTTGAAGGCGATGACGGCGGTAGTTCTGCTCCTCCTGCCCGGTCTGACCGACGACGCTCGCCGGACGTTCCGCGCCGGGAGCGCTGTCTTCCTCCTCGTCGGCCTGCTCGTGGTCGTCGGCAACGTGTGGGCCATCCTCGCCGTCAGTTGACCCTCGCTCTCGCCGAACGAAACTCTCCCGTCGCGCGATTTGCGAAAAGCCCTTAAGTCCGTACCCGCTTACTTGTAGATGGACTAGGTCGGGCAGTTAGGCCCTGCTCGTCTCCCGCACTATGGCCTTTAGCGGGGACCGAACCCCGGAGGCGTCCGGTCAGACCGCGCCGGGCCCCGGAAGCCAACTTCGAAGCCTCGTCCTGCGGGGATAGCGGTCTCCGGCGGGCACTCGCAGGAGTGTCGCAGTCGGAGTTAGCCGGTGGTAATCCGCCAGGCGCGGAAGCGAGCAGCGGACCACTGGACAGCTATCGCTCGCAGGGTTGCGGGGTGGAGGACGCGACCGGGACTCCCCGACGCGGAACGCCGGGCGATTCCGGCTGTCCGCATTCATACTGCATTCTCACGGAACTGCGTAGACGTTGGTGTCATCTACACAGCGATACGACTCGCGATGCGTCGCTCGACAGCGCCCGGTCGTCCAGAAAAATCGGGGCACTCGACTCGTCCGGTTCGTCGGTAGACCGACGAGCGTCAGGGAACCGTCGCCTCGCTCGCGTTCGGTGTCTGTTCGTCGAGTACCGACGCGATGTGGTCCCAATCGTCGAAGTCGCCCGGACCGTGAGACCCGTCGGAGTAGTCGTAGTGACAGTCACAGCCGCCGAGTCGGTGGTAGTTCATCACGCTCGGATAGCGCTTCGGCTGGACCTCGTAGGAGTCTATCCCGCGGTGTTCGTCCGGATGGAGACCGAGGTTGTGCCCGAGTTCGTGCATGATTGTCTTGGCGACGCGGACCCGACTCGGTCGGTCCTCGATTATCATCCCGGAGTTGCCGGTCGAAGTGAGACCGACTCGGTTGCCCGACTCGTCGGGGACCTCCTTCACGACGAGCGCGTGGAAGTAGCCGTTCCCCGCGGTGTCGTACGCCGACCGATAGTAGGTGTTCGAGTACTCGGAGAGCGACGTTTTCTGCTCCGCCGCGATGGGCGAGTCGCTCACGCGGACGTGGAGCGAGATTCCGCTCGACCCGTCGGGGTTGGTGACTGGGGCGTTCGCGAACGCGCGCTCGACACGTTCCAGTTTCCTCTCCGGAACGGTCGTCCCGCGCATGTAATCTATTTCGAGGAACACGTCCTTTCGCAGGGGGTCGGCCTGTGCCAGCGCCGACCCGCCTCGAACCTCGACGCCGTCACCGAGACCGTCGTCGTCGGTGTCGGCGGCCGTCGGGTCGGTTCCGTATTCGCGCACCTCCGGTCCGTCGTCCAGCGCGTCGTCGTCGGTGTCTGCGACCGTCGGGTCGGTCGAGCGCTCCTCGACCTCGTCGGCGTCGGGGAGTCCGTCGCCGTCCGTGTCGCTCACGGTGGCACTCGTCGGATACTCGTTCACCTCCGCCGCGTCGGGGAGTCCGTCACCGTCCGTGTCCGCTCGGACGGGGTCGGTCTCGTGGACCGCGGACTCCTCGCGGTCGTTCAGTCCGTCGTCGTCGGTGTCGGCGTCCGTCGGGTCGGACTCGCGTTCGAGTTCGGTCCCGTCGTCCAGACCGTCACCGTCGGTGTCGGCGACCGTGGGGTCGGTCGGTCCCAAGAACTCGCGGACCTCCGAGACGCCGTCGGCGTCGGAGTCCGCGAACGCGAGCGCCCCGGTACTCACACCGCTCACCAAGAGTGCGGTGAGCGCGAGCACTGCGACGCGCTTCATCGCGGCGGGCCACCGGGCGCAGATGGGAAGGGTTCGCTGCCAGCGCGGTCGATACGACCTGCTACTCGTGGAGGCGGATTCTCCAACCGCTCGCGTGCCATGCAGGTGGCAGAGTCTCAAATCCGCTCCTTAATTGTTGGCTTTCGCCGCCGTGGTCGGCCGCTTCTAGCTACGTTCCGGGTCCCGGACGCGACGTGGCAGTGGCTCGGAGCCGAGTTCGAGAGGAGACTCGCGGTCGAGTCCGGGAAAGTGGAACCGCCTTCTGCAGAAGCGTCAGTCGTCCGCGGCTTCGACCATCTCTTCGACGCTCGTCAGTTCGAATCCGCCTCCGAGAGTCCGGTTCGGGTACGGGATGTCGATGCCTTCCTCGTCGAACCGCTCCTTGACCGCGGTGACGTACTCGCCGCGAGTCCGCACGTAGTCGCTGCGGGACGGGTTGGCTATCCAGATGCGCGACTGGAGACCGACCGACGAGTCGCCGAGTTCGGTCAGGCGGACCGAGGGCGCGGGGTCGTCCAGAATGTCGGGGTGGGCCTCGGCCTCCTCCACGATGACCTCGGTGGCGCGGTCGATGTCGTCGTCGTAACCGATGCCGAACAGGAACTTCAGGCGGAGTCGGTCGCCCTCGACGGGGTTCTTGATGACGCCGTCGGTCAGCGCGGAGTTGGGCACCGTCAGCAGTTCGTTGTCGAACGTCCTGACGCGGGTCACGCGCAGACCGATGTCCTCCACGATACCCGAGTAGCTACCGCCGTCCCACTCCACCCAGTCACCGATTTTGAACGGCTTGTCGGTGTAGATGAACACGCCAGCCACGAAGTTCTTGATGACGTCCTGCATCGCGAACCCGATGGCGAGCGTGGCCGCGGCCGCGATGGTCGCCAGCGACGTTAGGAAGTTGCCGTACTGGGCAAATCCGAACGCGACCGAGATGGCGACGAACACGACGGCGAACTTCGTGAGTTTGACCAGCGGTTTCTTGGCGTGGCTGTCGAGGTTCCGCCGGTCGAGGAACCGTCCGACCAGCGGAATCAGGGTCAGTCGGCCGACGACGTAGATAGCGACGAACGAGACGACGAAGTACAACGCCTGCGTCACGGCCAGTGCGTAGCCCGAATCGCCGAGCAGGCGCTCCAGAATGGGCAGCGGGGTAACCATCAGTGCAGGACTGCGGTGTTGCCTCGCGTCTCCACGAGGTCGGCGTGCACCTCGTCGGCCAGTTCCTCGGCGAGTTCGTCGGTCGTCGTGCCGCCGCGCGCGGCCCGGAGGAACTTGACCTTCACCAGTTGGCGGTCCGCCAACTGGTCGGCGAGTTCGTCGGTGACTGCGTCGATACCGGACTTGCCGACCCAGACGGTCACGTCCGTGTCGTGGGCCTGCTTCCGGAGGTCTTCGTCTGTCATACCACGTTCTGAGGAGCCGAATAACTTAAAGCACGTGGAGCACGACGGGGACGGGTTTTTTCGGCCTCTCGTGTCAACCGTCGGTCCATGCGCGTTACCGCGGTCGTCGACGACTACCTGTTCGCGTGGATTCTCGCGGCAGTCGCGCTCGGCGTGGCCGAACCGCGACTGGCGGTCGTCGCCGACTTCTCCGCGCCGATTCTGGCGGTGATGGTCGGGAGCGTCTCGCTGACCCTCTCGGCCGACCGCTTCCGAGCAGTGGACCGGTCGGCGCTCGGTCGCATCCTCCTCGGCCACGTCACGATGCCCGTGGTCGCGTTCGCGGTCGCCCGCGCTCTCGGCCTCGGCCCCGACCTCGTCGCCGGGTTCGTCCTGCTGGGTGCGGTCACGCCCGAACTCGTGACGCCGACGATGACCGCGCTCTCGGACGGCGACACCGCGCTCGCCTCGACCGCGCTCGTCGTCATCGGGGCGGGGAGCACCGTCTTCACGCCGGTCGCGGTCACGCTCCTGCTCGGGTCCGGCGTCGAAATCGACGGTTGGCGCATCGCCGAGAGCCTGCTGGTCGCGGTCGTCGTCCCGATGGTACTCGCGGTCGGCGTGCGGACGCGCTACGACCGTCGCGTGGGGGCGTACGAGGACTACTACGCGTCCGTCTCGGCGGTCATGGTCGTTCTCATCATGGGCGGCGTCACCGCGGCCAACGCCGACCTGATTCGCACGGAGACGGACCTCCTCGTCTCCGTCGGGGCGGGCGCGCTCGCGGTCAACCTCGCGGGCTACGCGCTCGGGTGGATCGGCACGCGGTCGGCCGACGGTCCGGCCCGGGTCGCCGGGACGCTCTCGGTCGGGATGCGGGACTTCGCGGTCGCGGCCGCGCTTGTGACGGCGGCCGGGTTTCCGGCGAGCGCGTCGCTGCCCGCGGTGTTGTTCGGCGTCGTCGAGATGGCGACGAGCGCGTTCCTCGCTCGGCGGTTCGCCAATTGAATCGAGAGAAATCGGGCTACTCGTAGGGGTGTCGTTTCTGCGCTCCGCAGTCGCACGTGAGGACGACGTGGCCCTCCTGTAGCCTGACGCGAGCGTTCTTGCCGGGGCGGAGGTAACTATCGCAGTCGCTACACGTGAACCGCTTGAACTGTTCGGGGAGCGAGACGCGGTTGCGCTCGGCGAGTCGTCGCGCGAGGCGGACGTACTCGCGTGCGCGCCGGTCGTGACACTCGGCGGCGGCCTCGCGGGCGAGCGATGCAAGACGCTCGATGCGCTCTTCGGCTATCGTCATGCAATATGGGAATGGGGGGGTTGGGGGTTTCCGGGGCGAGACAGGACAAGGATAGAAAGTGCCTGTGTTGCCCCATCGGGGTCATTCTCCGAATGACTAAAATACTTTTTGGTTTCTGCGGGTGAAATCGACGGTGTTGTGCGCGCTCGCCGACCGCGTTCCGGTAGGGTTTTGTCGCGTCCGTGTTTTCCGTCCGACAGTGAGCGCGCGCAACGACCCCGGAATCGGCGGTTTCGGGTGCGAAATCGGACTCGAACCATGAAGGTGAGCCACTACTTCGAGTGGGAGAAGTACATCACGGGCGGCCACGTCCAGTCGGTGGACAACCAGCGCAAGATCATGGACCGACGCGGTATCGAGTACACCACCGAACCCACCCTCGACGCCGACCTGCTCCACCTCAACAACATGGGACCGAAGTCGCTGTACTACGCCAAGCGCGCCCGACGCGCCGACGTGCCGGTCCTCGTCCACACCCACCAGACCGCAGCGGACTTCCGGGAGAGTTTCGCGTTCTCGAACGCGCTCTCCCGGCCGATGAAGCCCTACCTCCGGTACGCCTACTCGCAGGCCGACCACCTCGTCTGCCCGTCGGACCACAACCGGGCGGTCGTCGAGGAGTACGCCGACGCGCCCAAGACGGTCATCAGCAACGGGTTCGACCCGGACAAGGTGGCGGGGGCCGACGACGAGGACCTCCGCGAGGAGTATCTCGACCGCTACGACCTCGACCCACCGGTGGTGTTCAACGTTGGCCACGTCATCAAGCGCAAAGGGCTCGAAGCCTTCGTCGAGACGGCCCGCGAGATGCCCGACCTCGACTTCGTCTGGTTCGGCTACCTGAACCCCGCGGGCGGCGAACTCGACCGCCTGCTCAAGAGTCGAGACACCAAGCGACTGGTCGAAAACTCCCCCGATAACTGCCAGTTCACGGGCTACGTGGAGGACATCCGCGGCGCGTTCGCGGCAGGGGACGTGTTCTTCTGGCCATCCAAGAACGAGAACGAGGGCATCGCGCTGCTCGAAGCCATGTCCTGCGGGAAACCGCTGCTCATCCGCGACATCCCGACGTACGACTGGCTCGAAGACGACACCCACTGCCTGAAGTCGAGCGGCGCAGTCGGCGACTTCGCGTCGAAACTCGACCGTCTCCGCGACCCGGACTTGCGCGAGCGACTCGGTGCGCGCGCCGCGGAGAAGAGTCGGGAGTTCGAACTCGACGCGGTGGGCGAGGACCTCGTCGCGCTCTACCGGAAACTGACGTGATCGACGACCGAGTTCGAACGTCTCTGTGGTAGCGCAACTTCAAAAGGTCTTAAGTATCGGTTGCCAAAGGAGCCAGTAATGGAACAGGTCGCCGCGTTCACCGACACCTATCTGCCGACCGTCAACGGCGTGACCTACACTATCGCGTCGTGGCGCGACCGCTGGGAGCGGGCGGGCGGCCGGATGGACGTGGTCTACCCCAACGCGGACGGCCACCGACCCACCGACGGCGAACACCCCGTCGGGAGCCTCCCGTTCCCGTTCTACGACGGGTTCCGCCTCGGCACCCCGAAGATTCCGAAGGCGGTCCGCGACGCCGAGGTCGTCCACGCACACACGCCCTTCAGCATCGGTCTTGGCGGTCTCAGACTCGCGCGCGACAACGACGTGCCCCTCGTCGCGTCCTATCACACGCCGACCAGCGAGTACGCCGAGTACGTCTCGCCCACCGACTCCATCGCGTCGCTGGTCGGGCGCGTGTCGGAAGCCTACGAGCGCTGGTTCTTCGGTCGGGCCGACGCGGTGCTGGCACCTTCCGCGGCGACTCGCGACCACCTCACGGAGGAGGTCGGCGTGGACACGACCGTCGAGGTCGTCCCGAACGGCATCGACACCGAGCGGTTCCAACCGGTCGAGACCGACGACTTTCTGGCCCGATACGACCTCGACGGCGAGCGACCGCTGGTCGGCTACACCGGTCGCCACGGCTACGAGAAACGCCTCTCGGAACTCGTCGCCGCCGCCTCGGAGATGGACGTGACCGTGGTGTTCGGCGGCGACGGTCCCGCCCGCGCGGACTTGGAAGCGCAGGCGGAGGACCTCGGCGCGGACGCTCGGTTCCTCGGGTTCCTCGACCGCGAGGAGATGGCGGCGTTCTACTCGGCGCTCGACGCCTTCGCGTTCCCGAGTCCGGTCGAGACGCAGGGGCTGGTGGCGCTGGAGGCAAACGCCTGCGGGACGCCCGTCGTCGGTGCGAACGCGGGCGCGCTGGCGAACACCATCGACGACGGCGAGACCGGCTACCACTACGAGAGCGGGAACATCGACGACTTCCGGGACGCGATTCGCCGGACGCTGGCCGACCGAGAGCGACTCCGAGAGACGTGTCTCGCCCGTCGCGACGACGTGAGCGTCGAGAACGCGGTCGAGCGCCTCCGAGAGGTCTACCGCGAAATCGCGTGAGTGTCGGCTCTGATAACGACCCCCGGAATATAAGCTCTGACGATACTATCCTCCGTTCGTGACCGTCAACGACTCGATGCTTCTGTCGGGGTTGGACGTGCTTCCGAGTCAGGTGGCGATACTCGACGGGACGGGAGACATCGTGTTCACGAACCGAGCGTGGCGCGAGTTCCCGACCGAAACCGGCGCAGTCGCCGACGACCACGTCGGCACGAACTATCTCGAGGTTTGTGAGGCCGGTGGAGACGACGAAGCGTCTCGAATCGCCGACCGACTCCGAGCGCTCCTCGACGGCGACAGGGAGCGCGTCTCGGTGGAGTACTTCTGTCCGACGCCGAGGGGCGACCGATGGTTCACGATGCGCGGTATCGAGTTCGAGGAGTCAGGCGAACGGTACGCGCTGGTCATGCACGTGGACATCACGAACCGCAAACAGTCCGAAATCGGACTTCGGAACCAGAACGCCCAACTCGAAACCGTCGCCGGTCTCCTCAGTCACGACCTCCGCAACCCTCTGAACGTCGCTCTCGGACGGGCGGAACTGGTCGAGTCCGAACACGCCGAACCCCTCGTCAGGTCGCTCCAGCGGATGGAATCCATCATCTCCGAAGCCCTCGAATTCGTCCAGTCGGACGAGACTGCCACGACGAGGACGGTCGAACTACGGAAGCGGGCGAATCGCGCTTGGGAGCAGGTCGAGACGGACGACGCGGAACTCTCGGTCGCCGGTTCGACCGAGTTCGAGGCCGACCCGCAACTGCTGAACCACGTCCTCGAAAACTGCTTCCGGAACGCCGTGGAGCACGGCTCCGCGAGTCCTCGTTCACACGCCAACGAGGACGCCGTGGACCACGACGAGAGGACGGTCGTCGTCGGGACGCTCGACCTCGAGGACGGGTTCTTCGTCGCCGACGACGGCCGCGGCGTCCCCGTCGAGGACCGCGACCGCGTGTTCGAAGACGGGTACACCACCGCCGCGACCGGGACCGGACTGGGGTTAGCTATCGTCCAGCGAATCGCCGACGCTCACGGATGGCGGGTCCGCATAACGGAGTCGGAGAGCGGTGGCGCGCGGTTCGAGATTCGGTTTTAGAGTTCGACGCGCTCGACCAGTTGATTGCCGTCCTCGCGGATGTTGACCGCGATGATACGGATGTCGTCTTCGAGTCCGGAGTCGCGGAGTTTCGCCTTCAGCAGGTTGTCCACCTGATAGACGCCCGCGGCGTTCAGCATCTCGATTTCCACCAGCACCGGCACTGCGTCGCCCTGCATCAGCGTGACGCGCTGGATGGCCTGACTCGACACCGTGTCGATGCCTCGACCGCCCTTCTCGTAGGGCATCCGCGAGCGACCCTTCTCCATGTCGAGCGCGTCGGCGACCCGGACGACTCCGGCCTCGGTCGTGAGGGGGTCCTCCTCGGTGTGGTGACAGAGGATAGCGTGGAGGACTTCGCCCTTGACGCGGACGACCTCCTCGGTGTCGTAGAAGCCGAACTCGGGCAGGATTCGGTCCAGCAGGTCGGCCGCGAGCGGAATCGACCAGTAGGCGTGTTCGTCGCGGTGGACGACGTGACCGATGTCGTGGATAGTCGCGGCGAGCGCGACGATGACGCTCTCGTCGGCCTCCTCCAGTCCCTGCTGGGACGCGCCGTTGAACTCGACGTCGCCCCGCTTGAGCAGGTCGTATAGCGATAGCGCCCGGTTCCGCACGATCTCGATGTGCTTGCGGCCGTGGTCGTTGTACCCTTTCCGGTTCACTGGGTTGACGTTCTGAGCCCGGAGGTAGGTCTGAATCTCGGGGTCGTTCTCGACGAACTCCAGAACTTCGTTGAGGCGTTCGTCGGGGAAGGCGTGGTCGGCCTGCGGGTCGTACGCGCGACCTTCGTCGTCAGACTGCTCGGTGTCTTCGGTCTCGCTCATGTTTTGTACGTCGTGGTCTAGCGGAAAAAGCCCTCGGCTGGAACGTCGTCGGTGTTCGAGGAACGTCCGACGAGTATCGGTTTCGGTGGCGAGTCTCGACCGGACCGAACGGGAACGCTGCCGACCGGGCAGTTGTCTTGCGTCGCGTCGACCCAGAGCGGTCACGTGAGTCCGCCCACTCGCGACACGAAGTCCGGCGCTATGGGGTACTCCCACGTCTTGCCGAAGATGGCCTTCACCGTCGCGACGATTGGTAACACGAACGCCATCAGACTGAGTAGCGTCAAGGCGACGACGACGACGGCCACGGGAACGAACAGGACGAACTCGATTACGTCCGGAATCTCGAACCAGTTCGACACGCCCATCGGTACGGCGACGACGGCGGTTGCGACGAGGAACGCTGGGGTAAGGAACAGTTGCCAATTGAGCGCGTTGCGAGCGTTGGCCCGCGTGAACTCGTGGTCCGACACCCAGTAAACGAAACACGGTCCGACGAACCCCGAAAGGAGACCGATGACGTGAACGAAGATTCCCAGCAGCGACCGCTCTGCGAGCAGTGACGGTCCGGGTTGGGTCGAGGGCGATTTCGGCGAGGCGGAGTTGGGTTTCCGTGACATGTGTTGGAATCTGATGTTGGAGGCTCCGAATCCGTTACTTCGAGACGAACCGTCGCGGAATCACTCCGCGAGGGCCGTCGTGGCGAACTTTCCGAACGATTCGCTCCGAGAGGAGGAGGACTACGCACGCGACGAGGAGGTTGCCGGCGGCTTCCCACAGTCCGTGGTCGTTCTGGACCGGTGCATCGACCGCGAAGAGCATCAGGACCGTTCCGGCACAGAACAGCAACAGGCTCAATTGGAAGCCAGCGAGGACTAACGTTCGTATTCCGGCCGGGTTTCTGAGACGCAGAAAGTCCGCCGCCGACAGCGATTCGAGCGGTGTGTCGTCTTCGAGTGCATCTTTACCTTCGGGCGACAGCGGCCAGTCCGATTCGGAGTAGTTCACGTAGTACAGCGTGATCGACTCGGGGTACGTCTCTGCGGCTACGACGTCGATTTCTCGGAGTTCGTCCAGCCGGTTGCGAACCGTCTCGTTGCTCACGTCGGGCTTGACGAGTGCCTCGAGTTGTCGAATCGAGAAGAACGGACGCTCCGATTCGATCATGGTCTCGACGACGTGACGTTGGGTGAGCTTCTTGTCGAGACCGACGTCGATTCGGTCCCCGATCCACTCTGGAAGGGATGACATCGTGTCGTCGTTGTAACTATATCGGCTCCGTAAATTAAATGCTTCTACTGTTTGGCGGGCGTCAAATTCGAATATGCAGGCGTAAAATCGGGTGCCGATAGCGAGAGTCACCGTCAGATGCGTTCACGAACCGAAATTCGTCTTCCGGGATGGGAGACCTGTTTCGTGCCGGTCTGAACCGCATTTTTCACCGGAGGACGTTGGCGACCGGCGGGCCTAACCGGTAAACGTGGGTTGGCGTCCGCCAAAATCGCGTGTTGTTTATTTCGCACCGCACCGAAGTTGTAATCGGCTATGAACCGCCGAACGTATTTGGTCACTGCTGGCGCCGCTGTACCGTCCCTCCTCGCGGGTTGCATAAGCGGATCCACCGACATGACAGGAAACGACGGCACCGAAACGACCACCGACGAGAACGACAGTACGAGTTCCACGACTACCACCGATACCGACGGCTCCGGGGGTGACGGCACGGGTGACCCCACGGAGGTAATCGACGCGTACCTCGCCGCGGCTAAAAACGACGACCTGGACGCGATGAGAGACATCGTCCACAGTTCGAGTCCGATGCAGAACGCCCTCGCTCAGGATAAAGTCATGTTCAACATCAGTGAGGGCCGAACCCGGGGTGAAACCGAAATCGTAACCAAAAACGGGTCAGTAGCAGATATATTTAAACTGAAGTACGCCTCGGTACAGTTCGATAACAGCGACCTCCGGAACGACATCGGTGACTCGGACATCAGCCTCGTTACCGTCGAACTGAAGAAATCGGGGTCCGACCCGAAGACGAACACGTGGGTCCTCGTTACCGAAGGTGGCGAGTGGCGCGTCTTCTGGGTCGGAGAGAAAAACGAGGTACCCGAGAACCCGGAGACGGTGTTCGAGGAACCGATCGAAGACGAGAACGCGAGCGTCGTCGAGGAGATTACGTACGGCGACCCGAGAGAACACACGGCGACGGTCTCTCTCACTGACTCACCCGGCATCGAAGCAAACAAAATCAGGGTCGAGGCGACCGTAAGCGGGTACCAAGCCGAGTTCACCGGTTCGTGGTCCGGGTCGTGGGCAGTCGTCACTCTGAACCCGACGGGTGACCAAATCGTCGTGACAGCGATCCAGAACGGGACGGAGGAAGTCGTCCACCGCGAACACTACAAGCCGTAGGTTGGTGGGCTACCCCCACGATACGCCCACCACGGTCGAGACTCGTTCAGCTACCGTGTACGACCGGAGTGTCGCACGACTTCCCGACTGCGAGCGTCTCGGTCGTCGGAGCGGTCTGGTCACTGCTGTTGGGGATGCAGGTGACAGCAACTCCGACTCGAGTGTTGGACGCGGACGGCGAATCGAAGAGTACCGCAGTCGATGTCCCGTTCGTAACTGACGGCTGGTCAGCCGCCGCCAACATAAACATTCGTTTAAGCAATAAATATATGTGTATTGGGGTCTAAATTTTCCATATGGATTCAGTAACGGAGTCCTCGGAGGACCGAAGCGCTGCCAAGCGAACGATTTTCGGGACGATCGTACATCTACTCGGTCTCGTTTTCGGAATTCTCGGTGTAGGAGTAGTCTATCTCCTGTCCGATGCGGCGTTCACGAAAACGAACGCCCGAAACGCGTTAAACTGGCAGATTTTCGTCTTGGTGGTCGGCGCTCTGCTCGGCGTAATGGCGTTTGGTCTCAAAATGGTCTCGGATTGGTTCGTCATACTCGCGGCCTTGGGGACGCTACTATTGGTGGTTCTCAATACGGTGTTCTGTCTCGTAGCGGCAGTCAAAGCGCTTCGTGGGCAGGAATGGCGGTATCCATTCACACCGGACATTCTGTAAGGAGTTCGAGAAGGGCGGCCGGTATTTCTCGATATCTCGGCGGTCCCGTTTCGGGAGTACCACGAGCAGCGAGTCGATACCGTCGCCTCCGAAGTTCCGGTCTGACGATTGCGACGAAATAACTCGGGACGAGGATCAATACCCGAACTCGAACCGTCCCTGCGTTCGAGTTGCCGGTTCGCACGGTCGAGCAGTCTGTCCGTGTGCCAAATTGGCACACGGTCAGGGAACGGGTGCGTATGGCCTTCGCCTCAGATTTCCGCGTCGATGACCGAACCGCTGACGCAGAAGTTGGTGTACTTCACGCAGACTTCGGCGTCGATGCTGAGGGTGACGTCGTAACCGCCGTCCCACGAAGCGTTCGCACAGATTCCGATATCGAGCGGAACGCTACCGTGCTTGAAGTCGACGCACACGTCCGAGTTCTTCTTCTCAATGCCGAACCCACCGACGGAGACGCAACTGCTGTTGAGACAGACGACGACGTCGAGCGAAACCGCCTGCCACGACAGGGTCGGAACGATCTTCACCGTCAGGGTATCGCCGCCGATGTAGGGCACGTACGACGGGATGTCCTTGCTGAAGATGACGATTTCCGGCAACGCCTGCGTCGTAATCCGGTCGTTGGACTGGGCGACTTCGGCGCCGTACACCTGCGACTGCGGCGTATCGCCCTGCGGCACTGCCTCCCACTTGCTGTGGTCGACTTCGCTCCACGAGAAGTCCTCCTCGTCGATCTTGGGGGACGAACCGGAGTCCTGAGCGGCGGATACACCGGGAACGCCAACTGCGCCTGCGCTGAGGAGGCCCGTGGTCAGGAGCATCTTTCGTCGGGGGAGGGTCTGTTCGCTGCTATCATCACTGCCTTTTTCTTCTGACATCGCAATTTGGAATAAACACTGAGACATGATTAAATCATCTATTGGCCGTAACACGAACAATATCCTACTTACCGGACCGTGACGATTTCTTCGCTACGCGTGAGTAGGCCCGGTCGTCGGTAGACGAGTCCCGGTTTGCGGTCAAACGTGACAGAAATAATTTTGGAATACGACGGCTCCCCGAAGCAGCGCTCCGCTGAAGGTCCTCTTCGACTCGCAGAGACTAGCCGGGTGGAGTCGAGAAACTCTCCGTCGTCGGAGGACAGTTATCCTTCGAAGGTCAGTCCAGACCCATTGCGGGTTCGTACGATTCTTCCGTTTCCGCAGCGACGCTGTTTAGTTTGCCCGCGTGCGGTACTTCTGGTAGACTCGCTCGGCCCACGCGACTGCCTCGGTCGTGTCGTTTATCAATACCCCTTGGACGCCACCGTTCTCGTACACGGTGATACCCGCGTACGTGTCGTCCTCCTGCTCCATCACCCACAGTGCGTAGGGTAGCGTTCCCTCGAACGTGTAGAACGTAACGTCGTCGTGCGCCACCAGTGCCGTGATTCGGTCGCTTTTCACCTCGGAGAGCGATTCGAACACGGCCTCTTCCACGACTATCTCGATCGTGATGGACTGGTCGCGAACGACCTCCGCGAGGGTGTCGGGAAACGAGCAGAGAGCGGTCGGCGTGAGACCGATCATCCGCGTAGACGACCGAAGCAATTCGTTGCGCTCTTCGAGTGCTGCTCCGGGGACGTGTGGATTCGCAGAATGTATCGTGACGTCTTCGAGGAACACGCGACTGATGGGGTTCTCTGACGAAAGGTGGTTCAGGATCTCACCGGCCGTCTCGAGGCGATTCGTGATTTCGGTGAAATCAGCGTATTCTGCCAACGCCAGACGTCCTTTCGTCGTCGGGTGATACGCTCCGTTGCGACGTTCGATACAATCGACGGATTCGAGGTCGTCGACGCCACGGTCGATTGTCGACCGTGATTTGTCTACGATGTCGATGAGTTCTGGCTTCGTCCGAGGTCGGTCGGCGACTGCGTCGAGAATATCGCTTCGCTTGTGGAGGACGTCTCGGAGTTCGTCGCCCACTTCGCGTTCGACCAGATTGGTTAATTCCGTGTTGTCCATAATTCGATTATGGGCGGCGAGCAGATAATTAATTTTCTTATTCATATGATAGGAAGTTTGAAGTGTGGTGGAGATTGAAATCTTTGGAAACTGTTTCGTGCGTTTCGACTGGGACCGACCTCGAAGCAAAGCAATCGAAGTTCCGTGTCGAGATGGAACTATCCGGTCGGTCTCACGGGTACGACGCGTTCACAGTAACGTGTCTACGTCGGAAAATCGAACGACGAGAGACGGTCCTATCACACGACCGGGTACTGTTGGGTCACGAACGAAGTCAGCAAAATACCGACCGCGGTCTCTCTCGATTAGTTCTCGGCGCTCGCGAACGATTCGAGGACTTCGTCGTAGTCGGGTTCGACGCCGGGGTCGTCGCTGACCCACTTGTAGACGACGGTACCGTCGCCGTCGACCACGAAGACCGAGCGCTTGGCGACGCCGTAGTAGCCCATGTCCGCGAAGTCCATCTCCACGTCGTAGGCGTCGATAATCTCCTTGTTGGAGTCGCTGACGAGACCGAAACTCAGGTCCTCTTGGTCGCGGAACTCGTTGAGCGAGAACGGCGCGTCCACGCTGACACCGTAGACGGTCGCGCCCTCGTCCTCGAACTCGTCGAGTCTCTGCTCGAAGGTGGCCATCTCTGTCGTGCAGACCCCGGTGAACGCGCCCGGGAAGAACGCGAGGACGACGGGCGCCTCGTCGAAGTGGTCCGAGAACGTGAACTCCGTTACGTCGCCGTTTGCGAGCGGTGCAGTGAAATCAGGTGCGTCGTCGCCAACTTCTACCATTACGTGTCTCACTATACGCATCCACGAAAAGACAGTTCCGAATTTCGTTGGACCGCCAGAGAAGCCTACGACGGGGAGACTCCTGTACGACGACGACCCTCGTCCCGGCGGCGGACTGCAACTCGACCGACAGTTCAACGGTCCTTCTTGATGCGTTCGGCCGTCTTCTCGCGTCCGAGGAACTAGCAAAAAGCCTATAATCCAGAATAAGCTATCCTAACGTAGAGATGGTACAGATGATTCCACTGTTCGGACCCGTGCCCGGCGGGATGGAGATGATGGTGATTCTCCTCATCGCCGTCCTGCTGTTCGGCGCGAACAAGATTCCGAAACTCGCGCGCTCGACGGGCGAGGCCATGGGCGAATTCAAGAAGGGGCGTCAGGAAGTCGAAGACGAACTCCGCGAGATGCAGGAGAGCGGCACCGACTCGGTCGCCACCGAGACGGAACCCGCGACCGAGACGGAACCCGCGACCGAGACGAACACCAGCACCGACTCCGAATAATCCGCCATTTTTCGTCGGGGGCGTGTGGCCTAGTGGATAGGGCAGGAGGTTCCTAACCTCCTGACCGCGGGTTCGAATCCCGTCACGCCCGTTCTCGTGTCCAGCGACGCGAGACCGAGAACGGTGCAGGGATTCGAATCCGTGAGGTCGCACGACCCACCGCGATTGCTCACGCCCATTCCCCTACCGAACACCGGGCGGGGACGACACAAGGACACGGACCAGCGTCACACCCGCGACCGGTCTACTGAGCGGTGATGACTGCGTACGCTCTCTCCGCGGCGGTGGACTCGTGATTTGGCAAGACCTCGTCTTCTCGCTCGGGACGAGTCTCCCGTCGGCCGCGCTCGGCGTCGTTTACGGCGCGAGTTTCTACAACGTGGGGATTGCATTCTCGGCGTCCGGTGCGCTGTCGACCGGCGTTCTCTGGGCGGGCATCGCCGGAAGGCGCTCGCTGTCCATCTCCGCGCCGCTCTCCGACGAGGTGGCTGCCGTCCGCGCGCGACTGTCCGACTACTCTGTCGGACGAGGAAAAGATCTAAAATCGACTGTTTCGAGGCCGATTACAGGAACGCGAACTGCGTCGTTCGCCGTTTGATTCGACCCTTCTTCACGTCTGTAGCGGTTCGACCTGTCCGCGATTGGGAAGCTACGTACATTGTATTCGCACATAGGTCCGGGGGAACATGAATTTACTCGGAGAATAACACACATACCCACGCGAGAACCGTTCACGCCCCTCGGCCGCGAATCCACCCTCCGCTTTTCGGCCGCGAACCTGCTGCAGACCTCCGGGTTACAGGGACGGAGACGTCGCTCGTGGGGCAACCGAACTGTGGCGTCGAACCGAAAAGAGGACCGGACGTTATCCGTCGCCGTGTTCGTCGGTGATGACGACTTCGCCGTCCCGCACGTCCACGTTGATGAGCGTCTTCACGACGACCTTTTCCTGCGCGAGCGCCCTCCGGACGCTCGCTTGCAAAACGTCGATGAAAAGACCGCTAATCCCGCTTCGAACCCGGTAGCGGCCACTTCTCGCTTTCCTATCCGTCGCCGTGTTCGTCGGTGATGACGACTTCGCCGTCCCGCACGTCCACGTTGATGAGCGTCTTCACGTCGTAGTCGGTGTCGTCGAGTTCGTTTGGACCCTCCTTCTTGATGACTGCGAGCACGTCGGCCACGTCCGCGCCGATGTGTTCGAGCGCCTCGGTGATGGCCTTCATCGTCCCGCCCGTACTGAGAACGTCGTCGAGGAGGAGGACGCGGTCGCCGTCGTGGACGTTGTTGACGTACATCTCGTTCTCGGAGTAGCCCGTCTGCTGGGAGAGCGCGACTTCACCCTCCAGTCCGTACTCGCGCTTGCGGATGACCACCAGCGGGATGTCGGTCATCAGCGACACCGCGGTGGAGATGTGGATGCCCATCGCCGCGGGTGTGACGATTTTGTCCACGTCCTCCAGTTCGGCCTTCCGGATGATCTGGATGACTATCTCTCGAAGCAGGCCGGGTTCCAGCATCGGAATCCCGTCGCTGATGGGGTGTACGAAGTAGTGGTACCCGTCTTTCTCGATGATCGGCGCGTCGAGCAGCGACTGCCTCAGTTTATCCATGTTGGGGGTACTCGACACGACAATAAAAGCTGACGGAATCGCGTGGCTACCGTGCGAGGGATTCTCTACGCCGTGAGACTGCTCCCGCACGGGACCGTAGCTGAATCATCTTTCGCATGCGGGCGCACTCGTAGACAATCCCGAGACCGCGACCCAAATTTGAGAACTGTTAAGTCCGGTCCGAGGCGAGTCTCGCACGTGCAACCGACACCGGACCCGGCAGCGTCGGCGGTACTCGCCGTCGTGTTCCTGCCGTTCGTGGCCGCCGCACTGGTGCCGTTCGTCTATCGGGTACTGGGCGAGCGCACCGCTTACTACGCGGCCGCGGTGGCGCTGGCTTGCTTCGGTCTCGTGGCGAGCCAGTACGGCACGCACGGCGCGGTTTCGGTCCCGTGGATTCCCTCGCTCGGGGTCTCGGTGAGTCTCTACGTCGACGGACTCTCGCTGCTCATCGGCTTTCTGGCCAGCGGCGTCGGCGTCCTCATCCTCACCTACTCCGGCGGCTACATGCACGGCGAACCGGCACAGGCCAAGTACTACGCCGCGCTGCTCGCGTTCATGGGGTCGATGCTCGGCGTGGCGTTCGCCGCCGACCTCGTCGCACTGTTCGTCTTCTGGGAACTGACCAGTCTCTCGTCGTTCGTCCTCATCGGTCACTACCAGCGACAGAAAAGTTCGCAGTACGCCGCCCGGAAGTCGATGCTCATCACCGTCTCGGGCGGCCTGTTCATGCTCGTGGGGTTCCTGCTGCTACACGACGTGCTGCTCGACGTGACCTCCGGGGCGAACGCGTTCAGCATCGTCTGGATGCTAGAACACCCCGAACTGGTGCAGGAGGAACTCCGGGCGGCCGGACTCTTCCTGCCCGTCCTCGGACTCCTCGGCATCGGCGCGGCCGCCAAGTCCGCGCAGGTCCCGCTTCACATCTGGCTGCCGAACGCGATGGAGGCACCCACACCGGTCTCGGCGTTCCTCCACTCGGCCACGATGGTGAAGGCGGGCGTCTACCTCCTCGGGCGCTTCCGACCGATTCTGGTCGGCGAGGAGTGGCAGTTACTGTTCGCCGTCCTCGGACTGACGACGATGACCGTCGCCGCGATTCTGGCGGTCGGCGCGACCGACATCAAGGAACTGCTGGCGTACTCGACGGCCAGTCACCTCGGTCTCATCGTGGCCGGGTTCGGCTTCGTCTCCGAACTCGGCGGCGAGACCGGCGCGTTCCACATCGTCAACCACGCGGCGTTCAAGGCCGCGCTGTTCCTCGTGGCGGGAATCATCGCCCACGAGGCCGGGACTCGCAAGATAGAGAATCTGGGCGGACTGAAGGACGACCTCCCGATAACCGCAGGTATCACGGCCGTCGCGACACTCGGGATGGCCGGAGTCCCGCCGTTCAACGGCTTCTACTCCAAGGAACTCCTGTTCGAGGCCGCGTGGGAGGCCGCCGCGCACGCGGGCGGTCTCGCGTGGCTCTACCCCACGGTCGCGGTGTTCGGGAGCGTCTTCACCTTCCTCTACTCCATCCGGTTCCTGATGCTGTTCTTCGGCGAGAAGCCGACGGGCCTCCACAAGGTCCACTCGCCGCCCAAGACGATGCTCGTGCCCCCGCTCGTCCTCGGCGTCGTCGCGGGCCTCATCAGCCTCGGCGGCGTCCTCGGCACGTTCGGAGTTCACTTCGCGCCGTTCGACCACTTCGTCGAAGAAGTCTGGGCGAGTACGCTCCCGCCGGAGGCCGACCTTCACGGCGGCTTCAGCTATCACGTCCCGACCCACCTCACCCCGGCGGCCGCGATGAGTGCGGTCACCATCGCTCTCGGCGCGGCGGCCTACCCCTTCTACGGTCGGCTTCACCGCGGCGTGAACCGCCTGACCGACGTAGACCTCCTGCGCGCCAACTGGTACTACGACTCGGCGGTGTTCGGTCTGAACGACTGGAGCGACACGGCGAGCGAGGTCGTCCAGAACGGTCTGCTGCGGACCTACGTGACGTGGGCGATGGCCGCGGTCGCGGCCCTCGCGCTCGCCGGATACGCCGCGACGAGCGTCGCGCTTCCCGACTTCACGGACTTCGCCGTCACCCTCCCTATCGCGCTCGTGCTGGGGGTCGCCATCGTCGGCGCGATTGCGGTGTCCATCGCGCCCTCGCACATCTCGGGCGTGCTGACCCTCTCGATTCTGGGGTTCATGGTCGCGGTGTTCTACGTCCTCGCGTCCGCCCCTGACCTCGCGCTGACCCAGTTGGTCGTCGAGACCCTCACGCTGGTCATCTTCCTGATGGTCCTCGACAAACTCCCGGCGTTCTACGGGAACGCGGGCCGCGGGAAGATGATGCGCGACGGCGTCCTCTCGGCGGTCGTCGGCGCGACCGTGTTCGTGACCGTGCTGGTCTCGACCGCGGCGACGCCCGACGACGGCATCGCCCACGAGTTCGTCGAGCGTGCGGTCTCCGAGGGCGGGGGCGGCAACGTCGTCAACGTCATCCTCGTGGACTTCCGAGCGTTCGACACGATGGGCGAGATATCGGTCGTCGCGATGGCCGCCCTCTCGGTGCTGACGCTAGTTGCGATGCGAGAGCGAGGTGAGACCCAATGAGTACGGTAATCGCACGAACCGTGACCCGGACAGTGGTACCGCTAATCCTCGTGACCGCCATCGCCCTGCTGTTGCAGGGTCACAACCTCCCCGGTGGCGGGTTCATCGGCGGGGTGTTGACAGTGACCGCGTTCGCCCTGATATACGTCATCTACGGGCTGGACTACCTCGAAGAGGAGTTGCTCCACCAGAACCGCGAACCCCTGCTGGAGTCGGTCGAACACGGCATCGTGGAGAACTACCAACTCGCCTTCGGGGTGGGATTGGGCGTGGCCGCCGTCGCGGGTCTCGTCCCGTTGCTGTTCGGCTACAACTTCCTCTATCAGGACTTCTGGGTCCTGCACCACCTGCCCATCTACGGCGAACTCCACGTCGCGAGCGCGCTCGCGTTCGACCTCGGCGTCTACTTCGTCGTGGTCGGCGCGCTACTCACGATTCTCGCGGTGGTGGGAACCGAATGACGCAGTTCGTCCTCGCCGCCGTGCTGGGCGTGCTGTTCGCGCTCGGGACGTTCCTCGTCCTGCGCCGGGACGTGGTCCGAGTCGTGTGGGGGGTCACCATCATCAGCCAGTCGGCGAACGTCTACCTCGTGACGATGGGCGGTCTCTCCGGGGCCGTCCCCATCCTCGGGCACGGCGGACACGGCGGCGGTCACGGCGTCACGGACCCGCTGGTGCAGGCGCTCGTGCTGACCGCAATCGTCATCGGGTTCGGGACGACCGCGTTCGCGCTCGTCCTCACGTACCGGGTGTACGAGGAACACGGAACCATCGACCTGATCGAACTGGGTGATAGCGCATGAGCCAGCAGTTCGTCGTCGCGCCGCTCCTCGTGGCGCTGCTCACCGCAATCGCTACCCTGCTGACCCGGCGGTTCGACCGGGTGCAGGTCTCGGTCAGTCTGCTCGGCGGTCTGGGCTACCTCGGGGCGGTCGCGTGGCTGGTCTCGAATGTTGACCCGCTCGGTACGGCCGATGTGTTCAGCTACCAGCTCTCGGGGTGGCAGGCTCCGTTCGGCATCACGCTCGTGGCCGACTCCCTGTCGGCGTTCATGCTCGCGTTCTCGGCGGTCGTCGCCTTGGCGGCGCTCGTCTTCTCGGCGAGCTACGTCGATACGTACGGTCAGCGGGTCTCCTACCACCCCCTGTTCCACTTCATGCTGGTCGGGGTCACGGGGTCGTTCCTCACCGGCGACATCTTCAACCTGTTCGTCTGGTTCGAGGTGATGCTGATGTCGAGTTACGTCCTCGTGGTGTTCTACAGCGGTCCGGAACACACCCGCGCCGCGCTCCACTACGTGGTCCTCAACCTCGTCGGGAGCGCGGTCATGCTGCTCGCCATCGGCGGTCTCTACGCGACCACCGGGACGCTCAACATGGCCGACCTCTCCCGGCGCGTGGCCGACCCGGCCGCGTACGGTCTCGGAGGCGGGGAAATCGCCCCAGTCCTCGGCCTGTCGGCGCTCCTGTTCGCCGTCTTCGCGCTGAAGGCCGGACTCGCGCCGTTCCAGTTCTGGGTGCCCGCGGCGTACCGCGCCGCGCCCGCGCCGGTCTCGGCGATGTTGGCCGGCGTCGTCAAGAAGGTGGGCGTCTACGCCATCATCCGCGTCTACTTCACGGTGTTCGGCGCGGCGGCGCTCTCCGGCGTGTCGCTTCCGGGCTTCGCGGTCCCGGACGACGGGAGCGCGCTGTTGGCGTTCTACGGCCCGGTTCTGTTCGTGATGGCGGCCGCGAGCATCATCGTCGGCGGCGTCGGCGCGGTCGGTCGCGACGACATCGACGGCCTGCTCGCGTACTCGTCCATCGGACAGGTCGGGTTCATCGTCCTGCCGCTGGCCATCGCGGCGACCGCGCCGACCGAGGAGATTCGCGTCCTCGGCGTCGCGGCCGCGCTGGTCTACGCGCTGAACCACGGGTTCGCCAAGAGCCTGCTGTTCATGGCCAGCGGCGCGGTGTACGACGCGGTCGGCACCGAGCAGTTCCCCGACCTCGGCGGCCTGACCGAGACCGCGCCGTGGCTCTCGGGCGGGTTCTTCGTCGGCGCGCTCGCGCTCATCGGCATCCCGCCGCTGTCGGGCTTCTTCGGCAAGATGCTCGTGTTCGACGCGGCAGGGCGAGTCGAGTCGTGGCCCGCGCTGGGGGTCGCGCTGTTCGGCGCGATTCTGACCATCGCGTACTTCTCGCGGGCGTGGACTCGCGGCTTCTGGGGCGACCCGCCGCTGCTCGTCCAGCACGGCGAGGCCAAGTTCTCGCTGGTCGCGGTCGTGGTCGCTCTCGCACTCGCCATCGCGGTCCTCGGCGTCGGCTTCGACGTGGTGATGCGGGCCGCCGAGGCGGGCGCTCACGCCGCGCTCGACAGACAGGAGTACGTCGAGGCCGTCCTCGGTAACGGAGGTGGTCACGCGTGAAGCCCCGGAAGTGGCCGGTCATCGGCGTCCTGTTGGCGGTCCTCTGGCTGTTCGTCCGCGGCGTCTCGCTCGACCCGGCCGACGTTCTCGGCGAGTTCCTCATCGGTCTCGCTCTGGGGCTGCCGGTCGCGTTCGCCTTCCGTCGGTTCTACACCGAGCGGACCTCGCTCACGCGGAACCTCCGGGCGGCACCCTACGCGCTGCTCTACGTCGGCGTGTTCCTCAAGGAACTGGCGACCGCGAACTTCGACGTCGCGTACCGCGTCCTCGCGCCGAGCATGCCCATCGACCCCGACGTGGTGGTCGTACCGCTCCGGGTCGAGACCGACGCGGCCATCACGACGATTGCCAACTCCATCACCCTGACTCCCGGCACGCTCACCATGGACTACGACGACGAGACCAACACGCTGTACGTACACGGTATCACCGGCCGGAACCGCGAGGCCGTGGTCGAACCCATCCGCACGTGGGAGGACTACGCGCTGGTCATCTTCGACGAGGACCGCAAGCCCGGCGACCCCGTGCCGGAGGTCCCGGTCCCGTCCCGCGGCGGGCGCGCGGACGGCGGACCGACCGTCGGGAGCGAGGACTCCGGCGCTGGGACCGACCGGTCGGAGGGAGGTGAGTCCGATGGCGAGTGAACTGCTCGGGACGGTCGTGTACGGCGCGCTCGTCCTCACCGCCGCGCTCACGCTACTGGCGGGTTACCGGGTCATCCGCGGGCCGACGGTCCCCGACCGGGTGGTCGCGCTCGACACCATCGCGACCAACGTCGTGGCAATCGCGGCGCTGTTCGCGGTTTCGACCGGCGAAGGCCTGTTCGTCACGGTGGGTCTCGTCCTCGCCATCATCGGGTTCATCAGCACAATCGCAGTGAGTCAGTACGTAATCGAGGGTGACATCATCGAATGAACGTGATTCAACAGTTCGTCGTCGCGGCGCTCGTCGTCGTCGGGAGCTTCTTCCTGCTGGTCGGCACCGTCGGCCTGCTCCGGTTCCCCGACGTTTACAACCGAATGCACGCCAGCAGCAAGGCGACCACGCTGGGGGCGTCCTCGATGTTCCTCGCGGCGTTCGCCTACTACGGCCCGCAGGGCGCGGGCCTGACCTCGCTGGTCGGCATCCTCTTCCTGTTCATCACCGCGCCGACCGGTTCCCACCTCATCTCCCGGTCGGCCCACAAGATGGGCGTGCCGTTCTTCGGGAAGGAAGCCGAGTGGCCCGAAGAGCTAGACGAACCCGGGTCGGACTGACGAGCGTCTTCGATTTTCGGACTCCGTCGAAGCCCCACCGATTACTGCGACAGTTCCGCTGCCAACTCCTCGGCCACTCGCCACCCCAGCGCCGCCTTCGTCCCCTCGTACTCCCGGACGCTGTTCTCGCGCACGAACAGCGTCCGCGTCCGGTCGTCGCCCATCACGCTGGCGTCGTTGGCGACCACGAACGAGAGGGCCGCGCGTTCGAGCGTTTCCCGCGCCTCGGCCACCATCGCCTCGTCGTCGCCGGAGGTCTCGGCTTTGAACCCGACGATGGGAACGTCGCTGGCGTCCCGGACCTCGTCGATGAGTTTCGGCGTCGGCGACAGGTCGAGCGTGAGGTCCTGTCCCGAACGAATCTTCTCGTCGGCGGTCTCGACGGTGTAGTCCGCGATGGCAGCGGCCGAGACGAGTGCGTCGGCGGCCCCGGCGTTCACCCGGTCGAGGACCGCCTCGGTCATCTCGGCCGCGGTCTCGACCTGCGCGACTTCGGCGTAGGGCACGTCGCCGCCCTGCTGGACCAGCGTCACGTCCGCGCCGAGCGCGTAGCAGGCGCGCGCGACCGCCCGGCCGGTCTTGCCCGAGGCGCGGTTGGTCAGCACGCGCACCGGGTCGATGGGTTCGCTGGTCGCGCCGCTGGTGACGACGACGTTCGCGCCCTCGAACAAGTCGGGCGAGGTGGCGCGCGCGACGTCGAGCGCGATGGTGTCCACGGTGGCGATTTTGGCCTTCCCCTCCTCGATTCGGGGGTCCACGAACTCGACGCCCCACGATTCGACGCGCTCGATGGCGTCGAGGACGCCGGGGTGGTCGTACATCGGTTCGTGCATCGCGGGCGCGACGACGACCGGCACGCCCGCGCCGAGCGCGGTGGTCGCGCAGGTCGTGACCGGCGTGTCGTCGATGGCTCCCGCTATCTTCCCGACCGTGTTCGCGGTCGCGGGCGCGACGAGCAGTACGTCGGCCCACCCGTCGCGGCCGCACAACTCGACGTGTTCGACCTGCCCCGTGATCTCGGTGACGACGGGGTTCTCGGTGGCGAACTCGACCGCCCACGGGTGGACGATTCCGCGTGCGCTCTCGGTCGTCACCGCCCGGACCGACGCGCCGCGCCGCCGGAGTTCGTGCGCCAACTCGACTACCTTCACCGCCGCGATGCTACCCGTCACCCCGAGCGCGACGTTGGTTCCCGCGAGCATTACCCGACGTTCGGTTCCTGATAGGTTAAAGAGGTACGGGTTGGAACCGACCGTGGCGAGAGGTCCCCGAGTCGGTCGTCGCGAACCTCAGCAGGGTTTAAAAGACAGTAATCGCGCATTGAAACAGTTGCAACGGCCGGAACGAACTCGTTGCAATCGACGGGAGTGAGTATCCGGTTAATGTACCCCCGGCACCAGGATGGTCCTGTATGTCGGACCAACAGCGAACCGAGTCAGTCGACGACGTAAGTGTGGCTTTCGACCTCCTCCGAGACGCCCGACGCCGCGGCGTTCTCTACACCCTGAAACGAAACGGCCGAACGTCCGTCGCGGAACTCGCCCGGCGCATCGCCGCGTGGCAGTCGGACGAACGCGACGAGACGGACCCGAGTGCAGTCGAGACCTCGCTGGTTCACGCCCACCTGCCGAGGCTCTCGGATGCGTCCGCGATCGAGTACGACCGCGAGAGCGGCACGGTGGAACTCGCAGACGGCGGCGAGGAACTGGACCCGTTGCTGCGATGCACGCGCGAGCGCGAACCGGACCTGTTCCGCGCGACGCGACCCTCGAACCTCCACGCGAGGGAAGTGGGTCAGTAGTCACTCGGTCGGGTCGGGGCATCGTCTCGACGAGTGATGGAGGTCCGCTCTTCTCCGTGTTCGACTCTCACCTCTTTGCGTTCGACTCTCTTCTTCGCTCTTCGCGTAGTGACCGGAGAGGGTCTCCAGACAGGGGGCGTTCGTCGATAGGGTCGCCTGCCGACGGCCCGTTCGCGCGGGCGACGGCCGAACGGCTACGGGTGAGGTAGAAAGCAGGAACGAAAGGAATCGAGGTTACGCTGCGGCTTCGTCGAGCAGCACGTCGTCGTACTCGCCAGCGTCCACCTTCTCCTTGAACTCGCGGGCGTCGTCGCCCTCGATGGTGACGCCGAGCGAAGCGCAGGTCCCGACGATCTCCTTCGCGGCGTTCTTCGTGTCGTACGCGAGCAGGTCCGGGTGTTTCTGCTCGGCGATCTTCTTCACCTGATCGATGGAGAGGTCCGCGACGAAGTCCTTCTGGGGTTCGCCGCTTCCGGTATCGAAACCGGCCTCGTCCTTGATGAGCGCCGCCGTCGGCGGGACGCCAACCTCGATTTCGAAGCTACCGTCGTCTTCGATGGTGATTGTCACCGGGACTTCGGTACCGTCGAAGGCCTCGGTCTGGTCGTTGATCTGGTTGACGACCTCCTGTACGTTGACGGCGGTCGGTCCGAGTTCCGGACCGAGGGGCGGACCGGGGTCCGCCTGCCCGCCGGGAACGAGTACTTCTATCGTCTCAGCCATACCTAAACGAACCCGCGGAGCAGTTTTAAGGCTTATCTTTCGGTCGTCGGGACTCTCACCGGACGCTCACGCCGTGTCGACTCAGAAACTCGCTGGCGGCTTTGATCTCCACTGGACTCCCGATAACGCGGACGTAACCGTCGTTTCGGTCGGTTTCGTCGCTCGCGTCTTCCTGTTCGCCTTCCCGGGGTTCCCCGCTGCCGCCCGTCGCTCCTGTGGCGTCGGTGCTCTCTCTCTGACCGGACCCGCGGCCGCTCGCGTCCACCTCGAAGAACGTCAGCGTGAACTGCTCGTCGAGGTCGTCCCGGAATCCGTCCAGCACCTCGGCCGGGAGGACGAACTGAGTGCTATCCCGTAGCGTGGTGGGGTCCGGCATCGTCGTTTGCGAGGTGTTCTCTACCGGCATATTAACGTATCGAAGTGCGAGAAGACGCGTCGGTGCCCCTCCACAGAAAGAAAGGCTTTTTCGGCGCGCACGGCCGACTCACTGGTAATGGGACTGGAGGAAGAAATCGAGGACCTCCGCGAGGAGATAGCCGAGACTCCGTACAACAAGTCCACGGAGTCGCACATCGGACGGCTGAAGGCCAAACTCGCGGAGAAGAAGGAGAAACTCGAGAACCAGTCCTCCGCCGGCGGCGGCGAGGGGTACCACGTCGAGAAGCACGGCGACGCCACCGTCGCGTTCGTCGGCTTCCCGAGCGTCGGGAAGTCCACCCTACTGAACTCGCTGACCGCCGCCGAGAGCGAAGTCGGGGACTACGAGTTCACGACGCTCAACGTCAATCCCGGGATGCTGCAGTACAACGGCGCGAACATCCAACTGCTCGACGTGCCCGGTCTCATCGAGGGCGCGGCACACGGCCGCGGCGGCGGACAGGAGGTCCTGTCGGTCGTCCGCGCAGCGGACCTCGTGGTGTTCGTCCTCTCGGTCTTCGAGATAGACCAGTACGAGCGCCTCCAGAAGGAACTCTACGAGAACAAGATCCGCCTCGACCAGTCGCCGCCGAGCGTCAAGATATCGAAGAAGGGCAAGGGCGGCATCAGAGTCACGTCGAGCGTCGATTTGGACCTCTCGGAGGACGTGGTGAAGGAGGTCCTGCGCGAACACGGCTACGTCAACGCCGACGTCACCATCCGCGAGCAGGTGGACATCGACCGCCTCGTGGACGGCGTGATGGACAACCGCGAGTACATCCCCTCCATCGTGTCGGTCAACAAGGTGGACCTCATCGAACCCGACTACGTCGAGACCGTCAACGAGGACCTCCGCGAGCACGATATCGACCCCGAAGAAGCCATCTTCATCTCGGCCGAGGCCGAGAGGGGTCTCGACTCGCTCAAGGAGTCCATCTGGCAGGAACTCGGTCTCATGCGCATCTACATGGACAAGCCGGGCCGCGGCATCGACCGCGACGAACCGCTGGTCCTCCCCAAGGGGAGCACGGTCGGGGACGCCGCGCGGCGACTCGGCGGCGAACTCGAAGACCGGTTCCGGTTCGCCCGCGTGAGCGGGCCGAGCGCCAAGCACGACGAGCAACAGGTCGGCAAGAGCCACGAACTCGCCGACGAAGACGTGCTCCGACTCGTCGTCCGGAAGTGATGGACCGGCCGACCGACCCCCGGCGACTGCTCGCGCTACTCGCACTCTTCTTCGCTCCGTGGACGGTTTTCTCGACCGGCGACTTCGTGTTCGCGTGGGGGCTGGCGACGTTCGACCCGCTCCACGTCACGACGCTTCCCGACTACCTGTTCGTCTACACGAGGGGACTCCCGAACCGCCTGCTCGCGTGGCCCGTCGCCACTCTGCTGTACCTGATCGCGGTCGGGAGCGCGGCTCTCGGCCAGTTCGGTCCGAACTGGGAGGACCGTCGAGTGACCGGTGGGTTGCTGGCGCTGGCGGGCGCGAGCGACTTCTGGTTCACGCTCGGGATGGCGCGGCCGGGGTTGCTGGCGGTTCCCGTCGGGTCTGTCCTGCTCTGGACCGCGGCGTGGTGGTTCCACTGGTCGGACCTCCGGCGCGCGCTGTGGCCGTGAGTCGCCCAGACCCGCAGTGCGGTCCTGATGGTCTACTTCGTTCGCGTGCCCACGCGTGAAGGCCAAGCGTAGCGGGACAGGAGACTACCGTAGCGTGATAGAACCGCCTTTCCGCGAGCGGTACCCTTTTCGCTCGCGAACGCCCAAGCGTCGAACGCATGAACGCCACACTCGACCACGTGATGATGCGCGTAGAGGATCTCGACGAGACGCTCGACTGGTACGGCGACCACCTCGACTACGAGGAGAAAGGTCGCTGGGAGGCCGACACCTTCACGAACGTCTACCTCGGTCCCGAGGACGTTCACGAGGAGGGCGCGCTCCTCGAAATCACGTACAACCACGACGACCGCACCTACGAGATGGGCGACGCGTGGGGCCACATCGCCGTGCGCGTGGACGACGTCTACGACGCCTACGAGCAACTGATGGACGAGGGCGTCGAGGACTACCGCGACCCCGACTCCTGCGGTGGCTCCTACGCCTTCGTCAAAGACCCCGACGGCCACGAAATCGAAATCGTCGAGCGCGACCACGGCGCGCGCTGGAGCCTCGACCACACCATGATTCGCGTCGAGGACGCCGACGCCGCACTCGGATGGTACACCCGGAAACTGGAGTACGAACACACCGGCCGCTGGGAGTCCGACACCTTCGCCAACTACTTCATGAAACCCGAGGGCGCGGCCGACGAGGCGATGGCAGTCGAACTCACGTACAACTACGACGGACGGACGTACGAGTTGGGCGACGCGTGGGGCCACCTCGCCGTCCGCGCCGCCGACCTCCAAGACGACTGGGCGACGCTGATGGAACGCGACGCCGAGGACTACCGAGACCCCGAATCTTGCGACAACCGTTACGCCTTCACGAAGGACGCGGACGGCCACGAAATCGAGATTCTCGAACGCGACGAGTAGGGCGACCGTACGGTCGCCTCCGTAACCGATATATCCGCGCCTAAATACGCCGTTTTCAGCCTGCGTAGGCGCTGAAATGCTCTATTTCCCCACAAGGCATATGCTGTTAGCCATGCTGTTCTCTTTGCCGAGAGGCACTACCGTTAAGCGCGGCCTTGGGTGGGGACGAGGGTAGAGTCGGCAACGGCATCCATTCGAACGAATACTTGAGAGTCTACACATGACACGAGTACATCAGTTACGGAGCGTTTGGCTGACGATATTGGTAGTTTCGGCGATGGTCGTCGGACCGGCCGCCCTCGCCGGGGCGGCGTCCGACGCGAGGGGGGTACAGGCTCAACCCGCGGACGATGGGACGTTAGAGCGACTCGACTCTGGAGAGACGTTCTGGCAGGGTCAACAGTTGGTAGTGCGTGCCGGTGAAGGCAACGCCAGCGAGACTTGGCAGTTACGCGAGTGGGACGAGTCTGGGCAGGGGAACGCCGGTGCGCTGGTCACCGAGTTCCTGCTAAACGGGTCGGGCGCGGCGACGATTCAGACGTCCGATCTCGTCGGCCAGTACGTGGTCGTGAACGAGAACGGGACCCCCGTGTTCTTCGCCAACGGAACCATAGCGGAGACCCCGACGGCGAACGACCCGAGTTTCGAGATCGCGTCCCAGTCGCTGAACGCCAGTTTCTCGGACGAGACGGTCACGACCGCGTCGGGCGATAGTTCGCTGACCGACTTGGAACTCCGGTCGAACCGCGGTCAGTTCCGGGTCGTCCTGCGGTCGGACGAACTCGGTGCCGGGCAACTCACCGAGATATTCGCGGCCAACCGGACGGACATCGACGGCGACGGCCAGCAGGAGGTCGTCCTGTCACGCCCCGTGACCGGTCCGCGCGACGCTCTTGACGCCAACTTCAGCACAGTGAGTCCCGGAGAGTACGAAATCGTCGTGAGTCCGGTAGACACGAACGTGACCGCACGCGCGACGATCCAGGTTCGAGAACCGGGTGAACAGGGCGCGAACCTCAACCAGAGCGTGGTCGTCGAACAGCGCGGTGACGTGGCCACGTTCAGCGTGCAACTCAACGGCACGCAGACCGCGACCGTCACGGTCGGCTCACAGGAGAAGAACTACCAAGCCACCGTGCGCGTCCGGGACGCGGACGACGACGGGCAGGTCACGCTCCGACTCAACACGTTCGTCGCCGGTCGGAACATCGCACCGACGGGCGGGTTCACGGTGTCTGAGGGCGACGAGATAATCGATTACAACCTCGACACCCAACCGCTGACGACGCCGCTCGACGCGGGCGAGTACGGTGTGCGGACGCTCGTAGACGGCACCCCGACAGACGTGGCGAATCTGATACTGAACGAACCGTCGTTGCAGTCGATGACGGTGTGGACCGCCCCGGATTCGGCCGAACCCGGTAGCGTCTCCGAGTTATTGGGCGCAGTGAGCCGCGACGACACCATCGCGCGCGGGGACTGGGCGGTCGTCGAGGTCAGCGGGTCCGGACTGTACGGGTACCTCCAAGAGTCGGCCAACCTGACCAATCGGTCGCTCGGCCTGCAAGCCTCCATCCGGCGGACCAACCTCGGTCCGAACGCGGAGGCCCAGTCGATTCCGGCCCGTAACGTCACGCTCGTGACCGACCCGCAGAACAACCACTTCTTCATGCTGCTGGACACCAACGGGTTGGAGACCGACGGTCGGTACAACGTCACGTTCACCATGACCGAGGAGAACCCCTACGTCCAGCAGAACCAGTCGGTATCGGCGACGTTCGACGTCGTTGACCGACAGGTCACGCTCCAGAACGCGACCGGCGACCAACCGCTTCGGGTCGCGCTCGGACGCGGCACCGTCTCCGGTAACTCGACGCTCGCGCCCGGGAGCACGTTCGACGTTCGCATCGAGAGTTCCGGTTCCAACGCGTTCCTGCGAACCGAAGAGGCCACCGTGAATCAGAACGGGAGTTGGACGGTGAACTTCGACCTGCCGAACGTCGAGAACGGAACCAGCGCGCAGGTGCTCGTTCCGAACTACAACGTGAGTAGCGACGCGCTACTGGTCGAAGGTCAGTTCGCGGCGGGCGGACCCGCCGCCAACGAGACGACGACGGTGGAGACGACGACTACGACAACGACGACCGAAGAGACGACAACAACGACCGAAGAGACGACAACAACGACCGAAGAGACGACGACAACCGAGGAAACGACGACGACCGAAGAGGGCGGCGGGGGCGGTATCCCCGGCTTCGGCGTGGGCGTCGCGCTCGTCGCGCTCGTGGTGGCGGCACTGCTGGCGATACGCCGCAGTCAGTGACGGAGCGTAACGTCGCGTCCGACTCCATTTTTCGTCGCGAATACACGCTGACCGTAGCGTCGCGAGTGGCACGTTTCTTTTATAAGGGAATCGCGACGTTCGGACGTGTCCCGTAACCGACGTCACGGGCGGACGAAATCGGCCGTTTCTAGCGGTCTCGATGCTTCGCAATACCGAACGCGGTCGTGCGAACGTCTCTCAGGATACTTCACCGACAAATTCGGCTATTTCGGCTCTTGAAGCGCTGAGGCTGCCCAGAAACGGACCAATAACTTTTCGTGAGACGGAGTAACGAGCCAAGTCACAGACCACAAAGCACTTATAACCTTGGCATAACCTTATGTCTGTACCCCTACCCATGGTGGCAGTAGCGAGTACGAGCGGCCCACACCCGGCGCGGTGCCGGGTTTCCCCGAAGGGCACAGGAAAGGTGCTGTCGCCGACCGAATAACCAAACCAAACATGACAACGACAACAGACAAAATGCGCAGCGTACTTCTGGCTGCGATGCTCGTCACGTCGGTCTTCGCCGGCGTCACGGCATTCGCAGGAAGTGCTGCTGCCGCGAACCTCAACAACGACAAGATCGTCTTCAATGGGGAGACGATCTACGCACAGAACGACGCAGGTGGAGACGACGGTGACTGGAGCGGCAAGACCGTAACGCTGTACACCTACGACGATGGTGTCGGCACGTACGTCGACCAGTACGACGCTAACGAGAGCGGTGCCATCCAGTTCACCCGGAACGACCTCGAAGGTAAGTACATCCTTCAGGGTCCGGACCAGTCTGGTAACACCGGCCTACAGTTCCAGGTCGTCCCGCAGACGCTCGAGTTCAAGAAGACGAACATTACGACGACAACCGACTCAAAAGATATCACCATCAACCTGAAGGACACGAACCGTGCGGGTAGCTTCGACGTGACCGTCGAATCCAACGCAAACGGTTTCACCAACGTTACTCGTTCCTTCAACCGCGAAGTGGACGGTGGCAAGTCGATCACGGTCCCCATCGAGGGACTCGCCAAAGAGTCCGGTACTGGCAACTACACGCTGAACGTCAACGTCACTGACACAGCGGCGAACAAGGACATCAACCTCCAACTCAACAAGCCCGGCAAGGTCAACGCGTACTTCCCGCAGACCGTCATCGGCGAAGAGCGCGGTGACGTCGTCGAGATTCCGGTCGAGATGGAGAACACCCAGACCGCCAACGTTACCATCGGGTCCGCCGAGACGAACTTCGTTGCGGACGTCCACGTCCAGGACAATAACGACGATGGTAAGAACGCGACCATCCTGCTCAACACTGCTCTGACGCAGGGCGACGAAAAATTCATCTCGGTGAAAGGTTCGTCGGACAGCCTTACGCTGACCGACGATGTCAAGTACCGGAAGGGTACTGACATCTCGGGTCCGCTCGCCTCGGGTAACTACGAGCTGAGCGTCTCGGTGCCGGACAACGCCAACGAGGGATGGCGACCCGTCAACGTTGCGACGCTCGCTATCAGCCAGCGTTCGACCGACAGCGCGCAGTCGTGGATTGCGCCGCAGTCGTCGATCAACTCCGACACCGAAACTAGCGACCTGCCCGACGTCGTCACCCAGCGTGACAACGCCGCGCAGGGCGACTACGCGATCGTTCAGGTCAAGGCCTCTGGCCTCTACGGCGACCTGAGCCAGCAGCACCTCAGTTCCGACTCCAGTTCGGACGGTCTCAACTTCACCGTCCGTGACGCGAACCCTGGTCCGAACTCGAACGTCACTTCGTTCGCAGGTAACAACGCAGGCGTTACCCTCTTCCAGGACGCGAAGAACAACACGTTCTACGCTGCGATCAACACGAACAGTGAGGCTCTCGTCAACGGTAACAAGAAGCTCCCGACTGGCGAGTGGAACGCCACCTTCAAGGTGACCCCCGAGTTCCACAAGCTTGTCAAGAACAACGAGACGGTCTCCACGACGTTCACCGTCGAGGAACCGTCCGCGACGATCAACGGCGGCAACGACGTTGTCGTCCCGCAGGGCGAGGTCAACATCACGGGTACGACCAACCTCGCACCCGGTACCGAACTCACCGTCCAGTCCAAGGCTGGCGGTAACTTCCTGAAGTCGGCCACCGCCGAAGTCGGCCAGAGCGGTAACTTCTCCGCTCCGTTCGACTTCAGCAACGCCAACAACGGGACTGAGTTCACCGTCTCGCTCCGCAACACCGGTGGAGTCGGCAGTGTCGATTACGACTCCATCTCCGGCACCGTGAGCACGGAAGCCAACGTCGGCGAGACGACCACCACGTCGGACTCCACTACGACGACCACGACGGAGACGACGACCACGACGACTACGACCGCGGACACGACGACCACGACCGAAGAGACCACCACCGAGGAGACCACCACCACCGAACAGACTGGTAGTATCCCCGGCTTCGGTGTCGCCGTCTCGATGGTTGCGCTCGTCGCCGCCGCGCTGCTGGCTCTCCGCCGCAGCAACTGATCGTAGCTAACTAACCACCGGGTTTCCCGGTCTTTCGCAGTCCCCATTTTTCGTGCGTTCGACTCCGTAGCGACTGCACTCGCGCGGACGAAACGGACCGTTTCCATACTCGTAGGCCGACGTTACCCACCCCGACCGGAGCCGTCAACTCTTTATTCGGGGGACGCTTTCACTCCGTTAACAGTGACTTCGCCGTTAACCGACGGACTCGCGTGGCTCGCGATCGGACTGTTCGCCGCGGCCACCGCGCTCGACTGGTACGACGACGGCCACGGACGCGGACGCGCACGCTACCTCGCGGCGGGCGCGTGGGGCGTCTTCGGCGTCTTCTGGCTCGCCCTGTTCCCCCACTTCGCCTTCGAACAGCGGAGTTTCATCGAGGGGGCGCTGAGTTTCGTCGCGCTCCCGGCCTGTCTCTACGTCGGCTACCTGCTTCTGCAGGGGCGGGAGACTCTCTTCCTGCTCTCGCGAGCCGTCGCGTTCATGGGTCTCATCTACATGCCGTTCACGATGATTTCACCCGCCAACGAGTGGCTCATCGAGACCGTGGCGTGGCAGGGCGAGTTCGTCATGCGGTCGCTGGGCTACGAGTTTGAGGTCATCCAACGCGACGAGACCATCCGCGGCGCGTACTTCTTCGCCACCGAGAACCACGGCGAGTTCACCATCAACGTCCTGCTCGCCTGCACGGGTCTCGGGAGCATGGCCATCTTCGGCGGCCTCATCGCCGCAGTTCGCACCCCCGTCCGCCGGAAGCTGCGAGCCCTCGCCGTCGCCATCCCGGTCATCTGGGCGCTGAACCTCGCCCGCGTCGTGTTCATCACGCTCGCGTTCAGCCAGCAGTGGCTGCAGGTGTTCGTGGAACCGACGATGTCGCTGGTCGGCTACGAGAATCCGTACATGGTGTCGTACTTCATCTCCGACCGCGTGATAGCCCAGAGTCTCTCCGTCGTCGCGCTGGTCGGCATCGCGTGGGCCGTCGCCCGCGAGGTGCCCGAACTACTGACTGTCGGCGAGGACATTCTCTACGTCGTGACCGGCGACGAGTACGACCTCCACGCGGCGGTGGGGACCGACCGGCCGGTCGCCGCCGACGGTAACGGCGAGTGACCGGCGACGCTGTCGTCCGTGCTCTCGCGGACAGAATCACTCGGAACGGTGAGAGAGTTCTTCGGCGGTACTGCGGCCAGTTGTAGCTCGTCCGGTGAGGGCGACTACTCGACGTGGAGGAGTTCTTCGGGCGCGTCGGCGAGTTCGCCGAGCGCGTCGGCCTCGATGTGGTGGAGGTCGCCGGGGACGACCAGCAGGTGGAGCGGGTCGCCGAACTCGCGGTCGGCGAGGTCCGAGAGTCGGTCGGCCGCGACTAGCGGGTCCGGACTCCCGGCGCGCGCGACCACGACTGCCAGCAGGTCGCCGTAGTCGTCGGCGAGCAGTCGGGCGGCGTGGTCTGCGGTCATGTACTCGTCGTTCTGGACCTTGTCATCGGGACGCTTCGCGTTCCGATTGCCTGTCGGGGTTTCCCCGACTTTGATGTCGAGGTAGACCAGCGTGTGGAGACCGCGCTCGCGGTTCTCGTCGAGCGCCTCGGTGACGCTCGCGGGGACGCCGTCGGCACCGTGGGCGTACTCGAAGGGGAGCGTCGTGGCCTTGCCGAACCGATAGTTCTGGAGTCCGGTCAGTCCGCTGGCGGCGGATTCGGCGGTCGGCGCGTGGACGACCTGCGTGTCGATACCGCGTTCTTCGGCGCGGAGTCGGAGGTCCACGTGGGTGGTCGAAATCATGGTGTCGCCCGCGGTGAGGAACACCGCGTCGCCGTCGTTCCCGGCGCGTAGGATGTCCTCGGGGTCCTGTTCGACGCCCGCGCGGTCGCGGACCTCGATGTCGGCGTCGTGGTAGGCTTCGAGGTCATCGACCGTCGCGCCGAGGAGTTTGCTGGTGTAGAACTCCGCGAAGACGCGGTCGGCGTTTCGCAGGGCGTCTCGCCCCTCGACGGTTATCGAACGCTCGTCGTAGAGACCGAGACCGACGAATGTGAGCATGTAAGCGATAGGGACCGGGGACGGCTATAGCCTTTCGAGTCGGTGCGGACCGAGACGACTCCCGCGTGGTCTGGTCCGCGGAACGTATCTCAACCCCGTCATATGGCCCACGGGCATTTACGTCGAAATACAGTACGTCGTGACGAATGGCCGCTTACGAAGCCGCCTTGCTGCTCGTCGGTATCGCAATCTTGGGGGCCGTCGTACTGCCGCGAGTTCTCTCGGACAAGCCGATGTCGTTCCCGTTGATATACGTCGCCGCCGGAGTGGTCTTGTTCTCGCTCCCGTTGGGGGTCGAGGTTCCAGACCCGGTCGAACACGGGGAACTCGCCGAGCGACTCACCGAGTTCGTGGTGATAATCGCGCTGATGGGTGCGGGACTGAAACTCGACCGACCCTTCGACCCCAGAGCGTGGTCGAACACGTGGCGACTGCTCGGCATCACGATGCCGATTACCATCGTCGCGGCCGCACTGCTCGGGTGGGGCGTGCTCGGGACGCTCCTCCCGACCGCCGTCCTGCTCGGCGCGATAGTCTCGCCGACCGACCCGGTGTTGGCCTCCGACGTGCAGGCGTCGCCGCCGACCGAGGGGATGGACGAGGAGGTGGACCCCACCGAGCAGGAAGGAGAGGTCCGGTTCGCGCTCACCTCGGAGGCGGGTCTCAACGACGGACTGGCGTTCCCGTTCACGCACCTCGCCATCGCCATGGCGGCGGCCGCCGGAGCCTCGTCGCTGGAGTGGTTGGGCGAGTGGTTCCTCGTCCACTTCCTCTACGAAATCGTGGTCGGCGTCGTGATGGGCTACCTCGCCGGGCAAGTGCTCGCCCGATTCATCTTCAGCGAACCCGTCACGACCCAACTCGGAAAGGTCATGGAGGGCGCGGAGGCGCTGGCGGCTACCCTCATCACGTACGGCGTGACCGAACTCGTCCACGGCTACGGCTTCATCGCGGTGTTCGTCGCGGCGCTCGAACTCCGCCACTACGAGTGGGAACACGAGTACTACGTCGCGCTCCACGATTACGCCGTGATGATAGAGCGAATCGTGATGGCGACCGTGCTCGTGCTGTTCGGCGGGGCCATCGCGGGCGGTCTGCTGGCTCCCCTGACGCTGCTTGACGTCGTGGTCGGTCTCACGCTCATCTTCGTGGTCCGGCCGCTCGCCGGAGTCGTCGGCCTACTCGGGTCGCAGATGCCGTGGAGCGAGCGACTCGTCGTCTCCTCGTTCGGCATCCGGGGCATCGGTTCGTTCTACTATCTGGCGTTCGCGCTCAACGAGGCGTCGTTCGGCGAGATAGAGCTACTCGTCGCCGCCGACAAACTCTGGGCGTTGATCGGATTCGTCGCGCTCGCGTCCATCGTCGTCCACGGCGTCTCGGCCAACTGGGTCATGAACGTGCTCGACCGGACGCGCGACGACGAGCGCACCCCGGAGTCGACCGAAGCCGAGGTCTCGTAGTCACGGGACGTCTCTCGCTCGGGTCGCCTCTTTCGGCGCTCGTGCTGCTGGTCGCGCTAGAGACGGCCATCGACCTCGGGGCGCACCTGCGCGAACACCGCGACACGGGGCCGCGACCGGCGGGGCCTGACGCCCGCGAAGCGTCACGCTTACCGCCCGCCGCGAGAAGCGAGTGGTATGGAAGCGCCGTGCGTGCGCGTCGAGCGCGAGCGAGGCGAGGAGACCCGGAAGCGACTGGCGGAGGCGGGTCTGCTCGCCAACGAGTTCGAAATCGAGGTCGAAGACGGCCGCCTCTACCTCCCGGTCACGGACGCCGATGCAGTGCCCGAGGAGTTGGAGATCGTGACGCGAGCGGTCGGCGAACGCGATACGCCGGAGACGCCCGCCGACCTGCTCGGCTTCGAACCCACCTACGAGCGACTCGGCGACATCGTGATTCTGGACGAGGACGACCCCGCGACCGCCCGCGAGATCGCCGACGCCGTGATGGCCTCGGACCTGCCGGTCGAGACGGTCGTCAACCGCGCCTCGAAGGTCAAAGGCGAACTGCGCGTTCGCGACTGGGAGGTGCTGGTCGGCGAGAGTACGGAGACCGTCCACCGCGAGTACGGGTGCGAGTTCCTGCTCGACGTGGCCGAAGTGTACTTCTCGCCGCGCCTCGCCACCGAGCGCAACCGCGTCGCCGAGCAGGTCCGAGCGGGCGAGCGCGCCTTCGACATGTTCGCGGGCGTCGGTCCCTTCGTCGTCCCCTTCGCCAAGCGCGGCGCGGAAGTCGTCGGCGTGGACCTGAACGAGCGAGCGGTGGAGTACCTCCGGGAGAACGCCCGCCGGAACGGCGTGGCCGACCGGGTGACCGCGATTCAGGGAGACGTGCGAGACGTCGTCTCGGGGTCGTCGGACGAGTCCGACGGTGGGGAAGAGGTCGCGTCGGAGTACAGCGACTGGGCCGACCGCGTAGTGATGAACCTCCCCCACAGCGCCGACGAGTTCCTCGACACGGCGGTCGAACTCGCGGGCGACGACTGCGTGATTCACTACTACGACATCCAACACGAGGACGACCCGTTCGGACCCGGCGAGACCGCGATTCGGGCGGCGGCGGACCCAGAGTACGAGGTCGAAGTCGAGACGCGCCACGTCGTCCGGTCGTACGCGCCCCACGAACTCAACGTCTGTCTCGACGTGCGACTGTCTCGCTAACGTCGGGCGATTTCGGAACGCTTAAGCCCGTTCTTGCGACTATGTTTGAGTGCGCACTGCGATGCGCCGGTGTAGCTCAGACTGGCTAGAGCGATTCCTTCGTAAGGAATAGGCCGAGGGTTCAAATCCCTCCACCGGCTTGACTCCTGCTTCGTCTCGGTACTGACCGCAAACGATGGAGCGGTCGGTCCTGAGTTTTCTTCTCAGGGAAGCCGTCTCGGCTCTGGATAGTACCTCCCGAATCGTGTCCCGTAGTAGCATCCCTAGAGAATCTTGAAGTGTGACTGTCGGGGAAGGTTGCTGTATGGAACTCGTCGAAGCCACCGCCGAAGACCTCGACGCGCTCGTGAACCGCTGGTACGACCTCGCGAGAGCGATGGAGGGGTACGACGAACTGAATACACTCGCCGACACGGAACTCGACGCGGTCTCCGACGACGGCTTCCGCGCCCATCTCGACGACGAGGACGTTACCGACTACCTCGTCGTCCACGACGGCGAGACCATCGGTTTCGTCACGCTCCGCGAGGGCAATCACCCTTCCCGGCAGTATTCACGGTATCTCCGCATCGTGAATCTCACAATCGACGAAGACTACCGGAAGCAGGGCCACGGCACGGAAGTCGTCGAGCGCGTGAAAGAGATAGCCCGCGAGCGGGGTTGCGACCACCTCAAGGTCTCCTGCGAGTGGCGGAACGAGGACGCACGTCGGTTCTACCGCGACACGGGTTTCCGACCGAAGCAGGTCGACTACGCGCAACCACTAGAGTAAGTATTCGTCTGGTCTATCGTTCCGCTCGCTTTCACCTGCACTGTTCCGCTCGCGTTCACTTGCTCTCCGAAGTGTCCGTCCGCGTCGGGCGAGTAAGCCTCTAAAGAGAAGGGGGAACTGGTCATCCTTCGCGTTCCCTCGTGAGGAGGCCCTGATTGAACCACCGCACGTCGCCGAGGGTGCTCAGTTCGACCTTCCAGAATTTGTCCGACCCGTTGTAGCAGGGACCGCCGACGATTTCTCCCGGTTGTCCGTCGATTTCCTTGTCTAAGTCGTTGAGGTCACAACTGTACCAACCGGGGACCCTGTTCCCGTCCGTGGAGACGATGTCCCCCTCGTTCCACTCGTTGTGCGAGGCCGAGACGGTACCCGACGTCGCGAGAGTCGTGATGCCCGCCCCGAAGGCGACACCGGACGTTTTGAGGACGTTGCGTCGCGACACGCCGTTTTCGTCCGACATAGCAACCAAATCTCACTACTGTCCAAAGCTAAATTGTTCTAATCAAAATATTCACAATCATCGTTCCAACGAGGCGCACTTCCCAAGCAGTACAGGCCGCGACGACTCGGCGGGAGTCGGCTACTCTCCCACGCTGGTCCCGACCGCCGACCGCTGGCTCGCGTCCTCGCGTTCGACGCCGTCGAACTCCAGCACGTAGTCCGCGCCGAACGCCGACGCGGGCGTGTGGAACCCCGGTCCGACCTCGCCCTCGGCGACGCGCCGGGCCGACTCCACCGCGGTCTGGGCGGTCACGTCGTAGGTATCGGGCGTCCGCATTCGCGCGGTGACCCGACTCCCCTCGTCGTCCGTCACTTCGCCCCAGATGCGACTCACACTCTGGGCGCGTTCTTCGGGAGTCGGTCCCGAAACCACCGCGTCGGCGACGGCTTTCAGCGCCTTCTGGACCGGCTTCGTCCCGAGGACCGGCGCGAGCGACCGGGTCTTCGCCATCAGTGTAGCGGCGTACTCCGGGACCGTGGCGAACGTCTCGACGTTCGGAATCCCGGTGGTGTAGTAGGCCGAGGAGATATCGCCCCACGGTATCGACACCGCGGGTTTGCGGCCCCGTCCGAAGTCGAGGTGGCGGGTCTTCCACGCCGCCGGGACCGAGCGAATCCGACCGTCCTGCCGGACCGCACCGGGTGTCGACAACCCCTCCACGATGGACTTCGCCGTGCCGGGCGAGAACGTCCCGAGTCCGTCGATCGCCAGCGAGAGGCGGGTCGCCGACGGCAACTGCTCGTGGAGGTAGGCCGCCAGACAGTCGGTCGGCACCACGTCGAACCCCACTGCCGGGAGCAGCGTCACGCCGGTCGCCTCGGCCTCCTCCTCGCGGCCCGCGATGGCCTCCAGCACGTCGATTTCGCCGGTGATGTCGAGGTAGTCGGTCCCGGCGTTCAGACACGCCGAGTAGAGCGGTTCGGCGGTCTTCGAGAACGGTCCCGCGCAGTTCAGCACCGCGGCGAACTCCTCGACCTGCGACTCGACCACCTCGGGGTGTTGCAGACTGAACACCCGGTGGTCGAGACCGAGGTCGGTCGCCTGTCGCTCTACCTTCTCGGCGGTTCGCCCGGCGAGGACTGGCGAGAGACCCTCCTCCACCGCGGTCCGCGCGACGAGCGCGCCCGTGTACCCGTACGAGCCGTAGACGAGCAGTTCGTCGGCCATGCCTCCGGATTGGACGGTGAAGCGTAAAACTCGCGGGGCCGACGCGTCCTCACTCCCCCGACGTGGTCTCGACGCGCTCGTCGGCCTCGGTCGCCGCCTCCTCGTCTTCGGCGTCGGCACTGGACGCCGTCCCCTCGTCTTCCGACACCGAGTCCGACTCAGTTTCCGCCTCGTCTCGTGACCCCGATTTGGTCTCCGTGTCGCCGTCCGACTGGAACTCGGTCTCGTCTTCGTCGCCGGTCTCGGCGGCGTCTTCGATCGGGGTGGACTCGGCCACGTCTCGCTGGTCCACGTCCTCGTCGTCCACGTCACCGGCGGCGTCGGGGGACGCGCCGACCTCCGGCGCGGTGTCGGACTCCTCGACGTCGGCGTCGGTGGTGTCCACGACGCTCTCGCCGGTGGCGTGGTCGGTGTCGCGGCCGCCCGGTTCGACGGCGTCTTCCACGTGCGGCGAGGTGTCGGCCACCTCGGAGACGTCGGTCCCCGAGCGGCGCTCGCTCGACCCGCGCGACCCGCCGGAGTCGTCCGCTCCGCCGGACCGGCGCTGGGCGAGCGCGACCCCGACCCAAAACAGGCCGCCGAGCAGTTGTCGGACGCCGCGCTTTCGGTTCCCCTTCAGGAAGGTCCGGGCCGCACGGAGCAGTGAGACGACTCCCGACGCGAGCGCGAGGTCGCCGGACCCGGCGTGACGCGCCAGTTTCGGGCCGACCGTCTCCGCCAGCGTGCCGACTCGTCCCGCGAGGTCGTTCCCACTCCGGTCCGCCGTCTCGGAAGCGGCGTTGGAAGAACTCATGCGCACGAATGGAGGGTATCGACGGGGAAAGGCGTGATGGCAGGCGTCGATTCCCGAATCGGAGACGGTCCGCAGACGCGTCCGCGATAGTCGCCGAGACGGTCGCATCGACGTGCCGGAGTCGGAACTCCGCCACGTATGACGCGCCGCCGGTCGGGGCGACGGTGTGAGACGCAGCGTATCCGTCGGCGGGGACTTCTCCCACGCCAACAATTAACTCCGAGGAATCCTTATACCGAGTCTGCGAGGCGCTGCTGTTCGGCCGGACTTTGCACAACTACAGGAGACAGAATGGTCACCGACCGACAACTCCGACGAAGCAAGGCGATTCAGCAGCGAACCGGCAGAACCTTCCACTTCGCGACGCGGTTGCTCCCCGAGCGAGTCCGCCACCCGACCTACGTCCTCTACGCGTTCTTCCGCGTGGCCGACGAGGTCGTAGACGGCGCGACCGACCGACCCCCCGAGGAGCAACGCGACCGACTCGAACGACTCCGGGCGCAAGCGCTCGGCAGGGAAGAGACCGACGACGCCGTCCTCGCCGCCTTCCAAGAAGTGCGCGAGCGACGCGGGATTCCCGACGAGGAGGTCGAAATCTTTATCGACGCGATGCTCTCGGACGTCGAGAAGCGCCGCTGGGAGACCTACGACGAACTGGAGGCGTACATGCGCGGGTCGGCCGCGGCGGTCGGGGTGATGATGCAGTCGGTGATGGGCGTCGAAGACCCCGAGCGAGCGAAACCCCACGCGGTCGCGCTCGGCGAAGCGTTCCAGTTGACGAACTTCCTGCGCGACGTGCGCGAGGACATCGAGGACCACGACCGCATCTACCTTCCGGGCGACACCCGCGAGCGATACGGCGTCACGGAGGCCGACGTTCGGCGTTGCGACCCGACCGACGGCTTCCGGGACGCGATGGCCCACGAACTCCGGCGCACCGAGCGCAAGTACCGGAAAGGGGTCGCGGGCATCGAGTACCTCCCCGAGGACTGTCAGTTCGCGGTGCTGTACGCCGCCGTCCTCTACGCCGAACACCACCGACTCATCCGTGCGCTCGACTACGACGTGTTCTCGTCGCCGCCCGAGGTCGGGGTCGTTCGCGCGGCGTGGCTCTGGGCGAAGACGCGGTGGCACTGGCAGCGCTCGCGGGACCCGGTGACGGTGTTCCGAGCGGTGAGCGCGGTTCCCGAAGCCGAGGGCGTTCGCGCGAGTCCGGAGCATCGAGACGGGACGCCGCAGGCCGACTGAGTTCGGCCGAGGCGTCAGTTTTCGACCGAAGCTTCGGGACAGTCAGCCCTGCTCGGGGCGCTCGCGGCCGACCCCCACGAAGTCGAAGCGGTCGGCGCGGACCAGTCCCGCAGACAGGCCGACCGCCAGCGCCACCGCGACCCAGTTGCCGAAGTAGACGTTCATCGCGCCCCAGAGGACGACGAAGCTCACGAAGTCGTCGAGCGCGAACTCGCAGTCTCGAAGCCGCGCCGCCAGCGCGTCCCGGTCGAACCCCCACTCGACCAGCGCGATCGCCACCAGACCGCTCAGCACCCACCCCGCGAAGTTCGAGAGCGGAACCCCGTAGTAGACTCCGCCGCCGTCGTAGCGCCAGAAGCCGAGACCGACCGCCGCCGGGTCCAGTACGAGGTCCACGACCAGCACGACGCCGAGCGCCGCGAGCGTCCGCCGGAGCCATCCGGCCCGCGGCAGCAGCAGGACGACGAGCAGGTAGCTGTTGACCACCAGCGGCAGGAAGAACACCGGGAGTCCGATAGGGACCCCGCCGACCATCGGTCCGAGTTCCAACTGGTAGCTGAACTCGCCGTAGGGCACGCCGTAGTGAACGCCGACGTACTCGACGGCGTAGCTGTAGGCCGCGACCGCCAGCAGGCCGAGGCCCGCCCGCCGGTCCACCAGCGGCGCGAGACCGGCCACCAGCGGGAGTCGCATCACGAGCGTTCCGAACAGCACCAGCGTCGGGTTCATCGCCAGCCACGCCGGGAGCCACGCCTCGCGACTGGCGACGAACAGCGCGGCCCCGACGAGCGGAAACACCACCGCGATGGTGAACCGGTTCTCCCGGACGAGCGCCGAGAGGGCCGCTTCGACTCGCCGCCGGTCCCACGACGACCCGTCGGTCGGCGAACTAGCCACGCACGACCCCCCAGAGACCGCCGAGCGTCAGCGCCATCCCGACCAGCGTGTTGACCGCGGGGAACCACCAGTAGGCCCGCGAGACGCTCACGTCGGTCTCCGCGACTCCCGCCGCGAACAGGGGGTAGACCAGCAGGAGCGCCCCGGCCCGAACGTCGAGCAGACCGAAGGCCGCGGCCGCCGCCAGCCAGCAGACCGCGCAGTACGCCAGCGTCGCGCGCTCGCCGAGGACCGTCGCCGTCGTCCGAATCCCGGCCCGGCGGTCGGGGTCGATGTCGGGCACCGCCGAGAAGGTGTGCATCGCCATCGCCCAGAGCCACCCGCCCGCAAGCGCGGGCGCGGGCGGTTGCTCGCCCGCCAGCGCGACGTACGCCGCCGCGCCCGGCAGGACGTAGAGACCGTTCGAGACCGAGTCCAGCGGCGGGACGGTCTTGAGTCGGAACGGCGGGGCGCTGTAGGCGTACCCGAGGACGAGGAACCCGACGACCCAGACCGTCGCGCCGAGTGGCAGAACCGCGACGAACGCCAGCCCCGCGAGACCGCAGGCCGCGACGACTGCGGCGACGCCGACCCCGCCCCGGAACCGGGCCTCCCGCGCCTCCTCGCCCGTCTTCTTCGGGTTCTCCGCGTCCGCGTCGGCGTCGAACGCGTCGTTGACGCCGTAGAGGTAGACGTTCGCGGGCACGAGGAAGTACGCGAACAGCGCGACGGCGCTCGGTGCGAACAGGTCCGGGACCGACGACGCGCCGTAGGTGACCCCGACGAGGACCGGTCCCGCGAGGTAGAGCCAGAATCGCGGCCGCGAGAGCGTCAGGAGGTAGCCCAGCGCCCCGGTCGGTCGAGAGTCGAGCATGGGGCTACTCGCCGTAGTCCTCCAGCAGGGCGTCGGCGGTGTGCTGGCCGCTGATGAGACACATCGGGACGCCGATGCCGGGCGTGGTGAACGACCCCGTGAAGTAGAGGCCGGGGACCTCCGAGGACCGGTGGCCGGGCCGGAGCGGGCCGGTCTGGCGGAGGGTGTGGGCGAGTCCGAGCGCGGTGCCCCGAGTGGAGTTGTAGCGGTCGGCGAAGTCCGAGACGGAGAACCGCTCCTCCACGACGATGCGGTCCCGGAGGTCCACGCCGGTGTTCTCGGCGATGTCGTCCAGCACGAACTCGCGGTAGCGCTGGCGGGTCTCGGGGTCGTCGTCGAGTCCGGGCGCGATGGGGACCAGCGCGAACAGGTTGCTGTGGCCCTCGGGCGCGACGGCGTCGTCGGTCTGACTCGGCACGCAGAGGTAGTACGCCGGGTCCTCGGGCCACGCGGGGTCCTCGAAGATGCCGTCGAAGTGGTCGTTCCACTCGGTCGGCAGGACCAGCGAGTGGTGGGCCAGCGGGTCCACGTCGCCCTCGACGCCGAGGTAGAGCAGGAACGCCGAGGGGGCGTAGGTTCGCGACTCCCAGTAGTCGACGTCGTACTGGCGGCTCTGGGGCGGGAGCAGTTCCTGCTCGGTGTGGGCGTAGTCGGCGTCGCTGACTACGAAGTCGCTACGCAGGTATCCGTCTTCGACCTCCACGCGGAAGTTGCCCGCCGACCCGAGGATGGACTGGACCTCGCTGTCGGTCCGGTACTCGACGCCCATCTCCGCGCCCATCTCGGCGATGCCGTCCACGACGACGCCCATTCCGCCGGGAGAGTCTTCCTCGTCGTCGCGCACCGGGTAGTGGACGCCGAGGTTGAAATCGACGTGGCTCATCAGGTTGTAGAGCGCGGGCGTGTTCTTGGGCGACCCGCCGAGGAAGACGAGCGTGTACTGCATCACTTGCCGGAGTTTCGGGTGGTCGAAGTACTCCGCGACGTGGTCCTGCATCGACCCGAGGAACGTCAGTCCGCGGGCGTGCCTGAACACGTCCCAGTCCACGTAGTCGCGGAAGCGGGGACGGTCGGTGTAGACGAAGTGTTCCATCCCGATGTCGTAGGTCTCCTCGGCCTCGTCGAGGTAGGCGTCGAGGGCCGCGCCAGCGCCGTCTTCGTACTCCTCGAAGGTTGCCTTGGTCGCCTCGCGGTCGGCGGTGACTGTCATCTCGTCGCCGTCCTTGAAGAACAGTTTGTAGTGAGGGTCCAACCGCTCCAGTCCGTAGTAGTCGCTCGGCCGCCGGTCGAAGTGACCGAAGAAGCGCTCGAACACGTCGGGCATCAGATACCACGACGGACCCATATCGAATCTGAAACCGTCGCGTTCGAGGACGCTCGCCCGACCGCCCACCTGTTCGTTCTTCTCCACGACTGTCACGTCCGCGCCCGCGTCGGCGAGATAGCAGGCGGTCGAGAGACCGCCGAAGCCGCTCCCGACGACGACGACCGAACGGTCGGCGAGTTTCATACCGCCCTCTCGGGGCGCGAGTCACATAATTGCCGCGCCGAACCCGCGTCACGCGGTGGCCCGAGACGACTCCGACACGGCGTCTCGGAATCCAGACCTATCACCGATGCACTTATGTAGAAACCGTTACGCTGTTGGAAACAGGAGATGTATCCCGCGAAGTTCGCCCTCCTGCTGGGTGTCGGTCTGCTCGCGTTCCTGTTCGTAGTTTCGCTCTACGTGGTCTGGACTCGCATCGTCGGACTCGACCCGACGCTCGCCCAGCGGTGTGCGAACCTCCCGCGACCGGTCCGGTTCCTCGCCGCGCTGGTCTCGGGCGCGCTGCTCGGCACCGCGAGCATGGCCGCGCCCAACGTCGAGGTCGGCATCACCGGGTTGGTGCTGCTCGCGGCCAGCACGTTCGCGGCGCTGATGCTGTTCGAGTTGGCCCAGCAGTACGAACTCGTGGCGAGTTAGCGTTTTTCGAGGTGACCGGGTAGCGGGTCGCGGCGGGCGTCGTCGCCCCCGACTTCCGCCGACGCGGTCACTGTTCGGTCCCGACGAACCGCAACCAGTATTCGTGGTACTCGTCGCCGTACCGGAGTATCTCGTGGCGAGTCGAGTCCGCGAGCGCGTCCTTCTCGACGTTTCCGTCGAGGTACGCGCGCTTGCCGAGTCGCTTCAGCAGCGACCGGTACGCCGCGGAGTAGGGGTGGGACTCGCTGTACCCGCCGTTGCCCTGCGCCGCCCGGAGAATCGAGCGTTCCTCCTCGGAGAGGTCGCGGCGGTCGAACCGGCCCTCGACGAACTGTGCGCGAAGCACCGCCTCCATCTCGGCGGGCGACTCGGCGACCGGTTCGACCTCGGCGCGATACACCGGTTCGTGGAACGTCTCGCGCGACACCTCGACCGCGTAGATTCTGCCGCGGTACTCGACGTGGCTGGGTCCAGACTCGCCGAGGAGGCGACTGTCCGCCGCCGGTTTCTCGCCGCGGTAGACGTAGCCGCCGCGCTGGACCAGACTTCGCGGAGCGCCGCCCGGGTTGCCGCGAGCGCGGGCCGCCATCTGGGCGACTTTGACGGCCCGCCGGTCGGTCCCGGGTAGGTCGTCGTGTGCGACGTGGTCGGGCACCGAATCCAGTTCCTCGGGCCGCCCGACCGAGGCGAGTCGCAGGACGGGACGGGTCGCCGTCGCCTCGCCGACGACGACGGAACCGAGTCGGTAGTAGGTCCCGTCGCGCTCGGCGTACTTGGGTTCGTCTCGCGCGAAGAAGGGTTCGCGGTACTGGCTGGTGTACGACTCGCCGTCGAGTGCAGCCGCGAAGGCCTCCTCGTCCCAGTCGGGGCGGTTCCCCTCGAGGTCGGCGACGTACTTCTCGCGGAGCGTCGCCGACTCGTCGTGGAGGAGGAGTCTGAGTCGTCGCTCGTCGCTCCGGTCCCGAGACGAACCGCGAATCGCGTCGAGGCAACCGCTCGACCCGGCGACGCCGACGGCCACACCGGCCGCCAGCAGTTCCCGTCGGGAGACAGTGGAGGGCATCGTCGCGGAGTTACGCCACTTCTGACAAGTCAGTTGTGACTTCGAACGCTCACTCGGTCGCCGGACCCGCGCGCTCGCTCGGCGGGTCCACCGCCTCCTCCACTGCCGGGAGGAGTTCGTCCGGGCCGACGACGCGCCCGCGCTCGCAGAGTTCCCGGTAGAGCGCGGCGGCGTCGCTCCCGGCGTAGTTGCGCTCCGCGAAGGACCGTTCCTCGACCACGACCACGGAGTCGGTCTCGCGGGCGGCCCGGAGGTTGGCGAGGTTGCCCACGCCGACCTCCACGTCAGCCAGTACAGTCACGTCGGCCTCCCGAACTCGGGACTCGACGGCGCGGCGGGCGTCGTCGCCGACCGGCGCGAACGGTTCCTCGGTCACGGCGTCGAGACCGAGTGACCGCGCAGTTTCGAGGTCGGAGTCGCCCTCGTTGAGCGCGCCGACCGACACGTCGTAGCCCGCGGCCGACAGCACGTAGAGCAGGCGCGAGACGGTGCCGCCCCCGCCGACGACGTGGACGCGGCCCTCGCGTTCGACCGGACGCTCGGGTAGGGCCGTGACGTAGGTCGAACCGGTCACGGGATGGCTGGAGACCACCGCCCGCGTGTCGAAGGCGGCTTCGAGGTGGTCTTCCGCGAGGACGGTCTCGGGGTCGCCGCTGGCTCGGATACGGCCGCCCGAGAGCAGGCGGAGTTCGTCGCAGTAGTGGGCCGCGAGGTTGAGGTCGTGGATGGCCGCCACCACGGTCTTGTCGTCCTCGTCCACCAGTTCCCGGACGAGTTCGAGCGTCCGGACCTGATGGTTGATGTCGAGGCTGGCGGTGGGTTCGTCCAGCAGGAGCGCGGGCGTGTCCTGAGCCAGCGCCCGCGCCAGCAGGACGCGCTGTCGCTCGCCGCCCGACACCGCGGTGATGGAGCGGTCCGCGAACGCCGTGACCTCGGTGCGTTCCATCGCGGCGACCACGCGCTCGCGGTCGGACGGACCGTCCGCCGAGTCAGCGCCGCCGCCCGAGAACCGCGACCGGTAGGGGTGGCGGCCCATCGCCACGACCTCCTCGACGGGGAAGTCGAACGAGAGCGTCGTGTCCTGCGGGACGACCGCGACCCGGCGACTCGTCTCCTTCGACGAGAGCGAGGCGACGGGGTCGCCGCCGACCCGGACTTCGCCGCGGTCGAGTTCGACGACCCCGTTGATGGTCCGGAGCAGGGTCGTCTTGCCCGCGCCGTTGGGTCCGACCAGACCGACGAACTGGCCGTCCTCGACGGCGGTCGTCACTCCGTCGAGGATGCTGTTCTCGCCGAGTTCGACCGCGACGCCGTCTATCTCTATCATGATTAGTTCTCCGCAGAAACGTTCCTCTCGGTGTTCATTCCGGCACTGAAGCAGGGTCTACAGGCTCCGTCGAGACCGTTTAGAAAGCCCCCGACCGGTCGCGGTCGCTGGCCGACATATCTGCGCAAACCGCACGCAGATAGGGGTTGGCCAGACGACCACGTAAACGCGACCGGTCGGCCCCTTTCAGTCCACCCGGAACGTGGTACGACGAGCCGAGCGCAACCCTGTCGGGAGTGGTAGTTTCGCCGCCGGTAGAAACGTCGGTTCACAGTGCGTGCACCTCCCGCTTGCGGAGCAGGTAGAGGAAGAACGGCGCGCCGAGGAACGCGGTCACGATGCCGACCGGGAGTTCCGCCGTGCCCGACCGCGCCACGGTGTCGGTGGCGACGAGGAACGTCGCGCCAGCGAGCGCCGACGTGGGGAGCAGGATTCGGTGGTCCGGGCCGACCAGCAGTCGCATGACGTGGGGCACCACCAGTCCGACGAACCCGATGACGCCCGTGACCGCCACCGCCGCGCCCGTCATCACGCTGGCGACCGCCAGCAGGAGGCGCTTGGTCCGCTCGACCTCCACGCCGAGCGCGTGGGCGTCCTCCTCGCCGAGCAGGAGGACGTTCAGGTCCCGGGCGTAGGCCAGCAGGACCGCGAACCCGATGACCGCGACCGGGAGGACGAGTCGCACGTCCCCCCACGACGCGAGGTGGAGGTGGCCCATCAGCCAGAACACCGCCCGCTCCATGCTCTCGCCGGTCTGGAGGAGCAGGAACGAGACCACCGCGCCGAGGAACGTCTGGACCGCCACGCCCGCTAGCAGGAGAGTGGCGACCGGCGTCCGGCCGTCCTCGGTGGCGAGCGCGTAGACCCCGAACGCGGCCGCGATAGCGCCGACGAAGGCGGCGGTCGGGAGCGAGACGGGGACCGCCAACGGGAGCGCGATGGTCGCCACCGCGCCCACCGCGGCGCCCGACGAGACTCCGATTATCGAGGGGTCGGCCATCGGGTTCCGGAAGAACCCCTGCATCACCACGCCCGCCGTCGAGAGCGCCAGTCCGACGACCGCCCCGAGCGCGATTCGGGGCAGGCGGAGCGTCATCACGATGGTCCGGGCGGTGTCGGGGACGGCGAAGTCGAATATCGACGCGAACTCGACCGTCGGCGCGGGCGTCGTGACGGCGAGTCCCGCGATTCGGAGCGTCCGGTCGGCGACGCCGACCCCCGCGGGCACCGCGAGCGCGTTCAGCAACACCTTCGCCACCACGAGGTAGTCGATGGGCACCGGGCCGATTGCCGCGCTCGCCACGACGACGACCGCCAGCGCGGCGGCTAATCCCGACGACCAGCCGACGACTCGTGCACCCTGCCGCATCACCTGAAAGCCAGTTTGCTTTAGGTAAATACTTATTGGACACGGTCGGAGTGGGGAACGCATGAGACAGAAGGCCACGAGCGTATTTGCGGTACTGTTGTTGCTCGCGGCGGGCGTCGCCCCGGTGGGTGCGACGGCCGTAACCGGGACCGACGCCGACGTCGGGACCGAGGTCCGAGCGAGCGCGGCGCAGGCGGACTGTTCGTTCCCCGTCAACGCGACGGACGCGACGGGAACCGAAGTGACTGTCGAGCAGAAGCCCGAGCGAGTCGTCACGCTCTCGCCGAGCGCGGCCCAGACGATGTGGGAGATCGGCGGTAAGGAGCAGGTCGTGGGCGTCTCGCAGTACGCCTCGTATCTCGAGGGAGCGGACTCGCGCACCAACGTCTCGGGCGCTGGACAGACGCAGGTCAACGTCGAGAAGGTCGTCTCGACGGAACCCGACCTCGTCCTCGCACCGAACGTCATCTCGAACGAGACGGTCCAGCGACTCCGCGAGACCGGACTGACCGTCTTCCGGTTCGGATTCGCCACCTCGGTCGAGGACATCTACGCCAAGACCCGACTGACGGGGCAACTCACCGGGAACTGCGAAGCGGCTAACGAGACGGTCGCGTCGATGAAAGACCGAATCGAGACCGTCCGGCAGGCGGTCGAGAACTCCGAGCGACCGCGCGTGTTCGTCTCGGTGGGCGGCGGGTACACCGCCGGTGCGGGCACCTTCATCGGCAACATGGTCGAACTCGCCGGGGGAACGAACATCGCCGCCGAGGCGAACATCTCGGGCTACGGCCAGATAAGCGAGGAGGTCATCGTCAAGCAGAACCCCGAGTGGATCGTTCAGATCGGCCAGTACGGCGTCTACCCGAAGACCGACGCCTACAACGGCACCGCGGCGGTGAAGAACGATCAGGTCATCACGGTCACTAACGAGAACGTCAGCCAGCCAGCACCGCGCGTCGTCAACGCCGTGGTGCAGATGGCGAAGGCGTTCCACCCCGAGGCGTACGCGGAGGCCAACGCCACGACGACGACCGAGGCGACCGAAACGACGCAGATGACGACTGACGCGCCCGAGACGACCACCGACGAGGGTGCGATGCAGGCGGAGACGACGACGGCGACCGCGACGGACGGGTCGTCGGGGAGCATCCCCGGATTCGGCGTCCCCGCGACGCTCGCGGCGCTCGCCGGTGCGGCCCTGCTCGCGCGTCGTCCCTGAACACGCTGTTCCGTTCGCTGTTTTCCTAAGGTGTTTAACGGCCGGGGAGAGACGTTGACGTATGGTCGAGAAAGTGCTGTGGCCTGCGTACTTCGACGCGGCGAAGAGTCGCAACGAGGGACGCCGGGTGGCCGCCGAGATGGCCGTCGAGGAGCCGACGGTGGACGAGATCGCTCAGGCAGTCCAGCAGGTAGGCTACGACGCGATAATCGAACGCGACAAGGCCTACTCACGCGAGAACTGGAACGAGCGGGGTCGCGTGCTGGTCCAGAACGCCGACGACTCGACGAAGAACGATCTGATTCAGGCGGTCGCGGCGTACGTCGCGGCGCTCCGAGACTGATGGAGGCGCTCGGCGAAGTCGTCCGGACGGCGCAGGGACTCGCGGTCGTCCGGTGTCCCGACGACGAACCCCCGAACGTCGGCACGCAGGCCATCGACGAGCAGTTGAACGAGGTCGGTCGCGTGGTGGACGTCTTCGGTCCGGTCTCGCGGCCCTACGCCGCGGTCTCGCCCGACGACGGAGTCGCGCTCGCGCCGCTCCTCGGGAAGAAACTCTACGCGCGATAAACCGCGAACCCGCGCTCGATTCGGTTCCCTATTGCTCGCATCGACGCCAGTTCTCGGCGTCGCGGAGGCGCGACCGCTTCGCGTCCACGTCGTCCTTCGTCGCTCCGAAGAAGCGTTCGCGTCCGACCGGCGTCCGAACGCCGAGGACGACGGTGTGGTCGGTCGCGTCGTAGACGGCGAGCGTCCGCCCCGACGTGACGTGTTCCCACTCGGACAGCAGCGTCGCGTCCGAGACGACCTGCGACCCCAACTCCCAACTGAGTCGCGTCACGGTCGTCAGGTCGAACGGAACCGCGTCGGGTAGCCGGGGTCCCCGTGCGGTGGTTGCGGTCCTGCCGTGACTTGCCATGACACAACGAGGTCACCGGCGACCTATAGAAGCGTCGAAATAAAGCGGGCTATCCCGCTGTCGCCGCCGTCGCGTTCTCCGTCGGGAACTCGACGACCGCGGGGTCGGTGACTATCTCGCCGTCGGGGTCGAGATACAGCGTATCGACCTGCCCGCCGGACTCGACGAATCCGAACGTGCGGTCGCCGTCGGTGTCGCGGTGGGCCGCGGCGAACACCACCTGCTGGCCGGACAGCGACTCGTTGACCGGCACGGGCACGTCCTCGTACTCGCCGGGAGCGAGGTACTCCGAGACGCCGACGAGGTTCCCGCTCCGGTCGTAGACCGCGACGAACCCGCCCTCGGGCAGGTCTGCGGTCGCAACGGTGACCTGCCCGTCGGCCGTCTGGTTGGTGAGGTTGACGGCCGCCGAGTCGCCGATTACTGTGGTCGTCGTGGTCGTGGTAGTCGTCGGCTGTTCGGTTGTCGTGGTCGTCTGTGCCGTCGTGGTTGTCGTGGTCGGCTGAGTCGTGGTAGTAGTTGTTGCGGTCGTCGTGGTTGTCGTGGTTCGTTCTGTAGTCGTGGTCGTCTGGGTGGTGGTTGTCGTCGGTTGCTCGGTGGTTGTGGTGGTCTCAGTCGTCGTTGTCGGTTGTTCGGTCGTAGTGGTCGTGGGCTGTTCGGTCGTAGTGGTCGTGGGCTGTTCGGTCGTAGTGGTCGTGGGCTGTTCGGTCGTCGTAGTCGTCTGTGGCGTCGTCGTAGGCTGTTCAGTCGTCGTGGTCGTATCCGCCTGAATCTCGGGTTGAGCGGTCGTGGTGGTGGTCCGAGTCGTGGTCGTCGGTCGCTCGGTCGTCGTCGTGGTCGTCGGAGTCCCGGTAGTAGTCGTTTCGGTCGTCGTGGTGGTCGGCGTCGCAGTGGTCGTCTGGGTCGTCGTGTCCGGTTGCTGGGTGGTCGTCGTGGTCGTCGTCGGTTGCTCAGTGGTGGTCGTGGTCCCTGTAGCGGTCGTCGTGGTCGTATCGGGAACCGTCGTGACGACCGGAGTCGTCGTCGGTCCGGGCGCGGTCGTCGTCTCCGTCGTCGTGGTCTCCGGTTCCGGAGCGGTCTCGACGACCTCCGTCGCGACCGCTGCGGCCGTCTCGCGGAGTTGCGCGGGGTCGGCCTCCGGTGACTCCGCGACGACCTGCGTCGCCTCTTCGGCACCCTCGGCTGCGGCCGTCGCGATGGTCTGCGGGGCGGTCACGTCGGCTTCCACCGCGGCCGCGGCCGCGCCGACCGCTGCGCCCTGCGCGACGGCGAGCGTCTGGGCCGGGTCGAGCGCCTCTATCTCGCCGAGTTGCTCGACGGTCCCGGCCGAGGCACCGTTCGCGGCCGCCTGAATCTGGACGACGCTCGCGGTTTGGCTCTGGGAGACGGCCCCCGTGGCGGCTCCCTGCGCGGCGACCTGTATCTGGGTCACGTCCACCTGCTGGCGCTGGCTGGCGACGACCGCACCGTCGGCCGCCCCCTGCGCGGCGGCCTGAATCTGGGTGACGCTGGCGTCCTGCGACTGGACGAGTGACCCGTACGCCGCGCCCCGACACGCGGCCTGCACCTGCTGGACGTTCACGCTCTGGACCTGCGTCACGCCGCCCTTGGCCGCGCCGAGCGCGGCGGCCTGCACCTGTCGGACCGAGACCGACTGGCGCTGGACGGTGGCCGCGAGCGACCCGGCGGCCGCGCCCTGCGCGGCGACCTGAATCTGGACGACGTTGACTATCTGGACCTGTATCACGGTCACTTGGAGGAGCGCGCCGCGGGCCGCACCGAGCGCGGCGGCCTGCACCTGCTGGACGGACACCTGCTGAATCTGGGTGAGTATCGCGCCCTGCGCGGCACCCTCGGCCGCCAACTGAATCTGCTCGACGGTGACGCGCTGGGTCTGGCTGACCGCCCCGGTCGCCGCGCCCCTGCACCCGGCCTCGACCTTCTCAGCGGGCGCTTCCTTCGGTTCTTTCACGCCGCCCTTGGCCGCGCCGAGCGCCGCGACCTGTATCTGTTTCACGTCGGCGCGCTGGACTTGCACCAGCGCCCCGGACGCGGAGCCTCGGGCCGCCGCCTGAAGTTGCGACACCTCGACGCGCTGGCGCTGGGCGAGCGACCCGTACGCCGCGCCCTGTGCGGCCTCCTGAACTTTGCCGACCGCGTCGACGTCTCGGCGAACCGCCGAGCGCGACGCGCCTTCGGCCGCCGCCTGCGAGGCGAACTGAATCTGGGAGACGCTGGCCTGCTGGCGCTGGGCCACCGCGCCGTGGGCCGCGCCGTAGGACGCGCCCTGAATCTGGGCGACGTTCGCCTCCTGCGTCTGTACCAGCGCACCGCCGGTCCCTCCCCGGACCGCGGCCCGGATGGGGGCGACGGTGGGGCCGCGCTCGGCCGCCTGCGACTGGAAGTGCAAGAGCGCGCCGTGGGCCGCACCGCGCGCGGCGACCAGCAGTTGCGCGACGTTCACGTCGGCCTCGCGCTGGGACGCCGCGACCGCCCCGCGAACCGCCGCCTCCCGTCGCTCGGGCGTCACGGTCGCGCCCTGTATCTCGGCGAGTTGCGCGCCCTGACGCGCCCCGAGCGCGGCCGCTTCTCGCGGCGTGAGGTTCCCCACGTCCTGACGCGAGAGCGGACCCTCGACCACGTCGAACTCGGGACGGTCTGTTACTGTCTGGGGGAGCGTCTGCGGTGCGTCGAGTGGTTCGGACCCGCTGGTTCGTGAGGCGTCAGTCCGCGAGTCGTCGGTCGCCGCTTCGTCGCCGAGACGGTCGGCGTCGGCCGGGCCGCCCACGGCGGGCGGGGCGAACCCGGCGGCGAGCAGCGAGACGACGACGATCAGTACCGTGAAGCGTCGGAGCGATGGCATAGGCTGTCCACAGTCGGTTCGGGTTTGAATCCCGGGAACGGTTACGCTCCGTTCGCACGCCCCGAGCGGCGGCAACGAGCCGTGTCGGGGCGACAACGAGCAGTACCGACCGGTATCGGTCCGTTACCCCGCGCGAATCCGCAACCACAAAGGCGCGCGGGTTCGACCGTCCCGGCATGGAGAATCGAACGCGCGTGTTCGCGGCCGTCGGGTTGACCGTCACGATGTTCCTTCTGGTCCAACTCGGCGCGCTAGTGCTGGTCGAGCCGTTCCAGCAGGCGGGGTATCAGCAGGTCGAGAACCCCTCCGACCCGACGAACAGTCTGGTCTACGTCGGGGCGGTGCTGGTCATGACCGGCATCATGCTCGCCATCATCAAACTCGACGTGCAGTGGCTGCTCCGCGGGGCGCTCATCTTCACGAGCGGTCTGCTCTCGTGGTACGTCTTCTCGGTCGTGGTTCCGGCGTGGCTCGTCGTCTCGGTCGGCGGCGCGCCGGTCAACGTGGTCGCGCTGGCGGCCGCGGGCGCGGTCGCGCTGGCGCTGGCGGTCCACCCCGAGTGGTACGTCATCGACGCCGCGGGCGTCCTGATGGGCGCGGGCGCGGCCGGACTGTTCGGCATCAGTTTCGGCCTGCTCCCAGCCATCCTCCTGCTGACCGTGCTGGCGGTCTACGACGCCATCAGCGTCTACGGCACCGAACACATGCTGACGCTGGCCTCGGGCGTGATGGACCTCAAGATTCCGGTCATCCTCGTGATTCCGCTCTCGGCGTCCTACTCGTTCCTCGACGACGACGGCGGGGCCGGGGCGGGGGAGACCGGTGGAGAGAGCGAAGCCAGCGCCGCGGACGGCGGGCGAACGGAGGAGGAGACTGCGGCCGAGGCCGACCGCCCGGAGATGGACGAGCGCGACGTCTTCTTCATCGGGCTGGGCGACGCCGTGATGCCCTCGGTGATGGTCGCCAGCGCGGCGTTCTTCGCGCCGCCGGAACCGCTGGTCTCGGGCATCGCGCTGAACCTGCCCGCGCTGACATCGATGGTCGGCACGATTGCGGGTCTGCTCGTCCTCCTCTGGATGGTCCTGAAGGGGCGGGCGCACGCCGGGCTTCCCCTACTGAACGGCGGCGCTATCGGCGGCTATCTGGTCGGCGCGCTGGCCAGCGGGATGACTTTGATGCAGGCGCTGGGACTGTAGACCGGACTGCGCGTTTCGATGCAGTTCACTCTTTCTGACCTCAGAACCGCTCGCTCACCGGCGGAATCACGCCCAGTGTCACTGCGCCGAGGTAGAGGACGAGGGCGGTGACGAGACCTCCGAACACCGTCACGGCCGGCCCTCCCGTCCGCGTCATCGTTCCGACACCGGCCAAGACGATTACGAGCGCGACGCCGACCAGCAACAGCGTCCCGATAACACCGAGGATGGCATCCTCGACGGCCTCGCGAACGACGCCGTAGAGCGCCGCCTCGTCGAACTCGGCGGGCGTACCGTCGTCCGATGTCGAATCCATACAGCGGGTTCGAATCTCCGGGCCGGAAAAGATGTCGCTATCCGAAGGTGTCTGGCGGGCCTCGAAACCCTCGGTGAGGTATGCCATCACAAATGATTTGCGAGCCTCTCGCAGACTCGTATGCGAAACAACATACTCAAGAGTGAGTGAACATTTTATACGTGTATGCAATGGCAGCACCCCCGAAACATGTCCGACGCAGAGCGCAAGAAGAACGAGACCAAGGCCGGAACCGACTCGTCGTTCATCGCGGCGATGATGATCGCGGCCTGAGACAGTAGCCTCGCCCCCACGACCACCAGTTTCTATTACTTCCCGACGATTTCGCGGGCGACGTATCGAGAGGTCCGCGGACGACCTTCTACGGACTCTCCGACTACTTCCCCGTGAGCGCCTCGCTCGCGGGCGCGAACGATATTTCGGACCCGAGACCCTCCGATTTCGCTCGCTCGTAGAGCATGTGGGCCGCGGCGACCGTCTCGATGCCCGTCCCGCCGCTGTCGAAGACCGTGATTTCGTCGTCGGACTCCCGGCCCGGCGCGTTCCCGGCGACGATGTCGCCGAGTTCGGCGTGGACGTGGTCTTCCGAAATCGCGCCCTCTTCGAGCGCCGCGATGAACGACCCGGCGTCCTGCTGGACGCGCTCGCGGAGGTCCGGGACGTAGGTGGCGCGCTCGACGGTCGTCGTGTCGAGTTCGCGCTTGTTGGGGTGGTACTGGCCCATCGCGGTGACGTGCGTGCCGTCGGCGAGGAGGTCGCCGTCGAAGACGGGGTCGCTCGCGGTGGTGGCCGTGATCACGATGTCGGCCTCCTCGACCGCGGCGGCGCTGGAGGCGACTGCGGCGACCGAGGGGTCGAGTCGCTCGTTCATCTCCGCGGCGAACGACTCGCGGGACTCCTTGGTCGGCGAGTAGACCCAGACGCTTTCGAGGTCCCGGACGGTCGTCACCGCGCGGAGTTGCCCGCGGGCCTGCGAGCCAGCGCCGATGAGCGCGAGGGTCTCGGCGTCGTCGCGGGCCAACACGTCGGTCCCGACCGCGCCCGCCGCACCGGTCTTGAACGGGTTCATGCTCGCGCCGTCCAGCAGGGCGAGCGGTTCGCCCGACTCGGCGTCGAACAGCGGCGACACGAACCACGCGTCCTCTTCGCCGAACCCGGCGGCGTACATGTACCCGCCCATCGCGCCGGTCTCGGGCAGGACGGCCGAGTAGTCGGTGAGCATCCCCGGCGGGTCTTCGTTGGTGAGTTTCGCGCGGGGTCTCGCGGGTGCGCCCTCGCCGCGCTGTCGGTAGCCTTCGCGGACAGCCTCGACGTACTCGGCGGGCGAAGCGAGTCCGGAAACCTCGTCGCTCGTCAGAAACAGTGCGTCCGTCATGGCCGTGACAACACAGTCCAGCCTGAAAACGGTTGAGGTAGCCCTCGTACGTGCCATAAAGTTCGGGGGACGATACCGAGAACCGCGTCGGACGTATCGGTGGGGAACGGCCGACTGCTACCGAACTGACGACGCCGAATCGGTGGGAAACTCGACCGCTCGCTAAAAGCGACTACTGGACGGAGAATCGCGCGTCCGACACGAGAAAAGAGCGGGTGGACAACCCCAACCGGAATCGGTCAGTCGGCCGGTTCGAAGGACGCCGAGGACGACGCGTCCACAGTCTCCGTCGGGGACTGGGTATCGTCGACGGGACTGTTGACGAAGAGCGCGTGTCCGATGAGCGCCACGGGAATACTGGCGGCGAGCGGCACGGCGGCGGTTATCGAGACGCCGAGAACGCTCAGCGCACCGGTTACGCCGATCAACGAAAGCGGAATGAGTCCCAGGATGAGGTCGTAGTACCCAGTCATAATCTATCACAGAATATGCGGTATGGGTATATAATTCTTTCCCGTAGTTGAACGAGGCGTTTCTGATAGGCGAATCCTATCTACTCCGTGGGTTTCTCATAACTTATGGATACGCTACGAGACTGTTTTCCACCGTTGAATGCTGAACGTAGCAGTACGGGAGTTCTCAGAGCACCACGGAAAATTTCTCTCAGTAATCCAATCGCGGCGGAGAACTCGACGGCGAAACCTCAGAACCGAGTCGGAGTGCGATGCACGGTACAGCGTGAAATCTAGGGAGTGATAGCCCCGAAAGCCACCGACCGGTCGCAGTCACGGTGCCCAGACTCGGAATCCGAATCGAAATCCGAATGTTCGAACTCCGGATACTCGTTCAGTGCGGAACGCCTCGTCGGTCGGACACTCGAAGGCTGCGCAGAAAATATAGCGAGACGAGCTAATCTGGCGAGTACCGCAACGCCGCAGGCTGCCGCCAGAGTCTTCCCCCTTCGAACCACCCCGTCGCTACGCAGCCGGGTCCCGAAGTAGCAACGCGGCCAGCCCCGCCAGCACTGCGAGCGCACCGCCGAGTGCGAACGCCGTGGGCCAGTCGGTCTGGGTCACGAGCCATCCGGTCAGGCCGCCGCCGAAGATGCCGCCCCACATCTTGCCGGAGTACAGCAGAGCGTAGTTGGCCGAGGAGTGGCGCTGACCGTAGTAGTCGCCGACGACGCTCGGGAAGAGGGTGTACTGGGGACTCCAGAAGAACGTCGCGAGGACGACCGCGGCGAGGAATCCGAGCGCGGTGTTGGTCACGCCGAACCAGACCACCGCGAACAGGCCCAGCCCGCAGAGCGTGAACGAAATCGCCATCGCCCGCTCGCGGTCCACCCGGTCGGAGAGGTCGCCGACGACGAGGCGGCCGACGCCGCCCGCGATGGGGAGGACCGTCGCTCCGGCGGTCGCGGTCAGGGCGTTCAACCCCACGTTCTGGGCGAACGAGACCACCTTGGCGGTCAGCATCAGTCCCGCCCCGCTGACGAAGACGAACATGACGTACATCAGCCAGAACTGCCACGTCCGGAGCATCTCCCGTGACGTGTACTGCCCTTCGGTGGCGCGGGTCGATTCCGAACCGGCCTCGGTCTCGCCATCGGCGGCCTCGGACTCGTCGTCGGTAGCGACGTCCCCGCCGACCCACCCCGTCGGCGGGTCCCGGAGGACCAGCGCACCGACGAGGATGCCGACGCCGATGAGGATACCCATGTTCCGCAGCACGTCGGAGTAGCCCGTGACGGTCGCGTTCGCCCGGACGTAGGGGACGACGAGCGCGCTCCCCCCGGCGAACGCCATCGTGCCGAGACCCGTGGTGAGACCCCGCCGGTCGGGGAACCACTTCAGCGCGGTGTTGACCGCGACGGTGTAGACGATGCCGACGCCGACCGCACCGACCGAGTAGAGGACGTAGAGGTGCCAGAGTTCGGTCGCGTAGGCCAGTCCGAGGTAGCCGCCGCCCGCCAGCACGCCCGCGAGCAGCGTCAGGCCGCGCGGCCCGTGGCGGTCCCGGTACCACCCGACCGGGAACTGCGACCCGGCCTGAAAGATGACGAACAGGGTGAACACGAACCCGAGCGCGGTCGGGTCGAGTTCGAGCGACCGAGCGATGGGCGACTCGATGGACGACCAGACGTACTGGTACGGACTGATGAGTCCCATCATCACCGCGGCGGCCGCGACCTGCCACCACCGCGAGAACCCCAGCACGTCCCGCGCCCGAGCGGCGTAGTCGGTGTCGGACTGCGACGACGCTGTCATTGGTTGGTCGTTACGGGCCGCTCCAATCAGCGTTGTGCTTTCGGCAGTCTCTCGCGATTCCCAACGCAGTCACTGTCGGTCGGTGACGCCGGACGTTCAGTGCCGCGCGAAGGGTCGCCAGTCGGTGTCTTCGCCGACGCCTCGTACTCGGAGTTCCGACTGGCCGTCGTCGCCCTCCCGGACCTCTATCTGCCCGTCGAACAACTGCTTGAGGGTGCTGGTCGTCTGTTGGTCGTGGGCCGTCGAGTCGATGACGAAGATGCCGAGCGCGTCGGCGCTCTGGACTCGGCCCGTGAAGACGTGGAGAAACCGGAACACTGTCTGGAGGTTCGAGTACATCAACAGCGTCGAGAGCGAGTGCAGCAGGATGCGGTTTCGCTTGACGCCGCCGTCCTTGTAGAACGCCTGCAGGAACTCCGAGAGCTGAATCCCGATGCCCGTCATGTCCTTGGGCGAGGAGGCGTACGTGATTTCGTCGCTCTGAGAGGGACTCATCCCCTGCTGTTTGGAGACGCAGTCCACGATGCCGAGCGGACCGGTCTCGTCGCGGCCGAGTAGCTCACGGAGGCTCTCGCGGACGTCCTCGCCGCCATCCTTCGTCGTGACGACGATAGAACCGTCCCCGTGACGGCTACCGTGCGCGAGAATCTCCAGAGCGAGAGTTCGTTTGCCCGTCATCGGTGGTCCGGTCACCAGGAGATTCGTCCCCGGTTCGACCTCGACCCCCGGACAGACCTCACCCAGTCCATACATGGCAATTTCTCTCGGTGAAGTTGCGACCGGAGCGGAGCCTCGACCGATCTCGGCCCCGGTGTCGTCTGGCAGTAAAATATCCTGTTCCGCTTATATTCTTTTTGATTACTATCGCGGCCTCGGCAGACGCTCGGTCGAGTCGGACCCTCACGCGCTCAGACCCTCGATTCTGTCGAGCGACTGCTGGCGGATGTACTCGATAGCGATGCGGGTCAGGTGGTCGTCGGCGGCGGCGCAGTCGTCGGCGCGGTCGAGGTACGCCTCGACGATACGTCTGATTCGGGCCACTCCCGTCGCCCGGTCCTCGGCGACGTTCAACTCCGCGGTGACCGGCGTGAGCTGCGTCCCCCTGTCCTCGGGGTAGTCGTCGGTGTCGTCGAGTCCGATCTGTGCGCCGAGGACCATCAGCACGATGGCTCGTTTGAACCCCTCGCCCAACTCCACGCCGAGGTCGGCCTCGTACATGTTGAGCATGTCCTCGTAGAGGACGCCGACGCGGGCGTACTGAGTCGCGAAGTACGGGAGGTCGGTGGCCTCCTCGAAGAGGTCCGCGTCGGCGTCGGCGAACTTGTACTCCTCGCGGATGGCATCGACGACCGCCTCGCGCTCCTCGGACCCGGCGGCCGAGTCGTGGAACCGGTCGAGGAGTCGTCGGAACGCCTCGTCCTCGTCCTGATGGCGTTCCGAGAGTTCGACCGCGTGTTCGTAGGACGCTCGGACGGCGTCGGGGGTATCGTCGGCGTCGAACCACGCTTCGACGCCCTCCTGCAAGCTCTGCTGTGCGAGTTCGGCGACGCGCTCGCGCGGCCGGAGGTTCGTCTCGAAGTCCTCGTACTCGTCGTCGTTGATGGCGTCGCGCATGTCGCCGTCGAGCAGCGCCCGGACGACGTTTCGGGTGGTCTCTCGGCCGCGGGCCACGAACTCGCGGTCCACGTCTCGACCGAGGCGCACGAGGGGGACGTCTCCCGCCTCGACGTGGATGCGGCCGAGCGTCAACATCGCGGGCAGGACGAGACGCGTGTCGTAGTCGAACTGGGCCTGCTCGTCGGCCGCCCCGGGTGCCGGGTCGAGTTCGCCCGCCTCGCGTGCGTGCTGGAGGTCGCGCTCGACGCTCAGGAACAGCCGTTCGGTCATGGACTCGATTTCGGACTCGACCTCGTTGCGGAGCAACACCATGACGACCACGCGGGGGTCGTAGGTCTCGGCGAGGTGAGTCGCCAGCGCTCTCGCCGCCGCCGGAACTCGTGACCGAACGCTACCCATGTGGTCGGAGAGTCGCCCGCCGCGGTATATCAGGGTTGTGGAACTGTCGTCGGGGAGTCCTCCGCTTTCGGGTCGTCTCCGATGCTGCGGAGCGATTCCGGTACCTGTCACTCTCCGCGCACGGAAGCGAGTTCTTTATCTGGGTGACGCCGGGTTATGGGCCTGTATGACGAGTTTCGACGGCGTCGCGCGCCGACTCGGCCGCGTCGCCCGCGGGGTTACGTTGGCCGCTCGAACCGTGGTCCCCGTGGACACGAATCCGGTTCCGGCGGACTGGAGTCACGTCACCAAAGTGGACCCGGAGGACGCCAAGAAACTCCCGCTGCTGTACCCCCTCTACCTGCGGCACACGAGCGCGGTGTCGGTCGGCGGGTCGGCCGACGTGACCCCCCGCAACACCGAGGAGACGTTCGAACTGCTCGGTCCCGCTTCGGTGCCGGTCTTCCACGAACCCAGCGGTCCCCGCCACGTCACGCTCCGGACCCGCGAGCAGGCCGACCTGCTCGCCATCCCCGAGGTGCTGAACGGCGACTCGGAGGCGCTGGTCGGTCAGTTAGGCGAGGCCACCGAGTACGTCCGCGAGGAGATGGTGCCCGACCTGCTCGCCGACCGGACCCCGTGGCTCCCCGACTTCGCTGTCGAGGCGCTCGCCGACTTCGCCACCTCGTGGCTGCTCGCCGACGCCATCTTCGAGGCCTACGTCATCCAGAACCCAGACAGCGCCGCGGCCCGCGAGGCGAACGTTACCGAGACCGACCTGCTCACGCCCCGCGAATCCAAACAGCGAGCCATGGCCGCCGAGCGCCACCTCGGGAGCGAACTCGTCTACCTCGAATACTCGGGCACCTACGGCGGCGACGACGCCGCGGAGACGTTGGCAACCATCTCCGAGGGGCTGACGTGGTCGCGGCTCTGGTACGGCGGTGGAATCGACTCCCGCGAACGCGCCACCGCGATGCTCGACGCCGGCGCGGACGCAATCGTCGTCGGCGACGCCTTCCACCGCGTGGCCGACGAGGAGGCCGAACTCTGCGAGCGGGCGGCCGAAGACCTCGGTCCGGCAGCCTCCGCGTCCGCGGTCCGAGAGTGGGTCGGCGAGAACGTCGCCGTCGCCGACTCTCACGCCGCGGCTTACCTCGCCACGATTCCGTCCGTTCTGCACCCCGAACGAGTGGCCGAACGCTACCTGACCGCGACGGTTCGAACGTGGCTCCGCCTGCGCGAACTGGTGGAAGACGGGGCGAGCGTCCGGGCGAGTTCCACGGGGCAGTCGGAGAACGGTCTGGACCTCGGGCGGACGCTCGGCGACGACGCGAGCGACGAACTCGGGTCGGACGACGCCGAACTGGTCCGACGCTGTCTGCTCGCACTCGTCGCCGACCGGAGCGACGCCGACGGTCTCTCGTCTCTCGACGACGTACCGACCGACCACTTCGCACTCTCTGGGTCCTCCCTGTAGTGGCCAGTAGACGCTCGTCGTCACTCTGAACGACGTTACAACCGCTTCAGCAGGCAGTCTTACTCCCCGTTAACCGTCGAACGAATGAAAAGCGTCTTAACGCAGTTCGTCTAACCAGATGTTCGTGGCGGTACACTACGCATGAGTCTCGCCCGGAAACTCGCACGTGTGGTCTGTGCCACAGACCCCGGTCCCGAGGAGACCTACGAGTGCAAGACCTGCGGGGCGACGTTCTCGCTCGACCGACAGACGTGCCCCGACTGCGGCGGTTGCACCATCGACCGCACCGACTGGGACGTCGTCGTCTCGGGGTGAGGGTTCGGTACGCCAGCACACGCCCGGTCGAAACCGCGGCGTTTAAAATGGACGGGGCAGTAGGATAAGGTGCGGGCGCTTAGCTCAGTCTGGACAGAGTACTTGGCTTCGGACCAAGCTGTCGCGGGTTCAAATCCTGCAGCGCCCATACATTCTCGCAGAGATAATCACCCGATACTATTAGACTATCAGACGGATACGATTCTACTGTCGTTCGATCGGTTACCGACAGGTGAATTCCACCGGAGTTCGCGTACGTCCAAACTGGCCAGCACCGAGAGAATCAATGCGGATTGACGGTCAGTTCTCTTCTTGCACCAGAATACAGGGGTGTATTCGGCGAACGCCTACTTCGGACTCGGTTATTTTGTCGGTTCGACGTTGTGGTTCAGTCGGAACAGGTTCTCGGGATCCCACTCGTTTTTGACTTCGACTAACCGGTCGTAGTTTTCACGGTAGGCCGCCCGCTGGTCACCGACCTCCTCGGGGACGAAGTTGGCGTAGACGCCCCCTGTCGCGTGGGGAGTCATCGCTTCGTGCATATCGCGTGCCCAGGCGATACACTCTTCGTCCTGTTCGGAATCTTCCCACTGAGTATGCAGGTTCATTATGTACTCCGCGTCGCGGTGGGGATAGGCCGTCGCATCGACTGGCAGGTCGTTGATTGCGCCGCCAAGATGGGGAATGGCAATCTCGGTCTCCGGGGTGGGGATCGTTTTGCCGTACTCTACGAACGTCTCTATCATGCCGTCAGTCATCTCGTCGAAGTTGTGGGATTTCCAGTAGTGCCGATTTCCAGCGGGGGCCAGACCGTCGAACGCCTGTTGCCAGCCCGCGTACGGGTGCGGGCCGACTGCGTCGGCGATGGGTTCGCCGATGTCGCGCACGGACCGGAGCACCTGCTCTCCCTCGTCCATCTCGCCGGCGTAGAACGTTGCCAGAATGACGACTTTCCGGCCGTGCCACTCCTCGGGGACGAACGGAAGCGGTGGCGCGTGCCGGATGACACACCAGACCGTCGCATCGTTGGGCGCACTGGCGGCGAATTCGCGGAACCCCGAAAGGACCGCTCTGGCGTCGTCGAACGGATGGACGATCGGACCGGACAGCACGGTCGGACCGACCTCGTGCAGTTGGAACTCGAAGGAGGTGACGACGCCGAAGTTGCCGCCGCCGCCTTTGAGTCCCCAGAAGAGGTCGTCGTTTTCGTCCTCGCTCGCGTGGACGAGTTCGCCTCGAGCGGTGACGACGTCGGCCGAAATCAGGTTATCGACGGTCAGTCCGTGCTTCCGCGAGAGCCAGCCCCACCCACCGCCGAGTGTCAGTCCGGCGATACCGGTCGTCGAGTTGTAGCCGACGGGCGTGGCAAGTCCGAACGCCTGCGTCTCGTGGTCCAGTTCCCTGAGCACGACGCCCGGTTCGACGCGGGCCGTCTCCGCGTCCGGATCGACCCGCACCGAGTTCATCGGCGACAGGTCGATCACGAGCGCGTCGTCTTCGACGGCCCTGCCAGCGATGTTGTGGCCGCCGCCCTTCACCGAGATGGGGACGTCGTGCTCTTTTGCGAACGTCACTGCGCTGATGACGTCTGCAGGGCCAGCGCACTGTACGATAAGCGCCGGGTGTTTGTCTATCATCCCGTTCCAGACGGAGCGTGCCTCGTCGTAGCCCTCGTCGTCCGGTCGAACGAGGGTTCCGCGTAGGGTTCCTGCGAGTCCGTCAACAGCTTCGTTGTCCGATACGGGTGTTTCTTCTGACATTTCTGATCCTGTCTAGGGATACGTGGTTAGACTACGTGAATGAGTGACAATTTCACTCCGAGATGGTGTTACGAGTAACTGAGTGACACACGAGGAAATCACGGTGCTGAATGCAGGGTGGGTATTCAGCACGGGCCTGCGAATCCATCTAGATTGCGGAGACGCGGAGGAAGTGCTCTCAACATCGTAGTACGACCCAGATAGACGGAAAGAGAGACTCGTGGCTCGTGTACCAGTTCTCTGCGGATACCCATCGCGTCACTGCGCATCGTCGGCGACGAACTCGACGTCTCTGAACTCGAATCGGGCACCGCCTTCGGTACTTTCCGTGATAGAGAAGTCCCATCCGTACGCATCAGCGAGTTCGGCGACGAACGTCAACCCCAACCCGGTCCCGCCCTCGTCGGACGTGTACCCCGCTTCCACCACCGCTGTTCGTTCGGACTCGTCGATTCCCGGCCCCGTGTCCTCAACGTAGAACCCATCGTCGAGTGTTCCGACTCGAACGGTAACCGACCCCTCGCTGTGTTCGACCGCGTTCCGGAACAGATTCTCCAGCACCTGTTGGAGATGCGCCGGATTCACCCGGAGGGTCTGGTTCGTCGCGACCTCGACTTCGGCCTTCCCGGTGTCGGTGTTCCCCCACGCCTCCGCGACGACCTTCGTCAGGTCGACTGCCTCTCGGTCACCGACTTCGTTCTCGTTCCGGGCCAGCACCAACAGGACGTCGATGAGTTCGTCTATCCGTCGGAGGGCGTCCGCTATTTGACCGATGGGCGCGTCGTCGTCCTCGTCGTCGACGAAATCGAGATATATCTGGGCTATCTGGAGCGGGTTACGGAGTTCGTGCGCCAGCATACTGGCAAATCGGTCGAGGCGTTCGTTCTGCTGTTTGAGTTCCCGTTCGATATCCTTGCGAGTGGAGATGTCGCGGAACGTCCCGACGAAGTAGTGTTCGCCGTCGTAGGTGAACTCGTTGAGCGAGATGGCCAGCGGCACCTCGTGGCCGTCTTTGTGCAACCCCGGCAGTTCGACGTACGTCCAGTCGATGTGCTTCTCGCCCGTTTGGAGGTAGCGTTGGAGGGCTTCGGCGTGAACGTCGCGGAGTCGTTCCGGAATGATCTGCATCTTCGAACCGCCGACGAGTTCCTCGGACGGATAGCCGAGGATGCGTTCGACGGCAGGGTTCGCGTACCGGATGACGCTGTCGTTGTCGAGCATGATGATGCCGTCGGCGGACGCCTCCGCGAGTGCGTCGAACGCCTGACGGTGTTCGCCCGTCGCCTGAATCTCGGCGGCGGTGTCGGGCGATTCGACTTCGCGGACGACGCCGACAGTCCCGCAGAACTCGCCGTCCCGCCAGAGTCCGCTGAAGCAGACCTTGCACGGAACAGTGTCCCCGGTTCGTGTGACGACCGGAATAGAGAGATGAACCGCGTCCTGTGTCCCGTCGAGAATCTGGTCGCGTATGGCAGTCTCAGCCCGGACGACGTCCTCGACGTCGAGGAATCGGGAGATGTGTTCGCCCAAAACGGTGTCCCGGTCGTACCCGGTCAGGTCGATCAAGGCATCGTTCACGGCGACGAGATACCCTTCGCGGTCGAGGGAGTAGATTCCGTACGGGACTGCGTCGAGGAGGGTCTCGGCTGGAGTACCGACGTTCGGGGGTGGGACCGCGTCCTCGGACTTCTCTGCGGGGTCAGTCGGCGGGTCTCCCATGAGAAATGGATTGCCGTCACAAGATGATAAGACCACGGGTCGAGGTTCGACTGTGGGACAAGACCGCGGGACCATCTCCGAGGTTCACGCTCTGCCCTGATCGACTGGTGAGGAATCGATATCACGACTGGTGTTCGATTGGCGGTTACTCGCAGTCGGACACGCGGAAGGAGACCGTCGGTCCGGATCCGTCGTCGTGTACCGGGAGCAGAACCTCGGGGCAGCGTTCGGTTATCTCGTTCAGAGACCTCCGTTGTCACTCGGTCCGCTCCAACAGTTTGTACGAGAGTGCGTAATCGTGTTCGTCCGTCGGGAGGCCGTCGAACACGCCGGAGGTAGCGTCGTGTTCGCCGTGGCGTGTCGGGAGCGAACGAGTTCGGTCGTACACGCTGTCTCCCCCTGCGTAAAGGCGAACCCTGACCTGATACGCTTCGGCGGTGTGATTGGAGACCGCTATCCGTTTACTCTCGACCGGGTCACTCAGCAGTGACGTGCATCCGGCCACGCCAACCACCCCACCGGTCCCGAGAGAAGAGAGCCACGACCTCCGGCGCATGGTGTAGCCTTCGATTCACGACAGGTAGCTCTTTCTAGCCGAGCGTGGCCCGGAGACGGACAGCCACGGCCAGAATCGAGTCCGGAGTACCTCCGAGCTATCGACTCGGAGTCGCTCACCCGCTCTCGTAGCCCCCGTCCACGACCATCCCGTGCCCGGTCACGTACGACGCGTGCTCGGAGAGGAGGAAGGCGACGCAGTCCGCGACTTCTTCGGGGTCGCCCAGTCGCTTGAGCGGGTACTGGTCGGCCATCTGCTCGCGCGCCCGGTCGGGATTATCTCGGCCCTCGAAGTACGTGTCGGTCAACGGCGTATCGACGAAGCCCGGGCACACGGCGTTCACCCGGACGCCGTGTGGCCCGGCCTCCTGTGCGGCAGCTCGCGTGAAGTTCAGTACGGCACCTTTCGTTAGCGAGTACACCGACTGGCCGGGAAGCCCGAGTTTCCCCGCGATGGAGGACATGTTGACGATGGAGCCGTGTCCCTGCTCCTTCAAGAGCGGCAAGGCGGCGTGACAGCAGTTCCAGACGCCGTTGATGTTGACGTCCATCACGAAGTCACGGACGCTCTCCTCGACGTCCTCGATGGACTTGCCGGGGTGGCCCACCCCCGCGTTGTTGAAGAGTCCGTCCAGCCCGTACTCTTCGTGGGCGGCTTCGATTACACTCACTACCTGTTCGGGTTCGGTCACGTCGAGTTCGTGAGCCTCCGCCTCGCCGCCGTCTTCCCGGATGGTCTCTGCGACCTCCTCGGCACCGCCGGTGTTCACGTCGGTGACGACTACCCTCGCGCCGTATTCGCCGCACCGTTTCGCAGTCGCCGCGCCGATTCCGGACGCGGCACCCGTAACGAGCACTGTTTTGCCATCGAGTCGCATGCCTTACCTACGCGCTCCTGTCGTATAACGTTACAACTTGCAGCGATAGTTCGACCGACCTTCGACGGAGAACTGTACGGTTGGCCGAGGACAGAGCGTGCGTCGTCGTCGCACACCGATTCGCGCGCTTACCGCCTCTCTACCCGTCCTCGGAACACGGTCCCCTCGAATCGCCGTGGTCGAGATGGTCTCGCAGCGCCGACTCGCTTCCCACGTGAATCGTGTGGGCGTTGTCGGGATTCCCCGGCGGTTCGTGACAGACCGTATACGACCCCTGCTCTTCCTCTTCTTTCTCACCCTTGTTTTCTTCTTCCTCCTGTTTCTCACCCTGCTCGTCTTCTTCCTCCTGTTTCCCACCCTCGTTCTTCTTCTCTTCTTCCTTTTCCCCACCCTCGCTCTGCTTCCCGCTCTCTTTCTGCCCGCCTCCGCTCTGCTCGCAACTCCCTGTCGTGATTCGTATCGGTTCGCTCATGTCGAGCGAGATGTGCTCGGGGTCGTCCGGGAACCCGGAGAGGAACTCCCAGTCGGTGACCGTGCCCTTGTAGTACTCGTCGTAGAGGGTGGCGTCCTCGTTGAACGCCGGGTCGATAACGACCTCGAAGTCGTCGCCCAGACCGCGGAACGCGCCGCCGTCCGCGCCGCCGCCTCCCCACGTCCAGTCGATGCGGTGGTCGGTTCCATCGACGTGCCACCTGTCGTAGTTCTCTCGTTCCCCGCTGTTGGGGTCGCGGTAGAGGTCGTCCTTGACGACCCAGTCACCGTCCTCGGGAAGTCCAGTGGCTTCGAACGTCACCGAACCGCTTCCCGAGTCTCCGGAGGCCCCGTGGACCACCACGAGACTCAGCCCTTTGGGACCCTGATAGAGGAAGGCGAAACTCGTCTGACTGCGCTGGAAGTCCAGCGTGCCCGCCGACGCGTAGGGTGCGGTATCCCCGACGGACGCGCCGTTGGCGTCGCTGATGTACTTCTCCGGAAGTTGGTAGTCGTAGAACGTCTCCACGGGCAACTGGCGGCGCATCGGCCGGACCGGGACGCACGTATCGCCCTGCACGAGGACGTATTCGGACTCTGCCCGGCCCGTCGCCGTCGCCCCGGGCCCGAGCAATCCCCCGGCGAACCCGGTTCCGATGGCAGACAGCACGGTCCGCCGCGTCGGCGTCGATTTTCGCTTACTCATAGACGGCTGTAGCATCGGCCGCGCTCCGCTTTGTTATCCGGTACTTACGGCCAGTTCGTTCCGTTTCGTTCCGAGAGAATCACGTCCGTCGCGCGTACTGATTCGTTCACCCGATTAATCAAAAAGAGAGACAGAATCAAATGCTGGTGGTGTTTTCTGTTATCGGACGCTAGCTTGTCTTGATGTCGCTAGCCCCTTAATCATGACTACGACAGACCCGTCGAGCGACTCTGAGAGGAGTACCACGGACTCGGACCGGTCTCTCTCGGACACCGTGGGAGGGGAGGTCGTAGCGCGAATCACCGACGGCGTCTTTGCGGTCGACGAGGAGTGGCGATTCACCTATCTGAACGAGCAGGCCGAACGCGTTCTTCGCTGCACCGACGAGGAACTACTCGGGACGACCATCTGGGAGGCGTTCCCGCAGACGGTCGGGTCGGCGTTCGAGCAGAAGTACGGCCACGCGATGGAGACCCAAGAACCGGTCTGGTTCGAGGGGTTCTACGAACCGCTAGAGACGTGGTTCGAGGTGTGTGCGTACCCCTCCGAAACGGGCTTGTCGGTGTACTTTCGCGACGTCACGGGGTGTGTCCGCCAGCAGGCGGAAATCGGAGCGCACGAACACGCTCTGCGTCGCGTCTACGAGATTATCGCGGACCCTGACCGGCCGTTTCCCCAGCAAATCGACGCGCTCCTGAAAGTAGTCCGAGAGGTTGTCGGGACGGACTACGCGACGCTGTCGCACGCACGGGGCGGGGAGTACGTGTTCGAGACGGTCGACGCGCCCGACGACGCCGACCTCCGAGCGGGCGATACGGTACCGGTGACGGCGACGGTTTGTGAGCGCGTCGTCGAGACTGGACGGACGCTCGTCCTCGAAGATGTCGAGGCGGACGCGCCGGAACTGGCCGACCGAGGATACGACGGCGCGTGGGACATCTCCTGTTACCTCGGCGCGCCGGTGTACGTCGGTGACGAGGTGTACGGCACGGTCTGCTTCTACGGCGACGAACCGCGGACCGGGCAGTTCTCCGACTGGGAAGTGACGTTCGTCGACCTCCTCGCTGACTGGGTCAGTTCCGAACTCGAACGTCAGCGCGAGACCGAGCGCCTCGACTCGTTCGCGGGCATGCTCGCCCACGAACTCCGCAACCCGTTACAGATAGCGCAACTGTATCAGTCGCAGGCCGCCGCCGGTGACGAGTCTGCCGCCGAGGAAGTGACGACCGCGCTCGACCGCATCGAAGAGCTAATCGACCTCATGCTCGTCACTGCCCGAGGGGCGGACTCGGTAATCGACTGGGAGTCGGTCGAATTAGCCGACGCCGCCACGGAGGTGTGGGCGGAGGTGGGAGTAGACGAGGCGGACCTCGTCGTCGATACTGACCGGACCGTCGAGGCCGACCCGGTTCACCTCCACCACTTCCTCGAGAATCTCTTCACGAACGCCGTGGAACACGGGGGCCGGGACGTGACCGTCCGGGTCGATACGCTCGAAGACGGCTTCTACGTCGCGGACGACGGACCGGGCATCCCCGAACCCGAGCGCAGCAGAGTGTTCGAGGCGGGATTCACCACCGAGAACGGCGGTATCGGTCTCGGACTCTCCTTCGTCGCCCATCTGGCCGACACCTACGACTGGGAGCGGCGGGTGACCGAGAGCGACGCTGGCGGTGCGCGCTTCGAGTTCACCGGTGTCGAGAGGAGAAGCGAGCAGTGAGTGTCGGAGATACCGACACGGACCGATTCCGGAGTTAGGCTTGCCCTACGTCTGCGGTCCGAGGTAGCCCCAAGCGTGGAGACGGTCGCCCTCCCCGTCTGTCCACCGCTCCCCGATGTCGTCGCGGTAGTAGAGGTTCGGGATGACGATGTCGTCGATACGCTCGTAGCATCGGTCCCGGGCCTCCTGCATCGTCTCTCCCTTCCCCGTCACGACGAGGGGCATCCCGTTGTCGCCCGCGACCCGCCACTGCCCCTCGACGTTCTTGGCGTCCTCGATGTGAATCCCCTCTCTGCTCTCCGTCTCGAAGACGACCGCGGCGTTGCGCGAACTCTCGTCGTACGTCTCCTCGTCGTCGAACGGGAACGGCGGGAGGACGATTCGAACGCCGATTTGGTAACCGGCGTGGACCGCTAACTCGGGGTCGTCGCCGTGTGCGAGGTCGTAGAAGAACCGGCCGGTCGATGACTCGAACGACTCCTCCTGTAGGGCGATGGTCGGGTAGCCGAACCGCGGGGTGAACTCCAGCGGATAGATGCCCGTCTCGTTGACGATGCAGTTGATGTCGATGCTCCCGACGTACCCCTCCTCGGCGAGCCAGCCGTCGAGTTTGCCCAGCGTCTCCTCGAACAGTTCGTTGTGACCGGCCCAGAACATCGCCGTCCCCATCTCGCCGGTCGACGGGCCGATGTTTCCGGGGAACAGCTTCTTGTGTTCGAAGTTGAAGTTCACTCGGTCGACGAACTGTTCGCCGTCGAAGAACCCGCAGACGGCGACTTCGACGCCGTCGACCTTCCGCTGGAGTTGGAACCCCTTCATGCGGTGGCCCCACGCCTTCTCGTAGGCTCTCAGCACGTCGATTACGTCGCTGCCGTCGTCCTCGGTCCCGACGTAGAGGAGGCGCTTGACGTTCTGGACCTCGCCGAGCGGTTTGATGACGTAGGCGGCGGGGTTCTGCTGGACGTGTTCGATTCCCTCGCCGAAATCGTGGAACACCTGATGCTCGATGGTGTTCACCCCGTGGTCTTCCAGCACGTCCATCGCGTATCCGCGGTCCTCTTCGAGGCGGTCCGTGTTCGGCGTGCCGCCGACGACGGCTTTCCCCCGTTCGCGGAGTTCTTGAGCGAGTTTCCCGGTTCCGACGTCGGAACCCACCCAGATGTCGTCGAAGACGACGACGTCGGCCCACTCGACCTCCGCCCGCCAGTCGTCCGTCTTCGGGACGAACCCGTCCCCGATTTCGCGGTCGCTCTCGGACTCGATGTAGTACTTGACGTCGTGACCTTCGCGGTGGACTTGCCACGCGAGGTCGGTAATCAGTGCGGCGTCGGCGGAGACGAAGAGGAAACGCTTGGAGTTCATTGGTCCATAGTGCGTACGCACAACCACGGCACTTCAATCACCGTGTTGATGGATTCGCCCGGTCGAGGGTTCGTCGGAGGCGACCTCGTCGGGGAGGGGACGGAATACGGTCCGGCGAGACCGCTCGGGGCCATCACGCCTAACAGAATCAGTGCCGAGAAATCGTGTCGGGGGAAACGTATGTCCGACGAAAGCCAGACCACGACAGACCACGACGAGATTCGAGAGTGGGTCGAAGAGCGCGACGGCCGACCGGCCTACGTGGAGGACACCGAGGACGGCGACAGCGGACTCCTCCGAATCGACTTCCCGGACGAGGAGGACGACGAGAATCTCGACGACATCTCGTGGGACGAGTTCTTCGAGACGTTCGAGGAGAACGACCTCGCGTTCCTGTATCAGGACGAGACCGACGACGGCGACACCAGTTACTTCAGCAAGTTCGTGAGTCGGGAGGACTGAGACGGCGTGGCCACGCGTGACAGAACGACGGCCCGCACCGAAGGCGTCGAGACCGACTCGACGCAACCGCCGGAGTCCTATCCGTGGGGCGTGTGAGCGCCTCGTACAACCACGACTCCGTCAAAAATCGCGGCTCAGACGCTCTGCCCGTCACGAACGCCCTCGACCTCGGCGACCGACATCGCGTAGTGTCTGGCGTCGCCGGGCACGTCCACTTCCATCTCTACCCGCTCCTGTCCCCCGCCGGGGACGGCGAACTCCGGTCCCCGGAGGGTCTCTATCTCGTCGCCGTCGTCGCCGTAGAACCCGACGAACGCGACCACTTCGGCGTCGTCGCCGGTGTTGGCCACGGTCGCGGTCATCGTCACCTGCCCGACCGGAAGTTCCTCGTGGGTGTCGTCGATGTCGTGCTGGCGGACGTCGGTCTCCACCACCGCGAGGTTCTCGTCGGTCTCCTCGACCGAGTCTCGGTAGATGTGGAGTCGGTTCCGGGCGGCCTGCAGTGCGCGGACGGCCTCGTCGTCGTCGCGCTGGTTCAGTCGCTCCTCGACCCGGAGCAGTTGGTTGTCCACCTCGTCCACGATGCCCTGCCGGTCGGCGGCGTCGCGGTCCTCGAAGGCGTCGAGTCGGTCCAGCACCGTCTCTATCTCCTCGGCGACGGCGTCGACCTCGCCGGTCGCCTCCAGCGCGCGGTACAGGTCGTCGCGGATGTCGAGAATTGCCGGTAGTGACACGGTCCCCACCTGTCGGTACCTACCGGACACTGTGGGAAGTGTTCTCCGGCCGCGCGAAGTGGAGTGGAGTAGCGTGAAGTGGAGCGTTCCCAGTCGCGCGGCGACGGACTCCGCGACTCGCTGTCGGCGGGCACAACAGGTTTCCGGAGAGTCGTCGTACCGCCGCCGATGTTCGTCAGCGTCGTCCTCCCGACGTACCACCGGGCGGCGGTCCTCGGCGACGCCGTCGAGAGCGTCCTCGGCCAGTCCTACGACGACCTCGAACTCCTCGTCGTGGACGACGGCGACGACGACGCCACGCCGGAACTGGTCTCGTCGTTCGACGACGACCGACTCCGGTACGTCCGCCGCGACGAGTCCGTCCGCCGCGACGCGATGTCGGGCGTGTCTTCGGCCAGAAACGAGGGCGTCCGGCGGACCGACGGTGACCTCGTCGCCTTCGTCGATTCCGACGACCGCTGGCACCCCGACAAACTCCGGCGACAGGTCCGCATCCTCCGGGAGGCGGGCACTGCGGGCGACGGGCCGTCGAGCGACGACTGGGGTGTCGTCTACGCGCCCGTCACCAAGCGCGACGGCGAACCCCGGACCCGCGAGTGTGCGTCGGGCGACGTGCGCGAGGCGGTCCGCACCATGTCGGTGCCGACCTACACCTCGACTCTACTGGTCCGCCGGGCGGCGTTCGAGCAGGTCGGCGGGTTCGACGAGCGACTAGGCTGTTTCGAAGACTGGGACCTCTGCCTGCGACTCGCCCGGGACTGGCGGTTCGAGTGCGTGGACGCGCCGCTAGTGCTGAAGGGCACCGAGGCCGGGAACGTCTCGGCCGACCCTGACCGCCTCGCGCGGTCGGTCCGGCGACTCTTCGCGGTCCACGACCTGCCCGCGGAGGCCCGCGCTCGACTCCTCGCGGACGCCGGGAAGACGTACTGCGAGGCGGGTCGTCTCGCCGAGGGGCGACCCTACCTCCGGCGCGCGCTCGAACTCGACTTCCGGCCGAACGCGGCGGCGGCGCTCGCGCTCTCGCTGTCGGCGTCGCCGCGGGCGTTCGACGCCGGGATGGGCGCGGTCTACGGCGTCGAGCAGTTGCTCGCCAGTCGAGGGTGAGAGAGGACGTTCGGAGACCACGGGACGAGTGGCCCTCCGGACGGCCCACAGCGTTACGGCGGACGCCGCCGTCCCACGAGTCCATGGGGGAGCGGAAGCCGAACGTCCTGCTTCTAGTCATCGACGCCTGTCGCTTCGACTACCTCCGGGGGCCGAAGGCCGAGACGCCGAACTGCGACGCGCTCGCCGACGAGGGGACCGACTTCCGGCGAGCGGTCAGCGCCGCGCCGTGGACCCTCCCGAGCGTGACGAGTCTGCTGACCGGGAAGTACCCGCACGAACACGGGGCCGACTCGCGCGGGTTCGAGATGGACCGGGGCCGGACCGTCACCGCCGACCTCCGGGAGGCGGGCTATCGGTGCCTCCACCTCTCGCCGAAGACGTGGATAGGGGACTGGCTCCCGCAGGGCCGGGAGTTCCACCATGTCTCGGAGTTCACCGGCCCGGACCACCGCCACTTCGACGGCGGCGCTGACGTTCGCCGCCTCTCGGCGGGCGTGGCCCGCGGTCCGGAGTGGTACGCGACCGTCGTCCGGCGCGCACTCGAATCCGAGAACCCGGCGCTCAGCCTCGCCAACGCCGCGATGTACAAGTATCGCGAGGCCACCGAGGACGCGTGGCTCGACGACGTGCGGGCCAGCGAGCGCGCCGCGCGAATCGCCGACGAGTGGTTCGCCGAGTTCGGTACCGCCGACGGCCCGTTCTTCGCGTACGCCCACCTGATGGACCCGCACCTGCCGTTCTACGTGCCCGAGGAGTTCCGGTCCCCGGTCCGGCCGCCCGACTGCGCCACCTACGACGAGGAACTCGACTACCTCGACGACCTGATGGACGACCTCTGGGCGATTCGCCTCGGCGAGCGCCGCCTCTCGGCGGCCGAACTCGACTACCTCCGGCGGCGGTACGCCGACGAGGTGGCGTACGCCGACGCCGTCGTCGGCCGGATGCTGGACGCCCTCGACGAGCGCGGACTCGCCGACGACACCTTGGTCGTGGTGACCGCCGACCACGGCGAACACCTCGGCGAGGGCGACGACCGGACCCTGCTCGACCACCAGACTTCGGTCGGGTTCCCGCTCCTGCGCGTTCCGCTGGTCGCGCGCTACCCCGGCGAGTTCGAGGGCGGTGAGCGCCGCGACGACCTCGTCCAGACGACTCACGTCGCCGAGACGATTCGGGCGCTCGCGGGACTGGAACACGACCGTGCGCGCTCCCTGCTGGCCGCGGACCGAGAGCGCTCGGCGAGCGAGGAGCGCGCCGAACGCCGACCGAAAGCGGCCGTCGCGGAGTACGCCGGGGTGGTCCGCTCGCATCCGCCCGACGGGGTGACCGACGAGCGCCTCTTCCGGACCCGGCGGACCGCCATCGCTGGCGACTGGAAACTCGACTCGGTCGGCGGCGAGTACCGCGCTCGCCGCGTCGATTGGGCCGCCAACGAGAGCGAGACCGTCTCGCTCGACGCCGTCCCCGACGCCGTGCGGGAGCGACTGACCGAAGCGATTCGGTCCGGAAGCGACGGTGTCGGAGGGGACCGCGACGACCCGAGCGACCGAGGCGAGCGCGACCGGAACGAGACCGACCCCTCGGTCCCCGACGACGTGGAAGCGAACCTCCGGGAACTCGGGTATCTCTGATGCGCATCGCCGTGCTCTCGGACGGCTATCCGCCGTGGGACCGCGGCGGCGCGCAGCGAATCGCCGCCCAACTCGCGGAGGGCTACGACGACCGCGGCCACGAAGTCGCGGTCCTCACCGCGGTCGAGCGTCGGGCCGACGCCGGGCGGGCGACCGCGAACGGAGTCGCGGTGCGCAAACTCTGGTCGCCGAAACCCCGGTCGGTCCTGCCGTACCTCACGCTCCACAACCCCTTCGTCGTCCGGAGAATCGGGCGAGTCCTCGACGCGTTCGACCCCGACGCGGTCCACGCGCACAACGTCCACTACCTCTCGAACGCCGGTCTCCGGGCGGCCGCCCGGCGCGCGCCCGTGGTCGAGACGTACCACGACGCCGGGACGGTCTCCTACGGCGAACTGACGGGCTACCTCGACGACCCGCCCGCGGGCGACCGGCCGATTCCGGCCGAGGAGTACCGCGTCAGTCCGCGGCGACAGGCCCGACGCGAGGGGCTTCGGTACAACCCTCTTCGAAATCCAGCGAACCGGCGGACCCGCCGCCGTCACGTCGAGCGCGGCGTGGCGGTCAGCGACGCGCTCCGGACCGCGCTCCGGGCGAACGGCGTCCCCTGTCACGAGACGATTCGGAACGGCGTGGACGCCGCGGCGGTCGCGGAGGCGGGCGACCCGGCGGCGTTCCGGGCCGACCACGGACTCGGCGACGCGCCGGTCGCGCTGTTCGGCGGTCGGACCGGCTACAACAAGGGCGGCGCGCACCTCTCGCGGGCGTTCGCCGAAGTCGTCGCGGACGTGCCAGAGGCGCGACTCGTGGTGACCGGCGACGACGACTACGTCTCGCGGATGCGCGAGATAGCGGCGGAGGCTGGCGACTGGCCGGACGCGGGTGTAGCGACTGACCAGACGGGTGCGGAGACGCGAATGGCTGGCCGGACGGGCGGGGAGACGCGGACGACCGACCGAACCGACGCCGCGGCCGACCGAATCGTGACGACGGGGTGGCTCGACCGGGACGAACTGTGCGGGGCGCTCCGGGCCGCGACGGTGGTCGTCACGCCCTCGGTCCACCTCGACCCGTTTCCGACGCTGAATCTGGAGGCGTTCGCGGCCGGGACCCCGGTCGTGACCTCGCGGTTCGGCGGCGCGGACGAACTCGTGGCCGACGGCGAGGACGGGTTCGTCGTGAACCCCTTCGCGGTGTCGGCGCTCGCGGACGCCCTCCGGCGACTGCTCGCCGACCGGGAGACCGCGGCCCGATTCGGCGCGCGCGGTCGGCGGAAAGTGCGCCGGGAGTTCACGGTCGGGCGGCAGGTCGAGTCGTACCTCCGAGTCCTCCGGTCGGCGGCGGGTCGCGACCCGGACTCGCGGACCGAGACGACGGTGAGCGTCCGCGACTGACCCACATCACACTCTCCGGTTCGTCGGGTAGTGACCTCGTCGTCGGGGGAGCGAGGCGGTCGGGAGCCTCGGCACCGTCCTCCTGTAGCCTCGTCGTCGTATCATCACTCCTACCCCCGTTCAGTTTCGACGTGAGACGCGCCGACATCCGACCGCGCGATGGGCGAGTCCCGCACCTCGGCCAGCGTGTTTATCGGGATTCGTGTCGTACCGATAGAACGGATTTATCAGAGGAGGTCCGCCGACGGAGTAAAGTTCGCGGACGACGCCGCGAGGGAATCAAACGGGGGAACGATGTACGGAACACTCGCACTCGACCGAGGGAACAGCGCGAACGACAGGCCGTCCGGAGGAGGTGGTTCGACGTGACCGACATCGGCGTCTGGCTCGTCGGCGCACGCGGGAACATCGCCACCACGGCGATGGTCGGAGCGCGCGCGGTGGCCCGCGGCGAGACCGACGAGACGGGTCTCGTGACGGCGCGGGAACCGTACGCCGACCTCGACCTCCCCTCGGTGGCGTCGTTCGACTTCGGGGGCCACGACGTTCGGGAGGGGAGCGTCCTCGCGTCGGCCCGGCGTCTCGCCGAGCGAAGCGGGACGCCCGACCAGTCGGTCGTGGACGCGGTGACCGACGACCTGCGGGCGATAGACGACCGCGTCCGGCGCGGGACCGCGCTCAACTGCGGCGAGCGAATCGCGGAGCTCGCCGACGTCGAACCGCTGGAGACCGACCGGGGCGCGGCCGAGGTGGTCGAACAGTTGCGCGAGGACCTCCGGACCTTCCGGCGCGAACGCGGCCTCGACACCGTCGTGGTCGTCAACGTGGCTTCGACCGAACCGGAGGTGTCGGACCCCGAGCGATTCGACACCCGCGACGCCGTGGCGTCCGCAGTCGAGTCGGGCGAGACCGACCTCCCGGCGAGTTCGCTCTACGCCTACGCCGCGTTCGCGGAGGGGTGTCCGTACGCCAACTTCACGCCGAGCGCGGGGGCCTCCGTGGAGGGCCTCCGCGAGATGGCCCGCGAGGAGGGCGTCCCCCACGCGGGCGACGACGGCAAGACCGGCGAGTCGCTGACGAAGGCGGCGCTCGCGCCGATGTTCGCGGGGCGCAACCTCCGGGTGCTGTCGTGGGAGGGCCACAACATCCTCGGGAACACCGACGGCGCGGTCCTCGAAGACGAGCGCAACAAGGCCGGAAAGCTGGCCAGTAAGGGCGACATCTTGGAGGGAATCCTGCCGGACATCGGGCACAACCGGGTCCGCATCGACTACACGCCGTCGCTGGGCGACTGGAAGACCGCGTGGGACTACGTCCACTTCGAGGGCTTTCTCGACACCGAGATGACGATGCAGTTCACGTGGGAAGGGTCGGACTCGGCGCTGGCCGCGCCCCTCGTCCTCGACATCGCGCGCCTGCTGGCCCACGCCGACGAGCGCGGGGAGGCGGGCGTCCAGCGCCACCTCGCGTCGTTCTTCAAGGCCCCGCTCGGCGTCGAGGAACACGACCTCTCCCGGCAGTTCGAGATGCTCGACGACTACGTCCGGGAGTGTCTCGCCGACCGGAAGCGCGGCGACGCCGAGACCGACCGTGGCAACGGTGCGACCGAGGACGGCGACGCTGGCGGCGGACCGGCGACCCCGGAAGCCGCTCCCGAGACGACCGACTGACGATGCGCGTCCTGCAGGTCGCCCACGCCCTGCCGCCCGCGACCTACGGCGGCACCGAACTCTACACCCGCGACCTCGCCGCGGCGCTCGCCGAGCAGGGTCACGAGGTCGCTGTCGCCGCACCTCGCGGCGCGGACGAGTCGTCCGGAAGCGACTCGCTCCGCGAATCCGACTGCGAGAGGCCCGACGCGGAGACGTTCGACTTGCCCGACTCCGGCGGTGAGACCGCGCCCGCGGTCGGCGGGCGACCGCTCGACGCGGTGGTGCGCCCTGCCGTGGACGACCGGTTCCGTGGCGTCCTCGCGGACTGGGACCCGGACGTGGTCCACCTCCAGCACTTCAAGCACCTCTCGGCGACCCTCCCGGCCATTTGCGAGGCCCGCGGGGTCGCCTGCGTCGCCACGCTCCACGACTTCTGGCCCATCTGTCACCGCGAACAGCTCTACCGACCGGAGGAGCGACCCTGCTCCGGTCCCGAATCGGTCGAGAAGTGCGCCGACTGCTACCGGCGGGCCGCGGTCGGGGACGGGCGCGCGACCGACGGCGGGACTGCGGGACGCGCAACCGGCGACCCCGCGGTCGATGCGGTGGCGCGCCGGGACGATGCGCTCCGGGACGCCCTCTCTGCGACCGACCGACTCGTCGCGCCCTCGCGGTTCCTCCGCGAGACGTTCGTCGCGTTCGGCGCGTCCCCGGAGCGCGTCGAACAGTGCCGGAACGGGATTCGGGTCGAGCGCTTCGAGGACACCGGCTTCGACCCCGACAGCCGACTCCGGGTCGGCTACGCGGGTCGCGTCACCGAGCGAAAGGGCGTCCACCTGCTCGCGGCGGCCGCGGGCGAAGTCGAGGGGGCGGACCTCCACGTCTTCGGTCGGTTCGACCCCGAGTCGGACGACTACCACGCCCGACTGGCGGCACTGGCCGACGGTGAGACGACGTTCCACGGGTGGTACGCAGACCGGGCGACGCCCTACCGCGAGATGGACGTGCTGGTCCTCCCCTCGGTCTGGTACGAGAACAGTCCCCTCGTGATTCAGGAGGCGTTCGCTTCGGGCGTTCCGGTGGTGACCGCCGACGTGGGCGGGATGGCCGAACTGGTCCGGGACGGCGAGGACGGCCTGACCGTCCCGGTCGGCGACGCCGACGGACTCCGGGACGCGCTCTCGCGACTCGCCCGGAACCCGGACCTCGTGGCCGACCTGCGTGAGGGCGTGACCGAACCGAAGCGCCTCCGCGACCACGCCGGAGAAATCGCCGACCTGTACGCCGAGTGCGTCGGCGCGGGGGAGTAGCGTGGCGACCGTCCTCGTCCTCGCGCGCGAGACGCCCTACCCCCCGAACGCGGGCGACCGGGTCGTCACGCACGGGTTCGTCCGCGGACTGGCCGAGCGCGGCCACGCGGTCCACGTCGTCGCCTACGGGGACGAGTCCGACCGCGGGCGCGCCGAGTCGCTGGCGGACCACGCGGCGTCGGTTCGGCTCGTCGCCCGCGCGAAGAGCGACCTGCCGCCGCGACTCCGAAAGCTCCGGAACTACGCGACCGGCCGGTCGGACGTGATGGCGATGTTCGGGTCGCCGTCGATGGTCGCGGCGGCCCGAAACGGGATTCGTTCCCTCGCGCCCGACGCCGTCCTCGCCCAGCACCCGTACATTGGACAGGTCTTCCGGGATTCTGGGGTCCGGCGCGCAGCGGACGAGGCGGACGCGACGCTCGTCACGAACGCGCACGTCGTGGAGTTCGCGGTCCACCGCCGGTACCGCACTCTCGCCTCGGACCTCGAAACGCGGGCCGAACTGTCGCTGGAAACCCCGCAACTCCGCCGGGAGGAACTCGCGGTCTACGAGGCCTCCGACCGGGTGCTGGTGCTGGGGTCGGAGGACCGCGCCGAACTGGTCGAAGCGGGCGTCTCGACGCCGATAGCGACTCAACACGTCGCGCTCGACCCCGCCGAGTACGAGGTCCGTGACCGGCGGGCGGCCCGCGACGACTCGGACGCCGCGGACCTGCTGTTCTTCGGGTCGTACGGGTGGTTCCCGAACGAGGACGCGGTCACGACGTTCGCGGCGTCGGCGTGGCCCCGGATTCGGGCCGAGCGCCCCGACGCCCGCTTCGTCGTCGCGGGCCGGGACGCGCCCGACTCGGTGCGGGAACTGGCCGCGAGACCCGGCGTCGAGTTCGTCGGCGAGATACCCGACCTCGGGCGGGCGGTCCGAGACGCCGCCGCGGTGGTCGCGCCGCTCCGAATCGGCGGAGGGACGCGGCTCAAAGTGCTGGAGTCGATGGCGTGGGGCGCGCCGGTCGTCGCGACCGCTGCGGGGTTCGAGGGCGTGGACGCCCGGCCGGGCGCTGAGGTCGCGGTGGCGGACGACTGGACGGGGTTCGCGGCGAGGGCGGTCGAACTACTCGACTCGCCCGAGCGCCGGGCGCGACTCGGCCGGAACGCCCGGCGTCGAATCGAGCAGGTCTACGCGCTAGACGGGGCGGACGCGGAACTGGAGGCGAACCTCGGACTGCCGAGCGGGACCTGATTCCGTCTCGGGGTCGCGCCCCGCGTCACCCGATTTCGTAGACGGCGACGCGCCCGCTGCTCTCGGCGCGGACCTCGTAGTCGCGGACCGCGAACGTGACCGACCAGTCTTCGCCGGACGAGGAGTGACGGTACAGGGCGTCCAGCGCCTCCGGGTCGAGGTAGTCGTAGAGTTCGAAGTCGAGGTCGGTCGGTTCGACGCCTTCCGCACCGGCGAGGGCCGCGAAGACGGTTCGGCTCAGGGGTTCGGACGCGGCGGGCGGGTGGTGTCGTTCGGCGACGGGCATCGAGTCGGGTTCTCGTGGAGGTGTCGTGATTGCCACGTCGGTAGAAGGGGAGATTCGGACAAAAAACCCTATCAGACGACCGTCAGACGGACGTGAGACGGAGTTCTCCGGATTCGAAATCGCTCGGTGGCCTCGCGTCGTCGCGCACTCAATCGGTCGCCGCGTCGTCGCGCACTCGCTCCGCCGCGGCGTCCTCGCCCGCGGTGTCTGCGGGGTCCGCGGCGTCCTCGCGCACCTGCTCCATCAGTTCGAGGACCCACCGACTGTGCGCCAGCGGAACCGGCGGTTGGTCGCCGCGTTCGAGGGCCTTCGCGGCCTCGTTGAACAGGTAGTAGTGTCCGTCCACGCTGTCCTCGCGGTGGTAGTCCAGCGCCTCCTCCGCGCGGTCCAGACCGTACTCCCGGAGGGTGTCGGCGACCCCGCGGACGACGCTCCGGCCCGTGGTCGCGCTCCGGCCGAGTTGCTCGCTCAGGAGGTGGAACGGTCCCTCGTCGGCGTCGTGGGCGTCGATGGTGTTGGTCGGCACGTCCACCGTCGCGGACCGCTCGGTGCCGAGGACTCGGAGTTCGTCGTTCGGCGCGGACCCGCCGACGAACGTGACCGAGCAGAGCGCGTCGTCGTCGGTGGTCCACTGGAGCGTCGTCCCGTCGTAATCGAACCCGTCGTAGTCGCGGACCGCGCGGGTCTGGACGTCCACGCTCTCGGCGTCGCGAGGCACGCCGCCGAGCGCGAGCGTCAGGTAGAGCGAGTGGGGCATCCCCTCCTCCACGTCGCCGCCGGGGAGGTCGTAGACCCACTCGCCGCGGTAGGTGTCGTCCGGGCGGCCCTCCCCGGAGAAGGTGGCCTCGACGGCGCGAACCTCGCCGAACTCGCCCGCGGCGAGGGACCGCCGGAGGTCGCGCACCACGGGGTAGAACAGCCAGTTGTGGACGACCGAGACCGGGACCTCCCTCTCCGCGGCGAGGGCCCGCAGGTCGTCGAGTTCCTCGCGCGTGGTCGTCGCGGGTTTCTGGACCGTCACCGGAATCCCGCGCTCGACCGCCGCGCTGGCGAGGTCGAAGTGGCTCTGGACCGGCGTGGCGACGTGGACCCAGTCGAGGGCCTCCGCCGCGAACATCGCCTCGGCGTCCGCGTAGGCCCGCCCGCCGTACTCCCCGACCGCCTCCCGGACGGCCGACTCGTCGCGGTCGCAGACCGCCGCGAGTTCGGTCCGGGGGTTGCGACTCACCGCCGGGAGGTGGTTGTTCCGGGAGACGATGCCCGCGCCGACGATTCCTGTTCGCAAGGCCATGACCGACGGAGGAACGACGGAGACGAGGAAAGGGATTGTGGCCTCCGACCGTCTCACCCGTCGGTACTGACGCCCGGACCGGTTCTGATGTCGATACCGGGAAGCTGTGTCGCGGTGAGACCGAGAAACTCGCCCGGACACTCCTGAATCCCGTTGACGATGTACGGGGTCCCGAGGTCCACCGGGGTGTCCTGTTCGTCCACGAATATTCTCTCGCGTTCGACCAACTGCTCGGCGCGAACTTCGGGGTTCGCCCCGAAGAAGCCACCGAGTTCGCCGACGTCCGCGAAGTTGACGACGGCGTCGGCCAGCGGCTCCCACTCGACGAGGATGCCCTCCCAGACGGTCAGTCGTTCCGGCGGCCAGTTCGAGAACCCGCAGGTATCGACTTCGCTCACGTCGGGGTCGTCGTCGGTTCGGTCCGTCAGCAGGACTATCTTGCGGCGTATCTCGTCGCCGAGGCGTTCGGGATACCGCAGCGCCATCCGGCGGGTGTACCGCGAGCGCTCGGGTTCGTCCTGTGCGGCCCAGCCTGCTACTCCGATGGGAGCGACTGCGCTCTTCCTGAGGAAACTCCGTCTACCGACTCGGGAATCGTTAGAATCCATGCCCTCACCGCGCTAGGACACGCCTCGAACGTCCGTAGTCCTTTCCGCCACGCGAGGTCACGCTCGTCGCGTGACCTCACCCGAGCGCCTCGGCCACGACCCGCCGAATCTCGCGCTGGAACCGCTCGCGGCCGTACTCGCGCTCGATTTCGGCCGCGTCCCGCCGGAGGTCGTTCGCGGTCTCGGGGTCCGACAGCACGCGGTCGATTCGCTCGACGGCCTCCGGCACCGTGTCGTAGGTCAGGCGGTCGCTCCCGACGATTTCGCGCTGGCCGCCGTTGTCCGGGACGAAGGGGACGGTGCCGCCCGCGACGAGTTCGGCGACCGCCATCCCGAAGTGCTCGTGGCGCTTGCCGTGGAGTCCGTAGCGGTGCCGACAGACGATTTCGACCAGTTCCTCGCGGGAGCACTCCCCCTCGACGCTGACGTAGTCGCGTTCGCTGGCGGCGCGCTTCACCTCGCGGGCGTACTCGTCGTCGTACCCCGGCCCGACGAGGTGGAGGTGGACGTCGTGACCGCGCTCCCTGACCCGGTCGATTATCTCGACGTTGTCGAGGACGTTCTTGTACCGGGCGAGGCGACCGATGGTGACGAACCCCGGTTCGCGCTCGCTCCACGGTCGGTCCCCGCGCTCGGCGAACCCCCGGGTGTCCACCGGCGGGTGGACCACCTCGGGGCGCGCGCCGTAGGCGTCCTGCACCACGTCGGCCATCCACTCGGAGTTCGAGAGGACCCTACTCGACCGGATTCGCTCGGGGTCGAACCCGCCGACGCGCCAACTGAACCGGTCGTAGGCGTGGTCGGCGAAGGCGTCCTCGCCGACGCGCTTGGAGACGACGAGGCGCGCGAACCGCGGAGTGTGGACGTACTGCACCAGCGGTTCCGCGACGCTGAGTTCGTTGTCGGTCCCGACCGCGAGGTCGAACCGGTCGCGCTCGCGGGCGACGAACCGGTTCAGGAGCGCGTTCCGGAGGTTGTACCGCGGGTTGTCCAACCAATCGAGGAACGCTTCGACGTACGCGGGCGTCCGGACTCGCACGTCCCGAACCTCGGTCTGAAAGTAGTCGTTCAGTTCCTGGAGGTCGGGGTCGGTCAGGGTGAGCAGAGTCAGGTCGTGGTCGTCCTGCAAGGCTTCGAGGACGTTCATGCAGACGCCCTCGCCGCCGCCCTTCGCCATCAGGTCCGTGTGCGCGACTGCTATCCGTGCCATAGTCGTGTCGTCGTCCCCGTTCGACAGCCTCCGTCTCGGAGCGATGCCACGGGAATCACGCTCCGGCGGAAAGTAAGCGTGTGGGCCGGTCAGGAGGAAATCGCTCGGGAATAACCCACCGTCCTCAGTCGTCACCGATACCCCAAGTCGGCCAGTCGGCGCTCGACCGACCGGCTCGGAGAGTCCTCGTTCTCTCGGCGGGGCGAAGTCCTACTATCGCTCTCGCCCGGGAACGCGGGCAACGCGTCGCGGAGGTTGGACTCGACATCGGGCGGGAGTTCGACTGACTCCCCGTCGGGTACCGAGAACCCCTCCGCGTAGTCGTCGCCCCGGGACGCGATGAGTTTGTACCCGCGAGCGTAGGCGGCCTTCTTCTCGTAGCCGTAGCGCGCGCTCTCGACCAGCACGGTCCGGTCCTCGGGGACGCCGCTCAGTAAGGAGTCGCCGTCGGCCTCTTGGTCCGCTTCGGGGTCCCGGTCGAGTCCCGCGGCGTCGGCCAGCGTCGGGGCCACGTCCACCAGCGAGACCGGAGTTTGGTCGGACGACGAACGCTCCGCCTCGAAGGTCGCGGACGCGTCGAGACCCGAGACCCGGAGCGGGACCCGAGTCAGAACCTCGTAGGGCGCGCCGCCGTGGCCGACGCAGTAGGCCGGGCGGGAGTCGGCGAAGCGCCGGGCGGCGTGGTCGGCGCGCTCCCAGAACCCCTCGCCGTGGTCGCCGACGACGACGAGTGCGACGTCGCCGGAGAGCAGGTCGGAGATACGGCGGTGGTAGGCCGCGAGGCGGTTGTCCACGTACTCGACCGCGGCCCGGTAGAGACGGCGGCGATGCTCGCGGTAGCGTTCCGCGGCGGGCGTGGTCTCGGTCACCGCCTCGTAGCGCCACTCGCGAATCCCCGGAATCGAGGCGTCCACGTCGTGGGCTTCCCAGTAGTCGGCGGGCGGGGCCACGGGTTCGTGGAGGTCCGCGAGGTGGAGATACGAGAGCGTTCGGCGGTCGCGCCGGGGTTCGAGCCATGGGAGGTGGTCGGCCAGCACTCGGTCGGCCGAGGCGTCCTCGCGGAGTCGGTGCGTCGAAAACCGGCCCGAGAGCGCGAGGAACGGGACGAGCATGCCGAACCCGGCGTAGGTGTCGTACCCCGCCCCGGCGAACCGCCCGGCGACCCCCGTCTCGTCGCTGGTCGGCGGGAGACCGATGACGTCGGCGACCGAATCCTCGAAGTCGTCGGTCCGCCGGACTGCGCCGTGGTTGTGGGGGTACTGCCCGGTCAACATGGACGTGACCGACGGGACGGTCCACGTCGCCGGGGCGATTGCGGTTCCTCCGACCAGCGAGTCGAGGAAGGGCGTCGGTGCGCCCAGCGAGTCAGACTCCGAGTCGGCCGCCGCCCCGGACCGTGAGTCGTCCGCCGACTCCGCAGGTGTTTTCTCCACTGCGTCGGCGCGGAGGGCGTCCACGACGACCACGACCACGTGGTCCGGGGCGTCGCCGGTCGGGCGCTCGGTCGGGAGCGACTGGGATTGAAATCGGCGGTCGGCGCGTCGTTCCCGGTATCGGTCGGCCAGTCGGGGGTCGGCGTCGAGACCCGTCTCGGCGAGGCGGTCGAGGGCCGCGAGCGCGTCCGTTTGCCACGCCATACTCCGAGGAGAGACGACGGAAACCGCCAAAGTAGTGGTGGCACAGCGGTTTAGTCGCTCTCGGTCGAACGCACTCCGGGGAGTTCGATGGAGGGGGACGAGGAGACCGTCTCGGTCGTCGTGCCGACCTACTACCGCAACGACCGACTCCGGGCGGCGCTCGACAGCGTCGCCGACCAGACGTACCGCCCGGTCGAGGTCGTCGTCGTGGACGGGTCCGGCGAGGCCCGCGCTCGCACGGTGGTCGAGACCTTCGACGCCGAGAATCCGGACCTCCACTGCACCTACGTCGCGCAGGACCGCGACGAGGGACCGCAGGCCGCCAGAAGTCTGGGCGCGGAGCGAGCGACCGGCGGATACGTCCAGTTTCTGGACGACGACGACCGACTCCTGCCCGAGAAGTTCGAGGCGCAAGTGCCGCGACTCGACGCCGACGACGGCGCAGGGGTCGTCTACTGCGGACTCCGGGACGAGGAGTGGGGCGAGATTCGGCCCGACGACCCCGTTCGGGGCGACGCGCTCGAACGCGCGCTCCGACTCGACACCTTTCCGGCCATCCCCTCCACGATGCTCGTGGACGCCGACGTGTTGGCGGGGATGCTCCCGCTGGGCAACCGCCACGGCGCGGACGACTCCGGGATGAAAATCGAACTCGCGCGCCGGACGGACTTCGACTACGTGGACCGCGTGCTGGTCGAACGCGGCAAGCCCGAGAACCCGCTCTCGTCGTCGTGGGCGCACGTCGAAGGCCGGAAACGCCTCGTGGAGAAGTACGCCGACCTCTACGACCGGTTTCCGGCGGAGGTTCGCCGGACCGCGGTCCGCCAGACCTACTACCGACAGGGCCGCAAGCACTTGGAGGAGAACTACTGGTCGCCCGCCGCCGTGGCTTCGCTCGCTCGCGCGGCCTACCACACGCCCGAGGACCGCCCGGAGTACGTCGCGGACGCCGTCGCCTCGGTGTTCGGGAGACCCGGGATTCGGATGGCCGACCGACTGAAATAGCGGCTCGGTGCGACGGGCGTCGTGTGAGATAGGTCCGAAAGTCAGCGTCCGAGTCTACGTCGAGTCCGGCGACTCGATCGGTCGTTCGTCCCCGTCGTCACCGACCCCGTCGCCGCTTCCTTCCCGTTCCGGGTCTGACTCACCGTCCTCGTCTGCGTCGCCGCTTCCGTCTTCGCCGCCGGTATCCCCCGCGCCGTCCTCTCCTGCGTTGCCGTCGTCACCCGCATCGTCGTCACCCGCATCGTCGATTCCGTCGAGGACCGCCTCCGGGTCGTCGGGGTCCGCGGGGAGCGAGAGTCCCTCCACGGACTCGCTCGGCAGGTCGGTCTCGTCGGCGAGCGACCGCTCGGCGCTGGCGTCGGTCTCGAAGCGGTCGAGGGCCGCCGAGAGGCGTTCGGCCTGCTCGGTCAGGTCGTTGGCCGAGCGCGAGACCGCGGTGAGCGCCGCGGTCTGCTCCTCGGCGGCCGCCGCGACGTTCGACGCCTCCGCGGTCGTCGCCTCGCTGACTCCGGCCACCTCGTCGAACATCGTGACCACTTCCTCGGTGGTGTCGGCCTGCTCCTCGGTCGCCTCGCTGATGCTCTGGATGCCGGTGTTGGTCTCTTCGGCGTAGTCTGCGATCTCTTCGAGCGCCTCGACGGCGCGGGATATCGAGTCGGTGTGTTCGGATATCTGGTCGCTCGCCGACTGGACCTCCTCGCCGGTGCGCTCGGTCTGGGTCTTGATTCGGTCGAGTCGCCGTTCGATGTCCTCGGCCGCGATTTTGGCCTCCTCCGCGAGGTCCTTTATCTTGTTCGCCACCGCCGCGAACCCCTCGGGGTTGCCCCCGCCGGTGCTGGACCGCGACACCTCGATGCTGGCGTTCAGCGCGAGCATGTTCGTCTGGGTGGCAATCTCGCGGATGAACTCGATGAGTTCGTCCACCTCCGTCACTTCGTCTTCGAGTCGCTCTATCTGGGCGACCGCCTCGTCGGACTCGGTCTCTATCCGGTCGAGGCCCCGAATCGCGTCCCGCGCGGCCTCGCGGCCCTCGCGGCCGGTCTCGGCGGTCTCGGCCGCCAGTTCGGCGACCTGATTCGAGGAGGCGGCTATCTCCTCGGTCGTCGCCGACAGGCCGCCGAGTTCGTCCGCGACGGTCTGCAACTGCTCGTTCTGGCTGTCGGCGCCCGCCGAAATCTCCTGAATCGAGTCGGTGACCTGCTCGCTCGCCGAGTACACCTCCTCGGAGGAGGCGGTCACGACCTCGCTGGCGGTGGCGACCTCGTCGGCGAACGCGTTGAGGTCGGCCATCGTCGCCTCGATGTCGGCCATCATCTCGTTGAACGCCTCGGCGATGGCCGTCATCGCCTCGTTGTCGCTCTCGGGGTCCAACCGCCGGGTGAGGTCGCCGTCGGCGCACTCCGCCATCACGCCGTGGTACTCGTCGGCCTTGCGTTCGAGGTGGCGGTTGAGTCGCTCGGTGGTCTCTATCTGGTCGCGCAACTCGTCGCGCATGCTGGCGAACGCGGCGTAGAGTCGGCCGAACTCGTCCCCGCGCTGGGTTTCGAGGCTCACGTCGAGTTCGCCCTGCTCCATCCGCTCACTCCGCTCGCGGAGGTCGGCCAGCGGTCGGACCGTCCGACGCCCGAGGACCAGACCGACGCCCAGCAGCGAGAGCAGAGTCGCGCCGACGAGCAGGCCGATGTCCCGGCCGACCGCCGTGCTCAGCGCGTACGCCTCCTGCTTGCGAATCACCGTCGCCGCGACCCAGTCGGTGCCCTCGACGGGCGAGTAGGCCAGCACGTAGTCCCCGCGCTCCTGCACCGCGACCGGCGAGGTCCCGGAGTCGTCGGTGGTCTCGGCGGTCGCGGACCCGTCACCGTTCGTTTCCGAGAGGCCGCCGGTCCCGGCCAGCACGGCCGAGGAGGAGACGTCGGTCGCACCGCTCTTCAGCACGGTCTCGCCGTCCGCGTCCACTATCAGCGTCGTCTGGTTCGTCGCCGGTTGGTGGAGTTGGCGAACCCTGTCGTCGATGCCACCGGCCACGACCAGATACGTGCCGTCGGCACCCGCGACGGGACTGGCGACCGCCACGAACTCGTGGTCGTCCGTGTCCCTCGGCGAGTTCTCGTCGGTCCGCGTCGCCTTCGAGACGTAGGCGTGGGAGGTCCACACGTCGTCCTCGCTCTCGAACGACGACGCGACCGACGCGTTCGACCACGGCACCTCCACGCGGTCGAGCGACCGGCCTTCGACGTTCTGCTCCGTACTGGCGGTGACGACGCCGCGCTCGGCGTCCACCAGATACATCGCCCGCACCCCGTTCGACGACCGGTTCGCGGCCGCCTCCAGTCGCCGCCGTTGCTCGGTCCGGTTGCCCGTCGCGAGCGACCGCTGGGCAGACAGCGTCCGAGTCTGCGTTCGGAGTCCCGCTATCCGGTCGCTCAGGGCGTCGGCCTGTAGCGTCACCGTGGACTCGACCTGCGCCGTCGCCTCGTCGCGGGCCGCGTTCCTCGCGTCCACGTACGTCGTCGCCCCGGCCGCGCCGACGACGAGAATTATCAGCGTCATCGAGAGGGTGAACTTGACCGCGTAGCGCCGCCGAACCGCCGCTGGCGTCACCGCGGCGACGAACCGACTCCACAGCGAGCGACCGCCCGAGTTCGGGGATTTCGGGTCGGGTGTCGCCCCGCTGTTACGTTCATCGTCCATGTACGTGTTCGTCTTTCCGATAGTCCCTGTATAAATCTAATTGCCGCTTAATTATCTAAAATTTCGAGAGGGTAGTCGGCGGGTCGTCCGTCTGTCGGTTCCTGACGGCGACTTCCGCGTCTCCGTCACGCGGCAGTCTCGGAATAATTCGTTCTCCGCGCGCCGACGGACGTCCCTGTCAGCAGGGCGTCAGTAGCGACTCTAGGTCGTATTCCTGATAGCTCCTCGTCTCACGTCTTCGCACGCAGTTGTAACTGTCCTCGGGACCGATTGCGCGGCCAACGCCGTATTAACTCCTCCCAACGCCGGAGTCCGTCCCCCAGACGAGGAGGTACGGACCTCACCGAACGCTGGCGACCCGCTCGCCGGAACACGGTCTCTTTAGACGGTCGGCGTTCAACTCGGGCACATGGACGACCGCGACGAACTGCTGATGACGCCCGGGCCGACCGCCGTCCCGCCGGACGTGCGCGAGGCGATGAGTCGCCAGCTAATCAACCCCGACGTGGAGGCCGAGTTCTCGTCGGTCTACCGCGGTCTGCTGGAGAAACTGGCGACCGTCTACGACACCGACGACGACGTCCTCGTGCTGAGCGGCGAGGGGATGCTCGGACTGGAGGCCAGCGTCGCCTCGCTGGTCGAACCCGGCGACGAGGTGCTGTGTCTAGCGAACGGCATCTTCGGCGAGGGGTTCGCGGACTTCGTGGAGATGCACGGCGGGGAGGCCGTGGTCCACGACGTGCCGTCCGATTCCGGGTTCGACGCCGACGAAGTGGCGGACATCGTCGAGGACCGCGACTTCGCCGCCGCGACGATGGTCCACTGCGAGACGCCGACCGGCGTCCTGAACGACCTCGACGAGGTGCTGGCGACGTTGCAGGACGCGGGCGTTCTGACCGTCGTCGACGCCGTCTCGTCGCTCGGCGGGACTCCGGTCCCCACCGACCGCATCGACGTGTGTCTGGGGGCGTCACAGAAGTGTCTGAGTTCCCCGCCGGGACTGACGACGCTGTCGGTCAGCGACCGGGCGTGGGCGACGGTCGAGGAGACCGAGCAGGACACCTTCTACACCAGTCTCGCGCCGTGGCAGGACGTGGAACTGCCCGAGGACGAACCGCCCCACCTGCCGTACACGCACGCGATTTCGAACCTCTACGCGCTGGAGGCGTCGCTGGACCGACTGCTCGACGAGGGCGTCGAGAACGTCTACGACCGCCACGAGGAGGTCGCTCGCCAGTGCCGCGAGCGCGGTCGGGACCTCGGACTCGAACCGTTCGCCGAATCGGAATCACTCTGTTCGCCGACCGTGACTGCGTTCCGAACCGAAGGGCGGGCGAAAGAGTTCCAGCACCGCCTCGAAACCGACCACGATATCGTGGTCGCGACCGGTCTCGGCGAGTTGGCGGACGACGTACTCCGGGTCGGTCACATGGGCTACAACGCCGACGCAGAGCGCGTCGAGCGCACGATGGACGCGCTCGCCGACGTTCTCGACTGAGCGCAATCTCGACTGAGCGCGAGTTCGTCGCTCGTCGTTCGCGCGTTCAGACGAACAGCAGGACGGCCGCGTAGACTGCCGCCCCGCCGCCGAACGCCCAGAAGTTGCTCTGGCGCTCCTCGGGGAGTTCCTCCTTGACGACGTTGAGGATGACGCTGCCAGCGAGGAGCGCGAACAGGGCCGACACCGCCGCCGCCGTGACCGTGGTCGCTATCCCGACGACGGTCCCCGCGAGGACGCCACCGGCGAGCAGCCACCGACCCGTGTCGTCGTAGGCGTCGTGGTGGTGGTTGCGGAGTCCGTGGTCGTTCACGGCGAAGTGCAGCGCCATGGCGACGACGAAGAGCGCGAGACTCGCCGGTCCGCCCTCGGTTCGGTGGACGAGCAGATAGCCGACGAGGACGTTGTACGCCGTGAACGACCCGACGTGAACCCAGAAGACGCCCGCAGAGGTTTCGGTCCGCTCACCGCCGACGGTCTCGGGACTCCGGGACTGCTGGGCGAGGCGTTCCAGTCCGTAGAACGCCGCGAACCCCGCCAGCGCGAGGAGGTAGACGTGACGTTCGAGGAACGCGAACGCCGTCTCCTCGAACGCCCGCTGGTGCTCGCCCAACTCCGGGAGGACGTGGACGAACACGTAGGCCACCGAGACGCCGCCCGCCCACGAGAGCCAGTAGCTCCGTGGGACGGCCCGGAAGTGGAGGCGACCGGCGAACAGGTGGACGACCGCCAGCGCCGCGCTGAGCGACCCGACCAGTATCGAGGAGAGTACCTCGGCCACACGCTGTCTTCGGTGACGGCGTGGTAACGAGTTACGGCCCGATTCGCCACTGCTTCGACGGGTTTAAGTTCCAGATGACCCTTCTTCCGGAACGAGACAGGCCTAGCCTGTTTCACTGACCCGTAGGAGCGTCCTGCGTACTACGGAGGTGAACAATGGCAGATCAGGAGATAGAGCAAGCAGTCTCTCGCGCACTCGAGGACTCCCCAGAGCGGAACTTCCGCGAAACGGTAGACCTCGCGATTAACTTGCGCGACCTCGATTTGAACGAGCCGTCGAACCGTGTAGACGAAAGTGTCGTCCTTCCTGCCGGAACCGGACAGGAGACGAAAATCGTCGTGTTCGCGGAGGGCGAGACCGCCCTGCGCGCAGAAGACGTCGCCGACGAAGTCTTCGATGGAGACGACCTCGAAGACCTCGGTGACGACGACGACGAAGCGAAGGACCTCGCCGACGAGACCGACTTCTTCATCGCGGAAGCGTCGCTGATGCAAGACATCGGTCGGTACCTCGGTACCATCCTCGGCCCGCGAGGGAAGATGCCCGAACCGCTCCAGCCCGACGACGACGTCGTCGAGACCGTCAATCGGATGAAGAACGTGGTTCAGCTTCGGAGCGGCGACCGGCGAACCTTCCACACCCGCGTCGGCGCGGAGGACATGAGCGCGGAGGAGATTTCCGACAACATCGACGTCATTCTCCGACGCCTCGAAGCGAACTTGGAGAAGGGTCCACTCAACATCGACACCATCTACGTGAAGACGACGATGGGCCCCTCCGTGGAGGTAGCCTAAGATGTCAGCCGAAGCCGAACGCAAGACGGAGACCATACCCCAGTGGAAGCAAGAGGAGGTCGACGACATCGTGGACCTGCTCGAAGGGTACAGCAGCGTCGGCATCGTCAAGGTTGCGGGCATTCCGTCCAAGCAGTTGCAGACGATGCGCCGCAACCTTCACGGGAGCGCCGAACTCCGCATCAGCCGGAACACGCTCGTCAACCGCGCCCTCGACGAAGTGAACGAGGGTATCGAAGAGCTGAAGCAGTACGTCTCCGGCGAAGTCGGACTCATCGGCACGAACGACAACCCCTTCGGACTGTACAAACAGCTCGAAGCGTCGAAGAGTCCGGCCCCGATCAGCGCGGGCGAAGTCGCGCCCAACGACATCCTCATCCCCGAGGGTGACACGGGCGTCGACCCGGGTCCGTTCGTGGGCGAACTCCAGAGCATCGGCGCGTCGGCGCGCATCATGGAAGGGTCCATCCACGTCACCGAGGACAGCGTCGTCGCCGAGGAAGGCGACGAGGTGTCCGAGGAACTGGCCAACGTCCTCGCGGAACTCGGCATGGAGCCGAAGGAAGTGGGACTGGACCTCCAAGGCGTGTTCTCCGACGGCGTCCTCTTCGAGGCCGACGAACTGGCCATCGACGTCGAGGAGTACCGCGCGGACATCGAGTCCGCCGCGGCCCGCGCTCGGAACCTCTCGGTCAACGCGACCTACCCGACTGCCCAGACCGCGCCGACGCTCGTCCAGAAGGCCGAGGGCGAGGCCAAGAGCCTCGGCCTGCAGGCCGAAATCGAGAGTCCGGACGTCGTGCCGGACCTCGTGAGCAAGGCCGACGGACAGCTTCGCGCGCTCGCTGCGCAGATTGACGACGAGGAGGCCCTGCCCGAGGAACTCTCCGACGTGGAGGCTCCCGCCGCAGGCGCCGCCGACGAAGAATCGACTGACGAAGACACCGAATCCGAACCCGAGGACGAGGCCGACGCCGAAGAAGACGAAGCCGACGACGACGATGACGACGAAGGCGACGGTGACGCTCTCGGTGCGATGTTCGGATAACCAACTTCCCAAAAACTACTACCCATGGAATACGTTTACGCTGCACTCATCCTGAACGAATCGGGCAAAGAGATCAACGAAGACAACCTCACCAACGTGCTCGACGCTGCTGGCGTCGACGTCGAGGAATCCCGCGTCAAGGCGCTCGTCGCCGCGCTGGAGGACGTCGACATCGACGACGCCGTCGAGCAGGCCGCGGCCGTGCCCGCCGGCGGTGCCGCCGCGGGTGGCGCTGCCGCAGAGGGCGGTGCCGAGGAAGCCGAGGAAGAGGAAGCCGCCGAGGAAGAAGAGGAAGCCGCCGAGGAAGACGAGGGCGACGACGAGGACGACGAGGCCAGCGGCGAGGGTCTCGGCGAACTCTTCGGGTAAGCCGTCTCGACTTCTCGGAACTCGATTTCACGGAACTCGATTTCTTTCGCGCTCAGTTCGGGTAGCGGTAGCCATGGAAGCGGTCGCGACGCCCCCGACGGTGGGTCACCCGCGAGCGACGAGTACGGACGAACGGCACTCACCCGCGAATCGCGTCGCTGAGGCGAAACGCGCCGTAGAACAGGAGACCGCCGACCGCCGTCAGTGCGAGGGCGTCGACGACCAACGGGAGTTCTGGGACGTATTCGCTCACCGTCTCCGCACCCCTCAGGACGAGGACGATGACGGCGATAGCGCCGACGAAGGCGAACGGGATTGCGACGACGCGACTGATGGACCCGCTGGCCTGTATGTCCTCGCCGGGGGCACCGCTGTCTCCGGGCATACTTCGGGTGTACCCCGTCACTGTCACGTAAATTTTCGGTTGGAGCAGTTGTCGGCGGCCACTCCAGATGACTGATACTGCCGTCCGTACTGGCTGTGAGCGGGCGGGCCTCTCGCCCACGAACGTTTAAATCCGAAACCGGGACGAAAGTGCCTCGATGGAGACGCTCGGCGTTCGACTCGCGTTCGGTCCGGTGGCGTCGGCCACGGCGCTGGCGTTCGTCTTCGGTGGCGTCGCGCTCGGGACGGTCAGCGGACTCACGCCCGGCCTGCACGTCAACAACCTCGCGCTGCTGCTGGCGTCGGTCGCGCCCGCGGTTCCCGGTCCGCCGAGACTCGTCGGCGCGGCGATGCTCGCGGCGGGCGTCGTCCACTCGTTCCTCGACGCGGTGCCCGCCCTCGCACTCGGAGTCCCGGACGCCGCGATGGCCGCCACCGCGTTACCCGGCCACCGCCTCGTGATTGCGGGACGGGGTCGGGAGGCGGTGCGACTCTCGGCGCTCGGGAGCGGGTTGGCCGTCGCGTTCGCGGTCCCCCTCGCGGTTCCCGTCACGCACGGCATGACGGTCGCCTACCCGGTCGTGCGCGCCCACCTCCCGGTCGTTCTCGGCGTCGTCGTCGCCGTCCTCCTGCTCACTGAGGGATCGGTTCGAGCGTTCGTCGGCGGCGTGGCGGCCTTCCTCGGAAGCGCGACGCTCGGTCACGCCACGCTGGATTTGTCCCCCGCCGCGCCGCTCGACGCCGGCGGAATGCTCACGCCGCTGTTCGCTGGTCTGTTCGGCGCCCCGGTCCTGCTGGAGGCCGCCTCCGGGTCGGGCGTCCCCGAACAGGACGACGCCACCGTCGCGACGTCGCGGCGAACCGTCGCGGTGACCGCGCTTGCCGGGAGCGTCGCCGGTGCGGTCGTGGGCTACCTGCCGGGCGTCTCGGCCGCCGTCGCCGCGGTGTTGGCGCTCGCAGTCCTCCCCGGTTCCACCGAGGCCCGCGGGTTCGTGGTGGCGACCAGCGGCGTCAACACCGCCAACACCGTCTTCGCGCTCTTCGCCTTGGCGGCGCTCGGCACGCCGAGAACGGGGGTCATGGTGGCGCTCCGAGAAGCGAACGCTCCGGTGAACCTCCCGCTCCTGCTCGCCACCGCCGGAATCGCGGGCGTCGCGGGGTTCCTGCTCGTCCTCGGCGTCGGCGACCGCTACCTCCGGACGGTGGGTGCCCTCGACCAACTCCGACTCTCGACGGGAGTCCTCGTTCTGCTGGCGGGACTCAGTTGGTCGTTCGCCGGTCTCCTCGGCGTCGTCGTCCTCGGAGTGGCGACGCTCGTGGGACTCGTCCCGGCGAGGTACGGCGCGCGCCGAGTCCACCTGATGGGGGTGTTACTCGGCCCGCTAATCGTCGGCACGTGAGCGCTATCGGAGTTCAGCGGACGCCGGTCTCCAGAAGCCGTTTGGTCCGGCGGTGGCGGTCCCGGAACATCGGCTCGAATCCGAGCCAACCGAGCGACCCGAGCAGGTCCCGGACCACCGGGAGTTCGTACTGCACTCGGTCCCTGACGAGGGTCTCGGCGTCGCTAACCGCGTAGAAGGAGTGGGTGTGTCGCCACGTCGGGAACGGGCCGCCCTCCATCACGTCCTCGAAGACGGCGGTGCCGTCGCCCTCCTCTCGGCGGGTGATGCGCGACGTCCATCGCTGACGGGGTCCGACGTCGAACGGCCTGAGTGACATCCGAACCTCCGTTCCGGGGTCTAGCACAGCGGTGGCGTCACGCTCGCTGCCGTCCCGTCCGCGGACGTCCTCGACCCGGAGGTGCATCCAGTCGGGCGTGAGCGCCTCCAGTCCGCCGACTCGGGAGTGGAACTCCCACACCTCGTCGAGGGGCGCGACGACTCGGACCTCGCGCTGATAGGTGGCCATCGCACGTGTGTAGGGACTGCGGGAACCCAATCCTTGTGGTCTCCGGTGGGGCGAGAGGCGACTCGCGGGCGTCAGTTCCGAGTCAACAGGACGAAGACGCTCGTCAGCACGGCACCGACGCCGACGGCTATCGCGGTCAGGTACGCCCCCCGAAGGTAACCGTAGACCGCGGTAGCAGTCAGCGCGACGGCGAACACGAGCAGCGGTGACGCCGCCGAGCGAATCCGGCGGCCGAGTCGGCCCCACCGGGGCGTCATCGCTCGGTCGCGACCGGGTCGGCCGCGTCGGACGTCTGCTCGGAGAAGGTCAGTGACTCGCCGGTCCCGGGGTCGAAGTAGTGGAGTTTCGACCGGTCGAACGCGACCCGAACCTCCTCGCCGACGCTCACGTCCACGTCGGGTTCGACCGAGGCGTGTATCGTCCGGTCCTCGCCGACTGTCAACTCGAGGACGGTCTTCTCGCCCTGCGGTTCGACCACTTCCACCGTCGCGGGGTAGCCTTCCTCGGCGACGCCGACGTTCTCCGGTCGGACGCCGAGGACGAGTCGTTCGCCGACGCGGTGTTCGACCTTCGACCGGTGGGCCTCGGACACGTCGTGTTCGAATGTGCCGTAATCGACCACCAGTCCGGCGTCGCCCCGGCGCAGGTCGCCTTCGAGGAAGTTCATCGAAGGACTCCCGAGGAAGTCAGCGACGAACATGTTCCGGGGATTCGCGTAGACGAACGTCGGCGGCCCGACCTGCTGAATCTCTCCGGCGTCCATGACGGCGATTTGGTCCGCGAGCGTCATCGCCTCGATCTGGTCGTGGGTGACGTACACCGTCGTGGTGTCGAGTTCGTCGTGGAGTTTGTTGAGTTCGGCGCGCATCTGGACTCGGAGTTTGGCGTCCAGATTCGAGAGGGGTTCGTCCATCAGGAACACGTCGGGGTCGCGGACGATGGCGCGGCCGAGGGCCACGCGCTGTTGCTGGCCGCCCGACAGTTCCGAGGGCCTGCGGTCGAGCAGTTCCCCTATCTGGAGGAGTTCGGCCGCCTCGGCCACGCGCTCCTCGATGACTTCCTCGTCGGTCCCCTGCTGTTCGAGACCGAAGCGCATGTTCTCCTCGACGGTCTTGTGGGGGTAGAGCGCGTAGTTCTGGAACACCATCGCGATGTCCCGCTCGTAGGCGCGCCTGTCGTTGACCACCTCGCCGCCGATAGAGACGAGACCGTCGGTGGCGCGTTCGAGACCGGCGACGAGTCGCAGCGTCGTCGTCTTGCCGCATCCCGACGGGCCGACGAGGACCGTGAAGCTCTCGTCGGGGATGTCGAGCGAGACGTGATCGACCGCGACCACGTCCTCGAACTCCTTGACCAGTTCGTCGAGCGTTACTTCGGCCATGTGTTTTCCCTCATTCCTTGACAGCTCCTTGAGTCAGTCCGCTGACGATGTACCGCTGGAAGAAGAGGCCGAACAGGATGCCCGGCAGGGCCGCAATCATCCCGCCCGCGGCCAGATGCGCCCAATCGACGAAGTCGTCGGCGACGAACAGCGAGACGGCGATTGGGAGCGTCTGGGCCTGCTCGGACGAGGTGAGGACGAGCGCGAAGACGAACTCGTTCCACGAGAAGATGAACGCCAGAATCGCGGTCGCCGCGATGCCGGGCTTGGCGACCGGGAGGATGATCTTCACGAACCCCTCCCACGTCGAACAGCCGTCTACCTGTGCCTGCTCGTCCAGACTCCGGGGGACCCCGTCGAAGTAGTTCTTCATTATCCACACCGCGAACGGGAGATTGAAGAACGTGTACGTCAGGACGAGCGCGATTCTCGTGTCGTAGAGACTGCCTGTGAGACCGCCGACGAGCGGCGGCTGAGACATTATCTGGAAGAACGGGACGATGAGCGCGATGGGCGGAATCATCCGCGCGCCGACGATGGAGAGGAGCAACGCCTTGTTGCCGAGGAAGTCGTACCGCGAGAACGTGTAGCCAGAGACTGTCCCGAGCGAGACGACGATGACTGTCGTGACGCTCGCTACCACGAGACTGTTGAAGGTGTACAGCTCGAACGGCCGATTGGCGAAGATTTCGACGTAGTTCGACACCGTCGGCTCGGCCGGGAAGAACGTCACGGGGAGGCTAACCACCGCCGACGTCGGCTTCAAGCTGGTGACGAAGATGTAGTAGATGGGGAACCACACCACGAACACGTACAGGCCGAGCAGGCCGTAGGCGACGAGTCGCTCGCGGACGACGCTCGGCCACTCGTTCTCCGTGTCGAGTCCGAAACTGTCCCGCAATCGGTCCAGATACGATGTTTTCGTACTCATGTTTCGTAGGGTGACCCACCGAAGACACTGTACAGCACGGCCACGATGGCGAACGTGACCGCCAGCAGCACGACGCCGAGCGCCGCGCCCTCCCCGGGCGTGTTGAACACCATCGCGGTGCGGTAGAGCCACGAGGCCCAGACCTCGGTCTCCTTGCCGGGACCGCCCTGCGTCATGACCCAGACGAGGTCGAGCGCGCGGATGTCGAAGATGATGCGGATGGTGAGCGCGACCAGAATCGAGGGCTTGAGGAACGGGTAGGTGACGTTCCAGAAGCGCGACCAGCGACTCGCGCCGTCCACTTCCGCGGCGTCGTACAACTGCTCCGGGACGTTCTGGAGGCCCGCGAGCAGGATGATGATGATGAACGGCGTGAACACCCACACGTCCGCGATTATCAGCGCCATCATCGCCAGCGTCCCGTCCGACAGGAACGCGATGCGGTCGGCGATCAGGCCCAGTCTCACGAGCACGGCGTTGATAGCGCCGTACTGGGTCTGGAACATCCAGCGCCAGATCAACCCGCTCATCACGTACGGGAGGATCCACGGCACGATGACCGCCGTGCGCAGCCAGCCGCGACCCGCCAAGTCCTTGTTCAACAGGATGGCGATACCGAGTCCCAACAGGAACGAGATGGAGACGCTGAACCCAACGTAGACGATGGTGTTCCACGTGAAGTTGACGAACTCCGGGTTCAGTACCCCGAGCAGACCGTCGCCCAACAGGAGGTCCCTGAAGTTCTCCAGGCCGACGAACTGGCGTTGGCCGGTTATCGGGTCGACGAAGAAGAGACTGGACCAGAACAACTGAAGCGTCGGGTAGACGATGATGGCGGCTATCCAGATAAGCGTCGGGCCCAGCGTGAGCGGGACGAACAACCGGTCCAACAGCCGTTTGAATCGTTGCGTTGACGCTGACACGAGTCGAAATCACCTCGGAAGGCGAGGCCTCGGCGCTTACAGTATGCCGAGGTTCTCGTAGAGCGACGTGACCTCCTCCTGAGCCTGCTGGAGCGCCGCCTGCGGTTCTTTCTCCCCGAGGAGCGCTGGCGTGATCTGGTTCGACAGAATGTCGTCCACCTGCGGTTGCGCGCGGTAAATCTCGCTCTCGGCGTTCTGCAGGTTGAACTTGTTCACGTCGAGCCACTTGCCGGGATACTTGTCGCGGATTTCCGAGTCCTCGTACACCGCGGGAATCGCGGCCGGGTTGCCCTCCACGAGCATGTCCGTCTTGCACGACTGGGTCGTGGACATGAACTTCGCGAACCGCTTGGCGGCGTCCTTGTTCTGGGAGAACGCCGAGACGCTGACTCCGTTCGTGTCTTGGAAGGTGGCGCGGGACTCCGGTCCCTCCGGCGGGCGGGCGACGCCGAGTCGTTCGGCACCCCAGTTGTCTTCTCCCAGCGCTCGCGCTCCGAGCGGCGTCCACGACTCGACGGTGGCGAACTGTCCGCCGATGAACGCGTCGCCGACGCCGCCTTCGCCCATGCTCTGGAGTCCGTCGGGGATGACCCCTCGTTCTCGGAGCGGGGTGATGAAGTCCCGAAAGACACCGACGGCGGCGTCACTGGTGAACTGCGGTTCGTTGTTGTCGTTGAACAACTGTCCGCCCGCTTGGTAGAGGAACTGCTTGAACGTGAACACGTCCTTGTTCGCCCACGTGAAGCCGAACCCGGACTTGTCGCCGCTGCTCAACTGCTCGCCCATCTGTACGACCTCGTCCCACGTGCTCGGCGGCGAGTCCACGCCCTGTTCGCTCAGATACTGCGCGTCGTACAGGTACGACCCCCACTTGCCGAGTTGCGGGGCCATGTAGGTCTGTCCGTCGAAGGTGACGAGGCTCCGGAGGTTGTCCGGAAAGTTACTCATGTGGTCGTCACCGAGTTCGAGCGGTTCGACCCAGTTGGCGGCGACGAAGTCGCCGAGCCACCACGTCGGCCCGTTGAACGCGTCGGCGTCGCTGCTCTGGTTTCGCCACTGCGTGATGAGCGTCGTCTTGAGGTTCTGCCACGGCACCTCGTTGACGTTCACCGTGATACCGGTCTCGTCCTCGAACCGGCTGATGTTCTGTTCGGTGCCGGGGTCGAACTCCAAACTCCCGGCGTTGTAGAACGTGATCGATTGGTTCTGAGCCAGCGCGGACGCACTCCCCGCGATTCCGGCCACACCCGTTGCTCCAGTCGCCTTTAAGAACCCTCTGCGTGTCTGTTTCATTGCTTCCCCGTGATGCAACGCCCGGATACGATTCCCTTGTTGTTAATTACCGCGGTCAAAGACAACGTCTCACAAGTAATATTATCGGCCGGTCGCCGCTCTCAATATCGGTATCGTCGTAGGTACTACGTCCGGGGCACCCCGGCAAATACTGACTGTCACATCGAAGCTTTATATGCCTAGTCCCGTTCTCCACTGCACATGGTATCGGAGCGCGCGACTCGGACGACCCCGTTCGCCGCGATGGACGTACTCGAACGGGCCAATCGCATGGACGACGTGGTACATCTCGAAGTAGGCGAACCCGACTTCGACACACCCGCAGCAGTCACCGAGGCAGCAGTCGCGGCGCTCCGCGCAGGCGAGACGAGTTACACCTCCTCGAAGGGCAAACCGGAACTCCGACGCGCCATCGCGGACTACTACGACCGGCAGTACGGCGTAGACGTTTCGCCCGAGCGCATCGTCGTCACCTCCGGGTCCTCGCCCGCGCTCTTGCTGGCGTTCTCGACGCTGGTGGACCCCGGCGACGAGGTGGTCCTGACCGACCCCTACTACGCCTGCTACCCGAACTTCGTCCGCCAGACCGGCGGCCGCATCTCGACGGTGCCGCTGTCGGCCGACGAGGGGTTCCGGCCCCGCGTGAGCGAGTTCGCCCGCGCGATAACCTCTGATACGGAAGCGCTCTTGCTCAACTCGCCCGCGAACCCGACCGGCGCGGTCCTCGACGGCGGAACGCTGGAGGAACTGGTGGGACTGGCCGACGAGGCGGACGCGACCGTAATCTCCGACGAGGTGTACCACGGCCTGACCTACGAGGGCGAGGACCACACCGTGCTGGAGTACACCGACGACGCGTTCGTCCTCGACGGTTTCTCCAAGCGGTTCGCCATGACCGGGTGGCGACTCGGGTGGATGGTCGCGCCGCCGGAGTACGTCGGGCACGTCAACCGAATCGCCCAGAACACGCTCATCTGCGCGCCCAACTTCGTCCAGTCGGGCGGTATCGCGGCGCTCGAATCCGGCGCGGACTTCCTCGACGAGGTCCGGAACACCTACCGCGAGCGCCGGGACTACCTCGTGAGCGAAGTCGAGGACTGGGGCCTGAGCATGGGGTACACGCCGGGCGGGGCGTACTACCTGCTCGTGGACGTGAGCGACCTGCCGGGCGACGCCTTCGACGCCGCGGACTTCTTCCTCGAAGACGCTGGCGTGGCGATGACGCCCGGGCCGGACTTCGGGACGAACGCCGAGGAGTGCCTCCGAGTGTCGTACGCCAACAGCGCCGAGCGACTGGCCGAGGCGTCCGAGCGCATCCAGCGCGCTCTGGAGTCCGTCGAGATATCGGCCGCGGACTGACGGGGCCTCCTGACGTTCGGCGTGGAGACGTGGTTCGAGTTACGGGCGGACGGTTCTCCGTCGTACGTGCCGACGATTTTCTATCGTTTGTGCAGTCGGTGGTCCGAGAACCGGTGATATCGAGAGACTCGGCACTCAGCGTCCCGACGAACAGTTCGGCTTCGATGCGGAACGCGGTGTCCACCCCGAGTGAATCGGTTAGTCCGCGGCGCTACTTCAGTCGCTCTTGGAGGAACGACGGGTGTGCGGCCGTCACGCCTTCGATGTCGAGAATCTTCCCGCTGATGACGTCTCCGACCGCGTCCCCGTCCGCGGCGCGGACTTCGGCCATGAGCATGTGGTCGCCCGACGAGGAGTAGAGGGTCTCGACCTCGTCCAGATTCTTCAACTCCCGAGTCGCTTCGACGTACTCCTCGCTGGCGACGTCGATACCCACCATCGCGATGGACTTGCTGGAGAGTTTCTTCGGGTCGATTTCGGCGGAGTACCCCACGATGACCCCCTCCTCCTCCAGTTTCTCGATGTACTTCCGGACCGTGGGCTTCGAGACGTTCGCCCGGTCGGCTATCTCGGCGTAGGACGCCTGAGCGTCCTCTTCGAGGACCGACAGAATGCGGTCCTCCGTAGACTGCGTACTCATTACCAGTCTATTTCGGATACGGGAAAAAATACCTTCCGAATGGAAAAACGGTTTGCGTTCCGACCGAACGCCGGTTCGACTCGGTCGGTCGGGGCCTGATTCGCCGGTGAGCGCTGGAATGGCTCGTTACGTCCGACGAACGACTGCAACCCGTCGAACGATGTGGAACGGTGCGGTCCTTTTTCGGACACCGCGACCGAAGCGGTCGCATGGCACGACGCTCGCGCCGACGATTCCTACAGGTCTCGCTCGCTGGACTCGCCGCCGGTCTCGCCGGATGCGGCATGCCCGGCGGCGGAGAGGAAGGCGGAGAAGAGGGAGGCGGCGAAGAGGGTGGCGGCGGAGAGGAAGGCGGCGAAGAAGAAGGCGGAGAAGAGGAAGGAAGCAGGGCCGTACCCGTCGCTCCCGACGAGTGAGGCCGTCGCTGTCGGTATTCCAGTAGTCGCGGAAAAATCGTAAAGCGACGGCTCCGACGACTCGACGTTACTTGTGGCGGTCGAGCAGGTCGTAGCTACGCTCCCACTCGTAGTCCTCGTCGAAGTACCGCTCGGCCAGCGGTTCCTCGGGCATGTCGCCCGTGGCCTGCTTCTCCTCCTGATAGGACGGACGGTCCTCGTCGTGGTAGAACCGACCGGTCAGGACCTCGCCCTCGTAGAGCGCGTCCTCGGCCTTCTGCATCATCTCCGAGGCCTCTCCGCGGTCGGTGATGTCGAAGTCGTAGTCGTCGCTGTCCTGCACGTCGATGTACGGGACGTACTGCTTGGCGTCCTTGTTCCACGTCGGGCACTGCGTGAGGAAGTCCACGTGGGCGAACCCGTCGTGTTCCATCGCCTCCGTGAGAATCTCCTTGGCCTGGTTCGGGTTGACCGCCGCGGTCCGGGCGACGTACGAGGCTCCGGAGGTCAGCGCGAGCGACAGCGGCCGAATCGGCTGCTTGGCGCTGCCGTGGGGCTGGGTCTTCGACTTGTGACCCTTCGGACTGGTCGGGGAGGTCTGGCCCTTCGTCAGCCCGAAGATCTCGTTGTCGAAGACGATGTAGGTCATGTCGTGGTTCTCGCGGGCGGTGTGCATGAAGTGGTTCCCGCCGATGCCGTAGCCGTCACCGTCGCCACCTGCCGCGATGACTTCGAGGTCGGGGTTGGCCATCTTCGCCGCGCGAGCGACCGGCAGCGAACGGCCGTGGATGGAGTGGAAGCCGTAGCTCCGGAAGTAACTCGACAGCTTCCCCGAACAGCCGATGCCCGTCACGAGGAGCGTCTCCTCGGGGTTACGACCGACTTCCGGCATGGCTTGCTTCAGCGCCTTCAGGACGCCGAAGTCGCCACAGCCCGGACACCACGTCGCCTGCGGCTCGATCTCCGGGGTGAACTCGTCTCGGTCTATCTCGCGGTCCTCGCCGATTGCGTTGAATACACTCATGGTTAATCACCCGTTGCGGATTCGATGCGAACGTTGTACTCGCTCAGGTCGGTCCCGTCGCCGATGCGACTCTCGAAGCCGGAGACGACTTCCTCCGGTTCGAAGGGGTTCCCGTCGTACTTGAGCAGGCTGTACAGCTTCTCGCCGAACCGACCGAGCTGGCCCTGAATGTGTCGGCGGAACTGGGCCGTCGCGTTCATCTCGACGACCAGCGCCTCGTCCACGCTCTCGAGGAACGCGGTCACTTCGTCCTTGGCGAACGGCATGATGTCGCTGACGTTCATCGCCTTGACGGAGTGACCGGCCTCGTTCAGTCGGTCCACCGCCTCCTCGGCGACGCCCTTCGTGGAACCGAAGCTGAGGATGCCGTAGTCAGCGTCCTCCGGACCGTAAACCGGTTGGTGGTCCGCGTTCTCCGCGAGTTCCTCGCGGATGGAGTCGAGCTTGGACATCCGGCGGTTCATCTGGAGGACGCGGTTGGTCGGGTCCTCGCTGATGTGGCCGACTTCGTTGTGTTCGTTACCGGAGGCGAGGTAGTTCCCGCCCTTCTGACCGGGGAGCGAGCGCGGACTGACGCCGCCGCGTTCGCCGTCGTCGTCGTACATGTACCGCTTGAACCGACCGGCTTCCTGCACGGCCGCTTCGAGGTCTTCCTCGGTGACGACGCTGCCGATGTCGGGGTTCGGCTCTTCGTCGAAGACTTCCTCGGGGACGGTCTGGTGGCCGCCCGAGAGTTTCTGGTCGTAGAGGACGATAGCCGGAATCTGGTACTCGTAGGCTATCTCGAAGGCCTTGCGGGTCTGCTCGTAACACTCGGCGGCGTCGCCGGGTGCGAACACGACGCGGTTGGAGTCGCCCTGACTCGTGTACAGGACGTGTTCGAGGTCGCCCTGTTCGGGCTTGGTCGGCATCCCCGTCGAACCGCCCGCACGCATCGACTCCACGAGGACGATCGGCGTCTCGGTCATCTCCGCGAGACCGAGCGGTTCGGACATCAGCGCGAACCCGCCGCCGGACGACCCGGACATCGCCTTCACGCCAGCGTGGCTCGCACCGATGGCCAGCGACGCCGCGGCAATTTCGTCCTCGACCTGCTCGGAGATTCCGCCCATGTCCGGCAGGTGCTGGGTCATGATGGTGAACACGTCGGTCCACGGCGTCATGGGGTAGCCCGAGATGAACCGACAGCCCTCGTCGAGCGATCCGTAGGCGATGCCGTGCGACCCGGAGACGAGGACCTGCTCCTCGTCGTGGCTTCCCGTCGGTGCGCGCAGGTCGTGCGTGTGCTCGTAGTCGTCCCGGACGGACTCGTAGGCCTCTTCGAGAATCTGGAGGTTCGCTTCGAGCACGTCGCCGCTCATCGCGTCCTCCATCAGGTCCTCGATGTACTGGAGGTCCATGTCGAGCAGCGCCGCAGTGGCACCGACGCCCGCGGTGTTACGCATGACCTCTCGACCGTGTTCCTTGGCGAGACCTCGGAGGTCGAGGTCGTAGACGTGCCAGTTGTTCTCCTCGACGCGCTCGTCGAAGTTCTCTATCTCGTCGGTGTCGAGCAGGCCCGTGTCGTACACGATGATGCCGCCCTCGCGGAGTTCGTCGAGGTTCTCGCTCAGCGGCTTTATCTCCTCGTTGCCGTAATAGGCCTCCTCTTGGGGGTTCCGGGCGAAACTGTCGCCCAGTGCGAGCAGGAAGTTGTAGCCGTCTCCCCGCGACTTTACCTCCTCGTCGCTCGCCCGAATCTCTACGTACGTATGGCCGCCGCGGATGCGCGACGGGTAGTGTCGGTGCGTGAAGACGTTCAGGCCCGAGCGCATCAGCGCTTTGGCGAAGTTCTGGCTCGTCGAGTCGATTCCGTCTCCGGAACCGCCCGCGATTCGCCAGATGAGTTCGTCGTTAGTCATATTGGTCTCTCACGGCCGTTAGGCCCAGTGATTGAAGATAAATCGGGGAATCAGTAAAGCCTTTGCTATAGATTAGCAAGGATTGTTCATGAGGGATACGAAGTAATGTCGGCTTTCTCATAAGTCTAGCCCCCGTGTTACCCTCTCGGCGCGTCCGTGTTTTCAAATCTTCTCCCGATTAATTGCCAAATCTGCAAACACTTACTTTATATGTAAAAAGGTGGCAAACAACCCGCATGTCGAAGTGGATGCTGGTCGCTCTCGTCGTGCTACTCGTCGTGACGCCCATCACTTCCGGAACACTCAGTCCAAAGGACGGTGCGCCTGCTAACGAGTCTCCGCTTGCAGACGCTGGACTCGACCAAGGAGTGAAGAAGGGTGCGACGGTGATGCTCGATGGCACTGGTTCTCGTGATCCGGACGGGCGAATCGAACGGTACAATTGGTCGATCCGAACGCCGAGCGACGAGACACTTGCCCCCGACTGTCCAACCTGTGCTCGAACGCGGTTCACGCCGAACGAGGTCGGTCGGTATCGCGTCACGCTCACGGTAACCGGCGATAGCGGTGCCACGAGTTCCGACACGCTCTACGTCGATGTCGCGCCCGGCAAAGGACCGACCATCTCCCTCTCCGGTCCGGACCGCCCGGACGCTGGTTCTACGGTGAACTACACTGCGAACCTCGATTCGGGGGCCGCTTCGCTCGAGTACGTCGTCTGGACTGCCGACGGTATCGTAATCGCCAACCACACGCTCTCGCCGGACCAAGAGTCCGACACGGCGAGCAAGCACTTCCCGACCGCGGGCGAACGCACGATTACGGCGACCGTCTACGACGCCGATAATCGATCGAGTACGGGGTCGATATCGGTCGATGTACTGACGGACCCACCGGACAGGTCGCCGGGAACGAACCCTCCCATCGCGAACCGGAGTTCACCGACGATAGGTGGCGATAAAATCGTCACAGGGGGAGAACCCCTCAGGGGTGAGTACGCCGTTCGCCTCGACGCAGACACTGACTCGATCAATTCCATCCAGTGGCGAAACGCGGCTGGCCGCGTCGGAGCTGGGAGGTCGATAACTCGAACGTGGAAACCCGGTGACCACGAACTGTACGCGGTGGTAACGTACACCGACGGATCGGAGAGCGTCGCCACGTTCGCCGACGGAACGACGACGGTCGTAGCCGACCCCAGACCGAGCGTTTCGGTCACGTCGCTCGACGGACACGGTTCCATCTCCGGCAGTGTAACGGGTATCGACGAGTATCGGAATCTGGACACACTCTCCGTACAGATCGACGGGGAGACCGTCGCAACTGCGCGCCCGACCCGGAATGGTCACCCCCGGTTCGATTTCGACCGTCGGCGGCAGGTCCATTTCTCACACACCGACTTTACGCCCGGCGAACAGCACTCGGTGACAGTTGTCGCTACCGACGAGCGCGGGCAGACGGCGCGCGTGAGTCGCGACGTCGTCCCTACCAAGAAACCGGAAGTCGTCCGGTCCGAGTTCGTCAACGACCCCGTCGATTCGTACCACCCGCGCATCGACCCGAAACGGTACGCAGCGCATCACGTATTCGAAATCGACCTGAACGGTGTCGATCCAAAGAACGTAGATGTAGATCTCCAAGGAGGTGATTCACCTATAAGCAGGGTTGAGACAGGGGATTACATGTTAACAAGGACAAATTCCAAAAATAAGGTCAAAATTCATAGCTACTGGTCAGGGAGATTCCCAAGAGAATATTATATAAATGCAGAATGGAGTGTGTCACAGAGGAATTCAAGATGGGAATGGGCTGGAAGTAACACTACAAAGTTCAAAGTCACCCCTAGCAAACCCGAACTTAGACTAAACATAGTCAACGATGGGACGAAGGAGTACATCACTAGAGAACACGGTATCCTAGTCGATGCTACCGGGTCGTTCGACCCCGATGGGACGAACCTCAAGTACATCTGGAGATACGGCGCTGAACCGACGAAACCCGACAACACGACGGCGAAGTTCAGCGCTTACGAGCGAGCAGCGAGTATCGTCGAGGACCAGTACGACCTGAGAACGAAGCGGAACTTCGACTTCCTTAACTACTTCGTACCGGACGTCTCGGAGAGTACCGTTCTCGGTGAAGGGCCGCACTATCAGAACGAGACGGTACGTGTCCGAGTGCAGACGGAACCGTACCACTTTTCGAAACAGACGTACTACCGCGACTTCTCGCTGGGAATCTCCGTGTCGAATCCCGCTGCGAACGTTGTCGAGTGGAAAACTGTCGAGGCGTCGAACAGTCGCCACTCCGAACCGACTGAAGACGCGTATCGATACGTCGGAATCGTCGAGATTCCTGCCGAGGAACTCTCGACCGCTTCCGAAGGACCGACAGTCACCATCTACAACGAGCAGAATACGAGAAAGAAGGCCCGTACGCAAATCCCAGAAATCGGTATTCTGGTCGAAGACGAACGGTACTGGTCCAACGTCTCCGTACAGGATCTCACGTACTTGGTGGAGAAACACAACGTAAGTAAAGTCCAAGTCAACGAGAGGGAACGACGCGATCAGTATCTCGAAGACGGATACCACGTCGAGAAAGTAGGGAACGACACGAGATACGTCCTCGAAAAGTGGACCAAAGTTCGAGACGCGAAGTACGAGAAGGTAACAAAGAGGTTCCCGGATAGACGTCAGCGGAACATGTTCCTCTCGTCGTCGCCATCTTGGTACCGTGATGGAACGGTCCGAAAAGAGGAGACGCGGACGAGGAAATACTCGAAGTGGTTCGACGCTTCGACGACGCCATCTCCCAGACGGTGGTTCGACTCGAATTTGCAGAACGGTGAACGAACCGGTGCGACGCGTGACGTCAAAGTCGAGTCCGCCGAATACAGGACGTTACGCCAGTACCGATACGAATACGATGTCCAACGGACGGGAACAAGAACGGAAACTCGCTGTAGCCTCCGATTTGGATGCCGTGACGTAACCGTGACGTACACGTACACGGTCACGAAGTCGTCGACGTACTGGGCCAGTTATGGTTACGGTGCTGGTCACACCTTTACGGGCAGAACGAAGCGACAGAAGGTCGAGGACGCAGTGTACGAAACACAGTTCGAAGTCCGGTATCAGACACAGTCTACCGAACTGGTCACGTACTACAACGTGGCGCGAGACGAACAAGTGCAACCCGCCCAGTACGAGTGGAGAGGGAAGGCATCGACGATGAACTACGTCGCTGCCCGGAAGCAAGCGAGAACTAGCGATAGTTGGCGAATCGCAAGGGAGACCGTGAAGAAATGGACTCTCGTTCGTAACGAGAGTACGTCGTCCTTCTGGACTTCTGTGTACTCGAACGAGAGTGAAGTGGTGAAGACGAAGGCAGTAGTCGCCGGTGAGTTTACGAAGCAATACTACAACTCGAAGACAGGCGAACTTGTCAAAGGGACAAACTATCGTTCGTTGGAACTCGTATATCCAACAGCGAGACAGAGCGAATTCATAATAGAAAAATTAACCAAGGAACGAGGCGGTAGTAAGTGGTGTGAAATAAAGGCTGCTTGCCCAAAGCAGAAAATCTACCTACTGACATGAACTGGAAAACTTCGTACGTCGTCGCGTTGATGATACTCGCTCTACTAACTTGCTTACAAGTTGGTGCGATAGACACGGGATACCCCAACAATACCGAGACACCGGCAGAGGTTTCGTCGTCTGGTGGCGTCGAATATCGCGTTTCACTCGATGCCAACGCCTCCACAGTATTGGTCGAGTACGAGAATCCGTCTGACGATGAAATCGAACATGCAAGATATAGTATTACAGTTGATAAACAGCGGGTTTATGCAGAGAATTTCAACCTCTCCGAAGGCGAACACCGAACGAAGCGGATAAACATCACGTCGGGGATAAACGTCAATCGGGACGAGCACACTGTCACGTTCTCGACCTTCGGCGGCCACGCGTATCTCAACTTCACCCGTGATATCGACTCCGCCGACTCGGGTCAGATACCGACGCCGTACATCTCGGACGTGAACGTCACGAAGGGAACAGTCGATGGTGAGCCGTCTGCAGTCGCCAAGGTGACCCTCGTGAACCCCTCGGACCAACTCTACGGGACCAAACTCATGGTCCACACTACCGGGACCGACGGAAGTTACTATCCCGCGTCGGTCAGACCGGGTGACTCGCGGACCATCACGGTCGAACTCCTCGACGGTCGCGATGCGAAAATTGCGGGCGAGGCGCGCCTTTACACGGGCAACATGACGACGAGAGAGGGCGCTATCGACCAAGTCGAGTTCGCCGGGCAAAGGGGGACGGAGACTCGCGTGTGGGACAGTTCGTACGAACCTGTAAAACCGACGTGGATGGACGACCACTACCAGTATCACAACGACAGTTACGCTCGAAGTCGCGTCGAGAAAATCAGCGGCGGACACGAAGTGGCTGGCGTCCCACTGGCGTATCTTGCTGTCGCAGTCCTCGTCGGGTTGGTAGTCCTCCGGAGACTTCGCTGAAACGACCTACGACTCCTTCGTGCGGATAATCTCGCGCATGTTGACGTAGATGTCTCGCGGCGAGGTTTCCTCGTCGGGGTCGTAGAGGTCACTCACGCGGTAGAGAATCGCGGCGACTAGCTTGCTCTCCGAACTCTCACCGCGAATTTCCTCGCCGATTTCACGGAGCGTCTCTGCACGCTCTTCGTCCGGTCCGTAGGTGCCTTCGTCGTGCGACATGGTTCAGCGTTGTTGGCGTCGCCTGATAACGCCGACGTTGTTGGCGACGTTCTCGGTCAACACGCGGAAGGCGTCGCCGGTCTCGCTGTCCTCGTCCAGCACGATGGGCTTGCCCTCGTCGCCGCCGGTACGGACCGACGGGTCGATGGGGATGGACCCGAGGAACGGCATGTCGTTCTCCTCGGCGAACTTCGCGCCGCCGCCCCGGCCGAAGATGTCGTGTTCGGACCCGCAGTCGGGGCACCTGAACGTGGACATGTTCTCGGCGATGCCGAGGACGTTGGTGTCGTGCTTGCCGAACATCCGCAGTCCCTTCCGGGCGTCGTCGATGGCGACCTCCTGAGGCGTCGTCACGATGACCGCGCCGGTGACCGGGACGCTCTGGAGGAGCGTGAGCTGGGCGTCGCCGGTCCCCGGCGGGAGGTCCACCACCATGTAGTCGAGGTGGCCCCATTCCACGTCTTCCCAGAGCTGAGTGAGGACCTTGTGGACCATCGGACCGCGCCAGATGACCGGGTCGTCCTCGCCGACGAGGAAGGCCATGCTCATGAGTTTCACGCCGAACTGCTCGGGCGGAATCATGGTCTCGTCCTCCGTTGCCTTCGGCACTTCGTCGGCGTCCACCATCCGGGGGACGTTCGGGCCGTACACGTCGGCGTCGAACAGACCGACGCGAGCGCCGAGTTGCGAGAGACCCGCCGCGATGTTGACCGCGACGGTGGATTTACCGACGCCGCCTTTCCCGGAGGCGACCGCGATGATGTTCTTGACGTTCGGTAGAACTTGCTCGTCCGCGGAGACGTCCTCGTCTACGCGGGCCGAGAGTTCGACCTCGACGCCGTGGTCAGACAGGACTTCCCTGACTCGGTTGGCGATTTGAGTCTCGTTAGGCGAGTACGGTGCGCCCAGCGCCAGCGATACAGTGGCGGTGTCGCCGTCGACCGACACGTCGTTGACGAGACCCAGCGAGACGATGTCGTCCCGGAGGTCCGGGTCTTCGACCTCTCGCAGCAAGTCGCGTACCTCTGATTCGTCCATGCCGGGATATTTGGGCCGAGGAGTCGATAAGCCTTGTCAACTCTCGGGTTGGTTCCGGTGATTCACGTAACCGAAATCGGTTTCGTCAGTCCCGTTTTCGACAGCGATTTTAAGGACTCTCACACGAAACCTTCAGAAGTAATGTTGGAGGACGATTTCGGGCGTGAGGTCTCGGGCGTTCGGGTCTCGCTCACTGACCGGTGTAACTTCGACTGCGTCTACTGCCACAACGAGGGATTAGGCGACACGCGCGGTCCGATGGACCCCCAAGACGACGAGATGACCGCCGACGAAGTCGTCCGATTCCTGGAGGTCGCCAGCGAGTTCGACGTGGGGAAGGTCAAGTTCACCGGTGGCGAACCGATGCTCCGCCAAGACCTCGAGGAAATCATCCGACGGACGCCCGACGAAATGGAGGTCTCGCTCACGACCAACGGAACGTTCCTCCCCGGTCGCGCGCCCGAACTCGTGGAGGCCGGGTTAGAGCGCGTGAACGTTTCGCAGGACGCGCTCGATCCCGAAGCGTTCGCGGAGGTCACACAGAGCGGAGCCTACGACAAGGTCATCGAAGGGGTCCACGCCGCCGTGGACGCCGGTCTCGACCCAGTCAAGTTGAACATGGTCGTGTTCGAGCACACGGCGGGCTACGTCGAGGAGATGGTCGAGCACGTCGCCGAGAACGACGGTCTTCAGTTGCAACTCATCCAGTACATGCCGGAACTCACCGGCAAGCCCGAGTGGAACATCGACATCCAGCGCGTCCACGATTGGCTGACCGACATCGCCGACGAAGTGGAGACCCGCGAGATGCACAACCGCCGCCGGTACTGGGTGAGCGGAACCGCGTCCGGCGAGAGCGGCGGTGAGCGAACCGAGGGTTCGCGCTCCCCGTCGGACTCGTCCGACGGTGGGATGGTCGAAATCGTGGACCCCGTCGAGAATCCGCAGTTCTGCGCGAACTGTCACCGGGTGCGCGTCACGCACGAGGGATATCTCAAGGGGTGCCTGAATCGCAACGACGACCTCCGCTCGATGGGCGAGATGACCAAGGACGAGATCCGGGAGACGTTCCGAGAAACGGTGGCCAACCGCGTGCCGTACTACGGCGAGTACATGGTTCGGGGCGACGACGACGAGTGGGAAATCAACGACGAGTACGTCGGTAACGCCGAGGCCTGACTCCGCTCGCGTCCGAATCGTTCCTTTCGTAGAGACCTGTCCGTTACGACCGACCGGCCCGCACGCTTAACCTCGGTTCCGGTGAAGTCCGACCCATGAGCGAACCCGAACTCGTCGCGCCGTTCGCGGAGGCCGAACAGAACGACCGCGTTCGCGTCACGCTCTCGGACGGAACTACTTTCGAGGGCCCCGTGAGTCCCATCGACTACGTGCCAGAGGAGTCGCTCAGGGTCGAAGTCCGTCCGGAGGAGGGGACGACCGAACGCTACGAGATATCTGCAAAGTACGACGACGGCTGGAGCGAGCTGGCGGTTCGAGGCGTCTCGATGGAAGGTGAGGACTCCGAGTGGAAGGAACTCGGCGAGGTCGAATCGGTCGAGTTCGCGGGTGAGAACGACGACTAAAACTGCGACACGGCGGACGAGTGAGACGCCGTCCCGGAGCAATGGCGTTTCGTTGTATTTATATACCCGTCGCCGGTACGTTTACTCGCAAACCTGTAGGGGCGCCGGGTCCCGAGTCCGGAAGGGCGACAGTGAATGCAAGCGTGTCGAGGTAGCCTAGTCTGGCCCACGGCGCAGGGTTGCTAACTCTGTGGCGTCAAGCCTCGAGGGTTCAAATCCCTCCCTCGACGCTTTCCAGAATCCAAACTATGAGCACGGAAGAACCACAGGAGGAAGACGAGGACCTCCAGTACTTCGTCCGCATCGGGAAAACGGACCTCGATGGGACGAAGTCGGTCGAACGGTCCCTGAGCGAACTGAACGGGATCGGTCGCCGAGCGGCGCGAATTATCGCCGACGAAACCGGCGTAGACCGCACGGCGACGTTCGGCCGCCTCGACGACGACGTAATCGAACGCGTCGTCGAGGCCGTCGAGAACTTCGGCGACGAGGTCCCTGAATGGCTCGCGAACCACCGCAACGAGTACTTCTCCGGCGAGACGACCCACCAGACGGGCAACGACCTGAGCATGACCCGTCGGCAGGACATCAACCGGATGAAGATGATCGAATCGTACAAGGGCGTCCGCCACAAGCGCGGCCAGAAGGTCCGCGGTCAGCGGACCCGCTCGACGGGCCGTACCGAAGGCACCATCGGCGTCAACGTCGAGGAGATCAAAGAGGAGCAGGCGGCCGAAGAGGCCGCCGAAGAAGAGGGTGGTGAGGAATAATGGCGCTCGGACAGAACACGAAGTTCTACGAGACGCCCAACCATCCGTTCCAGGGCGAACGTATCTCCGAGGAGCGCAGCCTCGTGGACCGCTACGGCCTGCAGAACAAGCAGGAACTCTGGCGCGCCCAGAGCCAACTTCGCGGCTACCGCCGCGAAGCCCGGAACGTCCTCGCCCAGCAAGCACAGGGTGACGACGAGGTCACCGGCGGCGAGGAGTTCGTCGCCCACCTCCAGCGAATCGGCGTCCTCGACGACGGCGACGAACTGGACGACGTGCTGCTGCTCGACGTGACCGACGTGCTGGAGCGCCGTCTCCAGACCGTCGCCTACCGGAAGGGTCTCGGCAACACGCCGAACCAAGCGCGACAGTTCGTCGTTCACGGACACGTTACCGTGGACGGTCAGCGAGTGAAGGCTCCCTCGTACAAGGTCGAAGTGGACGAGGAAGCGACCGTCGCGTTCGACGAGAACAGTCCCCTCGCGGACGAACTGCACCCCGAACGAGCGGAGGGTAACGAATGAGCGCAAACGACGACGAAAAATGGGGCGTAGCCCACGTTCACGCATCGTTCAACAACACCATCATCACGGTCACTGACCTGACCGGTGCGGAGACCATCGCCAAGTCCAGCGGCGGGACGGTCGTCAAGCAGAACCGCGACGAGTCCTCGCCGTACGCCGCGATGCAGATGGCCGAGACGGTCGCCGAGGAGGTCAAGGCCGCGGGCATCGACGGCGTTCACGTCAACGTGCGCGGTCCCGGCGGCAATCTCCAGCAGAACCCCGGCCCGGGCGCGCAGGCGACTATCCGCGCCCTCGCGCGTGCCGGACTCGAGATCGGTCGCATCGAAGACGTGACCCCCATCCCGCACGACGGCACCCGCGCCCCCAAGGGCAAGAGTGGATTCTAACCCATGACAGGAGAGTACGAGGTCGAGTTCGTCGAACGCGGGGACCGAAAGGCTCGGTTCCTCGTTCGAGGCGTGACCCCGGCGTTCGCCAACGGGATTCGTCGAGCCATCGTCGCCGACGTACCGACCCTCTCCATCGAGACGGTTCGGATGGTGGAGAACTCGTCGGTGATGTTCGACGAGCAGATCGGTCTGCGACTCGGTCTCGTCCCTCTCAGCACGCCGCTCGGCGAGTTCGAGGAGGGCGACACCGTTACGCTCAGTCTCGACGTGTCGGGACCGAGTACCGCCTACTCGGGCGACCTCGTGAGTTCCGACGAGATGGTCCAACCGGCGGACGACAACGTCCCCATCATCGACCTCAAAGACGACCAGCGACTCGAACTCGAAGCCGACGCCGTCCTCTCGACGGGGAAGGACCACGCCAAACATCAGGGCGGCGTGGCCGTCGGCTACCGACACCTCCAGCGCGTGGAGGTCGTCGGCGACCGAGACGAGTACGACGAGGAGGAGACGAACATCCTCCGCGGCGTCATCGAGGACGACGGCGAACTGATCTCGACCGAGGAGTTCGACCACGACCTCACGAACCGCTACCCCGGTAAAGAGGTCGAGGTCCACGACGTGCCGAACGCGTTCGTGTTCCACGTCGAGACCGACGGGTCGCTGTCCATCGACGATCTCGTGACGGCGGCCGCCGCCTCGATCGGCGAGCGCGCGGACGAACTCGAAGAAGCGGTACAGCTATAGAACCATGCAGGGCACTTCAGACCACGTTTCGGCGTTCGCAAGCCTCCGAAAGTCGCAAGACTCCGTGACGGCCGGCGGCCGGGACGCCATCCAGACCGAAAGTGGTTTGAAGGGCCACCCACAACACACAGTTGCCCGCGAAGGGTTGCACGTGTGTTCTACGTGCAGGGATAGCCAAGTCAGGCCAACGGCGCAGCGTTCAGGGCGCTGTCTCGTAGGAGTCCGCAGGTTCAAATCCTGCTCCCTGCACTTCAGTTCTTATTCCCATCAGGAGGAAGTATTATGAGCAAGACGAATCCGAGGCTCACCAGTCTCATCGCTGACCTGAAGTCGGTGTCCCGCGATTCGGACGCCGACGTGTGGAGTACTGTCGCGGACCGCCTCGAGAAGCCACGGAGTACGCACGCGGAAGTCAACCTCGGTCGCATCGAGCGATACGCCGAGGAAGACGAGACCGTCATCGTACCCGGTAAGGTTCTCGGTAGCGGGGTCCTGCAGAAGACGGTAACTGTCGCCGCAGTGGACTTCTCGTCCAGCGCGGAGACCAAGATTCAGCAAGCGGACGGTGAGGCTCTCGAACTCGAACAGGCTATCGAACAGAAACCAGACGGCTCGAACGTGCGGGTGATCCGATGAGTCTCGCAGAATTCGACGCAGACGTAGTGGTCGACGCGCGCGACTGTATCCTCGGTCGCGTGGCGAGCCAGGTCGCACAGCGTGCACTCGACGGCGAACGCGTCGCGGTGGTCAACGCCGAAGACGCGGTCATCACCGGAAGCGAAGACGACGTGATGGAGACCTACGAGACGCGCGCCGAACTGGGGTCGGACAGCGGTCCGTACTATCCCAAGCGCCCCGACATGATCTTCAAGCGCGCCATCCGCGGGATGGTCCCGTACAAAGAGGACCGCGGCCGCGAGGCGTTCGAGAACATCCGAGTCTACGTCGGCAACCCGTTCGACGAGGACGGCGACGTCCTCGACGGCACGTCGCTGGACCGGCTATCGAACATTCGCTTCGTCCAACTGGGCGACGTCAGTGAAAATCTGGGTGCTAACGTCACATGGTAACCAACACGAGCGGAAAGAAGAAGACGGCCATCGCCCGCGCCACGGTCACGGACGGCGAGGGTCGCGTGCGAATCAACTCCCAGCCAGTCGAGCTGGTCGAACCGGAGACGGCACAGCTGAAGATGCTGGAGCCGTTCCGCATCGCGGGCGACGAGGCCCGCGACGACGTGGACGTGGAAGTCGACGTGCAGGGCGGCGGCATCAGCGGGCAGGCCGACGCGGTCCGCACCGCCATCGCCCGCGGCCTCGTCCAGTACACCAACGACGCCGAGCTTCGGGACGCGTTCATCGAGTTCGACCGGTCGCTGCTGGTCAACGACTCGCGGCGCTCCGAGCCCAAGAAGTGGGGCGGTCCCGGCGCTCGCGCCCGCTACCAGAAGTCCTACCGTTGATTACCATGACAGGAAACCCGCGGTTCCGAACGGAGACACGATAACCCATGATGGTACCAGTCCGCTGTTTCACGTGCGGCATGGTCGTCGGGGAGTACTGGGAAGAGTTCAAAGCACGGTCGGCGACGAAAGAGGGCGACGAGGACCCGGAGAAGGTCCTCGACGAACTCGGCGTCGAACGACAGTGCTGTCGCCGGATGCTCGTCTCGCACAAGGACCTCGTCGATATCGTCGCTCCCTACCAGTAATGGCTCAACAACGCTACTCCCGATACGAGAAAGCTCGAATTATCGGGGCACGCGCCTTGCAGGTGTCGTACGGCGCACCCGTGCTGACCGACACCGACCGGACCGAGCCGATACTCATCGCGGCCGACGAGTACGACGCTGGCGTCCTGCCGTTCACGGTGCGCCGAGGTGAGAAATGACGCTCGTCAGTGAGGTTCGGCTCCGACAGATTCTCGACTCCCGAGGCAATCGGACGGTCGAGGCCGACGTCGTCACCGAGAGCGGTGGGTTCGGTCGGGCGGCCGCACCGAGCGGCGCCTCGACTGGAGAGTACGAAGCCATCGAACTCGACCCGAGCGAGGCCATCGCCTCGGCTCGCGAACACGCCGTCCCGCGACTCGAAGGGTCGGTCTTCGTCGGCGACCAGCGCGACGTGGACCGCACGCTGCGAGCGGCCGACGGGACCGACGACTTCTCGGAGATCGGTGCCAACAGCGCCGTCGCCATCAGCATGGCGGCCGCGAAGGCCGCGGCCGACGTCATCGGTGCACCGCTGTATCAGCACCTCGGTGGCGCGTTCCGCGGTGAGGAGTTCCCGACCCCGCTGGGCAACGTCGTCGGCGGCGGCGAACACGCCGCGGACGCGACCGCGATTCAGGAGTTCCTCTCCGTGCCGGTCGGCGCTCCGAGCGTCCAAGACGCGGTGTTCGCCAACGCCGCGGTCCACAGCGCGGTCCACGACCTCCTCGACGAACGCGACATCGCCGCCGGAAAAGGCGACGAGGGTGCGTGGGCACCGTCCATCGACGACGACGAGGCGTTCGAAATCGTCGCGGAGGCCACAGACACCGTCGCCGACGAGTTCGGCTTCGACGTGAGATTCGGGTTGGACGTGGCGGCCTCGGAGATGTACGACGACGACGCCGAGGAGTACGCCTACCGCGACACGACTCGCTCGACCGACGAGCAGATCGACTACATCGCGGACCTCGTGGACGAGTACGACCTCGCCTACGTGGAGGACCCGCTGGACGAGAACGACTACGAGGGCTTCGCCGAGTTGACCCAACGGGTCGGCGACCGGACGCTCGTCTGCGGCGACGACCTGTTCGTCACCAACGTCGAGCGCCTCCGGGCCGGAATCGAGCAGGGTGCCGGTAACAGCATCCTGGTCAAACCCAATCAGATCGGGACGCTCTCGGACGCCGTGGACGCCGTGGAACTCGCGGTCGAGAGCGGCTACGAGCCGGTCATCTCCCACCGGAGCGGAGAGACCGAGGACACGACCATCGCACACCTCGCCGTGGCGACCGGCGCACCGTACATCAAGACGGGCGCGGTCGGCGGCGAGCGAACTGCCAAACTGAACGAACTCATTCGCATCGAGCAAAACGTTTCGAGATTATGAGCGAGAACGAATCCGAAGAGGTAGACGACGAAGGACTCGACGCCGCGGAATCGGAGATCGACTCCGAACCCGAGGGCGCTGGCGGCGCGGAGCCGGCAGAGCAGCCCGACGAGGACGTGGCGGCGCAGGCCGACGACGAACAGGCAACCGAAGACGTGGAAGACGAGGGACCGAACCTCGACGAAAACGTGATGGAAAACCAGGAGGAGGCCGACCTCCTCATCCCCGTCGAGGACTACCTCGGCGCTGGCGTCCACATCGGGACTCAACAGAAGACGCAGGACATGGAGCGGTTCATCCACCGCGTTCGCACGGACGGACTGTACGTCCTCGACGTGTCCCAGACCGACCAGCGCATCCGGACGGCGGCGGACTTCCTCGCCAACTACAACCCGGAGCAGATTCTGGTGACGAGTTCGCGTCAGTACGGTCGCTTCCCCGCAGAGAAGTTCGCGGAAGCGGTCGGCGCGCGCGCCCGGACGGGTCGGTTCATCCCCGGTACGCTCACCAACCCCAAGTACGAAGGCTACATCGAGCCGGACGTGCTGGTCGTCACCGACCCCATCGGTGACGCGCAGGCCGTCAAGGAGGCCATCACGGTGGGCATCCCGGTCATCGCGATGTGCGACTCCAACAACAACACCAGTAACGTGGACCTCGTGGTCCCGACGAACAACAAGGGTCGAAAGGCACTGTCGGTCGTCTACTGGCTTCTCGCCAACGAGACGCTCGACCGCCGCGGTGCCGAACCGACGTACGGTCTCGACGACTTCGAGAGCGAGATTTAAGCGACGTTTTTGGGTTTCGTTTGCGGGGTTTTTCGTTCACCATGTTCCGTAGCGACGCGTCCGAACGTACGCAGCGTCCGGTACTCCCGGAAACGCGACGCCCGGTGCGGTCCAGTTGGCCACCCTACTTTTGCGTCACGAGGTGGTGGTCGCCCCGTGGAGACCAATGAGTAACGACGACATCGTCTCAGGACTGACCGGCGGCGAGTCGCGGCGTCGATTCCTCAGGAACGGAACGCTAGCGGCCGTCGGGGCGAGTATCGTCGGGTCCGGACGCGTCGCCGGACAGGACGAAGACGACGGTGACGACGAGAACATCAACGTGGACGACGAGGTGTTCAAGATCGGGACGTTCCAGAACGACTTCCGTCCGCAAGCGAAGTTCGTCATCGTGTCGGACGTCATCGACTGGACCCCCGACGTTCCGGAGAACCTCGGCACGTCGCTGAACGAGTACAACACACACATGGTGGTGTACCTGAACACCGGCGAGCGCGTTCCGATGTTCATCATCGAACAGGCCGAACTCACCGCCGAGTACGCGTCCGAACAGGGGTACTTCGTGGATCCGAACGACGACGCGACCGACGGGTTCTACCAACCGCAGGTGTACGAGACCAGCAACGACTACTCGCTGTACGAACAGACCGACCGCATCGTCACGCTACAGGCCAGTCCACTGGAGGAGGACGCGGAGAATCACATCTTCTCGGGTGAGGGACTGGATAGCCGCGAGGAGTTCCAGCAGTTCCTCTTCTGACGCGGGCCGACCCGTCGTCAGTCCTCTAGACAGTCTTCGAGCGGTTCGAGTATCTCGTCGGCGACCGAGTAGGGGTCGGTCTCGCGCCGCCGGACGCTCTCGACCAGGTCGTCCATGCCACCGTGGCGGTCGATCTCCTCCTCCAGCAGACCGCCCACGTCGTCGCGCAGCAGGTTCCGAATCTCCTCGGCGTAGCGCATCCGCTCTTTCCCTTCGAGCAGTCCCGACGCCTCCAGATACGCGTGGTGGTCGGCGAGGGTCTCGACCAGTTCCTCGACCCCTTCGCCGTCCTTGGCAACCGTCTCGACGATTCGGGGTTCCCACCCCTCCTCGTCGTCATCGTCGTCCCGGCCGTGGTCGGCGTCGGTCGCGCCAGCGCCGTGGTGGCCGGTGGCGAGACCCGCGGTGTGGTCGTTCTGCATGTGAATCATCTCGCGGAGTTCTTGGACCGTCCGGTCCGCGCCCGCGAGGTCGGCCTTGTTGACGACGAACACGTCGCCGATTTCGAGGATTCCGGCCTTGAGCATCTGCACGTCGTCGCCGCTCCCCGGCGGGACCAGCACCGCCACCGTGTCGGCGGACTTCACGATGTCTATCTCGTTTTGCCCGGCGCCCACCGTCTCGATGAGTATCTTGTCCTTGCCGAAGGCGTCGAGGGCCTTCACCGCGTCCGTGGTCGCCGTCGAGAGACCGCCGAGGGTACCCCGGGCCGACATCGACCGGAAGAACACGTCCATGTCGCCGACGTTGCTCGCCATCCGGATGCGGTCGCCCAGCACCGCGCCGCCCGTGAAGGGCGATGAGGGGTCCACCGCGATGACGCCGACGGTCTCGCCGCGCTCGCGGTAGTAGTTGGCCATCTTGTCCACGAGCGTTGACTTGCCCGCGCCCGGACTCCCCGTGATACCCACGACTTCGGCGTGCCCGGTGTGTTGGTGGAGTCGAGAGACGAGGTCCCGGTACCCCGGCGCGCGATTCTCGATTTTGGTGATGGTCCGGGCCAGCGCGCGGTGTTCGCCCGCCAGCAGGTCCTCGACCAGTTCGGCGTGGTCTGACTCCGCGCTCATCGCTTGGGAGCGTTCTTGCGGACGAACTCGATGGTCTCCTCCATCGGCGTGCCGGGACCGAACACCTCGGCGACACCCATCTCCTTGAGTTCGGCCTTGTCGTCGTCGGGCACGACGCCGCCGACGAGGATGAGTGTGTCCTCGAACGCGCCGTACTCTTTGAGTCCGTCGATGACCTTGGGCACGAGGGTGTTGTGTGCCCCGGAGAGGATGGAGATGCCGAGGACGTTCACGTCCTCTTGGACGGCCGCCTGCACGATTTCGTCGGGCGCGTTGTGCAGGCCCGAGTAGATGACCTCGAACCCGGCGTCGCGGAAGGCGCGGGCGATGACGTGTGCGCCCCGGTCGTGTCCGTCGAGTCCGACCTTGGCGACGAGGCAGCGAATCGACTGCTGTTCCTGGTCTGCGCTCATAGCCGTCGTTTCGACACGTTCGGCTTTGACAGTTACGGAAATCTTGCCGAAAGTTCGTTTTAGTTCGTGCAAGCGGGCTTGATGAGTCGGTGACGGGACGGCCTCTCGGCTACGTTCGAGTCGTCGGACTCGTGCCCGGAACGACCCGACACCTCGGACGGAGCGCACACGATTCACCGATTCCCACGGACACACGTCCGAACTCTCCGCCCGTCCCCGGACAGCAACACACTTGGGACGATAGTCCCAAACGTCCGGACATGGCCACTGCAACCGCGAAGCGTCGGGTCAAGGACAACCCGCGGGCCGCCACCGCGGTCCTCTCGATACTCGGATACGTGCTCGTCCTCGGGACGTTCGCCGGACTCCTCCCCATCTACCCCGAACTCGAACGCGCGACCGTGGACCTGCTGAGCCACGCCATCGCGGTCGTCAACACCGTCGCGCTCACGTCGCTGCTGGCCGGGTGGCGCTGGATTCGCCGCGGCGAGGTTCGCAAACACCGCGCCGCGATGCTGACCGCGTTCGCGCTGATTCTGGCCTTCCTCGCGCTCTACCTCGTGAAGGTCGGCGGGGGCGGCGAGAAGTCCATCGCGGTCGAGGGACTCGTCTACTACGCCTACCTCGTGATGCTGGCGATACACATCGCCCTCTCGGTAATCGCCGTGCCCGTGGTCGTCTACGCCGTGGTCCTCGGACTGACCCACACGGCCGCGGAACTCAGGGAGACTCCCCACGCCAGAGTGGGGCGCTGGGCGGCCGGAGCGTGGGGACTCAGCCTCGCGCTCGGCATCGTCACCTACCTGATGTTGAACCACGTCTACGGAGTAGACGAGTACATGACCGCGCTCGTTCCGCTCGCGTTCGTCCCGCGACGATGAGCGACCGGCGAACCGAACCGTCGGTTCGAACGCAGGTGGCCGACGCGCTCGGCGTCGCCGCCGAATCCGCCGCGGAACTCGACGGCGGCGAGGTCGGACGCGTCGAACGCGTGTCGCTCGCCGACGGCCGGACCGTGGCGGCCAAGACCGGCGAGACGCCCCTCACCGTCGAGGCGTTCATGCTCTCGGTTCTCGCCGACCGCGGCCTGCCGGTTCCGGACGTACTCCACCGGAGCGACGACCTGCTGGTGATGGAGTACGTCGAAGGCGACGGCGAGTTCACTCCGGCCGCAGAGCGCGACGTGGCTCGACACCTCGCTGCGCTCCACGAGCGACGACCGAGGGAGTCCGGCGGAGCGATGGGGGACGCCGCGGACGGTCGGTTCGGCTTCCCGCGGGACACCCTGACGGGACCGTATCGGCAACCCAACCCGTGGACCGAGTCGTGGGTCGCGTTCTTCAGGGACCACCGTCTCCGTCACTTCGCCGAGACGGCCGCCGAGGCGGGCGTCCTCCCGCCGGAACTCGCCGAGCGCATCGACGCGCTCGCAGCGGACCTCGACTCGTGGCTCCCCGACGCTCCGGCGGCCTCGTTGCTCCACGGCGACGCGTGGGCGAACAACATCGTCGTGCGCGACGGCCGCGTCCGAGCGTTCCTCGACCCGGCGTCGTCGTTCGGCCACGCGGAGGTCGAACTCGCCTACGTCGATTTCGTCGGGTCGTTCGGCGACGCCTTCTTCGAGACCTACCGCGACGAGCGCGGTATCGACGACGGGTTCGAGGCGGGTCGCCGCGAGGTGTACCAACTCGTCCCGCTGCTCGAACATCTGCTGTACTTCGAGGACGACGGGTACGCCGCGGAAATCGGGGCGCGACTGACCGAACTCGGCTACTGACCCGACCAGTTCGGTCCGGCCGTACCGCTGGGTCTAAGGGACGTGACGGTAGATTGTCACCCGTGACGGACGAGTGGACGTTCCGGACGGTGACGGGGACCGCGACCGCTACCGACGGCGAACTCCGCGTCTCGGGGTCGGTTCGGCGACTGTTCGTCGAGAAGTGGCGCGACGGCTGGAAGCGCAACGACACGGACCACCGGTTGCTGTTCGTCCTCTCGGTTCTCGGCTCTGGGGGGTTCGTGGCTCGCGCGATTACGAGCGCCCGCGACGTGCTGACGGGGAACGCCGACGTGCTGTCGCTGTTGGTTCTCGCCTGCGCCGCCTTCGTCGTCGGTGTGGTGGCGTACCGGAGCGTCCGGACTCGGACGGTTTCGCTGCGGCAGGTCGAGGCGGTCCGACGCGTAGACGACGATGAACTCCGAGTCGTGTGCGAGGGCGACCGCGACGACCTCGAAATCGAGACACCGACCGAGACCGAGGCCGACGAGGCGGTCGAGATACTCCGTCTCCGGGGAGTCTCGGTCGGCGAAACCGCGGACACGGACGACGACCCCGGTTTCCGGGAGCGCCTCCGCGCCAAGATAGAGTGAGACGACCGGTGGGTCACGGTATCCGTGGCACGGTCCCTCTTTGCAGAGGACAGTCGCGCCTCCCGGAACGGTTCGACGGTCAGTCCGTCCGCGGAATCGCGTAGGTCCCCGCCGCGAAGAAGACAACCGTCAGGAGCGCCAGCACCGCGAGGTTGGACTCCCATCCGGCGAGCGCCGCCTCCGAGAGCGGTTCAGCGCCCGACGCCGACGTTCTGTAGGTCAGTTCTCGAACCCCCCGCGCGAAGTAGGTCAGCGGCGAGAGGTTCATCGCGGGTCGGAACCACGCCGGGAGCAGGGCGGGCGTGACGAAGGTGTCCGAGAGGAACAGCAGCGGGAGCGCGATGGTGTTGCTCGCGGCGATGACGCCGTCTTGGGAGTCGGCGAGTCCGCCGAGGACCGCGCCGAGACCGCAGAACAGCGCGACCGCGAACCCGACGAACGCCGCCACGAGCGCGAGGTTCGCCGGGCCGAGCGCGAGCGACGCCGTCCCCGTCACCAGCGCCATCAGTCCGAGGATGAGCAGACCGGCGATGCCGATGATGGCGACGTTGACCAGCGTGTGGGCCAGCAGCCACTCGGCGCGCGACAGCGGCGTCGTCGCCAGTTTCTCGAAGCGGTTGCCCTCGCGGTGGCGTGCGACCTCCGACCCCACCCGCGAGAGCGGGGTGAAGAGGACGACTACGGCGAGATACCCCGGCAGGTAGTAGCCCGGCGGTTCCGCGAACAGGCCGCCCCCGGTCGGGTTGGTCTGGACCAGCACTGCGAAGATGAGGATGAGGATGACCGGGAAGAAGAACGTGAAGAACACCGCTGTCCGCCGCCTGACGAACGAGCGCCACGCCGCGCTCGCTTCCGCCCGGACCCGGCCGGTGGCGCTCATCGCTCGCCCCCGGCGAAGGCGGGTTCGCCCTCGCGGTCGGTCTCGACCGAGATGCCCGCCCCGCCCGCGACCGACTTCCCGGTCACCCGGAGGAAGGCGTCTTCGAGCGTGGGTTGCTTCCACGCCAGCGACTCGTAGGCGACCCCGCGGTCGTTCAGCGCCGCGACCACGTCGCCGATGTCCTCGGGTTCGACCCCCGCGACGACCAGTTGGCCGTCGCTCGCCTCCACCTCGAAGTCGGTCCCGGCGACGGCGTCGGCGACCGCGCCCGCGTCGGCGTCGGTCTCGACCACGATTCGCGTCCGGCCGCCGTGTTCGGCCACGAGCGCCGACGGCGACCCGGACGCGGCGACTTCGCCGTCGGCGAGCAGGGCGACCCGGTCGGCGAGTCGCTCGGCCTCCTCCATGTAGTGGGTCGTCAGGAAGACGGTCGTCCCGCGGTCGGCCAACTCCTCGATGAGCGCCCAGAGCGACCGCCGTCCGGCCGGGTCGATGCCCGTGGTGGGTTCGTCGAGGAAGAGCAGGTCCGGGTCGTTGACCAGCGCCGTGCCGACGCAGGCGCGGCGTCGCTGACCGCCCGAGAGGTTCTCGTACCACGTGTCGTCGGCGTCGGCCATCCCGACCTCCGCGAGGACCGCCTCCGGGTCGCGGGCCTCGTCGTAGAGTCCGGCGTAGTACTCGACGAGTTCGCGCGCGGTCAGTCGCTCCGGCGGGTCGAACGCCTGCGGCAGGAGTGCCAGACGCTGGGGGTCGGCCGACTGCGGGTCGGTCCCGAACACCGACACCGACCCCGAGTCCGGGTCGGTCGTGCCGGTCAGCGCCCGGACGAGCGTGGTCTTGCCCGCGCCGTTGGGACCGATGAGCGCGAACACCTCGCCCTCCTCGACCGACAGCGACACCCCTGCGAGCGCCGCGGTGTCGCCGTAGGTCTTCCGGAGGTCCTCGGCGACCAGTACGTCGTTCATGGTCCGGGATTGTGGCGGTTCGCTGGTAAGCGGTTCGATTCCGACGCCAGTAGGTATTTGTGTCATCGGTCGGATACGGCCGATATGACCGACGCCATCGACCGCTTTCGGAGGGAAGTCGAGACCAGAATCGCGGCCGAGTTCGGGTCGGAGCGCGACGCCGAACGGGTCGCCGACGCGGCGGTTCGCCTCCGAGAGTCCGAGGGCGTCGAGTGGAGTCCGCCGTTCGTCGCCGAGCGCATGGCCGACGCGCCCGGCGACCGGAGCGTCCCCGAGAAGTGGAACTGGTTGCTCGAATACGTCGGCGCCGACGTCGAGAACGTCGACGAGTACAGACTGCGCGGCGGACCGTGATTTACGGCCCTCGAACGGCCCTGTTCACTCGTCCAGCAGGTCCTCCTTCCGGCGCTGGAACTCCTCCTCGTCGATGAGTCCGCGCGACTTGGCGTCGCCGAGTCGTTCGAGGCGGTCGCGCAGACTCTGTGGGTCGTTCGACGACGCCGACCCGTCACCCCCGGTGTCGGGCGACTCGGCTTTGGAGCGGTAGGTCACGTACTCGGCCGCGCGGGTCACGTCGTCGGCGTCGAGGGTACCCGGAAGCCAGAGGAAGTACTTCGCGTCTGCCACCGCGAGGTCGATTCGGTGGCGTCGAACCCCCTCGCGCGAGCGAACGCCGACGACGTCGCCGTAGGGGAGACTCACCGACTCGTCCCCGCCCTCGACGCCCAACTGGAGGGACACCCGGCGGTCGGTGAACAGGTAGACGCCGCCCCGCTCGGGGGTCACCGTGGACTCCGGGTCGCCGAACCCGACGCCCTCGTCGCCGCACTCGAAGCAGAACGCGGGTTCCTCGCCGTCCGCGAGTCGGGTCAGAGGCGCCGTTTCGAGGTCACTGACGGCGTCGGCCGTCCCCGCCAGTCGGTCGGCCGTGACCGACGGGTGGTCGGCGCGGGCGGCGAGCATCGACGCGAACCGTCGGTCGTCGCCGGTCGGTGACATGACTGTCAGACGAACGTCTGACGCGAACCCGGTTATACTTGCCGACTATTATCACGGAAAATAACTCGCGTCAGCGCGCCGTCAGAACCGACCGCCGACGGTGGGTCGCCACCGCAACAGCGCGACGGTCAGGACGAACGCGAGCGTTCCGAGCGTGTACGACCACTCGCTGGCCGCGGCCGCCACGCCGGTTCCGGTCCCCGCCACCCCGGCCGCGAGCGTGGCGACGACCGGCCACGCGCAACTGACGCAGGAGACCACCCCGACGAGACCCGACACCGCCGACCCCGCGGTGTCGAGTACCGTGTCGTAGACGAGATACGCCAGCGTCAGGTAGCCCACGAGCTTGTACGGCATCAGCGAGAGGTTCACCGCGGACCCGGTGTACAGCACGGCGGGACCCCACCCCGGCGGGAGCCACGCGATTCGCCACCCGAGGGCGTGGCTCCCGCCCGGCTTGACGAGACCGCCGACTGACGCCAGCAGGAGGAAGTAACCGACTGCCACCGCCGCCCCGATGTAGCGAGTGCGCCGCGAGTCGGCCACCGGGTCGGCCCGGAGCAGCGCCCACGCGCTGACGTTTATCCAGACGAACGGGAAGACGAGGTACCGCCACTCGGTCACGGTCACGTCCGCGAGCAGCAGGTACGCGAAGGTCAGGACCAGTTCGGTGTTGACCAGCAGGCCGGTCCACAGCAGGGCGTCGCGGCTCGGCCGCAGTCGGTCCAGCGAGAGGTCGAGTGTCCGTGTCATAGTTGGTCGTGTCGGGAGTCAGAACACGAGCGCGTCCGTGACGACCGCGAGCAACAGCGCACCGAGGTACGCGTTCGAGGCGTGGAACGACCGGAACGCCGCCTGCTCGGTTCGCTCGTGGTGGAGTCGGACGACCGCCCACAGGAAGAGCGCGCCGAACGCGACGCTGGTTCCGGCGTAGACCAGTCCGAGCGTCGTGACCGCCGACAGCAGGCCCGCCGCGAGCAGGGTCGCTCCGAGGTAGAGCAGGATGTGCTTGCGGGTGACGGCTTCGCCTCGGACTACGGGCATCATCGGGAACCCGCCGCGAGCGTAGTCGTCCTTGTACGCCAGCGCGAGGTTGTAGAAGTGGGCGGGGGTCCAGAGGAAGATGACGCCCGCCAGCACTATCGCGGGCAGGCCGATTCTGCCCGTGACGGCGGCCCCGCCGATGAGCGCCGGGAGCGCCCCCGCGAAGCCGCCGATGACCGTGTTCTGGACGGTGTTAGGTTTGAGCAACAGCGTGTAGATGACGCTGTAGAACAGGATGGCGAACATCCCCAGCGCGGCCGCCAGCACGTTCACCGTCAGGAACGCCCCCAGCGAGAGCGCGACCAGCAGGACGCCGAACGCAACGGCGTTCCGGACCGGAATCTGGTCGGTCGCCGCCGGGCGGTCGGCGGTCCGGTTCATCTTCTTGTCCACGTCGCGTTCGAGGACGTGGTTGAACGTGCCCGACGCGCCGATGGAGAGGACGCCGCCCGTGAGGGTGGCGACGACCGTCTCGACCTGTAGGGCAGACGACGACCCGGCCGCGAGCGCCATCGCCGCCGACGCGACGAGACAGAGCAGCCACATCAGTCGGGGTTTCATCAGTCGGAAGTAGGCGAACCCGGTTCGCTTCGCTCGGGCGAGAAGCCCGTCGGGCCGGGCGGCGGTCGGTGACGGGGACGGTTCGTGCGCGTCGGGCACCTCGTCGGGGTCCTCGACGCCGGTCGGTTCGTCGAACGTCTCGGGTTCGAGCGTCCACGCGAGCGCGACGACGATGCCGCCGAAAATCGCCATGCCGACGACGAGGTGGACCGCCGACAGCAGCGCGGGCGTGGCGGTGGTCGCCGCGAACGCGCCGAGTCCGACCTGCGCCGGGTAGAGGACCGCCGAGGTGGTGAGCGCGGCGCGGACTCGCCGTTCGGTGTCAGTCACCCACGCGAGCGCGGTCGTCGCCGCGAGCGCGAGGGCGACGCCGAGCGCGGCGACCCGGTGGCCCCACGCGACGGCGAGTTTCGGCTGGTCCAGCGGGACGAGCCAGCGACCGTGACACGCGGGCCACGTCGGGCAGGCGGCAGCGGCGTCGGTGAGTGCCGTGGTCGCACCGACGACCACCAGCAGGTAGACGCCGATGGCGGTGCCAGCGAGCATCGAGACGAACCGACGAGATGGGTGTCCGGTCACGCGAATCTCCTAGCTAAGGTTGCGGACTCGTCGTATTTAGAAGAACCGAATCGACCGGAACGCAGACCGGCTAACCCGCCGACCCGAACAGGGAAGTCAGTAGGTATTTATGAGTCTCGTCCCAATTCGCAACCAGCATGAGTTCAAAGCGGACAGCGTTCGCAACGCTACTGGGGGTCGCGGCGCTCGCCCTGTTCGCGGACCCGGTACTTGCGCAGGGATACGACTCCACGACGGAGGCGCTGATACAGTCGCTGAACACCCAGCTGCTGTACATGGCGATTCCCATCACGGTGCTGGTCGAGGGCATCCTCATCTACACCGTGTGGAAGTACCGTAACAACGACGACCCCAAACCGACCAAGGAGAACCGCCGCCTCGAAATCTCGTGGACCATCGCCACGGCGCTGGTCCTGCTGGTCGTCGGCTACGCCTCCTACGGCGTGATGGCCAACGAGTACGTCTCGCAGGCGAGTGGCGAAATCGAGCCCGCGGACTCGAACGCCGTGACGGTCGACGTCTACGGCCAGAAGTACCTCTGGGAGTTCAACTACACCGGCCAGAACGTCACGACGACGGGGACCCTCGTCCTGCCGAAGGGACAGGACGTGATTCTCAGGATAACGTCGCGGGACTGGCTCCACTCCTTCCACGTCCCCGAACTCGGACTGAAACAGGACGCGCTCCCCGGACAGTACGAGACCATCAAGACGAAGCCGACCGAGACGGGAACCTACCAGCTCTACTGCGCCGAATACTGCGGCGTGGGTCACTCCAAGATGCTCGGTGAGGTTCGGGTCGTGAGCCAGCAGGAGTATCAGAACTGGCTCGACGAGCAGCAGGGCAACAGTTCGAGCTAACTCGCGTTCTCCGCTTTTTCCGACCGGCGCTGACAGTTTAGCCGCGGCGTCGCCGAGCGCGTGCGAACCACCTCCGCGGTACCACACGCTTTTTTGACAGGGTGTTCGAACCGTCCCGGCATGCCGACGCCCCCGGACTGGACTGCCGACCCGCCGCCGACCCGCCGCGACCCCGTCACCGACGAGTACCACGGCTCCGAGATTGCCGACCCCTACCGATGGCTGGAGGGCGACGACGAGGCGGTCCGGGAGTGGACCGCGGCCCAGAACGAGTACGCCGACGCGCACCTCGACGCGCCCGCGCGGGACATCCTTCGGTCTGAGATGCGCTCGCTGAGCGCGGTCTCGGAGTACGGTACCGTCGAGGCGGCGGACGGCCGGTACTTCCGGACCGTCCGCGACCCCGGCGACGACCACGCACGACTCGTGGTCGGTGAGTCCTTCGAAGGCGACTGGACGCGACTCGTGGACCCGAACGAGTGGCGCGCCGACGCCGGAATCGGAGGCGCGCCCACCCGCTCGATGTCGTGGTTCCTCCCCTCGCCCGACGGTGACCGCGTCGCCTACGGCGTCGCGGGCGGCGACGAGCGCGTGGATATTCACGTCGCGAGCGTTCCCGACGGCGAGGACGAGGCCGTGCTGGACGACTGCGGCCGAGTGAGTCGCGCGTTCGTGGGCTACGACCCAGCGAGTCCCGGGACGGTCGCGTGGGACGCCGACGGCGAGGGCCTCTACTACGTCGCCACGGACGCGGGACCCGACGGCGGCGTCGTCACGGAACTGCGCCACTGGCAGTTCGGCGGGGGAGCGGACGTGCTGCTCGCGCCCGATGACCGAGACGGGTGGCCGCTGGTGAGGACCGACCCCGCGTCCGGGACGCTGGCGGTGGCGTTCCACGACGCGTCGGCCACCGACTGGACCGTTCGAGCGGACGGCGAGTTCCGGCCGGTCCTCGCAGACGGCGACGCCGAGACGTTCGCGGTGTTCGGCGACGGAAGGGTCTTCGTCCAGACCGACCACGAGGCCCCGCGCGGGCGGGTCGTCGCGTGTTCGTTCGACGAATTCCGCGCGGGTCACGTCTCGCTAGCCGACTGCGAGACGGTCCTCCCCGAGCGAGAGGCGGTCCTCCAGTCGGTCGCCGCGACGCCCCGCTTCCTCGTCGCCCACTACTCCGAGGACGCCTGCGCCCGCCTCGCGGTCTACGACCACGGGGGCGTCCACCTCCGGGACCTCCCGGTTCCGGACGCCTCCTCGGTGTCGAAACTCCGGACCGACCCCGACGCCGAGGCGGCGTTCTATCTGGTCGAAGGCTTCGACCGGCCGCCGACGCTGGTCCGCACCGACCTCGCGACGGGCGACCGCCGGGAACTGGCGAGCGTCGAGGTGGCGACGCCCGACGACCTCGTGGTTCGCCGAGCGTTCGTGGAGTCGTCGGGCGGCGTCGAAGTACCGGTGTTCGTCTGCCACCGAGCGAGCGTCGAGCGCGACGGCGACAACCCGGCGGTCCTGCACGGGTACGGCGGGTTCCGCTCCAGCAGGCCGCCTGACTTCGACCGGTTCCGAGTGCCGTTTCTCGCGGACGGCGGCGTGTACGCGCGCGTCTCTGCGCGCGGCGGCCACGAGTACGGCGAGGAGTGGCACGAGGACGGGATGCGCGCGGCGAAACGGCACACCTTCGACGACTTCGTCGCGGCGGGCGAGTACCTCTGTTCCGCGGGGTACACCAGTTCCGACCGACTCGCGGTCGCCGGACGGTCGAACGGCGGGCTGTCCGTCGGCGCCGTCGTGACGCGACGCCCGGACCTCTGGGCCGCCGCGCGGTGTTCGGTACCGCTACTGGACCTGCTTCGGTTCCACCGGTTGGGATGGGCGCGGCGTGGACGCCCGAGTACGGCGACCCGGAGGACCCCGAGGCGTTCGACTACCTCCGGGCGTACTCGCCGTACCACAACGTCGAGGCGGGCGTCGGGTATCCGCCGGTCCTGTTCACGACCGGCGAGAGCGACACGCGCGTCCACCCGAGTCACGCCCGGAAGATGGCCGCCCGGATACAGGCGGAGGCCGACGGCGGTCCCTTCCTCCTGCGGACGACCGCCGACGCCGGTCACGGCGGGGGCGAGACCGCCGAGACCGTCGCGACAGCGCAGACCGACAGGTGGACGTTCCTCTACGAGGTGTTGGGAGTGGACGAGTAAAAAGGACGGAACCGCTCAGACCGTGATTTCCGCGCCAGCGTACAACACGACGACGAGGAATATCCAGACCGCGTCCACGAAGTGCCAGTACATCGAGACCGTCGTGACCGAGACGTGGCGGTCTGCGGTGTACTGTCCGTAGAGCGCGCGGACGAACACGATGCCGATGAGGACCGCGCCCATCGAGACGTGGAGTCCGTGCAGGCCGGTCAGGCCGTAGAAGGCGGACGCGAAGATGCCCGAGGTGAGGGTGAAGCCCTCGTGCTGGATGAACTCGTAGTACTCTAGCACCTGCCCGCCGATGAAGACGACGCCGAGCAGGAGCGTGGCCGCGAGTCCGACGAGGAAGTTCTGCCGGTTACCCTTCCGGAGTTCGACGTGGCCCCAGTGGAGCGTGAAACTCGACAGTATCAGGAGCGCGGTGTTGATGAGGACCAGCGACCCGAGCAGGTGCGGGAGTCCCTCGGTGGACCACGTGCCGACGCGGATGAAGAAGTAGTAGACGAACCCGGCGCTGAACGTGGCTATCTCCGAACCGAGGAACAGCGTCATTCCCCATCTGAGCGCGCTGTCGCCGTGGCCGTCACTCGACCAGAACGCCTTGACGAAGGCGTGGTAGACCCATCCGTACAGGCCCGCGAGGAACAGGCCGACCGACCCGATGAAGACGACGGGACCGAAGATTGGGTCGACTATCGGTTGCTGGCCCTGCGCGAGCAGGAACAGCGCGGCCCCGACGTAGATGCCCGCACCGCCCAGGGCGGTGACGAAGGGCCACCAACTCGCCTCGCCGAACCCTCGCGGCCAGTCCTCGACGGCCGGAAGGTGATGGCCGTGCTCTTCCGTTGAATCGTCCGCTACTGTCATACGAGACGATTGCGGGTCGAATAGTAAAAAGGCACCTGAACGCGTCCGCGAAACGAGTGGACTCCGGCGGTACCGCCGCGGCTAACGTGTCTCCGTTCTGGACGGATAACGTATCGAACGTCCCGACATCGCGGAGTACGCAGAACGCGCCAAACGGGAGAACTCCGCGGACCGAAGTCCCGTCCGGGGCTATCGCTCGACTTCCGGGTCGTCGACGACCTGCCGACGCTGTCGTTCGAGCGAATCGGGCGTCCGGGCGTAGACGTGTTCGAAGATGTCGTCCGCGTCGAGACCCGTGCGGTCCTCGACGCCCTCGACGGCGTCGGCGACCCGGTCGTCGGCCCACGAGCGGAGTTGGCGCTCGTCCTCGTCGGTCCAGTCGTGAATCTCCGCGAGATACTCCCGGGTTCGCTCGACCGGGTCCTTCTTCCGCCACTCCTCGACCTCCTCGTCGTCGCGGTACTTCGACGGGTCGTCGGTGGTCGTGTGGGCACCCCGGCGGTAGGTGACGGCTTCGATGAGTCGGGGACCCTCACCGTCCTTGGCGGCTTCGAGCGCGTCCTCGACCGCGCCGTACACCGCCAGCACGTCGTTGCCGTCCACGCGGACGCCCTCGAACCCGTAGGCGTCGGCCTTCTGGGCGATGGTCGCGGAGGCAGTCTGGCGCTCGCGGGGCACCGAGATGGCCCACTGGTTGTTCTGGCAGAAGAACACGGTCGGCGACTCGAACACGCCCGCGAAGTTCATCCCCTCGTGGAAGTCGCCTTCGCTGGTCGCGCCGTCGCCGAAACTCACCAGCGTGGCGCAGTCGTCGCCCCGGTAGTCGGCCGCCATGCTCGTTCCGACCGCGTGGGGGAGCTGGGTGGCGATGGGTATCGTCGGCGGGAACGTCCGGAGTCCGTCGGGGTCCTCGCGGTCCACGTAGTTGCCCTCCCCGAGCAGATACACCAACACGTCTTCGAGGTCGAGACCCCGCGTCAGATACATCGCGTGGTCGCGGTACGTCGGGAAGCAGTAGTCCGACTCCGAGAGGGCGTAGGCCGCGCCGACCTGCGCGGCCTCCTGTCCTTGGAGGGGCGCGTACGTCCCGATACGTCCCTGCCGGTGGAGTTTGACCGCCTTCTCGTCGAACGTCCGGGCGAGTACCTGTAGCCGGTACATGTCGGTTACCGCCGACGCCGAGAGGTCGGGGTCCGTTCGTTCGTCCACAGTGCCGTCCGGGTCGACCACGCGGGTAACGTCTGGTGCCTGTATTGCCATTGTCGTCGATCACCGACCGTCTGTTAGAAAATATACATCCAGCGTTATAAAGTGTCGTTGGGCAACTGAAATGCCGAAAACTGGTCACGAGATTTAAAAGCAGAGTTTCGATTCGTCTACGCGAAGCCCTCAGAACCGCCCGTCGAGTGACGAATCGTCGGAACTTTCGATTCGAAAAGCTTACGCCGCCGCCGGAGTCATGCGGTGGTATGACACAGTGGATCGGTCGGACGTTCACCAGCGACGCCGGATGGAATCACTTGGAAGACCTCGTGGACATCGGCGACCGCATGGCCGGAAGTGACGGCGAGCGAGAGGCGGCCGAGTCCACTCGGGACGCCCTCGAACGCGTCGGCGCGCGCGACGCCCGAATCGAGGAGTTCGACGTGCAGGGCTGGACTCGCGGCGACAGCGAGATTCGGGCGGGCGACGGCGTCCAGTCGTCCATCGCGCTCCCGCGAAGCCCCGACGCGACCGCGGCGGGCGAACTCGTGGACCTCGGCTACGGCCTGCCCGAGGACTTCGAGGAGACCGACATCGAGGGGAAGGTCGTGATGGCCGCCTCGAACGTCCCCGACTACTACGACCGGTTCATCCACCGACGCGAGAAGTACTACTACGCCGTCGAAGGGGGCGCGGCCGCGTTCGTCTTCCGGAATCACGTCGAAGGCTGTCTCCCCCCGACCGGAAGCGTCGGAACCGGCGAGGACCCCATCGGCGACGTCCCGGCGGTGGGCGTCTCGAAGGAGGTCGGGTCCCGACTCTCGCGGCGCTGGGAGGGCGAGGAGGTCGAGGTGGCCGTGGACGCTGACATCTACGACGCGACGAGTCAGAACGTCCACGCCGAACTCGGTCCCGACACCGACGAGGAGGTCCTCGTCACCAGCCACGTGGACGCCCACGACATCGCAGAGGGGGCCGCCGACAACGGTGCCGGAACCGCGATGGTCGTCGAGATGGCCCGCGCGCTCGCGGATCGCGAGGACGAACTCGACACGAGGGTGCACTTCGTCGCCTACGGTGCCGAGGAGGTCGGTCTCGTCGGGTCGAACGTCGACGCCGAGAACCGCGACCTCGACTCCGTCGCGGCCATCGTCAACAACGACGGCGTGGTCCGCGGGCGCACGCTCTCGTTCTACACCCACGGGTTCGACGCGCTCGCGTCCGCGGCCGAGGAAGTCGGCGACGACCTCGGCCACCCCGTGAAGACGATTCCCGAGCAGGGTCCCCACAGCGACCACTGGCCCTACGTCGAGTGGGGCGTCCCCGGCTACCACGTCATGAGCGAGACCGGCGACGAGGGCCGCGGGTGGGGCCACACCTACGCCGACACGCTCGACAAACTCGAAGTCCGGGACCTCCGCGAGCAGGCGATTCTGCTGACCGAACTGACTGTTCGTCTCGCTGGCGAGGACTTCGAAGTCGAACGCAAGGACCCCGAGGAGATAGCCGCGGCGCTCGAAGCCGAGGATCAGGCCGAGGGCATGAAGATTATCGGCGACTGGCCCTACGACGAGTAGGCCGAGTCGAACTCCGGTTTCCGTTCGGACGGGGTCCGACCAGCGTGTGACCAAACGACCGCGTGGAGGCAGCGTTTCGGGGCCGACACTACTTCTCCGCGACCACTACCGCACCTTCGAGACTCCGTCTACCGCACTCCGGTCGGCCGACTCCGTACCCTTTTCACGGATGGCGCTCCAAGGGCAGTCCGATGGGTAGCGCGAACGTCGAGGGGGTCGGAAGCGTATGACGCTCGGAATCGTGGGCGAGAGTGCGGTCGCGGACTGGATTCGCGACGCCGCCGAGACCGAGACCGACGTGGCCCACGCGTCGGCGAGCGCGGTCGTCGCGGCCGACCCCGAGTCGGTCGTCGCGGTCGGCGAGTCGGCCCTGCTCGCGCTCGGCCGCGAAGGTCTGGACGCGCCGGTCCTCCCCGTGGACGCCGGTCCCGGCTACGGCGGCGTCTCGCTCGACGCGAGCGAGTCCGGCCCCACCGGCGACGATTCGGACTCCACGGACACCCCGACCTCGACGGACGACTCGACCCCGACGAAAGCCGAACGAGAGCGACTGTCGAGCGCGCTCGACGCTCTGCTCGCGCGAGAGTTCGACACCGACTCGCGGACGCTCCTCGCGGTCACGGTCGACGGCGAGCGCGTCGGTCCCGCGTTGGCGGACGTGATGCTGATCACCGCCGAACCCGCGCGCATCTCCGAGTACGCCGTCCGCTCTCGCGGCGAGCGGGTGGCCCGATTCCGCGCGGACGGCGTGGTCGTCTCGACGCCGACAGGAAGTCTCGGGTACGGGCGGAACGCGGGCGGTCCCCTGCTCGAACCCGGGTCGGGCGTCGTCGGCGTCGTCCCGGTCGCCCCGTTCGCCGTGAACGTGGACCACTGGGTGCTGTCGGCCGACCGGCCGGTGACGCTGACGGTCGAACGCGACGAGGGCGAGGTCTCGCTGCTGCTCGACGACCGAACGGTCCGGCGCGTCTCGCCGCATACGGCTGTCGAAGTGGTCGAGGACGGGTCGCTCGACGTCGTCCGGGTGACCGAGAGTCGGCCGTTCTTCGAGCGGTAGAAGGCGCGCCGCGGGCGAACGAGACGTTGGTTACGGAACGCGACCGACGGACTCGGAAATCAAGGTTTAATACGCCGCCTTCCCGATTATCGGGTATGGAACCGCTGTCACTGCTCGGACCGATCGACGCGCTCTTCGCGGACGTCATCGAGTACGTGGTGTTCGCCCTCGTGTTGGTCAACATGGGCACGCGCTGGTGGGCGTACCGCGACTACCGAAAGCAAGCACGGAGCGACGAGTACGACGAGGAACTCGACCGTAACGTGCTCCACGAGGTGTCGAACGTCGTCCTCGTCCTCGGGTCGTTCTACCTGCTCACGCTCCACCACCACGCCGGTATCGTCCTCTCGACGCTCGTCCTCGGACTGTTCCTCACGGACTTCTTCGAGTTCGAGGCCAAGGAGGTCGAACTCCGGCAGGACGAGAGGCTCTCCAGTCCCAAAGGCTCGATGACCGCCTCGTTCGTGGTGTTCCTCTACGCGGGCTACATCAGCCTGTTCTATATCATCGAACCGCTCTGGAACTCCGTCGTCTGACTGACGCCACCACTTTCTCGCGTCGTCTCTCCGGTTCGGAGTGACATCGCCGTTCGCGGCGCTCGTAACGATAGAGCGGATAGTGACCTCGTGTCCGCCTCGGTGTGTTACGTTCGTCGGCGAGGGCGTAGACCGCCACTCGTGAGAGACGTCTACGCGCCCGCCGACCACGCTGGCACACCGAGTCGGACGAGGCGTGGATTCCGGAACGATGCGAGCAGGAGCGACTGTATGCGAGTTCGAGCGGCCCACTGGAGGCTCGGCCCGTCGTCGGACGTGGTGGCCACGCTATCGCTCACGAGGTCAGTTCGCGGACTGAGCGGGGAGACGGACGAGCGAGCGCCGTCGCTCGGACGCTAGCGTCGAAAGGAAGCGGCGACTGTCGGTTCTACGCGGACGATTTCCGAAGTTGTTCGACGACCGGGAGGACGACCCAGAACGTCAGGACGCCGACGACGACGAACCAGAACATCACTTCCCGGAGCATGATGGCGGCCTGTCCGTACGCGTCGAGGTTACCGGGAATCTCGCCGACGAGTTGCGCCTCCTCGAAGCCCGGCGTGGTGAACCATCCCGACAGTACCATCCAGATGAGACCGCCACCCGTCAGGATACCGAATCCCTTTGCGAATTCGTCAGCCATTGTTCGATTGTTCGTCGGCGTCGTCTTTAGGTTTTCCCATTCCCTCGGCGCGGAACCGTGTCGCGAAGGCGTATATCGTCGCGCCCCCGGCGATCATCGCCACGCCGAGGATGGCGAGGGGCAGGTCTATCTCCGAGAGGGAGAGTTCCGCGCGCTGGGTCGCCGTGTCGAGCACGATGAACCCGCCGACGACGAACGCCACCGCGAACATCGTCGAGAACACGGTGACGACCTTGTACAGTCGGAGCGGCACCTCTACTTCGCGAGCGCCAGACTCCCCACCGGCGTCGGTGTCGTTAGTGCGTGAATCCATGAAAAGAGAACCCTCGACGTTACTTCGGCGGTCGGAGCCGATAGTACCGCCGGTTGAGGTCGAACATGTACCCCTCGCGCATCGACCGCAGGACGGCGTACGTGATGGTCCCGACGACGATGGGCAGGAGGAACGCGAGGTCGAACAGCAGGTGCGAGTCGATGGGGATGAGGTTCTTGATGGACACCGCGCTGATGGTCCACGCGAACGTGAACCCGGCCATCCCGACTGCAGCCCAGAACGGCTGCTCGACGGGACGCCGCGCACTCCCCTTGTTCAGGAACGGCACCATGGCGATGAACCCGACCACGATGATGTTGGCGATGACGCCGTACGTCCGGTCGGCCGTCAGCTTCTGGCCGCCCAGAATCGCCAGTTCGGGGTTGAGCGGACCGAGCTTCAGCAGGCCGAACGACCAGTAGAGGTACCAGTCGGGCAGGATGACGGCCGGGGTCGAACTCGGGTCGGCGGGTGCCCCGAGGTGGGGCGGGAGCGTCGCCGCCAGGAAGATGATCATCCCGACGAAGAAACTCGTCAGCGAGAGGTTTCGGATCATCTCGTGGGGCCACACCGGGAACGCCAGCACGTCGCGCTCGACGTAACTGGACTCCTGTCGGAGGTCCTGGTCCTCGCGGCGTGCGCGCTCGAAGTACTCGTACGTCAACCGCGAGAGACCCTCGGTGCGTTGCTTGCGCTCGCTCCACGTCGGGGTCTCGTCGTCCGGTGGGACGATGCCCGTTCCGCCGCCGTCGGTCTGTGCTTCTCCGCTGCCGTCGGTTTTTGCTTGTTCGTCAGACATGGTTTAGTGGGGTTCCGCGATGCCCTGAATCCACACGATGGCGATGTGGACAGCGATGAGCGTCGTGACGACGAACGGGAGCAGGAACACGTGCATGATGTACATGCGCTGGAGCGTCGCCGCTCCCGGGCTGAACCCGCCGAACACCAACTGTGCGACCCACTCGCCGATGAGCGGTATCGAGAGGCTCATCTCGACGCCGATCTGACTGGCCCAGAACGCTAGCTGGTCCCAGGTGAGCAGGTATCCGGAGTAACCGAACACCATCGTCAGACTAATGAGGATGATACCGAGTATCCAGTTCAGTTCGCGGGGTTCCTTGTACGCTCCGGTGAAGTACACGCGGAGCATGTGGAGGAACACCGCCGCCACCATGACCTGCGCGGCCCATCGGTGGATGGACCGCAGCATGAACCCGAAGTTCAGTTCGGTCATGATGAACGCGATCTGGTTGTACGCTAACGACGCTTCGCCCGTCGCCGAAACCGTCCCCGGTGCGTAGTAGAACCCGAGTAACGCGCCACTCAGTGCCGCGACCACGTAGGCGATGGTCGAGAAGCTACCGAGCGCGTACAGCGGGTACCAGTACCAGAACTTGTTGTCGAGGTTGTACTGCTCGGTGTGGCTCTTCGGCATCTGCATGTTGACCCTGTAGTAGAGGGTCTCCAGTATCTCGAGGTAGTCGACGATGCGGAAGCGCTTGTCCATCCAGATGAGCGCCGTCAGGAACGTCGTCTCTACCGGCGTGAGTTCCTTCTTCTGCATCCACTCGCCGTGGTCGTATTCGTCTTTGCGTTCGATACTCATTGATTATTCCTCCGGGCGCGGGAGCGCGACGAACGATTTCTTGACGATGTTGAACGGGTCGTACACCGACTGGTGGCACTGACAGTATATCTTGTCCTGTGCGCTCGCCACCGCCGACCCCGCCAACCCCTTGAACGACGGCACGCAACAAAAGTGCGTGCATTTGTTCAGGTTGGCGATAAATCCTTTCGACGTGCTGGCCGAGAGCCACTCGTCGTTCTGGGCCATCTTCTCGATGCGCTTGCTCCGGATGACCTGAATCGGCATCGTGCCGCTCGGCGGAACGTCCTGCGAGCGCCACGACCCCTGCGCGGGCTTCCCGAGACCGCTCTGGCCGATGCCGTTGCCCCAAGTCTCGTAGTCGCTGAAGTCGTCGACGTGCATCTTGTCGCCTTCGCTCACCGCGTCGTTCTGCCACTCGAACTTGGAGTTACCGCTGTAGCGGAAGTAGTTGTCTTGGTCGGCCTTGGGTTGGACGCCGGGGTAGGTCTGGACCCCGCAGTACTGGAACCACTCGCTGGAGTAGGTGACGCCGCCCAGTTCCATCTCGGCGACCGTTATCTCGCGGCCCTGCTGGGTCTTGGTCTTCACTTCGGGCCAGATGCCCTTGAGATACCCTTCCGAGTCCACTTCGACCGGAATCTGAGGCATGCCGCGGGGAGCGGGACCGGCCGTGTTCTCCATCGCCATGAACTGTCGGATGCCACCGCCGGCACCGCTCGGTGCGGTGGCCGAGTTGATACCTGCCGCCGTCGCGGTACCGACTCCGGCGAGCGATGCGCTGCCGACGACGCCCTTGACGAAGCGTCGGCGACCTGTGCTTTCCGGATACTTGTCGTCTTCTTCTGGCATAGTTATCGTTTGTAGTACGGGTAGACTGCCTGCTTGAACTGGTCCCACGCGTTACCGAGGGTCTCGGTACCGTATTGCTGGTCTTCGCGGATGTAGAGGTCCTCCCACTTGCGACGACGCTTCTTGACGATCATCACGTCGGGCAGGAACTCCTTGCGATACAACAGGAGGATGAACGCGAGGTCGATGAATATGACCGCGAGGACGAACCCGAGGTACATGTTACCGATCTCGTTGTACCCCCAACCGCTCACCAGTCCGTAGGTGAAGAGTCCGACGAACACGACCTCGACCACCGTCAGGAGGACGATGGCGATGGCCGCGGCCGTACTCTCGCGGGCGGGTTCGTAGCGGTGAATGTCGCCGTACGTTGAGCCTGTGGATGACATGGTTATCTATTACCCCCACTCGCGTGCGGTGATTCGCCGTACTTCAGGAGGAAGAACGTGTAGACGAGCGAGACGGCCATCATCAGGAGGGTCGCCAGACCGACGAAGTGGGCCTGAAACGGCACGCCCATGTGTTCGGGGTTGGCCTCCGCCTGTCCACCGCCGCCACCGCCACCGCCGCCGCCCTCTTGGACGGTGATGGTACCGACCATCCCGGCGGTCTTGTGGGGCTGGCAGAAGTACTCGTAGGTACCGGTGGTCTCGAACGTGTGCGAGTACTCGTAGCCGGTGTTGTACGTCTTGCTCGCTCCACCGGGCGTCCCTTCCCAGCTCGACCCTTCCGGTTGGCTCTCTGGGACGACGTTGTGGTTGTCCGACTCCCAGACCCACTTGATAGTGGTTCCGGGAGCGATGGTTATCTCGGCGGGCTCGAACACTAGACTCCCGCCGGGACCGACTGTCACCTCTTTCGTCGGACCGCCACCGCCGGACGAACCTCCGCTCGTCGTCGTCCCGTTGGTGGCGGTCGTGGTCTCGTTTCCGGAGGCAGTGGCGTTGCCGGACGACGTGGTGGTCGTCTCCTGTGCTGCGGCGGCTGTTACGCCCGCCCCAGCGCCGCCCGCAACACCGGTTGCTGCCGTCAGAAAGTCCCGCCTCTTCATACGGTAGAAAGTCAGGACAGGAATTGCTTAAAGCCACCGATGCCGCCGTAGCGGGGTTTCCGACGCCGACGCGCCGAGTACGGTCCTAATTCGCGCTGTCGGACGCCGAGGAAACGCCGGTTCCGGTCGCCCCGTCACCCTCCTCGTCGGGCGACGAGTCGCTGGTCTCGGCGTCGTCCGGGAGTCGCTCGCCCTCGTCGTCGAGGAGGAACTCGGGCCGTTCGTCGTCCTCTAACCCGACCGCGCGGAGGCGATTGCGGTACTCCTCGGCGCGGAACCGGTCGGAGAGTCGAGCGTTCGCCACCAGCAGGAAGACGAACACGCCGAAGAACAGGAACCCGAGCGCGGCCACGGCGGCCACGATGGGGAGTCCCACGACGATCCACGCCGCGAACAGCGCGACACCGGCGAGAACGTGGACGGCGGCGATAACCTGCATCAACTGGTTGCCGAGTTTCCCCGAGCCTTCGGGCACCTCTGCGGGGTCGGGAAGCACGTCTCCCTCCGGCGGTTCGGGAACCTCGTAGCTCTCCATCGACGCCAGCGCGACCGAGGGTTTCACGTCCCGGAGGACCGTCCCGCTTCCCTCGACTGACCCGTCGGGGTAGACCACGGCGTACCCCTCGTCGGAGTACGCGAGCAGTTGGGGTTGGCCCTCGCGCTCGATGCGTTCGACCACGGCGAACACGTCGCGGTCGGCGACGCGACTGTTGAGGTCGTCCTCCACCCTGTCGAGGAGTTGCTCGCCGGTGATCCACGAGTCGTGATCGAACGCGACCTGCCACTCCTCGTAGCTCATCTCGGCCATGTCTCGCGGGCCGAAGTCCTCGAAGTCGTACCTCTCCTCGACTTCCTCGGGGGTCGGACGGTCGCCGTCTTCGTCGGGCGAGGCGTCGGTCCGCGTCTCGGGGCTACCCTCACCCCGCGTCGCCGTCGCGTCCGCGGGTGATTCGCCCGCCGGGTCGTCCGAGGCGTCGGTCATTGTCCGAAACTCAGACCTGAAGCCGCATAAACACCCCGACGTTGCGTCGGACCCGGGATGCGGTGGTCAGAACGGCGTCCACTCTCGGGGCTGGTCGGCGAGTCCCCGCACTCGCATCTCCCGCGTGCCGTCGTCACGCACCCGAACGTCCACGCGGCCGTCGCAGAGTTGCGTGATGGTGTTGACGACGCGTTCGTCCTGCGTGGACGGGTCGATGAGGAACACGCCGAGACCGTCAGTCGCCCCGATGCGACCGGAGACCGTGTGGACGAACCGGGAGACGGTCTGGAACTCGGTGTACATCAGCAGCGTCGAGAGCGAGAACAGTCCCGCCCGGACGCGCTCGGTCGTCTCCCGGTGGACGGTCTGATACAGTCCCGAGAACTCGATACCGATACCCGTCAGGTCGCCGGGACTCGACACCGTCTCGATGCGGTCCGACGTCTGTTCGCGCCCCTGCTTCTTGCTGACGCAGTCCACGACGCCGAAGGTACTCTGCTGGAGGTCTCTGCACAGTTTGTCGCACTCCGACAGGATTTTCCCGCCGCTCTTGGTCGTCGTGACCAACACTAACCCCTCCTGCCGGTCGCTCCCGGCGGTGATGAGACGGAGCGCGAGGTCTCTGGCACCGCCCATCGTCGGCCCGGCGACGAGGAGGTTCGACCCGGGTTCGACGCCCTCGATCGGCAGGTCGTCGGCGAATTCGTACGGACCGGTCTGGCGCTGAGTCACGTCGAACCACCGTCCTCTTCGGCCGCGTTGCGGACGCCGCGCTCGTCGGTTCGGTCCTCTTTCAGTTGCGCGACTTCGAGGTGCAGATCGAGGACGTTGACCGTCACGTCCGCGAGCGTGCTGAGGTACTCCCTGTCGTCGTCCGTGAACGTCCGGGGTTCCTCGTCGTACGCGCAGAGGGTCCCGATAGTGAGTCCGTCGGAGGTCGTCAGGTCGGCCCCCGCGTACGACCGGATGTTCATGTCGTCGAGGCTCTCGTTGTGTTCGAATCGCGGGTCGGCCTTCACGTCCTCTATCACGGTCACGTCGCCGTCTTCGACTATCGCGTACGTGCAGATGGAGTCCTCGCGAGGCGTCGGCGTCCAGTCCGCGCCGTGGCATACGAGGAACTGCTGACTGTGTTCCCGTATCATGTTCACCGACGCCATCGGCACGTCGAGGTACTGGGCCGCGAGGTCGGTTATCCGCTCGACGTCGGTCTGTAGCGTCGCCGCGTCCACGTCGTACGCGTCGAGCGCGTCGAGTCGTTCTTCCTCGTCCTGCGGCATCGGGTACGGGGTCTGGGGCCGGAACGCCGACGTGAAATCCACGAGGTTCCACAGCGTCTCGCCGGAGTTCTGGCCGTCCTTGGCGACGTACTCGGTGACGGTCTCGGTGGTCTCGTCGGTGTCGAGCGCCGCACGGTCGGTCGCGGTGTAGAGGACGCACCCGATATCGGGACGAACGTCGCGGGCGCGTGCCGCGAGTTCGAGTCCGGTTCCGTCGGGCAGTTCGTACTCCGTCACGACGCAATCGACCTCTTCGTCGTTCAGTTCTCGCACGGCGTCCGCGAGCGAGGCGGCCTGAAGGACCCGCAGGTCCGTCGCTTCGGTCCGGAGCAGTTCGGCGGTTTCCGCTCGGGCCGAATCGTCGGGGTCCACGCACAGTACAGTTCTCATCTGAGTCGCTCGTCCGGAGCCTCACGACTCCGTGTGTATTAGTTTTGGCAATACGAGTCGGGGAACTGTCCGTTCGATTTCGAACCGGTCGGCCCCGAATCGCTTTCGGGTCCCTTATCCACCAGCGCTCCTAACCGCCGCGCATGGCGAGTGAGACGCTGGTCGCGGCCGTGGTCGCCCTCGTCGTCACTGCCAGCTTTCCGTTCTACCTCTACGGCGCGTGGTACATCCTCGACCAAGAGGTCGTGACGTGGGACGTGCTGATACACCACCTCAAGTTCATCGTGGTCGGACTCCTGCTGACGACGATACCGATGCTGACGTGGATGGTCCCCCGGTTCCTCGACCAACTCGGCGGATTCGCGGCCCTGCACGCGTTTCTGGGGTTGCAGGCCTACGCGATGCTGCTGGTCGCGCTGACGGGTATCGTCCGCATCTTTCAGGTCAAGCACCAGCACGACATGTACGACTCGGCCGCGCGCGAGGAGGACGCGGACATCGGCGAACTCCACGAGAACATGGGCGCGTGGCGGGGTCGCCTCCGCATCGGCGTCGTGGGGTACGTCCTCTTCTGGCTTCTCGCGTGGCTGGTCGGGATGATTCGGTTCGTCATGGACTACGTCCTGTACTGACCGCCCGGTCCGGCCGGGGTTCCGTGCCTCGGTGGCCCCAGCGGTTCTGCCGACCCCGTCTTCGGTGGGAGCGTCGGCGATGTTCGACCGGGAGGTCAGTTCCACTCCTCGCCGCTGGCGAGGTCCACGTCGTGGTCGAGTTTCGAGGACGGACAGAGGTCCTCGACCACGCAGTCGCCGCAGTCGGGGTTCCGCGCGGTGCAGGTCGCCCGGCCGTGGCTGATGCACAGGTGGGTGTACTGCTGCCAGTGCTCCTCGGGAACGATGCCCATCAGGTCCTCTTCGATGGCCTCCGGGCGCTCGTCCTCCGTGATGCCGAGGCGGCGCGAGAGGCGCTGGACGTGGGTGTCCACGACGATGCCTTCCACGATGTCGTGGCCGTGCTGGAGGACGACGTTGGCGGTCTTGCGGCCGACCCCCTTCAGTTCGGTCAGTTCGTCCATCGTGTCGGGGACCTCGCCGTCGTGGTCCTCCAGCATGGTCTGTGCCGAGGACACGATGTAGTCGGCCTTGCTGTTGTGGTAGGTGATGGAGCCGATGTCCTCCGAGAGTTCGTCTACGTCGGCGTTCGCGTAGTCCTCGACGGTCTCGTACTTCTCGAAGAGGTCGGCGGTCTCCTCGTTCACGCGCTCGTCGGTACACTGGGCCGACAGCATCACGGCGATGAGGAGTTCGAGTCGGTTCGAGAAGTTGAGCGAGATGGTCGAGTCGGGATACTCGTCGTAGAGTCTGTCGATGACTTCCTCCACCTGGGCGTCGCGCGAGTCGAGTGGCTCTCCCATGGTCGTGACGTGGCACGGGAGGGGTTTGAGCTATTCGGCTCCGACCTCCCGCCGCGGGTCAACAGTCCCGGTTGTCCTCGAACGCGTTACCCCTCGGCTGTTCGGGCCTGACGATGGCCCGCCGATTCCCGCAGAACGCGTTGTCCGAGACCACGTTGTCGTTCGAGTTCGACACGACCACGCCCAGTCGATTGTCCCGAATCGCGTTCCCGACGACGCGGTTCTGCCTGCTCCCGGTCGTGAGACTGATGCCCACTTGGTTGTCCGCGACCACGTTGTCGGCGACGACGCTCTCGCGCGTGGTCGAGACGTCGATTCCGGCGTCGGAGTTGTTCGTCGCGTTCGACTCGGCGATGCGAACCTCCCGCGAACTCCGGACCGTGATTCCGAAGTCGCTATCGTTCACGGTGACGTTTCGCACCCGCGACTCGGTGACTCCCCGGAGGTAGACGCCCGCGTACCCCCAGTCGGTGAGCGTCACGTTCGACACGACCACGTCGCTCGCGCCGGTCGCTCGGATTCCGGTGTGCCGTGCGAACCGCGAGTCCGACCCGTCGAGGGTGTGGCCCGCCCCGCGGAGGCGAACCCGGTCGGCCTCGATTTCGATACACGTCTCCGAGGCGTTCTCGACGTCCGCGACCAGTACGTACTCGCCCGGTTCGGTGATGGTCGTGCAGGAACGCACTTCGGTCACACCCTCGGCCTGTTGGGTAGGCGCGTCTGTGGTACTCGGAGCGACGCCCGCAGTCGCTCCCGCGACTCCCGACGCGACCAACAGCGAGACGGCGGCGAGGACGGCCAGTCGAGACGAGGCGGGGGCGTCCCCGCTTCCACGCGCTGATTCTGTCCCCATCCTGCGTGGTGTCAGCACGTCGGGCGTGTAAGTGGTTCTGGCCGTCGAGGTCGTTCGCGCGGCCGGTCGCGGTAGCCCCTCCGGTGGGAAGCGGCGTGGTCGGTTTCGGGGAATTTAAGCGGGCATCGCTCTCCCTTCCACCCATGAAAGCGACCGCGAAGGCTCACCCGATTCAGGGACTCGTCAAGTATCACGGGATGCGCGACGAGCAACTCCGCTTGCCCTACCACGATTCCATCAGCGTCTGCACCGCGCCGAGTCACACGAAGACCACCGTCGAGTTCGACCCCGACCTCGACTCGGACACCTTCGTCGTGGGCGGCGAGCGACTGGCCGACCACGAGGCCGACCGCGTCGCCAACGTCGTCGCTCGCGTGCGGGAACTGGCCGACGCCGATCACGTCGAGAACCCCGTCCGACTGGAGAGCGAGAACTCGTTCCCGTCGAACGTGGGACTCGGGTCCTCCTCGTCCGGGTTCGCTGCGGCGGCGATGGCCCTCGCCGAGGCCGCTGACCTCGATCTCTCGCGGCCGGAAATCTCGACCATCGCCCGCCGGGGGTCGTCGTCGGCCGCGCGGGCCGTGACGGGCGGGTTCTCCGACCTCCACGCCGGACTCAACGACGAGGACTGTCGCTCCGAGCGCCTCGACTCGCCGCTCGAAGACGACCTGCGCATCGTCGCGGGACTCGTTCCCGCCTACAAGGAGACCGAACACGCCCACCGCGAGGCCGCCGACAGTCACATGTTCGAGGCCCGACTCGCGCACATCCACGACCAACTCGCCGAGATGCGCGACGCGCTCCGCGAGGGCGACTTCCAGCGCGTCTTCGAGACCGCCGAACACGACTCGCTGTCGCTGGCCGCGACGACCATGACCGGCCCGTCCGGGTGGGTCTACTGGAAACCGGACACGTTGGAGATTTTCGACGCGGTTCGGGACCTCCGCGAGGAGGGCGTGCCGGTCTACTTCTCGACCGACACGGGCGCGAGCGTCTACGTCAACACGACGGCCGAACACGTCGAACGCGTCGAGGAAGTCGTCTCGGAGTGCGGCGTCGAGACGATGGTCTGGGAGGTCGGCGGTCCCGCCGAGGTTCTCCCGGAGAACGAGGCCCTGTTCTAACTACTGCGCGGATTCGCACTCACGCCGTGAACCCGCGTTCGACTACCGAAAACTCGAAGTGCGCCCGCCCGATTCTCGGGCCGCGTCCACGTCCACGACCGCGTTACTCGCGGGCCGTCGTATCGAACCGCGTTAGCACAGTTTGCCCCGAAACGCACCTTCGAAGAGGCTGGGAAGAGAGTGAAAGACGGTCGGACTGCGGGAGAAACAACACCCTTCGCTGAGACGCGACACTCCGTATCTGGGGACCGACCCCACTTCTAAGCCCCCTCGGTCCCTACGTCCGGCCGAATGCGAATCTGCGTCCTCGGCGCGGGTTACGCCGGACTGACCCTCGCCCGAAAACTGGAGCGCACCGTCCCCGACGACGTCGAGATTCTGGTGGTCGAGCGGACCGGGAGCCACCTCGTCCAGCACGAACTTCACCGAGTCGTCCGCCGACCGTCCCTCGCCGACGAAATCGTGGTAGACCTCGAAGACGTGTTGGACCGCGCGAGGGTCCGGCAGGCCGAAGTCGCCGACGTGGACCCGGAGGCGGGCGTCGTCTCGCTCGACTCGGGCGAGACCATCGACTACGACTACGGCGCGGTCTGCCTCGGGGCCGAAACCGCGTTCTACGACCTGCCGGGCGTCGAGGAACACGCCACGCCGCTCAAGACGCTGGACCACGCCGAGCGCATCCGCGCCGAGTTCCTCGACGCGCTGGAATCGGGCAACTCCGAATCCAGCGCGTCCGAGTCCGGCGACGGCGAGACGGACCGCGCTGGCGAGTCGGACGCGCGCGTCGTAGTCGGCGGCGCGGGCCTGTCGGGTGTGCAGGTGGCGGGCGAACTCGCGGCGTTCGCGCGCGAAGCGGAGTCCCGCGAGGGCGTGACTATCACCCTGCTCGAACAGTTCGACAGCGTCGCACCCGCGTTTCCCGAGAACTTTCAGGCCGCGGTCCGCGACCAACTCGAAGCCCGCGACGTGGAGATACGGACGGGAACCGCGGTGGCCTCCGCCGACGACGCGTCCATCGAACTCGACTCGGGCGAGCGACTCGACTACGATCAGTTCGTCTGGACCGGCGGTATCCGCGGCCCCGCGGCACTGGACGGCGAGCGACCAGAGGTCGAGAACACCCTGCGACTCGGCGACGGCACGTTCGTCGTCGGCGACGCGGCGCGTGTGATAGACGCCGACGGGGAACCCGTCCCGGCCAGCGCGCAGGCCGCGGTCCGCGAGGCCCGTGCGGTCGCCGAGAACGTCGCCAGTCTCGTGGCGTACGACCGCGAGGGTGACGACATCTTCGAACCCCGACTCGAACCGTTCGCGTTCGACTCGCCGGGGTGGCTGGTGTCGGTCGGCGACGGAGCGGTCGCGCAGGTCGGCCCGACGGTCCTCACGGGGACCGCCGCGAAAGCGCTGAAGACGACCGTCGGTGCCGGATACCTCTCGTCGGTCGGTGCGATACGCAACGCCGCTGACCTCGTGAGCGAAGAACTAGGGTACGAGCGGTAGTCAGGTACGGGGGTGCGTGCGGCAGTCCGGAACCGGAGGACGACCGCGAATCAGAAACCGGGGATGCCGAGCGCACCGGCCGCGATGATTTCGAGGCTCTCCAGTACGACGAGGACGACCCAGACGGCGAGCCACGCGACCACGCCGATGCCGATGGCGTTGCCCCAACCGCCCGGATAGCGGGCGTTGATGACGTACACCCACGCGACGAGTCCGAGAACCGCGCCGACGAGTCCGCCCACGAACGGAATCAGGCCGAACAGTCCGGTGACCAGCCACCAGACGAACGCGCCGACGAGCGCGGTGAGGATGGCGTACTCGAAGTCGTCTCTGTCGGCGATGACGCGCGCACCGACGTAGATGCCGAACGCACCGATGAGGAGGCTCACGACGAATCCGATGACGTAGTTCAGGAACCCTACCATGTAGTCGTATTTGCTTCGACCGGCCATTTATAGATGGCGTCTGTCCGTCGGCCGACGCCCCGGCGCGCAGAGCGACGCCGGTCACGCGTTCTCGTCCGTCTCGAAGGTCGCGTCGTCCGCGTCGCGGTCGGTCCGCGACCTGCTCCGTCGGACGTGGTCGCGTGCGCTCTCGGGCGTCTCGGTTTCGAGGAGGGCCTCGACCTTCCGCTCGAACTCCGCCTCGGTGAGGTCGCCGCGGGCGTACCGGTCCCGGAGCGTGTCGAGCGCGTCCTGCTTCGACTCGGGTTCGTCGGCGGTCCGGGTCTCGGGTCGGTGGTCGCGTTCGTCCGGGACCGCGTCGTCGCCGAACCGGTCGGTGAGGACCTTCACCATCGGGAGGAGAACGCCGAAACCGAGGACGAACGCCATCCAGAACCACTCGTACCCCAGAAAGAGCGCGGTGAGTCCGACGCCGAGGACGACGAACACGGTGAGGTTCACGAGTGCGTTTTCGTCGTCGAGCGAGTCGTCCATGCGACTGGCTACCGGCGACGGTGACAAAAAGGTTGCATCTTCTCCGAATCGGTCGAATTCTGTTGGTCTTCCGCCGACAATGGGTTTAAGTTTGTGGGCCGACCTCCCGAGCGCATGGCACGCGACACTGGGTTACTCGACAAGGCGCTCGCGGGGGCGGTCGGACTCGCCGCCGGAGCGGTAATCGGAACGCACGCGCTGCGGCGGTACCGCAGCACCGACGACACGACCATCGTCTGTACCGAATGCGGGGACGCGATGCCGGTCGGCGACGTTCTCGACCCGGCAGTGACCTGCAACTGCGTCGCACCGCGCGACTCCCACGACTTCTGGTAGCGGGGCGTTTACCCTCGTTGCACCGTAACACCACCTATGGACGACGAGCGCACGGACGGCGAGGCGGCATTGGACGACGACGACCTCCGCGAGCGACTCGAACAGCGCCTGATGAGCCACGGCGTCTACGTCACCGACCTCGAAACCGAGGCGGGGACGCTCCGGGTGGACTACGAGACGGCGACCCCGGGCACCGGCGTCCCCCACCGAGAGGTGGGCCGCGTCCTCAATCGCCTGCTGGCGCTTCAGGAGGACGGGTGGACCCCGACCGACGTGCGCGGCACCGTCGCCGACATCGACGGCGACCGCCGGGGAACGTGGCGGGCCGACGAGGAGTGGTTGGCGGCCCACGCCCGCGGCGACCTCTCGGACGTGGACCTCTCCCAGCGGGTGCTCGATACCATCGAGGAGACGTGAAGAAGCGACGCCACCGCGACCGATGGAGAGATTTCGAACCCCAAGCCAGCCCACTCAGTCGATTCGGATACGTCACTCGCGACCGGCCGCGCTCGACTGAACACCACCGAGAGCGCGTCCGCCGGAAGTTTTACGCCGCGTTCGTTCCAAATCTGACACCGTGGATAGCGTCGAACTCAGCACCGTCGTCTACGTGTCGCCCGAGGAGGCCTACGAGTTCCTCGCGGACTTTCCGGGGTACGCCGACTACTCCGAGTATCTCGACCGGGTGACGCGTCACGGCGAGGGCGGTCCCGGCACGGAGTACGACATCCACCTCCAGTGGTGGAAACTGAACTACGTCGTCCGGTCGGAGGTGACGGACTTCGACCCGCCCGAACGCATCGCGTGGCGCGTCGTCAAGGACCTCCGCGCGCACGGCGAGTGGCTGGTCGACCCCGAACCCGAGGCGGCCCCGCCCGACCGGGAGACGGCCTCGCGGGTCCGACTGGTCATCGAGTTCGACGCCGACTCGGCGAGTTCCGACATGCTCGACCTGCCGCGCCTCGTCTCGCTCGACTGGGTAATCGGCAAGGTCCGACCGCTCGTGCTGAAGGAGGCCGAGAAGGTCGTCGCGCGCATCGTCGAGGACCTCGAAGGCGAGCGCCGCGAGGTCGAACTGACGCTCCACGACTCGCCCGATACGATATAGCCGACGCTTCGACGTGCCGGACCGACCGCTACGCCGCCGAGAGACCGAAAGAAGTCGCGAGTCGCTTACTGCTCTGCCTGCCCGTAGTCGCCGCCGTACTTCATGAAGAAGTAGGCGAGACCGAGGGTGAACACCAGCGCCGCCGTGGTGGCGATGCCGAGCGTCTTGGCGCTGCTCGGAATCGCGGGGCCGCTACTGCCGGTCTGTTCGCCGCCCTCTTGGACGGTGATGGTGCCGACCATCCCGGCGGTCTTGTGGGGCTGGCAGAAGTACTCGTAGGTGCCGGTGGTCTCGAACGTGTGCGAGTACTCGTGCCCGGTGTTGTACGTCTTGCTCGCTCCGCCGTCGGTGCCCTCCCAGTTCGCGCCGTCCGGTTGGCTCTCGGGGACGACGTTGTGGTTGTCCGACTCCCAGACCCACTTGACCGTGGTTCCGGGGGCGATGGTCAGTTCGGCGGGTTCGAACACGAGGCTGCCGCCGGGACCGACGACGACCTCCTCCGTCCCGCCGCCTCCGCCGCCGGAGGTCGTCTCCTGACTCTCGGCCGATGCGGTCCCCGCCGCACCCGCGGCCGCCGCGGTCCCCGTGGCGGCACGCATGAATCCACGCCGCGTGACCGACTCGCTTCCTTCCGTACTCATAGTCGGGGCTAGCGGTGGTGGGTACTCTATACTTTCGATACCGACCCACCTTTTTTCGTCTGGTGTCCTCGCTCGCTCCCTCCGGTCGCTCGCGGAAGAGATACCGAAGTCGGGATAGAAGACGAGGTAAAGCGCGAGAATCCGGTCGTCGCGAGGCTACAGACTGTAGTCGTGGTCGCCGGTCTCGGTTTCGAGGAAGGCGGTCAGGAGGTCGATAGTCGCCTCCACGTCGGCGTGGTGGGCGCTCTCCGTGACGGTGTGGAGGTAGCGAGTCGGCACCGAGATGGCTCCCACCGGTTTCGCGCCGTGAGTGTTCTGGAACCCCGAGGTGTCCGTGGCCCCCGAGGGGAGGACCTCCAGTTGGTGGTCGATGCCGCGCTCCTCGGCCACCGAGCGCATCCGGCGGTGGACCTTCGGCGTCGTCACCACGCTGGAGTCCTTGAGCTTTATCGCCGCGCCCTCGCCGAGTTCGGTGACGTACCCGCTCTCGTCTTCCACCGCGGGGATGTCGTTGGCGACCGTCACGTCGAGCGCGACGGCGAGGTCCGGGTCGAGGTCCACGCCGAGCGCGGGCGCGCCGCGGACGCCGAGTTCCTCCTGTGCGGTCGCACAGAAGTGAATCGTCACGTCGGGGTCGTCGACGCGCCGGGCCGCTTCGAGCATGGCGAGCAGGCAGACGCGGTCGTCCAGCGCCTTGCCGGTCACGTTGTCGCCGATTCGGGTCGTCGTCTGCTCCATGCTCACGAGGTCGCCGACAGCGACGCGCTCGGCGACGTCCTCGGCGGGGAGTCCGAGGTCGATGGCCACGTCGTCGATGGAGAACTCCTCGTCGTCGTCCTGCACGTGGGTCGGGACGGACCCGATGACGCCGGTGAGGTCCTCGGCGTCGGTGTGGACCGTCACGCGCTGGGCGCGGAGCACGTCGGGGTCCCACCCGCCGAGGGTGTCGATTTCGAGGAAGCCGTCGTCGGTGATATGTTTCACCATGAAACCGATTTCGTCCATGTGCGCGGCGACGGCGACCTCGTAGTCGCTCGACCCTTCCACGGTCCCGACGACGTTGCCCATCGCGTCGGTGTGGACCGAGTCAGCGACGCCGTCGAGTTCCCGACGAACGACGTCGCGCACCCGGTCCTCGTACCCCGGCACGCCGTCCGTCTCCGTGAGTTCGCGTAGCAGTTCGAAGTCGAAATCCATGCGAGATACTGACGACCCGCCGGGCTTAAACCCCGTCTTTTCAATCTCCCGGCAGAAACCGGCCGCCGTTCGGACTCCCGGCCGTTTGGAACGGTTAACCAGACGGTTGGGTGTGTGTACCGTCCCGACGGCGACGCTTGTTCCGGTTTACACGCGGCCCTCGATTCGGCAGACGGCGTATAACAAAACCCGTTAGAGGGCTATTACGCACCGACGCGGCCGTGCGAAGACCCGAATCGCACGGTCGGCAACCCCCAGCGTGACACCGAACATGTACAACGGAAACACAGTCGGCGTCGTCGTACCGGCGTACAACGAGCGAGGCTTCGTCGGCGAGGTCATCGACACGCTCCCCGAATTCGTAGACCGCGCGTACGTCGTCGACGACCGATCGACCGACGGGACGTGGCAGGAGATACAGGAACACGCCGAAGCGGTCAATCGCGCCGTGGCGGAACCCGAAGGCGAACCGAGACTCGCGGACGGCGGCGTCGGCTTCACCCGGAAGGTCGTGCCGATTCGCCACGAGACGAACCGGGGCGTCGGCGGCGCGATAAAGACCGGGTACCGCCGGGCCTACGCCGACGGGATGGACGTGACGGCGGTGATGGCGGGCGACGGCCAGATGGACCCCGACTCGCTCCCGCGACTCATCGACCCCATCGTGAACGGGGACGCGGAGTACGCCAAGAGTACCCGACTCCTCGACGCCGAGTACCGCGAGGAGATGCCGCCGTTTCGGCTGTTCGGCAATCGACTGCTCTCGGTCCTCACGAGGATAGCGAGCGGCTACTGGCGCACGACCGACCCGCAGAACGGCTACACTGCTATCTCACGCGACGCTCTCGCGGACCTCGACATCGACAGCCTCTACGACGATTACGGCTTCGCCAACGAACTCCTCGTCCGCCTGAACTGCCACGGGATGACCGTCGCCGACGTGGCGGTTCCCGCGGTCTACGGCGACGAGGAGAGCACCATTCGGTACCGGAGCTTCGTCCCGAAACTGTCGTGGCTCCTCCTCACTAACTTCTTCCACCGACAGCGGACTCAGTTCGCCGAATCGGGCGCTCGGGCGACGCCGCTCTGCTACGCGCTCGGCGTGCTGGGAATCCTCGCCGCCGTCGTCGCCGGAGTGGTCGGCGACGCGGACCTCCTCGCCGCGCTCGTCGTCGGGAGCTATCTGTCGCTCGGGGTCGCAATGTACCGGGACCGCGACGGCGACGAGGAGTTGGAGATGCGCGTGACCGGCGACGAGTAGTCGAAAGGACCCTCCTTCTCGGTCGAATCGGCGATAGATTGACCGTCGTTCCCGGTCGAACCGGCGTTCGTCGGGATTCGAATCGGCGCTTCGTCGGAAATCAGAAGAGACGCGTCGGCGGCGGTCAGATGGGCGTTTCCGTCGGCATCAGATTGTAGGTCCGCTTGGTCGGCAGCGACCTGAGCATCGTCCGGTCGGTCGCCACTCGTACCACGAGGTCGGTGAGGTTCACCTTGTCTTCGAGGAACTCCTCGCGCTTGCGCGCCCACTCGTCGGCGACGCCCGCTCGCGAGAGCAGGTCTGTCGCCCTGTCCAGCACCGCGTCGAACGCCCGGAGGTTGTAGATCAGCCCCTCGCGTTCGAGTTCGGCGAAGTTGCCCATGTCGCCGTCACCGACGAAGGAGTTCGAGCGAATCGCGGGCGTGCCGAGGAGCGCGGCCTCCGTCACCATCGTCTGGGTGTCGGCGACCAGCAGGGACGCCTCGGCCAGTGCGTCGTGGAGCAGCGCCGGATGCAGGTCGAAGGGTCGGGCCGGGACGGACGAGAAGTCCATCGCGTCGCCCTCGTCGGAGACGAAGACCGTCACGTCTTCGGCGAGGCGCTCGACGAGCGTCCCGCGTTTCTCGGGCGTGAACCCGTCGTGCCCCACGTCGTGGTGCGACCCGAAGGCGTTCAACCGGACGATGGCGAACTCCTCGTCCGGGCCGACGCCCAACTCATCGCGGACGTCGGTCTGTGGCTCCCACTCCTCCGGGTGGAGATAGGCGCACTCCTTGAACCCGCGGAAGACGTGGTGGTCCTCGCCGAGGTCCTTGTCGAAGGTGTGGGGCGTGAGGTAGGCGTCGGCGAACGGCCGCGAGATGGCGTGGTCGAGGTGAGTGTTCTCGGAGTCGGTGATGAGAAAGACCGGCGCGTCGGTCACGGTCCCCGCGTGGGCGGCGTACGCGCCGACGCCGAATATCTTGTCGGGGTCGTACTCGCGGGTCTTCCGCAGGATTGTGCGGTAGTGACTCGGGAGCTGTCGGGCCAGCGAGCACTTACTGGTCGCCAGTTCGCCGTAGACGACGTGGGGCAGGTCGTAGTAGTCGAGCAGGTCGAGGGTGCACCCGTAGTCGCGGGCCAACACCAGTGCTCCGTGACCGCGTTCCCGCAACTCCTCGATGGCGTTGCGATAGAGGTGGACGTGTGCGGGCGTGTTCGTGAAGAACAGGTAATCCATGTCTCGAACGCGTATCGAATCCGCGAGCGTATTGTTCTGCGCCGCGTTCCCCCGCGGTAGCCCGAATCAACCGACTGCTCGGGAGGGAGTACGTCCGGTTTGAGTTGCCGGTAACCGTCCCCTGTCGCTGCTCCGTTCGGGAAACGAGGACCGCCTTCGGTCGCGAAGCGTCGAAGCGCAATCGAGGAACAGTACGACCGACAGCGAAACGCGGAAACGGTGCGACTATCTGCGAAACCGATTCAGGACCCGTCCTCGACGTTCACCGTCGCGGGACCGTCGAGTCGGAAGGCCGTAATCTCGCCGGAGAACCGGAAGCCGTCCTTTCCGCCGATGACGCGTCCGGAGATCTGGCCGTCCGAGACGGTGTCGTGGTCGTTGACCGACCCGAGCGCCGCGCTCTTGCGGGCCTCACCGCTGACCTCGAACGTGTAGGTGCTGGCCACGCCGGGCGTGTTGCTCCCGTCGATGACGAGTTTGTTCGACAGGACGAGGTCCGAGACCGAGACCTCCTGCCCGTCCCACCGGAGCGTCCAGTCGCTCTCGTCGAGGGCCATCGACACCACGTCGCCGTCCACGAGGAACGAGTCGCCGTAGCCGTTGCCCGCGACGCCGGAGACGGTCACGGTGCCGTCGCCGTTGTCGGTGGTGCTGTCGTTGCCCTCGGCCGCCACGTCGCCCGCCGACGTGCGCTTGGTGACGCTTCCCTCCACCGTGAACTCGTAGGAGACGCTGGACGTGTTCGATCCCGCGACCAGTTCCAGCACCGTCCCGGAGGCGTCCGAGTCGGAGTCGCTGGTCGTCGGTTCGGAGCCGGAACCGCCGCTACTCGCGCTCGACGTGCCGCTGGCGGCCTCCTCGGCCGTCATGGGGACGCCCGACGGGACCCTGCTGGTGTCGGCCTCCGACCCCCAGCGCGTGTTCTTCGAGATGATTTCGGGGTCGCCCGCCCGGCTGTCCTGTTCGCGCCGCGCGGGGGAACTGCCGATGTCGGAGTTGCTGACCTCGACCGGACCCCACCACGCCCAGACGCCGCGGCTGTTCGTCGCGCCCGGACTCGAACACCCGACGTCGCACGGGCGCGTGGTCCCGCCCTTCACGACGCAGTTATCGACGTAGCAGGTCCGACCGTCGATGGACCCGACGCGGATGTTGGCGATGTTGTTGCTGTCGAAGTAGCTGTCGTAGACGTTCACCACGCCGCCGTGGCTCCCGTGGTACGAGTAGCCGGGGTCGGTGCCGTACAGACCGTTGTCGATGAAGTGCGCGATGTGGACGTTGCGGAAGTTCAGCGTCCCGTAGTGGTCGTGACCGTTGACCCAGATACCGCCCTTGCCCGACCCTGCGGTCTGGCCGTCGCCCATGTAGAGGTTCTCGACGGTGGCGGTACCGCCCTTCGAGACGGCTGGGGTGAACAGGTAGTGCCCGCCGGGGTGGTTCCCCTTGAACGCGACGTTGCGGACCGTCCACCCGTCGCCGTTCGCGTATATCTTCGCCGACGCGCCGTCGGCGGTCATGTCGATGAGGAGGTTCTCCAGCGTCTCCCCGCTCCCCACGTCGAAGGTTCGGGTGTTCCCGGCCGAGACCGTGACCGTCCGGTACTCCGCCGCGTTCACCGCGTCGCTCGCGCTCGATAGCGTCCCGACGCCGAGGGCGGCGGTGACGCCGGCACCGGCGACTCCGAGGAAGGAGCGTCGGTCCACCGTTACGTCTCGCTGTTCGGATTCGCGTGCTGTTTCGTCGCGTGCCATGCCACCTTCAAGGCTCCACTACTATATTACAAACTTTCCGGTATCGCTTCAATGTCGGATTATCAGTTTATACCTATAGTTGCCGTGCCGGTTCGGTCTGTGCCCGAGACGACGAGCGAGAAACCGCCGTAGCCGCGCTAGACTGCTATCTCCGGTAGTCTAACCGGTGGGCAACGGCTGATTAACGCGACGATTACACCCGTAATCCGAGCTTGTAACGGTGGTGAACCGGACGGGTCCACCGTGACGCCGCGACGGAAACGACCGAAGCAAATCACCAGCAACATCTCTTTCGACCGGACGATCGGCCGGACGTCTCCGCCCGTCGAAAAAGTGCGTCCGACGGCGGAAAAACAGTCCACGAGTTCTGTGTTGTTCCGGAACGCTTTTGCCCGGACCGCTATACAACAACGGATATGGCAGACGAACAAGCAGAAGCCGAACTCCGCGACCAGTTCACCGAAGCGTTCGAAGGCGCAGACTTCCCGGTCACCAACCCGATGGACCTCGTGCCCGCGCTCCCGAACGGACCGGGAACGCGCTTCGAGGCGGGCGACGTCGACTTCACCGCGATGGAACTCTCGACGAAGCTCTCGGACATTCAGGACTTCCCCTACGAGGACGTCGAGAGCCTCGTGGACGACCTCATCGAGGGTCTGAAACAGAAGGATATGCTGTAACTACTCGTCTTCCTCTTCTTCCTCGTCCTCTTCACCCGGAAGCGCGACCAGCAGGACCTCCCACACGTCGTACTGCTCGTTGAAGTGGCTGTCGAGCACCCGGTCTTTCTCGCCGATGGGAATCGGCTGTTGGGGATGGGACACTTCGAGCCACGTCACGGTCGGCTCGGTGATGTCCATCTCGGCGATGTCGTCCGGTTGTTGGGCGGCGTCGGTCGGTTCGCCCGCACCGCGCTCTCCTGACCCTATCGGCGTATCTTGGCGTTCCACGATAATCTCCCCCGAGGCTCGGTACCACAGCGTTCTATAAAACGCTGCTGGCGAGGGGCCGAGTCCGGAACCGACAAGTCCCGACCGCGCCAACGTCCGGTGATGAGACGGTCGAACGTCCGGACGCTCGCGGCGGCGGGCACCGCACTGCTCGCCACGACGCTACTCGCCGGAACCGCGCTCGCTCACGGCGGCGGCCTGCGCGCGGCCGCCGGGACGCTCTCGGTACCGACGTGGCTGTTCCTGCTGACGGGCGGGGGCGTCGTCGGCGCGTCGTTCCTGCTCGCCAGTTTCGTCACCGACCGGGCGTTCATCCGCGCGGTCCACAGCTGGCGTCGGGTGGCGGGGATGCGCCTCGACGGCGTGGTGACGCTGACCCGGGTCCTCTCGGTCGCGGCCCTGCTCGGCGTCGTCGTCGTGGGTCTCGAAGGCCCGCAGTCGATGTTCCGGAACGCCGCAATTCTGTTCGTCTGGGTGGGCTGGTGGGCCGGATACGTCGCCACGGTCTACCTCGTGGGCAACAGTTGGCCCGCACTCAACCCGTGGCGGGCCGTGAGCGAATGGGTGCCTTCGCTCGACCGCGCCTACCCCGAGCAACTGGGCGCGTGGCCCAGCGTGGTCGGCCTCCTAGCGCTGGTCTGGTTGGAAGTCGTGAGTCCGCTGGCCGACGACCCGCGGCTACTGGCGTGGGTCGTGGTGGGCTACTCGGTCATCACGCTGGCGGGGGCGCACGTCTTCGGTCCGGACCGATGGTTCGGGAGCGTGGACCCGGTGGCGCGACTGTTCCGGTACTACGGCCGGGTCGCGCCGATTCAGCGCGGCGAAGACGGGTTGGCCGTCGGGCCGCCGGGCGCGGCGCTGACCGACGCTCGACTCGCGGACGGCCGCGACGAGGTAGCCTTCGTGGTGGCGATTCTATGGGTCACGACGTACGACGGGTTCGTCGGGACGCCCCTCTGGGTGGACGTAGCGCAGGCCGCGGTCGGCGTCGGCGTCCCCGCGGTCGTCCTCTATCCGGTCGCACTACTCGCCGGGTACGCCCTCTTTCTGGGCGTCTACTGGCTCGCGGCCCGGTCGGCCCGCGAGACCGCCGAGACGTACCTGACGCCCGACGCCATCGCCCGGCGGTTCGCGCCCTCGCTGTTGCCCATCGCGGCCGGATACCACCTCGCGCACTTCCTCGGCCTGTTCGTCTCGCTGTCGCCCGCGCTGCTCGCGGCGCTGTCGAACCCCCTGAACCCGCCGATAAACCCCTCGGTGGTCGTCCTGCCGAGTTGGTTCGGGATGCTCGCCGTCGCGTTCGTCCTGCTCGGACACCTGCTGGCGGTCTGGGTCGCGCACACGAGCGCGTACGAGGTGTTCCCCGGCCGGTTGCAGGCGGTCCGGAGTCAGTACCCCTTCGTGGTCGTGATGGTGCTGTACACCATGACGAGCCTCTGGATAGTGTCCGCACCGAGTGCCGAACCGCCGTTCGTCTGAGTATGACCGGAGAGACCACCACCGAAGAGACCGAGGTACCGCCCGGCGAATCGCCAGCGGAGTGTCCGTACTGCGGTCGCCCGCTGGAGAGCGAGGAGTTACTGGTCCTCCACGAGGGCATCGACCACTGGGACCGACTCGACGACGAGCGCCGCGAGGCGTTCCGCGAGACCTACCAGCGGGAGAACGACGACCTGCGAACCTTCCGGCTGAAACTGCTCGGCCTGTTGGTGCTGGTGTACTTCGTCTTCCTGTTCGTCTACTCGTGGGAGACCACGGACCCCTACAGCGTCGTCACGGTGATACCCGTCTGAACGCGCGTCGCATCGCCGCGAGTTCGGTCGGACGCGAAGACGTTCGGACGACGCCTGAAGGCCCCGTAATTCGGGAACGGTGCCCTTTAGTCGCTACTCGCCCGAGTCGTAGCTATGGACGAACAACCCGGATTGAGTGACGAATACCGCAAAGCGAGTCCGTGGCCGCTGTTCGTCGCCTTCGGACTCGCCATCTTCGAGGTCGGCATCGTGTGGCCGCTCTTCCCCGTGGCGGTCGGCGGTCTCCTGCTGTTCGTCGGGAGCGTCGTCGGCATCCTCCGCGAGTCGGGGTACATCGCCGACCCGTGGAAGGGACTGGTCACCGCGTCGGTCTTCTGTCTCGCTGCCGGCGGCGTCATCACCTACGCGACGTCGGGGTCGATACACCTCCGCGGTCTCGCCATCCTCGTCGGCGGCGTCATCATCCTCTTCGGCGGCGTCTTCGGGTCGTTCTGGCAACCCCAGAGCGTCTGACCCGACGCGCCCGGCCCGAACGCGCGGGTCGGCCGAGACGAATCGGCAACCTATTTGGGACCCCCGTGGTTACCGTCGTACATGGCAACCCCCATCTTCGACCGGGAGACGTGGCTCGACATTTCGGTCAACATCATTCCGCTCTGCATCATCGGCTTCTTCGTCGTGCTGTTCACCGTCGCGTCGCCGTGGGCCATCGAGGGACTGACCTCGTCCATCGGGTTCGCACTGTTGGTCGTCCCCTTCGCACTGCTGGCGTACCTGACCTACTTCTCGGCGAAACTCATCGAGGACGCCGAGTCGGAGTAACCCGCGGATTCTGCGTCGTCCGTCTCGGTAATTGCCGGGCAAGCGTCGAAGGCCCGATAGTGAATCGTGACTGACTCGTCGCGCTAATCTTTGCCAGTCGTTCGCACGAAACTCCCCGATGCAGTCGGGTCGTATCCTAACCTTTCTTTACCTTGTAGTCCTGACCTCGGCGTATGGTAGAAGCCGGACAAATAGCACTTACCGTCGTCATGGGGGTGCTCCTCTTCGGAGTCGCCGCGTTCCTCTCGAGACTCGAGGACTGGCGCTCCTACACGCCCCTCACGACCGGCGGCGGGTACGTCGGCGAACAGACAGGGCAGGTTCATCACGAGAAGCCTGCCGGAATCGTGCGTTGGTTGACTACCGTGGACCACAAGGACATCGGCATACTCTACGGTATCTACGGGCTGTTCGCGTTCGCGTGGGGCGGCATCGCGGTCCTGCTGATGCGGGCCGAACTGGCCGCGCCCGCCGAGAACTTCATCGGCGCGAACTTCTACAACTCCCTGCTGACGACTCACGGCATCACGATGCTGTTCCTGTTCGGGACGCCCATCATCGCGGCGTTCGGGAACTACTTCGTTCCGCTGCTCATCGACGCGGACGACATGGCGTTCCCCCGTATCAACGCCATCGCCTTCTGGCTCCTCCCGCCCGCGGCGATTCTCATCTGGGCCGGGTTCCCGCTGGCGACGCTGACCAGCGGCGACGTCCAACCAGCCCAGACCGCGTGGACGATGTACACGCCGCTCTCGGTCGAGCAGACCAACCCCGGCGTGGACCTGATGCTGCTCGGTCTCCACCTCTCTGGCGTCTCGGCGACGATGGGTGCGATAAACTTCATCGCGACCATCTTCACCGAACGCGGCGACGACGTCGGCTGGGAGAACCTCGACATCTTCTCTTGGACGATGATCACCCAGTCGGGGCTCATCCTGTTCTCGTTCCCGCTTCTCGGGAGCGCACTCGTGATGCTCCTGCTGGACCGGAACTTCGGTACCCTGTTCTTCGCCGCGGAAGGTGGCGGTCCGATTCTCTGGCAACACCTGTTCTGGTTCTTCGGCCACCCCGAGGTGTACATCCTCGTGCTGCCGCCGATGGGACTGGTCAGTCTCATCCTGCCGCGGTTCTCGGGCCGGAAACTGTTCGGGTTCAAGTTCGTGGTCTACTCGACGCTGGCAATCGGGGTCCTGAGTTTCGGCGTCTGGGCGCACCACATGTTCGCCACCGGCATCGACCCCCGGATTCGGGCGAGTTTCATGGCGGTGTCACTCGCCATCGCGGTACCCAGCGCGGTCAAGACGTTCAACTGGATCACGACCATGTGGAACGGTCGGCTCCGACTGACCGCGCCGATGCTGTTCTGCATCGGGTTCGTCCAGAACTTCATCATCGGCGGCGTCACGGGCGTCTTCCTCGCGTCCATTCCGGTTGACCTCGTCCTTCACGATACCTACTACGTGGTCGGCCACTTCCACTTCATCGTGATGGGCGCGATTGCGGTCGCCGGGTTCGCGGGCATCTACTACTGGTTCCCGCTCGTCACGGGCCGGATGTACCAGCGTACTCTCGCCAAGTGGCACTTCTGGCTCACCATGATCGGAAGCAACGTGACGTTCATCGCCATGCTCCTGCTGGGCTACGGCGGGATGCCCCGGCGCTACGCAACCTACGTCTTCGGTAACTCGGAGCTGGTGTCGATGTTCACTAACCTCCACATCATCGCGACGGTCGGCGCGTTCATCATGGGCTTCGGCCAACTCATCTTCGTCTACAACCTCGTCACGTCGTGGCTCGAAGGTGCCCGCGTCCGCAGCGGCGACCCGTGGGACCTCGAAGACGACGGCATGAAGACCAAGGAGTGGACGTGGTTCGAGCGCAAGCGCGAGACCGCACTCGCCGACGGCGGCGAGGAAGTCGCCACCGACGGCGGCGAACGCGAGTAGGTCGAGCGTGACCCTCGTCGGAGCCTCGCTCCGACGGCGGCGAAGCGGTCGAAGAAGACGCGTAGAACGGCGTTCGAGACCGCGGTTTTCTGTTCGCGTCGGGCTCTGATTTTCGGTTCGTTCGTATCGGACAGCGCTAACTACGGAAACTCGTCGGGGAGGGACTCCCGGCCTGTCCGGGGAAGACGGTTCGGCGTCCGCGACGCGTCGTCGGTCACGTCACCGCCAGTACGATTCCCATCGTGAACATGAGGATGGCGATGCCGCCGAGGATGTATGCCAGCATGTCCTTCTCGGTCATAGTGGAGGTAGGGCGCGAGCGGATGAAAAGGCTAATCCTTCCGCCGTCCCGACTCTCGACCGTGAGCGAGACGTTCGGCGGACGGTCGTTCGTGGTCGCGTTCTACGCCCTCATCGTCGCCATCACCGGCGTCGTCGGGGCGGTGCTGGGCGTGGCCGGTCCCGACGACCTCACCCCAGTAACACTCCTCGGACTGGTCGAACTCCAACCGACGCCGCTCGGTCTCGCGGTGTACGGCATGGTCACGGTCGGACTGGCGCTCGGCGTCCCGCTGGCGCTGGTCGTCGTCGTCTCGAACCGCGCCGACGCCGACCGCCCCGGCGAGAACTCCTGAACGCGGCGGGCGGCGCGCGAACAGGGTCGGATTCTCCGGGACGGAGCGGACGACGGTTCGAAGACGAACTACTTCTGCGGTGCGTATCGAACCGGAAGGGAACGCGCTCGAACGTCCGATTTCCAAGGCCAACACCTAAGGTCGCCTTCCTCGTCGTTGGAAACATGTATCACGTCGTCATCGCCGTGGACGAAGAGTCAGACCGCGCGCGCAGACAGGCCCGAGCGGTCGCCGACCTCCCCAGCGCGGCCGACGAAGTGCGAGCGACCCTGCTCCACGTCTTCACCGAGAACCCCGGCGGCGCGTCGGCGACGCAGGTCGGGTCGGTCCGCCGCGCCGAGGAGATACTCGACGAGGCGGGTGTCGAGGTCGAAATCGCGGAGCGCAGCGGCGAACCCGCGGCGACGGTCCTCGACTTCGCCCAGAACGAGGACGCTGACTGCATCTGCGTGGGCGGGCGGAGTCGCTCGCCCGCCGGAAAGGCCATCTTCGGGAGCGTCTCCCAGTCGGTCATCCTGCAGTCCGACCGGCCGGTCATCGTCTCGGGGTCGACCGAGGAGTAGGCGGGCGGCAGACGAGACGGTCTCGCTCAGTCCCCGAGGACCGCTTGTAGGCGCTCGGCCACCGCGTCGGCGTCGCTCTCGCGGACCGTCGAGCGGGCGTCACCGTCCACCACGACGAATCCCGGTGCCGACGCCACGTCGTGGCATCGGCAGAACTCGACCGCCACCTCGCCGTCGATGCCAGCGACCGCGACCCCGTCGGGTATCGCGTCGAGAATCGTCCCGAGGTCGGCCTTCGTCGCTTCGCAGGGGTCGCAGAAGCGCTTCCAGACCGACACCACCGCTCGGTCGCGTCCGGCGAGAAACGCGTCGGGGTCGTCGGTCACGTCCGGGATTGCTGACGGGACCGGCGAGTCCGGGACCGCCTCGTGGACCATCCCGGCCATCGCCGCGAGGTCGGACGGGGAACGCGACTCGTCGTCGTCGAGGTGGGACTGCACGGCGAGGTAGCAGACGAACTCCGAGCGCGTCACCCCCCGTTCGGCGACGAGGTCCGCCGCGGCGTCGGCGTCCGGCAGGCCGAACGTCGCGGCCACCGCCTCGTGGAACTCGGCGTCGCTCACCCCGACGTAGGAGTCGTGGTAGACGGCGCGGGTGTCGTCGAACGCGTCGGTCGTCCGGACCCCGCCCTCGCCGACCGCGAGTACGTCCTCGGCGACCAGCGCGTCGAACAGCGCTTCCGCTTCGTCGGTCGTCACCGCCGTCTCTCTCGTTCGAGTTCGTTCGTCGCTCGCTGCCTCAGACGCCGAGGTATCGGTCTCTCGTTTCGTCATTGTCGCGTAGTGCGGCCGCGGTTCCTTCGAAGACGATGCTTCCTTGGTCGACGACGTAACATCGGTCGGCGATGTCCATCGCCGCGACGGCGTTCTGCTCGACCAGCAGAATCGTGGTGCCCGAGTCGCTGATGCGCCGGATGGCGTCCTCCACGTCCGCGATAATCTGGGGTGCCAGTCCCTCGTACGGTTCGTCGAGCAGGAGCAGGTCGGTGTTCTGCTTCAGCGCGCGGGCGATGGCGAGCATCTGCTGTTCGCCGCCCGACAGCGTCCCGGCTTTCTGGGTCTTGCGCTCTCGCAGGCGCGGGAACTCCTCGTACACCTGCTCGGTCGTCATGCCGACGTGTTCGACCTGCACCTGCCCGAGCGACCGCCCGACGGTGTTCGACCGGTTCTCCGAGACCTCCGCGAGGTGGAGGTTCTCGGCCACCGTGAGGTTCGGGAAGACGCGCCGCTCCTCGGGCACCAGCGAGATGCCCCGCGCCGAGATGTCCTCGGGGTCCATCGCGGTGACGTCCTCGTCCTTGAACGAGATGCGGCCCTCCCGAACGTCCGGGGGGCGCGCCCCCGAGATGGAGCGCAGCGTCGTGGTCTTGCCAGCGCCGTTCCGCCCGAGGAGCGCGCAGACCTCGCCCTCCTCGACGGTCAGCGACACGTCCCGGAGGATGTGGCTCTCGCCGTAGTAGGCGTCGACGGCGTCGAGTTCGAGCAGGCTCATCGCGGGTCCCCCGTCACGCCTCGACACCTCCGAGGTACGCCTCCTGCACGTCCGGGTCGCCCTGAACCTCCTCGGGGGACCCCTCGGCGATGACGCTCCCGCGGTTCAGCACGACGATGCGGTCCGAGACGTTGAACACCACCTCCATGTCGTGTTCGACCAGCAGGATGGTCAGGCCGAGTTCCTCCTTGACCTCCTCTATCAGCGCCACCGTGTCGGCGGTCTCCTCGGGCGACATCCCCGCGGTGGGTTCGTCCATCAGCAGCAGGTCGGGTTCGCTCGCCAGCGCGATGCCGATCTCCAACCGGCGCTTGTCGCCGTACGGCAGGTCCGCGGCCGCCACGTCGCGCTGACCGAGCAGTCCCACCGCGTCTAGCGTCCGGCGGGCCAGCGCGTCCACCTCGCCGTAGTTGTCGCGGTGCCGGAGGAAGTTGAACCGGAACGAGCCGTGTTCGGCCGCCAGCGCCGCGATTTGGGCGTTCTCCTCGACCGTGAGTTCCGGGAAGATGGAGGCAGTCTGGAACGACCGGCTCACCCCCTTCTGGACCACCTCGTGGGGGTCGTCGCGGAGTATCGACTCGCCCTTGAACGAGATGTCGCCCTCGCTCGCGTCGAGCATCCGGGTCACGAGGTTGATGAACGTGGACTTGCCCGCGCCGTTCGGCCCGATGACCGAGATGGACTCGCCCTGTTCGATGGAGAGGTCCACGTCGTCCACCGCCACGAGTCCGCCGAACGACTTGGTGAGACCTCGGGTCTCCAGCAGCGCCATCACCGACCACCTCCCAGTCGCCGGAGGGCGCTGCCCGCGTCCTCTAGCAGACCCCAGATGCCCCGCGGGAACAGGACGACGACCGCGACGAACACCAGTCCGAGGATGAGGTGCCAGTACGCCCCGAAGCCGTCCATCAGGACGATGGGTTCCTCGACCAGCGTCAGATACTCCGAGGGACCCGTGAACGGGACGGTCAGCTTCTGGACCCCGCTGACGATGTTCTCGACGTAGAGGTACACCCCCGCGCCGAGTATCGGGCCGAACAGCGACCCGACGCCGCCCAGCACCGACATGATGACAACCTCGCCGCTGGTCGTCCAGTAGAACGACGACAGCGGAACGTACGCGCTGTAGATGGTGAACAGGCTCCCCGCAACGCCCGCGAAGGTGCCCGAGATGACGAACGCCATCAGTTTGTAGCGCCAGACGTTCAGGCCGACGAACTCGGCGCGCTGGTCGTTCTCCCGGATGGCCCGGAACACCATCCCGTACGGCGAGTGGAGGATGCGGTTGGCGGCCGCCACGCACAGCACCGCGACGGTCCCGACCAGCACGTACTTCCACGTCCCGACCAACCACCCGAGTCCCGGCACCGGATACCGGAGTTGAAAGACGCCCAGCAACTTCCCGAGTTGGACGCCCGTGAAGCCGTTCTCCCCGCCCGTAATCCACGCCAGCGGCGACAGCGCCATGTAGTAGGCCATCTGGCCGAACGCCAGCGTCAGGATGGCGAAGTAGATGCCGCCGCGCCGGAGCGAGACGAACCCCAGCACCCACGCCGACAGCGCCGCGAACGTCGTGCCCGCGAGGATGACGAGAATCGGACTCGACGACACCTGCGCGCTGAACACGCCCGCGGCGTAGGCCGCCCCGCCCCAGAACGCGGCGTGACCGAACGACAGCAGGCCGGTGTACCCCAGCAGGAGGTTGAACCCCATGGCGAAGATGCCCCAGATGAGGATGAGCGTGGCGAGGTCCTGATATCCCCGGAGGACGCCGCTGATTACCGGCGCGCGGGCGAACAGCCACGGGAATATCGCGACCGCGACCGTGGTCACGCCGACGACGAACCACTCGCTCTCGGTGACGCGTTCCCACGAGGGGAGTTCGCGGTCGGTTCGCTCGACGACGGTCCCGGCGTCCTCGGCGGCGTCGGCCGTCTCGGTCGGTTCGTCGCTCACGGGGCCACCTCCTCGGTCCCGAGCAGTCCCTGCGGCCGCGCCAGCAGGACGACGGCCGCCAGCACGTAGATGCCGACCTGCGACCACTGGGGCGCGACGGCGACCATAATCGCCAGCGTCTCGCCGATGAGGATGCCCCCGAGGACCGCGCCCGTGATGGAACCGACCCCGCCGATGACGACGACGAGGAACGAGGGGACCAGCACCTCCGTCCCGATGTTGGGGTTGACCGCGTACAGCGGCCCGCCGACCACGCCAGCGACGCCCGCCAGCGCCGCGCCGACGCCGAACACCATCAGGTAGGGCCGCGAGAGTTTGATGCCCAGCAGTTCGACCATCTCGGCGTCGCGCGTCCCCGCGCGCACGACCAGACCGAAGTCGGTGTACTCGATGAGACCGTAGACCAGCACGACGACCGCGGCCGTGATACCGATGATGTACAGTCGCCACTCGGGGAAGGTGCCCACGATGGGGAGGTTCACCTGTCCGCTGGCCCACGCCGGTCTGGCGAAGTTGTAGCTCTGGCCGCCGAACAGGATTTTGAACACCTCCTGGACCACGATGGCCAATCCGAACGTGAGCAGAATCTGGTCGGTGTCGGGCCGGTCGTAGAACGGTCGGGCGACGAACCGCTCCATCAGCAGGCCGACGCCGAACACGAGTATCGGGACGAGAACGAGCGCCGGGAGGAACCCCCACCCGAGACCCAGCGTCGTGTACCCCCAGTCGGCGAGTTTCCCGCCGGTCGGGGTGATTTCGAGCGTGATGAGCAGTCCGGCGTAAGTCCCGATGAGGTAGAGCGCCCCGTGGGCGAAGTTGACGAACTTCAGCGTCCCCAAGATGATGGACAGACCGATTGCGACGAGGACGTAGATAGCGCCCTGCTGGAGTCCGTTCAGGAACGTCTCTACCACGGCCTCGACGAACAGCGGCCCGCCGACTGGCGTCACGGTCTCACCCCCGCTCTGTCTCCGACTCTCGAACGACGATACGTTCTCCCCACCATGTCTGTGTGGTATCCTCTCGCAAGCATAAAGGTTGGTTCCTTCGTTTGAACCCCGAGAAGGGGTCGGCTACGTCACTGGTACGGTCCGAGGTCGCACTCGGCGGCCGGTCCCTGGTCGCAGGCGTATCCGAGTTGGCCCTTCGGCGTGAGGTTGACTATCTCGTAGAACTGGCCCTGCTGTTGCTCGTTCGCGGACAGGCCCTTCACGACCGGGACGGCGCGCTGGGCCTGGTGGTCGCATTTCCGCATCGTCTCTTGGCCCATCCCGATGTTACTGTACTGGTAGCCCTCCAACTGCTTGATTACCTCCGGCGGGTAGAAGGTGCCCGCGCGCTCCACCGCGGCGGCGTACTGGAGCGTCTGGGAGTAGGCCAACTGGGCGACCCCCGACGGGACGCGGTTGTACTTCTGCTGGAAGGCCTGCGAGAACTGGTTCGACGGCGGGTTGTCTATCTGGGAGTCCCACGCGACGGTGCCGTACACTCCCTCGATGGCCCCGCCCGCGGCCTGCGCCATCGGGCGGTTGTACAGCGGGACGATTATCTCCATGTCCTGGTCCAGCCCCATCTCCTTGGCCTGGGTCAGCGAGTTCGACCCGTCCAGCCCGTAGTGGTCGAGGAACAGCACGTCGGTCTTCTCTCGGGGCACCTGCGAGAGGTACGACGAGAAGTCCTTGGTCCCCAGCGGCGTGGCGACGCTGTTCAGTTCGGTCCACCCCGCCTCGCCGAAGAACTGGCTCATCGACGACTGGACGGTCTGGCCCCACGTGTAGTCGGCGTACAACTGGTAGAAGTTGTTGCTCTGGCCGTACTCCTGCGTGACCGGCGGGACGAGCGCCTGCGCGGTCATGTAGGCGTTGAACATCTCCCGGAAGGAGTAGCGGACGCAGGACTTGCCCGTGGTGTCGTTCGAGTGGGTCAGACAGCACATGTACTGGACCTTCTCGCGCTGGGCCAACTCCTGAATCGCGATTGCCACCGCGCTCGAGGACCCGCCCGAGAGCATGATGGCTTGGTCGCGTTGAATCATCCGACGAGCGGTCTGTCGGGCGGTGTCGGCGTCCGTCGCGGTGTCCCCCGTGACGAACTCGACTTGGTCGCCCAGAATCCCGTCGCCCGACAGGTCGCTCCAGTTGTCCACCCAACCGCCCCCGTTGTTGAGGTGTTCGACGGCCAACCGATACGCGCGGAGTTCGTCCTGTCCCTCCGACGAGTACGGTCCGGACTGGGGGACCGTGAACCCGAACGTCGGTTGCCCCTGAACCGGGAAGTTCCCGATGGGCGGATACTCCTGTGCGCTCGCGCTCCCGGCGACCCCCGCGATTCCGGCGAGACCGGACGCTCCGGCCATCTTCACCACGTCTCTGCGCGACACGTCGATTTTGTCTCCCCGTGCCATGCTATCACAGGACGAGAACATCATTAATAATTATACGGGAATATTCCGGGCGAGCTGGTGTAAAATATCGGTGGAATCGGCAGGTAGCGAAGATGTGACGCGGGTTCTCGTAACACTTGCCTGAACCACACAGTTATTACGTAAGAGACCGCTCTTGTCTCGGGTCTGACTAGATAGCGAAGTAGTTACGCCCGGAAAATAGTCGCGTCCGAGTCCGAGACCTACTGGTCTCGGAGTTACCCCTGCCCGACCATGCGGTCCTCGTCCTCCCACTCGCGCTCGCGGAGTTCGTACTTCTGTATCTTTCCCGTCGCGGTCGCGGGGAGGTCCTCGACGAACTCCACGCGGCGGACCGCCTTGTAGGAGGCCATACGCTCGCGAGTGAACTCCTGTATCTCTCGTTCGGTCACGCCGGGGTCGTCGGGGTCGCCCGACGCCGGGACCACGAACGCCTTGGGCGTCTCGCCCCATTCGTCGCTCGGGGCCGGGATGACCGCCACGTCCGAGACCGCCTCGTGGTCGAACAGCGCGTCCTCGATTTCGATGCTGGAGATGTTCTCGCCGCCCGAGACGATGATGTCCTTCTTGCGGTCCTGAATCGACACCGTTCCGTGGTCGTCGATGACTGCGAGGTCGCCGGTGTGGAACCACCCCTCGCGCCGTTCGGTGAACGCCTGCTCGGTCGCCTCGGGTTTGTTCCAGTAGCCGTCCATCACCTGATTGCCCCGGACCACGATTTCGCCGATGGTCGAGTCGTCGCGGGGCACGTCCTCGCCGTCCTCGTCCACGACGGCGACCTCCGTGCCCAGCACGCCCATGCCTTGTCGCTTCTTGAGGGCGAAGCGACTGTCGTCCTCGGCGTCCATCAGTCGGCGGGCGTCCGAGATGGTGACCAGCGGGCCGGTCTCGGTCAGGCCGTAGAGGTGCTTGAGGTACCACCCGAACTCGTCCTCGACGGCCCGTATCGTCGCCTCGGGCGGGGCCGACCCCGCGGTCGTGACCCGAACGTCGCTGTCGCCGGTCATCTCGGGGCGGCCGTTCTCCTCGTAGTAATCGACGAGCATGTTGAGGACGGTCGGTGCGCCACAGAGGAACGACACGTCCTCGGTCCGAATCGCCTCGACGACGCGCTCGGCGTTCACGCCGCGCGTGCAGACGTGCTTGGCTCCCATCCCGGTAATCGCGTAGATGTGGCCCCACCCGTTGACGTGGAACATCGGCAGGGTCCAGAGGTAGACGTCGTCGTCGTAGAGTTCGTGGTGGACCGAGAGGATGTACGCGTGGAGCGTCTCGGTCCGGTGGGTCCGCATCACGCCCTTCGGGTCGCCCGTGGTCCCGGACGTGTAGTTGATGGTGACGACCTCGTCCTCGGCCATCTCCGGCCGCCGGAAGCCGTCGGGGTCGGCGTCGGCGACGACTTCGTCCAACTCCTCCCAATCGCCCTGCGCCGCGTCGGCGTCGTTGCTGATGAAGACCTCCGTGGGCACGTCGTCGCGCACGGCGTCGATTTTGTCGGCGTACTCGTAGTCGGCGACCACGGCGTCTACGTCGGCGTCGTTCAGGATGTACTCGTAGTCGTCCGGCGCCAGCCGGTAGTTCAGGGGCGTGTGGACCGCGCCCAACTCGAAGGCCGCGTAGGCCGATTCGAGGTGGTAGTGCGTGTTAGGGTCCAGCACGGCCACCCGGTCGCCCTTCTCGACGCCCCGGTCGGCCAGCGCGGCCGCGAGTCGGTCCACCCGGTCGCCCAACTCGTCGTAGGTGTAGCGCTCGCCGGTCGTCGCCACGACGGCCTCCTGGTCGCCGTAGTGGGTCCGCGCTCTGTCGAGGAAGTCCGTCACCAGCAGCGGTTTGTGCATGCGGTATAGTTCATCAACTTTCACGATATAAATTGGGGTGGCGGTAAGTAATTCGACGGACGACGAGACCCTCGCAGTCCGGTCGGTGACAGAACGTCTCGGAGCGTGTCTCCGTCAGCTCGATACACCGACGAGCAGTCTCTCGGGGACTCGAATCGTTCGTCATCCCGCGATCCATTCCACTCTCGGTTCCGTGTCTCGTCCTCGCGTGCTTGCCCACCGCGCCCCCGTCCCCATGCAACTGCGACGTCGTTTCGACCGCCGGGAACGCCCGTCAAGTATTCCCCCGCGAACCGCGAACCCTTGCCGTGAGCATCACGCAATCGATGCGCGACATCGACCGCGCGGTCGAAGACGCCGTCGGAACTCGCGAGCGCTACGAGTCCGAGCGGAAGGGTCGGTCGCGCCGCCGCGTCTACGAGAAGTCCATCGAGGAAGTGCGCAGAACCGCGGGCGAAACCGAGGCCGAGCGATTGGCGCAGTGGATAGAGACCGCGATTCGCGACGGGAGGGAACTGCCGTCGAGTCGGAGGGTGCGCAAGAAGGGCGCGGAGTTCTGCCGCGACGTGGGCGAGTCGGTCTCCGCGAACGACTGGCTCGGGACGTGAACCCGCAACCCGTTCTCAGTCGTCGTTCCGGGGCGGTCGCGACCGGTCGCCCGTCCGCATCCGGCGGAGTTCGGCTTCGAGTCGTTCCGAGTCCCCGTCGAGGGTCTCCCGCGCGAAGTACCAGACCCCCTGATTGAACGCGACGGGACAGACCCCGTTCTCGGCGCACGCCTCGACGATTCGCTTCGCCAGCGTCTCGTCGTCGGCGTCTCCGAGGTCCGGCCAGAGCAGTCGTGCGGTCCGCGTCACCCACGTGGTCATCGGTTGGAGTCGGTGGCGGTCCTCGCGTCTCAGGTCGGACGCCGCGCCCGAGAGCCACACGGCGTCCCGGAGGAAGAACGTCGCGATGCCCGGTCCGACGCCCCGAATCGACGTGAGTCGGTCGTAGGGAACGGTCAACCGACCGTGGTCGCCGAGTTCCCGTCCGACCCACCGAAACAGGTTGCCCTCGCGGTTGGCGAGTCGCGCGGCGTCCGTGACGACGCCGCGGTTGAGTCGCTCGTAGACGCCCGTGTCGGTGCGCTCGCACTCCCGTCGGAAGTTGTCCCACAGTTCGTCCGGGTCGATTTCGCCTCCGGACTCCGTCCGTTCGAGGGCAGACACTGCGCGGTGCTGGTACCCGGCTCTCATCCCACCGGCGCGGTTGAACCCGTACACCCGGAAGAAGAGTTTCAGACTCGTCCGTGCGTCGGCGGAGGCGGCGGTGTCCCGGTCCACCTCGAACTCGCTGACCAACTCGCCGAACGTCCGCCGCCGGTACTGCTCCGCGAATCTGGCCAGACGGAGTACCGCGGGGTCGGTTTCGACCATGCCAGCGAGTTCGTGCGCGTCGGCGAAAAGTAAAACCCGATTACTCCGCACGTAGCCTGTCTCTACTCCCCGTCCTCTCAGTGACCGAGCCGACCTCCGTCAGTCGCCGCTGACCTTCCGCTGGATGTCCTCGACGACGTCCGGGTTCCGGAGCGTGGAGGTGTTGCCCAGTTCCTCGTCGTTGGCGATGTCTTCGAGGAGTCGGCGCATGATCTTGCCCGAGCGGGTCTTAGGGAGTTCGGGCGTGAAGATAACTGCCTCGGGTCGCGCGATAGGACCGATAGCGTCCTCGACGCCCTCGACGATGCGGTCGCGCATCTCGTCGCCTTCCTCGTAGCCGTCTTCGGTGATGACGTAGGCGTAGACAGCCTCGCCCTTCACGTCGTGCTTTCCGCCGACGACGGCGGCTTCGGCGACGCCTTCGACGCCGACGATGGCGCTCTCGATTTCCATCGTACCGAGGCGGTGGCCCGAGACGTTCAGCACGTCGTCCACGCGGCCGAGGACCGTGATGTAGCCGTCCTCGTCGATTTTCGCGCCGTCTTCGGGGAAGTAGACCCAGTCGTCGGGGTCGTCGCTGTCGGTGTCGGAGTACTCCGCCCAGTATTCCTGCACGTAGCGCTCGTCGTTCTGGTAGAGCGTCCGCAGCATCCCCGGCCACGGCTTCTGGACGGTCAGGTATCCGGCTCGCCCGGCCTCGACTTCCTCGCCGTTCGTGTCCACTACCCGCGCGTCAACGCCCGGGAGCGGCGGTCCCGCGCTTCCGGGCTTCATCGTGTTGACGCCCGGCAGGGTCGTGACCATCATGCCGCCGGTCTCGGTCTGCCACCACGTGTCCACGATGGGGCAGTCCTCGCCGCCGACGTGCTTGTAGTACCACTTCCATGCCTTGGGGTTGATTGGCTCGCCGACCGTCCCCAGCAGGCGCAGACTCGACAGGTCGTGCTGGTCGGGGTGCTTCTCGCCCCACTTCATGAACGCCCGAATCGCGGTGGGGGCGGTGTACAACTGTGTCGCCCCGTACTCCTCGATGATCTCCCAGAGGCGGTCGCGTTCGGGGTGGTCCGGCGTCCCCTCGTACATCATCGTCGTGGTGCCCAGCGCGAGCGGACCGTAGACGATGTAGGAGTGGCCGGTGATCCAGCCGATGTCCGCCGAGCAGAAGTACGTGTCCTCGGGCTTCACGTCCAGCACGGCCTGCGACGTCCACGCCGTCCACGCCAGATAGCCGCCGGTCGTGTGCTTGACGCCCTTCGGTTGCCCCGTCGTGCCCGAGGTGTACATCAGGAACAGCATGTCCTCGGCGTCTCGCGACACCGGTTCGACCTCCGCGCCTTCCTGCTCCTCCACGAGGTCCTGATAGTAGTGCTCGTTCGATTCGAGGTCGTGCCCGTGACCGTGTTCGCCGAGTCGGTCCACGACGACCACGTCAGACACGTTGTGACCCACGTCGCCGAGGCCCTCGCGGGTCTTCTCGTAGTGGTCGAGCGCGTCGCCCCGCCGGAAGTAGCCGTTGGCGGTCACCAGATACTCGGAGTCCGCGCTCTCCATCCGAGTCGCGAGGGCGTCCGCGGAGAAGCCCGCGAAGACGACGCTGTGGGGCGCGCCGATGCGGGCGCATGCCAGCATGGCGATGGGGAGTTCGGGAATCATCGGCATGTACATCGTCACCACGTCGTCCTCGCCGACGCCCATCTCCTTCAACGCGGCCGCGAACTCGTTGACCTCGCGGTGGAGTTCCTCGTAGGTGTAGGTGCGGTCGTCCTCGTCGCTGGGTTCGCCGACCCACTCGATGGCCGCCTCGTCACCCCGGTCGTCCAGATGACGGTCGAGGCAGTTCGCCGAGGCGTTCAGCTTCCCGCCGGTGAACCACTCGTAGAACGGCGGGTTCGAGTCGTCCAGCACCGTGTCGTACTCCTCGTCCCAGTCGAGGAGTTCGGCCGCCCGCTCCCAGCACTCGGGCCACTCCTCCTCGAACTCCTCGTAGACCGAGGCGTCCGAAACGTTCGCCTGCGAGACGAACTCCTCGGGCGGCTCGAACTCGTCCTGCTCTTCGAGCCGTGCTTCGAGTTCGGCGGTATCGTCTGGCATAGGTTCGTCATACTACTCACTCAGGAGAGCAATAAATGTTGGCGAGAGTTAGCACACCTGACGGCGGGGAACGCCGCGCGTTCCCGAACGCAGGCCGCGATACTCCGCGATTACGTAGCGCCTGCGGGATTCGCTTCGACCCCGCGTCACTCAGTCGTTCGACTCGCATCGGTCAGTTCAGCGCGTCCACTTCGTCGGTGAGGTCGGCGGGTTCGTCCACCGGCCCTCTGACGAAGAGACTGTGAGCGATGACCAGCGCGGCGACCACGCCCGCGATGATTACCGCGGTCGAAAGCGCGAGCGAGGTCAGCACGCCGACGACAGCGCCGACTCCCATCGTGGCGAAGATGGCGACCAGCACGAGGTCGTAGTACTGCACGGTGTAGTTCATGTGAAACCTGACGCCACGCTACCGAAAGAAGGTTGGGTAACGCCGCCCCGGCGGCGTCGGTCAGTCCCCCTTCGCGACTGCTTCGTCCGTCCACTCCGGTTTCTTGACCGTGACGTTACTGACCTCGACGAGGCGGAACTCGGTTCGCATGTATACGTCCGGTCCGCGTCCGCCCTTCGTGAGGTTCATCGAGATACGACGGACGAGTCCGTCGCGACTTACGAGGACCGACCCCGAGACGTTCGTTATCGAGTCCGAGAGGACGAACTTTGCGTCGCTGTCGAGACCCGCGAGTCGGTACTTCACGAACAGTTTCCCGTCTCGTCGGACGAGGCTGGGATTCTCGTACTGTCCGGTCCGCAAACGCGATTCGAGGAACGACACCATCGCCGTCCTCGGCTGGAACTCCGCCACGGAGTTCGGTGGAACGGTGCCAGTCCTGTATTCGGTTTCGCCTGCGACGTACTTCTTGTAGAAATCGGTCCCGTTGAGATACGAGACGGTCATTCTGCGGTCTCTCTCGGAGGACTGGTTCGTGTATCGGTACTTTTCGTCCGTTTCGAGGCTTCTCTTGACTATTTCCGTGGTGTGGTGGGTTTGGGTCCCGTCTTCGAGAACTCGGGACTTGTCGAACCGAAGCGTGTAACTACTGTTCCGGATGACGCGTGCGTAGTTCTCGGTAAGCGCCGTGGCGTTCCCGATTCCCCGCCGGTTCACGCTCTCGGGCAACGTTACGTCTTCGAGCGTCATCGGCGTCGTCGTAGTCTCCGGGTCTCCGATGTTCACCGTGTCAGTCGTCTCGGCAGCGGTACGTCGTTCGCCGGACAGTGGCGAGTTGCATCCCGCCAGTAGCAGCACTACGATGACTGCGATAGTGCAGACCGTCTCTCTTCGCGACATATCGACCGATTCCTGAGTTCAGGGTGGTAAAAGTCTGTCCGTTTGCTGCCAGAAACGCGCGACTGTTCGTGACCGACGAGTATCGAGGTCGCGTCAGGCCACGCTGACCGTCTCCTGATAGCTCCCGTACTCGGCCTCGAACACCTGCATGATTTCGCCCATCGTCGCGTAGGCCTTCACCGCGTCGACGATGGCGGGCATCACGTTCTCGCCGTCGTCGATGGCGTCCTGCAGGTCGTCCAGCGCGGCCTCGACAGCGTCGTCGTCGCGCTCCGCCTTGACTTCCGCGAGGCGGTCGAGTTGGCGCTGCTGGGTCTCCTCGTCCACCTTGAGGATGTCGGGGCGGGTGTCCTCCTCCATCTCGTACTTGTTGACGCCGACGACCGTCTCCTCGCCAGCCTCGACGCGTTCCTGATACTCGTAGGAGGCGTCCTGAATCTCGCGGTGGAAGTAGCCCTGCTCGATGCCTTCGAGGACGCCGTCGCGGACCGACCCGTCGCCCATCTCCTTTATCTCCTCGATGTAGGCCATCGCCTTCTCCTCGGTCTCGTCGGTCAGGCTCTCGACGGCGAACGACCCGCCGAGCGGGTCCGCGATGTCGGCCGCGCCCGACTCGTCGGCGATTATCTGCTGGGTTCGGAGCGCGACCCGCACGGCCTTCTCGGAGGGGAGCGCGAGCGCCTCGTCGAAGCTGTTGGTGTGGAGGCTCTGAGTACCGCCGAGGACCCCGGCGAGCGCCTGAATCGTCACCCGGACCACGTTGTTCAGGGGCTGCTGGGCGGTCAGGCTCTGGCCCGCGGTCTGGGTGTGGAACTTGAGTTGCTTGCTGGCCTCGGCCTCGGCACCGTACCACTCCTCCATGACGTTGGCGTAGATGCGCCGGGCGGCGCGGAACTTGGCGACCTCCTCGAAGATGGAGTTGTGCGAGTTGAAGAAGAAGGAGAGTTGCGGGGCGAACTCGTCCACGTCGAGACCCCGGTCCATCACGTCCTCGACGTAGGCGAACCCGTCCGCGAGCGTGAACGCGAGTTCCTGCACCGCGGTCGACCCCGCCTCGCGGATGTGGTAGCCCGAGATGGAGACCGGCTTTATCTTGGGCGTCTCCTCGACGGCGAACTCGATGGTGTCGGTGACGATGTCGAGGCTGGGTTCGGGCGGAATCACCCACTCCTTCTGGGCGATGAACTCCTTGAGCATGTCGTTCTGGAGGGTGCCTCGAATCTCCTCGCGAGGGACGCCCTGTTTGTCGGCCAGCGCGATGTACATCGCGTAGATGACCGGCGCGGAGGGGTTGATAGTGAAGGAGGTGGAGACCTCGGCGAGGTCGATACCGTCGAACAGAATCTCCATGTCTTTGAGCGTGTCCACGGCGACGCCCTCCTTGCCGACCTCGCCGTCCGAGAGGGGGTCGTCGCTGTCCTTGCCCATCAGACTCGGCATGTCGAACGCGGTGGAGAGACCGGTCTGGCCCTCGTCGATGAGGTAGTGGAAGCGCTCGTTGGTCTCCTCGGCCGTGCCGAACCCGGCGAACTGGCGCATCGTCCACGTCCGCCCGCGGTACATCGTGGGGTAGACCCCGCGGGTGTAGGGGTCCTCGCCGGGGAAGCCCAGATCCTCCTCGTAGTCGATGTCGGCCACGTCGTCGGGGGTGTAGAGCCGGTCCACTTCGAGGTTGGACACCGTGGCGAACCGGTCCTTGCGCTCGCCGTAGGCGTCGAGTACGGGACCGAGGGTCTCTTCCTCCCACTCCTCCTTCGCGTCGCGTATCTCCGCGAGGTCGTCCTCGTCGTACATACTCGTAATATTTGCACCAAGGATAATGAATCTGCGTGACTCGTTCGGGTTACCGGAACTGACGGCGGCGAGCGACCAGCGCGACGCAGAGCAGTGCGACGGCTGCCAGACTGAACCCGAGGGGGGTTCGGGTAGGCGTCGAAGTCCTGCGGGAGGTAGCCGAGTACGGAGCGCAGTTCGTTCGGCGACTCAGTGACGTCGGTCCCGTTCCACCGAATCGTCCCCTCGGTCGGTTTCGTGACCGTCGTACTCATCTCCATGAGCGTCGATTTCCCCGCACCGTTGGGTCCGAGTAGACCGACGACGCCCGATTCGAGTTCCATCAACACGTCTCTGAGCCCCCACACGTCGGGTGCCCACCGCTTACCGAGATTCGATATCGAGAGATTCATATCGTGTAGTTTGTGTGAAATCACGACGTCTTGATAGTTAATACTCGCCTAGCACGCCGCGCTCTCGGGCCTTCGTTTGGATGACGCGGAAGATACCGTAGCCGAGACCGAGATAGGCGAGTCCCACCGCGACGAGCAGGCCGAGGTCCGCGGTCGGTATCTCCAGCAGACTCTTCTGCTCGCTCATAGCCTGCCTGAGCAGATAGCTCCCCAGCGCGAATGGCGCGAACTTGAGCGCGGCGAACTGCTCGACCGGGGCCGCGATGAGTGCGATGAACGCGAACTGCATGAGTTGGAACGTGCTCTCGATTCGCTTGTAGAGCAGGGCGAGACCGCCGAAGACGTAGCCTAACCCGACTGCGGGCGCGAGCGTCAGGATTATAATCGGTGTGATGGTGAGCAGGTCGAAGCTCAGCGTGACGCCGGTCGTGAGAAGCATCAAGGCGAGAAGCATCGCCGCGATAAACAGGCTCACGGAGACGTTGACGACGGTCTTGACGCCCACGATTCGGTCGAACCCGAGCGGCGACATGTACAACTGTTCGAGCGTGCCCCATTGGGCCTCGTTCGTGATGTTGTTCGCGATGGACGAGTAGGCGCTCAGGATGAGCATCCAGAGGAAGTACCCGACGATGATGCCCTCTATCGACCGGGTGATGGCCGCACCCGCAATCTGCTGACCGCCGAAGAACATCACCGCGAACAACAGGTACATGCTGACTATCCGCGAGACCGTGTTGACGAGGTACCGCCGCATCAGGGTGAGCGACTTGCGGAGCGAGGCGCGACTGAACAGATAGAGATGGTGGAGACTCACGCTCGCCCCTCCACTCTCTTGGCCGCGTCCTCGGTCTCACCGTACTCGGCTTCGCCGGTCACTTCGAGGAACACGTCTTCGAGGTCGGGTTGGACGACCGAGACCGACCGGGGCGTCAGGTCGAACTCCTCGAGAACGTCCATCAGGTCGTGTACTCGCTCGCGGTCGTCCATCGAAACCTCACAGACCGTCCAGTCGCCGCGCTCGCGCCACTCGGTCACGTCGAACTCGCTTTCGAGCGCCCGTCGGGGCGTCGTCGGAACCGCCTCCTCGAAGACCACCTCGTAGGCCTGCGTCTGGAACAGTTGTACCAGTTCCGTCACGTCCTCGTCGGTGACGACTTCGCCCTCGTCCATGATGATGATGCGGTCACAGAGGTCCTGCATCACGTCCATGTCGTGACTGCTCAGGATTACCGTCCGATTCTCCTGCGTGACGAGGCGTTCGAGTTCCTGCCGAAGGTCGTGGGACGCTTCCACGTCGAGACCCAGCGTCGGTTCGTCCAGAAAGAGGACGGGGGTCTGGCGGACGAGCGCACAGGCGAGGGCGGTCTTCTGCTTCATGCCCCGCGAGAGGTCCTTGACCACCTCGTCGGCCTTGTGGTCGATGTTCAGCAGTTCCATCAGTTCCTCGTGTTCCTCGCGGTGGTCCCGCGGGTCGATGCCCTGCAGGGACGAGAAGAACGAGAGGTTCTCCCGAACGGTCAGCCGCCAGTAGACGTTCCGCGCGCCCTCGAGGACGGCGCTCAATTTCTCGTAAATCTCTTCGTTCCCGTCGTGGACGTTCACGCCGTCGACCTCTACTTCGCCCTCGTCCGGCAGGACGACACCGAGTATCGACTTGATGGTCGAAGTCTTCCCGGCCCCGTTGGGACCTAACAGGCCGACGACGGACCCCCGCTCCACCGAGAAGGAGACGTCGTCGACTGCGACGACACTGCCGTCGCCGTACGTCTTTCGCAGGTCCCGAACCGAGAGGACCGGTTGTTTTTGTCGGCGTTCTGTTGAATCCATACTTGAGAGAACTGCGCATCGCGTGTAAAATTTTCCATCTCAGATCAAAACGAATCCGCGCGAACGGCGTGTTCGGTCCCGCTATGGTCGGTATTCGTCGTCCGGAAACGCGACGACGTGTTCGCAAGATGTGTAAACTACCTGTATTTTCCCGAGAGGCGCGTCGGGAAGGTGAGAAACACGACGCCCAGAAGAGCGCCCGACTACTGCAACCGCTTCGTCGTCTCCACCAGCGGGTGGCGGGCGTAGTCTACGACCGTCACGTCGTCCAGCGAGTCGAGACCCTCCTTCTCGGCGGTCTTCTCCATCCCGAGTTCCACGTCCTCGTCCACGAGGATGACGTAGGCGTCCATCTCCTCGACGTCCAGTCTGTCGGCCGCCATCACGCGGTGGTGACCGTCGGCCAGCAGGAAGTCGCCGTCGGCGCTGTTCGGGGCGGCGTCTATGACGACGAGCGGTTCGGCCAGTCCGCGTTCGAGTTCGTAGGTCCGGCCCTCCAACTCGTCGGCGTAGACCTTCCCCTGCGTCGGAGTGAGGTCGTCGAGCGGGACCTCCTTGCGGGTCTGTTCGACCTCGGTGTCGTGGATAGATTCGAGAGTCCGCATCAGTTTGCCGACCTTCTCGGGCGTCGCTCGCTCTATCTGAGAGCGAATCACGTCGGTGTTGGAGATGATGCCCACGAGGTTGCCCGCGTCGTCCACCACGGGGAGTTTCTGGATGCCCGACCGGAGGATGACGCGCGCGGCGTCGTTCACGTTCATGTCGGGGTGGGCCACGATGAGGTCCTTGCTCATCACCTTGAATATCGGTTCGCGGTCGTCGGCGAGCAGGAGGTCGCGCGCGCTGACGAACCCCTCGACTCGCCGCCCGTCACAGACCGGGTAGCCGTTGTGTTCGTCGCTTTCGACGATGCGACGCGCGACCTCGTCCACGGTGGCGTCGGGCGATACCGTCGCCACGTCGCGGGTCATGTAGTCTTTGACCTTCGGCTTGCCGTCGGCAGTCCCGCCGTCCGCTACGGCCACGTCCATGACTGGTTGGATGCGGTCGCGGGTCAAAAGGATTCCCGCTCGCCGTCCGGACGAGACTCCGGCCCGGTGTCGTCAGTCCTCGTTCTCGACGACGGTCGTGTCGAAACTCGCCTCGCCGCCGCGGGCGTACTCGCCGTCGGTCTGTGGCGACGACTGAATCGTCTCGAAGAAGCGGTCCGTAATCACGTCGCTGACGACGTCGGTCAGCGAGGACTCCTCTTCTTGCTCGACTTCGCCGAGCAGACCGAGCGAAATCTGGGCACCCGCCATGTCGGCGTGGCCGCCCGCGCTCCCGATCTGGCCGAACGCCGCCCGCATCGTCTCGCCGAGGTCGATGGCGGTTCCGCGGGCGCGTGCGGAGACGAACACCGTCCCGTCGCGGAACCCGTACACCAGCGTCGTGGTTATCCCTTCCATGTCGAGGAGTTGGTCGGCCGCCTGCGCGAGCGCGTCGCGGTCCGAGAGTTTCCCGACGCAGGTCGCCAGCACGGTGCCTTCGACCCGGCGGTTGTCGATGGCCCGCGCCATCGTCTCGAAGGTGTCGGCGCTCACCGACGGACTCTCGACGCGCTCCAGCGTCCCCACGTCGGCGTGGGGAAGCAGGAAGGAGGCGGCCTCGAAGTCGACCGTCGAGACCTCCCGCGAGAAATCCTTAGTATCGACGCGGATGCCGTAGAGGAGACCGGTCGCCACCGACTCCGAGAGGTCGATACCGAGCCGTTGGATGTGTTCGGCCAACAGGGTGGAAGTCGCGCCGACGTCGCTCCGGAGGTCAACGAACCTCGCCTCGACCGGTTCCTTCGGCGGGTGGTGGTCCACCACGATGTCCACGACGGTGTCGGTCGGGAGTTGGTCGTTGACCCCGGGACGGGAGTGGTCCACCAGCGCGATTCCTCCGAACTCCGAGAGGTCGAGTTCGGGTCCCGCGTCGAAGTTCCGGAGGTCCAGTTCGAGCAGGTTGACGAACGCGCGGTTCTCCTGATGGGAGATGTCGCCGAAGTAGCAGGGGACCGCATCGACGCCGACCTCCTCCGCGATACGACAGAGCGCCACCGCGCTGGCGATGGCGTCGGGGTCGGGGTTATCGTGCATGAACACGGCCAGCGTCCCGTCTATCGACCGGAGCGTCCGCTGGAGGTTCGCCGTCAGGTCCGCGTGTTCGCCGAGCGAGACGCCCAACACCTGCTGGACGATGGCCTCGTTCGGGTCGATGACCCGGTCGGCCAGCGCGACGATGCGCTCGCGCTGGTCGATGCCGTAGTCTCTGCCGAGATAGCTGACGACGTACGCGTCGGGGAACAACTCGACCGCGAGTTCCGTGGCTCGCCGATTGGTCTCGGGGTCGCAGTCGGCGACGACGACCATGTCCGGGGCGTCGGCGCTCGTTCGCACCGTCTCGTGGTCGGTCGAGTCGCCGAGCGTCGCCGACACGCCCTCCTCGCGGAGCGCCTCGATGCGGCTCTCGGCGTCGTCGACGACCAACAGGCTCTCGGCGTCGTCGACGACCAACAGGCTCCCGGGACCGTCGACTAACGCCTCCACGATGTTCTGACCGACGGTTCCACACCCCAACACCAACCGGGAGACCATCCTAATCCGCGCTTTCTGTTGCGCGGCCTAAAGTCTACCGTCTAGCGGCTGAAATCGGTGGTAGCTCGCGATTTCTGGTTGTCCCGGCACGGTCCCCGTGGCCGCGGACGATGTCGGTCGGTCCCGACACTGTCGCGTCGGGCAGTTCAGTCGTGCCGTAGCGTCCGGGTTCTGGGGCTCTGCCGATACAGCGGCCGTATCTCAGCAGTGGCCAAAAAAGGAGTCGGAGAACGGTAGCGTCGGTTCGCGGTCGTTCTACGCCACGAGCGCCGCCGCGGCGTCGGTGGCGTACTGCCAGACCGGACCGAATCCGGGGAGCAGCAGCACCGTCACGACCGCGGCCGCGGCCAGCGCGGCGTAGAGACCGACGGGCTTGGACTCGATGTCGAACTCGCCCGAGGAGTCCTCAATCCACATCGCCTTCACGACCCGCGAGTAGTAGTACAGCGACAGCGCGCTGTTGATGGCACCCACGGCGGCGAGCCACCAGAAGCCCGCGCCCACGGCGGCCGCGAACAGGAAGTACTTGCTCACGAAACCGCCGAACGGCGGGAGTCCCGCGAGGCTGAACATGAAGACGGTCATGGCCACGCAGGCGAACGGTGCCTGCGTGGCGAGACCGTTGTAGTCCTCGAACGTCCGGCCGACCGACCAGTACTCGGCGAGGGCGATGAACAGGAACGCGCCCGTGTTCATGAACCCGTAGACGAGCAGGTGGGCCATGCTCGCGCCGAGCACGAACTGGTCGTTGCCGCCCGACAGCGCCGCGAGACCGATGAGCGCGTAGCCCGCGTGCCCGATGGACGAGTACGCGAGCATCCGCTTGACCTCGTCTTGGGTCGCGGCCGCGAAGTTACCGAGCGTCATCGTCACGACCGCGAGAATCTGGGCCGCGAGGACCCAGTCCACGCCCGCGGTCGCGCCCATGACGAGTTCCTCGACCGGGAACGCGACCGTGAACACGCGGAACGCCACGGCGAACCCGGCGGCCTTCGACGCCGACGAGAGGAACGCCGAGACGGGCGCGGGTGCGCCTTCGTACGCCTCGGGCGCCCAGAAGTGGAACGGGACCGACGCGGTCTTGTACGCGAACCCGCCCAGCATCATCAGGATGCCGATGCCGAGGACGCCGGTCAACTGCGTCTCGGCGACGCCGGTCGCGATTTCCGGCAGCAGCAGCGTCCCGGTGACGCCGTAGACGAGGCTGACGCCGTAGACGAAGATGGCCGACGAGAGCGCGCCGATGAGGAAGTACTTCAGCCCGGCTTCGACGCTCCCGCGGTTCTTCTTCAGGATGGCGACCAGCGCGAACGACGGCAGGCTGGAGAGTTCGAGGCTGACGAACACCACCGCGAGGCTGTTCGCGGCGGCCATCAGCGTCATGCCCGTCGCCGCGAGGGTGACGAGCGCGTAGTACTCGGCCTGATACGAGTGGTCGCGCATGTAGTCGTAGCTGGCGACGCAGACCAGCGTGGTCACGCTGGCGAACACGAACGCGAAGAACAGGCTCATCGTGTCCACGACGAGCGAGTTCTGATAGAGCCGAATCGGCTCCGCGCCCGTCCCTGCGAACAGGTACCACGCCGAGAGACCGACCGCGACGAGCGACCCGAGGGTCGCCGTTCCGGCCAGCACGCCGCGGTTAGTCGAGTCCGAGAAGCTGTCGATGACCAACAGGAGCAGTCCCGTCAGTGCGAACGCGAGCGTCGGACCGAGCGCCATCCACGTCGGAAGTTGGAACGCCATCTATACACCACCTCCGGCCGCCGGAACCAGCGGATTCACTGCGTCCTGAATCATCGTGTAGAAGATACCCGGTTCGACGCCCAGCAGGATGACCAGCAGGATGAGGACCACGAGCGGGGCCACGTCGTGGAACGCGGCCGGACCGACCTCGTAGTCGGTCTCCAACTCGAACGTCCCGAACAGCGTGCGCTGCATGGCGAACAGCAGGTAGCCCGCGACCACGACGATGCCGAACATCGCGGCGGCCGTGAACCACACCGAGCCAGCGAACGCGCCGAACGAGCCGAGGAAGATGAACAGCTCCGCGGCGAACCCGGCCATCAGCGGCAGGCCCATGTAGCCGAACGCGCCCGCGACGAACACCGCGACGGTGAACGGCATCTTGCTCGCCAGTCCGGACATGTCCGAGACCATCCGGGTGTGCGTCGTGTTGTAGATGACGCCGACCGACATGAACATCAGTCCCGAGATGAGACCGTGGGCGACCATCTGGAAGGTCGCGCCGCCCATGCCGTACAGCGTGTACGCCACGAGACCGAGGATGACGTACCCCATCGAAGAGACCGAGGAGTACGCCACGATGCGCTTGAGGTCCGACTGCGCCAGCGCCAGCATCGCGCCGTAGATGACGCTGATCACCGCGAACAGCGCGATGATGGGCGCGTTGTTCTGCGCGACCTCCGGCAGCATCGTGAAGTTGAACCGGAGCAGGGCGTACGTACCCATCTTCAGCAGGACCCCGGCCAGCATGATGGAGACCGGCGTCGGGGCCTCGACGTGGGCGTCCGGCAGCCACGTGTGGAACGGGACGACCGGGACCTTCACCGCGAACCCGGCGAACATGGCGACGAACGCCACCGTCTTCAGGGTACCCGCGCCGACCGGTCCCAGACTACCGAGTTCGCCCGCGCGCAGCGCCTGCGCGATGGCGGGCATGTCGAGGGTGGTCACCGAGTCACCGAGACCGAACACCAACGCGATGAACCCGATGAACATCACGAGCGAGGCGATGTTCGTGTAGACGAACATCTTGATGGCCGCGTACTTGCGGCGCGGACCGCCCCAGACGCCGATGAGGACGTACATCGGCACCAGCACCATCTCCCAGAAGACGAACCACTGGAAGAAGTCGAGCGCCGAGAAGACGCCCAGCAGGCTGGCTTCGAGGAAGAGCATCAGGCCGTAGAACTGGCTCTGACGCTCGTCGATGGGGGTCCACGACGCCAGCAGGGCCAGCGACGTGAGTACCGTGGTCAGCGCGACCAGCGGCATGCTGATACCGTCGAGACCGACGTGCCAGTTGAGCGCGTACGGTCCCGCAGTGACCCACGTGAAACTCTCTTCGAAGGCCAGTTCGCTACCCTCCAAGAGGGCGTTACCGCTGGCCTCGTACGTGCTGTACATCCAGAGGCTCCCGGCGAGCGGGAGCAGACTGAGCGCGAACGCGAGCTTCTCCGCCACCTTGTTCGGGGCGACGAACACCACGAGCGCGCTCAGCATCGTGACCGCGATAAGTGCTTCAATCCACATTCAGAACCAACCTCCCACGAGACCGATAGCGACGAGCAGCACGACGAAACTCGCCGTCAGCAGGAAGGCGTAGTTCGACACCACGCCGGTCTGGATCCGCCTGATGCGACTCCCGCCGAACAGGCTCACGCTGGAGACGCCGTCGACCACGCCGTCGATGACGCCCTGGTCGAACTTGTCTGCGGCGCGGGCCAGCGGCAGGGTGAGACCCTCAGCGAGCCAGACCTGATACTCGTCTTGATAGTAGTTGTTGTACAGCACCGACTTCGCACCGCCGAGTTTGTCGGTGTGCTCCTCGGGCGAGGGGACGGCGTAGAGCTTCCACGCGAGTCCCGCGCCAGCCAGCGCGAGCGCCAGCGAGACGAGACCCGGAACGATGGGCGAGAGTTCCGCGTGATGGACGCCCGCCTCTTCGAGGATGTGCGTGTAGTTGTGGACCGACGTCGCTTCGAGCGGACCGCCGAGCCAGTTGTGCAGGTACTCGATGTGGAGTCCCGTCACCTCGGCGACCGGGGTCATGTTGACCAGACCGGCCACCGCCGCCAGTATGCCGAGGACGGCGAGCGGGAACTTGACGTTCCAGCGCACGCCGTGAGGGTCGCGGGCGGTGTCCGAGCGGGGTTCGCCGTGGAAGGTCAGCGCGACCATCCGGAAGGTGTAGAACCCGGTGAAGAACACCGCGAGCAGCCCCATCGCGTAGGCGGCCAGCAGGATGGGGTTCTCCATCCCGCGGGCGAGCGCCTCGAACAGAATCTCGTCTTTCGACCAGAAGCCCGCGAACGGGACGATGCCCGCGAGCGCGAGCGACCCCGAGAGGAACGTGTAGTAGGTCACGGGCATCCGGTCCTTGAGGCCGCCCATGTCCCACATGTCCTCGTTGTGGTGCATCGCGATGATGACCGACCCGGCGCCGAGGAACAGCAGCGCCTTGAAGAACGCGTGGGTCATCAGGTGGAAGGTCGCTGCGACGTAGCCGCCAGCGCCCAGTCCGAGCATCATGTAGCCGTACTGGGAGATGGTCGAGTACGCCAGCACCTGCTTTATCTCCTTCTTGACGACGCCCATCGTCGCCGCGAACAGGGCCGTGAAGCCACCGACGAACGCGATGAGCGCCAACACCTGCGGCAGGAGGGCGTAGAACCCGTAGATGCGCGCGACGAGGTAGACGCCCGCCGCGACCATCGTCGCCGCGTGAATCAGCGCGGAGACCGGGGTCGGACCCTCCATCGCGTCGGGCAGCCACGTGTGCAGCGGGAACTGCGCGGACTTGCCGACGACGCCGCCGAGGATGAGCAGGCCCAGAACCGCGAACCAGGCCTGCGGGTCGAGACCGAGATACGTCGTTATCCCGGCGGTTTCGCCCTCGAGGATGGCCAGTTCGGCCATGTGGGGGAACGACTGGAGCGCGTGCTCGCCGCCCTCACCGCCAGCCACGAACATCGACGTGCCGAAGGTGGCGAAGACGCCGACGAGGCCGACGAGGAAGAAGTAGTCACCGAATCGGGTGACGAGGAACGCCTTCTTCGCCGCGCTCGGCGGCGCGTCGTCGCGGAACCAGAAGCCGATGAGGAGCCACGAACAGAGGCCCACCAGCTCGAAGAACATAAACGCCATCAGGAGGTTGTCCGCGAACACGAACGAGAGCATGCTCGCGGTGAACAGGCCGAGTCCGGCGTAGTACCGGGGCAGCCCCGTCTCTCCCTCGTCGTTCATGTAGCCGAGGCTGAAGACGTGGACGAGGAACGCCACCAGCGAGACGATGATGAGCATCATCGACGACAGCGGGTCGACGAGGACGCCCAGATGGAGGTCGAACGTCGCTTCGCCAGCGCCCGCGACCCACGTGATGTACTCGTGGTAGGTCTCGCCGCCCGACACCGTGAGGAAGACCCACAGCGACAGGAGCAGCGAGCCACCCGTGGCGAGGATGCCGGGAATCGCGCCGCCCTTGGGGAGCAGTCGCGGGGCGAACGCGCCGACGAACAACGCGATCAGGAACGATACGAACGGCAGGGCCGCGATGGCCGGAGTCAGTTCGAATGGGAGTGCTGCCATCGTTTCACCACCTCATCGTTGCCGCTTCAGTTACGTCCACGTCTGCGAAGTTGCGATACAGGACGAGGATGATGCCGAGACCGACCGCGACTTCGGCGGCCGCCAGCGCCAGCGTGAACAGGCTGAACGTCTGGCCCGTCAGGTTACCGTGGAACCGCGAGAACGCGACGAGGTTGATGTTCGCCGCGTTCAGCAGTAGCTCCACGCTCATCAGGAACAGCAGCGCGTTCCGACGGGTCAGGATGCCGAAGATACCGATCGCGAAGATAGCGGCCGAGAGCAGGAGGTAGTACTGTATCGGAACCATCACTGCTCACCTCCGTCCGCTTTGCCCCCGTCCGGGACGACCTCCTGCGGCGAGGACTCTTGCTCGACCGCGTCCGAGCGGAGCGCCGTCGTTATCTCGCCGCTCTCCTCGCGTCGTGCCAGCATGACCGCGCCGACGAGCGCCGCGACCAGCACGAGGTCGATGATCTCGAACGGAATCAGGAATCCCTCGCTCGGGATCGCGTTCTCCGCCGGGATGTTGAACATCGCGTACCCGATGCTGGCGGTAATCGACGCGCCGTCGGGGAAGCCAGCGGCCTCGCCGAACTCGGCACCGACGAAGACCCACGCCAGCACCCCGAACAGCGCCAGCGCGGCCACGCCGGGCCACTTCCGACCTCTGTCGTCGATGCCGACCTCGGGTTCGGTACTCACTTCGCGCCGGTCCCTGTCGTCGTCGTAGTCGCTCATACGTTCGATACCTCCTCTGTCTTTGCCTGGCGCGTCAGCATCACGGCGAACGTGATGAGGACGAGTACCCCGCCCACGTAGACGAGGACCTGCATCGCTGCGAGGAACTCCGCCTGCAGCATCACGTAGTGGATCGCGACGGAGAGTAACGCGACACCCAGCAGTAACGCCGAGTGCCAAACGTCCCGCACCAGGACGACGCCCAGACTGCTCGCTATCGTGACGAGAGCGAACAGCCCGAACGTGAGTGTCTCGTATGCCATTTCAGTCACCTTGAAGTTCTCGTAATCGGCCTTTTAACGTTTCGAGACGGACTTACTGGTAGTCCACCTCACCCTCGCCTTCGCCGATCCACGCACCACGGTCGGGTTCGCGGGATTCGAGGGGGTCGATGTCCTTGTACCACGGGACGTTCTTCAACTGTTCTTTGTTGTACACGAGGTCGTCTTTGGTGTCGCCCGTGAACTCGAAGTTCTCGGTCAGCAGGATGGCGTCCACCGGGCAGACCTCCTCACACAACCGACAGTAGACGCACTGTCCGATGTGGAGGTTGTACTCCTCGCCGTTGCGCTGGTCGTCCTGAACGATCTGAATCGTGTCGTTCGGACAGACGTTCTCGCACTGGCGACACCAGATGCAACGCTCCTGACTGAACTTGTGGACCCCGCGGAATCGGGGGCTTACTTCGGGAGCCACGTCCGGGTACTCGACCGTGAACGTGGACCCGTCCAGTGCGTGCTTCAGCGTCGTCGCCATTGATTTGAGGACTCCGATCATTAGAGCATCACCCCAACGATGATGGCCGTCAGGACGAGGTTAGCGAAACTCAACACGAGCATGCCCTTCCAGCCGACTTCGATGAGTTGGTCGATGCGGAGACGCGGGACTGCCGACCGCGCCCACTGCGTGAACAGGAAGACGGCCCATATCTTGACCACGAACCAGACGAAGTTCAGCGACTCCGGCAGGAACGGGCCGCTCGGACCGCCGAGGAAGAGGGTCGCGATGATTGCGCCTCCGAGGAAGATGTGGAGGAACTCGCCGAGGTAGAACAGCACGAAGTACACCGACGAGTACTCCGTCTGGTACCCGGCGACGATTTCGGTCGGGGCTTCCGGGATGTCGAACGGGTTCCGACCGACCTCCGCGAGGTTCGCGACCACGAACAGCACGAACGCGAACGGGTTCACGAACGCGAACCACGACGGAATCGTGATGCCCGCGAGCGTGAACAGCGGTTCCTGCTGTGCCGCGACGATCTGGCTCATCTGGAGCGAGTCGGTGAACAGCACGACCGACGCCGCGGTCACGACCAGCGGAATCTCGTAGGCGATGTTCTGCGCGATGGCGCGCAGACCGCCCATCAGCGAGTACTTGTTGTTCGAGGCGTACCCGGCCATCGCCAGCGCGAGCGTGGCGATGGAGGCCACCGCGAACACGTAGGCCATCCCGATTTCGGGGTCGGCGAGGTGGAGATTGACGCCGAAGATGTGGCCCATCGGGATGACCGCGAAGCCGAGCAGTGCCGACCCCGCCATCACGATGGGCGCGAGGTCGAAGGCCGGACGGTCGACCCCGTCCGGGATGATGAGTTCCTTGCTCAGCAGGCGGACCGCGTCGGCCACGATGATGAGCAGACCGGCGGGACCGACCCGGTTGACCGCGATGCGGTCGGTGAACGCCGCCGTGATCTTCCGCTTGGCCCACGGACCGGCGACGCCCGTCATCGCCAGCATGATGTTGCCGATGACGAACGCCGCGAGGAACGCCGCGACGGCCTCCTGCCACGGAGCCATGTTCGCGCCGAACAGGAACTTGCCGATGGTCTCGGGGAGCAGCGGTTCCGCCTGTCCCTGGAGGGGGACCAGCGCCGTCATCAGCGGTCCACCTCCCCGAGAATCACGTCGAGGCTGCCCAGTGCGGCCACGAGGTCGGGGACGTACTCGCCCTCGGCCATCGCCTCCAGTGAGTGGAGGTTGTTGAAGCACGGACTCCGAATCTTGAACCGGCCGGGCTTGTCGGTGCCGTCCGACCGGATGTAGATCCCGAGTTCGCCCTTCGCGCCCTCGACCGCCCGGTAGACTTCGGTGTCGGGGTCGGGCTTGAGGGTCCGCGGGACGTTGCTCTGGATGTTGCGCTCGTCCTCGGGCCAGTCTTCGAGCAGGTCGATACACTGGCTGATAATCTTGGCCGACTCCTCGACCTCGCGCATCCGGACGAGCAGTCGAGCGAAGTTGTCACACCCGTCCTCGGTCACGACGTCCCAGTCGAGTTCGTCGTAGTAGCCGTAGGGGTCGTCGCGACGCAGGTCGTAGTCGATACCCGACGCGCGAGCGACCGGTCCCGTACAGCCGTACTGCTTGGCCGTCTCGGGTTCGAGGACGCCGGTGTCGATGGTGCGCTTCTGGAATATCTCGTTGCTCGTGATGAGGTCGTGGTACTCCTCGAGCGTCTCGGGCAGGTCGTCGATGAAGTCACGGACCTTCCCGAAGAACTCCTCGCGGGGTTCGGGCAGGTCCCAGACGACCCCGCCGAGGCGGAAGTAGTTGAACATCATGCGCTGACCCGTCAGGTCCTCCAGCAGGTTCTGGACCTTCTCGCGGTCGCGCATGGCGTACATGAAGATGGCCGTGAAGTCGCCGTAGATGTCCAGACAGAACGTCCCGAGCGCCAGCATGTGCGCCGCGATGCGACAGAGTTCGGCGCTCATCGTCCGGATAATCTGGGCGTACTCGGGCACCTCGATGTCGTTCAGGTCCTCCGCCACGCGGGCGTAGGCCCACTCGTTGAGCAGGCCCGCCGACGAGTAGTCCCACCGGTCGGGGTACGGCATGATCTGGTGGCGGTAAGTGCCCTGCTGGCACATCTGCTCCTCGCAGCGGTGGAGGTAGCCGATGTCGGGTTCCACGTCCGCGACCTGCTCGCCGTCCAGCACCGTCTTGACGTGGAGTACGCCGTGTGTCGCCGGGTGGTGCGGACCGATGTTGAGGAACATCGTGTCCGACTCGCTGTCCTCCTGACTCTCGGCGAGCGGATTGACGTGTTCGTCCAGCGTGACGAGTTGGGGCTTATCTTGGTCGTAGTCCGAACTCAGCGGGTGGCCCTGCCACGTCTCGGGCAGCAGGATGCGCCGCAGGTCCGGGTGGTTCTCGTAGTCGATGCCCACGAGGTCGTAGGCCTCACGTTCGTGCCACTCCGCCGTCTTGTACACCGACGCCGCCGACTCGCTGGTCGGGTTCTCCGAGTCGGTCGGCACGACCACGCTGACCTCTTGGGTTCGGTCGTCGTACTTGGTCAGGTGGTAGATGCTCTCGTAGCGGTCCTCGTAGTCCTGCGCCGTGAGCATCGAGAGGTGGTCGAACCCGGCCTCGTCGCGGAGGAGTTCGAGCGACTCCTCGACTTCGTCGGGTCGAACGACGAACCCCTCTGCGTTGAGGTGAGTCTCGCGTCGAATCACGCGGTCGCCTAGCAGGTCCTCGATGGCGTCGTAATCGACGCCCTCGACCTGCGGAAGGTCTCCCTCGGGCGCTTTCTCTTGGGAACTCATGGTGAATCAGCCCAGTTGTACCGCATCACGAGGGTGTCCTCGTCGATGTCGTCGGCGAGTTTGTCGATGAGTTCGTCGCGTTCGAGGTCGCCGAACTGCTCCAGTTCGTAGGGTTTGACCGTCACGGGACTCGTCTCGCCGTTGGCGATGCGCTCCTGCATCTTCACGACGCCGTAGATGAGTGCCTCGGGGCGGGGCGGGCAACCGGGAACGTGGATGTCCACCGGGATGACCTCCTCCGCGCCCTTGATGACGTTGTAGCCCTCTTGGAACGGACCGCCGGAGATGGCGCACGACCCCATGTTCACGACGAACTTGGGTTCGGGCATCTGGTCGTAGACGCGCTTCATCCGGGGAGCGAACTTCGAGACGATGGTCCCCGGAACGATCATCACGTCGGCCTGCCGCGGGGACGCGCGCGGGACGCCCGACCCGAAGCGGTCGAGGTCGTGCTTCACCGCGTAGGTGTGCATCATCTCGATGCTGCAGCACGCGATACCGAACTGCAGCATGAACATCGAGGACCCCCGAACCCAGTTCATGAACTTGTCGAACTTGGTGAGGATGAACGGCGTCGAGCCGAACGCCTCCCGAAGCTTCGAGTTGAACCGACTGTCCACACCCTCCATCCGGGCCTCGCGGGTCTTGGTCTGCGGTACTGTGCTACCGTGAATCGTCTCCCGTGGTTCGTTACTCATTATCGTTTCACGCTCCGTTGCGAACGGTCGGGATTGCGGACCCACCGTACGGCACCGTTACGCCACGCCCAACCGAGACCGACGACGAGGACGCCGATGAACAGCAACATCGGCAACAGGGTCTTGGCCAGTCCGACGCCCTCCATCGAGACCGCGCTCCGGTAGATGACCGTCCAAGGGAAGATGAGGACGGTCTCGATGTCGAAGACGACGAACAGCAACGCGACCATGTAGTACTGGATGTTGAAGCGGATACGCGTGCCGCCCGTCGGCACCTCGCCGCTCTCGTAGGTGGCGGTTTTTCCTTTCTCGGGCACGGTAGGCCGGAGCAGGCTGGAGACCGCCATCATTCCGAGCGGTATCAACAGCCCCACCAGCGCCAACGCGCCAATCGCTATCCATGGATTCATGCCGATATTCTCCTACCATCCCGAGATTATGAGCGCACCCCTATAAGCGTTGATTTTCCCCGATGTGAGCCGCTATAACCGAATTAGAGCGTAGCTCGGTAACACGAGCGTAAAGATTCCAAGATTCTAGCGGATGGTCCAAGAGATAAGCGTTGATTCTTGCGATTCCAACGAATCTGGCCGCCTCACGCGCCTTTCGACGGTATGACGGTTCGTGTCGAGAAACGGAATATTTCCCTCCGAATCCGGAACCACGCGAGTTTCACCGATGCTACACCGCGGTTCTCAGCGCCTCGGACTGACAATAAGCAGAGTAAACCGACGAACCCGGCGGGAAAACGGCCGGTAGGCGGAGACGTACCTTATCTTTCGTCCGGGATAGCGCCACTGTTCGACGGGGCGAGGAGAGAGTTACGACAGGTAAATTGGACCGACCGAGGCCCGGTCGGTGCGAACGCTTCGGGGCTACTGCTCTTCGTCACGGAATCCCGGCGTCCCCCGTTCGTGGAGTCGCCGCGACACGGTAGCCACGTCCTCTTGCAGTTCGTCGTGATACGTCACGAGGCGGTCCCGGAGGTCGCCGTGCTGGCGCGCGAGAATCTGGACCGCCGACAGCGCCGCGTTGAACGACTTGCCCGCGTCCACCGCGACGATGGGTGCGCCCGTGGGCATCCCGACCACGGAGGGCAGTGACTTCTCCTGTACCGGCACGCCGACCACGGGGAGCGGATACGCCAGCGAGGCGGTCATGTTCGGCAGGTCGGCCGACTTCCCGCCAGCGCCCGCGATTATCACGTCGAGACCCCTCTCCTCGGCAGTCTCGGCGTAGGCGTACATCAGTTCGGGAGTCCGGTGGGCCGACACCACGTACGTCTCGAACGTGAACCGGGCCTCCGGCGGGTCGTCGTAATCCGTGATTTCCTCGAACCCTAACTCCGTGAGGGCGTCGTAGGCACCCTCAGAGTCGTCCGACCCGGCCATCACGTCGAGGTCCGAGTCGCTCCCCATCACGATGCCGATTTCCGGGGTGTCCTCGGGGTCCCTGTCGCGCTGTGCCTCCGCTCGCAGGTCGTCGATGAGTCGCTGGAGTTCGCTCATTCGAAGGTCACCCCGTCTCGCAGGTCGCGGGCCGTCCGAAGCAGGTCGTCCACGTCGCCGTCGCGCGAGTCGCGGCCACCCACGACGGTCAGGTGGCCCATCTTGCGAAGGGGGTACACCTCGTGCTTGCCGTACCAGTGGAGACTCGCGCCCGGGTGGGACAGAATCGCGTCGTCGCCGGAGTGGGCGGCCGGTCGGCGCTCTTCGCCGCCGCCCAAGAAGTTGGCAGACGCCACGGGACTCCGGAGGTCCGTCGCGCCGAGCGGTCGCCCGGTCACGGCGCGGGCGTGCTGTTCGAACTGCGAGGTCAGCGCGCCTTCGATGGTGTAGTGGCCCGAGTTGTGGGGTCGCGGGGCGATTTCGTTCACCAGAATCTCACCGTCCGCTCGCGGTTCGTCACCGTCGTCTCGCGGCACCGCCGCTCGACTGTCCGCGGAGCTTTGCTCCGCGCTACTCGCATTCGAGGCGCTTCGCGCCTCGCTCGTCTCGAACATCTCGATACCGTAGACGCCCCGACCGGAGAGCAGGTCGAGCACGTCCTCGGCGACCTCCCGGGCGCGCTCCGCGACCGCGTCGTCGGTCCGGGCCGGAACGACCGTCTCGCGCAGAATCTCCTCGCGGTGGACGTTCTCGCCGAGCGGGAAGGTGGCGCTCTCGTCGGTCCCCTCGACGCCGATTACCGAGACTTCGCGCTCGAAGTCCACGAACTCCTCGACGACCGCGTGGACGCCGTCGGCGTCCGTCGCGGCGTCGATTTCGGCCAGCGCCTCGTCCACGTCGCTCTCGTCTTCGACGGGGACGTTGCCGCGCCCATCGTACCCGCCCTCCCGGGCTTTGAGCATGACGGGGTAGCCGAACTCGTCGAGCGCCGCCTCTAAGTCCGCGCGGTCGTCAACCCGGCGGAACTCGGGGACGGGGACCCCCGCCTCGGCCAGCGTGCGGTTCTGGACGAGTTTGTCCTGTATCGTCCGGAGCGTCTCGGGGTCGGGGTTCACGGGAACGTCGTACTCGGCTTCGACGGACTCCAGCAGGTCGGGGTCGGCCAACTCGATTTCGTACGTCAGGTAGTCCGACCGCGCGGCCAGTTCCCGGACGGCCTCCTCGTCGGTGAACTCGCCGACGATCTGGTCGCGGGCGACCGGCGAGGCCGGGCAGTCCGGCGTCGGGTCGAGGACGACGATTTCCACGCCGAGCGGGGTGGCCGCCTCCGCCAGCATCCGGCCGAGTTGGCCACCGCCGACGACGCCGAGCGTCTCTGTGTCGGTCATCTGGGCGTGAGTTGTGGACGCCCCTGCATAAGATTTGCCAACTCGGACGGGCGTTGTCCAAGAACGTGTGCACCCGCGATTCCTACGCGTCGGTCGCGTTCCCCCCGCCGCTCGCCGTCGGGAGGTAGTCTTCGTCCACGAAGAACACGGTCTCGCTCCCCCAGAGGGTCAGTTCCTCCTCGAAGGCGCGATAGCCGTCGAGTCGCTCGGCGACCTGCGAGCGGTCCCCGGCCCGGGCGACGACCACGGGCGGCGGGTTCGACCCGACCACGCCGAGGTCGACGGTGCTGTTGACCGCCGCGCCGTGCATCTCGGTGTACCACGGCAGGGGTAACCGGTCGTACCAGCCGCCGCCCGCCGCCCAGCGGTCGTTCTCGGACTCATTGGCGACGTAGAAGTCAGAGCCGTAGTACAGCACGTCGGTGCCGTCGTTGTGCGCCGCGGCGTAGCGCACCCGTTCGAGGGTCGGCCGGATGCCCGCCGCGGGTTGGCCGTACTGGACCAGCAGATTCTCGTCCTGTTCGGCGTCGTCCACGTAGTGGTCGGCCGGATGGAGGTACGTGGAGTCGACCGCGGTGGCTCCGACCTGTCCGGCGAGTAGCAACACGAGCAGTGCCGCGAACGTGGCGCTCACGGCGTCCCCGTCGGCGACGGCCTCCGACCCCCACCGGACGATGATGGCGAGACCGACGCCCGCGGGAATCGCCAGCGGGACCACGGCGTGGACGACCTCCCACGGGAACGCGTTCTCCACGATGACGGGGTAGCCGAGGACGCTGACGAACCCCCAGTAACTGGCGAACGACACCACGTCTCGGGGCCGGTCACCGACGTATCGGTCCGCGACGAACCCGACCACCGACAGCGCGAGGAGGACGGCCGCGCCCTCCCAGAGGACCGCGCCGAGCGACTTGAACGTCGAGATGTACGACGACTCGTTGCCGCCGCCCCACTTATCGACGAACGACTCCCACGACCCCACGGTGGCCTCCTCGACGACTGCGGGGAACGTCCCCGGGTTCGAGAACGCCTTCCAGAGACCGGGGTCTGAGGTGGGTCCGGCCCGCGGCGCGTAGAAGAAGATGACGACGGCGAAGAAGAAGACGAGGGCGAGGACGAGGTGGAGCACCCACCGAATGGCCCGCGGAGAGTCTACCATCTCGCGGATTCGCCCGCGGAGGTAGGCCGTCCGACTGCCGTCCGCGAGTTGGAGCCGGTGGTCGAACAGCAGGACAGCCGCGCCGACCCACGTCACGACGTAGACCAGCACGTTCTCCTTGGTGGTGAACGCCAGCGCGAGCATCAGCGTCCCGATGTAGAGGTATCGCGGCTTTCGGGTGTCGAACAGTCGGGTGTAGAACGCCAGCGCGTACACCATGAACGCCGCCAGCAACACGTCGTTGCGCATGAACCGCGAATAGTAGAGGACGATGGGGTTGGCCGCGAGGAAGAGGCCGACCGCGACCATCTCGACCCGACGGAGTCGCTCGCGGAACAGCCACGCGGTCAGCGGGAGCAGTCCCGAGACCACGGCGACGGGGACGCGGGCCACGAAGTCGCTCGCGCCGAACAACTGGAAGAGATACTTGTTCACGTGGTAGAGGAACGGGCCGTGGATGACGGCGTGGTACTCCCAGATGCCGTTCTCGGCGTAGCGCAGAATCCAGTAGCCGACCCGGCCCTCGTCCCAGTGAAACACCCGGGAACCGAGCGCGAAGAACCGGAGCGACAGCGACAGGAGGGTCACGCCGAGGACGGCGGCCGCGGTCCGCGCGCCGACCGTCCGACCGAACGCGTTCACGGAATCGGGGAGCCATCGCCGGGCGTCCGCGGACTTCTCGTCTGCGGTCATCACTTCCGGAATCCATCCGGAGGGATACAAGTTTTCCGGAGAACGGTAGTTCTTTTACTCGCCCAGACTTCGGACCCGACATGGTTTCCCTCGGTCTCGTCGTCTCGCAGTTCAACCGGGACGTCACTGAGCAGATGGAAGAACGCGCCACCGAGGCCGCCACCGACCGCGGTGCCGAGGTGGTCGAGACGCTGCGCGTCCCCGGCGCGTACGACGCGCCGCTGGCGGCCGACCGCCTCGCCAGACGCGACGAAATCGACGCCGTTGCCGTGGTCGGGACCATCGTGACCGGCGACACGGACCACGATCAGGTCATCGCCGACGCCGCCGCGAAGGGCCTGACCGACGTGAGTCTCGACCGCGACACGCCGGTCACCTTCGGCGTGAGCGGTCCGGGCATGTCCGGAGCGGAGGCCCGGGAGCGCGTGGACAAAGGCACGGAAGCGGTAGACGCGGCAGTCGAACTTGCGGAGGAACTCTAAGATGCACTTCTCAGACCGAATTCAGCGAGTCGAACCGAGCGCGACCCTCGCCATCAGCAACCTCGCGGCCGAACTGGAGGCCGATGGCGCGGACGTGATTGACCTGAGCGTCGGCGAACCCGACTTCCCGACGCCCGAGAACATCGTCGACGCGGGACAGGAGGCGATGGACGCGGGCCACACCGGCTACACGTCCTCGAACGGCATCCCGGAACTCCGCGAGGCCATCGCCGAGAAACTTCGGGGCGACGGACTCGACTACGAGGCCGGGAACGTCATCGTCACGCCCGGCGCGAAGCAGGCGCTCTACGAGGCGGTCCAGACCCTCGTGGACGACGGCGACGAAGTCGTCCTGCTCGACCCCGCGTGGGTCTCCTACGAGGCGATGGTCAAACTCGCGGGCGGGAGCCTGAACCGAGTGGACCTCGCGCCCCACGACTTCCAACTCGAACCCGCGCTGGACGACCTCGGCGAGGCCGTCTCGGACGAGACCGAACTGCTAGTCGTCAACTCGCCGAGCAACCCCACGGGCGCGGTCTACTCCGACGCCGCGCTCGAGGGCGTCCGCGACCTCGCGGTCGAACACGACGTGACCGTCATCAGCGACGAAATCTACCAGCAGATAACCTACGGCGCGGAACCGACCAGTCTCGGCACCTTCGACGGGATGGCCGAGCGCACGGTCACGGTCAACGGCTTCTCGAAGGCCTACTCGATGACCGGGTGGCGACTCGGCTACTTCGCCGGACCGGAGGAACTGATCTCCGAGGCCGGAAAGCTCCACTCTCACTCGGTCTCCTGCGCGACCAACTTCGTCCAGCACGCCGGTATCGAGGCCCTCGAAAACACCGACGACGCGATAGACGAGATGGTCGAGGCGTTCGCCGAGCGCCGCGAGTTCCTGCTCTCGCGCCTCGGCGAGGAGGGCGTCGAAGCGCCCGAACCCGACGGCGCGTTCTACCTCATGATGCCGGTCGCCGACGACGACCAGCAGTGGTGCGAGGACGCGCTGGAGGAGGCCCACGTGGCCACCGTCCCCGGAAGCGCCTTCGGCGCGCCGGGCTACGCCCGCATCTCCTACGCCAACAGCAAGGAGCGCATCGGCGAAGCCGTGGACAGACTCGTGGACGCCGACCTGCTGTAAGCCGACCGCTTTTCCGCGATTCCCGTCCGACGAGAACGTCCCCGCTATCGTAACAGTCAGTCCGCCGTAGCTAGCGGTAGCGCCCATGTACGACACCCTGCTCGTCCCTACCGACGGTAGCGAACACGCCGAGCGCGCCGCCGAACACGCGCTGAGTCTGTCCCGCGCGTTCGACGCGACGGTCCACTTCCTCGCCGTCGTGGACGTGGACGCGGAAGCCGGTCTCGACGCCGAGACCGCGGTCGTGAAGGGAGTCCCGGATGGGGGTTGCTCGACTACGCCGAAGAGAACGACGTCGACCTGTTCACCATGGGGACCCACGGCCATCGCGGTCTCGACCGTCACTTCCTCGGCAGTACCACCGCGCAGGTCGTCAGAACCCAGACGTTCCGGTGCTGTCGGTACGTGCGCCCGAAGGCGGAGACGGAGGCGAGTGACTCCGTTCGACGTTCCGACAGCTCTCCGCACGCGCGAGGAATACACGAACAGTCACCGTCCGGGATTGATTCGACCTCGACTCCCCGTCGTCGGCCAGTTCGCGTAGTTCGGCGGCGACCGACTGGTTGCTCCCAATCGTCTCTTTGTCGGTCCACGCGATAGTTCGTCAGCAGGCCGTATCAGTACGGCCGACGATAGGACTCGGTTCCGTCTCCGGGAATCCATAATGAACGAGTGTTAACTACAATCGTAGTAATAATTCAAAAGCTTCGTTATCGACCGACCGAAACGGTCCGAATTGGACCTTACATGCCCACAACCGATACACTGAGTGCCAGCGGCGCTGGCCGTAACCGATTCATCTACGTCACCGCCGCGCTGGCCGCCCTCAACGGACTGCTGTTCGGATTCGACACGGGAATCATCTCCGGCGCGTTCCTGTACATCAAACAGACGTTCTCCATGTCGCCGCTGGTCCGTGGCGTGGTAGTCAGCGGTGCGATGGCGGGTGCCGCGGCCGGGGCCGCGCTCGGCGGGAAACTGGCCGACCGCATCGGTCGTCGCCGACTCATCCTGCTCGGCGCGGCCGTGTTCTTCGTGGGGTCGTTCACGATGGCCGTCGCGCCGAACGTCCCCGTACTCGTGCTGGGCCGACTCATCGACGGGGTCGCCATCGGTTTCGCGTCCATCGTCGGTCCGCTCTACATCTCCGAAATCGCGCCGCCGAAGATTCGGGGCGCGCTCACGTCGCTCAACCAACTCATGGTCACGGTCGGTATCCTCGTCTCGTACTTCGTGAACTACGCGTTCGCCGACGCGGGCGCGTGGCGCTGGATGCTCGGGGCCGGGATGGTTCCGGCGGTCGTCCTCGCCGCGGGGATGGTCAAGATGCCCGAGAGTCCGCGCTGGCTCTTCGAACACGGTCGCCGCGACGAGGCCCGCGAGGTCCTCGAACGCACCCGCGAGGGGAGCGTCGAGGCGGAACTGTCCGAAATCTCCGAGACGGTCGAGAAGCAGTCCGGCACGGGTCTCGGCGACCTGCTCCAACCGTGGCTCCGCCCGGCGCTGGTCGTCGGTCTCGGACTCGCGGTGTTCCAGCAGGTCACGGGCATCAACGCAGTCATGTACTACGCGCCGACGGTCCTCGAATCGACAGGGTTCGGCAGCGCGACCTCGATTCTGGCGACGGTGGGTATCGGCGTCATCAACGTCGTCATGACAGTCGTCGCCATCGCGCTCATCGACCGCGTCGGGCGGCGCGCCCTCCTGCTCGTCGGGGTCGGCGGGATGGTCGTCACGCTCGGCGTCCTCGGTGCCGTCTTCTACCTCCCCGGGTTCTCCGGGGCGCTCGGGTGGTTCGCCACCGGCAGTCTCATGCTGTACGTCGCGTTCTTCGCCATCGGCCTCGGGCCGGTGTTCTGGCTCCTCATCTCCGAGATTTACCCGCTGTCGGCCCGCGGAACCGCGATGGGGGCGGTGACGGTCGCCAACTGGGGCGCGAACCTCGTGGTCTCGCTGACGTTCCCGATGCTGACCGCCAACGTCGGCACCTCCGTCACGTTCTGGCTGTTCGGCGCGTTCAGTCTCGCCGCGCTGGTGTTCACCTATTACGTCGTCCCGGAGACCAAAGGACGGTCGCTCGAAGCGATAGAGGCCGACCTCCGCGAGAACGTCGCCACCGCGTCGGCCGGTAGTTCGGTGGACGAGTCGCCCGAAATCGGCGACGACTGAGAGTCGCTACTCCAGACTCAGACCGGGATGCCACCGCTCGACGCCCGCCTCCTCCTTCACCTCGTCCATCTGCGCCAGAAGCTTCACCGCGAGGCTGGCCGTCTCGGCGGCCCGGTTCTCGCCCTCTGTCAGGAACTCGCCCGTCTCCCGGTTGGCGAACACCGAGCAGACCGCGCCCGCCCGCAGGCCGTAGATGTTGGCGAGGGTCATGATGGCGCTGGCCTCCATCTCGATGTTCTTGACGTTCGCGTTCTTGAGACCCTCGACGAGTTCGTCGCTCCCGGCGGCCTCGAACCCCTCGAACCCGGGGCGTCCCTGCCCGGCGTAGAAACTGTCGGCGCTCATCGTGATGCCGGTGTGGTAGTCGTAGCCGAGGCGCTCGGCGGCCGCGACCAGCGCCGAGACGACTTCGTAGTCGGCCACGGCGGGGTAGTCCTCGCGGACGTACGCGTCGCTCGTACCCTCTTGGCGGACGCCGCCGGTCGTGATTACGAGGTCGCCGACCTCCATGTCGGGTTGAATCGCGCCGCAGGACCCGACGCGGAGGAAGGTGTCCGCGCCGACGCGGGCCAACTCCTCGACCGCGATTGCGGCCGAGGGGCTTCCGATGCCGGTCGAAGCCACGCTGATGGGCGTCCCCTCGTAGTCGCCCGTGACGGTCCGGTACTCGCGGTGGTGGCCCATCTCCTCGGCCGAGTCCCAGAACTGGGTTATCTTCTCGATGCGCTCGGGGTTGCCGGGCAGGAGGACGGCGTCGGCCACGTCGCCCTCGCCGACTTCGAGGTGATACTGCACGTCGTCGTTCGGGTCTTCGCTGTCGCCGGTCATGCCGTTGGCTGACTCGGCGGCGCGGCTTAAAGGGTTCGTCGCGGCGGCGAAATCGGGGGCGGGCCGACGGAAACGAGGGGCTTTTCTCCGACGCGTTCCGAGTGCACGGCGTGTCGCGCTATCGAGACGCCGCGTTGTTCGTGTTCCTCGCAGTCGCGTGGGGCGGGTCGTTCGTCGCCATCGAGGTGGGACTGGAATCGCTACCGCCCCTGTTGTTCGGCGCGCTCCGGTACGACGTCGGCGCTGCCATACTCGTCGTCTACGCCGCGGTCGCCCGCGACCGATGGCTGCCCCGGACCCGCGACGACTACCTCGCGGTCCTCGTCGTCGGCGTGTTCCTCATCACGGCGGCGAACGGACTCCTCTTCGTCGGTCAGCAGTACACGACCGGCGGCGTCGCGGCGATTCTCTACAGCCTGAACCCGGTGCTGACGACGGGGTTCGCCCGGAGCTTACTCCCCGGCGACCGACTGTCGCCGCTCGGTCTCCTCGGACTGGTCGTCGGACTCGCTGGCGTCACGCTAGTCGTCCGTCCCGACCCCGCGAACCTGCTCGCGGGCGCGACCGGGAAACTGCTGGTCGTCGGCTCCGCGACCAGCGTCGCGCTCGGGAGCGTCCTGCTCCGACGGCTACGACCCTCCACCGACAGCACCGCGACGACCGCGTGGGGGATGTTCGTCGGTGCGATACTGATGCACGGGGCGAGCCTCGCCGGAGGCGAGCCGCCGCGACTCGCCGACGCGCTCGGCCCGCAGGTAGTCGTCCCGTTGGCGTACCTCGGGGTGGTCGCCACCGCGGGGGCGTACGCCGCATACTTCGGACTGTTGGAGCGTCACAGTCCGGTTCAGGTGAACCTCGTCTCTTATCTCGTGCCGATGGTCACGGCGGTGGCAGGGTGGGTCCTGCTCGGCGAATCGCTGACCCCGGTGACGATAGTCGGCTTTCTGGTCATCCTCGCCGGGTTCGCACTGGTGAAACGCGAGGCGCTGGTCGCGTTCGCGGACCGGTACTCGGTCGAAGCCACGCCGCCGACCCGAAACGAGTAGTGGCGCGCAGCGCGGTGGCGGAAGGTTTTCTCGTTACTCCAGCATCTCCTCGGTGATGGTGTCGGGCAGGAGTTGGCCGAGCGTGTACTCCGCCGTGTCGTCGCCTTCGTCACAGACCACCGGCAGGTCGTCGTCGCAGAACTCCGCGAGCGTCTGTCTGCACATCCCGCAGGGAGTCACGCCGTCGCGCCGGGCGGAACTCACGGCCAGCGCGTCGAACTCGCGGTGGCCCTCCTTGACGGCCTCGGCGACGGCAACCTCCTCGGCGTGGAGCGAGTTGCTGTAGTTGGCGTTCTCGATGTTGCACCCGACGTAGACGCTCCCGTCTGCGGTCCGGAGCGCCGCGCCGACCGGATAGTCCGAGTAGGGGACGTGGGCGTCGTCCTGCACCTCGCGGGCGGCCTCGATGAGTTCGTCCATAGTGGCGGGGATTGGGTGTCGGCGGTGAAATATCTCCCGCTCGGCGCTCACGCGCGAAGGTTCAAGTACGAAGGCGGGACGAATCCCGCACGGACGTTCCGTGCGGTTCCAAAGCGGACAGTTCGCGCGCACTACGGGACCGCCAGTCCGACTAACCGGAGACGGCTGAGCCAGTAGCGCCGAGTTACATCCTCGTCGTCTCGTTCGAGGGTCTCGACCGTCCCACCAGCGCGGGCGGAACTCCGTCGCTACACACGGGAAGAAGGAGTCGCAACTTCGAAAAGACGAACGAACCGCTACTCCTCGCCGGACTCGTAGTGGTCGCCCGCGGCGTCGGGAATCCGGGTGTGACCGACGAACGCCAGCACGACGACCACCGTCACGTACGGGATGATTCCGATGAGTTCGCTCGGGATGTTGTAGCCGAGTTGCTGGAGTCGAATCTGGAGCGCGTCCAGACTGGCGAAGAGGAACGACGCGCCGAACGCGCCCAGCGGGTTGTAGTTGCCGAACAGGTAGGCCGTGATGCCGATCCAGCCCCGGCCGTTGACCATCGTCGCGCCGCCGCCGATGAACTGGCCGACGCGGCCCAGCGCCAGTCCGGCACCGCCGAGACCAGAGAAGAATCCCGACAGCAGGACGCCCGAGTAGCGAATCTTCCGGACGTCCACGCCCACGGTGTCGAGCGCCTTCGGGTTCTCGCCGCTGGCCTCTATCCAGCGCCCGAACGCGGTCCGGTTCAGCACGTACCACCCGGCGGGGACGGCGACGAGCATCATGACGACCGGCGGACTCGCCGTGAAGAAGGTGACGTCCGTGAACGGAATTCCGAACGTCCAGTCGTTCAGCGTGGCGACCGGCGGACTGTTGACCTGTCCCCAGATGACCTTGCTGGCGAACGGCGCGAGACCGAGTGCGATGAGCCACACCGCGAGTCCCGCGATAATCTGGTCGGCCTTGAACTCGATGCAGATAACCGCGAACAGCAGCGCGAACAGGACGCTCGCGAGCACGGCGACCGCGAACCCGAGCCAGAGTTGCAGTTGCGTGGGACTGCCGCTGCTTATCGTTCCGGCCACCGCGATGGAGGTGAACGCCGAGATGATGAGCAGCCCTTCGAGACCGATGTTGATGACGCCGCTCTTCTCGGCGAAGATACCGCCGAGCGCGGCGAACGCGATGGGGACCGTGAGCCGAAGCACCGACCTGACGTAGTTGGCGTCCACGATGCGGACGATCTCGGAGACCGGACTCTCGGGGAAGAACAGTTCGACCGCGACCAGCGCGAGGGCGGCCAGAACCGCGATACCCCCGAGCCACCGTCGCTTCTGCGAGGGGTCGGCGTAACTCATCTGTCGTCACCTCCTTGGTCGCCGTCGGCACTTCCGCCTGTCGTCTCGCCCGCGCCGTCGGTGGCGACCGAGGGTCGCTCGTCGCCGAACCGGAACCGCGCGCCGACCATCCGGAAGAACTCGGGCATGGCGACGAACAGGATGATGAGACCGCGCAGGACCCCGACCAACTGCTTCGGGACCGAAAGCTGGAACTCGATGGCCAGACTGCCGGTCTTGAGCGCGCCGAACAGCAGTGCGGCCGGAATCACTCCGAGCGGGTTGTTCCCCGCGAGGATGGAGACGGTGATGCCGTCGAACCCCAGCGACGGGATGCCCGTCCGCCAGCGCGAGGCGACCATGAGGACGTACACCGCGCCGCCGATACCGCCGATTGCGCCCGACAGCGCCATGCTCGACACCATCGTCTTCTTGGCATCGACGCCGCCGTACTCGGCGGCCTCGGGTTGGACGCCGCTGGTTCGGAGGTCGTATCCGAACGCGGTCCCGTTGAGCATCCAGTAGATGCCGCCCGCGAGGACGAGTGCGCCGACCAGCGCGACCATCGAGAACACCGTCGTGTTGAAGAACACCGGGCGAAGTTGCGCGAAGGCCGGAATCGCTCGCGTCTGCACGGTCTGGCTCCCCGGGTCCTTGAACACCTCCGAGACGAGCGTGAACGCGATGCCGGACGCGACGAAGTTGAGCATGATGGTCGTGATGACCTCGTTCGCACCGGCGTAGGCCTTCAGCGCGCCCGGAATCGCACCCCAAATTCCACCGACCAGCGCACCCGCGAGCAGGCCGACCGAGACGAGAATCAACGCGCCCGCGATGCCCGCGGGGACGACCGGCGCGACCCAGAGGACCGCGAGCGCGGTTCCGAGCGCGCCCAACACGAGTTGCCCTTGCGTTCCGATGTTGAACATCCCGGCGCGGAACGACACCGCGACTGCCAGCCCCGTGAACAGGAGCAGCGTCGTCTCCTTGAGCGTGATGGCGACGTTGTACGGCGGCCACACCGCGCCGACGAGCAGGACCCGATACACCGCGACCGGGTCGTAACAGAACGACCCGACGCCCGACGCGGCGAAGAACGGACTCTCGCAGGTCGCCACCCATCCCGAGACGAGGATGACCAGCGCGCCGACGACCACCGATAGCACGAGCGCCGCGAGGCTGATGAGGATGCGCTCGGCCGCGGAGGCGTCCACGAGTCTCGCCAGCGCGCGGTCGGCCCGGTCCTGCCACGAGTCGTCGGGGTTCGGGTCGGCGCGTTCGTCGTCGGAGTCGCTCATCGTTCACCTCCCACGGCGTCGGCGATGCTGGGCGCGTTCTCGGGGTGTTCGCCCGCCATCAGCAGGCCGAGTTCCTCCTCGGTCACGCGGTCGGGGTCAACGACGTCCATGATTTCGCCCTCGTACATCACGGCGAGGCGGTCCGAGAGCTGTTGGACCTCGTCCAGTTTCGAGGAGACGAGCAGGATGGTCTTGCCCTCGCGCCGCAGGTCGAGGATGCGCTCGTGGATGAACTCGATGCTCCCCACGTCCACCCCGCGAGTCGGATGCGAGGCGACCACCACTTCGGGGTCGCGGGCGAACTCCCGTCCGACCACGAACTTTTGCTGGTTGCCGCCCGACAGCGACTCGGACTCGGCGTCCGGGTTCGGCGGGCGCACGTCGTACTCCTCGATGATTTCTTCGGCGTGGTCGCGGGTGTGCCCCCAGTCGATGCGACCCTTCTCAGCGAACTCGGACGTGTGTTGGCTCCCGAGCAGACCGTTCTCCACGAGGTCGAACTCCATCACGAGACCGCGTTCCTGCCGGTCCTCGGGGACGTACGCCATCCCCGCGTCGATTCGCTCGCGCCGCGAGAGGTCGGTCACGTCCCGTCCGTAGAGCGAGACCGACCCCGATTCGGGCGCGGCGAGACCGGTAATCGCCTCGACGAGTTCCGACTGGCCGTTGCCGTCCACTCCGGCGATGCCGAACACTTCGCCCTCGCGGGCGGTGATATCGACGTCGCTGACCTGTTCGACGCCCCGGTCGTCGGTGACCCGCAGGTTCGACACCGACAGTCCCACCTCGCCCGGTTCGACCGGTTCCTTGTCGGCCTCCAGCAGGACCTCCCGCCCGACCATCAGTTCCGCGAGTTCCTCTCGACTCGTGGCGTCGGCGTCCACCGTCCCGACGTTCCTGCCGTCTCGGAGGACCGTGATGTCGTCGGCCGACTCCATCGCCTCGCCGAGTTTGTGCGTGATGAAGATGATGGTCTTGTCCTCGGCGGCGAGTTCCTCGAACACCTCGAAGAGGTCCTCGACTTCTTGGGGCGTGAGGACCGCGGTCGGTTCGTCAAGAATCAGTACGTCGGCACCGCCGTACAGGGCTTTCAAGATTTCGACCCGCTGTTGCACGCCGACGCTCACGTCCTCGATGCGGGCGGTCGGGTCCACGTCGAACCCGTAGCGCTCGCTCAGTTCCCTGACGTCTCGCTCTGCCTGTGCGCGGTCCATGGCCAGTCCGCCCCACTTCCGGGGTTCGTGGCCGAGGACAATGTTCTCGGCCGTGGTCAGGGTGTCGACTAGCATGAAGTGCTGGTGAATCATCCCGACGCCCGCGTCGATAGCGTCGCGCGGCGTGTCGAACGTACGAGGCTCCCCGTGGAGATGGACGGTACCCCCCTCGGGCTGATAGAGACCGTACAGGACGTTCATCAGCGTCGTTTTACCCGCGCCGTTCTCGCCGAGCAGGGCGTGGACGGTTCCCTCCTCGACTTCGAGGTCGACCTCGTCGTTGGCGACGACCCCGGGGAATCGCTTGGTGATTCCCTCGAGATGGACGGCTACGCTCATTCTTAGTCGGTGTTCTCGGCCTTCCCGCTTAAGATGCGCGGATTTACAGAGCAACCCTTAGATAAAGTACGTGTTCGGCGGTCGGCCCTTTTTCTCGCGGCGACTACTGCGTGGTCGTCGTCGCCTGCCCGACTTGGGACGGCTTGGTCGGAACCGTAATCTCGCCGTTCACGATTCGCTGCTTCGACTGTTCGAGCGCCGACTTGACCTCCTGCGGAATCTCCGACGCGAGCTGCGACCCGTACACCGCTTCGACGCCGTTCTCTTGGAGTCCGAGTCTGTTGACGGAACCGCCTTGGAAGTTGCCGTTGACGACTCGCTCGACGGACTGGAGCACCGCTTGGTCGACGTGTTTGACCATGCTGGCCAGAATCACGTCGGCGTAGTCCGGCAGGCTCTCGGACTGGTCGGCGTCCACGCCGATGGCGTAGCGACCACTGCTCTGGGCCGCTTTGAACACGCCGGTCCCCGTCCCGCCCGCGGCGTGGTAGATGATGTCCGCGCCGTTGTCGTACATCGAATTGGCGATGGACTGCCCCTTCGCGGGGTCGCTCCACGCGCCCGCGTACGCAGAGAGGACGTTGACGTCGGGGTTCGCGTGCTCGACTCCGGCGAGATACCCCGCCTCGAACTTCTTGATGAGGGGGACCTCTTTGCCGCCGACGAAGCCGACGGTGAGATCGTCGTTGGTCTCGCCCGCACCGGCGCTGAAGTCCATGTCGGTCATCAGGCCCGCGAGATGGCCGACTTGGAACGACCCCTGCTGTTCCTTGAACACGTAACTGGCGACGTTCGGCTGTTCGACGACGGTGTCCACGACCATGAACCGCTGGTCGGAGAAACGCTGGGCGTTGCGCTGGAGGGCCTCGGCCTGCACGAAGCCGATGCAGCAGATGAGTTCGTAGTCCGGATTCTGGGACCGGGCGAACCGCCGCTGGAGCGTCGCCACGTCGCTCGGACTGCTCGGTTCGGCGTTCTGGAACTCCACCGCGAACTCGTCGGCCGCTTGCTGGACCCCTCTGTGGGCCATGTCGTTGAACGAGTTGTCCCCCAGTCCGCCGGTGGCGTACACCATCCCGACGTTGGTCGTGTCGTCCTGCAGGAATCCGGTCGATCCGAAGGCGGCCGCCCCACCCAGTAGCTGCAAGAATCGTCGTCTGTGTTCGTGTTTCCCCCGCATACCCCTCACGTTCATCATCGACCGTGATATAGTCGGCGCTTTGTTGCCCGTCGGGCCGCGTGAAACCGAAATAGAGAGACCGAAACGTAGAACGAGAACGGTATCGACGGTGGAACCTCAGACGTTTTCGGGCTTGGTCGGCACTTCGATGTCGCCTGCCACGACCTTCTTCCGGGAGGACTTGAGCGCCGACTTGACGGAGTCGGGAATTTCGGAGGCGAGGTCCTTGCCGTACACCGCCGCGACGCCGTTCTGCTCGAGTCCGAGGCGCTGGACGGAGCCGCCCTTGAAGTTGCCGTTGGCGGTGCGCTCGACCGAGCGGTAGACCGCTTCGTTGACGTACTTGACCATGCTGGCGAGGATGACGTCGCTGTACTTCGGCAGGCTCTTGGACTGGTCGGAGTCCACGCCGAGCGCGTACCGACCCTGGCTCTGAGCCGCCTTGAACACGCCGTTACCGGTGCCGCCCGCGGCGTGGTAGATGATGTCCGCGCCCTTGTTGTACATCGAGTTGGCGATGGACTGGCCTTTGCCGGGGTCGCTCCACGTGCCCGCGTAGGCCGAGAGGACGTTGATATCGGCGTTGGCGTGCTTGACGCCAGCCTTGAACCCGGCCTCGAACTTCTTGATGAGGGGGACCTCCTTGCCGCCGACGAAGCCGACAGTGAGGTCGCCGTTGGTCTCGCCCGCACCGGCGCTGAAGTCCATGTCGGTCATCAGGCCCGCGAGGTGGCCGACTTGGAAGGAGCCTTGGTGTTCCTTGAACGTGTAACTCGACACGTTGTCCTGCTCGACGACGGTGTCGACGACCATGAACTTCTGGTCGGAGAAGCGTTTGGCGTTCTCCTTGAGGCCGCTGGACTGCACGAAGCCGATGCAACTGATGAGGTCGTACTCGGGGTTCTGGGACCGGGCGAACTTGCGCTGGAGCGACGCCACGTCGCTCGGACTGCTCGGTTCGGCGTTCTTGAAGGAGACGCCGAAGTCGGACTCGGCCTTCTTGATGCCCTTGTGGGCCATGTCGTTGAACGAGTTGTCACCGAGACCGCCGGTGGCGTACACCATCCCGACGTTCATCGGGTCGGCGGCCGTGGTGGTCTGGGACTCGGTCGTTCCGTCGTCGGACTCGGTCGTGGTGGTCTCGGTGCTACCGCCGCCGCCGCCGAGACAGCCAGCGAGTCCGGTTCCGAGGAGGCCCGCACCGCTTACCTTGAGCATCTTACGCTTCCGTTTGTCAATTTTCGCCATCTTGTCCGATGTAGCTCATCACCGAGCTATAAAGCCGTCGCTTCAAATCAAGAACCATGGAAAATACCGGGTTTAGTGGTTCGAAACCGACACGTCGGCGCACTGGCGGCGAGTCGACCCGGCTCAGGACTCGGCTGCGATGGCCTCTTCCACGACGTCCGTCGCCTCAGAGACGAGCGCGTCCACGTCGTCGCTCTCGGCGTAGATGCGGACGTAGGGTTCGGTGCCGCTCGGGCGGACCAACACCCACGACCCGTCCGGGAAGGTCGCCCGAACGCCGTACTCGGTCTCGACCGACGCCTCGGGGAACTCGTCGGGAATCGCGCTCTCCAGTCGGGCCATCGCGCCGGTCTTGGCGTCGTCGGGACAGGAGACGCTGACCTTCCGGTAGGGGCGCTCGGTGACGGGGTCCCGAAGTGGTGCGAGACCACCGGCGTCGGCGACGAGTCGGGGAATCACCGCGGCGCTGACCACGCCGTCTATCCACCCGCCGAACTGGGTGTGGACGTGCTTCCACGGTTCGGCCGCGAAGACGACTTCGGTGTCGTCGTCGCCTTCTTCACGTGCCGTGGCGATGCCCTCGTGGAGCGCGCCGAGGCGGACGCGCTCGACGCGCCCCCCCGCGGCCTCGACCTGCTCGTCGATGCGTCCGGACGCGTTGGGCGTCGTCACGACCACGGGGTCCGAGGTTTCGCTGCGCTCGGTGTAGTGGGCGGCGAGAACCGCGACCACGGTGTCCTCGTGGACAACCTCGCCGTCACCGTCCACGACGACGATGCGGTCTGCGTCGCCGTCGTGGCCGATACCGAGGTCGGCGTCGGGGTCCTCGCGGAGGAACTCCCGGAGGTCTTCGAGCGTCTCGGGCGTCGGCTTGCTCTCCCGGCCGGGGAAGTGACCGTCCACGTTGGCGTTGAGGGCGACGACCTCCGCCCCGAGCGCGCGGAGGACCTGAGGCGTCGCCACGGCCGCCATCCCGTTGCCGCAGTCCACCACGACGCGAAGGCCGTCGAGGGGCGCGCCGTGCCCCTGCGCGTACTCCACGACCGCGTCGCGGTACGCGTCGAGAACGCTCGTGCGTTCGCCGTCGCCCCACTCGTCCCACGCCACCGGCGGTTCGTCCGCCTCGACGCGGCGCTCGACGGTCCGCTCGGTCTCGCGGTCGTACTCCTCGCCGTCCGCGAAGAGTTTGATTCCGTTGTCGGTCGGCGGGTTGTGGCTGGCGGTCAGCATCGCGCCGCGCCGCCCCTGCGAAGCGAACGCGAGCGCCGGGGTCGGGAGTTGGCCCGCCCGGCGCACGTCGGCCCCGGCGCTCTCCAGTCCGGCCTCCATCGCGGCCGCCAGCGCCTGACCGGTCTCGCGGCCGTCGCGCGCGACGACGAACTCCTGACCGTCTCTTCCCGCGGCCCGGCCGACCGACAGCGCGAGTTCCGGCGTCACCGTCTCGACTGCGCTCCCGCGGATACCCGCGGTTCCGAAGAGGTTCATGCCGGGAGTTCGGAGAGCCGGACACTTAGCTTTCCGCGGTTCGACGCGAGCGCGAACTGTCCGAGACTCGCCCGGGTGCCGCCGGTCGGACTCCTCCGAGACCAGCGATGTCGTCTCGAAGGGACGGTATTCGACCGCTTCCGTGTTCGAGACGCCCGTGAAGTCTAAGCCGTCAGTCGTCGTACCTGCGGGTATGAAACTGAGTCTCACCGAGACTGTCACCGACCCGGAGGAACTGTTCGACGCTGTCATCGCGGGTATCATCCTGATGGCGGCGGTCGTCCTCGCGTACCTGTTGCTGTTCGGCGTGTTCTAGTTACGTCTCGGCGCGCACTGTGAGGAGTCGTTCGTGTCGCGGCGGTGCGGCCAGATGGGCTGGCGGAGGGTCGTCGACGAGCGGCGGGGTCAGAGTTCGACGCCGCTCGGGATGAGACTGTGCTGGCGCAGGAGATTCCCCTCGTCGTTGTAGACGAGGAACGTGCTCTTGTCGTACTCGACGAGGTCGTCCCCGTTGATGCTGATTTCGACGTGGTAGCGCCCGTCCATGTCCCCGGCCGACTTCCCGTACTCGCGGGCCGCGGTGATGAACTTGAGGACGTCGTCGGCGTCCTGATTGAGTTCGAGGACGAAGTCTCCCGTGATTCGGTTGGTGACGCTGACGACGCCGGTGGTGTCGTCGCCGTCCACCGGGCCTTGGAGCCGTAGCGCCACGTCGGTCTCCCCGGCGTCGAGCAGTTCGTCGTCTGTCCCCGTGAGGCGCTCGCGGAGCGTCGAAGATGGACCCTCGAAGTCGATGATTACGGTCGGCTTCTTGGCTTCGGCGTCCTCCTCGACCCAATCGACGTTTCGGACCTCCAGCGTGAAGTAGTCGCGCCTCATTCCGTACGCCCCACTACGGTCCGGCGCGGTATGAACGTAACGCCACTTCCGAGAAACAATTCTGTCCCGAGAACTCGTCCGGACCCGGACTCAGACTGGTCCCACGGTAGAAATTTCGCCACGAGCGAACGGCGTGCGGTGAGTCCCCCGGAACGCTATCGACCGACCGCTTCCACGACGGTGGTCCGGCCGTCCCGGTAGCTTTTACTCCCCGGGTTTCGGTGTCCACCGCATGGTCTGGGTCCGGTCCGAGTACGCGGGCGAGTTGGCCGTGGTGCTGGCGTGGCTGTCGGCGCTGCTGCCGTGGAACGTCACCTATTCGACGCTCTCAGGGGTCGGGAGCGTGCTGTTCGTTCGCTTCCCGTTCGTTCAGGTCCGGTACGTCTCCGGTCTCTCCATCTCGAAGGGACTGGCGTTCTCGACGCCGCTGGGCGCGCTGGCGTATCAGGAGGGACAGACGATAGCCGTCGCCTACGCCGCGTGGGCCGTCGGCGCGGCAGTAGTCGGCGCGGCCGTGGTTTTGAGTATCCTGCTCTACCTCTACGAGGAGCGCGTCGAGGCGACCATCGACGCGGTGCGGGCCATGGGCGCACTGCTCACGCTCGCGGGCGTCGTCCTCACCGCTGCGACGTGGCTCCTCGTGACCCGCGGGCTTCCGGGTCTGCCGATTCCGGTCGGCGTCGTCCTCCTGTACCTGTTCGGCGGGACGCTGCTGGTCGCTCGCCGGGAGTAGCGGTTCCGCAGTCGCGGTCTGTGATTCGGTCGCTCGGTTCCGGTGTCGGTTCTCGCCGGTTCGTGGGACCGCCGTGGAACGACGGTAGCGAGGAGTCGAGTGAGCGCCGTCTGTCCGGTGATTTAAGTACCACCGCTGTGATGTGGCGCGTAAACTGTCACGGGCGCTCTCTGCGACCCGACCGCCCGCGACTCCCGACACACCATGTCCGAGTCACCTTTGTCCGAGTGGACCGACGACGTGCGGATTCGAATCCGGGAGTTCCAGCGCACTCTCCAGCGGACCGCGGAGGTGCTTCGCGGGTCGTCCGTCTCGGCCGACGAGTACGCCCCCGGCGAACACGGACCGCTGGTCTCGTTCTCGGGACTCGACGGCTACGAGGAGATAGACCGATACTGGGTCGATGCGCCGTTCGCCTTCGTCTCCATCAACTACGACGACGCGGAGAACGAGCACCGCTATCAGGTCGTCGAACCCGAACTGGACGACCTCGAAACCGAGTTGCTGGACCGACTGTTCTCGGACATCCGCAACTCGCTCATCCACCGCCGGGAGACGCGCGAAGACGCCGACGCTGCCACCGCCGAGACCGTGCTGAAGGAGGAACTCCGGGAACTCCTCTCGATGTACGGCGTCGAGGTGGACGTCGCCAGTTTCTACCGCCTGTTCTACTACCTCTTCCGGACGTTCCGCGGGTTCGGCAAACTGAATCCCTTGATGGCCGACCCCCACATCGAGGACGTCTCGTGCGACGGCTACGACCTCCCGCTGTTCGTCTACCACGACGAGTACACCGACATCGAGACCAACGTGGTGTACGACCGGGAGGAACTCGACAACCTCGTCGTCCGCCTCGCCCAGCAGTCCGGTCGCCACGTCAGCATCGGCGACCCGGTGGTCGAGACCACCCTGCCGGACGGGTCGCGCGCGGAACTCGCGCTGGGCGAGGAGGTCACGCCCCGCGGGTCGGCGTTCACCATCCGGAAGTACGCCGACGAACCGTTCACGCCCATCGACCTCGTGGAGTACGGCACGTTCAGTCTGGACCAGATGGCGTACCTCTGGTTGGCCATCGAGTCGAACAAGTCGCTCATCTTCGCGGGCGGAACCGCCTCGGGGAAGACCACCTCGATGAACGCCATCTCGATGTTCATCCCGCCCCGCTCGAAGGTGCTGACCATCGAGGACACCCGCGAGTTGGCCCTCTACCACGACAACTGGCTCTCGTCGGTCACGCGCGAACGCCGGGGCGAGAGCGCGGACATCACGATGTACGACCTCCTGCGCTCGGCCCTGCGCCACCGCCCCGAGTACATCGTGGTGGGCGAGGTCCGCGGCGAGGAGGCGATGACCCTGTTTCAGGCGATGAACACGGGTCACACGACCTACTCCACGATGCACGCCGACTCGGTCCAGACGGTCATCAACCGTCTCGAGAACGACCCCATCAACGTCCCGCGCGCGATGATTCAGAGCCTCGACATCCTCTCGGTCCAGACCCTGACCTACGTCGGCGACGAACGCGTCCGCCGCAACCGGGTCATCGCCGAAATCGACGGCATCAACCAGCGGACCGGCGACCTCGACTACTCGACGGCCTTCTCGTGGGACGCCAACGAGGACGCCTTCCGGCGCAACGACAGCAACGTCCTCGACGAGATTCAGAACGAGAAGGGGTGGTCGCGGAGCGAACTCCTCGGCGAACTCCGCGACCGGAAGCGCGTCCTCCAGTACCTCCGCGAGCGAGGCGTCTCGGACTACCGGCGGTTCACCGCGATGATAAACGAGTACTACGCTCACCCGGACCGCGTGATGGACACCATCGACCTCGACGCCGAGATTTCGACCGGGTTCGACTGATGTGGGGGTTCCTGCCGCTCGTGCTGGTCGTCGCTCTCGCCGCCCCGGTGGCGGTGGCTCCCGTCTCTCGCCGGGCCGACCACCTCGTCACCCGGGTCGCGCTGACGGCGTTCGGCGAGTGGGTCACCGACTACGGCAGGCGACAGACCGAGCGCCGAGACCTCCTGCAGGCGGTCCACGTCGGCGAGACCTACCGGATGTACGCCGCGAAGACCCTGCTGTACGCCGCGGTCGCCGCGGTCGTCGGGAGCGTGCTGGGCGTCTATCTCGTCGCGGGCGTGTTGGCGCTGCTGCGCGTCTCGCCGGAGGCGATGCGGGCGACGCTGCCGACCGGACTCCACTTCCTCGCGGGCCTGCTGGTGTTCCCCGACCTGTCGCTCGGGCAGTTGTTCGCCCTCCTGCTCGCCAGCAGCGCGACGCTCGGGGTGTCCTCCGGGGGCCTGACCTACTGGCTCCGGTGGGAGAACCTCTCGTACCGGGCGAACGCCCGCGAGCGGAAGATAGACGAGAGCATCGCTCGGAACGTGGCGTTCGTCTACGCGCTGTCGCGGAGCGGGATGGCGTTCCCGAAAATCCTGCGGACGCTGGCACGGAATCAGTCGGTCTACGGCGAGGCCGCCGAGGAGGTCGGCGTCGCGGTCAAGGCGATGGACTACGCCGGACTGGACATGCTCTCGGCCATCGAACGACTCGCCGACCAGACGCCGAGCGACAAGTTCGGCGAGTTCGCCGACAACCTCGCGAGCGTCCTCCAGAGCGGGCAGAGCATCTCGGCGTATCTGGACGGCCAGTACGAGCGCTATCAGGAGGACGCCGAGGCCCAGCAGGAGGCGTTCCTCGAACTGCTCGCCACCCTCGCGGAAGGGTACGTCTCGGTGTTCGTGGTCGCGCCCCTGTTGTTCATCACCGTCCTCGTCATCATGGGGTTGATGGCGCTCGGCGACACCCTCCCGCTGCTCCGGGCGCTGACCTACCTCGCCGTCCCGCTGGCGAACGTCGGATTCGTCGTCTACCTCGACAGCGTGACCGAGTCGCTCCGGGCGACGCGCGAGGACCGCGACGTGGACCTCGCGGCCGCGGCGCTGGCGAGCGTCAGGCGCACGGACGCGCCCACTGCCGAACGGGCGGGCGTCCAGCGCCCGGACGACGCGGCTTCCCCGCCAGAGAGCGTCCGGGGCGACGGCGGGCGTCCCGCGGGCGACCCCGCGACGAACTTCGAGCGCCTCCGCGCCTTCGAGAACGTCCGGTGGATGCGTGAGGCGCTGGCCGACCCGGTGGCGACCCTCCGGGACGACCCAGTCGAGGTTCTGTACGCGACGGTCCCGCTCGGTCTGCTCTCGGTCCTCGTCCGGGCGTGGCCCCACCTCACTGCCGGGACGTTCACGCTCCAAGTCGGCGACGACTTCGTGGTGCAGGCCGCGCTGTTCGTCGTCGGCACCTTCGCCGTCGTGCAGGAACTCCACCGACGACGAATCGCGGCCATCGAGGCGGCCGTCCCCGACTTCCTCGACCGACTCGCCAGCGTCAACGAGGCGGGCATGTCGGTGGTCGAGAGCTTCGAGCGCGTCGCCGTAAGCAACCTCGGCGCGCTGAACGCCGAGGTCCGGCGGCTCTGGACCGACATCGAGTGGGGCGTGGACGCCGAGACCGCCCTCTACAGGTTCGAGGACCGCCTCGACACCCCCACGATTACCCGGACCGTGACCCTCATCGCCAACGCGATGCACGCCAGCGGGGACATCGCGCGAGTTCTCCGCATCGCGGCCGACGACGCGCAGGACACCCGTCGCCTCAAGCGCAAGCGCCGACAGGAGATGCTGACCTACGTCGTCATCATCTACCTCTCGTTCGCGGTGTTCCTCGTCATCGTCGCGGCGCTGAACAGCATCCTGATTCCGAACCTGCCGACGGAGGCGGCCTCGGCGGGCGCGAGCGCGGGGAGTCCGGTCGGGGGCGGCGGTCCCCTCTCGGACATCTCGAACGTCGATACCGAGGCGTACACGCTGCTGTTCTTCCACGCCTCGCTGGTACAGGCGGTCTGCTCGGGGCTTGTCGCCGGGCAGATGGGCGAGGGGAGCGTTCGGAACGGCGCGAAACACGCGACGATTCTGCTCACGGTCGCCTACGTCGTGTTCCTGTTCCTCTGAGCGTCGCGTTCTCCCGTTCGACCGCTCCCGGAACCATCCACTATCGCGCGAGAACCCGGAGGCGTTTTCACGCCCCGCGGTCCAATCGGACACGTATGGACGAGGCGGACAGCGACCTCCGGGACGACGGGCGCGCCGCGGTGCGAGCGACCTACGACTACATCGCCGACCACTTCGCCGAGACCCGCGAGTACGCGTGGCCGGAGGTAGAGGAGTTCGTCTCGGACGCCCCCGACGCCTCCGTGGCGCTGGACCTCGGCTGTGGCAACGGTCGTCACGCCGAACTCCTCGCCGGGCGCGCCGACCGCGTGGTCGCCGCGGACCTCAGTCGCGGGCTGCTCGAAACCGCCCGCGAGCGCGCCGCCGACCGGGGATTCGATGCGGATCTCGTACAGGCCGACGCCGCGCGTCTACCCCTTCGGGACGCGACGGTGGGAGTGGCGGTGTACGTCGCCACGCTCCACCACCTGCCGAGTCGGACCGCCCGCGTCGGGAGTCTGGACGAACTCGCGCGCGTCCTCACGCCGGGGGGCCGCGCGCTCGTCAGCGCGTGGAGCACCGAACACGACCGCTTCGACCGGGCGGAGAGCGAGGCGCAACTCGCCTCGGACAGTCGAGCGGACGACGCCAGCGAGACGGGATTCGACACCACGGTCGATTGGACGCTCCCCGGCGGCGAGACGGTCGAGCGGTTCTACCACATCTACTCGCCCGCGGAGTTCGAGGCCGACGTGGCCGCGAGCGGACTGGAACTCGCCGAGTTCGAGGTGTCGAGCGGGAACTGTTACGGCGTGGTCCGCGCGGCGAAACAGTAAGGCCCTTAATGCCGGGCGGCGAACTGGGAAATGTAGCCGCAAGCGCCGATGGTCTAGTGGTAGGACCTGAGCCTTCCAAGCTCATGGCCCGGGTTCAAATCCCGGTCGGCGCACTTCTCTCGGTCACGATTCGTTAGCGACGACTGCGGTCGGAGGGATTCGAACCCTGCCAGAGGAAGCCCGCGCAACGAAGTGAGCAGGACCCTCTGGCTCCGGTTCAAATCCCGGTCGGCGCACTTCTCTCGGTCACGATTCGTGAGCGACGACTGCGGTCGGCGAATCCTCGAGGGCGTGGACCGGACTATCCTCCACGAACACGAGTGGCGGAACTACGAGGAGACGTAGTCGGTCCCGTTCTGCCCGTCTCCGTCGCGGACGGCCCGCCACAATCCTTAATCTCGGACCTGTCGTGGCCCTATCCCAGCGATGCCCGACAATCCAGCCAAACAGACGAGCGAAGAGGTAGACCAGACCCAACTTGACCTCGCACGGCAGGCGGGCGACGCCTATCAGGAGGCGCTCGACTACATGGCGAACGAGGTGGCCCACACCGGGGGCAAGGCCGAAGTCGACGACTACGTGGTAGGGTTCGCACAGGAGAAGGCCGAGGGAATGTACGTCCTCAAGGACGAGGGTCAGACGGAGTGGATGGAACCCGACGACGAGAACTGTCACCTCGAAGTCGCAGTCGCCGACGCCGAGGACGGTCGATTCGTCCCGGGGTGTACCGTCGTCGCCACGCTGACGAGCGAGGACGGCGAACAGGTCGGTCCGACGACGGTGCCCCTCGTCTGGCACCCCGGTCTCTACCACTACGGCAAGAACCTGACGGTGCCCGAGGGCGGAACGTACACCATCGACGTGCGCGTCGAACCGCCGACGTTCAAGCGCCACGACGAGAAGAACGGCGACCGATACGACGAGACGGTCCAAGCCGTCTTCGAGAACGTCGATATCGAGACGGGACAGGGCTAATCGGGAGCAGTCACTCGATTTTCGGAGGGAGACGTATCGAACTGCGACGTTCCGGAGGATTCTCTCCGGAGCCAGAGTGAGAATATCTAACAGGTTCGGCCGTGTTGTTTTTCTACCAGAACGGAGTATCCAATGACGAATACGTATCCGCCCCGACTGCGTACACTCACGCCACGGTAGGTACCCGCTCAGTGATGAACGTACTTCGCACTCCGAGACAACGATGAGCGGCCGGGTACGCGTACTCTACGTCACCCCTCGCCGAGCGCTCGGGAAACGCCTCGAATCGCTGTTTGCGAGCGAACGTCCCGACGTGGCGTTCTCGTTCGTCACCAGCGTCGAAGGGGCCCGCGCCGCGCTCCGCGCCGAACGAATCGACCGCGTCGTTCTCGACGCGGCGGTCGGTGGCCCGGCGTCCGAGCGCGAACTCCGGCGCGAGGACTCCGACGCGAGCGTCACCACTATCTCGAGTACCGGCGTCGGGAGGTCATCCGAGGAAATCGGCGGTCAGTTGTCGGGAGGGGAACCCGAACCGGTCCGCGCTCTCGCGCGACGAATCGTGGACGGCGTCGCGTTCGAGGCCGTCGCCGACGGCGGCGTCGAGGACGACCACTTCTGGGCGCTCGCCGAGGGACTCTCGGACGGCGTCCTCGTCATCGACACCGACAGCGTCGTCCGATTCGCTAACCCCGCCGTCGAGGGGATTTTCGGCTACGCGCCCGACGAACTCGTCGGGGAGTCGCTGACGAAACTCATGCCCGAGGACCTCGCCGAGCGACACCGCGAGAGAATCGAGAGCTACCTCCGGGAAGGGGAGCGACACGTCGATTGGAACTACCTCGAACTCACCGGCCGACACCGCGACGGGAGCGACGTGGCGCTCAGCGTCTCCTTCAGCGAGTACGTCGCGGGCGACGAGGTTCGGTTCACCGGCGTCGTCCGAGACATCTCCGAGCGCAAGCGTCGGGAGTCGGAACTCCACGACCGGATTCGCCAACAGCGGGCGCTCTCGACGTTCTCCCGGCACGCGCTCGGCGACGAACCGCTCGACGACCTGATGGACGAGGCGGTCGAACTCGTCGCCGAGGCGCTCGAACAGGAGTACGCCGGGGTGCTGGAGTATCGCGCCGACTCGGACGACCTCCTGACCCGTGCGGTGGCCGGGTGGTCCGACGACATCGTGGATTCGGCCGCGATAGGCACCGAACGAGACTCGCAAGCCGGGTACACCCTGCTGACGGAGGAACCCGTCGTGACCGAGGACCTGACCACAGAGGACCGGTTCTCTTCCGACGAACTGCTCGAATCGGTCGACGCGACCGGCGGTATCTCCGCGTTGATTGGCTCTCCCGACGAACCGTGGGGCGTCCTCGGGAGCCACGACCCCGACCCGCAGTCCTACGCGGACCACGACGTGCAGTTCGTCCAGAGCATCGCCCACATCCTCGCCACCGTCATCCAGCGCCGCGAGCGCGAGCGGCGACTCGAACGCTCCGAGGCGATGCTCGACGCGGTCGGCGACGGGGTGTACGCCCTCGACGCCGACTCCCGGTTCGTCGCGGTCAACGACGCCTACGTCGACCTGACGGGGTACGACCCCGAGGAACTGCTGGGCGAACACGCCTCGAAGGTAATCGGCCCGTCGCTCTACGAGGACTCCAAGCGGATACAGGCCGTCCTCGAAGGCGGCGAGGACGTGGTGACGACGGAGGTGACGTTGCCCACGGCCGACGGCGGGTCGATACCCGTCGAAGTCCGCATCACGCCGTTCTCGCTCGGCGACGAGACCGGTCGGGTCGGCGTCGTCCGCGACGTCTCCGAGCGGAAACACCGCGAGGAGAAACTCACCTCGCTCAACGAGATGTTCCGGTCGCTGGTGGACGCCGAGACCCGGACCGAAATCTGCCAGTGCGGGGTGGACACCGCTGTCGAGGTTCTCGGCTTCCCGAACGCGGCCGTGGCGCTCTACGACGACGATACGAACTCGCTCGTCCCGACGGTTCGGCGCTGGAACGGGGACGACATCGACGACGCGCTCCTCGGGAGTCGCGCGGAGGGCGTCGCGTGGCAGACGTTCGTCGAGAGCGAGACCAAGCAGTACGACGAACTCCGTTCCGAACTCGACGCCGACACCGCGATGCAGAGCGCGCTCGCGGTTCCGCTCGGAAAGTACGGCGTGTTCATCGCGGCGTCCCCGGACCGCGACGCGTTCGACGCGACCGACAGGTCTCTCGCCGACATGCTGAGTTCGAACCTGCGGTCGGCGCTCGACCGGTCCGAGCGCGAGGAGACGCTTCGGGACCAGCGCAATGACCTGCAGAAGAAGAATCGGGAACTCGAACGGGTCAACCGCCTCAACAGCGTGATTCGGGAGATAACCAAGGCGCTGACGCAGGCGTCGTCGAAGGAAGACGTGATGCAGGCGGTGTGCAGTCGGTTGACTGAGTCGGGACCGTATCGGTTCGCGTGGTTCGGCACGCACGACACGGCGACCGACGAGGTCCGGCCCGAGGCGTGGGCCGGGGTGGAGGAGGGATATCTGGAGACCATCGACGTGAACGCCGCCAGCGACGAACCGGAGGGTCGCGGCCCGTCCGGTCGGGCGATTCGCACGAGGGAGATACAGGTCCAGAACGACCTGCTCGGCGACCCCCCGTTCGACCCGTGGCGCGAGCAGGCGCTGAAGCGGGGGTATCGGTCCAGCGCGTCGGTTCCGGTCGTCTACGGCGGGACGCTTCGGGGCGTCCTCAACCTCTACGCGGGCGAACCCGGTATCTTCGACGAGTTGGAGCGGGCGGTGCTGTCCGAACTCGGCGAGACCATCGGCTACGCGCTGAACGCGCTCGAACAGAAGCAGGCGCTCGTGAGCGAGCGGTCGGTGGAACTCGACTTCCGGATTCGGGGGACGGGGAATCCGATTCTGGAGTTCGTGGACCAGACCGACACCGAGTTCGAGTTCGAGAACGCGGTCCAGCGCAGCGACGGCCGCCTCCACGTCTTCTTCACCATCCGCGACCGGTCGCCGGAGGAGACGCTGGAGTTCGTCGGGACCATCCCGTGGATAGAGTCCGTCCGACTCGTGACCGAGCGCGACGGCGAGTGCCTCTACGAGTGTGCGCTGTCCGACCGGTCGTTCCTCCGGTCGCTGATGGACCGCGGAGCGATGCCGAAGACGATAACCGCGACCGAGGGCGAAGGCCGGTTCGTGATTCGCCTCCCGCAGAGCGCGGACGTGCGGACGTTCGTGGACCTCTTCGAGGACTACTACGACGACGTGGACTTGGTCGCTCGCCGGGAACGCGACGAACCGGTGATGACCCGACAGGACTTCGAGTCCGAACTCGACGAACGACTCACCGAGCGACAGTCGGAAGTGCTCCGGACCGCGTTCTTCAGCGGGTTCTTCGAGTGGCCCCGCGAGAGTACGGCCGAGGAGATAGCCGAGGCGCTCGGGGTGTCCCAACCGACCGTGAGCAGACACATCCGGGGTGCCGAGCGCACGCTGTTCGGTCTCCTGTTCGAGGAGTAGCCGGGCGGCGATTCGCACTGCCGATTTAGATGTATACCCCCCGGAACGGAACGACGATTATGCATCTATCGCTAACTGGTATCCCCGACCCACCCCACGAAACGAGTAGAGAATGAGTCAAAGTGTTAGTGGGGATACCTTCGAGAAGTGTTCGGCCAGCCACCGCGTCATCACCGCCGTCGCCGAGGAGACCGGCAGCGACCCGACCGAGGTGGGACCGCTGTACCACGTCATCGACCCGGACGCGCTAGACCGTCTGTTCTCCGCGACCGGTGCAGGCGGCCGAAATCGCGGTCACGTGGAGTTCACCTTCGCGGGGTGCGACGTGGTCGTTCACGGGAACGGCGAGGTGGAGGTTTCCGAGCGCGACGCGACGACTCAACTCGACGACGGGAGCGAGGAGGTTCACCGTCTCGGAACCGGTTTCGACGATAGCTCCTGAGTCACTCCCGACGATGACGGACGAGCGACACCGAATACAGAGGGCCGATGCAACGTAGTTGTGATTCGTCTCGAACCACGTCCGACGAGCGACCGAGTGACGCCGACGCTATGAGCGACGAGTGTGCCCGATGCGGTGTCGTCGTCCCCTCCGGGGAGTGGCATCCGGTCAAGACCGTCCGCGACGACGAGGGTCGAGTCGAGATTTACGACTTCTGCGGCGAGGCCTGTCGTTCGGCGTGGCTCGCCGAGCGGAACGCCGACGACTGACGGAACGGACTGCGAATCGGTCCCCGCTACGGAGACCGATTCTCGTGACGCTAACTGTTCGTCGTAGTGATGACCGTCCTTCGTGAGTGGGGGAATCCAGAACGCTGTCCGCTATTTTTCGAGAGCACGCGAAGGTACTGCTCGTTGACCCGACCGCCGGTCCGCCGAGAATCAGTCGCCCGCAGTGATTCGACGCAGCGGTCGCCTCAGAGTTCGGACTGGTCGACGCGGTATATCGTCACGTCGCCTTCGCTGAACGCCGGTTCGATGCCGGGATACTGCCCGAACTGGAGGTTCTCGGCCGAGTACTGCTCGCGGGCGCGCGGGCCGACGTAGATGTACTTCACGTCGTGCTTCCGGAGCAGTTCGGCCCGGTCGGCCCACGTTCCGGTGTAGACGAGGTCCACCGTCTCGGCGCGGAACTCCGCGGTGTCGTGGCCGCGGTAGATACCCTCGTGATAGACCCACCCGATGACCGTCGGCAGTCCGGTGAGCGACGAGGCGGGACTGCTCCACGCGTACACCTCGCGGCCCGGCGGCGAGACGATGTGCGGTTGGCCCTCCTTGTCGTCGAGCCACGCGATAGCGGCCGCCTCGCCGGGGTGGTGGTCCTCGACGTACGCCTTCCCGGCCAGCGTGGGGTCGTCGGTCCGGTGCTGGTCGGCGGTGAAGTGACCGCCCAGCGCGAGTCCGCCGTAGAGCGCGGTCGAAGCCACCAGGACCGCCGCCAGCCCGCGCATGACCTGCGAGCGCTCGATGCCGACGCCGGGAAGCGTCCAGTCGCTCGGTCCGTTCGACGCGACGAGCGCCGCCAGCGCGGTCCCCGCGGCGGTCGCCCAGAGGACCCACACCTGCATGTACACCTTGAAGACCGTGTTGAACCGACCACCGGCGGCGCTGTCTTTCACGTAGACGAACTCCACCAGCGTGACGAGTCCGGCCCCCGCCACCAGGAGGACCGTCTCGTAACCGACACCGCCGTCGGCGTCGGCGACGTTGCCGACCGTCCGGAGCAGCACCCATCCGACCACGAGCAGGGGGACGACCAGCACCAGCACCGCGTAGTTCATCGCCCACGCGACCGCGGCCAGCGCCGCGGCCAACAGTCCGAACCGAACGCCGTCCACGTCGAACGCCGCGCGCGCTCTGGGCCAGAGGTAGGCCGCGAACACGACGAGGAACGCGCCGTGGACGAGCAGGAGGCCGACCGCACTGGCGGGTTCCGGGAGGAAGGCGATGCTCCGGTTGCCGGTCGAGCGCAGGAGGATGCCGAAGACGAACGGTGCGACCCACGCGACGGCCGCGACGGCGACGACGGCGGTGGCGGCGAACGAACCGGCGATTCGGCGGGTCTCGGTGAGCAGTCGGACCGTCGTCCCGACCGAGGTGCCGCCACTCCCGCCGCCGTCGGCGACCGGTTCGGCCGCGTCGTCGGTCGCGACGCCGGGGAACAGCGTCACGGGGTCGGCGGGCGAGAACACGAGCGCGAGCCACACCACGCCGAGACCGGTCGGGAAGCTCCAGACGTTGACGAGTCCGAGCAGGCCCACCGTGACCGGGAGGACGCCGAACGCGAGGGCGCGTCGTCGCCGGAGCGCGCCGGGACCCGACTGGTAGTAGGCGAACCCGAGCGCGGCGACCAACAGCAGGAACGGCGTGCTGACCATGTGGGCGTGGAGGTCGCCGTTGACGAACGAGAACAGCGGGAACTCGTTGATCGTTCCCGGTATCACTCGGCTCGGTCCCCAGTAGCCGAACGAGTCCAGCCCTTCGGTCACGAGTTCGCCCGAGGTCGATTCCGCGATGGGTCGGGCCACCCAGTCGGCGACTCCCTGTGCTATCGAGTCGGGGAGGAGCCAGACGAGACCCGTCACGGCCGTGACGAGGTTGGCTGCGAACCCGACGAAGAACGCACCGAACGCGCCCGCGGTCCGGCGCGGGACGCCTCGGGCGTCGGCCATCGCCCCGGCGAGTCCGTAGGCCGCGGTGACGAGCATGGCGTAGAACCCCGACAACGCGAGGTTGTACGCGAACTCGCCTTCGGTACCCGTGAGCTCTGTGAGGACGGCCGTCGCGAGGTGGCCGCCGTAGTAATAGAGGACGTGTTCGCCCGCCCACCACATGTCCTCGGGCGGCAGCGCGTCGGCCCGCAACAGCGACTTGAGGATGCCGAAGTCGAGGAACTTCTCGCCGCCGCCGGGATGTATCGACGGGTCCACGGCCCGGACGGCGACGAGGAGTCCGAACGCGATACCGAACACTATCATCGTTTCCGCGTACGCGCGGAGACGGATTCCCGTTCCGCGGTGGGCGTCGCGGTCGGGTCGTAGCGACCGGTCGCTCCAGAGAAGCAATCCCGAGATTCCGGCGACGAACGCGACCGCGAGGAACGCGGTCCAGCGACCGAACGCGACGTGGCCGACCCAGTAGGCCACGGTGGTCGTGACGACCAGCGCGACCGGGAGGGCGAAGGCCGCGCCACGGTCGGGGAACCCCGGGAACAGCCGTGCGGCGAGCGGCAGCGTGACGAACGCGAGCGCCTGAAAGACGACGAACCACAGCAGGACGAGCGCGTACTCCATTCGGTTTGTAGGCGTGCGACCGAGCGATAAACCTCTTGGGGTTCGTCCCAACCCCGATTCGGTGGGTCTGCGGGGTAAGGAGGGCGTACACTGCCGACTGTGGAAGAGCCGCCCCGAGCGTTTCACGCAGCGCCACCGCCTCGGCACGACGACGACCTGTCGAGGCGACGCCAAATTCTCCCCCCGATGTTACACGCCCGAAAACACCGTCCACAACGAACCTCGGCATCGGCATAAATTCACATACGGCGGGGGAATCACAATTCTTATCCGTGGGACGGCTCTACGTGATAGTAGCGGGATGGGATAGCCAGGAGATTCCGGCGGGCTCATAACCCGCAGATCGGTAGTTCAAATCTACCTCCCGCTATGTTTTGCCGGACGTAATTCCGCGAGGCGATTCTTATCCTATCGAGTCTTCCGCCTGACAAACGTCCGCAGAGCGGATTCGAACGAGCCAGGACGTGTGCGCTCCGTCGCTCGTGTCCTGCTGTAGTACGAGTTTACTCCCGCCACGTTTTCGCGAAAACGTTACCGCCGAGACGGCGCGTCTCTAACTCCGGTCTACGCCTGAGACTACTGCAACAGATATATTCTACCGCCAATCGTGTGTTCGACAGTATATTTACGTCGCCGACGAGTCTGTCCTGAGCGTTTACTGATGCGTCGAACCGGACGTACCGGCACGGAGACCGAGGGTGCGTCGCCTTTGGCCTTCGATTCGCAGGAGAAATCATTACAACTGCTTTTGTTCGATCTCGTCCGAGCAGCTGTTGCGCACTCGCGCCGCGACCGGAGCGGCCACGAATTTATAGAACATCGCGCGCCAATAGCGCACGATGACGTCCGTACTATTCGTTGTGAGCGAGGAAGGGTACTGGGGCGAAGAGTGCGTAGACCCGCTAGAGACGCTCTCGGAAACGGAAGCTAGCGTGGACGTGGCGACGCCGAGCGGGGGCAAACCCGTCGTGGACGACCGGTCCATCGACCCCGAGAACGTGGGCGAGGCGACCGCCGAGCGAGTCAAGGAGGTCCACGCGAACGACCAGCGACTCCAGAACCCGATGCCGATAGCTACCGCCGACGCCGACCAGTACGACGCCGTGGTCTTCCCGGGCGGACACGGCACCGAGTGGGACGTGAATCAGGACAGACACGCTCGTCAACTGCTCCGCGAGACCGTCGAGGGCGACGGCGGGAAGGCGTTGGTCCTGTGCCACGCGGTGGGTCTGCTCGCGTTCACCCGTGACAGTGACGGCGGCTTTCTGGTGGACGGGAGAGACGTGACTGGCTTCCCCAACGAGTGGGAGGAGGGAATCGTGGACGACCACGACCGGATGCCAGACGGTCGAAAGCTCCCGTACTGGGTCGAAGACGAGGTGAAAGCCGCAGGCGGGAACTGGGACGCCGAACTCGACGCCGACGAGAGCGTCACCGTGGACGGGGACCTGCTCACCGCCCGAGGGCCGGAATCGTCACACGCAGGCGCGACGGCGCTCGTCGAAGCGCTCGGAGTCACGAGAACCGCGTAGAATCGAAAGCACACTTTTATCAGTTTCGTCTTCCCACCGATACGCTAAGAGATGGCGTTAGACACTCGCGGCGTGTTCGCAATCATCGCTGGCCTGCTGATGACGGCGGCGCTCCTCGCCGCACGAACCGAGAGACGGCTACTCGGAACGTGGATAATGACGCTCGGTTTCGCCGTCGCCTCGCTGTGGTCGGTGATGAGCATCTTCTGGGCGCAGTCGAACCCGAGCGTTCTCACGCCGAAACTCTGGATAACGATGGCGTCTATGGCGGCGGCGTCTACCGTCTACTTCGGCTACATGGGTCTGCACGGTGAGGGGTTAGGAGAGTAGTACGCCGATTCAAGCTCCGCGTACCGTTGGAATCGCCCGACAGAATCGACTAGATCAGCCTCCGTTACTCCGTTTCCTGCGTCGTTACCGATTGTTCATACGGTAATCAGTAGATTTAAATGCATGATTGCATACCAATGTGGTATGCCACACCGGCGCAACCGATCGGATGGTGCGAACGATAGCCGACGAAAGTTCCTGAAAGCGAGTGGTGCTGGAGCCGTCGCCCTCTCTCTTGCAGGCTGTAGCGGTGGCGGTGACCAGACGACCACGACGACTGAAGACACGACTGAGGAGACGACTACGGAGGTCGAGTCGAACACGGTTACTGGGAACGCCGAAAACATCCCAGAAGGTGGAACGCTCACCTACGGGATGTCAGCGAAACCCGACTCGTCGAACGTTCTCGTGGCGAGTTCGGTCTACTCCGGCGTCGCCCTATACCGCGTCTACCAGTTCGGTACCGAACTGGACCCCGTCACGAACGAGGTCAAACCGTGGGTCTTCAGCGACTGGACCATCGAGGAGGACTCCGACAAGCCCAACATCTACTTCAACATGCAGAAGGGGCTGAAGTGGAACGACGGTGAGGACTTCACCAAGGAGGACGTGCTGTTCACGTTCCGCTACTGCATGGAGAACGTGCCGGGCCAGTACGCCAGCATCATCGAGCCGATGGAGAGCATCAAGGAGTCCTCGAAGAGCGACTGGGACTTCGCGCTCAAGCTCAACAAGCCAATCGGCTACTGGGAAAACGACACCCTCGGCGGACTTCCGCTCCTCCCCAAGCACAAGTGGGAAGGGAAGGACTTCAAGAAGTACGACCCGATGAAGGCCAACCCGGACCACGGTCCGGTCGGTCTCGGCCCGGGTCGGCTCACGAAGTTCCAGCCCGACACCTCGATGCAACTCGTTCTCGACAACGAGCACTACTACGACACGCTCAGCCAACTCGACTGGCGGAAGGAACACGACCAAGTCATCGCTGGCGGGCCGTTCCTCGACAAGGTCAACTTCAAGATATACGGCAGTAAGACCGCGATGACCCAAGCGTTCCTGCAGGGTGAAATCGACACCCACTACGGGAGCATGAAGACCTCGAAGCTCTCGCAGGTCAAGAACAACGACGGGATGGGTCTCATCAACGGTATCGGGAGTGGCTTTTCCTACTTCGGGTTCAACGGTCGCCGCAAACCGCTCGACGACGTCGCGTTCAAGCAGACGATGACGTTCCTGTTCGACGAATACTTCTGGATTCAACGGCTGCTCCAGAACAACGCTATCAAAGGCGACTTCGCCCAGACCCCGGGGTATCCCGCACCGCGTCCGGACTACCAGTTCGCCAGCGAAGACGAGATGCTGACCCATCCCGCCACCAACGCCTTCGACTTCCGGTCGGCACAGGCCGCCGTGCCCGACGTGGAGGCTATCCGCAAGTTCATCACCGACGGAAAAGTCATCGACGGCTCCTCGGGAACGTACGCCGGCAAGGACTACCCCGGCAGCCTCTCGGGCGTCAAAGCCAGCCAGTCCGAAGCGAAGTACGACTACACGTTCGGGAAGGTCAAATCGTCGGTCCTCAAGAACCACCAGAGCGCGGACAAGGAGATTCGCGTGGACGGGAAGACCATCCCCGAGGTCATGGACGGCGACCCGATCACCATCTTCATCGACCCGCCGAAGAAGACGCCGAAGGAAGCGAAGGCCATCCAGCGCTGGACGGACAACCTGAAGACCGTCGGTATCCCGGTGAAAACCCAGACGCTGTCGTTCAACACCATGCTGTCGAAGGTGTACCAGCAGGAGGACTTCGACATCTACCCGATGGGCTGGGGCGGCACCGGTCCGTTCGGCAGTTCCGCCTACGCCTTCTTCCACTCGGACAACGCCGACGACCTCTCGAAGAAGGACCACGAATCGGACAAACTCAACGCCGAATCGACGCTGTACAACGCGATCGGCTACGGTCTCTCCGGCGGCAGTGCCGACAAACTGCTCTCGGACGCGCGGACCGAACTGAACCCCGACAAGCGAAACAAACTCAGCGCGAAGGCCCTAGAGCGCATCTACCTCGACATGCCGTACTTCCTCATGGACTACGAGAAGATGAAGTGGCCGGTCAACACTAAGAAGTTCGGTGGATTCGTCGAGGGACTCGTGGACCCGCCGTACGCGAGTTTCGGCACCGAACTGAACAACATCCACCTGAAGGAATAGCGACCTCCCCTCTCCCTCTCTCGCGTCGTTTTCGTACGGGATTCACGCCTAGTACATCCTCGGTTGGAGAGGGTCCGTGACGTGCTAAATCATCACATTCATAACGAACCTGCTCCATGAACAGCACGTATTTGCCGGAGTCACGATCGAAAGAAGAAACCACAACGTAACCGAAGTAAACAATGACACGAATTAGTGCAAGATACCTGGGCAAGCGGTTGGTCGTGTCCTATCTGACCTTGCTTGTCATCATGTCGCTCCTCTTCGTCCTCATAAGGAGTATGCCGGGTTCGTTCATCGGTTCGATGATCACCCCGGAACTCGACCAGGACGACATCATGAGGCTGAGAGAGACCTGGGGCCTAAACGAACCGCTTTGGAGACAGTACGTCGATTTCATGATTAACTACCAGACCGGCCAGTTCGGTCGGTCGCCGACGTACAAAGAGCCGGTCTGGGACGTCATCATCCGACGGCTTCCGCGCACGATGATACTGTTCGGCGGCGCGTTCATCGCCCAGTTCATCGTCGGTCCGCTCGTCGGGATGTACCTCGGTTGGTGGCGTGGCACGCGGAAGGACAAGAGCATCTTCACGACGAGCCTCGCCATCTACTCGATGCCAGCGTTCTGGATTTCGTGGTTGTTCATCTGGCTGTTCAACTACGAACTCGGCTGGTTCCCGAGCACGTACATGTTCACCAAGTTCGCCAACTTCGAGTGGACGACGATGTCGATAATCGTGGACGTACTCAAACACATCACCCTCCCGCTCTTCAGCATCGCGGTCGTCTCGTGGGTCGGTGCCATGTTGGTCATGCGACCCGCGATGAACAACGTGACCAGCGAGGATTACGTGTTCCTCGCGCAGGCGAAGGGTCTCAGCGAACGGACGGTCATGATAAAGCACGCCGCGCGAAACGCGCTGATTCCGGTGGCGACGCAGGCCATCGTCGGAGTCGCGTTCCTGCTCGACGGCAGCGTCATCATCGAGAACGTGTTCAGTTGGCCGGGTCTCGGACAGGTCATCGTCTCGTCGGTGCTGAGTCGAGACTACCCCGTCTCGCAGGCGGCGTTCTTCATGCTCGCCGTCCTCATCATCCTCTTGCGACTCCTGACGGACATCGCGTACACGTATCTCGACCCGCGCATCAAGTTCGGAGGTGATTCCTGATGGCCGCCGAAACCGAGAGCAGTTCGCAGTTCGACTCGCTGAAGGAGCGCTGGCGACCCCGAATCGAACGGTTCCGCCGAGGGTGGGACCGGTTCACCGAGGAGAAGATGGGCGTCCTCGGTATCGTCATCATGGTCGTGTTCGTCGCGTGGGCGCTGTTCCCGGACTTCTTCGCGCCCCACTCGTTAGAGTGGCGAGCGTATCTGGGAACCGAACCCGGACGGCTGACGGCCGAACAGGCCGAGTCGCTTCCCCACGGGCCTGCGTTCGGCGACCCGTTCTTCGCCCCGCTCGGGACGAACTACCTCGGGGAAGGTATCCTGACGCTGATCATCCACGCCGCCGACGACGCACTGTACATCGGCTTCGCCGCGGGCCTCCTGTCGAGTCTCGTCGGCGTTCCGCTCGGACTCCTCAGCGGATTCTACGGGAACACGTGGATAGACGAGATGATTCAACGCATCGTCGACGTGATGTACGGCCTGCCGTTCCTGCCGTTCCTCATCGTCCTCGTGGCGATTCGGGGTATCACGACGACGAACATCATCCTCGGCATCGCGGTCACCTCGTGGCTCAACAACTGCATCATCATCCGCGGGGAGACGCTCTCGCTGAAGGAGCGCTCGTACGTCGAGTCCGCGAAGGTCGCGGGCGCGAGCGACACGCGAATCGTGTTCCGACACATCATGCCCAACGTCCTGCCGCTGGCGTTCGTCTTCCTCGCGCAGGACGCCGCCATCGCCATCCTCTCGCAGGCGTCGCTGGCGTACCTCGGACTGGCGGACTTCACCGCCAACTCGTGGGGCCTGATGCTCCAGAACATCAAGTCGAACGGATACGTCTTCGATGCGTGGTGGTGGCTCGTTCCGCCGGGAGCCTGCATCATGCTCGTCGCGGCCGCGTTCTACTTCGTCGGCTTCTCGATGGAGGACGTGACCAACCCGCAGGAGGACAGCTAAGATGTCACTACTCGAAGTCAACGACCTCTCGGTGCGGTACGACGCCGGAGAATCGCAGGTCCACGCCGTGGACGGCGTGAACTTCAGCGTCGAACACGGTGAAACGTTCGGTCTCGTCGGCGAATCGGGATGCGGAAAGACGACGCTCGGCAAATCGCTCGTCCACCTCCTCGACGCGAACGGGTACGTGGAGCGAGGCGAAGTGTGGTTCGACGGGACGCTCCCGAGGTGGGAGGACCAGAACGGCGAACCGCGTCGTGAGATAATCGAGGACGACCAGTATCCCGTCCGCGAAGACGGGAAGACCGACCTCACCGAACTCGACGACCAAGACATCCGCGACGTGCGGTGGCGCGACATCGCGCTCATCCCCCAGAGCGCGATGAACGCGCTGAACCCCGTCTACAAGGTGGGCGACCAGATAATCGAGGCCATCCTCCGCCACGAACCGAACACGACGAAGGCGGAGGCCGACGAGCGCGCACGCGACCTGCTGGAGCGGGTCGGTATCGAACCCAATCGGGCGGACGACTACGCCCACGAGTATTCGGGCGGGATGAAGCAGCGCGCGGTCATCGCCATGGCGATGGCGTGCAACCCCGACATGCTCATCGCCGACGAACCGACCACCGCGCTCGACGTCATCATTCAGGACCGCATCCTCGAGGAGATAGAGGAGCTACAGGACGAGTTCGACGTGTCCATTCTCGTCATCAGTCACGACATCAGCGTGATGGCCGAAATCTGCGACAAACTCGGCGTGATGTACGGCGGCAAGATGATGGAGAGCGGACCGAAGGAGGACGTGCTGGAGTCGTCCGCGAACCCGTACACGCTCGGACTGAAGAACTCGTTCCCGACGGTCAAACAGGAACAACAGCAGTTGGTCTCGATTCCGGGGTCGCCGCCGACCCTGCTCGACCCCAGTGAGGGCTGTCGGTTCGCGGACCGATGTCCGTTCGTCGTGGACGAGTGTCACACGTCGCATCCGCCGATGTACGACGTGGAGGCCGCCGAGACGGGGACGCGGACCGAAGCGAACGACCGCCACGCCCACCGTTCGGCGTGCTACCGAGTGGACGACCTCGAACAGATGCGCGAAGACGCAGCCAAGGAGAAAACATGGACCGAAACGCAGACCCACTGATAGAAGTCGAGAACGTCTCGAAGTGGTTCGACATGTCTCAGGGGGTCGTGGACCGCCTGATGGGCAAGGATCCCAACCCCGTGAAGGCAGTGGACGACGTGTCGTTCACTATCAACGAAGGCGACATCATGGGCATCGCGGGCGAGTCCGGGTGCGGGAAGACCACGCTCGGCAAGTTGCTCGTGCAACTCCACGAACCCACCTCGGGAAGCATCCGGTTCGACGGCAACGACATCACCGACATGTCCAACGAGGAGGAGCAGGAGTTCCGCAAGCGGGTCCAGATGATATTTCAGGACCCCTTCGAGAGCCTCAATCCCCGGATGACGGTGTTCCAGTCGGTCGTGGAACCGCTCCGCATCAACGACATGTACGGCGGGTACAACGAGCGCCGCGAGCGCGTCATCGAGGTACTGAACGAAGTGGGTCTGTCGCCCGCCGAGGCGTACCTCAACGAGTTCCCGAAGGAACTCTCCGGAGGCGAACTCCAGCGAGTCGCCATCGCGCGGGCGCTGGTGGTCAATCCGGACTTCGTCGTCTGTGACGAACCCGTCTCGATGCTCGACGTGTCCATCCGGGCGGGCGTCCTGAACCTGATGAAGGAGTTGCAGGACGAGTACGGCCTGACGTACGTCTTCATCAGCCACGACCTCTCGCTCATCCGGTACATGTGCGACCGGACAGCCATCATGTATCTGGGCGACCTCATAGAGCAGGGACCGACCGACGACGTGGTGATGGACCCGAAACACCCCTACACCGAGGCGCTGTTCGACGCGGTCCCCGAGGTGGACCCCGAGTCCAAGCGCCACCGCGCGAACGTCACGGGCGAGGTGCCGAACCCGCGGAACCCGCCGTCTGGATGTCGGTTCCACCCTCGCTGTTCGAAGATAATCCCGCCCGAGAACTGGACCGGCGACCAACCCGCCTTCCGCCGCGTGTTCAAGTTCAAACGAGAGGTGGTCACCGAGCAACTCGACCCGGAAGACCTCGGAATCGGTCCGGGGACGCCACCGGACCGGGCCGCCGACGAGTTGCTCGAACACGGACTCGCGCTCGAACTCCCCGAGGAACACAAATCCGAGGGCGAGACGGGAACCACCATCGAGTGGCGGCAGCTCGACATCCCGCAGGACGCCGAGCAGACCTTGCGGGAGACCGCCAGACGAGTCGTGGAGGGCGACTACGACGCGGCCCGGGAGCTACTCGACGGCGAGTTCCAGACGATCTGTGCGCAGGAACACCCCGACCTCCGGACGGCAGGCGACCAGATAACCGCGTGTCACCTCTACGAGGGTGACCACCAGAAGACGCGGAGGGCGCGGTCGAACGCCGACGACTGACGCGCACTCGCCGCTCTCTCGTTCTGACGACCGGATCGAAACCATCGGACAACGTTTATGTTGTTACGGCAACCCGTCTTTGACAGTGTATGACAGGCCGTATTCCCTTCGGTGGGCAGAGACCGACCGCAGTGGGATCGTTTCTGCTGGTGGCACTCGTCGCGACGATGCTGTTCGTACCGACGTTCTCCGCACACGTCGCAGTGATGAACAAGGTCAGCATCGACGCGACGGCGACCGAGGTCGCCACCTCGGACGACGGGAGCCAACTCGTCGTCGAGATTCGAGTCCGCAACCCGACCCGAAGTGCGTTCACCGCATCGTACGGTCGATTGTACGGGAAGGTCGGTAACCGGACGCTGACGACACCCGGCGTCGAACTCGACGGAGGGGCTATCGGCGCGGGCGAAACCGGGACCGTTACCGCGCGCATCGAGATCGCGGACGGCTCTCGCGAGGAAGCCGCGGCCGCCGTCGAGTCCGAACGACTCCGCGTGGTCGGCCAACTCGAAGGGACCATTCAGGACGTGAACGTCAGAATCGACGTGACGGAGGGCGAAGTCGATGGCTGAGCGCACGCGTACGATGTCCGGGGTCGAACTCGACGGCGTCCGGACGAACCTCCGCCTCCTCGCGCTCACCCTGTTCACCGGGTCGGTGGCCGGGATGGGGGCGTTCATGTCGGTCAAGCACACGCTCATGCCGCTGGGAGTCTCCCAGACGTGGGCGTACGTCGTCATGGCGCTCGGCGGCGCGTACAACCATCTCCTCGCGAGAGACCTCACCGAGAGCATCACGCTGGCGTTGGGGTCGTTCCTCGTCGGACTCGCCTTCCACGTCGCGGTGTGGATCGCGCCGCTCTGGCTGCTGCCGTATCCCCCGCTCGCGCGGGACGTGCTCCTCCCGAAGATGCTCGGTCAGGCGATTGCCGGTGCAATCTTCACGTACTTGATGACGTTCTTCGGGGCGTACTTCGCGACGGTGCTCGTCGGCGGCTATCTCGAAGGCTAACCGAGGCGTTTTTGAGCCACCGCGCGCAACGTGAACTCGTGTCGAAGGACACCCCGAATCCCGAGAAGTCGGTGCGCGAACGAGGGACGTTCGCGAGCCACAACGACGACCCCACGCTCGCCAGTTACCTCTCGTCGCTGTTTCTGGTGCTGTCGGTCCCGGGGTTCATCGCCGCGGCCTACGCCGGACACTGGGCCGGACTCTACGGGTACGGTTCCATCGTCCCCGCGTTCGCGGGACTTCTCGTCGCCTCGCTCGCGGTCGCGTTCTCCCTGATGCACTGGCTGACGGGCCGATAATCGACGACCAAAGACGCTGGCTGACGGTCTCAGTACGTATTGGTCCGCAGGGTCATGTAGAACACCACGACCATCGCGGCCACGAGGAGGGAGAACTCGGTCCGCGTGGGGGACCCCGACGTTCCGTCGAAGAAGAAGGCCAGACTGGCGAGTCCGAGTCCGACCGCCAGCGTGAAGAGGAGGAGAGTTTTGGTTCCCTCGTCGGTCAACCAGACGAGTATCGTCTCCTTCGGGTCGTTCATGTCGGCGACTCAGTACCAGATGTCCTTGTAGTCGCAGTTGACGGGTTCGTTCGTGACGTTCTGAGCGAGCGCCATCGACGTGAGCGCGACGGTCGAGTCGGCGGTGAACGTCTCTTCTTCCTCGTCGCGCCACTCGCAGACGCCGACGCCGACTTCGAGTTCCCAGTCTCGAATCGTCAGGAGCCACTCGTCGGGGAGTTCCTCCGCGTCGTCTCGGACTTCCACGCGGAAGAGGTACTTGTACGTCGTCTCGTAGCGGTCGCTGATGTCCTCGCCAGCCATGTACTCGGGGAACGGCGGCGTGCCGAACAACTGGACCAGTCGATAGAGCGCCGTGCCGACGTCGCCCTCGGCGACCTCGCCGGGTTCGTCGGTCAGCGGTGCCCGAACGTCGAGGTCGTCGCGGTCGTTTATCACGTCTTCGACGAGGACGTGGCCGTCCTCGCGGCGGCGACGAATCTCGTCCTGCGGAATCGGTTCGAGCACCAGATTCTGTAACTGTTCGAGGTCGGGCGTGTCGGGGTGAGTGCGAACGTCTACCGGCATATCAGTAGGCGAAGTAGTTGAAGCCGCGCCATCCGAGATAGCCCGTCACGAGCGTGCCGATACCGATGGCAGTCACACTGATAGCCTCGACGGTGCTGACGGCCCCCTGCTGGATCGGGTCGAGACCGAGGTACAGCGTGAGGCCCACCATGGTGAGGATGTATCCGACGACGATGCCGAGTAGCATGATAACTAACGACGCAAAACCCGCCGGACCACGGAGGGGTTTCGGTACTTGTTCGCGTATCGCCATGGTTTGTGGTACTATTCGCCAAGGTTAAAAGTTCCGCACTTCCAACGTGACACGGTCCGCCGACTGCTGCTGGCTACCCGCGACCCGGCCGACTCAGTCGCGGACGTCGTCTGAGGGTTCGTCGCTCCTCCGCGCGGAGTCGTCCGCCTGGACGTGTTCGAGTCCGTCACCGCCTAGGGGCGACATCTCCGGGTCGAACTCCCCTGTCTGGTCCGGGTCGGGCGATTCGTCGGTCGTCCCGCCGGACCCGTCGGGTTCGTCGGACGGCATGGCGACGTACTCCTCGGTCGGGGTCCGGAAGCGGTAGCCGAGGACGATGAAGAGTCCGCCGAGGACGACCCGCAGGACGACCCACGGCGAGGTGACGGCGTACTCTCCGGTCACCACCCCACCGTGGAGGGCCTCTCCCACGAGGAGCGCCCCGACCACGAGCAGGAACGTACTCAGCATCGCCAAGAACCGTACTGAAAGCACGCACGGTGGTTGCTAGTGGCACGATTTACGCCTTCCGGTTTCACGTCGATCCGATGATACGCCGAACCGCGGACGAAACTCCGGGCGAACTCGTCGACACGGTTCGACGTCCCGGCGTAGAAACAGTTTTTCTTCTGACTAAATCGCATATTTGTCAAAATTCTTTCACTTTATCGCGCCGTTATAGTGTCACCTGATTCAGCACGTACTCCACCGCAGGATGTCAATTCGCCGTCCAGTCGGCCACAATTTTCATTATGCCTCCATTGACCATGTAAAGTAAAGTATGAGGACGTATCTCTTCTCTGTTACGAGGTTTTTTGCGTCATTAGGCGAGGGGAATAGCCAATGAGCGACGAACGAGACGCGGGGGACGCCCCCGACGAAGAACGGTCGCAGGCCGTCGAGGACTCGTCCGGCGGTCACGACGCCGACGCGCCGACGCCAGACGAGTCGAGCGCGCGGCGGACGGACGACGACTCGGGACCGGCCGAGGCGGGAGAATCCGACAGTCGGAACCCCGATACGGGAGCGACCGACTCGGACGTCACTGCCGACGAGGACCAGACAGTAACAGAAGACGGCATTGGAGACGACGCCGAGTCCGGAAGCGACGTCGAGTCAGGAACTGAAGCCGACGTCGAGGAGACCGCCGACCCCGACGAGGACACCGACCCCGTGGACGATGCCGGGAACGAATCCGCGGACAGTATCGGAACGGAATCCGAAGACGTCCCCGAGAGCGAATCGGTCGACGACCCCGAGAGCGAGACAGTGGACGATACGGAGGGAGAACTCGGGAACGACGTCGAGAGCGAGGCAGACGACGGGGTGGAGTCCGAATCCGGCGTCGACGCGGACTCGTCCGAAGACGGGGACGGGCCGGACGCGCTCGACATCAGCGACGAGGAGCTAGCCAGCGCGGGCGTCACGGTCGGCGAGTACGACTGGGAGGCGTTCAAGGAGGAGTTCTTCTACGAGAACGGGAGTCCCCCGACCAACTGGCGCGGGAAGCCACGCCCCTTCGACGCCGCGGAGTATCTCGGCCACGAGGCCGACGAGACCGGCGCACGCGTCGAAGACGCCGCCGGGACCGCCGCGGGACTCAGCGCCTACTTCGAGGACTTCCTCGACCCGGAGGAGACGCCGGTCGCGCTCGGCGAGTACCTCTGGGAACACTTCCGCTACGAGTACTACTACGACGAGGCCGAGGACGGGATGGCGCTCCCCCGGGACGAGTCGGGCGAGGTCGTCCCCTTCGACCGGGGCGAGTGGCTCGGTCACGACGACTTCCCGGCCAGCGTCTTCGAGGGCGGTCTCGCCGTCACCGACCTGAGCGCGAGTTTCGAGGAGTGGCTCGACCCGGCGACCACGCCGGTCACGAAGGGCGAGTACTACTGGGAACACTTCAAGTACGAGTATTACTACGAGGACACCGACGTCACCGCCCCCGAGCGCCCGCGAGACGACGAGGGCGACATCGACCGCTTCGAGAAGGAGGAGTGGCTGGGCTTCCCCGAAGAGGACCTCGAAGAACTCCTCGCCGAGGGCGCACACGACGCCCGGAAACTCCTGAAGATAGAGGACGAGCGCACGCTCGACGTGCCCGAGGAACTCGACGAGGACGCCTTCTTCTCGACGGTCGAGGGCCACACCACGCTGGTGAACCGCTACGACTTGGAGAAGGAGGTCGCGCTCCCGAAGAAACAGCACTTCAGGGAGGTGGACCGCTACTGGGTCAACAAACCCTACTCGTTCGTCGTCATCTTCCACTCCGAGAAGGAGAACGAGACCAAGTACTACATGGTGGAGCCGTACTGCACGCCCATCGAGGACGACCTGCAGGAGTTCCTGACCCAGAAGCTCCGGTCGTCCATCAAGTACTCCAGCGACGACGTGGTCGTCGATGCAGAGGAGGAGGAACGGGGAGACGTCATCGAGCGCGAGGCGCTCCAACTGCTCGCCCGCTACGACCTCTACGCCGAGAACGACGGCGAGCGCGCCCGACAGCTCCGGGAACTGCTCGACCGCTACGACGAGACCAGAGACGCCGTCTCGGCGTACGTGGACCGGATTCGGACCGAGACCGACGCCGCCTTCGAGCCGATTCGAGACGCGCTCGAACGACGACAGGACGACGATACAGATTCGACGGCCGAAACCGCCGACGGAGACTCGGACGAAGACCTCGGCGACGCAGATGCCGACGACCCCGAGGCGGACGACGACGCCACGGACGACGCCGAACCGTCGCCGGACGCCGACGCCACAACCGACGAGGTCGCGGCCGACGGCGGCGCAGTCAGCGACGGCCCGGACGCCGAGGCCGAAACCGCAGCCGAGACGACCGAGGAACCGGCGTCTCCCGACTCGAAAGCGGCGTCCGGAGACGGCGACGAGGAGACCGACTTACCCACGAGTCCCGACGACGCGGGCGAGAGCGACCTGCCCGAGACGGCCGAGTCCGACGACGAACCCCGAATCCGTCTCGACGAGTACCTCGACCTCGACTTCGAGGCCGAGGGGACCCTGCGCGAGCAGGTCCGGACAGCGGTGGAGACCAAAATCGAGGACCTCGAACCCGACGACTCCGGCGGCCTCGACGGTATCTCGGTCCGGCCCGAACCGGTCCTCATCGAGGAGGACGACGAGACGCTCTCGGAGTATCAGGCCGAGAAACTGCTCTACTTCCTCCGACGGGACTTCGTGGGCTACGAGCGCATCGACGGCATCAAGCACGACATCAACGTCGAGGACATCTCGGTGGACGGCTACAACTCGCCGGTGTTCGTCTACCACACCGACCACGAGCAGGTCATCTCCAACGTCTACCACGGCGAGGACGAACTCGACGACTTCGTGGTCAAGATGGCTCAGCGCTCGGGCAAGGGCATCTCCAAGCGCCAACCGCAGGTGGACGCCACGCTGCCCGACGGGTCGCGCGCCCAGTTGACCCTCGGCCGGGAAGTGAGCGACCACGGGACCAACTACACCATCCGGCAGTTCAAGGACGTGCCGTTCACGCCGGTGGACCTCGTGAACTGGAACACCTTCTCGCTGGAGGAGATGGCGTTCATGTGGCTCGCCATCGAGAACCACAAGTCGCTCATCTTCGCCGGGGGCACCGCGTCCGGGAAGACCACCAGCCTCAACGCGGTGTCGCTGTTCATCCCGAGCAACTCCAAAATCGTCTCCATCGAGGACACCCGCGAGGTCGAACTGCCCCAGCGCAACTGGATTGCCAGCGTCACCCGGCCCTCGTTCTCCGACGACGACAAGGGCGACGTGGACGAGTTCGACCTGCTGGAGGCCGCGCTCCGCCAGCGCCCCGACTACATCGTGATGGGCGAGATTCGGGGCGAGGAGGGTCGGACGCTCTTTCAGGTCATGTCCACGGGGCACACGACCTACACCACCTTCCACGCCGACACGGTGGGCGAGGTGCTGAAGCGGTTCACGACCGAACCCATCAACGTCTCGAAGACGCTGTTCACCGCGCTCGACTTGGTCTCCATCCAGACCCAGACGCGCGTGCAGGGGAGCAAGGTGCGCCGGAACAAGTCGCTCACCGAGATAAACGAGTACAACGCCGAGAACGATGAGATAAACGTTCAGGACATCTTCCAGTGGCGCGCCGAGGACGACGAGTTCATGCGCCTGTCGGGGTCGAACACCATGGAGGACATCATGTTCGACCGCGGTTGGGACCACGACAGACTGGAGCGCGAAATCCTCAAGCGCCGGGTCATCCTCGCGTACCTCATCAAGAACGGTCTCAACGAGTACACGCAGGTCGCCGCCACGGTGCAGGCGTTCATCAACGACCCCGACACCATCCTGACGCTCGTGGCCAACGAGCAACTCGAAGAGAGCCTCGAAGACCTCCGGGAGATGGAGAGCGTCCAGATCGACGTGGACCCGAAGAAGGAGGAGATGGTGCCCCGGCCCGACCCCGGCGAGGAGACCTACGAACTCGCCAAGGGCATCCTCGCGGAGGCCGAGGACCGACTCCTCGACGACTACCGCGGGGCCGACGCCGACGTAGAGGGTCTCGCGGTAGCGCTCGCGGAGTCCGCCGAACCCACCGACGCGCCCGCCGAAGTCGAGGTCGACCCCGACGCCGAATCCGACCCCGAGACTGACAATCCCTTCGGGGACATTCTTGGCGGTGACTCGGACGGGCGCGGCCCGTTCCAGGACACCGAGTCGGTCGGCCCGGAGGACAGCGTCCGGAACGTCAACGACGCCGGGGAACTGGGAAGCTTCCCCGAGGTCTACGACGAGGACGAGTCGGCCGAGGACGGTTCGTTCGGCGACTTCGAGGCCGCCTTCGACGCCGACGAGCAAAGCTCGTCGAGCCGTCAACCAGCGGCTGACGACGCCGACGAGCAACGCTCGCCGAGCAATCAGTCGAAGACTGACGACGCCGACTCGCGGGACTCCGACGACGAGGAGGACGAGCGATGAGTCACGGGAACCCGGGCAGTCCCGGCCGGTCGGCCGACGCGCTGGCCGACGCGTTCTACCCCCTCTTCGACTACCTGTTCGACGAGGACGGCGACTTCGTGGACGACGTGGAGACGAAACTCGCCGAGGCCCGGATGCCCGACACCGTGGAACTCTACCTCTCGCGAGGGCTGGCGATAGGCGTCCTCGCGGGCGTCGTCCTCTGGTTGCTCGGGACGTTCGTCGGGTACGTGTTGTTCATGACCGGCGTCGTGGAGGTGGGAGTCCTCATCGGCGTGCCGGTCCCCAACCAGACGGTGGCGTGGATAATCAAGACGTTCAAGATTCCCTCGCTGGTCGCGGTCAGCGGACTGGTGTTCGGCGCTATCGGCTTCGGCATCGGCTTCGGGTTCGTCGTCGGGATTCCCTACATGCGGGCCAGCGAGCGCGAACGCGAGATAAACATGCTGCTGCCCGACGCCATCTCGTTCATGTACGCCCTCTCCATCGGGGGTCTCAACCAGCTCGAAATTCTGGAGGCGATGGCGATGGCCGACGACACCTACGGCGAGGTGGCCCGCGAGTTCCAGTCCATCGTGCAGGAGACCGAGTACTTCGACACCGACTACCGGACCGCGATTCGCAAGCGGTCGCTGGAGACGCCCAGCGACGAACTGGGCCAGTTTCTGACCGACATGCTCTCCATCGTCAACTCCGGCGGGGACATGAGCGACTTCCTCGACGACAAGAAGGACAAGCACATGCGGACCGCCAAGCAGCAACAGGAGATGACGCTGGAGACCCTCGAACTGTTCGGCGAGATGTACATGACCCTCTCGCTGTTCCCCCTGCTGCTCATCATCATCCTCGTCATCATGTCGATGCTCGGGCAGGCCAAGGAGTCGATGCTGTACGCCACGGTCTACGGACTGATTCCGCTCACGGGCGTCGGGTTCCTCGTGTTGGTCTCGACCGTCAAGCAGGACGACCCCGGCGACGGCTACCTCAACCCCGCCGACGGCGGCGACCGACTCGAGGCCACCACCGGCGCGGGCATCCTCCACCTCGGCCTCATCGAGAAGTACGTCGGCGATTTCTCGGTCTTCGACCGCATCAAGAGCCGCGAGGGGACCTTCGAGACCGTGGCCCTGCTGAAGCGACCGCACATCTTCTTCCGGGACCACCCCCTGTTCGTCCTCGGACTGACGTTCCCCGCCTCGCTGGTGCTGGTCGGCAACGCGGTCTGGACCGGCGCGGCCCCCCGGAGCTTTCAGGAGATGGTCGCCAACCCCATCTGGGGGACGTTCATCTACGTCTACGTCCCGGTGTACGTCAACTTCCTGCCGCTGGCGATATTCCACACGTGGAACGTCCGGTCGCGGCAGGCGGTCATCAGCAAGCTCTCGGACAACCTGCGAAAGCTCTCCTCGGCGAACGACACCGGCCTGACCCTGCTCGAATCCATCCGGACCGTCGCAGACACCTCGACCGGAAAGCTCGCCGACGAGTTCGACGTGATTCACGCCAAGGTCGAGTACGGGATGAGCCTGAAGGCCGCGCTCATCGAGTTCAACAACCGGTATCACATCCCGCGCCTCGCCCGGACGGTCAAACTGGTCTCGAAGGCCCAAGAGGCCTCCAGCCAGATTACGGACGTTCTCTCGACCGCGGCGCAGGCCAGCGAGAATCAGGACGACATCGACCGCGAGCGCAAGTCCCGCTCGCGGATGCAGGTCGTCATCATCATCATGACCTACCTGACCCTGCTCGCGGTGATGGCCATCCTGAAGGTCAAGTTCCTCGACGTGATGGCCGGACTCGCCGGACAGGCCTCCTCGTCGGGCGGCGCGGGCGCGAGTCAGTTCGGCGGCGGCGTGGACACCACGCTCCTCTCGATGCTGTTCTTCCACGCCGTGACCCTGCAGGCCATCCTCTCGGGGTTCATCGCGGGCTACATCCGGGACGCCTCGCTGCTGTCGGGCGTGAAGTTCGCGGTGGTACTGCCGACCGTCGCGCTCGTCACCTTCTCGTTCATCTAACCATGCACGCACGAACCGACAACCCGAACGGGAACGGCGCCCGCGGTGGTGCGCGAGGCCAGACCAGCGTCGATTTCGTGGTCGGGATGAGCGTCTTCCTGCTGACGGTCGTGTTCGTCGTCGCGTTCCTCCCCGGCGTCTTCGAACCGTTCACCGCCAACGGCGAGGGCGACGTGCTGGCGGCCGACCGGACCGCGACGCTGCTGGCCGAGCAGTTGCTCGCCGACCCGTCCTCGCCGTCGGTCTTCGACTCGGCGTGTACCGCCGAGTTCTTCGACGCCGCGGGCGACGGCGCGGGCGGGGCGGCCGGGTGCCAGTTCACCACCGACGCCGCGGACCTCGATGCCGCGCTCGGGGTCGGCCCCGCGGTGGCGGTCAACGTCACCGTCGAGGAGAACGGCACGGTGCAGTCGGTCAGTCCGGGGGGAACGCCGGTCTCGCTCGACGCCGGACCGACCCCGCCCGAATCCGAGAGCGTGGTCGTCTCCCGTCGAGTGGTACTGCTCGGCGGCGAACAGCGCGACCTCTACGTGAGGGTGTGGTAGCGTGAGCGACGACGCGCCCCGCGGACAGGTCCACACGCTGGAGGCGTTCACCGCCGCCCTGCTGGTCGTCTCGGGCGTGCTGTTCGCGCTCCAGACGACTGCGGTGACGCCGCTGACCGCCAGCACGTCGAACCAGCACATCGAGAACCAACACCAGACCGCGGCCGCGGACCTGCTGACGACCGCGGCCGAGAACGGGACGCTCCGACCGGCCGTGACGTTCTGGGACCCCGACAACGGCATGTTCGTCGGCGCGACGAGTCGGGGATTCTACGCGAACGGCGGCCCGCCCAACGCCCTCGGGGCGGCGTTGAACCAGACGTTCGGGAACTTCTCGACGGCCGGGCGGCGCATCGCGTACAACGTCTACGTCAGGTACCGGACCGCCGGGAACGCGACCCGGCGACAGACGATGGTGTACATGGGGTCGCCCAGCGACAACGCCGCGACCGCGACTCGAACGGTCGCGGTGTACGACGGGACCCCGCTGGCCGGACCGGGTGCGGGGAACGTCTCGTCGGCGAACTTTTACGCGCCCGACGCCGCGCCGAACGCGTCGCTGCACAACGTCATGGAGGTGCGCATCGTCGTATGGCAGATGTAAGAACGAAACCGAACCGAGAGAGCGACGACGACGGCCGCCGCGACCGCGGCCAGTTGATACTCGTGACCGGTCTCGCCATCGCGGTGATGCTGGTCGCGCTGGTGCTGCTGTTGAACACCGTCATCTACACGCAGAACCTCGCCACGCGCGGGGCCGGACTCGACGACAGCGGGGCCGTCTCCTACCGACAGGAGGTCGTCGGCGGCGTCGGCGGCGTCGTGGACGCCGAGAACCGGGAGGGCTACGACTCCCGGGCGAAGGTCGAGCGGAACGTCACCGCGGCTATCGGGCGGTTCGACGACCTGACCGCTGGATACCGGGCCGAACGAGCGACCGTCGCGCGAGTCGAGACCGACTCGGTCTCGTTCACCGACGGGACCCTGCTCTACCAGACCAACGCCTCGCGGACCCTCACGAGCGACGGCAGGTCGGACGACTGGACGCTCGCGGACGACGTGGGCGAGGGAGGCGGGCCGGGCGTGCGTCACGTCACGGTGACGGTCTCACGAGAGAACCTGAGTACGAGCGCTTCGACGGCGTTCGCGGTGCGGACCCGGACCGCCTCGGACGAGTGGCGGGTCCACCTCTACGACGACGGGTCGGCGGTCGCTGTCGCGGTCCAGAACGCCAGCGAGTCCTCGCCCCACCGGGTCTGTTCGGCGTCCGGCCCGGAAGCGACGGTGGACCTCACGGCGGGGACCGTCAACGGGACTCGGTGTCCCGCCCTCGACTGGGCGACGGGCGTCTCGACGCCCTACGACCTCGCGTTCGAGAACGGAACCGAGGCCACCGGGACCTACGGCGTGACGGTCGCCAAACCGCCGTCGGACGGCGACGTGCGGTCGGGGAACTTCGCCGGGCCGGACGCCGGGGAGTCGCCGCGAGCGGTCCCGGCGGTCTACGCCGCCGAGTTCGATATCCACTTCGAGACGTCGGACCTCTCGTTCCACACGACCGTCCGGGTCGCCCGGGGTGAGCCTGCGTGACCCGACCGCGTCCGCGTCGCGGGGGACGAGACGAGGACCGCGGCGGGATACGTCGCAGACTCCGCGCGGACGACCGCGGCGTCTCGGTCACGGTCAACTACGCCCTCAACCTCGTGGTGGCGACGCTGCTCATCGGGGGCGTCCTGACCGCCACCGGCGGAATGGTGGACGACCGGCGGGAGTCGGCCGCGCGGACGGAACTGTCGGTCCTCGGCGAGCGCGTCGCCACCGACCTGATGGCGGCCGACAGACTCGCCGAAGTCGGGCGGGGCGACGAGGCGGTCGTCGTCTCCGTGACGCTCCCCGAACGGGTCGCCGGGACGCGCTACGAGGTGCAAATCGACGCCACCGCGTCCGACTCCACGATACTCCTCCGGTCGGACCACCCGGAGGTGACGGTGCGGGTCGGGTTCCGCAACGCCACCGCGGTCGAATCGACCACGGTTCGGGGCGGCGACCTCCGAATCGAGTTGAACACCGGCGCGTCGCCCGACCGTCTGGAGGTGACCAGCGCGTGATGGACCGCCGCGGGGTCAGCGAGACCATCGGCTTCGTGTTCGTCTTCGCGCTCGTGACCGCCTCCATCGGCGTGGTCTACACCACCGGCATCGGCGGACTGGAGGACGCCCGCGAGGACGAGCAACTCACCAACACGGTCCGGGCGTTCGACGTGCTGGCCGACAACGTCGCCGACGTGACCCACGAGGGCGCGCCCAGCAGGGCGACCGAACTCAAACTGTCGGGCGCGACGCTCGGGTTCGGCGACCCGGTGCGAGTCGAGGTACAGGCCAACGACACCGACAGCGACGCCAACCTGACCGTCGGGCGGACCGCCCGGCCGCTGGTCTACGACGCTCCGTCCGGGGAGGTAGTGTACTCCATGGGCGCGACGTTCCGGGTGGACGGAGGGAACGCCGCGATGCGGACCGAACCCGGTCTGGTCGTGGACGACCGGCGGTCGGTCGTCCCGCTGGTCGTCACCTACCCCAAGTCCGACTCCGGCGGCGTGGGCGGGAGTTCCACGGTCCTACTCGTCGCGTACCGTCAGTCGGTCGGCGTCGCCGGTCAGTTGGACACGGGGTCCGACGCCGCGGACGAGGTCAGGGTCAACGTCACGGTCGAATCCTCGCGGGCGGCGGCGTGGGGACGATACTTCGAGTCGATGGGGATGACGCCGCCCGACTCGAACCCGGCCGCGGCAGACGCCGCCGACGGCGAGGTGACCTACCAGTTCTACACCGACGGCCTGCTGGTGTCGGACTCGGTGGTGGAGTTCTCGATTTCGGGCTGAGAGTCGCGTTTCGGCCGGGAGTAAAATAGCGAGAAACGCCGGAAATCTTCTCCGCCTGTCGTTCTCGGCGGGTCCTTCTCAGACGCTCGTGACGTTCACGCGGGCGACGCTGATGTGGAGGTACGTCAGTCGCGGGACGTTCTCGGACGCCCCGATGACGGGGTCCACCGACTTGAGCGCTTGGTCGAAGTGAATCGACCCGCCCGACTTCAGGAGCGTGTTGCCGCCGCCGACGATGCCGCCGTAGAGTTCGGCCTGACTTTTGACCGTAATCGACCCCGAGTTGGTGTCGGTACCCGGCGCGTAGATGAGGCCGACGAACTGGGTGTGCGTTTCGAGTGTCACGTCGAGACCCGGTCCGGCGTAGACCCGCAGCGACGGCGAGTAGTGGGTGGCGGTGTCCCCGACGGTCGAGTCCTTGAGGTGGAACTTCGACCCGCTGGTGTAGAGTTTCACCATCCCGCCGTCGGGGTCGGCCACCTCGACGTTCACGTTGTTCCACACGATGTCGTCGTCCACGACGAGCGTGATGTCCCCGGCGGTGTTGTCGAACCGGAGCGTCTGCGCCGAGTCGAGGTCGTCGCTCGAAACGTAGTACGCGCCCGAGGGGAGCGTCAGCGTCGATTCGGAGTCGTTCCACGTGTCCGTGCTTTCGTTGATTGCCGTCACGCCAGCGTTCTGGTTGTTCGAGGGGTCGCTGTAGGTCGCCACCTTCCCCTGCACCATGTCGCCGATGGGGCTGATGTCGGGGGCCGTGCCGTTGTTGGCCTGCCACCCCTCGACTGAGCTACAGTCGCCCCCCGGCGAACCGCCGTTGCAGTTGACCGTCCCGCCGTACGAGAGGTTCCCGTGGATGGTGACGCCGCCGCCGAAGTCCACCGTCCCGCCGCCGGTCCGGAGGTTGCCGAAGATTTCGGCACCGCCGGTCAGTTTCACGCTCCCCTTGGTGACGATGGTCCCGTTGTCGGAGGCGTCCGGTCCCGAGTACCCCGTTCCGTCCGAGGAGTTGTAGCTGTCGGTGAACGACGACCCGCCAGCGCCTTGGATTGTCATCTGGTCGGGCGTCGTTCCGGCCAGCGCGTTCGTGACGTTCCGCGTCCGCGTGGGGACGACCAGCGAGATGGTGACGCGGTTCTTGGGGTGGTAGTACGTGACCGACCCGCCGGTTCGCTGCTCGAAGAACCGGCCCCACGCCCGGTAGTAGTCGCTCCGAACCGTGACGTTCACCTCGCCGTTGGTGAGCGGGTTCCGGAAGTCGGGGTCGCTGCGCTTGGGAAATTTCGACTCGACACCGCCGCCGCTGGTCATCCGAACGCGGCCGTCGAGCGTCTTGCTCCCGTTGATGGCGACGAGCGGTAGCGTGAGCGTGGTGCCGCGGTAGTGGAACTCCGGCGGCGACACCATCGTACTCCCGTTGGCGGTTCGCTTCCAGACGCCACCGCCCTGGTACGCGATACTCGTGTCGCCGTTCCGGTAGGATATCGCGCCGAGGGTCTGGTTCATCACGACGTGTTCGGTGGTTCCGTCGGTTCGATTGACGACCCGAACTCGCATCCATCCGGTCCGATTCTCCACCGTGGCTCTATCGACGCCCAGCGAGACGCTCTGGGCTGGCGACGGGCCGATACCGACTAAACTCGCCTTCGAGTCGAGTTGCGTCATGGCGTGTTCGGCGCTGTCTATCTCCGAGGACTGCTTGGAGTCCGACAGCGCCGACGACCCGAACGCGACGATGAGTCCCGTGCCCGTGATGGTGATGGCGAGGAGGAGAACGACGCCCAGCACTTCCGACTGGCCGCGTGCCCTCGTCGCCGCCCCTGACGCCGATTCCGTCGGCGATTCGGGTCCCCCAACTCTGCCGTCGCTCGAACTCCACCGGCCGGTCATACCGACCTCATCGAACCACTGCCTTATAAACTAACCCGCCACCCCTCGGGAAAAATTCACTAGCGAACTGACGGGACGGCTGACGGTGGCAGACTCCGCGGCGTCTCCGCTCCGCGGCGAGTCTCCCCGAGAAGTCCCAGCACACCGGCACGTTCGACCGTTTACGGCGGAATCCAGTTCCATCGGAAAGCCTTTGTACGACCCTCCCTGATAGGGCGTAGCAACCGAATGAGCATGTCGAGAAACAACATCGACCCGGTGGAGATACAATCCGCGTCCGAAGACGGCGGGTTCACGTCTACGTACGTCTTCGACATCAGCGACCAGATGCTCGGCGGGGAGGTGTGTACCGGTCTCGCGCTCGCGCTCGCGGACGTACTCGACCGCGACCCCGCCCGGATGACACCGCTGAGTTCGGTGGTGGACTGCGACGCGCTCCAGATGCTCTTCCACACGCGACGGTACGGCGACCTGCGCGACGACGTCTCGGTGTCGTTCCCCTACGACGTGTACGAGGTCACGGTGCATTCGAGCGGCCGAGTCGTGGTACAGGGGTAGCCGACCGACGCACTCCGACGCTTTCCATCGCCGATTCGTATCGTACAATTCGACGCCGACGAGCGACGGCCAACAATCATGTGTTCGGCTCGTGTACCTCCCGGAGATGCGGGAACTCCTCGGCCCGTCGTATCGGAATCTCGCCGCGCTGGCGGTCGTCACGGTGGTCCTCGGCGTCGCCTACGTGGTCGTGCGCCATCCGTTAGTCCAGTACGGCGCGTGGCTGGTCGCGTTCGCGGTGTGGATGGCGTGGTTCGTGGCGGTCGCCCGCGAGTGGATATCGAAGGCGGACTTCTGAGCCTCCAAGTCGATAGACGAGTCCCGAGCGGACCGTCGCCAGTCCGACGCCGTTCGACGCTCGACAACGCGATTCGGAGACCACTAGCCGATTCGTCGCACGATGAAACCTTTAAAAAGACTCACGACGTATAACAGTTGTGAGTGAAGATTCTGGGCGACGGAACCTCCGCATGCCCGACGACACGGAGCAGTTCGCTATCGTGACCGAAATGCTCGGCAAGAACCGCGTGCGCCTCCGCTGTAACGACGGCGTCGAGCGCATGGGTCGGATTCCGGGCCGGATGCGAAAGCGAATCTGGATTCGACGGGACGACATCGTGCTGTGCGAACCGTGGGACTGGCAGGACGAGAAGGCCGACATCGAGTGGCGCTACGACGGGTCCGCGCAGGACCAACTCCGGCGCGAAGGTCACATCAACGTCTAAGCGGTTTGTTCTGCGGCTTTGCACTTCCGGTGAGCGAGCGGAGCGTACGTCGAGAGGGCGATATGTTGTACCCTCTAATCCGAGGGAAACACGGATACGGCGCTTTTCGTAAACGTCTCGCAAACTGGCAATGTCGAAACCTCTGTTTCTGGTTAAGTCCACGCATTACTGGTAGAGTGGGTGATCGGGACCGAGCAAACGCGGTTCGTGCGGGAAGGTCGCCGAGCCAACGTCTAATCGGTGTGAACACGTGGGCGAAGGAGGAAGTGGACTCGTCGGGATGTAGCCTTCTCGGGGGTTGCGCTGGTTCTCGTTCGATGCCGAGTGTCGCTAGTCGTGGTGGGGGAGTTGCTCGAAATCATGCGTCTTGGAGGAACTCGCGTCGAAGTTCCATCTTCTCACGTTCAGTTCGCTGGTCGTAGTGCTGGTCGAGGACATCACTGCTGACGTTGCATCGGTCGGTGACGATCTCCTCTGGGGTGCCGTCGCGGAGGTGCTTCGTAATCGCACCGCGCCGGATGCCGTGCGGCGACCGCGACGAAGGACACTCGCTCGCGCGGTCGCGGTTCATATACGGACAATCGTTCGGGTCCTCGTCGTGCGGACAGTCGGCGACCATGCACGGCCGCGTCCACTGGTAGACCGTCCGACGAATTGGCGTCTCAGTAAGCCGACCCTGCTCGCTCGTGATGAGCGGCTCTCGGCCGTAGTCGTCGGTCACCTCGTGGCGGTTGTGGGCAACGTAGTCCTGAAGGACCTCGGCGTAATGCTCGCCAACCGCTATCGTCCGGTGCGCCGCCTTCCCGTTCTTCAACGGAGTCCCGGACTCCGGTCGATGCCGAAGTTCCAGACAGGGTGCGTCCGGGTCAAAATCGCTGACGTCGAACGCTCGCAGGCTTCCAAGTCGGATGCCCGTATGCCACAACAGGGCGAGGATTACATGGTCACGACTCGCGTACTGGAACTGTTCGACATGTTCGAGAATAGCTTTTGCACGGTCCTCGGACAACTTCTCGTCCTTCGCTTCTTCCTCGGGGTCAATTTCGGGAAGCAGAACACGCTCGCGCATCCCTTGCTCGACCGCGTCGATGCCCGCCGCGAACTCCAAGAAGACCCGGAGGGTGGCGAGGTTGCTACGCAGCGTCGTCTTCGAGACGCCGTCGTCACCGTACCCGTCACCCTCGCCGTTCCGTCGCCAGACGCGGTACCGATGCAGGTCTCGGCCAGTTAGCGCGTTCAGATTCTCGATGTTCTCCTCTTGGCAGAACGAGATGAACGAATTTAGGCGGTAGCGCTGGTTCTCCAGCGACTTCTCGGACAGTTCCGGCTCTCGATGACTAAGGTACAGGTTCACCGCCTCCGCAGGCGGGAGCGGTTCAAGGTCCTCACTCACCGAGCATCGCCTCCCGAGCATCCTTCACCCGGCGGAATTCAGCTTCGCTCCCACCGTGGTCCGGATGGACCGTCTGGACCTCTCGCCGGAACGCCTCCCGGACCTCGTCGGCGTCAGCGCCGCGCTCGACGCCGAGAATCTCGTGCGGAGGTTCCTGCGCAACGACCGCGTGGCCGTCGTCGCCAGAGGGGAGTCTCGCGTTAGCGAACTCGGATTCACCCGTGACGACCGGACGCTGCTCCATCTTGCGCTTCTCGCGGATATAGAGATAGAGCGTCCGGACGTTGTCGCGGAGTCGCGAGTAAGCGTCACAGGCGACCGCAAACTGGTCGCCGTCCATCGTCCACCGAACGACCGCGCTCGGGTCGTCGGGGCTGGCGTCCGCGTAGGGGTACTTCGGATTCCGCTTCTGGTGGCGTGCGTCGGTCGAGAGCCGCCAGTCGTCCACGTCGAGACGTTCGAGTTCCGATTCGAGGTCGTCGATGGAGTCGCGCAGCGACGCCTCGAATCGGTTGTTCCGCTCTCGGTTCTGCGATTCTGTTCGGGCGAAGCCAGTCGGCCAGTCAAGTTCAGACATCGTTCATCCTCGTCGTGGTCTCGGTTTCGCAGACGGTACACTCGCTGACGCGGTACGGTTCGCGGGAGAACGTCGAGTCCGGGTTCTCGGCCCGGAGTTCGACCGTGACCGCGTGGACGGTCTCGCGGCCGCACTCCTCGCAGTCCTCGGCGGTCTCCGTCGAGGCCGCCGGAATGCCCGATTCAGTCGAACTCATCGCGTCTCGACCTCCTCGACCGCGGACAGCGCTTGCTTGATGAGCGCGGTGTCCAACTCGCCGGGGGCGAGAAGGTCTGTGACTTGGGGGTGGCTAATCGTCTTGTGGAGCGCACAGAATCGGTCGGTCGGCCCGCATCCGGTTGGACAGCGCTCACCGTCGTACTGAATCGCGCGGCACTGTGCGGGATACTCCGGTGAGACCGCCTTCACGAGCGTCCGAGGGTCGCTGTCGATGGTCACCGGGTCGGTCTCGTTCGCGTGCGTCGCGCACAGTAGCTCGCGCGGGCCGTGCCCGCCAGAGTTCCGACAGCGCCGACGCCCAGACAGCGAGATAGCTCGACACCGGCCGCTCGGGTAGTTCCGCGCCGAAGTTGCAGACTCCCACTCGGTACTCACGGTGAATCACCCACGGGGAACTGGTCACGCGCCGCCGCGATGACCGTCTTAAGTTGGTCAACGTCCGGCGACCGCGTCACCTCGCTCTTACGCTGGTCGTACTCGATGACGCCCACGTCGGCGAGCTTCGGCAGATGCGTCTGGTGGAGAGCAGACCGAACCGTCTTCCGCTGTTTCGCTGAGACACGGTCAGGTTCGACCTCGAACTCCAGTGAGGCGATGTAGGTCGATAGCTCACCGACGCTCGCCTTCTCCGACTGTTCCATGTCAGCCACGTACTCGACGACGTGTCGGCGTCGGCTGTTCCGGAGAAGCTGGAACGCCTCGTCGAGCGTCACGTCACCGACCGGCGCGTGACCGCCGAACGGGAACAGTTCCGTGACGCGGTTCGTCACAGCGCCGAGAATCATCGCGAATCACCGTCCTCGTCAAGGAGTGCCGAGGGGTCCGCAGGCGCATACTGCCGGTCGTAGGGGTGTTTCGTCTGGCACTCCGGGCCAATGAGAATCGCGTCCTCACCGTCCGGCTGTATCAACCCCTTCACGTCGTCGGCCGCGACCTCGTCACCGCAGTCTTGGCAGTTGAGAACGCCGCCGTCCGTAGCAACCTCGTCCGCTCGGCAGAACGTCTGGTGGAGTTCGTCGCTCCGCCCGCAGTTTGGGCACTTCACCCGACAACAGCCGCAGGGGAGTGTCGTCGCCGAAGGGTCTGGACTCGTCTCGCCACAGTGCGCGCAGCAGTAGGGGTCTACCCTCTGCACGTCGTGTCCGCCGTCGGTGACGAACTCCCGCTGGTCATCGCCACCAGTAACGTCCGTCTCGACATCGAGGCCGACCGCATCCATCCGCCGTTCGGTCACTCGGTCGAGCATCTCGCGGGCCACGTCGGTGGTCGCGTACTCGTTGGTCCGGTCGTCCTTCGTGCCCTTCGACACCAGACCCTTGTCGGTGAGTGCGTCGAGGTTCTGGTAGAGCCGCGAGTGGTTCACCTCTTCGTCGTACTCGGTTTCGAGGTGGTCCTTGATGGCGAGGCCCTTCGGCGCGTCACCATCACGCTCCAGCGCCCGAATCGCGTACAGCAGGTCGCGGTTGAACGCGTGGAGGTCGGTGAACCGGACACCGCCGTCGGCCGACACGCCGCGACCGCGTTTGACGTCATCGCTAGCGAGGTCGCGCGTAGTCGTCCCGGTGACTCGACAGCCACACGGGTCGAGGGTGTGCTTCGACGGTCCGGATGTTGACACGCCGAGGACTGCCGTCTCGCAGTGCGGACACTCCGGGTACTCGAAACTCATGCCGACCCCTCCCGGTGGTCGCCCCGGAGGTCTCGGTACGGCCCTGCGGGCGTCACGAGGTGCAGGTCGTCGCGAGCATGGACCTCACCAGTCGTCTTGTCCCGAAGTTCGTCGAACTCCCCAGAAAGTTCGCGCTTTCGAGCGCATGTCTGACACCAGAAATGGTTGTTCGTCGGCTCCCAATTCCGGTGTCCGTTCGGGCACACCCACTTCCACCGATCCGTCTCGTCTTCGAGATGAACCACTTCCGACATTCCAACCGGAGCGACACACCCGGCTATAAAAAGTCGAATCCTTGCACGCGGTGAAAGTGAAACTGTAACCTCACCACTCGTCACAGCGAACGTTTTTCGGTTCCGTTGACGATTCTGCCGTCGTGCGGGACTTTCAAGACCCCGCGTCGTGTCCTTCAACATGGCTTCCGTACTCCAGTTACGGAGGCTCACGCGGACCCGATGTCACCAGCATCGGGGTCCGCTTTTCAGAGGACCCATCGGCGAGCGACGGGTCCGCGATTTTGACTCCGTGACCAGTCGGTTTAGACGCATGTGTTATAACTTTAACGACGTTCGTAGTGTTCTATTGACTACGTACATCGACAGGTTGATACTAAATCGGGTTGATTTTTCGTCCATGGTGACTCGCTTCATAAAAGAGATGGTCGAGCGAGTGCGATGGATGTCGCCAATAGACTACGAGATTCTTCTCTTTTTCGAGGACCACGACATCCTCGTCTCGCCGAAGGTTCTCGCGGTCAACATCGACTATGACCGGCAGTATACCAGCAAACGGTGTCGTAAACTAACCCAAGAAGGTATCTTAGAACAAGATGATAGCGGACTCTACCGCCTGTCCGACAAAGGGCGGAAGTTCCTTTCGGGCGACCTCGATGCCGAGGAGTTAGAGGACCAATGATTCAAACGGTTAGCCTCTCCGGTCCTACCCCGTGAGTTGTTCACCACATTCAAGATAGACCGCGTCTTCGCCTTCTACTGTCCCGTTGGGAGTCCATTTGAGATAGGGTGTTTCGACTGATGCGTCGTAGGCAAGATCGACGAAAATCTCAGACCCACCGTAGATTTTATCCTGAACCGCAGTTGGTTCGCCAAAGAGGAACTGGTCGTCCTGCTTCCGGAGCTTGTCCCACGACACCCCCGCCGGTAACTCCGTCAGGAGGGGATAAGTTTCTCCACTGACCCAGAGCTTGAAGTCCGTGAGTGACGGGACCGACTGGACCTCGTCTCCGATGTTCGTTATCGAAGGGTTGAGAGCGTAGAACGCGCCATTTTCGGCGACTAACATCTGAGTTTCGCCAGCATCCGAGTCGTAGTAGCGGACCTCGCTCTTGCGTCCCCATTGTCCCACCGAGACCTCGATGTCGTTCTCGCTGACCGCCGTAGAGTGAACTGGTCCGTCGGGCATTACCGTCGAACTGTTCTTCGACGAGGATGCACATCCGGCCATGGCAGTTGCGAGGGTTGTTCCCGCGGCGGTCAGGAAGCTTCGGCGGTCCATACTCTCCGTGTCTGAGAGCGTGATAATAAGGTCGGCGGTGAAGTGTCGCTACTGCTTTGCGCTTTGCCGTTTATAGTCGCGGACGCGCTGCTGAATATCGTCGAGGGCGTTGTCGGGCTTCCGGTCGGTACTCCACGAGTTTCCGTGACCGTCGGACCGATTCACCCAAAGCTGTCCCTTCTCGTCGTCGTTCTCGGACGGTTCGAAGTTCACGCTCGCAATCTGGTCGAAGTATATCTCCTCGGTACTCTCGCTGATGTCAGTATCGAGTTTCACCATATCGAGCAGGTTCCCGTCGTGGATAGTCAGCGAGTAGTCAGTGACGAGCAGCGTGACCGTCGAGTACTGCATGAACGGTTTCCGAAGGATTTTCTCTCCCGACCCGGAGCGGAGCATATACGTCTCCATGTTGTCCTCATCGAAGCTGAGCAGGTCCTCGGCTTTCCGGCGGGACTGCGAGTGGAACTCGTTGAGGACCTCCGCGTAATTTCCGTTGACGTGTCGGAGACCGACGAATGCCACAACCGGACTCACGAAGAACCCGAGAGTACCGAGGATGAATGGCATATCGAGGAGGTAGCCGATGACTCCGCCGAGAACTGTGACTGCTGCGATGGTAAATCGGAGGTGCCACCCAGCAGTCCACAGGAGAGGATTCACGCTATCGATTCCGTTGTTGGAGTTTTTCGCCATACGGAACTAACCATATATTGATACTACTTAATTGGTATGTTACGTCTTCAGACGAACCCGTGAATCCAGTCGAGACATCCCGAGTTGAAGTAGTGTTCGCCCCTCTTCGACGGTAGGGCGTTTATAAAGAGATGACCGCGACACAGAAACCCGGAGTTGACGACACGGACGTACCGACGTGGCTCAAGCCAGAACAGGTGGACGCGCTCCTCGACGTCGTCCATCAGGCCAGTCCCAGCTACCTCCAGCTACGCGACGAGGCCCTGATCATGCTGGCCTACGACACTGGCCTTCGAGCGAGCGAAGTCGTCGGTCTCGACGTAGACCACCTCCACCTCGACGACACCGACCCCTACGTGTTCGTCCCCGCTGCGATTCAGAAAGGCGGCGAGAGCTATGCTCGTGACACGCCAATCGAACTCCGGTCGTCGCTCGGTACCGCACGAGTCCTCCGCCACTACCTGCGCGACCGCTGGAAAGACACGACCGCGCTGTTCCCCTCTCGGTCGTCGTCCCGACTAACGACCGACGCGTTCCGAAACGTCGTCGAGAAGCTCTCGGTCGAGGCCGAGGTCGAACCGTATCGCACCGAGGACAACGTCCAAGTCGGCCCGGAACACGTCTCGCCGCACTCGCTTCGACACTCGCTGTTCTACCGCGAGTTCGTCGAGGACGAGCGCCGACTGAAAGAGGTCTCACTGCGACTCCGGCATCGGCGACTCTCGACCACCGAGGAGTTCTACGCGAACCTAATTCGCGTTTGATTCTGAGAAGAGTCAGATTCTACTGGTCTGCGTTCTCGGGCACATCCAGTCTCTGTATCCGTTGCATACGCCGACTCGCGGCCAGCGACCGGAGTACGGCCAAGTAGCACGGAATCCACACCGACAGGAACACGGCCGATTTTATCACGCCGACATGTCCGAGCGCCGTTCGGACGATGCCCAAAACTAAGACGACACCACCAGTTCCGGCTGCGAGCCGACCTCCGCGGCCGAGGTCGCGCCACCACGGGTCCAGACCTTCCCAGTTCATGCGTCCTCCCCGATAGAAGCGGCCGCTCGTAGCTTGTACTGTTCGTGTTCTCCTGCCTGAATGCTGTTCTCTTTTCGGAACTCTTCGCACGTCGGACAGTACCGCGCACACGGCCCCCGGTGGAACGTGTAGACCACCGTCTGGCGTCCGCACCCGTCGCAACGAGTCACGGCGACCACCAACCCTCGAAAACGGCGGTCGCGCAACGGTCGTGGAGTACGAATTCGTCCTGCTCGTCGCGGTCGCGCATTCGTGTTATCTCGTCTGTCACGACGTGGTGGTCTGAGTCGAGCGAAACGCGCTCACCACAGACCCCGCAAGTGAGTGTTTCTGTCATGCTCGTCCTACTTCCGTCGGTTCCCGGTCCCGTCGAACTCCTGAATCACGCCGACCGAGTGCTGTTCGAGTTCGTGGAGCGCTCGGAGGGCATCCTGCGCGACGGTCGCAGGTTCGGCGTCGAGCAGTTCAGCGAGGGTGGCGATGTGGATGCCGAGCAGTCGAAGGTTCGTGACGCCCGGAGACTCGCCCGCTTCGAGATGACCGTCGAGGCCCGACGACGTCTCGGCGAACACGGCGACCGACCCATCTTCGACCGCGTCGAGAATGTCACTCGGAGAGCGTGACCCGGACATGGTCAGTCGGCGACCTCCAACTCGGGGTCGGCGCGGTCGGGCTTGTCCAGTGGTTGGCGGTCCTCGTCGAGGATAACGAGTTCGTAGCGGCCCTCACCGTCGTAGTTGAAGTGGATGTTGGCGCTCTCGACGTTCCCGTCGTCGTCAACGAGTCCGTCGCGTTCGAGGTACTCTTTCGGCACGGTGACGGTTCCGCTCGTCTTTTCGTCGGCTGGTGACAGTTTCCGCATACCACAGTCTGGGAGATTCTCTACCTTAAACTCGGGATGTATCCACGACGGCTACACGAACATCGTACGACAATCTTATAGAACATCTTATGTTTTGAAGCTGGAAACCATGACGCTGTTGTAGCGGCTGGCCTCCGCGGCTGGCCGTCGTGACAACCATGGGCAAGGACCCACACGAGCCGCGTCGAACCGGCGGCTCTCACGACCGTTTTCAGGAGCATCGTATCCACCGAAGCCACGAGTCCGTACTCGACACCACCGTCGGCGACCTCGCACGTGTCGATGACGGCCTCGACGACCTCGTCGGGAGGCAGGCATGACCGAGTTCGCCGAAGTGAACGCACTCGACCCGACAGCGGGTCGGTCGCTCCACGACCTCGTTGCGGGCAACGTCGGAGAAGACAGCCAACAGGCAATCGAGTACTGCGGGTTTTTCCTGCACGGGTACGCCTACGGACAGGAGGCTGACGAGGAATGGGCTGAGGGCGACATCTACGTGCAAGCCGACGGTCACGTCGGAGTCGTAGAGTGGCTATCGAGCGAAGACTACGACGATGTCCTCGAACTCGTGGACGACCTCAACGCACTCCTGCTAGAGTGGGAGAACCACATCGAACACGGGTCGATAGACGACCTCGTGGACTTCGCTGGACCGAAGCAGACGACCGACCCTGAGAAGGCCGAGGGGTCAGACCACTACGTTCACGTTTCAGAGCGTGGCGTGGGGGCGGACGCGTGACCGACACCCCAGTCCGTCCGGCAGACCCTGCCGACGATGACGGCACGGGCGAGGTTGCTATCCGGGAGAACGGGCAGGTGACGGCGTTCGCCGCCTCGAATCTCGACGGGCAGATTTCTATCTGCCTCGATAACGAGGACCCGGAGATCGGCGTCCCGCCGCATGCCGACGTACGGTTCGAGGACCCGACCGCCGACGATGAAGTTCTCGCGGACGGCGGTGTCGCGGACCATGTCGCGGTCACGTCCCGAGGCGTCGGCCTTAGCGAGGACCTCGCAATCCTCGCACTCGGCAGTGCCATCTTCTCGCTCGTCGGGGGCGGCTACCTCCTCACGACCGCCAACTCCTTCTCGGGACTGGTGATGATCAGCGTCGGACTGGTCCTCGCGGGCATCCTCGCTCGGCAACGGGAGGAATCCGTCGCGTGACCTCGTTCGGCGTCCTTGACTTCGGCGGTGAGCGCTGGCACCAGTACGTCCGCGAATTGCGCGAGACGTGGCCGCCACGGCCTGAACTGCATCCCGCCGAGACCGGCGGCGAAACGACCGACTTCTCACAGACCACAGCATGAACTTCGGAAACTCACGATTCGCATCGGCTTTCATCGCAGTACTGCTCGTCGCGTCGTCGATTACCGGCGCCGCGGGCGTCGCTCTCGCACAAGAGGCCGACGTCCCGTCCCCCATCGACGACCCGACCGAACTCAACTACGATGCCTCGACCGTCCACAACCCCAAGATTCCCGTGACGGTCTCCAAGGACGTCCACCACATCGGCGACTGGACACCGACCCAGTACGAGAGCGACTCCGGCGAAGCCCGGACGCTCAACGCCTCACTCAACCAGTCGAAGGCGAACCCCATCGCGCTCGTCGCGACGGACATCAACGCCTCGGACTTCGGGGAGTTCCCCCGGAAGAACGAAGGCGAGAACACTGCTTCGGCGCTCGACGCGTCCGAGTGGGCGACCGATTCCTCGGGCATCGCCACCACTGGAGCGACGTTCAGCGTTGAGGATGCGACGACTGCACCCGGTGTGAACGCAGTTCGGGTCAACACGTCGAGTCTCAGCAGCGGTGACACAGGGATTGCGACGTACAGCAACTTCTCGATTACCAGTGACGAGGCCAAGCGCTTCGCGCAGTTCGGCGTTGACATCAACACGCTCGACTCAGGCACCCACGCCGAGGTCCGCGTCGTTGACGAGGACGGCGACTACAAGGCGTTCGTCATCGACCCGAACAACGCGACCGCCGACGCCGACGTCATCGCGAACAGCACTGGCGACGGCTACGTCACTCAGCAGCAGATGGGCGGCATCACGACCGAAGGTACCGGCGACGGCACCTTCAACAACATCCAGTCAGTCGAGGTTCGCGTTACCGACGGCGACCTCGACGCCAGTTTCTCGCTCATCAACGCCGAGAAGATGGGCCAGTACACCTTCGGTGAACAGGCCTACGACGAGGACGGAGACGGCGAGAAGGACGAGACCCGCACGCTCTATGAGCCGAACGGTCAGTACCGAATTACCAGCTACGAATCGCTCCAGAGCAGTTTCTCCGGCGCTGAAGTCCACAACACCGAGCAGTCGCTCCAGTTCCACGCCTCGAACCTCACGCAGGAGATGGACGCGCAGGTGGAGTTCTCCTCGGCCGGGGACTTCCCCGACTTCGAGCTTATCGCGGACGTCTACTACCGGCTTCAGCTTCCGTCGGCGTACGACCTGAGCTACCAGAACGCCGAACTGACTGACACGGTGGACCTGCCGAGCGGCCGCTACCAGTCGGTCGAGGTCGCCGAAGGCGTCGGCGACACCGGATTCCAGAACATCAGTTCGTGGACCTCGGTCAAGAGCAAGTACGGCACACAGGGTGCGGACGTCACGCTCGACTCGACGATTCAGCCCGGCCAGCAGATTGCCATCCACTACCAGTACCCCATCACCAGCGCCGAGCAGGGCGACATGACGTCCCAAGGCGGCGTTGCGGGCCAGTTCCGAAAGGGTGGTGGCGGTAATTGGGCGAGCGGCATCCCGATTCTCGGGACGCTCGTGTCCATCGTCGGCGCAATCTTCGGCGGTAAATGGCTGATGAATCGGTAACGAGGTGTCACAGATGGCATCCTCACAACCGAATCCGATGGACCTCATCAACAGGGCAGAAGGGAAGTCCCTGACCAGCGTCACCAAACAGGGTATCGGCGGGTGGCTGTTCGCGCTCAGCACCAGCGCCATCCTCGGCGTCCAAGCGCTAACCCAACTCCTGTTGATGCCGGTCCGACTCGTCAATAAAATCGGCACCAACGTCGTCGAGGGCCTCATCCTGAAGCCGCTGCTCGTGGTCATCACGGGGAGCGAGGCGTCGGCGCGCGGCGTTGACCAGATGGGGCTGTTCGGCCTCCCGATAGGGACTATCGTCCTGCTCGGTACGTTCACGATTATCGCGCTGTACCTCCGGCAGGACGTAACCTCGGACACGCTCCCCGGCACGTTCACCGACTACTTCGGAACCGGTGTCGACGAAGACGCGGAGGACGAGCAATAACCATGCTTGGCGCGCGTCCCTCCGGGAGGTGGTCGGCGTGAGTCCACCGGGACCAGACTTCGAGCAGGGCAGCGGAGGCGGCGGCTCGCGGGACGCGTTGATCACGTCGCTACTCACTCGGGACAATCACATCAAGTGGGGCGCGCTCGGCGTGGCGCTAACCGGGAGTACCGTCTACGCGATTTTCATTGGCGTCGTTCGGGGCGTCATCTCGGTCGGCGCGGCAATCGACCTGTTCGTCGGCGGTCTCGTCGGAACCATCGAGAGACAGACTACCCGGTACTTCGACTCGTTCACGCGACAACTCGCGGCGGCGTGGACGTTCGAGATCAACCTCGGTCTGTTCCAGCTTCCGTTCAACCTCGTGATGGTGCTGGTGGCGTTCACCATCCTCGCAATCGGGGTGAGACAGCTTGGCTCCTGACGGTGATTCCAACGGTTCTGGAATTGCAAAGGAGACTGTCCTCAAGTGGGTGAAAGGGATTCAACTTGGCCGGAAGGGCTGGACAGTCAGAACGCTGTTCGGCGTTGGCGGCTCACTCATCGCCTTCGTCAACGACCCTATCGGGTTCCTGCGGTCGGAACTCGCGCCGATGGTGGTCGGTGGCATCCTCGACATGTTCACGCCAATCATCGACGGTATCCTCTTCCTGTTCGTTGGGTCGGAAGTCGGGTATCCGGGGTATCCGCCGAGCGCAGGCAAAACGTACGGCGTGACGGACGTGCTACCACTCGTGGTGGACATCGCCCTTTCTCCGGTGCTGGCGCTGCTACGGATGGGCGTAGGCGGACTCATCAACATCAACCAAGCGGTCGTCCCGTCGGGGACGCCGTTCGCGGCGCTGGTCGTGTACGCGCTGCTGGTGGCCGAGACGGTTATCCTCGCCGAGTTGGCGATACGAGGGCTTCGGGCGTTGCTGGACTCGATTCCAATCGGGTCGGGCATCGAGACGTTCCTGTTTGGAGGCGGATAGACACATGAAAGGACTCAACCGCGTTCGTGAGGCGCTTGCGCACCCGCTGGCGGCGGCATCGACAGTTGCGGGAGTATTTGGTATCGCGCTCCATCCGGGCGTGCTGAAGGCGTTCGTGCTGGCGTTGTGGCAATCGGCACCGACGCTGTTCACCATCAGTTCCATCGGGGCGTTCACGCTCCCGAAGATGCTCCCGAAACTGGAGTTGCTGAAGCCGGTGTTCATGGCGGCACTGGCCGTCTCGGGCGTGCTGTACCTCGCCCGACTTGGGAAGCGAACGTACCAGAACTTCGATAACGAACTATGAGACGAAACACACGCACAGACGGCTGTATCGCACGCAAAACGACGAGTATGGAGGTGCGCCATGTCTGCTAAGCTGGCGTTCCTCGCGAACAACTGGACGTGGCTCGTCGGCGCACTGCTCGCGGCGCTGTTCACGTACTGGTGGTGGGACGAGCGCAACGAACACGAGCATCAGAGTCCCGGCGAGACCGTGGACCGCGTTACTTCGCGGGCCGAATCCGCGACTGGTGGGGCGCTGTCGGGCTTCCGAGCGCTGCTTGTCGGTCTCGCGTCCATCGGGATGACCGTCGCGGTAGAGTTCCTGCAACTCGCAGGGGACTTGAACGAACTCCTCGGTGGTGTCCCGTTCATCGTGGGCTACCTGATTTACGGCGGACTGTCGTTCGTCGGCATCGAGTGGGACATTTCACCGCAGGTTCTCGGGTTCGCGTTCATCCTGATTCTGCTCGTGGCGGCGATGGCGAAGTTCGGCCAGCCGGGAGGTGACCGGGCGTGACCATGTTCGACCTCGACGTGCGCGACCGGCTTCCCGACCGGGCCGACCGCGCCCTCGACGTCGCTGAGACGGTAGTTGCCGTGGTGTTACACACCGCAATGTTCGTTATCGCTGCGGCGATGTCATTCGGAGTCGTTACAGGCAAGTCCTCGGTCGCGGACGCCGCCGTACTCGCAGGAGCGATTTGCGGCGGGCCAGCGGTGTTCTACGTCGTTGGTTGGGTCAGGGACGATACCGAACAGAAGGTCGCGGCTCTCGTGACGGCTGGCGAGTTCGTACTGTACATGGCACTCGGCGTCGGTGTCGCAACAGCACCGTCGCCCGGTGATGCCGTGTTCTTCTACGGGGGCGTAGTGCTTGCCGTACTGTCCTACCTGAAGTACGACTGGCTGACGGCCCGTCTCGGATTCGAGGGGACTGGCGAGGAGGTGGCCGCCTGATGGTGTTCAAATCACTCGTGACCGGCGGGAAAGCGCTGGCCGCGACGGTCGGCGGCTTCTTCGCTGGAAGCCTCGGCTGGAGCGCCGTCTCGGGCATCCTCGCTGGCGCGCTCGACTCGTTCGGTATCGTGACGCCAGCGAGCGCATGGCTGGCGGTCTCGCCGTTCGTCGGACTGGTCGTCGCCGGGGCCGCAGTAACGAGGGTGACGTAGCGTGCGCCGCGTCACAGCGCTCCTGCTCGTCGTGCTGTTCGTCCTGCCGACCGTCACGGGCGTCGGCGTTCTCGCAGCGAGTGACGGCCAGAACCAGACGTCGAGTGACGAGTACTCGCTTGACGAACTCCGAGAGAACGGCAAGCGCTACGAGAGCGCCCCGCCGTCGATGCGGTTCCTCGGCGACTACGGCAGTGCAACCGTCCGATACACGCCGGTCTCCCCCGGCAAAAACGGGTGGAAGTACCTCGAACCGGGGACGACGATTCACTCGAACGAAGTGGCACTTCGAGCGGTTCGGCTCGCACCCTCGGACGAAATCGACGAGTCACTGAACGTCACGGTCGTCGCGTGGCAGAAGGGCGAAAAGGAGGTCTCGACGGGGAACGGCACGGTCACGCGCCCGACGGCGACGAACGTCTCGGTCTACCACCACCAAGTCTCGCTCGGACGCGGCTACGACCTCGCGAACATCTCGTTGCCCGCCCACTATGACGAGTCGTACCAGATTACGATGTGGGTCGAGGAGAACCCGGACGCGCGCTGGCGGTTCACCCACAAGAGCGTTGACTCGAAGAAGGGACTGCCGTTCCCGGCGACGTGGGGCGGCTACTGGCAGTTCACGACGACGAATCTGCTCATCTGGATTCTGGCCGCGACCGGCATCGTGGCGATTGCCGTTCCGGCGTCCATTCGACAGACGGGCCGCGGGCCAAACATGGGCCTACTGTTCTGGGCCATCGTCCTCGGTCTCGGAAGTGCGCTCATCGGCGGCGGTGCGTACGTCTGGACCGCGAGTCTACTGACCGCCGCGCCGCCAGTCGCAGCGTTCCTCATCGCGGGGGTAATCGGCATCGTGATGCTGGAGACGATGGAGTACGGCGTCTACCGCGTCGCGCTCATCCGACTGTTCACCGAGGAGACGAAGAACCCGCGCGGCGACCTCGCAAACTCCGCGGAAGGTGGCGAGTTCGAGGTCGTCACGCTGGCTCAGACCGAGGAGGGACCGAAGGCGATTCGGGACGGCATCCGACCGTGGATCGCCCGCCTATTCAGCGGTGGGTCGCCGCTCTACGGTCTCGACCGCCTCGAATTGGAGTTCGACCTCGGAACGCCCGACGTCTCGCTGACCTCGTCGCCCGCGGACAAACTCATCTTCGTGGACGAGGACCCCGAGCAACTCATCGACTACGAACCCGAGACGCTCTCGTTCGAGCTACCGCTGACCGAGTTCGACCCCGAGACCGGCGAAGAACGCTGGAGTTGGACCGGCGCTGCGACGGTCGCGTTCTACGCGGTCGTCAGTGGCGGCCTCGCGTTCTTCGCGCTCCAGAAATCGGGCATCGGCGGCGCTCGAACTGGTGCGCTCGCCTTCGCTGGAGTCGCCCTCTACGCACTGTTCACGACCGCCGAAGCTGGACGAGCAGTATTCGTCCCGGCGGTCGGGTGCGCTCAGGACGCGACTGCGACGGCGATGTACCGGGAGGCCGAAATCGACGGCTACGAGACGCTGGAGGCGGCGCTGAACGCGTTGGTCGAGGAGCGCAACAGCAGCGACGAACTGCTGGATACGCTCGAAGAGATGGACGCCGAAAGCGTCGTCAAAGAGGCGTCGAGCCGAGACACGTCGCCCGGCGAGTTCGTCGGCGGATCGGACTCGCCGACCACCGCGTCGGCGGGAGGTGACGACTGATGTCGGGCATCCCGCAGATGGACCGCGACGACCTCGCTGAGGATAGCGATGCGGCTGACCTCGTAGACCAAGCGCTTGCGAGCCACGAAGCAGACTCGGAGGCGCTCGCTGCGGACGCGGCCGAGGGCATGATTGAGACGGTCCGCCAACTTCAGGCGGTCGTCGAGGGCGACCTCGACGTCGAGCAGGTCGAGACCGCGAGCGACGAGGTCGCGGAGACCGTCCTCCCGGAGTTCGAGCCAGTTGACCGCGATGCCGATGACGAACTCCAGCCGACGCGTCCGGCGTTGGCGAACCTGAACGAACAGCAACTGGAGGCGCTGCGGGAGTTCCGAGACGAGGGCGTCGAGCATCGCCCGGCACTCCTACGGTGGCTCCTACGGCTTCAGTTCCGGACGCTCGGCCGACTTCCCGACTACTGGTACCATCACGTCGCGACCGACCCGACCGCCTTAGCGTGCGTGCTGACGGGCGAGAACCGTGGGGCATACGGTGAGAAGGATGGAACGGATGTGACCCCGCAGGAGGCGTGGGCGGCGCGTCGTCGCCTCGTGGCGAAGTACCTGCGGCCAGCGTGTCGGGATGCGTTCCGGACGCTCCGACCGAAGGCGACGGAGTACCTCGACGACGACAAGAACCCCGACAAGATGGCGGCGCTGGCGATGCGCCCAGCACTGGACGAACACTACCAGCGGACTGAGCGCGCACTCGCACAGTTCCATGGCGGGTTCGAGAACGAGGACGACCTCGACGAGTGGCTTCACCACCTCGACCTCGCGACGTTCGGCGCTATCAAGGCCGTCGAATCGGAGTTCGACTACGTTCTCCTCACCGACGAGAGCGCGCCCGACCTCTACCTCTCGGACGCCCAGCGGTACGTCGAGGCGCGCGAGCGCATCATGGCCCGGTTCCTGCTCCCGGCGACCAACGTCGCCGTACGCGAACTTGCGGAGCGGGCCGGTGAATCGGACGACGAAACCTCCGACCATTCGGGAGGTGTTGACGTATGAGCAAGACTGACCAGTCACTACAGACGACGCCGCAGGAAATCGTGGACGCGTTCGAGGCAGAAACGCGGACTCGGACGTACCGCGATGTCGATTACGGCGTCTACGACGCGGGGAGTATCAGGCGAGACCACGGCCTCCGGCCGTTCTGGAAACAACTCTACGAGACCGACGAGGCCGCCAGAATCGACACGAGCGCGGACGCCGTGCAGTATCCCGGCGTCGTGCCGGACTGTCTCATCCACCTCCGGCGCGACGAACGCGAGCTACTCAAGCAGGACCAACCGGACCTCTCGGGCTATCCCGAGACGCGACGGCACGTCCTGCGGTGGCTCGCAGCAGACGACCGTGCGCTCTCGAAGATGAGCATCGGCGGGACCGACTTCCTCGGCACCGGCCAACCCGGTTCGGGCAAATCGACGCTGGCGTGCGACCTCGCGCGACAGGTCCTCGGCATCAACCCCGAGGAGGCCGTGGTATGGCGCGGGACGCCGTCGCGAGCGGAGTGGACGCCGCTGGCGAAGTGGACGAAGCTCCTGCTCCCGGCGGGCGTCGAGTCCACGGTGGCGGTCCAACCGCCACAGCACGGCGCTGGCGGCTTCGAACTCGACGTGACGGAGGTCGCCCGCGAGGTCGAGCGCTACGAAGACGTCTTCGACCTGCTGGAGCGATTCGAGCCGGGGAAGTTCCACGTCGTCTACCCCGACCCGGAAGGCAAGGGCGTCGAGGACGTGTTCGCTCAGTCGGCACGGACGGATAGCTTCGAGTGGGTGAACACGGCGTCGATGGACGACTCTTCGGAGTACGACACGCCGACGCCGCTGTCGCACTGGTGGTTCGCGTTCGTCGTCGCCATCGTCGATTTCATGGGACCGGAGTTCCTGACGCTGTTCCTCGACGAAATCGGCGACCTGCTGCCGCAGGCCGCGCGGTCCGGGCCGAAGAACCACAACTGGTACGAGAAGATAGAGGCGTTCCGCGATGCGCTCGTGGACGCCCGGAAGAACAACAAGTCGATATTCAAGTTCGGCCACAACGAGGCCGACGTCCACAGTCTCGTGCGGCGGAAGCTCCGGTGGCGAATCACGATGCCGGGCTGGCCGAACCCGACGGAAGGCGACAAGGTCGTCGGCTTTCAGGACGCGCCGATGACCGACCAGCACACGAAGTACTTCAACGTGGGCAAGGGGCTGTGGTGGACGGCCCTCCACTGGTCGGAGTTCTACTGGAGTGACGTCCCGAAGCCGACGGTGGCGAAGGTCGCTGTCGAACTCTCGAACCGAGGTGGTTCGACGTGAGAATCGGGGTCGAACCGGCTCGTCGTGGCGAAGATTTCGATTCGCCGACACCAGACGCACGCGCGTGTTACGAATCGAGTAGTACAACCCCCCGTGGGTGGGTGCGCGCCTTTGCTCGACAGCGCTCGGCCGCAGCACTGCGCGGGCGTGATCGCGCCTCAACCGAGGAGGTGACGACCGATGCGTGAGCGTCGTCGCTCGCTCGCTCTCGTCGCGCTGCTGCTCGTCTCGACGTTGGCTGGAGTAGTGCCGACGGCAACTGCTGGCGGTCCGCCCAGCGGGATGGTCGCGGTCAGTGAAACCAACATCAACGACATTCGGCCTACCGGCGTGACGACGAACGTCTCAGCGGCAGACCTCGACGGTGCAGTGTACGTGAGTGGACACGCCTCGACGACGGAGGTGGACCTCGTTACGGACGCTCAAGCGGACGAGATTGCCAAGGGCGCATCGCCATCGGACGTGGCGCAGGAGGCAGTCTGCTCGTCGCCCGCGGCCGGGAAGACTCCGCAGTTCGATTGTTCACGAGACGCGTCGATGTCGTTGGTTATCTCGGACGACGTTCATCACGATGGCCGTCGCGTGGCAGTCCGCGCTGGCGTCATCAAGGATGCGTTCGGGTACGTTCCGGAGTATCTCGCTATCGCGAACAACGAAACGGGCGAGACGTGGCGGTCCCCTACGACCGTCGCGGACGGTTGGCTCGTCGCCGATGTCGAACACTTCTCGTCGAACGCGGTCTCGTTCGAGGGCACCGTGTCGGTCGAAGCGACGCCAGCCCTGAACGGTGACACGTTCACGACTAACATTTCGGACGTCTCAGCGGTAGATAACTTCGACATCAACGTGACCGGGTCAACCCAGACGGAATGGGATAACGTCTCGGCGACGGGTCTCGCCAACGGAAACAACCTTGCAGTGAACCCTGCAGGCCATCGCGTCACCGGACCGAACGCTTCAGAACCAGAGGTCGTTTTCACGGGCAACCTTCAAACCAAGTCCGAGTCCCTCACGGGGTCGGTCTCGCCGGGCGGGTCGGCGTCGGTCTCGGTCGATGGGAATCAGAATCCGAACAGTCCGACGCTGACGGTGACGGGGCGCGGGACCTCGAAGCTGAATCCTTATTTCGACTATCAAGACCACAGCTATCAAATCGGCGGGAAGTACAATGGGCTGGTCAATGCAGAAGCGACGTTTGACGGGCCTCCGAGCGTCATATCGGGGATTAAGCTTTATGCGAACCCGAATGGTGGTTCCCACACTCTGGATATCTATCTCGTGGAGGAAGATGCAGACGAAGTTTTTGGCGAGGGAACGCTGGTTCGGTCTGGAGTGACAATTGATGGCGGAAGTGGACAGAAAACCATTGATATCCAAGATTACGAACCCAGCACGTCCGGGAATCTGACCGTCGAGTTCGTGACGACCTCATCGTCTGGCGGAAAGCTAGAAGGTTACGCTGGGACCTCAACGAACGCTAAGGTTCTCTCAAACTCCATTTACGGAATTAGCAACAGTGGTCTCGACATGACATTCTTGTCGGGGCCATCTGGCGTGAACGTGGATGACAACAATGGTCATTCGGCGTCGTTCGGCGAACTGCTGCCGGGCGAGACGAAAACCAAGTCGCTCGCGGTCGGTACGTCATCCTCGGCGCTCGACTTCTCGGCGTTCAAGAGTGGGTCGGTTGATTGGCAACTCGACTTTACTGAACGAACCGTTACCGAGGATGTCGCGCTCGACATCGACGGCGACGGAATTAACGACGTGTCGCACTCCGGCCAGCTATCGGATGGCGCGACAGCGAGTTATCAAATACCGTCTCTTGACCCGAGCGACGGGTCCGCGACGGTTTCGACCGCGGCAGGTTCGACGGTAGGCGCGGAGGTTCGACTGAAAGAGGTATCGGAGACGCGCGACCCGAGCATATCGGTAAATGGACACACAACGTCTTACACCGGAACGCTCTCAGACGGCGAGACGGTGGCACTCGATACGAATACGAGTTGGATTCAATCGGGTGAGAATCAAATTAACGTCACGGTCGGTGACGGTTCACTAAGCGCGGATGCACCGACACCGGCAACCGGACTTGATTACTCGCACGACGCGAAATCCAGCTACTCGGTCAACTACTCTGCCGAGGCGCTCACCGTGCGCTACGGAGTCGGAAAGAGCTACACCTCGGACCAAAGCGGCGTCTCGATGACCATCCCGTTCGACAACACGGTGTACGAGATGCGAGACGTCGAGAAACGAGTGAACGGCGGAAGCTGGACAGCGGTTGACCCCATGAACTACCGCATCACCGACGCGAACGAACTCGTCGCCGACATCGGCTCGGTCTCGAAAGGCGATACCGTCAAGGTACGCGCGAATGGGTCGCGCGTCGAGACCTCCAACATGAGCATCACTGTCGAACGAGCGACCGCGAAAGGGAACAAACTCGACTCGAAACTCTCCATCGACTCAATCAGCGAGAACGCCTATCTGAGGTTCGCATCGTCGGGCGAGTCGAAGAGGATCGTCTACCCCGTGAACGAATCGTGGGACTCGGCTGACGGATACGCAACCATCCAATCCAACGGCCAGCAAGACCTCTTCCTGCCGAGCGCGCCAGCAGGAGGTACCTTCCGAATCCAAACGATTCCGGTGAAGGCGACCCCAAATCAGGGCGACGTCGAGGTCTCGGTCTTAGAACCACGCCAAGAGGAACCACAGTTCTACGTTCGACCGGGCGATGCGCCCAGCGACACGGTGGAGTTCACCTATCTGAACGCGAAACCGGACACGAAGTACCTACTCTACTCGAAATCGAATGGAGTAGTTCGAGACTCGGGGACGGCGAACTCGCCGGTCACGTTGACCGACGACGACAGCGCCGAGCGACTCGTGTTCCGAGTTGACGAGAGCGGAACCTCTGACCCGCCGAACCGTGACGGATGGACCGATGGCTTCCCCCCACCGGGCCAGTTCGCCAAGCAGTCAGCCAGCGGTGGGAATCTCCCGGTGGTCCTGCTCGTCTCAGGTCTCGGCATTGCAGTGCTGTGGTACGCTCGGAGTCGATATCGAGGAGCGAGCGGCGTCACGGGTCTGTTCGGCCGGGCGTTATCCTCGAACGTGGTCCTCGGGAGTCTCATCGTCGCGGTTGTCGGCGTCGGGGCCGCAATCGGCGGTGTCTCGCTCCCGCCGGGCGCTGGTCTCCTGCTGCTGGTGACGGGCGTCCCGCTGGCGACGTACCTCGGGCTACGGCGAACCGGCCAGTACTCCCATGTCGCGTTCGGCGCAGTGACGGCCGTCGCGCTCATCCTCGGACTCCAACTACTCGGCGAGAACGTCGTCAGTTCGGTGCTGTCGAACCTCGGCCCGTCGATGCCTATCATCGCCATCGGTGGTCTCTACGTCGTCTACAAGGCAGTCAAGGCCTACCGACGAGGGAAGACCGTGAAACTCAGCGTTCGAGGATTCCGCCGTGGGTCCTCGAACGACGAGGACGACAAAGGAGGGCCGTAGGACGATGCCGACACCGTTGGTCATCGGAGACGTCCTCTCGATGCTCGGTTTGCCGCACGTCGTGGTGGTCGCGGTGATGGCAGTCGCGGCGTTCAGTCACGGACAAGACGTGGTTCACGCGGTCTCGTTCGGACTGACGATGGCGCGACTCGGGACGTGGGTCGCAGTCGTTGTCCTCGCGCTCGGTAGTGCGGCGGTCCTCGGACTGATTCCGGGCGTTGAAGCGAGCGTGAACTTTGGGACGCTCGGCAGTGAACTCGACCGATTGGGCGACCTGCTCCCGATAGTATGACGCCGGAATTCGCAGTCAGTAGCGTCCTGCTGATTATCTGGGCATGTTCAACGATGGTATCTCGGTTCGAGGACTACTTTCCGCTCGCAGTGCGACAGTGGCTCGGCGAAATTGACCTCGACGACCCACGGACAGTCGAGGAGATTCAACTGGCGTACACTGATAACCGAATTACCGAAGCGGAGATGGAGCGACGGTTGGCGGTCGCAGTTAACCCGCGAACCGAGCAGATTCGGAACGCTGTCGAGCCAGTGAGCGGTATCGGGCCGGAGACGGCGTTGAACATCGCGGCGAAGTTCGAGAGTGAACGTGAGCTACGCGAGGCGTCGCGTGAGGACTTGGAAGATGTTCCGAACGTCGGCCCGGAACGTGCTGCGGCACTCCGTGAGCGCCTGTAGCTGATTTTCTTATCAGTCTGTGCAACAGAAACGCAGGTAGATAGACTCTCGTCTATCGGTTAGACCCCCCTTTTCTCTATTTGCCTCGACGACTGCGAGAGACTCACGCGCGCCACGAGCGCGCACTACCGTAGGGGCGATAGGGGTCGGATTTCCCGCGAGGCCCAGACCGTGTACACCCTCGTTTCATACGGTCTCCCGTCTGGTTTCGGCCGGTTCGACAAGTGCGGTGAGGGCCGGGCCGTTCTGGCCCGGCCCGCATTGAGTTAGCCGCCTACGGGCAACTACCGTAGGGGTGCTGGGGGTTGGCGGACCCCCAGCCCGGACCCACAGGTGCCGGATAGAGACATTGTAGGTGGTGAGAACGGCGGAAATGGTGGGGTGTGCGGTGCGCGGAAACTGGCCGAAACTGGCGACCGCGACGTCGAGGCCGCGATGAAGACGCTCTAAAACCATATGCAAAATAGTAGTTCCCCGAACGCTAAAGGAATCTCTCTGTACTTTCTCGAAATAAAGTCGAAAACGAGAGTGTCGCCACTACGTACCGACGTGAACCCGGCCCGAGAGGGCGCTACCCTCCGGTGAATATCGCCGGGTACGGGTCAGTCCGAATCTCGACGTGCTCACCGTCGATGTGGTCGCGGTTGAGCGCAGCGCCCAACTGCTCGCCAGTCAGGAGGACGTCGTCAAACGTCTCCCAGTTGGCAGCGTCGTCGCGACCGTCGTCGTCATCCTCGGCGCTGCTGCTGTCGCCCGCCGAAGCGTCGGTATCATCCGCGGCGTCCGCGTCGGCCCCGCGCTTCTCGCGGGCCTGCTGACGGTCCTTGCGACGCTGCTCGCCGCGCTCGCGGATGTCCTTGAGGTCCTCGTCAGGATGGATCGCTTCGAGTTCATCGAGTGCGTTGAGCCGTAGCTCCTCGTTGTTGAAGACGACGAGCGTGGGCATACTAAGCCGGAGCAGCACGTCGTCCTCGACGAACTGCCCAACCATCTCCTGAACGTAGTCCTCCGTGAAGCCGGTAATCTCGGCGAGTTCCTCGTAGCGAGCGCCGTTCATCGTGGCGATGACGTACAGAAGGTCCCACTTGCTCTGGGTACCTGATTGGCCGTAGACTGAGTTGAGGATGCGCCGGAGGCGGGTCTCGTTGGCTTCTTGGACGGCGGCGCGCCAGCCGGTCGGGACGAGCGTGTCGATGCGCTCGCGGTCGCGCGGCTCGTAGTAGTCGTCTTCGCGCAACAGGCCGAGGTTCAGGCCGGACCGGACGGCCAACCCGCTCGCCATCTGACGGAGCGTCGCGCGGAGTGCGGCCCACTCGTCGGCGTGCGGGAGTTCGGTGTCGTGGTCGGTGCCTGCGAAGAACGCCTCAAGTTTCGGTTCGGAGAGGCGGTCGTCGCGGGGACTCCCGTTGATGCGGTAGACCTTCAGGCCGAGTTCGATGCCCGAGCGCTGTGCGAAGGCGTTGAAGCCGAGGACGTTCCAGCGGTCCGAGCGGACCATCTCCTCGACGAACATCCCTTCGCGCATAGTGCCGTCGCCGTCCACGTCGCCGCGGCCGCCGTACTCCAGCATCGACTTCGCTTCGCGGAGGCGCTGGACGACGGCGTCCATCATCTCGCTGGCGAACCGATGGTGGACCTCGCCCTTCCAAACCTTCCACGAATCACGGTTGAACGTACTCCAGTCGGGGCGCTCGACTCCGAGCGCGGTCGCCGCGAGGTTCGTGATTTGGACGGTGCGGACGAGCGACTCCTTCGAACCGGCGTAGGTCGTCTGGGTCTTGAACCGCGAGCCTTCGCCGTGCTGGCAGACCATCGGGTCGCCGGACGGTCGGACGAGGTCCTCGTTCTGCGGCTGGACCCAGCACTGGTAGGAGACTGGAGCGCGGAGGTTGCCGTCGAGGTCGGCCGCGAGCTTGCCCGAGTCCTCGTCGTAGCGCATCACGCTCAGATTGTACTCGTAGTACTGCGAGATGAGCGCGTCAGCGCCTGCGTTCGGTCCAGCGAGGTCGTCGTCCACGTCTCGACCGACCATCCAGCCCTTCGAGGAGAGGACGAGGTGGGCCGGATAGTCGTCGTGAAGCCAATCGAACTGGTTGTGGACGTCCTCGGCGAGGACGACGGGTTCCTCCTCGGGTTCGATATCGAGGTTCTGCCAGCCGTTCCACAGCCGAGTGTAGAAGCTCTCGCTATCGTTTTCGTCCTCATCGGGGAGGTCTTCGAGGACGGCCTGAATCCCGTGACCGTGTTCGATGGGGTCGGGATAGTCGAGTTCGTCGTAGTCTTTGAGCAGGACCTCGTGTTCGGCGTCCTCGTCTGGGACGGGCGCGAGGCGGCCGCTCTTGGTGTAGTCGTGCGCCATGTGGGCGCTCTGCTGGGGGTCGGCGTCGTCGAGCGAGACGCTCGCCGTCTGGGTGGGCGCGTCGGTACTCATGTTGCCTCCGCGAGCGCTGGCTCTGGCGTCGCGACCGGCACGGTCTCGCCATCGAGGTGGGCCTCGGCCGTCGTGAAGTGGTCGGGCGCGGCTTCCTCGGGTGCCGGGAGGACCACATCGACGCGGCGGCACTCGCAGGACCATCCGTAGACCGGGAGGTCGTCAGTGACGTGCGTCTCCAGCAGGTCGGCGGGAACAGTCGGTGTGCCGATGGTGCTGGTCACGTCGGCCCCGCACAACGGGCAGAACGCGGCGTCAAGGTGAGCATCGTAGTCGGCGATGAGGACGATGGTCCGCGGTTCGACGAGGTCGCTCGCAGACTCGCGAACCGTCACGACGAGTCACCTCCCTGCTCAGTAGTCGTGCTGGACCGAGCGCGGTTCAGGTCCCATTTGAACTCGAACCACCGGACGGTTTCGCACTCGTCGCAGCGGTACATTGTCATGAACGACCGGCTCGCGAATCGTCGGATAGAGCCACACTCCGTACACTCGAAGTTGACCGAGTGGTTTTCGTAGGCGGTGCCATTCTCTCCGAGGGAGTACTTCAGTGAGGGGCCGGTCGCGCCACCTTCTCGGACGGACTTCGGCACGTCGTGGCCGACCGTCGAGTCCCCGTAGGACCACTCACTTCCGTCCGTAGACTGTTCAGTCATCGGAGGCCACCTCCTCGTAAGACGGAATGTCCGCATCTGGCTCGTCAGCGAGACCGCCGCCGAACGTCGCGAGACTCGGGTCCTCGGCCGTCAGGACGTGCTTGCACAGGTTCTTCGCCAGATTGACCGGTACTGCGTTCCCGATTTGCTCGGTCCGGTCGGTTTTTGTCCCGACAAGTTCGTAATCGGCGGGGAAACCCTGAGCCTGCTTGAGTTCGCGCGGTTGGAGCATCCGGTACTGGACGTCGAGTCCCCACGGCCAGAGCTTCGGAATGCACAGCGCGAAGCGGTCTCGACTGGTAATCGTACCGAGCAGTTGGTAGGGGGACTTCGGCGGTCCCTCGTAGTCGTCGATGAACGGACGGAGAACTGGCGACGAGGGTGTGACCACGCCGCCCTTCTCGGTTGCCATGGTCGGCATCGGGTCCGCGACGTTGAGCGCGGCACCACCGTTCGAGTACCGGACCAGTGACGGCGTGAGGAGGTGGCCGTCGTGGTTGCTCGCAGTGACCGTGTGCAGCGGCCGGTCCTCCGGCGGGTAGAGCGTGTTACTGTGGAGATCCCCTCGGGGACCGTTCCGCGGCATCACGAGCGAGCGCGTCTCCGTAGTGACGATAGCATGCCCGCCTCGCGTCGCAATCGTCGGCACCGGCGACTCCTCGACATCCAAAGGATGTGCGCCGTCCTGCTGGCGTAAGAGGTGCGTCGCCGACATCACGGCCGGACTGTCGGGGAGCGGGACCAGAAACGGCTCCTTGACGATGTCCGCGACCGCTGACGCGTACGCAGCGGGGACGACGCGCTCCTCTCGAAGTCGATAGATGTCGTCTTTGCCCAGCGTCTCAAGGACGTCAGCGAAGGGAGCTACCGCGTCGCTACAGTGGCGGCGAAGTCCCTCGGCGATTCGCTGCATCGTTGAGTTCTTCGGCGGTGTCTTCCGGCCGTCGTCGAGGTCTCGCGTCCAAATAGAACCGCCGAGGTCCGACCAGTCGATAATCTCGGCGGCTGTACGGCGGTCGGGAAGGTCGTCGCGGTCGTCACCATGGGTCTGGGTTGGGAAGGTGACGCTCCCGGCCTGTCGTCCGATGATGAAGAAGCGTTCCCGAGTCGTCGGGTCGCCGTAGTCGGCGGCGACGAGTTGGGTCCAGTTGACCGCGTAGCCGAGTTGATTCAATGCGTTCACCCACGCGTCGAAGATAGACCCGTCCCGGACAGGCTGACCGTCCTCAACGGGACCCCAGTCCTGTATCTCGGGGACGTTCTCAATGACGAACGCATCGACGTCCAGCTTCTCTAACCAGTCGAGGACGTGCCACGGCGACATCCGCTTTTGCTCGCTAACGGGTTTACCGCCACGAGCGCGGCTGAAGTGAGTGCATTCGGGGCCACCGACGAGTAGGTCCACGTTGAGGTCAGTATCGTCGTCGGAGAGTCGTTGGATGACTTCCGGCGGGTGGAGTTGCTCTACCTTCGAGTGGTACTGGTGGGCGGTTGGGTGGTTCGCCTCGTGGGTCTGTACCGCTGGGTCCCAATGGTTGATTGCTGCTTCACGGAGAGGGAACCCGAGGTCGTCGCAGGCTTGGCGAAGTCCTTCGCTGAACCCACCGGCCCCGCAGAAGAGGTCAACCGCCACGACCTCGCGCTCGGTCTCGCTTGCGCACTGCGCGTCGGTCACGCGGTCTCACCTCCCGAGAAGTCGGTGAGGCTGGCGAGTTCCGGACCGTCCTGCTCGTCGGTCGGTTCGTCGAGGTCGGCCGGGTCAGGATGATGCACGACCTCGGCGTCAAGGCCGTCGGCCAGAACCTCGGCCAGTACGCGGCGGTGACAGTACCGCGGGTCCTTCTCCCAGCAGACGAGCCAGACGTTCCGATGTTCGGCGCGGCCGCGGAGTTCGTCGAGGACTTGCTGTTGGCCCGCACCGTCGAGATGGTCGCGGTAGCGGTCCTCGAAGTCGACCGTGCGCCACGCGGCGGCGCTCGGGTTGGCGACGCCGTCGCGGTCGCCCGCCTCTTCGACGGTCTTGAAGGCGTTGAGTAGGTCATCGGGCGGCGCAACGGCGGGAACGTTCCGGTCGGTGACGCGCTGGACGAAGTCCTGCGGATACCGAACGACGCCGAGGACGAGGTCGGCATCGTCGGGGTGGACGAGGGAGTTGAGGCCACCGAAGTAGGTGGTGTAGAGCGTCACCGCTGGTCACCTCCCTCGACGTCGTCGGGGTCAATGATGCGTGACCACGACAGTTGCCGGTACCCTCGCTCCGAGCGGTCTCCCTCGACGCTGGTCCAGCCGTCGGGAAGAATTTCGTCGAGGACAGACGCCGGGATGATGGCCATCGCGAGGACGCGTTGGTTGCGGCCGGGTCGGGGGTCGTACACCGCGACGAGATACGCGGCGTTCTCTTCCAGAAGGCGTTCGTGTTGTCGCTTCCGGACGTAGATTCGGCCACGTTGGCCGCTGGCGAGACGGTCCTGAGCGCTCTTGATTTCGACGTGTGTTCCCTTCGCGAGCAGGTTGATTCCGCAGAAGATGACCGAGTCGGTCGTAGTCGGGGCCAGCAGCGAGTCGGCCAAGGCGTCGCACCACTCGGCCTCCCGGTCGCTGACGTACGCGAGTTGCTCGACGCGCTGGACGACGTTGGCCTCGACGGACTCGCCCGCGGCCTTCGGGTGGAGGACCGCCTGAGCGTCGCTCACGGCGACGCACCTCCGTCGGCGAGAACTCGTTTCTCCGGGGCGCTGTCTGGACTAATCTCGCTGGTGTCCTCGAACAGCGGTTTCGCAGTGCCTTCGCGTATCTCGCCGAGTGGCGTGAGGCCGAAGTCCTCGGGGAGATGGTCTCGGAGGAAGTGGTCCGAGGTTTTCGTCTTCCCGGAGAGGTCTTCACCGCAGGCCGGGCACGCAGTGAGGAGTTGGCGCTCGCGCCGCTGCGTGGCGCGGTCCTGAATCGCCATCAGGGACGACACCTCCCGTTATTAAGTGCAGGACACTGTTTTTCGGGGTCCTCGATGGCGCACCCGCAGAAGGTACAAACGGCGGCGTAGTACTCGACGCTCACGCCGACCACCTCTGTCCCCTAATCTGACCGCCAGAAGGCGGCGACCCGCGTTCCGGATGCGAAGCTACTCGCTTTCGATTGGGGGCATTCGAGAACGGCGATTCTCCGGTTTCCGGGAGGAACAGACGCTCCTCTGTCGGTTTAGTTTCCCTCGGAACGGCGGTAAAATGGGAGTGGACTCGTCGGGATTTGAACCCGAGGCCTTCCCCGTGCCAGGGGGATGATCTACCGCTGATCTACGAGCCCTTGGACGCATCTCTTCGTTGTCCCGGGGTACTGATAAACCTCTCGGATTCCGACTACCACCGCGAAAGGGTGACGCATTACTCGACGACTCGTCGGTGTCGGGGAGTCCGTGGTTTGGCGCTGTCAGGCTTTGGACTTGAGTGGTGCGAGAACTCGCTAGGACCGAAAGGGAAGAAGGGGAAAGCCGGATTTAGGCTCGAACACAGGAGTCTACAGCAACCGCACAGCACCGCGCCGGCGCGCGCCGGGGCAGGTTTGTACTCTACGCCTGATGAGACGTGTGCAGACAGAATCAGATAGAAAAGCTTTACCCTCGTAAAACCGTTCCCCTGTGTACGGGAACAGCACAGCCGTAAATCTGACTCGTCGGGTCCGAGGCGTTCCTCGCCTCCCTACTTGCCCGACTCGGGATTACGGACGTGCGCCGCGTCAGACCGACGCATCAGCACGCCTACCTTACAATCGGCGATAGCGGCCTGTGCAGTTCCAATCCAGAAAACTATGGCACGAATGCACACCCGCCGCCGCGGCTCGTCCGACTCGGACAAGCCCGTGGCAGACGAACCGCCGGAGTGGAGCGACGTAGACGAAGACGCCATCGAAGAGCGCGTGGTCGAACTGGCCGAACAGGGTCACACCCCGAGCCAGATCGGCCTGAAGCTGCGCGACGAGGGCGTCAAAGGCACGCCGGTCCCCGACGTGAAGCTGGCGACCGGCAAGAAGGTCACCGAGATTCTCGAGGAGAACGACGCCACCGGCGACGTTCCGGAGGACCTTCGCAACCTGCTGAAGCGGGCCGTCCGCCTGCGCGAGCACATGGACGAGAACCCGCAGGACGCCCAGAACAAGCGGGCGCTCCAGAACACCCAGTCGAAGGTTCGACGCCTCGTGGACTACTACCGCGGCGACGAACTCGACGAGGACTTCAAATACTCCTACGACAACGCCAAGGAACTCCTCGAGGACTAAATGTCTCCCTCGGGTCGAACTGACGACGGGCCAGCCCCGTCCGCCAGCGGCGCGGCCGCCGGTCTGCGCGAGGCCGACTTCGTTCGCGTCCTCTCGCGCGCCGACGGCGACTGTCTCGCCGCGGCCGGACTGCTGGCTCGCGCGCTCGCCGAACGCGGCGTCCCCTATCAGATTCGGGTCGGGCGCTTCGGCGAGACGCTGGCCGACGGTGACACCGAGACCGACTCCGCCGACACGACCGTCGGTATCGGTCTCGACGCCGCCGCGGACACCCACTTGCCGGGGGAAGCGACCCCCGCGAGCGTGACCGCCTTCGACGTGGCCAACGAACTCGGCGGGTCGCCCGACCCGGTGCTAGCACTCGCTGGCGTCGCGGCCGCGGGCCACCCCGTGGGCGGGGGCGAGAGCGCTCACGTCCTCGAACAGGCCCGCGACGCCGGTCTCAAACGGCGACCCGGCGTCGGCGTTCCGACGGCGGACCTCGCTGACGGACTGGCCCACTCGACGCTCGCGCACGCGGAATACTCGGGCGACGCCGACGCCGTGCAGGCCGCGCTCGCCGAACTCGGCCTGCCCGCCCGACTCGGCGACTCGGCCCGCCGCACGATAGCCTCGGAGTTCGCGCTTGCGGTCGCCGGTGCGGACGCCGCGACCGAGCGGGCCGCCGAAGCGGTCGAGCGCGCGCTCCGACCGCACGCGATTGCGGACGACGCGCCCGACGACGAATCCGACGGCTCGGCGGGCCCGAACGCCCCCTTCGCGACGGTCGAGGGCTACGCCGACGTGCTGAACGCCGTCGCGCGCGAGCGACCGGGAACGGGCGTCGCGCTGGCGCTCGGCCACGACGCGCGCGCCGACGCGCTCGACGCGTGGCGCGACCACGCCGCGGCGGCCCACCGCGTCCTCCGCGAGGCCACGACCGGCCGGTACGACGGCCTGTTCGTGCTCCGCACCAACGAGGCCCCAGCCGAGACGGTCGCGCGCCTCCTGCGGGACTTCCGGTCGCCCGAACCGGTCGCGCTCGTCGTGACCGAGACGGAAGCGGCCGCGACTGCAGTCGAGGACGCGGGCGTCGGCGCGGCGATGGAGGAGGCCGCACAGGCGGTCGGCGGGTCGGGCGGCGGCACGTCCGACCGCGGCTACGCGCAGTTCGACCACGAGAGAGACGCCAAGGAGTTTCTCACCGCGTTCCGGGAGGCCAGAGCGTGACGGGACCCCCATCCGACGCGGACGGGTCCGCCGGTCGCTCGGCGACGATTCGGACCGAACTCGACGACGCCGCGATACTGGCGGCGTCGGTTCGACCCGACAACACGCCCGAAATCGACACTCGCGCTGCAGACGGCGTCGTCGAGACGTCCATCGAGCGCGAGACCACCGGCGGTCTCCGGACCACGGTGGACGACTACGTCGTGAACCTCGCGGTGGCGCAGGAAGTCGCACAGGCAGCCAGACGACACGCGAACGGCTCGCACGCGGACGCGAGCGAATCGCGAGCGAACGCAGACGACACAACCCAATCATGAGTGAACGATCCGTATCCAAGCAGAAACAGGAGAAACGGTGGTACACCATCCACGCTCCCGAGCAGTTCGACCGACAGGAGCTCGGTGGCACCCCCGCAGACGAACCGGACAAGGTCCTCGGTCGCAACATCGAGACCACGCTGGGCGAACTGAAAGGCGACGCCAGCGAGAACAACACCAAGCTCACGTTCAAGATCAACGACGTGGGCAGCGACGCGGCGTACACCGAGTTCATGAAGCACGAACTCACCCGCGACTACCTGCGGAGCCTCGTGCGCCGCGGTGCCTCGAAGGTCGAGGCGTACGTCACGGTCCTGACGACCGACGACTACCGCGTCCAGATTCAGCCCGTCGCGTTCACTACCAAGGACGCCGACGCGAGCCAAGAGAAGGCCATCCGCAACACGATGGTGGACATCGTCGAGGAGGCCGCGGAGGACCGCACCTTCGAGGACCTCATCGACAGCGTGGTCGAGGGTCGGCTCTCGTCGGCCATCTACGGCGAGGCCAAGACCATCTACCCGCTGCGCCGCGTCGAAATTCAGAAGGCGACGATGGAGGCCCGTCCCGAAGAGGTCGCCGCCGAGGAGGAGACCTCGGTGGACGTGGACGAAGAAGAAGTCGAAGTCTGAATTCCACGCGTTTATTTTTACGCTGCGGGAGGGCAAGCCGTCCGTCTGAACGCGCCCGTCATCTCGACAGAGACACCTTCTAACCCGATAATCAGCGTGCAGCCCACCGATTAGATGGGATACAGCAAACAACTTATTATAAGATGAATAATAATTATCGGTGTGAATAGAGATAGCGAACCGACCGATAGTGATAAAATTGTTGATAGACTTTTGGACGAGGAGACCTATCCCAGCGAAGTCCATGGAACACAACTGAGAACCCAGTCATACGGTGGAGATGGCTCCAAGAAGATAACCGTGGAAATCTGGGAAAATCCGTGGCACAAATCGCGCCTCGAAGTGCAGCGTACGGAAACAGTCGGGGAGTTCGACCCTGAAGTACAGATAGACGAGAACGCTACGCTCAATCAACTCGAAGGCGGAGGACACGTGGTAATCCGTAACGAGAACGAGTTGCTGAAATACAACAGGGACACGAACAGGTGCCACTCGTACGTATTCGAAACGTCGGAGGAGTTGGCCGGTTCGATGGTAGAACCGTCTCTGATCGGATCGTCGCCGAAACGTAACTTCGAGATTTCCCGTGGCGGAGTCGAGGAGGTAGTCGACCGAGAGACGCACGTTCTCCGATTTGAGCCGAGAGAAGATGCAGAACAGTTCTACCGACAGTACCGGTACGTTCAGATTTGGGTAGACAGTGAATATTGGCTCCCGATGAAGCACGAAGCAGAGTATCGACTCGACGACTGCGTCTTGACAGAGACGAACGAGTTCCAGTCGGTAGAGTTCGATTCCGGTATCGACGACTCCGTCTTCGACTTCGAACCACCCGAAGAGGCGGAGATTGTTTCTACCACAGACTGTATAGGTACCGAATCCGAGACCCGCTCCGAGTAATCTTACTCCGTCACGACGATTTTGCCGACCATCCCGGTGGGTTCGTGGGGGATACAGAAGTAGTGGTACTTGCCCGGCACGTCGAACGTCACCTCGTAGGTCGCACCCGCGTTGATTCGCCCGCCGAAGTCGCTCACCCACCCGTCGCGGGCGGCCTGCTCGGAGTCGAATCCGCCGGACGCGAAGTAGTCGGCCTCGTCGGGAATCTGGTTCTCGTATGCCGTCACGGTGTGGCGGCGGTTGCCCGTGTTCCGCCAGACGACCGTCTCGCCCGCTTTGACTTCGAACTCCGCGGGGCGGAAGAACGCCGACCCCATGCCGATGTCGTAGTCGGCCTCGTCGGCGCTCGCGCTTCCGCCCCGGAGGGCGCTACATCCGGCGAGACTCAGCGACCCGACGCCAGCGGCCCCCGCGAGGAACGTTCGGCGGTCCATGCCCGACTCTCCGGACGCGAACGATTTAGGTCATGCGATAGACCGGCGCTCGCGAGCGGTCGGCTACGGGTCGCTCTCGCCGAACGTCCATCGGGTCGCGTCGTCGGGGTAATCGCTCCACGCCAACACCGTGTCGGGGCGAACCGCGAAGAACGGCGTGCCGTGGCGAATATCGTACTTCTCCTCGTAGGCGGCGTCGATGCGCTCGACTCGGTCGGCCTCCGCGGTGTCTGGGTCGATTCGCTCGGCGGTCCCCTCCACGACGACCACCTCCTCGCCGTCCTCGCGGTGGACCGCGACGGCGGGGTTCGCCTTGAGGTTGCGGACCCAGCGAGTTCGCTCACCGCCGCCGCAGTGGAATCGTCCGTCCACCCAGACGCCCCACACGGGCCGAGCGTGGGGGCGACCGTCGGGTCTCGTGGTCGAGAGCCAGTACGTGCGGTCGTCGGCCATTCGGGAGGTCACGAACTCCCACGACAGCGTGCCCTCGGCGTCGTCGGGGATGCCGTAGCTCGCCTCGGTCTCGGGGCGGTCCCGGTGGGCGTCGGCGTCGGTTCGGTCGTCTCCTCGGTCTCGCGACTCCTCGGGTTCTCGGTCGGTCATCGACGCGAGTACGCCTTCGGGCGGGATAACCTGTCCGGCGGGCGAGAGTAGGCCGGATATAAAGACGTATCAACGGCCGTCGCACACCCGACACGTATGGAACCCCGGTTCGTCGGTCGGCTCGGCGTCGCCGACGCGGTGACGGTCGCCAACGCCGCGCTCGGCTTTCTGGCGGCCGTCGTCGCGACCATCGACCCGGGACTGTCCGCTCGGTTGGTGCTGCTGGCGGCAGTCGCGGACGGACTCGACGGCGTGGTCGCTCGCAAGTTGGGGAGTACCCCGGCGGGCGAGTATCTCGACTCGCTGGCGGACGTCGCCTCGTTCGGCGTCGCGCCCGCCGCGCTGGTGTTCGCCATTGCGCGCGAGCGGTGGGGACTGGCCGACCCCTCCGCGATGGCGGTCGCCGCGTTCTGCGTCCCCGCGCTGTTCGTGGCGATGGCCGTCGTCAGGTTGGGGCTGTATACGGCGTACGACGTCGGAAACGGTCACACGGAGGGCGTCCCGAGCACGCTCGCGGCGACGATTCTGGCGACCGCCGTGCTGGCGGGCGTCGAGGACGCCGCGGTCCTGCTGGCGGCCGCTGCGGCCTTCGCATACCTGATGGTGACACAGGTGACGTACCCGGACCTCTTCGCCCGCGACGCGCTGGCGATGGGCGGCGTGCAGGCGCTCGCCGTCCTCGCCCCGACCGCGTTCGGGCGGGCGTTCCCGCGGCTCCTGCTCGCGGCCGCGCTCGCCTACCTCCTGCTGGGGCCGCGGTTCTACTGGCGCGACACCCAGTGCGAACTGGACGACCGCGAGGTGGCACCACGCGAGATGGAAGGGAAACGCTCTTGAGGTGTACGCACCGAGTTTTGACCATATGAGTCCGGTAAGCCTTGCGGGGTGGGACGAATGAGCGACGAGGGCAACGAGACGGACGCCGAGACCGAGGCGACCGAAACCGAGGAGTCGTCGGTCGAGGCGACGCTCACCGAGGAAGAGATCGAGGCGGAACTGGACGCGGCAGAGGCGGACCTCGACGCCGCGGAGACGGAAGCGGACCTCGACGAGGTGGAGGCCCACCTCGACGAGATAGACGGCCACGTCGAGCGCGCCGACCTCCCCGAACCGGAGGACGAAGACGAGGAGAGTCCGCGCGACCAGTTGGAAGACCGCCTCTCGACGCTTCGAAGCGACCTCGAAGAGGCCCGCGGCCCCTACGCCGAGGACGTCGTCGAGGACGTGTCGGCGGCCGGGACCACCGTCGAGGAGACCGAGTGGACCGAACATGGCCGCGAGGAACTGGCGGACGCCGTGGACGTGTTCGTGACCGAGGTCGAGGAGATTCTCGGCACCGGCATCTCGGTGACGGTCTCGCCCGACCTCGAAGACCTCACGACCGCAGTCGAGGACACGGCGGTCCGTATCGGCGAGGCGGGACTCGACCCCGACGACGACGCCGAGACCATCGCCGAACTGGAGGCGGCGGCCGCCGACCTGCAGGCGGGCGTCGAGGACGCCGAGGAGTGGGACGACCTCGAAACCCGCGAGCAGTTGCAGGTGCAGGGCTTCTACGACGTTCTGGACCACCGCAAGGACTACCCGCCCGAGTGGCACGCGCTGAAGGTCTGGGAGAAGCGGGGGCGCGCCGACATGGTGTTGCTCGGCCTCGACAACTTCCAGTCGAACTTCATGGAGGAACACTGTCTGGAGGCGCTCGAACGGATGGGCCATCCCGACTCGCTCGACGCGATGAAAGAGCGCGCCCAGCGTCGTGACAAACCCGCCATCAAGATTATCGGTAAAATCGGCGAGGAGGACGGACTCGACGCAGTTCTCGACTACGTCGATTCCGACCCCGGTCTCGCCAAGCCCGCGCTGAAGGCCGTCGGCGAAATCGGCAGCGAAGAGGCGACCCAAGACGTGGCGAACCGACTCGCGGCCGACGACGCCTCGGTCCGGAGTCAGGCCGCCCGCGCGCTCGGTCTCATCGGCGACACGCGCGCCATCGACCCGCTCACGGACGTCCTCGAAGACGACGAGGCCGACGAGGTCCGGGCCAGCGCGGCGTGGGCGCTCAACCAGATCGGTACCGAACGCGCCGTCGAAGCGGTCCGTCCCTTCGCGGACGACCGGGCGTACCTCGTGCAGACCGAAGCCGAGAAAGCGGTCGAGAGTCGGTCGGAAACCCCGGCGTAATCGCCCCGTACCGGTTTTCAGTACGACATTGACCGCGATGCTCGCGGAGTAGTACGACAATACCGAGCGACAGCCCTCGGTAGCCACACCATAACAAAGCGCCCCCTTTTCGTCGTATTACGTAGCCGAACTATGGCCTTCGATACGCAAACGCTCGGGCGCTGTCCGAACTGCGGCGAGGCGATTACTCGCGACTACCTGCTCATCGAATACGAGTCGGAAGGTCGTCCCGAACGCTTCGCGGAATGCCCCGATTGCCGCGACGTTGTCCACCCGTCAGGCGAGTAGCGCCGCGAGAAACTGTATTGTAAACGCGACGATGAGGAGGAACGCACCGATTCGACCGATCCACGTGTGTTCTGTCACTTCCATCGGTGAGATATCGACGCTGTAGTCGTTGTACTCCTCGCTGTACTCGACGTAACTCGGTAGTTGGAAGAACTCGAAGAAGACCAGCGCCGCGCCGAGTGCGCCGAGCGCGTATCCCGCGAGTTCGAGTGCCAGCACGAGATCGACCATAATCACACCGGCGAACCTATCGAGCAAAAAGCCATCGGTCCCCGAGAGTTTAAATCCGGAGGCGGGACCAATCCGTCGCGTGTCGCTCTGGACCGATTTCACACCGATCATCGTCGCCGCCGCGCTGATCGCAGTCGTTACGGTAACGACTCCACCGGCAGTCGCCGTAAACACGCCCGCAGAGACGACTCTCGACGATGCGACGACCGGCAACGACGCTCCCGTCGATATCGCCCCGACCGACCCGCCGGAAATCGTCGCGCTCTACCCGAACCCCGTGGCCGACGGAGACGCGGGGGAGTTCGCAGTCGTTCGATTCCCCCAGCGAGCGAACCCCTCGAACTGGTCGCTCGCGGACGGTGAAACGACGGTCGCGTTCCCGAACGAGACGGTCTCCGGCCGGGTGGCGGTTTCTGGCGACCCTCGAACCGCACGGAACCTGACCGACGCTCCTGTCATCGCGCTCACCGGGGGTCTCTCGCTGGCGAACGGGGGCGAGACCGTTCGCCTCGTCCGTGACGGAACCGTAGCGAGAACCTCTGAGACCGATGTAAACGCTACCGCAGCGACCGTCACCTACGAAGACGCTCCCGAAGGTGAACGCTTTCACCGCGTCCGGAGCGGAGACGACCGAGGAGGACCCGAGGCGAGAGACTCCGGAGGGTCGTCCGTGTGGCGGTGGACTCCGCTCGGCGCGACCGACTTCGGCGTCGCCCGGACCGGACCGACCAACGCCCGCGCGTTCGTCCTCCCGGACTCGCCCGCGGTCCCACTCGAAACGCTCCGGCGGGCCGACCGGCGCATCCTGCTCGCCGGGTACACGTTCGCCTCCGAGCGAGTCGCCGACGCGCTCGCGTCCGCGACGAGGCGCGGCGTGGAAGTTCGAGTCCTCGTCGACGGCGCGCCGGTCGGCGGTCTCTCCCGTAGGTCGGCCAAACTGCTCGACTCGTTGGTCGCTCGCGGCGTCGAGGTCCGTGTCCTCGGCGGACCGCGGGCACGCTACGACTTCCATCACGCGAAGTACGCCGTCGCCGACGACCGGGCGCTGGTCCTGACCGAGAACTGGAAGCCGTCGGGGACCGGCGGCCACTCGAATCGCGGGTGGGGAGCGGTCGTCCGGAGCGATGCGGTCGCGAGTCGTCTCGCCGAGGTGTTCCGGGCCGACGCGGGGTGGCGCGGGGCGACTCCGTGGTCGGAGTTCAGACGAGGTCGGAGTTTCGACCCCGCAGACGGTGCGCCCGCGAACGACACCTACCCCGCGGCGGTCGCTCCCGACGGCGTAAACGTCTCTTCGAGCGAGGTGTTGGTCGCGCCCGACAACGCGGAGGCGTCGCTCGTCTCGACGCTCGACGCCGCCGACGAGTCGATTCGCGTCCAACAGGTCGCCATCGGCGGGCGAAAACACTCGCTGTTACGGGCCACGCTGCGGGCCGCCCGTCGGGGCGTCGAGGTCCGAGTCCTGCTGAGCAGCGCGTGGTACGTCGAGAAGGACAACCGGAAACTGGTCGAGTGGCTGAATAGCCGCGCGGAAGCCGAGGGTCTGTCACTGGAGGCGCGCATGGCGGACCCGCGGGGACGCTACGGGAAGATTCACGCCAAGGGCGTGGTCGTCGACGGCGACACCGCCGTCGTCGGAAGCCTCAACTGGAACAACCACTCCGCGAGGGCGAACCGCGAAGTCGCGGTCGTACTCCGCGGCGAGGAGGCGGGCGGATTCTACGCCCGCGCGTTCGACGCCGACTGGCGGGCGAGCGCGGACGACGGGTTCGGAAGCGGCGGTCGGGTCCCGGTCGGTCTGCTCGGGGCAGTTGCCGTCGGCGCAGTCGTTGCCCTACTGTACGCGAAGCGCGAGGTGGTGTTCGAGAACTGAAAAGCAGTGTTCGAGAACCGAGGAAGCCGACGTGTAGACCCGAGCGGTCAGTCGTCCTGCTCGTGGCCGACCGTCGTACTCTGCAACTCCTCGTCGATTTCGGCGTCGGCCATCTTCTCCACGAGCGCGTCGAGGACCTCCTCGCGCATGCCGGGGACGAACTTGATGGACCCGACGACGAGGTGGCCACCGCCGGAGACGCCGCCGCCGCCGACCTCGTCGTTGAGTTCCGTGACCATCTCGGGGATGTCGAGGCGCACGCCGTCGCTCCGGAGGACCGCGAAGTCCGGGCCGTAGCCGATGGTGATGACGGGTTCGCCGGTCTGCTGGACCTTCCGGTCGTGGATTTCGCCCGTGGTCTTGCCCGGCGCGGGGTAGGTGAACCGATGGGCGTGGTTCTCCACGTCGATGCGGTAGAGGTGGGCGTCGCTGTCGAGTCGTTCGTGTTCGACGTGGGGCATGGCCGCGTCGAGTTGGTCCTCGACCTCGGACTCGGCCGTCTCCGCGAGGAACTCGACGAGTTCGCGGTGGCGCTCCTCGCCGTCGCCGCCGTCGGCCGAACTCCGACCGCTCTTCGACGCCGGATCGACGGTGTTGCCCACGTTCAGCACGTCGTTGATGAGGTTGCGGCCCGCGTCGTACTTCAGCCAGTGGGCCTCGTAGTCGAGCGCCTCGCCGATCTCCCGGAGGAACGACTCGTCGTAGCCCTCCGACTCGGCGAGTTCGACGTAGTCGGTCATTACGTCGGCCTTCGAGCGGTCGGAGATGCCAGCGACCGCGGGGACGTGGCGGAGTTCCTCGGTTATCGGCGGCCAAATCATCCGCGCGAGTTCGACGCACATCATCCCGGTCGTGATGCGGTAGTCCTCGTCGTAGAGGTACGGGTTGACGTGGTTGTCCACGTAGGGTTCGACCGCTTCGGGGTCCGGGTGGTGGTGGTCCACGACCACGATGGGGATGTCGTAGTGCGCGAGGTTCTTGTACGCTGGCACGTCCTCGGCGGTGCTCCCGTTGTCGAGCATCAGCAGGAGCGGGAGTTTCTGACCGTGACGGGCCTGGTCCTCCAGCGCGAAGTTGAGGTCGCGGGTCACGTCCTCCATCTCGTAGAAGGGGGCCTTGCTCGGGAGGCGCTTGAACAGGTGACGCTTGGCCTCGGGGTCTTGGTGGGTGTCTTGGATGAACTGCTCCAGCGCGTACTGGACCGGAATCGAGGCGCACATCCCGTCGCCGTCGGCGTGGTGGCGGACCCGAATCGGCCGACTCTCGAGCACGGTGCGGCGGAGTTGCTTGGCGACCTTCTGGAGGTCGGGGAACATCTGGGTCAGCGCGGGCCACTCCACGAGCGGTTCGATGTCGTGAGGTTCGGCGCGCTCTTCGAGCGCGGCCGAGAGGCGCTCGCGCACGTCGTCGGCGTCGCCGTCGGTCAGTACGTCGAGCGAATCGACCTCGACCTGCAGCGAATTGTCGCGTTCGTCGACCTGTCCGGTCACTCGCACCACGTCGTCGATTTCGACCTCGGGGTAGGCGCGGACGCCAGCCTCTTCGAACGCGGCACACGGGACGACGCCGGTCTCGTCGCTGACGTGGAAGATGGTCGGGCCGCCGGTCTGCTTTATCTGGACGACTTCGCCTTCGAGGTGGACCGTCTCGCCGACCGCGCCGCCGAGTTCGCCCGCGTCGGCGATGTCGTAGTCGTGGTCTACCTCGACGGTCTCGTACTCGTCGAGTTCGACGGGGTCGAAACTCAGGTCGCCGTTCTCCCGAATCTCAGTCAGTTCGACCACGAGTGCCTCGTCGACCTCGTAGCTCCCGTCGTAGTTGGACTCGTGGGCGAGTCCGGAGACCGACTCGGAGAGATCCACGAAGACGCCGTAATCGACGACGCCGTTGACCGTCGCGTGGTAGTAGTTACCCTCTTCGACGTCTTCGAGGGTGCAGTCCGGGTCGAGGTCGTAGACGACGACCTCGCCGGGGGTATCGGTAGATGTCATTCTTGGCCGTTGTTTCGGTTCGCCCGATTTTAAGGGTTTGCAACTACGCCCATCAGGGATTCGAATCTGCGAGAATCGCAGGTTCGACGCGTCCAGACGTGTCTGAATCGTACAGACCACGAAGTGAACTTCTTTCGAGGAGCGGTTCCGACTCTGCTCCGGTCACGACACGGAGCGACGGCACAGAGACTCCCGACGAGGAACTGTTCCAACGCCACGGGTAACGCCACCATCTCTGCCTAGCGGTTCGCAACCTTTAGAACGCGCCCGCCCGGAGATTTGACCATGCGGTTGTTCCGGTCGAGCGAGATACTCGGCATCGCCGAGGACGCCCTCCAGTTCGCCCTCGCGGCCTCCGAGGACGCCCATCCCCACGAGTACATGGGCTTCCTCCGCGGCGAGGACGCCCGGTCGCTCGGACTCGAACGAGACGGGACCGTCATCACCGACGTACTAGTCATCCCCGGCACGGAGACTAACTCGGTGAGCGCGACCGTCAAGACGAGCCAGATACCCAACGACTTCAACTCCGTCGGGTCGGTCCACTCCCACCCGAACGGCGTCCTGAAGCCGAGCAAGGAGGACCTCGCCACGTTCGGGAAGGGGAAGGTCCACATCATCATCGGCTACCCCTACGACGACGAGGACTGGAAGGCGTTCGACCGAGAGGGCGACCCCCGGGAGTTGGACGTTCTCGACGTCTCGCTCCCCGAGGGCGAATCGTTCTTCGACTTCACGCAGGCCGACATCGACGCCGAGTTGGACTACGACCTCGGCGAGGATTCAGACTCACCATGACCGACGAGGACTCAGCATGACCCACGTCATCGCACAGGGAACCTTCGACCTCCTCCACCCCGGACACGTCCACTACCTCCGGGACGCCGCGGCGTTCGGCGATAGACTCACCGTCATCGTCGCCCGCAGGGAGAACGTCACCCACAAGGACCCGCCGATTCTGCCGAACCGCCAGCGCCGCGACGTGGTGGCCGCCATCGACGTTGTAGACGACGCCCGCGTCGGCCACCCCGAGGACATCTTCGTGCCCATCGAGGAACTCGACCCCGACGTCATCGCCCTCGGCCACGACCAGCACCACGACGAGACCGCCATCGCCGACGAACTCGCTCGCCGCGGTATCGACTGCGAGGTCCGGCGCGCGAGTCCCCGCGACCCCGAGTACGAGGGCGAACTGCTCTCGACGGGCCGCATCATCGACCGGATTCTCGCCGAGCGCGGCGACCGCTGACGGCCCGGCCCGGTGACACGCGCGACCGAGCGCCGTCGTCTCCGCCCTCGGTCTGCATACTGCGATGCAATCGGAGACTCGTTCTGTGGCCGTCCCGTCGCCAGACTCTCCGTATCCCGCCGCTATCGGCGTCACTCGCGGACTATACCTGATAGCCAGATTATAACAAAGCCGCTTCCGACCGTCCGATAGGCCGACCTATGGTCTCCCCCACAGACGTAGACGACGACAGGCGACGGTTGCTGGCGGGCGTCGGCGTCGCGGCGTTCGGCGACCTCGGAATCGGTGTGCGAGGCGATGGCGGCGAAGGCAGTGGCGGCAGTGAACAGAACGGGGACGGCGACTCGGCGGACGGCACCGACGAACGGTCCGGCGTCCACCCCGACTGGCGGACCCGCGGGTTCGACGCCGGAAACACGAGTTACAACCACGCGACGACCGGCCCGACCGAGCGAGGTCGCCCGACGTGGCACTTCTGGGAGTTCACGACCGGTCCGGTGGTCGCCGACGGTACCGTCTACGTCGGCGGCCGGGGCGGATGGGGCGACGACCGGACCAGCGACGGCGTCTACGCGGTGGACCCCGAGACCGGCGAACTGGAGTGGGAAGCGACGTTCGAGGACGCGTCGTTCGGGCGTCCCACGGTCTCCGGCGGGACCGTCTACGCCTTCGGGTCCGAGGACGTGCTGTACGCGCTCGACGCGGCGACCGGCGAGGAGCGCTGGCGCTACGCTGACGCGGCGAACGTCGGAACGCCGGTCGTCGCCGACGGAACGGTCTTCCTCGGCGGTCGCCAGCGGTTGGTCGCGCTCGACGCCGAGACGGGCGCGCACCGCTGGGAGTACGACGCCGCCGACGGAATCGCGTACTCACCGGCGGTCCGTCGCGGACGCGTGTTCGCCAGCGAGGGAACGTGGCGCGTCTCGGACCACCGACTCCACGCGTTCGACGCCGCGACCGGCGAGCGACGCTGGACGTACGAGTACCCGGACGACTGCGAGTTCGTCAGAATCGCGCCCACGGTGGGCGAGGAGACGGTCTTCGTCGGCGGCGGGTCCCACGACATCGACGACGGACTGGGCCGGGTCGTCGCGTTGGACGCGAACACCGGCGACGTGGCGTGGTCGTGGGTCGGAGAGGAACCCATGAACCAGACGATGGCGCTGGCACACGACACTCTGTACGTCCCGACGAAGGGCGCGTTCACGGCGCTCGACGCCACGACAGGCGAGGAACGCTGGCAGTTCGCCGTCGATTCCGCCGACCGGAATCCGATGGCCCGCATCGACCGATTCTCACCCCCGGCGGTTGTCGGCGACACCGTGTACGTCGGCGGATACGACGCCGCGGTCTACGCGCTCGACACTCGCTCGGGGGAGTGTCGGTGGCGCTACGCTCTCGGCGAAATGTCTCGCGCTAGCTCTCAACCAGCGGTGGTGGACGGGACGGTGTACGTCGCCTGCGACCACCTCTACGCGCTGGCGGAGACCGGAGACGCGAGCGTGGAGGCCAACTTCGTCTTCGAGAACACGGGACCCGGACCCGAACACGAGATACGGGTCGGCAGGCGAGTCACGTTCTGGGGGCGACTCACCACCGGGCCGATAGCTCGCTACGAGTGGGACTTCACGGGCGACGGAACTGCGGACGCGACCGGGCAGTTCGCCAACTACACCTACGAGGAGTCGGGGAAGAAAACGGCGACGTTGCGGGCGGTCGGTGCGGACGGGCGCACAGACACGATGACCCGCGCGGTTCGCGTCAGACCGACGGTAGACTCGTAGTCGTCGCTACAGCGAGTCCCACGCCTTCAGCGCGCGGGGCCACGACGTGAGGTCGGCGATCCAGCGCGCGGCCACGGCCTTCTTCAGGAACTTCGCGGGGTAGGAGTTGAACGTCCGAATCGGGACCGAATCGACGTCGTGGGCGACCGCGGTCTCGCCGACCGAGATGAGCGTCCCCTTGTCGTCGTAGGTCCACGTCTTCAGCGGTTGGTCGTTGATGGCGCGGGCGATGTTCTGGCCCGCGACTTCGGCGGCCTGCCACGCCGCCTGCGCGGTCGGCGGTGCGGGGTCCTCGCCCTGGTCGATGATGGCCGAGTCGCCGATGGCGAAGACGCTCCCGTCGCTGGTCTGGAAGTTCGACTCCGTGGTGACGCGGTTGTGTTCGTTGTCGAGTTCGGTGCCGTCGAGCGCGTCCTGTCCGGTGATACCGCCGGTCCAGACGAACACGTCGTAGTCGAGAGGGTCGCCCTCGTCGAACTCGATGGCGTCCTCGGTGGCCTCCGTGATGGGGTCGTCGGTCAGGATTTCGACGTCGGCCTCTTCGAGATGTCGCCGGACCGTCCCCTGAAGCTCGGAGTCCTGTCCGGGCATGATCTCTTCGAGCGCTTCCACGAGGTAGATGTCGATGGGCGCGCGGTGCTCGTCGCGGTACTCCGCGACTTCGCCCGCGCTCTGGATACCCGACAGACCAGCGCCGCCGATGACGACCGTCGCGGGGTCGTTGCGCGAGGCCTGCGAGGCCGCCGCTTCGACCTGATCGTGAATCTCACGGGCGTCGTCGAGGTTCTTGAGTGTCAGCGCGTTCTCCTCCATGCCGGGGATGCCGTAGTAGGCGGTCTGGCTCCCGAGCGCGACGAGCAGGTAGTCGTACTCGACCGAGTCGTCGCCGTCGAGTTCGACGGTCTGGTCGTCGGTATCGACACTCTCGACTCGCGCCTGTACGAACTCGGTGCTCGGGCTAGCGATGTCGCCGACGGGAATCGTGATGTCGTTCTCCACGCTCGGGTCGCGGATGACCCGGTGGGCCTCGTGGAGCACGAGATGGTAGTTGTTCTCCGAAATCCACGTCAACTCGGCGTCGGCGTGGTGTAGTTCCTCTTCCAATCGCTGAACCGCGCCTGCACCGGCGTAACCGGCGCCGAGTACGACGACCTTCTCAGTCATATCGGAAACTCCGAAGGCCTCGGATACAAAGGCTTTGGAAGTCACGTACGGACGGTTGAGAATGACAAACAGGGGTAGCGGGCGGTGAATCCGATTCGGACGAGTCCCGCACGGGCGAACGGTTCCGGTCGATCACCACCGGGGAACGTCGCAGAGAAGAGAGCGAGAGCTAGTGTTCGGGCGTTTCGGCGGGCGCTTCCATCGACGCGATCTTCAGGATGAGGATGTTGTTGGTGTCGTCCTTGCCGTCTACCGTCCCCTCGATGACGAGTTTCGACAGCGGCGTGGGACCGACGCGGACCGAGTCGCCCTCGTGGAACTCGCGGACCGACCCGCGGACGTGGATTTCTGCGCGACAGAGTTCGGGGTGGTGGACGCTGGCGAGGTCTATCTCACCGACGTTCGCCTCCTCGACTTCCTCCCCCTCGTGGAACAGCGGCACCTCGGCCTCCTGGTCCATGTCCTGAACGCCGAGTGCGTCGAAGGCGTTGGCGGTCGGTTTGTACCCACCCTTGGGACCGGGGACGCCTTCGACCAGTTGGAGGGCCTTCAGGCTCTGCATCTGGTTCCGGATGGTGCCGGGGTTGCGGTCCACTTCGTCGGCGATGTCCTCACCTTTGACTGCGTCTTCGGTCTCGCGGTGGAGGTCTACGAGCGCGCGGAGAATTTTCTTCTGACTCGCGGTCAGTTCGATTGACGACATTAGACAAACCTTGGCAATAGATTGCCTTAAATGCGGCGAACCGCACGAAAGGACGGTGGGATTTCGGGGTTCGGACCGACTACAGTTAACGGTCTCGCATCCGACCGACGGAGCGACAGCGATTTGGCAGTGGCGACGGTGCGACCAACTATGCAGGACAAACGCGTCATGGTGACCGGCGGTGCAGGTTTCATCGGTTCGAATCTGGCGAACTACCTCGCGGCGGACAACGACGTGATCGCGGTGGACGACCTCTACCTCGGCACGCCCGAGAATCTCGACGAGTCGGTCGAGTTCCACGACGTGAGCGTCTTGGACGGCGACCTCCCGACCGAAGGCGTGGACGTGCTGTTCCACCTCGCGGCGCTGTCGTCGCTCACGATGCACGAGGACAGCATCGACGGACTCCGCGACGGCGTCCGCGTCAACGTCGAGGGCTTCGCCAACACCGTCGAGCAGGTCCGACAGGACGGCTGTGACACCGTGGTCTACGCCTCCACCTCGTCTATCTACGGGAGTCGGACCGAACCCTCGCCCGAGAGCATGGACGTAGAGGCGCGCACGGGCTACGAGGCTTCGAAACTCGCCCGCGAGCGCTACGGCGAGTACTTCGCCAACGCCCACGACATGAACGTCGCGGGGATGCGCTTCTTCTCGGTGTATCAGGGCTACGGCGGGTCGGAGGAACACAAGGGCGAGTACGCCAACATCATCTCGCAGTTCGCAGACGACATCGCCAACGGCGAGTCGCCGGTCATCTACGGCGACGGCAGTCACACCCGCGACTTCACCCACGTCTCGGACATCGTTCGCGGTCTGGAACTCGCGGCCGACCACGAACTCACGGGCGTCTACAACCTCGGGACGGGCGAGTCCTACAGCGCCAACGAAGTCGTCGAGATGCTGAAGGAGGAACTCGACTCGGACGTGGAACCGGAACACGTCGAGAACCCCATCCCCGACGACATGTTCGTCCACGACACCATGGCCGACCGCTCGAAGATGACGGAGGCGACCGGCTGGGAACCCGAAATAAGCTTCGAGGAGGGTCTGAAGGAAGTCTGCGCGCCGTACAAGTAAGCGGGTCGGTGCTGACGCGCTAACACTCACTTTCCAATCCTCTAGCTCTGTCGAGGCCGGAAAGAGAACGACGCCCAGTCGGTCACAGTTCCTAACGAAGTCCGAATAGACCGAATGCGGTGACTCCCGCGCCGAGTAGCAATAGAACGAGGTAGGAGAATGCCGGATTCGTCGCCGTTCCCGAGCGAGGCGCTCCTCGTGGCGGGGAGTGGAGGAACTCCGTCACGCCGACCCAGACGACAGCCGCCAATGCGACGCCCATCGTGATGATGCCCAATGCAAGGACGAGCAATCGTCCCGGTCCGAGTTTTGAGTGCACGTTCCGTGTTCTGGAATCAGTGACCGAAAAAATCTTGCTATAAGAAACCTAGATATATTTCGTCCCTGTTCCACACTCTCATCGTTTTCGCCTCGCAATTTTCGGGACGAAGCGAAATCACGTCTTCTTTACCCCCGGCCACAGACCCTTCGACCATGAATCGACAGGTGCAGATTATCGGGGTTCCGATGGACCTCGGTGCAGACCGACGAGGCGTGGACATGGGGTCGTCTACCATCCGATACGCCGGACTCGCTGACGAACTCGAAGCCGCAGGGGTCGAAACGACCGACGCGGGCGACTTGCCGGTCCCGCGCGCCGAAGAGCGCGACCCGGAGACCGTGCAACCGAACGAGGGGTCGGCAAAGTTCCTGCAGGAGACCGCCGAGGTGTGTACGGACCTCGCCGACGAAGTGGCCGAGACGCTCGACGCGGGCCAGTTCCCGCTCGTCCTCGGCGGCGACCACTCCATCGCCATCGGGACGGTGACGGGCGCGGCCCGCGACGCCGATATCGGCGTCATCTGGTTCGACGCGCACGGCGACTTCAACACGCCCGCGACCTCGCCGTCAGGCAACGTCCACGGGATGCCGCTGGCGGCGCTGCTCGGCATCGGCGACTTCGCCGACACCGAGTGGGCCAACGCCCCGAATCTCAGCGAAGAGAACGTCGCCATAGTCGGCCTCCGGCGTCTGGACGACGCCGAGCGCGAGGCGATTCGGGAGAGCGACGTGACCGCCTTCACCATGTCCGACATCGACGAGCGGGGCGTCGTCCCGGTCGTGGAGGACGCGCTCGACGTGGCGACCGACGGCACCGACGGCGTCCACGTCAGCCTCGACATGGACTGGCTCGACCCCAAGGAAGCGCCCGGCGTCGGGACGCCGGTCCGCGGCGGCGTCACCTACCGAGAGGCCCACTCCGCGCTGGAGACCGTCGCCGAACGCGACGAGACCGAGGACATCCTGCGGACGCTGGAAGTGGTGGAGGTCAACGCGATTCTGGACCACCACAACGAGACGGCGGAACTGGCGACCGAACTCGCGGCGAGCGCGCTCGGCAAGCGGATTCTCTGAGCCTCGTTCGAAGTCGATTCCCCGACTCGTCGGGGGAGAGTCCGAGAAACCTGTATCAGGTCCTTCAGGTCGGTCGGTCCGTCGCCTTCACGCTACGGTACGACAGCCCCGCACCGACGACGAACAGGAGTGTCGCCACGTAGATGGGTCCGAGGTGCGTCAGCCAATCGTGGCCGAACAGTTCGAAGTAGTGCATCGGGAGCGCGAACGCGAGCGACACCACGGGAACGACGACTGCAGTGGCCCACGCCCACAACTGACCGCTCTGCACCCCGTACCAAGCCAGCGCCGCGACGCCGATTCCCGCCCCGATGAGGAGACCCGAGACGGCGACGTGGAGATGGTTGATGTAGTGTAACATCTCGGGGTTGCTCGCAGCGAGGTCTGCTCTCGTTACTCCGCCGAGCGTTTCGACCCCTAACTCGAAGCCCGACCCGAAGAAGGTTCTGTACAGGAACACGGCTCCGTATCCGACGAATCCCAGTCCGGCCAAGGCCATCAGGCGGACGCCGTTCCGGAGCCTCGCATCGGCTTCCGTCGTTCGTTCCGGTTGCCTGACCGTAGCTTTCTCTGCCATCTCACCACCAAAATTGGTGTACGTTCTCGATTAGCATAGCCGTGCCGGATACGCTCTTCTCGGTCCGGACAACTTTAACAGCCCGTTCCGACGAGAGCATGGGCCGACGAACTTGAAACCATCACTACCAAGTCTGTACTCTGCGGCGTACGTGACGATGCCGGACTACGACGCGATTCTGTTCGACAACGACGGCGTGCTGGTCGAACCCCCGGCCCGCGACACGCTCCGAGAGGCCGCGCGGTCGGCCTTCAGCGCTGTCGGCGTCGGCGACGCTAACGAAGCGCACGTCGAGGACGTGATGCACGGCGTCACCCCCGAGTTACTCCGAGACGTCTGCGCCGCGTACGACCTCGACGAGTCGGCGTTCTGGGAGGCCCGCGACCGCCACGCCTCGCGCGCCCAGCGCGAGGAGTTCCGCGACGGCGAGCGGGACCGCTACGACGACGTGGCGGCGCTCGCGGACCTCGACCACGACTTCGGTATCGTGAGTTCGAACCAGCACGCCACCATCGAGTTCATCCTGTCGTTCTTCGAGTGGGAGCCTCTGTTCGACACCTACTACGGCCGAGAACGAGCGGTCGAGAGCATTCGTCGGAAGAAACCCGAACCTCACTACCTCGAACGTGCGCTGGCCGACCTCGGGACCGACTCCGCGCTCTTCGTCGGCGACAGCGAGAGCGACGTGGAGGCGGCCCGACGCGCGGGTCTGGACTCGGCGTTCGTCCGGCGCGACCACTCCGAGGGCGTCGAACTGTCGGTCGAACCGACGTACGAGGTCCGGGACCTGTGGGACGTCGTGGAAATAGCGACCGGAGAATAGTCGTCTCGGAGAGCGGCGTCCGCTACTCTGCCGCTTCCGTCGCGTCGATCTCCGCTTCCTGCTCGACCTCGTCGCCCGCGTCGGGCACTACGTCCACGCTGGCGACTTGGTCTGCGCCTTCGAGTTCCATCACTTTCACGCCCATCGTGTTCCGGCCGACTTCCGAGATGTCGTCGGCCCGAATCCGCATAATCTGACCGTCTCGACTCATGATGATGAGGTCGTCGTCGGGCGCGACCGCCTTCACCGACGTGACCGACCCGTTGCGGTCGCCGGTCTTGATGTCCATCAGACCGTAACCGTTGCGCGACTGTCGGCGGTACTCGGTGAGCGGCGTGCGCTTGCCGTAGCCGCGCTCGGTGACGGTGAGCAAGTTCTCGTCGGTATCGTCGGCCGCCGCGACCATCCCGACTACCTCGTCGTCGCCGCGGAGTTCGACGCCGTGAACCCCACGCGCGTTGCGGCCCATCGCGCGGGCCTCGGACTCGTCGAACCGAATCGACATGCCGTTGGCGGTGGCGATGAGCAGGTCTTTCGTTCCGTCTGTGACCTTCACGTCCACGAGTTCGTCGCCGTCCTCCAGTTTCGCGGCGATGATGCCGGTCGAGAGGATGTTGTCGAACTCCTCGGTGTCGGTCCGCTTGACGTAGCCGTCTCGGGTGACCATGCTCAGACACTCGTCGTCCTCGAAGTCGTCGGTGTTGACGACCGCGGTAATCTCCTCGCCGTCGTCCAAGTCGAGGAGGTTTATCGCCGACTTGCCCCGGGCGGTGCGGGACATCTCCGGAATCTCGTACGCCTTCAGCCGGTAGACCTGCCCGTGGTTGGTGAAACAGAGCAGGTAGTCGTGGGTGTTCGCGCGGAACACCTTCGACACCCGGTCGCCCTCCTTGATGTCGCCGCCGATGATGCCCTTGCCGCCGCGGTTCTGGGCGTCGAACTGCGAGACAGGCATCCGCTTGACGTAGTCCTGCTCGGTCACGACCACGACAACGTCCTCCTCGGCGATGAGGTCCTCGCGGGTCACCTCGTCGGTGTTCTCGATGAACGAGGTCCGTCGGTCGTCGTCGTACTCCTCCTTGACTTCCAGGAGCTCCTCCTTGATGACCGAGAGGAGTTCGGACTCGGAGCCGAGGATGGTCTCGAGGCGGTCGATGCGGGCCTGTACCTCCTCGTACTCGTCCTCGATTTCGGCGGCCTCCATCGACGTGAGGCTACCGAGTTGCATCCGGACGATGTGGTCGACCTGTTCGTCCGAGAAGTCGTAGGCCGTCTGGAGGTCGGCCTTCGCCTCGTCGCGGTCCTCGGCGTCCTGGATGATATCGACCACGTCGTCGGCGTTCTCCAGCGCCGTGAGTCGGCCTTCGAGGATGTGGGCGCGGTCCTCCTTCTCGGCGAGTTCGTACTGGCTCCGGCGACGGACGACGTCCTTGCGGTGGTCGAGATAGTGCCGAAGCGTCTCCTTGAGCGACAGCACCTTGGGTTCGCCGTTCACCAGCGCGAGGTTGATGACGCCGAACGTCTTCTCCAGATAGCCCTCGATGAGTTGGTTCTTGACGACCTCGGTCATCGCGTTCTGCTTGAGTTCGACCACGACGCGGATGCCGTCGCGGTCGGACTCGTCGCGGAGGTCCCGGATGCCCTCGATGCTCCCCTCGTTGACGGCGTCGGCTATCTTCTCGACCATCCGGGCCTTGTTGGTCTGGTAGGGAAGTTCCGTGATGACGATGCGGTCGCTCCCGTTCTCGCGCTCCTCGACTTCGAACTCCGCGCGGACGCGGATGCGACCCCGGCCGGTCTTGTACGCGGCGTGGACCGCGTTCCTGCCGACGATGTTCGCGCCGGTCGGGAAGTCCGGCCCCTTGACGTGTTCCATCAGGTCCTCGACGGTGGCGTCGGGGTTCTCGATGAGTTCCACCGTCGCGTCGATGACCTCGCCGAGGTTGTGGGGCGGGATGTTCGTACTCATCCCGACCGCGATACCCGAGGACCCGTTCACCAGCAGGTTCGGGAACGCGGACGGCAGCACCTCCGGTTCCTGAAGCCGGTCGTCGTAGTTCGACTGCCAATCGACGGTGTCCATGTCGATGTCCGCCAGCAGCTCCTCGGCGATGGGGGCCATCCGGGCCTCCGTGTACCGCATCGCCGCCGGCGGGTCGCCGTCGACGGACCCGAAGTTACCCTGTCCGTCGACCAGCGGGTACCGCATCGAGAACTCCTGGGCCATCCGCGCCAGCGCGTCGTAGATGGACTTGTCGCCGTGCGGGTGGAAGTCACCCATCGTGTCGCCCACGATGTTCGAGGACTTCCGGTGGCTCGCACCGCTGGTGATGCCCGACCGGTGCATCGCGTAGAGGATGCGCCGGTGGACTGGCTTCAACCCGTCTCGAACGTCGGGCAAGGCCCGTCCCGCGATGACCGACATCGCGTAGTCGATGTAACTCTGCTCCATCTCGTCTTCGACGCGCACGTTGCGTACGCGCTCTGCGACCTCGTTCGGGAGGTCGGACGTGTCCGAACTCATATCAGATGTCAACCCACTCTGCTTCCGTAGCGTGTTCCTTGATGAACTGCTTGCGCGGTTCGACTGCGTCGCCCATCAGCACCGAGAACATCTTGTCCGCGGTGGCGGCGTCCTCAACGTTGATCTGCTTGAGGATGCGGTTGTCGGGATTCATCGTCGTGTCCCACAACTGCTCGGGGTTCATCTCGCCGAGGCCCTTGAACCGCTGGACCTGCGAGGGCTTGCCGTCGCACTCCTCCTCGATGATGCGGTCGCGCTCCTCCTCGGTCATGGCGTCGTACGTCTCGCCGCGGTGTCGGATGCGGTAGAGCGGCGGTTGGGCCGCGTAGACGTACCCCGCTTCGAGCAGCGGCCGCATGTACCGATACAGCAGCGTCAGGTACAGCGTCCGGATGTGCGCGCCGTCCACGTCGGCGTCGGTCATGATGATTATCTTGTGGTAGCGCGCGTCCTCGATGTCGAACTCGTCGCCGACGCCGGTGCCGATGGCGGTGATGAAGTTCCGAATCTTGTCGTTCTCCAGCACCCGGTCGAGGCGGTGCTTCTCGACGTTGAGGACCTTGCCGAACAGCGGGAGGATGGCTTGGAACTCGCGGTCCCGGGCCTGCTTGGCCGACCCGCCCGCGGAGTCGCCCTCGACCACGAACAGTTCGGACTTGGACGGGTCCCGCGACTGGCAGTCCGCCAGTTTCCCGGGGAGCGCTGTCGATGCCAGCGCGTTCTTGCGCCGGGTCAACTCCTCGGCCTTCTTCGCCGCCTTCCGGGCCTTCGCGGCCTCGACGGCCTTCGAGACGATGGCCTCGGCGGTGTCGGGGTTCTCCTCGAAGTAGGTCGAGAGTCCCTCGTGAATCGCCGACTCCACGATGCCCCGGACCTCGCTGTTGCCGAGTTTGGTCTTGGTCTGGCCCTCGAACTGCGGGTCGGGGTGCTTGACCGAGATGACGGCCGTCAGGCCCTCGCGAACGTCCTCGCCCTTCAGATTCTCGTCCAAGTCGGCGAGGAGGTCGTTCTCGTTGGCGTAGTCGTTGACGAACCGCGTCAGGGCGGTCTTGAACCCGGTGAGGTGGGTGCCGCCTTCGCGGGTGTTGATGTTGTTGGCGAAGGCGTGAATCGACCCCTGCAGTTCGTCGGTGGCCTGCATCGCCACCTCCACTTGGATGTTCTGGTCCTCGTCCTCGAAGTAGATGACCTCCCGGTGGAGCGGAGTCTTGGTCTCGTTGAGGTACTCGACGAACTCCCGGATGCCACCCTCGTACTCGAAGGTGTCAGATTGGCCGTCCTCCTCGCGTCGGTCCGACAGCGAGATGGCCACCCCGGAGTTGAGGAAGGCGAGTTCGCGCAGGCGACTCTCCAGCGTCGAGTAGGCGAACTCGGTGGTCTCGAATATCTCGCCGTCGGGCCAGAACCGAATCTCGGTGCCGGTCTCCTCGTCGGGTTCGAGGTCCCGGACGCGCTCCAGCGAGGTGGTCGGTTCGCCCTGTTCGAACTCCTGATGCCAGAGCGCGCCGTCGCGCTTGACCTCGACCTCGAAGTGTTCCGAGAGGGCGTTGACCACCGAGACGCCGACGCCGTGGAGACCGCCGGAGACCTGGTAGGACTTGTTGTCGAACTTCCCGCCAGCGTGGAGGACGGTCAGAATGACCTCGACGGCGGGCTTGTCGTACTCCTCGTGGGTGTCCACGGGGATGCCCCGGCCGTCGTCGGCGATGCTGACCGAGCCATCGTCGTGGATACTCACATCAATGGAGTCACAGTAACCGGCGAGGGCTTCGTCGATAGAATTGTCAACGACTTCGAACACGAGGTGGTGTAACCCTCGTGCGTCGGTAGAACCGATATACATCGCCGGGCGTTTCCGAACCGCCTGTAGGCCTTCGAGAACCTGGATTTGCCCGGCCCCGTATTCACTTTCCTGACTCATAAAACCTGATTCAGAGTAGCAGTTCCGTCCTGATAAATCCCTCGCACGCGCGCGCACGAAATCCGTGTCAGGGACCGGGAATATTCGAGGGTGAGCGGGTAGCGTCGGGAACGACGCTCGGACCCGCGCCGGTCAGTCGCCGGTGACGTTCACCTGTTCGAGACCCGACACCTCCTCGATGGAGATGCCGCCCGTGAGTTCGCGGTAGGGGTAGGGCATCTCGATGCCCTCGGCGTCGAACCGCTCCTTGACGCCGGTGACGTGGTCCGAGAGCACCTCCTTGAACTTGCCGCGGCCGGGGTCCTCGATCCAGATTCGGGATTCGAGTCCGACGTAGGAGTCGGCGAGTTCGGTCGTCCTGACCGACGGTTCCGGGTCGTCGAGCACGTCGGAGTTGGCCCACGCGTCGTCGAGGATGATGTCGGTGGCCTCGCCGATGTCGTCGTCGTAGCCGATACCGAAGACGAACTGGAGGCGAAGTCGCTCGTTCGCCATCGCGTTCGTGACCGCGTTGTTGGCCAACTCCGAGTTGGGAACCGTGATGACCTCGTTGTTGAACGTCTCGACCTTCGTCACTCGGAGGTCTATCTGCCGGACCACGCCCGACATGTCGTTCCACTCTATCCAGTCGTCCACCTGAAACGGCTTGTCCTTGAGGATGAACACCCCGGCGACGAAGTTGCCCACGAGGTCCTGGGCCGCGAACCCGAGCGCCAGCGCCAGCGCGCCGCCGAGCGTGGCGAACGCCGCCAGAAAGCTTCCGAACCCCGCGACGGTGAAGGCGACTGCGACGGCGACGAAGAAGATCACCGCCCTCGCGGTGGTCGTCGCCAACTGGATCACCGTCCGGTCGAACCCGCGCGCCGACAGCGACCGACGGACGAGTTTCACTATCACGTATCGGCCGACGACGTAGACCACTACGAAAGCGAGGACGAACGCCACCACGTCCCAGAGCAGACCGGCGTACTGTGCGAGAAGTTCCCCGAGGGAGGTCGGCCAGTCGAACTGCTGTAGCGGTACCATGCTCCTACCAATTCGTCGATACGCGGTAAATGAGTTCGGGTCGAAACGACCGATTACGCTCGGGGCCGCCGCGAGACGCCTTTTTCGGGCGGTTCTGGGAGTACAACCGTCGGCCCTCCGGTCGAACGTCGTGTCGGCTCGTTGTGACCTGTCCGGAAGCGTCGCCGCTCACCCCTCGGAGAACGACTCCTCGCCCGGCGGAGTCGGAACGCGAACGCCGCGAACTACGCCGATTCGGCGGTCGTCCCGACGCGCCCGGTCGCGTTTTCGCCCGTCGTCGCCGTCTCGTTGGGGACGGAGACGCGGACCGACTCGACCGCGCCCACGCTGGCGTTTCCGACCGCGATGTCCGCCGCGGAGGCGTTCACCGGCGCGTCGCCCGTCACGGCGGTCGGAACTGAGAACGACAGGCCGCTGGCGTTCCGGACCGTGAGGTTCCGGATTACCGCGCCGTCGAGCGTCTGATTCCTGATGCGGACGACCTGCGCGGACTGTCCCGTGATGTTCGGCCCGCGTGCGAAGGGGACGCCGAACTCCGACAGCAGGTCCCTACTGCGTATCGTCGCGCTCCTGACGGTCACGTTCGAGAGTCGCGCGCGCTCGACGACGATTCGCCGGAGCGAGACGTTCCGGACGGTCAGGTTCCGGCGTTGGTCCATCCGGCGGACGGTCAGGTTCCGCACCACCACGTCGGTCGCCGTGACGTTCCGGAGCGTCACCGACTCGGCCGAGAGGTTCTGAACCCCGACCGACGCGCCGTCGTCCTGTGCGCCGACCGGTTCGTCTCCGTCGGCCCGCGCGTCCACCGACTGGCCGAACGCTTCGCCGACCGGCGACCGGTCGTCCTGGGCGACCGAGGCCGTCGCCCCGACTGCCAGCGGCGCGACGACTGCGAGTGCGAGTACGACGACTGTGACCGTCGCGTGTTCGGTGTCGAACATCAGTGGCAACGCCACGTAAGCGTCCTTAAATTACCCGACCGTTCCGACCGTGTCGCGCGCCGACCCGCCGGTAGTGGGACGTCCCACTCGGGGACGGCGGAGTGGTCCGAGGAGTCCGCGTTACGGACCGACGCCCGAACGATTATACCCCAGACCGTCGTGACATCCGACGGAAGAATGGGGGAGACACGACGACAGTTCCTTCGAGCGACGGGTGCCAGCGCGGTCGGACTGACGGGGGCGGTCGGCACTACCGCGGCCCAGTCCGGGGGCGTCGGCCTGTTGTTGAACTGGAAACCGAACGGGCTTCACGTTCCCTACTACGCCGCGAAGGCGAAGGGGTACTACGAGGAGCAGGGCGTCCAACTGAACGGCATCGAGAGCGGGCAGGGGTCGGACTTCGCGGCCAAACAGGTGGGTCTCGGCAACACCGAGTTCGCCGTCACGAGCGCCGACCAGATGCTGAACGTCAACACTCGCGGCCTCTCGCCGCGGTCGGTCGGGGTCGTGATGCAGCGGAGTCCAGTCGTGGTGTTCACCACGCCGGACGCCTTCGGCGGTGAACTGACCGGTGCGGACCAGTTGGCGGGCAAGACGGTCGGCACGGGACCCGGCATGGTCAAGATTCTCACGACACTCCTGCTGGAGGAGAAGGGCGTCCTCTCGGAGGTGGAACTCGTGGACACCGGGTTCGACACGGTCCAGCAGTTGCTCGGCGGGAAGATAGACGCCGCGGGCGGCGTGTTCGCCGACGCGGTGGTCGCGCGCCAGAAGGCGGGGTCGGTCTCGTCGATTCCGGTGGCCGAGACCGTCCCCTCCTACGGGCACGTCGTCGGCGCGAACGCGGACTTCGCCGACGAAAACCCCGAGACGGTCCGGGGGTTCCTGAACGCGACCGCCCGCGGCGCGGCGTGGGCGACGAACAACCCCGGGCGGGCGACACAGTTGCTGGTCGAGGCGAATCCGGCCATCTCCGAGACCGCCGACACCCAGCGAGCGAAGTGGGTCGAGATGGCCAGCAACTACGTTCTCTCGGAGACGGTCCGCCAACATGCGTGGGGGTGGAGCGAGGCCCGACCGTGGGAGACGACGTACCGCGCGCTCCGCGACGCCGACCTCCTCGGGGGCGAGACCGACCCGTCGTCGGTCTGGACCAACGAGTATCTCGACACCGATTACCGGTACGTCGGCGAGTACGCTCGGAACGTCTCGCCGCCGGAAGCGACCGCTTCGGGCGAAACCGCGTCCGGAACGACTACGTCCGGGAACGCGTCCGGGACCACGACCGAAGTCGGACGGAACTGATGACCAGTCCGGGGCCGCGGAAGTCGGGGGAGTCGAGCGCCGCGGGCACGCGGGACGGCGAGTCGTCCGACTCTCGACCGCCCGCATCCCCGTCGGGCGCGAGTCGGCGACGCTCGGTACCGACCGCGCCGCGGGCGGTCACCTCCCGCGCGTCCGGTGTCGTCGCGCGGGGATGGCCGCCGGTCGCCGTGGCGGTTCTCGGCCTGCTGGCGTGGTCCGTGGCCGCCCGGACCGCCGGGGTGCCGGACGTGATTCTCCCGAGTCCGGGCGACGTGGCCGCGGCGCTCGCGGAGCACTGGCCCGCGCTCGCCGAGGCCGCCGGAGTCACGGCGCTCACGGCGGGCCTCGGCGTCGTCGCCGGTGCGGTCGTCGGCGCGGCGCTGGCGGTGGCGATGGCGGCCTCCGAGACGACTCGCGCCGTGGTCCGGCCCTACGTTATCGCGCTCCGGGTCGTCCCCGTAATCGCGGTCGCGCCGCTGCTCTTCCGGTGGTTCGGCGACGGCGTGGGCGCGCGGGCCGCGCTGGCGGGCACGCTGGCGATTTTCCCGGTGACGATAGCGACCTATCAGGGGGTGGCCGCCACGCCCGAGGAGTTCGTCGCCCTCGCGCGCTCGGTCGGCGCGTCGCCCGCCACTCGGTACCTCCGGGTACGACTCCCGGCCGCGGCACCGCAGGCGTTCGCCGGACTTCGAATCGCGGCCGCCGCGGGCGTCGTGGGCGCGGTGGTCGCCGAGTTCCTCACCCTGAAGGCGGGCATCGGCTACCGGGTGTTCCGGGCCTCGACCAGACTCCAGACCGCCCGGATGGTCGCCGCGCTCGGCGTGCTGGCGCTGCTGGGCGTCGCGTTCTATCTGGTCCCGGCGCTGGTCGAGCGTCGGATGGACTGGGGGTAGCGACGCCGCGGCCGGAGAGGCAGAAAGACTACATCTCTCACACCGAAACGCGTTCGGCGTGAACTCCCGGCTCTCACCCCCGGAAGCCGCGTCGTTCGTCGGACTGGGACTCCTCGCAGTCGGGTCGTACCTCCCGTGGGTCCGCACGAACGCGGCCGGTCCCGTACCGGCAGTCTACCTTCCGGGGATGAACACCGGACTGGACCTGTGGGGCCTCGTCATCGTCCCTCTCGCCGTGGCGGCGGTCGCACTGCTCTGGCGGCCGAGTCGGCGGGCGAGTAGAGTCGCCACCGCGGCGGCGGGCGGCGTCGCCTGCCTCCTCGCGCTCGTCGAACTCTCGGCGTACCCGCGCCTCGACGCGAGTCCGTTCGCGCCTGCAGTTGGTGTGTACGTCACGCTTGCGGGCGGCGTCGTCGCGCTCGCCGCGAGCGGTTGGTCGGCTCTGGCGTTCGAGCGATGAGCGCCCTCACTTCCACGAGACCCGACGCTCGACCGCCGCGACAGCGCCGTACACCGCCATCTCCTCGACGAAGAGCACGACCACCGCCGCCAGCACCGCGTCGGTCTGGACGTTCTCCGCGCCGACGAGGATGAGGTACCCGAGACCCTCGTCGGTCAGAATCCACTCCGCGACCACCGCGCCGACCGCCGCGAGCGCGGCCGACTGCTTCAGGCCAGCGAAGACCGCCGGGAGCGCGGCCGGAATCCGGACGAACAGGAACGTCCGGAGCGGTCCCGTCTCGACCGACCGGAGCAGGTCGAGGTACTCCTCGGGCGTCTCCCGGAGTCCCGCCATCGAACTCACGAACGTCGGGAAGAACGTTATCAGCGCGACGAACGAGAGGGCGGTCCCTGCGCCGGTGCCGAGGTAGACCAGCAGCAGCGGCGCGACCGCTATCTTCGGCAGGACGCGCGCCGTGACGAGGTAGGGGTAGAGCGCCCGCCGGAGGACCGTCGAGTGGACCGCTACGGCGGCCGCGCCGAACCCGGCGAGGACGCCGACCGCACCGCCCGCGAGGACGGTCCGGAGCGTGACAGCGCCGTTTCGGAGGTAGAGACCCGGCCGCGCCGCGAGTCGGTCGGCGACCGCTGCGGGCGTCGGGAGGAGGTAAGACGGAATCCCGAGCAGGACGACCGCCGCCCACCACGCGAGGACGCCGACCGCGAGCGCGCCGACCGGGAGCGAGAGCCCAGCGGCCGGAATCCGGTCGGCGTAGCTCATGGGTCGGCCGTCGGGACGCTCGGTCGTCGGGTCATCGCAGTTCGTACCCCTCGTGGAGCGCGGTCCGGACGCGCGCGACCTGCTCCTGAAACGCGGTCGTGCCGTACACCGACTCGTCGCGGGGTCTGGGCAGTTCCACGTCGAAGACGGCCGCGATTTCGCCCGGTTGGTCGCTCATCACGACGCACCTGTCCGCGAGGAACACCGCCTCGGGAACGCTGTGAGTGACGAACAGCACCGTCTTGTTCCGGTCGCGCCAGACGCGCCGGACCTCGACGCCCATCTCCTCGCGGGTGAGTTCGTCGAGTTCGCCGAACGGTTCGTCCATCAGCAGGACCGAGGCCCCGAGGTGGAGCGCCCGCGCGATGGCGACCCGCTGGCGCATCCCACCCGAGAGTTCGGCGGGTCGCGACTCCTCGAACCCCGCGAGTCCGACCGTCCCCAGCAGGTCGCGGGCCGCCTCGCGGTCGGGCGACTTCCCGGCCATCTCCCGGAGGAAGACGACGTTGGCGAGCGCCGACTTCCACGGCAGAAGAGCGTGGCGTTGGAAGACGAAGCCGAACTCCCCGTCGCGACGGGCGGCGTCGGGCGAGTCGCGCCCGACCCGGACGGTACCGGCAGTCGGGTCCTGTAGCCCGCCGACCGTCCGGAGCAGCGTGGTCTTTCCACACCCCGAGGGACCGATGACCGTGACGAACTCGCCATCGTCCACCCGCAGGTCCACGTTCTCCAAGGCGCGTACGTCCTCGAAATTCACCGTCACGCCGTCGAGTCGGATGGCGGTCGCTCGGTCGGTTCGGGTCGCCTCCTCCGCGCTCGTCTCGTCTCCCACCATCGAGTTCGTGGAACGTAACGGGACGAAGCCATAGGTGGCTTACGCCCGTGCGCGCCGCTCGCGTGTGCCGGGTTAGCGATTCGAGGGACTCCGTCGTCTTCGCGTCGTCGGAGTAGCGAGCGATTGTCCGTCGGTTCGATACGGCAGCGTCCTGCCGAGGGGTTTGCCAGTACAACATCGGGGGGTTTGACCCCCGAAGAGGGTGGTGCACGACCTTCGACAGTCACCTCGTTCCTCGCGTCTCCCCCCGACTCTATTTCGACCGTTCGGGCGTGAACCAGCCAGCGACGCCGCTCGGGTTCTCTCGGTGTCGAGCGCGGAACGACGACCACTCGACGGTCAGTTTCCCGAGAACGACGAGCGTGGCGATTCCGATTTCGAAGAGAACCCTCGTGTCGAACAGTCCCGCCAGCGGCAACGTCAGTAACGGTAACACGAACTCCGCAACCGGCGTCAGCAGGAACCAGAACACCATCCGACGGACCGGTATCTCGACCGTCATCGGTGCCGAGAGTCGCTCGTACCGCCGCTCACCGAGGAACTGCCGACGGGCGGAATCGAACTGAGAGACGAGCAGTGCGAGCGCACTGAGGAGGATTTCGGGTGAGATGACGGACGCGAATATGGCGGCGTACTCGTATATCGCCTCGGAGTTACTGTACGGATTCTCGACGACGACCGGCGACGGAAGGACGACCATCAACACGCTCAGACACAGCCAGAATCCGAGACCCCAGACGAGCAGTCCGGCGGCGTAGCTAACGTTTCGGTAGTGAATCGGCGGTAACCACTCGACGGGGCGCGTCGTCCCGGAGCGCGAGGACAGGAACGGCACCGACAGCGTCATTGGACTGACGGTTCGGTCCTCGGTGTTCGGTGCTCGCTCCGCGAACAGCGTCAAACCGCTGTAGACGACGACCACGGAGCCGATTTCGAGCCAGTAGAGAAACAGGACGCTCTGTACCCGCCAGCCGAAGAACGCGATTCCGGCGAGCGGGACCAGATTAGAGACGAGTAGCGGAAGAAACGTCTCGGTGGTCTGTGACTCTTTTCTGTCGCTCATCCTACCAGTGATGTTGTGCGAAGACGCTCTTAAATCAAGTGCAACACTTCGTTCTACCGGTACGAGCCATCGGTTCGATACCGAGTATCCCCGGACGGGTGGAAGTCGCAAGCCGAGACGAGGCCAGTCCCGCGAGGATACGTCCTCGTTCCGGGTAGGCGTTCCCATATCTATTCTATCATCTAGATACAGAAAGAATTAAATGCATTCTGAATTATTTAATCCTGTGAACGATAAAGATAGAACAACGATTCCTCGGAGAAAAGCTATTCTGACCACCGCTGGCATCGGTAGCGCCCTTCTCGGTGTGCCCGGTGCGGCGTCGGCCGGTGACGGCTCTGACTCGTTCGATCCGGACGAACACTCCAAGTACATTCTGGACGAGGAGTACTGGCGGAACGAGGACGGCGAGGTCGTGTTCGACCACGCGAACTTCGAGCAGTGGGAAATCGTGCCCAAGGCCAAGCAGGGACAGTCCGCTGGTGCCCAGACCGCCGACGCGTCCGCTACCCCCGAGATTTATCTCGGAACGCACAAGAACGCGACCCGACGGACCGGTCCGGCCGTCGTGAACGTCGGCGACGCGATGACGAACGGACAGGTCTCGACGATGGGGTCGGACACGAGAGTGACCCTCGTCAGCGGCAGTATCCCCGATTACGTGCCCGGCATCGGCGGCACGACGTGGGGAATCAACGCGGGCGTGACGTTCAACATCTCGGCCCTGTCGGTGGACATCAGTATCAATCTCCGAGTCGGGAACACCCAGATCGTCCTCTGGGGCTGGAGTCTCGGTCCCGAGGGCGACAAGGGTACCTGCATGTCGGTCACTCCGTCGCAGTTCCCCGTCGAAGTCGAACCGTGCATCGACGTGACGTTCGACGGTGACACGCTCAGGTTCGGCGGTTCCGTGAGCCTCTGCGCGCCGCCGACCGACCCGTGCCCCGGGTTCAACTGCCAGTACTGCATCACCGGCGTCAGCGTCTCCGCCCCGCCGATCGAAGCACCGTGGTAATCGGATAGCCGGTCGTCGGCTTCCGATTGCAGTCCGTTTTTGCTCCGTTACGGACGGACGACCGGAATTTCATATATCGAATTACGGTTTGTCACGGTTTTTACTTTCGCTTTGGCACCGAGAAGCCTTTAACGGCTACGCGGCTACGATGTACTACAGAATGCCATCTATCCAGTCGACGCTCGGCGAGGAGGAGGGGATCGCCGAGGAACTGGCCGAAAGCCAGCGCCAGATCTCCATCGCCGAGTTCTTCGAGAAGAACAAGCACATGCTCGGGTTCGACAGCGGTGCCCGAGCGCTGGTGACGGCGGTGAAGGAGGCAGTAGACAACGCGCTGGACGCGACCGAGGAGGCCGGTATCAAGCCGGACATCTACATCGAAATCGACGACACCGGCGATTACTACACTCTCGTCGTCGAGGACAACGGTCCCGGCATCACCAAGGAACAGGTCCCCAAGGTGTTCGGGAAACTCCTCTACGGGTCGCGTTTCCACGCGCGCGAGCAGTCGCGGGGCCAGCAGGGTATCGGCATCTCCGCGGCGGTGCTGTACTCCCAACTGACCTCCGGCAAGCCCGCCAAGATTACGAGCAAGACCGAGGGCGGCAAGGAACAGTATTTCGAACTCATCATCGACACCGACGAGAACGAACCCGAAATCAAGGACGAGGCCGACTCGCCGCCCGCGGGCAAGCACGTCAACGACACCCACGGAACCCGCATCGAACTGGAGATGGAGGCCAACATGCGCGCCCGCCAGCAACTCCAGCGCTACGTCAAGCACACGGCGGTCGTCAACCCTCACGCTCGGCTCGAATACCGCGAACCGGGCATGGACGAACCCCAGCAGTTCCGGCGCGCCGAGCGCGCGGCCCTCCCGGCCGAGACCGAGGAGATTCGACCCCACCCCCACGGGGTAGAACTGGGTACGGTGCTGAAGATGCTGGCGAGCACGGACTCCCACAGCGTCTCTGGATTCGTACAGGAGGAGTTCACTCGCGTCGGTCGCAAGACCGCCGACTCCATCCTCGACAACTTCCGCGACCGGCACTTCGGCCGGGAGGCCTCGTGGCGACCGCCCGAGGACCACGAACAGGCCGACCTCGCGCGTGCGGTCGCGAACGCGGTCTCGAACAAGAGCAAGGAGGGTACCGCCGCGTTCGGCGACGAAGTGGCCGAGCGAGTCTCCGGCCGTGACCGGGTCGCTCACCACGAACTGGTCGAAATCGTGGCCGAAACCGCCGACGAGGTCGGTGACGACCACGACGAGACGTTCGGCGACACGGTCCAAGAGAACGCGGTCGAGGCCGCGTGGGCCGAACTCACCGACGACCGGCGCAGCGACCTCTACAGGTTGGCGGACAAGGCGACCAGCACCCGGAAGGACGACGAGACCGTCCACGGGTTCGCCGAGCGCCTCGCCAAGCGGTTCGAGAAGGGCCACGAGCGCGACCGGGCGACCCACGACGAGTTGCGCGAGTACGTGGACCGGGCCGCCGACCAGACCGAGGAGTACGACGACGCGACGTTCGGCGACACCGCCCGCGAGAACGTCGTGATGGAGGTCTGGAACCGGATGGCGACCGTTCCCGACGCGGTGCCCAAGGTCTCGGCGTTCGCCGACGACCGCGACATGGCCAGCGACCTGCTGGAGGCGATGAAGGAGACCGACATCATCTCCCCGCCGACGAACTGCCTGTCGCCCATCACCGACGAACTCGTGGAGGCGGGCCTCCGGAAGGAGTACGACGCCGACTTCTACGCGGCCTCGACCCGCGACGCCGACGTTCACGGCGGCGACCCCTTCATCGTGGAGGCCGGTATCGCCTACGGCGGCGAACTCGAAGAGGAGGGCAAGGCCGAGGTCCTGCGCTTCGCGAACCGGGTCCCGCTGGTCTACCAACGCGGGGCCTGTGCGACGACCGACGTAGTAAAGTCCATCGGGTGGCGCAACTACAACCTCAGCCAACCCGGCGGGTCGGGCATCCCGAACGGCCCGGCGGTCATCATGGTTCACGTCGCCTCGACGAACGTCCCGTTCACGAGCGAGAGCAAGGACGCGGTGGCCAACGTCCCCGAAATCGAGGACGAGATAGAACTCGCGATTCGGGAGGCCGCCCGCGAGTTGAAGTCCTACCTGAACAAGCGCAAGTCGCTGGAGAAACGAAAGAAGAAGCAGAACGTCATCGCCTCCATCCTGCCGGAGATGGCCGAGAAGTTGGCCGACGTGACCGGACAGAGCGAACCCGAGTACGAGGACGCGCTGGCCCGAATCATGAACAACGTCCTCGTCGAGCGGAACGTCGAGGACGGCACGGTACGACTCTCGGTCGAGAACAACTCCAGCACGAACGAGTCGCCGGAGATAACCGACATCGTGACCGCCGAACCGCGGAACCTCTCGGACGGCGCGACCGCTGTGGACATGGACGGCGAGTGGTTCGTCAAGTGGTCGCCGACCGTCGACAGCGGCGACGAGGCCGTCCTAGAGTACGAAATCGACGGAGAGGCAGAGTTCGACGTCAGCGTCGAAGGAATCGAGGACCCCAAACTTACCGTCAACCAATGAGCGCAGACAACGAAGCAGAAGCCCAAGAGAAACTCATCGACCTCGCCGCGCAGTTCTACGACCAGTTCGACCGGGGCGAAATCCCCGAGATGTCGGTCCCCACCCGGACCAAGAGCAACATCGTCTTCGACGAAGACGAGGACGTCTGGGTGTACGGCGAGCGCGAGAGCACGCGGAGCGCCAACAGCGTCCGGGGCGCTCGTAAACTCCTGAAGGCGATATACACTATCGACTTCCTCTCCGAGCAGTTGGAGGAGGACCGCTCCTCGACACTGCGTGAACTCTACTACCTGAGCGAGAGTTGGGACGTGAACGAGGCCCAGTTCTCCTCGCAGGACGAGTCGAACCAGTTGGTCGAGGACCTCGAAATCGTCTCGGAGGTCACCCGAGAGGACTTCCACATGCGACCCGAGGAGTCGGGCGCGACCATCATGGGACCGCTCTACCTCCGCGAGCAGACCCGGCGGGGCGAGCGCGAGATTCACTGTCAGAAGGACGTGGGCGAGGGCGGCTACCAGATTCCGAACAACCCCGACACCATCGAGTTCCTCGACAACGACGCCGACTTCGTCCTCTGCGTGGAGACCGGCGGGATGCGCGACCGACTGGTCGAGAACGGCTTCGACGAGAAGTACAACACCATCATCGTCCACCTCAAGGGCCAACCGGCGCGTGCGACCCGCCGCATCACGAAGCGCCTGCAGGACGAACTCGACCTCCCGGTCACGGTGTTCACTGACGGCGACCCGTGGTCCTACCGCATCTTCGGGTCGGTGGCGTACGGGTCCATCAAGTCGGCCCACCTCAGCGAGTACCTCGCCACGCCGGAGGCCCAGTTCATCGGCATCCAACCCGAGGACATCGTGGAGTACGACCTGCCGACCGACCCCCTGAGCGATTCGGACATCAACGCCCTCGAATCGGAACTGGAGGACCCGCGCTTCCAGACCGACTACTGGGAGGAACAGATAGAGATTCAGTTGGACATCGAGAAGAAGTCCGAACAGCAGTCGCTCGCGTCCCACGGTCTAGACTTCGTCACCGAGACGTACCTGCCCGAGCGACTCGAAGCGATGGGCGTGCTGTAGTCCCGGCCGAGAACCGCTTTCCTCACCGTGGTCTCTCCCGGTATCGACGCCCTGCGAAACTCGTGACCGGAATCCGCTACGAGGGCGACCCTACAACTCCCGTTGGGCTTCGTCGGTCCATCTATCGTCGTGCGTCGCGTCGGCCACGATGTCGTCGTTCGTGAAGGGGTCGCCCCGCGCGCAGGACGGACAGTAGCAATTGCTCCCCTTCTCCTCGACGCTGAGGGGGACCCCCGCGACGAAGAACTTCTCCGAGAACGTCCGCTCGACTCCGGTTCCAACCGGACGAGCGCAGGCGGCACACGGGACGTCGGGCGCGTCGACGACCGCCTCGTCGGTCACTCGAACCCGGCCGAACTTCGTCACCGCTTCCCGGTTCTCCAGTCGCCGCTGGACCGGCGGTAGCACGACCAGCGCGGCCGCGAGTAGGCTGATACCGAGGAAGAGGCTCGCGATGCCGGTCACGTCGCCGAGAATGGAGAACCCGACCAGAGCGAAGAAGACGCTGGCGAGGAGTCGTCCGGGGTTCGCGAGGAGGGAGTCGTCCGACTCGGCGCGTTCGTCGTCCGCGTCGTAGCGACCGTCTGCATCGTGGCGGTCGTCGGTGGTCGTCTCGTAGCGTTCGTCGTCGCCCGAGACGTATCGCTCGGTCCCGTCGTCCCGGAGTTCGACGCGGTCGGCCCCCGGGCCGTAACTGTACAACGCGTAGACGACGTTACCGAATCCCCACGTCGTCAGGAGCAACAGCGCGTGGACGCCTATCGACCCGATTCCGCGGTCGATCATGACCACTCTGTCGCCGTAGTCGTGTTTCACGTCCCAGCCTTCGACTGTCAGGTCCTCGACGCGGCGTCGAAACGACGACCGGTCGCGTCTACTGGTGGTTTCGGCGTCCGAGTCGGTCGGTTCGGCGTCCGAACCTAACGACTGGGCGTCCGAGACTGTTCCTTCTCCGACGGCGGAGCCGCAGTCCGAACAGTACGCGTCGCCGGGCGACAGCGACGACCCGCACTGCGAACAGTAGTTGGGCGTGGTACGAGAACTCACGTTCCAAATTGTTGGAGGCCGAATAAGTAAATTGTGTCGGGTTTCCGAATGTCGGACGGAGAACCGAACACGAGGTGTCCCGTCTCGGGCGCGTAACCGACCCCGAAGCCGGTGGAAACCTCGACGCGGCCGGGCGAGGATAGCGTGCCGGAGTCGGTCGCGCGCTACGACTCCGGACAGGGGTCGGTACAGTCGCAGGTGGTACAGTACTCGTAACAGTCGCAGTTCGCTTCCGGCGCACAGTACTCACAACAGTACGTGCGGAGACACGAGTCACAGCAACTATCCGGCGATTCGACGACGTTCGTGTCGCGCTCGCTCGTGCCGACGATGGCGAACGCGTCGTCGACTTCCGGGCGGACGCCGACCGTCAACCACCCGTCGGTCGTCTTCCGCACGAGTTTGAGTTCCGTAATCGGCCGACCGTCTGCGAGTCGGGACACCGTGACGCGCTCCCGACCGTCCGGACGGAGTTCGCCGGAGAGGTCCACGGTGATGTCGGCCGGGTCGGCGCTGTCGAGCAACCCGCGGTCCGCGAGGTCCGCGAGCAGGTCTCGGTGGTCCTCCAACGCCGCCCGGAACGTCTCTCGGGACTCCATCGACTCGCCGTGGGCGTCGGACGCCGCGGCGACGCCGCCGAATCCGAGACTGGCCGTCGCGCCGACCGCGACGTGTTTGAGGACGCTGCGGCGACTCGGTTCGCTCGTGCGCTCACTGTTCGGTGTGTCGTTTGGCATCGTACCACTATCCATTCCGATATATTGTTACTTAAATTTATTTTCTAGAACTAGATGCTATGGTGGTCTGAGAAGTAATGCGGACGAGAAACCCGCCCGTGACGAGCGAGTCGAACTATCGGTCCGTGCTGTCGAACCGGGGGACCGACGAACGGCCGGATTTCCACGGGGCGACGGACGGTTCAGTCGTCGAACCACGCGTCGAGCATCGCTTCGACCGCCTCGTCCTGCGAGCGGACGTGTTCGCGCTCGGGGTCGCTCCGGAACTCCAGCGGTCGGAGGTCGCCGACGGCGACCCGACGAGCGTCGAGTCGCGCGGCCGCCGCGACTTTCCCGTCGTCCAGCACGAAGGGGGCACCGCCGGTCGCCCGGGCGTCCCAATCGACGAGCGACCGGGCCTCGTGCAGTGCGTCCACGCCGTCCTCCCAGCAGTCGTGACAGCACCGGAATTCGAGCGTCCCGCCGTAGTCGCCGACCTCGGTGGGCGGGGGACCGCCTCGCATCGCCGCCCCCCAGACCAGACCGAGCGAATCGACGACGACGTACCGCTCGTCGTCGCTCCCGCAGGCGGCGCAGGCGGTCGGTTCGTCGGTGTATGGCCAGTCGTCGGTGACCGTCTCCATGTCTCGAACGTGGCGGCGTTCCAACAAATGCGTACTCCTTCGAATCGCACTCGACCACGGCGTCCGAAGGGAAGTCACCCCGCCAGAAACGCCGTCACCGCCCGGTCGAACGTCCGCTTTCGCTCCTCGAACGCGGCGTGGCCGGTGCCCTCGACGAGGTTCAGTCGGGCGTCGGGAATCGCGTCCGCCGTCTCGCGGAGGACCTCGCTGGGGTAAAAGTGGTCCTCGGTCCCGCCGACGACGAGCGTCGGGGCTTCGACGTCGGGGAGTCGGTCGGTCGCGTCGTGGTCGAGGCACGCCCGGCACGAGACCGCCACGTCCGAGACGGCGGCCGGTTCCGACAGGAGCGGTCGGCCCACCGTCCGAACCAGCGCCGGATAGAGCCACCGCCGGTAGTCGGTGTAGGTGACCGGAATCGAATCGAGGTAGACGTCGAACCACCGACCCCGGTCGGCCCAGTCGGCCCACCGCCGGAGGGTGTGTCTCCCCGCCGCGCCCACTCGCCGTCCGGAGACGCCGAGGACGAGTCGCCTGACCAGTTCCGGGGCGTCGGCCGCGAGGTGCTGGGCGACCAGACCGCCGAGCGAGACGCCGAGAACGTCGGCGGGCGCGAGGTCGAACTCCCGCAGAACGTCAGCGTACTCTGCGGCCATCTCCCGCGTCGTGGTTCCCTCCGGCAGGTCGCGTCGGCGACCGACGACGTAGACCGCGTGGTCCGCCGCGAACGACCGGTAGTAGTAGCGTTCGAGCAGGAGACCGAAGTGCCGGGGCGGCCGGTCCGGTTGGAAGGCGTCGGTCAGTCCCGCGAAGACGACGAGCGTCCGAGGCCCGTCCCCGAAGGTGACGTACGGATACCGCCCCGCCGACCCGGCCAGAACGCCGCGTTCGCGTCCCATGGAACGCGTCACGACAGCGCGACGAAAAGAAGTTCGGGTGGGTGCTTCGTCAGACGCTACGGGAGCAACACCGCCAGTCCGACGAGAGTCCAGACGACCAGTCCGAGACCGTAGAAGAGCAGTTTGGCCCGGACAGAGTAGTCGGAACTCGACCCCGGGAGGAGTTCCATCCCCTCCGCCATGTTGCCAGAATCGGCGCTCTCGGCACCGCCGACTCCGGCGGCGGGCGCGGCACCCGCTTCGCCCGCCCCGAGGACGACCAACAGGACGCCTGCCCCGGCGAGGAGCAGGAGAGTGAGACCGGTGCTGAAGAGGAAGTAGGCGACTCCGACAGTCGCAATCGCGGCGAGGAGGGTGTATCGGAGGGCGGGAGCGAGCAGGGCGTTCCAATCCATACCTGAAAGTGGATGTATCTCCGACAATAAACGTTCGTCCGGTCGCGTCGGGGTGCGGTTACTCGTCGGTGCGCTCGTCCAGTACGACTGGAACCCCGCGCTCGGCCACGTCAGCGGCGAACGCGTCCGAGTCGGTCTCCAGCGCCGCGAAGGTGTCGTAGTGAATCGGCAGCACGAGGTCGGGGTCCATCTCCTCGGCGAGGTCCGCGGCCTCGTGGCGGTCCATCGTGAACGACCCGCCGATGGGCGGGCAGAACAGCGACACGTCGAGTTCGGCGTGGCCCGCGAGCGCGTCGGAGTCGCCGGGCCAGAAGACCGTCACGTCCTCGCCGCCACGGCCGGAGAGCGTGAGGTGGTAGCCGACGCCGAAGCCCTCGGGGTGGTAGGGGTCGCCGCTCGCGTCGGTGTGGGGACCGTCTGGGTCGTTGTAGCCCGCGACCGACCGGACGATGACGTCGCCGAACAGTCGGTCGTCGGTCTCGTCCACCCGGACGACTTCGTACGGGAGGTCGCGCAGGTCCTCGACGTCCCGGTCGATTTTCGGGGGGTAGACCGCCTCGTAGACCACCAGCGTGGCGTCGTCGCTCGCCACCCGACGAATCGCGTCCGAGTCGTAGTGGTGGTCGTGAGTCACGAGGACGAGGTCGCCGTCCTCCGGACGGTAGTCGCGGGCGTCCGGGTGGCCCGCGTCGGGGGAGTCGGGTCGCCACTCGCCGGTGAGCGTCCCGTACCGACCGGGGTCCACGTAGACGACCGTGCCGTCGGGGGATTCGAGTCGGAGACCGGCGTATCCGAGCCACGTCGCGAGGAGTCCGTCGTGTCGAACCGTCATGGCCGGGAGTTGGTGTGGCCGGTCCTAAATCGTTCGGCATCGGTGCGAGAGCGGCGGCACGACGAACAGGTCGGACCGATTCCCGAGAGATTTCGCTCGAACGCCGTCGAATCAACCGACGAGTACCCCCGCGTACGGCGTCCCGAAAGACCGAGAAACGTTACATTCTTGACTGTAACGAGTGGTGTCGAGAACGTGCCCTCACAGTTTTCGTCGGTCTCGCCGAAAGAGGTCGCAGGTGGCGTCGTGGTCGCGTTCGTCGCCGTCGCCCTCGCGGCGTCCGGGTACTACCGGCCGTCTCTACCGGTCGCCGCCTCGATAGTGCTCTTGGTCGGCGTCACGGCCGCGCACGGTCTGAAACCGTTCGGCGACACGGTCGCGTACCACCTCCTTCAGGCGGGCGCGTTCGCGGTCTACGGACTCGCAGTGGTCGTCACGGAGGACGTCTCGGTCCTCGCTGCCTTCTTGGTGGTCGTCGGTCTCCTCGGCGTTTCGAACTACGCGTGGAAAGCGGCACGTCGGGGCATCTGGACGACTGTCGGGCGATAGGTCGCGGTCGGACCGACTCGTCAGAAACACCCCCGGGGTTTCGGAGTCGTTCGTCGGACTTACGGTGTCGCTGGTCGTGTCTACGGAATCGGCCAGCGTCGGTCAGTTACCGTCGCTTCGGAACGCCCGGAGCGTGTCGCGCTTGGTCGATTGGCACTCGACCTCGGTGAGACCGCGCTCGGTGAAGATGCGGTTCCAGTTCCGGTAGTAGAGCGGGAACTCACCGTCCACGTAGTTGACGCCGCGCCGCGCCGCCAGTTCGCCGTCGGAGTCGCTCCCTTCTCGTTCGCTGTCGGACTCGCGAGGCTCTCGTTGGCCGTCCCTCGCGGTGTCGCGGCCCTCGGTCCGGTCTCCGTCGAGGTCCGACTCCGCCTCGCTCTCGCGGTTCTCGTTCTCGACGGTGACGAGCAGGTCGCCGGTAATCCGGGCCAGTTCACCGAACACCGCCTCGTCGTCGGGATGGATGTGCTGGAGCGTCTCCACAGAGAAGACGGCGTCGAAGCGGTCGTCCTCGAACGCCGCGACGGCGTTCTCGATGGCGTCGTTGTAGAAGGTCCCGTCGGCCGCGAGGTCGGGGTAGGTCTCGGCCATCACGTCGAACGCCTCGTCGTTGATTTCGACGCCGTGGAGGTCGTCGTAGCCGTGGTCGCGGAGGTGCGCGAGGTGTCGTCCCGAACTGCACCCCAGTTCCACGACGGCCGCGTCCGACCCGACGAACGAGTCGAGCAGGTCCAGAATCAGTTCGCTCGTCTCGTCGGGTCCGTAGTAGGCGTAGTAGCTCGGCGAGTACTCCCCCGAACGCTCCGCCCACTCCTTACGGACTTCGTTAGAATCCACTGGTATCGAAACGGACCGCGAGCGTAAAGCCTCACTGGTATCCGGACGCCGCGGCCCTGCTCTCGCTCGGGGCTATCCCGTCCGACCGGCGGTCTTATCCGACTCCCCGATGAATTTTGGCGGCACATGGTCGCCTCGCCGCTGGTTCCGGTCGTCGTCTTTCTGGTCGGCATCGGGGTCGTCGTCTGGAGCGTCGAGGAGTTCGTCGAACACGTCGCGGAGGCCGCGGTGGGCCTCGGCGTCTCGACGTTCCTGCTCACCGTGGTGCTGGCCGGAATCGACCTCGAAAACGCCGTGCTGGGGGTCGCGGCCGCGGCGGGCGACCTGCCGGACGTGGCGCTGGGCACCGTCTTCGGCGAAGCGCTGTTCATCCTCGGCGCGGCGGTCGGACTCGCGGGCGTTGCGATTCCCTTCGAGACCGAGACGCCGCGGGAGTATCTGGTACTGACGGCCGTCTCGCCCGCGCTCCTCGGCCTGCTCTCGCTCGACGGCCGACTGTCGCGCTTCGACGGACTCGTCTTGGTCGTCGGCTTCGCGCCGCTGCTCTGGGTGGTCTACCGACGCGAGGCAGGGCGGACGACCCGGTATCTGGAGGCCGAGGACGCCGACGAAATCGAGGCGGAGGCCGGGGAGGAGTCCGACTCGACCGACGGGGACGACCGCGAATTGGTCGAACTCGGCGTCCTCCTGCTCACCGTCGTCGGCATGACCGCGGGGTCGGAGTTGGCGGTGATGGGTGCCCGCGACGTGCTGGCCGCCTTCGACCTCACCGGACTCGCGTTCGGCGCGACCGTGATGAGTTTCGTCGCCAGTCTGGAGGAGATTCTGCTCACGGTCGAACCCGTCCGGGAGGGCCGCCCGGAGGTCGGCGTCGGCAACGTCGTCGGGAGCACGCTCTTCTTCGTCACGGCCAACGCGGGCGTCGTCGCGCTCGTCCACCCGCTGACGCTGTCGCGGACGGTGTTCGCGGTCCACTGGCCGTTCTTCCTCGGGTCGCTGGCGCTCGTGCTGGCGTTCCTCTTCCGGGGCCGCGTCGGGCGTCCGGAGGGTGCGCTACTGCTCGCGGTGTACGCAGGGTACTGGGCGGCGAACTACCTGCTGTGACGTAACGGGGTTCGGAGTGGTTTTCGGAGGTGGTTCTGTGTCGGTCCTCCCCATCGACTGTTGGAGCAGTTAGACCGCGACCGCACCGCGAATCCAGCAGGAACGCAGAGGCCAGTTAGTGACTGCTTGAGCCGACGAGGACCGCACCGCGACCGGACTGGAGGAAAGACGGTCGCGTTTCGCCGGAGGGTCCACCCGATACTCACTGCGATTCCGCCAGTCGCTCGACGCGCTCCAGCGAGTCGGCGGTCGCGGGGTTCTTGTCGTCCCGGACGCCGAGGAATCTGGGGAACCGCAGGGCGTAGCCCGACGAGTAGGTCGGCGACTGCTGAATCTCCTCGTAGCCCACCTCGAAGACGACCTCCGGCGCGATTTCGACTTCCTGACCCTCTTGAGTCCGAATGTGGGGTTCGAGCAGTTCGGTCAGGTCCGCGAGTTCCTCGTCGGTGATTCCGGTGGCGACCTTGCCGAGCGTCTCGAACGCCTCGCCCGCGTCGTCGGCCCGCGCCGAGAGCAGGAACGTCCCGAGGAAACTCGCTCGCCGCCCCTCGCCCCACTCCGCGCCCGTGACCACGAGGTCCAGCGTCTCCACGTCGGGCTTGCGCTTGAGCCAGTTCTTTCCGCGTCGGCCCGGCGAGTAGGTCGAATCTGGATTCTTGAGCATGATGCCCTCGTGGCCCGCGTCGAGGGCCTCGGTCTCTATCTCGGCGATTTCCGCGGGGTCGTCGGAGACCCACAGTTCCGAGACGCCGGAAGACTCGCGCTGCTCGCCTTCCGAGCCTCCGCTCGCCGCGCTCGCGGAGACGCCCGCGTCGAGGACGCCTTCGAGTCGGTCGTGGCGCTCGGTCAGGGGTGCGCGGAGTAAGTCGTCGCCAGCGCGAGACTCCGTCTCGCGTGCCCCCGAATCGTCGGATTCGGGGACCCCGGCGTGGAGACAGTCGAACGCGAACAGGTCGAGTTCGACCTCCTCGCGGGCTCGCTCGACGTCGTGCTTCCGGCGGAAGCGCCGCAGGACCTCCTGAAACGGCAGCGGTTCGCCGTCCTCCGTGGCGACGACTTCGCCGTCGAGAATCGCGGGCGCGTCGAGGTGGCGCTCGACGTGTTCCACGACTTCGGGGAGCGCGTCGGTCACGTCCTCCATGTTCCGCGAGAAGACGGCGACGTCGCGGTCGGTCGAACCGTCACGCTCGCTCGCGCCGGTCGCGCTCGCGTCTGCACCGCCCCACGCGAGACCGTCGGGGTCGTAGTGAATCTGGACGCGAGCGCCGTCGTACTTCCACTCCACGGCGACCTCGTCCCAGTCGTCGAGCGCGTCGGCGACGGTCCCGGCCTGCGCGAGCATCGCCTGCACCGGACGGCCGAGTTCGAGGTCCATGGCGTCGAGACCCTCCTCGCCCTCGTCGCGGGCCGTGCGCGCCACTTCGCCGTAGTCGTTCGACACCTGTAGCGCGCGCTCGACCGACTCGACCGACACGTCGAACGCCCGCGCGGTGGCGTCCCGGACGGTTCCCTCGCCGACGCCGATGCGCATCTCCGAGAGGACGAGGCGCGCGAGATAGCGGGCCTCCTCGTTGCTCGCCCGGTTGAACAGGCCGAACAGGACGTCTATCTTCTTGTCCTGACTGCCGGAGCCTTCGGCGGCCGCGAGCGCGTCGAGTTTCTCTGCGACCTCCGCGACCGTGAGGTCGTTCGCTCCGCCGGTGTCGTCTCCGCCGCCCGCGCCGCCGGAGGTGAAGGCACCGAGTCCCTGCTGGCCGCCGAAGTCGTAGCTCGCGGCCACCTCGCCCACGTCGCCCACGTCGGCGAGACGGTCCTCCACGTCGTCGGCCGAGACGTTGGTCCCGGCGGCCCGCGCGATGGCCTCGTAGCAGTAACTCGGCCCGATGTCGAGGGTCCGCGAGGACCACGCCGGGAACACTCGACCCTGCACGAACCGGGCCAACACGGGGAGGTCGTCGTCGCTCGCAGTCTCACCGCTCTCGCCCGAGGCCCGTCCGGCCTCGCCGTTCGCGCTCTCGAACAGCGCCGTGACTCGCTCGACGATGTCGGTGTCGGCGCTCAACGCTTCGATTTCGGCGGCCGTCTCGGCGAACTCCCCGAACTTCATCGAGCGAACGTAGTCGGCACCTCGGATTAAACGGTTCGACTCCGCGTGCTGGACTCCGGGTGTCGGAGACGGTGGCTAGAACTCCCGTCGGATGACGGTGTTCGAGGTCCGCGTTGCGATAGTTTCTGGATGGCAACACTTTTCGCGCCGGAGCGTGCCAGTCACGGGCGATGCCCTCCACCGACGACGCGCCCGAGTCTCCGGCCGACCGAGACGGCGGGGGAACGTCACTCCGCGAACCCGAGCGCCGTCCAGACGGCGGACGGGACCCCGAACAGAACTCGAAGCAGGACACTCTCGGGAACCGACGGGAGGGCCGGTAGATGCTGGCGGTCCGTCTGCTCCACGTCCTCGGCATGGCGCTCGCGCTCGGCGGTGCCACCCTGACGTGGTGGCTGTTCCGGCGGGACGCCGCGTCGGATTCGGCCGCGGTGGGCGTCGCGGCGGCCTACGAGCGGGGGTTCTGGGCGGCGATGGGCGTCCTCGTGATGACCGGCGTGGGTAATCTCGGGAGTCTCGCGCCCTTCGTCCCGACCGCGGAGACGCGCTGGGGGACGGCGTTCACGGCGAAGGTACTGGTCGTGCTACTCGTTCTCGCGCTTTCGGTGGTCCGAACGCTCGTCGTCGCGCAGTGTCGCCGGTCTGCGGTCGGAGCCGATTCCGAACCGGCGACCGAACAGTCGGGCCGGAACACCGAGATGTCGGGCCGGGAAACCGGGATGGCAGGTCGGGGCACCGAAACGCTCCGACTCGCCTACGGCGCGACCGCGCTATCGCTGGCGCTGCTCGTCGCGCTGGCGGAGGTGTTGGCGCATGGGTGAGGGGACCGACGACACTCTCGTGACCGCCGACCCACTCGTCGTCTGGGCGCTCGCGACGTTCCACGTCGCCGCGCTGGTCGCTGTCCTGGTCGTCGCACTCTACCGCGCCGGGTCGCTCGGCGACTTACTCGGCGGCCTCGACACGGTCGTCGGTCTCGCGCTCTACCTCGCGCTCTGGGCGAGTACGTGGTGGACGACCCGGCGCGTCCTCGGCGCGGTGGCCGACGCGGGGACCGACGCTTCGGCGCTCACCGTCGTCGGCGCTGGCGGCCGGTGGGGCGGCGTCAACGGCGTCTGTTTCCTCTGGCTTCTACTGTTCGTCGTCGCGGTTCCCGGGGCCGACGTCACCCTCGCTGGCGTCCTCTACTTCCTCGCCTTCGGCGGTATCGGGTCGATACTCGCGCTCGGCATCGGCGGTATCGTGGGCATGCTGTTCGCGGCTACCGACCTCGCCCTGTTCCGGGCGGCGAGAGGTCTCACCTCCGCACCTCCGTTTCCGCCCGCGTCCGACTCGAACTCGGAGCGCCGGAATCGGGACGACGACACCTGACCGACCGCGGGCCCGTGGATTCAAGGGAATCCCGTGTGACGTACCCCGTATGCCCGAGTCCGACCTCGCGGCGCAGGTCGAAGACGTGCTCTCGGTGGACCCCGACGAGTTCCAAGCGCAGGTCGAAGCGGACGCCGAGGTCATCGTCGACGAAATCGACGACGGAACGTTCGACAACCCGCAGGCCATCATCGGCTTCGAGTACGAGTTCTACGCCGTGAACGCCGAGACGTCGGCGCTCCAGCGCGTCCCGCGGCGACTCCTCGAACTCATCGGCTTCGAGAAGGAACTGGGTCTGCACAACGCCGAGATGTCCACGAGTCCGCAACCGCTGAACCCGCACGGACTCGCCGCACAGGAGGCCGAGGTGAAGGCCCGCCTGTCGGCCGCCGAGGACCGGACCGGTTCCGAGGGGATGCGACTGGTCAGCGACGCCATGTGGACCATCCCGCCCGAAGGGGAGACCGCACGACGGTATCTGACCGACAGCGTCGCGGACCGCGGGGTCCGCATCGCCTCGAACATGAGCGACTCGGTGCGCTACCACGCGATGGCCAACTCCGAGGCCAGCGTCGGGATGCGGTTGGAGGCTCCCCACGTGGACCTCGAAGCCGACACCGTGATGCCCGAGAGCCTCATCACCTCGATTCAGCCCCACTATCAGGTGCCCCACGCCCGGGACCTACCGACCTACTTCCAGTACGCGATTCGCATCGCCGGGCCGCTACTCGCGCTCGGTGTCAACTCGCCGTTCTTCCCGCCGGACATCTACGACTCGGACGCCGACCCCGAGGAGATTCTGGCCGACGGGTTGGACGAACACCGTATCGGCGTCTTCGAGACGGTCCTGAATCGGTACGGCGACGACCCCGACAAGGTTCGGTTCCCGCGCGACGTGGCGAGCGTCGAGGAAGCCGTCGAGCGCGTCGTGGAGGACCGCACCATCGTCCCGATGCCGGTGACGACCAGCGACCGATTCGACGACGAGTTCGCCCACTTCAGACTGAAACACGGCACCTACTGGCGGTGGGTCCGGCCGGTGTTCGGCGGGGCCACCCGGTCGGACGCCAACGCCCGCATCGAGTTCCGACCCATCGCGGCCCAACCGACGGTCCGGGACTCCATCGCCTTTCAGGCGGCGTTCGCGGGTCTCGTGGAGTCGATGTTCCGCCGCGAACACCCGGTCCGACACCTCGACTGGGTGGTCGCCAAGGACAACTTCTACGGCGCGGCGAGAGACGGACTCGACGCCGACATCTACTGGATCACCAACAGCGGCGAGGAGACGACCGACCACGAGGCGGTGTACGAGGACATCTTCGCCCACGCGAAGGACGGTCTCCAGTCGCGGGGCCTCAGCGACGAGGAGGCCGCCAAGTACCTCTATCCGCTCCGCCAGCGCGCCCGCCACCGGTTGACCCCCGCGAGTTGGAAGCGGGGGCGCGTCCGCGAGCGACTCGACGACGGCGAGGGCTTCGAGGACGCGGTGTACGGGATGCAGGCCGAGTACATCGAGAGGCAGGCCGAGACGCTCATCGACGGGACGTTCGCCGACTGGGTCGGCCGGGGCGACACCGAACTCGAACGCGAGGAGTGATCCGCAAGCGGGAGTTTCTTGTCGGGTAGCTACCACTCTGACGTATGGTCTCCGCTCTCTCCCGCCGGTCCGCGCTCCTCGGACTCGCGTCGGGCGTGCTTGGCTTCGGCGCGGTCCGGGCCGCCGATTCTGCCGACTCGCTCGGTGACTCCGGTGTCCGGTCGGACTCCGGAACCGGCACCGACCTCGACTGGCCGATGGCGCGATACGACGCCGCGGGCACAGGCTACGACCCCGATGCGTCCGGGCCGAAAGACGGCGTCCGCGTGAAGTGGCGTCGAGAACCGGAGACGTTCTTCGGCGGAACCGAGTCGCCGATTCTGTCCGGTGACACGCTCTACGCGACCGGAAGGGTCCTCCTCGCGCTCGACGTAGCGACGGGCGAGACGCGCTTCGCTCACGAGGGGTCCTACCGGTCGAGTCCGGCACGAACCGACGCCGAGGCCTACACCACAGACACGCTGGCAGTCACCGCTCCGGCGGGCGTGTTCGGCCTGAACGCGGGCGGCGGCATCCGACTGTTCGACCGCGAGTTCGGCGTCGAGCGGTGGCACGGTCCCGGCCGCGAGTCGCGGTTCGGCGTCTTCGGCCCGCCCAGCGCCGTTCCGCCGGTCGCCGCCGATGGAACGATTTACGCCGCGATTCCGGGTACCGAGCACGTCGTGGCGCTCGACGCGAGCAGCGGGCGCAAACGCTGGCGACGGTCGCCCGGCGACGAACTCCGCCGCCCGGCGGTCGCCGACGGGCGACTGTTCGCGGTCAACTGGCCCCATAACACGACCGCCTACGACGCCGAGACCGGCGAGCGACTCTGGCAGGCCGAACTCCCCGAGCAGATGGTCCTCCCGCCGACCGCGACGGGCGATGGCGTGGTCGTGCCCGACCGGACCGGCGTCACGGCGTTGAACGCGACCGACGGCAGCGTTCGCTGGCGGTTCGACCACGGCGGAAACGCGACCGAAGGTGCCGCTGCGGTCGCGGAAGGTCGGGTGTTCGTTCAGTCGGCCGGTAGTGACGGGGCGCTCCACGCCCTAGACCTCGAAACAGGCGAACAGTACTGGTCCGCCCCAGTTCGAGGCGAGGGGACGCCCGTGGTCGCCGACGGCGTGGTCTACGCCCGAGCGTACAACGACCTCGTCGCGGTCGATACCGAAGACGGCACGGTTCGCTGGCGGTACGACTCCCGCCTGCCGCTCTCGACGCCCGCCGTCGGCGACGGAGTGCTGTACGCCGTGGCCCACGGCCGAATCGTCGCGCTGGAGGAGGACCGATGAGCGCCGACTCCTCCCCGGGGAGTTCCAGCGAACCACACGCGGAGAACGTCGCCCGCGAGCGCCTCCCGAATACGTCGGTCTCGGGCGTCCTCGGCGAGTCGGTCGCCCGCGTCGCCACTGACCCTCGACTCGCGCTCCCGTTCGTCGTCGCGGGTCTCGTGCTGACCGCGGTCGGTCGACTCCGCCTCCGCGATCCGATTCCGACGACGATGCCCGACCTCGCGGGCGACATGACCGTCCGCATCGCGTTCCATCTCTACCCATCCGGGCTTCGAGTGACCGGGACGCGCCCCGCGGCGCTGGTGGACCTCGAACCCGGCTATCTGGCGTGGGCGGTGGGGTCGGAGCTCGCGGCCTTCCTCGCGGTGGGCGTCGCGGGGTGGCTCACCCTCTCGCGGGCCGCGGACGCCGGGTGGGGGGTCCGCTCGCCCGGTAGACCACTCGTCTCGTACCTCGGATTCGTCGTCGCCGCCAAAATCTTCCTCCGCTCGTTGGCGGTGTTCGACGGACTCGGCTTGTTCGCGGTCGTCGGACTCGTCGTGTTCGCGGTGGTCTCGGTCCGACTGTTCGCCGCGCCCGCGCTGGTCGTCACGGGCCGCGGTCTCGGCGCGGCGGTTCGAGAGAGCGCTCGGCGTTCGGTCGGTGAGGGCGCGACGGTGTTCGGTCTCGTCGTCCTCTTCGGACTCTCGGCGTGGCTTCTCGGGAGCGTTCCGGTCGTCGGGACCTTCCTCAGTACCGCGGTCGTCGCACCGATTCACGCCGTCTGCGCCGTCGTATTCGTGAAATCGACCGGGGAGCGGCACCGCTAACGTATCGCTATTTGCGGAGAAAAATCGAGGCGAAAAACGCCCGAGCGTCGGGAGAAACGTCGCCGGTTATAGCGCGGCGTCGTAGTCTTCGTAGTCCGAAATTTCGACGCCTTCCTCGTCGATTTCGGCGAGCCACATGCCGTTGCCGGAGGCGGTGTCACGTTCGACCGCGCTCTTCAGCGCGCGGATGGCGACTTCGCGGGCGTCGTCCTGACTGAGGTCCTCGTGGTAGTCCTGTTCGAGGACACCGAGCGCGAACTGCGACCCGGACCCGGAGACGCTGTAGGTCTCTTCGGTCACGCCGCCGAGCGCGTCGTAGGAGTAGATGTGGCCGCCTTCCTCGTCCACGCCGCCGAGGACCGGGACCGTGATGAGGAACGCGCCCGAGCGCAGGAGGTTGCTCGTCAGCGTCGAGAGCGCTTCCATGCTCATGTCCTCGCCGCGGCGGGTCTCGTAGAGGTTGTTCTCGACTTCGAGGTTACGGATGAGCGACTGGGCCGCGGAGACCGAACCCGAGATGGTGAGCGCGCCGGTCGGGTGGACCGCTTCGACCTTCTGGGCGGTCTTCGAGGAGACCATGTGGCCGAGACTCGCTCGCTGGTCGGTGACCATCACGACGCCGTCGGCGGTCGTCAGACCGATGGTCGTGGTCCCGGTCTTCAGTTCTTGGATGTCCTCGGTATCTACCGAGCGGTCCGGAATAGAGCCGATTTCGGGGGCGTACGGGTTCGTATCGTCGGGTTCGAGACGTGCGGCGTTCTGGGAGAACTCTGAACCGTGCATTGGGCTACGCATTGGCTGTTTGTAGTTCGCCAGCACTGATAAAACCCACTCTTCAGGTGAACGACGCCGCCACGCCGCCAGCCGAATGCAGTCGCTGGGCGGGCGAGTACGCCGGTGAAAAATCGGTTCTTACGTCGTCGTTTCGTAGGTCCGTTCGAGTTTGTTCACCACTCTGTGGGCCGGGAGCGTGAAGCCGACCTGTCGGGTGGCGATGGCGAGCGGCAGCAGGAGGATGCTGGCCGCGACGCTGAACTGGTACAGGGCGAACAGTATCGCGTTGTGGAACCGGGTGGGCATCGGAGTTCGTACCTCGAGCGAGGGTCGGCCGACCGTATATAAAAGGATTTCTGAAATATATATTAGATAATGGTCTATGGTGTCGTTTCGTGGCGCTTCCCTCTTGCGATTCAATTACGGTTGCGTTACGTCCAACTGAGGCGGGACGCCGAACCGCGCGGACGTAGGCGTCGGCTTGGCGACGGTCGGTGTACGCATAACTTATGAGGATTATCCGGTTCACGTGCGCGGTCGGCGCGCGGCCGACACGCCGGTCAGACGCGCAGGGTGCTGGCCGTCGGGAAACCGAAAGACACGAACCCTCACGGGACGACTCCCCGATATGAGCAACTATCTCGTTGCGATGGAGGCGGCTTGGTTGGTACGCGACGTAGAGGACATCGACGACGCGATCGGCGTCGCGGTCAGCGAGGCCGGAAAGCGACTGAACGACCAGAGCATGGACTACGTCGAGGTCGAAGTCGGCGCGACCGGATGCCCGGCCTGCGGGGAACCGTTCGACTCGGCGTTCATCGCCGCGGGCACCGCGCTCGTGGGCCTCCTGCTGGAGATGAAGGTGTTCAACGCCGAGGGCGAGGAACACGCCCAGCGCATCGCCAAGAGCGAGGTCGGTGGCGCGCTCCGAGACGTGCCCCTCGAAGTCGTCGAGACCATCGAGTACGAGGAGGACGAGGAAATCGAACTCGGGAAGGACGAGTAGGCGACTCCCGCAGTCGAACTGTTCTCACGCTGATTCTCCCGCCGCGAAGCGACCCTCGTAAGACGGAGCGCGGACGCCGCGACGCGAAACGGTGTTCGAACCCCGGACGGGAGAACGCGGATTTATCGAAGTCGGAGTTCCAGAACGATTTCGACACTCAGGGGTGTGAGACCGCGTAACCGAGGCGGGCGGCGTCCGCCGAACGGTAGTCCGAAGCTTTATTTATAACCCATGGTTATCCCCGAATATGGAACTACCGACGCCCCAAGACCTCCGGGAACGCCGGACCGAACTCGGCCTGACTCAGAGCGAGTTGGCCGACCGCGCGGGCGTCTCTCAGCCGCTCATCGCCCGCATCGAAGGCGGCGACGTGGACCCCAGACTCTCGACGCTCCGCCACATCGTGGACGCGCTCGACGAGTCCGAGGGCGACATCGTCCGCGCGGGCGACCTGATGCACGAGGACGTCGTCAGCGTCGCTCCCGACGACCCGGTGAACCGTGCGGTCTCGAAGATGCAGGAGGAGGGCTTCTCGCAGATGCCGGTCATCGAGAACGGCGTGCCGGTCGGGTCCATCAGTTTCGAGGACCTGATGAGCGTCGGCGAGGACGCCCGCGACCAGCCCGTCAGCGAGTTCATGGGCGAGAGCTTCCCGACCAAGTCCCGGAACGCCACGCTCGACGAACTCAGCACCGACCTCGGCCACAACAAGGCGGTCGTCGTGACCGAGCGCGGCAACACGGTCGGCATCATCACCGAGGCCGACATCGCGGCGCGACTGTCGTGAGCAGTCCGACTGTTCTCCGAGACAGACCGCCCCGGTAGTCGGTATGCGTATCGTTTCCGTCGGCTGATTCTCGTCTTCGTCCGCCGCTTCGCCGAAAATACTCGGTGTCGAGTCGCCGACCTACAGGCCGCTGTAGTCCTTCTGAATCGCACCGAGGGCGCTGACGGTCTGGTAGTTGTCGCTCGGGATTGGCTTCGGACTGTTGTTCCGCTCGATACCGAAGTGGAGGTGCGGTCCGGTCGAGTTGCCCGAGTTGCCCATGCCGCCGATGTGGTCGCCTCGGCTGACTCGCTGGCCGTCCGAGACCGCGAAGCTGTTGAGGTGGCCGTACTCCGTCTCGTAGCCGTTCTCGTGGACGATGTAGACGTAGTTTCCGTAGCCGCCGGAGTCGTAGGCGGTGTACGCGGTTCCGGCGCGCGCGGCGTAGATGGGCGTCCCAACGCCGGTGACGTTGTTGTCGACGTCCACGCCGCCGTGGAACCCGCTGGAGCGCTGGCCGTAGTCCGACGAGATGATGCCGTCCATCGGCCAGACGATGTCGGTGCCCGCGCTGCCGCCGCCCGCGGATGTCAGGTACCGTTCGACCGACCAGCCCCACACGTCGCGATTGAGCCAGTGGATACCCCACCACCTGTACCCGTCCTCGTCGGTCGGCCCGTTGACTATTTCGCCGACCTCACCGGCGTTCACCGTGGCGACGACGGACGACTCCGTTCCCGGTCGCTTTCGCGTGTTCAAACGGGTCGTCGCTTCGACCTGCTCTCCGTCCGTGAACGCGCTCGCGGTACCGCCGAACGCGGCGGTTCCGGCGATTCCCGTCGCGGCGATTCCGAGCGATTTGACGATAGAACGTCGATTGAGTTTCTCTGGCATATCCAGTTCCAACCTACTCTCGGATGGATTAATTTTTTTCGGTGTGAGGAAATTAATTTAGGTAGTTTGAAGATGCCAGTGGTTGCTGTCGCCGCCGTGCAGGTTCTAAGCGTGGGCAGTCCCGCGATATCGCGGTCCGTCGCGCGCGAACGAGACGTCGGGAAAATACCGAACCAAGTCACCACTCTACACACGAAGAATTATCCGGTCCGGTTCCGTGAGTTCGCGGTATGACAGGCTTCTCCGACAGGGTCGAGCAGGTCTCCATCAGCGGCATCCGCGAAGTGTTCGAGGCGGCGGGCGAGGACGCCATCAACCTCGGACTCGGACAACCCGACTTCCCGACGCCGGAACACGCCCGGCAGGCCGCGGTCGAGGCCATCGAGGCCGGGAAGGCCGACGCCTACACCTCCAACAAGGGGACGCGCGAACTCCGGGAGGCCATCAGCGCGAAGCACGACCGGGACAACGACTTCTCGGTCCCGCCCGAGAACCTCGTCGCCACTTCGGGCGGGAGCGAAGCGCTCCACATCGCGCTGGAGGCACACGTGAACGCGGGCGAGGAAGTCGTCTTCCCCGACCCCGGATTCGTCTCCTACGACGCGCTGACCCGCCTCGCGGGCGGCGACCCCGAGCCAGTTCCCCTCCGAGAGGACTTGACCTTGGACCCCGCGACTGTCGAGGACGCCATCACCGAGGACACCGCGGCGTTCGTCGTCAACAGTCCCGCGAACCCGACCGGCGCGGTCCAGAGCGAGGACGACGTGCGGGAGTTCGCCCGCATCGCCGACGAACACGACGTGCTGTGCATCTCCGACGAGGTGTACGAACACATCGTCTTCGACGGCGACCACCACTCGCCGATGGCCTACGCCGAGTCGGACAACGTGGTCGTCGTCAACGCCTGCTCGAAGACCTACTCGATGACCGGGTGGCGACTCGGGTGGGTCGCCGCCAGCGAGCGCCGCATCGAGCGCATGCTCCGGGTCCACCAGTACGGGCAGGCCTGCGCCAGTGCCCCGGCCCAGTTCGCCGCCGAGGCCGCGCTCTCCGGACCGCAGGACCAAGTCGAGGAGATGGTGGCCGCCTTCGAGGAGCGCCGGGACGTCCTCCTCGACGGTCTGGCCGACATGGGCATCGACTGCCCGACGCCTCGCGGCGCGTTCTACGCCATGCCGAAGGTGCCCGACGGGTGGGTGGACGAGGTCATCGACCGCGGCGTCGTGGTCGTCCCCGGCGACGCCTTCGGCGACCACGGCGACGGGTACGCCCGCATCTCCTACGCGACGGACATGGAGACGCTGAAGGAGGCCATCGAAGTCATGCGCGAGGCGACGAACGCGGTCCGATAGAGACGGGGACTCCTCGGTTTCGAGGGTAACTGGCTCCGTCTTGCGCTCCGCTTCGGTGAAATTCGGGTGCCGAGAGACCTCTCGCACCGGTTCCGGCGACCGAGTCGGTCCCGTTACCGCCCTGAGATTTTATGCGTCTTGCCCCCGTCTACTGCTATCATGCCTATCTCGCGCCGGGAGTCCGGCATCGCGCCCGCGGTCCGCGCACTGGCGTCTCAGGTCCACCCCGTGTTCATGCTGCCCCCGGTCGCCTGCTCGCTGTTCGGCGGCGTGCTGGCGGGGGCGTTCGCTCCGCTTGCGGGGGCGCTTCACACGACGGCCATCTTCGCGGCGGTCTACACCGCCCACATCAAGGACGGCTACGTCGATTTCTACCTCCGCGACGAGGACGACGACCACCCGCTCTCCGAGCGCGGGTGTAAGGCCGCGCTCGCCGGTTCGACCGCGCTGTTCGCCGCCTGTATGGCGGGTCTGTGGCTCAGGGTCGGTCTCGGCGCGGTCCTGCTGACGCTCCCGACGTGGCTGGTCGCCTACCACCACGCCCCGCAGTTGGACACCAACCCCGTGACCGCCACGACCGGCTACCCCCTCGGCATCGCGCTCGCCATCCTCGGTGGGTACTTCGTGCAGGCCGGAACGCTCGCGCCAATCGCGGTCGCCTTCGCGGCGGTGTTCCTCGTCCTGCTCTCGGGCGTGAAGGTCATCGACGACGCGCAGGACTTCGACTACGACAAGTCCATCCAGAAACGGACCGTCGCGGTGACGGTGGGACCGCGACGCGCTCGGACCGCGGCCTACGCGCTGATGGCGACCGCGCTCGTCCTCGTCGTCGCGCTGACCGCGCTCTCGGTCTTTCCGCCGAGTAGCGTGGCCGCTGTCGCCGGATTCGGGGCGGTGGCGGGCGTCGCTCGCCGCGCCGACGCGGAACTGGCGACGATGCTCCTCGTCCGGGGGTCTTACGTCTTCCTCGCCCTGTTGCTGGTCGCGGTGTGGTTCCGGCCGTTCGCGTGAAGATTCGACGTTCGAGGGAGTGGACGCGTCGGCGGTCTCGGCGTTGTTCCGAACCTGACCGACCGAGACGACGTCCCCGAGACCCGCCACGCCGGAGGGAGGTCGAAATCTGCGTTTTCACGCCGCCCCGGAACGGTAATCCGGAACGCGCTGGAGAAACGGTCCCGTGCGCCCGCCGAAACTCGGGTTACGACGGGTTAGACCCGACTTAGTTCCGAGGTAGTCCATCGTTCAACGCTGAACGATAGCCGCGTTTCTTTCCGAACTCGGTAGTGGCTCCGACGAGGTGTTTCGATGACACGAAAGCTAATCATCGTAGCGATAGTAGCGATGCTCGCCATGGGAACGTCGGCGGCGCTGGCGCTGGGTGCCAGTCCGCAGGCGACCACAGACGCGACCATGGCACAGGAGACGACCACGGCAGTCGGCCAGACGACGACAGTGGCAGAGACGGCGAACGTCACCTTCCAGAACCAGAGTTCCAACGGTAGCGCCGTCGTCGTCGAGCGCGTGGTCGTCCCCGAGGGCGGCTTCATCGCGATTCACGAGGCCGAGAGCGCCGCTCAGATGACCGAGACTGAGATGGCCACCGAGACGGCGATGGAGACCCCGACCGCCGCGGCCGGTGAGGCCGCCCAGCGGTACACCGCCGGTGCGGTCATCGGGAACTCCACGTACCTCGAACCCGGCGTCCACGAGAACGTGACGGTCCAGCTCGACCAGCCGCTCGAAGAGAGTCAGGTGCTCATCGCGATGCCCCACCTCGACACGAACGACAACCAGCAGTACGAGTTCCCGGAGGCCGACGAACCCTACACGCAGGCCGGTCAGGCCGTCACCGACTGGGCCAACGTGACCGTCGAAGCGGGCGCGGCCGTGACGACGACTGCGGCGGGTGCTCAGACCACGACCGAAGAGATGTAACACCCGAGTGCGATTCGGCGATACTACTTCGACCTTTTTTCGACGGCCGACACCGCGTCGGTGTGCAGTAAAGCGACGTTCACAGCGAGTATCGAGTCGTTCCGCGCTGAACGATTGATACGCTCTTCCCTCCATCCGACGTGTGTCCGCGCGGAGCGACACATGACACGAAAGATAGCGGTTCTGGCGGTCGTCGCGCTGGTCGTCGCCGGAACGTCGGCGGCGCTCGCGGCGAGCGGCGGACCGTCCGCCGCGACCGACGACGCAACGCTCGCACAGGAGACCACGACGGTAGCGGAGGACAACGAGACGGCGGCGGAAGACGGAGAGACGACGGCCGAACAGGAGACGACGACGGCGGAAGGGCAGGTCGGCGCCGAGAGCGCGCGCATCACCTTCCTGAATCAGAGCGCGGGCTTCACTTTCACCGGGGGAGAGCCGAACCAGACGACGGTGCTGATTGAACGCGCCGTCGTCCCCGAAGGCGGCTTCGTCGTCATTCACGAAGCGACGAACGTCTCGGGCGAGTTCGCCACGGAGGGACAGGTCTCGGTCGGTGACGTGGTCGGCAACTCCACCTACCTCGAACCGGGCGTCCACAGCAACGTCGTGGTGGAGTTGAACGAGACAGTCAACGAGAGCAAGACGCTCGTCGCGATGGCTCACCGCGACACGAACGACAACCAGCAGTACGACTTCCCGGAGGCCGACGAACCGTACACCCGCGGCGGGTCGCCCGTCATCGACACGGGGTACATCATCGTCGAGTACGACGTGATAGACCTCACGTTCGGCGAGACGACCACGGCAGCGGCAAACGAGACGACGACGGAGACGTGAGGAAATCGGACGCTGACGGACGACGGGTACTCCGATTCTTTCGGTCGTTTCGGTCAGGTTTCAGGCGAGCGCCACAAGAACGACTCCGAGGACGGAGAAGACGGCACCGAGAACCACTGCGAAGACAGCGTACGCCGGAATCGAAGTCGCCTCAGGGTCACTCGTGAGGACGTTGTACATCGACACGACGACCATTCCGCCGCCGCCGAACGTCATCAGAGCGACCGGAACATCGACCCCGTCCGCGGCGGAGGACAGAAGGGCCTTCGACCCGAATGCCGCGCCGATAATCGCCATCGAACCGTGGTAGAGATGGAACCGATGCACGGACACTATTCACGACAGACAGCTTAGGTATCGTTCTTTCGGTGGAGCGTTCCCGACGCTTCACTCGTCGGCGAGTGCCCGACACCGCGCGACCCACTTCTCGTCGAAGTCGTCGTCGTTCAGCACCCGACCCGCGAGGTCCGCGATTTCGGTGACGCCCGCTTCGTCGCACCACCGGACGCACTCCCGGTAAACGTCCATCGGCAGGTCGTCGGTGTCCCGAACGACTCGGAGTTCGTCGGCCCCCGAGAGAGAGGCGGCGAACGCGCGAGTGTGGCCGTCGGTCAGCGTCCAGTCACCGCCGATTTTTCGGACCGGCAGGGGGTCGTAGTTCGGGTCCGCGAAGTCGAACCACTGGGTCACGAAGGAGAGTTTCAGGCCGTTCAGGTAGAGTTGGCTCGGTCGCGGGCGGTCGATGGCGACCGAGAAGGATTCGGGACTCTCGCACGCGGCGTCGCAGTCGTCGGACTCGGACCCGTGAGTGTCGGTCACGTCGAACCCTCGGACGCCTCAAGATTTAATCGTTTGTCACTCACACGTTCGGTATGGCAACGGAGAGTCGCGACTCCGAGGCGGCACCGACCGACGCGGAGGGACCGTGGGCGCACGAACAGGCCGTCGTCGGCGACGTGCGACTCCACTACGTCGCGGCGGGCGACGAGGACGACCCGCTGGTGGTCCTCCTCCACGGGTTCCCGGAGTTCTGGTACTCGTGGCGACACCAGATTCCGGCGCTGGCCGACGCCGGATACCGGGTCGTCGCGCCCGACATGCGGGGGTACAATCGGTCGGAGAAGCCCCACGGCGTCCGGAGTTACCGAACCGCGGAACTGGTCGGCGACGTGGTCGGTCTGGTCGAACACTTCGACCGTGAGCGCGCCCGCGTCGTCGGTCACGACTGGGGCGGCGTGGTGGCGTGGGAGACGGCGATTCGCCACCCCGAGGCGGTCTCCCAGTTGGGGGTCCTGAACGCGCCCCACCCCGAGCGGTATCGGCGGGAACTCCGGCGCAACCCCGAGCAGTGGAGTCGGTCGTCGTACGTCCTCTACTTCCAACTCCCGTGGCTTCCCGAGCGGACCCTCGGTGCCCGTAACTGTGCGGGTGTCGCGGAGATGTTCCGGGAGACGGCGGGACCCGACACCTTCAGCGAGACCGACCTCCGGCGGTATCGAGAGGCGGCGTGTCGGCCGGGCGCGCTCACGTCGGCCCTCGACTACTACCGGGCGTTCTTCCGCGAGAACCTGCGGCGGGAGGCGCGGAGACTGGTCGGCGGCGGACCCCCCGACCGCCGAGTCCGAGCGCCGACGCTCCTCGTCTGGGGCGAGCGCGACCCCGCGCTCGGCGTCGAACTGACGGAGGGACTGGAGCGGTGGGTCCCGGACCTCCGCGTCGAGCGACTGCCGGAGGCGACCCACTGGGTCCAGAACGACAACCCGGACGAGGTGTCGGACCTGCTGGTCGAGTTCTTCGAGGCGTGACTCACTCGGTCGTCCCTTCGGGGAGTCGGACAAGTTCCTCCGGGTTCTGGAACGCCCAGAGGACGAGGTCGCCTTCCAGTCGCTGACTCCGAAGGAGTTCGTGGGCGGTTCCGCGGTCGATGTCGCCGATTATCTCGACCGCGGTCAGGAGTGCCTCCTGTGAGACGCCGAGGTCGCTCTGGTCGATTTCGACGCCCTCGGGCGCTCGCACGCTCTCCAGCATGACTTCGACGTACTTCGGGAGGTCAGTGCTTCCCGCGAGTTGCTCGTGCCACGACGGGGGGTAGATACTGACGTTCTCGTCGAGTTTGTAGAGTCGCTCGCCCGACTGCCACGTCCGGGCGTCGGTCAGGCGGTCGTCCAGCGAGGTCTGGAGGCGGTCGAGGTCGTACTCCAGTTCCTCGGCGTAGGCCTCCGTGAGGTCGCGGGGGACGCCGGGACCCTCGACCGGGTGGTGACGCTCGAGGAACCTGACCAGTTCCTTCGCCGTGAAGTACTCGTCGTGGTGGGAGAGACGTTCTACGAGGTCGGCATCGACGGCTGGCATACCCACTCTGGCAACGGGGAGCGGGAAAAACGCCGCGTAAGGTTTCAGAGGGGTTGCGGCGATAGGGAACTGCTCGCGTCGCCGTCCTCGCGATTCGACCGCAGTTCCCTCGTCGCCGCCCTCCCGGTTCGACCGCAAATCGCGGGTAGTCGTCGCCGACGCCGACTCACTTCGCGGTGCTGACTATCTTCACCACGTCGCCCTCCTCCAGTTCGTAATCGTCGCTTATCTCGCGGTTGGTCTTGCCGTTGACGGCGTGGAGGTAGCCGTCGCCGATGTCGCTGTGGACCGCGTAGGCGAGGTCCTTGGGCGTCGAACCGCGGCGCAGGAGGAAGGCGTCGGGCAGGACGTTGCCCTTCGCGTCGGTCCACTTGGTCTCGTTCTGGACCGGGTAGGCCGTAATCCGGTCGAGCAAGTCGTACACCGCGTAGTTCAGCGATTCCTGAACGCCCGTGCCGCCCCACTCCCGCATGACCTCCCGAATCTTCTCCAGTCCGGCCTGCTGGTCGTCGCTCAGGTCCCCGACTATCTCGAAGTCGTCGTCGCCGGGGTCGTAGTCGATAGCGCCCGCCTTCTCGGCCTGTCGGAGCGCCAGTTCGCCCTCCGCGGTGGCCGGGATGACTGGCTTGCCGGTCTCCTTCAGGCGCTCGATGTTCTCGGGCGGTGCGACGTCGGCCTTGTTCGCCACGAGGATGATGGGCTTCGTCCGGGCGCGCACGTCGCGGGCCAGTGCCTCGCGGTGGTCGTCGGTCCACTGGATGGGGTCCTCGGGGTAGTCGAGTTCCCGGAGACTGGCGGCCACGTCGGCCTCCGTCGCGCCGAACCCGGTCAGCATGTCGGCCAGCGCGTCGTCGATGTCGAAGTCGGGCGACCGCGACTTGCGCTCGACGCTCTCCCAGTTGCGCTCGACGATGCTGGCGAGCCACTGGTCCATCTCCTCCTCGATGAAGTCCACCTCCTCGACGGGGTCGTAGCTCCCGATTTCGACGGGTTCGCCCTCCTCGTTGGTGCCGCCGGAGGCGTCCACGACGTTGACGATGGCGTCGGCGTTGGTCAACTCGTCGAGGAACTGGTTGCCGAGGCCCCGGCCCTCGTGCGCGCCGGGGACGAGTCCGGCCACGTCGAGCAGCTCGATGGGGACGTAGCGCTTGCCCTCGTGGCAGTTCTCGTCGCCGCAGCGCTCGTCGCGTTCGAGGCAGGGACACTCCGTCCGGACGTGGCTGACGCCGCGGTTGGCGTCGATGGTCGTGAACGGGTAGTTGGCCACGTCCACGTCGGCCATCGTCGCGGCCTTGTAGAAGGTGGACTTGCCCGCGTTGGGCTTGCCCGCCAAGGCGATGGAAATCATGCGAGAGACTACCGGCGTGTCGGGGATTTGCCTTTCGGTTCCGCGGATTCGTCGGCCAAAGCGGAGGCGCGGAACCGGCGTCGAAGCGACGCGGAGTCTCGAAGCGGCGGTTGGCCACAAGACGCTACACGAGTCGCGTCGTACCGCCTGTGGCCATGACCGCAGTGAAAATCGTCAAGATAACCGGTTCGGCGGAGGAATCGTGGCAGGCCGCCGCCGAGGAGGCGTTTCGCGAGGCCAGCAAGACCATCGACGACATCTCCGGGGTCGAAGTCGAGGACTGGACCGCAGACGTCGAAGACGGCGAGATTTCGGAGTACCGCGCGACCGTCGAGGTGGCGTTCCCGGTCCACGACCAACAGCGCCAGTAGAATCAGTAAATAGACCCGTCTTTTCGGTAGAGTTCGGACTCTCGCCCGGACCGGAACTCGTCCGATACGGACTACTCGAAATATCCCCGGGAGTGCGGAGGTCCCGGTCAGCCGCTCGTCGTCTGGTTTCCAGCAGTCGTAGTCGCCTCCTCTTCAGTCGTCGTGGTCCCTTCCGCGTCGGTTGCCGTGGTCGTCTCCTCGGCGGGAGTCGTCTCGGTCGCTTCACCCCCGCCCGTCATCTCCTCGGGGGTGTAGACGTAGAGGCAGTCGTTGGGGAACGACCGGCCGTACTGGTCGGCGTCCTCGCAGCAGAGGACTCGCCCATCGTCCATCACGAACACGTTGTCGATGTTCAGCAGGGCGTCGTTGGCGACGTCGGCCGGGTCGGTCGCGTCCGGGCCGACGATAACGGGTTCCAGCGTCGAGATGTCGTAGTCGTCTTCGAGTTCCGCCCGGTAGACGAGACCGCCGTCCACCCGGTCGAGGTCGACGTCGCCCGCTTCGTCGGACATCCCGTCGTTGACCTCCGAGACGCCGACGTAGACGTAGTCGCCGGGTTCCGCGCCGTCCCTGCTGTCGATGCCCTCGCTCTTGCGGAACTCGACGGTCGCGCCGATCTCCTTGGCGGCCGCGCGGGTTTCGAGGAAGGGGACGCGCCGGAGTTCCTCGTCCACGTTGCTCGGTCCGTTCTGCTCGTACTGTCGCGCCCACCGGACGACGTCCTCGTCCGGGACGTAGTTCTGGTTCCCCTGTTGCACGACGGTCTTGTCGGCCTCCTCCAGCGCCTTCTGGACGTCCTCCTGCCAGTCCGTGTCGGCGTGGGTTTCGAGGTAGTCCACCTGATCGACGTCGTCGTACTCGGCTATCCACGACTCGACCTCCGCGTTGGTCGCGCTCCCCATCTCCAGCCACTCGACTTCGAGCGGAACCTCGGCGGGCGGGTTGTCCGCGGCGGCCTGCTGGTTGGTCACGTTCGCGGCGTAGAGGGTCCCCGAGAGGTTCATCGGGTCGTCGTAGCTCGGAATCGGCTGGTCGGCCACGAACTTGTACAGCCCCTTGTTGTCGCCGTCCGAGGTGAGGTACACCGTCTTCTCGTCGGCCTGCACGTCGGGGCACTCCCACGCCGCCCGGCCCATCACGTGGTACTTCACTGGCTGGGGCGTCTCGGCGGTCGGCTGCCGGAAATCGACGATGCGGCCGTATCGGTACGGGTTCGGGTACGGACTCCCGACGGGACGCAGACTCGTCTCCGGGTCCACGTCGTCCGCCAGTTCCTCGTTCTCGTCGGCGGCGTCGGCACCGAGGTAGTACGCCTGTATCTCCAGACCCGCCAGCGCCCAGTACCCTTGGACGAACCACGCGTCGTCCCCGTAGTACTTCTCGACGGCCTCCTGAATGTCGCTGGGGTTCGGCCGATTGTAGAACTGGGCCGCGCCCCGGTGGTCCGGTCCCTCCGAGTCGCCGACGACGTCGCTCACGGTGGTCGTCAGCGCGACCCGCGGGTGGGCGTAGTCTTCCTCGGCCGAGAGGTACGTTCCCCACGGGCTGAGGTCGCCGTAGCAGTTGATTCGGGTCCCGCCGATGCTCCGCAACGCCTCGGTGTTGGCGAGGTTGACCGCGTTCTCGAGGTCGGCCTCCCACCGCCCCTGCCCCTTCCGACTGACGGGGATGCGGGTCACGTTGCCCGGACTCTCCTCCCAGTTGGTGAAGAGGTAGCCCCGGGTCTCGGCCTCGTTGGTCGGCACCAGTCGGTTACAGTCCGGGTTGTACCCGAAGTTGCCGTACCGAGCGCCGGGGTACTCCTCGACAGCGAGGTCGTCGGGCGTGACCGGCATGCCGAGCGTCCCGTTGCCGCCGATGTTGTCGCCCTCCTGCGCCAGCAGTTCGTAGGTTCCACCGGCGACGCGGACCTGACCTTGGGCCTCCTTCGAGGTGGGGACGCCGAGTACGTCGAACTCGCTGCCCTCGCTGAAGTTGTACCCCCGCACGTACCCGATACCGGCCTTGTTGAACGGTGCCGGGTTCTTCCGACTCGGATGCTGCAGGCTGAAGAACAGCGTCCCGTTCGCGCTGACCTCGGGTCCCGTCACTTCCGCCCCCAGCGCCGTCGTCGCGAATCGTTTTATCTCCCCCTTCACGTGCGGCGCCTTCGGCGTGTCCGCGTCCTCGTCTTGGGCGACCCCGGACGCGGCGGACACGCTGGCACCTAACGTCGCTGCGACCGACGTGGCCATCAGCTTTCGTCGAGTGAACTCGACCATGCGGCGTCAACTCTCGACGTGCCGTTGAAAATAATTTTCTAGTAGCAACCAATACGTCTCCGGAGAAAATGAACTGCGACGGCGCTTCGGTAGAGGCTCCCGACTCCCGGTTCGCTCGGTGCCGGACCTCGTTGCCGATACAGAACAGATTCCTCACTGACGTGTCTGCGATTTGCGAGCTATCAGTACCCGTCGGCCCGGGGAGGCAGGCGACGCCGGGCGTCACTCCATGTCGCGCTCCGCGACGCCCTCGCGTATCTCCTCGGCCCGGTCGCGGACCCACGAGACGTACCGGTCTATCTTCGTGGGTTTGACGCCGTAGAACGACGCCATCCAGTTGCGGTCGATGCCGGGTCGCGTGAGGAAGTACGCCGCCATGGTGTCCTTCCCGGCTTGGATGACCTCCGGCGGAACGCCGCGCTCGCCGGTCCCCTCCTCCTGAAACCCGTTGGTATCGAAGTAGACGTCGGCGTAGAGTTCGGCGGTGTCCGGGTCGTCGAACTCCGCGCCGACGTGTTCGGGGGCCTCGAATCGGTATCGAGCGCCGGGGTCGCCCGGTCGTTCCACCGCGACGATGCGCACGTCCAGAACGTAGTCCCTGTACACCGACCGTTCGCCGTCACTGGCGTCTGGTTGCTCTGATTCTGCCATGGTTCGGCTATCGTTGGCTCCCCCATCGCGGAGGTGACTGCCGACGATTCGCGCCGTCGGTCGGGAACCACGTACGACGGCCCGGATGTTGAGCGTATCGGTTGTCCGAGTAGAAACGGACGTAGAAGTGCGGCACGAGGCTCTCCGACCGGTTACAGTTCCACGGCCATCATCACTTCGTCCACGTAGTCGTCGTCTATCTTGTAGTGGTTCTCGCGGACCGCCTCGGTCTCCCAGCCGTGTTCCTCGAGGAAGGCGATGGCGTCGTCGTTCGCGGAGGGGACGCTCTGGTAGACCTTCTCGTACCCATTCGACGCCGCCCACTCCAGACCGCGTTCGAGCAGGTGGCTCCCGACGCCGTGGCCGCGGTAGTCGGCCAGCACGCCGACGGTCAGTTCGGCGGTGTGGGCCAACTTGTCGAGTTCCGGCGCGTAGAGGTGGACCCAGCCCACGACTTCGTCTCCGACCGTAGCGACGAAGAACATCCGGGACTCTATCTCGTTGTGTCTGAGCAGGGCCTCGTCGTGGTCTATCTCGTCGGCGACGCTCTCGGCGACGATGTAGCTCCCCTGCTCGGCGACCCGGCGTATCGCGCCGACGATGCCCGAGAGGTCCTCCTGTCGCGCGGGTCGGATGACGAACTCGAAGTCGTCCACGTCGTACTCCTCGGCGGCACCCTCGTCGAACGAGGCCCGCAACTTCCCGTCGCGCTCCTCCAGATAGCCGTCGCGTTTCAGGATGGCGACGTGGTGGCGGAAGCCGCCGGGGTCTATGTGGAGTCGGTCGCGCACGTCCGCGGCGTCCACCGCGCCGTGGCTCTCGACGTACTCGTAGACGCGTTTGCGGTCCTCGTGTTCGAACTCGATGGCCTCCGAAAACTCCATGGTTAATGATAACACACTCCGAGGTCACTTAATTGTTTCTCGCTGTTGACCCGCGTATCGGGCGTCTGTCCGGTCGTTCACCGCGGTGCGACCCGGCCGATCCGGCGATCTACTCGCGCGTTCTCCAGTGGACCGTCCGGTCGCGCTCCGGCACGCCCGTCAGGAGTCGAGCGCTCTCGACCACGTCCCGGGTCTCGACGACTGCCTCGGCCACCTCGCGCATCGTGAACTCGGCATCTATCTCGCGGCCGTGACACCGGGCGTAGAGTTCGAGCCAATCGTTGGCGGCCCGCTCCAGACTGTCCATCTCCTCGGCGTCGAGGGGGGCGAACTCGCCGGTCCGGGCCTCGACGTACACCGACACCGCGTCGCCGACGCCGTCGCGGAGGTAGCGCAGTGCGCGCTCTCCGTCGGGCGGGTCAGCGGGCAGGTCGAAGCCCCGGCGGTCGGCGCGGGCGCGCTCGGCCAGCGCCTCGATTCGGTCGCGGTAATCGCTCATGACCGAGACACGGGCGCAGGAGCGGGCGAGGTCATCCGACTACCCCTCCCTGAACTCGACGCCCTTGCCGCCGCGGGGGTGTTCCCAGTCGGTGTCGGCGACCACCGCGCAAGTGCCGCACTCGACGCAGGGTTGGGTGTCGAGGCTGACGCGTTTCTCCTCGGTCCCGTTGGTCTTGACCGTCTCCTCGCGATAGCACCCGCCGCCGAAGTCCTCCGCGCTGACCGGACAGGCGTACACCGCCGCACCGCTGGCCGCCATCGAGTCGTCCCGGAGTTCGATGTGGGGGTTGCCCACGTCGGTGTCGTAGGTCAGGTCGCCGATGCGCGCGGCGAGGTCCTTCGGTTCGTAGTCGGCCTCGCCGGAGACGCGCTCGCCGAGTTCCTCGGCGATGACGGTCGGGAGGGTTACGTACGGCGTCCGGGTGTCGGGCACGATTTGGGAGAGCGTCGGCGACGAGTAGAGTTTCTCCAGCGTCCCGCCGAACAGCGAGACGGCGGTCCGGCCGACCGACGAGGTGAGTATCGAGTCGGTCAGGTCCGTCACCGGTTCGCGTTCGCCGAGGGCGCTGGCGACCCGGTACCCCCTCGGTCGGAGTTTGCCCATCACGCCCTCCTCGCGGAGTTTTCGCTCGTAGAGGTCGCCCGCCTTCCCCGGACTCCCTCGTAACTTGGCCTCGGCGAAGGCCTCGCCCGCGAGCGCCCCGGCGGTGACCGCGTGGTTCATTCCCTTGATGATGGGACCTTGGGCCTGCATCTGCCCGGCGGCGTCGCCGACGACGAGGAGGCGACCGCGGTGGGGCGCGGGGTGGGCGGCCTTCTTCGAGTCGGGGACCAGTTTCGCGCTGTACTCCACCTCGTCGTAGTGGCCCTCCAACCAGTCGGCCATCAGGGGATGGGTGAGCAGGTTGTCGAGCAGTCGGTGGGGGTCGGCCTCCTCCGCGACGATGCTGTCGAGGTGGAACACCGACCCGACCGACAGCGAGTCCTCGTTGGTGTAGACGAACCCGCCGCCGCGGACGTCCTCGAACAGGTCACCCGAGAAGAGGTGGGCCTCGCCTTCGTCGTCGTTCACGCCGAACCGCTCGGCGATGACGTCCTCGGGCACGTCCACGACCGCCTTGACTCCTTGGAACCACTCCTCGGGGTCCTCCCAGTCCATCAGGCCCGCGTCGCGGGCGAGTTCGGAGTTCACGCCGTCGGCCGCGACCACGACGTCGGCCCGGATGGGGTCGAGTTCGTCGCAGGTCACGCCTGCAATCTCGCCCTCTTCGCGGAGGAGACCGTTGACCCGCACGTCGGTCAGGAGACCGCCGCCGGTCTCGCTCGCCATCTCGTGGACCCGGTCGGCCACCCACGAGTCCATCTTCCGGCGAAGCACCGCGTCGGACCACTCGGTGTCGTGTTCGTGGAGGTCGGTGATGTCGAAAGTCTTGACCTTCTCGCCCGCGACGTTGTGGAGGTAGTAGTCGGTGACCGGACGCTCCGTGGCTTCTTTCCGGAAGTCCGGGAACAGTCCGTCTATCGTGTAGGGCGCGGACTCCTCGGCGTAGACGAGGCCGCCGGTCACGTTCTTCGACCCGGCTTCGACCCCGCGTTCGAGCACGAGGGTCTCCACGTCGTTGCGCGCCAGTACCGCCGCCGCCGCGGCCCCGCCGGGTCCGGCCCCGACGACGACCGCCTCGTAGTGTTCGTAGTCGTCAGTCATCGCTGGCCTCCGCTTTCGTCGTCAGTTCGCCCGCCTCGACGGATTCGGTGAGGCGGGGAAGCACCTCGAACAGGTCGCCCTCGACGAAGTAGTCGCTGAAGTCCCGGATGCGCGCGTCGGGGTCGGTGTTGACGGCCACGATGGTGTCGGACTCGTCCATCCCGACCTTATGCTGGACCGCCCCGGAGATGCCCGCGGCGACGTAGAGGGTCGGTTCGACCATCTGCCCGGTTTCGCCGATCTGGCGTTCCTCGGCCACGTAGTTCGCGACGTGCCCGTCCACGTCGTAGGAGGCCGTGACCACTCCCCGCGAGAGTCCGAGTGCGGCGTCCTCGAAGGCGTCAACGAGGTCCAGTCCCAACTCGATACCCCTCGTCGGGTCGTCGCCGATGCCGCGGCCGAGCGCCACGACGACCTCGTGGCCGGTCAAGTCGACGCCCTCGTCGAGGCGGTCGAACTCGGTCACGTCCACCCGGAACCAGTCGTCGGGCAGGCCGAGGTCGTGTTCGATCACCTCGCCCTCGCGCTCGTAGTCGGGGTCGATGGGGTCGAAGCTCCCGGGAATCACCGAACAGCCCTGCGGGTGGAACTCCCGGCCGGGGTTGTCCAGACAGAGGATGGTCGAGTACTCGAAGCCCGAGAAGTCCGGGCGCTTCATGTGGAGGACGCGCTCGAACTCCACCTTCTCGCCGGGTTCGCCCGTCTTCACGGGGTTCGAAATCAGTTCCTCCTCGATGAACAGCCCCGAGCAGTCGCTGGCCAGTCCGGAGTCGAGTTCGGCCTGCACCTGCGCCGAGAGGTCCCGGCCGTTGTTCGTCGCCGGAAAGAGGAAGTACCGTGGCTTGTCGTAGTCGCGCCAATCGGCGGTGGGTTCGCTTCCGGGGTCGCCGGTCTCCCAGTTCGGGGGGTCCGCGCTGCCCCTCGCCATGTCGGCGACGATTTCGGTGTAGGGCTTGTGGCGGAACCGCTCCAGTCGGTCGTCCTCGTGGTAGACTGCCACGTCCGCGCCGTAGGCGACGACTTCCTCGATGAGGTCGGTCGTCGCGCCCTCGTCGCCCACGAGGACGCCGACGACGCGCTCCGACTCGTCGTAGTCGGCGTTGTAGGTGTCCATCAGGTCGCGGGCCTTGCCGAGCATCTCCTTGGACACGTCGAGCAGTTCGCCGCCCTGCGTCTCGCAGTAGACCCACATGTCGCGGTAGTCGCCGCCCTTCAGCGCCCGGACGTGCTTCTTGTCGCGGGTCCGGTCCTCGACCTCGTAACTGACTTCCGCCTCGCTCTCACCTTCCGGTTCCTCGCTACCCGTCGCTTCTTCGGGGGCGTCCGTGCCGCCCTCGTCCGCGTCCTGCGACTGCGTCGCAGGGCTCGATGAGCTTTGCTCATCGGCGTACTCCTCCTCGTGGTCGGTGTCGGCCGGTTCGACCTCCGTCTCTTCCTCCAGTCGGTCGATGCGGCGCTGGATGGCCTCTCTGGCGGTCTTGCGGTCCTTTCCCTCCTGTTCGGCCGCCAGCACGGCGTCGAGTTCCGAGGGGTTCTCGACCGCCGCGAGTTTGTCCTTCAGTTCGTCCACGGTGTACTCGGTCGGGTCGAGGTCCGCGTCGGCGTTCTCGTCGGCCACGGTCAGTCACCTCCCGCGAGGGGCCGCATCGTCTCGACGACCTCCTCCATGGCCGCCTCGTCGTCGGGTTCGACCACCGTCGCCTCGCGCTCGGAGGGAGCCTTCGGAATCGGGTCCACGCCCGAGACGATGGTCGGCGACCCGTCGAGACCGATGAAGTCCGGGTCGAGGTCGAGGTCCTCGGCGCTCCACGTCGTGAGGTGGTCCTCGTAGTTCGCCACGCGCTCCTTGGTCTCGGCCTTCAGTCGCTTGTGCCGGAGTCGATGCTCGGCCCGCCGGTAGGACGGTTCGAACTCGGGGTCGGTCACGACGAACGCGGGCAGGGGAGCCTCGACGGTCTCTATCTCGTCCACGTCGCCCTCCACGAGTCGCTTCGCGCGGAGGCGGCCCGCCTCCTCGTCTATATCCACGGAGATGACGTGAGTCACGATGGGCCGGTCGAGACACCAACTCGTCTGTGGGCCGGTCTGACCGGTCTCGCCGTCCGCGGTCTTGAACCCCGCGAACACGAGGTCCGGTTCGGTCTCCATCTTCTCGATGCCCGCCGAGAGCGTGATGGAGGTGGACCACGTGTCGGCCGCGGCCATCTCGCGGTCCGAGAGCAAGTAGAGGTCGTCGGCGTACACGCTCATCGCTTCCTCCAGTACGCTCTCGTAACCCGGTGGTCCCATGCTCATCACGCTCACGGTCCCGCCGCGCTTGACCTTGGTCTGGAGCGCGGCCTGCAGCGCGAACTCGTCGTTGGGGTTCATCACCGTGGGGGTCGCGCCGCGTTCGAGGTGGCCGTCTTCGTCGAACGACACCTGTCCCTCTCGGAAGTCGGGGACGCCCTTCGTCAACACTACCGAGTGCATTGACACCACCTGACGCGAGTGAGTCTCTCTCCCATGTTCCGTGGGACATTTCACCCTCAATGTTTATTACATTATCCCCGACACTGCGAATGGCGGTTCGAGCGCGAGAACGAGGACACGAACGACCAGTAGCACTACCCGGAATTCGTCTCGGTAATAGAACTGTGTCCTCGACAGACTATGCCGTCGGCGTCTAATTTTCCACGACCGACCGGAACTCACTGGGAGTCCATCCCGGTTCGGACGGAGGATTACTCGTCGGTCTCGAAGTCGAACTCGCCGCCGTCTGCGCTCTCGCTGTCGGAATCAGTGTCGCTCTCGGCATCGACCGCTCCCGCAGAGTCGATATCCTCGGAGATGCTCTCTCCTTCGGGGTCGTCTCCGCGTTCGTCGGTTTCAGAATTGGTCTCGGTTTCGGCGGAGTCTTCGGGTTCGGTAGGCTCTTCGGGTCTCTCGGAGTCGTCGGTCTCGGCGTTCTCGCCCGTTTCGGTCGTGTCCGTTTCGTCGGTCTCGACCGTATCTTCTCCGTCGATATCTTCGTTCGCGTCGGAACTCCCGGTCTCGTCGTCACCGTCGCCGTCGTCCGACGTATCGTCGGTACCCGGACGGTCGCCGTGGAATCGCTTCCGGCCGCCGTCGCCGTCGGCGGCGATTCGCTCGTGGGTTCCGCCCTGCACCATCGACATCTGCCCGCTGGCGCGCATCGTCCCGTCCACGACCGCGCCGTCGTGGAAGTGGAGGTCCTCGCAGGAGACGTCGCCGCGAATCTCCACGTCGTCGGCGAGTTCGACCGTTCCGTTTCGAGTGGTCACGTCGCCGTGGATGACGGTCTCTTCGGCGACCGAGATGTCGCCTCGCGCTCGCAGACTGCCGAACACGTCGTTGCGCCTGCCGACCTCGATGGACTCGGCGCGGATGTTGCCGTGGAGACGGCAGTCGTCGCCGATGGTCGCGGGCGTCGAGACGCGCCACGAGTCGTCGCTGACGTGGCCGTTTCGCGGGACGACGACGGGTTCTGCCTCTACTTCCTCGTTCTCGAGTAGTTCGGACATGACCTCCTCGGCGGCCTCCTCCTCGCCGATTCGGAGGAGTTGCTGGAGGTAGACGAAGACGAAGACGATTGTCGGCATGGGGTTACGGATGACTATCCATCCGTTCGCCTCGAACCCCTCCTCGATGTCCACGTCGTCGCCGATATCGAGGTCGCCACTCACCATCAGGCGACCGCCGATGTGGACGCGTTCGCCGAGGTAGGCGTCGCGTCCGACGAGGACGTTGTCTTCGATGTCCGACCACATGTCGAGGCGGCAGTCGGCCTCGGCCTCGATGTGGCCGCCGAACTGCACGCGCTCGCCCGCGATGACGTTGTGACCGCGGACGCCGAACTCGACCGTACTCTGCCCGCCGACGATGATGTCGCCGTCGGTCACGAGGTCGTGTTCCTCGACGGTGGTTCCGTCTGGAATCGAGAGTTCGTCCAACGGGTCCGAACCAAGCGGCACATCGGGGCGTACCGATTCAACCCTAATAAACGTCCGTCAGACAACTGACTGTGAGCCGACAGTATCCGGGGCAGTTCTGATGGGTTTTTAAATGGCGCGGTCAAACGCGGGGGTATGACGACGCTCGCGTTCGACGAGGACGGCGTGGACGTGGTGTACGAGGGGACGGAGTTCCGACTCTCGAAGGACCTCATCGAGGGGGCGACCGGAAAGTCCTACTTCGACGTGACCGACCACGAAGTCCTCAAAATCGTAGAGAAGAACCCGGACTTGTCCGGTCAAGCGCGCCGCATCGGCGATATCATCAGGTGAAGTGGTCTTCCCGGTCGGGATACGGTAGCCCCGGCATCTCGAATCAGGTAGTTTCGCCGCCGCGAATCGGAGTGCTTCGCTGCGGCGAGTGGGTCGCCCGTAACGCTATCAGGTAGCATTAAGGCGCAGGCGTCCCTCGAACCGACCATGAACCTGCCCGCCGACTTCGACCACCCCTCGTGGCTGACCGCGTTCGGAACGCTCGCCGGATACGGCGCGATTCTGCTGGCGATGTTCGTCGTCCTGTTCCTGTTGCCTTACGCCGTGTTCGTGGCGCTCGGGTGAGGGGTCTGACGCGACTGCCGACGGAACCGGTCTGACCGAACGCGTCGTGCGGACGGTTCTCCGTGCGGGGGTGGAACTCGTCGTTATCCTGCCGGTGGGCGAGCGGCGTTTTTCTCGTGACGAGGAGGACGTGACTAGTCCGGCTCCCTCTCTGCGATCGACCGGACGGCCGTTCGACACCGAACTCCGACGTGTAAGTCATATTTGCCGGGGCCTGTTCGACCGACAGACATAACATCGGAAACTAGAAGCTTGGAGTAGGATGTCACGACGGCACACGACACGCTCGGGGAGGGGACTCCCGTGAGCGCTCTCGATACCGTTCGCCGCGTCAGCGAGGTCGCGAATCGGTACTTCGTGGTCTGGGTGTTGGCGGCCTCCGGAGTCGCGCTGGCGGTGCCGTCGGCTTTCACGTGGATAGAACCGTACATCACACCGCTTCTGGGCGTCATCATGCTCGGGATGGGGTTGACGCTCTAACCCGACGACTTCCGGCGGTTGGTCGAGCAACCGCGGGACGTCGCTATCGGGGCGGTCACGCAGTGGGTCGTCATGCCCGTGGCGGCGTACGCCCTCACCGTCGCGCTGTCGCTGCCGACCGAACTCGCTATCGGCGTCGTCCTCGTCGGGGCCGCGCCGGGCGGCACCGCCTCGAACGTGATGACGTATCTCGGGAAAGGCGACGTTGCTCTCTCGGTCGCCATCACCACCGTGACCACGCTCGCCGCGCCCATCGTCATGCCAGCGTGGGTCGTCTTCCTCGCGGGCGAACAGTTGAACGTCACCTTCGCGCAGATGTTCTCCAGCATCGTGCAAGTGGTGTTCCTGCCGGTCGTCGCCGGGTTCGCGCTCCGGTACGTCCTCGACCGGAAGGCACCCGACGTCGCCGAGGCGGGTCTCGACGTGTTTCCGGCGGTCAGCGTCGTCGCCATCGTGGCTATCGTCGCGGCGGTCGTGGGTCTGAGCAAGGCGACCATCCTCACCGCGGGCGCGGCGGTCGCGGTGGCGGTGGTCGCGCACAACGCTATCGGTCTCGGCACCGGCTACGGCGTGGGACGCCTAACCGGAATGTCGGAAGACCGCACGCGGACCTGCGCGTTCGAGGTCGGTCTCCAGAACAGCGGTCTCGCAGTGGCGCTGGCGACGTCGTTCTTCTCGCCAGTCGCGGCGCTCCCGCCCGCGCTGTTCAGCGTCTGGCACAACGTGACCGGTCCCGCGCTGGCATCGTACTTCTCGCGCAACGAACCGGCGGCGTCCGGCGGGTCGGTCGCCCCTGTCTCGGGCGACGACTAGCGCCCGCGGTCGAGACGCCTCTCGTCGGTTGCGGTCGCGTAAAAGTCGGCTCCGTCGCCGATAATCGAACGGAAAACGACGAGGAGAAACGTCGTCAGCAGGAGCGCAGAATCAGGCGAACGTCTTCGAGATTTCTTCGTCCTCGTCCTCGGCGTCGATCTTCGCCTTGGCGTTCTCGAAGTCCTCCATCCGGATTTCGGTCCGGTCGTCGCGGATGGCGAACATCCCGGCCTCGGTACAGATTGCCTTGATGTCCGCGCCCGAGGCGTCCTCGGCGTCCTTGGCCAACTTGTCGAAGTCCACGTCGTCGCTGACGTTCATGTTGCGAGTGTGGATGCGGAATATCTTCTCGCGGCCTTCGAGGTTGGGCTTGGGCACTTCGATGAGGCGGTCGAACCGGCCGGGCCGGAGGATGGCGCGGTCGAGCATGTCGAAGCGGTTGGTCGCGGCGATGATGCGGATGTCACCGCGCTCCTCGAAGCCGTCCATCTCCGAGAGGAGTTGCATCATCGTACGCTGGACCTCGGCGTCGCCAGAGGTCTTCGAGTCGGTGCGCTTGGCCGCGATGGCGTCGATTTCGTCGATGAACAGCACGGCGGGTTCGTGCTGACGGGCGACCTCGAAGAGGTCGCGGACGAGTTTCGCGCCCTCGCCGATGAACTTGTGGACGAGTTCCGACCCGGCCATCTTGATGAAGGTGGCGTCGGTCTGGTTGGCGACGGCCTTCGCCAGCATCGTCTTGCCGGTCCCCGGCGGGCCGTAGAGCAGGACGCCGCTCGGCGGGTCGATACCGACCTCGCCGAACATCTCGGGACTCTCGAGGGGCATCTCGACCGTCTCGCGAACCTCCTTCATCTGCTCTTCGAGACCCCCGATGTCCTCGTAGGTGACCTCGGGACTCTCCTCGACCTGCATGACGCGAGCGCGGACGTCGGTCTCGTTCTCCAGCGTCTTCACGATGGACAGCGAGTTGTTGACCGCGACTCGGTCGTCGGGTTCGAGGTCGTCGCGCATCTCGTCGGTCACTTCGGTGACCGCCTCTTGGTTGTTGCCGTGCTGTTTGATAATGACGCCGTCGTCGGTGAGTTCCTGTACCGTGGCGACGAACAGCGGCGACTGCTTGAGTTTCTTGTTCTCGTGCGTCAGCCGTTCGAGCTTCTGCTGGTACTTGTTGTTCTCGGCGTTCGCATCCAGAAGCTTGTCACGCATCTCTTCGTTTTGCGACTCCAGAACCTCCAACCGCTCTTGGAGGGCTTCGATTTTGTCCTGCTGGGACGCGCTCTCCTCGTCGTAGGGGAGGTCGACGTCTTCCACGGTGTCAGTCATCACGACGCTCTAGGTCCCACCCTCATAAGAGGCTTCGGGTGATCGTGAGAACTGCCAACTATTGACGTGATTTATGGGGGACGAGGTGCCACGTGTCGGCACCGAATCATGCTTCAAAGTAATATACTGGAATGGGAAATATTATTACCCTGTATCCAAAAGTGGGGGTATAGCATGAGTGCGTCAGAAACTGCTCGACCCGAGGAGGGTCGCCTGACGGGGGAGAACGTGACCGAGGAGATACGCGACCTGCCGCCGAGCGCCAAACTCGTCGCGAAGGTCTTGGAGTACAACGACACGATGACTCAGAGCCAGATCGCCGAGGAGTCGCTGCTGCCCGACCGGACGGTCCGGTACGCGCTGAACCGATTGGACGACGAGGGAATCGTCACCTCCCGGTTCTCCTTCTCGGACGCCCGGAAACGTCTCTACACGCTAGACCTCGAATAAACCGCGCTGAGGAGCCTGACATTTGGGAGCTTCGGAGATACCGTCCGTCGTTTCGTCGAGCGAACGTCCGATATTTCGCGGTCCGTGTTACTCGATTTCGTCTCTCTCGTCTTCTACCGAGAGACATCCCCATCTGACTATCCGTCGAGGGGTTGCGTCTCCCGACGATGTTCGGCCGCCATCCACACGCATTTCACTTCCCCACACCTACGCGACCGTATGGACGCCGAAGACGTAGCCCGACTCATCGAACGGAACCTCGAAGACGCCGACGCGACGGTCAGCCATCCGCGCGGCCCCGAGGACGAGGACCACCTCGCGGCCACCGTCGTCTCGCCCGCGTTCGAGGGCGAGCGACTCGTTCAGCAACACGAGATGGTCTACGACGCGCTCGGCGACCACATGACCGAGGAAATTCACGCGCTCGAACTGACGACTCTCACGCCCGAGGAGTACGCCGAGCGCGAGGAGTAACGCGTCGGACGCGGCCCGACCCCCGCCTGCGACGAGGTCCGTTCGCCGACCCGAGAGACCAAGGGTCCGGGCGGACGTAACGGAAGTATGGCACAGCGAACGACCGAACCCCTCCGCCGCGGCCGCGACCGATTGCACGGTGCTAAACCGTCCTGCGCCGCGTTCGACACCAGCGCCGCCGGTACAGCGACGCTCCGATCATCTCCGCCTCTCACGACAGTTCATGCCGACGTTCGTTGAGCGGATTCAGACGGTCGAGGACGGCAACGTCGCCGAGTTCGGCCGACAGTTGGCCGACCGCATCGAGACGCTCGGCGACGCGCTCGAACTGCTCGAAGAGTGGACCGAGGCGAGTCGGGAGACCCGCGCCGAACTCTCCTCGAAGTACGACACGGCCAAGACGCTCGCGAGAGACGAGATTCGTGACGCGACCGACGAGGACGCCGATAGCCTCCCGGCCGAGGACCTGCTCGACCATCCCGCGGTGAACGACCAGACGAAACAGCGACTCCGCGAGTACAGCACGAAGCTCTTCGTCTACGTGAACGAGGAGCAGTCCTACGGCGAAGCGCGAACGGAAGTCGTGCGGTCGCTCGACGCCGAACTCGACCTCTACAAGCATCTACTGCCGGAACTCCAGAGCGGAGCGACTAGCGTCGCGGACGCCCAGCAGAAGATAGCGCGGTTCGCGCTTGAGGAGACGCTCGGCCCGCCGAACCGGACCGCCGCGGACGTGCTCCTCGAATCGGCAGTCGAAACCGACGAGTGAAAAAGGGCCGAGTGAACCGCGGTTAGAAGTTCGCCTGTGCGACTTCGGTCCGCTCTAGCTCGCGGTTGTGCAACGCCTCGCCCGTGTCGCGGTCGAAGACGTGAATCGCCTCCTCGGGTATTCGCGCGACGACTTCCTGTCCGCTCTCGACGTTTCGCATCCCGGAGACGGTGGCGATGAACGTCTCGACGTCGTCGTCCGGCGACTCAGCGCCGACTGCGCTAGAGAACGACAAGTAGACGTTGTTCTCGTTACCCATCGGTTCGACGACGTCCACCTGCGTCCGGAAGTCGTGGGGACCGTCGCCCTCGCCGACGAGTTCGATGTCCTCGGGTCGGATGCCGAGGACGAGTCGGTCGTGGCCCTCCACGTCGGCGAGAAGGTCGTCCGAGAGGGCGTACTCGAACTCCTCGGCGACGAGGGTGCCGTTCTCCAAGTCCGCGTCGAAGAAGTTCATCGACGGTTCGCCGATGAATCCCGCGACGAAGACGTTCCGCGGTTCGTGGTAACACTCCAGCGGCGTGCCGACCTGCTGGAGTTCCCCGTCGTTGAGGATGGCGATGCGGTCGCCCATGGTCATCGCCTCTGTCTGGTCGTGAGTGACGTACATCGTCGTCACGTCCAGTTCCTCCTGTAACCGCTGGAGTTCCGTCCGCATCTGTGAGCGGAGTTTCGCGTCCAGATTCGAGAGCGGTTCGTCCATCAGGAACACTTCGGGGTCGCGCACGATGGCGCGTCCGAGGGCGACACGCTGTTGCTGACCGCCGGACAACTCGCCGGGCTTGCGGTCGAGGAGGTCGGCGATGCCCATCATCGCGGCGGTCTGTTCGACCTGCGCCGCGATTTCGTCGTCGGGCATGTCGGTGGACTCCTCCAGCCCGAAGCTCATGTTCTCTCGCACGGTCATGTGGGGGTAGAGCGCGTACGACTGGAACACCATGGCGATGTCCCTCGCCGTCGGCGGTTCGTTCGTAATCGAGTGACCGCCGAGTCGGATGTCGCCCTGCGAGACCGTCTCCAGTCCGGCGACCATCCTGAGCGTCGTGGACTTGCCACATCCCGAGGGACCGACCAGCACGAGGAACTCGCCGTCCTCGATTTCGACGGTGGCGTCGTTGACCGCGACGATACGGTCGCCGCCGTCGTCGAACCACTTCGTTACCCCGTCTAAGGTCAGTTCCGCCATCGTTCCGTCCTCCGTCGTAGAGTAGTGTAAATCTTTGTTACGTGCATTGCTACGTTTCTCCCGCGACTCCTTTCGCGAACTGTTCACCGAACAAGACGTACACGAGCAGCGTCGGCAGGGCCGCGACGAACGCGCCCGCCATCTGGGTGTTGAACGACTCCACGATGCCGCCCGTGAGACTGTTGAGTGCGATGGTCACCGGGGCGGCCGCGCCGCCGCCGGACGGCAGGATGACCAGCGCGAACAGCAGGTCGTTCCAGATCTGGGTGAACTGGTAGATGAGCGTCACCGCGAACATCGGCTTCGAGAGCGGCAGGACGATGTTGCGGTAGATGCTGAACACGCTCGCGCCGTCGAGTCTCGCCGCCTCTATCATGTCGTCCGAGAGCGACCGGTAGTACCCCCGGAACAGCAGGAACGTGATGGGAATCCCGTACGCGACGTGGGTCACGATGAGGTTGATGATGCTCGCGTAGTGGTCGTGCATCAGCGGGAGTCCCCAGAGGAACGACAGCAGTTCCTGCGTGTTCACGATGGCGTAGAGCCTCGACAGCGGCACCAGCACCGCCTGATACGGGATGAAGATGCCCGCGACGAACAGCGCGACCAGCGGCATCTGGTACTTCCAGTCGATGGTCGTCAGTCCGTACGCCGCGATGCTCCCGAGACCCGCCGACAGGACGCTCCCCGGAATCGCCAGCAGGAGGCTGTTTATCAGCGCGCCGGACATCGCGTCGAACGCTATCTGCCACGGTTCGAACGTGAACCCGCCGAAGATGGGCGGGAGGAACGGGACCGTCTGGTTGAACGCCTCGGTCGTCTTGAAAGCGGTCATCAGCCCCGCTTCCAGCGGCGCGAGGTAGAACCCGACGAGACCGGCGAGAACGGCGTAGAGCGCCACTCTGGTCCTGTCGGCCTCTCGCATCGCACGCTCGATTCGCTCCCTTCGCGTGTGGTCCTCCGGATTCGGATTGGCTGGCGGACTACTCATAGCTCACCTCGTCGGTATTCGCTGTAGAGGTACGGCGTCACAACGGCCAGCGCCATGCCGAACAGCACGATGGCGATGGCGGACCCGTACGCCCAGTTGTTCGACCCGAACGCCTCCCGGAACATCAGCGTCGCGAGGATGTCCGCGGCCGGGCCGGGGTTGTTGCCGAACATCACGTAGAGGAAGTCGAACGCCTTGAGTGCGAACACCATCAGCACCACCGCGGCGCTCATGGTGGACGCGCGAAGTTGCGGCAGGATGACCCGCCAGTACATCTTGACGGTACTCGCACCGTCCACCTTCGCGGCCTCGTAGTGAGCGGTCGGAATCGCGCGGAGTCCCGCGAGGTACACGACCATCGCGTACCCCGAGAACTGCCAGATGAGCGCGAAGATGACCGCCGCCAGTTTGGTGTCGGGGTTCGAAATCCACTGCATCGTCAGGAAGTCGAGTCCGACCTGGCGGAGCGTGACGTTTATCATCCCGATCTCCGGGTTGTACATCCACGCCCAGAACTTCGCGGTCACGACGAACGACAGGCTCATCGGCAACAGATAGATCGTTCTGAAGGTGTTCTCGAACCGGATTTCCTGGTCCACCAAGATGGCCAGCAGCAGGCCGACGAGCAGGCAGACTGCGGTGAACGCCACCAACAGGACCAGCGTGTTCTGGGCCGCGGTCCAGAACCCCGGGTCCGAGAACGCCTGACGGTACATCTCGAGGTCGAACTCCGAAACCTTGTACTCCGGCAGCAGTAGCCCCTCGAAGTCGGTCAGCGAGATGATGAGGTTCCACCCGATAGCTCCGTAGACGAAGAAACCCATCAACAGGAACGGCGGTAACCAGAACGGTGACGACTGGACGAAGTCGCTCGACAGGATCGACCGCCCAGTTCGTGACTCGGACTCGGTGGGTTCGCCGCTGACGGTCGCCCCGCCGTCGGTACGAAGCGCCGACGAACCGCCGGAATCTGCGGTCCGCTCACCGCCGTCCGTCCGAGGCTCCCCGCTCGTATCGCTTTCTCCGGGGGTTGTCCGTCGGAGTACGTCTCTGAGTCGTTGCATGTGAAAAAGGGACAGTTGGGACGTCCTTCAGTTAAACGCCTGCTTCAGCTGCTTGTAGGTCTTGTCGACGTTCCAGCTCGACGTGAACGTGGACATCGCGTCGCCGAAGTTGCTCTTGATCTCCGGCGGCAGTGCGAGACCGTGTTGGATGGACTTGACCTGCGCTTCGGAGTTGGCGAAGTCGTCCATCTGTCGGCTGAGGAACGGCCCGAACTTGTCCTTGGGGACGTCGGTCCGCGGCGGGATGGACCCCTTCTTGGGGTTGAACCGCTCCTGAGCGTCTACCGAGCCACAGTACTGCAGGAACTTCTCCGTGGCCTTCGGCGAGGGGTTGTTCTTCGGGAACGGGAACGAGTCCATGTTGAGCGCGTAGATGCCCTTCGTACCGGGGAACGGCACCTGACCCCACTCGGACTCGAACTCGAAGCCGTCTTGGCCGCGGTACATGCCCGCCGCCCAGTCGCCCTGGTGGAAGAAGGCTGCCTCGCCGTTGATGATCTTCTTGTTCGCTTCGGTCCACGAGATGGAACCGGCGTCGTCGTTGAAGTAGTTCTTGTACTTCTTGACGATGCTGAGCGAGTCCTTGATGGCCTCCTTGTTCTCCTCGACCTTGCCCTCGGTGAAGGCGACGTAGGTGTCCTTCCCGTACTCGCCGAGGAGGACCTGCGCCCAGAGCTGGGAGGTGGACCACGCGGACTTGGTCTGGTGGGCCATCCCGACCGCGTCGGTGTTGTTCTCGACCTTCTTCATCGCCGCCACGACGTCGCTGGGTTTCGAGATGGACGACGGGTCCACACCCGCGTCTTCGACGACGCTCTTGTTGTAGAAGAGGTTGTTGAGGCGGTGGATGTTGATGGGGACGGTGACGAACTTTCCGCCGGGCTTGGCGGCGTCCTTCGGTCCCTGCTTGTAGGCGCTCTTCATGCTGTTCTTCGACCAGACCGAGTCACCGATGTCCTTGAGCTTGTCTGCGTCGACGAACGGCTGGAGGTGTGCGCCGGGCCACGCCTGCCACGAACTCGGGGGGTCGTTGTTCAGCACGCGCTTCTTGATGACCGTCTTGAGGTTCTGGCCCGCACCGCCGGGGACGGGGTTCTGGTTGACCTCGATGTCGGGGTACTTCTCCTTGAAGCCCTCGAACAGCGCGGTCACGGCCTTGTTACCGTCGCCGCCGGTCCACCAGTGCTGGACCTCGAGCTTGTTGTAGTCGGTCGCCTGCTCGGTCGTCGTTTCCTCGCCGGACCCGTCCGACTCGGTCGTCGATTCGTCCTCCGTGGTCGTCGCTTCGCCGTCGCCGCCGCCACCCATGCAACCGGCCAGTCCGGTGACGCCGATGGTACCAGCACCGGCTACTTTGAGATAGTCGCGTCGAGAAACGTCGGAACCTTCGTTGGCATCTGTCATACTGTAGGCCTAGGTGTGTGCATCTGCTAGAAGCTACTTAAAGGTTGTTAAAATTAATGCAGTACCGAGTAAACTGCGAGCTGATAACAGTTAGCACTCTGCCCTCCGTCGATTCTCGAAAAGAAAAGGGGCCGTTCGGTCAGCAGACGTCGTCCGAACAGGCGCAGTCCGTGGAGTACACGTAGCAATTTCTGCAGTTTTGGTCGCAGTTGTACGTGTTCTGCTTCTTGTAGTTCTCCGCACAACACTCTTCGACGCAGCCAGTGTAACTACACCCCTGTGGGGTCACCTCCGAGTCGGTGACGATGAACCGCCGGTCGCCGTCCTTCGGCTCGACGAGGGCGTAGGCTTCGTCGCGCTCCGGTTGAACGTACAGGCCGATTTCGTGGGTATCGCTACTCGTGGAGGCCATACCGAGCGCAGTCACCGTCTCTTTCTCGACGGTTCCGGTGACGCCAGCGAGACGGTCCTCTGCGGTCGGTTCCAACCCGGTCACGTCCGGGTCGATGTCGAAGTTCACGTCACCGAAGTCGAACTCTTCGCTGACGAACCCCGCGTCCACCAACTGTTGTCGGAGTCCTGCACCGTGTTGTTCGAACGCGACCCGTAGTCTGCGCTCGTTGCGGTAGTTACGAGCGAGACGGTCGGATTCGGCGACCACGGTTCCGGTCGTCGTGGTCAGTCCGGTGCCGACGACGGCAGCCGCACCGATAGTCTTGAGGACGCTTCGCCGGTCGAGCCGCTTGTTATCACCGTGCATGCATACGTCGTTATGACCCCCATAATTTTAAATCTATTCTAGTATACTAGAAATAAAGTTCAGAAGGCCCTACAGAGACTCTGTATCGCGAAGTGGTCGGTTTACCGTAGTCGGCATCGGTACGCGGGATTCAACTGCCACGGTCTCCGTCAGTACGGTAACGACGTCGTCCACAGTCGTCGAACGAAGACACTCTCCGCCTTTCGAGGGGTCTCCGCACTGCCGACGTGCTCCCGAGTGCGTTCCGGAGGGTTTTACGCCCGGAGGGGACCAACTTCGACGCGTATGACTGACGACGAGGACTACCGGATAGAGGAGGACAGTCTCGGAGAGATGCAGGTCCCGGCGGACGCCTACTGGGGCGCACAGACCCAGCGCGCGCTCCAGAACTTCCCCATCTCGGGCATCACGTTCGGTCGCCGGTTCGTCCGGGCGCTCGGCGTCGTGAAGAAAGCCGCCGCGGAGGCCAACCGCGACCTCGAACTGATTCCCGAGGACAAGGCCGACGCCATCGTGGCGGCAGCCGACGAGGTCATCGACGGCCGCCACGACGACCAGTTCCCCGTGGACGTGTTCCAGACCGGGTCGGGCACCTCCACGAACATGAACGCCAACGAGGTCATCGCCAACCGCGCGACCGAAATCTACGGCGGGGAAGTCGGGACCCGCGAGATTCACCCCAACGACCACGTCAACTTCGGTCAGTCCAGCAACGACGTGATTCCCACCGCGATGCACGTCGCGTCGCTGGAAGCCGTCGAGAAGGACCTGCTCCCGGCGCTCGACGCGCTCCGCGAGGCGCTCGAAGCCAAGGAGGAGGAGTTCGACGGCGTCGTCAAGACCGGCCGCACCCACCTGCAGGACGCCACGCCGGTCCGCCTCGGACAGGAGTTCGGCGGCTACCGTACGCAGGTCGAGAAGGGCCTCTCCCGAATCGACTACGTGCGCGACCACCTCTCGGAACTCGCGCTCGGCGGCACCGCGGTCGGCACGGGCCTCAACACCCATCCCGACTTCCCGGAGAAGGCCGCCGAGTACATCTCCGAGGAGACCGGCGTCGACTTCCGCGAGGCCGACAACCACTTCGAGGCGCAGGCCGCCCACGACGCGATGTCCGAGGCCCACGGCGCGCTCCGGACCATCGCGGGGTCGCTCAACAAGATAGCCAACGACCTCCGCCTGCTGGCCTCCGGCCCGCGGAACGGTCTCGGCGAACTCGAGCAACCCGAGAACCAGCCCGGTAGTTCCATCATGCCCGGCAAAATCAACCCCGTCGTGGCCGAGGCGGTCAATCAGGTTCACAAGCAGGTCGTGGGCAACGACGCCGCCGTGAGCGCCGGGGCCGCCGAAGGTCAGATAGACCTCAATCTCTACAAGCCCGTCCTCGCCCACAACTTCCTCCAGTCCGCGGAGATGCTCGCCAACGCCTCGGAGGTGTTCGGCGAGAAGTTCGTCCGGAAACTGGAGGCCAACGAGGAACACTGCGAGGAGCAGGTCGAACAGAGCATGGCGCTGGCCACCTCGCTCAACCCCCACATCGGCTACGACAAGGCCAGCGACGCCGCCAAGACCGCCCTGAAGGAGGGCAAGACGGTCAAGCAGGTCGTCGTCGAGAAGGGCTACCTCAGCGAAGAGGAGGCCGAGGAGGTCATCGACCCCGAGGCCATGACCCACCGCGGTATCCTCGGTAGCGACGACTGAGGACGCCACGTCACTTCGATTGCCTCGTTTTTCTGCCCGAAGTCGAGTTCGAAGACGCCGGAGTGAGGAGTTCGACGGCGACACCGTCGACTCCGACTCGGCGGACGACGACCGAGAGCCACGCCTCCGGAACGCCCGCCACTCGTTTCAGTCAGGCGACCGTGTTTCCGCGTATGACCGACCGGGATACCGCTTCCTTCAGAATGACGCGGAACGAGGCACGTGTGGTCATCGCCGCGCTGTCCGACGAGGAGATGACCGCATCCGGTGACCGGGGCATGCGAATCCAGAACGTGCAGGACCACCTCGCCGCCGAGTTCGACTTCGACGAACACCGCGGCGTCGAGAAGGGCGAGATGGCGGCGGGAGACGACACGGGATGGCTCGACAACGACGCCATCTTCGGCGGCAACGACCCCGACGACACCGAGCGGGTAGAACTGTCGCGCGCGGAGGCCACCGCGGTGACCGACGCGCTCGCGGCCTTCGAGTTGGACGAGGGACACGAGAACGCCGGGACCGCCGAGAACGTGCGCGAGCGAATCGAGGACGCGTTCGAGGGGAGATAGCTCAGACCGGGAGCGCGGCCGTAATCGCACCGGCGACCGTCCCGACCGCGGTCTCCCAGACCGAGAACCCGGTGAGGACGGCCAGCACGGTGTCGAGACCGAAGAAGAGGAACAGCAACGCGCCGCCGTAGTGGGCCTTCCGCACGTCGAACTTGCCGGAGAACTTGTGGAAGAAGAACGCGTTGGCGATGCTGACCGGGATGATGGCCAACATCTCGCCCGCCCAAATCGCGGGTTCGGCCCCGAACCGGACCGCCAGTCCGATGGTGACGAGTTGGGTCTTGTCGCCGAACTCCCCGGCCGCCATCATGGCGAAGATGGGGAGGTAGCCGCCGACGACGTTGGGGACGTCGCGGCCCAACACCGACACGTCGAGTTCGTTCGCGGCCGCGACGCCGCCGTCGGTCTCCGCGACGGACTCGCCCGGTTCCGGGGCGGACCGAACGAGGAGGACGGCGAACGTGAGGAACAGGACGGCGGTGAACACGTCGAGGTAGACGGTCGGAAGTGCGCCCTTCAGCGCGCCCCCCAACCAGATTTCGAGCGCGGTCCATCCGGCGAACGCGCTCCCGGCCGCGGCGACGACGCCCCACGGGTTGTAGCGCGTGGAGAGTCCCGCGATGATGAACTGGACCTTCTCGCCGGGGAGGACGGCCAACTGCGCGGTGAACGCCACTACGAGGATTTCGAGCCATCCGGTCATCGAGTGCGCACCTCCGCTGGAGGGACGGGCGGTCGGCGGTGAGAGGGAACCGCAGTTCCAGAGACCATGGTCGGAAGGAATTAGACGAGTCTAAAGTAAAAGTCCTTCCCTTCTAAATAGTATCTTGGCCACGAAACGGTGCGGAAGCCGGGCGAACGAAACCGCACGTGGACGAACTACCAGTTCCGACTGCTTTCGAGGTAGAGGTGGCCGAACGCGAGACCGAACAGCGGAATTGCGCCCGCGGCGAGTCCGGCGGAGACGACCCCGCTCGCCAGCGTCCCTCGGCCCAACACGCCCGACAGCACGTTCGACGCGCCCACGAGCGCGAGGTAGCTGAACGCGACCGCGAACAGTTTCCCCACGTTCCCGCGACTCGCGCGCCAACTCGCCCTGAGGCTGGCGAGCGGTCCCTTTCGGTCGATGACGCAGGCCGGGTACGCCAGTACGAGCCGGTGAAAGAGGTAGACGCCGGGCAGGACCAGCAGCAGGAGACCGACCGCCGTGAGCAGCCACATCAGGACCGCCGTGACGATTAACGCCGGGAGGCGGGTCGCAGTGTCGGTGATACTATCGGTCAGCGACGCCGGGCGCTCCTCGACGGCGGCGTCGGCGCTGGCGTAGGCGACGCCCCAGACGAGCGCGACCGCGAGACAGAGCGCGAAGTACACCGGCCACGCCCAGTCGGCGATCTGAGGGGGTTCGCCGACCGCAGTTCGGGAGACGCCGTCCGGCGTGACGACCGTGATGACCGAGACGACGAACACGAGACCGACGAGTTCGGGCCTGTCGGTCAGCACGTCCCACGACCACCGGAGCGTATCGACCGCGTCGAGTTTCCGGACGTGGACCCGGCGTGACGAGGCGCTCCGCTCGGTGGAAGCGCCGCGGTCCGGCGAGACACTCCGGTCGGTCGAGAGGCTATCCTCGCGCTCGCTTCCCATACGTTGCGCTTCACGAACGGCCGATATAAATCTCCGGGAGGTCAGTCGGTCGGCTCCCCGCTCCCGATTCCCTCTCGGGCGACGCGGGCGCTGGCCCGCTCGACGAACTCGTCGGGCAGTCGGTCTATCTCACCGGCTTGCACCCGCCAGAGGTTGGCGTAGAGTCCGTCCGCCGCGAGCAGTTCCTCGTGAGTGCCCTGCTGGACGATGCGCCCGTCCTCGACGACGAGAATCGCGTCGGCGTCGCGCACGGTCGAGAGGCGGTGGGCGATGACGAACGTCGTGCGGTCGGCCGCGAGTTCGTCGATGGACCGCTGGATGAGCATCTCGGTCTCGGTGTCCACCGCGGAGGTCGCCTCGTCGAAGACCAGAATCTCGGGGTCTTGGAGGATTGTCCGCGCGATGGCGACGCGCTGGCGCTGGCCGCCCGAGAGTTTCACCCCGCGCTCGCCGATGTCGGTGTCGTAGCCGTCCGAGAGATTGGTGACGAACTCGTGGGCCTCGGCGCGCTCGGCCGCCGCCACGACCTCCTCGCGAGTCGCGTCGAAGCGGCCGTACGTGATGTTCTCCGCCACCGTCCCGTCGAAGAGGAAGTTGTCCTGTCCGACGTAGCCTATCGACCGACGGAGACTGGCGAGGGTAACCCCGCGCACGTCTCGGCCGTCGATTTCGACCGCTCCCTCGTCCGCGTCGTAGAGGCGCAAGAGGAGTTTGACGATGGTGGTCTTGCCCGCACCGGTCGGTCCCACGATACCGACGGTCTCGCCCGGTTGTGCCTCGAAGTCCACGTCTTCGAGGACCGGCGTGTCGTCGTAGCCGAACGAGACGCCGTCGAATACGACGCGGCCGTCCACGTCGCCGAGGTCGGTCGCGTCCGGCGCGTCCGCGACCCGGACCGGCAGGCTCATCAGCCCGAGAATGCGCTTGGTGGAGGCCTTGGCGTCCTCGTAGCGCTCCACGATGTTGCCCATCTGGGCGAGGGGGTTCACCATGCGCTGGGTCAGCAGGAGGAACGTGACCAACTGGCCGACCGAGAGGTCCCCGGAGAACGGTCCCGGCGGCCCTTCGAGAATCCAGACGCCGCCGACGACGAAGGTGGCGATGAACGCGAGCGACGTGAGCGCCTGCAGGCCGGGCCGGTAGACGAAACTGAGACGGAGCGCGAGCCAGTCGAGTCGGAAGTACCTGTAGGAGTGGTCCTCGACGCGGCCGTCCTCGTACTCCTCGGTGTTGCTCGCCTTGATGACCTGAATCCCGTTGAGGTTGTTCTCCAGTCGGCTGTTGAGGTCGCCGATGGACGAGCGAACGTCGGTGTAGCGCTCCTCGGCGAGCCGCGTGTACCAGTAGGTGAACAGTATCGAGAGCGGGATGACGACCAGCGTCACCGCCGCGAGTTGGGCGTTGAGCCAGAGGAGGACGACGGCGGTGCCGAGCATCAGGACCCCCAACTGGATGGCCTCGCCCATCATCGAGTCGAGGAACTGCTCCAGTCGGTTGGTGTCGTTCGAGAGGATGGAGATGAGTTCGCCGGTCTGAGTCTCGTCGAAGAACTCCATGTCGAGTCGCTGCATCCGCTGGTAGGTGGCCGTCCGAACCTCGTGTTTCACGCGGTGGGAGAAGAGGTTCAGCGAGGTCTGGCGGACGAAGTTGAGGAACGCCTGCCCGACCATCGCCACCGCCATCAGGCCGATGGCGAACCAGAACTGGTCCACGGTGGCGTCGGGGAGCCACGCCGAGGGGACGCCCGGGAGCGCGAACGGTGCGTCGTTCCGGAAGATGGCGTCGAGAGCCACCCCGAGGACGACCGGTGGAACCAGCGAGAGGCCTCGCGCGCCGATGCTCGACAGGATGCCGAGCAGGAACCAGTGCCGAGCGCCCTCGCCGAACCGAACGAACAGCTGTATCAGCGGATGCTCTACGTCTTCGCGGTGTTTCTCGACGTACTCCGCGTCGAGGGGTTCGTCTGTACTCATCGGAGTCGGTAATCCCTGAGTGATATTGCCAGCCAATTGAAAAGGCTTGGCGAATCAGCAGCAGTGTCCGGGAGTGTTCTGCGACAACGCGAGTTGCTTTCTTCCGACTGGCCGCCGTCCTGACAGGTGATGCTGTCCGGTGGACTGTTCGGCCTCCTCAAATTCGCCCTGCTCCTGATAGCCGCTGTCCTCGTCGTCGTCGCAGTCACGCTCGTCGGTGGTGGCGTCGTCGCGGCCGTCTCGCTGCCGGCGCTGGTCGCGCTTCCCACGGTTCGGCGACACCTCGTCACCCTCGCCGAGAACCTGACCGACGAGCGCCCCGAATCGGTCGCCGACTGGCGCTTCGTCGGCGCGTACTTCCTCTTCGTCTACACCTACGGGATGACGTTGCTCCTCGGGTCCCCGATGGTCGCCGAGTCGGTTTCGACGGTCGAACGGGGCGTCCCCGGCGGACGCGTCCAACTGCTCTCGATACTCGCCGTCTTCGCGCTCGTCGCATTACTGTTCGGCGTCCGCCGAGCGGCGACGGCGGGCCACCTCCGGGCCGTCGCCGAGTGGGCGGTCTTCCTGTTGCTCGTCGCCGGACTCGAACTCGTGGCCGCCTTCGTCGTTCCCGCGCTACTCTTCGCCGTCGTCGAGTCGCTTCTCTGGTGAAGTCGGGTCGTGACCTGAACCGGGGACGAGACTGCTCGGAGCGTACCCGCCGCCGGTGCGAGCGCAGACGGGGAACTTATCGGACGCGAGGGAGTTTCTCTACGCATGGAAGTGTTGAATCCGCGCGTCCGCCTCGCTTGGGGCGTCGGCGCAGTCGTGACCGCAGTCGTCGTGGGCGTCGTCGCGACACTGATAGACAGATTCGCGCTCGGCGTCGGCGTCTGGGTCGGACTGGCCGTCGCGGCCGTGGCGCTCGCGCTCGGTGCCGTCTTCGCGGTCCTCCGGTATCGCGTCTGGCGCTTCGAGGTGCGCGAGGACGACCTCTACCTCGAACGGGGCGTCCTGACGCGAGTGAACACGGTCGTTCCCTTCGTCCGCGTCCAGCACGTCGATACGCAGCGCGGTCCGGTCGAGCGCACGCTCGGACTGGCGAGCGTCGTGGTCTACACCGCCGGGTCCCGCGGCGCGGACGTGACGATTCCGGGGCTGACGCCAGAGCGCGCCGACGACCTGCAGGAGCAACTCCGTCGCCTCGCCATCGAGAGCGAGCGCGAGTCCGACGCGGTATGAAACTCCACCCGATATCTATTCCGTACCGGGCGCTCTCGCGGGGCACGAGCGTCGGCATCATGCTGTTCTTCGTCGGCCAGTCGCTGACGGGGACCGACGTGCTCCCGTTCCCGCTCGCGGGACCGGCGCTGGTCGGTCTCGCGGCCCTCGGCGTCGTCGCCGCCGCGCTCTGGCAGGTCGCCTACTACCGCCGGTTCGAGTACGAACTCACCGACGACGGTCTCGAAATCGCGTCGGGAGTCGTCTCGCGGCGCAACCGCGAGATTCCGCTCGGCCGCATCCAGAACGTGGACATCTCGCGCAACGTGGTCCAGCGCGCGCTCGGCGTCTCGGTCCTCGACCTCGAAACGGCGGGCGGCGGCGGGACCGAGGCCAGCCTCCGGTACGTCGGCTACGACGAGGCCAAGCGCCTCCAGCGCGAGATTCAGCGCCTCAAACGGGGCGAGGAAGCCGAAGACGGAACCGACACCGCGACCGCCGAGGCGCGCGACGAGACCGAGGAACTCTTCGAACTCCGGACAGAGGAACTCGCCCTGCTGAGCGCGCTCTCGTTCGACTTCCGGTACGTCTCGCTGCTCGCGTTCGGTCCGGCCGCGCTCCCGTTCGTGCCCGGCGTGGCGGAACTGGCCGTGTTCGGGGGTTTCGTGCTGGCGGCGTTCCTCACCGTCGCGCTCTGGGCGGTCAGCGCCGCGGTCACGTTCGCTCGCTACTACGGCTTCCGACTGACGCGCGTCGGCGACGAACTCCGGTACGAGCGCGGCCTGCTCCAGCGATACGACGGGTCGATTCCGCTGTCGAAGGTCCAGACGCTCACGCTCGACGCCAACGTCCTGATGCGGCGGTTCGGCTACGCCACGCTCGCGGTCGAGACGGCGGGCTACGGGCCGGGACAGTCGCCCTCGCAGGGGTCGGAGGCCGCGATTCCGCTGGCGACCCGCGAGCGAGTGCTTCGACTCGCCCGCGAGGTGGAGACGTTCGACCTGCCCGAGTTCGAGCGCCCGCCCCGGCGAGCGCGGACCCGGTACGCGATTCGGTTCGCGCTGGGCGTCGCCGCGCTGGTCGGCGCGCTGGCGGTCCTCTGGCGAGTTACCGGGCAACCGGTCGCGTGGTACGTCCCGTTCACTCCCCTCGCGCTCGTCCTCCTCGCCCCCGTGACGGCCCACCTCAAGTGGCGCAACCGCGGCTACGCGACGGGCGAAGACCACGTCTTCACGCGAAACGGGTTCTGGACGCGGACGACGAAGGTGGTGCCGTACTACCGGGTCCAGACCGTCATCCAGACCCAGACGCTCTTCCAGCGACGGGAACGGTGGCAGTTGGCCGACGTCGTAATCGACACCGCGAGTTCGGCGGGCGGCGCGGCAGCGGCGGTGGACCTCGCCGCCGCGGACGCGGTGGAGTTACGGGAGTTCGTCGGAGAGAAGTTACAGGAGCGTCTATCAGAGAGGCGAGTCGAGGCGGACCGGCGTTCGGATTCGGACCCGGACGCCTCGCGCCGAGACTGAACGGTTTTTTACCCTTCGCGGTCCCAGTGGCGAGTAATGACCGAACACGACTACGAGGAACTCGGCCTCGTCGCGGGACTGGAGATTCACCAGCAACTCGACACCGAGACCAAACTGTTCTGCAACTGTCCGACCGAACTCCGGGAACCCGAGGCGGCCGACCACCGATTCACGCGCTTCCTGCACCCGACCAAGAGCGAACTGGGCGAGATCGACGAGGCGGCGCTCGAAGAGAGTCGCGTAGACCGCGAGTTCGAGTACCTCTCGTACGACACCACCTGTCTGGTCGAGGAGGACGACGAACCGCCACACCGATTGGACGACGAAGCGCAGGAGGTCGTCCTCGAAATCGCGCAACTGCTCGACATGGACGTGGTGGACCAAGCCCACGTCATGCGCAAAATCGTCGTGGACGGGTCGAACACGTCGGGGTTCCAGCGCTCGACGCTGATGGCCTCCGACGGCGAGATTTCGACCAGCGACGGCGCGGTCGGCGTCGAGGACCTGATGCTCGAAGAGGAGAGCGCCCAGCGCGTCGAGGAGCGCGAGGACGGCGTCCTCTACAGCCTCGACCGACTCGGCATCCCGCTGGTCGAAATCGGCACCAAGCCCGACATCCGGTCGCCCGCGCAGGCCCGCGAGGCCGCCGAGACCATCGGGATGCTCCTGCGCTCGACCGGCAAGGTCAAGCGCGGTCTGGGCACCATCCGGCAGGACGTGAACATCTCCATCGAGGAGGGCGCTCGCGTCGAGGTCAAGGGCGTCCAGAGCCTCGACGACATCGACGACCTCGTCGAGAACGAGGTCCACCGGCAGGTCCGCCTGCTGGAGATTCGCGACGAACTCCGCGAGCGCGACGCCGAAATCGGCGACGTGCAGGACGTGACCGACACCTTCGCCGACACCGACTCGGGCGTCATCCGCGGCGCGCTGGACTCTGGCGGGAAGGTCACGGCGGTCCCGCTCTACGGCTTCGACGGTCTCGTGGGCGCGGAGATTCAGACCGACCGCCGCCTCGGCACGGAACTCTCCGACCACGCCAAGCGCCACGGCGCGGGCGGCATCTTCCACACCGACGAACTCCCCGCTTACGGCGTGGCCGACGAGGAAGTCGCCGCCCTCCGCGAGGCGGTCGGTGCGGGCGAACAGGACGCGGTGGCCATCGTCGCCGCCGACCCCGAGACCGCCGACCTCGCCATCGAGGCCGCCGCCGAACGGGCCGAGACCGCCCTCGACGGCGTCCCCGAGGAGACCCGCGGCGCGAACGAGGACGGCACCACGCGCTACCTCCGCCCGCTCCCCGGCGCGGCCCGGATGTACCCCGAGACCGACGTGCCGCCGGTCGAACCCGACCCGAGCGAGGTCGAGACGCCCGAACTCCTGACCGAGAAGGTCGAGCGCTATCAGGACGAGTACGGTCTCGACGCCGGACTCGCCGAGCAGGTCGCGTACGGTCAGCGCATGCCCCTCTTCGAACGCGCCGTCGAGGAGTTGGGCGCGGACGCCACGCTCGCCGCCCAGACCGTCGAGAGCACGGTGACGGAACTCCGGCGCGACGACGTGCCGGTCGAGAACCTGACCGACGACCACTTCCTCGGGACGCTGGAACTAGTCGCCGAGGGAGAGACGGCCAAGGGGAACGTCGGCGAGGTGCTGACCGCGCTCGCAGCGAATCCGGACCTGACTGCCGCGGAAGCCGTCGAGCAGGAGGGTCTCGGCAGCGCGGCCGAGGACGAGGTCCGCGAGTCCGTGGTCGAAGTCGTAGAGCGCAACGAGGGACAGGTCGAGGAGCAGGGCATGCAGGCGTTCTCCGGACTGATGGGCGAGGCGATGGGAGCGCTCGGCGGCAAGGCCGACGGCGACCTCGTGAGCGAGATTCTCCGCGAGGAGATTCAGAAGCGGGCCTGAGCCTCTATCGACGGCTTTTACTCCGGTCTTCCCGTGAGATAGTACTCGAATCGACACTTTCTGCCGACTACTCTCTCGTACCCGCGTCCCTGAGACGAACCGATGCGAGTTGAGGAGTCTCGCCGTCGGTCGGACTGTTCACCCAGGCCGACCGGTTCTACGGAGTTGACCCAGGATACCGAAGTTAACTCGTGGTACGGTTATCCGTTCTCAGCGTTCGTAAGGTACGACTGCAACGGTTCCCACCACCACCGCCACCGCACGACGAACAGGACTCCACCGAAGACCGACCCGTAGATAACGTAGGCCACTCGGTCCGTCGCCAACCCGTAGATCGGCAGGAAGAACCCTACGAAACCCAGCAGTAGGAGACGAACGGGAACGAACTCACCACGGGACATACTCCATATTTCATCGTGGTCGGTCAAGAACATTATGACCGGGCAAACACGGGGAAGAGGTCAGGCAGAGACGCGGCCGAGTTCTGGACAGGGACGACTTCGTACGCGAGTGATGTCCGGGAACTACAGCGGCGCGTACCGCCGGACGCCCGAGAGGAACTCGCGGGAGACGACCGACCATCGGGGGTCGCTGACGCGGCGCGAGAGCTTGTAGGCCACCCAGACCAGCAGGACCGCGAAGACGGCGTCGGTCACCCAGTGGACGCCGAGGTAGAGCGTCGAGAACACGATGGCGACCGCGAGCACCGTCGCGGTGTAGGCGTACCGGGTGTCGGCCTTCTGGGCGTAGAGGGCGGCCAGCACCGACAGGCCGGTGTGGAGGCTCGGGAACGCCTTCACGAGCGTGTCCGTCGAGAAGATGCCGTACTGGATGGCGGGGTTGAGTTCGTACATCAGCGGTTCGACCGTCGAGAGGTACAGCGACGACACCTTCACCGGGAACAGCAGGAAGAACGGCACCGCCGTCACGACGACGATGATGTACGCCAGCGCGTAGCGGTGGGCCTCCTCCTCGTCGTGCGCCTTCAGTTTGAAGTACGTGAACAGCACGATGAACGGGAATCCGACGAGGTACACCCCGGTCGCCAGCACCGTGAGCGGGACGACCGCGAAGGCTTGGAACGCCGCGACGGTCGCGCCCTCGACGGCGTAGATGGCTCCGGTGAACGTCCGGGCGACGTGGAAGTGCATCGCCAGCGTGTTCACGATTTCCGTGACGACCCACGCCACGCCGAGGTACTTCCAGTCGGTCTTTAGGAAGTCCACGAGGAGTGTGCGAAAGCGCTCCTCCGGGAGGAAGAGTCGCTTGCCCACGAGCATGGCGGCGATGCTCGGGACCGCGACGAGGAGGGTGAACTGCGTACCGAGCGGCAGGGAGGCAAACATAGTCGTGGATAGGTTACGAACCGATAGGATAAAAGATTTGACTTTCTACGCGCGAACGCGACGTAGACCGTGTCGTGTGATGGTTTAGCACTACTCGAACCCCCACTGTTCTCACTGCAAAGAGTATCGTGAGCGAGAGGGAAAACCGTTCGGGCGAAACGCTTACTCGTGGTCCGGAGTCGTCCGATTCGCGTCTGATTTCTCACCGTCGTCGGCGTGGTAGATGGCTCGCCGGAGGACGCCCCGAAGCGTCCGGACCTCTCGACCCGTCGGATGGGCGCGGCCGAGGAGTCGCCGGACGAGTCGGAGCGTCTTCGCACGCTTCTCCTCGGGGTGGTCGATTGCGGCGAGGAACTCGCCGAAGTGGTCGTAGAACCCCTCGATTTCGGACTCGTCGGCGCGCTCGCGCTCCACGTCCGGGAGTTGCGTCTCCTCGACGGTGAGGTCCCGGAGTTCGTAGAGCGTGACGGTCGCGGCCTGCCCCAGATTCAGCGACGAGTAGTCGGAACTGGCGGGTATCGAACACACTTCGTCCACGAAGGCCATCTCGTCGTTGGTCAGGCCGTTGTCCTCGCGGCCGAAGACGAGGCAGGTGTCTGCCTCCACGTCCCGGAGACTGTCGGCCAACTCGTCCACCGTCTTGAACGGGAACCGGCGGTGCTTGCGGGCGTCCTCGTTGGTCGTCGCGGTCAGAGCCACAGTGTGGTAGTTCTCCACGAGGTGGTCGAACGTCACGTCGTCGTAGTTCGGGAGGACGTCCTCGCGGGCCTGCCCGGCGAAGCCGTAGGCCTCGCTGTCGCGGCCGAACTCCGGCGGGTTCACGAGTTTGAGGTCGTGCATGCCGAAGTTCTTCATGGCCCGCGCGATGGTCCCGATGTTGCCGGGCGTCTTCGGTTCCACGACGGCGACTGCGGGCGGCTTCATGAGGGGTAGTCCCGACCCAAGTCGAGGTCGTCGATGTCCTCGTCGCCGCCTTCGGCGCTTTCGTCGGCGGTTTCGCTTCCGTCCCCGTTCTCGTCCTCGTCCATGTTGCGGAGGTCGATGCGTTTCTGCTCGTCTTCAGGGACGTCGACGTTCAGTTCCTCCTGGTCGGGTTCGGGCGGTTCCGGAACGTCCTCGGGGTCGGTCTCGACGTGTTCGACGCCGCCGTACCCATCCGGCGCGCGGCCCCCGTCGAGGAACCACTCGTGGAACTCGTCCTGTAGCTCCTGTTCGCCCTTGAACTGACTGCCGCCCGCTTCGCTGAACCAGTAGAGGAAGTCGGGTTCGTGGTCCGCACAGAGGACCACCTCACCGAGCGCCTCGCCGTAGACGACCTCCGCGACGTTGCACTCGTGAACGTTCTCGTCGCCGTGGATGAGCCAACAGGCGTCGCACGGCGCGTTGACCAGCGCCTGCAACCGAATCAGTCGCTTGCGCGGCCCCTTCGGAATCTCGTCCATCGGCCGGAACTCGCCGTCCTCGGTGAACACCTCGTCCTCGTCGAACCGCCAGCCGCGAAGCCCGATGCTGACTTTGCCCATTTGCTCGGTAGGTTCGGGTTCGGAGGTGAAAAAGAGCGCGTTCTACGCGCGTCTCGTCAGTCTCGGAGTGCGGTCGTCGCGTGTCCGAGCAGCAGCTATCTACTTCTTGAGCCGAGGAGGTACCGCACAGCGCCGCGACCGCACCGCGACACCCTCGCACCTCCCCAACCGCTTGCGCTTCTCAGTCGCTCCGCTCCTTGCTACGGTCACCCTCGCGTGGTAGGCGCGACCACCTCGGGTCGCGACAGCACACGCCGACGTAGAGGACGGTCTGTCAGCCTCTAAGCAACTCGCCAATACGATGGAAACCAAATATTTCGTAGAGAACGGAAGCCCTCAGTCGGCGAACTGGTCGATGGTCGTCGCCTGCGACCCGTCGTCCATCTCGCGTTCGAGGTCGTCGGGGTGCGGTGCGGGGAACGTCAGGGCCGGGTCGAACCACGAGACCTGTCGGGTGATGTCCTCGATTTCGTGGAAGACGGGTTCGTCGTCGCCCGTCCCTGTGACGGTACACCACGCCTCCGTCCGGGTGATGGCCACGAACGCCTCGTTGCGGCGCTGGACGAGGTCCGCGCGCCGCGAGTCGTCCTCGACGTGTTCGACGCCGAGGACGTACACCATCGCGGCCTGATTCCCCTTCGTGCGGTTGACCCGCGAGACGGTCACTTCGCCCTCCTCGGCGAACACGTCCTTGCTCCCCTCCCAGACGAGGTTCGGGGTCACGCCGCGGGCGTCGAGTTCCTCGGCCAGACGCTCGCCGGTCTGCTTGGAGGTCCAGTACTCGCCGAGCGGGACCGCCATGATTCGCTCGGGAGCGAGAGCGTGGTCGGTCACGTCCTCGGCGATGCGGTCGGCGACCCACTCGATCTCGTCGTCGCGGTCGGCGAACGACTGGAACGTGGCGAACGGACTGGCCGCCGTCTCGTCCGCGAGGGGATGGGGCGAGTGTTCCGACGGCCGGACCAGTTCGACCGACTCGCCGTACTTCCGGAAGTCGCCGGACTCGACCTCGTAGCCGACGTTCTCCCAGCCCTCCTGGGTCGTGATGGCTTGCACAGCGCCGCCGTCACGGAGGAGACCCATTCCGAGCGCGTGGGCCAGCATCAGGACCGACCGCGGGGTCCGGTAGGCCTTCCGCATGATCTGGCTCTTCTGGACGCCGCCCTCGTAGGACCCCCGCAGGTCAACGAGCGGGTCGCCAGCCTCGTCGGTGCCGAAGACGTTCGTCGGACTCGGCGCGGAGAGCGTCTGGAGATTTTGGGCCTCGTCGTACGCCCAGACGAGTCGCTTGGGCGGGCGGAGCGCGGCCCGACAGAGTTTGTAGAAGCCGGGGTCGAAGTCCTGGGCCTCGTCGATGAGGATGGCGTCGTAGGACTCCTGCACGACGCCCTCCTCCAACACTTCGAGACAGCACGAGTGGAGCAGGTTGCCGTCCTCCTCGCCGAACTCGTCCTGCGCGTCGCCGTAGGTCCGGGGCGTGACGCCCGCCTCCTGCGCGATGCGGTAGTAGAGACCGTGGCGCTTCCGGCCGCCCCACCCGTGGAGGACGTGGAACTTCTCCCAGTTCGGGTCGGCGTCGCCGGACGTGAAGAAGGCGTAGTAGCGCTCTACCTTCTCGGTGATGGTCTCGTAGAGGCTCCGGGTCTGGAACGTGAGCGCGATGTCCCACTCGGGGTGGGCGGCGTGCATCCGGGCGGCCTTCTTCGCCATCAGCACCGTCTTGCCCGACCCCGCGATGCCCCGAATCTGCTGGGGACCGTCGGGAATCTGGAGACCGACCGCCTCCTGCTTCTCGTCGAGTCGGTTCAGTCCCTTCTCGACGCGCTCGTACAGGCCGCCCTTGGTCGCCTCGTCCTTGAGGTTCGGGCGTCGCTCACCGCTTATCGGCTGGCCGCCGCTCAGGACGGCGCGGGCCGCCTCGTACTCGTCGTCGGTGAGTCCGTCGCCCGGGAGCGACCGGATTCGCTCGCGGAGCGCGGTCGGCGTGAGGTCGTCGGCGGTCAGGACCGGCGGCGCGCTCGGCCCCTCGTGGAAGCCGCGGGCCTCCCACTCCTCCCGGGTGATGTTCGGGAGCGCGACGAGGGGGTTCATCGACACCTCGTGGTTGTGGCGCTCGTCCATCAGTTCCGGTTCCTTCGTGAAGTGCGAGAGCAGTTTGAACCCCTGGTCGCGGGCCTGCGAGTACGGCGCGGCGCTCGACTGGGCGGTCCCCCGGAGAATCCACTTGTCGCCCTCGATGGCCCGAACGTGGTCCATCTGGTAGCCCTTGCACTCGATTACCACCGCGCCCGCGTCCCGCAGAAAGAGGAGGAAGTCCATCTCCCGGTCGTACTCTCCGGCGGTCCGGTCCACGATGGGGTACCGGTGGTAGGCGACGCCGACGTCGGACGGACCGAACGCCGACTTGAGCCGATTCCAGACCTCGCGCTCGGCGTCGGTCCCGGAGTGGTCGGCCCGATAGCCCGACGAGACGAAGTTCATGTGACATTCGCTGTGGAAGCGGGAGTTAAACGTTAGGTTTCCGCCTGCTGGTAATTTCTGTGGAGAGCGAGGGTCGGAATGATTGTTTCCCCATCCTCGCCCGGCCGCGACCTTCGGCCGCCCGCTCGCGGCCCCTTCCTCGCATCTAGAGTTTGGAATTGTGTCCGAGCGCGTCCGAACGCTTAGGCGGCCATCGGTCGTAGCGGTTCACATGACGGACCGCGGACGCGCCGACCCGGTCTCGGTCGAGGGCGAGGTCGAACGCGACGCTGTCGAGTACCTGCCCGAGAACGACGCGGTTCGCTACGTCAGCGCATGGGTTCACTCGGACCACGAAGCGTTCGTCGCAGGGGAGAACACTGAGCGCGAACCCCGGTACGCGACGACACCGTTCGATGAATGGGCACCGACTGAGTGCGCCCACGTCGGTGCGAGACACGTCCTCGAAGTCGTCCGGACGAGACTGGAACGAGGGAGTGACGACGTGTCGTACACGGTCGGGACCGAAAACGGCTCGAAGGTAATCTACATGACGTACTCGACCACGTACGGACGGAACGGGAGCGTCTTCTCCGAACCGTCGGTGGACCACGATGGACTGGTCGAGGCCACGCCGCAGTCGGTGACTGCGACGATTTCGATTGACGGCCGAAACCACACCGAGACGGTCCCAGTGATTGTCAAGCACTCCGTCGAGCGGTTGGAGTGATACGCGAGTCGAGGGCCAGTACCTGTAATCGCCGCCGAAACGACCTCCTTTTTATCCCTCGCTCCCCGCCTACCCGACATGCAGAACGTCATCGCCGCGGGGCTGGGCATCGGCGACGACTACCCGCCGCGGATAATGGGCGTGCTGAACGTCAGCGAGGAGTCGCCCTACGACCCGAGCGTCTACGACGACCCGGGCGAGGCCGCCGAGTACGTCGATTCGGAACTCATCTCGGAGGGCGCGGACATCGTTGACGTGGGGCTGGAGTCGGCCAACAAGCGCTTCGAGGTCCTCTCGGCCGAACAGGAACTCGACCGACTCGACACCGCGGTCGAAGCCATCGAGAGCGTCTCCGGCGACGCCGTCTTCTCTATCGAGACCCGGTACGCCGAGGTCGCCGACGAGGCGCTCTCGCGGGGGTTCGACATGGTCAACGACATCTGCGGCTTCGCCGACCCGCGGATGCCGGACGTCTGCCGGGACCACGACGCCGCGGTCGTCAAGATGGCGAGTCCGCCGGACCTCGAACGTCCCGGTGCGATAGAGAAGCCCGACGACATCTACGAGGCGCTGAAGCGCGAGGGGCTGACCGACAAGACCATCGTGGACCCCGCGTTCGGCGGGTGGTCGGAGGCCAAGACGCTGGACGACGACCGCGAGACGTTCCGCCGCCTCAGGGAGTTCCGCGGTCTCGGCCAGCCGATTCTGGTCTCCATCAACCGCAAGAACTTCCTCCGGGACCTCGCGGGCCGGTCCACCGAGGAGGCGCTGCCGGTCTCGCTGGCCGCGACTTCGATGGCGGTCGAGCGCGGCGCGCACGTCGTCCGGACCCACGACGTGGCCGAGACCAGAGACGCCGCCCGAATCGGCGCGGCGTTCGCCCGCGACCGTCTTGCCGACGAGACCGACGGCGTCGGCGTGGAGGAACTGGACGTGTCCACCGCCCGCGAAGCGTCGCGCCACCTCGAACGAGTCGGGGCGGACGCCGAGTTCGCCGACGAGACGACGACCCGTCTCTTCGAACTCTCGGGGCTCTCCGACGCCGAGCGCGAGACCCTCGCGTCGGTCGCGGCCGACGCCGGAGTCGTCTTCGCCTCCGGTGCCGCGGGCAGTCTGCTCGCGGGGACGCCCGCCGCGCTCGCTCACCTCCGGTCGTACGCGGGCGAGACCGGCGAGGTCACCGACCGCCTCGCGGCGGTCCTCGATGCCGTCAGTGAGCCGGAACGTTAAGAGAAAACTTATGCCGGGGGAGAGAGAATTCGCGATTGGGAAGCCGGAAGGGCGCTCGCGGGTAGGGGTACTTGCAAGCGAACTTCCGGCTCAGACGGTTCTATGATGAACTACGAAACGTGGAGACCCGTCTACGAGTCGATACTGGACGACTTCGGATTCGACCGCGAGGCCGACGAGCGCGCCCGCGACGCGCTGGCCGACCTGACTCGCGAGTTCGACTGCTCGCGCCTCGACGTGTCGGGCCAGACGGTCGCCGTCGCGGGGGCCGGTCCCTCGCTGACCGACCCGGACGACCCCCGTCGCCCGGACGAACTCGACCGCGCCCGCGAGGCGGACGCCGTGTTCGCGGCCTCGACCGCCGCCGACGTCCTCCGGGAAGCGGGCGTCCGAGTGGACTGCATGGTCACGGACCTCGACAAGAACCCCGAGACCGCCCGCGAGTTGACCGAGGCTGGCACGCCCGTCGCGGCCCACGCCCACGGCGACAACGTCCGGGCGGTCCGCGAGTGGGTCCCTGCGTTCGACGCCGAGAGCGTCCTGCCGACCACGCAGGCCCGACCGGTCGCCCACGTCCGGAACGTCGGCGGGTTCACCGACGGCGACCGGGCGGCGTTCCTCGCGGACGCGCTCGGCGCGGGCCGACTCGTCTTCGTCGGGTGGGACTTCGAGGACCCGGACGTGGACGAGATGAAGGCGAAAAAGTTGGCGTGGGCCGAGCGCCTGCTCCGCTGGCTCGAACGCAGGCGCGGCGAGCGGTTCGACGTGCTGGACGGTCGCCGCGAGGGAATCGACGCGAGCGAGTTCCCGACGTGAGGTCGCGCAGGGGTCCGACGCGAGACGGTCTGCGGGCCTCCGACGCGAGAGGAACGGAGTTCCGACGCGGCCCGTTCTCCGACGCCGAATCGGCGCGGACAGTTTTGTCGCTGCGTCCCGTTCCCCGAGTAGAGCTGACCCGAAATGAGCGTCTTGGCGGAGCTAACCGTTCCAGCGAGCGAGTTCGTACTGGCCGACACCCTCACGAACGTGCCGGGTATGCGAATCGAAATCAAGCGAGTCGTCGCGGGGACCGAGCGCATCACCCCGTACTTCTGGGCGACCGGCGGGGAGTTCGAGACGTTCGAGCGGGGTCTCCGCGAAGACCCGACGATTCAGGACATCCTGACGCTCGAAGAGCAGGACGGTGACGAGCGGTTCTACCGCGTCACGTGGCAGGCGAAGACCGCGAATCTCCTGACGGCCACCTCCGACGCCAAAGCGACGATTCTGGAGGCGGTGAGCGACGGCAAGTCGTGGCAACTCAAAGTCCTTTTTCCGAATCGGGACGCGCTCTCGGAGTTCCACGACTACTGCGTCTCCAACGACTTCTCGTTCCAACTCGAACGCGTGTACCGCGCGGAGAACCCGCAGGAGAGAGCCGAGTACGACGTTACGGACGAACAGCAGGAGGCCCTCACGGCGGCGTACGACGCCGGTTACTTCGAGGTGCCGCGACGGACGACGCTGACCGAACTGGCCGACGGACTCGACATCTCCCGAAACGCTCTGTCCGCCCGCCTCCGCCGCGGCCACCGGAATCTGGTCGCCAACACGTTGGTTCACGACGAGTGACCCATCGGCGACCATCGCCGACCACATAAAACGGTGGTACTGCTACCACCTCGGACCTTTCGGTGAGACGGAACAAGTACCGAGGGCGGTTTCAGTGGTACCATGAATCTCAACGACGAACGAACGACTAGCGACGCCGCAGAGTCAGCCAACGACCCCGCGGGCGTTTACCGGCAGCGCGACGGCGAGACGACGACCGAAGCCGTCGTGCGGGCGATGAGTTCGGTCGTTGGGAGTCCGGAGACCGAATTAGACCCGATTTACGCGGCGGTAGACCCCGACGCGCTGGACGCGCTCTTCGACGGGAGGTGGTGCGGGACGTCGGACGACGGTGGAGGGTACATCGTCTTCGACTACGAAGGGCATCGCGTCTGTGTCGAGAAGGACGGAACAGTGGCCGTTTACGAACCGGAGTGATGCCGAACAGGTAGCGTTGTGATTCGACTGCGGAGTCCGCGACGCGACTGTTCAGGCCGTCACCGAGGCGACGATTAAAACGAGGTGGCGTATCGGTGAGACGGCGGAGTAGCCGCGTCCGGACTCAGGGTTCCAAGACGACTTTGCCGACCGTCTGGCGGTTCTCGATGGCGGTGTGGGCCTCGGCGGCGTCTTCGAGCGGGAACGTCTCGCCGACCACGACCTCTAACTGCCCGCTAGCGAGCATCTGCTGGAGTTCGGGGACCGACTGCAGGATGCGCTTGGGGTCGCGCTGGAGCGAGTTACCGAGGTGGAAGCCCACGACGGACTTGTTCTCGAAGAGGAGTCGGGTCGTATCGACCTCGCCGGGTTCGCCGCTGGCCGCGCCGTAGGCCACGACTCGTCCGAAGTGCGAGAGCGCGTCGATGCTCCGCGCGAACGTCTCGCCGCCCACGCCGTCGAGGACGAGGTCCACGCCCTCGCCGTCGGTCTCTGCCTCGACGACCTCCCGGAAGCCCTCCTCCTCGTAGTTGATGGGGTGGTCGCAACCGAGTCGCTCGGCGAGTTCGAGTTTCTCGTCGGTGCTGGCGGTGCCGAACACCTCCGCGCCCGCCGCGCTAGCGAGTTGGACCGCCGCGGTGCCGACTCCGCCCGCCGCGGCGTGGACGAGGACGCGTTCGCCCTCCTCCAGTTCGCCCCACTCGTGGAGGACCGCGTGGGCGGTCAGGAACTGAACCGGGAACCCGGCGGCCTCCGCGAACGACATCGACTCGGGCACCTCGAACAGCGAGTCGGCGTCGGCGAGCGCGTAGTCCGCGTAGGCTCCTCGGCCGGTCATGGCGACGACTCGGTCGCCCTCCTCGCGCTGGACCCCTTCGCCCACCGCGTCGATGGTCCCCGCGGCCTCCATGCCGGGGACGTAGGTCGGTTCCGGGCCGCCGACGTAGTGGCCTCGTCGCTGCATGATGTCGGCGAAGTTGACGCCCGCGGCCTCGACTTCGATTCGGACCTCGCCCGGTCCGGGGTCGGGCGTCTCCGCGTCCGCGAGTTCCAGTACGTCGCTGTCGCCGAACTCGGTCACTTCGACTGTACGCATGGGTCCTGCTTCGAGCGCGAGCCGGATAAACTCTCACATCGTGGTCTGTTTTTTCCGGTTCGGTTTCGGTCCTCGACGAAGCGGGTGGCGCGACAGAGACGGCCTATCGAGTGCGATTCGAGTCGCCGGAGTTATCGCTGGTCCGGCGACGAAAGTGTTACCGGACTGGTCTGTGAGGGTCACGTATGCGCGGCCTCAAGACGATGCTGTTCGGAATCGCGGTTATCTGCGCCAGCGGTTTCTTCGTCGTGGCGGAAGCCGTCCGTGACGTCTCGGATAATCCGTTCACTTTGGGACTCTTCGCGGGTCTGCTTCTCAGTTTCCTCGGACTGCTAATGAGCGACGGGAGCGGTGCCAGTACCGGAGACGGGACGGACGAGGCGCGCGGCGGGACCGGCGTGGACGATGCAGGAGGCGACGAAAACGACGTAGACGACGCGGACGACGCCGACCCTGACCGCTACTCCGCCAGTCGCTTCCCGCCGATGTAGAGTCGCTCGGGGTCTGGTCGTCCCTCGGTGAAGGGGCCGCGGTACTCCATCAATTGGAGGAGGACGCCGGTCGGATTCCGCGGCGAGACGAACGCCTCGCCCCACTCCTCGTAGTCGGTCCGGTCCACGACGCGGACTCCCTCGGCTTCGAGCGCGGCTACCGCGGCGTTCAGGTCGGCGACTTCGAGCGTGACGTGGTGCATCCCCGGCCCGTTCTCCGCGAGGAAGTCGGTCAGGAACGACTCCTCGCCGGAGACTGGTTCGACGAGTTCGACCCGGGAGGCGTCGCCCAGCAGGTAGTAGGCCCACCGGAACGCGCCGGTCGGGTCCGTCTCGTGGACGAGTTTCTCGGCCCCGAGCAGTTCCAGCAGGGGTTCGGCGTCGGCCACCGAGTGGACCGCGATGCCGACGTGGTCTACACGTACTTCCGGCATCTCGGTCTCGACCGGGTCGGCCTCGTCGGAGTCGGTTCCGGCGGAGCCGGTCTCGGCGGAATCGGTCACGGTTCCCCTCTGCGACCGCGACCGGAATAGGCTTTACGCGGCATCTCCGGTCTTCTCGGCGGCGAAAATCGTAGAAACGTAGCGACAGGTGGACGGGCAACTCTGACTGCGCAAGCGGCCGAACTACTCCTCGGGGGCGAGCGCGTCGATGGTCGCCTCCAATTCTTCCTGCTCCGCGCCGCGGGGGAACGACACCGCGACCCGGTCCAGCCCGTCGATGTCCTCGAACTTCCGGAGTTGCGCGCGGGCCTCCTCGGGGGTCCCGACCGCGCCGAGGTCGGAGAGCAGGTCGTCGTCGATGGCCGCGCTCGCGGCCGCTTGGTCGCCGTTGCCCCACGCCGTGGCGACCGCCTCGGCGGTCTCCTCGTAGCCCTGTCGCGACAGGGTCTCCCGGTAGAAGGTGCCCATCGCGCCGACGTAGAACGCGAGGTGCTGGCGCGCGAGTTCGCGGGCGCGCTCGCCGTCCTCGGAGACCGCGCAGGTCATCGAGAGCGTCGCGCGCACGTCGTCGGGGTCCCTGTCGCCGAGTTCGGCCCCGCGGCGGAGGTCTTCGAGGCGGTCCCGAATCCCGTCGGGCGTGAGCATCAGGGCGTGCCACCCGTCGGCGAAGCGCCCGGCGAGTTCGACCGACTTGGGACCCATCCCGGCCGCGTCGATAGAGACGGGGGTCTCCGGCGGGTCGCACCGGAGGCGGAACCCGCCGACCGTGAACTCCTCGCCCGCGTAGTCGACGGTCTCGCCCGAGAGGACTTGCCGGACGATGTCGATGTACTCGCGGGTCCGCCGGAGAGGCCGCTCGAAGCTCTGGCCGTGCCACCCCTCGATGACGGCGGGACCGGAGGGACCGATGCCAAGGCGCATCCGACCGTCGGAGAGTTCCTGCAGGGTCGCGGCGGTCTGGCCCACGAGCGCAGGGGACCGCGAGTAGACGTTCAGAATCGACGGCCCGATGCCGATGTCGTCGGTGCGCTCGGCCATGGCCGAGAGGACTGTCGCGGCGTCCCGGCCCCACGTCTCGGGGAGCCACGCCCGGCGGTAGCCGCGGTCTTCGGCCCGCTGGGTCAGCGAGACGATGTCGTCGATACTCGGTTGCGCAGCGACGGGCAGGTGGACGGTTCGGTCGGTCATGGGCGAGACCACGGAACCGGACCCCATAGTTCCCATGCCAACTGTCGGGACCGGGAACGAGGTTTATCGAGCGACCGGTTTGGCTCGTCGGGACCGCCGCGACTCCCGCCACCCGGAAACTCTGGACAGAAGATTGATACGACTGCTGTCGATAGTTCCGAGTCGATGAGCGACGACACACCCGCTGGATTGGGCGAGTGGCTGACGTGGCTCCGAGAGACCGACCACGTCGCCGTCGAACTGCTCCGCGAAGCCGCGAGCAGCGCGGCTATCGTCCTCGTAATCGGTCTCCTCCTGTTCGGCGCGAGCGGTGTCTGGCCGCCGATGGTCGCCGTCGAGAGCGGGAGCATGGAACCGCACATGCAGCGCGGCGACCTCGTATTTCTGATGGAGGAACACAGATTCGCGCCGGATGTCGCTACCCGAGAGACGGGCGTCGTCACCTATCGGACCGGCGAGATCGAGGGCTACCGGCAGTCGGGTGACTACGGCGACGTCGTCGTCTTCCAGCGAAACGGCAGGGAGCGGACCACCCCCATCATCCACCGGGCGCGGTTCTGGGTGAACGAGTCGGAGAACTGGTACGACGAAGCGAATCCGAACTACGTGCCCGGTGACAGTTGCGCCGACGTTACCAACTGTCCGGCACCGAACGCCGGGTTCGTCACCCTGGGCGACGCTAATCGGTACTACGACCAAGCGGTCGGACGGAGTCGCCCGGTCCGACCGTCGTGGATTCGCGGGACAGCGGAGGTCCGGATTCCGTACCTCGGTCACGTCCGTCTCGCACTTCAGTAACCGTAATCGGTTACGAAACTCGCGTTCGAACCGAAATTCGGTTTCTCAGTAAACCTAAGTCGGTTACTGCACTGTGTGTCACGCATGGAGCGTCCGGTCGCCGAGATACGGGGGAGAGCGGTCGAACTCTCGACCGGCGAGGTGACCGGCGAGGTGACCGGCGCGGTCGGCGACTCCGTGACGGTCCTGCCGGTCGTGGTCGCGGTGTCGTCGCTGACCGACCTCCGACTTCCCGTCCTCCTGCTGTGGTTCGGCGCGTTTCAGGTCGTCTGGGGCGTCCGCTACGGCGCGCCCGTCTCGGTCGAACCGATGAAGGCGCTCGCGGCGCTGGTAATCGCCGGGTCGCTGACGGTGCCCGAACTCGCGGCGGCCGGGACGCTCGCTGGCGGAGTTCTACTCGTACTCGGAACGGCGGGCGCGCTCGGCGCGCTCGCCGAGCGCATCGACGCCGCGGTGATTCGGGGCGTCCAGTTTGCCGTCGCGCTGGTCCTCCTCCGGACGGGTTTCGAACTCGGTGCGGGCGCACCGAAGACTGCGCTCGCGGCCGCGGTCGTCGGGGTGGCGGTCGTCGCGCTGGGTCGGCCGCGGGCCAGCGCGCTGGTCGTCCTCGCGTTCGGGGTCGCGCTCGCCGCCGCGGAGACGGGCGCGCCGAGTTTCGCGGTGCCGGAGTTCGGCGGGAGCGTCGGTGCGTTCGCACCGCCACTGGCCGAGTTCGACCCGACGACGAACGCCCTCGCCGCGACCGGCGCGCAACTGGCGATGACGGTGGGCAACGCGGCGGTGGCCACCTCGCTCCTGCTGAGCGACCTCTACGACGCCGACGCGTCGCCCGACGAACTGGCGACGAGCATGGGCGCGATGAACCTGCTCGCGGTTCCGCTCGGCGCGCTCCCGATGTGCCACGGGAGCGGCGGCGTCGCGGGCAAGCACGCGTTCGGTGCCAGAACCGCGGGCGCGAATCTAGTCCTCGGCGGACTCTACGCGACGGCCGCGCTGGTCGCAGTCGAGTTGGTCGCCGCCTTCCCGATGGCCGCGCTCGGCGTCGTCCTCGCGCTGGTCGCCGTCGAGTTGGGCAAGGCGAGTCTCGACACCGACTCGCTCGCGCTGACCGCCGGGGTCGGCGTCCTCGGCGCGGCGACGAACGTCGGACTCGCGTTCGGTGTCGGTATCGCGGCGTCGGTGGTGATGGAACGAATTCAGTTCCGGCACCTCTTCGATAAGCTATAACAACCCACACTCCGACCATCCCACCATGGACGACCCCTCAGAAGCCTTCGGTCCGAATCGCCAGCGCGAGGTGTACGCCGGAGGGATGCTCGCCGACCGGCGACCCGAGATGCCCGTCTCGCCCGAGGAACTCGAGGAAGCCGCGATGGCCGCCCTCTCGGACGAAGCTCGCGCCTACGTCGTCGGGAGCGCGGGCGGCGAGGACACGGCCGACCGGAACCGCGAGGCGTTCCGGCGGTGGCGCATCGTCCCCCGGATGCTACAGGACGTGGCCGAACGCGACCTCTCGGTGGACGTTCTCGACCAGCGACTCCCCGTGCCGGTCCTGCTCGCGCCGGTCGGCGTCCAGTCCATCATCCACGAGGGCGGCGAACTCGCCAGCGCGCGGGCCGCCAGCGACGTCGGCGTCCCGTTCGTCTCCAGTTCCGCGGCCTCGGCCACGATGGAGGACGTGGCCGCGGAGTTGGGCGACGCGACCGGGTGGTTCCAACTCTACCCGAGCGCCGACCCGGACGTGACCGAGAGCTTCGTGAACCGCGCGGAGGACGCGGGCTACGAGGCCATCGTAATCACCCTCGACACGCCGACGATGGGGTGGCGCGAGCGCGACGTGGCCAACGCCTACCTGCCGTTCCTCGACGGCGAGGGCGTGGCGAACTACCTCTCGGACCCGGCGTTCCGGGACTCGCTCGACGCTCCGCCCGAGGAGGACGAACAGGGCGCGCTCTGGCAGTTCGTCGAGCAGTTCGGCGACCTCTCGATGGACTGGGAGACCGTCGAGCGCGTCCGGGCGGCGACCGACCTCCCGGTCGTCCTGAAGGGTATCCTCCACCCCGAGGACGCCCGCGAGGCCGTTCGCCGGGGCGTGGACGGCGTGGTCGTCTCGAATCACGGCGGCCGACAGGTGGACGGCGCGCTCTCGGCCATCGAGGCGCTACCCCGGGTCGTGTCCGCAGTCGAAGACGCGCGGGCCGCGAGCGACGCCGCCGCGGACGAACGGCCGGACGGCGACGAGTTCGCAGTCCTCTTCGACAGCGGAATCCGACGCGGTGCGGACGCCATCAAGGCCATCGCACTGGGCGCGGACGCGGTCCTGCTCGGGCGGCCGTACGTCTACGGACTGGCAATCGACGGGGAGGACGGCGTTCGGGAGGTAGTCCGGAACTTCCTCGCCGACTTCGACCTGACGCTGGCGCTCTCCGGGCAGGATTCGGTCGCGGAACTGGACGAGTCGGTACTAGTCGAGCGAGACTGACCGACTGCGAACCACGTCTCGGATACCGACCACAGACCCGTCGTTTGACGGTCGGCCGGTCCTTCGTCCCGAGTATGAACCTTCACTGGCACCGACGGGACCTCCGGGTCGCGGACAACCGCGCGCTGGCCGAGTCAGTCGCCGATGGCGAGTCCGTACTGCCGGTGTTCGTCTTCGACCCCCAGATTCTCGACCACGCGAGTCCGCCGCGCGTGGCGGTCATGCTCGACGCGCTCGAAGCGCTCCGGTCCGACTACCGCGAGTTGGGCGGCGACCTGCTCGTGACCCGCGGCGACCCGCGCGAGGAACTGCCCCGACTCGCCGACGAGTACGACGCCGACGCCGTCTTCTGGAACCGTGACTACTCCGGACTGGCGGCCGAGCGCGACAGCGAGGTCCGTCTCGCGCTCGACGACGCCGGGGTCTCGCGGGCGGCCTACCACGACGAACTCCTCCACGAACCCGGCACGATTCGGACGAACGAGGGCGAACACTACTCGGTGTTCACCTACTTCTGGAAGAAGTGGCGCGACCGGGAGAAGGACGCGCCGTTCGACGCGCCCGAGGCGGGACGGGTGGTCGGGTCCGAGCGAATCGCCGCGTCGGACGGAGCGACCGACCTCCCGACGCTGGCGGACCTCGGCTTCGAGGAACCGGAGGCCGACGTGCCGCCAGCGGGAACCGAGGCCGCCTGCGACCGACTCCGGGAGTTCTGCGAGGAGACCATCTTCGAGTACGCCGAGGACCGCGACTACCCCGCGAAGGACGCGACTTCGCGGCTCTCGGTCCACCTCAAGTGGGGAACTATCGGCGTCCGGGAGGTCTGGGAAGCGACCGCGGAAGCCGCCGAGCGCGCCGACGGCGACCCCGACGAGGAAGGGAGCGAGGCCGAGTCGGTCGAGGAGTACCAGAGCCAACTCGCGTGGCGGGAGTTCTACGCGCACGTCCTCTCGGCCCGCCCCGACGTGGTGACTCGAAACTACAGGGAGTACGAGAACGACATTGACTGGCGGGACGACGACGAGGCCCTGCGAGCGTGGAAGGAGGGCCGCACGGGCTACCCCATCGTGGACGCCGCGATGCGCCAGCTCCGCGAGGAAGCGTGGATGCACAACCGCCTCCGGATGGTCGTCGCCTCGTTCCTCACGAAGGACCTGCTGCTCGACTGGCGGGAGGGGTACGACTGGTTCCGCGAGAGACTCGCGGACCACGACACCGCAAACGACACCGGCGGGTGGCAGTGGGCCGCCTCGACCGGCACCGACGCCCAACCGTACTTCCGCGTGTTCAACCCGATGACGCAGGGCGAGCGGTACGACCCAGACGCAGAGTTCATCAGGGAGTACGTCCCGGAACTCGCCGACGCGAGTGCCGAGGAGGTTCACGGCTGGCACGAACTCGACCCGGACGAACGCGAGGCGATAGCGCCCGACTACCCCGCGCCGGTCGTGGACCACGCCGAGCGACGCGAGGCGGCCATCGCGATGTTCGAGGACGCGCGCGGCGACGACTGAGCGTCCCGACTCGCCGGAGGGACCTCACTCGCCGAAGGGGTCCTCGAAGTCGTTCCGGATGAAGTACCGAGTCCAGTTCCCGTAGGTCCGGTCGCTCACGTCGCCTGCCACCTGCTCGTACCGGACCTGCCCGTCGGTGTCCACGACGTAGGTACCCGCGACGCCGGTCAGACCGTGACTGGTCTGCTCGGTACCGCTGTACTGCTCGGCGACGTCGCCGTCCGGGTCGGCGAGCAACTGGAAGTTATAGTCGAAGCGGTCGCGCATCTCGACCAGTTTCGGCAACTCGCTCGTCACCACGGGGAGGACGTCCACGCCCTCGTTGAACCGGAGGTCCTCGTACACTCTGCTGAAGGTCGCCAACTGCTCGGCGCAGAAGCTACACCAGTAACCGCGGTTTATCAGGACTATCGTCGGGCCGGTTTCGAGGGTCTCTTCGAGCGATACCTCGCCGCCGGACGTGCTTTCGAGCGTGAACTCGGGTGCTCCGGAGCCTTCGAGTGACATGGGTGACGGTAGGAGACTGGATTCAAAGCGACTTGTGGCCGCGGCCGAACTGACCGAAAGCAGAGGGTGGCAGTGAGGCTCTCTCGGAGGCGCGGACCAGAAGCGACTCGTCGCTTCGACGCCCTCAGTCTCCGAGCGACAGAACGAATCGGAGTCCGATAGCGACGGCGACCACGGCGGCCTTGAGCAAGAGGAGGGCGGTCAGCACCCCCGCGACGGGGAGCAGGAGGGTCTCGACTCGTTGCCAGCCGCGACCGAGCGCGACGGACGCGAACGCGAGACCGAGGAGACAGACCGCGAGAGTCGCCAACGCGAGACGGACGAAGCCGGGGTTGTTGCGGAGATATCGTCTCATAGTCGTCCGCTCTCGGCCGAAGCGTAAAAATGCTGTCTGGTTTACCATTCCGGCCGACGAACCGGTGCCGCATGCCGGGGTTCTACCGGCGTCCGAGGTGCCTGTCCGCGAACCCGCATATCGCCGATTCGACCACTCGCTTAAAGCTTAACCCCGTGGCCGTTGCCGCGAGAGACGGGGGAAAGCAGATGGCTACTTACGAACTACCGGAACTACCGTACGACTACGACGCGCTCGAACCGGCGATAGACCAGCGCATCATGGAACTCCACCACGACAAGCACCATCAGGGGTACGTGGACGGCGCGAACGCCGCCCTCGACCAACTCGAAGAGATGCGTAGCGGCGGCGACTTCGGCGACGTGCGCGCGGTCAAGCGGAGCCTCGCGTTCAACCTCTCGGGGCACGTCAACCACACCGTCTTCTGGCAGAACATGCATCCTGACGGCGGCGGCGAACCCGGCGGGGAGTTGGCCGACGCGTTCGACGAGCACTTCGGCGGCTACGACCAGTTCAAACAGGACTTCTCGCAGGCCGCGAAGGGCGTCGAAGGCTCCGGGTGGGGCATGCTGGTCTACGACCACATCGCCGACAAGCCGATCGTCGCGGCGGCCGAGAACCACCAGAACCAGCACCCGCAGGGCGCGACGCCGCTCCTCGTCTGCGACGTGTGGGAACACGCCTACTACCTCCAGTACGAGAACAACCGCGGAGAGTACGTGGACAACTTCTGGGACGTGGTGAACTGGAACGACGTGGAACAGCGGTACCAGCAGGCCCAACAGGCCGACACGATTCCCAAGCAGACCGGGAGTCAGTAGCCGCCGGTCACCGCGGCCCGGAACTGACCGAGAAGTGACAGTGTATATACTGTAATTGTTTTCATCGACCACCCCCGAAATCCGGGCGAGAAGGCTCGGTAGCGACGTTCGAGTCGTCGCTAGAGTATTGTTATCAATCGACTTCTCAAGGTTTAAGACCGAAAAGAGACATATACCTGTACGAGGTTCAATTATGTCTGAGCGATCCAACCCCGAACTACCACCGCTTCCGTACGACTACGACGCACTCGAACCGCACATCAGCGAACAGGTCCTCACGTGGCATCACGACACCCACCATCAGGGCTACGTCAACGGACTCGACAGCGCCGAGGAGACGCTGGCCGAGAACCGCGAGAGCGGTGACTTCGGCGGCACCGCGGGCGCGCTCGGCGACGTGACCCACAACGGCTCGGGTCACTACCTGCACACGCTGTTCTGGGAGAACATGTCCCCGAACGGCGGCGGCGAACCCGAGGGCGACCTGCTCGACCGCATCGAGGAGGACTTCGGCTCTTACGAGGGCTGGAAGGGCGAGTTCGAGACCGCAGCGAGCGCCGCCGGTGGCTGGGCGCTCCTCGTCTACGACCCGGTCGCCAAGCAGCTCCGCAACGTTGCCGTAGACAAGCACGACCAGGGCGCGCTCTGGGGCGCACACCCCATCCTCGCGCTCGACGTGTGGGAGCACTCCTACTACTACGACTACGGTCCGGACCGCGGCGACTTCGTGGAGAACTTCTTCGAGGTCGTCGACTGGGACCACGTCGCCGAGCAGTACGAGAAGACCGTCGGCAACCACGAGTAAGCTCCCGAGCTACCGCTTTTCTTTCGGTCGATTCGCCCAGTAGCCGCGGCTATCGTGTGCGTCCCGTGCAGTCTTCCAGTGTCGCGCGTCCGATAACGCCGTGTGTCCGATAGCGATCCGACAACGACGTTTCCTCTTCGCCCGACCGTCGATAGTGCCATCTCTCGACGGCTACGGCCGTGAACCGTTCGCAAACCCGACCGTATCATTGAGAAACAGGGTCAATGGAGAGCAATATATAGTTATCGAGAAAATATATATTTTATTCGGTGGGTTTATGTGGTAGACGAGGCTTTCACCACGTGATGACAGAGAAACCGACTCGTCGGACGTTCCTGACCGCGGCCGGAGCAAGCGCGACCCTCGGACTCGCCGGATGCATCGGCGGGACCGGCGGCAGTGGAACGAGCGAAGGTGGAGCGCAGGGCGGTTCCGGTGCGCAGACGAAGGAGTCCGGGCAGTCTGTCGAAAAACTGAAAGCTGGCGGTTCCTCGACGGTGTACCCCATTACGAGTACGGCGGGGGCGGTCTGGTCTTCGAACCCGAAGGCCAGCGACGAGGAGTACTGGGGTCCGGGCCAGTACGACATCGACACCGAGAAGCGCCTCGCCGACTACTGGGCGGGTCTGTACGGGTTCGAGGCCACCGGGACCGCCGCACCGCCGTTCGACGTGTCGGTCGGACTGAGTCACTCCGGAACCGGACTGGAGAAACTCAAGAACGGTCTCGTGGACATCGGCGACGCCAGCGCACCCGTGAAGGCCGAACTCCCCGACGCCAGCGAGTCGGAACTGGAGAAGTACACCGACCACGTCGTGGGCGTGGACGCTCAACCCCTCGTGGTCAGCAAGGAGATTCGGGAGGCGGGCGTGGACAAACTGACCGCCGAGCAGGTCCGGAAAATCTACACGGGCGAGATAGAGAACTGGTCGGAGATAGACGCGTACAGCGGTGAGGACCGCGAGATTCAGGTAGTCGGTCGATCGGAAGGGTCGGGGACCGACACCGCGTTCCGGGTGAACATGCTCGGCGGCCCCAACGCGAAGATGGCAGGTGTGGACGTGCGGAAGGGGCAGAACCAGCAGGTCAAGACCCTCGTCTCGAAGTCCGACAACGCCATCGCGTACATGGCGCTGGCGTTCGTCACCAGCGAGGTTCCCGCCATCAAACTGGAGTTCGACGGCAAGGTGTACGAACCCGGGAAGAACCTCGCCGACGAGAACTACCCCCTCTCTCGCGACCTCCACTGCTACACCTACGAGGGCACCTCGAAGAAGGAGGCCGCGTACCTCCGGATGATAATCAGCGACTTCGGTCAGGAGAACTACGTGAAGACGCAGGGCTACGCCACGCTCACCGACGAGCGCCAGAAGAAACAGCTCGGAAACCTTCCCGAAACGGAACAGTAACTCGGTCGGGCTACCTGCCCGAAGACTCGTCGGCCGAGCGCACGTCACCGCTCCCGTATTTCGGTACCTTCCGCGTTTCTCGGCCCTCGTTGTCGGCCGTGACCCTCGGTCCTCGCCGTCGCCCGCAGTTCTCTATCTCGACCTCGACCGCGCTACTCACTCCGGCGAGAACGACTCGATGGGGCGGTCGGCGACGACGGCCGTAATCTCGTCGTGCAACGCGCCGAAGTCGTAACCGCCCTCGCGGCGGTCGAAACTGGCGAACACGCCCACCCGTTCGTCGCCGTCGCCGAGGAAGGTCCGGAACTGCTCGAACTCGTCGAACCCCCGTACCGTGTACGCGTAGGAGGCGTAGTAGAGGTCACTGTAGGTGTCGCGGGTGACGTAGCCGTACCGCTCGTTGTCCACGAACCGCGGAACGTCGAGGTCGGTTATCTTGCGCTCCACGTCTTCGCGGACGTACAGTCCCTCGTGGGCGGTCTGGTCGAACAACCACACGTCGCGGAGACCGTTGCTCCCGAACGTCGAGAACGCCTCGACGAGTGCGGACTTGGCGTCTCGACTCTGGCCATCGTTCTCGTCTCCCATCGTCGGTGAATCTGCGTCGTGGGGCGACATAAAAATTAGGACGGTCGCCGCGTTGGTACTTCGAGTCGGCGACGGCGCAGTCGAGAACGAAGGGCTGTCCTTGCGGGCGCGCCGCCCCGGTCGCCGACGCCGACCGCGTCCGAAAGACGAACGATTTACCCCGGTCTCGGCCGTACGCCCGGTCATGCCCCGACCAAAGTCGGACTTCGAACAGCTACACCCCTGTGACTTCTACACCCCCGAGGAACTGCTCGACGCGGACCGGATGTACACCGTCTACGAGATAGCCCGTCTCCTGCAGGAACTCGACCCCGACGCCGAACTGGAGGCCGGAACCGAGGACATCCTGCTCGACTGGGCCATCCCGTGGGTGATGAACAACGCCGAGGACCTCGTCGTCGCCGAACCGACCGCCGAGGACGAACCGGGCTACTACGGCCTGAAGACTGACGAAGAGCGATGAGGTTCCTCGTCGCGGGCGGCGACCGCGTGGACGCCGGGAAGACGACGTTCACCACCGGCCTGCTCTCGCGCCTCGACGGGGTCGGCTTCAAGCCCCGGGCCGGTAACGACTACTGGTTCGACCACGACGACTACCGCCGGGCGGTAGACGAGGGTCGACTCTACGGCAAGGACGCCAAGCGACTCGCCCACGCCAGTTCCGGCGACTTCGCGCCCGAGGACCTGAACCCGGTCCACCGTCTCTGGCGTCCCTCGCCCGGCCCGGACACCGGTCTCGTCGGACAGGCCCACCGGGAGTACGTCCTCGACAGGGTCGGCGAGTCGTTCGTGGTGAACGACCGCGCCGAGGTCCCGGAGTCGGCCCGCCGCAACCTTCCGCTGGCCGACGCGCCGAGCGTCGGGACCGTCGAGCGACTCGACGAGATTACCCGGCAGTTACACCTGCCGATGTTCGAGGGGTTCGCCGACCGCATCCGGAGCGTTCAGACCGAGACGGGCGGTCCGGCGGTCGTGGAGTCGTACGGCGACGTGGCGGTCCCGATTCGCGGCCTCTCGTTCGACGCGGTGGCCGTGGTCGAACCCGGCCGAATGCGGGCCTACGACGGCGACCGGTTCCTGAGGGCGTGCGAGGTCGCGGGCGGGAGTCCGCGCGATGGACGACTGGAGGTCCACACGCCCGACGTGACCGAACTCGCCGACCCGAAGGCGACCGCCGCGCTTCCTGCGCTTCCCGACGACGACCGGCGCGACCCCGCCACAGTCGCGCGGGCGTACGGCGAGGCGTACGACGAACTGCTCGCCGTCGCCGAGTAGCGCCGGTCAAAAACGGCGAGTCCGTCAGACGTCGCGGTCCTCCAATCTTCGGCGTGGTCTTCTGCCTCGTCGCCCATCCCGTGTTCGCTGACGACGATGTTCGCGAACGCGTGGCCCGACGCCTCGTTTCCCTGAGTCGGGCCACGTGAGTGCCCGCCGACCCCGCCGTCAGAACCCGATGTGCGAAGTCGAACTCGGCATGTCGTCGCTGCCGTCATCGTCGTCCGTATCGCTCCCACCGTCTTCTTCGCCGGGTTCGTCGCCGTCTTCGATTGACCCTTCGTGGGAGAAGTCGTAATCGTCGTCGGTGAGGTAGACCGCGTCGTCCTCGACGGCGACTTCGACCGAGACGAGCGTCGTGTCCGCGGCCTCGCCGTTGTCGCAGTACCCCGAGCAGGTGTCGAACATCGACCCGTGCTTCGGACAGATTATCTGGCCGTCACGCATCGCCGCGCCGAACCCGCGGTCGAGTCGCTGGGCCTCGTGGGTACAGCGGTTGACCCACGCCTCGACGCTCCGCTCGGCCTCGTCTCCGTCCGCGTCGGCGTCGGTCTGACCGTCCTCGCAGGGGACGAGGACGACCTCGTCGGGTTCGTCGTACTGGTCTCGTACCGTGAACAGCCACGACCGCTGGTCGTAGACCGTCTCGACGGTCGTCAGTCTCGTGCGCTCGGTCACGGCGCGAGGAACGGACCGGCGGCGGATAAAACTGGCTGCCCGGTCACCCCATCCGGGCCGCGCGCCCCGCCAGTTCCACGTCCTGATACGGGTCCGTGGTGACGCTCGGGCCGTGGCCGACGTGCATCTCCGCGAGGTGTTCGTCCACGGTGTCGCGCACCCGGTCGATGCTCTCGACGAGTCGCCGACGGTCGCCCTCTTCGAGGTCGGTCCGGCCGAAGCTTCCGTTCTGGAATATCAGGTCGCCCGCGAACAGGACGCTCGCGGCCGACGAGTAGAAGCAGAGGTGGTCGTTCTTGTGGCCGGGCGTGTGGAGCGCCGTGTACGCGTGGTCGCCGAGTCGGACCGTCTCCTCGTCGGCGATGGCGTTGTCCACCCCGGGTTGGTCCGTGTCGAAGCCCCACGTCTCGACCCCGAAGGCGTCTTCGACCGACTGGAGGTTACCGACGTGGTCGTGGTGAGTGTGCGTGAGGACGACGGCGTCGAGTTCGGCGTCGCGCTCGCGGATTCGGCCCACCGCGTCGAAGTTCGACCCGGTGTCCACCAGTACGGTCCGCTCGCCCTCCACGAGGAAGGCGTTGCTCGTGAACGCCTGCACGCCGCGCGCGATGTTCGTAATCATGTAGAACAGTTGGAGCGGCGGGGGTTTGTGCGTATCGTTGTCAGTTGCGAGGCCGAACCGAAGGGGTCGTATTTTAGTACCCCCGCGGTACTCGTCACACGCATGGAGGTCAAACTGCTGGAGGCCACGGACGACCCGGAGGAGGTCATCTGTTCGGCGGCGCGAAACGACTACATGGCGGAGTTCGTCGGCGAGAAGTCGTTCGAGGAAATCATGGAGTCCATCGAGGGCGAGGGCATCGAGGAGAAGAAAGAGACCCTCATCGGACAACTTCTCAACCACGGCCACTTCGGTCCCTTCGAACACGCGCAGGCCACCTTCGCGGTGAAGGGTATCAGTCGGTCCTGCATGGCGCAGATAACGCGTCACCGCCACGTCAGTTTCGACGTCCAGAGTATGCGCTACGTCGCGTTCGACGACGTGGACCCCGAGAACGTCGCCGAGGGCGAGATGGTCGTCACCCCGCCCTCCGCGAACGACCCCGACTGGATCGGTCGGAATCAGAAGGGCGGCGCGGTGGACGACGAGACCGTCGAGAAGCGCGAGGAAATCTTCCGGGAGTCCGTCAAGCAATCGGTCGAGGACTATCAGGACCTGCTCGACCTCGGGATGCCGCCGGAAGACGCCCGGTTCGTCCTCCCCATCGGGACCGAGGTCAACATGGTGATGTCGATGAACGCCCGGATGCTCATGCACGTCGCCGACATGCGTGCCGCGGCGGACAGTCAGTGGGAAATCCGAGACATGACCGAGCGGGTCCTCGACCTCGCAAAAGAGTGGTGTCCAATCACCTTCGAATACTACGAGGAGAACATGAAGAACCGGAAGAACCGGCTCGCACCATAGATTTTCCGATAGCTATTTTAGTCAAATTTGACTAAAACATGATGTGACAGCGACGTGTCCATCGTGTGGCTGCGATTTCGAGCGGTTCGGTTCTCACTGGGCAAGGTCGGAATGCACGAGACCACCGTTTACAGAACATCAAATCGACCTTCTGGTCGGTGTTCTAATGGGGGATGGTGACATACACGGTCAGTCTAATAAAAATCCGCACTTTCGCGTCCGAATGACCAATCCCGAATTTCTCAACTATTTGGATGAGTGTTTGGGTATTCTGTCTACAGGTGTCTTTCTGGACCGAGACGCGGAGTATCAGTACAGGCAGGCAGCGGATTCAGATCACGAAAAATTCACGGTCAGTAATAGAGAGAAGTACAATGACCTCTACGGCTTACGAACACGCTCACACCCGCAACTTCACGAGTTCAGACAATGGTATAAAACGGGAGAGAAACGATTTCCGAGCGAACTCACGCTTACTCCAACGATAGCGAAGATGTGGTACGTCTGTGACGGATGGCTGGCACAGGAGAAAGATCATCAACCCAGAGTGATGATAAAAGCCACGAACGAAGCAGATCGGGCCGAGTACCTGCAAGAACTGTTCACCGAAAACGGATTTAATCCACATTTCACCCGTACTGAACTCCAGTTTACAACCGGCGAGACACAGCAATTGCTCGAATGGATAGGGTCGCCGCCACCCGGGTTCAAATACAAGTGGCCGTAGTTCTCGAAGTACCAATTCCGTCTCCGCGCTCCTACTCGTCGGCCAGTTGTTCGACCAGCGTCTCCAGACTGTAACTCTCCAGCGGGTTGTCCGTGTCGCGGAGCGACGAGATGACGAACGTCGAGTTCGTGCGCTCGACGCCCTCGACGGCCTCGAAGTCGCTGATGAGGCGTTCGACCGCGTCGCTGTCGGGGAGGCGCGCCACGACGATGAAGTCGGTCTCGCCCATGGCGAAGTACGCCTGCGTGACGCCCTCGACCTGTAGCAGTTTCTCGCCGAACTCCTCGTAGGAGTCGCTGTAGTCGGCCAGCACCTCCACGACGACGGTCACGCCGAGACCCGCCTCCTCCAAATCGATGTCGTAGAGGTCGTTCTCGATGATGCCCTCCTCGCGCAGGTTGTTGAGGCGGTAGTGGATGGTCGAGACCGGGATGTCCGTCTCGTCGCTCAGTTTCTCGGGGCTTCCGGTCCCGAGGTCGGCGATGGCCTTCAGGATGGTCACGTCGCGCTCGTCCATTGTCGGTGACGTTGCGTCCCCGTCTACTTAACCTCGGTTCTGTCGGTAAGACAGCGTCAGAAACGTGTCGGGAATCGACCACTGCAGGTCGGCGTGAGGAAGAATAATTAACGATTGGACCGACTCGACGGAAGATATTCGACTTTGTTTCGAGTAATCGGCGTGTCCTTGTAGAAGGATTTAAGAGTCCGAGACGCCGACGATTGAATCAGAATCATGATTTCGCGTTATCTTGGAAGCAGAATTTCACTGCCGTCCGTGATGTTCGTGCTACTTGCAATACTCTGGGGCGGGTCGTTCGTCGCTATCGAAGTCGGTCTTCACTACTTTCCGCCGCTGGTGTTCGCCGGTATCCGATACGCCGTCGCTGGCGCGGTTATCTTGGGCTACGCCGTCGTGGCGACCGACCGCTGGCGGCCCCGGGCACGCGGTGAGTACCTCGCAGTGACCATCGTCGGCGCGTTCGTCATCGCGGGGTACCACGGTCTGCTCTACCTCGGCGAACGCCACGTTTCAGGTGCGATAGCGGCGGTCGTGGTCAGTCTCTCGCCGGTTCTGACGGCCGGGTTCGCCGCCATCGTGCTGGACGAGCGACTCTCTCTCACCAAAGGGTTCGGCTTCGCGCTCGGCATCGGTGGCGTGGCCGTCGTCGCGGGCCTGAACCCCGCGAACGCGCTCTCGGCGAACGTGTACGGCATCGGTCTCGTGTTCCTCGGCACGGCCTGTTTCGCGGTCAGCGCGGTGCTGACCCGACCGCTCCGGAACGAACTGCCCGCTGCCTCGTTGCAGGCGTGGGCGATGCTCGGCGGGTCTGGCCTGCTCCTCGCGGCGGGCGCGGCGCGAGGCGAGTCGCTGTCGGCGATTCACCTGACGCCCACCGCACTGGCGTCGTTCGCCTACCTGACGCTCCTGTCGGGCGTCGTGGCGTTCTTGCTGTACTTCCGACTCCTCGAACGAATCGGCCCGACGAAACTCCACCTCGTCGGCTACCTCGAACCCGTCGTGGCGACGCTCGCGAGTTGGGCCGTGCTGGGCGAGTTGGTGTCGTCCACGACGCTGGTCGGCTTCGCCGCCATCTTCGCCGGGTTCGCGGTCCTCCACCGCAACGCGTTCCGGTCGCTCGCGGTGTCGATTCAGGAGTCGGGCGCTGCGGCGTCGATTCGGTCGTCGCTCGGGCGCGGCCCGGATTCGACCGGCGACGCCGACGCGAGCGAGGACGCGTGGTCGGGAACGGCGGGTCCCGCGGACGACTGATTTCGCCGCGAGGCCGGTGCGCCGAGAGTCGAATCGTTGTCACGCCCTGAACCATCCGAACGAGCGTACCACTTTTCGGCCCCCCGTGCGTATGCCGCGGTATGGCTACACACGACGCGGGAGATCCGGCCCGCGACGCCCGCGCGGACTACGACTACCAGTCCGACGAGGTGTCGCGAACGGGGTTGGTCTCGGACCTCCAGCAGGTCGTCGACGGCGACGTACGCTTCGACAGTTACTCTCGACAGCTCTACGCGACCGACGCCAGCGCATACGAGATGACGCCCATCGGTGTCGTCTTCCCGACCGACACCGACGACGTGGCGGCGGTGATGTCCTACTGCGCCGACCGAGAGATTCCGGTCCTCCCCCGCGGCGGCGGGACGAGTCTGGCGGGACAGGCCGTCAACGAGGCGGTCGTGTTGGACTTCACCCGGTACATGGACGAGGTGCTGTCGGTGGCCCCCGACGCGGAGACCCCGACTGCGCGCGCCCAACCCGGCGCGGTGCTGGGCGAACTCAACGCGGAACTCGCGCCCCACGACCTGAAGTTCGCGCCCGACCCCGCGTGGGGCGACAAGTCCGCGCTCGGCGGCGCTATCGGCAACAACTCGACCGGTTCGCACTCGCTGAAGTACGGCAAGACCGACGCCTACGTCGAGGAGTGCGAAGTCGTCCTCGCCGACGGCACCGTGACGACCTTCGGCGAGGTAGGGGTCGCCGAACTCCGCGAGGCGGCCGACCCGGACGGCGACATCGAAGCCCGAATCTACGCCGAAGTCGTCCTGATTATCGACGAGAAGCGCGACGCCATCGACGAGGCGTATCCGCAGCTCAAGCGCAACGTCTCGGGGTACAACCTCGACAGACTGGTGGACGAGGCCGAGGACGGGACCGTCAATCTCGCCCGACTGCTCGCGGGGAGCGAGGGGACTCTCGCCATCGTGACCGAGGCCGAGGTCGGACTGGAACCAGTCCCGGAGACGAAGTCGATGGCGCTGTTCGCCTACGAGGACCTGCTCGACGCGATGGAGGACGTGGCTCCCATCCTCGAACACGACCCGTCCGCGGTCGAGGTGCTGGACGACGTGCTCATCGACCTCGCGCGCGACACCGAGGAGTTCGCCGACGTGGTGGGGATGCTCCCCGAGGGGACTAACTCGGTCCTGCTCGTGGAGTTCTACGCCGAGGACGACGAGGACGGCCGGAAGAAGGTCGAAGCGCTGCGCGACGACCGGGAGGGAGAAATCTCGTTCGGCGCGATGGAGGCCCACGACGAGGCCGAGCGCGCCCGGTTCTGGAAGCTCAGGAAGTCCGGGCTTCCCATTCTGCTCTCCAGAACGTCGGACGCCAAGCACATCTCGTTCATCGAGGACGCCGCGGTCCCGCCGGAGAACCTCGCCGACTACGTGGCCGACTTCCAGCAGGTACTCGAAGACAACGACACCTTCGCCAGTTTCTACGCTCACGCCGGACCCGGATGCCTCCACATCCGGCCGCTGGTGGACACCAAGAGCCCCGCCGGAGTCAACCAGATGGAGCAGATAGCGGACGAGGCCACCGACCTCGTGGTGAAGTACGGCGGGTCGGTGTCGGGCGAACACGGCGACGGACACGCACGGACCCAGTGGAACCGGAAACTCTACGGCGACGAGGTCTGGCAGGTGTTCCGGGACCTCAAGACGGCGTTCGACCCCGACTGGCTCCTGAACCCGGGCAACGTCTGCGGCGACCACGACATGACCGAGAACCTGCGGTTCGACCCCGACTACAAGTTCTCTGCGGGGTTCGCGCCCGAACTGAACTGGGAGAACGAGAACGGGTTTCAGGGGATGGTCGAACTCTGTCACGGCTGTGGCGGCTGTCGCGGCGGACAGGACACCACCGGCGGCGTGATGTGCCCGACCTACCGCGCCGCCGACGAGGAGGTCACGGCCACCCGCGGCCGGGCGAACATGCTCCGACAGGCGATGAGCGGCGAGTTGCCGGAGGGCGAGCAGACCGACACCGAGTTCATGGCCGAGGTGATGGACCTCTGTATCGGGTGCAAGGGCTGTGCCCGCGACTGTCCGAGCGAGGTGGACATGGCCAAACTGAAGGCCGAAGTCGAACACGCCCACCACGAGGAACACGGCGCGAGCCTCCGCGAACGTCTCTTCGCCAACGTCGGCACGCTCTCGAAGGTCGGGAGCGCGCTCGCGCCCCTCTCGAACGTCGCCAGCGAAGTGCCGGGCGCGCGAATCCTGATGGAGAAGACCCTCGGCATCGCCAGCGAGCGGAGCCTCCCGACGTTCCACGGCGAGAGTCTCGAAGACTGGTTCGAGGCGCGGGGCGGTCCGCGGGTCCCGGCCGACGAAGCGGTTCGGAAGGTGGCGCTCTTCCCCGACGCGTACACCAACTACAACCACCCAGAGGCGGGCAAGGCCGCGGTCCGCGTCCTCGAAGCCGCGGGCGTCCACGTTCGAGTCGTCGACGACGTGACCGACAGCGGACGCCCCGCTCACTCGAAGGGCTTTCTCGACGTCTCTCGGGAGCGCGCCCGGACGAACGTGGAGGCGCTCGCGCCCCGCGCGCGAGACGGGTGGGACGTGGTGGTCGTCGAACCGAGCGACGCCGTGATGATTCAGTCGGACTACCTCGACCTGCTCGGCGGCGAGAAGGGTCCCGAGGCCAGTCGGTCGGGCGAGCAGTACGCCGAACCGCGGACCGCCGACCCGGAAGCGGGCCTGCGCGCGAACGGTTCCGACTCGCTGGCCACCGCCGCCGAGCGCGTGGCCGCCAACACCTACGCCGTCTGCGAGTATCTGGACACCTTCGACTTCGACCTGTCGTACGACGCCCCCGACGAGACGCTGACCTACCACGGCCACTGCCACCAGAAGGCCACCAAGAAGGAGGGCCACGCCGCCAGCGTCCTCCGCGACGCGGGCTACGAGGTGGACGCGCTCGATTCGGGCTGTTGCGGCATGGCCGGGAGCTTCGGGTACGAGGCCGAACACTACTCGATGAGTCGGAAGATAGGCGAGATTCTCTTCGACCAAGTCGCCGACAGCGACGGCGAGACGGTGGTCGCGCCCGGCGCGTCCTGTCGGGCGCAACTCGGCGACTGGGAGGGGCTTCGGAGCGAACCGCCCCATCCCATCGAGAAGGTGGCCGAGTCACTCGACTGAATCCCCGACTACGACTGTCGGCCCTTCGCGGGCGACAGTCAGAACCCGCTGAACTTGTCGCGCCGGTAGATGTCGAGTTCGCTGACGGTGGACTTCTCCTGCTTCGCGGCGAACGCGATGGCCTCGGCGACCTCTTCGGGTTCGGTCACTTCACCCTCGTCGAAACGCTCGGCGAATGACTCGCCGTAGGCCGCGCCGAACTCGGTCCGGACCTCGGAGGGGTTGACCACCGTCACGGCCACGCCGTCCGCGCCGACGTTGCCCTCGACGCTGTGGGCGAACCCGCGGACCCACCACTTGCTCGCGGCGTAGATGGGGTTGAACGGTCGGGGGTACTGCCCGGCGAAACTCCCGACGAACACGAGGTTGCCCTCGGTCTCGCGGAGGTGGGGAATCGCCGCGCGCGTCGCGTAGAACACCCCGTCCACGTTGGTCTCCATCATCGTCTCGTGCGGTTCGGTCCGCATGTCTTCGACCGACTCCCCCCGGGCGAGCCCCGCGTTGTTCACCAGCACGTCCAGCTGTCCGAACTCCGAGACCACCGTCTCGACGGTCCCCTCGACCGAGTCCTCGTCGCGGACGTTGGTCTGGACGACCAGCGTCTCGGCGTCTCACTCGCGCTCTAGCTTGCTCGCCACGTCGTTCAGAACCTTCTCGCGGCGGGCGGCCAGCGCGACTCGCGCGCCGTCGCGCGCCAGCGCGTGGGCAGTCGCTTCGCCGATGCCGGAACTCGCGCCCGTTACCAGTGCCGTCTTCCCGTCGAGTGGGTCGTCTGCCATGCCGAGACCTGAAACCGCGACCGAGTTGGGTCTTTCGCCGGGCGCACCCATTCGAGGTCGGGGAGCCGTTCCGCCGCACCGAGAGCCGTTCCTCGACTGACGCTCTTCAGGCCGACTCCCCGTCGAGCAGGAACGACCGGAGTTCCTCGACGTAGCGTTCGGGCCGGTCTTGGATTACCCAGTGGTTGGCGTCGTCCAATCCGACGACTTCGGCCGACTCGATGTCGCCTTCGAGTCGCTCCGCGGAGTCGATGGGTTGGAACTCGTCGTCGGCACCCCACAGCAACAGGGTGTCGGCCGTAATGTCGCTCGGGTCGATTTCGGTCGTGTGGTTGGTGTTCGTCGCGGCCGCGTCCCGGACGAGCGAGACCATCCCCCGCTCGGAGTTCCACGGGGCTTTCATCCCCTCGACGAACTCGTCGCTCGGGTCGTCGGACGCCAGACTCTGGCGGAACATCCCGTCGAGGGTCTCCTGAATCTCCTCGACGCTCTTGTCCTTCGCGGTGGACGGCAGGCCGATGTTCACGATGGGTTCGACGGGCCACGCGTCGTAGGCGACAGCGTTCGACAGCACGAGTCGGTCCACGGCGTCCGGCCGGTGGACCGCGTACCGGAGTCCGACCCCGCCGCCCAAGTCGTGACCGACGAACGAGACGGTGTCGAGACCGAGACCGTCGAGCAGGTCGGCGACCGCCAGTTCTTGGACGCGTATCGAGCGGTCGAACTCGTCGCGCATCGCCGAGTTGCCGTACCCCACCATGTCGGGGACGACGACGCGCCGGTCGTCGGTCAGCGCCTCGGCGACGTCGCGCCAGAGGTACGACCACGTCGGGATACCGTGGAGGAGGACCACGGGGTCGCCCTCGCCCTCGTCGTAGTAGGCCATATCGAGGTCTTTCCCGTCGACCGTGACTTCCTGATGCTGTTGGGCGTTCGTCCACTCCTCGTGACTCGCCATAGACCAGACAGACTTCCCACGTCAATAGGTCCTGTCGCCCGTGCTTGACAGGAGTTCTCACCGGCACTCGGACCGACTACCAACTGGTTCGCCGCGACCCCGAGATTTACGGCGTCGGGGCCGAAGAGCCAGATATGTTCGTATTGCGAGGCGGAACGGTCGTGGACGCGGATGGTGTCAGGGACGCCGACGTCGCGGTCGAAGACGGGGAAATCGTCGCAGTCGGCGAGGTACCCGACGACCCCGACGAGGAAATCGACGCGACCGAACAGTTCGTCGCGCCGGGACTCGTAGACGCGCACGTCCACCTCATGATGGACGGTCGGCCCGACCCGGGCGAGGCCAACGGCGACAGCGAGACCACGCTGGCCTACCGCGCGACGGCCAACCTCCGGGACGCGCTCTCCGCGGGCGTGACGACCGTCCGGGACCTCGGTGCGGCCGGTACGCTGGCGCTCGACGCGAGGGACGCAGTCGAGGAGGGCGTTCTCGAGGGGCCGCGCGTCCTCGCCTGCGGTCAGAACGTCGTGATGACCGGGGGTCACGGTCACTGGTTTGGTCGGGAGGCCGACGGCGTTCCCGAGGTGAAGAAGGCGGTCCGCGAACAACTCAAGCGGGGCGCCGACGTGGTGAAGTGCATGGCGACCGGCGGCGTCCTCACCGAGGGCGCGCTCACCGGCGCACCCGAGTTGGACGAAACCGAACTCGAAGCGCTCGTCGCCACCGCCGACGCCAAGCGGGTACCGACGGCGGCCCACGCCCACGGCACTGCGGGCATCAAGAACGCCGTCAGGGCTGGCGTGTCGAGCGTGGAACACGGCACGTTCATGGACCGCGAGGCGGCCGAACTGATGGCCGACCGGGGAACCTACTGGGTGCCGACCGCGAAGGCACTCTACGGCATCGTGGACGCGGGGACCGAGGCCGGAATTCCGGAGTTCGCGGTCGAGAAGGCCGAGGAGGCCAAGGAGGCGTGGGCCGAGGCCTTCGAACACGCGCTCGACGCTGGCGTCCCGATCGCGATGGGGACCGACGCCGGAACGCCGTTCAACTACCACGCCGACATCCCCGAGGAGTTGGAACTGATGGTCGAACACGGTCTCTCCGAGGAGGCGGCACTGGAGGCCGCGACGGTCAACGCCGCCGACCTGCTCGGCCTCGACGATGCGGTCGGACGGGTCGCCGAAGGCACGTGTGCCGACCTCGTGGTCCTCGACGACGACCCGCTGGAGGACGTGACGTCGTGGCAATCGCCAACGCGCGTCGTGAGGCGTGGAACCGTGGTTCGGTGACAACCCCACGTCAAAAGGTCTTTTATACCGGGCAATGGAGGATTAAGGTACATGAGACGGCTGCTGGCTGTCGCCCTCGTAGTCCTGTTACTCGTCGGGACGGCCCCCGTAGCGACGGTATCGGGCACTCACTCCGCCCGCGAGATGTCTCCCCGAGCGCAGACGCTCGCGGCGACCGACAACTTCGACAGCGTCGAATTCCACATCACCGTCTACGAGAACGGGACCGCGGAGTGGACGTTCACGTACCAGCGAACGCTCAACAACGACACCGAACGCCAGCAGTTCGAGCGGTTCGCCGACGAGTTCAACAACAACTCGACGGCGCTGTACACCAACTTCAAGCAACAGGCCCGACAGTTGACCAGCGCAGGCCACAACGCGACCAACCGCGTCATGAAAGCCGAGAGCTTCTCGAAGAAGGCCTACGTGGGCGGACTCGTCAACAACAATCGGGGTATCGTGAAGATGTCCTTCCAGTGGACCGGTTTCGGCTACTCCGAGGACGATAGCGGGAACATCATGATCGGCGACGTGTTCGAGGGGGGTCTCTACATCGGGCCGAACCAGTCGCTAGTCGTCCACTCCGGGCCGGGACTCGCGTTCGAGTCGGTCCGGCCGAAGGAGTCCGCTCAACCGTCGGGCGAGACGCTCGCTTCAAGCGAGTCGGTGACGTGGCAAGGCGAACAGGACTTCATCGACCAGCGACCCCGAGTGAAGTTCAACCCGGTCAAGGGAACGACCACGACGACGACCACGACGACGAACGGGTCCGGCGACGGCGGTCCGGGGGCGACGACCGGCACGCCCGTCAACGGTACCGAACCCCCGGCAGGCGGTGGTGACGACTGGTCGCCCCTGATGATATTCATTCTCGCGGTGGTGGTCCTACTCGGTCTCTCCGCCGCGTTCGCGTGGCGGCAGGGCGACTTCGGGTCGTTCACCAGCGACACCGACGACCACGGCGGCGACGGCGGCGATGCGGGTAACGCACCGGCGGCGAACGGAAACGGACCGACGACGACCGAACCGTCCGTCAGTGACGAGGAACTGCTCACCGACGAGGCGCGAGTGAAGAAACTGCTGGACGAGAACGGCGGTCGGATGAAACAGGTCAACATCGTGGAGGAGACCGGGTGGTCGAAGTCGAAGGTGAGCATGCTGCTCTCGGAGATGGAGGAGGACGGCGACATCAGCAAACTCCGGGTCGGTAGGGAGAACATCATCAGCCTCGAAGGCCACGAACCCGACGCCGCCGGGTCGCCGCTGGAAGGCGAGTAACGTCCGTCGGTCGGTTCCCGCGATTCGGTAGGCGACTCCGCCATGCGTGTTTCTGCCTGTGGTTCCGACCTGATTTCTCTCCGGCGAGCGGCGGGGACGGTGTATCGTTCATCTTCGTTCACGTGGACTGGTAATTCGGAGTGTCCGAAGTTCGACGGATGGAAAGCCGTGATTTCGTTCGGGTGAACGGTTCGCGGCCGAGAGACCGCTTGTGGAACCGCGACACGGCGGCCCGAAAACGCAACTGTTAAACAGTCCGTCCAACTACGAATGAGTGCAGACGCGCTCCGTTGGTGTAGTCCGGCCAATCATCTTGCCCTCTCACGGCAAGGACCAGGGTTCAAATCCCTGACGGAGCACTTCCTTCCGTCGTCTTCCGATTTTGAGCTGTGGTGTTCGGTGACCACATCTTTCTTTCGAGGTCGAGCGCTCACCGAACTCGATAACCTTCTGAGATTCCTCTATGTCCTCGGTTGTCCTTTCAGTGTTCGATACCGTAAGTGGCTCCAGCTTCGGCTCCGCCGGTCTCCCCTTCGGTGCCTGATTTCCGCCGAGTGTTCTAGTCGGCTACTGCTCTCAGATGTGGCTCCATTTCGGTTGTTACTACTCGGACACCACTTTCCCTATCGAGGAGTCCCTTACATCCGGTGGCGTCTCCGAAATCGACCCCTCTGAGCCGAGCGGCACCGACTGACGACAGGCTTTTTTTGCCGAGCAGAAACCAACAAATATGGCCGCTGATACGTTTCGTCGCACTGGCGTGTTATCCGTCGATCTCGTCGCGCTCGTAGCGGTTCTGTTTCATCCGTTTTCGTTGTATCTCGTGTCGGTGCTCTACTGGGGGGACCTGCTCGGAGGGACGGGGCGACGGTTCTGCCAGACGGTGGTTGCAGCTCCACGTGAGCGATACTCGCCGACGGAACCACCGGCAATGCGCCGAAACGGCGACCCGAACCCGTTCCGGTTTCTGACTCCGAAACTCGGGACCGGCCAGCCGGTCGATTGGCTACCGCCGGTCGCAGTCCACAACCTCAAGCTAGCGGTGATGGGACTCTCCACGGCAGTGCCTCTGACCGCCTTCGCCGTCGGTCTGACGATGACGTTCCTCGACCCGCCGTTCACTGTTCGCTCGTGGCCGACGCTCGGGATACTGGTTGCTGGTGGGGTCGCTATCGTCGTGAGACACGGCTGGACGTTCCGGCGGTTCGTCCGCTCGAATCGACCACCCGCCGAGCAGGTTCTTCCGGGCGTACGATGGCTCGGACCGATTCTGATGGCAGTTCCTGTCGTGGCTATCGACACCGTCTACGCCGAAGCCGACTTCGACCCGGCGGCCGGGTTCGCCGCCGTGGCAGTCGTCCTCGTCGTGGGGCGACTCGCGTCCGAGACACGTCGAGACGCACCGCCGACCGGAGCGGACTCGTTCGAGCTTTCGATGCCGACGGGACGACCGAACGAACGGTTTCGCCCCGACCCGCAGGCGGTTCGAATCGCGGGGGGTATCGACGGACTCCTCCCTCGGATCGAATGGGAGCTACTCAACGTCGTTTCTCGACTCGCCGCCCTCTTTTTAGTGGTTGTCGTGGGGTTCGTCGTGGCGTCCGTTGGTGGACCGACGGCGGCGGTCGTCGCGAGCGTCGTCGCACTCGTCGTAGTCGTAATCAGCTTCGTACTCGTGGGTATCGCACACTTCGAGTTGGCGTTCGGGGCGATGGAATATCGGCTGTACGACGACGAGTTGGTCGCGTACGACGCGCGACTCGACGCCGTTCAGTGGCGTGTCCCGCTGGACGCGATTCGCAACGTTTCCGTCCAACGGGGTCTCTGGACGGGAGCGCCCGGCAGGGACGCGGCGACGGTCACGCTCGACCGGACCGATCTCGCTATCGAACAGTCGCCGTACGGATTCTACCGGCAAACACTCGCGTACGTCGAGACACCTGAACGCGTCGCTGACCGACTCCGCCAAGTAACGACGCAATCATAGGTTCTGCGGCCGACGCTACCGTTCGGCGTCGCCCGACAGCAACTCGATATTCTACGCCTTCCCAGACCAACCACGGAGGGTTTCGACAGTGGCTTTCGCTGCCTTCTCTTCTCTGTAGAGATACAGTGACGACGGAAATATGTCAATTATAAATAAATATTCGGATTATAAGATTACGTATAATCACGTAAATCAGAGGCATGCGGTCCGCCTTTGTCGGAGATTCCGAATCGTACCCGGCTATTCACCGCTTTCCGACGCCATCGAACGCAGTGTGTGAAATCTTCGAGCGTACCTCGTCCTATTGATGTCTATACATCTATAATAAATCCAATAATCGAAGATTTTAATAATAATGGTTATTACGTACGTAATTGCATGCCTGAGAAAGGAAGTAATAAAGACATGCAGCGGCGTAAAGTTATCAAATCTCTCGGCGTAGCCGGTGGTGCGGTCGCTACCGGAGTCGGTGGCACGCTCGCCATTCCCGGAACGGCTGCCGCCGAAGAGAAGGAGTTAGACACCAGCGACTGGATCGTCGATCTCGACGTCGAGAAGGGTCAGTCTGCGTCCGTCGGTACGAGGTCGGGACCCCCCGAGACGGAGGTGTACGTCGGCCAGAACAAGAACGCCGATCCGAGTACGTCCGCTATCGAGAGTCGTTCCGTCGGAAGTAGCGGCGGGATGAGCACGCAGAACTACTCCGTCAGCGCCTCGGCGACGCTTCTCACTTGGGACATTCCGGAGGAAGTTCCGATCATCGGTGGCGACGAACTCACGTTCAGCATCTCGGCCAGCGTCGGTCTCGGCGGCGTCTCTGCCAGTTTCGACGTCTGCGTCGGTGGCGAGTGTATCAGCCTCGCCGGTGTCAACGTCGGCATCGGGACGAACACGGTTGACGTCAGCACGAAGGGGACGTTCTACGGCGTGCCGTTCGAGCTGACGGTCTCGGTCACGCTGACCGCGAGCATCGGCAGTGTCACCAACCCCGACGCGTCGCTCGACGTCGGCGCCAGCGGTGAGGTCTGCCTCGGACGCGACCTCTGCGACGCGAACCCGAGCGGGTGGGAGAACGTCACCTGCATGCTCTGTGCGTCCGCAGGGACCTCGGTCACGGTCATCGACTAACGCGGGCGAGAGCGAACGAGCCAACTCAAAGGGAGACGGCCGGGCGTAGGAGTCCGGTTACCTCTCCTTTTCACCCGTCAGACGACTTTTTTGGAGAGAACGACGCTCGTAGCGGGTGCCGAACTGCGGGGTCGCTACGACCGTCGGCCGGGCCCCGAAATCGAACCGCCGCATCCACGTCTCGTTCGCCGAGAGACCTCCGCCTCTTCGGTTCGGCGTCGTCGATTCACGTCACTCGCCATTCGACGGCCGAAAGTCAGAGCGTCTCAGATGCGAAGAGGAACTCCAGTTCGGACTTCGTCCGTCTCACGTTCGGACGACGACGGTGTTCCCGACTCTATCACCTAACCGTTGATTTCGACCGGAGAGGACGATCAGGACGATACCGAACACGTAGAACAGCGGGAGGAAGTCGGCGAGTCGGAGAACGTTCCGGACCAGCGACGAACCCAGCGTCAGCGACGAACCGTCGTCTCGCGCGACCCTGAGGTTCACCAATTGCTTGCCGATCGTCTTCCCGTATCGCCACTCTAGAACGGTGTGGTAGCCGATAGAGAGTCCCAGCCACAGGACGAGCGCCACGAGCGCGGGCGTCCCCGTCAAGTCTGCGTCCACGCCCGTGCTGCTGGAGACCACTTCGCCGGTGAACGTGGCGACGAGGAACGTGGCGACGAAGAACAACGTGAACCAGACGAACGCGTCGATGGCCATCGCCACGCCCCGACTACCGATACCAGCGGGCGAGCGGCTCTCTGCGTTTCTCATACCGGCGACAACGAACAGCCAGCATGTATATTTTATCATTTTATAAATGCGCGGAAAGAAACGTGGTTCGATTTCGTTCGGTGTGTCTCGGGTCGAGGGTGGATTCGGTCGAGCGGAGAGCAGTGCGGCGAGGATTACCTAGCTCCACCACCACGATATCCTCGATTCGAACGCCGGAAAAGTGCAGTAGACGGATAGTTCTCCTTGCTCCAAAACATAAGAGATCCATAATCTTATCCGAATACCAGCCGATACTCCCGACGGGTCGTTTCGAAGACGACTCTGGTTACCATGGACTTAGAAACATTCACGGAATCGAACGCTCCAGAGGAGGGCGGCGAACAGTTTCAGAAGGAGAACAACAGACTGCTGGACGTACACGTGGACGGGACGGTGATGGTGAAGGCGGGGTCGATGATCGGATACACCGGCGATATCACCTTCACTGGCAAGTCGTCGGCCGAAGGTGGCATCACCGGGTTCCTCAAGGAGGCCGTGACGAACGAGGGGACGCCCGTCATGGAGGCCGAGGGCAGCGGTCACCTCTACGTCGCCGACCGAGGCAAGAAGATACAGATACTCGATCTCGACGAGGGAGAGTCGATATCGGTCAACGGCGACGACATCCTCGCGTTCGAGTCAGCTATCGAATACGAGATTAGCACCATCAGCGGTCTCTCGGAAGCCGCTTCCGGGGGTCTCACGAACGTCTACCTGACCGGTCCGGGACAGGTGGTCATCCTGACTCACGGGGACCCGCTGGTGGTGACGCCGCCGGTCTTCACCGACCCCGACGCGACCGTCGCGTGGAGTACCAACCTCTCACCGTCGTTCGCGACCAACAAGAAGTTCGAAATCGGGCAGACCTCGGGCGAAGGCATACAGATGGAGTTCACCGGTTCGGAAGGCTTCGTCGTCATCCAACCGCACGAAGAGAAGTGACGACGGAGCAGTGACGTTCCGCTTGCCCGTTCGACTACGTTCGCCAGTCCGAAGGAACGCCACCGTCGCGGTCCCACGATATTCTTTCACCCGGCCGTCGTGCGCACCGATGGAACGGAGTCATGTCGCGTGGCGTCGTGTGTCCGTTCGATGAGCCTTCGCGCCCTTCCGTCGCGCCGAGTCGCCGCGTCGGCGCTTCTCGTCGTCGTCGTACTCGCGGGGTGTTCCGGCGGGTTCGGTGCTGTCGGCGACTCGACCCCAGAGACCACCTCCCCCGACGCCTCGTCGGCGGGCGCGAACGCGCCCACTACGAACGTCTCAGAATCCGTGACGACCCTGCCGGAGTCCGCCACGACGCTCTCGACGTCCGCCGGAACCCTCTCGGTCCACTTCATCCACGTCGGGCAGGGGACGAGCGTCCTCGTCGTGGGACCGACGGGCGAGACGCTGCTCTACGACACCGGCAACTGGAACGACGACGGCGAACACGTCCTGAACTACCTCCGAGAGCGCAACGTCTCCCGAATCGACTACCTCGTCACTTCCCACGCCGACGCCGACCACGTCGGCGGTCACGCCGAAATCATCGACTACTACGAGACCGAGGCCGACGGCGTCGGCGCGATATACGACCCCGGTATCGCCGCGGCCAGTCGAACCTACGAGGCGTACCTCGACGCGGTGGAGCGACACGACGTGACCCTCTACCGGACGCAGGCGGGCGACTCGATACCGATGGCGGGCGCGTCGGTCCGCGTCCTCGCGCCGCCGGAGGGCTACCTCGCCGACAGCGACCGCAACGAGAACAGCCTCGTCCTCGGGGTGGCCCGCGGGAACGCCAGTTTCCTCCTGACCGGCGACGCCGAGCGCAGGGCCGAGGAGTACTTGACCGGGAGGTACGACCGCACGCTGAACGCCACGGTTCTCGCGGCGGGCCACCACGGGAGCAACACCAGCACCGGCCCGGCCCTGCTCGCGGCGGCGACGCCTCGGGCAGTCGTCGTCCAGAGCGCCTACGACTCGCCGTACGGCCACCCGCACCGCGAGGTGTTGGGTCGCCTCGCCGAGCGCGCGGTTCCGACGTACTGGACCGGCGTCCACGGCACGGTGGTCTTCGAGACCGACGGCGAACGGGTCGCGGTCCGGACTCAGCGCGACGCACCGACCGACCCGCTCGAACTCCGGACCGCGCCTCGGGTCGAACCGAGCGCGGACGGCCTCCTCGAACGCCGGGCGACGTTCCCGGTCGGCGGTAGCCCCGTCGAACCCTCGGACTCGGCCACGTCTTCGACTCCAACCGTCGCCTCCGATGGCGGGACGCGGACCACTCCCGCCTCCGGGTCGCTGACGGTCGCGGCGGTCCACGCCGACGCGCGCGGCGACGAGGACGCGAACCTGAACGACGAGTACGTCGTCCTCCGGAACGCGGGCGATCGAACGCTCGACCTCTCGGGGTGGACCGTCGCCGACGAGGCGGGCCACACCTACGCGTTCCCCGAGAGAACCACCCTCGCCGCGGGCGAGACGCTGACGCTTCGCACCGGGAGCGGTCGCGACGGCGGCGGCGACTACTACTGGAACGCCGGGCGGCCGGTCTGGAACAACGCGGGCGACACGGTTTTCGTCCGGACCGACGAAGGCCGACTCGTGCTGGAGGTCGAGTACGATGGGTGACGACACCGGCGGGGACGCCACTGCCGACAGGGACGAGGTGAACGGAGACGGCGTGGACAACGACGACACGGACGAGGGCGACCCCGCAAACGGTACGACCCCCGAAGCCGAGACGAAACTCGCGGACGGCCGGTACACCGCGGTCCTCGACCGCTTCGAGCGGACGGACCCCGAGAGCGGCGGCGACGAGTTGGCCGTCCTGCTCGTCGAATCGGACGACAGGGTAGTCGCAGAGCGGACCACCCCGAAGTGGCGACTCCCCGAGGACGCCCGCCACCCGGACGCCGTGCTGGAACTGGTCGCGAGGAACGGGTTCGTAGTGTCGATGGAGTACGACCCCGGAGCGACCGAGCGCAGGACCGACGAGGCCCAGTCGCGGTTCGACAGGTTGGCCGAGCGCCCCGGAGAACGTTCCGACGAGGAATAACCGAAGCTGGCCCCGCCATATATTCGATATTTCTACGTGTTCTATGTGTGTCGAAAATCGTTACTTAGTGGTTGAATATCTACGTTTCGAGCGTTCAGATTACGTCGCTAACTCAACCGACCCGCGACAGAAAGTACTTGCCGGGCGTTCGAGTACCGCCGAAACATGCCCTCCCGACGACGCCAGTTCATCCGGACGAGCGCCGCTGCCCTCGCGGCCGCGGGGGTCACGGGGTGTCTCGGCGGCGACGCGAGCGATTCGACCGGAGACGAGACCACGACCCGCGACGAAGTGACCGAGAGGGGAACGACTACCGACCCGGCGACGGATGCCGACGAGGAATCGTTCGCCGTTCGGTCGTCGTCGGTGAAATCTGTCGGCGACGCCCGGGTCGGCGTAGCAAATCCGGTCGCTCGACCCGCGGTCGCGTACGAGTCCGTCATGGGTTCGGGCGGGGTTCTCGCCCCGGACGGAACGCAGTTCGTCGTCGCCGCCGTGCAGAGCGCCGGCGGGTCGGGAGCGAACCCCGCGGGACCGCCCGCGTACGACGCCTTCGAACTCGTCGCCGGTGATGAGCGCTTTCCCGCCGTCGAAATCGAGGAGCGGACGACGGGCGCGTACACGACATCGCTTGCGGAACGGGGCCAAATCAAGTACGACGACCCGTACGCGAGTCAGGGAGAGGACAGTCGCGTCGGCTGGGTCGCCTTCGAGGTCCCGTCGCCTCTCACCGCCGAGTCTCCGACCGTTCGCTGTCGGTACGACGGAGCGACGGCGGTCTGGCGACTGCCCGAATCGACCGCTACGGCGCTCGCCAGTCGAGCGCCCCGGTTCGAACTCCGCTCGTTCTCGGCGACGGTCGTCGCCGGAGACAGCGTCGAACTGTCGTTGACGGCGGACAACGTCTCGGGGGTCGCCGGGGAGTTCCTCGCCGCCGTATACTGGCCCACCGCCGTCGCTGACGACGACGAGAGCCACCTCGTCCGGAAATCGGTCACGCCCGACGGCCGCGTCGAGTGGGCCCAGACGGTGGACACCGAGTACGCCACGTCGTCGGACGGCGAGGTTACCGCGAGCGTCACGGGGCACGTCTCCGGGGAAACGACCGTCTCACTCTCGACTTCCACGACCGAGGGTTCGAGTTGAGACCTCGTTCCTGAGACGGTATCGTGGGGTCGAATCGGTCCTCGTTCCGCTCTGTCCCGGGCCGTTTGCGTGAACTTAAGTGCGCGCTCGATAATCTTGGGATATGTCTCAGCGAACACCTGACTCTCCTACCGCGGCGTCCGGTCAGCGCACCCTCTACGTCGGACGCGACCGACCGATTCGAATCAGCGCCGGACACCGAATCCTCCATCACGACGGCAAGTGCAGCCGTCCTCACGGTCACAACTACGAGATTGCGGTGAAGGTCGTCGGCGAGTTGCGCGAGGAAGGCTGGGTCGTTGACAAGGGCGATATTACCTCGGTACTCTCCGAGTGGGACCACAGGTTCCTGCTGGAGGACGGCGATCCCCTCGTGAACGCCTTCGAACAGAGCGGCGACGGCGACGCGGTGGTCGTGCTGGACGACCCGCCGACCGCCGAGGTCATGAGCGCGATACTGGAGCGCCGCCTCGCCGAGGAACTGCCCGACACCGTCTCGGCGGTCGCGGTGCAGGTGAGCGAGACGGCCGAACTCTGTGGCGGGGCCACGTTCTGACGATGCCGGTTTCGAGCGACGTAGACGCCGGAGAGTCCCGCTCCGAGAGCGACGAGGGTTCGCCCGCGAGCGACGGCGACCGACTCCCCGTCAACGAACTCTTCGAGTCGTTGCAGGGCGAGGGTCGCCTCGCGGGCGTACCGAGCGTGTTCGTCCGCACCTCGGGGTGTAACCTCCGGTGCTGGTTCTGCGACTCCTACCACACCTCGTGGGAACCGACCCACGCGACGATGCGCGTCGAGGAGATTCTGGCGGAAATCGAGTCCCACGACGCCGACCACGTGGTCGTCACCGGCGGCGAACCCCTGCTCCACGACCCCGTGGTCTCGCTCCTCGACGAACTCGACGCGCGGGGCTACCACACCACCGTCGAGACGAACGGAACCATCTACCGCGACGCGCCCATCGACCTCGCCAGCGTGAGTCCCAAACTCGCGTCCAGCACGCCGACGCCCGAGCGCGACCCCACGCCCGAGGACGGGCCGACGGACGCGGGCGAGTGGGCCGAGCGCCACGAGGACCGGCGCATCGACCTCGACGCCCTCGCCGCGCTCGTGGAGGACTACGACTTCCAACTCAAGTTCGTCGTGAGCGAGCGCGACGACGTGGAAGAGGTTACCGACCTGCTCGCCCGGATTCGAGACGCCGCCGCGGTCCCGGTCCGGGACACCGACGTGCTGCTGATGCCCGAGGGCGCGACGGCGGACCGGATCGAGGAGACGCGTCCCGTCACCGCCGAACTCGCCCGGGAGTACGGCTTCCGGTACACGCCGCGACTCCACGTCAACCTCTGGAACGACGCGCCCGAGACGTAACCGGGCGAGTCGCTGGAGCGGTACGTGAGTCGTCAGAGTCGGCCGAGAGTCGTCGAGACGGGAGGCGAGTCTACAGAACAGGAGGGGGAACTCAGGCACCGACTGCGGACGTGTCCGCTACTTCGTCGTCGGTTTCGGACAGGCACTCCCGATAGAACGCCACCTGATAGACGTAGAAGAACGTGCCCGTCACGGTTCCCAGCACGGCGGTGGCCGCGAGGTACGGAACGACGACTTCGGGCGAGAGACCCGCGAGCGGATACGTCGTCTGGGTCGCGGTTCCCGTCGCCAGCGACCCCGCGTGCCGGGCGTAGAGCAGGATGACCGGCAGGCTTCCGACCACAGTCACGACGGCCAGCACCGCGTCGAACCCGAGCGTCGAGAGGAGGTTCCGTCTGACCAGTCGGTAACTCCGCTTGAGCGAGTCCGCGGGTGACTCGTCGGACACCACGACCGCCGGGAGGTAGAACTGGAGGAAGAACATCGGGAGTAGCGCGAGCAGGTAGGTCGCGCCCAACCCGAGCGCCAGTATCACGGGGGAGAGATCTCCGCCCTCACTGCTTATCACCACAACGAGACCGATTACACCGACGACCATCGCCACCACGAACACCGCGACGGCGGCGACGACGAGCAGGAGCGTGGCGGCCAGCACGTCCGCGAAGTTGGCCTTCCCCTCCGAGAGGATAGTGCCGAGTCGAGGCGTCCCGTCGAACGCCTCCGCGACCATGCCGTACGCTCCCGCGACGAAGACCAGCGAGGCGAGTTGAACCGCGAACGTCCCGAAACTCCACGCGACTCTCGCCGGTCCCGACGAGAGCATCTGTCCGCCCGCGACGGCGGCGTTCAGGAGCGCGACGACCGCACCGGCGACGAACAGCACGGGGTTGCGCCGAAGCGTCTCGACCGCGGTCGAAAGTGACGAAACGACAGCCATACCGACAGGTCAGACGTTCGACCCATAATCCTATCGGTCGGCCGATACGCCACGGGTCGAGTCGCCCGGTTCGACCGGGCCGGTCGGCCCGGCGGGGTCGGACGGTTCGGCCGGAGCGACGCCTACCGTGCCGACTCGCGACCGGAGCGACTCCGGACCGCACGACTCATGAGTTCGGCGACGCAGTTGTCGGACATGAGCGACACCGAGAAGCGTGCGGTCGTCCTCGCCTCCGGCGGGATGGACAGCGCCACGGCGGCCTACGTCGCCGCGGAAGCGGGCTACGAACTCTACCTGCTCCACACCTCCTACGGGCAGGAGACCGAGGGCAAGGAGTACGAGTGCGCCCGGCGACTCGCCGACGAAATCGACGCCGCGGACTTCCTCCGCGTGGAGACCGGCCACCTCGCCGCGATAGGGAACTCCAGTCTCACCGACGACGAGATGGCGGTCGAGGACGCGGACCTCGACAGCGAGGAGGTGCCGACCTCGTACGTCCCCTTCCGGAACGCCAACCTGCTGGCGATGGCGACCTCCTACGCCGAGGCCAACGACTGCGAGGCCGTCTTCATCGGCGCGCACTCCGAGGACTTCTCGGGGTACCCCGACTGCCGCCCGGCGTTCTTCGAGGCCTTCCAGCAAGTCGTCGATACCGGGACCAAGGACGACACCGACATCGAAATCCGCGCCCCGTTCGTGGAGTGGAGCAAGACCGACATCGCCGAGCGCGGGACCGACCTCGGCGTCCCCTACGAACACACGTGGAGTTGCTACCGCGCGGAGGCCCCGGCCTGCGGCACCTGCGACGCCTGCGCGTTCCGACTGCAGGCCTTCCGGAACGTCGGCGTGCGCGACCCCATCGAGTACGAGGAGCGACCCGAGTACGCCGACTGAGTCCGGTCTCCCGCGACCCTCTTTTCGCCTCTCGCTACCCGCGCTTCCGGGCGACCAGCAGCGCCGCCCCGAGCAACGCCGCCACCGCCGCGCCGACGCCGAACCCGGACACCGGAACCCCCGGTGCGGACCGGCCGTCCTCGTCCGGACCAGTTCCGCCCTCGCCGACCACCGACAGCGTCGCCGTGGCGTTGCCGACCCTCGCCGTGTAGTTTCCGACCGCCTCCACCTCGCGGACGAACGTCACCCGTGCGCTGTCGTGGGCCGGAACCCGCACCGTCTCGTTCGCCACCTGCTGGCCGAACAGAGTCAGCGCGACCGCTCGCTCGCCCGCCTCGCTCCCGGTGTTCTCGACGGTGGCCGTAATCTCGACTCGTCCGCCCGCCGGGACCGTCGAACGGTTCAGCGACAGTTCGGCGACGCCGACGTCGGCGGCGGGGTCGGCCACGGTGACGTTGCCGACCCGCGTCGAGTCGAGCGCGATTCGGTGGCGTCCGGGCGCGAGCGTCGCTTCGACGGTGACGCGCTTGGTCTCGCCCGCGGGCACCGTGACCGTCTCGGTCGCCGCCACCTCCCCGTCGGCCGTGAGGTTCGCCGCGAACTCGGCGGCCGACTCGCCCTCGTTGCGGAGCGTCGCGGTCACCGAGACCGGTTCGTCGGCGGCGACCCGCCCGGCGTCGAGTTCGGCGTCCGCGACCGTCACCGACCGCTCGCCCCCGACCGCAATCGAGGACAGCGCGTCGGTCTCGACCCGGAGGACGACCGTCTCGCCGCGCGAGGTGACCGTTGCGTTGGTTCGCTTCCAGTCGTCGCCCGCGCGGCGGTACGCGGTCAGGTCCGCGGGCGCGAGACCGGCGTCGGCGAGTCGAGAGCGCTCGATTGCCACCTCGTAGGCCGCGCGCTCGACCTGCTCGGACCGAACGTAGTTCGCACCGACCGAGAGCGACCCGAGAGCCACGTCCGCCGGGAGCGCGCGGTCGGCGATTCGCGCGCCGGACCGCGAGGCTTCGACCGCGAAGTGCGGGTCGTCACCGGCGAGGTTCACCGCCACCGACCGGAAGGCGACGCCGGTCTCGTCGGCGGCCGCGGTCGCGGGCAGGTCGGCGCGAATCGTCTCGTCGCCCCGAGCGTTGCGCACGTCCACGACCCCGGCGTTCGGGCCGCGCGTCTCGGTCTCGGTGACGACCGGCGGCGGGCCGAGGTCGGCCGCCCCGCCTCCGCCGCCACCCCCGCCGCCGGAGTGGGCCTGTTCGACGGGTTCGACTTCCATCCGGACGGTCGCGTTATCGGTGTTGTTCCCGAAATCGACTACCGCGACGGTGGCGTTGTAGGTGCCCGCCGAGTCGTAGGCGTGTTCGACCGTCGCGTCCGTCGTGACATCGTCGGTCTCGCCGTCTCCGTCGAAGTCCCATCGGTACTCGGTGATGGTCGTCTGGCCGTCGCTCGCGTTACTCGCGTCGAGAGTGACTGCGGCGTCGACCTCGGTCGTGTTGGTCCCCACCGAGAGGCGCGCGGTCGGCGCCGTCTCGTCCTCGGGGAAGACTCGAACCGTCACGTTGTCGCTGGCGGCGTTCCCCCCGTTGTCGACTGCGGTGACCGTGGCGTCGTAGGTCCCCGTCGAATCGTAGGCGCGTTCGACGGTCGGGTTCGCCGTGACCTCGTCGGTCTCGCCGTCGCCGTCGAAGTCCCACCGGTACTCCGAGATTCCCCGGTCGTCGTCCGAGTCACCGGCGTCCAGACCGACGACTCCGCCCGCCTCGATTCGACTCGCGTTGGCCGAGAGAGTCGCGTTCGGGGCGGTCTCGTCGGGCGGGAGGACCTCGATTTCGGTCCTCGCGGTCGCGTTGTTGCCGCCCTCGTCCACGACGTCGAGCGTGACGGGGAAGGTGCCGTTGCCGTCGAACGTGTAGGCCACGCGCTCGCCGGTCGCGGTCGCGTTTCCGGCCAGCGACCAGCGGTACTCGGCGATTCCGGTGTCGTCGGTCGAGTTGCCAGCGTCGAGGACGACTTGCTCGCCCTCGACGGGGGTCGCGGGCGAGACGACGCGAATCGCCGGGTCCGGCGGACTGTCCTCGGACACCGAGACGGTCCGGGTCGTCGTCGCGTCGTTTCCGCCGCCGTCTACCACCGTCAGGCCAACCTCGTAGTCACCGGCCTCTTCGTAGGTCCGGGTGACGGTGGGGTCGGTGGTGTTCCGCTCGACCTCGCCGTCGCCGTCGAAGTCCCACCGATACTCCGCGACGCCCACGTCGTCGCTCGCGTTCCGCGCGTCGAAGGTGACGGGGAACCCCTGCGTCGGCGAGTCGCCGGTCCGGAACGCGGCGCTCGGCGGGTCGTCGGCCTCGATGCTGACGGTGACACGCGCGCGGTCGGCGTTGCCCGCCGCGTCCACCGCGGTCACGGTCGCGTTGTAGGTCCCGGCCGCGGCGAACTCGCGGGACACCGTCGGGTCGTCGGTCGTGCGCTCGACCGTGCCGTCGCCGTCGAAGTCCCAGCGGTACTCCGCGACGCCGCGTTCGTCCGAGGAGTCGCTCGCGTCGAACCCGACCGGGTACCCGGCCACGCCGTCCTCGCCCGAGAGCGCGGCGTTCGGGGCGGTCTCGTCCGGACCGCAGTGGCCGGTCCGAATCGTCACCGGGTCGTTCATGTCGAGTCCGACCGCGCTCGGGTCGCCGACGCTGCCGGTGAGGAACTGCCACGCTCGGGTGTCGCCCGACCGGTCCACCGGGGCGTCGTAGAGGGCGGCCTGCTCGTCGAACGCCGGGACGACGGTGACTTCGGTTCCGTCGCGGTCGAGACCCCGGAAGACCGCGCCGTCGGTCCGGTCGCCGTACCACGACCAGTCGATGCGGTCGCGCGAGAAGCGGTCGTCCTGCCCGGCGTAGTCGTCGTCCTCGACCACCCAGTCCCCGCCGCTCGGGAGTCCGCGGAACCGGAACGTCGCGGCGCTCCCGTCGCCCTCGTCGCCGCCGAGGGTGTTGTGAACCATCACGAGGCTCACGCCGCCGGGACCGTCGTAGAGGAAGAGCCGACTCGTGTCCGCTCGCGGGAGGTTGCGAGGCATGTACGAACTGTACGTGTATTGGTCGTCCCCGCCGCCGTTCTCGATGTTGCGGTAGTCGTAGAACGACGCGACGCCTTCGCCACCGTCGAGAGGCGACACCTCGTAGCACTGAGAGCCTTGTTCGACGACGAAGGTGTGTTCCGCGGCCGCGGCGGTCCCCCCGGAGGGAGGCAGAGGGACCGCCGCCGCGACCGACAGGAGAGCGATACCGACGATAGCGAGTCTCGTTCGTGTCCGAGTCATGTGGAGCGAGGGTGGGCGAGCGACGGGCGACGCCGTCCGCCCGCGGTTTCGTGTCGTTCGAGCGCCTGCGAACAGGCGGCACGCCCCGACGTTCCCCGGAGACGGCCTTTGTTATACGTCGTCTGTGCGGGGCTAGCCGCGTCCGGACCTGCGGCGTCGTCCGTGCTTAATCGGGGACAGTTCCGGCTTAGGTCGAGGCCGTCCCGGCGATGCGCCGCGACGGACGACCGCCGAAAACGACGGGCTGGCGCGGTCGGTGGACCGACAGAAAGCATTTGCCGGACGGTCGTCATCCTGCCACCGTGCCCTCCACTCACTCCCGACGGACCCTCCTGCGGTCCTGCGGACTGGCCCTCGTCCTCGGCACCGCTGGCTGTCTCGGCGGACTCCAGACCGGAGACCCCCCGGGCGACCACGACGCGTCCGAAGACGCCGCGACTCGACCGGGCGGGTCCACAGCGCGAGGTACCACCGCGTCGAACGGTTCGACCGCGAACGACACCGCGACGCCGCGAACGACCGCGGCGACGATATCACCCGGCACAGTGAGCGACGAGGCGGCTACGGAGCGCGCACTGGCGGCCGAGGAGGCGTTCCTCACCGAGCGCCTCGGGAACGCGAGTTGCCTCGACGACTGGGGGACGTACCCCACAACGGCCCAGAAGCGGGCGACGGTAGTCGAGCGGACCGCCGACGGCGTTCGCGTCGAGGTCTCACACCCCTTCTCGTACTCGACCGAGCAAACCGAGACCGAGGGGGATTCGCGTACGGTCTCCCTCGTCACCGCCGACGGGGCTTCGCGTGCGGTCTATCTCGTCACCGCCGACGACGCTCGGCGCGTCAGCGGCGACACGATTTCGCCGTGTCGAACGGCGCTGTGAACTACGAGACGCTCTGGACGGTCGTCTTACTCCGTCGGAACGCTCGCGTCAAAAGAAGGAAAGAGAACAGCGTCGGTTAGCGAGTCGCGTTAGCTCCGCCGGAGGGCGACGAGTGCGGCCGCGAGGAGCGCGACCAGCGAGACGCCGACGCCGAATCCGGGGATGCTCGACGAGTTGTCGGTCGTCTCGGACTCGGTGGTGGTCTCCGCGTCGGAACCGCCGGTCGTCTGCGTCTCGACGCTCTTCACGGTGACTTCGGCGCTCTCGTCGCCGACGCCGACTTCGTAGACGCCCGCGGCGTCGAACGTGTGCGAGAAGGTGACGTCCGTCGCGCCCTCCGCCTCGACCGAGACGGTCTTGGTCGCGACGACGTCGCCGCCCACGGTCAGTTCGACGCGGTGAGTGCCGTCGGCGCGACCCGCGTTCTCGACGGTCGCACTCACGCTGACGGAGTCGCCGGGTTCGACTCGCTGGCTCTCCACCGAGACGTCCGCGACGCTCGTGACGGGTTGGCCGACGCCGACCGCGTAGGTGCCGTCGGAGACGTTCGCGCGGAACTCGTAGGCGTCCGCCGTCGCGTTACGCTGCACCGTCTCGACCGTTGCCCACGTTCCGTTCGCGTAGCGGAACAGGCTCACCGCGCCCGGTCCCGCACCGGTCGCGTTCAGTCGGGCCTTCGAGACGGTGAACGTGACCTGCTCGGCGCCGCTGACGTTCACGTACGAGAGCGCGGCGAAGCCAGCGTCCTCGACGGTCGGCGCGGCGATGCCCTCGGGCGCGGAGTCCGTCACGCGGACCGCGGGGTCGGCGTTCGCTCCGCTCGACGAGACGACGACCGTGCCGACGCGGCCGTCAGCGTCCCGCAGGGGTGCGGAGACGGTACCGTCGGACTGGTCGTTCGAGTCGTCGGGGTCGGCCGGTCCGATGCCGCCGGTTCTGCTGCCGGTGTTGTCGCCGCCGTCGTAGCCGCCCTGCCCGTCGTTACCGTCGTTACCGTCGTCAGAACCGTCGTTACCGTCGTCAGAACCGTCGTTGCCGTCGTCCGCGGCGGTGACGGTGACCGTCTCGGTCACGACGTTCTCGGCACCGGCGCGCGTCCGCAGGACCAACTCGACCGTGTGCTGGCCGGGGTCGTCGAAAGAGGTGGTCCACGTCGTCGCTCGCTCCGGACCGGACTTCCACGCGAAGTGCCGGAGGTCCTCGAACTGCTGGGTGGGGTCCGTCGCGGTGAAGGTGACGTTCTCGCCCACCGAGACCGTCTCTGCGGAGGCGCTGACGGTCGCGTTAGGCACGACCTTCTCGACGGTGTAGGTCACCGTGGCGGTGTCGGTCTGACCGCTGGTGTCCTCGACTATCACGGTCGCCTGATACGTGCCGGGTCCGTCGAGGTGCATGTACGGCTTGAACGAGGTCGTGTTGTCGTCGTACCACTCGACCTCGCCGTCGCCGTCGATGTCCCAGCGGTACGACTCGATGCCTTCGTCGTCGGTCGACGCCGAGGCGTCGAGCGGGTAGAACAGCAGGCTCATCTTCCCCGAATCGGGGGCCGAGAGCCGTGCCGTCGGCGGGTCGTCCGTGGACCGCTCGCGGACGACCACGCTCTCGGTCGCGGTGTCGGACTGCCCCGACTCGTCCACGACCGTCACGGTGACGTGGTACGTTCTCGCGGCGGAGAACGCGTGGTCCACCGTCGCGTCGTCGGTGGTCCGGTCGGTCGTCCCGTCGCCGTCGAAGTCCCACTCGTAGGCGGTCACGGTACCGTCGTCCGACGATTCAGATGCGTCGAAGCTGACGGTCTCGCCGGTCGCGACCGAGGTCGGGTCGGCGGTCAGCCTCGCGGTCGGCGGCATCTCGCCGTCCGCTATCTGGTCCGGCGTGGGACTCGTCGCGGTCTGGGTACCGAGACCGAAGTTCGAGAAGTCGGTCTCCCAGACGAGTTTCGAGTCGTTGTTCGCCGGGTTCCACGTCGCGGTGAACGTGTGGCGGCCGGACTCGAATTCGACCGGCGGTTCGGTAGCGGTGTTTCCGGCGGCGAACTCGCTACCGGTGGCTAGCACCGTTTCGTTGTTCGGGTTCACGTAGCCGAACGTGACTTTGTACGTTCCGTCGTCGACCTTCGTCGCGTTCTCGACGAACGTGTTCGGACGGTCGGGACGGACCGCGTCGTACTGGGCCTCGAAGTCGGGGTTCTCCTTCGTCACCTCTGGAGTGCCCGACATGTCGCCCTCGTAGAGCGCCACGTCGATGACGACGGGACCCCAGTGGCCCTCGTCGGGGACGCGGAAGACCTTCGACCCGTTGACCGAACCGAGATCGTAGTTCGAGTCGGCGGGTCCGTCGGACATGTAGTACGCCGAGTTGACCCACACGGTCCCGTAGTCGCCGTTGACCCGGAACGCGGTCGCGTTGACGAACTCGACGGGGTCGGGCACCGTTACCGTCTTCGTCGCCGTGTCGGTGTTGCCGTCGGCGTCTTCGACCGTCAGCACGACGGTGTGTTTGCCGCTCTGGGCGAACTGGTACTCGACCTGTTCGCCGTGCTTCGTCTCGCTACCGTCGAACGTCCACGTATAGTTGACGACGCCGCTATCGTCGGTCGAGTTGCCGGCGTCGAAGGTCGCCGTGACGTTCACGGACGCCGAGTCGGGGCCGCTGATGGCGGCCGTCGGCGCGGTGTCGTCACCGCCGTCGCTGCCGTTCAGTTCGCCAGCGGTCTTCGTCTGCGCGCTCACGTCGCTCTGGTCGAAGTTGCTCCGGTTGAGCGTCCACACCGCGCGCTCGCCGTCGCTGTCGGGCGTCCACGTCACCGTGAACGTGTGGTCGCCCGGCGCGACCTCTTCGGGCGCGTCGCCGGAGACGTTCCCCGAGAGCGTGCTGTCGTCCATGAACAGCGCCTCGTCGTTCGGGTTGCGGTAGCCGAACGTGACCTCGTACGTCCCGTTATCGACCGCCGCGACGTTCTCGACCGAGACGTTCACGGGCTTCGGTTCGATGAGTTCGGCGTAGTAGTCGAGACGCGGGTTCTCCTTCCGGAGTTCGGTCTCGGCGTCGTCGAAGTCCTTGTCCGCGGTGGCGACGTTTATCATCGACCCGTTGACGCCCGACTCGTCCGCGGTGATGACGGTCGTCCCGGAGACGTCGTCCTCGTAGACCTGCGACTGGCCGTAGCCGGACGGTCCGTAGAATCCGACGGAGATGCCGACCCGCTCGAAGGTGCCGTTCACCCTGATGGCCGAACCGTTGATGTACGTGATGTCGCCGTCCACGGGACCGACGATCGTCGAACCGTTCTGACCGGACGCGGCGTCGTCGCCGTCGGAGTCGGCGGCCTTGAGGAGCGTCGCGGTGTAGGTGCCGTTGGACGCGACGGTGACGTTGCCGTCGTAGAAGTCGGGGTCGCCGCCGTCGCTCACGTTGAAGTCGCCCTCCGTCAGCGTGGCGACTCGATTACCGCCTTCGTCGGTGACGCCGACCTCGATGTCGCTGATGGACGGGGACCCCCAGAAGTAGACGCGGACCGTCTTCTGCTCGGGGTTCGTCACCTCGAAGTCCGACACGGTCGGCGAGGTGTCGCCGCCGTCGTCGGACTTCACCGCCTCTATCGTGAACTCGTGGGAGTCGGTCTCGCTGTCGGACTCGGTCCACGTGACCGTCACGTTGTGTTCGCCCGCTTCGGCGTAACTGTGGTTGACGGTGCTACCGGTCTTGGTCGTGGAACCGAACTCCCACGTGTAGCCCTCGACCTTGCTCTCGTCGGACGCGTTGGCCGAAACCTCGAACGTCTCGCCGACGTCGACCGTCTTCGGATGGGTCACGGTCACGACCGGGCCGCCGGAGTCGGCCTCCTTGACCCGAACCGTGACGTTCGCGGAGTCGGTGTTCCCCGCGCCGTCCTCGACCGTCACCGAGGCGGTGTGGTTCCCGGTGGTCGCGTACGTGTGAGTCACCGTCGCGTTCTCGGTGGTGTTATCGACCGTGCCGTCGCCGTCGAAGTCCCAGCGGTACTCGGCGATGCCGGACCCGCCGTCGTCGGTGGAGTCGCTCGCGTCGAGCGTGACCGCTTCGTCGTTGGCCACCGGGTTCGGCGACGCCGAGAGCGCGGCGTCCGGGTCCGCGGTGTCGGGGCAACTCCCCTTCTCAATCGTCAGGTTCTGCTGCATGTCGAGCGAGACGTTCTCGCCGCCAGCGTCGAGGAGTCGCCACGCGTCTGTGCGGTTAGCGCTGTCGTTGGCGTAGTCCCACGTGTCCCAGTGGTCGGCCTCCTCGTTGAACTGCGGGTCGATGGTGACGCCGTCGTCGCCGATGCCGCTGAAGGCACCGCCGTCGGTCCGGTGAGACGCCCACATCCAGTCGATCTCGTGGGTCGGTCCGTCGGTGTCCCAGTTGTCGTCCTGCGGGTCGCCTTGCTTGTCGGTGTAGTTGTCGTCGCGGACCTCCCACGTCGCGCCGCTCATGTTCGAGAGCGTGAACGTGATGGTGCTGGCGTTCGGCCCGTTCTGCTCGTTCTGGTCGAGTTTGTCGTGGAGGAGTACCACGCTGTAGCCGTCGGACCCGTGGTAGAAGAACAGGTTACTCACCTGGTTCTTCTGGAGGGCCTTCGTCCCGTGCGAGGAGTACGTGTACACGGACGGGTCGGTGTTGTTCGGTTTTCGGTAGTCGTAGAACTCCTCGACGGTCTTGTCGCCGTTGCCGTAGGCCGCGACGTCGTAACACTGCCCTGCCTGCATGACGTGGAACGACGTCTGCGAGGTGGCCGTCGTCGCGGATGCCGCCCCGACGCCGACCGTCGAGAACGACGACACGACCAGCAGGAGGGTCAGCAGGACGCTGCGAGCGCGTTCGCTCACGACGACTCACCTCTCGGGCGTCGGTCGCTCTCGTTTATCCGACACGTTTCGGTTGGCTTATCTATGCTAGCGTGAGCGTATCGCCACGGCGGCGGCGTTTCGTGGCGTCTTCTTCTGGATTTCGAATCGGGCATTCGTGGAGATTTTCGGAGGTAGTTTCGGGTTTCCGGTGCGTTCTGACCATCGTAACCGCGAAGTCGTTCGTCAGCGCATCGTTACCCCAACGTTTCAACCAGAATGACCCTTTGTTATCCTTCAGCTGTAGATACGGAAGTGAGTGCCTGAGGATGCAGAAATCGAGGTCTACCCGGAAACAGTAATTCGTCTGGTCGGGTCTACTCTCCGGTTAACACCGCCTGTACGTCCCGGCCGACCCGATAAACAGCCCCTACGCTCCGCTCGGCCGTCCGCGCGCGGTGACGTAGATGCCGGTGAGGACGATTGCACCACCGGCAACGGTGAACACGTCGGGTGCTTCGCCGAGGAGGACGAGCGCGAGCAGGGTCGAACCGACGGGTTCCCCGAGTAGGGTGACGCTGACGACGCTCGACTCGACGTACTTCAGTGTCCAGTTGATGACCGTGTGGCCGAAGATGCCCGGGCCGACGGCCATGCCGAGAAACAGCAACCACTCCTCGGGCGGATACGCGGTCGGCGCGACGGTGGCCCCCTCGGCCAGCGCGACCACCAGCAGCACGACCGCACAGACCGAATAGACCACGGTGACGTACGGAACGAGCGCGACGCGCTGTCGGAGCGACCGCCCCGCGAGCACGTACCCGGCGGCCATGACCGCGCCGACGAGCGCCAGCGCGTCGCCGTAGAGAGGGCGTGCCCCGGCGAGCGCGGCCCCCGACAGCAGGCCGCCCAGCGACATGAACGCCACGCCCACCACGGAGAGGAGGATGCCGCCGACCATCCGGCGGTTGATGGTCTCGTCGAGCAGGAGCGCCGCGCCCAACGCGACGAACAGCGGTTGGGACTGGACGAGGGTCACGCTGGCGGCGACGGTGGTCCACTCCAGGCTCTCGAACCACGCCGCGAAGTGGGCCGCGAGCGCCACGCCGGTCACGACGGCGACGAGTCCGTCTCTGACCGACAGCGCGCGGAGGTCGTCGCGGTACTGGGCGACGGTTAACGGCGCGAGCAGGAGCGTGGTGAACACCACCCGGTAGAGCGCCTTGACGACGCTGGGCGCGTCGCTGAACCGGACGAGGATGGCGCTGGTGCTAATCGCGACCACGGAGACCGCGAGCGCGGCCATCGGAGGCGTTCGCTCTTCGAGCGTCGCCAACCACGTCATCGTGAGCGACGTTACGCGACGGACGCTTATGCGAATCGGTTTTGTGCCGGTGTCCCCGAAGCCACCGTATGGACCGGGTCGGAACCGGGTTAGTGCTGGTCTCGGCGGGCGGATTCGCCACGCTCGGCGTCTTCGGCGAGTTAGCGGCGGCCGCGGGGCTGTCGATTCCGACCGTGTTGACCTTCCGCTTCCTGCTCGCGACGCTGGTGGTGTGGCTCCTGCTCGGCGCTCGCGGTGAACTTCGTCCGCTTCGGGGTCGGACGCTGGCGGTCGGCCTCCTGCTCGGCGGGGTCGGCTACGCGGCCATGAGCGGCCTGTTCTTCTGGGGACTGACGTTCATGACCGCCGGACTGGTCGGCATCGTCCTCTACACCTATCCGGTCTTCGTCGTCGGCGCGGCGGCGATTGGACTGGACGAGCCAGTGACTCGGCGGACGGTAACCGCGCTCGTCGCCGCCCTCGCGGGCGTGGCGCTCGTGACCGGGGCGGACCCCGCCGGGGCGGACCCGCGTGGCGTCGCGGTGGTCCTCGCGGCGGCGGTGGTGTACGCGGGCTACATCACCGCGAGTCGGTCGGCGCTGGCGACGGTGGACCCGCAGGTCCTCACGGCTCACGTCCTCCCAGCGGCCGCGATATCGTACCTCGCGGTCGGTACCGTGACCGGCCGCCTCGCGGTCCCGGCGACCGGGTACGAGTGGGCGCTGGTCGTCGCCATCGCCGTCGTCGCCACTGCGGTTCCCATCTTCGCGTTCTTCGCCGGACTCCGTCGAATCGGCGCGAGCGAGGCCAGTATCGTCAGTACTGCCGAGCCAGTGCTGACGCTGTTGCTCGGCGCGGCGGTGTTGGGCGAACCGATTACGCCAGCGACGGCCGTCGGAGGTGCGCTCGTCCTCGGTGGCGTTCTGCTGGTGCAGACCGGGTCGAAGTAACGACTCTCGGCGCACGATTGCTCAGCCCTCTCGGGGTAGTCGGACTGGCGGTCGCAGGGTAGGGCGGCTTCGCCGCCACCGCGAGGCGGTGACACCGCCGAGCGACGGTGCTGACTGACTCGCCAGCTATCTGCCTGCGACCGCGCGAAGCGTCCGGTCGGAGTTGGTCGCGGCTTCGCATTTCAACCCTCGTACTGCTTCGGCGCGTCGTCGCGTCGTCCGCGGCACTCGGACTCACCGCCGAGGGCGAGAACGCGCGTCGAGAGACACCGAACCGTCCGAACGAGTTAAATCACACTCACGCATACCGGGGTTATGGCATGGGGAAGTTCGCGTTCGGTGCTGGGGGGCAACCGGACCATCTCGACTCTCGGGGCTCTGTACGTCGTGATAGCGACGGCTCGTGCGCTCTTCGTCCTGACTCGACCCGCGTCGCTTCTCACCGCTCTCGTCGACTTCGCACTCGTCGGCGTCCCCGGTCTCGTCCTGCTCTTCGGCGGCTATCGGCTACCGGAGACCGACATCGACCCGGACACGTATCTGCGTATCTTCGGGTGGTGTCTCGCCGGGTTCGGTGGCGTCCTCGTTCTCATCGAACTGCTCATGCTCGAACCGGGCGTCGTCGTCGCGTACCCGCGCTGGTCGCTCACGTTCGTCACCGCGCTCGGGAGCGCCGGTGGCTTCCTCGTCGGTGTCTACGACGCTCGCGCGCTGACTCGCAAGCGCCGACTCGAGGAACAGCGCCAGCAACTCCAGCGACAGCGACAAGCGCTCCAGAAGCGGAGCGACCAACTCCGGCGCCAGAACGAGCGCCTCGACAACTTCGCGAACCTCCTCGCACACGAACTCCGCAGTCCGCTGGCAGTCGCTCAGATATACCTGAAACAGACCGCCGACGGCGACCGAAACGCCGCCGAGGAGGTCGAGACGGCGCTCACCCGCATCGAGGAGATGGTGGAAGTCATCCTCGTCATCGCCCGAGAGTCGGACGCGGATATCGACCGTGAGTCGGTGGCGCTCGCGGAAGTGGCCGAGGGGGCGTAGACCGCCCACGACGTTCCGAACGCGGACCTCGTGGTCGAGAGCGACCGCACCATATTGGTGAACCGTATCCACTTCCGGCACCTCCTCGAGAACCTGTTCACGAACGCGGTCGAACACGCCGACGGGTGCGTCACCGTTCGCGTCGGGGGACTTCCCTCGGGGTTCTACGTCGAGGACGACGGACCCGGGATTCCCGAGGCCGAGCGCGAGCAGGTGTTCGAAGCGGGGTACACCACGGACGGTATCGGCTTCGGTCTGGTGTTCGTCGCCGAACTCGCCGACACGTACGGGTGGGAGTACGCGATTACGGACGGCCCGGACGGCGGCGCGCGGTTCGAGTTCACCGGCGTGGACCTCGTCTCGGCGACGGAAGGCCAGCGACACTGAGACCGGTCGCTCACACGTACCCCTCCTCGCGGAAGTAGGCCACCAGAATCAGCGTCACCGCGAGCATCCCGAGCATGACCGCGGGGTAGCCGTAGGTCCACCCGAGTTCCGGCATGTTGTAGGGGCCGTCGGCGAAGTTCATCCCGTAGACGCCGACCACGAAGGTCAGCGGGAGGACGATGGTCGCCACGACGGTCAGTTTCTTCATCACCTCGTTGGTCGATAGCGAGAGGGTGTTGAGGTAGATGTCGCGGGCACCGTTGGCGAGGTCCCTGTACGTCTCGGTCAGGTCCACGAGTTGGACGAGGTGGTCGTACACGTCCCGGTAGTACTTCTCGGTGTCCTCCTGAATCTGGTCCGGGTCCCCCCGTGCGAGGTAGCCGATGGCCTCCCGCGAGGGCCACAGTAGTTTCCGGAACGAGAGCAGTTCCCGCCGGACGTTGTTGATGGTCTCCAGCGTCTCGAGGTCGGTCGAGGTCGTCACCTCGTTCTCGACGCGCTCTATCTGGTCCTCGATTTCGTCCAGCACGTCGAAGTAGGCGTCCGCGATGCCGTCGATGACGCGATAGGCGGTGAAGTCGGGACCGCGCCGCAGGATGCGGCCCTCCTCGCGCACGACCATCTGCCAGACGCGCTCGACGGCGTCCACCGACTCCATCGACATCGTGACCAACCAGTCGTCGCCGACGAAGAACCCGACCGACCGCTGGCGAATCTCCTCCTCGAACGTGGTCTCGCCCCGACGGAGGGTAGCCGTCTTCAGCAGGACGAACACGTGGTCGTCGAACTCCTCGGTCTTCGGTCGGACGCCGTTGCGCACGTCCTCCACCGAGAGCGAGTGGACGTCGAACACCGACGCGACCTCAGTCATCTCCTCCGCCGTCGCGCCGGACGCGCGGACCCACGTGGTCCCGGCCGCGTCGCGGGCGTCCTGCAGGTCGGTGTAGGTCGTGGTTCCGTCGGACGTGTAGACGGTCGCCTCGACGGTCACGCCGAATCGCCCTCCCGTCCGATGGCGAGCAGAGTGATGCCGACCATCACGCTCGTCACCGAGAAGGCCCGTCCCGGGTACTGCGTCGCGAGACCGACCAGATAGCCGACCAGTCCGGCGGCCGTGAACGCGACGCCAGCCACCAGCGTGGTATTCATAGGATTCAGTGAGACACCGGACCGAGAAAAGCGTTGCCAGACGGTCCACGCGACCCGTGTCGCGTTACTCGCCGTGTTGGACGCCGCGGAGGAGTCGAGTCACCGCGTCGCTCTGTCCGGGGAGTTTCTGGGGGTAGACCGCGAGCGCGACCACGAAGTCGCCCTCGTGTTTCACCTTCGTGACGTGGACGTAGGCGTCGAACTCGACGCCCGTGGCGGTCGTCACGGTGGCCTCGAACTTCGTGACCTTCGTGGATGTCCCCAACATCGTCCGGTTCTGTGCGCCGACTTCCCGAACGTTGTTCACGCTCCGCAGTTGGGTAGTGAACTGCTGGGCCAACTGGCGGTTGTCGTACTTCGCCAGCGGGTTGAACGACTTGCCGAGGACCTCGACCTGCGGACTGGAGAACGTGACGAAGACCGCGGCCTTCTGCTCGCCGACGCCCGGAAGGCCGACCGTCTTGTGGTACTCCGAAATCCAGTTGGTCACTTCGACCTCCTTGCTCTGGCCCGCCGCCGAGACCGTTCGGGAGAGTTTCATCTTCTCGGTGCTGTTGTGTTCGTACCCCGTCTCTTCGAGGGCGGCGTCGCTGACCGTCGCCTCCGACGCCGAGAACGTGACCGGTCCCGAGAGGAACCCGGTACAGCCACTGGAGACGACGAGTACGGCGACCAAGACGCCAGCCACTACTCTGCGTGCCATGTACTCGCCGAGTTGACGGGCAGGGGTTATGAACCTCGTGGCTCGCGGCAGTTCCTGTCAGAGGAGTCGGAACGCAGCGAATTTCGGGTCTGACACGCGCTCTGTCGGCGTGCGGCGAATCGTTCCGTCGGCGGTCTCCAAAAAGACTATAACCCGTCCTCGAAAGACGGTGAACGAGACGTGATTGGGGGAGAACCAGTGAACAACGGGGTGTCAGACGACCAAGACCTGTTCTTGCAGATGGCGAGCGAGTTCCCGGTTCGGACCGGTATCTACACGTTCGGTCTTCCGGTGTTCGCGCTGCTGCAGTTGATAAACGGGTTCGTCCACGAGGGGTCGCTCGGCTACATCGGTCTGTTCGCCGTGCTGATGGTCGCCTTCTCGGTGAAACTCACGCGGTATCAAATCGCGGTGTATCGTCGGCAAAAAGTCGCCAACTGGTAGCGCGAGACGAACGACGGTGTGAACGTGGGGTCCGCCTGCATCACGTTCCGCGTCCGAGTCGCTGGGCTTCTCGCTTCTGGTCGCGTGCCGCGTACGCGCTGAACGCACCGACGACCAGCGCGATGAGGCCCACGACGATGTCGTTCCAGAACGCGGCGTCGTTCACTGCCTCGGTGGCCCCGCCGCCGGCACCGAACAGGAACGGCGCTGCCACGAGCCACAGTCCGAGGAGCGCGGCGATCGCTGCGGCACCGACACTTCCGACTCGGTCGCTCCCGCGCCGCGAGTAGTTGTACGCCCCCACGGCGAGCAGGAGTGCGCCGACGATGACGTCGTTCCAGAACTGCGACGCGACGATGTCGAACAGGAAGGCCTCCGCGAGCATCCACACCCCGAGTAGGGCGATGATGCCCGAGAGCCACTTCCCGCGTTCGTGCGGATTGGGGTCGATATCTCTGTCGACCTCTTCGTCCATCTCGTATTCGGCGTCAGTGTCGCGGTTGCTCATCGTTTCTCCCCCGTGTCGTCGTAGGGTCGTGGGTTCAAAGAGTCTGCTGGCCCCGTTCTCGAAGCGTTACATGTAGGACCGGGTACTATCTCCGAGAAGCGCAAAACGCGTCGTTTCAGCGCCCTGAATCGAGACCATCACGTCGTCCGCCGGGGATACGGAACCCACGGCCATTCTGCTTAACCTCGCAGAGACCCCAACTGTGGACGGGGGAGTACTTATGGCGAATTCGAGATTGACAGTAGACCGCGACGAGATAGAGACGTGGGCCGACGAACACGACGCGGTACCGGTCCGCGAGGGCGACGAGATACGACTCGTCCCCGAAGACGAGATGATGGGAGACCACGAGCGTCTCGACTGGGAGGCGTTCCACCGGGAGGTAGACGAAAGCGACCGCGTCGTGACCTATCACGGCGACGCGGGAGACCGCCAACTGTTCGAGGTGACCCACCGCGACGACGCGCTCGAACGCGTGACGGCCGAGTCCGAGGAACTCGACCGCGACGAGGCCGAGCAGCGACTGATAGAGGGCGAGACGATAACCGGAACGGTCACCGAGACGACGGTCGTCGAGGAGACCATCGTCGAGAAGGCCACCCTCGAAAGCAAAGTCGTCGACCGAGAGACCATCGAGCGGAACGTGGTGGACGTCGAACTGATGGACCGCGAGTGCCAGACCTGCGACATCACCACCGAGGACGCCGACTTCGACTACCTCGGGACGTACGGGAGCGACCGGTTCGTCGCCGACGACGTGACGACGATGGAGGCGGGGCGGGGCGACGAGTACCCGTTCGACGTCACCGTGGAGGTCCGCGAGGACTGGGCGGTCACGATAGAGGACGTCGACCGCTACACCGTCGAGACGCACATCACCGACGTGGACGTCACCGAGACCGACGAGGTAGAGTCGCGGGACCTCGAAGCCCGAATCGACGTGGAGTCCGTCCACCGACAACTGCTCGACAGCGACGTCATCGACTTCGACAGTGGCCTGGACGAGGGCGAGGTAGTCGATACCGAATCGTACGACATCGACAGCGAGTTCACGGACGACGACATCCTCACCACGTATCTCACCTCGCGGCGACGGTTCGAGCGCGAACTCTCGGACCGGACTCGACTCACGACCGACGTCGTCGAGGGCGAACTCCTCGACCGCGAGATGGTGCGGGAAGAGGACATCGAGGCGGGTCTCGCCGAGCGCGACGCGTACGATACGGAAACAGTCACCGAGACGGAAACGGTCACCGAGACCGACACGGAAGTCGAGACCGACACCGAAATCGGGACCGACGAGGAGTTCCGGGTCGTACCGGAGGAGAGCGACGAGGGCAAACCCGTCGTCAACGCCCACGGTGACCAGATAGGGGAGGTCGTGGAGGCCAAGGACGGCGTCGCCTACGTCGATCCGCATCCGAGTCTCACCGAGAAAATCATGGCGCGACTCGGGGCCGACGAGGACGACGACGACTACCGCCTCCGCGAGGACACGATCGAACGCATCACCGACGACGAAATCGTGGTCACGACCGGCGTGATGGACGAAGAACTCGACGACAGCAGGTAGTCCCGTAGTTCACCTCTCGTTCTACCGCTTTCGAGTGCCCGCACTCGTTCGAGTGCCAAATCCGTCCGGTTTCCCAAGTCGAGCGGACGGTGTCACTGCGGGCAGAATCCGACCCTCACAGCGACCGGATTACTCCACGCGGAACTCGGGTCCCGAATCGGTGTCCTGCACTTCGACGCCCAGCGCTTCGAGTTCGTCGCGGAGGTCGTCGGCCCGCTCGTAGTTGCCCGACTCGCGTTCGCGTTCGCGCAGGTCGAGGACGAGTTCCACAACTTCGCCGAGCAGTTCGACGTTCCCCTCGCCGTCGCCCGTCAGCGCCAACCCGAGAACGCCCTCGCCGAACGCCTCGAAGGTCTCGACGGCGACGCGGAGCGCCCGGTAGTCGTACTCCTCGCGGGAATCGACGTGCCTGTTGACCGCGCTGACGAGTTCCAGCAGCGCCGTGATGGCCTCGCGTGTGTTGAAGTCGTCGTTCATCGCGGCCTCGAACTCCTCGCGGGTCGCAGCCACGGCGTCCCGCAGGTCCGCATCCTCGACTTTCGTCCGGGCGGCCGCGCTGTCGGCGGTTTCGACCGCCCGCTCGTAGCCCCGTTCCAGTCGCTCCCAGCGCTCGACCGCCTCGTCCAGCGTCTCCTCGCTGTAGGTCTGGCGGTTGTTGTACGCGGTCGAGAGCAGGAACATCCGGATGGCGTCTGCGCCGAACTCCGAGACGGCGTTGCGGACCGTGAAGTAGTTCTGGAGCGACGAGGACATCTTCTCGCCGCCGGTCTCCAGCAGGCGGACGTGGAGCCAGTAGTTGACGAACTGCCGGTCGGTCGCGGCCTCGCTCTGGGCGATCTCGTTCTCGTGGTGGGGGAAGACGAGGTCCTGCCCGCCGACGTGGAGGTCGAGCGTCTCGCCGAGGTGGCTCATGCTCATCGCCGAACACTCGATGTGCCACCCGGGACGCCCCTCGCCCCACGGCGAGTCCCACGTCTGGCCGCCAGACTCGGCCTCGTCCGGATGCGCTTCCCCGGCCTTCCAGAGCGCGAAGTCGGCGGCGTTGCGCTTCTCGGACAGTTCGTCCTCTTCGCCTTGGGCCTCCATCTCGTCGACGTTCTGGTTCGAGAGTTTGCCGTACTCCTCGAACTCGGTCACGTCGAAGTAGACCGACCCGTTCGACTCGTAGGCGTAGCCCTTCTCGACGAGCGTCTCCACGAGGTCGATTATCTCGGGGACGTGTTCGCTGACGCGGGGGTAGACCTCCGCGCGCTTGAGATTGAGCGACCGCATGTCCGCGATGACCTCGGAGACGAAGTGGCGGGCCACCTCGCTCTCGCTGTCGCCCAGTCCCTCCTCGCCGACGCGCGCGACGATCTTCTCGTTCACGTCGGTGAAGTTCTCGACGTGGCGCGCGTCGTAGCCGAGGTGTTCGAGCCACCGATGCATCACGTCGACGTGGACCCACGACCGGGCGTGCCCGAGGTGGGCGAAGTCCGAGACCGTGAGTCCGCAGTAGTAGAGGAGGACGGAGTCGGGATCCTGCGGTTCGAACGGTTCCGGCTCCCCGGTGAGGGTGTTCGTCACTTGGAGCGTCATTGCCGACTAGTAGCCGGAGCGACCGTTTTAAAGCGTCGATAGAAACACTACGCGCCGCTGTCGTCGTGTTCGAACCCCGCCTCGGCGTCGAGTTACTCCGACTCGGGAACCGCGTCCAGCGCGTCCTCGACGACTCGAACCGTATCGGGACCGTCTCGGCGCTCGACCGCGAGGACGATTGCGTCGTCGGCGACGCCCGCGGCCCGGACGCCGACGCCCGCCGCGTCCAAGCGCCCGAGGACGTGCGCCAGTGCGCTCGCGTCCGCGTCGCCCGACGCGACGACGCCGGTCAGCGACCCCTCGCCCGGAGCGAGCGCGGTTCCGCCGACGACGAGCAAGGCGTCGTCCGGGTCGTCGGTTTCACCCAGTCCGCTCTCCATCGAGACGTGGGCGGTTCGGGCCGCCGTCTCGTAGTCGGGGAGCGAGTCGGCGAACCGCCGGAGCGCAGTCGCGACCGACTCGGCGTCGCCGTCCACGTCGTCGGTCAGGAAGCGGGCCGCCGCGGTGTAGTTGACGACGCCCGCCCGGAGCGAGGCGAGGAGGAAGGGCCGCCGCCGGACCGCGTCGCGGGCATCCTCGGCGAGTGACATGTGCGAAGTGACGCAGGCGACGAGCAAAAGCGATGCGATAGCGTCCCTACCGAGCGAGGAGATAGCCCGCGGCCACGACGCTCGCGAGGACGGCCAGCGCACCGAACAGCACCGCCACGCTGTCCGAGAGGGTGGCCGACCCCGCCGCCACCGTGATAGCGAGAACGCCGAGGACGGCGACCGGCGCGTTCCGGCCGAGCGAGAGGTCGGGCAGTTCGTATCCGTCGTCGGCGTCCTCGTCGTCTTCGTCGCGAACCGGCGCGGCGAGGGTCTCGTCTACGTCCACGACCTCCTCGCCCTCCTCGGGTTCGACTATCGAGACAGTGACGTAGTCGGTCTCCGCCCCGTGTCCGGTCACGATCTTGACCTGTCCCTCGACCGCTCGGGGTCCGTCCGCGACTTCGACGTCCACCTGCTGGGTCGAGTTGGCGTCCACGAAGTGGTTGTTCGCCGGGATGGACGCCACCGACGAGAGCGCGTCGTCCAGATGCAGGTGGACGTGGACCGGCGCGTCGCCGTTGTGTAACAGAATCGGGAACGAGTCCGCCGTCTCGAACGACGTCCGCGTCTGAATGTCGTGTAGTCGGTCGTCGTTGAGACGGACGGGGAGACTGTCTGGCACGCTATCGTCACCTCTAACCGAAGGTAGAAAAAACTACGCCTCCACGTCGCGCATGTCCGGCGGCAGGAGGTTCGGGATGCCGTCCTCGATAGGGTAGGTCTCGCCGCACTCGGTGCAGGTCAGCGTCCCAGTGATGACCTCCTCGTCGTCGGTTTCGGTGGCGTCGAGTTCGAGTTCCTGCTTGTCCAGCGGACAACAGATGATGTCCATCAGCGACTGCTTCATGATAGTGCCTGTGAGTGGGCGGGGCAAAAGCGTGACGGGTTCGGTGAACGCGGCAGACGAAACTACACGATACTCGAAGTTGTCCATGCGAAAGACCAGAACGCCGAGTAGGGGTATCTGTCTCCTTCGACGAGGAATAGAATCGAATCTTTACTGTCGACTCGGAGGTCGTCAATCCGGTAACTGTGGAGAAATAGAAGCTTTGGATGGACGATTTCGCAGGAGTGAGTCCGCTATCCGATAACCGGCCCCGGATGTCAAATTGTACCCTGAATCAGTTGAGGTATTGTCGCCGCCGTCCACTCGTGACGGCCTGTGAAATCGTCACGCTTCCTGAAATTCGATTTCTTGTTCGTCGTCCGCGACTTCGTCGGCGAGTCGTTCGGCGAGCAGTCGGGTCGCCGACTCGTGTTCGTCTTTCGGGCGCTGAATCTGGTACGGTCCGATTTCGTCCGTTTCGTACTCGTCGAACCTCTCAGGCAGGTCGTGGCGGACCGCGAGGTAATCGTGGGTCTTTGCGAGCAGCGCGTGAAGGTAGATGAGTTCGACTTTGCGCATAGGTGCGCGAGAGGCGTAGCCGTGGGTTCGGCGTGGCCATCGCTCTCCAGTTCGCACGCCGCGCAACGACTAGCCTTCGGTACCAGTATGCCTCCGAACGGTCTTAAGCCTGACCGCCGACGCGTTCGTAGGTGTCTAGAAGGCAAAAAAGTCGCTCTCCGTCGTTATTCGAGTGGGTTCTCCACCACGACGGTCTCCTCGCGGCCCGGCCCGACGCCGACCGCGTAGATGTCGGCGTCGAGTTCGTCGCTGACGTACTCGAGGTACGTCCGGGCGTTCTCCGGAATGGCGTCGTACCCTTCCTCGGCGACGTGACTCCAGTCCACGTCCTCCCACCCGTCGAACGTCCGGTAGTTGGGTTCGCAGTCGGCCCACCGCTCGGTGGTGGCGGGAACGGTGTCTCTCTCGTCGCCGTCGAGGTCGTAGCTGTGGGCGGCCTTCACTTCGTCGAGACCGGACAGCACGTCGATGTGGTTGACGGCGAGTCCCGTGAAACCGTTCGTGCGCGCCGAGTGGCGAAGCATCGGCACGTCCAGCCACCCGACGCGGCGGGGGCGGCCGGTGACGGTGCCGTACTCGCCGCCCTCTTCGCGGATGTACTCGGCGAGTTCCTCGTTCTCGCCCTCGCCCTGTTCGTCGTAGCCGGGGGTGTCACCCTCGACGCCGCCGAGTTCGGTCGGGAGCGGCCCGCTCCCGACGCGAGTGAGGTACGCCTTGACGATGCCGACGATGTCGCCGCCGCCGACGACGCCGGGGCTGAGACCGGTCCCGGTGGCGGCCCCGCCCGCCGTGGGATTCGAGGACGTGACGTAGGGGTAGTTCCCGTGGTCGATGTCGATGAGGGTGCCCTGCGCGCCCTCGAACATCAACTGGTCGCCGGACTCGATGCGGTCGGTGAGGAACTCGCCGGAATCGACGGTCATTTCCTCGTCCGCCAAACGCTCGCCGTAGCGCTTGTACTCCTCGTAGAGGCTGGCGATGTCGAACTCCTCGCCGGTCTCGACGCCGAACACGTCCTCGGCGAGTCGCTGTTTCTGCGGGACGACGTACTCCAACTTCTCTCGGAGCAGTTCGGGGTCGAGCAGGTCGCCCACGCGGATGCCGCGCCGACCCGCCTTGTCCTCGTAGGTCGGGCCGATACCCCGGCCGGTCGTTCCGACCTCTTGGTCGGACTCGCTCTTGACGTCCTCCTCGATGCCGTCCAGCACGCGGTGGTACGGGAGGATGACGTGTGCGCGCTGGGCCACGCGCACGTCGGGGTCGAGACCCCGTTCTCGCAGGTCGTCTATCTCCTCGAACAGCGTCGCGGGATTGACGACGCACCCGTTGCCGAGGACGCCGACCTTCCCGCGGACTGCACCGCTCGGAACGAGCGAGAGTTTGTACTCGGTGCCGTCCTCGACGACGGTGTGGCCAGCGTTGTCTCCGCCCTGATAGCGGGCGACCACGTCGACGGCGTCGCCCCAGAGGTCCACGACGCCGCCCTTTCCCTCGTCGCCGAGTTGCGAACCGACGATGGTTACGGTCATTACGCGGAACGGTTGTCGGCCATTCGGTAAACCGATTACGGTCCCTCCGCCATCTTTACCCACGTACGTGGATAGAAACGGTTATTCGGTGCCGGAAAGACACAGTATCGAGTACATCCGTACTTCTCGCGGACCGACAACGCTATATGACTCGACGCCAGACCTGTTAACTACTCGCACCAGACTGCGACGAGTCGGTCGTCTCCCAGTCCGGACGGACAGCAACTTTTAAAAGTCTCTAAGACAAGTTAACACGTGCCATGATAGATAGACTTGAGAAAGAGGTCGATATGTTGGAGCGCCATCTGCAGGTCCTGAAGATGGTTATCGAGAGCGAACCGATCGGCATCGTGAAGATGTCGAACGAGACCGGCTACCCGCACCACAAGGTTCGGTACTCCCTCCGAGTTCTCGAAGAGGAGAACCTCATCGAACCGTCGAGCCAAGGAGCCATCACGACCGAACGTACCCAAGAGTTCGTCGACGAACTCGACGACAAGATCGACGAGATCTCGTCCAGTCTGGCCGAGATGAAGATTAGCGAGACCGCGGAAGCCGAAAACTAGAGTTCCGGAACGTTCAGGTGGAAGCCACCGCTCCGTGATTCCACGAGACAGAGGTGGTATCCCCGCTTGCGGGAGAGTTTTACGAAGCTCTCTCTCTTTTCCCGACTCAGGAACCCGCCCGAAGTCGCCGACTCGGCCGTTTCGAGAGCCTCGGGTTCGAAGAAGCTCTCGGTGATCTGGAACGCGCCGGATAGTTCGTCGTGAGCCTGCGCGACGCCGGTGGCGGCGTCCACGAGCGACCCCATCATCTCGCCGGTCGTGGGGTCGCGCGACCCGTTGAGGTCGGCGAGGAGGAGTGGATTACCCATCCGGTCTCGCATGATGACGTCGAACGACTCCTGTCGCGTGTCGTCGTCGGCACCGCCGGCGCTCACCGACCCGTGGAGGTCCACCCGGTCGATTTTCGGAATCGACTCGTAGAGGTCCTTCAGACTGGCTCGGTGGCCCGTGTCTCGAATCTCGTACAGCAGTTCCTCGACGACCCACGAGACGAACTGGTACTCGAACGAGTCGGTCAGGAACGCCTCGAACGACTCGCCTTCCACGTCCACGTCGTCGGCCTCGAACTGGGTGTGGTGTTCCAGTCGGAGGTTCGCGTTCACGTCGCTCGCGTCGGCCGCGTCGTTCGCGGCCTCGTCGAGCGTGGCCTTCCCCTTCGACTCGTAGCGGACGAACAGGTTGGTTCCGTCGAACGCCTGCGACCGGTCGAGCTGTCGATTGGTACCTCCCGACCCGGTTCCGCCGGTGGTCTCCAGTTTGGCTTCGAGTCGCTCGACCTCCTGACGGAGGGCGTCGCGCTCGCGCTTGTACTCGTTGCGCTCGGACTCGACGTTCGAGAGTCGCTGTTTCAACTGCTCGACCTGCTGTTTGCGCTGTTCGAGTTGCGACCGGAGTTTTCGGACGCGGGCCCCGGACTCTCCGCCGGTCTCGCTCGACGCGTCCGCGGGTTGCTCGCGCCCCGACGCGCCCGACGCGTCCGACCCGGACGTCGGCGTGGACTGGCCCGACGACGCTCTGGACGCGCCCGACGCTCCACCGGCAGACGTTCGCGTCGCGCTCGCTCCGTCGTCGGACCCGGACTGCGTGCGCGACGGGGACTCCGACGCGGAACTCGTGCGTCCCGGCGACGCGGTATCGTCGGCGGACGATGCGGTCTCGGACGACGCGCCCGCGGCGTCGTCGGGACCCTCGCTCCGGTCGGGGTCCAGCGACGGAATCGTCGTGGTCTCGCGCCAGTCCTCCTCGTCCTCGAACGCGCTCGCGCCGTCTGCCTCGTCGTCGTCACCCTCGGCGGGGGCCTCGGTCGAGTCGGGTCCCCCCGCGTCGGCGCTGGAGTCCGATCGGGCGTCCACTGACTCGCCCGTCGCGTCCGGACTCGTCTCGCTCCCCGACTGCTCGGTCACGCCTGCGCCCGCCTCGGCCGCCATCGCGTCGGAATCGTCAGTCTGCACCTCGGCCGTCCGCGTGTCGGACGTCCCCGCGTCGGACACGGTCGATTCGGGGTCGGTCTGCCGCACGCCGGAGTCGGTCTCGGCCGGTGCGGAGTCGCGCTGGCCGGGTGAGGACCCGGAGTCTGCCGACGGAACGTCTGCGGGCGTCGCGTTCGTCGGGTCGGACTCCGTCACTCCACCGGCCCCGGAACCTGCTGCGCCGGTCGTCGCACCCGCCCCACCCGATGCCCCACCTTTCCCGGTGGACGACTCGCTGGACCCGCCCGCACCGACGGAGGTCACGTTCGGTTCGTCGGCCGTACCCGACGCGCCAGTTCCCGCGCCCGACGCGCCGGTTCCCGTGTCGGACGCGCCACCTGCTCCGCCGGAGGTGGTGTCCGCTCCGGCCGACGCCGCGCCGGACGACTCGTCCGGTTCGTCGGGTTCCGGAACGTCGGTGACTTCCACGTCCACGTCCCGCACTTCGTAGATGCCCACTTCGTCGTTGGCGCGCTCGAAGGCCTCGTCGCCGGTCACGACCTGTTCGCTCTGGCCGACGAACGCGACGCTCATCGAGCGCCCGCCGTAGTAGGCCACGTAGTAGTCCCCGCTCAGGACGTTCTCGCTGAGTTCGACGTACCCCGTGAAGTTCCCGCTGGTCAGCGTGGAATCGACTTCCGACAGCGGCGTCTTGTTCGTGTAGTACTTTGCTTGCGTCTCGCCGCCCTGCTCCTGCATACTGAACAGCAGCGGTAGCGACGGATGGGGCGCGGCGTAGGCGGTGCCGTCGGCGTCTTCGAAGTCGTCGAGACTCCCCTCGTAGACGCCTATTATCCGCCCGTTGAGCATGAACAACCACGCGCCACCGGCCCTGACTGCCCCCGAGAACTCCCCGTCTGAGAGTTCGCGCAGGCCAGCAAACCCGTCGTCGAACGACCGGGTCTGCCAACTTTCGACCTGCTCGACCGTGCGCGTTTCCATATTACGTGGAAGCCACAAGTCTCTCAAATATCTTGCGGCCCGAACTTCTACCGAGAGTGCGACAGGAGCGTCGCATTCGCACAGACCTTCGACGAGAGACCGGCGTCATCTCGGTCGAACATTTGGCACTGTGACATTTCGAGGGTCACTCCGACCGCTCGCTCCTCGCTGACCCTCCTCGCGGTGTTACAGGTCGAAAGTCAGATGCGGTCCGTCAAGAGTGTATCAGATTCGGGCACGTTCGGCTTTTCGAGCGACGGCGAGTAGACCGAAGTGACTTCGACGTGGCGAGGGTGGGGGTACGCCGCCAAGCGGGGAGGTGATACAGTGGTTTCCCGGCGAAGGAGCGCAAGCCTGCTGCTCGTGGGACTGAGTGCAGTAAAAAGAGATCTAAATCTTGGACTCGGCGTCCTCGGCGAGTTCCTTCATCCGCTTGCCGATGCGGCCCGCCTCGCTGAACTCGTCGTCGCTCATGGCGGTCGCCAGCGCGTTCCCGAGGACGAAGACGGCGTGTTTGTGTTCGCTCTTGGACTTGTGGACGTGCGAGGGGTCCACGTCGAGTTCCTCGTACGGGTCGAACAGACCGTCGGTCACGCGCTCCTTTTCCTGAAAGTACTCCATGATGAGTACCATCTCCTCGTGGAGTTCGAGAAGTTCGTCCTTGTGCATAACCGTGGATAAGGAACTATCCAATTTAAGGGTTTCTGAGAACACTTCGCACGCACTCCGAAAAAGGAGGGTTAGAAGACGTACTCGTCCTCGTGACCCATCATTCCTTCGTCTTCGATACCGGGTTCGCGGTCGTCGTCGTCCATCGGACCGCTCGTTTTGTAGGCTTTCAACCCGGTAGAGAGGAGGTCTTCGATGGCTTCCTCTCGGTTGACGAACTCGCCCTGTTCTACCATCTGGGCGATCTGCATTTCGAGATGTTCCGGAATAGTTATCTCTACCTTCGGCATTGGAACGTTGGTGGCTTCGGGAGGGGTGTTGATAAGTCTGACGGGGACGAGTCTGGATGATGGCGAACGATTTCGCTCGTTTCTGGAAGAATGATTAAACGAAACGAAACCAAGAGTCAGTTTTTCCGAACTGAAGTTGCGAGCGTCGATACTCGCCGGTGGTGGATAAAAACGGAGAAAGGCGTATTCTGCGCTTTCAGCGGCTACTGAGCATCTGCTCGATGGAGCTGACGATACGCCCCGGACCCATCGCACTCAGCTTCTCCTCCATTCGTTTTTGATTGAAGTAGCTCGCGAACGCAAGAATCGTCGGCGGCCACAGGCCGATGAACAGTCCCTGCATCTTGTTACCGCGCCCGAAGAACTGGTACCACGACAGCGCGACCGACGCCGCCGACGCGAGGATTGCGAGGTCCGTCGTCGATTCCTCGGCGGCCTCCATCGTGGCCTTCTCCCCCATCTGCTGCTGTTGGCCTTTCATTGACATTGCAACTCCACTTTGGCACAGCGTGTCCTTTGTTATTCAGTGGATGCCCGGGAGTATCGACGGACAGTTGCGGGAGTTTATTCGGTTTTTCTCGTAATGGGTCCGTTACTGGCCGACCGTAACCGCAGTACGTAATCGGAAACCGGCGATTGGTAGCACGGTTCCGACGCGGATTCCGGCCGCAGTCGTTAGACCTACTTGGATTCGCCGCCGACTACGACCCATGAGCGTCACGGACGTGACCGACATTCACGAGGAGTTCGACGGCGAACGCCTCCCGCCGGGCCAGCGCGAGACCAGCAAGTTCCCGGTCCTCTCGAAGAGCGGGACGCCGGACTGGGACCCCGAGACGTGGGAGTTCACCGTCACCGGAGCGGTAGACGAGGAACTCACGTTCTCGTGGGAGGAGTTCCGAGACCTGCCGAGCGAGACCCAGAATCAGGACTTCCACTGCGTGACGGGGTGGAGTAAGTTCGACTGCGAGTTCGCGGGCGTCACGTTCCCCGACCTCGCCGAGATGGCTGGCGTGGAGGACGACGCGGTCCACGTCATGTTCTCCGCGCTCGACGGCTACACGACGAACCTGCCGCTCTCCGACTGCATGCGTGAGGAGGTCCTGTTCACCTACGAGTTCGACGGCGACTCGCTCCCGCCCGAACACGGCGGTCCGCTGCGGGTCGTCACGCCCCACAAGTACGCCTACAAGGGCGCGAAGTGGGTGGATGGCGTCGAGTTCCTGACCGAACCCGAACGGGGCTACTGGGAGAAGCGCGGTTACTCCAACACGGCGAACCCGTGGAACGAGGAGCGATACAGCTAGTCGGCGAGGCCCGACCGACTCTCTCCTGCGAGCGCTCGACTCGACGTACGACCGTTGTGCCCCGCGCGAATGGAACCACGAGTAATTCAGTTAGACTAAAGGCTCGCCAATCCTCAGTTCGACTGAATGGAGTCTCCGCCCCGCGACGGACAGGTGTCGGCCGAACCGACCGGCTCCAACCTCGTGAGCCGGGCTTGCAAGCTACCGGACTGCGACCCTCGGGCGTTTCTCGCCGGGCGGGACGCACCCCGGACGTACTGGACCAGCCCCTACGGACCCGAGTTCGCCGGCGGCGGGACCGCGGCCCGCGTCACTGCCGACGGGTCGGACCGCTTCGACGCGGTCCGCGAGGCCGCCGAGGAACTGTTCGACGGACACGATTTCGACGGCCCGGACCAGGCGCGCCCCCGACTGTTCGGCGGCTTCTCGTTCCACGACGACCACAGACCCGCCCCGCCGTGGCTGGGGTTCGGGGCTGCGGAGTTCGTCCTGCCCCGGACGCAGTTGACTCGCGCGAACGGCGAGACGTGGCTGACGGTTTCGGCACGCGACGCCACACCGGAGGCGGTCGAACACGAACTCACCGAGGTCAGCGAGGCGCTCACATCGACCGACGAGTCGGCGACTGACTCCCGACGCGACGGACCCCCGGGCGTCGTCGCCACGAACTCGACCACGACCCGCGAGGAGTGGGCCGAGCAGGTCGCCGCCGCCGTCTCCCGCATCGAGGCGGGCGAACTCCGGAAGGTCGTGCTGGCGCAGGCGCTCGCGGTCGAGTTGGCCGACGAAGTGTCGGTCCCCGACGCGCTCGCGCGCCTCGGCGAGTCGTACCCCGACTGCTTCCGGTTCTGTTTCGAACCCACCACCGAGGCGGCCTTCTTCGGCGCGACCCCCGAGCGACTGGCGACCCTCCGCGGGAGAACCGTCGAGACCGACGCGCTCGCCGGGTCGGTCGGCCGCGGCGACACCCCGGAGGAGGACGCCGAACTCGAAGCCAGCATCGAGAACAGCGAGAAGATGGCTCACGAACACGAACTCGTCGTCGAGACCATCCGCGAGCAACTCTCGCCCATCGCGGGCGCGGTCCGGGTCGCGGACCGGCGCGTCCGAAAGCTGGCGACCATCCAGCACCTCTGGACGCCCGTCGAGGCCGACCTGACCGACGACGGCCACGTCCTCTCCATCGTGGAGGCCCTGCATCCGACCCCCGCGGTCGGCGGCCTGCCGCCCGAGAAGGCCCTGCAGACCATCCGCGAGACCGAGACCTTCGACCGGGGCTGGTACGCCGCCCCAGTCGGGTGGTTCGACGCCGAGGGCGACGGCACGTTCGCGGTCGGTCTCCGGTCGGCGGTCACGGGCGACCGCTCGGCGACGCTGTTCGCCGGAAACGGCATCGTCGCCGACAGCGACCCCGACGAGGAGTACGAGGAGGTACAGTTGAAGTACCGGCCGATTCTGGACGAACTCGAAGATGACTGACCGCGACGACGCCGACCGGTCGGACCCGGACGTCGGGACCGCGCCGAACCGCAACACGCTCTGGGCGCGGACGCTGGTCGGCGAACTCGACGCCGCCGGGGTCGATGCGGTCTGCGTCGCCCCCGGCAGTCGCTCGACGCCCCTGACGGTCGCGTTCGCCGAGCGCCCCGACATCGAGGTGTTCTCCCACCTCGACGAGCGCTCGGCCGCGTTCTTCGCGCTCGGCCGGGCCAAGCGCACCGGGAAACCGACGCCGCTGGTCTGCACGTCGGGGACCGCCGCCGCGAACTTCCATCCCGCGGTCATCGAGGCGAATCAGGCCCGGGTTCCGATGCTCGTTCTCACCGCCGACCGACCGCCCGAACTCCGGGACTCCGGCGCGAACCAGACCATCGACCAGCAGAAGCTCTACGGCGACGCCGTCAGGTGGTACGCCGACCTGCCGGAACCCGAACCCGAGGCTCGCAAACTCCGGTCGCTCCGCACGACGGCCGACCGCGCCCTCGCGGAATCGACCGGGACGCCGCCGGGACCGGTCCACCTCAACGTCCCCTTCCGGAAACCCCTCGAACCCGTCGAGGTGCCGGGCGACGTACCCGCCGACTTCGCGGCGGAGGCACCCCTCGGCGTCGAAGGCCGGACGAGGAGCGACGGGTTAGACGGCCCGTTCGTCCGGACCGCGCGGGGTCGCCCGGAGTTGGCCGGGGGCGACTTCCGCGAGGTCCGACGGGCCGTCGAGAGCGCGTCGAGGGGACTCGTCGTCGTCGGTCCGGCGGACTCTCCCGTCCACGAGGGCGACGCGGCCGCGCCCGACCGCGACGCCCTCTCGGCGCTCGCCGAGGCGACCGGGTTCCCCGTCCTCGCCGACCCGCTCTCTGGCCACCGGTTCGGCCACGACGACGGACTCCTGTCGGGCGACGGGGGCGACGCCGCGAACGCACTTCTCGCGGGCGGATACGACGGCTACCTCGACGCGGTGGCCGAGTCGTGGCCCGACCTCGAAGTCGTGGTTCGGTTCGGCGCGTCGCCGACCTCGAAGGTCCTCCGGCAGTACCTCGAAGCCAGCGACGCCCGGCAGTTCCTCGTGGACCCCGCAGGCGGGTGGCGCGAAGCGTCGTTCACCGCGACGGACCTGCTCACGTCCGACCCGACGCGACTCGCCGAGAATCTCGCCGAGCGCGTCGAGTCCTCGGGGAGCGACGACTGGCGCGCGAGGTTCGCCGACGCCGAGCGCCGCTACTGGAGTCTGGTCTCCTCGGCGCGCGAAGAGCGACTGTTCGAGGGCGGCGTCCTCTCGGCAGTCGCCGCCGACGCGCCCGACCCGGCGACAGTGATGGTCTCGAACAGCATGCCGATTCGGGATTTGGACCGGTTCGGCGAACCCCGGTCTGCCGACGTGACCGTGCTGGGCAACCGCGGCGCGAGCGGTATCGACGGTATCGCGAGCACCGGGTTGGGCGCGGGGAGCGCGACCGACGACCCCCTCGTAATCGTCACGGGGGATTTGGCCTACTACCACGACATGAACGGCCTGCTCGCGGTGGAGCGGTCCGGGGTGGACGCGACCATCGTGGAGGTGAACAACGACGGCGGCGGCATCTTCCACATGCTCCCCATCGAGGAGTTCGACCCGCCGTTCACCGACCAGTTCCGGACGCCCCACGGTCTCGACTACGAGGCCACGGGCGACCTCTACGGACTCGACTTCGAGCGCGTCGGCGAACTGGACGCGTTCCGGTCGACGTTCCGGGAATCGGTCGAGAGTGCAGGGACGCAGGTCGTCGAGGTCACGACCGACGCCGAGGCGAGCCACCGATTCCGGGAGCAGGTGGCCGACCGAGTCGCCGACCGACTGGAGTGACGATAGGTCGGTGAAAGCACCGCCGTCTCGTTATCCACGATGAGAATCTCGACAAGATTAATATCGCGGTGGCGCTAATTCTGCGCGAGTCGAATGTCAGTAACTTCCGCCGAAGCCCTGACTGAATTCCTCCAAGACCGCGTCGGCGACCACCTGCGGAGCGTCATCTACTACGACGAATCCGGGGGTGACGTGCTGTACGTCCGCGACGACGTCGTGGACGAGTACACCGACGACGACATCGAACAGGTCGTCCGCGACGTTCGACTGGAAGCCGTCGAGAAACCCCATCAGGAGAGCCTCTACGAACACGGTCCGCTGAACGCGACGATTCGATGCTTCGGCGAAGCCGTGGAGATGCACTTCCCGCACGACGAGACCAGCGGGACCGCGGTGGCGCTGGACGGCGAGGTGTTCGCGATGCACAACACCTTCATCGGGCAGTGCATGGCCGCGATGGCCGATTAGTCCTCGTTCGTCGCGGGGTCGTGACGCTCGAACCAGTCCGTGAGCGTCCCGACTTCCGTCGGTCGGTGCGACGAACAGCGAACTGCGGTGGGTCTCCTCGTCCTCGTCGGTCTCCGTCACGACGAACGCGACGCGCTCGCTGTCCGGGGAGACGACAGGGTTCCGGACGCGGCGCAGGTCGTAGAGGTCACCCAGTTCGAGCGGTCGGTCTGCCATGCCACCGAGTTCCGGGGCGACCGGAACAGTTCCGTAGTTTCCGGAGGGGTTCGGTCAGGACTCGGTCTCGTCGCGCACGAACGCCTCGATGCGGTCGAGTCCCTCCTCGATGCGGTCGAGGCTGTTGGCGAAGCTGATTCGGAGGTAGCCCTCTCCGGCGTCGCCGAACCCGTCGCCGGGGGCCGTGACGACGCCGTAGTCCGAGAGGAGTCGCTTGGCGACGTCGAAGCTCCCGCCCGGCAGGTCGCTCACGTCGAGGAAGGCGTAGAACGCTCCCTCGGGCCGCGGACAGGAGACCACCGGCATCTCGGCCACGCGCTCGACCACGAAGTCGCGGCGCTCCGCGAACGCGGCCTTCATCTCGGCGACTGGCTCCTGCGGTCCGGTGAACGCGGCCAGCGCGGCCTGCTGGCTCACGCTCGACGGGCAGGCGGTCGTGCTCTCGCCGATGTGCGAGACCGCGTCCACGACCGGTTGAGGTCCCGCGAGCCAACCGAGTCGCCACCCCGTCATGGCGTACGTCTTCGAGCAGGACCCGACCGTCAACACGTTCTCGGGCGACTCGACGTAGGACGCCGCGCCGCGGAACTCGCGGTCGTAGGTGAGGCGGCCGTACACTTCGTCGGCGACGACGTAGGCGTCGTGGGCCGCGGCGGCGGCGACGACCTCGGCCACGTCGTCCTCGTCGTAGACCCGGCCGGTCGGATTCGACGGGGAGGTCAGAATCACGGCCGCGGTGTCGTCGCCGATGCGGTCGGTCACGCGCTCGGGGTCGAGGTCGAACCCGGAGTCGGCGGGGAGCGGGACCGTCACCGGGGTCGCTCCGGCCAACTGGACCTGATTCACGTAGTTGGGCCACGCGGGCGTCGGCACGACCACCTCGTCGCCGGGACCGGCGAGCGCCATCATCGAGAGCGAGAGCGCCTCCATCGCGCCGGTGGTGACCGTCACCTGCTCGGGCGCGTACTCGACGCCGCTCTCGCGGGCCATCGTCTCGGCGATTGCCTCCCGGAGCGGCGGGATACCGGCGTTCTCGGTGTACCGGGTCGCGCCCTCGCGCGCCGCGTCGGCCGCGGCGTCGACGATGTGGTCGGGCGTGTCGAAGTCGGGTTCGCCGACTTCGAGGCGGACCAGTTCGCGGTCGGACTCGCGTCGGGCCTCCTCGGCGAGACCGAACATCACCCGAATCTTCGAGCGTTCGAGACTCCGAGTCCTGTCGGCGAGTCGGGCGGACGCGGCCTGCTGGCTGGCGTCGGACATGGACGTAGGTCACGGAGCGGCGGGTGAAGTAAGTTCGCTCCGCGGAAATGGGGACTCGAAAGCACCCCTCGTGGGCCGGGTAACAGAGACCCCCAGCGATGGCCGACCGACGAACCACCTCGGGTGGATAAAGGGGCCGGTCGCTCGCGGGCCGCAGGCCCGTGGTCGTCTGAGTCGGCTACTATTCGAGGCGAGCGAAGCGCTGCCGAGAATATCCGACTCAGCGACCGCGAGCGACCGGGGGCTTTCTAAACCCTCTTCCCCACGTCGTTGTCGTCCGTATCCTCGATGTAGCGACCCGAGTACGGTGCAAAACCACCGCATCTCGCTACTCACACCCAGAACAAGCAATCTTTTTCCTCGCACCGACCCCACGCCGACACATGGTATCCGAGATTTTCGACCCTGAGGCGTGGGAGTCCGCGGGACCGGAGTTCGACGACATCACCTACCACCGGGCGGTCGATTCCGGCACCGTCCGCATCGCCTTCGACCGGCCGGAGGTCCGCAACGCCTTCCGGCCGAAGACGGTGGACGAACTCTACGACGCCCTCGACCACGCCAAGCGACAGACCGACGTGGGATGCGTCCTGCTCACGGGGAACGGTCCCTCGCCGAAGGACGGCGGGTGGGCGTTCTGCTCGGGTGGTGACCAGACCGTCCGCGGCGAGGAGGGGTACGAATATCGCGGTGAAGACGGGAAGACGGACCAAGCCGCCAAGGGCGGCCGCCTCCACATCCTCGAAGTCCAGCGCCTGATTCGCCACATCCCCAAGCCGGTGCTCTGCGTCGTTCCGGGGTGGGCGGTCGGCGGCGGCCACAGCCTCCACGTCGTCTGTGACATGACCATCGCGAGCGAGGAACACGCCGTCTTCAAGCAGACCGACCCCGACGTGGCGTCGTTCGACGGCGGGTTCGGGTCGGCGTACCTCGCCAAGCAGGTCGGCCAGAAGAAGGCCCGCGAAGTCTTCTTCCTCGGGAAGAACTACGACGCCGAGGAGGCCGCGGACATGGGCATGGTCAACGAGGTGGTGCCCCACGAGGAGTTAGAGGAAGTCGCACTGGAGTGGGCCGAGGAGATGAACGCGAAGAGTCCGACCGCGATGCGGATGCTCAAGTACGCCTTCAACGCCACCGACGACGGGATGGTCGGCCAGCAGGTGTTCGCGGGAGAGGCGACCCGACTGGCGTACATGACCGACGAGGCCCAAGAGGGCCGCGACGCCTTCGTGGAGGGTCGGGACCCCGAGTTCGACGAGTTCGACTGGCACTACTGAGTGGGTTCGTGCGGGTCGACTCTCGGACGCGGCCGAACGCGCTCGAAGCGGAGTAGTGCCGAAGCGCGGAGTCCGCATCTCCGTCAACTAGTGGATAAATTTTTATTCTAGGAGTGTTAATTTTCTTCCTCAATGAGAAGACGTAAACTCCTCCGAGGTATCGCGTCGGGTACCGCTGTCGCGTTCGGCGCTTCGGCCGCCGCCACCGCGTCGGCGACCGAAGTCGAACCGGCCAGCGAACTCAGCGTCGAAGAACTCGACGACGACGTCCACGTGACGACGTGGGAAGACGGCGAACGCGTCGATAGGCGGGTCGGCGACATCGACGGCGACATCGAAGACGTGGTCGCCGACCCGCAGGCCGACTGCTGTAAGGCGTTCTGTCATTCGGACTGTCCCTCGATGTGTGTCTGTTGCGTCTGGGTGACCGACTGCTGACGGGACTGCGACGGGTCTCTACCGGTGAGTTCGGCGTCCGTCGACGGGTCTCCCGTCCGCCGCTCGGTCGGTCGCCCTCGACGGGTCGGCCGGACCCCGTCCGCGGCCGAACTCGCCCTCGCCCGCCGACTTAAGGCCGTTAAGTCCTAACCGTCGCTCATGACCGACAGTTCTCGGGAGTACGAGGTCGCGGTGGTCGGGGGCGGACCCGCGGGTCTCACGACCGCGCTGTACACGACCCGACTGGCCCACGACACGGTCGTCGTGAACCGCGGCGGCGGCCGGGCCGCGATGATGGCCGACACGCACAACGTCATCGGCGTCACCGAAGACGTGTCGGGCAAGGAACTGCTCCGGACCGCTCGCGAACAGATTCAGCGGTACGGGGCCGACTACGTCAAGGACTTCGTGGAGTCGGTCGAGCGCGGAGCGGACGGCCGCTTCCGGCTCTCGACCGGCGAGGAGGACCCGGATCTCGTGGCCGACCGGGTCGTCCTCGCGACCGGATTCAACGACGTGCGGCCCGACCCGCCGCTCCCGCCGACCGGCCGCGGACTCCACTGGTGTCTCCACTGCGACGCCTACATGTTCGTCGACGAACCGGTGTACGTGATGGGAACCGGCGAATCGGCCGCCCACGTCGCGATGATTATGCTCAACTTCACCGACGAGGTGGACCTGCTGACCCGCGGCGACGACCCCGAGTGGAGCGACGAGACCGACCGCCAACTCCGGGCGCACCCGGTCGAAATCGTCGAGGACGAGGTCGTCGGGATGGAGAAGGGCGACGACGGGTGGCTGGCCGGGTTCGAGTTCGAGGACGGGACCTTCCGCGAGTACCGCGGCGGGTTCCCGATGTACGGGTCGGACTACAACGCGGAACTGGCCGACCAGTTGGGGTGCGAGCGCACCGACGACGGGAACGTGGCGGTCGGCGAGGCGGGCGAGACCAGCGTCTCCGGCGTCTACGCGGTCGGCGACCTCACGCCGGGCCACAACCAGATTCCGGTGGCGATGGGCGAGGGCGCGAAGGCCGGAATCGACATCCACTACGGTCTCCGGGAGTTCCCGAAGTCCGTCGAAGAGATAGAGGCCGAGGGCGGAGTCTCGGCCGACGAGGTGCCGAGCATCTCCGAGGAGTTGCGCGAGGCGGCCCGCGAGTTCCGGGCTGCGGGCGACGACTGAGAGGGTGTCCTGATTCGCGCCTCCGTTTACGTTCTTCTGGCGATAAGGAGTGGATACGAACGAAGAGCGGTTCTCTCGGTGACTTCGATTCGACAGCGCTCGCTCCGTCCAAACCGCAGATGCTATTGTTCGGTCGCCGTAACTGCCGACAATGAGCGACATGGCTACCGAACACTCCCGCCGCGAGGCGTGGCTGATGGCCGCCCGGCCGCACACGCTCCCGGCGGCCGCGGCACCCGTCATCGTCGGCGTCGGTCTCGCCGTCCACGAGGGCCTGTTCGCGCCGCTCCCGGCGCTGGCGGCGTTCGTCGGCGCGGCACTCATCCAGATCGGCACCAACTTCGCGAACGACTACTACGACGCCGTGAAGGGCGTGGACACCGACGACCGCGAGGGGTTCACCCGCGTCACCCAATCCGGACTCATCCCGCCGAACGAGGTCAAGCGCGCGATGTACGCCACGTTCGGGTTGGCGATACTCGTCGGCGCGTATCTGGTCGCCGTCGGCGGTCTCCCCATCCTCGTCGTCGGTCTCGCCAGCGTGGTCTCCGGCATCGCCTACGCCGGGGGACCGTACCCCCTCGGGTCGCACGGTCTCGGCGACCTGTTCGTCTTCGTCTTCTTCGGCGTCGTCGCGGTGATGGGCACGTTCTACGTGCAGGCCGCCAGCGTGGTTTCCGGGACTTTCCCCACGGGGATTCCGGCGGGCACGGTCACGTTCGGCGCGTTCCTCGCCAGTCTCCCGGTCGCGGCCATCTCCACGAACATCCTCGTGGTCAACAACGTCCGGGACCTCGAAACCGACCGCGAGGCGGGCAAGCGGACCCTCGCCGTCCTGCTCGGCTACCGGGCGAGCAGGGCCGAGTTCGTCGGTCTGCTGGCGCTCTCCTACGCGATTCCGGTCTGGTTCTGGCTGGCGCGGGGTCACTCTCTCGAAGTTCTCCTACCGCTCGCGACCCTGCCGTACGCCGCGTCGGTCGCGCGGACCGTCCTCACCGACAGTTCGGGCGAGGCGCTGAACCCCGCGCTTGAGCGCACCGGGAAACTGCTGGCCGGACACTCGGTGCTGTTCGCGCTGGGCCTGATAGCGTGATATCCATGAACGCCGAACTCCGGCCCTTCTCGCTCCCGCTCTCTGACCCGCTCGACACGGCCCGGGGGACCATCGAGCGCCGCGACGGACTGCTCCTCAGGTTGGAAACGGAGGATACGGCCGCCGAACCAGCACCCGAGGGCGTCACGGTCGGCGTCGGCGAGGCGACGCCGCTCCCGGGGTGGACCGAACACTACGACGAGTGCGAGTCCGTCCTCGCCGACGCCGCCGAGGCGGTGGACGGCGGAGCGGACCCCGCCGACCTGCTCGCCGACCTCGATTCGACCTCGGCCGCGCGCCACGCGCTCGACCTCGCGCTCGCGGACCTGCACGCTTCGCGCGATGGCGTCCCGCTCTACCGATACCTCGCAGAGTACGACCGGAGCGCGTCCGACCCCGAAACGACGGACCCCGAAACGGCCGACAGCGACCTATGCACACTCGTGAAGAGTGTCCCGGTCAACGCGACGGTCGGCGACGCCGGAGTCGAGGAGACCGTCGCGGAGGCCGAGCGCGCCGCGGAGGCCGGGTTCGAGTGCCTGAAGCTGAAGGTCGGCGCTCGCCCGCTGTCGGCCGACGTGGAGCGAGTCGAAGCCGTGAGTGAGGCGCTCCCCGCGGTCGAATTCCGGGCCGACGCCAACGCGGCGTGGACCCGCCAGCAGGCCCAGCAGTTTTTGGACGCCGCAGGCGACCGACTGGCCTACGTGGAGCAACCGCTGCCCGCGACCGACCTCGCGGGTCTCGCCGCGCTCTCCGGGCCGGTCGCGCTGGACGAGACGCTGGCGGCGGTCGAGTTCGAAGACGGCCTCGACGCGAATCCGGAGGCGGTCGTCCTGAAACCGATGGCGCTGGGCGGTCCCCGTCGGGCGGTCGAACTCGCCGAGCGCGCCCGCGAAGAGGGAATCTCGCCGGTCGTGACGACCACCATCGACGGCGCGGTGGCCCGGACCGCCGCGGTCCACGTCGCGGCCGCGATTCCGGACGTTCCGGCTTGCGGACTGGCGACGCGCAAACTGCTCGAATCCGACCTCGGCCCGGACATCGCGCCGGTCGCGGACGGTCGGGCGGTCGTGCCGCAGGGCGCGGGCAACGGCACCGCGGACACGTGGGGGTACCATGACTGAGCGCAGGAGTCCGGACGATTCCGGCGCGGAGACAGATGGCTGGCTGGCGGAGCGAGCGCGGACCTCGCCCGAGGCGACCGCGCTAATCGAGGCCGAGGACGGAACTGCGTGGACCTACGCCGAGTTGGACGCGGCGGTCGAGGAGACCGCGGGCTGGCTCGCGTCGTTCGGCGCGTGGACCGGCGACCACATCGGCGTCCTGATGGAGACGCGCGTCGCGTTCGTCCGACTGGTCCACGCCGCGATGCGCCTCGGCGTGGTACTGGTCCCCCTGAACGCCAGACTGGCCCGACCCGAACTGGCCCGGCAGGCCGAGACGGCCGACCTGAACCTGCTGGTCTGCGAGCGGGAGACCGAGGCCGACGCCACTGCCGTCGCGGACGTTCCCGTCGTCTCGGTCGATGCCCCCGAAGACGAGTCGGTCGTCGGCCTCCGCGGGCACGACGCCGACTTCGCACCGGCGTCGTGGTCCCGCGCGGACCCGATGGCGATGCTGTTCACCTCCGGGACGACCGGCGACCCGAAGGCCGTCGAGTTGACGATGGGCAACTTCCGGGCGAGCGCGACCGCCTCGGCGTTCCGCCTCGGCGTGACGCCAGACGATAGCTGGCTGCTCTGCCTGTCGATGTACCACATGGGGGGCCTGTCGGTAGTCCTGCGGTCGGCCCTCTACGGGACGACCGTCGTCCTGCAGGAGGGGTTCGACGCCGGGGCGGCCGCCGACGCAATCGCCGAGTACGGCGTCACAGGCGTCTCGCTCGTGCCGACGATGCTCCGCCGGATGCTCTCCGCGCGGGAGTCGCTCGCCAACTCGCTCCGGTTCGTCCTGTTGGGCGGTGCGCCCGCGCCCGACGAACTGATTTCGCGCTGCGAGGCGCGGGGCGTGCCGGTCCACCCGACGTACGGCATGACCGAGACGACGTCCCAAATCGCCACGGCCCGGCCCCGCGAGGCGTTCGCGCACCGCGGGACCGTGGGCCGACCGCTCCTCGGAACCGACCTGACCGTGGTCGGCGGGGACGGCGACCCCCTGCCCGCGGGCGAGACCGGAGAACTCGTCGTCTCCGGGCCGACCGTGATGCGGGGCTACTACGGCGACTCGGAGGCCACCGCCGAGGCCTTCGGCGAGTACGGACTCCACACCGGCGACGTGGGTTACCGCGACGAGGCCGGACGCGTCTGGGTGCTGAACCGCCGGGCCGACCGCATCATCACCGGCGGCGAGAACGTCCACCCCGGCGAGGTGGTCGAAGTCCTGCGCGACCACGACGCGGTCCGGGACGCCGCGGTCGCGGGTCTCGACGACGAGGAGTGGGGCGAGCGCGTCGCCGCGCTCGTAGTGGCCGAGGAGGGCGAGAATATCTCCGACGAAGACGACGAGGGACTCTCGGTCGAAGACGTGGTCGAGCACTGCGAGGACCGACTCGCGGGCTACAAGCGACCGCGGACCGTCGCGTTCGCCGACGAACTCCCGCGGACGGCCTCGGGGACGGTCGAACGCGAGGCGGTCCGGGAACAACTCCGGGACGTGCGCGACGCGGACGCCGGGAACTGAGTGGTCCGTAGAGTGCCGCCAACCACCGGACCCACTGGGCGACGATTCGAAGTAACGCGCTCGATGAATCCGCTACGGGAGCGCCTGCTGACATCCCTACAGGAGCGCCTGACGACACCGCCGCAGGATGGGCCGCGAGGGCCTCGTGCCCGAGCGCGCGGGGAGGAACGGGGCGCGGTGGCGGTGCTGTGCGGTGCAGTTGCGGTCTGATTTGCTCAAGCAGTAGCTAGCTCCTTCTCGACGATTGTATGGTTCCACGGCCGAGACCAGAACACGACGAGACCGCCAGACGGCCATCACAGAACCACTCAGGCAGAATCTCGCTATCGACCGCGACTTTTTAGCCTGACAGGTCCGTAGCAGTAGTCGTGTGTACCCTCATCCTCGCGTGGCAGGTGTTCGACGGGACGCCGGTCGCCGCCGCGGCGAACCGTGACGAGGCGCTCGGCCGACCCTCGCGGCCGCCGGGAGTGCTCGACCGCGACCCGACCGTGGTCGCGCCGAGCGACGAAGAGGCGAGCGGGACGTGGATCGGCTACAACGACGCGGGCGTGTTCGTCGCGGTGACCAACCGCCGGACGGACATCGACGGCGAGCGCTCGCGCGGCCTGCTCGTTCGCGACGCCCTCGCCAGAGAGAGCGCGAGCGACGCCGTCTCCCACGTGGAGGCGGACCTCGCCGACCGCGAGTACGCCGGGTTCAACCTCGTCGTCGCCGATGCCGACGAGGCGACTCTGCTGGAGTGGGACGGCGTCCTCAGGACGACTCACTTGGACCCCGGCGTCCACGTCGTGGTCAACGACGGCTACGACGACGCCGCGACGAAGTCCGCCAGCATCCGCGAGGCCCTCCGTCCCGACGGTGACAGGACCGCCGAGCGTACCGACCCCGACGACGCCGGGACCGCCGAGCGCCCCGACGCCGATGGTGGCGTCGAAGCGTGGTTCGAGCGAGCGAAGGAGGTCCTGCGCGACCACGACATGGAGGTCTGCGTCCACCGCGACGGCTACGGCACTCGGTCGTCGTCGCTGGTCGCGGTCGATTCGACCGGCGAGGGCCGCTACTGGTTCGCCGACGGCAGATCCTGCGAGACCGAGTACGAGGTCGTCACGCCCCGCGACGAGGACGGTCAGTTTTAAACGGCTCGGGGACCGTGTTCCGGGTATGGCAGTATCCGAGGAGGACCTCACCGAGGAGGAGCGCGCGGGTCTGGAACTCGTCCGGCAGTCCGGCGGCATCCACCAGAGCGACTTCTGGAAGGAGTTGGACGTCGATTCCCGGAAGGGAAGCCGCATCGTGGACTCGCTGGACGACAAGGGTCTCGTCCAGCGCGAGGAGACGGTCTACGACGGACACAACACCTACCTCATCACGCCGGCGGCGCGCGACCTCGACTTCTCGCTGCTGATGGCGGGCGACATGCTCTCGCCGTTCATCGGCGAAGAGGAAGTAGACGCCGAGAGCGACGCCTTCTCGCAGTGGATCATGAACCTCGCGTACAGCGAGTAATCGTACCCGCCCGTGGGTGTATCGGCCGAACGAGTTCGGATTTCGGCGTTCTTACGCCGTTCAGTGGCTTTTTGCCGTCGACAGTGGAATCTCCGTCCATGCCAGAGTGGTACGGCGACCACCCGGTCACCGAACTCGGCGGGGCCGACCCGCACCTCGCGCACGTCCAGTACTTCCCCGTCAAGTCCCTCGACGCGGAACCCCGCGACCGAGCGACGCTCTCGACAGACGGTGCCCTCGCGGGCGACCGCGAGTGGGCCGTCCTCGACCGCCCCGCCGACGCGCCCTACGACCCCGACGCGGCCGACGTCGGCGGGAGCGGCGACTACGTCAACGGGAAGAAGACCGACGCGGTCCACCGTTTCCGCTCGCAGTTCCACCCCCGCGACGAGGGCGGCCCGGCGGTCACGCTCCGAGAACAGAGCGACAGCGATGACGAGGCCCGGCGGTTCGAACTCGCCGAGGCCCTGGACGACGAGGCCGCGGTCCACGCCGACCTGAACGCGTGGCTCTCGGACTACTTCGACCGAGAGGTCAGCGTCCGGCGCGACGAGACCGGCCAGCACGACGACCGGAAGCGCCACGGGCCGACCGTCGTCTCGACGGCGACGCTCCGAGAGGTCGCGGCGTGGTTCGACTTCGACCTCGAATCGGCGCGGCGGCGGTTCCGCGCGAACCTCGAAGTCGGCGGGGTCCCACCGTTCTGGGAGGACCGCCTGTTCGGCGACACTGGCGAAGTCGTCCGATTCCGCGTCGGCGACGCCGAACTCGTCGGCGTCCACCCCTGTCAGCGTTGCGTCGTTCCCGGACGAGACCCCGATACCGGGGCGGAGACGCCCGACTTCCGGGAGACGTTCGTGCGCCGACGAAAAGGGACGATGCCGCCGTGGACCGCGGGCGACCGATTCGACCACGCGTTCCGGTTGATGGTCAACACCCGCGTCCCCGAGGCGTCCGACGGGGCGAGCATCGAGGTGGGCGACCCGGTGGAGCGACTCGGCACGCAGTCGGCGTAACCGCAATTTCTACCTCGGCGCTCGAACGGACGAGTCGTTACCCAACGAGATAGGTCGACCCGCCGAGTATCACGAAACCAGCACCACCGAAACAGACGCCGAGGACCCGAGAACCGAAGGTCAGCCACGGTATCCGATTACGGTAACTGCCCCGTTGCTTGCCCTTCGACCCGTCGGGACTCGACTGCAGTAACGTACCGTTGCGGAGGTCGTTGACCACGAGTACCGACAGGCCGAAGAACAGTGTTCTGTAGCCGACCGACCCCCAACTGGGGAGTCCGAGTGAGAGGCCGAACACGCCGTTGGCCAGTACCGCGCCGAACGGAACCGCGGTGGCGACGGCCGCGTGACTGGCTTCGACGTCGTACCTCGCTCGAACTAGCTGGAACGTGATGTACCACTGCCACACGACTGCGACGGCGGCGAATGCGAAAACCAGACCGTATCCAGTTCCGCCGATGGTCAGCCACAACGACCCCCGTGACTCGATGGCCATCGTGACGAGTTGGACGGGCCGCACCACCGCCGAGAGGACGGCCGGAACGAACCCCCAACCGATGGTTGCCAACATCCCGCCGAGGTCCTCGACGCGCGAGGGGATGAGCACCACGAGCGCCCCGGCGACCAGAACCCACGCGAAGACGAAGGACAGGACGGTCGGTATCACGTACCCGCTCACCAACCCGACCACCGTCTCGCTACCCGGATAGGCCCAGACCGAGATGACCCGAGTCGCCGCCGTCACTGCGGCGACTGTCAGAACGACGAGCGCCGACTCGGAGACGGAAGGGTTTCGTTCCTCGAAGGTTCGAGACGGTCGCAGGAGGACGGTCAGAACGTCTGAAAACAACATGTGACATGTCCACCGCACCACAGGTATAAAAATTATTATTTGTCATCGGTGATGTTTCGCGAGTTACTGTTCGAAGCACTGCCGGTGCGGACGGCCGCCGCTTGGCCGGACGCCGGACTAACGAACGGACTCCCCGGCGTCCGCGCTCGGCGGCGCTGGGTCGTCCCCGGCCGTGACCCGGAGACGGTTCACCGAGTCGTTCCGCCGATGTTCACTACTACCCCCGTGGCGTAAGTGGTCGAGATGACGTTCCGATTCGTTCGGTCGAGAGTGTCGGCGGAGTCGATTCCGCGTCGCCGAGTCGAGACGACCCCGAGTTCGACGCACACGAGGGTCGAGGGGAGTGATAGTGCGTGTCGCTGTTGATGGCGACGCTCGTCGGAGCGGCGGCGTCGAGCGCGCTTGTCGTCGGCGCGGCGTTGGGAACCTACTGGCGACCGCCGACGGAGGTGGTCGCCGCCGCGCTCGCGTTCTCCGCGGGCGCGCTCATCACCGCAGTCGCCTACGACCTCTTCGAGGACGCGTTCAAAATCGGGGGAATCTGGCTCGCCGGGGGCGGCTTGCTGGTCGGTGCGGCGGTGTTCATCTTCGCCGACGCCAAACTCGAAGCGGAGTACGAGGAGGAGTCGTCGGGGTGGGCGCTCGTGGCCGCGGTGACGCTCGACGGCGTGCCCGAGAACCTCGCGCTGGGCGTGGCGCTCATCGGGAGTTCCGTGGGACAGATTCTGGCGCTCCTCGCGGCCATCTTCGCCTCGAACCTCCCGGAGGCGCTCGGCGGAGCCCAGAACATGAAGGAGAACGGTCGTTCGAATCGGTTCGCCGTCGGCGTCTGGGTCGTCACCGGAGTCGTGTTGGCGGCATCGGTCGTCGTCGGCAACGTCGTGTTCGCGAAGTTCGGAAAGACCCCGCTGGCGGCCGTCCGGGCGTTCGCGGGCGGCTCGGTACTCGCCTCGGTCGCCGACGAGGTGATGCCGGACGCCTACGAGGCGGGCGGTCCCTACGTCGCCTTCGGGACGGTGGCCGGGTTCCTGACGACGTTCGTGTTGACGTGAGAACAGTCTATGGTCGCGACGCCGACGAAAATAGCCGGTCGTCCCGTCGAGAAGGCGGCTACTGTTCGACGGCGCTACCGACTCGAATGATGTCCTCCTCGCCGAACGCCGGACCGACGAACTGAATCCCGACCGGGAGGTCGTCGGTCTCGCCCGCGGGCACCGAAATCGCGGGCAGGTCGGCCAGATTCACCGGCACGGTGTTGGCGTCCGCGAGGTACATCTGGAGCGGGTCCTCCAGACTGTCGCCGACCTCGAAGGGCGGGGTCGGCATCGTCGGACTCGCCAGCACGTCCACCGACTCGAACGCCTCGTCGAAGTCCTGCTTGACCCACGCGCGGGCGTCCTGCGCCTTCTCGTAGTACTTGTCGTGGTACCCCGCGGAGAGGGCGTAGGTACCGAGCAGAATGCGGCGCTTGACCTCTTCGCCGAACGCTTCGCGCGAGTCGCTGAACGCCTCGTACCAGTTGCCCTCGAACCCGCCGGAGTTGCCGTACCGAACGCCGTCGAAGCGTGCGAGATTGGAAGAGGCTTCGGACATGGCGATGACGTAGTAGGCCTCGACCGCGTGTTCGACCGAGGGCAGCGAGACCTCTTCGACCGTCGCGCCCTGCTCGCGGAGGTCGTCGAGCGTCGCCTCGAAGCGCTCGCGGACGCCCTCGTCCGCGCCCGCCACGAGTTCGGTCGGGACGCCGATGGTCGTGCCCTCCACGTCGCCGGTCGCGGCGCTGGCGTACTCGGAGTCCGCACCCTCCTCGCGGGTCGTCGCGTCGTTCTCGTCCGGCCCGCTGATGACGTCGAGCAGTTCGGCGGCCTCCTCGACGGTCGGCGCGAGCGGACCGATCTGTTCGAGACTGTTCGCGTAGGCGACCAGACCGTAGCGCGAGACGAGTCCGTATGTGGGCTTGATACCGACGACGCCACAGAACGCTGCCGGGTTACGGATGGAACCGCCGGTGTCGCTACCGAGCGCGAGGTCGGCCTCGCCCGCGGCGACCGCGGCCGCGCTCCCGCCCGACGACCCGCCGGGAACGTGGCCGGGAGCGACCGGGTTCTCGGCCGGACCGAACGCCGAGGTCTCGGTCGTCGAACCCATGCCGAACTCGTCCATGTTGGCCTTGCCGACGATGGTCGCGCCCGCGTCCGTGAGACGCTCTACGACCGTGGCGTCGTAGGGCGGGACGTAGTCGTCCAGCATCTCGGACCCGCAGGTCGTCCGGACGCCCTCGGTGCTGATGTTGTCCTTGACGGCGACGGTCCTGTCGGCGAGGGGACCGTCGGACTCGCCCTCGATGGTCTCCTCGGTGATGAATACGTTGTAATCTGCGCTCATGGTTACGTGGTAGTAGTTCGTCGTGGAGCAGTTACGAGACGTTCGGTCCCTTGAAGTAGCCGTCCTCGGTCTCCGGTGCGTTCGCCAGCGCCTCCTCCTGACTCAGACACTCGCGGACTTCGTCCTCGCGCATGACGTTCACGAGGTCGGTCTCGCGTTCGACCTCGGGCACCTCGTCGAGGGTGTCGAAGTAGTCGAGGATGTCCGCGAACTGGTCGGTGAACCGCTCGACCTCGTCGTCGTCGAGTCCGACGCGGGCGAGGTCGGCGATGCGACGGACCTCCTCGGGACCGGGAGACGTGTCGCTCATGTTCGTCACAACCCGTGGGCCAGCGGTAAGGGTTTCGATAGCGGACCCGCAAACCAGGTATTAAACATTGGTGAATTCTGGTGTCAGAAGAAAACCCAGAGAATTACGGCTGGAGGCCCGAAACCGTCGGAGACGCGACGAACGAGGAATCGGAGAAACCGGTCGTTGCCACAGTCTTTAAGTAGCAATGGGCACAACTAGGAGACGTCTTCTGAATCCCGTCATCCGGCCGTCCCGTCTGCGGAGTACCGACCTATCTACCCACGGCTATCTCACCACCCATCCAACATGACTGAAACACGCACCCGAACACACACCGACGAGCGAACGAACGAGGAATCCGAACGAGAGTCCGAGGAACACCGCTGTCCCGAGTGCAGCGGTAACCTCGTCACCGACGACGAGCGCGGGGAGACGGTCTGTGCCGAATGCGGACTCGTCGTGGACGAGGACCAGATCGACCCCGGTCCGGAGTGGCGCGCGTTCGACGCCAGCGAGAAGGACCAGAAGAGTCGGGTCGGCGCACCGACGACGAACACCATGCACGACAAGGGTCTCTCGACCAACATCGGCTGGCAGAACAAGGACGCCTACGGCAACTCGCTGGGGTCGCGCCAGCGAGAGAAGATGCAGCGTCTCCGCAAGTGGAACGAGCGCTTCCGCACCCGCGACTCCAAGGAGCGCAACCTCAAGCAGGCGCTCGGCGAAATCGACCGCATGGCCTCCGCACTCGGCCTGCCGGACAACGTCCGAGAGACCGCGTCGGTCATCTACCGCCGCGCGCTCGACGAGGACCTCCTCCCCGGCCGCTCCATCGAGGGCGTCGCCACGAGCGCGCTCTACGCCGCGGCCCGGAAGGCGGGCACGCCGCGCAGTCTGGACGAGATTACCAACGTCTCGCGGGTCGAGAAAGACGAAATCGCCCGAACCTACCGCTACGTCGTCCGGGAACTCAACCTCCAGATTCAGCCCGCCGACCCCAAGAGCTACGTCCCGCGGTTCGTCTCGGACCTCGGCGTGAGCGAGGAGGTCGAACGCCGCGCCCGAGACCTGCTGGACACCGCGACGGAGAAGGGAATCCACAGCGGCAAGTCGCCGGTCGGTCTCGCCGCCGCGGCCGTCTACGCCGCCGCGCTACTCAGCAACGAGAAGGTGACCCAGAGCGAGGTCAGCGACGTCTCCGACATCAGCGAAGTCACGATTCGGAACCGCTACCACGAACTGCTCGAAGCGAAGGAAGACGGCATCGCACTGTAATTCTCTTTCGTGGCGTGCGTCGCTAGTCACCCCGCCGAGACGGACGTAGCGCTCTCGAAGACCGAAGTGGCCCTCACAGAAACTGAACGTGCCTCGCACGGAGACTGAAGCATTTCTTAGCGAGACGAACGCCGGTAGTCCGTGCAGAACTACGTCCTCCCGAGTAGCGGGTCTCCGTCCGAACACCGGGCCGAACGGGAACTCCGACCGAAATTCACATGCGTCATCTCTCCGTTCGGCCGGTCATGGAGACGACCCGTCACTTCACTGCGACCGTCTACGTCGTCCACGACGGCGCTATCGCCCTGCACCACCACGACAGACTCGACATGTGGCTCTCGCCGGGCGGTCACGTGGACCGCGACGAACTCCCGCGGGAGGCGGCCCGACGCGAGGTCCGCGAAGAGACCGGTCTCGACGTGGACCTGCTGGAACCCGAGACCGGCGTCGAAGTCGAGGCGGGCCGGGAACTCGCGCCCGCCGAACACGTCATGCTGTTCGACATCGACGTCTATCCGGACGGCGAAGTCGGCCACCAGCACATCGACCACGTCTACTTCGCGCGAGCGGCGGACCGCGACATCGACCCCGAAGGCGACGACGAGGCCGACGCCGAGGCGTGGGAGTGGTTCGCCCGCGAGGACCTCAGGGCGGCCGACGAACTCACCAGCGAGGTCGCCGAAATCGGTCTGGAGGCCATCGAGAAGGTAGCGGAGCGGTCCGAGTAGTCGCCACTCGGTTCGGTCTACGAGTCGTCGATGTCTAGCGTGACCGTCAGCGGCCCGCTGGCCTCCTCGAACGAGATGGACCCCGAGTAGCGGTACGTGTCCACCGGGTCCTCGTTGCCCTCGACGGTCCCGCCGACCTCGCCGCGGACGACGTTGCCCTCGACGGTATCGACGCCGAGCGTCCCAGCCTTCGGTCCCTTCTCGACCCGGCCGGAGACCCGGAACTTGTACGAGACCCTGTCCTCGGCTTCCAGCGTAATCGTGTTCGTCAGTTCCTCGTCCTCGGTCGTGTCCTCGACCACTTCGCCGTTTATCAGCACCCTGCCCGGACCGCTGAGTTTCAACTCCGTGATTTCGCCCGTGAAGAGCCAATCGTCGTATCGGCCCTTGCTGGCCGCACCTTCGGCGGTGTTCTCGTCGACGAGGGTATCGTAGCCGTCGCGGTTGGCCTCGCGCTTGAGTTCGCCGCTGACGCTGACGCGGTACTCGAACGTCGCGTCGCCCGCGGCCCTGAATCGCAGGCGATTCCACTCGTCTGCGCTCGCGGTTCCGACCATCCCCGCGCCGAGGAGTCCGGCGGCGGTCGTCCCTTTTAGCACCGTTCGGCGGTCCATCCCGTCGGTCGCTTCTGGTTCTCGTGTTTCGTCGGTCATCGTCCGAACCCGTTTCCCGCATCGACCCCGAATCGTTTAATCGGGGACGTTCCTCAATCCCGATTAAACTGCTTTTAACGCCGATTAGACTGGATTTGCAGGAGAAACACGGCGTTTCCTAAACGTTCGTCAGTAGTCTGGCGGCGGGACGGTCCTCGGCCGAAGCGAACGGAGGTGAGAGCGGGAACAAGCGCGGCCTGACTCGGAGTACCGACTCCCTAAGCGCGGTACATGGTGGGTAGAACAAAAGCCGTCTCAATCCATGATACTGCCACCATGAGTTGGTCGGCCCAGAGCCTCCGAGACGTATCTAGCCTCGCCGCGAGTCGGAGAATCGACGCGAACGGGGACCGCTCGACGGAGGAGGAATCGTGGCCGTAAAGGACAGACTCTCGCGCGGTCTGAAGATGACGTTCTTGGCGCGGAGCGTCCACGTCCTGTCGAACGCGGTGCTGATGGTCCTGCTGACTCGGTTCCTCCTCAGTCCCGGAGAGTACGGCATCCTGTTTCTCGCGCTCTCGATTATCGGCGTCGCGCGCCTGTTCAGCGACCTCGGCCTCGCGAAGTCCGCGGCGCGCTACGTGACGGAGTTCAAGGAGTCGGACTCCTCGCAAGTACCCTACGTCTTCGAGACGGCGCTCAAGTACCGACTGTTGTTCATCGGCGTCGTCGGATGCGGACTCGCGCTGGGTCGGCACTACGTCGCCACCCTCGTCGGAGAACCCGCGGTCGCACCCCTGTTGCTCGTCGGTTCGGTGTATCTGGGGTTCCACTCACTCAGCGTCTTCAACGCGCTGCTGTTTCAGGGGTTCAACTGCGTCTCGTGGAGCGCACTCGTGCAGGTCGTCAACAACGTCAACCGAATCGTCTTCGCAGTCTTGTTCGTCTTCGTCCTCGGGTTCGGCGCGCTAGGTGCCCTGCTGGGCTATCTCGTCGGTGCGGCGCTGGGGATGTGCGTCGGCTTCGTCGTCCTCTACAAGTACTTCTACAGCAACTACGAGAAAGCCGACGAACGCGAAGAGGGTCTCTCCCGCCGTATTCTCGAATACAGCGCGCCGATGACGATAACCCGCGGTGCGGGCGTCCTCAACACGAAAATCGACACCATCCTCATCGGCGTCCTCCTCAATCCCGCCGCCGTGGGCTTCTACACCCTCGCGAAGCAGATATCCTCGTCTCTCACGGTTCTGGCCGGGTCGCTCGGGTTCAGCATCTCGCCGACCTACGGCGAGCAGAAGGTGAACGAACGACTCGATCAGGCCTCGCGGATGTACCGCAAGACGCTCGAATACACGCTCCTGCTCTACCTCCCCGGCGCTGTCGGCGTCATCATCGTGGCCGAACCGACGATTCGCATCGTCTTCGGCGAGGCGTATCTGTCCGCCGCGCCGGTCCTGCAGGTGCTGGGAATTTACGTGGTCCTGCGAGCGATAAACGAGACGACGACGAAGGCCCTCGACTTCCTCGGCCGGGCGCGCGTTCGGGCCGTCGCTAAAGGCTCGACTGCGGTCGCCAACTTCCTCCTGAATCTGGTTCTCATCCCGAGGCTCGGTGTCATCGGGGCCGCGGTGGCGACCGTGATTACCTTCGGAATCTACACGCTCGTCAACGTGTCTGTGATGTACTCCGAACTCCCGTTGGACTCGAAGCGACTGCTCCGACCGGTCGGACTCATCGGCGTCGTCACGGCCGGGATGGGAGTCCCGGTCCTCGTCGCCACCCAGTACGTCTCCGGCGTGTTCTCGCTGGTCGGAGTCGTCCTGTTCGGCGTCGCCATCTGGTCCGCGCTGGCGATTCGGACAGGACTGTTAGATATCGGTTCGACGAAATCTTTCCTGTTGAGTGATCAGTAGCCCCGTGTTTTCCCGGATAGAGCGCCTCGAACCGGGGGTGAGCGGAGTTCTCTCTCGACGTCACATTCATGGAATCGGAAAATACTTAAAAGATGGGTTAAGCATTGAAAGTGGCATGGCACGCGACGAAACGACACGCGAACCATCGGAAGAGGCATCGAACGTCAACAGACGGAACTACCTGCGATTGGCTGCCGCGACGGCGGCGTCCGTCACGGCATTCGGCACGGGGGTCACCGCCGCGGCGGACTTCGAGACGATTACCGTCCCCGCGGGCGAGGTTCGGAGTTTCAGTCTCGGCGACGGCGACACCTTGGAGAACACGCTCATCGACATCTCCGCGTCCGGCGCGGGCTACCGCATCTCGGCCAGCGGCGACGGCTGGGCGATTCGCAACGTCGGTGTTCGCGGGTACTTCGATGCCAACGTCGACGACCCGATCGTGGCGCTCTGTCCGAACGGCGGGACGGGGACCATCGAGAACGTCTACCTCGGCGACGGCGGGTACGACGCCCCCGCTGGACTGACTACTGGCATCTTCGTCCACGCCTATCACACGGGTCACATCGACATCGACCGCGTGAACGTGCAAGGCTGGGCCGGGAACGGCGTCTACGCCAGCGGCCCCGGCAACCACGACGACCACCCCAACCCCGGCGGCGACGGGACGGTCCAGATCACCAATTCGTACGCGGCCGACAACCCGACTGCCGACTTCCGACTCGGAACCGACGGTTCGTACTGTAAAAACTGTGTGTGTGAAGGCTCGGGTCGAGGCTACTGGGGATTCTACAACACCACGAAACTCATCGACTGCGACGTTCACAACGGAATCTACGCGAGCGACGGTGCGTGGGAGTCGCCCGCCGTGGTGCAGTTGGAGAACACCCGGTTCTCCGGCGGGACCCACACCTACGTCGACAGCGCCGACATCTCCGGCAGTTCGGCCGGTACTCCCCGCGACCGGATGCCCGACGGCGTGCCGACGACGGCGAAGGCCGCCGCGAGCGCGACGAGCGGTACCGACGGCGGTAGCTCGGACTCGACGACGAGCGAGTCCGACGACTCGGGTCCGACCGGAACGCTCTTCGAACTCGTCGCGGGGTCGGACACCTCGAACGCCGAGTACGAGTTCACTGTCGAGGGGAGCGTCCAGAAGCGGACCGCCTCGGGAGACGTGGCCGCCGAAAGCAACGACACCGTCTCGGACAACGGCGACGGCACGGTCACGGTCTCGGGCCTGTCGGGCAACGGCTACGGCGACGCCTTCTTCGTGGATGGCGACATCGTTTCGATGAACCTCGACGAGTCGAAGTGGACGCTCCGGTACGGCGGCGAGGAAGTCAGCGTGGGCGACCTCGTGCTACCGAACAAGTTGGTCATCGACGGGAGCGATACGCCCCGGCAATCCAGCGAGTACACCGTGGAGTTCAGCGGCACGGCCCGCAAGAGCGCCGCGCTCGGTTCGGTCAACTCCCACGACGTGATTTCGGACGGCACAATCTCCGGGCGCGTCATCGGCGGCACGGACGGCTACCGGTTCTCGGGCGAGATCACCGGCTTCCGACTCGACGGCCCCGCGACGGTCAACGTCGAGGACGACGTCTAATCGCAGCGCACTCTTTTGGGCAGTCGGCCGCGGTATTAGCATCTCTGCCGAGGTTCAGGGTGGGGCTGAAACCGTTTCGCGGGCAGAACGGCGACACCGAGACCAGCGGACGCTCTCGGACCGATTAGTCCGTCGGTTTCCGCGACGAACGTTGCCACAGAGCGGAGGTCGCGCCGCTCTGCACGGCCGACGTAACGGCCGTATTCGGGTGTCCTGACGCCCGACGAGGCCTCTGACTGGCTCGGGGACGCCCTCGCGTTACTCGTCGGATAGCTCGGGGGTAACTGCGCCGTAATTACGAGTATCCTGTTAGGGTTCAGTAACTAGTTGTCGCTCCGAGCGCCCGCGGGATTCAGTCACAATCACAATATAACAATACGCGAATGGATTCTGGACTAACACACGATGCCCGGAATTTCATTCGTTCAGGGGCAGACGACCGTCGGAGAGGCCGCCTCGGCCTCGCTACGTACCATCTGCTTCCGCGACGATTACGACCGAACGGTCCACGTAGACGACAGTGCCGCGTTTCTCGGGTCCACCGGTTACTCCGAGTACCCTGTAAAGGTGGTCGAAACCTCGGACGCAGTTTTTGTACTCGAAGGCCGCCTCTACGATACTGACGACGAGGAACGCGAACTTCGGTCCCTCGGCCCCAAACTACTCGAAGAGCGCCTCGAAGCGGTTCGGTCGTGGGTCGCCGACCGTGACGGCGACTTCCTCGTACTGGCATACGAGAAGGAAACTGGGGCCGTCTCGGCCGTGAACGACACCTTCGCTCGACTCCCGGTCTACTACGCCACCGTCGGCGACGACGTCGTTCTCTCTCGCGAACTCAAGTTCGTCCGCAGTCTCGCCCGAGACCGCGACGACCCGCTCGAACCGGACGTGGTCGCGTTCGCCCAGACGCTGGTCTTCGGATATCAACTCGGGAACCGGACGCTCTTCGACTCGGTGCGCCGCGTCCCGCCGGGGTCGTACGTTCGCATCGACGGCGACGTGGCCGTCCGGAGCCTCCACAGCCACGACTTCCAGCAAACGCCCTACGCTGACCGGAACGTCCGGGAGAACGCCCGCGAACTGGCGTCCCGGTTCGAGGAGGCCTGCGCGAATCGAGCCGCGGACGACCTGCCGAACGTGGTTTCGCTGAGCGGCGGTCTCGACTCTCGGGCCGTCGCGGGCGGATACGACGCCGTTGGCGTCCCGTATCTCACGGCGACCTTCGAGAAACCGAACGACGCGAACAGTTCGGACGTTCGACTCGCCGAGCGCATCGCCGACGCGCTTGACGCCGACTGGGAGCGGTACGCCGTGGAGCGGACCGAGCGCCACCGTGAAGACCTGCTGGAGATGAAGCAGGGACTGAACTTTCTCGCAATGTCGTTCCTGCTCGATTTCCTCGAACAGTTGGAGGCGCGCCACGGCAAGTTCACCTACGTCACGGGCGACGGCGGCGACAAGGCGCTACCGGACCTGACCCCGCCGCGGGAGTTCGACGGTCGGCGCGACCTCGCCGAATACGTCGTGGACACTCACAGCATCTTCGACCCGGAGGAAGCGGCAGACCTGACCGGGGTGTCGCGCGAGCGACTCGTCCAGTCGGTACAGGCCCGGTTGGACTCGTACCCGGAGTCGGCCTACGACGCCCAGTACGTCCACTTCCTCGTCCGGGAACGAGGGATGAACTGGCTCAACCACGGCGAGGACCGGAATCGCTACTACTGCTGGAGTGTCTCGCCGTTCTACGCGACGGAATTCTTCGATTACGCGATGAGCGTGCCCGCCGACCAGAAGCGCCGGAGCAGGTTGCAGGCCGCCTTCCTCGAGGAGTTGGGCCCGTCGCTGTGCGACATCGAGAACGCTAACTACGACGCGCCGGTGAGTTCCGTCACGCACGAACTGAAGCTACTCGGTGTCAACCTCGTCAGTCGGTATCCCGGCCTCAGAGACGCCATCACCTCCTTCCTGAACGGCGGTGCGAGCGACGAAGTTACCGAGGCGCTGGCGAACGAGGTCCGACGCGCGGGCGAAACGCCGTTCGACGACACGGCGGTCGCAGACGTCGTTCGCAACGGCGGTGACTACCGCGGGCAAGAACTCTACAACCTGCTGACGCTGTTGGCGACCACCAACTACACGCCCGCCCGTCCCGTCCGAACCGACCAGACCGCGGTGATTACCGACGGAGAGGGGTACCGTAAAGAGAAGTAAACGCGGACTGCGCCGGTTTAGTAGCCGGTGACCGGTGCGTGCTGAGACATCTCCGCGAAGGAGTCCTCCGAGAGTGCTCCCGGAGCGACGAGCACCAGCGCCACCATCAGCAGAGCGACGACCGGCAGTAACAGTCTGTCGCGCCACCCCATCTCGGCGACGTTGCTGGAGAAGTACCGCGCCGAGGAGACTCCCACGACGCGCGCCGCGCTCGCCCGGCGAAGGATTTCCGCCATCGGTGTCCGTTCTCGGACCTCGTTCTGCATGTCGAAACCCACGACGTACCGCACAATAAACATATAGAGGTTAGCCGACGCTAAGTCCGTATTAAGCCGGATTAGGCCACAGTAGACTCGTCGCTCGTGGTTCGGCCGAACTCGGGGACACGCCCGAAGCGATACCCGAATCTACGCGAACCCGTTTCAAATATCCGAGAGTTTTTATGACCTGAGAAAGTTAATTAATCTCGGTTCCGAACAGACCGACCACATGAGTACCAGTCGGCTCGATGGCGAGCAGGTTCCAAGCGAGCGCGACACGCCGTTTCGAGACCGGTTGGAGTCCACCGAGGAGATTCGTCTCTCGTGGACCGGGTCCGACGTTCGCTGGGTGAACCAGTGGCGGACGGCCTCCGACTCGCCGACCGCCTTCGCCGCGACCGACCGTCGCATCCTCTTCGAGACCAGCGAGACTACCGTCTCCATCGGCTACAATCACGTTCGGGCGGTGAAAATCGAACCCGCGGGCGAACGACTCGACCTCTCGACGGCGTTCCTCGCGTGCGGCGGCCTCTGCCTACTCGTCGGACTGCTGGCCGCTACCCAAGACGCCACCAGCGGGGTCGCGCTGATTCTGCTCTCGGTTACGCTGCTGGTCGCCCGGACCGTGGTCGGGACGGGACCCGACTGCGCGACCGTCACCGTCGTCATCGACAACGAGCGCCAGCGCCTCTCGTTCTCGGCCCGAGAGGAGGTGGGCGAGGAACTGGCGGAACTGGCCGAGGCGGTGTGAATCGAACGTCCAGTACGCTCGGACGCGAACCGCGTAGCGGCAGTCGAGCGCTCTCGGCCGATGGCCACGTCTCCGACTGGATTACTCCGTCTCGACTCGGGACGCGACGTATTGGGAGACGTGGTCGTCCATCCTGCGTTTGAATCCTGCCTGTCGCGCGAGGCGGTCTAACTCGCGGGCGACGAGACTCCCGTACTGGACCGCCTTCTTCTCCCGGAACGCCACGCGGTCGGGGACGAACTCCCGGGCCGCGAGGCGGAACGCCTTCTTGCGCTCGCCGCGGGAATCGACCAGTAGGTCGCCCGGTAGTCGGAGCGCGGTCCGGACCACTCGGTCGTCCAGCAGCGGCGCGACCGGTTCCACGCCCGCGGCGCGCAACCCCAGCAGGTCGCGCTCCAGTTGGTCCGGCAAGGTCCGAATCACCTCTCGGACAGCGCCCCGGACCGTCTCGGCCTCGACGCGGGGGTCCTCGGGCGCGCGAGCGACCTTGGCGTACCCGCCGAACAGTTCGTCGGCACCCTGCCCGACCGCGAGTCGGTCGTACCCGTCGGCCGCCGCGCGCTCCCCGGCGAGATAGAGCGGGAGCGCGATTTGCACGTCCATCGCGTTGGTTCGGCCGGTCGCGCGGGCGACGTCGGCGACCGCCTGCTCGACGTCGGACACGTCGAGTTCCACGACCCGAAGGTCGTCCTCGCGGCCCATCAGTCGGGCGGCGCGCCGGGCCGCGGCCACGTCGTGACTGTCGGGGAAGCCGACGACGTAGAGGGGCGCGTCGAGGGCGCTGGCCACGACGGCCGAGTCCACGCCGCCAGAGAACGCGACCGCCACGCTCTGCGAGGAAACGGAGTCCAACGATTCGCCGAGCGCGCGCCGGAGGTCTGCGACCGCCTCGCGGTCGTCCGCGGCGGGCGCGGGGTCGGGAACCGAGAAGACGCGCTCGGCGCTCCGCTCACCGGGTGAGACGGTGTGCCCCGCCGGAATCGGTTCGGGATTCGTGAGGTCGTCGGGCGAGAACGCCCAATCGTCCGCATCGCGGAGCGGGCGTTCGCTTCGCTCCACGAATATCGGTTGCCGACCGAGAACGTCGCGGACGAGGCGACCGTCCGGCAGTCGTCCGGCGAACCCGCGGGTCCCGGAGAGCGACTCTCCGGCCGCGACCGCCTCTGCGACCGCGTTCGGCGACGCACCGCGCATCCGCGACTCCTCGGGAGTCATTCCAGCATCTCGCCGAGGCGGTTCTTCACTCGGCGCTTGGCCCCGCCCGCGGCCTGTCGAAAACTGACGTGCCACGGGGTGCGCTTGCCCTCGACGCTGGTCCGACCGTCGAGGATGGCGTCGAGAATCGCCTCCGAAGTTCGGTCGTCCGCGCCGATTCGGGTGACGGCCTGCCCGACCATCTCGTTGATGTGGGCGTCGCTCCCCGCGGTCTGGGGCAGTCCGTGACGTTCGGCGAACCGCCTCGCCTTCCGGTTTCCGCGGCCCGTCAGCAGTCGGGAGTTGTACACTTCGATGGCGTCGGCCTCGGCGAGTTCGGACTCGGTAATCTTCGCCATCACCCCGCTGCGGGACTTCTGGTACGGATGGGGAATCACGGCGACGCCGCCCAGTTCGTGGATTCGGTCGAGCGTCTCGCCGAACGACAGTCCGGCGGGGACGCGCTCCCGGATGCCCAGTCCGAGGACGTGACCGGCGGCAGAACTGACCTCCATGCCCGGGATGCCGACCAGTCCGTACTCGTCGGCCTTCTCGGCGGCTTCGAGGCTGGCCGCGATTTCGTCGTGGTCGGTGATGGCCAGCGCGTCGAGACCGACCGCCGCGGCCTGCTCCAACAGGAGGTCGACCGAATCGCGGCCGTCGTACGAGAGCGACGAGTGGGCGTGTAGCTCGACCGATAGCACGGGTGGCCGTTTGCAGGGAAGTAGCAAAAACGACTCGGTCCGCTTCGCGCGCTGAGTCTGCGGTGCTTCAATGTCGCGTTCGTCTTTCCTAACGACGCTACGAATTGCTGGTAACTCGCGTTATCCGATCGGCCGTTCGCAGTAACGACAGACGGACCGCGAGCACTCTCAGTCTCGGGGTTCCGTGAGCGACCTTCGCAGGAGGACGAGGACGAGTGCCGGAAGTCGTACCCTGCGTCAACACTCCTCGGAATGAACAAACGAGTTCGGCGCGTAAGAATGAAATATAGTGCTCTCAGAATCAAATAGACATTTTTGGGCGTTCTATTTATCGTCTAAACTGGTCCTTTTGATTGTCTACCTCGATACGAGATTCGCTTCGGTCTTCGTTCGAGACTAGCGGCATCACTGCGGATTTTGTATATCGGGATGAAGTTTATATGTCCGAAGCAGAGCGAGGAGAATGATCCGATAGTAGACAGTATTTGGATTCGAATCTCGGGAATGGGCGAGATTCGGACTGCTCCGACGACCAACGACGCCCGTCGGGAGCGACTGCTGGCACGGCCCTCCAGAACTCGTTCCACCGAAGTTACATGGCGCACTCGCGGCACCCGCAGAAGTATGCACGCACCTGCACATAGAAAGGCATTAATTCGCCGTGTCTGTACAGACAGGTGAATGAGTCTCTCCGAGCCAGACCGCGAACTCGTCGTCACCGAACTCGGTCGGGAGCCGACCGCGGCGGAGGCAGTGCTGTTCGAGAACCTCTGGAGCGAACACTGCGCGTACCGGTCCTCCCGACCGCTGCTGTCGGCGTTCGATAGCGAAGGCGAACAGGTCGTCGTCGGGCCGGGCGACGACGCCGCAGTCGTGGAAGTCGCGGACGACGTGTACATCACGATGGGCATCGAGAGCCACAACCACCCCTCGTTCGTGGACCCCTACGACGGCGCGGCCACCGGCGTCGGCGGCATCGTCCGGGACACGCTCTCGATGGGTGCCTACCCCATCGCGCTCGCGGACTCGCTGTACTTCGGCGACTTCGACCGCGAACACTCCCGCTACCTGCTGGAGGGCGTCGTGGAGGGCATCTCGGACTACGGCAACTCCATCGGCGTCCCCACGGTCGCCGGAAGCACGGCGTTCCACGCCGACTACGAGGGCAACCCGCTGGTCAACGTGGCCTGCGTGGGACTGCTCTCGCCGGACCGACTCGTCACGGCCGACGCGAAGGAACCCGGCAACAAACTGCTGCTGGTCGGCAACGCGACCGGTCGGGACGGTCTCGGCGGCGCGAGTTTCGCCAGCGAGGACCTCTCGGAGGACGCCGAGACCGAGGACCGCCCCGCGGTGCAGGTCGGCGACCCCTACACCGAGAAGTTGCTCGTCGAGGCCAGCGAGGCCCTGCTGGACCTCGATTTGGTCGAGGCGGCGCGGGACCTCGGCGCGGCCGGACTCGGCGGCGCGTCCAGCGAGATGGTCGCCAAGGGCGGTCTCGGCGCGGAGATTCGACTGGAGGCGGTCCACCAGCGCGAACCGAACATGAACGCGCTGGAAATCCTGCTCGCCGAGTCTCAAGAGCGGATGTGTTACGAGGTCAGGCCGGAGAACGTCTACGCGGTCGAACAGGTCGCCGAGAAGTACGACCTCGGCTGTTCGGTCATCGGCGAGGTCACCGAGGGCAACTACGTCTGCACGTTCGAGGGCGAGACTGTCGTGGACGTGAACGCCGAGTTCCTCGGCGACGGCGCGCCGATGAACGACCTCGAATCCGAAGCGCCGCCCCGACCCGAGCGCGACCTGCCGGACGCCGACCTCGGCGAGGCGTTCGAGGCCGTCGTCGGCGACCCGAACACCGCGAGCAAGCGGTGGGTCTACCGCCAGTACGACCACGAGGTACAGGTCAGGACCGCGACCGGGCCGGGCGACGACGCGGCGGTGCTCGCGCTCCGAGAGGCCGAGACGGGACTCGCCGTCTCCTCTGGCGCGGACCCCAACTGGACCGCGGCCGCGCCCTACGACGGCGCTCGCGCGGTCGCACTGGAGAACGCGACGAATCTCGCCGCGAAGGGCGCGACGCCCCTCGCTGCGGTGGACTGTCTCAACGGCGGCAACCCCGAGAAGCCCGACGTGTACGGCGGGTTCGAGGGAATCGTGGACGGTCTCGCCGACATGTGCGCGGCGCTCGACGCACCGGTCGTCGGCGGAAACGTCTCGCTGTACAACGACTCGCCCTCCGGACCGATTCCGCCGACGCCGACGCTGGCGATGACCGGGACGAAGGAGGGGTACGACGTCTCCGAGCAAGGCTCGGAGGCTCGTCGGACGAAGTCCTACGGTGCGCCGCCCGCCGCCCTCTCGGGGGAGGGCACGCTACTCGTCGTCGGTGACTCCGGCGGGACGCGACTCGGTGGGTCGGAGTACCTCGCTCAGATGGGCGGGAGCGACCGCTTCCCGACGCTCCCCGAGAACCCCCGCGAGGTCGTGGAGACGCTCGCAGAAGTCGCCGACGCGCCCGATACGCTCGCGGTCCACGACGTGAGCCACGGCGGCCTCGCGGTCGCGCTGGCCGAGATGGTCTCCGCGGACGCGGGCGCGACGGTCGAAGTCGAGGACATCGAAGCGCTCTTCGCCGAGACGCCGGGCCGCGCCGTCGTGGAGACGACCGACCCGGAGGCGGTCCGCGAGGCCTTCGCGGGCGTCGCGCCGGTGGCGGAACTGGGCACTGCGGACGACTCGGGCGCGCTCGACCTGACCGTCGGCAGCGCGGAACGTAGTTCCGCGGACAGTCGAGCGGCATCGCCGCGAGACGACGGCGAGGAGCTAACCTACGACGCCGCGGAAATCGCCGCCCTCCGGGACGTGTTGGCGCGCGAACTCGACTGACGAGACAGTCGGTCCATAGTCTCCGGCGAACTCCGCGGCGGTCTGCTGCGGATTATCTTCGAAGTAAGTCGTATAGCCCGACATCGACCGGCGGGGCGGGCCGTCGAGATAGTCGTCGGTAACCGGTGCTTCGGACGGGAGCTACTCCGGTTCCGCGACAGTCATGACGGGGACCGGCGCCGAGCGCACGGTCTTCTCGGTGACGCTGCCGAGCAGGATACGATCCGTGCCGCGTCGCCCCGTCGTCCCCATTCCGACGGCGTGGATGTCGTTCGCTTCGATACTGTCGAGGATAACCTCGGCGGGCGTTCCGTGTTCGACGTGGCTGACAGTGTTCGTGACCCCGTGCGTCTCGGCCGCCGAGACGACGGTCTCGACAGCGTCGGTCGCGGCCGCTTCACTATCCTTGCCGGAACCCGCGGACCGGACGTCAACTCCGAGTGCGGTGTCGTCGACGACGGAGAGGACGTGCACGGTCGCGTCGAGCGACGCCGCGAACTCGACGACGTGCTCGGCAGCGTACGTCGCGGCGTCACTCCCGTCCGTCGGGACGAGGATGTTGTCGTAGGGGAACGCGAGCGTCTCGTCTGGCTGCATGCGGACGGTGAGGACGGGAACCGAGGAGAGGCGGACGACCTTCTCGGAGACGCTTCCGATGAGGTACCGCGAGATGCCCTCGCGGCCGTGGGTCGGCATCACGACCAGATCTTGGTCGTACCGCTCTGCGTAGTCGACGATAGTCGGTGCCGGATTGCCCTGAACGATGTCGGTCTCGTACGGAACCCCGAGCGTGTCCAGCGTTTTCGCGGCCTCCTCGACGATGTCCTCGCCCTCCTGTTTCAGGGCATCGACAGTCTGGCCCTCGACGACGGTGACGCTGTCGCGCGTCGAGTCGGCGACGTAGAGCACGTTGATCGTCGCGTCGGCCCAGTGGGCGATCTCGCCGGCGTGATGGAGCACCTCGGCTGCGCCCTCGCTACCGTCGAACGGGAGGAGGATGCTGTCGTACATGACTCGATGAGGAGGGGTACGGCTGCCGACTCCTTATGGTTTTGTTCACACCTCGATTTCGTGGCGTCCCGCTACAGGCGGTCTAACCGACGATTGCTCGGCGTGTGGTAAACTTCGTCAGGTCCCGGAGACCGGAGCGAGACGGAGATGGACGGAGTACGTCTCCACTGGTCGGTGATTCGTCGGTGCGGTGTTCTGGCGGAGCGGCGTCGCCCGTTCGGAGCCTCGGCCGCCGAACCGCTCCGATCAATCGGAGTCTTCCTCGCCGATCGGCGACCCCTCTTCGACCGGGTCGGGAACGTCGCGGTCGACGGTCACTCGCGCCTTCTGGATGCGGGTGTTCTCGACCTCTTCGGCCCGTAACGTCACGTTCTCGTATTCGAACTCCTCGCCCTGTTCGACGAGGCGACCCGCTCGGTTGAAGAGGAACCCAGCGATGGTCTCGAACTCCTCGCCCTCCGGCAAGTCGATGTCCAGCGCCTCGTTGACCTCGTCGATGTTGACGTCGCCGCGGACCACCACTTCCGTGTCGTCGACGAACTCGATCGGGTGTTCCTCGTCGGCAACCAGTATCTCGCCGACGATCTCCTCGAGCAGGTCCTCCATCGTGATGAGGCCCTCGGTTGCGCCGAACTCGTCGATGACGATGACCATGTGCATCCGGTTCTCGCGCATCTCCGTGAGGAGGTCGTCGACGTTCTTGGACTCGGGGACGTGAAGCGTCGGGTTGACCACGTCCTCGACCTCGAGGGCGGCGAAGTCGTCGTAGTCGGACTGCTCGAGGTCACGGATGTCGAAGACGCCGACCACGTTGTCGAGCGAACCGGCGTAGACCGGCAGACGGCCGTGCCCCGCCGCCATACATTCCCGGATGGCCTCCTCGACGGTCGCGTCCTTGGAGATGGCCGCCATGTCGAGGCGTGGGGTCATCACCTCCTTGGCGGTGGCCTCGGTGAACCGCAGGGTGCGCTGGAGTATCTGACGCTCCTCCTCGTCGAGAACGCCCTCGCGTTCGCCCGTCTTGATCATGTTTCGAATCTCGTCGCGGGTGACGTACGTCGACTCGATGGCCGAACTGCCGCCGGTAATCTTGTTTACGATCGACGTCAGGTAGTAGAACAGGGTGATGAGCGGCCACAGCACTTTCTCGACGATCTTCAGCCCTCGGGCGACGCGACGTGCGTGCAGTTCGGTGTTCTCGACGGCGTAGGACTTGGGTGCGCTCTCCCCGAATATCAGGACCATCGACGTGATGCCGAGCGACGAGACGAGTACCGCCGTACCGGGGTCGAAGTAGAAGCCGACGAGCGTCGTCGAAATCGAGGACATCGTGATGTTGACCATGTTGTTCCCCACGAGAATCGTCACGAGCAAGCGGTGGGGGTCCTCTTTGAGGGACTTGACCGCCCCCGAACCGGGCAGGCCCTTGTCGACCATCGCGTCGATCTGGTGGTTCGGCAGGGAGAACAGCGCAATCTCGGACGACGAGAAGAACCCCGACCCTAGGAGGAGCACCAGAATCATGCAGATGCCGATTGCGGTGATCTGCGTCCGTCCCAGTTCGATACCGACGACCGGAACGGTGTACAGCGTGATACTGGCCCGAGATGCCGCTGCGAGCACAGGTGATACCATCAACTCCGAATGTTTCTGGAGCAGAGGATTAACCTTTGTGTAACCGGGCGAAGGTTTCGTAACGTCAACCCGTGTGGAACACGTTCCGACTCCCCCGACGGGACGACCTGTACAGATGACTCGCGTTACCCACTCGCGTACTCGTCGATAGGAGTCAGTGGAGACACGATGTGCGGTCGATAATAAACGGTCTCGGGGCCGAGACTACCGAGAGTCGATTCACGCTGCGACGAGCGGGAGAACGAACGCCACGGCGAGGCCGACTGCGAGGACCGCGAAGCCGATGCCGACCTGCGACGTCGAGAACTCCTGCATCGGCGACGTGACTCGGTCCATGTCTCGGGCCTCGTGACCGTGAATGTCGTCGGTGTGGTCGTCCATCTCTGCGTAGTCCTCGTGGTCCACGTCCAGATTCTTGCTGTCGTCGGCGTCCACGTGTTCGTCGTCGTGGTCGGTCATGTGCGCACCTTCCCGGTCCTCCCACTTAAGCGCAACCAAACCTAAGCCGACTGAACTCGAAGGAGTGTCCCGATGGACGCGAACGACAGCCAATCGTCGGGAGGCGCGAACGGAGAGACCGCGCGGCGACCGGCGTGGGACGCCGTCGACGCGGATCGCGAGTGGTGGAGAGAGGCCGTCGTCTACCAGATTTACCCCCGGAGCTTCTTCGACTCCGACGGCGACGGCGTCGGCGACCTTCCGGGCGTCGAAGCCAAACTGGAGTACCTCGACGCGCTCGGGGTGGACGTGGTGTGGCTCAACCCGGTCTACGACTCGCCCAACGCCGACAACGGCTACGACATCCGCGACTACCGGGCCATCATGGACGAGTTCGGGACGATGGACGACTTCGACAGACTCCTCGCGGGTCTCCACGACCGCGACATCCGACTCATCATGGACCTCGTGGTCAACCACACCTCCGACGAACACGAGTGGTTCCGGCGGTCCCGCGAGTCGAAGGACAGCGAGTTCCGGGACTTCTACATCTGGCGCGACGGGCGGGGCGACGGACCGGGCGGAAAGGGCGAACCGCCGAACAACTGGGAGTCGGCGTTCGGCGGATCGGCGTGGACCTACGACGAGCGCACCGAGCAGTACTACCTCCACCTGTTCGACGAGAAGCAACCCGACCTGAACTGGGAGAACCCCGAGGTCCGCGAGCGAATCTACGACATGATGACGTGGTGGCTCGACGAGGGCATCGACGGCTTCCGGATGGACGTCATCGACCTCATCTCGAAGGCCGACGGCCTCCCGGACGGCGACCCCGACTCGGGGTGGACCGGCGCGAAGCACTTCATGACCGGTCCGAACGCCCACGACTACGTCGCCGAGATGTACGAGGAGGTGCTGGCGGGCCGGGACGTGATGACCGTCGGCGAGATGCCGGGCGCGACGGTCGAGGAGGCCCAGCGGTATCTCCTCCCGGACGGCGACGGTCTCGACATGATATTCCACTTCGAACACGTCAGCCTCGACTACGGCGAGAGCGGCGACCGGTGGACCGTCGGGGAGTTCCCGCTCGTCGAGTTCAAGCAGGTGATGACCAAGTGGCAGGAGGGACTCCACGGCGAGGGCTGGAACAGCGTCTACCTCGGCAACCACGACTGGCCGCGGATGGTCTCGCGGTTCGGAGACGACGGTCTCTACCGCATCGAGTCGGCCAAGATGCTCGCTACCATGCTGTTCACCCTTCGCGGGACGCCGTACGTCTATCAGGGCGACGAAATCGGCATGACCAACTTCCCCTTCGAGCGCGAGTCACAGATTCGAGACGTGAGTGCCAAGAACTTCGTCGAGCGCAAGCGCGAACAGGGGATGGCGATGGAGGACATCCTCGAACTGGTGAGCCACAGAGGCCGGGACAACGCCCGGACGCCGATGCAGTGGTCCGGCGACGAACACGCCGGATTCACCGACGGGGAGCCGTGGATGCCGGTGAACCCGAACTACGACGCCGTGAACGTCGCCGACGCGACGGCGCGCGAGGACTCGATTTGGAACTATTACCGCGAACTGATTCGGTTCCGGGAATCGACGCCCGTGGCCATCTACGGCGACTACGAACTGCTGCTGCCGGACGACCCGGACGTCTACGCGTACCTCCGGACGCTCGGCGACGACCGACTGCTCGCGGTCCTCAACTTCTCGGAGGCGACGCCGACGTTCTCGCTCCCCCAGAGCGTCGAGTACGAGGACGCGGAGTGCGTCCTGCACAACTACGCGGTAGACGCCGAGGGACCGCGCTCGTTCGAGATGCGACCCTACGAGGCGCGGGTGTACGAACTGGACTGAGAGACGTTTCGCAAGGTTTTGTCCGTGATTCCCGGCGCGCGCTGGCGTCGGCGCTCTCGTGCGCCGCGCCCGGACGTGCGAGGGACAACCGAGCGACTGGAGGGAGCGAGGGAGGAGGTTGGGGAGGCGTGAGGCCGTCGCCGTGCGGAGGCGGTAGCGGTATGATTTGCTCAAGCCTGAAGCTAGCTTCTCTGACGCCTCGATTACCTCAGTCCAACTGTGAAGGTCTTCCGTTTCCCCAACGGAGAGCCACCAAATTCAGCAGAACAGACTCAGAGCGAAGGAGAATCCGAGACGGCCGATGGGAAACGAGACCCGAAAACGTTACTCCGCCTCGTAGTGGGTCGTCTCGTTCACGGCCGGAATCATCTTCGTCGCGTCCATGTCGAGGAACGTCGTCGCGTCCTGCTGGACCGCCTGTCCGGTCTCGGACTCGAAGGCCTCGTTCATCTCCTCGGGGCTGTCGAACCAGAGCTGGGCCACGTAGTCGTAGCCCGCCTTCTCGGGGTCGGTGGGGACCGAGGAGGTGTACCGCCGGAGGTTGGGCAGGTCGTTCACCAGCGGCGCGTGTTCCTCGTGCATGTACTCGATGCACTCGTCGTGCGTGGTGTCGTCGCTTCGACTGGCGAGAATCACCATCTTGCAGGACATTGTAGGCAGAGATTCGGGAGCTACGGTGGTGAAAGTTCGGGTTCTCTAAAAGGAGGCACAGAGGACCTGCAGTTATCAACCTCAAGTTCGAGAGTGGGGAGTAGACACTTCTGAATTCTAATCCGGTTGTTTGACAACTTGTTTAAAATCTTGAGGACGATAGCTACCATAGAATGGGTCCATTTGATCCGCGAACGAAAAAGGCGTGGAATAAAATCAACGAACGGTTCGGACAGTGTCCAAAGTGTGGAACAGACCCATTTGAGAACTACGCTGCAATCAAGTCCTACTCGAAACCATCCCTGTATTTGACGGGAATAGTCGCCGCTTTGGCGGCAAATAACGTCGTCACAGTAGTAACGTCTAGCGATAAAGTCCCTGAATTTGGGGAGTACGTCGATGCACTAGTGAACGAGACCTCCTCTTCATCGGGATTGGCAAAGATTAGTAGCGCGGTGATGAGCGCAGAGGCAGATGTTTCTAACGTGAGAATATTAGACAGCGGAAAGTTCGAGTGTCAAAACTGTAGTGCTGTTTGGAACCCGGAACATTGGGAGACTAGCCTTAGCGAATTAGGACTTACCGCGGCGAAATACTGACTAGCTTGTGCTCATCTGCCGAGGACTATCCCCGACGACGAGGGCAGTCATAACGTTAAACCAACCGCTTATCACCCGTCCAAGCTAAATCCTATTTAATGACTCTCACCAAGCGCATCATCCCGTGCATCGACGTGGACTTGGACGAGGACGGGAACCCCGCGGTCTACACGGGCGTCAACTTCGAGAACCTCGAATACACCGGCGACCCGGTGGAGATGGCCCGCGCGTACAACGAGTCGGGGGCCGACGAGTTCGTCTTCCTCGATATCACCGCGAGCGCCGACGGGCGCGACACCATGCTCGGCGTCGTCGAGGACGTGGCCGACGAGATTTTCATCCCGCTGACCGTCGGCGGGGGAATCAGGACGACCGAGGACATCAAGGAGACGCTCCGGGCCGGGGCCGACAAGGTGTCCATCAACTCCGGCGCGATAGCGAACCCCGAACTCATCGAAGACGGCGCGAGGGCCTTCGGCAACCAGTGCATCGTCATCTCGGTGGACGCCAAGCGCCGGTTCGACGAGCGCGGCGAACACTACGTCGAGGTGGACGGCGAGTCCTGCTGGTTCGAGTGCACCGTCAAGGGCGGCCGCGAAGGGACCGACCTCGACGTGGTGGAGTGGGCCGAGGAAGCCGAGTCACGGGGCGCGGGCGAACTGTTCGTCAACTCCATCGACATGGACGGCACCGAGGAGGGGTACGACATCCCGCTGACGAAGGCGGTCTGCGACGCGGTGGACACCCCGGTCATCGCCTCGTCGGGGTGCGGCGGTCCCGAGGACATGTACGAGGTGTTCACCGAGGCCGGTGCGGACGCCGGACTCGCGGCCTCCATCTTCCACTACGGCGACTACTCGATTCGGGAGATAAAGGAGTATCTGGACGAGCGAGACGTGCCGGTTCGACTCTGAAGTAGCGACTCCGCGGTGGATTTTCGCCCCGCAAAAATCGGTGCGTACGAACTGCTCGCGCTACAGGTCGGGCGCCCGGAGCGCGCCCGTTTCGTTGCCGTCGGTTCCGTTCGTCGTTTCGCCGCCCGCGCCACCGGCCGTCGTGGTCTCCTCGCCGCCGATGCCGCCGCCGAGGATGCCGATACCGACCGAGGCGTTCTCGACGCTGATACTGTCGGCTTCGACGCTGTCGAGGACGGCGGTCCCGACCAGCATGCGCCCGACTTCGACCGTGGGTTGGCCCTCGATTCGAGTGGCTTCACCCGTGCCGCCGGGGGAGATAGCCGCGCTCACGTTGTTGACCTCGACGTCGCCGACGCTGCTCTCGTTCACCACCAGCGAGTCGACGCTAATCTCGGACAGCGTGGCGTTCTCGATGGTCGCGTTCTCGCCCTCGGGGGGCGCGTCGCCGCCGAACAACTGGTCGGCGACGGTCTGGTTCCGAATCGTGACGTTCAGCAGCGTCACGTTGTGGAGCGTCCCGTTGACGACGGTGAGGTTCGACGCCGTGGCGGTGCCGAAGGAGTCGGCCCCGGCGACTTCCGTCTCGTTCGCTTGGGCCGCGGTCGTTTCACCCGTCTCCGTTCCCGCGTCCGTCGTCTCGTTCTGGCTCAGCGCCGTCTCGTTCAGCACGACCTGCCGGACGGTGGCGTTGGTGAGGTTCAACCGCTCGATAGTCAGGTTCTCGTAGGTCAGTTCGGTCTCGTTCTGCGCGTCGGTCTGGACCGCGACGGCGTCGGCGGAGGGTGCCGACGCGGTGTGTGCGTTCGGGGACGCCGCGAGCGCCGCGGGGACACCGGCGAACAGTACGAGCGCCGCGAGGACTACTGCGCGTGTTCTCATGCGCGCGAACCTTTACCGACGGTCCCAATAAACGGGCGCAACCGTTCGGGAGTTCCGCGCCCGATTACGCCCGTTAGTCCGGGCTTATTCGCAGTGGGCCGCGGCCTTCCGCGTTCGCGTCCGAAACGGTCGTTCATGGGCGTTAAACGAAGGTGAACGGTGCGGTAGCCGAGTTTCCGCCGGAGTCGGCGAGACGCGTCGCTCGGCGGCCCGGGATATCGGGGAGAGAAAGACGGAGATTGCCGCGTCGAACGCGGGACTCGGCGCGGTGTTTTCGGAGGCGGTTACACCGCGCTCTCGTAGGCGTCGCGGAACGAAGCGGTCTTGTCCTTGATGTCGCCCGCGGCGTCCTCCAGCGTGTCGAGGGGGTCGGCCCCGCCCTCGGTCTTGATGGTCAGAATCGGTTCGGTCTGGCCGCCGGACTGCTCGGGGTTCACGTCGTACGTCGCGGCACCGACGTTCTCCTGTTCGAGGAGGGTGCCCTTCAGCACGTTCATGAAGGTGTGGTCCTCGCCCGCGATTTCGATGGAGAGTTCGTCGTCGGACTTCTCGATGACCCGTAGTTCCATACCCGTCTCTTTTGGCTTTGCGCGTTTCAACATTACGGAACCGGGATTCGGCCGTGACGCCGGGGCCGCACGTCGAATCCCGAGCGCCGCGCCCGAAACTGGAACGACCTCGACATCTCACCGAGACTATCACGGACCGATAAGTGCGTGGCCGGAGACCGTGGCGGTATGGGGGACGGCGAACCGGTGGAGATGCCGCGACAGGTGTACTGCGAGTTCGAGACGCTGGGCCAGATGGGAGTGGACGTGACCGACCCGGATGCGGTGGTGGCCGGACTCGACGCGTACGACTTCGACTCGGCGCTCGAATGGCTCCTCGACAACCCGGAGCAGTACGAGCAGGCAGTTCGAGGGGGAAGAGCGGAGGAGACGACCGCCGACCCGTAGTCTACGGTCCGATTTCTGCCATCCATTTATACGTCGGTGGCCGAATACACCCGATATGGTTCAGTCGCCTCCGTGGTTGCCCGCGCCGGAGCAGGTCGCCATCCCGCTCGCTCTTCTGGTGTCGCTCGCGCTGGTTCGGCGACTCGACGGACCGGACGGACGATGGGGACAGCGACTCCGCTCGCGGTTCCTGCTCGGCGTGCCGTGGGGAACCCTCGTCTCGGTGCTGGGCGTCCTCGCGGTGTACCTGTTCGTCCAGCAGGGGTGGGACCACTGGCGCAATCCCGTGACGCTTCCCTTCTCGTCGTGGTCGTACCTCTACCCCGTCGGGTGGCTTCTCTCGCCGTTCTCCCACACCGGACCGGGCCACCTCGTCGGCAACCTCACCACCACCCTCGCGGTCGCACCGCTCGCGGAGTACTTCTTCGGCCACTTCCCGTCGGAGCGGGGCGAGAACCCCCTCTTCTCTCGCACCTCGAACCCGTGGGTTCGGGCGTTCGTCGTCTTCCCGGCGGGCGTGGCGCTGGTCGGGGTCGCGACCAGCATCTTCGCGTGGGGTCCCATCATCGGCTTCTCGGGCGTCGCGTTCGCGTTCGTCGGTTTCGCGCTGGTGCGCTACCCGCTGATGACCGTGGTCGCCGTCTCGGCGCAGGGGGTCATCCGAACCGTCTACCGCGCGATGCGCGACCCCGTGATTCAGGGGCAGGCCTCCCAGAACTTCGGCAACCCTTGGTGGTTCGGCATCGCCGTGCAGGGCCACGTCCTCGGTCTCGTACTCGGCGTCCTGCTCGGGGTCGTGGTCCTCTACCGGCGGCGCGAGCGCGTCGGCGCGCTCCGACTCTGGACCGGCGCGGTCGTCGTCGGGATGTCGATGACGCTCTGGGCGCTCTGGTGGTACCGCGGCGAGAGCACCTACGTCCTCTACCGGGGACTGGGCGTCCTCTTCGTGGTGACTCTCGCGGGACTGACGACCGTCGCGGCGACTGCAGACCGCCGACCGCTCTTCGGCGACGTGTCACGCCAGCAGGTTGGACTGCTCGCGCTCCTGCTCCCGCTCGCGGTCATGGTCGGCGTCGCGATTCCGGTCAACCTCACCACGGTCGGCGACGCCAGCGTCCCCGGCGGCGGTCCCGCAATCGAGGTGCAGGGCTACAACGTCACCTACGCCGAGAGCGTCCAGAACCAGAAGGTCTCGGCCATCGACGTGTCGATGTTCGGCGAGACGACGGACGTGACGACCAGCGGCGTCATCGTGGTCAACGAGGACCGCGAAATCTGGACGCAGGCGGTCTCGAAGGGTCGCCTCGCGTTCGGCGGCCGGACCAGCGTCCGGGTCGGCGGCGTCGGGTGGGCGGCCGACGTGCAGGTCAAGCGGGAAGGCTGGTCGGCGCTGGGCGGCGGCACCGCGTATCAGGTCTGGCTCCGCGGCCCGGACGACGACGAGTGGACCCACACCTTCGCCTCGGAACCGGTCGTCGCGGGTCCGACGCTCGCCAATCGGTCGGTCGCCATCGTCCCGAACGAGGGCGAGTTCGCCCTCCACCTGACCCGGAACAACACCACCGTCGCCGACGCGCCGATTCCGCCGAAGGGCGAGTCCGTGACCCTCGACGGCATCCGATTCGAGCGGAACGGTCGGAAACTGGTCGCGGTCTACGACGGTACCCGGATACAGGTCGCGGCGCGCGAGACGTACAACTGAACGGTCACACGACGCCCCAACCGGTGAAGAACGTTCCCGCGACGACGAGCAGGAGACCGAATTCGCCGAACCGGAACGCCGCGAAACCGCCGAGTAGCGTCAACTGAACGCCGACCCCGACGAATCGTATCCGCATCTCTTCGTCCATGCGCTGTGACACGAACGCCGAGACGAAAAGCCTGCGCTACTCCCACCGAATCCGGAAGACCTCGGTGTCGATGACCGCCCGCTCGCTGGACTGGTGGGCGAACTGTCGTTCGACGTCGAGGTCCGCGCCGAACGCGTGGGTCACCTCCCCGCCCTCGTCGTCGGAGAAGGCCTCGACGAACGCTCGACTCCCGGCGTTGTGAATCGAGTAGGAGACCGACGCGATCTCGCTCGCGGTCGCCAGAAACGCCCGGTCGGCGTGTTCGTTGCCCGTCTGCGCGCCGAACGGCGGGTTCATCAGGACGGTCGTCTCCTCGCGGGACGGGGCGTCCTCGGAGACGCAGAGCGGCGCGCGAGTCGCGTCGGCGAGGAGCCACGAGACCGGAACGTCCGGCGCGACTGCGCGCTCGTTCTGGCGGGCCTGCGCGAGCGCCGCGGGGTCGCGGTCGAGCGCGAGGACGCGCGCCGGACCCCGAAAGGCCACACCGAGCGCCAACACGCCGGTCCCCGTGCCGAGGTCCACGACCGTCTTCCCGGCGAGGTCTCGCTGCACGTCCGCGAGGTGGACGAGGTGGGCCGCGAGGTCCGCTGGCGTCGGGTACTGCTCCAACTCGACGCTGGGGTCCTCGAAACCAGCGACCCGCGAGAGACGGCGCTCCAGTGCGGCCTTGTCCATGCGGGAGGAGAGAAGCTATAGGAAAGAGAGTGTTCGGATTCGGAGCGCAACGGGGCGACGTTACTCGACAGTGATGGGACCGGCGACGTCGAGGCTCACGCCCTCGCGGCGCGCGCGCTCTGCGACCGCGGCCAGCGCGGGTCGGACCTTCGACTCGTCGCCCACGCTGTCGAACTCCACCGTCACCGTGCTCGCGCCGAGGAACGCCGCGGCCCGCACGTACTCGCGCACGCGGTCGGCCTCCTCTTGGGTGGCGAACGAGCAGTCCTCCCCGAAGCAGGCGTCCACGACCACGCGGGCGGCCACGAAGTCGTCGGCGTCGAGTTCTCGCTTGAGTTCGCGGAGGTCGGGGCGGGCGGTCGAGGGGATGGCGTCGGCGTCGAGCGTGACCGGGGTGGCGTCTTCGACGCGACAGCGTTCGATAGCGGTTCGGACGTCGGCGGAACGGGTGGCGCTCATCGTTACCAGCACATACCCGTTACTCATACAAAAAGGTTGGGTAGATGCGTGGCAGTAATTTTTCGGTGAAGGAGTCGTTTCAGTCTCCTAAAGGTACTTACCGGAACCGACGGCAAGAACGGATATGAACCGCAGACAGGTCCTCGCTCTCCTCGGAAGCGCAGCGGCAGGCGGCTGTCTCGATGGGTCCGAGTCGGACCCCGCGACCACTGGTCGGAACACGTCCAGTGTCGCAACGACCCGCCGGACCACGTCCGAACCGGAAACGCGGACCGAGACACCCGACCCGCCGGAACTCGGTGTTCGGAATCCCGAGGGGTGTCCGCCGTTCGACTCGGACGTGAAGCGCGTCGTCTGCGCTTCCGCAGTCGGCGACGACGCGCCGATGACGCTCGGACCCGCCGGACAATCGGGGTCGCTCCCGCGCACCGAGTTCTCGTTCACGCTGACCAACGGGACCGAGACCGCCTTCACCGCGAACTTCTACTCGTGGGAGGTCTGGAAGCGAGACGACGGCGAGTGGTTCCGCATCGCACCGCGGAGTTGGCCCCAACCGGCGATGGTCATGCGACCCGGTGGCGCTCACACGTGGCACCTGACCGTGGACAACACCGACCTCGACCGGCCGATACCCCACTCTGGAGGCACCGAGGAGGTCACCGTCACGGGACTCGGACCCGGAACCTACGCCTTCGGTACGGACGGCTGGTTCCGAGGGCAGAGCTACGAGAACGCGACCGGGTTCGCCGCGCGCTTCGAACTGACCGGTGAACCGCTCGAACTCGCGCCGACCGGAATCGACCGCACGGAGCGCGACGGAGACACGGTGGTCCTCCACGACGACCCCGAGAAGAACGAGGACCGCGCCGCCTACGTCGTCACCCGGGTCGAGAACGCGCCCGAGGAATCACGGCGACTGCTAACCGAGCAGGTGATTCGACGGACGCCGCTTCGGAACGCGCTGGCCCATTTCGAGTCGGGCGTCCGGACCGTCCGACTGGAAGCCGGAACGACCGCGTTTCCGGCCTTCTACATCGGGGAAGCGCGTTACGTCGAGTACGAGGGGCAGACGTATCGAATAGAGACAGAACGGGTAGGGACCGAGACGACCCACTCGTGACTACCACGTGCCGTGGAACGTGTCGAACGAGAGTTCGTCGAGGGGTTTGTTGCCCACGGCGATTTCGTACTCGCCGGGCGTCAGCATCGGCTTGTGGAACTGCGGGCCGTCGTCGGTCGTGATGCGCGGGCACCCGGTGTTGACGAAGGCGTCCATGTCGAAGTTCCGCAGGCGGTCGGGCGTGACCTCGTCCATCGTGATGAGGTAGGCGTTCTCGTTGTCGTCGAGAATCTCTTGGGCCTGCTCCCAGCGACCCTGCCCGATCTTGGTGCAGAAGATGACGCCCCACTTCTCGGCGTCCATCGCCTTGTGGACCGAGGCGTAGCGCTGTTTCAGGAACTTCTCGGTGTCGGCGACCGTGACGACGTTGTTCACGGGGTCGGCGATGACGACGTTCTTGTCGGGATGCTCCATGGCGAGACCGAGCGGGTGGAACTTCCCGCCGCCGACGTAGAGGACTTGGTCGGCGTCGATGTCGGCGCTGGCGTAGTTACAGCCCAGCACCTGTCCCTCGTGGGTGAGTCGGTCGTCGCCCCGGCGGGTGTGGACCTCGTAGCCGCGCTCGTCCAACCACGACTTCATCTCCTCGAAGCGGTTCATGTGCTGGGCGGTCGTGACCAGACCGACGTGGGGGTCGTCCTCGGGGTCGGCGAGTTCGTCCAGCGACTCCTCCATGATGGGGAACACGTCCACGTTCGAGAAGAGGGGGACGTAGATGACCTTGTCCGTGTTCTTCATCGGCGAGTGGCCGAAGTGGACGAACACGTCGGTGCGCTTCATCAGGAAGGTGTCGAGGTCGCAGGCCCCGTAACAGGGCTGGCCCGACAGCATCACGGTCACGTCGTCGGGGACGAGTTCGCGGATGTCGTCGGCGACTCTCGGACCGCGTCGCTTCAGTCCCTCGGGGAACTGGAGACCGACCTTGGTGGCGTCGCGCTCCTCGACCGCCTCCACGATGCGGTCGAGTTCGTAGTCCCACTCCCGGTCGTGCTTGAGCGACATGCCGGTGTTTCGGAGGTCTCCCTCGCTGTACTCGCTGTCTTGACTCATTGGAACTGGTTTGTCGGTCAGGACGCTTAAGGGCGATGTTCTGGGAACGATCGGTCTTCGATACCGGCGCGGGATGGTACCGGGACTGACTAGCGATGCCGTCGCGCCTGTGGCGGAGGAGATTCTCTACCGGGGTTTGACCTTCGACGTCCTGCGTTCGAGATACGGCGCAGTGGCCGCTGTAGTCGGGTCGAGTCTGCTGTTCGGAGCCATTCACGTCTTCATCGGAGCGTTTCGGGGGTCGTTTCCGCGTTCCTCTCCGGACTCGCGTACGCGGGGATGCGGTTGCGCTACGACAATCTCGTCGGTGTCGGTTTCGCGCACGCAATCAACAACGACTACTGGATAGCGGTGATGCTCGGAACCATTCCCAACGTGGTACCGAGATAGCGGTAATGCGGGTCGCGGGTAGAGCTACTGACGAGTAGCGTCAGCAAACTCGTGAGCATCCGGCAGGTCTAAAACGCCACAGTTCCAACCCCGTACGTATGAGCGTCGAAACCGACGTCGACGGTGAGCCGACCGAACTCTCGCGCGTCGAAGAACTCGCAGGCGAACTCGGCGAGGCCATCGCCCAGACGCCGGAGTACCAGCGGTTCGAGGAGACGAAGGAGGCCGTCGAGCAGGACGACGAGGCCCAAGAGAAGGTCCAAGAGTTCGAGCAGTTGCGTCAGGAGTTCATGCTCGCGCGCCAGACAGGCGAGGCGACTCAGGAGGACGTACAGAAGGTCCGCGAAGCCCAACAGGAACTTCACTCCCTGCCGGTGATGGACGAGTACCTGCAGGCCCAAGAGGACCTCGAAGCGAAGCTAGAGAACGTCAACGAAGTCATCTCGGAACCGCTGGCCGTGGACTTCAGCGACCAGTCGAGCGGTTGCTGCGAGGACTGACGAACTTCCGCTTCTCCGGTTCATTTTCGAAATCTGGCAACGACACCTAAGTCTCCCGAAATCCATTTCTATCACAGTGGGGGAACTATGGTAGACGAAAACCGAACCGAGACAGACGAGCGCGTAGCACGGGGGAACCCGTCCAACATCACGACCGACCGCGAGACGATGCGAACGTGGTTCGACGAGAGCGGGGTCGAACCCGGTTTCCGGACCGCCGAGTCGGGCGAACGAGACCTACACGTTCGTCATCCCGACGACGAGGACGGCGAGGAGGTCTCGTGGGACGAGTTCCACGAGTACCTCAACGACAACGAACTCGCCGTCGTTCGCTACGCCGACCGGTCCGGCGGCGAACAGTTCGAACTCGTGGACCGGACCGAGGCCATCGAGCGCGCGACCCTCGACGACGAGGAGATCGAGCAGGCCCTGATGGAGGGCGAGACTGTCGAGACCGAAATCACCGAGACGAGGGTCATCGAGCGGACCGTCCGAGAGACCGAGACCATCGAGAGCAAGGTCGTAGACAGCGAAGTCGTCCGCGACGAGGTCATCGACAGCGAACTCGTCCGGCGCGAGATATCGAACATCCACCTCGGCGAACGCGAGTCGGGCGTGGCCATCGTCTCGGACTACGAGGCCTCGGCGTGGGAGGAGGACGTCGAGGAGATCGAACTGACCGAACAGGAGGTCATCACGGTGGAGGTCGACGAGACCCGAGACGTGACCCGCGAAATCGTCGAGCGCAAGCGGGTCGAGAGCCGAGTCGTGGACCACGACGTGGAGGGGACCGAGACCGTCGAGTCCGACACGTTGGAGAGTCGCGTGGACCTCGAAGGCGTCCAGCGAACTATCCTCGAAAGCGACCTCCTCGGCGGACAGGTCGCCACCGAGGACGTCATCGAGGGCGGACACGTCGAGAGCGAGTTCACCGACGAGGGCGTCATCGAGACCTTCCTCTACGTGCGCCGCATCGTCGAGGACGAGGTCGTGGACCGCAAGCGACTCACCTTCGAACTCGTGGACGAGGAACTCGTCAGCAGCGAGACCGTCGAGTCCATGATCGTCGAGACCATGCTCGTCGGGTCCGACGCCACCGCCGAAGCCGTCGAGGGCGAACGACTCGACGCGGAGGGCGTCCGCGTTGACCACGAGGAGACCGTGATGAGCGACGAGGTCACCACCGGTTCGGAGACCGCCACCGGAACCGTCGAGGAGTCCATTGCGAGGGACGACACCGTCACGGACGAGGAGGCGACCGCGAGCGCCGAGACTACTGCCGCCGAGAGCGGAACCACGATGGGCGACTCACCGGACGAAGACGAGACGGTGGCGGACGCGAGCGCGACGATGGGAGAAGACGAGACGGTGGTCGAGGACGAGATGGTCGTCTTGGACGACGACGACGTGGGCAAAGACGTGTTGGACGACAACGACGAGAAGGTCGGCGTCGTGACCGAGGTGGACGAGGCCGAGAACGTGATGTACGTGGACCCGCACCCGGGTCTCGCCCAGCGCGTCAAGACCCGACTCGGGTGGGAGGGTCACGACGAGGACGCCTACACCGTCGAACCCGACCGCATCGCCGAAATCGACGACGACTACGTCCGCCTCCGCAGCATGTAGTCGCCGCGAAGAACAACACTTACCTCTTCTGTCGGTCCACTGGCCTACATGGCAATCCACAGCGACTGGGGAGACTGGCTCCCGCGAGCGGTCGAAGACGCCGACCCCGAGGGCATCGCGGTCTGGTACCTCGGCTGTAACGGCTTCGTCCTGAAGGCCGAGGACACGACGCTCTACATCGACCCGTACCTCGGGACCGGCGACCCGCCGCGCACGGTCCGGATGGTGCCGGTGCCCTTCGACCCCGCCGACGTGGCCGAGGCGGACGCGATTCTGGCGACCCACGAACACACCGACCACGTTCACGGCCCGAGTCAGGCACCCATTCTCGAATCGACGGACGCCACCTTCCACGCGCCCGACGACAGCCTCGAAGTGGCGCGCGAGGAGGAGAACTGGACCGACGAGTGGGACGTGCGCGACGACCAACTCGAAGCAGTCGCGGAGGGCGACACCTTCGAGGTGGGCGCGTTCACGGTCCACGTCGAACCCGCCCACGACCCCGACGCGACCCACCCTGTCAGCTACGTCGTGGAGTACGACGGCCGGACCTTCTTCCACGGCGGCGACACCAAACCGAGCGACGAGTTCGCCCGCGTCGGCGAGGAGTACGACATCGACCTCGGCGTGCTGGCGTTCGGGAGCGTCGGCCGGATTCCGGACAAGGAGACCGGCGAACCCCAGCGCACGCGGTGGTACAACGACGAGAATCAGGCGGTCGAGGCCGCCAGCGACCTCCGGTTCGACCGCTTCCTGCCCAGCCACTGGGACATGTGGAAGGGCCTGACAGCCGACCCGACCGCGCTCCACGACCACGCGCGGAGTTTCGACTACCCCCAGCGGTTGGAAGTCGTGGAGATTGGCGACCGCGTGGACGTCTGAAATCCGGTTTCTGGACCCTCTTCTGTATTACGTCCGGGCCGGTCAAGGCTGCGCCCCCGAACAGCGAGCCATCTCGTCCTGCTCGTTCGCGCACGAAGGTTGAAATACGAGGACGGGGCGAAGCCCGCCCGGACGCCTCGTGCGGTCGCCCGGAAGTCGGGGTCGGGGACTGCCAGTCCGACTACCTCGAGAGAGCTGAGCCAACTGAGAGTTAGAGAGCGTCTGCTACACCCAACAGAGCGACGCCACGCCCGCGGGGAGTTCCCCGGCTTCGACCCACTCGCCGGAGGCCCGGAGAATCACGCTCCCGTCGTTCGTGCCCGCGAAGACTCGCCCGTCGGCGTCGGCGGTCCACGAGAGCACGACTTCCTCGGGGAGTCCCGGATAGGGGACCGATTCGAGTGTGTCGCCGTCGTTCTCAGACTCGAAGAGCGCCGCGTCCGCACCGCGCTCGCCATTCCACGTCCCCGGCGAGGACTGCGCCGCCGCGGCGTAGAGCGTGCCGTCGTGCGCGAAGGACTCCCGGAAGTACGTTTGGTCCACGTCCGAATCGAGTCGAATCCACGTCTCGCCCGCGTCTCGGGTCCGGTAGAGACCGCCGCCGCAGGAGGCGACGTAGTGGTCCGGTCCGCGCACGAGGACGTGGTGTACGTCGTCGTGGACTCCGGACCGGCGCTCGGTCCACGTCTCGCCCCTGTCGTCGCTGAGGTGGACCCCGCCGACCTCGACGCCCGCGACCACGCGGTCGGCGGCGTCGGGGTGCGCGCCGAGACTGCGGACGTGAGCCTCGTCGCGGTGGCGCGGCGTGTGCCACCGCTCGCGCGACGGGAGGTCCTGAAAGCCGGACAACTCCCGCCACGTCTCACCCTCGCCCTCCGAGGCGTACAGATGGGCAGGGTGCGTCCCGGCGTACAGCCGCTTTCCGTCGAGCGAATCGCGACGATGTTCGTCGTCCCTTCGAGATGACTCACCGTCCGCGGGGTCGCCGAGAACCGAGTACACTTCCTCGCGCGGGACCTCCAAGTCAGTCCACGTGTCGCCGCCGTCGGTCGAGCGGTACAACCCGGACTTCGTCGCCGCGAACACGCCGTTCCAACCGTCGAATCGGCGGACGCGCACGACGCGCCCGGCGTCCAGCACGCGCTCGGCCGAGTCGAATCGGGGACCGTCGGCGCGGTAGACACCGTCGTGGGTTCCAGCGAGCAGCATAGCCGTGGGTACGTCCGTCACACCCAAATATATGCACACTTTCGGCCATCGTTCGTCTGGAATACGCGGTACAGTAGCTCTGTTACCGTCTTTCGAGCGTTTTATCTCGTAACGATTTCGTTCACCAGACGACGGCCGACCGCGAACTCCGCACGATTCGGGACGGCCCGGGACTGTTTCGCCGCGTATGGGCGTGTGATTTATATGGCCGTTCTGGGATGTGAACCGTATGAGTGACAGTATGACCGAGGTGGTGACGACGACCGAGAGTGGCGTCGTCGTAGAGAAGTCGTTCGAGGGAGAGGAGTTCGCGGTCCCCGCTATCAAGTTCGTCGTTCGCTCCGAGCGCGACGAGCGCGCGGCCCTCCGCCTCGCGGACAGCGTTCCCGAGGAGTTCCCGATGGACAACGTCGGCTTCCACCCCGACTACGAGAACGACAACTGGACCGCGTACAAGGACCACCGCGTGGAGTTCGAGCGCGAACTCGACCCCGGCGAGGAACTGGTCACGGTGTACGGCGTCCGACTCGCCGAGGACGACGACCCGTCGATGTTCCTCGGCGCGCCGACCATCGAGGAGATCGCGCCCGTCACGCTCGACTCCGCGACGACCGACGCGGACGACGGCCCGGCCGCGGGACCCGAGGCGGACACCGCGGGTCCCGACCTCGACGGCGAAGTCGGCGGCCCTGACGGGAACACCATCACCGACATCGTCTCGGAGAAGGACAGCCAACTCGTCCGCGACGTGGTCGCGGGCGACGAGGAACTCGGACTGGACGAGGACGCCGAGGACCCGCTCGCCGGAGATGCCGAGGACCCGCTTGCGGGCGAGAGCGAGGACGACCCGCTGGCCGAGGGAGACGACCCGCTGGCCGTGGACGGTGACGCCGACCCCCTCGCCGAGGAGAGCGAAAGCCCGCTCGCGGAGGAGGGCGACGACCTACTCGGTGATTCGGAGGACCCGCTCGGCGAATCGACCGACGCCGAGGAAGGCGACACGGTAGCCGACGACTCGGAGAGTTTCCTCGACCCCGAGGACGAACCCGCCGACGAGACGGCGGCGAGCGAACCGGAGGCGGCCGAACCCGACGAGGACGAACAAGCCGACGCCGAGGAGACCGAAGTGGCCGACGAGGAACCGGCGGTCGCCGACCACGACGGCGAGGAGGCCGAGTCCGAGGACGTGACCCCGCCGTCGGCCACCGCCGACGAGACGACGACCGCGGACCCCGAGACCTCACCGCCCAGTCCCGGAAGCGTGGCGGCCGCGCTCGCCGACGAGATTCGCGCGGGCGAGGTGTCCGACGACGACTTGCGGGCCATCCAGCGCGAGTTGGACGTGGAGACCCCCGAGAGTACGAACGTGCGTATCCGCCACCTCCAGTCGCGGGTCGAGGACCTCTCGGCGTACACCGAGGCGCTGGAGGAGTTCATCGACGAGAACGGCGTCGCCGAGGACATCTTCGGCGACTTCGAGGACGACATCGCGCAGGTCCGGGCGGACGTCGAGGCGTTCGAGGACGAGGTACAGGCGCTGCGCAACGGGACCGACGCGACCGACGAGCGCATCGACGAACTCGAAACCGACCTCTCGGACCTCGAAGCCGACTTCGAGGAACTCGACGACCTGCGGAGCGACCTCCGCTCCGTCGAGAGCGACCTCCGCTCCGTCGAGAGCGACCTCCGCGAGGACGTGCGCGAGTTCAAGTCCGACTTCCGCGGGGACGTCGACGACTTGGAAGGAGAGGTCGGCGGCCTCGAAGACGAGATGGACGACTTGGAGAGCGAAGTCAGCGGTCTCGAAAGCGAGGTGAGCGACCTAGAGGGCGAGGTCGGCGATATCGACGCGCTCCGAGACGAGGTCGCTCAAATCGAAACGCTCCGCGAGGATATCGAGTCGCTGGAATCGGTCCGGCAGGAGGTCGATGCGCTCGAAGACGAACTCGAAGGCGTCGGTGAGTTCGGCGAGGAAATCGAGACGCTCGGAACGCAACTGGAGGAACTCGAAGACCTCGTCGGCGCGAACACGACCGACGTGACGGAAGTGAACGACGAGTTGGAGACCGTCAGCGACGAGATACAGTCGGTGCGCGACGAACTCGGCGAGGTGAGCGACGTTGCCGACGCCGTCGAGGACGTGTCCGAGAACGTCGAGTCGCTGTCCGAGGACCTCGACGCACTAGAGGAGAACCTCACCGCTCGCGTCGAGAGCGTCGAGGGCGACGTCGGCGACATCCACGACGAACTCGAAGGAATTCAGGAGTGGCGCGAGCGCATCAACGACGTCTTCGGGAACTAACTGACGGCTACTTTTATGTTCTCGCGGTTAGACGTGTCGAGAGTGTCGCGTTACGCCGTCCCGGTCAGGAAGTGGTCCGTCGCCGGGTTCGGGGCAGGTCTGCTCGCGGTCTCGGCGAGTTATTTCGCCGTGGATGGAAGCGTGGCCACGTCGGAGTACGTCCGGTTCGCCATCCCCGTCGCGCTCTCGCTGTTCGTGGTCGCGCTCGGACTCTGGCTTCGAGCGGCGGAGCTACCGGCCGACCTCGTGTGCGTCGTCTTCCTCTGGAGTTTCGCCGGGAGCGTGGTGATGGGTCTCCTGACGGGGTGGATTTCGCTCCTCCAGTCGTTCGAGGGTCGGCCGATGCTCCAACCCGCGTCCATCGTGCTGACGAAGGTGGCGCTCGGCGCGCTCGGCGGCGGTCTACTCGGGGCCTACTACAGTCGCCTCCAGCAACGCACCGACGAACTGGCCGAACAGCGCAACCGCCTCGACGAGTTCGCCAGCATCGTCTCTCACGACCTCCGGAATCCGATGAACGTCGCGCAGGGCCACCTCGAACTCGCCCGCGAGACCGGCGAGGACCGCCACTTCGAGGCGGTCGAGGACGCCCACGGCCGCATGGAGCGACTCGTGGACGAGGTGCTGGCGCTCTCGCGGCGCGGCGAGATGGTGGACGACGTGACGCCGGTGAACCTGCGTGTCGTCGCCGGGGAGGCGTGGGACACCGTCGAGACGCCCGGGATGGACCTGCGAGTCGAGACCGACCGCAGAGTCGTCTCGGACGGCCGTCGCCTCCGGGCGCTGTTCGAGAACCTCTTCCGCAACGCCGCCGACCACGGCGGCGAGACGGTCGCGGTCGGCGCGACCGACGGCGGGTTCTACGTCGCCGACGACGGGCCGGGCATCCCGCCGGAGGACCGCGAACTCGTCTTCGAGGGCGGCTACTCCACCCATCCCGACGGTACCGGGTTCGGTCTCGCCATCGTCCGACGCATCGCGGAGGCCCACGACTGGCAGATACGTGTCACCGAGGGCGACCGTGGCGGTGCGCGCTTCGAGTTCGTGGGCGTAGACCGCGAGTGAGCGTTTCTACTGCGCGTTAGCTGCGTGCCGTCACGATACCGAGGACCGAGCGCAGCGTGTCCTGTCACCGGATACCGCGAAGCGCAACGCGTTTACTCCCGGTTCACCTTCGAACGAACAATGACAGACACGATTGCGGTTGCCGTGCCGCGCAAGGGCCGCCCGCTGGAGGCGGTCCTCCAGCGCGTCGCCGAGGAGACCGGCGCGGAGGGAGTTGCGGACGAAATCGTCTCGACGCTCCGCTACGAGAAGGCCGTCACGAAGGGCGACCAGACGCCCGACCGAGACGTTTACGACCGTCTCGCCGACTACAGCAACCTCGACGACCCCGCGAAACCCGACTTCACGCTCCTGCGCGACGACCGGGCCGGGAAGCCCCGTCGCATCGTCTTCGACAGCGTGACCGTCTCCGCGGACGGCGTGAACCTCCGACTCGTCGGGCGCGAGGAACCGTTCCGCGCGCTCCGCAAGCACGACTTCGCGCTCGGGTTCGACAGCGCAGACCTCGTGCTGGAGGAAGTCGTGGAACTGCGCCCGGACCCGCTGACCCGCATCGCCGACCTGAACGCCCGCATCGACCCGCACGACACCGACGTTCGGGTCGTCGCCGGGATGGGCGACACGGTGTACCACACGCTGATGGCGACGCCCGAGACGCTCCCGCAAGGGGGCAGTCCCTCCCGCGAGTTCCTGCGGGACTACGAGGGCCAACTCTGCATCTCGCCGCGGTACGAGCGACTCGTGGAGGCGGTCATCGGGACGCGGAACTCGGACACCCTCGATTTCGCCTACCCCGGCGAGAACGAGGAGGAGGAAGCCGCTATCGCCGACACGGGCGTCGGCGTCTACCTCACCGTGACCGGTTCGACCGCGCGGGAACACGGACTCGTCGTCGGCGAGGAACTGTTCCCGAGCGAGACGGTGCTGATGGAGAACTACGAGGAGACCGGCGAGACGGCCGAGCGCGTCAAGGAACTGTTCGCGCGGGCCGAGACCGAGACCGAGATGGCTATCTACTGAGTCGGCGGCATCGCAATCGTCGGTCTCTCTACTTTATCGGCGATTCAGACTCCGGTGCGTGACGTTCACTCCCCGCTCTCCGCGAGGAGGTGTGAATCGATGTACGCGTCGAGTTCGCGCCGCGTCGCTCGGATGGCGTCCTCGGCGTCGTCGGTCGTGACACGTTCGAGCATCGACCCGTTGATGGTCGTCACCAACAGCGCGGCCGCCTGCTCGGGGTCCACGTCTCGGAACGCGCCCGTCTCGACGCCGTCGCGGACGACGTCGGCGAACTGCTGCCGGAAGAACCGGTCGTTTCGGCTGAACTGCTCGCGATAGGCCTCGTCGTGGGGTGCCTGAGCGCGGAGTTCGATCATCGCGCTGGTGAACTCGTAGCGCTCGGCGTCCAGCGTCGGCGGGACGACGTGGTCGAGGACCTCCCGGAGGTGGGCGCAGGGGTCGTCGTACTCCTCGGCCGGGATGTCGGCTTTGAACTTTTCGAGGACGAATTCGAGGAAGTCCACGAGCAGTTCGTCTTTGCTATCGTAGTGGTGGTACAGGAGCGATTTGCTCTTCGCGAACTCGTCGCCGATACGCTGAATAGTCAGGTTGGCGTAACCGTGTTCGCAGAGAGCGTGGTAGGTCGCCCTCATGATGGCGGACTTGGTATCGTCCGAGTCGTTCTCGAAGATGTCTAACGCGGACACGTGATTGACTATTTATTCAGCAGCTATATACGTTCGTATCTCCTCCGATGGAGTGAAGCGATATCGCCGCAGTTCGAGACACTTATGTCACCCCCGGATTCCTCACGAGAAACGGCGGCGCGAGGTACAGCGAGCGAATCGCCACCGACCGAGTCCGCGATCCGCACGACGAACCTCAACTTGACCTACGGCGACGGCACGGAGGCGGTGCGAGACGTCTCGCTCGACGTTCCCGAAGGGGAGTTCTTCGGATTCCTCGGACCGAACGGCGCGGGCAAGACGACGACCATCAAGGTGCTCGCCACCCTGCTGAAACCGACGCGCGGAGACGTGCAGGTCAACGGGTTCGACGCCGCGTCGGACCCGCGGAAGGTCCGCGAATCCATCGGCTACATGGCTCAGGAGACGAGCGTGGACGAGGAACTCACCGCCCGCGAGAACGTCCGGTTCGCGTGCGAGGCCTACGGCGTCCCGCGCGCGGAGCGCGGCGAGCGCATCGACGAACTCCTCGACCTCGCGGACCTCGCGGACGTGGCCGACAAGAAGGCCACGGAGTTCTCGGGCGGGATGAAAAAGCGCCTCGACGCCGCCACCGCGCTGGTCCACCGACCGCCGCTGGTGTTCCTCGACGAACCGACGACGGGCCTCGACCCCAAGGCGCGCAACCGACTCTGGGACTACTTTCGGCGCATCAACGAGCAGGGGACGACCATCTTCCTCACGACACAGTACCTCGAAGAGGCCGACGAACTCTGCGACCGCATCTCGGTCATCCTCGACGGCGAAATCGTCGCCACGGGGTCGCCCGAGGAACTCAAACGTGAGGTCGGCGGCGAAATCCTCGACATCGACGTCGAGGGCGACGTCGCCCGGAACGAGCGCGCGGCGGAGGTGGCCCGGAGCGGAGACCTCTTCGAGTCCGACGCCGCGGTCGAAACGACGGACGAGGGTATCACCGTCACGTCGAAGCGGGCACGCGAGCGCGGAACGGACCTGCTCGTGGCGCTCCGCGACGCCGACCTGACGGTCACCGGGTTCAACGTCCGCGCGCCGACGCTCGACGACGTGTTCCTCGCCATCACCGACGAACAGGTCGCCGACGAAGACGAAACCGGGGTCGCGGCCACGGCCGCCGGGGAGGGTCCCGAACGGTCCGCGGACGCCACCGACAGCAGTCACGAGGGGGGAGACGGATGAGCGCGCCGACCGACTCCGCCAGCGACCCCGAGAGGTCCGACGCTCGGGTCGGCGGGTCGGCCGACGCGACTCGCTCGGGCAACTCGTTCGCGGGCGACTTCTGGGTGAACTTCAAGCGGTGGAACCTGAAGGCGGTCCGCAACCCCTTCGTCCTCGTCGTCTCGCTCGTCCAACCCATCATCTTCCTCGTGCTGTTCACGCAGGTGTTCGGGCAAGTCGCCACGGGTGCCATCAGTCGGGGCGACGCCGGTATCAGTTACGAGACGTACCTCGTGCCCGCCATCGCGGTACAGGTGTCGCTGGCCGCCGCGGCCACTTCCGGCGTCGGACTGGTCAACGACATCGAGAACGGGATGTTCGAGAAGGTGTTGGTGAGTCCGATGAACCGGGCCGCGGTGTTTCTGGGGAAGACCGCCGCCGAGATACTCCGCATCTTGATTCAAATCGGCATCATCCTCGCACTCGGCGTCCTGCTCGGTGCCGAAATCGCCACGGGACTCGCGGGGGCGCTCGGTATCATGTTCGTCGGCGTCCTGTTCTCGATGTGGTTCGTCTCGCTGTCGAACACCATCGCCATCCTCACCAAGGATCAGGAATCGACCATCATCGGCGCGAACCTGCTCCAGTTCCCACTGCTGTTCGTCTCGACCGCGTTTCTCCCGCTTCGGCTTCTCCCCGACTGGATTCAGACCGTCGCAATCTACAACCCCATCACGTACGGCGTCGATGCCGCGCGTGCGCTCATGCTCGATCGCGACGTGATGACCGTCGTGGAGGTGACGCAGTTCGGGGGCGTCTGGAACACTTTAGTCCCGGCGTTGGCGGTTCTACTCGCGCTCGACGTCGTCTTCGGCGGCGTCGCGGTTTACATGCTCTCGAAGGCGTCGAGTTCCGACGTGCAGTAGGACGAGACGATATATCGAAATACAGTTTATTCGTTCGACTCCCGGTACCGATAACGTCAGATAAGCGTGCAGAAGGTTCGAGATACCGTCTCATTTCCTCCGGAAACGCTCAGGGAACTAGCAGAGACTGTAGACGTTCGCCTCGTACACCTCGCGCACTCGGTCGCCCCAGTTGTGGGTGTAGGTGTCGATGATGTCCTCGGCCACGTCGCCTCTGAGGTACTTCACGATGCCTCTGTCGCCGGTTCTGTCCCGGAGGTGCGTCGTGAAGAAGTGCCGGAAGTAGTGGGGCGTCACGTTCTCGGCGGCGTCGCCGCCGCGCCGGTGCCAACCGCGTTCGCTCGCGTGCTTCGTGACGATATGGTGGACGATGTCGGGCGTGACTCGCTGGCCCCAGTTCTCCCGCGTCGTCGTGAACACCGGGTCCGCGGGCGATATCGGGTCCGGTCGCACCGCGAGCCACTGTTTCAGCACGCGCTTCAACTCGCCGTCCACGGGAATCACCGTCTCGCGCTTTCGCTTGTTGGAGGCGGGACGGCGCTCGCCGTTGCACTCCTCGCCGACGGTCGGTTCCGGCGAGACGTATATCGAGTCCGCCTTGCCGTCCAACTGGGGTCGCGTCGCGTGGTCGGTGTCGGACAGCGACACGTCCCGCAGGTCGAGATTGCAGAGTTCGCCCGCACGCATGCCGGTTTTCAACAGAGTGACGACGATTGCCCGGTCCAGCGGGTGGGTCACGTCGGCGACGAACGACACCATCGCGTCCACGGAGATGTCCCGCCGCGTCGGGTTCGTGTCGATTCGCTCGTCCATCTCTTCGACGACGAGCGTCATCGGATTCGAGTCGAACTCCCCGACCTGATTCATGTACGCGTAGAACCGGTGGAGGTAGGAGGCGTAGGTGGCGACGGTGCTCTCCGCGACGCTCCCGCGGAGTTCGTGAATCCACGCCATGCAGTCGCGCCGCGTCGCCGCCGACGGGGGTTTCGTCGTCCCCATCGGGTTCCGGTCCGGCGTGCCCAGAAACGCCTCGAACTCTCTGAGGACGCGTTCGTAGGCGTCTCGCGTTCGCTCGGTCTTCCCGTGATACGTCATGTCTTGCAGGAAGTACGCTATCGGGTCGCCCGCTCCTCCCTCGCCGTCGCCTTCCTCGCCGTCGGGGTGGTGTTCACTCGCCATCGTTCCCCGTGACGAGCGTGTAGCCGTCTCGACGACCGCTGTACTGGATTCGGTTCTCGCTCTGGAGTCGCTGGAGCGACTCCTCCAGTCGGTCCTCGATGTTGTTCGTCAGTTCGTCCACTAACTCGCCCCACGAGAGGTACTCCGAGGTCGAGAGGACGGAGAGGACGTGGTCGGCTAACTCCTCGCCGTCACCTGCTTCGTCCGCGTCGGACGCGGGACCCGAGTCGGACTCCGTCGCCTCGATGTCGAAGTCGCGCCGCCCCGCCTGCACCATCGTCCGCACGAACTCGCTCTGACTCATGTCGAGTTCGTCGGCGTGTCGCTTCCACTCCTCTTTTTGATACGCGGGGACGAACGTCTTCACGGCCTTCCGGGTCGTATCGACGTTCTCGTCGCCAGTCATGTTCGGGGCGACTCACCCCACCGTTATCAAAGTATCCCAGACTCCAGAATAAACAATCTTATTTGGGAGACCTGCCCCACGTATTCCCCGCTATGAGTTGGTTATCCGCGAGTGTAGCACTATAATCTGCGGACAGTGGTCCCACACTCGCGTCTCTAATTTTCGCTCACGCGCTCGAAGAGCATGGTGTTCTGGCTCACAAAATCCCACAACGAATTAATGTAAATATATTTATTGAAATAGGGGTTTCGCGGAGGGTGGTTTCGACACCCTCCACCCATGGGGTAACGTCCTCGAAACACCCCATCAGTTCAGTAACAATTCCGCACCAATATTGTTAGTTGTCTAACTCTTATGCACGATTCTTATCAACCATACAGTGTGTTCGCGGAGGCAGTGGATGACCAGAGTTCGCCGAGCGATAGTTGCGAAACCACCCCATCAGTTCATTATCACAGTCTCCCAATCTGACACCATAATTCGATAGTCGGTTGTCCTAAACTCTTTGTTCTGTCACTAAACCGCCTCTTCTGGATGGCGAGTCAGTCCAGAGTCCTGCGCTCCTATCTGATGATTACCGCAGTCACTCCGAGACCACCGAAGAAACAGTGACGTTCCGTAGCATCTCAGAAAGCGATGTGAGCGCTGTCAAGAGAATCCCGCGACGGGAACGCACGGACTGCCCGCAGACGGAATGCGGCCGTCGGAGCCGGTCTGGGACGCGAACTCGTCGAGACTGGGACCGGGAACCGCATCCACATCGTCAGAATTGCCGCTCTGGCCGGTCGTTCGATTCGGAGACAGCGACGAACTCGTTGCCTTCGGGAACGGAGAACCGCTAGGCGTTCCTGTCCGGACGCCTCGGAGAGCGTCTTCACGCGGGGGTCGAACGCTTCGACCGAAGTGCAGTGCCACCGCCATCGTGGGTTTCTGTACACAGCACGGGACGATACTGTCGGTGACTCTTTTGGTCGCCGAGGCGCGTGGGCGTCCTGTTCCGTCGTCCGACCGGCCGACCTTCACCGACTGCCGAGAAACGGTTCATCGCCGATTCTCGTCGAGCAGTCACCCACGAGGACAGGGATTATTTTCACGGCGTCGTTGATTTCCTCCGGGACCGTCTCGTCCGTACGCTGAGACGGTGGACCGGGCGGAGGTGCCGTCAGTGGTACTATCGGTCGAGGCGTCCGGAAAGTCTCCATCGAAGGGCAGTCGAGGCGCTGTCAGAGACGGCGTAAACGGAGATTCGATGCCCGGTAAGCGACCGAAGTTCTGACTCACGTCGTCGGAACGGCAGGTACTCAGCTTCGATAGTCGCATCTCTCCCCGTAACCGGGGCGGTGGTCCCGTCGGCGCGTTCGACTCCGCTACGCCGTCCGCCGTCCGGAGGATTGTTCGTCGGTAGCGTCGTCCGTCTGGCTATCGGTTTCTCGCCCGGTTCGGGGGATATCGGGAGTCGCTCGTTCGGTCTCGGCTGGGCGTCGGTCCGCGTTTACGGGGTTTTACGCGGGAGTGTCGCTGCTCCACGGCGTTTCCCCACGTATCGGCTATTGGCTTCACGAGCCAAACGCAATCGGTACGAAAGACGACCTCCAGATTCTCCGGGCGGATGGTGTCGCCGCATTTGCGGTGAGTGACTGGCTGTCAGGTCGTTTCCCGTCAACTCTCTTGTCGGATATCATCACGAAACCGAGAGCCGTCTCGTCCCGTCGAGCGGTCTCGAACGGTTTGCCAGCTCGAACGACTGGGAGAACGACCGGAGGTGCGACGAGAACGACCGTCAGACCGACTACCGCGACCGGCGTAGCGAACGGTCCGTCCGTTCTATCCTCTCGTTTCGCGATGCTGCTCGATGAGACGAGAACGGCCGGATGCCGCCCCGCTGACCGCTCGACTCACACTGTCTGTCGAACCACCTCGTCTCGCGAAGGTACCGATCGACCGCCGTCCAGAATTGGCTCGTTTGCTAAATGTGGCCCCATTAATGGCAAATTTTTAAGTAGAATGAGCTGGCGCAACGTCCGAAACCAGTCTCGTAAACTCCATTTCGATATATCGAAACCCCGGGTTTCAGAATGTCATTTCGACCGCCGCGTTGGGACGAAGCGTGGCGTGTACCGGCCGTTCCGTCGGTTTCTACTCGAATCTGGCCGACTCGCCCGAGGACTCTCCACCGCACTACCGATGCAGTCGGTTGGCGGTAGACGATTGCCGGGAACTGAATCCGCGTGAGTCGTGAAGTGAGGCCCGCCGAGGCGCAACCGTCAATACACACCCCACCGTTACGTGTTAGGTATGCGCATGGAGTTGCGGGTGTGTAAACACTGCTACGAGGGGACCCACGGAAATCCCGAGAAGACGGCCATCACCGAGGACATGGTGGCGCTGGCCGAGCAGATACGGGAGTACAAGGACCTCATCGGCATCGACTCGCTCTACGTGACCCGCGTCGCCGAGGGCGACCCCGGCGGCGAAGAGGTTCTCCCTGCGGTCGTCGCCAGCATCGAGAACGACCGCATCACCCTCACCGACACCCAACTCGTGATGGAAGACGACCAGCAGAACATGCTGGTGTATCTGGAACCAGCCGACATCCTCGACGTGTTGACCCGGAATCTAGACCAGATTCGCGAGCAGACCAGACAGGACGTGACCGTCGAGTTGTCCGAGGAGTCGGCCGACCTAATCGAGTGACGAACTGTCTTCGAAGAGAGTGAGTGACGGTTCTCGGGTCAGTCGTCTCCGCTCCCGTCTGCCATCGGCGTCTCGTGGCGCTCGCGGAGTTGCGCCTCGTAGCGCTTCCGGAGGACGTTGCCGTACATCGAGAGGACGAGACCGACGAACAGCACGAGGATACCGACGTTGATGCCGACCGTCAGGAGCGCGTTGGTCGGCCCCCCGCCGATAGTGAGTTCGCGCGGCACGGGATATCCCTCGTCGAAGATGCTCCCGACGAGGACGCTCACGATGCCGACGACGGTCAGGACGCCCATCAGGTTCGCCGCCCAGTTCCAACTCGGCGAGAGCGTCAGTTGCTCGATGCCGGTGCCCTCGTGGTCGTCGTCCTCGTGGGACTCCGGCGTCAGGTCTCGCGGGACGAACGCCTTGAGTTCGACCGGGTAGAACGCCGGGTGGAAGCCGTGTTCGAAGATGTGGAACATCACGCCCATCAGCATGATGACCCCGAGCAGGCCGTGGAAGGTGACGAACGCCAGCGCCGCGGTCCGGGTCGCCAGATACTGCATCAGGCCGACCTTGTTCCAGATGAGCAGGCCCGACAGCATCAGCAGGACGAGTTCGATGGAGAATATCCAGACCACGCCCTTTCCGACGTAACTCAGCAGTGGCACCTCGTCGGCGGAGTAGCCAGCGAACTGACGGGCGTGGGGATGGCGCTCCTCGGCCCGGCCCAACGCGAACTTCACGTCCTGAATCGCGGCGTCCACGTCCTTCTTCGAGGGCATCGCCGCCTTGACGCCCCGGCGACCGCCGGGCGTGATTATCGTCAGCGTTATCCAGAAGACGACGAGCGCGACCAGCCCCATCCCCGCGAGGCGGTGGACCGCCAGCACGCCGGTGTTGCCGCCCATCAGGGTGACCAGCCACCAGAGTTCGTCGTTGAACATCACGGCGTAGCCCGTGAAGAACAGCGCGAACACGTCGAGCGCCAGCAGCGAGTGGAAGATGGTCGTCGTTCGAGTGAACTTGCCGTGGTCGAGGTTGGTCATCGCTCCTCACCTCCGTTTCGCTCGCCGCCGTCGGTGGCGACGGTGTCGCCCGTCCTCCGGTCGGCCGGTCGCCGCATTCGTTCGGAGAGCTGTCGGAACGCCGCCCAGTGGATGAACACCATCACGAGGATGAACACGCCCATGATGGCGTCGGCGGCGTGGGTGATGGCGATGGCCGCGTCGAGGACCGGGACGGTGTTGCCGACCACCCAGTCGGTGCCGACGCCGCCGCCCGAGACGGTGGGTGCGATTCGGAACAGGCCCTCTAAGACCAGTTCCTGCCCGCCGAACCAGTTGTCGGCCCAGAGGTACGCGATAGCGGTCGCGCCGAACGCGACACCGGCCGCGACGGCGACCGCCGGGCCGCCCGTGAGACCCGACCCGTCGTGGCCCTCGGTCTCGCCGTCGGGGTCGCGGTCCGGGTCTTCGGGGGCGGTTCGAGCGTCGTCGGTTCGCGTGTCGTCGCGCACGGTCCGGGCCTCCTCGGGGTCGGCCCGCGCGGTCTCCGCGTCCGTCCGGGCGTCGCTGGTCGCGTCGGCGGTTTCGGACTCGCGTGACCGCTCGTCGGTCGTACCGCGTTCGGCGGAGTCGCTACGGGCGTCACGCTCCGTGCGGTCGCTCATCCGCCGAACACCTCCGCGTCCTCGCCGAAGATGATGTCCATCGCCACGTCGTTGAAGAACACGTCGGCGTCGCGGCGTTCCAGTTCGTCCGCTATCTGGTCGGCGCTCCCGACGAGGATGGCGTCGGTCGAACACTCCTCGGCGCAGGCCGGACCTTTGCCGGTCTCGGACTGGCGCTCCTCGCACATCGTACACTTGTCCATCACGTTCCCGTTGCCGACTATCTGGGCGCTCCCGTCGTCGGACTCGGGGAACTGGGGCGCGCCGAACGGGCAGGCCGACAGGCAGTACTGACACCCGACGCAGAGGCTGTCGCGCACGTCCACGAAGCCGTCGCCCTTCTTCACGAGCGAGTCCGTCGGGCAGACCGACACGCACGGGGCGTTCTCGCAGTGGTAACACTGCATCGGGATGGACGTCTCGCCCGGTTTCTTGCCCTCTTGGAGGGCCCGCGCGCTGTTGGCGTTGAGACCCTGCGCGGCCTCCTGACCCTCCATCATCGTGGCGACGCTGATTCGCTGTTCGTCTCGGGGCACGTCCCACGTCCGCTTGCACGCGACCACGCATCCGCCGCAGTCGATGCAGGCCTCCACATCCGGGAAGATGCGCGCGTCCTCGCCCGTGCTCATCACGCCGCTTCGCATGACCTCCTCGCCGGAACCCGACTGGTTCTGTGACTGTTGTTTTGACATATTTTACCACCTCATTGCGTGGTCCCCTTGTCGCGGACGTCGAAGTCCTTCTGCGTGCCGATGCCCTCCCGGTCCTGCGGGAACTCGGCGTCGAAGCCGACCATCTTGCCGTCCTCCCACATGTTCAGGTCCTTAAGTTTCGACTCTGTGGCCTTCCAGAGTCGCACCATCGCTGGTTTGGTCTCCTGCATCTGGGTCTCGGCGTCGTAGCCCCGCGACGTGACGATGTTCGCGCTGTCGCCGATGGCGAACGGAGCCATCCCGTCGGGGTACTTGTCCTCCAGACTCTTGCCGCGGAAGACCCCGCCCCAGTGGAACGGCAGGAATATCTCCCGCTGATTCGGCCGGTGAGTCACGCGGGCCTTCACCAGCACGGACCCGCGGTCGGTCGTCTGGACGACCACGAGGTCCCCGCCGTCCACGCCCGCCGAGACGCCGTCCTGATTCTGGCCTATCTGAGTGGCCTTCTTCGGGTGAATCTCGGCGTACATGTGGGGCTGGAGGTCCGCGAGGAAGACGTTCGAGCGCGACTCGGACCCGCCGCCCTGATGCTCGACCTGCCGTCCGGTCGTCATGATGGTGTCCATGCCCTGCTGGTTGGCCTTCTTGGTCGCCGTCTGCTGGATGGCGGCGTTGTTCTGGTCGAGTCGGTAGAAGTTGGTCTGGGTACCGTTCGCGGGCCACTGCTCGACCAAGTCCGGCCGCGGACTCTCGATGGGTTCGCGGTGGACAGGCACCGTGTCGAGGAAGTTCCACGCCACCGCCCGTGCCTTGCCGCGGCCGGTCGGCGCGTCGGGTTGCTTGGCGTCGTACTGCTGGTAGTCGGCCGGGTTGATACCCGACGCCGCGCCCTTGGGCTTGACGGTGCCGTTTTCGCGCATCTGCTGGAGTTTCTTCGCGGTGTCGAGAACCGACTTGTCCTCCCGGAGCGCGTACTCGTACGGCACCGAGAGCGCGTCCGGGTTGGTGATGTCTTCGGGCCACACCGTCGAGAACCCGGGGTACTGAGGCACGCCCTGAATGTCGCCCTGTCCGTCCCACCAGTCCGGGTTGTAGGACGCGCGGAGCATGTCCAGTCCCTTCTCGCCCTGTTGCTGGACCGTGTTCGTGAACGGGTACTGCTTTTCGTCGGGGATGTTGCCCGACTCGACCATCTCGTTCCACTCCTTCTTCGTCGGCGCTTTCGTGCCCCAGCGAGCGCGGAAGTCCTGCCCGCCCTCTCTGGGGTCCAAGTCGTCGCGCCAGATGATGGGCGTCCCCGGATGGCCCTCGCCCCAGCAGGGCCACGGCAGTTGCCAGTACTCGCCCTCGACCGGCCCGGACTTGCCTTCGAGGTCCTCCGTACTGAAGGCGTAGTCGTACTCGTACTGGCGCTGGAGTCGCTGGGGGTCCTGCTGGTAGCCGATGGTCCGGACCCCGAGGTTTATCTCCTTCAGGCACTGCTCGTAGGTGGACTTCCCGTTGAACAGTTCCGGCCCGCCGCCCCAGTCGAAGTGCTCGCCGTGGCCCAACTCGGCGGCCAACTCCTGAATGATCTGCATGTCGGTCTTGGAGTTGTGGCTCGGCGGCCGGACCGGGTTGCGCCACTGGACAGACCGGTGGGAGTTGGTCACGGTGCCGTGGTGTTCGTACTGGCTGGAGGCGGGCAGGATGATGACGCCGTCGTCGCGCTCGGCCATCACCGACGCCAGCGACGGGAACATGTCCACGACGACCAGCAGGTCGAGGTTCTCCATCGCCTTCTTCTGCTTGCCCATCTCGCTGATGGAGTTCACGGAGTGGCCGTCGAACACCGCGGCCCGGAGCCGGTTGGGTTGGTACAACTTCGACTGGTTCAGTCGCTCCTCCCTCGGGAGCGCCCCCTCGAACCACCGGGCGACCGTCAGCCCCTTCTGGAACATCATCGACCGACTCGGGACCTTGGCGTCGCCGACGTTGATGAACGCCGAGGTGGCCTCGGCGGCCTGGTCCTGCCACTTCTGCTTGGGCATGTTGTCGTACCGGCTGTTGAGGTCCTTGAACGACGTACTCCCGCTCGTCCACGGACTCTGGTCCCACACGTCGGCCCAGTAGGACCACGACCCGGGCGAGGTCACGCTGTAGTAGCCCGGCAGGATGTGGCTGTTCGGCCCGAGGTCGGTCGCCCCCTGCACGTTCGAGTGGCCGCGCATGACCTGCAGGCCGCCGCCCGACCGGGCCGCCGACCCGGTCGCGAGGCTCAGCATCGCGTACGACCGAATGTGCTGGGTCCCGTTGTTGTGCTGGGTGCCGCCCATCGCCCACTCTATCTGGATGCTGGGCTTGTTCTCGATGACGAGGTCGCCGATTTCGCGGATGTCGGCCTCGTCTATCCACGTGATGTCCGAGACGGTGTCGAGGTCGTACCGGTCGAGTTCGGCCTCCACGTCCGGCCAACCGTTCACGCGCTCGGAGAGCATCTGCCGGTCGAGTTCGCCCTGCTCGCGCAGATAGCGCAGGAGGCCCATCATCAACGCCGTGTCCGTGCCGGGTCGGAGTCGGTAGAAGTGGTCGGCGTGGGCCGCGGTCTTGGTGAACCGCGGTTCGATGACGACTATCTTCCCCCCGCGCTTCTGGCCTTCGAGGATGTGTTGCATCGCTATCGGGTGGGCCTCCGCGGGGTTCTGCCCGATGATGATGTCGAGGTCGAAGTTCCGGTAGTCGTTGATGGTGTTGGTCATCGCGCCGTACCCCCACGTGTTCGCCAGCCCCGCGACCGTCGTGGAGTGACAGATGCGGGCCTGATGGTCCACGTTGGTCGTCCCGTAGAACGCGGCCAGTTTTCGGAAGGCGTAGGCCTCCTCGTTGGAGTGGTGGGCGCTCCCGAGCCACATCACGCTGTCCGGCCCCGACTCCTCGCGGTACTTGTTCAGCTTCTGGCCGACCTCCGACATGGCCTCGTCCCACGACACCTTCCGCCACTCGCCGTTGACGAGTTTCAGCGGGTGTTTCAACCGTTTTGGCGAGTGTTCGCTGCCGTAGATGCCCGCGCCCTTCGAGCAGAGCGACCCGTTGTTGACGGGGTGCTCGTGCCACGGTTCCTGTCCGACGAAGGCGTCGCCCTTGCGCTCGCCCTTGAATCCGCAACCCACCGCGCAGAAGTTGCAGATGGTCTTGACCGTCTCGGTCTGGCCGAGCGCGCCCTCCGGTTCCTCCTCACCCCCGTCGTCCTGCGCGAGTACTTGTCCCGTTGCGCTACCACCGAGTGCGACCGCCCCCGCCAGCGCGCTCGCCTTCACGAACGAACGCCTGTCGAGGTCGAGTGAAACTGGTTCCGTTGGTTCAGTACTCATGGTACCCCCGTCGTGGCCTGTGCCTTGTCAGCACTTGCCAATCCCTAGAACCGATTCAATTCTAACAATCATTAAAGTCCGGGTGCGCGTGACAACGGTTCATCACTACGTCAGACGGACGAATCGTGATGTGGCGTGTTGACTCTGCGCAAGACCTTTGTCTGAACCGACTGTATCAGTACGGGCATGAAGACGGGGGCGTTCGTCTGCTCGTGCGGGGAAACGTGCGACGTAGACCTCGAAGGGGTACGAGAGAGCGTCGAAGGGGTGGACGTGGTGGCGAGTTCGCGCCTGCTCTGCGAGGACGGACTCGCGGCCATGGAGCAGGTCGTCGACGAGTACGAACTCGACCAGTTCCTCGTGACCGCCCCGGAGGAGCGGTGTAAGCGGAAGTTCCGCGAGTTCGCGGTCCAGAAGGGACTCCACCCGGAGGCTGCCGCGTTCGTGAACCACCGCGAGGGCGCGGGATGGGTCCACGACGAACCCGCGGCGACCGAGAAGACCGCCAGACTGCTCAACGCGAGACGGGTCGCACTGGAGGAGGAAGCCGTCTCGCGCTCGGTCTCTCGCGAGGCGGGCAAGTCGGTCGCGGTCGTCGGCGACGCCGAGACGGCGGCCGCGCTGGCCGACACCGCCGACGTGACGCTGGTCGCGGACGGCCGGGAGTTCGCCGACACCGACGCCGACTTCGACGACGTGACCGTCGAGCGCGGCCGCGTGGTCGGCGTCGAGGGGCGCTACGGCGACTTCGAAATCGCGCTCGAAGCGCGCGTGACCGACGACTGCATCGGGTGCATGGAGTGCGTCCGGCGGGGTCCAGACGACGGCGTCACCCGACTCCCGGTGGATATCTCGCCGGAGACTGCGGCCGCGGCGACCGGCGACTCGCCAGCGGGAGAGGACGGCGCGGCCGGAGACGACCCGACGGTCGCCGACGGCGGGACCCCCGGATGGGTCGAGTGCTGCCCCACCGACGCCATCGAACTCGGGGGCGTCGAGCGGACGATAGCGGCCGACCAGATTGTGTATCCGGGCGCGGACCGCGAGACGAGGGGCGGTCGAGTCGGGTTCTACACCGGTCCCGTGGACGCGGCGACCGTCGCGGCGGTCGAAGACCTGCTCGGCGGCGTCGAGAAGCCCAAACACCTCGACCTCGACATGGACGTGTGCGCGTCGGGCGAATCGAGCCAGATGGGGTGCAACGAGTGCGTGGAGGCCTGCCCCCACGGCGCGGTCGAGCGCCCCCGAATCGACGAGGTCGAGTTCGACGAGGTGGCCTGTCAGGACTGCGGGGCGTGCACGAGCGCGTGCCCGACCGGCGCGACCAAACTCCGGGAGCCTTCGAACCGCCGCGTCGCCCGCGAGGTGGAGGCCCTGCTGGAGGACCCCAACTCCGGCGGGTGGCTGTTCGGCGGGAGCGACCCCATCGGCGAGCAGGTGGTGGCGTTCGTCTGCTCGGAGCGGGCCGCCCGCGCGCTCCGGGAGTACGGTCGCGACGCGACTGCCGAAGGCGCGGAGTTCGAATACCATCCCGTCCTGCCGGTGTCGATGCCGTGCGCCGACGCGGTGGGCGAGGCCCACGCGATGCACGCGCTGGCGGCGGGTGCCGACGGCGTCGCGGTGGTCGGGTGCGGCGGCGACTGCCAGCACTCCGGGCCGGACCCGAAGGCCGAACTCGTGGACAGACTGAACTGCGCGTCCGCCGACCTCGGACTCGGCGAGCGCGCGACTTTCCTCGCGCCCGACCCCGAGGACGCCGCGGGGTTCGCCGAGTCGCTGGACGAGTTCGTCGATGGTCTCGACGAGTCGCCGGTTCCGGCGGGCGAGTACGAGGCGACCGGCGGCATCGCCGACGAGGACCGACCGAACCCCGAGTTCGACAGTCACGGCTGGACCGTAGAGAGCGTCCGTGCGATTCTGGACCACGCCGACCCCGAGCGCGAGGTGATTCGCGGACTGAAGGACTTCGGCAGAATGGAAGTCAGCGACGACTGCGCGCTGACGCCGACCTGCACGAACCTCTGCCCGACCGACGCGATTCGGCGGCGCGAGGGGAATCTGGAGTTCAACCACGAGCGGTGCGTCAACTGCGGCCTCTGCGAGGAGGGATGTCCCGAGACGGCCATCGAGATGCGGGACGGACTGGACCTGTCGCTCCTGCCGGAGAACCGCGAGCGACCGTCGGGCGACGCGGACGGCGAACCCGACGACCCCGCGTGGACGACGGTGATGGAGGGCGAGATGCGCGAGTGCGTCCGGTGCGGCAAGCCCTTCACCAGCGAGGCCTCGGCCGAGAAAATCGAGGGCGAGGTCGGCGGGATGGTGGCCGGACTCGCGCCGGACTCGGACCACAGCGTCTTCGAGTACTGCGGGGACTGCCGCGCCAGACTCCTCTTCGAGGGGTGACGAGACGGACCGACGACACCACGAACGACCAACTGAAGACCCATGGACGAACGCCAACTCTACGACGCGCGCATCGAACTCCTCGACTACGCCATCGACACCTTCTGGGACACCCCGAGGGAGTCGTTCGTGGCGAACCTGCTGGAGGGCGAGATTCGGATACCGGGCGAGGAGGTGAACCCGGCGATGGACGAGGGGTTCGCGCAACTGGAACGCTTCGTCGAGGCCAACGAGGGCCGGTCGGTCGAGGACGTGCAGGACGAACTGGCGACCGAGTTCACTCGGGTCTTCGTCGGCCCGCGCCCGCCCGTCCTCGCCCACGAGACGTACTACCGAGAGGACGAGGACTTCCTCGGCGAGGGACTCGCGGCGGTGTCGGCGAGTTACGCCGCGGCCGGGTGGTCGCCGCCGGAGGCGTATCCCGAGGAGGACGACCACCTCGCGGTCGAGTTGTCGTTCCTCCGCTATCTGGTGGACCGCCAGCGCGCGGGCGACGAGGAGACGTTCGGCTACGAGCGCGTCTTTCTGGACGAACACCTCCTGCACTGGGTGGACGCGTTCGCCGAGGACGTGCTGGACGAGACCGACGAACCGTTCTACCGGGCCGGGGCGAACGTCGTCGCGGGACTCGCCGAGTTCGAGGACGAACTGGTCGCGCAGATGGTGTAACCCCGTTTCTCACCGCCGACGACCGAGAGGAACTCGTTTCCGTCAGGGCTGCGTGGGATAGCACGGCATGAACGCCTCGCCGAACGTCCTCCTGACGAACGACGACGGGATAGACGCTATCGGACTCCGCGCGATGCACGACGCCCTCTCGGCGGTCGCCGACGTGACCGTGGTCGCGCCCGACGGAGACCGGAGCGGCGTCTCGCGGGCCGACTCGCTGGAGTTCGAAGTCGAGAAGCGGTCGCTGGGAATCGCCGTGGACGGGACGCCCGTGGACTGCGTGCAGTACGCGCGAGGCGGACTGGACGCGGAGTTCGACGTGGTGGTGTCGGGGTGCAACGACGGTCCGAACCTCGGCGCGCACAAGATAGAGCGCTCCGGGACGGTGTGCGCCGCGATAGAGGCCGGGTTCCTCGGTATCCCCGGCGTCGCGCTCTCGGTGTACGACCCGCCGGAAGGGAGTCGGGAGTTCGACCGCGAGGACTACGCGGAGGCCGGGCGCGTCGCCGAGTTTCTGGTCCGACGACTCGCCGCCGCAGACCTCCCGGAGGGGTTCGATTACCTAAATGTCAACGTCCCGGCCGACGCGGACGACCCCCGACTCCGGGTCACCGAACCCGCCTACCACTTCGACGTGCGAATCGACGAGACCGACGACGGGAGTTACCGCGCGTGGGACCACTTCTACGACCCGTTGCATCCGGACGTTGACGCCGAGATGACCGACGACGTCGGCACCGACCGTCGAGCGGTCGCGGACGAGGAGATATCGGTGTCGCCGCTGTCGGTCCGCCACCGGACGCCCGACGCCGAGGCGGTCGAACCGCTGGTGGCGGACTACCCCGAACGTGTGTCGGAGGTCTGACCCCCCGCGAAGGCTACTCCTCGACGGTCAGGAACACCGCACCGAACAGCGCGACCAGCGACGCGGCCGAGAGCGCGAGCGCGACCGGGGTCGCCGTCGCCACCGCCTGCTCCATCCGGAAGTACCAGCGCCACGTCTGCTGGGTCTCGGCGACGGCCGCGACCAGTCCCACGCCCGCGACGACGACCAGCAGCGCCCCGACGAGGACGAGGGGGACGACCCGCGCCGCTCGACGGGCGGGCAGGTCACGCATCTGACCACCGTCCGCGAACCGCGACGAACAGGCCGAACAGCGGGACGAGGACCGCCAGCAGGTACCGGACGAACAGGCCGACGTAGCTCAGCGTCGATTCGAGGTGGATGGACCAGTGCCACGTCCCCTTCACCTCTGCGATGATGGCGATGGTGCCGATGACCAGCAGCGAGAGACCGAGGAGCGCGGTCAGCGCGTACACCGACCGCCGGAGGACGCCCAGCGCTCGGCGTCGGTGGGGTCGGTCGGTCCTCGCGCGGTCGGGCGCGGACTGGTCGGGCGCGGGTCGGTCGTGCGAACGGTGGTCTCCCTGCATGTGCTACCCCCAGTAGGTCCGATAGGCGTCGTAGACGACGAGACCGAAGACGAGCGCACCCACCGCGAGTATCGCGCTCGCGGCGTCGAGCGCCAGCGGTAGGTCCATTCCGGTCCCGCCGTGGAGCGGTCCGATTGCGGCCACTACTCGTGGTATGGGAGTCTTCATCATAAACATTTGCGGCTATATTGAACCGGTGTCCGGGTCGTCGAGCGCGGTGACGGCGGACGGAGAAGTCGGGAGCAACGCTTTTGCCCGTCGCCGCGCTAGCGCACGCGATTACCACGATGGCCTCACGACGCCGCCTGCTGGGGAAACTCGCGGGCGCGGCGGCCGCGGCGGGACTCGCGGGGTGTTCGCAGTTCCGGGCGACCGGCGACCGCGAGACGACACTCGACCTGCCGGAGAACCCGCACGACCTGCCGAGCAGACAGCACGCGTGGAACGCGGTCTCTCGGGGCGACGAACACGGCAACCCTCAGTTGCCGCGCCACCACCTCGTTCTCCTGCTGGACCTCGCGGAGTCGCCCTCGGTCGAGGCGGCCGAACGAGTCGAGCGCGCGATGCGGACGCTCGAATCGGCCTACGACTGGTCCTCGGACGGACTGCTCCACGCGCTCTCGTGGGGGACTCGCTACTTCGAGCGCGTCGGCGCGCTGGACTCGTCTCCGGTCCGGCGGCCGGAGGTGCTGTCGCGGACCGACGACCCCGACCTGTTGGAGTTCGACGCCGCGCTGGTGCTGGCGAGCGACGCCGCCTCGAACCTCCGGGCCGCCGAGGCCGCGATGTTCGAGGACAGAGACGCGCTCGCGGGGGAGTCAGTGGACGCCCGCCTCGGCGACGCGTTCGACGTGGCCGAGCGCCGGACGGGGTTCCGCGGGGCCGGACTGCCCCTCGAACACACCGACGCCGAGGGCGTCCCGGAGAGTCCGCCCCTCTCGGAGGGCGACCGGATGTTCATGGGTTTCAAGTCGGGACTCGAAGGGACGCAGGCCAGCGAGGACCGCGTGACCATCGACTCGGGCGCGTACGCGGGCGGGACGACTATGCACGTGAGCCACCTCCGCCAGTCGCTCGACGAGTGGTTCCGGGCGTTCGACGACGCGGGACGAGTCGCCCGGATGTTCTCGCCGGAGTTCTCGCCCGCCGACGTTGCGAACTTCACCGACGACGTTCCGTTCAGCGACGACGTGACGGGCCACGCCAAAGAGTTCGACGTAGTGGGCCATCAGGAGAAGGTCGCCCAGACGCGGAAGGACGGCGAACCGCTGTTGCTCCGCCGGGACTTCAACACCGTGGACGGCGGCCACGCCGGGGTCCACTTCCTCTCGCTCCAGCAGTCGCTGTCGGAGTTCGAGCGCACGCGGAAGGCGATGAACGGGTGGTACGTCCGGGACGACAGCCCCGACATCACCGACCGCGAGAACAACGGCATCCTCGACTTCGTCTCCGTCCAATCGCGGGCGAACTTCTACGTCCCGCCCCGCGCGAAGCGGTCGTTCCCGCAGTTGTGACGGTTACTCGTCGTCCAGTACGGCGAGACCCTCTTTCAGTTCCGCGGGGAACTCGATGTCGCCGTCCGTCTGCCCGGCGTTGATTTCGTGCGGGCCGATACCGTGGTCCCACAGTTCGTGGCCCCCGTACTCCTCCAGACCGAGGTCCGGCCGCCACCCTCTGTCCTCGTGCGTCATACGATATCACGCAACGAGCACCGACTTAGGTGTTCTGCCGACGGACGAAAGGGCAAATCGTTAAGGTGTTATGATACTAACGTGACTATATGCTCACTCGTCTGTTCGCGTGGCTCCGTTCCCGCGGGTCGTCCGACGACGCCGACGGAACGGTGTGGGACGCGATTCCCTCGTGGCAGTACCGCGGCCGCCACAGCGAGTCCGGCGGCGCGACTCGCTACGAGCAGGAGCGCGCCATCGACGACGTGCAACGCCGTGCGGACGAACTGGACGCCGAGCGGCGCTGAGTCGCGGGGCGTCGGGAAATCTCGCCGGTGTCACTCAATCCGGCGGCGCGTTCGGCGGGCGCACGGCGTCGTCCTCGCGGAACGCACCCGAGAAGAGGTCCACGTGGAGTCGGAGTAGTTCCGACTCGTCGAGTCCGGTCTCGTCGGCCTGCTCGGCGAGCAGGGCCGCGAGTTCGTCGCTGGCCTCGTGGCGCACGGTCCGACCCTCGACCTCGAACGACACGTCTGTCGCGCCCGACGCGAGGTGTTCGACTTCGAGGAGGGCCTGTTCGGCCTTGGTCTCGACGGCGTCCTCGCGGTCCATCATCCGGTTGTCGCCCCACTCCTCGGCCGCTTCGACGAAGCGGTCGCCGACCGTGAACGCGACGGTCAGAACGACACCCCCGTTCGCTCGTCGGTGAACGCGGTCTTCCAGACGGACTGCTCCTCGCAGACCGGACACTCCCGGTGCAGCGGTCGCCCGTGGGCGTCGGCGAAGTCGGCCAGTTGGCCGCACGCCTCGCACTCGTAGTACGTCATCTCACCGAACACCGCCGCGTTCGGGCGGGAAGGTGTCCGGTGCCGGTGACGACTCCGAGAGTGCGCCGTACAGCGCGGCCAGCAGGCCGACGAGGCCGAGCATGACCAGCAGGCCGACGAGGCCGCCGACCCACGTCGGACCGGCGGTACCGCCCCCGCCGGACCAGAAGGACGGAATCGCCTCGAACACCCTGAACACGTTCATCGCGACCCACGCGCCGAATAGCAGGACGGCGACCAGCAGTATCGGTGCCTGTCGTCCCGCGGTTCGTAAGCTCATTTGAACCCCCGTGTGCTCCGTTACCACGCCGGGGGCTAAAAAACTACTCCGCGGCGTCGGGACTCCGGTCCTCGGCGACCGACCACCCCGCCTTCTCGGCCGCCTCCGAGAGCGGGACGAACTCCCAGTCGGCGGTCTCCGCTATCTCCTCGTCCTCGCCCTCGACGCCGACGACCACCATGCGCTCGGCGTAGAACATCGAGCGCGGACCGATTCGAGCGAGGCGTTCGCCGGGTCCGGCGCTCGACCCGTTGAAGAAGTCGAGGTCCACGTTCCGGTCGCGCTGGAACTTGTTGAGGACGTGGGCCGGGACGCGGCCGACGACGCCCACCCAGTCGGCCCACCCGTCGGCGTCGAGGGCGGCCGCACCGAAGTTTGAGAGGCGCGTCGCGGCCGCGTAGGTGAACGCCAGCGTCATGTCGTCGGCCCCGCCGCCGTGGGGACCGGAGGCCGAGTCCGGGTCGGAACCGTGTCCCTCGCTCGCGTCGGTGGACTCGACGCCCGCGCCAGCGCCGCCGGACGCCGTCGGAACGCCGACCGGCTTGTCGTCGTTCTCGCGCGGGACGCGGGGGACGGGGTCAGCGCCGTCCGCCTCCGCACTGTCCGCTTCCGAGTCGGGGGACGGCGCCGAAGCAGACGAATCGGACGTCGATTCGGTCGCCGAGGTCCGGACCTCGGTCACGGGTTCCGGAGCGTCGTCGGGGTCGCCCTCCCCGCGCCAGAACCAGTCGCCGGGGTTCGGGGTCTCCTCGTCGCTCTCGCCTGCGTCGAGTTCGTCCAGATCGATTCGGTCGGTCATTGTCTGGAGTCGCGCCGTGTGGGACGCTATCTATTCCCAGTATAGACGCAGACGAGGTTAAGCCTGTCCCCGGAGACGGTCGGGCGGGAGCGAACTCGTCGGTCACCGAGGGTCAGCGTTTTCAACGATTGCGACGCGTCTCGGACCGAGATGGGTCCCGCCGACCGAACCCGACCGAGGCAGGTTCTCGGCGCTATCGCGGGCGGTGTCGTCGGGATGGCCGAGAGGTCGATAGCCGTCGCGTCGTTCGGAGTCGGGACGCGGTACGGTGGACACCATCGCGTTCGGTCCGGGGACGACGACCGAGGCGGGAAACGGAACCTCGGCCCGTTTTTGGCGAACCTAAAAGCTCAAATACGCGCCGACGCAACCGATAGACAGCATGGATAGAGACGTTGCGGACGCTGATTCGGGCGGGTCCTCGGGGTCGGCGGAGTACACCTTCGACGACGTGAGCGTCGTCATGGGGACGTACAACGAGGAGGCCGCCATCGGCACGGTACTGGACGACGTAGAGCGTGTGACCGGGGGTCGCGCCGAGGTGGTTTGCGTCGATGGCTCGTCCGACCGGACGCCGGAAATCGCCCGCGAGAAGGGCGCTCACGTCGTCGAGCAGAAACCGCAGGGGTACGGCGTGGCGGTGCGCGAGGCCCTGCTGACCCCGGACCGGCCAGTGGTCGTGACCACCGACTGCGACGACACCTACCCGATGGAGCAACTGCCGGAGTTCCTCGACTGGATAAACGCGGGCCACGACGTGGTGAGCGGCGACCGACTCTACTGGGGCGCCGAGGCGATGCCGGACCTGAATCGGTGGGGCAACTACGCCTTCGCGGGACTGGCGAGTCTCCTGATGGGCGAACTCGTCCACGACACCACGACCGGAATGCGCGCGTACCGGCGGGACGTCATCGAGGACATCGACTGGACCGAGAACACCGGACTCTCGGCCGAACTCCTGATTCGCCCGCTGATGCGGGGCTACGACGTGCGCGAGATTCCCATCGAATACGACGAGCGCGCGGGCGAGACCAAGCTAAATCCCTTCACCGGCGGTTTCGCCATCGCCAAGTCCATCGTGACGGTCTGTCTCGAAGAACGGCGGCGTCGGACGTCCGAACCGCAAGCGCGGCGGCGTCGAAGGTGACTACCCGAGCAATCCCTTCACATCCAACCAGAAGCCCCCAGAGTTATTCCGACAACGCGGGTAGGTTACCGTATGCCGACGGACATCCCCGGTATCCATCACGTCACGGCCATCGCCAGCGACCCCGGCGAGAACCTCGACTTCTACACGCAGACGCTCGGACTCCGACTGGTCAAACAGAGCGTGAATCAGGACGACGTCTCGGTGTACCACCTCTTCTACGGCGATTACGGCGGCAGTCCCGGAACGAGCATGACGTTCTTCCCCTACGAGGGCGCTCAGCAGGGGCGCGTGGGCACCGGACAGGTCGATACGACCGCGTTCCTGATTCCGGCCGACTCGGTCGATTACTGGGTCGAGCGACTGGCGGACGAGGGCGTCGAGGCCGAGGACCCGCACGAACGGTTCGGCGACACCGTGATTCCGTTTCGGGACCCCGACGGTCTGCCGTTGGAACTGGTCGCCCGCGAGGACGCGCCCGCGGGCGACCCGCCGGAAGGGCCGGTCCCCGAGGAACACGCGATTCGGGGCTTCTTCGGCGTGACGCTCTCGCTGGAGTCGGCCGAACCCACGGCGACGCTTCTGCAGACGATGGGGTTCCGTGAGACCGAGAGCGAACACGACCGGCGGCGCTACGAGGCCGACGGCGAACTGGGGTACGTGGTCGATATCCTCGAAGACCCGCAGGCACCCCGCGGGCAACCCGGCGCGGGCACCGTCCACCACGTCGCGTTCCAGGTGACCGACGAGGACCAGTCGGCGTGGCGCGACGTGCTGATGGAACACGGACTCCGGCCGACCGAGATAATCGACCGGAAGTGGTTCAGGTCGGTGTACGCCCGCACGAAGGGCGGCGTCCTCTTCGAGTTCGCCACGAAGGAACCGGGGTACACGGTGGACGAGGACCTAGAGGAACTGGGCGAACGACTCGTCCTCCCCGAGTGGTTGGAGGACCGCCGCGACGAAATCGAGGCGGGACTTCCGGAGTTAAGACCGGAGCAATCGGCCGAATAGCGGACTGCTTGGGGGATTTAGCGAGCGACGGGTCGGGCGAACGTTTATCTCCGAGAACGGTACGAATCCGGCCCGGACGCCTCTCGCGGTCGCTCGGAGTCGGGCCGGGGACCGCCAGTCCGTGTAGCCCGTCAGGGCCGAGCCAAATTCGGGACGCGAGAGATATCGTCACGGAGGTAGGACCAGCGTCAGCAGTGGCGGTGCAGAATGTCCGCGTGTTCACACTCGTCGGGCACCGAATCGAACCACGCGGCGGCGGCTATCTCGGCGTCGTCTCTCCCGAGGTCGTCGCCGAGCGAGGCGTCGCCGGACCGCGCCTCGAAGACCACGAAGTAGCCGGAGACTCCTGACTTCTCCGCTCCAATCGACCCGTCGGACTCGTCGGCCACGAACGTCTGTTCGGACACCTCCAGTGGTCGCTCGACGACCGCGTCGAGACCCGTCTCCTCGCGGACCTCGCGCACGACCGCCTCTCGGAGCGACTCGCCGCGTTCGACGTCGCCGCCGGGGAATACCCAGCCGTCGCTCCACCTGTTCCGAACGAGAGCGACTCGGCCGTCGCCGTGCCGGACCAGCGCGCCGACCCAGCGGTCGAACCCCGCTTCGACGTTCTCGCGCACCGTCTCGAACGCCTCGGCGTCGAGCGGAATCGTCTCCGCGCTGGTCGCCACGTCGTCGCGGTCGGCGAGTCGGTCGAGTTCGTCCATCTGCACACGAGTTCTCGCGGACGTGGTTTCAGGATTGTGCCACGAATGCAGTCCGAACGGTCGCGTTGGCGCTCCCTGCCGCACTGACCGACTGGTTCGCTCGCAGTGTCGTCTCCATCCGAATGCCGTCGGGCATCGAATCCTCGACGTAGGCGGCCGCACCGTTGCAGTCGTCCGGAACGAGACAGACTTCTCGATAGGGCGAGAGCGCGACGACCGACTCCCCTGCGCGCTGGACCGGAAGTTCGAGTCGATAGGAGAACCCACCCGCGGCGTCGCTGACGAACACCTGCACGACGATTTCGTCCTCGCGCCCGACCGGAACCGTCGCGGTATCGCCGACCGACGTCACGCCGGGTCCGACGAATCGGGCCGTCCCGTTCCCCACGCGGAGGGCGACCGAGAGGTTCGATGGCGTCCCCTCGACCGCGTAGTAGGCGGACTCGCCGCCCGTGGAGACGCGGGCCGACACGCTCTCGGCGTAGTCGGGGACCGCGAGCGTGGCGTTCAGCGTCAGTCGTTCGCCCCGAACCACCCGGACTCGGTCGAGCGTCGGGTCCACCGACCCGCCGTGGGCGGGCGTCCACTCGCCCCGGTATCCGTAGCGGTAGTAAGTCCGGTTCGGATACGCCGCGACCACGTCGATGTCGTCGGGACCGTCCGACAGCGCGTACACCGTTTCCCCGTCGAATCCGGGGTCGTTCCGGAGGTGCTGGAACGGGTGGTTGAGCCAGTCGCCGTACGGCGTCGGGAGGAACACCACCGCGTTCGAGAGGTGGCGCTCCTCGAACGGTTGATAGGCCCGTTCGTACTCGGCCGTAATCTCGGCGTTCTCCGCGACGGTCGGCGCGAGGACGCCCGCCGTCGCGCCCGCGAGCAGGAGGACGCCCACGAGCGCGACCGACCGGGCGACCGTCTGCGGGCGCTCGACTCGCTCGGCCGCAAGCCCACGCACGCTGTCGAACGCGAGGAGCGCGCCGCGGGCCGCGAACGCCGCGGTCGGTACGAGCAGGTCGAAGTGGTAGTACGGTCCCAGCGTGGCCACCAGACCGTCGTCGGGGTTCGCCAGCGACCCGAGGACGTTGAGGTTGCCCCAGAAGTAGACGTTCCCCGCGACGACCGAGAGGAACAGGCCCGCGAGGACGGCCGTCGCCTGCGCGTCGGTGAACTCGGCCGACCAGTCGGGCGAGACGCGACGGACGAACGCGCCGACTCCGACCGCCGCGAGGAGCGTACCGACCGGACCGCCGACGACCCACTCGGTGAACAGCAGCGTCACTACCTCGGCGTTGGCCCGGAGCGCCAGCATCGGCGTGTAGTTGCGTGCGTAGCCCAGAATCTCGCGGTGGCCGAAGCCGAGACCGTCCCGCGGTGCGAACGCCTCGTAGGGGAAGGTCCACGGCGACCCCGTCACCGCGGCGTTGTAGCCGAGCGCGACCGCGACGCCCGCGAGACCGCCGAGCGCGGTCAGCGAGAGTCGCACCGTCCGCACCTCGCGCCACGCACGGCCGAACGACTGGCGTACGTCGCCGCGAATCGCCGAAAGAGGACCGACAGCCAGCGAGTACAGCGCGTGGACGAGGAACGGGGTCGCGAACAGCACCGCAGTGTAGGGTCGTGCGAAGAACGCCGCGCCGATTGCGAGACCGGCGAGCAGGGCGTAGCCGTACGTCCCGCGGGTCCGTCCACCCGCGGCCGCTTCGGTCCGAGCGCTCCGGAAGTACGCGAACGCGAACAGCAGATTCCAGAACGTCGTCGGCGCGTACGGGAGGAACACCGACGAGTCTATCAGGAACAGCGGCGACGCGAGCAGGAACACCCCGGCTAGCAGGCCGGTCCGGCGGTCGAACGCCTCGGCGGCGACGGCCGCCGTCAGCGCGACGTTCGCCGCGGCGACGACGGCCAGCGAGAACCGGGCGCTCCCGAGTAGTTTCCCGACCGCGAACATCGCCGCGGGGACCGGCGCGTACTTGGGGTAGAGCCGACCGCCGTCGCTGACGAAGAACCACGGTCGGAACGACTCCGGGACCGGCGGGAACAGCGACAGTTTGCCCTCCAGTAGCATCGCGGCCTGCTGGAGGTAGACCGCCTCGTCGTGGTTGGTCGTGTGGTACGGGAACAGTTCAGTGGCGACGAGCAGGACCACGACCGCCGCCAGCGCGGCGAGCAGCGCGGAGAAGAGACGGAATCGCTCGCGGTTCATCGACATCGCTCGCGTCGCCGATTCATCTGGAGCGCGCGGTCTCGGAGACGCGCTCGGTAATCGACTCGCCTTCCTCTTCCGGCGGGTACCACGCCAGCGTGTGGTCGGCGTCGAGTTCGACGCGGACCGGTTTGCCGATGTCGAGTTCCTCGACGTGGTTGTGCTGGCAGTGGACGACGTCGCCGTTGTGGAGTTCGACCCGGTAGACGAAGGAGGGGCCGGTGTACTGGCGGTGGATGATGTGGCCGTCGGCCTCCGACTCGTCCACGACGGTCGCTCGGAGGTCGTCGGGCCGGACCAGTACGTCGAGGTCGGTCCCCGCGTACTCCGTCGTCAGGCCGTTGAGGCGCTGCGGTGCGAAGTTACCGATGGGCGTCACGACCGTCCCCTCCTCGTGCCACGCCGAGAGGAACCCGGCCTGTCCGAGGAACGAGGCGACGAACCGGGACTCGGGATGCTCGAAGACGCTCTCGGGTTTGCCGACCTGTTCCACCTGCCCGTCGTTCATCACGGCCACCCGGTCGGAGATGGAGAGGGCTTCCTCCTGATCGTGCGTGACCGAGACGGCTGAGACGCCCGCCTCCTTCAGGATTCGGCGGACCTCCTCGCGCATCTCGACCCGGAGGCGAACGTCGAGGTTCGAGAAGGGTTCGTCCAGCAGGAGGATGTCGGGTTCGGGCGCGAGCGACCGCGCGAGAGCGACGCGCTGTTGCTGACCGCCCGACAACTCGTCGGGCGTGGCGTCGCGGTGGCCCGCGAGGTCCACCAGTTCGAGCAGTTCGTCCACGCGGCGCTCGGTCTCGCGCTCGTCGGCGTCCGTGAGACCGAAGGCGACGTTCTCGGCCACGGTGAGGTGCGGGAACAGCGCGAAGTCCTGAAAGACGAGACCCACGTCGCGGTTCTCGGGCTTGACGTACCGGGTCTCGTCGGCGACCACCTCGCCGCCGAGGCGGACCTCGCCCGCGTCGGGGCGGTCGAGTCCGGCCATCATCCGGAGCGTAGTGGTCTTGCCGCATCCCGAGGGACCGAGCAGGGTGAGCAGTTCGCCCTCGCGGACCGACAGCGACAGCGAGTCCACCGCCGTCTCGGCGGCGTACTCCTTGACGACGTCGTCGAGTTCCAGCACCGCCTCCGGGTCGGTGTCGGGGTGGTCGTCGCTCTCGCGTCGCGGTGCAGTCGCCGACGTGGATTCCGGTTCCGTTCCGTCCATCGTTTCGGGGTCGTCGTGTGTGGATTCGCTACGCATCTTTCCCTCCCTCTTGGCGCACCAGACCGCCGTCCTGCTTGAGGAGGACGAGCATCGAGAGCGCGGAGACGCCGACGAGAGCGAGCGCGGGGACGGCGGCCTGTCCGTAGTAGCCCGCGTCCTGTACTCGCCAGATGTAGGTGACGAGGGTTTCAAAACCTGTCGGACGCACGAGCAGGGTCGCTGGCAGTTCCTTCATCGTCGTCAGGAAGACCAGCGCCGCGCCCGCCACGACGCCGGGCCGGACGAGGGGGAGCGTCACGCGGCGGAACGCCGCGCCCGGCGACTCGCCGAGGGTCCGGGCGGCCTCCGTGAGTTTCGGGTCTACCTGCAGGACCGACGACCGGACGGACCCGACCGCCTGCGGCAGGAATCGGACGACGTAGGCGAACACCAGCAGGGGAATCGTCTGGTAGAGGCTCACCTCGACGCCGAGCAACTCCGGCGTGTTCGACGACGCGAAGTAGACTAGCGCAAGACCAAGCACGACACCGGGGGTCGCGTAGCCGACGTAGCTCGCGCGCTCGAACAGCGTGGCGAGCGGGGAGTCCGAGCGACCCGAGAGGTAGGCGACGGGAAGCGCCGCGAGCGTCGCGGCCAGCGCGGCCAGCGCCGCGACCCACACCGAGTTCGCGCCGTACACCCACGAGAACCCGAACCCGCCGCCAGCGAAGCCCGGACCGCTCCGGGTCAGCCACATGAACAGGATACCGACCGGAACGACCAGACACAGCGTGGCGACCAGCGCGCAGAACAGGAGCGCCGGACCCTTCCAGAGACCGAGCGAGATGCGGACCGACCCCGACCCGCGAGAGACGTGGGCACCCTCCTCGCTCTCGGAGATGCGGTTTTCGAGCGCGAGGATGACCGCGGCGAACGCGAGCAGTTGGAGCGACAGCAGTGCCGCGTAGTTCGGTTCCCACATCGCCACGTAGATTTGCTGGGTGAACACCTCGAAGTGCATGATGGCCGGGGTTCCGAAGTCCGAGAGCGCGTAGAGCGCGACGAGCAGGCTCCCGGCCGCGATGCCGGGCGCTATCTGGGGGAGTGTGACCTTCCGGAAGGCGGCCCAGCGACCGTGGTTGAGCGTCCGGGCGGCTTCCATCAGCGTCCCGTCGAACGACAGGAGCGCGGCCCGAGTCGTCAGGAAGACGTAGGGGTACGTGAAGAGCGTGAGGACCAGCGTCGCGCCCTCGAACCCGTAAATCGTCGGAATCGACTCGACGCCGAGGGGCGCGAGCAGGTCCGAGAGGACGCCGTGGGGGCCGAAGGCCGAGACGAACGCGAACGCGCCGATGTAGCTCGGGACGACCAGCGGGAGCGAGACCACGACCGTCCAGAACCGGCGGAACGGCAGGTCGGTCTGAACCGTGAGCACCGCCAGCGGGACGCCGACGAGTACCGACCCGAGCGTGACGCCCGCGACGAGCGCCACGCTGTTAGTCACGACTTCGAGCGTCGAGGGCTGGAAGAGCAGGTCGAGCGCCTGCTGAGAACCGATTTCGAGCGACCGGAGAACGAGCCACACGACCGGGAAGGCGACCGCCGCGGCGACCGCCCCCGCCAGCAGGACCAGCGAGACCGGCGGTGACTCCTCGTCGCCGAGTTTCGCGGTGGCCCGCCGGAGACGGTCGCGGGTCGCCATCAGAGGACACCCACCTCGCGCATCAGTTCGAGGGTCGGTTCGAGGTTCGAGAGCTTCGAGAGGTCGAGTTGGGGCGGCTTGAGTTCGTCCACGGTCGGCAGCGGACCGACCGGCGACACCTCGGGGACCGTGGGGTACGCGAACGTCTGCGTGGCGAAGAACTCCTGCGCCTCCGCGGAGAGCAGGTGGCGCACGAAGTCCGCCGCGAGTTCCTTCTGGTCGGTACTCTGGAGAATCTCACACCCCGAGACGTTGACCAGCGCGCCCGCGTCGTTCTTCGTGAACGCGAGGTCGATGGGGGCGTTCTCCCGGGACGAGATGACTCGGAGCGCGTAGTAGTGGTTGGCGAACCCGGCCTGTATCTCGCCGTCCGCGACCGCGTTCGAGACTTGGAACTCGTCGGGGTAGCGCGAGACGTTCTGGTCCTGCATGCCGCGGAGCCACTGCTTGGTCGCCTCGGGACCTTCCAGCAAGCGCATGGCGGTGACGAACGACTTGAACGCGCCGTAGGTCGGTGCCCACCCCATCGCGCCCTTCAGTCCGGCGTTCTGCGTGAACTTCCCGACCTTGGTCGGGATGTCGGACTCCGAGAGTTCGTCGGTGTTGTACGGAATCGACCGCGCGCGTCCGGCGACGCCGACCCACGAGCGGTCGGCGTCCTTGAACCCCTTCGGGACGGGCTTCACGACGCGCTGGGGGAGCTTCGTCGTGATTCCGGCGTCGGCGACGAGACCGAGCGACGTGGAGTCGATGGACCAGAACACGTCCGCGGGACTTTCGCCGCCCTTCTCGACCTCGATGATTTCGTTCGCCAGTTGGGTCGAGGGAGCCATCCGAACTTTGGCGGTGAAGTTGGGGTACTTTCGCTCGAGGAGTCGGACGAGGTTCTCGTAGAGACCGCCCTCGCCCCCGCCGAGATACAGGTTCAGCGTCCCGTCGAGGTCCGGCAGGTCGTCCATCGACGTGCCGCCCGGCGCGGAGCGCGATTCGACCAGCGGACCGGACCCCCGGAAGTCCGAAATCGCGAGGTCCGACCCGCTCTCGTCCTGCTGGGTGAACTGACTCAGACAACCGGACAGTCCGGCCGCCGCGCCGACCGCACCCGACGCGAGAAGCCGACGCCGTGTCCATCCGCGACGCTTACTCATGTTTAGAATTAGGCTGCCCTAAAACTCTTATACCTACCGATTCGGGGTCCGTGGGGACCTCAGTCGTCGGCCGGGGCGGGCGTCGTCTCGACCGGTCGAAGTTCGTCCAGCGCCGAGAGCCAGTCGAGCATGTACTCGCCGACGTAGTTGAAGAACTCGCCGTTCTCGTACGCCTCGAAGTCGCTCTCGGCGAGTTCTCGGGCCATCGCCTCGAAGACGCCCGCGTAGGAGTCGGCGTCGCTCCCCGTCCCGTCCACGACTTCCCAGAGGTGCTCGTTGAGTTCGAGACCGGGCACCTCGTTGTTCAGGTCGTCGAACGTCGAGCGCGGGGCCTTGTTGTGTTCACACAGCGGATAGCCGTTGTAGATGGTCTTGCCCAGCACGTCGCAGGCGCGCTTGAGGAACACGCCCGACCAGATGTCGTCGAACCGGCCGACGTTCCACCGGTTGTCGTCCATCGGCAACTGGTAGAACGCCGGAATCACCTCGCGCTCGAACGCGAGGTTCATCGAGCAGACCGTGAGGTAGTTCCCCCGCGCGGCCACGAAGTCGCCGGTGTAGTCGTCCGTCGTAGTGCGCGTCTGGGCCTGTCCCTGCAGGTCGCCGTCCATCAGGATGCGGACCGCGTCGAGGTCCGGGACGTTGGTCCAGAGGCCCTGCGAAGCGACCACGTCGGAGACCGCCGCGGTGCCGGTTTCGACGGTCTCGTCCATCGCCGAGTAGGGGTAGCCGCGGGGGTAGAGACCGTGGTCCTCGAAGTTCTGGTAGAGGACGTTGACCCAGTTCTCGTCGGAGGACACCTCCTCGACTTCTCCCTCGAAGTCGAGATTCCGCACGTGCCGACCGAAGAAGTCGAAGTCCTCGTGGGGCAGGGTGTCGTCGTCGATGAAGAAGCCGTAGTCGAACTCGTTGGCCCAGATGTACAGCAGACCGAAACTCGTCTCCGCGTGACTCGCGGCGGGGACGAGGTGGTCGTACTCCCCGATGCCCTGTGCCTCGTACCACTCTTCGCGCCGACTCGCGTCGAAGACTTCGCCCGAGACGCCCTCGTCGGCGAGCATCTCGGCCATCTCGTCGGTGTCGCAGAAGTCCTCGGTGACCAGCAGGACGTGCAGGCGGTCCAAGTCGAAGCCGTGTTCGCGGGCGTTCTCGAAGTAGGCCCGCATGCACTCGTACTCCCGAATCGTCGGGACGACGACGCAGATGTCCTCGCTCGGGCTCATTCCTTACCACGAGTTGGTTTAGGTAGGCCTAAAAGGTTGTCTGTTCGGTTCGTCGTCCCGGGCGAACATGTCCGGAACTGGACCGAAGAGGGTCGGCGTCGAACGGACGGGTATGGTTGCTAACGACACGCAATCGAAGGTGGGCATCGTACTCCTCGTCCTCGGGGGCATCCTGCTGTTCGGCGTAGTCGCGTTCGGACTGCCCTTCGTCTACGAGGCGAGCGCAGTCTCGGTCCTCGGTCTCGCCGTCGGTGCGGTGCTAATCGGCACCGCGGAGGACGGACGGCCGGTCTGAGGCGACGCGCCGACCTCGACGACTGGCGAACCCCGACGCCGGAGACCAGCGGGAGCGGCAATCGGACCTAAGTTACCGGACGGTGAGACGACGGACATGGACGACGCCACGCAACTCTGGGGCGGGGTCGGACTCATCGTCGTCGGTGCGCTCGTCCTGTTCGCGCCGCTGGTGTTGAACCTCACGTACACCACGCTGCTGCTGTCGGCGGCAGTCCTCGTGCTCGCCGCGGGGTCGTTGCTGGTCGGACTGTCACGGCGCGGGCGAGCGGTCTGAGTCGGATACCTCGCTGTCCGGACTCGGGGTATCCGTCGGACGGTAGTCCCGCGTTCCGGTTCGGCGATACAATCAAATATCCGCCTGTCGAGATTCCAAGATATGCCTCTCGACTACGAACGCGAGCGCGAGGCCTTCGAGTGGGACGTTCCGGACGACTACAACGTCCCGGCGGTGATCGAGGATCACGCCGAGTCGTTCGGCGACCGACTCGCGGTCAGGTTCCGCGACGACGAGGGCGGCGAGGCCGAGCGGACCTACGCCGACCTCCGCGACGACCAGAACCGATTCGCCGCCGCGCTGGCCGACCTCGGTGTGGGCGAGGGCGACCGCGTGATGCACCTGTTCCCGCGCCACCCCGACGCGTTCGCCGTCCAGTTGGGGGCGCTCGCGCGCGGCGCGCTGCTGGTCCCCTGTTCGGCCATGCTCAAGCCCAAGGATATGGCCTTCCGGGCTAACGACTGCGAGGCCGAGACCGTGGTGGTCCACGCCGACCTCACCGAGATGGTCGAACCCGTGCTGGACGAGACGCCCCTCGACACCGTCGTCGTGCTGGACGCGGACGGCGACCCCGAGCGCGAGAACTGGCACGCCTTCGCCGACCTTCTGGAGGGACGCGACGCCGACCACGACGGGGCGGAACTCTCGGCCGACGACCCGATGTCCATCAACTACACCAGCGGGACGACCGGGCAACCGAAACCCGTCCTCCACCGCCACCGATGGATGCGGTGCTTCGAACTCGTCAACGGTCCGTACTGGTGGGGCGTGGACAGGGACACCGACTTCTCGGACGAACTGCTCTGGGCGACCACCGGGACCGGGTGGGCCAAGTGGTTCTGGAGTCCCGTGGGCGTGGGACTGACGACCGGAGCCTCGCAGTTCGTCTACGACGGCGACTTCGAGGCCGAGACCTTCCTCGACCTGCTGGAGGAGGAGGGCGTGACGCGTCTCTGCGCCGTGCCGACCCAGTACCGGATGTTCACGCAGGTCGAGGAGTTGGGCGAGTACGACCTCGCGCTGACCGAGGCGGTCTCGGCGGGCGAACCGCTGAACCGCGAACCGATTCAGGAGTTCGAGGAGGCGTTCGGCGTCACGCCGCGAGACGGCTACGGCCAGACCGAGACGGTCGCGCTCGTGACGAACTACCCCGGCATCGACGTGAAGCCGGGGAGCATGGGTAAGCCCGTACCGGGCATCGACGTGACTCTGCTCGACACGCAGGACGATGAGGAAGTGGACGCGGGCGAGACCGGCGAAATCGCGGTCCCGGTCGGGAGCCCCGCCATCTTCGACGGCTACTACGAGAAGCCGGAGTTGGACGAGCAGACGTTCCACGGCGACTACTACCGGACCGGCGACCTCGCCCGGAAAGACGAGGACGGCTACTACTTCTTCGAGGGCCGGGCCGACGACATCATCATCTCGTCGGGCTACCGCATCGGCCCGTTCGAGGTCGAGGACGCGCTCGTGGGCCACGAGGCGGTCGCGGAGGCCGCCGCGGTCGCGAGTCCCCACGAGGAGCGGGGCAACGTCGTGAAGGCCTACGTCGTCCTCGCCGACGGTTACGAGGGGCGCGAGGAATTGACCGACAAGTTGCAGGAGTACATGAAAGCGGAGACGGCCCCGTACAAGTATCCGCGCCGCATCGAGTACGTCGCGGAACTGCCGACGACCTCCAGTGGGAAGATTCGCCGGATAGAGCTTCGGGAGCGGGAGCGACAGCAGTTCGGCGAGTGACTATTTGTTAGATATACCTACATTTATTCGTACACATCTATGTTGTGAAGTGATTATCAACAAGACCTATCATCTACGGACGTAACGGCGTGAGTATGCGTCGAGAACGAAACCGGTCCGGGGATTCGGGCGGAGCGTGGAGTTCGGCTCTCGTAACCGGTCTCGGGGTCTTCTTCCTATTCGTCTACGTCGCCGAACAGGTGGTCGTCTACGACGTACAGCGTTTCTACTCGAAGGGATTCCTCGCCGGGTTCGCCGTCTCCGCGATATTCATCTCGGCCCTGCTGGGCGGTGGGTACTGGCTCGGTCGGACCGACCTCTCGCCCGACCGGTATCTCCGGGTCGCCAAGTGGGTCGTGGGAGGGATGGTGTTCTTCTTCGGTATCAACGTCGTCATCATGGCCCTGACGAATACGGGTGACTTCGCGTTCCGGTTCTCTTGGGGACGGTGGTCGGCGAACGTCGGCGCGGCGGGCGGTCTGCTGGTCGGGTACGTCGAGGCGCGCGCCATCCAGCGCGAACTCGAAGCCCAGCGGGCCGAGATACGCGCCGAGGAGGCCGAGAGCCAGCGGCGGTGGCTCGACTACCTGAACGGACTCCTCCGCCACGAGGTGCTGAACACCGCGAACATCATCACCGGATACGCGTCCATCCTCCTCGACGACGACGCTCTCGACGACACGACCGAGGCGCACCTCGCGACGATTCACCGGCAGGGCCGAGACATGACGAACGTCATCAGGGACGTGCAGGTGCTGCTGGAGACCACCTCGGAACCGGACCAGTCGAAACCGAAGAATCTCTCGGACGTACTCGCCGACGAACTCGACCAACTCCGCGACACGTACGAGTCGGTGACGGTCGAGGCGTCGATACCCGACGACGTGACCGTGTTGGCCGACGACCTTCTGGCGCGCATATTCTCGAACCTCTTTCGGAACGCGGTCGAACACAACGACTCCGAGCGTCCGGAGGTCCGCGTGACCGTCGAGGAGACGGGTGAGACGGCTCTCGTCCGCGTCGCGGACGACGGGCCGGGGATTCCGGCGAACGACCGGGCGACGCTGTTCGACCGCAGCGACAACACCGGGGCCAGTCACGGTCTCGGTCTCTACCTCGTTCGGACGCTCGCGGAGCGCTACGACGGCCGAGTCGAACTGACAGAGACCGGCCCCGACGGGAGCGTGTTCACGGTCGAACTGTCGAAGACCGACCGGGATACCCACGACACGGCCGCCGTCGAGGAGGGTGCCCCGGACCAGCGACTCGCACAGTAGTCCGAGTCACAGACGGCGCTTCGACCGTCGCGCTATCCGTCGCTGAAGTACTCCGCTACGTCGTCGCCCGTCCCTTCGCTCTCCACCGCCTCCAGCGCCAGCGCCAACTTCACCCGCGCCTTCCACGGCGCGAGGTCGCCGCCCGGAATCGCGCCCGCGTCCTGCAGGGTCTTGCCGCCGCCCGCCGTCCCGTACACCGCCCCGGTCGTCCCCGCGCCGCAGCGCGAGGTCAGCACGACCGGAACGCCCGCGTCGATGGCGTCCACGACGGCCGCGCCGAGTTCGCCGGTCGTATTGCCGAGACCGGTCCCGGCGATTACGATACCGTCGGCACCTGCCTCGACCGCGCGCTCGACCTGTGCGCCGTCGACGCCCGCGGCCGAGACGACTATCTCGACGCGGGCGTCCGGCACTTCGACGGACGCCGCTCCGTCAGCAACCGGAAGGTGGACCGACTCGCTGGCGGGGTCGCGGTGGAACCGAACTGCGTCGCGGGTCAGCGTGGCGACCGGGCCGTCGTTCGGCGAGGCGAACGCCGCGAGTTTGTGGGTGTGGACCTTCCGCACGTCGCGCGCGGCGTGGAGTTCGTCGTCGAACGCGAGGTAGACGCCGTCGTCAACTCGTCTGTGGGTCCCCGCGCGCACCGCCGCCAACAGGTTCGCGGGCGCGTCCGAACTCGGTTCGTCCAGTCGTCGCTGTGCGCCCGTGACGACCACCGGGACCGACAGCGAACAGGTCAGGTCGAGGAAGTACGCCGTCTCGGCCATGGTGTCGGTCCCGTGGGTCACGACCACCGCGTCGGCCCCGTCTTCGACCGCCTCGCGGGCGCGTTCGGCGACCGTCGCCATTATCTCGAAGTCCACGTCGAATCCCGGGACCTGCGAGACCGATTCGACGCTCGGGTCGGCGTGGGCCGCGAGGTCCGGAACCGAGTCGAGGAGGTCCTCGCCGTCGAGACTCGGGGCCGCCCCGTCCTCGTCTGGCGTGCTTGCGATGGTGCCACCGGTCGCCACGACGTGTACGTTCGGGAGCATACGCCTATTCGCGTCCGACGACGCCAAGAAGTTACGGAATCACGCGTATCCCTCAGTTCCGAGAGGCGTTTCAATTTCTACCCGGAATTTTATATTTCGGTCCGTCGTACGTGTCCTGTGTTCGGAAGTTTCCCCGCCGAAGCGGAACCTGACGGGGCGGTGTTCGGACCTCATCACTTCTACATCGGCGTCCTGCTGATACTGCTGGTCTGTCTGATGGTGCGCGACCCCGACTCGGAGTCGGCACCGTGGGGCGTCGCCGGTCTGACCCTCTTGTCGGTGTTCTCGTTCGCCCTGACGTGGCCTTACTACCCGGCGGTGGGCGCGTTCGGGGTGCTGGTCCTGCTCGGCGGCGCGACGGCGATTTCGGTCGTCCGGCCGTTCTGGTGGCGCTACGGACTGTTCGCACGGACCGTCCTCGTCGTCGGCCTGTTCGTGGCGTGGGACGACGTTCTCAGTCACGCGCTCGGGTGGCGCACGCCGCTGGACGCGCTCTGGATTCGGTATCTCTACCCCTACGTCTCGGACCCGTACGTCCCCTCCGGCGTTCGACTCCCGTCCGACGTGCGGTTACTCGCCGACGTTGAACCCTTCGTCGCGGAGAATCTCCCCGACGCGCTCGCGGTGGTCGCCCTGTAGTTCGATGCGGCCCTCGTCCACGGTACCGCCGGTGGCGAGTTGGCTCTTGAGCGTCGAAGCGAGGTCGCCGACGTCCACCGACGAGTCGTCGAACCCCTCTACGATGGTCATCGCTTTGCCGTAGGTTCGCTCCTCGACCCTGACCGCGAGTCGTTGCTCGGCCCTACCGAGGTCCTCGTCGATACCGAGTTCGTCCGGAAGCCCCGAAACGTCGCTGATGTCTTTGTCTTCCCCCATGTCCCGACGTATGGCGTCCGGCCCAATCAGCCTTCCCCGGTCACCAGCGGATGCGTCATCCCCGAGCTATAAACCCCTACTCCGCCTTCGCAAACGCATGGACCGCGTAGCAATCATCGGGGCGTCGATGACCGAGTTCGGCGAGCGCGACGCGTGGCTGCGCGAGTTGCTCGCGCAGGCCGGGCGCGAGTGTCTCGCCGACGCGGGCGCGTCCCCCGACGACGTAGACCACCTGTACGTCTCGAACATGGCCAGCGGGGAGTTCGAGGGCCAGACCGGCGTGCCGAACGCACTGGCTCACGACCTCGGCGCGCTCCCCGCCTACACGCAGCGAGTGGACCAGACCTCCGCCTCGGGCGGGGCGGGCATCTACGCCGCGTGGCAGTCGGTCGCCTCCGGCGCGAGCGACCTGACCCTGCTCGTCGGCGGTGAGAAGATGACACACAAGACGACCGCCGAGGCGACCGACGTCATCGCCTCGCTCACCCACCCGGTGGAGTACAAGCACGGCGTCACGCTCCCGAGTTTCGCGGGGCTGACGGCGCGTCGGTATCTCCACGAGTACGACGCGCCCCGCGAGAGTCTGGCGAAGGTCGCGGTGAAGAACCACAAGAACGGACTCGACAACCCCCACGCGCAGTTCCGCAAGGAAGTTGACTTAGACACCGTGATGGAGTCGCCCATCGTGGCCGACCCCCTGCGACTCTACGACTTCTGTCCCATCACCGACGGGAGCGCGGGCTTGCTGTTCTGTCCGGAGTCCGTGGCCGAGGAGTACGTCCCGGAGGACGAGTACACCGTCGTCTCCGGCATCGGGGGTGCGACCGACACCCACGTCGTCCACGAGCGCGACGACCCGACCGTCATGGGCGCGGCCGTCGAGAGTTCCGACGACGCCTACGAGATGGCCGGACGCGGCCCGGACGACGTGGACGTGGCCGAACTTCACGACATGTTCACCATCCTCGAGTTCCTCCAGAGCGAGGCAGTCGGCTTCTTCGAGCAGGGCGAGGGCTGGAAGGCCGTCGAGGAGGGCGTCACCGACCGCGACGGGGAGTTGCCTATCAACACCTCGGGCGGTCTCAAGTCGAAGGGCCACCCCCTCGGTGCGAGCGGAGTCGCACAGGCCTACGAGATTCACCAGCAGTTGCTCGGCGAGGCGGGCGACCGACAGGTCGATTGCGAGGTCGGACTGGCCTGCAACGTCGGCGGATTCGGCAACTGCGTGACCACCACGATTCTGGAGGAGCCATAGATGAGGCTGAACGCACACCGCTGTCCGAACGGCCACCTGACGTATCCGGGCCACGAACTCTGCCCGGAGTGCGGCGAGGAACAGACCGAGACCATCGACCTGAGCGACGAGACCGGGTCGGTCGTGACGTGGACGACCAGCACCGCGACCCCGCCCGGCGTCCGCCAACCGAACTCGCTGGCCATCGTGGAGTTCCGTGTCGAGGGCGAGTCGGTGCGCGCCATCGGCCAACTGACCGAGGACACCGAGGTCGAAATCGGCGACGAGGTCCGCCCCGTCTACGCCGAGGAGTTGCGCGACCCCGACGCCGGAATCCGGGAGAAGGAGAGTCACGAGTGGGATGGGTACAGATTTGAATCGGTCTGAGCGAACGCCGAGGCTTCCGGAGTAAAACCCCGCGTCACCCGCCGTCGCCGGTGACGCGTTCGGTGAACGACGCCACGTCCGACACGACCGCCTCGGCGACGTTGTTCTGCTGGAAGTACTCCTCGTTGCCCGGCTTGCCGCTGCCGGGCATGAACAAGTGGTTGAGCTTCGGGTACCGCTGGAAGGTGACGTTCGACCGGTCGCCGAGCGCCCGCTTCCACCGCGCGAGGTCGTCCTCGACCGTGACCTGATAGTCGCGCTCGCCTTGGAGGAACAACTGCGGCACGTCGAGACCCTTCGCGGTCGCGGTGGCGTCGTACTCCCGGAGCGTGCGCCAGTACTCGTCGCCACCGAGGTAGATGACCTCGTCGTCGGGGGCGTCGAGCGAGCGTATCTGCTCGGCGGTCCGGTTCGCCCTGTCGAGTTGCTGCTGTTCGGCGTTGGTCACGGTGCCGTCGCGTCGGGCGATATACAGGTTCTGGTCACGTATCGCCCGGGGTGCCGACCGGGCCAGCGCCGCGAGCATGACGACGCCAGCGAGTTCGCCGTCGCGCGCGGCGATGCGGGGTGCCAGCGTCGCGCCGATGCTGTGGCCGACTACGACCACGTCGTCGGACGCGACGGTCGGCGTCTCGCGCAGTCGCTCGACCGCGGTCAGCGCGTCGTCGGTCACCGCTTCGTCGATGGTAATCTCGGCGAGGTCCACGTCGCAGACCTGCGTGCGCTTGTCGTACCGGAGGACCGACGCGCCCCGGGAGGCGAGTCCCCACGCGAGGTCCTTGTACGGCTTGTTCGGACCGATGGACCCGTCGCGGTCGCTCGGCCCCTGTCCGTGGACCAGCACGACGCCGGGTGCTTCTTGGACGCCCTTCGGGACCGTCAGGGTCGCGCCGAGCGAGCAGTCGCCGGGCGCGTTCAGCGACACCGACCGTTCGGTGAACGCCGACTCGTCGGCGTACGACGGCGGCGACCAGTTGGCCGCCGTCTGGCGAACGCGGAAGCCCGTGATGCCGTCCGCGCCGAACGCCAGCACGACCGTCCGCTGGCCGCGCTCGAAGTTGGCGATGGCCGTCACCACGTCGTATCCGCCCTGCTCGCCGGTCTCGAAGTTCGAGAGCGACAGAAACGCCCCGTTCTGTTCTTCGAGCCTCGTCCAGACCTGTTTCAGTTGCTCCGGGCTGAGTTGTCGGGCCACCTTCGGGCCGAATCGCTCGTGGGCGGTCTCGTAGGAACCCTCGTCGATGAGACCGACGAACTTCCTCGTCCGGCGTTCGAGTTCGGCCGGGTCAGCGGTCGTGCGGGCCGTCGTCGTCTCCGTCGGTTCTGCGGTCGTCGTTGCGGCCGAGGTCGTCTCCGTAGTTTCGGTCGGGTCTGACGGCGCGGGTCCGGACGATTGGCATCCGGCGAGGAACGCCGTCAGTCCCGCGCTCGCGGCGGTCAGGAGAGTCCGTCTGTCGAAATTGGTCATGGATGAGCGGGTCGCTGTCGGGAGCGTTCGGCATCCGATGCTGGCGACGCGGTGACGACCGTACGGCAACCTGACCGTCGCGAAACGTGGTGACGCGTTCGGCGGCAGGCCGAGCAGTCAGTCGGGAGCGAAGGGTTTCGGGTCATGGGTCGATGGCTGAAGGACCTTCCGTAAAGCGTCCTTTACAGTAAAGCGTGCTTTACACATTTACTTAATTCTACCGGTTCAGTTGACACGTTCCGCAACGCGGGGAGTCGGGTCGAGCGCCGAACGACCCTGTCCGAGAGTGTCCTCGAATCGTTAGTTCCAGTATCCTACGCGCTAAATTGGACGCCGATGACTGCACCCGCGGCGGGCGACATCAGAACGTTCGAGCGAACCTTCACGCCCGAGGAGGTCCGGCAGTTCGCCGAACTCTCCGGCGACCGACAGCCACGCCACCTCGAATCCGACGAGGAGGGCCGCCTGCTGGTTCACGGACTGCTCACGGCCACGATGCCCACCAAAATCGGCGGTGACTTCGAGGTCCTCGGGCGGTCGATGACGTTCGAGTTCCTCCGCCCCGTCTACACCGGCGACACCGTGACCTGCGAGATGACCGTCGAGACGGTCGAAGAGCACGAGGACCGCTACGACCTCACCGCGTCGGTCACCTGCGAGAACGAGAACGGCGAGACGGTGATGACGGGCACCGTGGAGGGACTGGTCCGGAAGTGAGACGACGGTGGGCATCGGCATCCACTCGAAAGCATCTCGTTCGCCTCGCCCCCAGCGGCCGACACCCGCCCGGCGTGTTCGACCGCCAACACCCCATAAACCGGTAGATTAACATTGAACCCGCGACCGCTTCCGGTATGTTCCCGCCGGGCCACTACGGGATGGCGCTCGCGCTCTACGCGGTGGTCGGGTACGGACTCTCGTCTCGCGGCTACGAGCGCGACGCGCTCTCTGGCGGCGGTATCGTCCTCGCGTACACGCTCTTCCCGGACTTGGACGGCCAGTTCGAGTTTCTGGTCCACCGGGGCGTGACCCACACCCTCTGGTTCGCGCTGGCGGTCGGCGTCTTCTGCGTGCTGGTCGTGGCGTCGTCGCTCCGGCACCGGCCGCACCGCGAAGCGATTCGGGGTGCGCTCTGGGCGTTCTTTCTCGGGTCGTCGTCGGTCGTCGCCCACCTGCTCGCGGACGTCATCAATCCGTGGGGCGTGATGCCGCTCTACCCCGTCTCGCCCGCGCTCTACACGCTGGACGTCGTTCGCGCGACCAACGACGCCGCCAACTACGCCATGCTCGCCGCCGGGGTCGGCGTCGCGACGGTCGCGTGGCTCGCGGCCCGGCCGAGACGGTCTCGTCCGTCGCTCGCTCGACGGCTCTACCGGCGACTCCGCGACCGGGAACCGGTGGCCGAGTAACTACTCGTCGTTCGAGTCGTCGTCGGAATCGCTGTCTCCGGGTTCGAGGTCGTCGGAGGCTTCGTCTTCCGCCGCGTCACCGTCGGTCTCCTCCGCGTCGTCCGCACCGCCGGTCGGCCGGGCGCTCTCGCTCTTCCGGTCCTCGATTTCGTCCTTGATGGACCGCAGTTCCGCCTCCACGTCCACTTCCGCGCGGTCGCCGGAGCCGTCTCGGTCCTCGCCCGAACCGTCGTCCTGCTCTCGTCCGCGTTCGTCGTCGTCCGCACCCTCGTCGGTGAGTTCGATGGTCGTCCCTCCGTCGAGACCGGTGTCGGTGCGGTCGCGGTCGGTTCGCTCGCGGTCTGCGTCCGACTCGCCCCGCCGGGAGTCGGTGTCGTACCGCTCGCGGTTGATGTCGCGTTCGCGCTGGCGGGCCTCGTCCACGTCCCGGCGCTCGTTCTCGACGCGGTCGCGTATCTCCCGGTTGATGCGCCGAACGTCGTCGAGGATGCCCCGCGCCTCGTCCTCCCGGGGCAGGTCGCTCTCTCGAATCGTGGTCTCAACGTCTTCGAGCGCCGATTCCAGTCTGTCGAGGGTGAGTCTGCTCGCGTCGGCCGCCCGGCTTTCGAGGCGGTCGCGCTCCTCGTTCACGACGCTCCGCTCGGGGTCGATGACTCGAACGACCTGCTGGAGCGCCTTCAGCGCGCGGACGTTGGCTTCGAGGACGGCGATGGCGGTCGGAATCGCGTACTCGCCGGTGAACGACAGCACTTCGCGAGGGGTCGGCGGTCGCGGCAGGCCGAGCGGTCCCTCCGGCGGTCGGCCGAGTTCGTCGCGGAGTTCGCGCACTCGCGCTTCGAGTTCGGCGACGCGCTCGTCGATTTTCTCGGGGTCGCGCCGGTCCGTGGAGTCGCGTCGGTCGTCGGGGGTCTCGGCGTCTCGGGGGTCCACTACGTCGCGGCGGTCGCCGGGTGTACGCCGGTCGTCCCGGTCGCGCCGGTCGTCGCGGTCGTCTCTCATGGTCGGTCATACGTGTCGCGGCGTAAAGAGTTTGGCCGCTTTCCGGGGTCGAGTCAGAAGTGATCGCGCGGGAAGACCTCGGTCTCGGGGAACATCGCCGACAGCGTCTCGCGCGCGGCGGGCGTCCGCACGTCGAGGTCGGTCAGCGACTCCGCGTCCGCGACCGAGTGATAGCCGACGTAGACCTGCGAGAGCGCGGAGACGCTGGTGACGACGTCGGCCTCCGCGTCTCGCGCAGTCCGCTCGCAGGTCGCCCGGCCGCCCTCGACTCGGACCCGGAACGCGCCGTCGTTCCAGTCGGCGAGGGGGTCAGAGACCGCGACGGTGAACGATGCGTCCGGCGCGTCGGGGTACTCCAGCGCCTCGAACGCCGCCGGAACGTCCACGAGTCGGACCATCGGGCCGGGCTTGACCTCGCAGTCGATGTCCGCGGGGTCGGTCGCCGAGTCGAGTAGGGTGGTCTCCAGCGGGCGGTTGATACTCATTCGCTCGACCTGCGAATCGTGGTCGGCGAGGAACCGAAGCAGGTTCACCCGCGCCTCGCGGTCGGCGGCCGCGAAGTCGGAGACGTGAAGCCGCTTCCCCTCGCTCTCGTCCTCGACGCGGTAGACGAGGTAGCCCCGGAGTTCGCCGTCCTCGGACTCCCAGCCGTACGCGTAGGGGTCGGTCTGCCACCCGCTGAAGATGCGCTCGCGCCACCAGTCCTCCGTTCGCTCGATGCCGAGTTCGTACCCCTCGTCGGCGGCCGCGAGGACCGAGTCGAGGCGCTCGTACTCGTCGGCGTCGATTGGGCGGAACTCTCCGCCAGCGAGGGAGTCGTCTCTGGTCCACCCCAGCGCCTCGGGGTCGCACTCGTACCGCGTCCACTTGTTCGCCAACCCCCACCCCTGTCGCTCGTAGAACGGATGCTCGAACGCCCAGAGCGCCGTCAGCACGTCGCCGCGGTCGCGGTACTCCCGCAACGACTCGGCGAGGAGTCGAGTGACGTGGCCCTTTCGACGGTGGTGGGGCGGGGACGCCACCGCCGACAGGCCGGGCATCTCCAACTGCTGACCCCGGAGGCGAGTCCGGAACCAGTAGTGCCGACAGACGCAGAGCATGCTGTCGCCGTCGAACAGCGCTCGCTCGTCGCCGGGTTGCTCGTCCGGGTCCCAGTCGTACTCGTCCTGCGGGCCGTCTTCTGGACTGAACGCGTACTCGATGTACTCCTGAAACTGCTCCGTCCGGTCGTCCGGAAGCGGCCGGTACTCCATGGCGTAGGGCGCGTCCCGGTCCGACAAATAGGTTGCTCCGGTGTGAGACGGGGTCGCAGGAGAGCCAGCACCGTTTGCGAAGCATTTTGGTCGGGCGAGTAACACGTCGAGATATGTCCCGAATCTCCGCCCGCGATGCCCTCGAATACGCCACACGAGACGAGTTTCTGAAGCTCTACGGCGTCCTCGTCGTCGGATGGGTATTGACGCTCGTCGGTCAGTCGGTGGCGACCGGAATGACGCCTTTCGGGTTCCTCCTCGGCACTCTCGTCGTCATCGCGGGTCTCGTCGCGACGCTGGCCGCCGCGGTGGCTACCCTCCACAAAATTCTCGCGGAGCGTTGACCGTCCGTCGCACCGACCTACTTCGCCGCGCGCGAGTACTGAATCGGCCACTCCACCTCGTCGGCGTCCAGTTTCTCGGCGGCGTGGAGCGCGAAGTACGGGTCTCTGAGGTGTTCGCGGCCGACGATGGCGAGGTCCGCCCGGTCGTTGCGAATCAGGGCGTCGGCCTGTTCGGCCTCGGTGATGCCGCCGACCGCACCCACCAGCGCCTCTGTCGCCTCGCCGACGCGTTCGGCGTAGCGCACCTGATAGTTCGGTCCCGTCTGGGGAATCTGCTGGTCGGGGTGGGTGCCGCCCGAACTCACGTCCACGAGGTCCGCGCCCGCGTCCGCGAGCAGGGGCGCGAGGCGCTCGGTGTCCTCGACGGTCCACGACTCGCGGTCCGGCAACCAGTCGCTCGCCGAGACCCGGACGAAGACCGGTCGGTCGCCCGGCCAGACCTCACGGACGGCCGCCACGACCTCTCTGAGGAGACGCGTTCGGCCCTCGAAGTCGCCGCCGTACTCGTCCTCGCGGCGGTTCGTGACCGGCGAGAGGAACTCGTGGAGCAGGTAGCCGTGGGCGGCGTGGACCTCGGCGATTTCGAAGCCCGCGTCGAGCGCGCGTTCGGCCGCGGCGACGAAGTCGTCCTTCAGGTCTTCGATGTCCTCGCGGGTCATCTTCCGGGTCTCGGCCTCGCCGTCCTCGTATGGGTAGGGAACCGCGCTCGGCGCGAGCGTCTCCCATCCGCCTTCGTCCGGCGCGAGCGGTTCGCTCCCCTCCCACGGTCGGGTCTTGCTCGCCTTGCGTCCGGCGTGGGCGAGTTGGATGGCGGGTGTCGCGCCGCGCTCGGAGACGAACTCGGCGACTGGCGCGAGCGCGTCGGCGTGGTCGTCGCTCCAGATGCCGAGGTCGTTGGGCGTGATGCGACCTCGTGGTTCCACCGCCGTCGCCTCGGTCATCACGACGCCAGCGCCGCCGGTCGCGCGACTACCGAGGTGGACCTCGTGCCAGTCGGTCGCCAGTCCATCTCGGTCGCAGGAGTACTGGCACATCGGCGATACCATCACTCGGTTTCGGACCGTCGTCTCGCGAATCGACAGTGAACTGAACAGATGGTCAGTCATCGCCTGTGTCTCGTCACTCGGGGTCCGAAAGGCCTCTGCTCACCCACGTTTCTTGCCGACGACTCGGAACCGGCGTTTCACCTGCCCGAAACACTTATTGTACGCGCTAGCTTTATTGGTGAATCAATGTGTGGGGAGGAACGAAGGGGGAGTCAGGCGACGGTCCGATTCAGGCGTCGGCTGGCGAATTTGAAGCGAAACGGGAGCAACATCCTGCTCGTCGGCAGCGAGGCGCTCGACGCGGCCTGCGAACGGTTACTCGGAGAGTCGAGTGCGGGACCGCGGTACCGTCTGTTCGTGACGACCGACGCCAGACCCGGAGCGGCGGACGCGAAACTCGCGTCCGTCGAGTCGGGACTGCACGGCGACGAGGCGTTGGTCGTGGACTGGCAGGCCGACGTGCGCGGGAGTCGCGCCGCCGACGGACTCGACGACGACGGTCCGCCGTTCCGACGCGTGAGCGTGGAGAGCGACGACCTGCGCGAACTGGGGGAGACCGTCGAGGAGAGTATCGCGGAGTTCGATCCGGGTCCGAACGGGTTCTCACCGGCGGAACTCCGACTCTGCTTCGACTCGATTACGCCGCTGGTCGCCGACCACGACGAGAGAGACGTCCGTCGGTTCCTGCTCGGCCTGACCGAGACCGTCGAACGGTTCGACGGGATGGCCCACTACCACCTGCCAGTCGAGTACGACTCCGAGACGGTCCGGTCGGTCGAACCCCTGTTCGACGCGGTCGTCGAGGTACAGTACGGAGACGGCGACGTGGAGCAACGCTGGCACCTCACGGACCCCGGCTTCACGACCGATTGGCTGCCGCTGTAGGTCCCTGGCGAGTTCGAAAACCGTTCGACTACCCCTTCGCCCCCGTTCCGGCGGTAGCGGCCTGCTCGTCCTCGTGACCGACGTACCACGGATACTGTTCGAGGATACGCTTCCAGACGCGAGCGTCGGACCCCGGCGACTCCCGATTCAATTTCCGAATTCGGCGCAGGTCGCCCTTGCCGAGGCGGTCGAAGTGCGGCTTTCCGAGGAGTTCCTCGATACCGCGAGAGTCCTCAGTGCCCTCGATTCGCTGTTTCCGGCGCTCGCGGTCTTCGGCCACGAGTTCGCCGGGACTGAGACTGTAGTAGTACGACTCCACGACCGGAAACCAGCCGCGACTGATGGCCCGGTCGGTGCAGGCGAGTAGTCGCGACCGAATCGCCGACTCTGCCTGCCGACGCTCCGAATCAGGTTTCGTGCGACCGACCGTCTCGACGGCGATATCGACCAGCGTGTCGTGGGCCGAGAGCAGCGCGTGGAGGTCGTCCACGCAGTCGCTGAGCGCCTCGGCGGTCTTGATTCGGAATCTACGCTCCGCGCGTTCGTCGTGTTTCAGATACTTCCCCTTGGCGTCGTCCTCGTACTCGCGGGCCGCAAAGTAACGTTCGTTGACCCGGACGAGTGCCTTCAGATACGCGGCCTTCGCTTCGTCGGCCTCCTCGGACTCCGTTCGACCGTCCGACGAGTCGAGGCCCTCAGAACCGAAGGGCGCGTGGACGACTTTCTGTCCTGCCGCCGACAGTGCCGCGAGAAATCTCTCGCCGTCGTACCGGACGTAGTCGTGTCTCCCGTCGTTCTCTTCGACGAGGTACTTCGACCCCGTGAAGAACGCTTTCGACACCATCGGCGCTGTTTCGTCACGACTCACCGACCGGTAATAAATCTCTCGTGGATTATCACCCGCGAAAATCGAACGGTAGAACCACAGAGAGGCACGCGAACCGGCGAATCAACGCGGCGAGAGCGAGTCGCGTGCCAGAAAACCGTGGATGGCGTGTGCGCGGGATTCGAGTTCGACCAGTTGCTCGCGGAGGAGCGACCCGGTGGCGTGGTCGCCGAGACTCTCGGCGAGTTCGATGTGACTGCTGACGCTCTCGATGAGGTCGCCGTAGGCGTCGAGGTCGCTCTCCAGCGAGGCCCGGACGTCGTACACGTCCGCGCCCTCGAACGGGACGGGACTGTGGCGCTCGAACGCCGCCGGACCGCTTACCGGAACTCCTCCGATGGCGGCGACTCGGCCTGCCAGCACGTCGGCGTGACGTTCCGCCTCGGCCGCGGCATCGCCGAAGAATCGGCCGAGTTCGGCCGACTGCGCTCCGGTGACGGTCCAGTAGTGCTTGCGGAGTTGATGGTAGAGGACGTACGTCGCCGAGAGGTCGGTGTTCAGCGCCTCGACCACCTGCTCGGCCTTCTCGGCGTCGAAGCGCACGGCGTTGCCCTCGACGGTGCCCGCCTGCTGGAGTACCTGCCGCTGTTGGCTCACGTTCGTGTTCCCCCGCGTCGCGTACCACCGGCGGCCGCTTAAACCTGTTCGCAGTCGGTCGCCCCGTCCCGACCGTCCCTCCTCGTCGGCCGTTCACTCGTCTCCCATCTTTCGTCGGTCGTTCACTCGTCGCCCGTCTCTCGTCGGTCGTTCACTCGCCCACCGTTTCTGTATCGACCGCCGTGAGAACCTCGTCCAAGTACTCCTTGCTCACGCCGATGTAACCGTAGTCGAGGGTGAACACTTCCAGCGAGAGCGTCCCCGACCAGTCCGCCGGGAGCGCGCCAAGAACTCGCTCGAAGTCGATGGTTCCTGACCCGAACGGCAGGTGTTCGTCCTGCGGTTTCCGGGTGTCGTTCAGGTGGAAGTGCGAGATTCGGTCGCCGTGGTCGCCGACGAACCGCGCCATCTCCGCCGAGTCGAGACCGTCTACGCGAGCGTGGCCGGTGTCGAACGTCATCGCGGCGTCGGTCTCCTCGAACAGGTCGGGGAAGTTCCGGGTCGAGAACGCGCCGCCGGGGATGTTCTCGAAACAGATTTCGACGTCGTCGGGCGTCTCGGCGTCCATCTCCCGGACCGAGTCGAGGACGATGTCCCGGAGGTGGTCGCGGTCCCACGCGGGACCCCACGCCTTCGAGTTTGCGTGGGCCACGCCCTTCTCGGCCCCCATCTCGGCCGCGGTTTCGGCGGCCGCGACGAGTTCCCGAATCGCGCCCTCGCGGACGTGTTCGTAGGCCGACCCTACGTCGAGCGCGAACGGGAGGTGGACGAGCAGGTCGAGGTCCCGCGCGGCGGCCGCCTCTCGGACCGCCACGGGGTCGAACGCCCGACGCTCGTAGTCGCCGTCCATCAGCAGTTCGACGTAGTCGAATCCGTACTCCTCGGCGACGTCGAAGGCCGCCTCGTGGTCCATCCCGAGTTGGGTGACGAACCCGGTCGTATTCTCCATGGCGCGACCACGACGGCCGAGCAGTTAGTCGTTGCCGGGCCAGCGGTGGGGCTACCGGCCGTCGTTCGCACTGTCGGTCTCCCGTGGCGGTGGCCCGTGGACTCTTACGGATTCCCCGCCAAGTTACGCCGAGAAGGGAGATGACGGGGGACTCTACGACTGCCGAGACTGCGGACGCAAGGAGTGAGGGGACGGGAGCGACGGGTGAACGAGACGAGAGCGACGACGGCGTGACCCGGCGGTCGTTCATCCGGACGACTGGTGCGACCGCCGCGGCGGGGGCGACCGTCGCCGCCGGGAGCGACGACGCGTCTGCGCAGGCCCAGACGTATCGCTTCGGCGGCGAGGTGGCGGCGTGGCACGGCCGAGCGCCCCCGGAGATAGAGGGCGAGACCAATCCGAGCGTCGAGTTACAGGCCGGAAACGAGTACGAGTTCTGGTTCGAGAACCTCGACGGCGCACCGCACAACATCACGATACAGGACGCTCAGGGGAACGTCATCGCCCAGTCCGAACTCATTCAGGAGGAGGGCGCGACCGCCTCGGTGACGTTCACCGCGACGCCGCAGGCGGCCCAGTACATCTGCACGATTCACCCGACCACGATGGTGGCGGACGTGAACGTGACCGGCGAACTGGAGGGCGGCCAAGGCGGTCCCTCCATAGAGTCGCTGGCGTTGGTCGGCGCTCTCGCCCTCGCGTTCGTCTCCCCACTGCTGTTCGCGCTGTTCCTCTTCTCGCGCAGGTCCGACGGTACCGACGAGGCCGCCGTTAGACGGTAGTCAACCCGACGTTTCCGCGGTTCAACGACTGCGGTCCGCGGGGCCGTTATTGTCTTCGGGAACGCAGACGAGTACATGAGAATCACGGTACTCGCGCTCGCCGTGGCGACGGTCGTCGCCGGGACCGCAGCGCCCGCGGTCCCCGCACTCGCCCAAGACGAGGGGACGGTCGTCGGCCGACCGAACATCGAACTCTCGGCCACCGAGAACCGGTTCGGGGGCGGCGAGCAGGCGGTCCTCGACGTGTACGTCTCAAACAGCGGTGACCTCGATCGCGGCGGTCCGGCCCCGTACGAGGAGCGGGTGACGACCGCCCGCAACGTCAGACTCGAAATCGACGAGTCGCGGATGGACGAGCGACTCGCCCGCCACGTCGAGGTCGAGACCGGGACGGTGTTCGCCGGGACCGTCCCCGAGGGCGTCGCCGGACCGTTCGGGTTCAGCCTCGAACTCTCGGACTCGATTCGGCCGGGCACCTACGAGATTCCGGTGGAAGTCACCTACGACTACACCAACCTCGTGCGCTACGGGCCGGGCACCGCGCCCGAGTACGGCGATTCCTCGCGGTCGACCACGGCGTACGTCACCGTCGTCGTCGAGGACCAGCCACGGTTCGAAATCGAGACCCAGAACCTCACGCGCGTGACCGCGGGTGACACCACTACGTATCGCCTCGACCTGACTAACACCGGCACGCAACCCGCCACGAACGCGGAGGTCCGACTCTCGGCGGCCAACTCCTCGGTGTACTTCGGCGGGAGCGACGACCGCCAAGAGCAGACCAGCGTCTTCGTGGACCGACTCGAACCCGGCGAGACCGAGTCGTTCGACGTGACGGTCGGCGCGAGCGCGGACACCGCGCCGGGCACCTACCTCGCCGACGCCGTAGTGGCCTACGAGAACCCCAACGGCGTCGCCGCGCGGTCCACGCGACTCACGTTCGGAGTCGCGGTCGGTGCCGAGCAGCGCTTCGCGGTCCGACGGGTCGATAGCTCGCTCCGGGTCGGCGATACCGGACTCGTCACGGGGCGAATCGTCAACACCGGTGAGACCAACGTCTCGAACGCCGTGATCGCTCTCGCCAGCAACGATTCGAACTTCGCGCCGCGGGCGACCGAGGTCCCGGTCGGCGACCTCGCACCCGGCGAGTCGAAAAACTTCAGTTTCAGCGTCGAGACCGCCAACGACACCGACCCCGGCCCGCGCCCCGTCAGTTTCCGAGTCAGGTACCGCAACCCCTCCGGCGAAACCCGGACCAGCGACCTCATCGACGCTCGGGTCGCGGTCGCTCGCGAGCAGCGTTTCGACCTCCGAGCGACCGCGTCCGGACTACAGGTCGGCGACCGCGGCAACCTCTCGGGCACCGTCGTCAACACCGGCGACCGGAACGTCTCGGACGCCGTGGTCGTCCTCCAGACCGAGGGGACGGGCCTCGAATCCGGAACGACGGAGTTCGCCGTCGGCGACCTCGCACCCGGTGAGGCGGCGACGTTCGACTTCGAGGCGTCGGTGCCGAACGACACCGACGCGGGTTCCCGACAGGTCTCGTTCAGAGTCCGGTACCGGAACGCCGAGGGCGAAGTCCGATACAGCGACTCGATAGACGCCAGAGTCACCGTCGGCGCGGAACAGGAGTTCCGCGTCGAGAGCGTCGAGGGGGACCTCCGGGTCGGCGACACCGGCGATATCGTGGGGGAGGTCGTCAACGCCGGGAATCGGACCGTCTCGAGCGCGGTCGTGGTCCTCCGGACGAACAACCCCAACGTGGACCCGCGGGAGACCGAGTTCGCTGTCGGCGACCTCGCGCCCGGCGAGGCGGTCCCGTTCGAGTTCACGGTGGACGTGAACGGCGAGGCCGAGGCCGGGCCTCGACAGGTCTCGTTCAGGGTGCGCTACCGGAATCAGGACGACGACCTGCGCGTCAGCGACACCTTGGACGCCCGGGTGGACGTGGCCGAGGAGCGCGACGAGTTCCGAGTCGAACCCGTCAACGCCACCGTCCCGTCGGGCGGTTCCGAAGTCGTCGCCTTCCGCGTCACCAACACCGCCAACGAGACGCTCCGGGACGTGGAGGCCAAACTGTTCGCCAGCGACCCGCTGTCGAGCGACAACGACGAGGCGTTCGTCTCGCGACTCGAACCGAACGAGTCGGCGGTCCTCCGGTTCGCCGTGGGAGTCTCGGGCGGCGCGATTCCGAAGACCTACCCGGTCTCGATGGATTTCACCTACGAGAACGAGCGAGGCGACACCGTTCTGTCGGAGGCCTATCGCGTCCCGATAGACGTGACCGAGCGACAGCGTCGCGGCCTGCCGCTCCCGGCCGACCTGCCCGCTGGGGGGGTGGTCGTGGTCGGTGGGGCGGTCGTCGCGCTGGCGCTGGCGTGGTGGAAGCGGGACGCCATCGCGGGACTGCTCCCGTGAACCGACGGCGCTCGATTTAAACCCTTCGCGGTAACGATTCACGACCGAAGCTCCATCTCGACTTACCGGCGTTAGCCTCCGACTGACGGCACACCTCGTACTGGACTCCGGCACAACCGGCGGATAATCGCATATAAGACGGTACGTGCCACCCGCAAAATGATAGATATTATGAAACCACTGGCGGACGCATATTTTCGTTAGGTTACCCTAACCAGTAACCCGTATTACAGTTATCGTATCGACAGTTCGGCGTGCTTCATCGGTGGCGAAAAGTGGGGGTAACGCCGTGTTTTACGGGGTTTCTCCCAAGGCCGAGCAGGGTCTGGCGGAACGCTCGTGAATCCTCGGATGACCCGTTCCTGATACTACCCTCTGCCTATCCTCGGCCACGGCTAGAGATATTCTCTGCCTATGTGAGTAATCCCCGTTTCAGGGCTTCAGTCTGCCGTGGAGTAACCGTATTAAGCGATATCTAATCGACCGGGCTGAAAACGGTCAGGCCTCTTTATCAGTGAAACCGGCGTCGCTCTCTTCCGAGGTGAAACTCGGTAGTAGTCAAGCGCGGAGAGGACGATTTGCCGAACGACGACGGTCGAATGGGGGTACCGCCAGTCGAGTACTGATACGGGTTCGAGAACGCCGGTATCAGCGAGAATAACGAACTATGATAGATAAGCTTACATCGAAGAAGAAAACGAGCGCACTCGTACTTACGGCACTTATGGTGCTCTCGACGATCGCCATGTCGGGAGCCGTTTTAGGTGCAGAGGTACAGCGCGGGGGACAGGACCCGACTTTCAGTCCGGGCGTCGGCGGACCGAACACCGTCGTAGTGTCGGAGGAGAAGCCGGTCGTCTTTCAGGGTGAGGAGGACATCAACTTCGTACAGGACAACGGTCAGGCGATAGACCCCAGCCAACTCATCGGCGTCTCCGGAGACGCCGAAGGCATCCCGCTGGAGGAACCGATTCCGCGCGACCAGGAACTCGGCCAGTACGCCGTCAACGGCCAGCGCGATAACATCGGTCTCACGGTCCAGAGACCGCGCGTGACCGACCTCGAACTGTTCAACGAGCGCGGCGTGGACGTCGAAGGCTCGACCGTTCAGGAGGACGAGACGCTCCTCGTCAAGGCCGACTGGAACTTCCAGGAGGCCGAGGACCTCTCGCTCGAAGTCACCGACGAGAACGGCAACGAGATCACCGGCGACGTGCTGACCAACGTCGAGTCGCTCACGCAGGACCAACTGCAGGAACTCAACGGCGCGTACGCCGAGTACCCCGAGATGATAGACAACCCCGGACAGCGGGGCACCGGCACGGGCGTCGAGTACCTTCAGGGCATCGGTCAGTTCAACCAGACCCAGCTCTCGACAGGTAACACCAGTGTCGAGTCGGCGTATTGGGCCATCGACCTGAGCGACCAGAGCGCTGGCGACTACACCATCACCGTCGAAGGGTGGGACAACCTCGACCAGGAGTCGGCTACCCAGTCCACCGTCGTCTCGGTGACGGGTGAGACGAACGTCGCGCTCGACCTCGAAGGCGACGAAGCGACCCGCGGCGAGAACGTTCGCTACACCGTCCGCGGTTCGACGGCGGGCGCGAGTCACATCGTCACCATCGAGGACAACGACTTCCGGAACAACCAAGTCAACGAGGAGGTGTTCCGCGGCGTCGAGGACGTCGTCGACCGCGGGACGCTCGACACGAACAACAACGGTCAAGCAGACCTCGCGTGGGCGCAGGTCGAGGTCAACGAGGACACCGGTCTCGGCGTCGGCCAGATAGACACCTCGTACCTCGACGACACCAACGTCGACGTGAACCTCTACCAGGAGGGTGTGAACCTGACTGACATCGCACAGGACCCGGGTGACACCGAGGACGACCGGACGCTCAACGTCGTCCAAGGCGGCCTGACGTTCGACCAACCGGCGGGCACGTACATCGCCGGACAGGAAGTTGACGTTACCGGGTCGGCCGCACCCGGCGTGGACGAGGTCGCGGTGTACGTCCGCGACCAAGGCGACTGGGAACTCGCCGACATCAACACCGACGGCGAGTTCACCCAAGAGGACCTCATCAACGTGGACTCCGACGGCGAGTGGGAGGAGCGCGACGTGCTGCTCTCGCAGGCGTCCGACATCCTGAGCATCCCCGGTCGGTACCGAATCGGCGTCGTCGAAGGTGACGACGTCCTCGGACAGAACGGGACTATCCAGGAGCAACTGTCCACGTCCGCGTTCAGTAGCGCCACCAGCGAACAGACGTCCATCATCGTCAGCGAGCCGACGCTGGGCGAGAGTAACAACAGCTCACTGGCCGCGTCGTTCGGTGCTAGCGCACCCGCCATGGCCATGCAGGACGGCAACAACACGACCGACGATCAGCGGATACAGCAGGACACTCCCGTCACTAACGAGAACCCGACGTGGGTGTTCCGCACCTACAACGGTGAGATCTCCGTCGAAGACGGCACCGTGGAGGTCACGGGCGTCGCACCCGGTCTCCAAGAAGTGCTGGTCGTGATGGTCGATTCGCGCGGACGCGTCGTCACCGAGACGGTCAGCGTGGACAACAACGACATCTTCGAGGAGGACGACATCGAGTTCGTCAACGCGGACGGCCGCGAACTCAACGAGGGCGAGATTACCGGCATGGTCATCGGTCTCGGCCGCGACACCGTCGTCGGTGACGGCGTCGTGCCCGGACAGGACCAGGCCGACCTCGCCTCTCTCGAGAACTGGATCAAGAGCTTCGGCACCGGACTGACGAAGGATCAGGTCGTCGCGCGTATCGTGGACGAGACGACCGGTGAGGCTGGCAGTGACGACCTGATGCTTCGGCAGAACTTCAGGTACGCGGACGCGGCGACCTCGATATCCGCCATCCTGCCCCAGAGCGAGGCGAACGTCACCACGCAACCGGGCCTCCAGTCGCGCGTCGAACCCATCCCGGCGGGCCAGACGATGGTGGTCGAGGGCGTCACGAACCGCAAGCCCGACGACAACACCATCACGGTGGAAGTCATCAACGGCCCGAGCGCCGACCAGTTCGATTCGGCGGCGGTCGACCAGTGGGGCCGCAACGGCATCTGGTCGGTCAACATCAGCACCGAGGGCATCGAACCCGGCACCTACACGCTGGAGGTGGACGACGGCGACAACACCGACATCGTCCAGTTCCAGGTCGTGGGTGAGGGGGAAGGCCAGCAGGGCGAGCAAGCAGAACAGAATCAGACCACGACAGAAGCGGGAAATGAGACCGGCGCGGCGGAGCAGAACGAGACCCAAGTAGGCGAGGAGACGACCGCCGCCGCGGACGACCAGTCTCAGGAAGACGTACAGGCAGGAAACACGCTCGAAGTCAGAAGTGAAGGGACGCCGCTGAACTACACCATCGACTTCGCCGGGAACGTCCAAGCGGTCAGCGACCAAGCCGAAGCGACCGACGAAGTCAGCGACGACGGTACCGTCACCGGTCAAATCGGCAACGGTGACGCCAGCGACGTCTACCAGTTCGTCGGACGGATTACCGACGTCTCGGCACAGGGGGACCTGAGCAACGCCACGTTCATCCTCAACGGCAACGAGGTGCCGCCGGGTGAACTGGTCGAGAGTTCCGGGAACTCCTCGTCGGTAGTCGCTCCGGCAATCGTCGGCACGGCGTAACGCTCGCCGTCCGCACGACGCGACCCCCGACGCGGTTCTTTTTTCGTCACTCGACGTCGCCGGGAGCGACCGCACCGTCAGCGGCGTCGGCCGACGCCTTCGGTCCCGTGAAGCGCGCCCAGACCACGAGGACCGAGGGGAGAACCACGAGCGACGCGACGTAGGAGTACACCACGCTCAGCGCAGTGAGGAGTCCGAACTGGCCGATGGCGGGGAACACCGCCAGAACGAGGACGCCGATACCGAAGACGGTGGTGAGAACGCTCCCGGTCAGCGCGCCGCCGGTGCCGGTGATAGTCCACCGGAGAGCGGCGAGGGCGTCGTCCCTCTCGTCGGTCCGGCCGGGCGTGGCCGCCCCGCCGAGTTCGTCGGTGAATCGGTAGACGACGTGGACCGAGTAGTCGATGCCGAGACCGATTGTGATGGCGAGAACGGTCGCGGTGAAGGCGTTGAGCGAGATGCCGACGTACCGCATCGTCGCCGCGAGCGCCGCGACGGTCACCACGATGGGGACGAGGTTGACCACGCCGAGCGAGGGTCGGCCGACGAGGAGCCAGTAGACGAACACGAGGAAGACGGCAGTGCCGACGAGCGCGACGGCCAGACTGACCACCGCCGACTCGAAGATGAGGTCCGAGACGGCCTGAAACACCACGATGTCGCCCGTGGCGGTGGCCTCGTACCGATAGCGGTCGGCGACCGCCCGGGCGTCTTCCGTGACTTCGGCCGGGTCGGCGTCGCCCTCCACAGCGTAGACCACGCGTGCGCTCCGGCGGTCCGCTGCGAGGTACTGACCGGCGAGAGCGGCGTACTCGGAGTCGAAGAGGGCGTCGTAGACCGCGTCGAGGTCGTCGTCCGGGATACCGTTCCCGTCGCGGTCGTTGCGCGCGACGAGGCGGGCGAACTCGGGGTCGGTGGCCGCCAGCGACCGGACGACGGTGACGATGCTTCGCTCGCTGGCGCGGCGACCCCCGCCGGTGTCGAGAGGTGCGTCCGTCGTCCGTTCGGTGACGAAGGTGTCCGGAGGGTCCGCACCCGCCCGGTGGATGGCTTCGAGCGCGGTGTCGCGGATCATCGGTCCCTCGACGAAGACGACGACCTCCTCGCTCTCGCCGGTCTCGAAGTTCGCTTCGAGGAAGTTGATGTCACGCGTGACGGTGTACTCGCTCGGCCGGAACGGTTCGGGGAGCGCGCGGAGGTACTCCGGCGTCTCCTCGGGCGGGAGTAACTGCTCCTGACTGAACGAGGTGTCCACTCCGGTCGCGTATCCCGCCGCTCCGGCGGTGAGCGCGGCGGTCAGCAGCAGGAAGACCAGCGGTGCTCGCCGGGCGATACCGACGCCGCCGGTCAGCGCCCGGCCGAGCGACGACTCCTCGGCCCCGAGAGGCGTCTGACTGAACGTCGGAATCGGGTAGCGCTCGCGGGCGTAGTCCAGCAGGACCTTGGCGGCCGGGAGGAACACGCCGAAGACGAGCGCGGTGAAGACTATGCCGACGCTGGCGACGAGTCCGAAGTCCCGAATCGGCAGGAGTTGGCTGGTGAAGTTCGAGGCGAACCCGATGACGGAGGTGGTGGTGACGACGAAGAACGCCACGAGCAGTTGGTCGGTCGCGGTCCGCATGGAGTCGGCGACGCCGTACCCCTCGACGCGCTCCTCGCGGTAGCGGTTGACCGCGTGGATGCCGAAGTCGATGCCGACCGCGAGCAGGAGCGGCGGGACGGCGATGAGAATCTGGTTGAACGGGATGCCCGCGAACCCCATGAAGCCGAACGTCCAGACGAGGGCCATCGCGAGCGCGACGATTCCCAGCAGGAGGTCCGCGAGGTCCCGGTAGGCGACGACGAGGAAGACGACGATGAGTATCGCGGCGGCGGGCACCACGACTATCAGCGTGTCGCCGATGACGGTACCGAACTCGGCGGCCACGATGCCCGCGCCGAAGACGCGGACGTCCCCGCCGACAGACGCCGTGACCGACTGCATCTCGCGTTGGATGGACGTGAGCGGGTTCGTCCCGGCCGCCTCCTCGTCGCTGGCGAGTTCCGGGACGGCGTGTTCGACGAGGGCGATGGAAGCGGTCGCGCGGGCCGACTCGGAGTTGAAGTCCTCGCTCAGGAGCGTCCGGAACGAGGGGTCGTCGAGAGCGGCCGCTCGGACCGCGATTTCGATTCGGTTGGGAGAGGCGCGCTCAACCGCCCGGAGTTGCTGTTCGGCGGTGGTCGCGTCGGGGTTCAGAGTGCGGGCGACCACGCTCGCGGGACTCGTCACGCCGGTGATTCGGAGGTCCTCGCGCTCCGCGAGACGCTCCTGAATCGCGAGCATCCGGGTCAGGCCGCGCTTCGAGAGGACGTTCTCGCCGGTCTGGATGAGTTGAGTCGTGGTCGCGTCCGGCCCGAACGGGGGTTCGAACTCCCGGTTCACCGCCTCCAGCGCGGTCTGCTCGGGCACGTCCTCGGCGAAGCTCTCGGTGCCCGATTCGGTGGAGACCTGCATCGCGCCCACCGCGAACACGGCGCTCACGACGAGGAAGACGGCGACGACGCTACCCGGTCGGTTCACGATGCGGTCGTCCAGCCAGTCGATGACGCGCTGGTAGTCGAGTGCCACGATTTTCCCCCTCCTCTCCTGCCGCGAGCGCGACGGCGAGTCGCCCGAGTGCGACGGCAGTCAGGCGGAGTACCACGCCGAACAGGAAATAGTCGAGGGGGCGGTTGACGGGTGGAGGGTTGCGGTGGACGGGTCGAGGGTGGCGATGGACGGGGTGAGGGTGGTGATGGACGGGGCGAGGAGGAGACGGTGGGAGTTGGGGCAGACGCTCGGTCGGAAGTCGAACAGGGAGTCCGTAAGGGCAATTCCGGGAATCGGAGAGGCGGAGGACGGAGTACCCGGTCTCGGAACCACGGTAGCTCGGCGGAACTGAGGTTTCGAAACGACGGAACGCGCCGAATTCGAAACGGCCGGGACTCAGAAGAACCGCCGGACGCTCCAGTACATCCCGGAGAACAGATTGCGCGCCTCGCGGACCGGCGAGAGGCCCGCGTCGGGGTCGTCCGCGCGCCCGAACTCGGCTTCGAGCGACTCGTGCGTCACGCGGCGGAGTTCTCCGGTGTTGGCGCGCCGACCTTCCTCGTCGGTTACGCGGAGCAGCGCCACCTCGTGGGTAGCGCCCACGACGCGGTAGACGCCGGGGGTCAGCGCCATTCCCTCGACGTCGCGCGTCCCGTCAGTCGGGCGGTAGTGCTCGCCGACCTCGACCATGTGTACGCTCGGCTATTCTGTCGAGAGCCGAATAGTTTGGGGACGGGTAGTGACGGACGTGCTCGGGATACCGTCAGTCGTGCGGTCGCAGAGCGGAGCGAACGACTGCTCGGAAGACGCGGTCTGTCTTCCGGTGAGTTTCCCCGAGGTTTAGCTTACGAGAGAATCCGGACTGCAGACCCGGAGCGACCGAGCGCAGCGAAACGTGGCTACAGGTAGCCCTTCACGCTCGCGTGGACGCCCATCGACTCGAAGGTCTCTTCGAGGGCGTCCAGCACGACGGCGAGGTCCTGCTGGAGGTCGTACTCGCGGTACTTCCCGCCCGCCGACCCCTCGTTGATTTCGGTGACGTTGAGGATGCCGAGCATCGAGAGGTCGTCCAGATGCTCGCGGAGCCACCGCGCCGTGAGCGAGTCCTTCCCGGCGGCGTCGGCCAGCGACTTGTATCGGGTGTAGATTTCGCGCGAACGGGCGGGCGTGTCGTCCTCGGCCTCCAGCGTGGCGAGGGCGTACACGACGAGGCGCTCGTGGTCGTTGAGGTCCGCGATGCCGCGGGCGACCTGCTCGCGTTCGAGGAGTTCCCGGCCCCGGCGGACGTGCTGTTCGGTGACCTCCTCGTCGTTCTCCTCGCGGGCGAGGTCCCCGGCCTTGAGCAGGAGGTCGAGGGCCTTTCGGGCGTCACCGGACTCCTGCGCCCCGAACGCGGCGCAGAGCGGGACCACGTCGTCGGTCAGCACGTCCTCCTTGAACGCCACGTTCTTGCGCTGTTCGAGGACCGCCCGGAGTTCGTTGGCGTCGTAGGTCGAGAAGGAGATGGCGCGTTCACAGAGCGAGGAGCGGACCTTCGGCGAGAGGGAGTCGCGGAACGTGAGGTCGTTGCTGATGCCGATGAGACCGATGCGGGCCTCCGTGAGGTTCTCGTTCTCGCGGGCGCGCGAGAGTTGATAGAGGATGGAGTCGTCCTTGAGGTGGTCGATCTCGTCCAGCACGATGAGGATGATGCCGCCGTAGTCGTCGAGTTCCTCCCACATCAGGTCGTACACCTGCGAGCGCGAGTAGCCCGTCTCGCTGATGTGGTTCGAGGGGTTGCGCATGGTGTTGACGAGGTTGCTGGCGACCCGGTAGGAGGAGTTGAGACCGTCGCAGTTGATTATCTCGGTCCGCACGTCGAGGTCCTCGTACTGCTCGGCGTTGTCTTCGAGTTTGTTCAGGAGAAATCGCGTGGCCGCGGTCTTGCCCACTCCGGCCTTTCCGTAGAGGAAGATGTTGTCTGGCTGTTCGCCGTAGATTGCGGGTTGGAGCGCGCCGTGGTACTCGTCCAGTTCGTCGTCGCGTCCGACCAGCGTGTCCGGCGTGTAATCGTCTAATAGCGCCTCCCGATTGGTGTAGGGGGAGTACTCCCGGACGAAGTCGAAGGAACCCATGGTACTCGGGGACCACTTGTGGCGGGTTCATGAAGTTATCGAAACCACCCGTTCCGCTGATTCCGCTGATTCATGTGAGCGATTCGTTTAAGAAATACCCCCACCCCGTCGTTCCGCTGAATTCCGCGAGAGGAGGGTGGGGGTGCCCCCAGCGCCGCTCTAGAAGAGCAACTTTCTTGTCCTAGTTGCGAAAACCATACCCGTAAACTAGTCAAATTAGACTATTTCGACTACCGAGTCGCGGAAAGAACTCCGACTCTTCGATACGACAGATTCCCGCCCTCCCCTCCGTGAGAGATTCAGCGGAACGATGGGGTGGGGGAGTTTATAAATTACCCCAAACAGACGAAACACCGGAAATGGTGGTTGACCGTACCACGACCGCTCCCCGGTCCGACCCTTCGGTCTCCAGTCGAAGGGGTTCAATACGACCGAATGCTTTTATGCAGTCGCTCGTTCCACTCGTTCGTGGACGACGTTCGAGACGACGGTGTGAACGAACGCCTCCGAGACGTTCACGGCGCGGTGTACATCCCGCAGAAAGACTGGAACGCCTACCAGATGTGGGCCGACTACCGCAACGCCGTCGTCGAGCGAGACCTCGGCTACGCCGCCACCGTCGGTCTGAACAGTGTCCGCGTGTTCGCGTCCTACGAGTACTGGCGCGAGGACGGTCCGACGTTCTTCGCGCACGTCGAACACTTTCTCTCGGCCTGCGACGCCCGCGATGTCCGGCCCGTCGTCGTCCTCTTCGAGGCACCGCCGACGGACCCTCCGACCGAGCAGAATCGTCGGGAGACCGACCCCGAGAGGGCCTTCGGCGTCCACTCGCCGTCGCGTCCCGAGGTACTGCAACCGCGCGACTGGAAGGGGTACGACCGGTCGCCGGTCCACTTCGCCCGGCGATGGGCGCGGGAGTTCGCCGAAGACGACCGCCTGCTCGCCACCGAAATCATGAACGAACCGGGGACGGTCCAACCCCGCCGTGACTTCGTGACCGACGCGCTCCGGACAGTCAGGGCCGAGGCCCCCGACGCAACCCTCACGATGGGCACCAAGGACGTTCGGTTCGCTCGATTCTACGACCGTGAGGCCCTCGACGGTCTCGCCGGACTCGACGCCTACCAGTTCCACATGAACCTCCCGAAGCGACCGGCCGAGGCCTACGAGTACCTGACCGAACAGCGCGCGCTCGCCGACGAAATCGGTGCAGAAGCTACAGGCACCGCGAACTCCTCGGAAACCGACGCCCGTAAACCGCTCTGGTGTACCGAGTGGCAGCGCACGCTGGAGGAACCGCCCTCGCGGTTCGCACCGAACCTCGCCAGTCTCGCCCCGACGATTCAGAAGGCTCACGCCGATGGAACCCTCGACGGCGACTTCTTCTGGAGTCTGCTGCTCCGCCCGGCCTACCTGCGCGAACCGCGCGAGAACGGTCGAGTCAACGGTCTCTTTCACGCCGACGGCGCTGTCTACTCCCGCCGCGACGCGGAGGCAATCGCGGGCCGACCGCTCGCGCTGGAGGAGCGACACGCGCTCCCGGCGTCGTGGCGCGCGCACCGGTTTCCGTATCCCGGCCCGGTCGCCGACGGAGGAGTCCGGTCGAGCGACGGTGACGGACGCTCCGGCGACGCGCACCCCTCCGACGAGAACTTCAGTCGCCGGTCGAAGTCGGACGGAATCGAGGGGTTTCGCGCGCTCCACGAGTCGCTGGTCCGACGAATCAGAGACGCGCTCGGTCGCGGTCGGTCCCGCGAGAAGTGACGACGCGTACTCACCGAAAACAGAGAAGAGACCGAAGACCGCCGCTCAGAGGATGATGCTCTTCTTCCGGACCATCTCCTCGATGGTCGTGTGGAGACCCTGCCGACCGATGCCGGAGGCCTTGTTGCCGCCGAAGGGGATGTCGCCGAGACCGTGACTCGGAGCGCCGTTGATGCGGACCGCACCGGCGTCCAGTCGGTCGCTCAGGTCCATCGCGCGGTCGTAGTCGCTGGTGAACACCGACGCGTCGAGCGCGAGGTCGCCGCGGTTGGCGATTTCGACGGCCTCCTCCTCGTCCTCGAAGGTCGTCACGGCCGCGACCGGGCCGAACTGCTCCTCGTGGACGATGCGGGCGTCGTGGGGCACGTTCGCCAGCAGGGTCGGTTCGAAGTGTGCGCCGTCGCGCTCGCCGCCGCGCACGAGGTCAGCGCCCTTCTCGACGGCGTCCTCGACGAGTTCCTCGACCCACTCGGCCTGCCCCTCGTTGATGAGCGGTCCCATCGTGGTGTCCTCCTCGAAGAGGTCGCCGGGTTGCCAGCTATCGACTTCGGCCTCCAGCAGGTCCACGATTTCGTCGTGGACCGACTCGTGGGCCAGCACTCGGCTGACCGCCGAACAGCGCTGACCGGCGTACTTGAACGACCCCTTGGCGCACTGGCCCGCCACGTCCGCGAGGTCGGCGTCGGGGAAGACGACCGCGGGCGCGTTGCCACCGAGTTCCATGTGGAGGTTGACCATGCCGCTCTCCTTGGCGACGTGCTTGCCCGCCGCGCTGGACCCCGTCATCGAGACGACGTCGATTCGGTCGTCGCCCGAGAGAACGTCGCCGATGACGCTCCCGCGACCGGGGACGAAGTTGAACGCGCCGTCCGGCAGGTCGAGTTCCGAAACCACGTCCGCCAGAATCGCGGCGCTGACGGGCGTGTCGCTGGCGGGCTTGAGGATGACGCTGTTCCCGGCCGCGAGCGCGGGTGCGACCGACAGCGCGGTGGTCGAGACGGGGTAGTTGTACGGCGTGATTGCCAGTACCGTGCCCATCGGTTCGTGCTTGACGATGGCGTCCCAGCCCTCGTGTCCGGCGGTCGTTCCCTCTCGGAACTCGCCTTTCAGCGACCGGATTTCCTCGCACGCGCGGCGGAATCGCTCGGCCGCGCTCTCGACCTCGCCGCGCGCCGAGGAGATGGGCTTGCCCGCTTCCCGGACGATGACCTCGGCGAGTTCCTCCTTGCGCTCCAGCAGACCGTCGGCGATGGCTTCGAGCCACGCGACGCGCTGGGGGATGGTGGTCTCGCGCAGTTCGGCCTGCGCGCGCTCGGCGGCCGCGAGCGCGTCGTCGGCCTGCTCGGGACTCGCGGCGGCGACTTGTGCGAACGACCCGCCGTCAGCGAGGTCGGAGACTTCGAGTACGTCGTCGGCGTCGAGCCATTCGCCGTCGATGTAGAGACGTTCTCGACGCTGGAGTGGTTGTTGGGACATACCCGTCCCTTTGCGCTCCGGGGGTAAAATATTTACTCACGATTGGATTAATGGGGTCGGCGGTTCTCGACCCTTGCGTGGTTGGCGCCGCGACGTGACGACCCACCGTGATTCGACGTACTGTGACGCGACACGGACATCACGCGACGTGACACGACCGCGTCTCCCGCCGTCTACCGCACTGTTTTTCTCGCTCGCCTTCGACCCGATAGCCGTGACCGACACCGATTCGCCGACCGTCGCGGCCTGTCAGATGGCGGTCACCGACCTCGACGTGGACGCGAACACGGACGCGATACGCCAGCGCGTGGCCGACCTCCCGCCGGACGTGGACGCGGCGCTCTTCCCCGAGTACGCCCTGACGGGGTTCGTCGCCGACGAGCGAATCCATGCCGCCGCACTCCAGCGCGACGGTGAAGCCCTCGGCCGCCTGAGCGATCTCGCAGTGGCCACCGAATGCGCGCTCCTCGTCGGGTTCGCGGAGGAGGCGCACGATGCCGCCGTCGTCACGAACTCCGCCGAGGACGCCGACGCCACCGAATCGACGTTCTACAACGCCGTCGCGTACCTTGACTCTGATGGCGAGACGACCGTCTACCGGAAGCGCCACCTCTGGGCGGACGAGCGCGAGGTCCTCGAACCCGGCCGCGAGCGCGTCACGGTCGAGACGCCCGCGGGCACCACCGGACTGCTCACCTGCTACGACCTCAACTTCGTGGGCGAGAGCGCGGCGCTCGCGGGTCCCGACGTGGACGCGCTGTTCGTCGTCGGCGCGTGGCCCGCGGCCCACAGCCAGAACTGGAAACTCCTCCTGCGCGCACGGGCGCTCGACGGCGTCCGCTGGGTCGTCGGTGCCGGGCGGACCGGACGGAAGGCGGTCGGCGACCCGACCGAGTACGCCGGGCGCTCCCGGGTCGTCAGACCGGACGGGAGCGTGCAGGCCGGACTGAACCGGGGCGAGCGGAACCTCGTGGCCGAACTCGACCCCGCGGTCCTCGCGGAGTGTCGGGAGTTCATCCCCGTCCTCGACGACGCCCACGAGTGACTCCAGTCGGAGTGGAGCGTCGCCGAGTCCGCTTCCCGTCTTCCGCCGAACACTTTTCGGGTCCTGCGCCGAATCCCCGAGACGCATGACCGACTCCGAGCGAACCCCCGACATCCTCGTCGCCGGGGAGACCCTCGTCGATTTCCTCCCCGACAGCGTCGGCCCGCTCGCCGACGTGGAGAACTTCTCCCGGCGCGCCGGCGGCGCGCCCGCGAACGTGGCCGTCGCGCTCGCGCGCCTGAACGCGACCCCGTGGTTCTGGACGCGCGTCGGCGCGGACCCCTTCGGCGACTCCCTCGCCGGGACCCTCTCGTCGTTCGACCTGCCCGACCGGTTCGTGGAGCGCGACCCCGCGGCCAAGACCGCGCTGGCGTTCGTCAGCCACGACGCCGACGCCGACCGCGCGTTCACCTTCTACCGCGACGGCACCGCCGACACGCGAATCGAACCCGGCGGCGTCCCCGGCGAGACGCTGGACGCGGTCGAGTGGGTGTACGTCGGCGGCGTGATGCTCGCGGCCGACCCGGGTCGGTCGGCCACGCTCGACCTCGCCGAGCGCGCGACCGAGCGCGGCGCGACGGTCGTCTTCGACCCTAACGCACGGCCGGAACTGTGGGGGCAAACCGACCGCGACTTCCCCTCCCTCGTCGCCGAGATGCTCGACTTCGCCGACGTAGTGAAGGCGACCCCCGAGGACCTCGAAGCCGCCGGGTTCGAGGGCGAATCGCCCGAGGCGCTCTCGGCGGCCGTCACGGGGACCGGACCCCACACCGTCCTGCTGACGCAGGGCGACGACGGAGCCTTCGCTTACGCGACCGACCGGGCACCGTGGGGCGCTGGCGCGGCGTCCCACGGCGGTTACGACGTGAAACCGGTGGACACCACCGGCGCGGGCGACGCCTTCACCGCGGGGGCGCTCGCGGCGCTCGCCGATGCCGAGGGCGATACCTCGCTCTCGGCGGTTCTCGGATTCGCCAACGCGGTGGCCGCCGTCACGACGACGGCCGCTGGCGCTATGGCGGCGTTACCGACCCGCGAGCAAGTTCGAGAGTTCCGGGAGTAAATCGAACGCCCCGAGCTATCCCCAAACAAGAAGAGGTAGTACGCCGTCTGGTACGGACATGATTGAATCGACAGCCGTTCGACCAGCTTCGAAACGGCACACGTCTGCCCGCGAGGGCGTGACCGCTCGGGCGGGGACCCGGCGACGCGGTGGCCTCGCGCCGAACCGAACCGACCGAACGCCGAGGGGATGACGGGCGAACTACCGTCCGACGGCGGATCAGCGCCGACCGAGGGGCTGGTCGTCGTCTCGAACCGCGAACCGTACAGCCACTCGTTCGACGGCGACGAGATCACCGTCGAGCGCCCGGTCGGCGGACTGACCGCCGGTCTCGACCCGGTCATGCGACGCGCGAAGGGGACGTGGGTCGCGTGGGGCGACGGCGACGCCGACCGCGAAGTCGTCGACGAGCACGACCGAGTCGGGGTGCCCCCCGAGGACCCTTCCTACACCCTCCGGCGCATCTGGCTCGACGACGACGAGGTCGAGGAGTACTACTACGGCTACAGCAACCAAGTGCTGTGGCCGCTCTGTCACAGCGACCGGGGCCGAATCACGTACGAGCCGCGGTTCTGGGACCGCTACCGGGAGGTCAACCGGCGGTTCGCCGAGGCGGCCGCGGCGGAGGCAGACCCGGAGTCCCTCATCTGGTTCCAAGACTACCACTTCGGTCTCGCACCCCGGATGGTCCGACGCGAACTCGGCGACGACGCCACGCTGGCACACTTCTGGCACATCCCGTGGCCGACGTGGGACGACTTCCGGGTGTGCCCCCAGAGCCGACAACTGATGGAGGGCCTGCTCGCCAACGACCTGCTCGGCTTCCACGTCGACCGGTTCTGTGCCCAGTTCTTGGAGGGCGTCGACGCCTGCTTCGACGACGCCGCCATCGACTGGAACTCCGGCGAGGTCCACCGCGGCGACTCCACCACGCTGGTCAAGTCGTTCCCGATGGGCGTCGATACCGACCGCATCGAGCGACTCGCCGGGAGCGACGAGGCCGAGGCGTTCTGGAACGAGTTCCGCGAGGAGCGAGGCATCGCGGACGACGCCGTAGTCGCGGTCGGCGTCGACCGCCTCGACTACACCAAGGGCATCCCCGAGCGACTCAGAGCCATCGAATACTTCCTCGATTCGCACCCCGAGTTCCGCGGCGAGTTCGTCTACGTCCAGAAGGCCAGCGAGAGCCGGAGCGAGATTCCGGCGTACCAAGAGATTCAGAAGGAAGTCTCCGAGACCGCCGAGCGAGTCAACGACCGGTTCGCCACCGACGACTGGAAACCGGTGGTCGCCATCACGGAGATGCTTCCCGCCGAGTCGCTGTACGGCCTCTACCGCCACTCCGACCTCGCGCTCGTGAGCTCGGTCCGCGACGGGATGAACCTCGTCGCCGAGGAGTACGTCGCGGCCCAGCTCGACAACGGGGGCGCGCTGGTGCTGTCGGACTTCGCGGGCGTCGACGACACCCTCGGCGACTACGCCTACACCATCAACCCGTACGCGACCAAGGAGTTCGCCGAGACGGTCCACCGGGCCATCACCGACGATACGCAGGAGCGCCGCGAGCGCATGCGTCACATGCGCCAGCTCGTCACGGCCTACGACCTCGACGCGTGGATGGACGACATCTTCGAGACCGCGGCGGGCCTCCGGGACGAGACGACCGAGTGAGCTAATTCAGGAGTTTTACGTGTCGTTGGTACCTCTGTCGCGTCGATGACAGAACGGTGGCTCTACGCGTGGGGACTGGGGTCGGTCGCGCTCGGCGCGGCCTCCCTGCTCGTTCCGCTCTACGTCGTCGCGCTCGGCGGCGACCCGACCGCGCTCGGCCTGCTGGCGGCCAGCGCCGCGCTGCTGGGGACGCCCGGCGCGTTACTCTGGGGCCGCATCGCCGACCGGACCCAGAACCGGCGGTCGGTCGTCGTCGCCAGTCTGCTCGGCGCGGCGGTCTCGCTCGGCGCGATTCCGCTCCTCGACTCGGTGGTCGCGGTCGTCGCCGTCAACGCCGTCCTCTGGTTCGTCTCGGCCGCCGCCGCTCCGGTTCTGACGCTGCTCGTCGTGGCCGACGCGCCCGAGCGAGCGTGGTCGGGGCGAATCGCGGCCCTGAACCGCTATCAGGGGTTCGGCTGGGCTGGCGGTCTCGTCCTCGGAACCCTGTGGCTCGGCGTTCTCGTGCCCCAGTTCGACTCGCCGCTCTCGGCGCGGCGCTGGCTGTTCGGCGTCGCCGCGGCGCTCGCGGCCGTCTCCGCGGTGGCGGCAGCGAGGTGGATGCCCTCGGCCGCGACCGACCTCGGGCGGGCCGACCGCAGGCGAATCGCGCGCTTCCTCTCGGGGACCCACCGCAACGTCAAGACGGCGACGTTCGCGTTCACTCCGAATCGGCTCTACTGGACGACCCTCGGGCTTCGGCCCCGACACTTCGCCCGGCGGTTCACGCCCCGACTGGCGGCGTACTTCCTCGCGGTCGCGCTGTTCTCGACCGGGTTCGCGGCGTTCTGGGCACCGTTACCGGCCTACCTCTCCGCGGAGGGGTACGGCGGCGACGCGACCTTCGGGCTGTATCTCGCCACCAGTCTCGCGTCGGCGGCCTGCTACGGCGCGGTCGGGAAACTCAGCGAGGGGTTCGACGTGCGACTGTTCCAGAGCGCCGCGCTGGGGGTTCGGGCCGCGGCGTTCCCCGTCGTCGCGCTCGTCGGCGCGGCGACCGGACTCGTGGCGACGGGCGGTGCAGTCGGCGTCTTCCTCGTCATCGGCGTGACGTGGGCGGTCATCGCCGTGACCGGAACCGGACTGGTGACCCGTCACGCGCCCGCCTCCATCCGCGGCGAGGCGCTCGGCGTTCACGCCGCGCTGGTCGCCGCGGCGGGCGGGGCCGGAGGGCTGCTCGGCGGGTGGACCGCGGAGTTCGGCTATCTGGTGGCCTTCGGCATCGCGGGCGGTCTCGTCGTGGCGGGGGCGGCGGTGGTCGCCGCGCTCCGGGGACTCTCGACGACGGGCAGTTCCGGCGCGGAATCGACGGAACGGGAGACCACCGACCGAACGGAGACGACCGACTGAGTAGAGCCGAACGACCGAACGGAGACGGCCGACCGACTGAGCGCGGACCGACTGGACGCTGACGGCCGACCGTGACTTGCGCCGACCCCGAACTATTTGAACCGGGCCGACACAAGCCACGGCCATGCACGACCGAGCGAGGGAGTTCGCCGACCGCGCCTGTAGAGAGTACGATTTCGAGGTGGACGTGCAGGAGTTCCCCGAGGGGACCAAGACCGCCGCGGACGCCGCCGACGCCGTCGGCTGTGACGTCGCACAAATCGCCAGCAGCATCGCGATGCGCGCCGCGGACCGACTGGTCGTGGTGGTGACCAGCGGCGCGAACCGGGTCAGCGAGGCCAAACTCGCCGACCTGTTCGGACTCGCCGAAGACGAGGTGGAGATGGCCGACGCCGCCGAAATAAAGGCGACCCTCGGGTGGTCCATCGGCGGCGTCCCGCCGTTCTGCCACGACGCCGAGGTACCGGTCTACCTCGACGAGACGCTCACCGAGTTCGAAACTGTCTGGGCCGCCGCTGGAACCCCGGAAGCGGTCTTCCCCATCGACCCGAAGAGGCTTCGAGAACTGTCGGGCGCAGAAGTCGCTGACGTGGCGGAGTGAGACGCCGCAGAACGTAGCGGTTAGGACCGCAATCTGCTCCTTATCGGTTCCCGGTCTCCCGGCGGGCCAGTCCGAGCATCTGCGCCGTTGGGAGGGTCCACCCGTAGGTGACCGCCGCCATCCGCGTCCCGACCGTCACCGCCGCACACACCGCCGCAGCGGTACTGCCGGTCGCGCCGACAGTCACCGCAATCCAGTACGTGCTACCGCCCAGCACCGCGCAACTTGCATAGAAATCGTCGAAGAGGATGAACGGCGACCGGTCGAGGAGGATGTCGGCGAAGGCACCACCGCCGACCGCGTTGATGGTCGCGATAGCGACGACGCCGAACCCCGAGACGCCCGCGTCGGTCGCCACGATGGCCCCGGCCGTGGTGAAGGCGGCGAGTCCGACCGCGTCGGAGAACAGCGTGACGGGGTGGTCGTCCGGGGAGTCGAGGACGATACTCACGACGACGGCGAGACCCACGCCGAGCATCCCGAGGCTGATTTCGCCGACCGATCGCAGCGCCAGCGGGACCCGATTCACGAGGAGGTCTCTGGTCGCACCGCCAGCGAACGCCGTGACTAGCCCGACGACCGCGACGCCGAACACGTCGAACTCCTCGCGTATCGCCTTGGTCGCGCCGACGAGTGCGAACGCGACGAGACCGACCGTGTTCATCGCCGTGAACGGGTCCACCAGTAGCGCCTCGACGAAGTCCTGAACCACTATCCCGAGCCTCGTCTGCGAACGTATTGAGACCTGCGCATCGGTCGTCGCGGGGTTCGAGCGGAGCGCCTCGCCGAAGCCGAACCCTTGATTTTCTGCGCCTCCCAACCGCCGGACATGGGCCTCCTCGAAACCGCGCTCGCGACGATTATCGACGCCAGCCTCGGCGTCTGGCTCGGGAGCATCGTCTTCTTCTCGTTCGTCGGCGCGCCGACGACGTTCGACGTGCTGGGCGACGACGCGGGACAGGTGGTCAACGCCATCTTCCCGAAGTACTACTCGTTCGGTGCGGCGCTGGGTTTCGTCGCGGCCACCGCCGCGCTGGTCGTTTCCGTCGGTCCCCTCGGCGGCGTACTCCTCGCGGCCCTGCCGCTGGTCGGCGTCGCGCTCAACCTCTACGCCCGGCAGGTCCTGATTCCGAAGATGGAGCGCGCGGGCGACGACGGCTTCGCCAAGTACCACGAGCAGTCGGTGGCGCTGAACGGCGTGACGATGCTCGCGGTCACCGCGGCGCTGGTCGCCTCGCACCTCTGAAACGGGAGGTACGGGAAAGGAACACCGACGATGTCGAAAGGAACCTACACGCTGCTCGTGGAACTCGCCGCCGACGCCACCGTCGAGTTCGGCGCGGCGGGCGAGCGCGACTTGTCCGCCGGATGGTACGCCTACACCGGGAGCGCGTTCGGAACCGGCGGGTTCGCGCGCGTCGAGCGACACCGCGAACTCGCCGCCGGGGAGCGCGACGCCCGCCACTGGCACGTCGATTACCTGCTCGGCCACCCCGACAGTCGCATCGCAGACGCGGTGAAGACGGCGGACGAGGACGCGGAGTGCGAAGTGAGTCGGGCCATCGAGGGTGACGGCGGTCCAGCGGTCGAATCTGTCGCCGGTCTCGGCGCGTCGGACTACGACTGCGATTCGCACCTGCAGTTCGGCCCGGAGCGCGCGGCGCTGGAGCGGGCGATTCGCGCGGCCCACGCGGACTCGGAGGACCGATAGAACGGCGTTCTATCCGCGCCCGACGCGCCGCGAAACCGGGCGTTCGCCCACGGCGATTATCATTCTGGCGGACATATCAGTGGGGACGCGCCGATGCAACTCGACCCGCTCCAAGACCCCGTCGATACGCCAGCGGAGGCGTACCGCGAGATACTGCTCCCGTTCGGGAAGTTCGCGCTCGCGTTCCTCGCGGTCTACCTCGTCGGTCGGTTCGTCGCCCAACCCGCCACCACCCGTATCGTGCGACAGCGAAACCCGAACAACCCGACGATACAGGACGCCTTTCGGCGCTACTTCCATCTACTCGTCGTCGTGGTCGGCGTCACGTTCGGCATGGCGGCGGGCGGGTACGGACAGGTGCTGACGAACTCGACGCTCATCGTCGCCGCGGCGACGCTGGCCATCGGCGTCGCGGGTCAGGAGGTCATCGGGGCGCTCATCAGCGGCCTGTTTCTGGTCGTCAACCCGAACTTCAACGTCGGCGACTGGATAGCGTGGGGCGACCGCGAGGGCGTCGTCGAGGCCATCAGTTTCCGGACCACTCGCGTCCGGACCGAGAGCAACGAGACGGTCACGGTTCCGAACACGGAACTGACGACGAGTACCATCGTGAGCCAGTACGGCCGCGCTGAGTTCCGGGTGTCCGAGGAGGTCGGCATCGGGTACGACGACGACGTGGAGGAGGCCATGTCGCTGCTCGGTGAGGCGGCGGTCTCCCACCCCGCGGTGCTGTCGGACCCAGAACCCCGCGTCTACTTCTCGGAGTTCGGCGACGACGAGTTGGTACTCCACATTCAGTTCTGGATTCGAAACCCGACCCGCAAGGACATCCTGCGGGTCCGCTCGGAGTTCGGACTCGCGGTCAAGTCACAGTTCGAGGCCGCCGGAATCACCATCAGTCCGGCGTCCGAGCGCGAACTGAGCGGGGACCTCCGCGTGGAGCAGTCCGCGACAGGTGAGAACGACTTCGCCGACGAACGGTAGACCCGACCCGTCGCGAGGTGCGACGCTCGGAGTCGTTGTCCCGGGAGCGGCGAGTCACGCCGTCCCGGTCCGGCGTAGAGTTAACTGATTCCGGTCCTCACTCTCGTCCATGGCACTCGAACGAAACGTCGGCGGACTCGACCGAATCGCCCGCGCAGTCGGCGGCGTCGCACTGGTCGCGGTAGCGGTCGGCGCGTTCTTCACCGGGCGTGACGGCATCGGCGTCGCCGCGGTGCTCGGGGGCGCGGGACTCCTGTTCAACGCCGCCACGCAGTTCTGCGGCGTGAACGCGCTGCTCGGAATCGACACCTGTTCGCGGGAGTAGGAGAAGAAGAACGGAAAACGGGCCGAGCGTCAGTACACCGCGTCCCGAATTGCGTCGTCGAGGTCCTCGAAGGTGTCGAGGTGGGTCCGGCGCTCGGTCCGGAGTCTCGCCAGTTTCTCGTCCAGATTCGCCACGTGTTCGGCCACGTCGAACGCGGCGATGTCCATGCCGGGCACCGCGCTCGGAATAGTCAGTCCGGTCGCCTCGTCGTCGGTCCACTCGACGGTGCCGCGGGCGATTTCCCGCAGAATCGTCACCGACTCCTCGACCCCGATGTCCTTCTGCTCCGCGCCGAGGTGGCCGGTGTTGATGACGAAGCAGTCCACGTCGAGGTCGGCCACGAGGTCGCGGAAGCGGTTGCCCTCCTCGCCCTTCGACCCCACGATGAACGGGTTGGTGCCGACCACGCGGATGGACTCCCCGGCCTTCGAGGGGTCGCCCGCGCTGGTCTGGATGGACTCGCCGAGCATGAACGCCGCGGCGGCCTCCTCCGGCGAGAGTTTGGCGACCGGGGGCATGACGGGGTTCCGGGTGATGAAGAACACTTGGTCCACGCCGTCGAGGTCGATGTCCTCGTCGGCCGACGAGAGATGCTCGCGTTCGATGACGGCCCGGCCGTTGGTGGTGTAGCGGTCGCTCTCGAAGTCCACCGTGCCGTCCTCGGCGACGTCCACGTTCTCCAGCACGGCCGACTCGTCGGTCACGGCGTCGTACATCGCGGGCTGTTCGTCGGCGTCGAGACCGATGGTCTTGACGTAGAGACCGTTGCCCTCGCTCCCCGCGATGGTCCCGTCCGGCAGCAGGGCGCACACGTCGTCCTGCAGCATGGTCGCCTCCTCCGGGTCGTCCAGCCAGAGACCGTGAGCCGTCAGGGTGGACTTGCCGGTGGCCGAGAGACCGAGGAACGCCTGTCCGACCTCCTTCAGGTCGCCGGAGCCGTCCGTCAGGCGGACGCGCTTGCTCCCGGCGTGGAGGCCGAGTCCGCCCTGCTTCTTGGCGTAGTACATGAACAGGCGGAGGAACGACTTCTTGGCCTCCCCGGTGTAGTCGCTCCCGAGGACGGCGGTGACGCCCTCGTCGGGGAGGATTCTGACGGCGATTTCGTCGGCGTCGGGAATCTGGACCGTCACGAAGTCCGGGTCCGGACGGGAGTCCCCGTCGCCCGTCACGGGTTCGAAGAGCTTCGCCCACGCCAGCGCGATGCGGCCGTACTCCCGGGGGACGTAGAGTCGGCAGACGTAGGAGTGGTCGTCGTATCGGCCCATCCGGCGGTCCACGCAGACCATCTCTCGCTCGCGAGCCGCGTCGAACGTTCGCTCGATGCGTGCGTAGTCGTCCGCGTCGAAGTCGTCGTCCACCGCGTTCTTCGTCCGGTCGGCGTTGCGAGAACGCTCGTCGCTGACGTAGGACGGCGAACCGAACTCGGTGGTCGTCTCGAGGTGGTCGGAGAACTCGCGGAGGCGGTCCATCGACGGGTCGTATATCACGTCGTCCGCTTCGGCCGGGTCTGGAAGCGCTGTCTCCAGCGACTGAACTGACTTCCCGGATTCTGACATCGGGTGGACCAAGAGTACCCGGACGTATAATTATGCACCATTTACGCAAGAGTTGGCGCCTCTACTCTGGATTTTTGATTTCACATCCGAGTAAATAATCCCTCTTCGGGGGCGGATACCGGAGGTTGTGTCCGTTTAGGTCTCGATTATCGTACTCGCTCTCACGGCGGTCGCCACGAACCGGTCGCTGCGCGGCGGAGGCGGTGAAGATTCCCCGACGCGACCGATTCCCACCGTCCGGAAACAGGACACCACTTTTAAGCGCGAATCGGGCGAACTGACGAACGTGGACGAGAACACTGGCGGTCCGGGAAACGAAGTGACGCGGACCTCGGAAGTCGAGCGGAGCGAGTCTTCCGGCGGGTTAGCTGGGCTGTTCACGCCCGAGCGAGTCGCCGTAATCGGCGCGACCGAGAGCGAGGGGTCCATCGGTCGCGCGATTACCGAGAACCTGCGGGCCGACTTCGCGGGCGAGACCGTCCCGGTGAACCCCAACTACGACGACGTGCTGGGGCTGGAGTGCTACCCCGACGTGGCCGACGTTCCGGGCGAACTGGACCTCGCGGTGGTCGTCGTCCCGCCGAAAATCGCGGTCGAGGCCGTCCGGCAGTGCGGCGAGGCCGGAGTGCGGAACGTGGTCGTCATCACCGCCGGGTTCGGCGAGACCGGGAGCGAGGGCGCGACCCGGGAGCGGGAACTGGCCGAGGTCGCCGAGAAGTACGACCTCAACGTGGTCGGTCCGAACAGTCTCGGCGTGATGAGCACGCCGTCGGGGATGAACGCTACCTTCGGTCCCGAGAACGCGCTTCCGGGGTCTATCTCCTTCATGAGCCAGTCCGGCGCGTTCATCACCGCGGTGCTGGACTGGGCCAACGACGAGGGCATCGGCTTCAAGGACGTGGTGTCGCTCGGTAACAAGGCTGTCCTCGACGAGACCGACTTCGTGGAGGCGTGGGGCGACGACCCCGACACCGACGTGATTCTGGGCTATCTGGAGGGCGTCGAAGACGGCGGCGAGTTCATCGACGCCGCGCGCCGAGTCACCGACGACACCCCCATCGTGATGGTCAAGTCGGGCCGGACCGAGGCCGGGGCGCAGGCGGTCTCCTCGCACACCGGGACCCTCGCGGGGAGCGAGCAGGCCTACGAGGCCGGACTCGAACAGGCGGGCGTCCTCCGGGTCGAGAACGTGCAGGAACTGTTCGACTTCGCACAGATTCTGTCGGGCCAACCCCTGCCCGACTCCGACGACGTGGCCATCGTGACCAACGCGGGCGGCCCGGGCGTGATGACCACTGACGCGGTGGGCGACTCCAACCTCTCGCTGGCCTCGTTCTCCGAGGAGACCCTCTCGGCGCTCTCCGAGTCGATGCCCGAGGAGGCCAACATCTACAATCCCATCGACGCCATCGGCGACGCCGACATCGACCGATTCGAGGAGGCGCTGGACATCGCGCTCGCCGACGAGAACGTCGGGTGCGCGGTGGTCCTGTCGGCACCGACTGCGGTCATCGACTTCGACGACCTCGCGCGGGTCATCACCGACCTGCAGGCCGAACACGGGAAACCGGTCGCCTCGGTGCTGATGGGCGGCGAGCGAACCGCCTCGGCCAAGAAGATTCTGCGCGAGGGCGGCATCCCGAACTACTTCGACCCGGCGCGGGCGGTCCGGAGTCTCGACTCGCTCTCGCGCTACCGCGAAATCAGCGAGCGCGAGTACGAGGACCCCCGGACGTTCGACGTAGACCGCGAGCGCGCCCGCGAGATTCTCGAACGCGCCGAGGAGCGCGGCGACAACCGCCTCGGCGTGGAGGCGATGGGCCTGCTCGACGCCTACGGGATTCCGACGCCGGAGGGCACCGTCGCAGAGACGCCCGAGGACGCGGTCAGCGCCGCGCAGGACATCGAGGACGACGTGGTGATGAAGATAGTCTCGCCCGACATCCTCCACAAGTCCGACATCGGCGGCGTGAAGGTCGGCGTCTCGCCCGAGGACGTGTACGACGCCTTCGAGGACCTCGTGACCCGCGCCCGGAACTACCAGCCGGACGCCACGATTCTGGGCGTGCAGGTACAGGAGATGGTGGACCTCGATTCAGGGACCGAGACCATCATCGGGATGAACCGCGACCCGCAGTTCGGTCCCCTGCTGCTGTTCGGACTCGGCGGCATCTTCGTGGAGATTCTGGAGGACACCGAGACGCGGGTCGCGCCCGTGAGCGAGCGCGAGGCGACCGAGATGGTCGAGGGGATTCGGTCCGCGCCGCTCCTTCGAGGCGCGCGAGGCCGCGACCCCGCCGACCGCGAGGCCGTCGTCGAGAGCCTCCAGCGCCTCTCGCAACTCGTGACCGACTTCCCCGCGATACTCGAACTCGACGTGAACCCCCTCGTCGCGGGTCCGGACGGCGTACAGGCCGTGGACGTGCGACTCACCGTGGACACCGACAACCTATGAAAACGATACTCGTCACCGCGACCGAAGAGAGCACAGGCAAGACCGCGGTCGCGCTCGCGCTGGCTAAACTGGCCGCCGAGCGCGGCCTCTCGGTCGGCTACATGAAACCCAAGGGGACCCGACTCCAGAGCAACGTCGGCAAGACGCTGGACGAGGACCCGATGCTCGCCCGCGAACTGCTCGACTTGGACGCCGAGATGCACGACCTCGAACCCGTGGTCTACTCGCCGACGTTCGTCGAGCAGGCGATTCGCGGCCGCGAGGACCCCGACGAACTCCGCGAGCAGGTCCGCGAGAGCTTCGACAGTCTGGCGGAGGGCAAGGACCTGATGGTGGTCGAGGGCGGCGGGAAACTCACCACCGGCGGCATCGTCGGTCTCACGGACCCCGACGTGGCCGACCTCCTCGACGCCGAAGTCCTGCTCATGTCGAAGTACGAGCAGGGCGGCGACGTGGACGACCTGCTGGCGGCCGCCGACGACGTGGGCGACCGACTGCTCGGCGTGCTGTTCAACGCGGTGCAGGAGGGGAACTTCGACGGTCTCGAAACCGAAGTCGTCCCGTTCCTCGAAGCGCGCGGCGTCCCGGTTCTGGGCGTCGTCCCCCGCGACCAATCGCTGGCGGGCGTGACGGTCGCGGAACTCGCCGCGGAACTCTCGGCCGAGCAGTTGAACGATGCGTCCGGCGAGGCCTTCGTCGAGCGGTTCCTCGTGGGCGCGATGTCGGGCGACTCCGCGCTGCGCCACCTCCGCCGGACGAAGGACGCCGCCCTGATAACCGGCGGCGACCGGCCGGACCTCCAGCGCGTCGCGCTGGAAGCGCCGGGCGTGAAGTGCCTGATTCTGACCGGCGGGTTCCGCCCGCCGGGGGCCATCGTCGGCAAGGCCGAGGAGAAGGGCGTCCCGGTCCTGCTGGTCCAGTCGGACACACTGACGACGATAGAGCGCGCCGAGGACGTGGTCAGGAGCGGTCGGACGCGCGACGCCGAGACGGTCGAGACGATGCGGGACCTGCTCCACGACCACGCCGACGTGGAGGCCATCCTCGGCGACGGTGACGCGTCGTCGTCCGAGACGGACGACGACTCCGACCAACCGCAGGAGTAACGCTACTTCCCGATTCGGACCATCCCTTTCACTGTCTCGGGGTCCATCGCACGCTGGAAGGCGTCGTCCGTATCTTCGAGGTCGGCCTCGAAGTCCACGATGCCCGCCGCGTCCACCGCGCCGTCCGCGAGCAGTTCTATCGCCGCCGGGTACGTGTTCCGGTAGCGGAACGACCCGCGAACGTCCAACTCGTTGTCCACAATGTCGAGCACGTCGAGGGGCACCTCGGCCTCGTCGCCGAGTCCGACGAAGACCACGGTGCCGCCGCGCCGAACCGCGTCGAGCGACCCGGCGATGGCCGACTTCGCTCCGGAGGCCTCGATAGCGACATCGACGCCCTCGCCGCCGGTGGCGTCCGCGACCGCCGCGCCGAGGTCCTCCTCGGTGGGGTCGATGGTCGCGTCCGCGCCGCGCTCCTCGGCCCGCCGGAGTTTGGCGTCAACCACGTCCGAGACGAAGATGTCGGTCGCTCCCGCGGAGCGGACGGCCTCCATCGCCAGCAGGCCGATTGGTCCCGCGCCGGTAATCAGAACCGAGTCGCCGACGCCGACCTCGGCGCGGCGCGCGACGTGGATGCCGACGCTGAGCGGTTCGCAGAGCGCGCCCTCGCGCGTGGAGACGGAATCAGGCAATCGGTAGGCGAAGTCGGCGGGCCACGCCACGTACTCGGCGAACGCGCCGTCGTCCGGCGGGGTCGCCATGAAGGTCACGTCCGGGCAGAGGTTGTACTCGCCGCGCTTGCAGTGGGCGCACCGCCGACAGGGGACGCCGGGTTCGAGTGCGACTCTATCGCCCGGTTCGAGGTCGGTCACGCGCTCGCCGACCGCGACCACCTCGCCCGCGCTCTCGTGGCCCAGCACCAGCGGGTTCTCGACCACGTAGTCGCCGATTCGACCGTGTTCGTAGTAGTGGAGGTCCGACCCGCAGATACCGACTTCGCCGACCGCGACCAGCACCTCGTCGGGCGCGGGGTCGGGCCGCGGCCGGTCCTCGATGTCGAGTCGGCCGGGTTCTCGCAGGACTGCCGTGCGCATGGCCGGGTGTTGGTCGCGGAGGGATAAATCGGTTCGTGCGCGAGGTGGCTACTTCGGCTACTCACTCACTCGTCCAGAAGCTATCTGCCGAGGTCCTTCCGCAGACAGGTCGCCGAACTCGGGCAGAGGTCGGCGAACTCGGTCGTCTCTCGAACGTTCTCCGGGACCGCCTCGCGGTCGATGACCTCGTACCCGCGACGCCGGAAGAACGCCGCCGCGGTGGTGGTCAGAAGGTAGAGCGTCTCGATTCCGCTCGTCCGCGCGCGGTCCTCCAGCGCGTCGCACAGCGCCGTTCCGTAGCCCTGTCCGCGATGGGGTTCCGCGACGACGACCGACCGGAGCAGCCCGTTCGACCCGTGGGGTTCAACGCCGCCGATACCGACGAACTCCGCGTCCTCGCGGCCGACGAAGAAGCAACTCGGTTTCTCTCGCACGTCCTGCGACGGGAGTCCGTTTGATTCCAACAACTCCTCGATTCGGTTCAACTCCGCGCTTTCGGCCTCTCGAACCGTTATCGACGGCGTGGTCATGCTGACCTCGTGAAGTATCCAGTTCGTACGCGGTACCTTTGCGGTTCGAGACGCCGGTTAGCACGAGTCATCGGTTGGAATCTGAGTGACCGTTATTCGGGCCTTTCCGCCGAGGTCGAACGCCATACCCGGGCAGTCGTAGAAGCAACGCACCAGTTCGTAGGCGCGTCGCGCGGCGACGACGAGTCCGGCGACAACTGCGAGGAGCACGGTGCCGGTCAGCGGTTGGCTGACGAACCACAGCGCCGCGGGAATCGCGGCGACCACGGCGTAACTCAGCAGGATGTCGCTCCACGTGTACTCCTCGACTATTGCACTCTCTCGTGAATCGGACGGTGGTCGGTACATTACGTATCAGGTGTGGTAATCGGTGTTCGTTGGTGCGATGCTACTCGCGGCGTCTGCGACGCTCTCCTCGAAACGGCTGCCATCATTCGGCGGCGTCCCCGCGCGACGGTCGCTGTCTGGACGCTGGCTTCTCGGCCTCGATTCTCGCCGCGACGACGTAGTCGCTCAAATCGCGCTCGTCGTCCCACTCGCGGATGAACTCGTCGCTGTCGGATTTCGGTTCGATGGAGACGTCCGCGAATCCGGCGTCGGTCAGCATCGCGTCGAGCGCGGGAATCGACGCCGCGCCGCCGACGCAGGCCGCCACGGACGTGGGGTCTGTTCGTACCCCGTCCGGGAGTTCGGCGGTCAGGACGACGTCCGAGATTGCGAGCCGCCCGCCGGGTCGCAGGACGCGATACGCCTCGCGGAACACCTGCGGTTTGTCCGGCGAGAGGTTGACGACGCAGTTCGACAGAATCACGTCCACCGACGCGTCGGCGACCGGGAGGTGTTCTATCTCCCCGAGTCGGAACTCGACGTTCGACGCGTCGTTCGCCTCGACGTTCTCGCGGGCAGTCTCGACCATCTCGGGCGTCATATCGACGCCGACGACGCGACCGGTCTCCCCGACCTCTCGGGCCGCGAGGAAGCAGTCGAACCCGCCGCCGGAGCCGAGATCGAGGACCGTGTCGCCCGTTTCGAGACCGGCGATTGCAGTCGGATTCCCGCAACCGAGACCCAGATTCGCGTCCCCGTCCACGGCGTCGAGGTCCGCGTCCGAGTAGCCGAGTCTGCGCGACTCGTCGGCCGAGGCGTCGCCGCAGGAGTCCGTCCCTTCGCAACACGACGACTCCGTCGACGAGGACTCGGCGGCGATACGGGAGTACCGTTCGCGCACGGCGGTGCGCTGGTCCGCGTCCGTGAGGCCCTCGCCGTCGGTCTCGGCGGTCGGTGCGTCGTCAGTCATCGTCGGGTGACCTCGTCTCGTCGAGGACGCCGAGGAGTCGTTCGGCCCGCGGCGTCGCGGTGTAGTAGCGCCAGCGACCCTCCTTTCGCCGTTCGACCAGTCCGGCGCTGAACAGCCGCGAGAGCGCTTGACTGACCGCGCCCTGACTTACTCCGAGCGTGGGTTCGAGTTCACAGACGCAGACGTCGTCGTCGGAGTCCGCGATGAGTCGGAGCGCTTCGTACCGGGTGTCGTTCCCCAGCGTCGCGAGCGTCTGGACGTCGTCCGCCAAGTCTTCCTCCGACAGCGAGTGTCCGACCTCGCAGCAGCCAGTCCCTCGTTGCGCGTCGTCCGGTTCGGCGTCCGTCGTTTGCCCACTCATTTTAGCACATGCTAATATTAGACTCTGCTAATATAAACGTTCGGGTCACTCGGTAGACAGAACTGCGTCGAAAAAACTACCGGAGTTCGACCGGCTATCGGTGCGGCAGATAGTATCACACGACCACGTCCCTTATGTCAACTCCCGAAGTACCACCGCCCATGCCCGGCGCAGTGTTCCTCCGGGGCGACTCGATTACGCTTCGGACCATCGAAGCGGAAGACGTGGAGTTCATGCGCGACGCCGTCAACGACCCCGACGTTCGCGAGGGACTGACGACCGCGTACCCCCTCAACGCCGAACAGGAGCGCGAGTACTTCGAGGAGCGAGTCTCGAATCAGGAGGACGTGAACCTCGCTATCTGTACGGACGGCGAGATGGCGGGCATCATCGGTCTCCACGACCTGAATCAGCGGTCGGGCCACTGCGAGGTCGGTCTCTGGCTCGACACCGACTACCACGGTCGCGGCTACGGCACCGAGGCCTCGCGCCTGCTGACCGACTACGCCTTCCGCGAACTCCGGATGCACAGGGTGCAGGCCCGCGTCCTCGCCACGAACGAGGCCTCCGCACGAATCTGGCAGAAGTTGGGGTTCAGGGAAGAAGGCGTCCACCGCGACGAGGCGTTCACCGGCGGCGAGTACGTGGACATCCGGTACTTCGGGATGCTCGAAGACGAGTGGGAGAACTAGCGACGACGGAGCGGAGTCCGCGTCGTCGCCCTGCTCCGCGGTGGCATTCGACGCCAGAGTAGCCGCGCGCAACGGCGGGTTATTTAGTCCGGGAGCGAAAATCCCGGTCCGAATGCCGCTCGAACGCATATTCGCGCTGACGACGACGCTCGTCCTCGCGGGGACGTTCCCGGTCGCGGTCATCGCGGCCCGGGGATTCCGTGGCGCGCCGTTCGGTTCGGTCCTGCGGCCGTTGCCGGTCGTGATTCTCGCGTACATCGCGCTCAACGCGAACGTTGCGGTCGGCGTGGCCGTGCCCCCGGCGTACGAACTCGTCGCGTCGGCGGTGGCGACCGTCGCCGCGTTGGTCGCGGCCGCGCACGTTCTCGTCCTACTGACCGAACGGAGGAAGCTATGACGCCGATGAGCGATCTGGTCTCGTTCGTCTTCATCGCCCAGACCACGATGCTGGTCATCACCTGCGTTCTGCTGGTGTATCCCGTGGTCACGTACGGCCGGAACGTCGCGCACACGCGGGGCTTACTCCTGCTCGCGGGCGCGTTCTTCGCGCTGACTGTCTCTTACGTCACGGCCGTCGCGTTCGGCATGACGCTGGTCTCGTCGGTGCTGGACCTCACGGCCTCACTCCTCGCCGCGGCCGGAATCTGGCAGTTCGCCAGACCGTTCGTCCAGTTCGACGAGGGAACCGTGGAGACGACCGCAGTCGGCGATACCACCGGGGGGTTCGAGAGTGCCGGAGACGACTGAGGGTGAGGGACTCGCGCTCGCGCCGGGCGAGCAGGTGTTGACCTCGGTGCCGTCGATGGGGTCCCCGCTCTCGTACCTGCCGGACGCCGCGTTCGAGAACCTGTTGGTCGTGTCGGCGACCGCGTCCCCGAAGAAGGTGGAGTCGATAGTCGAACGCCGCGGCGGCGACCCCCAGAAGGTCGGCGTCGTCCCCGTCACGGGGTCGCCCGACGAGTACGAGGGTCCGCTGTGGACTACGGACCCGGTCGATCCGAGCGACCTGACGGGCATCAGCATCCGCCTCTCGAAGGCGATGAAGTACGTCATGCGCGGCGGGTGGGTCGTCGTCGATAACGTGAACGTCCTGCTGATGTACGGCCGAGAGGAGCAGGTCTTTCGACTCCTCGACTCGGTCGTGTCGAACACCCGAAAGAAGGAGGCGTGCGGAGCGTACTGCACCGTCCGCGAGGCGGTCACCGACCAGACGTACTCTCGACTGCAGGGTCTCTGTGACCGGACGGTTACGGTCGAATAGTTCAGTCCGCGTTCGTCCTGATTTACCACCGGCTGAATGCGAAAGCACTGATGGTAAAATTAATACAGCGCGGTTTTCTAAGGGTATGCATAGATGAAACGTCGAACGTTCGTGGCGACCAGTGCGGCGTCGCTCTCGGCAGTCGCGGGGTGTCTCGGCGGAATCGGTGGCGGTGGCGGCGACGGCGGCGGTGACCTCGCGGTGACTCCGACCGACGGTAATCTGGACGGCTACCCGCCGGAGTTCGACGAGGTCCCCGAGAAGCGCAGCATCGACACCTCGTCGTTCGGCACCAAGACGGAGAACGGCGTGGAGGTTCCGCTCGCCCCTATCGACGTCGCGCACTACTGGTACAAGCGCGGAGAAGCGAGAATGGCCGACGCTCGTGGAAAAGGGTCCTACGAGAGATCCCACGTCTACGGCGCGGTACTGAGTCAGGCCGACCCCGACCGGCGCGTCTCGAACGACCCCGTGATGGACTGGCCGAAGGGCGACCGCATCGTCTGTTACTGCGGTTGTCCCCACCACCTCTCGTCCATTCGGGCGTCCCAACTCATCAACGAGAGCTTCGAGAACGTCTACGTCATCGACGAGGGGTTCCGGGCGTGGAACAGACGCGGCTATCCGATGCGCGGGAGCGACGTGGGCAACAAGCCCAAGAACTGGGTCGTCCGGGGCGAAACCGCCGCCAGCCTCGACGGTCGGAACGCGTGGGCGAGGCACAAACCGACCGAGCAGATGGAATCGACCGACATCACCGACGACGGCAGTTACGAACTCCACCTCAAGTTCCACGAGGTCGGTCCGGAATCGACCATCGAAGTCGAGACGCCGGAGTACACGGTCGAAGGCAAACTGAAGAATCTCGCGTCGGGCACCGTACAGGGGTAGCTGAGTCTCATTCGACGTGAGACGCCGAAACGGTCGATTTTGGGTCGTCACCGTCGTCGAGAAGTACGACGCCGACTCTCGCACGAACCGGTAGCTCTGATTCAGACGACTCGTTCTCGGTCGGAATCGTCCGCGGTCCGAACGACGATGTCCCCTGCTCCCTCGACAGTGACTTCGTAGCCACAGTACGTGAACGACACGTGCGGTCCGTCCTCCGAAGCGGCCCACTTCGTCTCGAACAGTTGGTTCAACGCGTCCGGGTCGACGACGCGGTACAGCGGTGGGGTCACCTCGGTCGGAGGGATTCCCTCGGCGTCTGCCACCGCCGTCACTATCCTCGTACTGATTCGGTCGTCGTCACCGAGAGCGGTCCGCGAAACTCGCATACCACGTTTCTGCTCGCCGGACTGTATAAAAGCTATCGCAGATTGCGAAATTCGGTCCGAAACCACCGATTTACGTTCCGACTCGCAGGCGGATTCGGTTCGCAGTCCGTCTTCGAGGGAGTACGCCGACCGGCGACCGTTCCGAGTCCGAATCCCGGGTCTTTATGCTCGTCCTGTTAGTACCATCCTAACAACAGCGACGAACACATGTTCCGACACACAGTCGCGCGGAGGGATGGCTCGTGAACGCGAGCGACCTCTTCGCCGCCGTTACGGAGTACAGTCGCGGAGTTATCGCGGTCCTCCTTGTCCTGACCGTGCTAGTCGGGGCGGGCGCGCCGATGGTCGAGCAGTCATCCTCGCTCGACCAGTTCCAGAGCGACAGCACGGCCGCCCAGAAACTCTCCTACATCGACGCCAACTTCACCTCGGGTCAGGAGAACACGACGACGGTCCAACTCATCGTGCGGGACGGCAACGTCCTCTCGAAGGACGCGCTCGTCGAGACGTTACGACTCCAGCAGGCGTTGCGGAACAACGAGACGATAAACCGGACGTTGGTCAACGGCACGCCCACCTCGGGCGTCGCTAACGTCGTCGCCACCGTGGCTATCCGGGAGGAGCAGGCGAGCCAACTCCGAAAGTCGGCGGCCGAACTCCAGCAACGGCGCCAGTCGCTCAACGAGTCGCGAGCGGAGATTCGCCAGCGGAGTCAGTCGCTGAACCGGACGGCGGCCCGACTGAGCGACGCGTTGAACCGGACGCGCGAACTGCAGGCGCGGTACGACCGACTCAACGCCTCCTACCAGCGGGGCGAGGTGAACGATTCGGCCTACCGACAGCGGTCGAGCCGAATCGAGACCCGACTCCGGCAGGTTCGGACCTCGGCGACGGCGAACCTGAGCGCGAACCAGTCGGCCACGTTCACGCAGGCGTTCGAACAGACGCGGGGTCTGCAACTCCAACTCGACCGTCTCAACGCGTCCTACCAGCAGGGAGACATCAACCAATCGACCTACCGCGAACGCGCGGCGGAGATTCGGTCGCAGTTCGAGCAGGTGTACCGACTCGGAACGCGCGGCGTGTTGGCCAGCGAGTACCGGCAACTCCAGCAGCGCGCCGCGGAACTGAAAGAGCGCGGCCAGCAACTCAAGGAAGACGCCGAGAAGTTACAGGCCCAACGCCAGCAGTTGCAGAACGCTTCCTCGCCCACGCTACAGGAGCAGATAGACGAACTCCGCTCGATGAACCAGTCGGAAGTCGAGTCCGCGGTCACCACGGTCCTGAGCGAGGGCGGCGACGGGCCGTCGAGTCAGGCGTTCGCGTTCATGCCGACCTCCTACGAACCCGGTAGCACGGAGTCGAACGCGACGATGCTCGTCGTGTTCCAGAACGTCGGCGGTCAGGGCATGCAGGGCATGGGTTCGGCCTCGACCGACCTCGTGAAGTCCCAGACCGCCATCCAGCAGGTCGCCCAGCAGTCGATGGACCGCGAGGTCATGGTGTTCGGGTCCGGCCTCATCAGCAAGGAGACCGAGCAGTCGATGACCGACAGCATCGCCATCGTCGGTCCGATGGCGCTGCTGTTCGTGATTCTGACCCTGCTCATCGCCTACCGCGACCTGCTCGACATCCTGCTCGGGGTGTTCGGCATCTTCGTGGTCCTCGTCTGGACCTTCGGATTCATGGGATGGACGGGGGTAACCTTCAACCAGATATTCATCGCGGTGCCGGTGTTGCTCATCGGCCTGTCCATCGACTACGCGATTCACGTGTTCATGCGCCACCGCGAGGAGCGCGAGCAACACGAGGGCGAGAGCGTCCGCGAGGGCATGTCGGTCGCGCTGGCCAGCGTCGGCGTGGCGCTGGTCTGGGTGACCGCGACCACCGTCATCGGGTTCCTCTCGAATCTGGTGAGTCCCCTGCCGCCGATTCAGGACTTCGGTATCGTGAGTTCGGTCGGTATCGTGGCCGCGCTCGTGGTCTTCGGCGGTCTAATTCCGGCGCTCAAGGTCGAAATCGACGGGTTCCTCGAATCCCGAGGCTTCGACCGGAAGAAGCGAGCGTTCGGCACCGGCGGCGGCGCGCTCGGGTCGATGCTGTCGGTCGGCGCGGTCGCCGCGCGCAAGGCACCCTTCGTCGTGCTGGCGCTGACGCTGGTGCTGTCGGCGGGCGGCGCGTACGGCGCGACCCAAGTCGATACGAGTTTCGAGCAGACCGACTTCCTCGCCGAGGACCCGCCGAACTGGATGAAGGACCTGCCCGAACCGTTCGCGCCCGGCGACTACTCGGCGAAGGCGAACCTCGAATACGTCAACCAGAACTTCCTGCGACAGGACTCGCAGGCCCAGATACTCGTCGAGGGTAACGTGACGACCCCCGAGACGCTCGACAAGTTACAACAGGCCGAGCAGACGGCCGCCCAGAAGGAGGACGTGGTCGTCGTCCTCTCGAACGGCGAACCGCAGATTCGGAGTCCGCTCTCGGTGATGGAGCAGGTGGCGGCGCAGAACGAGTCGTTCAACGCGACGTTCGCGGCGGCGGACACAGACGGTGACGGCGTCCCCGACCGCAACGTCGAGCAGGTGTACGACGAACTGTTCGCGGTCGCCCCGCAGGAGGCCGAGGGCGTCATCCACCGCGAGAACGGCGAGTATCGCGCGGTCCGGATGGTCGTCTCGGTCAAGGGCGGTGCGGCGTCCTCGACGGTGACCGAGGAGATGCGCGCCATCGCCGCGACCATCGACGGCGACGGACTGGAGGCCACCGCGACCGGCCAACCCATCGTCTTCGAGATCGTCCAGAACCAGTTGCTCGACACGGTCATCCAGAGCCTCGTCATCACGCTCGGGGCGACGTTCGCCTTCCTGATGATAGCCTACCGACTGGCCCACGGGAGCGCCACGCTCGGAGCGATCACGCTCCTCCCGGTGGCGTTCAGCGTCTCGTGGATTCTCGGGACGATGTACCTGCTCGGGATGCCGTTCAACGTCCTGACTGGGATGATTACCAGCCTCACGGTCGGACTCGGCGTGGCCTACAGCATCCACCTCAGCGAGCGCTACACCATGGAACTCGGGCGGCGCGACACCATCTGGGCCGCCATGCGCGAGAGCGTGACCGGGACCGGCGGCGCGCTCCTCGGGAGCGCCGCGACGACCATCGGCGGGTTCGGCGTCCTCGCGTTCGCCATCCTACCCGCGCTCCAGCAGTTCGGTATCATCACCGGTCTCACCATCACCTACGCGTTCCTCGCCAGCGTCCTCGTCCTGCCGAGTCTGCTGGTGCTGTGGACCCGCTACCTCGGGCCGGGCGAGACCGGCGAGGCGACGACGAAAGAGACGAGTACCGCGGTCGCAAATGGGGGTCTCAGAGAGGACTAATGGACGAAGACGACGCCATCGAGGCCCTCGAAAATCTCGGACTTTCGAACTACGAGGCGAAGGTGTTCACCGCGCTCCAGAAGTTGGGCACCGGCACCGCCCGCGACGTGCATCGGACGACGGACGTTCCCCGGTCGCAGGTGTACGGCGCGGCCGAGTCGCTTCAGGACCGCGGTCTCGTGGAGGTCCAACAGTCCAAGCCCATCCAGTACCGGCCCGTCAGCCTCGAAGCGGCGGAGTCGCACCTCCGCGGCGAGTTCGAGCGCACCCAAGAACGGGCCTTCGACTATCTGGAGGCCGCCCGCCAACAGCGCGGCGACGGCGACGAGCGCCGCGAGGACATCTGGACGGTCCACGGCCGGGCCAGCATCGACGGCCGAATCGAGCAACTGCTGGCGGAGGCCGAGGACCGCGTGCTGTTCGCGCTCGGCGAGGACGCCGACCCGGTCGGCGAGACCATCGCCGACTGCCTGCGTAAACTGGCGGCGTCGGGCGTCACGGTGAACGTAGTCGGTGACGACGACGTGGCCGAGCAGTTCGCAGACAGCGGCGTCGCGGTCCAGCAACTGCCGATAGACCACCCCCACGCCGACGACCCCGTAGGCAGGGTGGTCGTGGTGGACGGCGAGATGATACTCCTGAGCGTCCGCGACGAGAGAGACGACCCCGAACTCGACGAGGAGACCGCCATCTGGTCGTCCCGGACGGGTATCGCCGCGGTCCTCATCCAACTCATCGACGGCGGACTCGGCGAGGCCCTCTCGGTATAGGCACGCTCCTCCGTCGTTTATCGAATCGGTATCGACTTCCGAAACGTAGAACGAGAGCCGCGATTCGACGGACAGCGACGCCCCGCGAACGGGCAAGAACTGTACCTGTCAGCTCCTATTTTCGAAACCCAGACAGTTTTCTCGGTCGACGTCGTACCTCGTGCCATGCCGTGGTACGCGGTCGAGGCACTCGACGACGCGTTCGACGCCACGAAAGCCCTGCTGACCCCGTTCGACGCGCGCCAGTGGCTGGCACTCGCGTTCGTGGTCTTCTTCCTCGGGAACACCGGGGCCGGTGGCACATCCGCGGGCGCCGGGGGTTCGTCCGGTACGGCCTCGGACGGGCCGCGGGTCGGTCCCGGCGGTCCGCCCGGACAGATGGGCTGGGAGGGAGACCTACCGTTCGCGTTCGGGGAACTCCTCCCGATTATCGCCGGTGTCGTCGCGGTCGCAATCGTCGTCGGTCTGCTGTACGCGCTCGTCGGGTCGGTGATGGAGTTCGTCTTCGTGGAGTCGCTTCGCCGCCAACGCGTCCGGATTCGCCGGTACGCCGACCAGCACTTCGGGCAGGCCCTCGGGTTGTTCGCGTTCAGGGTCGTCCTCGGTCTGGTAGTCGCGCTCCCCGCACTCGGACTGCTACTGGGCGGCCTGTCGCTCGCTACTGGCGGCCCGTCCGTGGCCCTCGGCGCGGTCGTACTGCTCGTCCCGTTGCTCGTCCTCGCCGGACTCGTCGTCGCCCTCGTGGACGGGTTGACCGTCAACTTCGTCGTCCCGGTGATGATACTCAAGGACGTCGGCATCCTCGACGGGTGGCGGCGGTTCTGGCCGACGTTGACCGGCCAGTGGCGGCAGTACGCCGTCTACGTCCTCGTGCGATTCGGTCTCTCGCTCGTCGTCGGGTCGCTGGCGTCGGTGGTCGGCGGCGTCGTGGGTGCGGTACTGTTCGCACCCTTCGCCGCGCTCGGGGTCGTCTCCCTCCCCGCGCTCGGCGGTCCCGGAGCGATTCTGTCGAACCCGGTCGCGCTGGCTCTCGGCATCGCCCTCCTGCTCGGGTACCTCGCGCTCCTGACGGCCGTCCTCGCGGCGGTCTTCGTCCCGGTCCAGACCTACCTCCGGTATCACGCGCTGCTCGTCCTCGGGGACACCGACGGTAACTTCGACCTGATACCGGAACTCCGCGGAGACGTGCGAGAGACGAGATAGCTCACGGAGTACGGGAGCCGAAAAGCGGGAGCGTCCGTCTCAGAGCTTCGTACGGAGTTGTAGCGTGACCGTCGAGTCGTCGAGCAGTTCGCCGTCGCGGCGGACGTGGACGACCGGCGCGTCGTCCATCTGGAGCCACTCGCCGTCGTTCTCGCCGGAGATAGTAATCGTCCGCGACGAACGGCCGAGGCACTCGGAGGCGTCGTCGATAGCGAGCGGGGCGGGAGTCGTCTCGGTGGCGACGATGGGGATGGATTCGAGGTGCGGGTCCACGTCGCGCAGCACGTCCCGGTACTCGCAGACGAGTTCGACGGCTTCCTCGGCGACGTCGGCCGACGGGAACGAGGCTCCCCGAACCGGGACGGGGCGCTTCCCCGAGAGGGGACAGACGACGGCGAAGTCGCCGTCCGGGTCGGTCAGGTCGTCGATTCGCTGGTGGAGGACTTCGAGGCGGTCGGACATAGCGGTTCAGGTGCGACACGGCAGACCAACCGTGAATAGGTTTCGGAATCACCATCGGCCGCGGCGGTGACAGAATCGTCCGGAGACATCTCCGCTCGCGTTACCTCAGACGCGCGCACAGAGGTGGCGGCGAACCGCGCGCTGGCAGTCGGCGAGCAGGTCGTCCACTCGCGTGAGGTCGGCCAGTATCGGATGCGACTCCTCGAAGTCGCCGTAGAGGTGGTCGAGCAGTTCGCGCTCTCTGATTCCGGTGAGACCCTCGCGCCGGGTCCCCCGGATGGTGGCCTGTCGCTCGCCGACGAGGCGGTCGCAGGTCTCGCGGCGGTCGGCCAGTCGGTCGTGGCGCTCCCGGAGGTCCTCGAACCCGAGTTGCAACAGCGGGGTCTCGTCGGTCTCGGCGACCCAGTCGGTGACGGCGTCGAGTTCGTCGGCGACCTCTCGGGCGCGGTCGCGCTCGGTCGCGGTGGCGTCGGCGAGCAGTTGGCACTCCTCCGTGCGCGTCTCGGCCCGCAAGACCAACTGGTCCGCGAGACCGGGGGCGAACGCGCCAGCCGCGGGCGAGAGCGCGGCGGCGAGGTCGGGCGACAGTTCGTCGGCCATCGCCTCCGGGAGCGAGTCGGCGTCGGCGTAAGGGAGTACGATGTCGCGGAACGCCTCGCGGACGACCGATATCCCGTCGGCGTTCCCCACCGAGGACGTTCCGACGGCGAGGGCGTCTCCGGCCGACTGGCCCGGAGCAGACCGCGTGGACGTCGCGGCCCGCTGTCCCGCATCGGGCGACGCCTCGCGGACGCGCTCGGCGAACCGCTCGTAGGCCGCTACTTTCCCCTCGATGCGTTCGCGCTCCGATTCGGCGCGCTCGACGGCGTCGTGCGTCCGGAGTTCGACGGTCATAGCTTCGAGTCCAGTTGGCGCTCGACGGCGTCGTCAGGGAGCGGTTCGCCGTCCTGCCGGACGTGGACGACCGGCGCGTTGTCCATCCGGAGCCACTCGTGCTCGCCGTCGCCCGAGAGGACGACCGACCGCGACGTGCGCGGCAGACCGTTCTCGCGTCGGCCCGCCGCGCGTTTGCGAGTCGAGACAATGGTCAGCGGTTCGCCGCCGTTCTCGTAGACGGAGAGACGGTGTTCCGGGAGTTCGGTGTCGGACTCTCGGAGGGTCCCGCGATACCGACGGGCGAGGTCCGCGGCTTCGCGCGCGGCGGCCTCGGAGGGGAACCGTCTGCCGGTCAGCGGCGCGGGACACTCGTCCGTTTCGGCGCAGGCGACGTAGAAATCACCGTCGTCGTCGGCTAACTCGCCGATGATCTGCCGGATACTGTCGAGGGAATCGGCCATGGTTTAGGCTGGCCTAATCTATGTTAGGTCGGCCTAAAAGAGGTTTCGAACGGTGGTGCGTGTAACCAGTTTACATAGAGAGAACGAGGCGGCCGACGAGTTGCGACGAGCGCGGAGCGTCACAACGCCGTGTATTCTCCGACGAGTTCCACCAAGTCGTCTTTCTCCAAACTCTCCTCGATGCGCTCCTCGCGTTCGCCGTCGGTGTAGAGGTCGAACGTCGGCGTCGCCTCGATGCCCCGCTCCAGCGCCAACTTCTGGTGGTGTACGACGTTCACCTTCGCCACCGCCGCGAACGTCTCGCGCGCGACCGACTCCACGACGGGATGGAGACGTTGGCCCGCGCCGCCGTCCGCGTAATAGTGAACCAGCACGACGTCGTAGGCGGCAACGGTCCGGTCGAAGTTCTGCGAACCGTCCACGTACACCGGCGCTGACGGGGCACCGAGACCCTGTTCCTGCACGAGCGCTCGCTTCTTGCGCTCCCGAACCGCTTCGAGGTCCTCGTCGTCCATGCACGAGGGGGTAGCGAACCGGGTGACTTAGTTGTGTAGCCCGCTTCTCATCTCCGATAATTCGGTGGCGCGGTCTGCTCGTCCGGCCGCTCTCCCTCGGTCGCCGGAATCACCGAGAGGCCCCGTACGCCCTTCGTCGAAAGGTTCCTCAGACAGTCGTCGCGTCGAGCGAGTCGGCGGTGTCGCCCGCGATTTGACGGTACGCACCGACGAGTGCGGCAACCCCGAACACGGAAGCGACGCCGGAGACGGCTCCGGACGCGAGAGCGCCGACCAGCGGGTCGAAACCGGTGAACAGACCCGCGACGAAACCGACGAGACCCGTGACGACGGAGATGACGACACCGAGTAGGAACAGCCGGAATCGGTGGCCGGAACTGAGTGACCAACTCCGCTTGAGCGATTCCACGATACCGGCGTCCTCGATGACGACGACGAGGGCAGCGAACACCAGATTGACCGCGAGGAACAGTCCGGGGAGGAGGAGAAACAGGGAACCGACAAAGATGGCTATCGACACGATGATGGAGACGACGATGGTCGCGCCGACCGTTCGAGCGAGTCGTCGAGTGTGGTCGGGGGTCGGAAAGGCGTCGATATCCGCGTAGAGCGCTCGCATCGCGACGACACCGAGGGCGGTACCGCCGACGACTAAACCGACGGTAAGCGCGGTACTGACCGCGACCGGGAGACCGATAGCGAGCGGATACACCTGCGATACCTCTCCGGTACTGCCCAACGCCCCGATGACCAACGACTGGACGACCGACTGCGTGAGGACTTGGTAAACGGCGTAGGCAACGATCAAGAGTGCGCCGCCACGAGTAGCGAGTTGTTCCACCGCATAACCTAAACTACGACGAATGCTAAATTCTGTAGACACGATTGGACGTTGATAATGACACAGTATATATCTTTACCTCCGGACGTGACGGGACGCGACTGACGAACAGTACTGGTGATTGCACTGTTCACGGCTACCTGTTACCGCACTCTACCGAGAACAGTCTACGTTCGGTCGGTTCCTCGCCACGGTTCCGAGAACTGTGTCGTCCGGCGCATCCCAACGGGCGGTCCGCTGCGTGATTGGGTCGGCCTATTCGGCGTCGATACCGACGAGTCGTTCGAGCAGATACCGCGCCTGTTCGCTGTCCAGCGGGTCGTTCGCGTTCCCGCAGTGGGGAGACTGCACGCACGCCGGACAGCCGCCAGTCGAATCACAGTCGCAGGCTCCGACCATCCGAGCGGTCCGTTCCATCAGACTCTCGACCGTCTCGTACCCCTCTCGGACCAGTCCGACACCGCCGGGATAGCCGTCGTAGATGAAGATGGTACTCTGACCTGTGTGAGGGTGCATCGGTGTCGAGAGACCGCCGATGTCGCCGCGGTCGCAGAGCAGTTCGAGGGGGAACAGCGAAATCATCCCGTGTTCGGCGGCGTGGATACCGCCGGCGAAGTCGCCCGCCTCGCGCATCGACGCCTCCACGTCCGCGGGTACCGTGAAGTAGAGCGCTTTCGTCCGGAGCGACACTTCAGGCAGGTCCAGCGATTCCCGGGCGAGCATCTCTCCGGATCGGTCGCGTCGCTCGAACCCCGTGATCTGCTTGCGCATCGTCACGTCCGCGAACCGGACCGGCACGTCCTCGCGGGTCGAGAGTCGCTTCTCTTGGATGTCCTCCTCGACGGTAATCTCCTTCTCGTGGAGGACTTTGGTGTGATAGTCGGCCCACGTCGGCGAGAGTTCGGCGACTTCCCGCGAGAGGTCGAGGTCTACCACCTCGTAGGACTGTCCCTGATGGTGGTAGATGGCTCCCGGATGGGCGTCCGTCAGCGCGTCTCCGAAGGGGAGGCTGGCGATAGTCTCGCCGCTTCGGCGGTCCAGCAGATTCACCTCGCGGTCGTCGATGGACCGGAGGCTCATCTCGTGTTGGGGGCTTCCGTCGCCGTCGTAGGTCCAGCGCAGGCCGTCCGAGGTGCTCCGGCGCTCCAGCAGGCCCTCGGCTTCGAGATCCGCCACGAGGTCGGGGAACGCGTCGCCGAAGTACTCCTCGTCCTCGGGCGAGAGCCACGTCTCGCGGGCCGCCGACAGCACGTGGTCGGGCAGGAGTTGGTCGTTGGCGGGATTGACGACGGCACGCTCGGGGTCCCCGGCGAAGAAGTCCTCGGGGTTGGCCATCAAGTACTGGTCCAACTGGTCCTCGCCCGCCACGAGCGCGACGAGCGACGGGTCGTCACCCCGTCCCGCGCGCCCGGCCTGCTGGAACGCGGCCATCCGCGTCCCGGGATAGCCGTCGAGTAGCACCGCGTCGAGACCGCCGATGTCGACCCCGAGTTCGAGCGCGTTGGTACTCCAGACGCCGCGCACGTCGCCGTCCTGAAGACCCTCCTCTATCTCCTTGCGGCGGTCGTTCCCGAGCGCGGCCTGATACGCCGTCACGTCGGGTGCGAGGTCGCCTCGCCCCCGGTCTCGGAGTTCGCTGGCGCTCTCCATCGCCCACTGCTCGGCGGCCTGCCGGGCACGGGTGAAGGTCAGGGTCTGATGACCCTTCGAGACGAGGTCGGCGAACAGGCGCTTGGTCTCGGCGTGGTTCGACTTTCGCCGACCGCTGGTTCCGGCCTGCGGATTCTCGTACTCGGGCGGGTTCCAGAAGAGCCAATGGGTCGGCCCGGTGTCGCTCACGTCCTCGTCCACCAGTCGGTAACTCGACTCCGGGGTCCCGGTGACGCTCGCAGCGTGCTCGACCGGGTTCCCGATAGTCGCCGAACAGCAGACGAACTGCGGGTCGGCGTCGAATCGGTCGCAGACCCGCCGGAGGCGACGGAGGACCAGCGCGACGTGGCTGCCGAACACGCCGCGGTACTCGTGGACCTCGTCGAGTACGACCGTCTCCAGCCCTTTGAAGAACCAGTCCCAGAGGCGGTGGGCGTGGGGCAACAGCGCGTAGTGGAGCATGTCGGGGTTCGAGAGGACGACCGTCGGTTGGCGGTCTCTGACCGCGCGCTTCTCGCCCTTGTCGAGTCTCCCGGTGTACTGTGCGACCGAGACGCGACTGCCGAACCCGAGGTCCCGCGCGAGATTCGAGAGCGTCTCCTCTTGGTCGTTGATGAGCGCGTTCTGCGGGGCCACGTAGAGCGTGCGCCCGCCGTGGTCCATCGCGCGTTCGAACGCAGGCACCGTGTACGCGAGGCTCTTCCCGCTGGCGGTCGGGGTGGCGAGGACGACGTTCTGCCCGTCTCGAACCGCGTCGATGGCATCGGCCTGATGGCGGTAGAGCGCGTCGATGCCCTGCGATTCGAGGGCGCTCTCCAGTCGCTGTTCGAGGTCCATCTCGCGGAAGTCGCCGTCTCGGCCGGGCAGCGTTCGGTGCGCTTCGACCTGCCCGTCGTAGTACGGCCGACTCCGGAGCCAATCGATTGTCTCGTCCACGATTCCGGGATAGGGTCGGGGTACCTAACCGCTTTCGCCGCGGAGCGGAAGTGAACGCGGAGCGAACGCGAACGTGATCAGACCGGAGAACGCGCGTAACCTGAGGCGAGAATCGGTCGAGAGTGACTACTGGTTCGAGTAGTGTGGATAGCGAACAGACGGCACGACCGAACCGCGAGGAGACGTGCCGCGCTACCGCTGCCCTCCCCGCGGTGGGACTCACGTCACGTGGTGGGGTGGTCCCGCTCTGGTACTTAAATTCTCGTGCGACACCGGCATAGATTGCAGAGAACGCCCGTCCAACCGTTCTATCGCTCCATCACTGGAAACGTTCGTGCGATGTCACAACCCTTATTTCGGTCATGGATAAAATTTGTATCCAATGACAAGACGCCGGAGTCGACGCGCTCTCCTTCGGGCGGGGGCGGTCGCAGTCGCTGGTCTCGCCGGATGCGTCGGGAGCCTCGATATCCCCGACGGCGTTCGGCGTCAGAGCGAAACTACCCACAGGAGTCCCACCGAGACGTCCGACCCAAGTGAGACGCCGTCCACGACCCGATCCGCGACCACCCGCGACCCGACGGTCGAACTCGACACCATCGACGTCCGGTCGTCGTTCTTCTATCTCACCACGCCGGACTCGCTCGACGTCGAGGTGGTCGAGGCGACTCAGTTCGTGTTCGTGAGAGTCCGGCCGCGAACCGACGCCCCTCGGCCGAGCGACTTCGCGCTAGCCGCCGACGACCGGTACTTCTGGGGAACGCTCGCGCCGGGCAAAGTCGGCGGTCCGCATCGACTCTCGGAGTTCGGGCCGGTCTACCGGGCCGGAAAGCGTCGGTCCGGGTGGGTCGCCTTCGAGGTGCCGAACCCGCTGGACGCGGACGAGGTCGCCCTGACCTACGACGATTGGAGATGGTCGCTCGACGAGGACCGTCTCGCCGCCCTGCGCGCGCCGCCTCCCGACTTCGAACTCGTCTCGTTCGAGGCACCGGAGGAAGTGGCCCACGACGAGTCGTTCGACGTGACGGCCGTCGTCGAGAACGCCGGTGAGGGAGACGGCGTCTTCCGCGTCAGTCTGAATCAGGCCGGACCGGCGTACGCGCCCCATAGAGCGGCGATCGAGGTCCCTGCGGGAGAGCGACGCGAACGGACGTGGACCTTCGGTGAGTCCGTCTCGCGCGAAACCGAGCGCGTGAACCTCCGACTCGAATCCGCCGTCGCGGACCGCGATACCTCCGTCGAGGTACTGGGTGGGACGACGCCCGACAGCGCCGTCAACTGAAACGAGGGGCGGCACGTCCGCAGAACCAGACGCCGTCGGGAGACGCCTCGACCTACCGTTCCTCGATGGGCGTCCAGCGCCGGTCGGTCTCGCCCACGTACGTGGCGCGGGGTCGGATGAGGCGGTTGTCGTCGAGTTGTTCCAGCGCGTGGGCCGTCCACCCGCCGACGCGGGAGACGGCGAAGACGGCGGTGAACAGTTCCCGCGGGATGCCGATGCCGTGGAGCAGGACAGCGGTGTAGAACTCGACGTTCGTGTTCAGACCCAGTTCGGGCTTGTGTTCTTCGAGGAGTTCGACGCCGACTCGCTCGGCCTCCTTCGCGGCCTCGAAGAACTCGGCGTCGCCGCTCTCGTCGTAGAACGTCTCGGCGGCGTCCGACAGGACCGCAGCGCGCGGGTCGCGGACCTCGTAGACGCGGTGGCCGAACCCCATCAGGCGCTCGCCCGACTCCAGTTTGTCCCGAACGTAGCCCTCGGGGTCGCCCGACTCCGAGACGTCGAGTAGCATCTCCAGAACCGGGCCGGGCGCGCCGCCGTGGAGCGGTCCCTTCAGCGCACCGACCGCCCCGGTGACGCCCGAGACCACGTCCGACTCGGTCGAGACGACGACACGCGCCGTGAACGTCGAAGCGTTGAGTCCGTGGTCCACCACGCTGTTGAGGTACGTCTCCAGTCCGCGGACCTCGTCGTCGCTCGGTTCGCTCCCGGTCAGCATGTAGAGGAAGTTCGCGGCGTGGCCGAGGTCCTCGTCCGGTTCGACCGGGTCCTCTCCGTTCCGGAGTCGCCAGTAGGTCGCCGCGACGGTCGGGAGTTGTGCGACCGCGAGACGAGCGTCGCGCTCGGGACGCTGCTCCGCGTCGGTCGGGGCGAGGGTGGCCGCGGCGATACCCATCCGCACCGCGTCCATCGCCGGGACCCCGCGCTCGGCCGCGAGGCGGAGGAGACCGACCGTCTCGTCGGGAATCGACCGCGCAGACGCGAGGTCGGCCTCGAACGTTCCGAGTTCGTCGCGGGTCGGAAGCCGACCGTGCCACAGCAGGTAGAGCGTCTCCTCGAAGGTCGCGTTCGGCGCGAGTTCTTCGAGCGGGTAGCCCCCGATGACGAGTTCGCCGTTCTCCCCGTCGATGCGACTCAGTCTCGTCTCGGCGACGGTGACGTCTTCGAGTCCGCGGTGGACGGAACTGTCAACCATGTACGAACCATCTCCGACTCGGTACATAATAGCTATCCTCACCCCCTGAATCACCGGTTTCGCCGACCGACCCCGGCGTCGGCGAGGTTGCGTTCCGCGAACCCGAACCGATGTTCGCAGTCTGGGAAGAATGATTAAGGGTTTGTGAGTCGTTCCGAGTCGTGGGGGAGACCACAAATGGCAGACGACGAACGACGACACGGTTCAGGGAGCGTCGAACCGGGAACGACCGACACTCGCGTGGGGATGGAGGCGCTCCGCGAGCGCGGTCTCGACCCGGAGGAACTCCGCGAGCGTCTCATCGACGCCATCGGCGCGGAGTTCAGCACGTACTACTACTACACGAACCTCCGGATGCACCTCGCAGGCCACGAGGACTACAAGGAGATTACCGAGGACGCCCGACTCGAAGACCGCGCCCACTTCGAGTTGGTCGCGCCGCGGGTGTACGAACTCGGCGGCCACCTGCCCTACGACATCGACGACTTCATGGGCCGGGCGTCGTGCCCGCACGCCGAGATGCCGAACCCGTACGAGGGCGAGGAACCGGACCTCTCGCAACTCGACGCCGAGGGCGTCCTCGAAGTCCTGCTGGAGGCCGAGCGGTGCGCCATCCGGACGTGGAGCGAAATCTGTGACATGACCCACGGCAAGGACCCGCGGACCTACGACATGGCGAGTCGCATCCTGCAGGAGGAGATAGAGCACGAGGCGTGGTTCATCGAACTCCTCAGCATGGAGCGCGACGGCGAAATCAACCCGGCGGGCCACTTCGTCCGGGGCGAACCCGGCGACGCGCCCTACTCGACCAACCGGCGCATCAACGACTCGGCGTGACGACCGGGACGCGACGAACTGGTGATGGGACCAGAAACGGACCGCTCGACCGCCCTCGGTCTCGCTGACGGCTACGTAGCCGGGCCGAACACCCGCCAGAGGACGTTGGGGCGAAATAGCGAAACCGGGGGTCGCTCCATCGAGAGCACCCGAACGAACGCCTCGGCGAGCGCGCCGTCCGTGTGAGCCCTCCGGGTCAGTCGGGAGAGGTACCGGGCGACGAGTTCGGTGCCCCGCGGTTCGGGGCCTATCGTCTGGGGGAACCTGAAGTCACTGCCAGCGGCCAGCATCCACGCCACGTCCACGACGTCTTCGGCCCGGTCGAAGAACCGGAACGCGAGATTCCGACGACCGCCCGTTACGAGGGCTCGATGGAGAACTAGCGCTTCGAGTGCGGCCACCGAGATGCCCTGCGCGTAGACCGGATTGAAGCTAGCGAGGGCGTCACCGACGACGACTAAGCCCTCCGGAAACCGGTCGAGGCCCTCGTACCGGTGGCGTCTGTTCGACGGAAACGGGTAGTACTCGACGGTCTCGGAAACGGTGGGATGGTCGTCGAGGAGTCGCTTCAGTACGGGCGTCGGAAGGCCCGCGGCGTACTCCGCGAACGCCGCGAACTCCGTCGGTGGGGTCGTCCCGTGGACGCCCTGTAGATTCACCACCCAACGGTCACCTTCCACGGGCGCGGCCATGCCACCGCGGGTCCGCGGCGAGGACGGCGGCACGAGATACGTCCGGCGGTCGCTGGCGGGTCGCTCGACGTACGCGGTGCTGTAGGCCAAGTCGATGCGGACTTCGTCCACCGTCGGAGGTGCGTAGCCGTGGTCCGCGAGCCACGTCGGCGTCCGACTCGTCCGGCCGGTGGCGTCCACGACCAAGTCGGCCGGAATCTCCGTTCGGTCGCCGTTTTCCCGAACCACTACGCCCTCGACGGACCTGTGAGCCCGGTCGGAGCAGTAGTCTACGAATCGGCAGTGCGGGCGCAGTCGGACGCCGTCGAGGTCGGCGACGTGCTGGCGGGCTATCTGCTCGATTAACGGCCGACTCGCGGAGTACGTCTCCATACGGACCGGACCGTGGGCGAGGAAGTCCCCCTCGTCGTAGAAGTTCACGTCGCTGGCGAAATCGACGACCACTCCTCCCGCCGAGACGAGGTCCTCGCCGTACCCCGGAAACAGGTCTTCCAGCGTGGCGCGCCCCGCTTCGAGAAGCGCGTGTGGATGGCGCCCCTGCGGGACGCCGCGTCGAGGAGTCACCTCGTCGGCCAGCGAGTCTCGGTCGAGGACAGTCACCGCTTCGAACTCGTCGGCCAGAACGCGGGCCGCGAGCAAGCCCGCCATGCCCGCCCCGGCGACCACTGCTCGGCCCCGCCGCTCGGAAGTCCGGTCGCTGTCGTACCGCGGAACTGTTGCTAACGTCACGACGACCACTCGTCGCGGACTTCGCCGACGGTTGGGTTAAGCATTACCACACTTCGCTGCTCGGAGACAGGTGACGGCGGCCGAATCAGAATGCACCACTTCCCGCGGACGCCGACACGTTCATCCTCGCGTGCCCGCTACCTACACCCGTGAGCAGCTACACCGTCGAAATCGAGGTGCCGGACGACTGCGACGTGGAGCGGGCGGGCGAGACGGTCGAAATCGAGGTGCCCGAGACCGAGTACGTCCTCTCGGCCGCCCGGAGCGAGGGACTCTGGCTCCCCGCCGACTGCCAGCAGGGGTGGTGTACCACCTGCGCCGCCGAGTTGCTGGAGGGCGAGGTGGACCAGTCGGACGCCCGCCGGTACTACGAGTCCGACGAGGAGGCCGACATGATTCTATCCTGCACGGCCAAGCCGGAGTCCGATCTCCGGATTCGGGCCTGCCAGTACGACGAGATGCTCGAACACCGCGCCGAACACGACAACCCGCCGGGCCGGTCGAAGCGGTGAGCGCGGCGAACCGCCGACGCTCCGAGTCGGCGTTCCGGCGGTAACTCCCGACCCGACGGCAACTGCGTTTATGGGTGCAAGCGTGGTACCCCCGGGCGTGAGCGACTATCACGGCGTACTGGTGTACGACGGCGAGTGTCCGTTCTGCTCGGCGGCCGCCTCGGCGCTCCGGCGCGTCGAGGGCGTCGGCGCGATAGCGTGGGAGGACGACCCGGCCCAGACGTTTCTCGAAGCCCAGTTCGGCGAGACGCCGTTCGCGCTGGTTTTCGCCGACCGCAGTGAGGAGACGGTGTACGTCGGCCGCGAGGCGGCCCGCGAACTCTGCGAACGCGCCGGGATGCCGGTGTTGATTCGGGACGTAGTGGGCGACAACTACGAGTCCATCGCCGACGCCATCCGGAGCGTGACCGGCGTGGAGGGCGACCCCGACCCCTACCACGGCGAGTATCCGATGGCCGACCGGGCGCGCGAGGCGTTCGAACCGCTGGCAGAGAACGCGTGGCACACCGCGAAAGTGAGCCGGTAGCGACCGTCTCCCACAGGAATCGGCACGCCACCGCGACCGCGACTACGGCCTTCTCGACTGCCCGTGAGTGTCGAACGGGACCAACATCTTTCACAGGTGATTGCGAACAGTGAACACACATGTCCGACGAGTACACCGGAGCCGACCTGTTCGTGGACGCGTTGGAGCGCTACGGCGTCTCGCACGTCTTCGGCAACCCCGGCACCACGGAACTCCCCGTGATGAAAGCCCTCGGGGACAGCGACCTCGAATACGTCCTCGGACTCCACGAGGACGTGGCGGTCGGGATGGCCGCGGGCTACGCCAGCACCCGGCGGTATCACTCCCACCACGACGACTCGGTGACGCCGGTCGGCGTCGTGAACCTCCACGTGGCGCCGGGCCTCGCGCACGGCCTCGGCAACCTCTACGGCGCGAGCGTGGCCGGAGCGCCGCTGGTCGTGACCGCCGGGAACCACAGCACCGACTTCCGCCACGAGGAGCCGATTCTGTCGGGCGACCTCGTGGAGATGGCCGACGAGTTCGCCAAGTGGAGCGCCGAAGTGCAGGACGTGAGCGCCCTGCCGACGATGCTCCGGCGGGCGTTCCGCGTGGCGCTCACGCCGCCGACCGGGCCGGTCTTTCTGGCGCTTCCCCTCGACGTGATGATGACTCCGACCGACGCCGACCCGGAGCGACTCGGCGAGATTCCCGACGCTGGCCGGGGCGACCCGACACAGATAGAACTCGCGGCGGACCTGCTCGCGGACCCCGGCGAGGACGTGGCGCTCGTCGTCGGTGACGGCGTGGCGCGCTCCGGGGTGGACGCGGTGGAGTCCGCGGTGGCGTTCGCGGAGGCCGCCGGAGCGCGCGTCCACGGCGAGATTCTGGCCTGCGAGGTGGACTTCCCCACGGACCACGACCAGTGGGTCTCCTACGTCCCGCCGGACGAGGACCTCGCGGCGACACTGCTCGGCGCGGACAACCTCGTGTTCGCCGGGTGTTCGACGAACACGACCCTGACGCGCCACGAGCGCGAACTCGTCGCCGAGGACACCACCTGCGTCCACGTCAGCGACGACGCGTGGCAGGTCGGCAAGAACCAACCGGCGGACGCCGCCGTGGTGGGCGACCCCGGCCGAGTCCTCTCGGAACTCGCCGACCGCCTCCGCGAGCGCGTCACCGACGAGGGCCGCGAGGAGCGACTGGAGCGAGTCGGCGCGGTCAAACAGATGGTCGAGAGTCGGATGGCCGAGATGGGCGAGGACGAGGCCGACGACCCCCGGGCCTCGAAGGCCGAACTCGTGGACGCGATGGAGCGAGTCGCCGGGGACGCCTACGTCGTGGACGAGGGCGTCACCGCCAAGTACGCCATGCTGACTCGGTGGGACTTCGAACCGGAGCAGTACATCTCGAACAAGGGCGGCGGACTCGGCTACGGACTCCCGGCCTCGGTCGGCGCGGCCGTCGCGGAGTCGGAGACCGACGACCCCCGCGACGTGGTCGGGTTCGTCGGCGACGGGTCGTACCTCTACTACCCCCAGACGCTCTACTCGGCGGCCCGCCGCGACGCGGACCTGACGGTCGTGATTCCGGACAACCGCAACTACCGCATCCTGAAGGACAACACGCTCGACCTCTTCGGCGGCGAGGAGGACGACAACGAGTTCGTCGGCATGGACTTCGAACCGCCGGTCGACATCCCGGCGAACGCGGAGAGCCACGGCGCTCGCGGGCGGTTGGTCGAGGACCCCGACGAAATCGAGTCGGCGCTGTCCGAGGCGCTGGAACGGGAGGGACCGGACGTGCTAGACGTGCTGGTCCACGACTGAGTCCGTTCGGAAAGGATTCGGCTCCGAGGCCGACTCCGATTCCGGGTCCGAGTCCGATTCCCGTGTCCGACTTCAGTTCCGAATTCGACTCGCGGCTATCGGTCGCGCGTGACGACTTCGCCGGGCGTCGTCGTCGCACTCGACGAGAGTTTCACGCCCGCGTTCAGACTCGTGTTGATGCCGGTTTTCGCGCCGTCTCCGGCGACGACGCCGAACTTCCGGCGACCGGTCGAGATTCGCTCACCCTTGACCGTCAGTTTCACTGGTTGGTCGTCGTGGCGGAGGTTGGCGACGTTCGTCCCCGCGCCGAAGTTCACGTCGCGACCCAGCACGCTGTCGCCGACGTAGCTGAGATGGGCGACGTGCGTGCCTCGGCCGAGGACGCTGTTCTTGACCTCGACGCTGTGGCCGACTTTCGCATCTTCGCTCACGAGCGTCGCGCCGCGGACGTACGCGTTCGGCCCGACGCTCGCGCCCGAGCGCACCAGCGCCGGACCCTCGACGACGACTCCGGCGTCGATTGTCGCGCCCTCTTCGACAACCACGTCGCCCCGGATGTCGGCGTCCTCGTGGACGGTTCCCCGGAGGTCGCGGTCCAGTTCGCCGAGTTTCCACTCGTTGGCTTCCAGCAGTTCCCACGGCCGTCCCACGTCGAGCCATCGGTCCATCGCGGCGTAGCCCACGTCGTACTCCTCGACGGCGCGCGCGAGAACGTCGGTGATTTCGTGTTCGCCGCGCTCGCTCTCGGGCACGTCCAGCCACGCCCGCGCTTCCTCGGGGAAGACGTAGGCCCCGGCGTTGGCGAGGTCGGTCGGTGGGTCGGACGGTTTCTCGACGATATCGGTGACGGCGTCGCCGTCCGTCGAGAGGACGCCGTAGTTCGAGGGGTCTTCGACCCGCGTCGCGCCGACCGCGGGTCCCGCCTCGAACAGGTCGGCGATGGCGTCGGAGTCGTAGAGGTTGTCGCCGTTGAGGACGGCGAAGGGGCCGTCTAGCAGGTCGCGGGCGGCCCGCACCGCGTCGGCGGTGCCCGACTGGGACTCTTGGACCGCATAGCGCACTGGGACTCCGGCGTACTCGTCGCCGAAGTAGTTTCGGACGGCGTCGGCCTCGTAGCCGACGACGACGACGAGTTCGTCCGCGCCCGCGTCCACGGCGGCGTCGGCGGCGTGGGCGGCCAACGGGCGGTCCGCGACCGGTAGCATCGGTTTGGGGAGCGACGCCGACAGCGGCCGAATTCGCGTTCCCTCGCCCGCCGCGAGAATCACTGCTTGCATGGTCGTGGCTTCGGTACACCGCCGTTTTAGTCTCCCGGAGTCGCCGCCGGTTTCGACTCCCCACTTAATGTCCCTTACGCCTACTGGCGGGTGTTTTTACGCTAGGGGTCTCTCTGTTCCAGTACGCCTCGTCCAGCATCTTCGGTCGCCGAAGCTCGGCCGAACCCCGATGGCAATGACTTAATATCCATCGGACCGTCAACACCCACTACTTGCAATAGCTCCGGAACACGTTCAAATTGATGAAACAAAACGAAACATGATGACCAACGAATGAACATCGATACATCCGACAGGAGACAACTGGAGCAGTCCTCGAACGTTCTCCTGCTGGCACCGTTGACACCCACGGGCAACCGGGCGTGTCTCGAACTACTCGCCTCGACGACGCCGCCGGAGGACGCGAACGTCGCCGCAGTGACGTACACGCCGCCGCCCGAGACGTGGATTTCCGACTGGAAGAAGTACATCGAGCGTCTGCCCGACGAACTCGCGTTCATCCACGCCAACACGGTGGAGACGACGGGCGACCACGACGAGAGCGAACTCCCGCCGGACGTGTCGGTCGCTCGGGTGGACCCGAACCAGCCGATGGACATCATCGCGCCGCTGAGCGAGCAACTGACCCGGTGGAACGGCAACGGGAATCAGACGCTCGTCTCGGTCCAGACGCTGACTATCCTTCTGGAGTACGTCGACTTCGACACCGCGTTTCGGTATCTCCACATTCTCACGCACCGAGTCCGGGCGGCCGACGCCATCGGCTTCTACCAGATGGACCCCGACATCCACGACGAGGAGACCATCAACACGCTGAAGACCCTGTTCGATGCCGTGGTGGAGGTCTCCGACGACGGTGAGGAGTGGTCGGTCACCGAGACCTACGGCGACCGAACCGCGACCAGCGACCACGTCCAGTCTCACGACACGGACGTCTCCGTGCCCGACTCCGAGAGCGGCCTGTTCGCGTCGATTCGCGACTCGCTGACGGGCGTGTTCTCCGACGCGAACGGCTCGGAGTCGGTCGATACCGCGACCGGCGGGTCCGCCGAACGGGCCGGTGAGGGGGCCTCGTCCGGGTCGGCCCCACAGTCGGGCCGGGAGTCGGGCGTCGAAGACCTCCCCGAGGAGGCGATGCTGACCGACGAGGACCGAATCCGGGAACTGCTCACCACGTACGGGGGACGGATGAAGCAGGCCGACGTGACCGAGGAGACCGACTGGTCGAAATCGACGGTCAGTCGCAAACTCTCGAAGATGGAGGAGAAGGGCCTCATCACGCGCGTACAGGTCGGGAGGGGGAACCTCGTCTTCCTGAGCGGCTACGAACCCGAGACGGCGAAATCGCCTTTCGAACAGGAGACGGACTGATAGATGACGAACCGAACGCGCGAACGACCGGCCGGACCCACCGGCGAACGCCGCGACCGGCGACCGGAGTCGCCGAGACACGGCAGTTTAAGTTCGACTGGACATGAGTGAATCACTACAGAGCGCAAGCGAGACCGGAACTATGCCAAAAGATGCTACAGTGCTGATAGTCGACGACGAGAAGCCGATAACGGACGCCTACGCCCAATGGCTGGAAGACGACTACCAAGTTCGGACGGCCTACAGCGGGTCCGAGGCCCTCGAAAAACTCGACGACGAGGTCGACGTCGTCTTGCTCGACCGACGGATGCCGGACCTCTCGGGCGAGGACGTACTGAACGAGATACACGAGCAGGGACTCACCTGTCGGGTCGCGCTCGTCTCGGCGGTCGAACCCGACTTCGACATCCTCGAACTCGGTTTCGACGCCTATCTCGAAAAGCCGGTCTCGGAGGCCGAGGAGTTGCGCGAAACCGTCGAGACCCTCATCCGACGCTCGACCTACGACGTTCAGATGCAGCGGTTCCTCTCGCTGGCGAACAAGAAGGCCGCGCTGGAGACCAAGAAGAGTCCCGAGGAACTCGACGCCAACGAGGAGTACGAACAACTCACGCAGGAACTCGCGGACCTCCGCGCTCAACTCTCGGACACCGCGACGACGCTCGACGACAACGACCTGCGCGCGGAGTTCTACGAGAGCGAGCAGTGACGATTCGGTTTCTCGCCGCGCCGGTCTAACCGTCGGTCCGTGCCCGAGACTGTCGGTTCGTCGTCCGCCGTCGCGCTTTAAGTGCTTCTGGCGACAACGGGTAGATACGAGGGAGACGGTCTCGTTCTACCGAAGCTACTCCGAACAGACGTCAGTCCGACGTCAATCATTATCCCGCTTCGGAACGTCGTCCAGACGATGACGAAAACGCGCCGCGACCTGCTCCGTGCGGTCGCTGTTTCCGGGGGCGTCACGCTCGCGCCGGGGACACTAGCAACCGGCGAGCGCGGCCCGAATCCGGAAGTCCGCGCGCCCGACCGGACGCTCGTCGGCCGACCGGCGCGAGTCCGCCTCGCAGGGTTCGCACCGAGAACGGAGGTGACGCTCGAAGCGACCGCCACCGACGAGCGGGGCGTCGAGTTCTCGGCCGCGCGGTCGCTCCGAACCGACCGAACGGGAGCGGCGAGCGTCGCGGACCGACTGTCGTCGGCGACGACCGACCCCGCCGGGACGGCAGACTGGACCGCGATGGGACCGGGGTTCGAGTCGTCGGACCTCGCGGCCGTCGAGATGCTGCTGTGCCGGCTGACGCCGCGAGCGGGCGCGTCACCGACGCCGGACCGCTTCGTCGCGGGCGAACGGGCGGCGGTAGACGTGACGCTCACCGCGCGGGTCGGCGAGGAGCGCCGGGCCTCGGCGACGACCACTCGCGTCCTCACCGATTCGAGCGTCTCCCGGCGGACCGTCTCCGACCGGGACCTCGTCGGGTGGCTCTACGAACCGCCGGGCAAAGCGGAGGGACCGCACCAGGGCGTCGTCGCACTCCACGGGTCGCACGCGCGGGTTCCGCACGCGCTGAGTCGAACGCTGGCCAGTCACGGCTACGCGACGCTGGCACTCCAGTACGTTGGCGGCGAAGGGCTTCCGGAGTCGGTGCGCGGCGTCCCGGTCGAATACTTCCGCCGGGCGACTCGCTGGCTGACCGAACGGGAGAGGGTCCGCGACGAACGCGCCGGATTCGTCGGCGTCTCGCGGGGCGTCGAGGCGGCGTTACTGGCGGCGGCCGATTTCTCCGGCAGTACGGCCGTGGTCGGCTACTCCGGGGGCGGCGTCCTCGGACCGGGCGTGAACGCGTCTGCCACGGCGGTCACGGACTGGGCGTCGGCGTGGACTCGAAATGGGGACCCGCTCGCCGACGCGACGGCGGTCCGGACGGTGTTCAGCGCGGTGCAGGACGCACGAGAGGAGTGTGAGACTGTCGCCTGCGTCCCCGAGTCCGTCCGTGAATGGGTAGGTGCCTCGACCCTGCGGCGAGCGGTCGCCCCGGTCGAAATCATCGACGGACCGGTCGTCCTGCTCGCCGGGAGCGACGACGCCACGTGGCCCGCTCCGGCGCTGTCGGCGATGGCCATCGACCGACTCGATAGACGCGGCCACGACCAACCGTACCAGCTACGGGTGTACGACGACGCGGGACACGTCTTCGGCCTGCCGTACCGCCGATACACCGGCGAGGCGACGAGTCAGGAGTACGGCGGGTCGCCCGCCGCGAACGCCGTCGCGGCGGCGGACTCGTGGCCGGTCGTGCTGCGATACCTGCGCAGGGGACTACGACCAGAATCGGACTCGACGGCTCTCGTTTAAGTGCTTCTGGCGACAACGGGTAGATACGAGGAAGATTCGCTCGCCGGTTTTCGCTCTATCGCCGATTTCTCTCCTTGTTCTACCGACGAAGGTCGAGGTGCGACGACACTCAGTTACTTCTCGTGGGCTTCGTCCGCGCGACGAGCGTCGAGGCTCGGCAGGTTCGGGTCGCGGTAGGGGTTCCGGCCGTACACCGCCGTTTCGAGGTCCTGTTCGTCGAGTTGGTCTCTGAGCGTGCGCCGGAGTCGATTGAGGCTGGTCACGTCCAGTCCGTGCTTCGCGACGAGCGCCGAGAACTCCTCCTCGTCGGTTATCGACCGGAACTGGTCGTAGAGGTCGTTCAATCGGTCGGGCGACAGGCCGCTAATCCACTCTTGGTCGTGGAGACCGAGGTAGTGTTCGCGCTCGCGGTCCACGACGTGGCGGATGACGACCAGCGCCACCTTCGGAATGGCGCGCTGGCTTCCGAACGCCGTGAGGTCGAGGTCCGACATGATGCCGACCACCCGGTCGCGCTGCCACGGGGTCAGCGACAGGTCGTTGCAGAGCGCGTGGGCGATGCGGAGTTTGTCGAGGCGGTGCATCCGCGCGCTGTGCCCGGCCATCGCGGAGTGGCGTTCCTCGTGGAGTCGGCGCACGTTCTCGGAGAGGTCGGCGTCCGGCGACTCCGCGCGACCGATCTGGGTCGCGCTCGGCGTGACGGGACCCCACTTCCGGACCGTCTGGTCACGTTGGAGGTCTGCCCGGCCGACAGCGCCGTCGCCGGGTCGCTGACTGAACGGTCGCTCCACGTCGCGGTCGTCGCCGACAGCGTCCGACTGCCACGTCGGCAACTGCTGGTCGGTCCACCCCTCGGTCATTACTCGCCCGTAGTCGGCGGGGATAGTTTAAACATGCGCCTGCGACGGAGCGCCGCCGAGTCGAGACGCGCGACTGCGGAGAACCGAGTCCTGCAGAACGAGACCGTCTTCCTTCGTATCTACCCATTATCGCCAGAACTACTTAAAGAGATTCCGTCGGGGCAACCGAGTCCATTCACGCCGACTGCGCGAACAGGCCGCCGACGTAGACGAACGCCGCCGAGGCGAGCGCCAACAGGAACGTCCCGGCGATTAACAGGTCGTACAACACTGCCAGCGCGAGGAGCGACCAGAGGAGTCCGCTCCGGGGGGCCGCTCCGGACGAGGCGGCCAGTTCGGCGAACGATTCGGTGTCCCGCTTCGACAGCGACCGCGGACGGACTGCTTCCGCGACGGCGTACGCGAACGAGGCGAGGAGGATGGCCTCCGGCGCGTACCCGAGAAGACTCCCGACGACGAGCGTCGCCAGTACGAGCGACCTGACGACGACTTTCCGCCACGAGATTCGCTCTGTCAGTTCCGTGGTCGAAGTTCTGACACCTGACGCACGACTGTTGTGGATTACCGCCCGACCGTCGATTCTCCGCCGCCAACCACAAAATCAAGTCCCTCCAGTGAACACTCCTCAGTATCCCGATGATAGAAGTCGAAAATCTGCGGAAGGAGTACGGCGGGTTCACCGCCGTCGAGGGGAGCAGTTTCTCGGTCCCCGAGGGCGAAGTGTTCGGCGTCGTCGGTCCCAACGGCGCGGGCAAGACCACGACGCTCAAGATGCTCGCGGGGTTGGTCGAACCGACCTCCGGGACCGCCCGCGTCGCGGGGTTCGACGCCGAGGACCCCGAGATGCGGAAGCACCTCGGCTTCCTCCCGGAGGAGTCGCCGCTGTACGAGGACATGACCGCGGTCTCCTACCTCGAGTTCTTCGCCGACCTCTACGACGTGCCGGAAGAGGTGGCCCGCGAGCGCATCCACGACACGTTAGACCGCCTCGACCTGCAACACCGCGAGCGGAAAATCGGCGACATGTCCAAGGGGATGACCCGGAAGGTCGCCATCGCGCGCTCGCTGGTCAACGACCCCGACGTACTCATCTACGACGAACCCGCGAGCGGACTCGACCCGCTGACGACCAACTACATCATCGAGTTCACCCGCGACCTCGCGGAGTCGGGCAAGACTGTCGTCTTCAGCGCCCACAACCTGTTCCACGTCGAGAGCATCTGCGACCGGGTGGCCGTGATGAACGACGGGCGAATCGTCGCGCGCGGGAGCGTCGAGACCATCCGCGAGGAACACGGCCGGACCGAGTACCGCGTCTACACCACGGTCGAAGTCGCGGGCGCGGTGAAGGAGAACGGCCGCTACTGCCGCACGGTCGAGAGCATGGAGGCGGTCGAGGAGACCCGCGAACGCGCCGAGGCCGCGGGCGGAGAGGTCGCCGACATCCAGACCGAGACCCCGAGCCTCGAAGACATCTTCCTCGAACTGGCCGCGGAGTCCCCCGACGTGGAGGGCCGACCGTGAACCTCCGCAAGACCCTCCGCATCGCCCGGTGGGAGGTCTCGAAGAACGCGGGCCAACTCGACCGCCGGACCGTCGCCGTCGCGGCCGTCGTCCTGCTCGCGGTCGGCGCGCTCACGCCGATGGTCGCCAGCGAGGGCGTCACCCTCGACGACGGCATCTACCGCGTCGGGGTCTCGCAGGACAGTCCGTACTACGCCCCGGTCCAGAACGATTCGACGTTCGTCGCGGTCGAACCCAGAGACGAGGGCTCGGACCTGTTCTTCTGCACCGAGACCACCCCGCGGTGCGACCCCGGCCAGGTTCGGGCCGACGCCACCCCGAAGGGGAAGGCCGCGCTCGCCGAGTTCCGTAAGTCGGTCACGCGGTACAACGACCGCCTGCTGGCCGACGACCCCGACAGGGCCGCCGCCTTCCCCGTCTCGGTATCGGTCAGCTACGTGGAGCAGACCGGCCTGCGCGCGGCCGGGAGCGGTGAGTCGGCCGCGGGCCGAACGACCCGCGAGGGCGAGAAGCGCCTCGGCAGTGGCGAAAGCGGCGGTGACGGAAGTGGCGGTGGCTCCGGACCCGACTCGTCGGACTCCGGCAGCGGCGGTCCCGTGCAGGCACCCTCGGTCGGCGGTGGCGGCGGGTCGCTGTTCGGCGGAAACGCCGCGGGGGGAACCCCGTCGGACATCGCGCCGCCGTTCCCCTTCGAGTCGCTGGTGCTGGCGTTCGCGTTCGTCCTCCCGATGAACTTCGTGATTCAGGCGTACGCCTCCACGATTCTGGACGAACGCGTCAACGAGCGCGGCGAACTCCTGCTGGTGTCGCCGGTCTCGCGGGGCGACATCATCGCGGGCAAGACCCTGCCGTACTTCGTCGGGATGGTCGCCATCGCGTCCGTCACGGCGGTCGGCATCGCGGTGCTGACCCCCGCTTCGGACGGCGCGCTGGCAGTCGCCGCGACCGCGGCCAAGTCTGTCTCCGCGGTGGTTCCCATCGCGCTCCTGTTCCTCTCGGCGTCGTTCGTCGGCGGGATGTTCGCCCGGTCGTTCAAGGAACTCACCTTCGTCACGGTCACGCTCTCGGTGTTCCTGACCTCCTACGCGTTCGTCCCGGCCATCTTCACCAACGTCCACCCCATCGCGGCCATCTCGCCGCTGACCCTCGTGGTGAAGGCGCTCCGGGGGGCCGCGTTCTCGCTCGGCGAGTACGCCTTCTCGACCGGGCCGCTGTTCCTCTCGTCGGGCGTCCTCTTCGCGCTCGGCGCGGGCGTCTACCGCGAGGAGGACATGTTCACCCAGCGGTCGGTCCCGCTGAAGTTCCTCGACGCGCTCGACAGCCAGATTTTCGGGCGGCGCTCGGTCGCGAAGTTGAGCGCGCTCTCGATTCCGTTCGTCTTCGTCGGCGAACTGCTCGTCGTCGCCCTGCTGTTCGCGCTCCCGGGGTCGATTTCGATGCCCGTCCTGCTGGTCGCCATCGCGGGCGTCGAGGAGGTCGCCAAGAGCGTCCACGTCTACGCCGGGTTCGCCCACTCGCGGTTCGAGCGGACCCTGCGGTCGGCCGCGACGCTCGGGTTCCTCTCGGGACTGGGCTTCTTCCTCGGCGAGAAGGCGACCGCGGTAGCCCAACTCGTCGGTCTGCCCAACCTCGAACTCGGGAAGGCGGCGTTCGGCACCGTGACGGGTCTCGGCATCGAGGCCACGCCGCTGGTGCTGGTCGCCCTGTTCGTCACGCCGCTCGCGCTCCACACGGTGACGGCGACGATTACCGCCGCGGGCGCGACGCGCGACCGGAACTGGTACCTCGGGACGCTGGCGGTGGCGACGCTGGTTCACGCCGTCTACAACCTAACGGTGGTGAGTTACCTTGGGTAAGCGCCTGACGGTCGCTCGGCGCGAACTCGCGTCGCTCCGGAGCGAGAAGACCATCGTGCTGGCCATCCTCATCCAGTTGTTCGTCGCGGCGTTCTCGTCGTTCCTCGCGGTCGGACTGGTCTCGCTGTACGACCCCGGGTCGGTGTCGAACCAGTTCGTCGTGGAGTTCGGCGTCACGGGCGAGGCGAGCGACGACCTCGCGCCGGTCATCGAGGAGCGCGACGGCTGGCGGGCCGTGGAGTACGGCGACGAGTCGGCGGCGATGCGGGACTTCGATAGGGGGGCGATTCACGCCGTCCTCAGGGTCGAACGCTTGGCCGACGGTCGGGCGCACGTTAGCGCGGTCGCGCCGGACGGCAACGTCCGGACGACGCTCGTGGTGACCCAGATAAAGAGCGTGCTGGAGGCGTTCGAGCGCCACGAGCGAGCGCGACTCAGTTCCCGGCTCACCCGCCAACCGGTCGAGTTGCCGCCCGACTCGTCGTCGAGTCCCTACTTCGGGTTCACCTACACGGTGCTCGTTCCCCTGCTCACGTTCCTGCCGGTGTTCATCAGCGGGAGCATCGCCGTGGACGCCATCGCCGAGGAGTACGACCGCGGCACGCTGGAACTGCTGCGGGTGACGCCCCTGACCGCGACCGACATCGTGGACGGGAAGCTACTGGCGATGGGAAGCCTCGCGCCGGTGCAGGCGGGGGCGTGGCTGGCGCTCCTGTCGCTCCGGGGGACGAGCATCGCCAACCCCGTCGAGATTCTGCTGCTCGTGACCGGGTTCTCCGTCGGCGTGGTCACGATGGGCGCGGCCGCGGCGCTGGCCTTCCGTGAGCGCAAGCAGGCGCAGTTCCTCTTCTCGATGGGCGTGATGGTGGTGTTCAGCGCGACCTACCTCCTCACCGAGTCGCCCGCCAACACCGTGGCGAAACTCGCAATCGGGAGTCCGACCGAGGTGACCCACCTCTCGGTGGTCGCCTATCTGGTCGTCTCGCTGGCGGCGTTCGCGGGGCTTCGCCGACTGGTGGCGACGAACGGCCTCAGTTAAGCCGTTTTCTATCTTTAATTATATATTTTAAAGTTAGAAATATTAAAACTATCTGGATGTGATTATTCCGATGCGATGGAAGATAAAGAAAATCTGAACAAGTCGCGTACTGACGTATCACGCAGAAAGACCCTCAAGATGCTCGGAACTGGCGGGGCCGTCGCTGCCGGTCTAGGCAAACTCTCGTCACCTGTCGCGGCGACTGGGAGTCCCGTTGACGTCGTCCCCCTCGAAGACAACGCAGCGAAGCGAGTCATCGGGGACGCGCTGTCGGACCCGGTTGTCAAGGCGCTCAAGCGGACATTCACCACCGAGAAGGGATGGAAGCCACGAGTCGGTGACGCCGCTCCGAAGAAGACGACGGTTCCGGACGAAGACACCGAGTATACGTCGGTAAACATCCCGTTCGAGACAGGGGACGACCGCGAAGCGTACATTACGTGGGTAAGTCTGGACGAGTCCACTCCCGTCGGGCGGTCCGTGAAGCGACTCGAATCCGGTGACTGGGAACACGACCTGTACACGCTGTCCGACACCGCCGAGACAGTAACCGTCGACAGTTCCACGATAGAACAAGGGGCACTCAGCAGGTCAGACGACGATGTGACGACCCAGCACCACCCTTGTGGGACGGGAAAGGTCGTTAATTGGGACTGCGTGCTGAAGAACGTCGGAGCCTACGGCGGTGTGATCGGCGCGTGTGCCAGTTGTGCCGCGACTATGAACCCCGCGAGCGGTGCATGCATCTCGTGTGCCAGCGCTCTTATCACGAAATACGCCAGCGAGATCGACTGTAACCTCTGCGTGGACGAGTAATCCACCAAAAACTTATTTTTTAGTTCGGCAAATCCGTAACCCCTCATACATGGTTAGCTCGATAACAGCTATTCTGAACACGGTCTCGGTTCTCGTCGCGCTCGCCGGGCTTGGAGTGACGGCCTTCGAACTGCGGGCCGTATCGAGAACGCGCCGGGGGAACAGCGGAAGCGTCCCGACGAAGAAAGTGGCTCTCGTCGTAGTTCTGTTCCTCCTCTCCCTCAGTATCGTCTCGTTGTACCTCGTCGCAGGCGTGGACGCGAGTCTATCGCCGGGTTCAGAAGCGACTCCCATCTCTCTCCCGGCACTCGCAGGACTCGTCTCGATATGCATCGTCTTCATCGAACACCTCAACCGGAAGAACGCGAGCAACCTCCGGACCAACTGAGGTTGTCGTCGCCGCCCGCCTTTTTCATCCGCCTCGCGGCGTCAGCTATCGGGGGAGACGCCGGTCGTCCCGAAGTAGGTGTACGAAGTCGTGGACACGGCGTCTACCATCCACGGACCCGGAGTCCGGTCGTCGTTTCCCGTGCCCTCCACATCGTGGCCCAACTCGGCCGCGCTGCCCTCTTTCGAGGGCCATCACGTTTAGCCCCTTCTGTCCCGTCGGTCCGGACAAATGTGTCCCGACGCGGCTCCGCGATGGGAGTATCGGGTCGTCAAGCCACCGCGCGAACCCTCGAAGAAGGAGGCCCGCGACCCGACCACCGCGCTGAACGAGGCCGCGGCCGACGGGTGGGAACTCGACGCGACCATCGAATACGTCGGCGGCGGGACCAAGTTCCTCGTCCTCAGGCGGCCAGCGGAGGGAGTGGCCGAGACCGGCGACGCAGAAGCCGACGACGCCGAGGACGATGACTGAGACGGACGGCGACGAGATACGGACGGCCAACACGCTGCGCGAACGCGTCGGTCTGGGTCGGTTCTACAGTTGGTTCCTGCTCGGCGGGAACCGGTTCGTCGTTACAGGACTCCTCGCCGCGGCCGTCTTCGCCACGTTCGTCGGAATCAGCACGCTCGTCGTCCCGTCGCTGCAGGTGGCGATTCGCTCGGCCGACACCATCGAGACCATGTTCTCGACCATGATCGGCACCGTCATCACCGGGACGACGCTGGTCGTCACCATCAGCCAACTCGTCATCTCGCAGGAGAACGGACCGCTGGGCGACCAGCGCCAGCGGATGAGCGACGCGATGGACTTCCGGACCTACGCGACCGAACTGTTCGAGACCGCCCCCGAAGCCGAACCGGCGGGATTCCTCGCCCAACTCCTCGAAGCCAACGTGCGCCGGGCCGACGCGCTCGAAGAGTGCATCGCCGACAACGGGAACGACGAACTTCGTCGGCAAGTCGGCGAGTTCCTCGACAGCCTACGGGCCAACGCGGACGTGGTGCTGGACGAACTCGACGGGGAGCAGTTCGGCACCTTCGCCGTGTTGGACGCGATACTCGACTACAACTACGCGTGGAAGATTTACCAAGTCGAGCGATTCACCGACACGTTCGGCGACTCCCTCGACGACGAGGAGCGCGAGGCGTTCCACCGACTGGAGACTGCCCTGACCATGTTCGGACCGGCGCGCGAGCAGATAAAGACGCTGTACTTCCAGTGGGAACTCGTGGACCTGTCGCGGTACATCCTCTACGCCGCGGTCCCGGCGCTCGTCGTTGCCGGTGCGATGCTCGCGTTCGTCGGAGCGCCCACGTTTCCGGGGGTCACGCTGGGCGTGCCGAACATCACGTGGGTCGTCGGCGCGGCGTTCACCGTCACGCTCGTGCCGTTCCTGCTGTTCCTGACCTACATCCTGCGAATCGTCGTCGTCGCCAAGCACACGCTCGCAATCGGACCGTTCGTCCTCCGGCAGTCGTACGGGGGGGACTGAAGAAAGTGTTCGGGCGAGCGAAGATACGTATCACGAGCGGAACTATTCGCGTCCGTGAACCGCCGCCCCTTCCTCCGCGCTCTCGCAACCGGGGGCGCTCTGCTGACGGCCGGTTGCACCGAATCGCTCCCCTTCGTCGCCGACGGACCGTCGCCGGAGGACGTGTTCGAGGACCACCGATTCTACGGGACGGAACTCGTGGTCGCGTTCCGCGACCACGTCGAGGTCCGGAACGCCGTCCTCTTCGATTCGTCCACCGACGAGGAGTTCGAAGCAGTCGAACGACCGCCGAGAACGGCGCGCTTCCCGGTCGTGTTCCCGGACCGGCCAGAGACGTACGTCGGTCGCTCGCTCCACGTGAAGGCCGAGACGCGGAATGGGTGGGTCCGTCGGTGGATACCGGAGATGGTCCACGGAAAGGCGAAAAACGTCGAAGTCCTCCGAGACGGCCGCGCTCGGTTCGAGGTCGAGAATCAGGGCGACGCCCCCCTGCTCGTCCGGTTCGTCGGAATCTACGGCGACGTTCCGAATCCCACCGTGAACGTCCAGAGCGACTCGTTCGACGAGTCGTCGTTCGACCTCGGTCCCGGCGTCGTCGGCGTCGGACGGAACCGACCGCTCTCGCCGTCCAGAACCGACCTCGTCGTGTCGCCGGGCGAGGTGGCACCGTTCGAGACGACCTACGCGCCGTTCGCGTTCGGTGCCGACGCCGACTACTGTCGCGGCGACCAGCGGACGGCCCAAATCGCGGTCCTCCACGCCTCTGGCGGGAGCGCGGCCTACACGGTCCAGTACCGACTCGACGGCGAACCGACTGCGGTCGAGGGACAGTCGGCGGTCGTCTGTGGCGGTACGGACACCGCTGGCGGCGACTGACGAGGTAATCCGTCCGGAAATCAGAAGCCGCGGCGCTCGTCCTCGTCCTCGCTGGTGTCGCGCCGCGCCGCCTTCTCCGCGGACTCGCGGTCCATGACCTGCCGGTCGCGCTTCTCCGAATCGACCGCGCTCCACAGCAGCAGGCCACCGCCGACGCTAAGCAGCACGAACAGGACGAAAATTCCGATTGCAGCCATCGTGGAGTTTGAGGATAGTGCTGTGTTCGGGAGCCTCAGCCGAGGAACACGTCCACGATATCGCTCCCGGCCGACCCGGTGTCGCGGTAGAGTTCCGAGTAGCCGCAGTTCAGGCACGAGACGACCTGAAACTGGTTGGTCTGGATGTCGAACATCTTCGAGAGACCGCCGCCGGTCGTGGAGATGGTCCCCACGTCGGTTTCGGTGTGACCGCACTTCGGACAGCCGTCGTCGTCGTTCGCGGGGGCAGAGTTTTCTTCGAAGGGCATGGCCGAGACTCGTCACAGCATTGGCATGAGCTTTGTGGATGCTGTCGCGGAGAAGTGGTACGACGAGCATCTCCACGGACCGAGTTACAGAAACGCGGTTCCACGAGTCGGCCGTCAATCTCGGCGTTCCTCGACCACGTTCATATCCTCGTCGAAGGTGAAGCAGATACGCTGCTCGCCGACGGTCGTCGTCACCTCGACCCGAAGGGGGGCACTACTCGTGACCGTCGCCGAGTCGGCTTGCAAGCCGTCGAGATTCCAGAACGGCGTCTCGCGCATGTCGATACCGTGGTCGTGGTAGACCCCAACCACGGCGGGATGGAGGACGGCGGGGAAGGGGAAGGAACTGTACCAACTGAACCCGCAGCGAGTACACGTGTAGCTGACGATGGCCTCGTCGTCCGTCTCCCAGTCTTCGGGGACGTCCTCGTCGCCTGGGAGGAGCACTGTCTGGTCGAGTTTGCCGTCGCAGTTCGGACAGAACCCGTAGTTGGCCGTCGAGTGGAGTCGCTTCAACCAGCTATCGACGACCCCGGGAGCCTCGTCGGGGGAAACGCCCTCGAATATGCCAGCCGGTATCGGAATGTTCGTGTACGTCTCGTCGCACTCGGGGCACTGGATTTGGACCTTCTCTCCTCGAAACCGGAGTTCCATCCCGCTCTCGCACGACAGGCACGGAACGTCCGTCTCGATGGGGTCTGCGTCCAGTGCCTTCGTGTAGCCGCCGGAGAGTACCGCACCGACCACCCGCCACCCGGGGGCGGCGAGTTCGTATCCCTCGTCACTGCTCGTGACGAACCGGTCGGTGAGTTTCCCGAGGTGGTAGTTGAACTGTCCGGGGTCGTCCACGCCGACTCGCTCGCGCAGTTCGGAGAAGGCGAGCGAACCGTCGGTCTCGTTCAGCGTTTCGAGGATGCGGAAACGGGTCTCGTGAGCGAGGAGTTCGAAGGCCTCGTCCGGCGGCAGGCGCTCTACGGCCACCTCGTCGCTCTCCCCGGTCGTGGACGAGTCGGCCGCCCGGCGTCGGCCGTCGTCGGAGTCGGACATGGTACCGGATTCAGTTGGGCCGATTATAAATCGTCACGGTCGCCGCTACTCGCGCCCACTCCAACGTTTAAGCCGTCATAGGTCCACGGTAACGTATGACTCACGATTGTTCGTTCCTCACGGAACTCGACCTGACGGGCGAGGCGTCGTTCGGCGACTCGGTACGCGAGAGCCACGCCGCCGACTTCGGTGCCGAGGAACGCGGCGAGGGCGTCACGCCCGACGCCGTGGTCTGGCCCGAATCGACCGCCGACGTGTCGGCCGTCCTCGCGGCCGCGAACGAGCGCCGGGTCCCGGTCACCCCCTACGCCGCCGGGACGAGTCTGGAGGGCAACGCCGTGCCCGCCCACCGCGGCGTGAGCCTCGACCTCTCGCGGATGGATGGCGTGCTGGACGTGCGGCCCGACGACTTCCAGATAGACGTGGAACCCGGCGTCTACGGCACCGCGGTGGACGAGGCGGTGGCCGACCGCGGTCTGTTCTTCCCGCCCTTGCCCTCCTCGGGCGACATCTCGACGGTCGGCGGGATGATAGCCAACGACGCCTCCGGGATGAAGACCGTCAAGTACGGCGAGGTCGGCGACTGGGTGCTGGAACTGGAGGCGGTCCTCGCGGACGGGTCGGTAATCACGGCCGGGAGCAAGGCGGTCAAGACCTCCAGCGGTTACAACCTCGCGGACCTGCTGGTCGGGAGCGAGGGCACCCTCGGGGTCGTCACCCGCGCGACTCTCGAACTCGCGGGCAGGCCCGAGCAGATTCGGGGCGGGCGCGCCCTCTTCCCGTCGCTCGACGACGCTACCGAGGCCGTCTTCGACGCCGTGCGCTCGGGCGTGGACGTGGCGACCATCGAACTCGTAGACGCCGACTCTGCCCGGATGGCCAACGACTACACCGGCACCGACCTGCCGGACGTGCCCACCGTCTTCCTCGAATTCCACGCCGACCACGGCGTCGAACGAGAGATAGCGTTCTGCGAGACCGTCTTCGAAGCCCACGGCGTGCAGCGGTTCGACGTTGCCGACGACGAGGCCGAGATGGCCGACCTCTGGCAGGCCCGCAAGGAACTCGCCTACGCGGCCCGCGTCTGGGACCCCGACCTGAGCGCGCTCCACCCCGGCGACGTGACCGTGCCCATCAGCGACTACCCCGAGATGGTCAGATTCGTCAAGCGCCTCGCCGACGAACGCGACCTGCTGGTCCCCTGCTTCGGGCACGCGGGCGACGGCAACCTCCACTTCTCGGTGCTGGTGGACGAGGACGACGACGCGCAACTCGCGGCCGCCGCGTCGGTGTACGAGGCCACCGTCGAGAAGGCCATCGACCTCGGCGGCACCGCGACGGGCGAACACGGCATCGGTCTCGGCAAGCGCGAGTTCCTCGAGACCGAACACGGTCCCGAGTCGGTCGAAGCGATGCGCCGCCTCAAGCGGGCGTTCGACCCTCGCGACACCCTCAACCCGGGCAAGATGTTCCCCGAGACTGCCGAGGGCGAGCGCGTACGGGCCGACCCGGCCGACGACGCCCGCTGAGGCCGCCGCCGCGTCCGCTCTCTCCACCTCGACGCGGAACCGCGAAGGACCGCTTCGGTGTCGAACTGCGAGCGACGGTCTCGACGCGGTCCGCGACCGGCTCCCAAAACTAATAGAACTCTCCCCGAAATCCAACGCCATGGTGCGTCAGTCAGCCACGGTTTCTTCCTCGGTGGCGGTCGTCGGAATCGGCGCGGCACTGCTCGCGGCGTCCGTGGCGCACCACGCGACCGAAATCGGCAGAATCGACCGCCTGAACGGTCCGTTGCTGGCGCTCACGCTCGACGGAGTGCTGTCGCTGGGAGTCACCTACGGCGGCTACCGATTGGCCGACTCCCGACTCGCGCCCGAGCACCGGTGGCGGGTCGTGACGTGGTGTCTGCTCGGCATCACGGTCCTCGTCGGGACGACCGGGGCTGGCATCCTCGTCCGCCAACTCGAAGGTCGGGTCGTCTCCGAACCGACGTTCCAACTTCTGCTCGCGGCCGACGCTGGCGCGGTCGCGGGGCTCGTCGCAGGCTACTACAACGCCAGAAACCGGGCGAACGCCCGGCAAGCGGAGCGTGCGACGACGACGCTCCGGTTCGTCAACGACCTCTTTCGCCACGACGTCAGGAACTACGTGAGCGCCATCGTCGCCCACGCCGACCTCGTCGAGAGCCAGACCGACGCCGAATCGGTGGCCGACTCCGCGACCACCATCCGCGAGCAGGCCGACGAGGTGACCGAACTCGTCGAGAACGCGGGCGCGATAGCCGAGACGGTGGCGGAGGACGACGACTTCGTTCGAATCGACCTCGCGGCCGTCGTCGCCGAGTCCGCCGGACGGGTCGGCGAGAAGTTCGACGTCACGGTCTCGACCGACCTGCCCGAACAGGCGCCCGTGACCGCCAACGAGGCGGTCCAGTCGGTCGTGAACAACCTCGTGGAGAACGCGGCGGAACACGGTGCCGCGAGCGGTCGGGCCGCCGCCGCAGACGGCGACGCCGGACGTTCCGACGCAGAACGCACTGACGCCCGACACATCGACGCCGACGACCCGCAGGTCGAACTCACCGTCACGAACCGCGGCGATTCGGTCCGACTCCGCGTGGCCGACGACGGCCCCGGCGTCGCCGACTCGCGCAAGGCCGAGATATTCGAACCTCGCCCGGAGAGCAGTCACGGCGGAGGCCTCCACCTGACCGAGACGCTGGTCGAGAACTACGGCGGGGACGTCTGGGTCGAGGACAGCGACGCGGGCGGCGCGGCGTTCGTCGTGGAGTTACCCCGCCACGACGCCGGATAGAACTCGCTACGACGACCACTCGACGCGTTCAGACCTCCGACACACTCGGTCCTCCGACGCGCTCAGTCCCTCCGGTTCACGGCCCGCCACAGGACCGCGGCCAGTAGCACCGCACCCGCTAGCCCCGCGACCGCAGGCCGCGCCGGATACCGCCTCGTCACCTCCCGATACTCCGCCGGGACCTCCGCGCCGCGGTCCATCCGGAGGTACTGCCGTGGACCGCTCCGGGACAGCAGTCGGTTCACCCCGGCGGGAAACGCCTCCGGGACCGCGGCCGGGTCCACCAGTCGCGGCGACTCGGCCCGATAGGCCCGGCCGTCGTGGACGACGACGCACTCGTCGGCCGCCCGGACGTTCTGGTACCACTCCGCGTCGGTCCCCGACCGCAGGGCGAGTACGAACTGGTCGCCGACCCTCCCCGTCAGGACGGGCGTGTCGCGGCGTTCCCCTGACTCCCGCCCGACGTGGCGCACGATGCCGTGCGGCGCGCCCGGTCGCCCGGCGAACCGCAGTGCGGTCGATTCCAGAACCCGCCGGTCGCCCGCGCGCGCTCGGTCCCCCGTCCGTCGGTCCGGTGATTGCCGTGTCCCCGCCATGTTCACTCGTTCGAAGGACGCTGACCGCCTTAACCGTGTTCGCAGTTACCGAACAGCGGCGACGGTGACGACCAGCGACCGGTTTCCGGACCCCGTGCCCGCCCGAACCCCGGAACGCGTCCATCACCGTCTGTGGCGCGGGAATTGGCCGACCCACGGTCCGGTCACGGCGAGCGAGTTCTCGCCCGCGACCAGTCCGGTCGCGCGCTCGTACTTCGGATTCCACCCGCATCTGTCCTCCCACGATTTCTCGGCGACGCGGAACTGGTCACGACGCTCGCCGGACGCGGCGTCGAGGACGCTGACGTATCCGCGCTGGTCGAGGACGTAGGCCAGCGACCCGTCCGACGAGACGTCGGCTATCGCCGCTTCGCCCTCGAACCGCCAGTCCTCCGGACCGCCGGAGCGCGGGAAGGCGATTACTCGTCCCCAGTCGGTGCCGACGAAGAAGGTCTCGTCGTCGCGCTCGGTGGCCCGTATCTTCCGCTCCTTCTCGCCGTTTCTCTCACCCGAAACGGAGGCGGTCCACCGCTTCGCTCCGGACTCGGGGTCGATTGCCGCAACCGCCCCGTCACTGCTGGCGACGTGGACTGCGCTGGCGCTCCCGAAGATGGGGTCCCAGATTTTCTCGCCGACCGCGGTCCGCCAGCGTCGGCTTCCGTCGCCGACTGCGAACCCGTAGACGCCCCCGGCCTCGGTCGCCGCGACCGCGGTGTCGCCGACCACGACCGGCCCGGTCCAGACCATCGCGTCCACGTTTCCGGCCCAGACCTCTTCGCCGGTGTCGGCGTCGAGCGCGACGACTCGGTGGGTGAACCCGTCGTCTGTCGAGTCGGCCTGCGAGTCACCGGAGTGGGAGACTCCGACGACTACGAGACCATTCGCCTTCGCGGGTCTGCCCCACGCACCGCCGCCGTAGGTCTCCCGGCCACCGGCGTCGTAGCGCCACTCGACGTGGCCGGTCCGCTCGTCGAGCGCGTAGACGTAGTCCGCGCCGGTCCCGACGTAGACGCTCCCGTCGGCGACTAGCGGGACTCCGGCACCGCCTCCGGTCACCGTGAACACCCAATTCGGCGCTCCGTCGTGCTGTTTCAGCGACGCGACTCGTGATACGCGGTCGCTACTGGTCAGGCCGTGGCTCTCCGAGACGTAGAGCGAATACCCGTCGGTCGCTGGCGGCGACCAGCGGCGGCCCTCGACGGTCCAGTGCGGTTCGCGCCGGTCGATGCAGTGGTCCCCTTCGAACCACCAGTAGCCGCCGACGCCGACCGCAGCGGTGCCGAGGGTCGCGAGGACTTGGCGGCGGGTCCAGTCGGACATCGACAGAGACCCGTCGCTCGGTCGTGATAAGTTTTCTACTACTGTCTGCCAGAATCAATGGTCCGTGTCAACACTTCTGAGTTCCACCAGTCTTTTTACCTATCTCCGCCCACGTTGCATCCAGACTCTCGGTCCGCGTCCGCGACGGCGACGTGCAGTCCGGCCAGTTCGTGTCCGCGGACCGATGCTGACAACCCTCACACGACTCCCATGCCCGACAAGCCGTCACCGCTGTTGCCGGACGACGAACAGTCGCGCGACCGACTCCGCGCCGCGCTGGCGCTCGCGTGCGCGCTCGCCGTGGTCCTCGCGGGCCTCGTCGTCCCCGGCGTCTCGGGGGCCGGACTGGGCCAGACGCCGCTCGGGTCCGCGGTCCCCCAACCGGGCATCAACCCGTACGGCCAGTCCGGGGGCGGCGGTCTGGGTAGCGGCGGCGGTCTCGGCGCGCTCAACCCCGGCGACAGTACCTCCGTCGGCGGGTCGCTCGCTAGTAATCAGAGCGCCTTCCGGTCCCAGAACGCCGAGACCCACTTCACGGTCCGGAGTTCGGTGCCGTCGTACTGGCGGACCGGCGCGTACGACACCTACACCGGGTCGGGGTGGGAGCGGTCCGGCGACCGGCAACCGTACACCGGCCCGATGAGGGGCGAGGGGATTCGTGGCCGCGAGGTCCAGTACCGCGTCACCCTGCGGCAGTCGGCCACCGCGCTGCCCAGCGTCTGGCGCGCCAACTCGGTGTCCGGGACCGGTTCGGACTCCCTCTACGTCACCGACCAGCGCGGGTTCGTCGCCGCCGACCCGGTTTCCGCCGGGACGACCTACTCCGGCGTCAGCCACCTCCCGGCGCGCGACCCCGCGGTGCTGAAGACGGCGGGCCGGGACTACCCCGCCGAAATCGAGCGCCGGTACACCGCGCTCCCCGAGGACACCGACCCTCGGTTGGGCCGGTTCACCACCCGCCTGACCGCCGACGCCGACAACCCTTACGAGACGGCCGCGCGAATCGAGTCGTGGCTGGAGTCGAACAAGACCTACTCGCTGAACGTCTCACAACCAACCGGGGAAGACGTGGCGTCGCAGTTCGTCTTCGACATGGAGAAGGGCTATTGCGAGTACTTCGCCACGTCGATGACCGCGATGCTGCGGTCACAAGGCGTCCCCGCGCGGTACGTCGTGGGCTACTCCACCGGCCAGTCGATAGGGTCGAACGCCTACAAGGTCCGGGCGATGAACGCCCACGCGTGGGTCGAGGCCTACTTCCCGGACGTCGGGTGGGTCCGGTTCGACCCGACGCCGGGGAGCGCCCGCCTGCAGTCCGAACAGCAGGCGTTCCGGAACCAGACCGATTCGCAGGCCCGCGACTACTCGCCCACCGAGTCGGGCAGTCCCGGCGAGCGGTTCTCGCCGAACCGGTCGGCCGACGCGACCGGTCGAGACGGCGGCAGTAGCACCACCTCGACCGCCCGACCACCGAGCGACTCCGGCACCGCGACGCCGCCGGAGTCGGGGACCCCTACGACCGCCGGAAGCGGTGACGAGGAGTCGAGTACCGCGAGCGACTCCGGGTCGGAGACGGCTACCGCGCAACCGGGCGAGACGACCGAACGGACCCGCGAGAGCACCCGCGACCCCTCCGAGACGACCACGACCGAGTCCTCGGACACCGCCCGGTCGAGCGGCGGGTACCGCGTCGGACTCAATCGAACGGCGGTGCCCGGCGCGACCGTCGAAGTCACGGTCCGGAAGAACGCGAGCGTCGTCACCGGCGTCCCCGTCTGGTTCAACGGCGAGCGCGTCGGCATCACCGACGAGCAGGGGACCGTGACCGCACGGGTCCCCTACGCGGAGCAACTCCGGATATTCGTCGGAAACACGTACGGCGACTCCGCCGCGGCGGTGGCCGCTCCCCCGGCGAACTTCGACGCGCCGATGTCGCTGAACGGGGGACCGCCGGACGCGCTCGTCCCCGACGAGTTCGCGCCCGGCGCGCTCTCGCCCGGCAACGGGAGCGACGGCAACGGGACCGAGTACGCGCTGGCGACCAACGCCACGCTCACGGTCTCGGGCGACGTGGCCACCGGCAACGAGGTCGTCGTGACCGCGACGGTCCGCGACGTGCCGGTCCGGAACGCGACCGTCACCCTCGACGGGGAGTCGGTCGGCACCACGGACCGAAACGGTCGCGTTCGCGTCCGACTTCCGGACGCGCCCGGTAACGTCACCCTCGGCGTCTCCCGCGGGTCGGTCTCCGGCGAGCGGACCCTCTCGATTCCGCGCCTCGAACTCTCGGCTGACCCGGCGCTCCCGCTCGCGCTCCCCGGAACTCCCGTCGAGGTCACGGCGACCTACGGCGGCGACCCCCTCTCGAACGCCAGCGTCCGGGTCGGCGATACCGCCCGCGTCACCGACATCAACGGCACGGCCACCGCGTCGCTCCCGTTCCGCGGAAGCGCCGCGGTAGTCGTCTCGGCACGCGGGCAGACCCGTCAGACGACCGTCTCGGACCTCTACCGCAACCTCGCGGGCGTCCTCGGCGGGGCCGCGCTCGTCCTCGGCGGTCTGGGTTACGCGGCCGCTCGCCGGGGCCTGACCCCGCGGCGACTCGGCGCGGCCTTGCTCGCGGCCCTTCGAGCGATTCCCGGTCTCGTCGTCGCGGCGCTGTTCGGCGCGGCCGACCGCCTCTCGCGGGCGGTCGAGACGGTTCTCGACGCGCTCCGGGAACTCCGGGCGGGCGAGACCACGGTCGGCGAACTCCTCGCGCGCCTCCGGGCGTGGCTCCGCGAGCGCGCGACGGCGGCCAGCGAGTCGGTCTCGCTGGGCGCGCTCGCAGACGACCCCCCGGCGAACGCGGATGAATCACCGTCGGACGAGCGCGACCCCGACTCCTACCGGACCCTCCGCGAGGCGTGGGAGACGTTCGTTCGGACCGTCTCGGTCCGGCGGCCCGCGGTCTCGACGCCCGCCGAACTCGCCGACCACGCGGTCGGCGAGGACGGCCTGCCGCCCGGGCCGGTCGTCACGCTCCGGGACGCCTTCCGGGACGTGGAGTACGGCGCGCGCTCGCCCGACGACCGACTCCCGGAGGTCGAACAGGCCATCGGGGCCATCGAGCGCGCGGCCCGTCCCGAGGACGATACGCCCGACGCCGCGGACGCGTCTGAATCGCCGGACTCTACCGAGGCGGCCGACTCCGCGGAGGCACGCGATTCCGCCGACTCGCCCGGAGCGCCCGACGCCGCGGGAGGTGACGACTGATGCGTGCTCGCGCCCTCGGCGGTCTCGGCGCGCTCCTGACGCTCGCGGCGGCCGCGGTGGTCGTCGCCCCGGGTCTCGCGGACCCCCTCTCGGCGGCGGTCGGGGTCCTCGAATCCCGGCGTCCGGAGCGACTCCTGCTCGTCCTCGGGTCGGTCGTCGGGGCCTACGCCGCGTGGGCGGCCCGGGGCGGGACCGCCGAGCGCCCGGCGACGGACTCCGCGTCGGCCAGATTCGAGGGGGTCGGTGCCCGACCCGAGTCGGTGAGCGCGACCGACCGGGCGCGGACCGGCGAGGCGTTCGACCGGCGGGTCGCGGCGGCCTGCGACGGCGACGACCGGGCGCTGCGCGCAGTCAGGACCACGCTCGCCGAGACCGCCGCGGGCGCACACGCCCGCGCCGCCGACCGCACGCCCGAGCGAGCGCGCCGGGCGGTCGAGACCGGCGCGTGGACCGACGACCCAATCGCCGCGGCGTTCCTCGCCGACGAGTCCGGTCCCCGATTCTCGCTCCCGGCCAGACTCCGGGCGTGGCTCGACCCCGCCGCCGAGCGACGGCGGCGCGTCGAGCGAACCATCGACGCGGTGGGTCGCGTCTTCGACCGAGAGGAGGAACCCGAGAACGAACGCGACGACGGTGACCGAACCGATAGCGAACGCGACGCTGGCGGCGACGGGGGTGAGTCGCAGTGAACCGCGAGCGAGTGGCGCGCTTCCGCGGCGCGCTCGCCGGGACCCTCCTCCTGACGACGCTGGGCCTGCTGTACGCCCAACCGAGACTGTTCGCGGCGGCGGTCGTCCCGCTGGCGTACGTGGCCTTCGGCGCGCTCTCGTCGCTGTCCGGAGCGACCGAACCCCGTATCGAGCGCACCTTCGACCCCGAGAGTCCGCCGCCGGGCGCGGCGGTTGAAGTCACCCTGCGCGTCGAGAACGCGGGCGACTCGACGCTCGCCGACGTGCGGGTCGTGGACGGCGTCCCCGACGAGTTGGCGGTCGTCTCGGGGTCGCCCCGGGCCGCGGTCGCGCTCCGACCCGGCGAGGCGGCGACCCTCTCGTACTCGGTCGTCGCCAAGCGCGGCGACCACGAGTTCGGCGACCCGGCGGTCCGGGTCCGGACCGCCAGCGCCACCGACCGCGCGACCACCGAGATTTCGGCCGCGGGCGAGACCACCCTCTCGTGTTCGCGGTCGGTCTCGGACCCTGAGTTCGGTCGGGCCTCGCCCCGCCGAGTCGGGACCCACACGACCGACTCCGGCGGCGAGGGACTGGAGTTCCACTCCGTCCGCGAGTACCGGCCGGGCGACCCGATGAGCCGCGTCGATTGGCGGCGGTTGGCCAAGTCGGGCGAACTCACCACGGTCCAGTTCCGCGAGGAGCGGGCGTCCCGGACCGTCGTCGTGGTGGACGCCCGGCCCGTCGCCCGGACGACGCCGAGCGCGGGCTACCCCAACGGCGCGGCGCTCTGTAACTACGCGGGCGAGCGCCTCTACGACGCGCTGACCGCGGCCAACGTCGCCACCAGCGTCACTACCGTGGGTCTCGACGACGGGGACCTGCCGGGCGGACTCCCGGCCGACGACCTGCCGTGGGCGGCCTCCGACGAGGAGGGGGCGAGCGCTCGACTCGTCTTCGAGGCGGCGGGCCGCGCGGCCGACCGCGACGCGCCGGACGACGTTCCGACCGACGGAACCGGGTCGGGCGGCGAGACCGGAACCGCGTCGCAGTCCCCGCTCGGGACCGACGCTCCGGAGACCGCGACTGCCGACGGCGGGGCTCCCGAGGACGCCACGATTCGGCGACTGCTCGCCCGACTCCCCGCCGACGCACAGGTCGTGCTGGTCTCGCCCGTGCTGGACGACTGGCCGGAGTCGCTGGCCCGGTCGCTCGCGGCGCGGGGCCACGAACTCGCGGTGCTGAGTCCCGACGTGACCGGCGGCGGGTCGCTCGCCGGGGACTCGCTCGACCGTGAATCCTCCGACGGCGGGTCGCTCGCTGGCGCGTCCGAGGTCGGGTCGTCCGGCCGAGCGGTCGCCGGAACGCGGCGCGCGATTCGGCTCTGGGACCTCCGGACGGCCGGTGGGGCGACTATCGACTGGGACGTGGACGACCCGCTGGGCATCGCGCTGGAACGCTCGCTGCAGACACTGCTCCGACCATGATGGACGAACACGCAGACGCCGAACGCGACCGCTCCCGAACCGACTGGGCACCGACCCGCGCGAGTACCGCCGTGGCGATACTCGGCACCGCGGGCGGAGCGGCGGCCCTGAGCAGTGCGGCGGGCGTCGCGAAAGGGGCGGCCGTCGCGGTGACCGGCGCAGTCTGTCTCGCGGCGGCGCTCTGGCTGTTGACGTTCGAACGGTGGCGCGCACCCGCGACGTTCGCCGCGAGTCTCCTGCTCGTTCCGGCGGGAGCGGGCGTCGCTGTCGGGGTCGGCTACGAGTCGCTGGTGGCCGTCGCGGCGTCGTTCCCCGCGCCGTCGCCGACCAGAGTCTCGGGCGAGATGCTCCGCATCGTCGGCGCGATGGCGGTTCTCTGGGGCTGTACGGTCGGCGCGTTCGGCGCGGCCGCGTCGGCCCGCGAGGTTGCCACGTTCCGCTCGGTGTCGCGGTGTCTCGGCGTCGTCACCCGCGTCGCGGTTCTCCCGGTCGGATTCTTCCTCGCGCTCGCGGGCCACGCGCTGGTCACGAACCTCGAACTCGGTGTCGCGGGCGCGCTCGGCGGACTGGTCTCGACGGCGACCGACTGGCTGCTCGCGCCCGAACCGGGCCGACTCCACGTGCTCGCCTTCGCGCTCCTGCTCGCGGCCGCGAGTTACGCCAGCTTTCGAGCGCTCCGTGGACTTCCGACGCGAGAACTCGCCGGAGAGGCGTCGGTCGGCGACGTGCGGGTCGCAGACGCGCTGGCCGAGTTACGGCGGAACCTCGGGCGGTTCGCGGCCGTCACCGCGATGGCGGTCCCGCCCGCGTTCCTCGCCGAGGTCGCACTCCCCGCCGAGATGCTTCGGGACGCACTCCCCGGAGCGGTCTACGACCTGCTCGCGGGTCTCACCGCCGCGCCGGGGCTTCGCACCCTGCTCTGGTGGGTCGCGCTCGTCTCGGGAACGCTCGCAGTAGTCGCGGCGCTCGTGCGGCGGTCTTCGCGGACCTCGGCGCAGGACCTGCTGGTCGGCTACGCGCCCTTCGCGGCGGGACTGGCCGTCGTCGCGGGCGTCCGCGCGGTCCACCGACCGGTCCTCGACGCGCTCGTCGGGTTCGTCGTCGGGCGACTCGAACCGCCCCTCTCCGAGCAGTTCGGGAATCTCTCGGAGAACGTCGTGGCGTTCTACGGCCCGGAGACGGTCGTCCTCGGCCTGACCGCGGGCGTGCTGGTGCTCGCGGCGACCGTGATTTTCGCGCTCTCGGTGTCGTTCGTGCTGGGGTTCGTCTCGGACCGCGCGGCGGGTCCCGCGCTCGCCGGGGGCGGCCTGTTCCTCGCCGCGGCGTTCGCGGGGACGCTCGACGCGCCGCTGTGGGTCGTCCTCGGCGGGTCGGTCCTCGCGCTGGTGGCCTGGGACGCCGGGTCGTTCGCAACGAAACTGGGCGCGGAGGTGGGCCGACGCGCCGAGACCCGTCGGGTCGAACTCCTCCACGTGCTCGCGGCGCTCTCGCTCGGCGGAGTCGCCGCAATCGCGGCGGGCGGACTGGCGCGCGTCGTTCCCACGGGACCGGGTTCCGGCGCGGAGTTCGGCGGTCTCTCCGTCGCGCTGCTCGCGTCCGTCGCGGGGACGGTCCTGCTGGTGATGGCGCTCCGGTGAACAGTCGGCCCATAGTGTAAAAAGGACGACAGAAATCCGCTTCTGCAAACGTTTACCATCTCGGGAGTGCTCTGATTTCGTACATGACGGACGACTTCCTGAAAGAGTTAGCGAGTCTCCCGACGCTCGCCCATCCCACCGCGTCGCCGGACGGCGACCGAGTCGCGCTGTACTACGACGAGACAGGCCGGAACGAACTCCACGTCCTCGACGCCGAGACCGGCGACCGGACGACGTGGAGCGACGGCGAGGTTCCGCGAAACGCCCGCTGGTGGGTCCGGTGGGCCGCGGACGGCGAGCGCGTGTTCTACCACGAGGACGAGGACGGGAACGAGCAGAACGACGTCCACGCCATCGACCCCGACGGCGAAACCGAGGCCGTGGTCGAGACGGACGGACAGAGCACGCTCAACGACGTGGGCGCGGACGGGGAGACGCTGCTGGTCGGGTCGGCGGCCGACGGGCAGATGAACCTCTACGTCCACGACCTGCCGAGCGGCGAGACGAGGAAGATTACGGACTACGACCGGGCGGTCGGGGCGGGACTGCTCTCACCGGACTGCGAGAGCGTCGCCTACGCGACCAACGAGTCGGACGACTTCCGGAATCAGGACGTCTACGTCGCGAACGTAGACGGGTCCGACCCGCGGAACCTCCACGTCGGCGCGGAGGGCGCGGAGGCCCATCCCGTGGACTGGGGTCCCGAGGGCGACCGCCTGCTGGTCGCCGACACGACCGAAGACCTGACCAGAGCGGGCGTGTACGACCTGCGCAGCGACGAGGTGACGTGGTACGGCGACGGGAGGTATCAGGAGCAACCGGTCCAGTTCCTCCCCGACGGGAGTCGCTTCCTCGCGACTCGCACCCGAGACGCCTCGGACGTCGCACTGGTCTACGACACCGACTCCGGAACCGTCCGGAGACTCGACCTCCCCGAGGGCGTCGCGTCGTACCCGGCCCACGGGTCGGCCGCCCTCGGCGACGACCGGGTACTCGTCGTCCACACCACGCCGACGACCCGACCAGAACTCCTGCTGTACGACCTCTCGACCGACGAGTACGAGACGCTGGTCGAGGCCGACTACGGCAGTATCGACCCCGAGACGTTCGCCGACGCGGAGTTCTTCACGTTCGCGTCGAACGGCGTCGCCGACGCGCCCGCCGAGGCGGTCGAACTGGAGCCATCGACGGAACTCGACATCGAGGCGCTGCTGTACGACTCCGGCGAGCGACCGTCACCGCTTATCGTCGCCCCCCACGGCGGGCCGCCGGTGCAGGACAAGCGGGAGTTCGGCCTGTTCACGCAGTTTCTGGTCTCGCGGGGCTACAGCGTCCTGCGGGTCAACTACCGCGGGTCGGCGGGACGGGGCCGGGAGTTCCGCGAGGAACTGTACGACGACTGGGGCGGGGCCGAACAGGCCGACGTCGCGCGGGCGGCCGAACACGTCCTCGACACGCGCGACTGGATAGACGACGACACCGTCGCCGTGTTCGGCGGGTCGTACGGCGGTTACTCCGCCTACTGGCAGATGGTCCAGTACCCGTCGCTGTACGACGCGGGCGTCGCGTGGATCGGCGTGACCGACCTCGAAGACATGTACGAGAACACGATGCCCCACTACCGGACGGAACTGATGGAGAAGTATCTGGGCACGCCCGAGGAGAACCCCCGACTCTACGAGGAGCGGAGTCCCGTCACCCACGCCGAGAATCTGGCGGCACCGCTGTTGCTCCTCCACGGGGTCAACGACCGGCGCGTCCCGGTCTCGCAGGCCAGAATCTTTCGGGACGCCCTCGACGAACTCGGGTACGAGGAAGGCGAGACCGGCGACTACGAGTACGTGGAACTCGGCGAGGAGGGTCACGGCTCCTCCGACATCCAGCAGAAGATTCGCGCGTTCGAGATTCTGGACGACTTCCTCGGGCGGCGTCGCGGAAACTCCTGAGTCGGCGTCTATCCGGCGCTTTTCGCGGCGCGCAAGAACGCTCCCGAGTCCCGTTACAGTTCGTGTGTTCGGCCCTCAGTCCCCGACTCCGGGACCGCCAACTCCGTCTCCTCCTCGGCGTCCGCCGAGAACTTCCGAATCTCCCTGGCCGGACAGACCCACACCTCGTGGGCGTACCAGCAGAACAGTCGCGTCGCCTCCTCGTGGGCGGCCTCGGCGTCCGCCGCCCGGACGGTGCCCACGTACCGGGGCGGGTCGTCCGCCTCGTCGCGGGCCAGAATCTCCCACGCGGGGTCGGCGTCCGGCCGCGACTCCTCGACCTTCGCGCGTCGCGCCTTCTCGACCATGGTCGAGCGTCGCGTCGGGGGAGAAAATCTCCTCCGGCGATTTCCGCCGGTCGGGAACGCCCCCGATGACGTTCGGGCGAGCGATTATGAGCGCGACTGCCCCGATTCGAGGAGTCTGACGCGGACCGAGAGGGAGGCGGCTACGCCGACGTGGAGGACGACTTCACGGCGGGCACGTCCACCCGGTCCAGCACGTCCGCGACGACGCCGCTCCGGTCGGCACCTCGGACCGTCGCCTCGTCGGTCAGCACGAGTCGGTGAGCGAACGTCGGTTCGACGACGCGCTTCACGTCGTCCGGGACCACGTACTCGCGGCCCGAGATGACGGCCCGTGCGCGAGCGGCCTCGAAGAGGCGCTGGATGCCCCGCGGCGAGACGCCGACGTCGACGCGGTCGTCCGCTCTTGTCGCCCGACCGAGCGCGACGACGTAGTCGCGCAGTTTGGTGTCCACCCGGACCGATTCGAGGACGCGCTGGATGGCCGCCACCTCCCGGCCCTGCACGACCGACTCGACGCTCGGAGCCTTGGCGGTCCGGTCGGCGCGTCGGTCCACGAGTTCGCGCTCGCCCCCGAAGTCGGGGTAGCCCATGGCGGTCTTGACGATGAAGCGGTCGCGCTGGGCCTCGGGGAGTCCGAAGGTGCCCTCCTGCTCAACGGGGTTCTGCGTGGCGAGGACGAAGAACGGCGTCGGGAGGTCGTGGGTCGTCCCGTCCACCGTGACCTGCCCCTCGCCCATGGCTTCCAGCAGGGCGGCCTGCGTCTTCGGCGGCGCGCGGTTTATCTCGTCGGCCAGCACGACGTTGGCGAACACCGGGCCGGGCGAGAACTCGAACTCGCCGGTGCCCTCGTTGTAGACGTTCGACCCCGTGATGTCGGCGGGGAGCAGGTCGGGGGTGAACTGGATGCGCGAGAACGAGAGCCCCAGCGCGTCGGCGAAACTCCGCGCGGTCAGGGTCTTGCCGGTGCCCGGCACGTCTTCGAGCAGGACGTGCCCGCGAGCCAAGATGCCGGTGAGGACGGTTTCGAGGAACTCCTCGTCGGCGATGACGGCGGCGCTGACGGCGTCGAGGACGCGCTCGCACCGCTGGGTCGCCGTGGGTTGGTCCATGACGGTGGCGTCGGAGGCGGAGACAAAGAAGGTTCGGCCTCCGCGTATCGCTGGCCGGTCGTTCGGACCCGGCCGGTGGGAGCGGTTCCGGAGAACGGAGCGCGGTTACCACTCCCGACCGTTGGTCTGTCGGCGGTCTAAATGCCGAGCCACTCGTCGTTGCGGACCTGATACCCGTTCGACCGGCAGAACTTCGCCGCTCTCCGGCGGACCCCTCGGGACCCCGGGAGCTTCTCCTTCTCGGTAATCTGCTCGACTATCCAGTCGCTGACGACCTGTATCCCCTCGTCGTCGTCGTCGGCGTCGATGGCTTTGAGTGCCTCGAACGTCTTCTCGAAGGCCTTGCGCTGTGACCATCTGAACTCCGCGTTCGGGAGCGTCTCGTTGGCCTCCACGACCTTCTTCATGGCCGCGGCGACCGTCGGCCGGTGTATCTGTACTCGGACCGCACCGGGGGAGTCGAATCGCTCTCTGTCCACCTTCGGTATCAGTTCCTCGACGGCGTACGTCCCCTCGACCGACTCGATTTCGCGGTCGCCGAGTGCGTCCACGACCTCGGTCCCCGTCGCCGGGAACTCCAGCGATTCGAGGTCCGCCTCGACGTCGGCGAGGTCCGCCACCTCGACCGGTTCCGATTCGTTCCCCCGCTCCAGTTCCGTGGCGTCGCGCTCGGTATCGTCTGCCATTCCCGGACATACGCTCCGTAGTCGGATAACCCTGTGGACGGGACGTTCTCGAACGCCCCGTCGGTCCGGACGAGTGACCTCGCCGAACCTTCCGTCACCGATTAGCAGGTGCGGTCGGAGTCGCGGGTGTGGCAGGAACCTCCAGCGTCGAAACAGACGAGACGAGTTACGGGCTGAGACCCCAGAAGAACGCGATGCCGAGGACGGTGACGATAGACAGCAGGAACTGCAGCGGCGCACCGACGCGGAGGAAGTCCGAGAACCGGTAGCCGCCGGGGCCGTAGACGAACAGATTCGTCTGATAGCCCACGGGCGTCATGAACGCGGTCGAGGCCGCGAACGTGACGGCGAGGACGAACGCGAACGCGTTCGCACCGATGGACTGGGCGGTGCTGGCGGCCACCGGAATCATCAACACGACGCTCGCGTTGTTGCTGATGACGCTCGTGAGCAGGCCGGTGGCGAGGTAGAACACCCAGAGGACGCCGATGGGCGGCAGGAGCGTCGAGGTGGAGGCGACCAGATTCCCGAGAACCCCGGCCGCCCCGGTCTGCTGGAGCGCGATGCCGAGCGGAATGACTCCGGCGAGGAGGAATATCACGTTCCACTCGACAGACGAGTAGAGTTCGGTCGGTTCGAGAACGCCGGTGAAGACCATCGCGACCACGCCCGCCAGCGCCGAGACGACGATGGGGAGGACGTTCAGCGCCGGGAGTGCGACGACCCCGGCGATGATAGCGACCGCGAACGGAATCTTCTCGCTCCGGTAGGTGGTCTCGTCGAACTCGTGGGCGACGATGAAGTCCTCGTTCTGAACCAGTCGCTGGAGGCTGTCGGGCGGTGCCTGCACGAGGAGCGTGTCGCCGACGCGAACCGAGATGTCCTCGAACCGGTCCCGGACGACGTCACCGCGACTCCGGAAGGCGAGGACGTTCGCGTCGTAGCGCTGTCGGAAGGTCGAACTGGCGAGCGTCTCGCCGACGAGGAACGACCCCGACGGGATGACGACTTCGACGAGGACGGGGTCCTCCTCGTCCGGATGGAGGTCGTCCTCCGTCCGAGGCCCGCCCGCGAACGTGAGTCCCTCCGCGTCCACGATGCGTTCGAGCGTCCCCCGATTCGTCCTGAGTCGGAGCGTGTCGTCGTCCTGAATCTCCTTGCGGGCGAGCGGTTCGTCGAAGCGTTCCCCGTCCCGAACCAACTGGAGGGCGTCGATGTCGAGGTCGTCGTCTCCCAGCGCTTCCTCGACGGTCTGACCGATCAGCGAGGAGTCCGCGGGCACGACGACGTCGGCGAGGTACTCCTGGAGGGCGTACTCCTCGACGAGGTCGTCGTCCGCCGGGATTCGCTCGGGAATCAGCCAGACGCCGACCGTCATGAGATAGAGAGCGCCGACCGCGAAGACGACGACGCCGAGTTTGGTGAACTCGAACATCCCGAACGCGAACAGGTCGAGACCCGGCGTCTCGGCCCCGAGTTGGGCCGCGATGTCGCTGGCGAGGATGTTCGTCGAGGTACCGATGAGTGTCAGCGTCCCGCCGAGCATCGAGGCGAACGACAGCGGCATGAGTAGCTTCGACGGTGACGTCTCGCCCTCGTGCGCGAGGTCCGTGATGACGGGGACCAGAATGGCGACGACCGGCGTGTTGTTGATGAATCCCGACACCGGTCCGGTGACGCCGATGGTCGCGGCGAGTTGCTTGCGGCGGTCGGTCCCGGCGAACGCGGCCATCTTGCGGCCGAGTAACTGGACGATGCCGGTCCGGTTGATTCCCGTACTCAGTATGAGCATCGCCAAGACGGTGATGGTCGCGGGACTGGCGAACCCGGAGATACCCTCCTGCGGGGAGATTCGCGTCCACGGTTCGAGGACCATCAGCAGGACCATTATCAGGATAGCGGTGACGTCTATCGGGAGCCATTCGGTCGCAAACAGCACGAGCGCGAGAAGAATGAGAGCGAAGACCGCGAGCATATCGACCGTGAGCGGAGTCGAAGACAAGCCCTGCGCTATCGGAACGACTGAGGAGAACGCCATACCATACGAAGGTGGTACCGCGGGAAAAGGACTGGTGTCCGCGTCGAACGCTCAGAAGAACGGCTCTGAAAGCCCGTACCGGAACGTCCGAAGGAAGATGTCAGCGTCGGCGGTGTCGCCGCGCTTCGGTCCGGACTACTCCGCGATGTCGATGGCGGGGCGGCCGGGTTCGGCCTTGCCCGCGAGGTCCGGGTCGGCCTCGTCGGCGCTCCGCACGACCACGTCGGCCCCGAACTCGCGTTCGAGGAGCCACGCGGCGCGTTCGAGGGCGGCGCGTTCGCGCTCGGGCGGGAGTTGCTCGTCCAGCGCCTCGGACTGGGCGGCGAGGTCCTTGGCGAAGTCGGCGGCGTCCTCGCCCTGCTGGCGCAACTGTTCGTCGCCCATCACGGTGCCGACCACGTTCCCGTCGGCGTTCGCGGCGATGTCGTGAGCGCGGTGCTTCCACTCGGGCGCGACGGCCAGCATGATGGTCTCGGGGTCTTCGATACCGACGGTCTCGACGATGTCGCGCACGTCCTCGCGGGTGTTCTCCACGAGGCGGCGCTCCACGTCGTAGTTCTCGGGCGCGTCCGCGGCGGGCCACTCGGCCTCGGCGACGAGTCCCTCACGGCCCAGTCGGTCCCAGACCTCCTCGGCGACGTGGGGCGCGACCGGCGCGAGAATCTTCACCGCCGCCACCAGTCCGCGCTCGAAGGTGTCCTCGTCCGGGACGGTGTACTCCCGGTAGCGACGCAGCAGCGAGACCATCTCGCGGACGGCCTGTAGCGCGTGGTTGAACCGGAACGCCTCGAACTCGTCGGTCGCGGCGGCGACCGTCGCGTCGATTTCACGGGCGACGTACTCCGCGACGGCCTCGGCGGACTCGCCGCTCGCGGGTCCGTCGGCCGCGGAGTCGTCTGCGGCCGCAACCTCGCCGTCGGCGAACTCGTCGGCCAGCGTGTAGACGTTCTGGAGGAACCTGTGGGCCGACTGGACGCCCTTGGGACTCCACGCGAACTCCTTCTCGGGTTGGGCGGCCTCCATGATGAACAGGCGGGCGGTGTCCGCGCCGTACTCGTCGATGATGCGCTCGGGCGAGACGCCGTTGCCCTTGCTCTTGGACATCTTGTTGCCGTCCTCGCCCAGCACCATGCCCTGATTGGTCAGGTCGGTGAACGGTTCGCGCACGCCGTCCAGCAGGTCGATGTCGTCCAGCACCTTCGTGAAGAATCTGGCGTACAGCAGGTGCATCACGGCGTGTTCGATGCCGCCGACGTACTGGTCCACGGGCATCCAGTCGCTCGCTCGGTCGGCGTCGAAGGGGGCGTCGTCGAGGTCCGGCGAGACGTAGCGCAGGAAGTACCACGACGAGTCCACGAACGTGTCCATCGTGTCGGTCTCACGCACGGCGTCGCCGCCGCAGTCGGGACACTCCACGTGCTTCCACTCCTCGGCGGCGTCCAGCGGGTTGCCCGTGGTGTGGACGAACTCGGGCAGTTCGACGGGCAGGTCCTCGTCGGGCACCGGGACGTAGCCGCAGTCGTCACAGCGAATCATCGGGATGGGGGTGCCCCAGTAGCGCTGGCGCGAGATGCCCCAGTCCCGGAGGTTGTACTCGGTGCGGTGTTCGCCGTCGAACTCCTCGACGAACCGCTCGCGTGCCTCCTCGCTGGTCAGGCCGTCGAACTCGCCGCTGTTGACCAGCACGCCGTCGGGGGTGTAGGCCTCCTCCTGTACGTCCACGTCCTCGGGGTCCGTGTCGGCGTCCGGGGCCGGTTCCACGACCTGTTGGATGGGGACGTCGTGGGCCTCGGCGAACTCGTGGTCCCGTTCGTCGTGGGCGGGCACCGCGTACAGCGCGCCCGTGCCCACGTCGGTCAGCACGTAGTCGGCGACGTAGACGGGAATCTCCTCGCCGGTGGCGGGGTTGACCGCGTACTCGCCGGTGAACACGCCGGAGGTCACGTCGAGGTCGTCCTCGTCGGCGTGTTCGGCCTCGTGGATGTACTCGGCGACCTCCTCGTTGTCTTCGGCGATTTCCCGAGCGACGGGGTGACCGGGCGCGAGCGAGAAGAACGTCGCGCCGTGAATCGTGTCGAGTCGCGTCGTGAAGATGTCCACCTCGCCGTGGCCCGGAATCTCGAACGCCACGCTGTCGCCCTCTTGGCGGCCGATCCAGTTGCGCTGCATCTCCCGGACGTTGGCGGGCCACCCGTCGAGGTCGTCAAGCGCCGCCAGCAGTTCGTCGGCGTAGTCGGTGATGGTGAAGAACCACTGGTCCATCTCGCGCTGTTCGATGGGCGTGTCGCACCGCCAGCAGAGTTCCGCCTCGCCCTCGACCTGCTCGTCGGCGAGGACGGTCTCACACGAGGGGCACCAGTTGAGTTCGGCGCTCTGGCGCTCCAGCAGGTCCTCGTCGCGGAACCGCTTGAACAGCCACTGGTTCCACTTGTAGTAGTCGGGGTCGCAGGTCGTGACCTCGCGCTCCCAGTCGTAGCCGAAGCCCATCGCCTGCAGTTGCTCCTTCATCGATTCGATGCACTTCATCGTCCAGTCGCGCGGGTTGGTGTCGCGCTCCTCGGCGGCGTTCTCGGCGGGGAGACCGAACGAGTCCCACCCCATCGGGTGGAGGACGTTCTCGCCGCGGAGTCGCTCGAAGCGGGCGTAGGCGTCGGTGATGGTGTAGTTCCGGACGTGGCCCATGTGGAGGTTCCCGGACGTGTAGGGGAACATGGCGAGGACGTACTCGGGGTCCTCGGCCGAGTCCTCGATGCGGAACACGTCCGCCTCGTCCCACTCTCGCTGCCACTTCGGTTCGACCGTGGTATGGTCGAACCCTCGTTCGCGCTGCTCAGTAGCCATTATATCGAAATACGGGCGACCACGATACAATAGCTTTGCCTTCTGTCAGTCACCGCACGCCGTAGAGACCGTCATCTCCTTGCGCCTGCCGACCTAACTCCCGCCCATGCGCCGAGTCGGTCTCCGCGCCTTGATGGTCGTCGTCGGCGTCGCCCTGCTCGCCGTCTACGCGAGCGCCGCGTACCTCGGCTACAGACTGCTGGCCGCGGTCTGGTTGGCGCGCGCGGACCTGCTGGAGGTCGTCCTCTGGACCACCGGACTCGCAATCCTGCTGAGTCTCCTCAGTTATCGGTTCGGGACGCTCCGACTCCTCTCGCAGGTCGAAGCGACCGACCTCCCGAGGAGTCGGGCACCGGCGGTCCACGACAGACTCGACAGACTCGCCGAGCGGATGGACGCGGGCCGACCCCGCCTGCTGGTCGGTCGCATCGGCGCGCCCAACGCGATGGCGCTGGCCGGGGTCCGGGGCGGCGCGGTCATCCTCGACCGGTCGCTGTTCCACCTGTTGACCGCCGACGAAATCGAGGGACTGCTGGCCCACGAACTCGCGCACCTCGAGAGGCGCGACAGCCTCGTCCAGACGCTCGGCTACAGCGCCGGGCAGTCGCTCGTCTGGGTCGTCGTCGTGCTCGCGCTCCCCTTCGTCGTGGTCGGAACGGGCCTGCGCCGCGCCTTCGACTGGATTCGGGGGCGGCCACCGACCGACGCGCTCGCGCCGGTCGCGGCGCTCCGCCAACGGGTCGGACGGGTCGTGATGGTCGGGTTCCTCGCGCTCACGCTGGCCCTGCTCGCCCACTCGCGCAGACGCGAGTTCGCGGCCGACGAACGCGCGGCCGAGGTCACCGGCGACCCGCTCTCGCTCGCCCGCGCGCTCCGGAAGATTCAGCGCGCGACGAAGCCTCGCTGGGAGATGGCGTCGCCCCTCTACGTCAGCGGCGACGAGGAGGGGGCGCTGACGCGACTGCTCTCGACCCACCCCGAGATGGACGACCGAATCGACCGACTGGTCGAACGCGCCGACCGCGAGCGCGGTGCCGTCTCCATCGAAATCCGATGAGTGGCGTCGTCAGGGCCGATACTGGCCCGGCGTGAACGGCGCGACGGTCGCGGTCCGCTGGGCCACCCACGCGAGTCGGAGGACGAACGCGAACAGAATCGCCAGCGGCGCGAATCCGACGGTGAACCCGACGGCCACGACGGCGTAGACGACGAGCGCCGGAACCGCCGCCGGGCCGAGCGCGTTGTAGAACACGAGCGCGAGACCGTCGACGACGATTGCCGGAAGGCCGACGTAGAGCATGACGCGCGAGAGGTAGGCGAGTTCCTTCTGGACGTACACCGTCTCGAAGTACGTCCGCGCCACGTCTATCTGGAGCAGTTGCGTTTCGAGTTCGTCGAGAGCGTCGCCGAGGTCCTCCGACAGCGAGTCGTCGCACTCTGCACGAATCTGTGCTATCCGCCGGAGCTGGCTCGCGTGGTTGGTCGCTATCGTCGCCGAAAGCGCACTGAACACGCCCTTGCTCGATTCGAGCGTCCGATTGACGAGAGCCACGTCGTCGTACAGCGAGGACGTGAGGTCGGCGATGCGCCCGCGCAGTGACTCGTCGCTCACGTCGCCCGCCATCGTCTCGATTCGCTGCGTCCGGGACTCGATTTCGTCGTGGAGGAAGCGCAGGAACCGCGCGGGCGAGTTCGGACTGACCGCGACCGACGCCGCGTCCTCCACGTTCGTCCGGTAGTCTACCGCACCCTGAACGCGCTCGCTCAGGTTCCCCGGCGCGCCGAGTTCCCGCGAGAGGACGAGTTGGTTGATGGAGAGGACGACAGTGACCAGTGTCAGGTCCCCCGTTACGAGCGAACTGAACAGGAAGTAGATGGGGCTCGACGAGCGGACGGCGGCGAACCCGAATGACCAGAAGAGCGCGACCAGCGCCAGCAGGACGGCCGCGAGGATACCGCCCGCGACGACCCGACGGTCTCCCTCGACGAGGAGCCAGTTCGAGACACCGCCGGTTCGGCGTTCCCTTTCGTCCTCCGTCTCGGCCGTCTCGCTCGCGTCGCGTCTGGTCTGCTCGGCCACGGCGTTCGGTACGATTCTGACCCGGAAAAGCCGTTGGGTGGTCGGCCGTGCGGTTATTCCGCCTCGGAACCGTATCGAGGACCATGAGACGGCGAACGTTCTTGAGCGCGGTGAGCGCCGTCGGGGTGGGCGGACTCGCAGGGTGTAACGCTCCGACCGGGGATGGCGCGACGGAGACGCGCGCCGGTGGCGACGGGGGTACGGAAGACGAGGGGGGCGGAACCGAACAGATTCGTATGGTCACGCAGGACAGCGACTACTTCTTCGACCCCATCGGCCTGTTCGTCGAACCCGGCACTACGGTCGAGTGGGTCAACGAGGCGGGGTCGCACTCCTCGACGGCCTACGCGAGCAGTCTCGACTCGGCCGAGGTAACCCGAATTCCCGGGGACGCCGAACCGTGGAACAGCGAAATCCTGACCGACCAAGGCGCGACGTTCAGCCACACCTTCGAGGTGACGGGGACGTACGACTACTTCTGTATCCCGCACAAGACGCTCGGGATGGTCGCGCGTATCGTCTGCGGCGAACCCGGCGACGTGGAGGGCGACCCGCCGGACGCCGACGTGCCCGCCGAGCAGGCCATCGTCGAGCAAGGGGCCATCTCCTACAGCGAGTTCTCGGGGTGAAACACTCGTCGAACGCTCTTCGGCGAGTCACATTCGCTAGCCGTCGAACGCACGGTCACGCGCGGCGGAGAAGGAGTCGAACCGGTCGTAGTACGTCCGTAGCGAGTACGACCCGTGTTCGCGCACGTCTTTGGTCGTGGGCGGTTCGCCGAGTTCGTCGGCGAGTTCGCGGAGGGCCGCGAGCAGGTCGTCTTCCGAGACGTACCGTCGGTCGCCGTCGAGGTCGGCCTCCGTGAGCGCCTGTCGCCACGACCCGAAGCGACGGTGGTAGGTCACGGGGGCGTACTCGCCGCGCTCGTCCATCTCCGCGGCCTTGGGTGCGCGCCCGAGTTGGTCGGCGAGGCGTTCTATCTCTCGGAGGAGTTCGGCCTCCGAGAGACCGTCGTTGGTGTCGAGCATCGCCTCCTGTAGCGCGTTCGACCAACTGCCGAATCGGAGTTGGTAGGTCCGATTGGAGTACTCGCCGCGCTCGGTCATGTCGCGCTGGGTCGGCGGCGTGCCCAGTTCGGTGTACAGTCGCTGGAGTTCGGCCAGCAGTTCCCGGTCGGGGATACGCTTGCTCCCCATCTCCTCGGGGTCGAGTCCGGCGTCCTCCAACGCCTCGTTCCATCCCCCGAAGACCTCCTGATACCGCTCCGGCGAGAACTCACCCTCCTCGTGCATGTCGACGACGGTGGGGGTCTTCCCGAGACGCGCGGCCAGCGACTGAAGCGCCGACCGAAGTACCTCGGGAGAGACTTGCTGGCTCATCGGTTTCGAGAAGGGCACGCGCAGTCTTAAATTTGAACGTTCGTACAACCGGTAGCGTTATAATGAACTCTAGTTGTAACTTCCGTTGGCGTATCAAATTCTATAATCCTGTTTTCAAGTAAGGAAGTATTTATATAGGGCGACTGTGAACGAGGCAATTAAGCACGTATCATCGGTAGAGAATTGCCGGACTGGGGCGGCTTTGGCGCTCCCCCGCCGACGAATGTTCCTTGTTCGTCGGCTCTGATAAAGTATCCGGCCGCTTCTCAGGGATGATAACGTGCCGGAAAACGGAGAAATACGAATACATGAACCTCAAAGAACTCTTCGAAGACGACGGCGCAGTGTCGCCGGTCATCGGCGTCATCCTGATGGTGGCGATTACGGTGATTCTAGCGGCCGTGATTGGTACATTCGTCCTCGGTCTCGGTGACCGAGTGAGTCAGGCACAGCCAAGCGCGACGTTCACTTTTGATTATAACAAGACCGCAACACCGAATAATGCGCTATCAGTAACCCACGACGGTGGTGATGGTGTCGAAACAAGTCAATTGAAACTCACTGTCAGTGGGTCTAAAGTTTGGGAAGGTGAAGGAGGACTGCAGTCGAGTTACAGTTACCTTGGAGGAAATAAATGGGACAGTGACAAAATTACGGCCGGGTCTAAGCTTTCGGTTGCAGATACTGGTGCCGGAACAATAAAAGATGGAAATTCAGTGAAGGTGATCTGGACGGCTTCCGGTAGTGACAAAACTGCGGTCATCGGTGAATCTGAGGTGTCACTCTAACCAATGAAACTGAAAGCGTTATTCAAGGACGACGGTGCTGTGTCGCCGGTCATCGGCGTCATCCTGATGGTGGCGATTACGGTGATTCTCGCGGCTGTCATCGGGACGTTCGTCCTCGGTCTTGGCGACCGAGTGAGTCAGGCACAGCCGAGCGCGACGTTTAGCTTCGATTACGCCGAAGATGTAGAAGTTGGTGATGACAGTGACAGTAATGAAAACTTCGCCAATATCACCCACGATGGTGGAGATGGCGTAGAAGCGAGTCAGTTGAAAGTCGATATTGATGGAACGACAGTCTGGAACGCAGACAATGAGCCCATAGCGGTTACTACGAACACTGACGACTGGGGGACTTCCAAAATTACTGCCGGATCGACTGTCGAACTCTACGACCCCGACGACAACGGACACATCGAGGACGGAGATTCCGTTAAAATCATCTGGACTGCCTCCGGTAGCGACAAGACGGCAGTCATCGGCGAGTCCGAAGTTAGCTTCTAACCGCCGACACCTTTCGTTTTTGCGTCAGTCACTCCTAATCCGGCAACCCCATTTCCACAGTCCCGACTCCGACTCACGACGAGAATCTGCCGAGGAGGTTGGACTAGCCGTGTACATCCTTAGAGTTAGTGGAGACCCCGCAACCGAGTGAGGTAGACTCTTTGACCGCTCAAACGCTTCCGCTACTCAGAAACAGCAGTTGGTCGCCAGCGTCCTCCACGGCGTCCATCGCGGTGTCCAGCGTCGAGACTAACTCCCGGACCACCAGCGCCTCGGCGGTGGGGAGCGAGTCGAAGGCCATCGAGAGGGCGTCGTGTTTCAGTTCGTCGCACTGGCTCTCCAGTTCGGCCAGTTTCTCCACGGACTCCGTCGCTCGGACCGCCTCGCGCTCGGCGACGAGACTCTCGACGTAGGCCGTCACGACGTCCGCCAGTATCGCCGACGCCTCGACGGTCAACACCGCCATCTCGCGGAGCGTCGCCCCGAGGTCGTCGGCCAGCGTCGGACCCATCGCGTCGAGTTCCCGGACGAAGCGCTCGGCGCGGTTCGGCACCGCGTCGATAGCGGCGTACAGTCGGGCCACGTCGTCGATTCGGAGGTACATCTCCGTGTAGTTCGGCGGCATCGCGTCCCGGACGACGGTCCGAAGTTCCCGGAGCGCGTCGTCGCAGGCCGATTCCCGCGTCGCGACTCGCTCGACGGCGGCTTCGAACGCTTCCGCGTCGGTCTCGTAAGCGGTGACCGCGTCGGCAAGGGCCGATGTCGTGTCAGTGACTCGTTCGAGGTACGTCTCCGTCAGCGCACAGACCGTCGTCGCGTAGTCGGTCCTCGCGGTCGTCATTGACGCATACTGCGCGAACTGCCGACGAAAAGTCTACTATGAGTTGTCTGTTTGGGAACGGACACCACGGGATAGAGACGTAGCCGCTGATTTCAACGGACCTAGCGGAAACAGGGACTGTGCTGAGTACGACGACGCTGGAGTTTGGACCGATTCACAGATAACTCACGATTCCGTACACTCGGGTGTGAACGCGACGCGAGTTATCACTTCCCGGGAGGAGTTCGAGCGTCTCGCGGCCGCAGTGGACGCCCCGGCCCGAATCCCAGTCGAACTCCGCGCGGAGGTCGGCGACCCGTTCGACGCCTACCGCCGGGCGCGCGACGACGAAGGCGGTATCTATCTCGAAACCACGGGCGGACAGGACGGGTGGGGATACTTCGCCACGGACCCCGAGCGGTGGGTGACGACCGACGCTACCGCCGAGACGCCCGCGGGGTTCGACGCGCTCGACGGCCTGCTCGCCGACGAACGACTCGTTCGGGGCGACTGCGAGGTGCCCTACCCCTGCGGCGCGTTCGGGTGGTTCTCCTACGACCTCGCACGCGAGTTGGAGGACCTCCCCGACACGACCGACGACGACCGGGGTCTTCCCCGGCTCCAGTTGGGCGTCTACGACCGCGTGGCGGCGTGGCGCGAACCCCGCGACGACGGGCCGACCGAACTCCGAATCACCTGCTGTCCCCGCGTGGACGGTAGTGACGACCCAGATGAGGTGGGCGACGACACGAGCGAAGTCTACGACCGCGCGGTCGACCGCGCCCGGGAACTCGTCCGTCGATCGACCGAGGGAGACCCGACGCCCGGGCCAGCGCCCGCGGAGGGCGAGACCGCGACGTTCCGGAACGAGGTCGGCCGCGAGGAGTACGCCGAGCGAGTCCGGCAGGTCAAGCAGTACGTCCGAGACGGCGAGACGTTTCAGGCCAACATCTCCCAGCGACTCGTCGCGCCCGCCGAAATCCACCCGGTCTCGGCGTACGCCGCCCTCCGGCGGGTCAACCCGGCACCGTACTCGGCGCTCGTCGAGTTCCCCGGCGTGGACCTCGTGAGCGCCAGTCCCGAACTCCTGATAGACTGCGCGGGCGACCGCCTCGTGACCGAACCCATCGCCGGGACGCGTCCGCGGGGCGAGACTCCGGCGGAAGACCGCGCACTCGAACGTGAACTGCTCGACAACGAGAAGGAACACGCCGAGCACGCGATGCTGGTGGACCTCGAACGCAACGACCTCGGGAAGGTCTGCGAGTTCGGGTCGGTCGAGGTCCCGGAGTACCGCCGCATCGACCGCTACTCGGAGGTGATGCACACCGTCTCGAAGGTTGTCGGGCGACGCCGCGCCGACGCCTCGGTGGCGGAGGCCATCGCAGCGGTGTTCCCCGGCGGGACCATCACGGGCGCGCCCAAACCCCGGACGATGGAGATAATCGACGAACTCGAATCGACGCGCCGGGGACCCTACACCGGAGCCATCGGCGTGGTCGGGTTCGACGACCGCGCGACCCTGAACATGACCATCCGGACGCTGGTCCGCGCGGGCGACCGCTACTACCTCCGGGTCGGCGCGGGCATCGTCCACGACTCGGACCCCGACGCCGAGTACGAGGAGACGCTGGACAAGGGCCGGGCGCTCGTCCGCGCCATGGACGACGCGCTCGACGAGACGGAACTCCGCGTCGAGGACTGAGCGTTCACGACCGAATGCTGTCGGCGCGCTTGCGCGGCTCTATGCCCCGCCAATTGCGCGAGGGCTGAGCATCGCATGCCTGTGGCCGAGAAGCGCAAGCGGTTGGGGAGGTGTGAGGTCCGCGGTCGGAGTGCGGGCCGGTGCGGTCTGATTGGCTCAGGAAGTAGCTCGCTCTTTGGTCTCCACGTTCGATACCGAAGGGGATTAGCCGTCTCACGACCGACCAACGACCACGGAGTCGAAGGTCCGAACTCTCGATCAATGTCCATCCTCGTCATCGACAACTACGACTCGTTCGTCTACAACCTCGTCCAGTACGTCGGCGAGTTCGACCCGGCGGTCACGGTCCGGCGCAACGACGCCGTCACCGTCGCGGAGGTGCGCGAACTCGACCCCGACGGCATCGTCGTCTCGCCCGGTCCCGGCGCTCCGGCGGAGGCCGGAATCTCGGTCCCGCTGTTCGAGCGCACGGACTACCCAATTCTCGGAGTCTGTCTCGGCCATCAGGCCCTCTGCGCGGCCGAGGGCGCGACGGTCGGGCACGCCCCGGAGGTGGTCCACGGCAAGCCCTCGGTCGTGACCCACGACGGCGAGGGACTCTACGAGGGCCTGCCGGAGACCTTCGAGGTCGGGCGGTACCACTCGCTGGCGGTCGAGCGCGAGGACGTGCCCGACAGCCTCGAAGTCACTGCGCGAACTGTCGGCGACCGAGACGGCCACGGCGGGAACGACCGCGGCGAGCGAGACGAAGCCGCGGACGACTTCGACGCGCCGGGCGACCGGCGAGGCGTCGTCATGGGCGTTCGCCACCGCGAGCGGCCCCACGTCGGCGTCCAGTTCCACCCCGAGAGCATCCTGACTGACGCGGGCGAGCGACTTGTCGAGAACTTCTGCGACTACTGCCGGACGAGTTCGGTCGCGGAATCCTGACGAACGCGGACGAAAACGAGCGACGCTGGCGCCGAAAACGATCGCGAGACTCTACGCCTCTCCAGCCGAGAGTCGTTACTCGGACGCCACTCGCTCCACGTGGTCGAGCCATTCGTCGAGCCACGCGTGACCGCGGTACCGAACGGTCCGGCGTTCCGAGTCGTACGTCACGACGCCGTGGGACTCCAGTTTCGGCAGGTGCGAGTGGTGGAGGTGGAAGGCCAGCGACCGCGCGTCGGTGTCGCCGTCGTCCGGCGTCCGTTCGGCGGCGATGGCGTCGGCGAGCGAGGAGAGTTCGAGGTCACTCTCGCCGTCTCGGTCCTCGTTCTCGACCGCTCGGAGGTGTGAGAGCGCCTCCCTCCGGAGGGGGTCGGCGAGCAAGTCGAAGGCGGCGTCGAGTTTCTCCGAGGGTTCGTCTCCGGTGAGAAGGTTCGCAGTGGGTGCGCTCTCCGACCGCGTGCCTCCGGTCGTCGCGTGGTCGGTCGTCGCTGTCTGCGTCTCGGGCGTGGCCTCGCTTGGGTCTTCAGACATCGTTTTCGGAGTTCGTACCGTGATACTGGACTCGCTCACGGATAAGGAATCTGCACGCACTGTCAGGGTGAAAGTCGTATCCCGAAGGTTATTTTCTCGGTTGCCTTACAGGCGGACGTGTTCCCTGACATCGCGTATCTCGACTGGATCGACGGGCGACCCGCCGAGGCCGAGTACGACCTCGGGTCGTCGGACCTCCGCCGCGGTCCCGCCGCCGACGGGAGCGTCGTCCCGCCAGCGCTCGACGGGACGCCGACTCCCGATTCGACTCTGAAGGCCCTGCTAGCGTCGATTTACGGCGTCGATACCGAGAACGTCCTCGTGACCGCTGGCGCGACTCACGCCAACGCGCTCGCGGCGGCGACTGCGCTCTCGATAGACGAGCGCGAGGCGACGGCCGAAGCCGATACCGACGGCGACGTTCGGACGGCCACCGAGAAACAGCGCGTGCTGGTCGAGAAGCCCGGCTACGAACCGCTGCTCGCCACGCCCGAGGGATTGGGGGCGACCGTGGACCGATTCCGACGCCCCGACGAAGAAGGGTATCCGCTCGACCCGGAGAGAGTGGACGCCGCGACGGTCGAAGACACCGCGCTCGTCACGGTGACGAATCGCCACAATCCGAGCGGTCGTCTGGCCAGTCGAGACGAACTCGCCACGGTCGCCCGCCGCGTCAGTGACGAGGGTGCGAGGCTACTCGTGGACGAGGTGTACGCGCCGTTCGACGTCGAAGCGGGTGACGGTCCGTTCGGGGGTCCCACGGCGGCCGGACTCCCGTACGCGCTCGTCACGAGTTCGCTGACCAAGTTCCTCGGCTTTGGCGACCTGCGCGTCGGCTGGCTGGTCGGCGACGCCGAGTTCGTCGCTCGCGCCCGGTCGATAGACCACCACTTCGCTCAGGTCGCAGAACCGAGTCGGCGGCTGGCCCGGCGCGCGCTGGCCGACGCCGACCGACTCGCCGACGAGTCGCGCGCACGCATCCGCGAGAACTGTACCGCACTGGCGGAGTTCGTGGCCGACCGCGAGGACCTCTCGGGTCGGGTCGAACCCGGCTGTCCCTACGCGTTCCTGCGACACGAGTCGGCCGACGCCGGGGCGGACGACGACGCGTTATCTGACGGCGACGAAGTCGCGCGAGCGGCGTGGGAGAACGGCGTCCTCGTCGTCCCCGGCCGGTTCTTCGACGACCCCGAGCGCTTCCGAATCTGTGCGTGTCGCGACCCCGAGACTGTTCGGGAGGGTCTCGACCGATTCGGAGACGTGTTGGACTCGCTCGGTGAGTGAGGTCCGACGGGATACCTCGGCTCGCTGACGGTACTCGATGATTTCGGCGTCCTCTGCCAAAAGTTAAGACCCACCCATACAATCCTTGTCCACATGGACGGAACACCGCAGGAGATTACCAGTCTGGTCGGCCGGGAGGTGTACTCCAACAACGGCGTCTTCGTCGGCGAAGTCGAGGACGTACAGTTGAACGTGCAAGCGTGCGCGGTCACGGGTATCGCGCTCGGCGAACTCAACCGCGAACTGTTCTCGGACGTTGTGGGCGGCGAGAACGGCGTGATGATTCCGTATCGGTGGGTGCGCGCGGTCGGCGACGTGGTACTCATCAACGACACCATCGAACGCCTCCGGCAACCCGACGCCGAGGGCGACGAAGAAGTCGCGGTCTGAGAATCGGTTCGGTGGGTAGCACTTTCGACTCGTTCCGCTGCTCGCCAGTCCTCGTCGGTCGCGCGGAGTGAGTCGAGAGCAGTATCGGAGAATCGAGACGAGAACCGGCGCCGGAATACCCGTTCTAGCTGCCGTTACTTCCCTCGCCGCTCTCGACGCCCATCGCGTCGAACAGCTTTCGCTTGACCGCTTCCTCGGTCAGCGACAGGAGGGTGTCGCGGTTGTCGTCGGTGGTCTCGATGCCGGTGAAGATGCCGAGCGGAATCTCGACGCTGGCCTGCGTCGAGTGACCCGCGGCCTCCCCGATTTCGGCGAAGGCGTCCTGCAGCACCTTCCCGATGTTCATCCGGATGTCCTTCGAGCGCGCGGCGAGATAGATGGTGTCGTCGGCGATGCCGAAGACGGCGGTGGTCGTGATGCCCTCTAGATTCAGGAGGTGAGACGCGGCCTGTGTCAGCGCGTCGCGGTCGCGGATGAACCCCGCGTTGCTCACGAGGTGGCTCCCCTGCACTTCGCGGTTCGTGATGGCCTCCGCGAGGACGTCCAGCGTCTCCGGGGACATCGAGGGGGACTCGACCTGTTCGAGCGTGTCGTGGTTGGCGAAGGGGTAGAGGTACGCCGCGGCGGTCAGGTCCGCGGGCGTGGTGTCGCGCTTGAAGTCCAGCGTCTCGGCCCGGATGCCGTAGAGGAGCGCGGTTGCGACCTCCTCGCTGACGTTGAGGTCGAACTCCTGCACGTACTTCGTCATGATAGTGGAGGTCGAACTCACGCTCGGTCGGATGTCCACGAACTCGGCCTCGTACTCCTCGTCGGGTTCGAAGTGATCGATGAAGATGTCCACCGGCTCGTCGAACGTCGCCTCGGTCGCCTTGGCGTGGTCCACGAGCGCGATGGTGTCGTAGTCGTCCGGGTCGGCGTCGGCGTAGGGGAGCAGTTCGATGCCGAGCAGGTTGACGAACGCCCGGTTCTCCTGATGGCCGATGTCGCCGATGTAGAGGATGTCGGCCTCCACGCCGAGCGTCTCGGCGATGGCCTGTAGCGCCACCGCGCTGGCGATGGAATCGGGGTCGGGGTTGTCGTGGGTGACGATGGAGAGGCGCTGGTCGGTGTCCTCTATCACCTCCGCGAGCTGCTGGGCCTTGTACTCCAACTCCCCGGTTTCGAGGGCGCGGAGCGCGGAGTCGGCGATGACTTCCGAGGGGTTGATGACTACGTCCGCGCCCAGTTCGGTGAGTTCGTCCTCGGAGACGGGGTCGCTCGCGCGCACGACGACGAACTGCTCGCCGTCGTTGGCCCGGATGTTCCGGACGGCTTCCTTGTTGGCCTCCACGTCGGAGGACATGATGAGAACGACCTCGTTGTCGGCGATGGTGTCGTAGAGGTCCTCCTCGCGGATGTCGGCGGTCTGGGCGTTGAGGTCCTGGTCGCGCAGGGCTTCGACGCGGTCGGCGTCCCGGTCGATGATGAGTACGTCCTTGCCCTGCCCCACCAGTTCCTCGGCGACCGCGTGTCCGACGCTACCGCAGCCCAAGATAGCGTAGTCGGACATCGAGGAGATGGTAATCCCGGCGCTCATGATACTGTGGCGTAGCTTCGGACCACACTTAACGTTCCCGGAGATGTTTTTCGACAGAGTGATTAGAGAAATAAATGTCGCTCGGAGGCCCCGCCTTCGCCGGGTTTCGAGCAAAATCGAAAGCCGTAACAGTTCGACCGAACGGAAACGTATTTATGTAACACCCGGTAAGTTGGTGATACGTTGGGCCGGTAGCTCAGTTAGGGAGAGCGTCTGACTCTTAATCAGACGGTCAGGGGTTCAAATCCCTTCCGGCCCGTGTTTTCCGCGAACTACACCGCGAGCAGGTCGTCTGTTGCTCTCACTGTGAGTCGGACAATCCTTCGCTGAAGGATTCGAAGGAGACGAGTCGCACGCCCGGAAGCGTAACGGAGTGGGCATCCCGGACCGTCTCGGCGTAGTTCAACTCCCTTCCAACTCGTATTCTCTCCGCGAGCAATTCGGTGAGTACCGCACAGCGTATCACTGCCACCTCGGGAGCGGAAGCGCCACTACCTCCGGGCAACGGATAGCGTCACGTCCACGTCGAGACGTATCGCTCCACCGCGGCCACCGTCTCCTCGACCGACGACGACTCGGTGTCCAGCGTCAGGTCCGTGGTCTCCGGTTCCTCGAACTGTCCATGCATGACGCGAACGCCCCGCTCGTCGATGGCGTCCTCCCGTGCCTGATTCCGCTCCAGCGCAGTCTCCAGACTGGCCGTGAGATGGACGAGGTGAGCGTCCAGTAGTGCCCGGAATCGTTCCTGATACTTGCGGCGGTAGAACGTCCCGTCGAGAAGCCAGTCGGCGGTGGGGTCGGCCAGCACGCGCTCGTACATCTGCTCGTACGTGTTCCGCGAGAAGTCGTCGGAGTGCAGTACTCGAAGCTCCCGGCCCGCCGCGCGCAGAGCGTCGCGCAGTCGCTCGGCGACGGTGGTCTTGCCGACGCCGGGCGGTCCGCAGAGGAGGAGTTTCACGAACGCATCGTGGGGCGAGACGGTGAAAAGCGTTCAGTCCAGCGACTTCTCCATCTCGACGTGCGGAATCCCGGCCTCCTCGAAGACGTCGCTGGTGGTCTCGTAGCCGAGGTTGCGGTAGAACTGCTCGACGGGCGTCTGGGCGTGCATCACCAGCGTCGAGAGGCCTCGCTCGGCGGCGGTCGCTTCGAGTTCGTCCACAATCGTTCGGCCGACGCCTTCGCCGCGGTGGGCCTCCAGCACCCCGATGCGCTCTACCTTCCCCCTTCGGTCACCCACCTCGCGGAGACGGCCTACTCCGACCGGCGTTCGGTCGGCGTCGTCGGTTCCCTCGCCTCGTTGCCCCTCGGCGTAGCACACGAAGTGGATCGACTCGTCGTCCTTCCCGTCGATTTCCACGTCCTCCGGGACGCCCTGCTCCTCGACGAACACCTCGAAACGGACCGAGAGCGCGTCTGCGCGCTCGGCCTCGGTCTCGGCGCGGCGGACTTCGTACGACATCGGCGAGGATTCCGGTTCCACGGTTCTGAACGTTTCGAACCCGGAACCCCGATTGCGGTGACCGGTGGTCGCCTTCGCCGTCGGTCAGCCGCTCGACTGCGCCGACGGACCTCAACGCGGGGTGAGACCGACGCCTTCGGCCAACAGTTCGTGCGAGCGAATCCTGTCGTCGGGGTCCTCGACGAGGTTCTGGACGACGACTTCGTCGGCACCCACCGCGTCCGTCATCTCCTCCAGCAGCGTCCCGAGCGTGTCGGGGCTTCCCGAAATCGCGCGCGGCCACTCCTCAGGCGCGAGCGACTCCGGAGTCGGGTCGGGGACGCCGCCGAGTTCGTCGATGGCTTCCTCGACGGTCGGCGGCGGCCCGAAGGCACCGCGTCGCATCCGCCGGTACGCTGCCTCCGACGACGCGCGGAGGCGCGCCGCCTCGCGGTCGGTCTCGGCGCACGCGGCGTTGACGGCGAGCGCGCTGTGGGGTTCGTCCAACCCGGCGTCGAACTCGGACGTCTCGAAGTGGTCGCGGTACGTCTCCATCGCCTCTTGGGCCGCGGTCGGCCTGATGAAGGCCGCGAAGGCGTAGGGCAGTCCGAGTTCGCCCGCGATTTCCGCGCTCGCCGGACTCGACCCGAGAACCCACGTCTCCGGAACGGCGTCCGCCGAGCGCGGGATTTCGATGTCGTCGTACGGATGGTTCTCCGGGAACGCTCCATAGAGGTGTCTCGCGGTCTCTTCGACCTTCTCGGCGTGGTCGTCACCGGACCGCTGGTGGGGGACGCCCGAACGCAGCGCGCGGTCGGCCGCGGACATCCCCGTCGCTCGCCCGAGACCGAGGTCGATGCGACCGGGGGCGAGGGCGTCGAGCGACGCGAACGTCTCGGCCACCTTGAACGGACTGTAGTGGTTGAGCAGGACCGTCCCGGACCCGATTCGGATCTCGGACGTCTTCGCGGCGAGATGCGAGACGAGCACTTCGGGGGTCGTACTCGCTATCGAGTCGGCGAGACCGTGATGTTCGGCCACCCAGAACCGGGAGTAACCGAGTCGTTCGGCCGCCTGCGCGAGTTCGACCGTGTGCTGATAGGCCTCCGTGGCCGTGCTCCCGGACCGCACTGGCGCGATATCGACGATTGAGAGCTTCATTGTCAGGGGTTCGACGCGGCATTGGTCCCGGACACGGTTATCCATTTCCGAGTCGAACGAGAGAAGTGGCTGTCGGACCGCGGGCCGTTCGTGTAGCTCCTACGACGACGTCTGATTCTTGCGACGGGAATCGCAGACTACAATGAAATCGAGACCCTATAACTCCAGTTGGAGGCATCACGAACGATGTCGGACTTCGACACCTACACCTGCGAGAACTGCGGTGACGAGTTCAAAGCCCAAGAAAGCGCGAGCGCGGCAGAGAACACGTACTGTAGTCCGAAGTGCCAGATGGCGGGACGCTAATCCCGCTTTGGTCGGACCGTCGAGGTTCGGCGGCCCGACTTCGAGGTTCCGAACCGATTCTGTCGGTCGCTATTCGTTAGGGCTGTAGTTCGGCGCTTCGTCCGTAATCATCACGTCGTGGGGGTGGCCCTCGGTCTGCCCCGCCGAGGAGACGCGGACGAACTCCGAGCGCTCCTTGAACGTCGGAATCGTCTCCGCGCCGACGTAGCCCATGCCCGACTGCATCCCGCCGACCAACTGGTGGAGTTCGCTTTCGAGGCTTCCCTTGTAGGGTTCGGCGGCCTCGACGCCCTCGGGGACGTACTCCTCGTCCTCCTCGGGTTCGTCCTTGAGGTAACGGTCGCCGTCGCCCGACTGCATCGCACCGACCGACCCCATGCCGCGGTACTGCTTGTACTTCTTGCCGTCCACGGTGATGACCCGGCCGGGCGCTTCGTCGGTGCCCGCGAAGTAGGACCCGAGCATCACCGCGTCCGCGCCCGCCGCGATGGCCTTGATGGCGTCGCCGGAGTACCGAATTCCGCCGTCCGCGATGACCGGCACGTCCTGCTCGCTGGCCACGTCGGCGACCTCCGCGATGGCCGAAATCTGGGGCATGCCCGCCCCGGAGACCACGCGCGTCGTACAGATGGACCCCGGACCGATGCCAACCTTGATGCCGTCGGCGAAGTCCACCACGTCCTCGGCCGCTTCGCGAGTGCCGACGTTGCCGACCACCACGTCGGCATCGACCGACTCGCGGATTTCCCGCGCACCGTCGATGACGTTTAGGTTGTGCGCGTGCGCGCAGTCGATGAACAATACGTCCGCGCCCGCTTCGTCCACGGCGACCGCGCGGTCGGTCTCGAAGGGACCGACGGCGACGCCGACGCGGAGGTGACCGCCCTCGTCGCGGGCGGCGTTCTGGTACTCGCGGCGCTGGAGGATACCCTGCATCGTCACGAGACCGGTCAGGCGATGGTCGTCGTCCACGATGGGCACGCGCTCTATCTTGTGTTCGTACATGAGTTCGAGCGCTTCGCGGGCGGTCACGTCTTCACCGGCGGTGACGACCTCGTCGGTCATTGCCTCGCGCACTTCGTCGCTCTCGCCGACTTCCAGATAGGGACGGATGTCGGTGCCCGAGATGATGCCCAGTACGTCGCCGTCGTCGTCGGTGACGGGTGCGCCGGAGACGCCCTGCCGGTCCATCATCGCGTCCACCTCGCGGACCGTCTGGTCGGGGTCTGCCGTCACGACGTCGCGGATGACGAGTTCGTCCGCGCGCTTGACGCGTTCGACCTCCGCGACGGCCTCCTCGACCTCTAGATTGCGGTGGAGGACGCCGAGACCGCCCTGTCGGGCCATCGCTATCGCCATCTCGCTCTCGGTCACGGTGTCCATCGCCGCCGACAGAATCGGCACGTTGAGTTCGACGCTCGTCGAGACCCGCGTCGAGACGTCGGCCTCGTCGGGTTCGACGCGACTCTCTTTAGGTCGAAGAAGTACGTCGTCGAAGGTCAACGCCTTCGGTACGCGGAGTTTGTCGGTGAACGAACCTTCTTGCCGAGAATTCTTTTCCATGTAAGTCGAACGTATCCCCCCGTCAAAAACGTTGCGAGATACTGCACGTTTGGACCGCCCGGATGTGTTTGATATCCATAGTCGTGCAACAACACGGTCTCCGAAACGGCAACCCGAAAGATGAAAATTGCAATTATATACTGAGTAAACTATGATACCAAATTAGTATTCAAGCTCAAATCTACTATTCGTAGTCGATTGTGGTTGTCTCTCACGCAACATTTATGCTCGAAACCCGTTTTGTATCGGGTATGGACTCTACCAGTCCCATCGCTGCGCGTACTGCAGGCCAGACGATCGCTGCCTCCGGTAGCTCCTGCAAACCGATTTTTGCGATGGAATTTCTTACACTGGTAGAGAGTACATTCGTGGGACGACGATGGAATCTCGGAAACCACGACCATCGTAGATACCGCGACTATCACTACCGTTCGGCCGGTGGGTACGGCCAAGCCAGCTAGTGTCCAATGAGTAGTTCACAACATCCGGTCGCCCTGCGCCTAGAGCGACACGTAGGTGGCGCGACGAAGTTACTCGCCACCGTCATGGGGCTTCCGCTGGTAGACGGTATCTTCCCCGCGTTGGTCCTCGCGGGCGGCGTCGACACCGTCACCGGCGTTCTTCAGGTCGGACTGCTCGTCTTCGGAGGGAGCGCCACCGTGGCGGTCATCCTCGCCGAGATGGACGGCACGCCCCGCGAGCAGGCGAAGACGGTGCTCGCGGTCGGCGTCGTCATCCTCGCGGTCGCGGCCGTCGAGGCCGCGTTCGCGCCGACTATCGAGAGCGTCCTCGACCCCAAGACCTTCAAGCGGTTCGCCGCGCTCGTCATACTGGCGATCGCAGCGAAGACCGCGAGTTCGCGCATCGGGGAGTACCTGCCCCGCCCGGCGGTCATCGTCGGTCTCGGGATGATCGCTAGCTTCCAACCCGCCGGATTCCAGGTCGAGACGGTCGATTACGTGCTCGTCCTGAAGGCCACCGCGGCCGCCGCAACCGGCGTCGGATTCGCGCTGGCCGTCGCGCTGACCTCGCCGTGGCTCCGCGGCGTCGTGGACATCGACCGCTTCCGGTTCGGGAGCGCGGTCGCACTGGGCATCCTGCCGCTGAGCCTGCTCGGACTCGCGCCCGGCAACGCACCGCTCGCGGTACTCGTAGTTACCAGTCTGCTCGCGTTCGACCCCGGTTCGGCCCAAGACGACACCGACGACACGATAGAGGAGACCGCGGCCACGGAAGCGATGAACGAAGAAACCACTTCCCCGGCGAACGCGTCGCCCTCGAACCCCGTCGGTTCGCAGGCGGTCGCCACCGACGGTGCGGGGGGTTCGGACTCCGACGACGCGGGCTACAGCTACCCCAGTTCGGAGGACGGAGACGAGCGAGAACCGTGGCTTTGAGGCCGCTCCCGACATTACTCGCTCGCTGAGGCTGTTTCGACGCACTTTCTCGAACCGAATGACGACGTACCTGCGACGGGAAGGCTTACCCCGTAGGACCTGCTTCGTTCGGACATGACTGCCAATCGCGTCGTCCAGGGTCGCATGGTGACCGCCGAGAGCCTCGCCGAGATGATAGAGGGCGAAGACGTGATGGACGCCGAGTCCATCGAAGACGCCGACCGAGAGTGCCCCGAGTGCGGCAGCGACGTACTCGAAGTGGGTTACATGCCCAGCGTCACGGCGTTCGTCACCGGCTGGAAGTGCCAAGAGTGCGATTGGTCCGACACTGACCGCGAGTAAGAAAATCGAAACCCCTTTAGGGCGTATGGACCAACGAATTCCTGCGGGGTCGTGGCCAAGTCAGGGATGGCGACTGACTCCAGAGGCTACGCGCCCGGGACGAAACTCCAGCTGATATACCGAGCGGCCGACTGATCATCGGTCCGCGTTGACGACCCTCTGGAGTTCCGAGGCGCTCACACCGGAGATATCAGTCGATCGGGGGTTCAAATCCCTCCGACCCCACTCCGAAATTAAGCGTTACAGACGTTATTTTACACTACCTACTTCAGGTTAGTAGTCGTTCACGCACCAGTCGCAACTCCGTCGGTGGAAGTATCGCCTGATGGCGCTCGAGTACTGCGCTAACCAGCGCCGTGAGCGACACTCAGGCAACTCCCATCCGAAGGCCGCGGGCGAGTCCGTAGTGGCGAACGTCGTCCTTAGAGTACGCTGATCCGGCGACGTGGACGGCGACGGAACCATGCGCGAAGGCAGGTAGGTCGAGGAGATGGTCCGCTCGGACCGCTGGAACGTCCTCGGGTTCGACGCGTTCGCCCACCGCGACGGTATCGACCTCGGCACGAAGGTCTACCGCATCGACCGGAGACGACGTGACCAGCGACCCGCCGAGCCGAAACTGGAAGCGTACATCGCAGGGACCGACAACGGGTAGTACGCGCTCGTGGCCTACGTGAGTCCTTCGCTGCCGGTGGGACACAGTAAGAAAACGTGTAAGCGAGTGTAAGCCGCGCTCGGAGAATTTTGAGGAGCGAGAGACCGCTCGTCGTGCCGGATAGAGGCTTTCTCAGCGAAATGGAGAATCCGCGACTTCGGGAAGGCGGTCATCTTGTAGAATAGGAGGACGACCCTGTGGATTTCGACGGAACAGGGAACTCGTATTTCAGGCGTTAACTCGAAGCAGGGGGCGTCTTTCTAATTTCGTAGGACGAGATATCCGTTCTCGGTCACCCACCTGCCAACGCGAGCTGGCGGCTACCGATAGAGCAACGTTGCAAACATCGCGATCTCACCGACGAGAACGAATCCGAGAACGAGTCCAACGACGAACGCCTCAGAGAGACTTACAGTAGCAACGAGAATCACACTAATCGGCATTGGAAGGACTGCCAGCGAGAGGATACCGACCGAAAGCGAACCCATCGCAGGCGACCGATACCGGTAGGCCGTCCGGATGGCCTGCCCGGCGACGAACGTTCCGAGTCCGACGACGACTAACACGGTACCGAGAACGAGCGGTCGGAGTTTCAAGTCCTCACTAAATACACAGCGCACACGCAGCACGGTGTCACTCTCGCTGAATCGGAGTCGGTCCTCGAACCGAGTGTCTCTCGTCGGAAGCGACCAAACGAGGTTCCAGCATCGAGAGGAACTCCTCGACGACCAACGGTGTCAGCATCGTCCTACGACTCTCTCTCTCGTCGTCTTCGTCGTTCGAGGACCGACGGCAGAATCCTCGAACGTTTCGGCGACCGATTCCGTGCGGCGTGAAATCTGTGGTGCTAATTTACCACAACCGTCCACCGAGCGAATAGCGTCCCTGCTTGAGCGCCCGAATAACGTTATCGCCGGACAGTTCCTCGACCTCGACGACGACGTGCCCTGCTCCGACTGCCTCTGGACTGTGAGCGTCGGACGTGGTTGTCGGCGTCGCGTCTAACTGTTCGACAGCGTCGGCAATCGTCGGATACCCCTGAATATCCTCTCCGCGTTCGGTGACTTCGACGAGGTCCGCACCGACTCGGTCGGCTAACTGGTTGATATCGTCTGCCGTGTCGTCGTACCGCATCGGATGATTGATCTGCTTTATCATCTCGTCGTCGGACTGTATCACGTTGACGTGATGCGATGCGGACAACTCGACCCCGTTCAAGATGGGACCAGGGAACTCCAGATGCGAGTAGTCGCCGACCGTTTCGGCTTCGACGCTTCCGTCGACACCGATATCGTCGTGATGGTCCGTACCCACCAGAACGTCGAACCCCAACTCGGCGTACCTGTCTGCCATCTGCTGTCCGCCGCCCCGCTGGAGGTGAGCGTGGAGGTCGACCTTCGCGGAGACAGTGTCGTCCGTCCGTGTCGAGTTCCGCGGACTGCTTGACGAGCGCTTCGACTGGCGGTCTGCGAACCCGGTGGAGAGACCACCGATTCCTATCGCGAGGCCGGACGCACCGAGGAATCGTCTCCGGTCCATGTCTCCGGGACGCGATTCTCTATGAAAAAGGAAACGGCCCCGAAGACGGTCGTAGGGTCCGTTCGGCAGTCCCCGTGCTGTCGGGAGAACGGGCGGGTTGCCACAACAGTAACCCGTCCCAAACCACTACCTACGCAGACCCACCATGACTACTCACCACATCGCCTCGTGGCTGATGGAACACAGTAGCGTCCCCATGACCGTCCTCAAACCGGTCGCCACCAAACTCGGCGTCTCGACGAACTACGTCGGCGCGGCGCTGTTCGCGGGGCAAATCGTCTACGAGAATCAGGACACCATCGTGACGTACACCGGCAAAGGCGGCGTCACCGTCGGCCAGTTCCTCCACGAGCAGTCTCGACGGCGGTACGGCGAGGACCACCCGCTGACGGAGTACCTCGGCGAGAACGTGGACGCCATAACCGAGGCCTTCGAGGGAACCGAGGAGGAGGCCCGCTCGTTCGCCGAGTTCTACCGCCGGTTCCGCGCGGTGGACCGCGACTACCGACTGCGAGACGGAATCGAGGTCGGCGTGCCGGAGACCGTCACCGACAGGATACCAGACGCGGACTCGATTCCGAGTCTCCGCGGCGACGCCGACGAGACCGACGCGAGCGACGCCGTCGATATCCCCGTCACCGACCCGGAATCGTAGCCCGATACCGACCGGACGGTCGCCTGTCGGCCGCTAACCCCGACGAATTAATTGCCCCGCCTCCGAAGGCCCGTCAGATGAAGTCCCCCGAACACGCGACGCTCGGCGCGATAGCCTCACTGCTCCTCGTCTTCACGCTCCCGGTCTCGGTCCCCCTCGAAGCGGCCGTCCTGTTCGCCTACGGCGTCCTCCTGTCGGTGTTCGTCGATCTCGACCACTTCGTCGTGGCCCGCTACCACGCGGGCGACTGGTCGCACCTCCGGCGGTGCGTGACCGACCCCGTCTTCGCATTCACCGAACAGGAGCAGGTCTTCGAGGGCGTGGACACCCGGACGCTGGAGGTCCACCGACTGCTCAGCCACCTGCTGGTGGGCGGCGCGCTCGTCGCGGCGCTCGCGCTGTTCGCGCCCGTCTACGCGCTGTTCACGGCGGGCGTCCTCTACGTCCACGTCGTCGCCGACCTGCTCCGCGACGGCGAAATCGCCTGACCTGTGACCCGAGGGAGACCGACCGGACCCGAACTGAACCTTTAACCCACCTCGGAAACCAACGTCGTCCAATGACTGGTGGCGGGTCGCACCTACCGGGAACTCCGGACGAGGAGGGTGACGACCCGATAGTCCTCCACGTGGACATGGACTGCTTCTACGCGGCCTGCGAGCGACGACGGGAACCGCAACTGGAGGGCGAACCGGTCGTCGTCGGAATGGGGTACGAGGGCGGCCAGACCCACGGTGCCGTCGCCACCGCGAGCTACGAGGCCCGGGAGTACGGCGTCGAGAGCGCGCAGGCCATCAGCACCGCGCTGGAGCGCCTGCCGAGGATGGCGGACGCCGAGGACCCCGACACCGACGTAGACCCCGACGACGCGGGCTACTACCGGCCGGTGGACATGGACCACTACGAGGCGGTCAGTGCGGAGGTCAAGGAGATTCTCCACGAGTCGGCCGACGTGGTGCGGGAGGTCAGTATCGACGAGGCCTACCTCGACGTGACCGACCGGACCGGGTGGGAGGTCGCCGAGGGGTTCGCGCGCCACGTCAAGCACCGCATCGACCGGGAGGTGGGAGTGACCGCCAGCGTCGGGGTCGCACCGAACATGTCCGCCGCGAAAATCGCCAGCGACCACGACAAGCCCGACGGTCTCGTGGTCGTGCGACCCGACGAGGTCAGCGAGTTCCTCGCGCCCCTCGACGTGGGAGAGATTCACGGCGTCGGCCCCGTCACGGCCCGCGAGTTGCGCGAGATGGGCATCGAGACGGCGGCCGACCTCGCGGCGGCCGACCGCGCGGACCTCCGGTCCAGATTCGGCGAGCGCGGCGCGGAGATGCACCGCCGGGCGCGCGGCGAGGACGAGCGCGAAGTGACGCCCAGAGGCCGCCCCAAGAGCCTCTCGCGGGAGTCGGCGTTCACCGAGGCGACCGACGACGACGAGCGAAAGCGCGAGCAGGTTCGGACCCTCGCGGAGGCGGTGGCCGACCGCTCGCGTCGGAAGGGCGCGATGTATCGGACCATCGGCATCAAAGCGGTGACGCCGCCCTACGACGTGAACACTCGCGCGAAGTCGCTCCCGGGTCCGGTGGACGACCCCGGACTGGTCGAGGAAGTCGCGCTGGAACTGCTCGCGGAGTTCGCGGGCGTCGAGGTCCGGAAGGTCGGAGTCCGCGTCTCGAACCTCTCGTTCGCGGACGCCGAGCAGTCGAGCCTCGGCGACGGATGGGGAACGAACGGAGGTGAAACCGACTCGTCGGGGTCAGACGAGACGGGGAGCGAGTCGGCATCCCGGAGGTCGGTCGAAGAAGCGGACGACGAGGACGACTCCGACGCCCAACGTTCGCTCGGCGACCAGTGGGAGACATCGGACGTGGAGAGGGCAGAGGAAGCGTCGTCGAACGGAGGGATGGCGGCCGGTGAGTCGTCGAACGGGGTGACGACAGACGGGAGGACGGCGGACGCAAAATGCTCGAATGCTCCGACAGACGGCGAAGCGGACGGCGGCGACCCCGCCGACCCCGACCGTGACGGTCAGTTGTCGCTTCGAGACGCGTGGGCCGGTGACGACGTGGCGTCCGACGAGGGAGCGGAGAACGACGCCGCCGACGATGACCGTGACGCTGATTCGGATGGCATTTCACCCCCCGACGCGGACGGCGACTCCGGCGGCGATGCGGACCTCGACGGGCAGGTGTCGCTCGGCGTCTTCGAGTCGGACTCGACCCGATAGCGTCGCATACTCCGCCGCGACCCGTGCGACTAAAGCGGTCGCGCGACAATTACACGGACATGGATACGACGCAACCGGACCCGACGTGGGACGCCCAAGCGCACAGCGAGAGCGTAGACATCATCGAGGCCGCCGTCGGCGAAGTCACCTACCGAGTGTGGGGTGCCGACTGGTGCGGTGACTGTCACGACGTCCTCCCCGACTTCTTCGCCGCGCTGGAGGCCGCGGGCGTTCCGAACGACGAGATAGACGTCCACGAAGTGGACGAGAACAAGGACGGCGAGGGGGTCGAGGAGTACGACGTGACGCTCATCCCGACCATCGTGGTCGAACGCGGCGACGAGGAAGTCGCGCGCTTCGAGGAGAGCGAGGACCAACCCGCGGCCCGGTACCTCGCCCAACGACTGCACGACAGCGACGTGATGGTCTGAGCGCCACCGGTTCCTCTTTTCGCGGCTACTCGTCGGGGTCGCCCTCCGCGAACCACTCGTCGGTCCAGTGGAGTTCCCCCCCGACGACGACCGGGGCCGAGTAGTCGCTCAGCGTCTCCTCGACCTTCGCCCCGGAGTTCGTGAACGTCATCATTCGACCCGGAACGAGGTAGAAGTCCGGGTCCTCCGCGCTCTGGAACTGGGGCTTGGCCGCCGCGCCTATCGGATACTCCTCGGTCGCGTAACTGACGAGGGTCACGGAGACCTCCTCGTCGGGGGCCGGTACCGTCGTCGAGTCGTAGTCGAGACCGAAGTCGTAAATCAGCGGGTTGCCGTCGGCACACTGGGCGATGGTCACGCTAGGATCGCCGACGACGAGGTAGTGGCGGCCGATTGCGGTGTACTCCTCGACGATTTCGAGCGCTGCGCCGACGCCGAACCCGTAGTTGAGCAGACGCGCGAACGTCTCGCCGACTTCGACCGCTCCGAGGTTGTCCACGTCGCCCCAACTCACGATGGCCGTGCGCGCGCCCGCTTCCACCAGCGCGACGCCCTGATCGTGCGACCGGCAGGCGTTGAGCAGGATGGTCGTCGCGCCGGTCTCCTCGACCGTTTCGGCGTCCAAGATACCGTCCGAACACGCGAACCCGCGGCCGTCGATGTGACCGATGAAGTGAAACAGGTCGTGGTCTTCGGCCAACAGCGACCGGAGTTCGGCAGTCGAAACGTCGAACCGACAATCGACGTCGAACGGGACCGTGTCCCGCGTGCCGTACACCTCCGAGACCGTGTCCCACTCCTCGCGCATCTGCTCGTCGTTGCAGACGACGGTCACGTCGATGATGCCGTCGGTGGGTTCGGTCCTGTCGTGGTCGAAGGCCGAGGCGAGGAGTTTCGCCCCGTGCACCGGCGTTCCATCGCCCACCCACGCCCGCTCCATGGAGTCGGTCTCGGGGAGCGGAACGTACTCGCTGGAGTCCGGGACGCCCGTCGCTCGGGAGTCGGCGTCGGTCGGGAGACCGAGACCGCCGCCGTCGAGTTGCGGTCCGCGCTTGAACGCGCTCAGCGCGTCGTGCTGGTCGGGGTGAGACCCGTCCGTCGATGCCGTCGAACCGGGTGACGACGACGGGTCCGTCGCGGAGGATTGGACTCGGACCAGAGAGAGGTCTCTGGCGACGAACGGAAGCAGTTCGACGCTGTCGGCGACGGGTCGAACGTGAGTGGTCCGACTCCAAGCGGGCATCGCGTCGGTCAGTGCCGAGTACGGGACCGAGAGGTACGCCGCCAATTGCTCGCCGAGCGCCGCCCCGTACAGGTCGGCGAAGTCGAGGTCGGTCACCGATTCGACCGCGCGTCGCTCGGCCATGTCCATCGGGTGGAACCCCTCGGTTCGGGTCACGCAGTCGAGCAGGAACGCTTGTTTCAGGACACGAATCACCTCGTCTTCGAATCCGCGCTCCGTGTCGAGGGGGTGGCTGAAGCCGGTCTCTGCGGTCAGTCTCGGTCTCTCGTCGGGCACTACAGTCGCGCCGAGGTAGTAGGCCAGCGGTGCGACAGTGCAGACGTGCTCGTAATCGGCCGGGACGCGGAGCGTGACTCCGGTATCGGGCGCGTCGATGTCGTCTGGAATCGCCAGTTCGTCGCCGCGTTCGAGGAGCGGCGGATGGCCGCGGAGCGTCGGCCACGACCGTTCGCAGGTCGTCGTCTTCAACCCCGACCCGAACGTCGAGAGGGCCTCCATTACGGCCTCCGGGTCGTCGGGGACCGTGACCGTCCCCGCGGGCGAGGAGTGATTGGACCGCGCGCCGAGTTCTATCGTGGTCTCGCCACCGAACGCTATCTCGACGTACTCGGTGGTCGCCTCGACGACGAGCGACGACGCGACTCGGACGTAGGTTTTCACGGGCGCGTCCACTTCGAGCAGGTATTCGTCGGCGTCGAGTTCGAAGCTTCGGTCGTGGCCGGCGTCGATGATGTGGGACCCGTCGTCGGCGTCCCGAACGACCACGACGGGGACGTTGTACGGTACCCTGATTCCCGAGGTGGTGACTCGCCAGGCGACTGAAACCGGATAGACGAACGCGTCGGTGTCGGCGGGAGTCGGAGAGACCGTTTCCGGAGTGTGGAGAACGTACCGGTTGTTCTCGATTGGGTCGAGTATCTCCACTCCCGTCGCGTGGTCGAGCGGGTCGAGTCGCGGGCGCATATTGGTGGACCTCCGTTAGGAATCGAGAGGGGCGTCTCAGAGGGGGAGCCAGTCGGTTATCAGGTCGCGGCTCGGGACGTGCCAGCGTTCCTCGGTGTGGTGGTCGTGTCTCGCAGAATCGACGGCCCGAACCTCGACGACGGCGTCGAACTCGTCCGTCAATCTCTGGACGCGGTCGCTTCCGTACGGTTCGGTGAGGACGTAGTGACCCATCGCGTCGTAGTCGTGGACGTAGCCCGTGACGACTTCTAGGCATCGGCGGACCACGTCGTGGTCGTAATGTTCGAACAGGGCACCGAGCGAATCCATCCCGACGCGCAACTGGGCGGGTGCGAGACCGCCGGAGTGGCGATTGAACGTCGCCATCGACTCGGCAATCTCGGCCTGTAAGCCCGCGAGTTGGGGGTCCACGACTCGTCGTTCGGAGATAGCCAACGGTGGCGCTTCGGGTCGGTCACCGGCGTCCACGACCGACCGGGGCGGCGAGGCGTGGTTGATAACTTCGGTCGTCTCGGTGAACGACCCCTGAATCTCCTCGGGGTCGGGCAAGCGCTTGACCACGCTCTGAGGACTCGCGTCGGTGATAGCGAGCAGGCGGTATCGGCGCTCTTCGGTCCCGCCGAGGAGGCTACCGCTCGCCTCGGTGAACAGGCGACGCGGCGCATCGCCGACGACTAGCAGATTACAGCCGTCGGACTTCAGGTCCTGAAGGACGTCGAAGAACCGCGTCACACCGTCTTCGTCGGTGGTATCGGCTTCCGAATCGTCACGCCGACGGCCGGAACTCCCAGCACTCATTCGCGGAATAGTTGAATATGTATGTTTAATAATCTTTCGCACCGATAGACGGAAATCTGTGGACTGGCGTCGGTCTTCCTATCGTTTTCGAAGAACGTGGGAGGCCGACGCGGCGTGCCGAGGTCGGTGTGTCGTAGCTACTGGCCGCCTTCGGCCCAGTCGAGCGCGTCGGCGAGGTCCGTGTTCGGCGGCGAGCAGGCGAAGTTCCGGCAGACGTAGACCGTGGGTTCGCCACCCGATTGGCCGCGCCCGGCCCAAATCGGCGGTGCTTCGTCGAGTCCCAGTCGGTCGAGCCACTCCGACACTCCCTCGTCGGTCGGCGGGCGGCGCGACAGCAGGTGAGTCGGCAAGTACCGGTCGCCGAGTTCGTCCACCCACGCGTCCGGTAGTCGCTCGGCGGCCATCGTCACTTCGAGAGAGCCACGCGCGTATCGGTCGGCCGCCAGCGCGAGCGAGGCGTGCTGGAGCGGGTTCGAGCGAATCTGCTGTCCCCGCGTTTCTAGCACGCGCTCGGCGACGTCCGCGAACTCGTCGTCGGGCCTGAACTCGGCCAGCGCGAGCAGCGTGTCGGCCGCGACGCCGAGACTGGAGGGCGTCGATTGGTCGTTCGGTTCCTGCGGGCGCGCGACCAGTTCCTCGCCCGTCTCCGGCGTGAAGTAGATAGTTCCCGCGTCGGCGTCCCAGAACTCGTCCTCGATGGTCTCCGCGAGGTCGAGCGCGAACCCGAGGTGGTCGGGGTCGCCGGTGGCCTCGTACAGGTTCAGCGCACCTCGCGCGAGGAAAGCGTAGTCTTCGAGGTAGCCCTCGATGGCCACGTCGCCACCGTGAGACTCAGTCTCACGAGCTTCCGAGCGCGACTCGGAAACATCTTTGTACCGCCGGAACAGGCGTCCCGACTCGCCGTCCTCGTCGGGGTTCCAGAGCCGCTCGCGGACGAATCCGAGCGCGTCCGCCGCGAGGTCCGCCCACCGCTCGCCGTCGTCCAGCACGAGCGCCCCCTCCGCGAGTGCCGAAATCATCAGGCCGTTCCACCCCGCCAGCACCTTCTCGTCGCGTCGCGGGCGGACTCGGTCCTCGCGCGCGGCGAAGACCTGTTCGCGAGCGTCCTCGATGGTCTCCTCGACCGCTCGCTCGTCCATCGCGTACTCGTCGGCGAGGTCTGTGACCGACTCGCTGATGGTCAGGACAGTCTTCCCCTCGAAGTTACCCGACTCGGTGACGCCGAATCGGTCGCAGAACAGGTCGGCGGCGGTGTCGGCGTCCGCGCGTTCGCCGCCCCACTCGTCGTCGTCGACGGCCTCCCGAATCTGGTCGGGCGTCCAGACGTAGAACTTGCCCTCCTCGCCCTCGCTCTGGGCGTCGAGCGTGCTGTAGAACCCGCCCTCCTCGTGGGTCATCTCGCGTTCCACGAACTCGAACGTCCGGCGGGCGGCCTTTGCGTATCTGTCGTCGTCCGCGACCTGATAGCCCGCCAGCATCGCCCGCGGAATCTCGGCGTTGTCGTACAGCATCTTCTCGAAGTGGGGGACGACCCACTCGCGGTCCACGGTGTAGCGGTGGAACCCGCCGCCGACGTGGTCGAAGAGACCGCCCTCGGCCATCGCCGAGAGCGCCTCGGTGGCGACCTCGCGGTACTCCGCGGCGCTGTCGGCGTCGCCCGCGTCAGCGGCGCGCTCGGCCGCCCGCAGGAGCAGGTGGACGCGCCCGGCCTGCGGGAACTTCTGGCCGGTTCCGAATCCGCCGTGTTCGCGGTCGGCCGACCGGACCGCGGCGTCGGCGGCGCTTCCGAGCAGGTCCTCGCCCGGGGTTTCGCCGGGGTCGGGCACTGATTCGAGTTCGTCCTCGATGGCGTCGGTCCACTGGTCGGCACGGCGCTCCATCTCCCGGCGGTCCTCGTCGTCGGCCCACGAGTCGGCGATGCTGGAGAGCAGGTCTCGGAAACCGGGTTGGCCGCGCTTGGCCTCCTTCGGGAAGTAGGTCCCGACGTAGAACGGTCGTCCGTCGGGCGTGAGCCAGACCGAGAGCGGCCACCCGCCCCGGCCCGAGACGGCCTGACAGATGGTCTGGTAGATGCTGTCGAGGTCCGGGCGCTCCTCGCGGTCCACCTTGACGGGGACGAAGTTCTCGTTGAGCGCCTCGGCGATGTCCTCGTCCTCGAAGCTCTCCTCTTCCATGACGTGACACCAGTGGCACGCCGAGTAGCCGACCGACAGGAAGATGGGCACGTCGCGCTCCTCGGCCGCCGAGAGGGCGGCGTCGTCCCACGGTTGCCAGTTGACCGGGTTGTCGGCGTGCTGGCGGAGGTACGGACTCTTCTGCTCGTCCAAGCGATTCCGCTCGGTCGGGTCGGCGTCGGGTTCGCTCATGGTTCCACCGAGGGGCTTGAAGGACGTAAAGTCGGGGCTTTCCGGAACGTAACTACGACCGACACACGACGAATTGCCCTCCGGCGTCACGAAGGGGGTAGATACGAGAGTGGCCGGACCGAATCTTCGCACTGAGCGAAGACTGTCAACGGCCGCCTCGATTTTCCACATCCGAAACGGTTGTCGAGACGCATCGGAGGCAGATCAGGACCGGAGTAGCCACATTCCGACCGCTGCTGCTCCGAACGCCACGACCCACGTGATCCCGGCCGTTACGGTGCGAGAGACGCCAGTAACGTCCGTCATGGACCACATCATGACGGCGACGACGGTGGCGATGACGAGGAGCGACCCCAGTTCTGCTACCGAGTGTTGGACAAGTGAGGTCATACAATGACCACCTTTGCCATAGTTTCCATGGCCGGGGTAATCAATGTCCGGTAAGGTTCGTACACGTCGCGTAGCACGTCCCTCCGACGACACCGGCACAGATCGCTCCGCAACCCGGTGAAATGGGGATTCCGGCGACAGTCCCGCTACATGCGGCGGTGCAGGCCGCTCCGGACAGTCCGGCGAGCGACGAACAGAGGACGGTGCAGTAGTCCGTACACACCGTTCCCCACGGACCACAGACAATGTGGTTCTGCGTAGAGACGCCATCTTGAGTCTGTTTGGGCGCGACCGAAAGGTCGGTCGTCGTCACGTTCGTTGGTTCGCCGGACCCGGTCAGAACGACGCGGCCCTCGAAGTCGCCGCCGCGAGTAATGGGTACGTAAACGTCGAACCGCTCCGAGTTGCGGAGGAGGATTGCCTCCTCACGCGCGAGCGAACCGTCGCCAGTTCCTTTCTCGACGGCATTCTCGGGTACCTTCTTCGCAACCTCCTTCACGAGAGGGGTTCCAAACTCCATTGTCGTCTTGTGGTTGCCGTCGACCGCACGGATACCGTCACCGACGGGCTTGCCACCGAGGGCGGTGACGCCGTCGTCGAACGCGGACGATTCGTAGTAACGGATGGTGGTATCCCGTTCCTCTTCTCTACCGAAGGTGACGCCGTAACCAGTGTCGTCGTTGACGCTGTACTCGAACACCGCAGTCGGTTTCGGTTTCTCCCCGAGGGTACGGGCAATCTGTCGCACGTCCTCGGAACGGTTCGCACGGCGAAGCAGCTGCCCTCGTTCACGTCCCTTGAGTGAACGCGTCTCTATGTCGGGGTTGACGTCACCGCTCGCACTAACTCGTGAAGAGAGGGTACTTCCACCGACGGAGAACACTCCGAGCGTTAGTCCGACATGAGTGAGGAAGTCCCTCCGACCTGTTGCGTCCTCTTCACGCATCTCCGAAAGCGCCGCCCAGGTTTCAGCACAGCCACTCCCATCGGGAATCTGGTCGTTTAGCTTTTCTTGGTGCGCGTCAGTCTGCCAATCCTTTTTTGACATCTGGTGGGAACACCATCTAATATTATGCGGGGCTAGAAGATTGATTTAACTACATGAGAATTGGTCGTAGAATGGCGATTTCTTATATACTTTTCTACTATTCATATGATTAAATACGGGTAGATATATGTGATTGTTGACGTTACAATTGGTATGAAGGAATCCGACGGATTACTTCGGGTGTTGTTTGACCGAGTCCACTATCTAGACTTCCTTCAGAGCACGCCTGCGAAGAACAAACGAGACATTATCGACAGATTTGAAACTCCTCGTTCCACGGTCGACCGCGACATTAGAAAGTTAGTAGTAAATGGCCTGGTCGAACGAACGTCCGACGGATACCGGACGACTCTGGCCGGTCGACTGGCTTCGTCGGAGTATCGCCTACAGCGGGCAAACTTGGCAGGTATACAGGAAGTGGTCCAGTTACTGGGTCCTCTGTCGGTAAACGCACCACTATCTGCGGAGTTCCTTCGTGGGGCACGGGCGATCGAATCGACGTCGAGTGAACCCAATCGGCCGATAACTCACGTACTCGAACTGTTCGAACGGTCCCGACAAATCCGCGTAGCATCGCCGTTTTTCCTCCGGTCTTACGTTAAGACGGTTCATGACCAGGTAACGAACGAGTCGAAAAGTACCGAAATGGTACTGACGTCGGGCGTGCTCGACCAGCTAATCACCCAGTACGAGGACAGAACAACTGACCTTCTCGATTCTGACCTGTTCTCGCTTTACGAAGCCGACTCGCTTCCGTACGGACTGTATATCGTGACGACGAACGTCTGGGTTGAATGTGGACTCGTCATTTCGAACGATACCGGTATCAAAGGGGTGATCCACAACGACACATCGGCCGCTGTTCGGTGGGCAGAGTCACGGTTTCAGTCTATCAGATCCCAGAGCACCACTCGTAACTGAACGCCCTGTAACGACGATTGCGAACGTACGTTCCGCCGGTGATTTACCGACTACATCTATCGCACTGCGAACAGTCGCGAGATTTAATCCACGTACGTGCATACATTTTACGCCGGTAAGAGCAACCTTTACACTCCCGTGCCTACATCGTCCGAGCATGAGCGAAACAGTCCTGCTGGTCGGCGGCGGCGGCCGCGAACACGCCATCGCCCGGGCGCTGACCGAGAGCGGTCCCGCGAGCGGAGCGAACGGGACGTCGTCGGACTCGCAGTCCGACGGAAACGCGGCCCTCTACGCCTGCGCGGGTAACCGCAACCCCGGCATCGCAGCGCTCGCCGAGGGGTTCGAGACGCTCGACACCGAGAACGCCACCGCGGTCGTCTCCTACGCCGAGGACGTGGGCGCGACGCTCGCGGTCGTCGGTCCCGAGGGGCCGCTGGCGGCCGGGGTCGCCGACGCGCTGGACGACGCCGGAATCTACGCCTTCGGCCCGAACGAGGCCGAGGCCCGCATCGAGACCGACAAGGCCTACCAGCGCCGGTTCATGCGCGAGAACGACGTTCCGGGCTGTCCCGACTTCGAGACGTTCGACGACGTGGAGGCCGCCTGCGAGTACATCGACGAGTACGACGGCGACCTCGCCGTGAAACCCGCCGGACTCACCGGCGGGAAGGGCGTCCGGGTCATCGGCGACCAAGTCACGAAAGCCGAGGCCAAGGAGTACCTCCGGGACTCGGACTACGACCGCGTGGTCCTCGAAGAGCGCCTCGTCGGCGAGGAGTTCACCGTGCAGGCGTTCGTGGCGAACGGCGACCTGCGGGTCACCCCCGCAGTGCAGGACCACAAGCGCGCCTACGAAGGCGACGAGGGACCGAACACCGGCGGGATGGGAAGCTACAGCGACTCGGGACTCGAACTCCCGTTCATGACCGAGGACGACTACCGCGAGGCGCTCGACGTTCTCGAAGCCACCGTGGACGCGCTCTCGGGCTACAAGGGCGTCCTCTACGGCCAGTTCATGCTCACCGCAGACGGCGTGAAGGTCGTGGAGTTCAACGCCCGGTTCGGCGACCCGGAGGCGATGAACACCCTGCCGGTCCTCAACACCGACTTCCTCGACGTACTGGTCGCCGCCCGCGAGGGCGACGACTTGCCCGAACTCTCGTTCGCGCCGAAGGCCACGGTCTGCAAGTACGCCGTCCCCGAGGGCTACCCGACCGACCCGAAGGCTGGCGCGAAGGTCGAAATCTCCGAGGAGAACGCGGGCGACGCGCTCCTGTTCTACGCCAGCGTGGACGAGCGCGACGACGGTATCTACACGACCACCTCGCGGGCGTTCGCGGTCGTGGGCGTCGCCGACACCATCACCGCGGCCGAGGAGATCGCCGAAGAGGCCCTCTCGGTCGCTGGCGAGGAGGGACTCGACGTGCGCCACGACATCGGCAAACCCGACCTCGTGCAGCGTCGCATCGACCACGTCGCCGCTCTCCGCGGCGAGTAACCGGGACCTACTCACCGTTCAGTGCCGACCTGTCCTCCCGTAGTCGTGACCTGTTCGCTCTTAGTCACGACCTATCCGCTCTCAGCCGCGACCTGTGACGCGCCAAGCGACCCATAACAAACCGCCGTCTGGTCGTTTCCGCGGACATGTCCAAGCACGACGCCTCCGCCGAATCGCTGACGACCGACCAAGCGTTCGACCTGCTCGGCGACAGCACCCGGCGACGAGCGGTGGCGGCCCTCCGGGAGTTCGACGGGTCGGCGACCCTCGACAGACTGGCCGAGGCGACCGCGGCCCGCGTCGAGGACGTGGACCCGTCGGCGGTGACGGCCGACCGGCGAGAGCGAACCGCGACAATGCTCCACCACAACCACCTGCCGCGACTCGAAGACGCCGACGTCGTAGAGTACGATCCCGCGGAGAGTCGCGTGGAACTGACCGAGGTCGCGACGGACCTCGAACCGTACTTCGAGGTCATCGACGGGGCGTACTCCGAGTAGGACCGCTCCGGCGACCAACTACTTTCAAGACCGAACCCCACTAATCCCCGCCCGTGCCCGACGACATCGACGAGACGGACGAGACCGACGAGACGCGACGTCACGACCGCATCGCGCACCACGCCACCCCGGGACCGGGCAACTCCCTCCAGTCGTGGACGCGTGCCAAGAGTCCGCTCCGCGTCGCGCTGAACTACGTCGTCATCGTCCTCGCGCGCGTCTCGCCGAGCCTCAAACTCAAGAACCTCCTCCTCCGGAGCATCGGCGTGACCGTCGGCGAAGGCGTCTCGTGGGGACTCGAATCGACGCCGGACGTGTTCTGGCCCGAACTCGTCACGGTCGAGGACCACGCCATCGTCGGCTACGACGCGACGATTCTCTGCCACGAGTTCCTGCAGGACGAGTACCGGACCGGCGAGGTGGTCGTCGGCGAGCGAGCCATGATCGGGGCGGGCGCAATCATCCTCCCCGGCGTCGAAATCGGCGAGGGCGCGAGCGTGGCCGCGAACTCGCTGGTGACACAGGACGTGCCGCCCGGCGAGACGGTCGCCGGAGTGCCCGCCCGACGAATGGGGAACGAGGAGTCGCCGGACTGACCTTACCGTCCGTCGAGCGCGACCTGCCGGACGGCGTACTCCGCGAGGCCGCCGAGACAAGTCAGTCCCACCAACAACGGACCGAAGACGAGCGCGTAGAGCGCCAGCGGGTCCGATTCTCCGCGTACGCTCAGGAACGGCGGCAGTATCAGTACCGTCACGGCGAACAGCGCCGCGAGCGGCGCGACCAGTCGCCAGCGAGCGAAGCAGTAGTACGGCACCGCGGCCTGCGCGCCGAGGACGACTGCACCGGCCAACGTCCACCCGGCGAAGACGGCCGGGTCCGCGGTCATCCCGGCGACGAAGGCGTCCGCGACGAACCTCGCACCGGCCCACGCGCCGAGACAGACGACCGCGTAGGCGAGACCCCCGACGACCGCGAGCCGCCGCCTGTCGAATCGATTTCTGAGGACGTACGGGAGCGCGACGAAGAGTCCGGCGACGAGCGTCGCGACTCCGACGTTCAGCGCGTCGCTTCCCAGAACGGGGTCCGGACTCCCCGGCACCGAATCAGTCCCGAATCCGGACGACGCCCTGCTCGAACACCCGACTGTTGGGGATGATGTACTCCTCGCCGTCGTTCTCGATTCGGGTGACGAGGACGTCCACTTCCTGAACGATTCCGCGGTCGTCGCCGACCTCGACCTCGTCGCCGATGCCGTAGGGCTGGTTGAGCAGGAGGTAGACGCCCGCCGCGGATGACCGGAGGAGATCCCAGAGCGCCACGACGCCGAAGAGGATGACCGCGAGGACGTACGCCGCCAGCAGGATGAGGAGGGCCTCGATGGCGACGTTGACCTGCCCCAGCGCGACCAGTACCGCGAGGTAGACGATGGTGTACTTGACGAGTCGCGGGATGACGCCGACTTCCGGGAGTTTGACCGACCGGAGTCGCTCGCCGACGACGAGTTCGGCCTTGTCGGCCACGACGAACCCGACGATGAACACGAGGATGGCGATGAACAGGTCGGGGATGAACGTCAGCACGCCGTTCCAGAAGAGGCGGGCGTTGAGGAGTTCGGCGACGTTGAGCGCGATGAGGACGACGACGCCGTAGATGAACCACGAACTGAGTCGGGAGACCAGCGAGACGGTGTCGGTCCCGAGGCTCTGGGCCGTGCGCTCGAAGGGCGTGCGCTCGACGGCTTCGGGGACGCCCGCGGCGGTCAGGAGTCGCTGGTTCACCCGGCCGATGACGTACCCCGCGAGCAGACCCGCGAGGAGGATGAGCAGCGCGAGGATGAACTGAAACTGGTCGCGGAGGAGGACGTCGAACTCCACCTGCATCAGTACTCCTCCGGGTCGATTTCGAGTACCAGTTCGCCGCCTTTGAACGCCCGGACGAGACCGTCGCTCTCGGAGAGGACGACCGCCGTCGCGTTCGTCTCGCGGGTGATAGCGCCCGCGGCCATGTGGCGCGCACCGAGACCCTTGGGGATGTCCACACCCTCGGCGGACGGTTCGAGATAGCGGTAGGCAGAGACTATCTTGCCCGCGTCGCTGATGATGAACGCGCCGTCGAGACGCGAGAACTCCTTGAGCATCACGTTCACGATGGGGTCGCCGACGTGGACGTGGGACTTCTCGAAGGGGTTGTACGAGAGCGGCCGGGACTTGTTCATCACCTTGCCCGCGTCGCCGACGACGAACAGCGCGCCGACCGGCTTGCCCTTCTGGCCCTTCTTGCCGAGTTCGATGGCCACCTCGAACACGTCCCGGATGACGCCGGGGTCGGCCCGCGAGTTGGCGAAGAGGTCGTAGACGCCCGAGTGCATCGAATCGCTGGCACGCGCTCGCGTCACGGTGTCGGTCCCGTCTTCGAACATGCTGACCGCGCAGACGACCACGTCGCCGTCCTCGACGATTCCCTGTTCCATCCCGCCTTCGATACCGAACCGGATTCGCTCTCGGGCGTTGTCGAACTCCAGCGGTAGTTCCACGAACTCGTCGGCCCCGACGGAGTTCTCCGGTCCGACGACGACCAGATCCACGTCCGCGTCGAGGTCGGCGTATCGGTCGTAGTAAGACCCGCTGGGTGAGAACAGAAAGACCGCATCGGCGTCCTCGGTAACGTCCCCCAAGAGTTCGCTCACGTCAGCCATTACCCGAAACGACTCAGCGACCGGAGAAAAGGTTTGTGGGTGTATATATCAGGCGACTGCGACGAGCTGTCGGCTGGGTTCCCCGATGACTGCCCGGTATCTTCTCTCGGACTCGTCGTCTGATACTAGCCAGCGGACTACTTACGAACTCTCGTCCTCGAAGAACTCGAGGTCGCTCCCGGTCTCACCGCCGTCGCCCACGGTCGCCGTCCGCGCGGCGTCGTCTCCCTCGTCTTCGGCCGACACCACGACCGTTTCGATACTCCCGAAGGCGTCCGACCGGCAGGGTTCTTCGTTCGACTCCGAGTCATCGTCGTCGGAGTCGGCAGTGACGCCTGCACCGAACACGGCCAGTAGACCGAAGACGTACGTCCCGACTGCCGCAGGCGGTAACGCCGCGAGTTCGCCGGTCCATCCGGTCGGAACCGTCGTCCAGAACAACGCGAGACCCGTCGCGCCGACGAGCGTTCCGAGACCCGTGACGCCCCACGGGAAGTCGGTGTCGGCCGTGCGGACGAACAACGCGACGAACGACGCGAGGAGCGACCCACCGCCGAAGAGGACCGCCACCCGTAGCGCGGCGGCTTTGCCGAGGCCGAACCCCGCGACGAGACTCGCGGTCGCCGCGACGACCCCGACTGCGGCCACCCCGCCGCCAACGAGCAGAAGTACGGCCCGCATCAGTCCCCGCCAACGGACTCTCGGGTCGTACGCGTCCTCCATCCGTGACATGTTTGGACTAATATGTAATAGAAGAGGAAAAGTATACCGAACCGAAGTGATGCTGGTGATTTATTTACGTCACATCTAATTTGGTAGCATATCGTAATGTGCAGTGGTACCACTTATCACGACTCCCGATGCGGTCCTCAATCTTCGGGGAGAGACGCGAAGTAGACGAACGACTAGGCGAAGTGGCGACAGTAGAATGCGCGGGACCGGATTCGAACCGGCGGACCCCTACGGGATAGCGTCCTAAGCGCTACGCCGTTGGCCTGGCTTGGCAACCCGCGCGCACTCCCCAGTTCCGGCGAGGGCGACAAGAAACTGTCGTTCTCCCGGTACCGGTGAGCGGTGACGGCACGCGCCGAACTCGCCGCCGTCCGTCTAATCGCAACCCGACCCCGAGACGCTTATGTGAACTCGGTCGTAACGACGTATCGTGTATCGGGCACGTGACCACGTGGAGAACCAGCGCTGGCTCGCCGAAATCGAGGAGGCCGCCGACCGCCTCGACCTCGACACGGCCGCCCGGTCTCGGGCGACCGACCTGTTCCTCTCGACCGTCTCGGAGTGGGACGCCCCCGACGAACGAGACGCCGACTCCCGGCGGGCCGTCGTCGCGGCTAGTCTCTACGCCGGGTCGCTCATCGAAGGCGACCAGCGCTCGCAGGGAGCGGTCGCCGACGCCGTGGGGGTCGCCCGACTGACTATCCAACAGCGCTGGAAGCAACTGCTCGAAGAGGCGGGTCTCGAACCGCCGTCGTGGTAGCGACGGACGCGGCCCGTCTCGGAGCGAAGCGTGTCGTTTAATTGACCTCCTAGAGAAGTATCGTATTACTGATGGCTCAAGTGCTATCCACTGCGTGGGCAACTCTTCTCCTCGGCGCGGCCATCGTCGCGGTCGGCTATCTCGTGAAGTATCGCCAGTGGACGACGCTCGTCGTGGGATCGGCTCCCTTCGATAGTACGGACCCCTCGCCCGTGTTCGCGAGTTACGCCGGAAACGTCACGCTCGTCGCGGGCGGGTTCGTGGTCTGTATGGGCGTCGCCCAGTCGCTCGGACTGCTGGCGCTCGTTCCGGGTTGGCTGCAGGGATTGCTGTTCGTCGGTGCGGTCGTACTCGTCGCTCCGCGACTCGGCGTCGTCGCCACCGAGCGATGAAGCAGGAGTCCTTCGGTCACTCGTAGCCGCCGTCACCGCAGACTGGTGAGGTGAGTGAGACGCCGAGATGTGCGTGTCAAAACCCGACTACCGCTCCGCGTCGCGGCCGTCTCGTTCCGGAGTGAGGTCGCCGTGTTCGTCGATTTCGCCCTTGACGATGCGCGTGCTGGAGATGATGTCGCCGTCCTCGGCCGTGACGTGCGGGACGACCTCGACGTCGAGGGGGTCGTGGCCGCGCTCCTCCCGAATCTCGTTGATTCGCTCGGCACCGTCGGTCGTCTCGGGCGAAACCACGAGCGCGTCGAACTGTGGTTCGGTGGCGATGCCGGTCGGTTCGGTCAACTCTCGGACCTCGAACTCTCGGTCGTACTCGTCGGCGATTTCGGCCAGCACGGCCTCCAAGTCGGCCTTCCGTTCGTCGAACGGGCGGACGTACCGGTCCTCGTGGCGCGTCTTCGGCGCGAGTTCGTCGCTAGTCAGTCCGACCGTCACGTCGCCGAGTTCGAACGCGCGTTCGAACAGCGCGCGATGGCCGTCGTGGACCGGGTCGAAGGTCCCGCCCAGGGCAACCCTCATACCCTCGGGAAGGGTTCCCCCCGGCTTAGTGCCTTCGGAATATCGTCCGGGGACGTGAATATTACTCCTCGTCGTCGTCGTCCGACTCCTCTTCCTCGACGCTGATGCTCACGGGTTCGCTCGTCTCCGACTCTAGTTCGGCGTCGGTCTCGGAGTCGAGGTGGTCGTCGAGATTGAACACCGTGTTGAGTTCGTCCTGTATCTGGCCCACGATACCGCCGACGAGGTCGCTCGGCGCGATGGCGGTGTACTCGTAGGGGTTGTTGCCCGCGCCCTCGCTCTCGCGCTTGCGGCGCTCGACTATCTCCTCGTCGTGGAGTTCGGCCAGCGATTCGCGGACCGTCGAGGGGTAGAGACCGGTCCCCTCGGCGATCTCCTCGCTGGTGCTGTAGGGCTGCTGGCGGAGGTAGACGTAGATTCGGGCGCGCGTCTCGGTGTCGAGGACCCACGAGAGAAGATCGACGATGCCCTGATCGAACTGGTCCACCGCGCGGTCGGCCTCCTCTTCGAGGCGCTCGCGGCCCTTCGAGATGCGGTCCCGGCCCTCGTCTTCGACAGACACGTCCTGCTCGACCGACACCGTCTCTTCGCCCGCTACCTCCACGTTCACTTCCTCGGTGAGGTCGCCTTCTTCGTCCACCTCGAGTTCCTCTTCGACCGTCACGTCGTCGTCCGCGTCGTCGATTTCCGCTTCTTCGACGGTGTCGTCCTCGACGTTCACGTTCTCGTCGTCTGTGTTTTCTCCGGACATGTCCTCTCTACGAGGACACAAGCCGCGGGCGAGTAAAAACTTTGCTTACAGGCGGTGGCGCTCCGCTGTTCGGGGTCGGGCGGCTATCGCTCGCTCAGAACCAGCGACTCGTAGAGGGCGTCGGTCCCCTCCTCGTCTCGAACCCGCCGCTGGCGGGCCGCCCCGCTCTCGCCGTCGTAGATGTCGCGGATGCCGGAGACGCCGAGTCGCTCGCACTCCCGGTCCACGACCTCGCCCAGACCGATTTCGCCCTCGCGGTCGCGTCGGACGAACGCCGCGTCGTGGCCGTAGCGCATCGCTCGCCACTTGTTCTCGTCCAGTAGCTCCCGCCGGTGGCGATACCCCTGCTCGCCGTCCTCGTAGCGCTCGGCGAGGTCGCGGACCAGCGCGTGGGTGTACTCCACGAACGCCAGCACGCGTTCCGGGTCGCGCTGACCGTCCGGCGTCCGGACTTCGACCGTACCGAGACCGGTGTGGGGCCGCACGTCGTACCAGAGTTCGCCGCGGTCGGCGATGGAGTCGGTCCGGAGCATGGTCTCCTCGAACGCGGCGAAGTCCTCGTAGGAGTCGAAGTCAGTCGGCATCCCGGTGTTCGGCAGCGCCTCGAAAATCTTGGCCCGGGCCGACTGGAGACCGGTGTCGAACCCGTTCCAGTACGGCGAGTTGGCCGACAGCGCGAGCATCACCGGCAGGTACCACCGAATCTCGTTTGCGACCCAGACCGCCTTGTCGGCGTCGTCCACGCCGACGTGGACGTGGAGACCGGTGGTGGTGTTGCGGTGCTGTGGGTACTGAATCCGGTTCAACTGGTTCCGGTACCGCAGCTTCTCGGCGTGTTCGAGTTCGCGCCACTTCGCACCGGGGTGAAGCCCCGCCGCCGCGATTCGGAACCCGCCCGCTTCGGCGTGTTCGACCAGCGCGTTCCGGACCGCCAGCAGGTGGTCGCGGGCGTCCGCGAGTCGCTCTATCTTCGGCGTCTGGGTCTCGATGACGCACTTGAACAGTTCGTGGTCGAGTCGCCCGTCGAGAATCTCGGGCGGGTCGCGCTCGTAGACGAGTTCGTCGGTCCCGGCCGTCGGGCGGCCCCGGCGGTCCACGACGAAGAACTCCTCCTCGATGCCCAGCGTCCCCATCTCCGCGAAGCTCTCAGCCGAACCCGAGTCCATTTCTCGGGAGTTCGCAATCCGGCGTATAAATAGTTCCGAACCCGGCAGGGTCGGGCGAAAGCGTCCGGGACGGTGGCTCACCGCGGTCGGGCGAATCGCCTCAAACCGGCCGAACGACTCGCCTCACTTCGGTCGGGCCACGACGCCGAGGTGGTCGTCGTGGTACGGTTCGAGTCGTTCGGTCGCCAGCACCTCGTAACGCTCCCGGAGGTCGGCCAGCGCGTCGTCGAACACGTCCTCCGGGTCGCGAGTCACGTCCTCGCTGCGGGCCTTGATGGCCGCGAGCAGGCGACCGTCCTCCCGGAGGAACCGGGCGTTCTCGACCGCGACGCGGGCCTGCCCGCGAGTCGCCACGTCTTGGACGATGGCGTCCACCTCGGACTCCACGACGTGGGCGTAGCTCTCGGGCTTGCGGGCGTCTTTCAACAGGGGAAAGAGGTTCTGTCGGTCCTCGGCGACGCCCACCAAATCCCGGACCGGCCGGGGGGCGAACTCCACGGCGTAGGTCGGTCCGGAGAAGTCGGCGACGTGGCTGACGGTCGTCCCGCTGGCCGCGCCGAGGTAGAGGACCGTCTCGCCGCCCGCGAGACCGGTGTCCAGTCCGGACTCGACCATCGCGGCGAGTTTCGACCGTCCGGCGTCCCAGCACCGCCACCCCTCGTCGGTGGGTTCGCCGTAGACCGGCGGCCCCCGCGTCGCCAGACGCTCGCTTCCGTCGAAGGCGCGGCGCTCGACGCCCTCGGGAAGGTCGGTCACGCTTCACCCTCCTGTTCGGTCCCGTCGGCGTCGCTCCGCCCCCGAATCTGGTCCATGCGTCGCCGTAACTCCTCGTCCAACTCGGGTTTGCGCTCGCCGGAGTAGTGGTCCACGCGGGCCGCGATGGTGAGTTTCCCGGCGAGGGTCCGGGCCGCCGACCCGCGCTTCTCCGGTCGGGTCCCCCGGACGTACTCGTGGGTGAAGATGACGCCGTGCTTGGGCGAGGACGCGCGTCCCCGGAGGTGCGCGAACAGCGCGTCCTCCGCGCCGAGGACTTGTACGGTTCCTGACGGTTTCTTGGCGAGCGATTCGAGACCGCCCGCGAGGGACATCAACCGCGCCGCGAGAACCGGCCCGGCCATCGCCGCGAGGTTCGGCGCGACGTCGGCGGTCTCGCGCTCGATGAACTCCCGGAGCGCGTCGCTCTCGTCGGCGAGGTCGGCGGTCCGGCGGGCCAGCGAAATCAGTCGCTCCTCGGTCGGCGACGCCGGGTCGCGGGTCGCGAGTTCCCGGGCGTACTCCACGCCGGTCCCGGCGTCGGCGTCCCGACTCCCGGCCCACTCGGCGACGCGCTCGGCGAGTTCGTTGGCCTGCGCCGCGGCGTCGTCCATCGCTCGGACCGCGTGGACGAGTTGCTGGTCGTCCGCGCGCTCGCGCTCTGCCGCGGCCTCGCGCGCCGCTCGCACGGACGCCTCGCAGAGTTTGTCGTAGTAGTCGTTCTCGTCGTCGGCGAACCCCGATTCGACCGCTCGCCGGGGCCAGTCGTCCGGCGCGTCGGCCCGCCCCTCGCGGATGCCGGTCGCGCCCGCCTCGGTGTCGTCGGGAGCGAGGTCCTCGAACCATCCGGCGCGCTCGCGGGTCGCGTCCCCCTCGTCGCCAGCGGTCCGGGGCGCGTCGCTCTCCCCCGAACGAGTTCCGTCGTCGGTCATGTCCGTGGATTGCGCGCCGTGGCGTTTAAACCTACGCGACTCGCTCTGCGGGCCGCCCGGCGAGGCGGTCGGGCGAGCGACCGCGGCGATAGGGTCGGCGAGGTTACAGAAGAAGTATACTTAAGCCGCTGCCGCGTGCAGAACGCCAGTATGGACGTGGAGAGCTTCTTCGAGGAGATGCCGTTCGCGGACCTGCTCGGTGTCGAAGTGACCGAAGTAGAGGACGGCCACGCCGAGGGCGAGGTGGAGATGCGCGAGGAACTGTCGTGGAACGCCGACCGCATGATGGCTCACGGCGGCGTCACCTTCACGTTGGCTGACACGGTGGGCGGCGCGGCGCTGGTCTCGCTGGTGGACCAGCCGGTTCCGACCATCGACATGCGCATCGACTACCTCGAAGCCGGAACCGGCGACCTGCGGGCGGAGGCCGACGTGGTCCGGTGCGGCAGCGACGTGGGCGTCGTGGACGTGTACGTGTACGCCGAAGACGAGACGCAGGTCGCGGACGCGCGCGGCGTCTACAAGACGGGATAGGAAAAGCCGAACGGGAACGTCTCTGACTGATGCGACTCCTCCACTACTCCGACGTAGAGAACGTCTACGACCGTCCCGAGCGCGCGGGCCGCCTCGCCGGATGCGTCGCCGCCAGACGCGACGCCGAGACGGTCGTGGTCGGCACCGGCGACGACATCGGGCCGGGCGTCCTCCCGATGGTCGAAGACGGCGCGCAGGCGCTCGACTTCTTCGAGGCGCTGGACGCCGACGTGCAGACGTTCGGCAACCACGACTTCGACTACGGTCTCGACGCGACTCGCTCCGTCGTCCGCGAGTCGCCCCAGACGTGGGTCAGCGCGAACGTCCGCGAGGACGGCGACCCCTTCGCCGCGGACGCCGGTGTCGTCCCCGTGACCGTCGTCGAGCGCGACGGTCGCCGGGTCGGCTTCGTCGGCGTGAGCGAACCTGAATCGTCGATTCCGGACTCGCTGACCGTCGCCGACCCCGCGAGCGCGGTCCGCGAGCGGGCGGCCGAACTCCGCGCGGAGGGGGTCGAGCGGGTCGTCGCGCTCGCGCACGTCCACGACGAGCGCCTGACCGCTCTCGCGCGGGCGGCCGAACTCGACGCGATTCTGGCCGGACACGTCCACGGCGAGCGCCGCGACCGAATCGACGACACGCTGGTCGTCCGGCCGTGCGCGAACGGCCGAGTCGTCTGGGAGGTCGAACTGGGCGACGAGGTCCGCGCGACTCGCCGGGAGGTCGAACGGTTCCCGTGCGCGGAGCAGGTCGCCGACCGCCTGCGGACGCGGATGGCCGAGACGGGCCTCTCGGCGGTCCTCGACTCAGTGGACGACCCCATCGAGCGCGACCGGCGGGCGTGCTTCGCGGGCGAACAGCGTGTCTCGAACTTCCTCGCGGACGCGTACCGCTGGGCGGGCGACGCCGACGTGGGCTACTACGACACCGGGATGCTCCGGAGCGGCCCGCCGCTGTCCGGCGAGGTGACGGTCGCGGACGTGATGGGACTGGCACCGTTCGCCGCCGACCTCTGCGTGGTGAGCGTCTCGGGCGCGGCGCTCCGCGAACTGGCCGAGGCGACCGTCGTCACCGACGAGCGCGCGGCCTGGATTGCGGACGACGAGGCGTGGTGGGGCCAGTTCGCCGGGATGTCGGTCGTCTGGAACCGCGACGGACGTGCGGTCCGTGAAGTCAGAGTCGGCGGTGACTCCCTCGACCCCGAGGCGGAGTACGCGCTCGCCACGAACGAGTACGTGGTCGAGACCGACGAGTTCCCGGGCGTCACCCGCGCCGACGTGACCGAAGTCGTCGGCGTTCAGTACGACGCGCTGGTGGAGTACGCGCGGGAATCGGGAGTCGAGGCGTCGCTGGACGGTCGAATCACTGTCGAGAGGTGAGAGACATTCGTATCCTCCCTTTGGACAGGTATACCGTTTTTATAGGACGCTCTAGCGGCCTTTAGCACTACTATCTGTTTCTTTAGTGAACCGGAGGAGGGCGTCGAACGCGAGCAGAAGCGCCGCGCCGCCGCCGACGAAGACGCCGACGGTGCCGCCGTTCTGGAACACGAGGACGGCGAGCAGGAACGCGACGAGTTCGAGCAGGCGAGGGACGTCGGTGAGCGTGAGGTCTGAGTCGGCCATCGTTCGGACATTTTGTTCAGATTACAATTTTACTTCGGTTCGGACCCACCTGTTTAGAAACCTACTTTCCGTCAGGTCGAGAGCACTCGCATATGGACGACGCCCTCCGGAAGCGCCTCGACGCTATTATCGTCTTGCTGGTCGTCGTTGCCGTCCTGCTCGCGCTGACGCTGATTTCCGTCGGCGGCGGTGGGTTGTTCGTGCTCGCCCTGCTCCTCGGTTTCGTGGCCGTGACAGTCACCTATTCGATTCTGGCGGGCGACGGGGAACCAATCGGTCCCGCGGACGAGGGGTGAGACCGTCCACGGACCGCCTACCCGAAGACCTGCGCGAACAGCGTCGCCTGTCCGCGGTGCAGACGCTCCAGGAACGCCGACTTGCTGATTCCCAACTCGTCGGCGACGTCGCTCGCGGTCGCGCCCCGCGGCACCTCGAAGTAGCCCATCTCCAGCGCGGTTCGGAGCGCGGCCTCTTGGGCGGGCGTCACGTCCCATCGCTGCGCGACCGCGTCGTCGTCCTCGCTCCCGAGCGGAGAGACGCGTTCGAGGGAGACGCCCACGGTTTCGGCGGCCGCCGCGAGGACGCCCTGTAACACGTCGTGACCCACGACCGCACCGGTGTGGCGCTCGGTCCCCGCACGGTACTGGAGCGTCTCGGCCATGAACCCCGCGTCGGTCAGTTCGTGGACGACGCAGGGGTGTTTCGAGAGACACCGGAAGTTGGTCGCGCCGTCGGTCCGGGAGGTGTGGAGGTACCGAATTCGCTCGTCGGCGTCGAGGACGGCGGCGAGGTCGTCGGCCGCGTCGCCTGCGGAGAATCGGAGGAGCGCGTTGTCGTCGCGCCGGAGTTGCGGCGGCCGGGCATCGACGGTGACTCCCGTCTCGCGGGACGCGTCGGCGAGGGGGCAGTCGTCGCCGGTCACGCTGAACTCCACGACGAGGCACTCGTCTATCAATCTCGGACACCCCTCGAATCGACGGTTCGCCGAGACACGGACGACCGTCGGTGAAGAGGGGCAAGAAAGCGCCCGGTCGCTCGCGGTCGCTGGCCGACATATCGGCGCTCTCCACACTGCCCGCGCCAAAAGGGGTCACTCGTCGGCCAGCGGTCGGACTCTCCTCCCGACGGAGGGCCGTATTTTCCCCAAGTCAGGCAGTTGGCCGGGCGTCCGCGGACGGCGGTCGGCCCGTCGGTCATGCGAGATATTTGTCCGGCCGAGTACTTAAAGCCGCTACATGGACGGGTCAATCGGTATGTCAGTATAGATTGTAGATGATTGTATATGGACATCGAACAGGTGAAAGAGCGCGCCGGGCCGCGGGAGTTCAGTCCGAAGGACGACCTCCCGGAGAAGTACCGGAAGGCCGCGACTCGGATGATTCAGTTCCACGCGAACAGCGAGATAATGGGGGCGTACCTCGAACGGCCCTTCATCCGGCAGGCCCCGAGCCTCGACCGGAAACTCGCGTTCTCGGCGAAGGTACAGGACGAAATCGGTCACGGACAACTGCTCTACCGGGCCGCCGAGTCGCTCGGCGTCAAGACCCGCGAGCAGATGCTCGACGAGTTGGCGAACGGGGAGGGGAAGTTCCTCAACTGCTTCCACTACCCGATGGAGTCGTGGGTCGAGACGCCCATGATAGCCTTCTTCGTGGACGGCGCGGCGATGCGCCGACAGGCCACGCTCAAGCAGAGTAGCTGGGAACCCTACGCCCACGCGATGGACAAGGTGTGCTTCGAGGAGGGGTTCCACGTCAAGCACGGCGAGGCCATCCTCTACGAACTCATGACCGGGTCGAAGGCCGAACAGGAGAAGACCCAAGCGGCCTTCGAGACGTGGTGGCCCCGCATCATCCAGTTCTTCGGACCGACCGACGACAAGTCCACCCACCACGACTTCTCGGCCGACGTGGGCCTGAAGACGATGACCAACGACGAGTTGCGCAACGCCTTCCTCAGCGCGTACGTGCCGAAGGCCGAGAAGTACGGACTGGAGATTCCCGACGAACCCCGCATCCGCGAGAACGGCGACGGCACCTACGAGGTCGTAGAAGACGACCTCGACTGGGAGGAGTTCTTCACCATCGCCAAGAACGACTCCGAGGGGAGCCACGAGCAGATCGGTAAGCGGCGTCGCACGCAGGAGGCCGTCGAGTGGGTCCGGAACAGCTTGGACGACTGGGAAGCGAAGGGCGCGGGCCAGACCCCGCAGGCGGCCGACTAACCATGATTTGGGAAGTGTTCCGACAGGAGCAGTCCGGCGACTACCACACTCACTGCGGGAACGTCCACGCGCCCGACCGCGAGATGGCGCTCATGTTCGCCGAGGTTCAGCACGGGCGGCGCAAGCCGACCAACAGCCTCTGGGTCGTTCCCCAGAGGGAAATCGGCGAAGTGGACACGGAGGAGGCCAACTTCGGCGGCACGACCGACAAGTCCTACCGCTGGGCGCAGTCGTACAGTTTCGAGGCCGCGGCCGAGGAGGTCGCGGACTCCGAGAGCGAGCAGGTGCAGGCCGAGGCCGAGCGCCGACAGGCGCAGACCGAGGGAGGTGACGACTGATGACGACCGCCGAGCGACTGCCCGGTCCCGACGACCTCTCCGACGAGGAGCGCGAGGCGGTCGAGACCCTGTTGTTCCGCCTCGCAGACGACGAGTTCGTCCTCGCCGAGCGCTACACCGAGTGGCAGGTCCGCGCGCCGACGCTCGAATCCGACCTCGCGCTGGCCAACATCGCGCAGGACGAACTCGGCCACGCCCGCCTCTGGTACGACCTATTGCAGGACTTCGGTCCGGACGAACCCGACCTGATATGGGAGCGCCCCGCCGACGAGTGGCGACACGGCACGATGGTCGAACTCCCGTTCGAGGAGGGCGACTGGGCCGACCCCGTCCTTCGGTCGTACCTCTACGACGTGGCCGAGGAGATTCGCCTCGAAGCCCTCGTCGATTCGTCCTACTCTCGCATCCGCGACCGCGTGGGCAAGATTCAGGGCGAAGAGGACTACCACCGCGAACACGCCGAGAACTGGCTCGAACGACTCACCGAAGACGAAACGGGCCGCGAGCGCGTCCAGCGGGCGCTCGACCGACTGTTCCCCTACGCCCTGACGATTTTCGAGCCAGCCGACGAGGAGGTCGAGGGGCGCATCGACGAGTTGGGTCTCCGAACCGAATCGCTCGCGGACATGCGCGAAGCGTGGCTCGACACCGTGGTCCCGTACCTCGACGGCCTCGGTCTCGACGCGGACGCGGACGCCGACCTCCCCGACGAAATCGGGCGCGATAAGTCCCACACCGACGACTGGAACGACCTCCGCGAGGAGTTCACCGCGACCTACCGCGAACTCGACCGACACGAGGCGACTCGCATCATGGAGGACCCCGACGAGGTGGCCTGACCGTGTCGAGTGAACTGCCCTACGACCCCGAGATTCCGGACCTCCGGGAGAAGGACCCGGAGGACCTCGACGCCGCCGAGATTCCCGGAACAGGCGACGTCCCCGGATTCGACGACGACTGCGCCGACCCGGCGCTCTGCGCGTACACCGAGTACGTCGAGGGCGAGGAAGTCGAGGACCTCCCGGCGACCGGAGAGGGCGCGGAGGGAATCGAAGCAGACGTGTGGGACGCGCTCTACGGCGTGGAGGACCCCGAGATGCCCGTCTCCATCGTGGACCTCGGGCTGATATACGGCGTCGAAGTGACCGAACGGGAAGACGTCGGATTCCACGCCGAGGTGCTGATGACCCTGACCTACTCCGGGTGTCCGGCGCGGGACATGCTGACCGACGAGGTAGAGCGGTCCGTGGTGGGCGTCGAAGGCGTCGAGTCCGTGGACCTGCGACTCGTCTGGAGTCCGGAGTGGTCCGTCGAGATGGTGACCGAACGGGGGAAGGCCGACCTGAACGAGTTCGGCCTGAGCATCTGACCGTGCGACGACCCGACCCGAGCGTGGACACGTCCGGCGACGAGACTGGGGCCGAGTGCCCCTACTGCGACTCGACCGACACCGAGCGCGAGCATCCGAAGGGACCGTCGCTCTGCCGGTCGATGCACTACTGCAACGACTGTGAACAACCGTTCGAGAAGTTCGAGTAATCGAAGTTCAAATCCGTTTTCATGTCTGCGTAACTGACACGATTCGGTTACGCATTCATGTGGCGGTGTCCGTCGGACGGTATCGAAAGTGGAGGATGGAACTCGACGACCCGAGGACCGCGCGGATGGTGAGAGCGCGGACATCGGATGACAGGCGAGGACGGGCGGCTCGGTCGTAGACCGGAGTCACGGCGCAACCGCGTTTTACGCGTCTGGTAGTACCCGCTTAGTAATTATGGCCGAAACCTAAGAAATAAGCCCTGACAGTTCCGGGCCGTCATCTTCTTACTCGACTCGCCCCCAGTTGGGCGTATGTCCGCAGACCGACCGGCGGAGAGCGAACTCCGTCGCGGCATGACCGTCGAAATCGAACAGTCGAACGCCGACAACGCCGCGGACGCCGACCCGATTCGAGGGGAGATTCAGACCATCATCGACGAGGGGGAGAGTCCGCAGGGAGTGAAGGTCAAACTCCAGTCGGGCATCACGGGGTACGTGACGCAGGTCGTCACCGACTAATCGCCAGCGTTGCGTTCGTGTTCGATGAGTCGGCGCTTGAGCGCAGGCCCGTCACCCGCCGAGTAGCCGCCGAGCGACTCCGCGCCGACGACGCGGTGGCAGGGGACGACCAACGGAACCGGATTCTTCCCGCAGGCCTGTCCGACGGCGACGGGCGCGGTATCGAGCGCGTCGGCGAGTTCCCCGTACGTCCGGGTCTCGCCGTACGGAATCGCCCGCATCTCGGCCATCACGTCGCCCACGAACCCGTCCGGCAGGGCCACCGATACGTCGAAGGTCCGCCGGTCGCCCGCGACGTACTCGCCGACCTGCGCGCGGAGTTCGGCCTCCGATACCGCGACGCGACCGGCGTCCAGTTCGACGGTTCGGCCGAACACTCCGACGTTCATCGGTCGGTGAACGTCGGGCGGGGTCTTTGCGGTTTCGGTCGCTCTGGCGCGACCGATTCGGTCCGGTTTCGACACGCAGTTCTCGTGGTAGCCTCGACGCCGCGACGTCGGTGGAGTACCCTTATCGTGGTGGCGCGGGAGGGTCCGGTATGAAGATTTCAGACGACGATGGTATCAGGACCGTCACGTTCGACCGCCCCGAGGTCATGAACGCCTTCACCCCGGAACTCGCCGAGGAGTTGGCCGAGGTGTTCGCCGAGGCCGACTCCGACGACCTCGACGCCGTCGTGCTGACGGGCGAAGGAGGGGCGTTCAGCGCGGGCGGCGACATCCAGTCGATGGCCGACCGCGAGAAAACGACCGACGAGTACTACGACCACGTCACCGAGACGTTCGGTCGTCTCGTGGAAGCGGCCCTCTCGGCCGCGGTCCCCATCGTCGCCAAGGTCAACGGCGACGCCGTCGGCGCGGGACTGGCGGTCGCGGCGGTCAGCGACTTCGCGTACGCCGCAGAGTCCGCGACCTTCAGTTGCGCCTTCGTTCGAGTGGGCCTGATACCGGACACGGGCGGGAGTTTCCTGCTCCCGCGCCTCGTGGGACTCCGGACCGCCAAGCGCCTCGCGTTCACCGGCGAGTTCTTCGGGGCCGAGGAGGCGGCCGAGATGGGACTGATAAACGAGGTCGCGGCCGAGGACGAACTCGACGCGGCGGTCGAGGACCTGCTGGACACCCTGCGAGAGCGCCCGACGAGAACCATCGGTCTCGCCAAGCGCGCCATCCACGAGAACATGGGCCGAGAGTGGCGGGAGGCCCTAGACTACGAGAACATGGTCCAGTCGCAGGCCTCCGCCACGCCCGAACACGAGGAAGGCGTCGCGGCGTTCTTGGAGGGACGAGACCCCGAGTTCGAGTGAACCGGCGACGCCGTCCACGAACCGTCGTCACTCCCGCGATGCCGTCCACGAACCGTCGTCACTCTCGACACCTGATTCGACCGTACGTCGTCCCGTGGCGGTAGTTGTACGACTCGACGACGACGCCGAGCAGTCCGGCGGCGACGAGGAGTAACCCGAGGACGGACGGGTCGCTATCGCCGAGATAAAGCGCGAGACCCCAGACGAGGAGGACGGCGTTCTCCGTGACGTTCCACGCGGCGTGGTGCCGGACTCGTCGGAAGGCACTCGCGACGAAGAAGACGACTCCCGTAGCGACGAGTACCAGCGACGACGGTCTGAGGTCGCCGTCTATCGCAGCGGCCACCAGCAGCGCCGCTAAGACCACTGCCACCGACAAGCGACCGACCGACAGGCCCCGTGAGCGGAGAGCGTCGAGTGCCACATCGGAACGTGTTTTCCGGATAACAAGTACGTTTTCGTTCCGTTCTCGGTGACGACACTCAAATGGCTGGCCTCGCTACGGTGAACCGTGTCCGACCGAAACGACTGGGACCCGACCGACGAACTGCCGACCGGCGACGACTCGACCGGCGAGGAGTTCGACGCCCCGACTATCAGTTGCCAGCGCTGCGACCGGACGTGGGACCTCTCGACGGAGTTCGAGGATTTGGGCGTCGGCAATCACGCCGTCGAACAGTTCGCGCTCGACCACGAGCGCCACACCGGCCACTTCCCGGACGACGTGTCCACGTGGCGCGCGACGTGTCGCAACTGCACGGAGGTCGTCGAGCGACTCGCCCGCGACGCCGCGACGCGATGGGCCGAAACTCACGTCCGCCACACGCGTCACGCGGTCGAACTCCGCCACGCCGGAAGCGACGAGACGACGCTCTTTGGCGACGACGACTCCGGGTCTCGCACGGAATAAGGCAACTCAATTTCCAAATGTGTTCAGGATAAAATTTATATACGGTGGGTATCTATCCCAGTCGGCGGCAGCGTCACTACGTGCCGCCGGAGAAGGTGATTCCAATGAAAACGGCACACAAACTCCTACTCGCATCGGTTGTACTACTCGCTGGACTCGCCACGGCAGCGTCGGCGGCTACCGCCGCCGCGCCGAGTACAGTGGACGACTCGATTACCACCGACGCACCGGTCACGGCAGACCTGAACGTCGAGTGTTCCGCTAGCCCCAAGAAGGAGTGTCTCGGGTCGGTGACGGTGACTCCGGAAGGGTGTCCGCTCTGTCCGAGAGCCGAGGAGCCGATTACGGCCGACTCCTCCGTCACGAACGACGGTGTGGACACGCAGGACTGTAACGAACTGACGGACCCGGCCTGCCTGGAGTAACCCTCGGTTTCTCACTATTTTCTTACAAACCGAGGAACTCCTCGGCGTTCTCCCAGAGAATCTTGCGCTGGACCGCCTCCGGGAAGTCGAGTTCCGCGAACTGCTCCAGCCACGGCGCGGGGTCTATCATCGGGTAGTCGGTGCCGAACATCACCTTGTCCTGTAGCAGGGTCTTCGCGTAGTGGAGGACTTGGTCGTCGATGTACCGGGGCATCCACCCCGAGAGGTCCATGTAGACGTTGCCCTTCTGCTGGCAGATGGCGAGTTGCTCCTTCTCCCACGGGAACGCCGGGTGCGCGAGCAGAATCTGGAGGTCGGGGTACTCCGCGGCCACGTCGTCTATCAGCATCGGATTCCCGTACTTTATCTTGAGACCGCGCCCGCCCGGTGCGCCTGCGCCGAGCGTGGAGTTGCCGCCGTGGAAGACGACCGGGACGCCGAGGTCCTCGATGGTGGCCCAGAGGTCGTCGTGTTCGGGGTCGCTCGGGTCGAACCCCTGCGCTATCTGCTGGAACTTGAATCCCGAGAGGTCGAGGTCCTTCACGGCGCGTTCGGCCTCCTCGACGCAGTCGTCTTTCAGAGGGTCCACGCTGGCGAACCCGACGAAGAAGTCGTCGTACTCGTCGCGGACCTCCGCCACGTAGTCGTTCGGCACGGGCGGGTTCCCTGTGTTGGTCTCGGCGTCCCACCCGAGCAGGATGGCCCTGCCGATGCCGCACTCGTGGTACTCCGCGACGAGGTTGTCGTAGGTGTCGGTCTCCATCTCCGCGCCGAACTTCTTCGCGGCGTCTTCCATCATCTGGCCGCCTGCCTTTTCGAGGAACTCCTCGGTCGGTTGGTGACAGTGGGTGTCGATGATGGGATAGTCGTCCTCGTGGTCGGCGACGACGTCGAGTTTCGGCATGGGAAGGTGTTCGCGGAGTGTCGTGAAAAATCGTTGGGGGGAGGCGAGTCTCCGGGAGTACCCCGGTGGCCGTTCGGTCAGAGAAAAACGGATAGCAGACAGCCGGATACGTATCAGGACGCGGAGTTTTATATAGAGCGGCCGTAATCGAGTTATACGTTATCGGTACTCATGAAACGGCGCGACCGCGTACCACCGACCGAAGCCAGAACGGCCTCGGAACTCGTGGAACGACTGTTCGATATTACGGCAGACGACGAGGTCACTGCCCGCGTCGGCGGGACGCTGATTCGGGGCAGACCGTCGCGCATCGACCGCGACGAGGCCGGAATCCGCGTCGAAATCTGTCCGTACGACGGCGACGACCCGCAGTACCGCCTCTCTGCGACTCGCACCCCGACAGGATGGTGCGAACCGCGCGCCCATCGACGTCTGCTCGACGGCGAGTGGAACGAGTACGGGCGACTGACAGACCTAGAGTAACGTCGGGAACTACTCCTTCTTGATGAGGAACTTCATGTCGCCCTCGAAGACGACCGTGTCCTCCTGATTCGTCATCGTCGTGTCGATGACGACCAACCCGGCGTCGTCCCGACTCGAAATGTGCTTGGTCTCGACGACTTCCATGTCCAGCGAGATGGTGTCGTCCATGTGGACCGGGTTCGGGATGTCCATGTAGTTCATCCCGAGGAAGGCAAGCACGGTCCGCTCCAGAATCCCGGTGCGGTAGACGAACCCCGTCGCCAGCACGAACGTCATCGGGCCGTGGGCCACGCGCTCGCCGAACTCCTCGCCCTCGGCGTACTCCTTGTTGGTGTGGAGTTCGGTCCAGTCGCCCGCGAACGCCGAGTGCATCACGAAGTCGTACTCGGTGACAGTCCGGCCGACGCTCTCGAACGTCTGGCCCTCCTCGAAGTCCTCGAAGTGGTGCGGCGTGTAACTGTAGGGCATACGTCCGACTTCGCTCGGAGACGATAAAATTCTATGGTATAATTGATGAACGAGAGAGGGGGCCGACCCCAGAAGTGTGAGTCGGAAGCGCCTGCGGTAATCTAGCAGTCGGACGTACCGGACGGAGTTACCGCGAGTCCCACTCGATTCTCCGCTTCCCGAGAGTGACGATAGAGTGGGTTTCGAGTTCCGGAACGGCGCGACTCGGGTTATAAGTGTCCGTCGCGCGAACCCCCTGCATGACCGAGGTGTCCGACGACCGACGCGAGACCATCGAGTCCGACCCGTTCTGCGAGAAACTCGGCATCGAACTCGCCGCCCTCGGCCCCGGAAACGCGCGCACCGAACTCACCGTCACCGACGACCTGCTGAACTTCCACGGGACGCCCCACGGCGGGGTCGTCTACTCGCTCGCGGACGCCGCGTTCGCCGCCGCGTCGAACAGCGAGTGCGACACCGCGCTGGCGATGGAGACCAACATCTCCTACTTCGAGGCCGTCGAAGTCGGGGAGACGCTGACCGCAGACGCCGACCGTCTCCACCGGCGGGGTCGGACGGCCTCCTACCGGGTCGCCGTCACCGACGAGAGCGGCGACGAAATCGCCACCTTCCGCGGCCGAGTCTACCATCCAGACGAGTAGTGAGAGTAGCGCGTGTAACACGGTGACACTCGAAACCGGTAACTTTCTTGTCCTTTCCGACCCATCGTTCGAACGCGGACGGGTGATAGCATGGACAGGAGAGCAGTACTCGGTAAATCCAAAGCCGAACTCGTCATGGCGCGAGTCGGACAGGCGATGGCCGCGAGCTACCTCCTCTTGCTCCTGCCGGTTCTGCCGGTCGTGGTCGCGTACGTCGCCCTTCGAAAACTGGTGGCGCTCTTCACCAGCGGGTCCGGGGAGCGACGACAGTACGAGCCACAGATTGGCACGCAGTCGTCCTGACGGGCCGCGTGTCCGCCGGTCGGGCCGGGTCCCGGACGCGACGACCCGCGAGACGACTTCAATTCCTGCATGCTTTTGAACCGCGAGTGTCATCCATCGGTATGCAACGCCGCCCGTTCCTCCGCCTCGCGGTCGGTGCGGCCGCGACGGTCGCCGGATGCCTCGGCGCGTCCGACGCGTTAGCGGGACGGACCGACGCGACCGCTTCGGACGCCGCGACCCGGATGGCGGCCGCGGAGGGTCCGTCGGACGACCCGGCGCTCTCGGTCTCGGGCGTCGAGACGTTCGACTACGTCGTCCGCCTGAACGACCTCGGCGACGACCCGACCGGCGCGGTCACTCCCGCCGCCGACCTGAGCGACCGGGAGCGCGCCGTCCTTCGGTCGGCCGTCGCCGGGACACACCGGACCCGCGACCCGCCGGAGTGGCTCCGTCGGTTCGCCAGTTCGACCTCGTTCGTCGAGCGCGACGGGACCTACCTCCGCCTCGACGACACCTTCCCGACCCATCGAGTCACCGCCGAGACGGTCGCGCCGAGCGACGTGACCGGCGACGTCGCCACCTACGAGGAGTACGAGCGGGCGGTCACCCGCGAGGACTACGTCGCCAGCGGCCTCCTCCGTATCGCCCGCGAGGAGGGCATCGAACTGAGCTACGTCTGGCCGTCGCTCGCGGCGTTCTTCGACGCCTACGACGCCGCCCGGTACCACGGCGACGTCGTCTCGTTCTCGGTCGAAGTCACCGATTCCGGTCCCCCGTACGAACTCTCGGCGACCGAGGTTCCGGTCTCGGTGGCGGTCGGCGGACCGGTCTGGAACGCCGACGCGGCCCGCGAGCGGACCCGCGAACTCCTCCGGCGCGCCGGACGGACCCGCGGCGGGTACGGGTTCGACCGCGCGCCCGCGGGCCTGCTCGACGAACTCCGGACCCACGAGTACGTCCGCCTCGACGACACCTTCTACACGTCCGTCGTCGAGAAACACGGCCCGGTTCCGGTCTCGGTGTCGGCCCGAGTCGAGAACGGTCGCCTCCACCTCGCGCTCGACAACGAGGGTGACACCGCGCTCACGCTCTCCGGCGGCGCGCCCCGCCCCTTCGGCGTCGTCAGGTGCCGTCCGGCCGACTCGGCGAATCGTTCGTCCGGCCCGACCGACCGCGCCGACTCGCCGGACGCTTCGACCGACCACCTGCTCTGGACCGACGCCTACGCCGCCAGCGACTACGTTCGGACCGAGGACCGCGACGTTCGGTTGGTCGAGGAGGTCGCACTGACCACCACCGTCGAACCCGGCGCGACGGTGAGCGAGACGTACGCGGTCCCGGCGGCCCTTCCGCCGGGCGAGTACGCCGTCGAGGGGTCGCTCGGCGTACGGGAGACACGCGGCCAGCGAAGCGCCGAGAAGTCGAGTCGGACCCGGCGTTCGACTGTCCGGTATCGAGTCTCGTTCGCCGTCGCGTAGAGCAGGTCTGACGATATCGAGCGGACCCGTCGGGCCTCTCTACGCCTCGCCCCGGTGGTCGAACACGCGCTTGACCTTCCCGACCTCGGTGCGCTCGACGACGCCCGGCCCGACGACCTCTAACTCGTCGGGCTTGACCTCCAGCGTCTCTTCGAGTTTCCGGCGGATTCGGCGCTCCAGTTCGTCGTGGGTCCCCTCGTAGTCCTCGTGGTACTCCACGGTGAGTTCCATCGCGTCGAGGCTTCCCCGCCGGTAGAGGTCGATGCGGTAGTGGGGCGCGACGTCCTCGATGTCCACCAGCACTTCCTCGATTTGGCTCGGGTAGACGTTGACCCCGCGGACGATGATGAGGTCGTCGGTCCGGCCGGTGACGTTGTCCATCCGGGCGACGGTGCGACCGCAGTCGCACTCCTCGTAGGTCAGCGAGGTCATGTCGCCGGTCCGATACCGCAGGACCGGCAGGGCCTCCTTCGTCAGGGTCGTCAGGACGAGTTCGCCCTCCTCGCCCTCGGGCAGGGGTTCGCCGGTTCCGGGGTCCACGACTTCGGGGAGGAAGTGGTCCTCCCAGACGTGGAGACCGTTCTGCACCGCCTCGCACTCGATGGAGACGCCCGGACCGATGATTTCGGAGAGACCGTACACGTCCACCGCGGTCACGTCGAGGGCCTCCTCGATTTCGTCGCGCATGGGGTCGGTGAACGGTTCCGCGCCGATGACCACCGTCGAGAGCGGCAGTTCTCGGGGGTCGATGCCGCGCTCCTCGGCGGCCTCCGCGAGGTAGAGGCAGTACGACGGGGTGCAGGCCAGCACGTCGCTCTCTAAATCTCGGAGCATGTCCAACTGTCGCGAGGTGTTACCCCCGCCGGTCGGAACGACGCAGGCCCCGAGTTCCTCGACGCCGTCGTGGAACCCGAGTCCGCCGGTGAACAGTCCGTAGCCGTAGGCGTTCTGGACGACCTGCTCCGGTCGGACGCCCGCGGCGTACAGCGACCGAGCCATCACTTCCCGCCAGACGCCGAGGTCCCCGTCGGTGTAGCTCACGATTTTGGGCTTGCCGGTGGTGCCCGAGGAAGCGTGAATCCGGCGCACGTCTCCGTGTTCGACCGCGAACAGGCCGTCGGGGTACTCGTCCCGGAAGTCCTCCTTGGTCGTGAACGGCAGCTTCGAAACGTCCTCGACGCCCTCGATGTCGTCCGGCGAGACGCCCGCTTCGTCGAGCGCCTCCCGGTAGAAGTCCACGTTCTCGTAGGCGTACGCCACGGTCTCGGCGAGTCGCTCGTCCTGCAGGTCCCGAAGGTCGTCGCGTGAGGTGGTCTCGACGTCGTTGTAGACCATGTCAGATAATAGTTCGCAAGAAACCGACTAAACTGTTTGGTCGATAAGGGGTCGCTCGCTCCGATCCATTTAAGAGTAAACGATACCGCGTTTTTATGCGAGGTCCGTGAATTACCCTCATACGCACTATCCGAGAACACGATAGTGCTTCGGGGACTCAGAGAACCCAGCACCCCTTTCCCACCCCCTCGATTCTGCGGAGGTTCGGAACGGTGCCAGAGAATCCCACGGCGGCAACTATTTCCACCGAGACCGTCACGTGTTACCCATGCGCGACGCCTATCTCGTCGGTGCGGCCCAGACCGACTTCGGGTCGTTCCCCGACGAAAGCTACCGGTCGCTGTTCGCCAGTGCGTTCGAGGCGGCCCGCGGGTCTGTCCCCGCGGGCATGGACTCCGACGCCGTGGACGAGGCGGTCGTCGGCACCCTCGGCGTTGGGGGCCGCCAGTTGGGTCTCTCCGGACCGGCCGCCACCGAACACGTCGGTCTCCACGGCATCCCGACCACGCGAGTCGAGAACGCCTGCGCCGCCTCCGGATACGCCGTCCGGCAGGCCGTGCAGGCGGTGCGGTCCGGGATGGCCGACGTGGTGCTGGCGGGCGGGGTCGAAATCATGACCGACACGTCCGGCGACGCGACGAAGTACTGGCTCGGCGTCTCGGGAGAGACCGAGTGGGAACGGCTCTCCGGCACGACGTTCGCGGGCGTCTACGCCCAGATGGCCGACGCCCACATGGCCGAGTACGGGACGACCAGCGAGCAACTCTCGCACGTCGCGGTCAAGAACCACCGCAACGGCGCGAAGAACCCCCACGCCCAGTTGGGCTTCGAGTGCTCGCTGGAGGACGCCGAGAACGCCCAGACCGTCGCCGACCCGCTGACGCTCTACCACTGCTGTCCGACGACCGACGGGGCCGCAGTCGCCCTGATTGCCAGCGAGGACGCGGTGGCAGAGTACACCGACGACCCCATCCGAATCGCGGGCGTCGGCGCGGCGAGCGACGCCGTAGGCCTGTTTCAGCGCGACAGCTACACCGGCATCGAGGCCTCCCGGCGCGCCGCGGAGAAAGCCTACCGGCGCGCCGAAATCGCCCCCGAGGACCTCGACTTCGCGGAAGTCCACGACTGCTTCTCCATCGCCGAGATTCTGGCCTACGAGGATTTGGGCTTCTGCGAACCCGGCGAAGGCGGTAAGCTGGTCGAATCCGGCGCGACTGCGCTCGGCGGCGACCTACCGGTCAACACCTCGGGCGGACTCAAATCGAAGGGTCACCCCATCGGCGCGACCGGCGCGGGACAGGTCGCGGAGGCGTTCGAGCAACTCTCCGGCGACGCCGGCGACCGGCAGGTCGAGGGCGCGGCCCGAGGCCTGACCCACAACGTCGGCGGGAGCGGCGGGGCCGCGGTGGTTCACGTCTTCGAGAAGGAGCAGGAGGTGGGGCGATGACGACCGACCCCGGAATCGAAGCCGTCGGCGCGTACGCGCCGCGATTCCGCGTCTCTGCCGAAGTGTTCGAAGAGGCGTGGGGCCAGTTCCACGCCGCGGGTGTCGAATCGAAGGCGGTCCCCGACGCCGACGAGGACGCCCTGACGATGGGCTACGAGGCCGCCGCGCGGGCGCTCGACGCGGCAGACCGTTCGGGCGCGGACGTGGCGTTCCTCGCGTTCGCCTCGACCACACCCCCGCTGGCCGAGGAGGACCTGACCGCGCGCCTCGGCGGGATGCTCTCGGTCCCGGGCGCGGCCACGCGCCACGTCTTCACCGGAAGCACGCGGGCCGGGACGCGGGCGCTCGACGCCGCGCTCTCGGCCGGACCGTGGGAGAACGGAGCCACAGACGACGAGGATGAATCGGTCGGTCTGGTCGTGGCCGCGGACTGTCCGCGGGGCGACCCCGACAGCACCGAGGACCACGCCGCAGGAGCGGGCGCGGCCGGATTCGTCCTCTCCGGGTCGGGCAACGCGGCGGTCCGGCGGCGCGCCGAGTACGCCACCGAGTACCCCGGGACTCGCTTCCGCCGTTCGGGGTCCCAGTCCGTCGAAGGACTCGGCGCGACCGGGTACGAGCGACAGGCGTTCACCGAGACGCTGGCGGGAGCGGTCGAGCAGTTGGCTGTCCACGGGAGCGAAATCGACGCGGCGGCAGTCCAAGCGCCGAACGGAAAACTACCGTACCGCGCGGCGGGGGCGCTCGGCGTCGATACCGAGGCGATTCAGCGGTGCGCGACGGTCCACGAGTTGGGCGACACGGCCGCCGCGAGCGTCCCGCTCGGACTCGCGTCGGCGCTCGCGGCGGGAGCCGAGCGGATTCTGGCCGCGTCGTTCGGCAGCGGCGCGGGCGCTGACGCCCTGCTGGTCGAGCACGACGGGACCGGCGGCGTCGCCGCGAACACGGCGCTCGACGACGCCGAGGCGGTCAGCTACGCCGAGTACCTCCGCAAGCGCGGGGAACTCACGACGGGACCGCCAGAGGGCGGCGGTGCGTACGTCAGCGTGCCGTCGTGGCGGCGGACGCTCGACCAGCGTCACCGCCTGCTCGCGGGCCGGTGCCCGGAGTGCGGGAGTCTGAACTTCCCGCCGGAAGGTGCCTGTAATTCCTGTAAGATTCTCGTGGAGGAGTACGACGAAGTCGAACTCACCGGCGAGGGCACCGTGGAGGCCGCAACGGTCATCTCGCAGGGCGGCGCACCCCCGGAGTTCGCCGAGCAGCAGGCTCAGTCGGGGGACTTCGCCGTGGCCGTGGTTGCCTTGGAGGGACCGGAGGACAGTTCCGCGAGCGTCCCGGCACAGGTCGTGGCCGCGGAGCCTGAGACCGTCGAGATTGGCGACGCCGTGGAGACGACGATGCGCCGCATCTACACGCAGGAAGGGGTGACACGGTACGGGTTCAAAGTCCGTCCGCAGGGAACGAACTGACCGTCGAGATTCGAGCGAAGCGTGTGCCTCGCCTTCGGTCTGGTCGTCGCGTTCCTTTGGACTGGAACTCGTCCCGCGGGGCCGAGACACCTGTTCAACATCCGAGGGATAAACGCTTAACAGCGCTCCGCTCGCGGCTTGAACTGTCATGAACGTTGCTGTACTCGGAGCCGGAACCATGGGACACGGCATCGCTCAAGTCTCGGCGATGGCCGACCACGACGTGACGATTCGGGACGTAGAGCGTGCCCTCGTAGACGACGGTATCGCCGCCATCGAGGAGAACCTGCGGGGCGGCGTCGAACGCGACAAGGTGACTGACGACGAGATGCGGGCGGCGCTCGACCGCGTCTCGGGCACGACCGACCTCGCCGAGGCCGTCTCGGACGCCGACCTCGTGGTCGAGGCAGTCCCGGAAGACGTGGACCTCAAGAAGCAGATATTCGAGGACGTGGAGGCCGAGGCCCCCGCGGACGCGGTCATCGCTTCCAACACCTCCTCGCTCCCCGTGACCGAAATCGTCTCGGCGCTCGACGACCCCGGACGCGGCATCGGACTCCACTTCTTCAACCCGGTCCACATCATGCAGTTGGTCGAGGTCGTCGTGGGCGAGCAGACCGACGACGAGACCGTCGCGTTCGCCACCGACTTCGTGGAGGAAATCGGCAAGACGGCCATCGAAGTGCGGGACACCGCGGGGTTCGCCTCCTCGCGTCTCGGCGTCGCCCTCGGCGTCGAAGCCATGCGGATGGTCGAGGAGGGCGTCGCGAGTCCGCGGGACATCGACCAGTCGATGGAACTCGGCTACAACCACCCGATGGGTCCCGTCGAGTTGGGCGACGTGGTGGGACTGGACGTGCGCCTCGACATCCTCGAACACCTCCGCGAGGAACTCGGCGAGCGGTTCCGCCCGCCCCAGATTCTCCGCCGGAAGGTCCGGGCCGGGAACCTCGGCAAGAAGACTGGCGAGGGGTTCTACGTCTGGGAAGACGGCGAAATCGTGGGGACCAGCGACGACTGGGGTGACGAAGAATGACCGGTGAGGACGAGAGCGCCGATCGCGGCGACGCCGCAGTCGGCAGTCCCGAGGCGGTCGCCGCCGAATGCGAGACGGTGAACGTCTCGGTCGGTGACCGCGTCGAGAACGTCGCCACCGTCACGCTCTCGCGGCCCGACGCGCGGAACGCGCTGAACGCCCAGTTGCGCGGCGAGTTGAAGTACGTGTTAGACGCCATCGAGGCCAGCGACGTGCGCGTGGTCGTGCTCACCGGTTCGGCGGAGTCGGGCGCGTTCGTGGCGGGCGCGGACGTGACCGAACTCCGCGAGCGCGACTCGCTCGAACAGCGCGAGGCCAGCGAGCGCCCGCGCGTCTACGAGTACGTGGACGACCTCGACCAACCGGTCGTCTGCGCTATCAACGGCCACGCGCTCGGCGGCGGGTGCGAACTCGCGCAGGCCTGCGACACGCGCATCGCCCGCGAGGGAGCGAAACTCGGCCAACCGGAGATAAACCTCGGCATCATGCCCGGCGGCGGCGGGACCCAGCGCCTCCCTCGACTCGTGGGCGAGGGACAGGCGATGAAGCTGATTCTCTCGGGCGAACTCGTCGACGCGACCGAGGCCCGCGACATCGGTCTGGTAGACGAGGTCCACGACGAGGAGTCGTTCGAGGACCGCGTCTACGACCTCGCCGAGTCGATGGCCGAGAAGAGTCCGCTCGCGCTGAAATTCGCCAAGAAGGCCGTGAAAGCCAGCAGTCGAATGGAGTTGGAGCAGGGCATCGAGTACGAGGCCGAACTGTTCGCCCACCTGTTCGCCTCAGAGGACAAGAACGAGGGCATCGACGCCTTCTTGGAGGATCGCGACCCGGAGTGGGAGGGGAAGTGAGTCGTTCGTGAGAGCGTGGTTCCGTCGTTAGGAGCGGTGGTTCCGCCCGCGAGAGTCTGATTCTGTCTGGGAGTGGCCACCTGACGAGGGCGGAGTAAAGCTAGCTTCAGGCTCGAGCCAATCGTACCGCAAACCGCCCCGCACCGCGACCGCGGGCCTCACGCCTCCCTAACCGATTGCGGTCCTCGGCCACGGGCCTGCGGTCCTCGTCCCTCGCATGCTGATGGCGCTGCCCGCGAGGGGTCGCACCAGCACGCGCCGGGGTGAGTAACTCACCGAGCGCGACCGGTTCGTGTCCCAAGATACGCCTCCTAACGTCGCTACCGCATGAGTTCGCCGCCGTTGACGTTCAGCGTCTCGCCCGTGACGAACCCGGCGTCCCGGAGGTAGGCCGCGGCGTCGGCGATGTCCGCAGGCTGGCCGTATCGCTCGACGGGAATCTCGGCCAGTTCGGCTTCCTTCTCCGCCTCGGTCCGGTCTGCGGTCATGTCGGTCTCGACGTGACCCGGCGCGATGGCGTTGACCCGGACCTCCGGCGCGAAGTCCCCGGCGTGGCTCTTGGTGAGACCGAGGAGTCCGGCCTTCGACGCGGCGTAGTGGCACTCGACGGGTGCGCCCGTGTACGCCAGAATCGACGAGACGTTCGTGACGGAGGGCGTCGGCGCGGAGTCGGCGTCGGGGGTATCCTGCTCCGCGGCCTCCCGGAGGTGGGGCAGGGCGGCCTTGGTCACGTTGAACGCGCCGTTGACGTTGGTGTCCATCACGCTGTCGAAGTCCTCGGGCGAGAGGTCCTCGGTGTAGACGTGCTGGTCCACGCCCGCGTTGTTCACCACGTGCGAGAGACCGCCGAAGGCTTCGACCGTCGCGTCCACGAGGTCCGCGGCGTCGTCCGGGTCGCCCACGTCGGCCCGGACCGCGACCGCGTCGCTCCCGGTTTCGGTTCGGATGGTCTCGGCGACCGCCCGCGCCTTCTGTGCGCTCGAAACGTAGTTGACGACCACGTCGTAGCCGTCTCGCGCGAACCGTTCGGCTATCGCTCGGCCGATGCCGCGGGACGCCCCCGTGACGAGTGCTGCTGGCATACCCCGAACCCGACTCGCCACGACCTTGGCGTTTATGCCTTCCCGGCGTAACTTGCCACCCATGAGCGACCGGAGCGCTAACTCCCGGCTCGGTTCCGCAGGGTCCGACTCGTCGGAGGACCCCGAGATGGAGGACCTGCTCGACGAACTGGAGGAGTTGGAGGAGGCCGTCGACGACCCCGAGGAGCGCGAGCAGGTCCGCGAGACGATGCGGATGGCCCGACGCGTCTCGACGCCGAGCGCGTTCGGCCGGGTCATCCGCGGGTTCGACCGCCACGACGCCGCCGAGGCGCTGGTCGGCAGCGTCGTGTTCGGGATACCGATGCTGGTCGAGGGCGGCACCATCGAAATCGGGGAGTTCATCGCGGCCCATCCGGCCTCCCTCGCGGTCACTCTCGTCGGCACCATCGGACTGGTCATCGGCCTGCTGTACGTGGCCGAGATCCAGCAGGTCGAGATTCACCGGCCGCTGTTCGGGTTCGTCCCGCGACGGCTCGCCGGGGTCGTCGGCGTGTCGTTTCTCACCGCGGTCGTCATGATGACCGTCTGGGGTCGCGTGGACTGGGCCGACCCGTGGCTGGCGCTCTGCCAGACGAGCGTGACGTTCTCCGCGATGGCGCTCGGGGCCGGACTCGGCGACATCCTGCCCGGGTCCTGACTGTCGCCCGAACCGGACTCGTCGCCGACGCGGCAGTTCGACACAAAGTATATTAGCCCAGTGCGGGTAATGGTATCTGTTCACACGCGAATTCTGGTGATCCGTATGATAGAATGTCCACACTGCGGTTCGGACCTGAATCGGCGAACGAAGACCCAGACGAGACGGAACGGCGAACCTCTCGGGAGCAAATCGACCGGTTCAGAACTCGTCTCCTGTCCGGACTGCGACGAGATGATAGACGGCTTCTCGGCGCACTAACCCGGTAACCGCCCTCTTTTCTTCGGTCGATGCGCGAGAGTTGTGCTCTTCGTGCCAGCGCTCAGAGCGCCGCCAGCGCCTCGCGGGCGTTCTCGACGGCGGCGTCCTTCTCGGCGGGGTAGGCCTCGACCTTCGCGCGGAAGGTGATGCCCTCGCCGAGTTCCGCCTCGCCGCGGTAGGCCGCCTGCTTGTCGAGGCGGAGGAACAGCGAGCAGTTCTCGTCCACGCGCTCGTCGAGTTCCTCCAGCAGGGTGTCGGCGTCGGGCAGCTCGGCCACCTTCGAGAGGACGTGGCGCATCTCGTCGGCGTTCTCGACGCGCGTCGAGAGGACGAGGATGCGGTCGCCGTGGTGGCCCTCGCTGGTCGCGCGCTCGATTTCGAAGTCCTCGGGGAGGTAGGTCCGGAGGGCCTGCTCGACGCGTTTGTCGTCCTCGGTGGCGTAGCAGAACGCCCGCAGGTCGATGTAGTGAAACGGAACTTCGGCCATTGCGAGGAGGTAGGACCCCCGAACGGAAAAAGGCGTTTCGTTCGTCGCAGGTCGTCTCCGCGTTCGCTGGCGGTGCGCTCGGCGGAGGTTTCCGGTCCTCCGTCTGGACTACAGGGTCACGATTCACTCTCGGCGCATCCGCAACTACCGCGCTTCGGTCTCGGAGAACGAGCGGTAAATCGAGTCGCTACTCTTCGTCGTCTTCGTCGCCGTCGGCGGCTTCCAGCGCGTCCTCGGGGATACCGGTCTCCTGTCCGTCCTCGAAGCTGACGGTGTAGGTGCTGTCGCCGAACATCGTGTCCATCACCTGCGTGATTTGTCCCTCTTCGCCGTCGTAGTCGCTGTGCTCGTCGTGCAGGATGACGTGGTCGTCTTCCTCGAAGCTCATGCATCCGACTAACTCCGCGGCCGATAAAAACGACCCGGTTCGGCGTCGGGCGACGCGGACCGCTTCGCTCCGTTCGGACCAGCTTCGATGGTCGCGCCACCGCTGGCAGGGTCGGTCCCTGCGGACGAGACCGCACGCCGAGGCGGCCGTACCGTCGAGCCTTCGGGGGACCGAAGGCTTATTCGGGCGGCCGACGAAACCCTCGAATTATGACCCGACGCCCGACGCCCTTCGCCCTCTCGCCACGGTCTTCACGAGCAGTCCGCCGACCAGCGTCACCGAGATGACTACCATCGACGACCTCTGGTACCTCACCACGCAGGCCGAACAGCGGGCCGAGCAGGTCCACCACCAGTTGACCGACGACTACGAGGAGTTCCTCGACCGGAGTCACGCCCGGCGAGTCTCCCGACCCCGATTTCGCACGCTCGCCGAACGCATCGCGGAGTTCGGCGCGCCCTACGGCGCCCACTCGGTGGTCTACCGGCCGTCGGGCGAACTCCTGCTCGTCTGGCACTCGGGCGTCGAGAAGTGGGTCGTCCCCGGCGGCGAACCCGACCCCGGCGAGTCGTTCCGGGAGGCCGCCGAGCGCGAACTCGCCGAGGAGGCGGGCGTCGAGGCGTCCTACCGCGGACTGGCGATGAACGTCCGGGTCGAGGTTCGGTGCGACGACTACTCGACGTGGGGCGTCCTCCCGCTGTTCGAGGCCCGCGTCGAGCACCCGACGACTCCCGACCCCGACGACCCGGACGGCGAAATCACCGACGCCGAGTGGTTCGACGACCTGCCCGAGAACACCCGCGACCGGGAGGACCTGCTGGCGTGGCGCGAGTTCGCGTTCGACTGACGTAACGTCTGGTCGCTGTTAGAGATGTGTACTCTGGTCCATCGCTTCCGGACGTTCGCTTTTTCTTATCGTGGGCACAGAGTCGGGGAAGCTAGCGATTGTCCCGCGAGGCGGAAAATGAGAGAAGCTAGCTACTCCTTGAGCCAATGAAACCGCAAACACCGCCCCGCACCTCACGCCTCCCCAACCTCCTCCCTCATGGTTCGAGAGAGCAAAGCTCTCTCGTCATCACGAAAATCTTCGATTTTCGAACGACACAGTTCGGTCGTCCCTCACGCGCCGCGGCGGACACGGAGGTCCGCCGGCACGTGCCACCGCAGAGATGCGGGGGAGGCCGGGCGAAGACGTGAGAATCGACCGAGTACGTGGGAGTAGAGCGATGACGCGAGGACGAGGGAAGTAGAAGCAGAAGCGAGGACACCGCCGACCGCACGGGTTCGACTCGACTCAGTTGTGGGAGACGCCGTCGCGCGACTCGGCCTTCATCCGGCGGAGCGTCGCCCGCGCGTTGCTGGCGTCGTAGCCGAACAGCACGTTCTCGCCGTAGGCCTCGGCGACTTCCGCGGCGTGAATCAGGTTGTCCACGTCCACGTCCACCGCGTAGAGTTCGACGCTGAACGGCGCGTCGAGCGCGTCCTCGAAGCCGCTGGCGATGGTTTCGAGCCAGTAGGTCGTCTCGTACGCCATGTCGTAGAGCGGGACGACGAACTCGTCCACGTACTCCGAGAGGGCTTCGAGGTCCAGACCGGCGCGCTCGTAGAGGTGGCCCGGATACGGGTCGGGGTAGAGCGTGAAGTAGGTCTTGCCCGGAATCCGGTCGGCGGCCTCGGCCACGAACTCGGTGACGACGCTGGCGCGCCACGCGTACCGGTCCTCGAAGTCGCTCTCCTCGAACTGTCGGGTGCATCGCTCGCAGTGGCAGTACTCCGCTCGCGGGAACCCCACGTCGTCGAGTCGCACGTCGGGGTTCACCGCCGCGCAGTCCGAGATGATTTCGAGGACGCCCTCGCGGTAGTCCTCGCGCGTCGGGCAGACGTAGGCCCAGTCGAAGTAGGGTCGCTCGCGGGTCGCGCGCTCGCCCGCCTCGTTGACCGGTGCGAGGTCGGGGTCGGCTTCGACGGCGGCGTTGTCCCCGAAGCACGACACCATGTTCACCCCCTCGGCGACCGGTTCGGCCGAGCGTCCGGTCACGTCCTTGACTTCGTAGAAGCGCAGGTCGAACTCCGGCCAGTCGAGTTCCTCCTCGTTTCGCGTGACGACGCCGAACATACCCCACGTTGGCGGGCGCGCGGGGTAAGTGGTTCGCTCTGGGGTGGACTTGCTCCTACTCGGGTCGGTCCTTCTACCGACGCAGCGCCCTCGCTATCCGCGGCTACAGCCCTTCGGCAGCGTCGCGTTGTTCGGGGCGGGTTGCTGGACGGACTCGACCGACCAGTTGGTCGCGCCGCCCTTGATGATGAGCGCCTCGCCGACCGTACCGTTCTCGACGGTGATGTCCGGGTCGTCCTCGCTGGCGGTCGGGTCGAACGAAGCGGCGTCGGTCGCCTGTTGGCCGAGCGTGGCGTTCCCGCAGAGTATCGCGGCGTCCACCGTCATCTGGTCGATGACGACTCCGGACACGGTCAGGTTCTTCGTCCAGTGGCGCTCGATAGTCCGGTTCTCGACGTCGGGGTCGATGAAGCTCCCGCCGGGGATGTCGAGAACCGACTTGTTGCGCACCACGAGTCGCTCGGCGGTCACGTTCTTCAGTCGCGCGCGTTCGAGGACGAACCGACCGACCGTCACGTTCGAGAGGGTGACGTTCGTCGTTCGCCCGTCCGCCGTCGTGGCGTTCCGGACCACGACGTTCTGAATCGTCACGTTGACCACCGTGGAGTTGCGGACGAGCCACGTCTCGATGGTCACGTTGTCGAGCGACACCTTGTACTGGGCGACGGCGTCCCCGCTCCGGTGGACCGGACCGTCGGCGACGCGTTCGGGGGCGTCGGCCGCCACGCTCTCGGCGGGACCGACGCCGACGACCGACCCGACGCCCGCGAGCAGGACGAGCGCCGCGACGGCGACTGCGAAGGGTGGTCGTGAATCCATGTCCCTGTCGTACTTCGAGACGAAAGATAAACGAAAACGACCGTTCTGACCGTTTTTCGGCGTAACGAGACGTTTCACGCGGAGTAGCCGACGCTTATCGGACTCGGAAATCGGCGTCGAGAGGACGAGACGGGCGGTCGGCGACCGATGGGCTACTCGGTCGCGATGTGGGACGCGAGGTCCTCGCGGACGATGGTCTCGCAGTACTCGCATCGAACGCCGTCGTCCAGCACCTCGAACTCGGTTTCGACGGGTTCGTCGGCGTTGGTGATGCAGTTGTGGTTGGGACACGAGAGGACGCCGACCACTCTGTCGGGGCGTTCGAGGTACTGCTTCTCGGCGACTTCGTACTCCCGGATGATGTTGATGGTCGCCTCGGGAGCGATGAGCGACAGCACGTCCACCTCGTCCTGACTCAACTCGCGGCCCTCGACCTTCACGATGTCCTTGTGACCCATCCGGTCGCTCGGGACGTTCATCCCGACGCTGACCGTCTCACCGGACTCGCCGTCGATACCGAGGATGGCGAGGACGTTCAGCGCCTGCCCGGCGCGGATGTGGTCGATGACGGTGCCTCTCGGAATCTTGCTGACGCGGAGTTGGTGGTCGCTCATTGTCGGTCCTCCAGCATCTGGTCGAGCAGCGCCATCCGGACCGGCACGCCGTTGTGGGCCTGCTCGAAGTAGGTCGCGTAGTCGGTGTCGTCCACCTCGGGCGCGATTTCGTCCACGCGGGGCAGGGGATGCATGACGGTGAGGTCGTCCTTGGCGGGTTCGAGCGTTTCGAGGTCGATGCCGTACTCGCCCGCTATCGCCTGATACTCGTTCTCGTCGGGGAAGCGCTCGCGCTGGATGCGGGTGACGTACAGCACGTCGAGTGCGGGCAGAATCTCCTCCAGTTCGGTGTGTTCCCGGACGTTCGCTCCGGTCTCGTGGAGGTCGTAACGCACGCTCCGCGGGAGTTTCAGGCTCTCGGGGCTGATGAAGTGCTGGTCGGCGTCGAAGTTGGTCAGCGCGTGGGCCAGCGAGTGGACCGTCCGGCCGTACTTCAAGTCGCCCATGATGCCGATGGTGAGGTCGTCGAGACCTGCGTTCTCCCGAATCGTGTAGAGGTCGAGCAGGGTCTGGGTCGGGTGGTGGCCCGCGCCGTCGCCCGCGTTCAGGAGCGGCACGTCCACGAACTCGCCGACCATCTTGGCCGCGCCCTGACTCGGGTGACGCAGCACGAGCGCGTCGGCGTACCCCTCGATGACTCGGGCGGTGTCGGCGAGACTCTCGCCCTTCTTGACCGACGAGGACTCGACAGTGCCCATGTCCACGGCGTCGCCGCCGAGGCGCTTGATGGCGGTCTCGAAGCTCATCTTGGTCCGGGTACTCGGCTCGAAGAAGAGGAGACCGAGTATCGCGTCGGCGTGGCGGTCCGCGAACGCCGCCGGGTCGGCGTCGATTTCGGCCGCGCGGTCGAGAATCGCATCCACGTCCTCGCGCGAGAGTTGTTTGGCAGTTATGAGGTGGTCGTCACGCATTGGTAGTGTATGGGCAGGGGACGCTCCTTGAATCTCTCGGAGTGGGGCGGGGAGGAGGCGGCGTAGCGCGACCGGGTCGGGCAACCCGATGGGGACCGTCCGCCGTCTGACCGACACCGCCGTGACGCTGGTGGAGGGTCGTCCCGGTCCTCGTCAGCGGGAGCGAACGCCAGTTTACCGGTTGACATCACCGCTGGATTCATCCGGATACAGCCCAATATCGTGTTGATGAGTTCCTCACCGCCCGGACCGAACGGAGAACCGCTGTTCGGCAGCAGTCGCCGGTACGCCCGCGACCCGTTCCGCTTCCTGTCGGCCTGCGAACAGGCCTACGGCGACGTGGTCCGGTTCGACCTCGGGCCGCTGAACACCTACCTCCTGACCGACCCCGCCGACGTAGAGCGCGTGCTGGTCTCGGAGGCCGACCGGTTCCGCAAGCCCGAGTTTCAGGACGACGCGCTCGGCGACCTGCTCGGGAAAGGTCTCCTGCTCAGCGAGGGCCAGACGTGGCGCGAACAGCGCGACCTCGCCAGTCCGGCGTTCCGGCCGGGTCGGCTGACGGGGTTCGCCGACGACATCGTCGCCCACAACGACGACCTACTCGCGGAGTGGTCCGACGGCGCGGAAATCAACGTCGAACTGGACATGACGGAGGTGACGCTCGCGGTCATCGTGGACCTGATGCTCGGCACCGACCTCGACGACCGACGCGTCCGGACCATCCGCGAGGCACTGGAACCGCTCGGCGCTCGATTCGAACCCGACCCCGTCCGGTTCGCCGCGCCGCAGTGGCTCCCCATGCCCGGCGACAGCGAGTACCGAAACGCGGTGGAGACGATGGAGGACGTCATCGACGACATCGTCTCGGAACGACGGGGCACTCACGGCGACGCCGCCGCCGACGATGGACCGGACGACCTGCTCTCGATTCTGCTGCGGGCGCAGGACCGCGGCGAGCAGTCCGACCGCCAGATTCGCGACGAGGTGATGACGATGCTGCTGGCGGGCCACGACACCACCGCGCTCACGCTGACGTACACGTGGTACCTGCTCTCCCAGCATCCGGCGGTCGAGCGTCGAGTCCACGACGAAATCGAGGCGGTACTCGGCGACGACCGGCCGACCATGGCGGACGTGAGAGACCTCGACTTCGTCGAACGGGTCATCGACGAGGCGATGCGGCTGTACCCGCCGGTGTACACGATGTTCCGCGAACCGAAGGGTCCCGTGGAACTGGGCGGCTACCGAATCCCGGACGACGCCGCCATCATGCTCTCGCAGTGGGCGATGCACCGCTCGGAGCGCTACTGGGACGCCCCCGACGAGTTCGACCCCGACCGGTGGACGCGCGACGTGGACCGACCGCGGTTCGCGTACTTCCCGTTCGGCGGCGGTCCCCGTCACTGCATCGGCAAGCACCTCGCCAAGTTAGAGGCCAAACTCATCCTCGCCCGGACCGCCCAGCAGTACCGCCTCGAATACGCCCGCGAGAGGAAACTGGAACTCCGGCCGACGCTGACGATGCATCCCCGAGACGGGATGCCGATGCGCGTCCACGAGCGGTGACTCGGGGCCGTCGGCCGGACGAGGATTCAAGTACGAAGCCGGGACGACACCCGCCCGGACGCCTCGCGCGGTCGCTCGGGAGGCTCGAAGCGAGGACCGCCAGTCCGACTACCCCGAGAGGGCTGAGCTAATTCGGTTTCACTGCTGCCTCACTGACGCTACGCAACGTCGTCACCCACCGCGAGCGAACGCAGTGAGCGAGCGGCCTTTTTGGTCCAGATTTTTGCGCCGAGTGGTACCCGCAGCGCCGGAGACGCGAGGATACCCGAGGCGTAAAAAGGTGGCCGAAAGAGGGCTGAGCCTTAAGATTCACCGCACCGGAGCTACGGGTATGCCGACCGCCTACGTCACCGCGCCGCCGGAAGCGGCGTCCGACCTCGCCGAGACGCTCGTGGAGGAACGACTCGCGGCCTGCGTCAACCGGTTCCCCTGCACCTCGGTCTACCGCTGGGAGGGCGAGGTCCACCGGGACGACGAGGTGGTGTTGCTGGCCAAGACCACCGACGCGGCCTACGACCGCCTCGAAGCGCGCGTCCAGGAGCTACATCCCTACGACGTGCCCTGCGTCGAGCGGTTCGAGGAGAGCGAGATGCTCGACTCGTTCGCGGCGTGGCGCGACGGGGAAGTCGGCGAGGAGGAGCGACGATGACGGGCCGCGACCGGGGACCGTGGACGCTGGTCGTCGGCGTGTTCCTCGTCGCCGTCGCGGCGATTGCGCGGGGGGCGCTCCGACGGCTTCGAAGACGAGCGTAGCGGCGGTTCAGGCTCGGCTCCGAAGTTCGTCCAGCACCGAGAGCGTCGCCTCGGAGTACGACTCGTCCAACACCACGTCGGCCGCGCGCTTGGCCTTCTCGTCGGCGTTCGCCACGGCGTAGGACTCCCCGGCGACGCCGAACGTGGACACGTCGTTCTCCGAGTCGCCGACCGCGACGAACTCCTCGGGGTCGCGGTCGAGGAGTTGCGCGACCGACTCCAAGCCGACGCCCTTCTCGATGCCGGGGGACTTGACGTGGTAGGCGAACCCGGTGTCCACGACCTCCAGTCCGTGTTCGGCCGCGAGTTCCGCCAGCGGGCCGAGCGGTTGGTCCCGGGCGACGGCGACCTCAGTCTCGCGCCACCGGTTGACCATGTCCGTCGGCCCCCACCCGAGGTCGTAGCCCGCCGCGACGTACTCCTCGGCGACCCGGCGGGCGGCCTCGCCGTCGGCGTTCTTCGACACCTGCTCGCCCGAGAGGACGAGACCGCCGTTCTCGGCGATGACGTTCTGCTCGACGTACATGAAGTGACAGAGCGCGACGGGGTAGGGAAACGCCTTCCCGGTGGCGACGACCACGGGCGCGTCCCACTCGGGGAGCACGTCGAAGAACCGCGGGTCTACGGAGTCGTCGGGCCGGGTCATCGTACCGTCGATGTCGAGGACGAGCGGCGGAGCCATGGCTCACGGTGGGAGCGTCAACCACAAAAACCGGTCGTTCGCGGGCCTCGCATCAGTCGGAGTAGGCGACTTCGCCCGCCCCGCGGGCCTCCGGAAACAGTCGGTCCTTCGTCGCCAGCGCGACCCGGACGAGCGCCAGCATCACGGGCACCTCGATGAGCGGGCCGACGACCGTGGCGAGCGCCACGTTACTCCCGATACCGAAGACGGCGACCGCGACCGCGATGGCCAACTCGAAGTTGTTCGACGAGGCGGTGAACGCGACGCTGATGCTCTCGGTGTAGTCGAAGCCCAGCGCGGCGGACGCGCCGTAGGCGAGCGCCCACATCCCCGCGAAGAAGACGAACAGCGGAACCGCGATGAGCGCTATCTGTTCGGGGTTCTCGACGATGTACTCGCCCTTGAGCGCGAACATCACGACGACGGTGAACAGCAGTCCGAGGAGTCCGAGCGGACTGATTCGGGGGACGATTCGGTCGTAGTACGCCGTCCTCCCGACGGTCCGGAACGCGACCTGTTGGGTGAGATAGCCCAGCAGCAGCGGCAGACCGAGGAAGACCAACACGGTCTGTGCGATGAGACCGATGGAGACGTCCACCGACGTTCCCCGGAGGACCGTGAGGAAGACGAACGCGTAGGGGACGAACAGCACGATCTGCAGGAGGCTGTTGACGCCGACGCAGACCGCGCACATCTCCTGATTTCCGGCCGCGAGTTCGTTCCAGACCAGCACCATGGCGATGCACGGCGCGATGCCGACGATGACCAGTCCGGTGACGAATTCGGGGTGGCCGCCGAGGAAGAAGACCGCGAGACCGTACATCACGAACGGTGCGACGAGCCAGTTGAGCGCGAGCGTCAACCCGATTTCCGTCCGTGCGGTGCGGGTGACTTTCGGGATGCGGCCGTAGTCGATTTCGGCCATTATCGGGTATATCATCACGAACAGGCCGACCGCGATGGGAAGGCTGGTCCCGTTGAACGTGACCGCGTTCAGCAGGTCGGCGACGCCGGGCACCGCGTAGCCGAGACCCACGCCGAGCGCCATCGCGAGTCCGATCCAGACCGTGAGATACCGGTCGAGGACGCCGATGTCGTCGCTCACGAGTCGGTCACCTCTCGGTCGGCGGCCGCGAGGAGCGACTCGGTGAGTTCGGTGGCGTCGTAGTAGCGCCAGTTACCGTCCTTCCGCCGCCGGACGAGTCCGGCGTCCACGAGGTCCGAGAGGGCGTGACTGACCGCGCTCTCGCTGACCTCGACCAGCGGTTCGAGTTCGCAGACGCAGAGTTCGTCGTCCGCGGCGGCGAGGACCCGGGCGAGTCGGTAGCGCGTCTCGTCGCCGAGGACAGCGAACACCGGCCGAGCCGAGTCGTCGGCGAAGGCGCTGTCGGCGAGGTCGTCCAGTTCCGCGAGCCGACGGTCGAGGTCGGCGTCCCGGCACTCGCCGAGTTCGTCGGAGACGAGTCGGCGGAGCCGCGTCGTCGTGCTTGCCATGGCCGCCGATTGAGCGGAGATTCAGATAGACCTTGCGGAATGAATCGCTGTTCAGATAGCCGGTCGCGTGACTGGCCACCTCACGAACCGAGTCGAAAAGAAGTCCGCCGGTGTCCTCCGACAGCCGGTTCAGAAGCCGAGCGACGGCACCCAGACGCTCTGGGAGAAGACGCCGACGCTGGCCAGTACCGCGACGAGGAAGGTGCCGACCACGATGGCCGCGGCGGGCGGGTCGAAGTGCGTGTCGGCGTGCGCGTAGAAGACGCGCTGGACGAGTTCGCCGACCAAGGCGCAGACGAGTCCGAAGACGCCACCGACCGCGAGCGCGGGGCCGAGCGGAATCGCGGCCGCCACCTCCGCGATGGGGGCCGTCGAGACCGACATTCCCGCCGGAGCGAGCGCCAGCGCCGCGGTGCTGGCGGGGAGGCTGATGTGGTGGGTCACCGGAATCTGCTCGACGCCGCAGTTGAGGAAGACGAGACTCGCCGCGCTGATGCCGAACGCGAGGAACGGACTGCCCGTCTTGTACGCGACGAACGCCGCGAGGACGCCCACGACGAACCCGAGCATCGCCACGTTCGCCCACTTGTACTGGTGGGGAAGCCACGGTTCGACGACGAATCGACCCTCCGCGGTCCCGCCGTCAGAGCGAGTCTCTGACGAGGCTCGCGCGTCTTCGCGCTGCTCACCGCCGTCGGCAGCGGGTTCGCCGCTCCCGTCGGTGTCGGCCGTCGCGGCCTCGCCGATGACGCGCCGGTCGCCGTCCTCGAACGGTCCCATGTCGAGGATGCCGCCGCTGGTGTCGCCGATGATGTCGTAGCCGAAGACGACGCGGTGGATGACGGCCGACAGCACGACGCCCATCGCGATGGGGTCGTAGGGCATCCCGAGCGTCGAGGAGGCGACGGTCAGCCAGTAGCCCACGATACCGAACGCGCCGCCGACAGCCAACACGTCGGGCTTGGTGCCCTGCGCGAACGCGATGTTCTTGGCCTCGTGGAAGTCGAAGTCGGTGTCCATGTACCCCTTCTTGGCGGCGTAGGCGGCCGCGGCCGCGCCGCCAGCGAAACTGATAGCCGGGGAGAACACCGGGCCGAACGCGATGGACCCCGTGATGCCGACCGCCGCGAGTTCGCTGGCCGTGCCCGCGTCGGACCCACCGGCGACTATCTTGCCGATGGCGTTGGCCGACTCGCCAGCGATGACCATGAAGCCGGTGAAGATGAACGCGGGGAGCGCCCCGAGCGCCGCGCCGAACGCGCCGCCAGCGAACGCCGCGAGCAGCATCTCGACGGCCCAGAGGTCACCCCAAGCCATTCACGAGTCACCCCCGTCGCGCGCCCAGTCGGTCGCGCGTTCGACGGCGTCGCTCCACCGGTCGTACATCCGGTCGGCCTCCGCCCGGTTCATGTCCGGTTCGAACTCGCGGTCCACTCGCCAGTTGTCCCGGAGTTCGTCCGGATCGTCCCAGTAGCCGACCGCGAGACCGGCGGCGTAGGCCGACCCGAGCGCGGTCGTCTCGTCCACCTCGGGGCGGGCGATTTCGGTGCCGATGATGTCGGCCTGCAACTGGCAGAGGAAGTTGTTCTTGACCGCGCCGCCGTCCACTCTGAGACTCTCCATCTCGATGCCGCTGTCGGCGACCATCGCCTCGGCGACGTCGCGGGTCTGGTAGGCGATGGATTCGAGCGTCGCGCGGACGACGTGTTCGCGGCGCGTGCCGCGAGTCATCCCGACGATGGTTCCGCGGGCGCGCTGGTCCCAGTGCGGTGCCCCGAGTCCGGTGAACGCCGGGACGACGTAGACGCCATCGGTCGAATCGACGCTCCGAGCGAGCGCCTCGGACTCGGCGGCGTCCTCGATGAGCGTCATGTCTTCGAGCCACTCGATGGCCGCGCCGGTGACGAAGATGGAGCCTTCGAGGGCGTACTGGACGGGTTCGCCCGAGCGCTGGAACCCGACCGTCGTGAGCAGGCCGTGGTCGCTGTCCACCGCCTCGTTGCCCGTGTTCATCAGGAAGAAGCTCCCGGTGCCGTAGGTGTTCTTGGCGTTGCCCGCGTCGAAGCAGGTCTGGCCGAAGAGCGCGGCCTGCTGGTCACCGAGCGCGCCCGCCACCGGAATTTCGGCACCGAGGAAGCCGTCTGGGTCGGTGGTGCCGTAGTAGTCCTCGTCGCTGGAGGGCCGGACCTCCGGAAGACACGCCGCGGGAACGTCGAACTCCCGGAGCAGGTCGTCGTCCCACTCCATCTCGTGGATGTCGAACAGCATCGTCCGGGAGGCGTTCGTCACGTCGGTGACGTGGTTCCCAGTGAGGTTGTAGATGAGCCACGAGTCGATGGTCCCGAACAGGAGTTCGCCCTCTGCGGCCCGCTCTTTCATGTCGGCCGGGCGGGCGCGCTGGGTCTTGATGGGGTCGGCGTTGTCGAGCAACCACTCGGCCTTGGTCGCCGAGAAGTAGGCGTCGGCTTCGAGACCGGTCTTGGCTCGAATCTCCTCGACCTTGCCCTCGGATTCGAGTTGCTCGACGCGGTCGGTGGTCCGGCGGTCCTGCCAGACGATGGCGTTGTGGACCGGCTTGCCGGTGTCGCGGTCCCAGAGCAGCGTCGTCTCGCGCTGGTTGGTCACGCCGATGGCGGCGAGTTGCTCGGCGGAGAGGTCCGCGTCGTCGAGCGCCGCCCGTACGACCGACTTGGTGTTCTCCCAGATTTCGAGCGGGTCGTGTTCGACCCATCCCGGTTCCGGGTAGAACTGTTCGTGCGTCTCGTAGGCGTCCGTGACGACGGTCCCGTCGTGGTCGAAGACCATGAATCGGGTCCCCGTCGTCCCTTGGTCGATCGCGCCGATGTATGAATTACCTGACATAGTTTACCACCGTCGGTGAGCGCCAGTCGCTACCGGATTCAGACAACCGCGCGAACTTTACGCACGGTACCGTCCTACCCGTAAACAATATTGACTTTCATTATAAAACTTTCGTCGGGACTCCCCATACTGGCCGATTTTCTCCCGTCGAAGAGTTTCTCAGTGGCGGCTCGACAGAATTTACTCTGTAAAGGACAGTGGCGGTAAAGTAAAGTATCGCGGGTCCCACGTCTGAGAAAACGGATGACAGCTACTACCGACGTTCTCGTCATCGGCGGGGGTTCGACGGGTACTGGCATCGCCAGAGACCTGGCGATGCGGGGCGTGGAGGTCACCCTCGTCGAGAAAGGGAACCTGACCCACGGGACGACAGGGCGGATGCACGGCCTGCTCCACAGTGGAGGGCGCTACGCGGTCTCCGACCAAGCGAGCGCGGAGGAGTGCATCGAGGAGAACCGCGTCCTCCGGGACATCGCGAGCCACTGCGTCGAGGAGACCGGCGGCCTGTTCGTCCAGTTGGAGGGCGACCCCGACGAGTACTTCGAGGAGAAACTGGAGGGCTGTCGGCAGTGTGGCATCCCCGCGGAGGTCCTCAGCGCCCGGGAGGCCCGCGACGAGGAACCCTATCTCACGAAGGACGTGAAGCGCGCGATTCGGGTTCCGGACGGCGCTATCGACCCGTTTCGCCTCTGCGTGGCGAACGCGGTCAGCGCCGAGAACCACGGCGCGCGCGTCGAGACCCACGCCGAAGTCGTGGACCTGCTGGGCGACGGCGAGCGCGTCACCGGCGCGGAGATACGCCACGACAGCGGCCCCGGCAAGCGCTCGCACGGGAAGTCCGGCGAAACCGAGGAGATTCGCGCGGAGTACGTCGTCAACGCGTCGGGGGCGTGGGCGGGTCAGATCGGCGAGATGGCGGACGTGGACATCGAGGTCCGACCGTCGAAGGGCGTGATGGTCGTGATGAACTGCAGGCAGGTAGACACGGTCGTCAACCGGTGTCGGCCGAAGGGCGACGCCGACATCGTGGTGCCTCACGAGACAACCGCCATCCTCGGCACGACCGACGAGGAGGTCTCGGACCCCGACGACTACCCGGAGGAACGGTGGGAAGTGGACCTGATGATAGACGAGTTGAAGCGACTCGTCCCCATCCTCGGGGAGGCCCGGACGGTCCGGTCGTTCTGGGGCGTCCGCCCGCTGTACGAACCGCCGGAGGTCGGGAGCGCCGACCCGACCGACATCACGCGCGACTACTTCCTGCTCGACCACGAGGAGCGCGACGACCTCCGCGGACTCACGTCCATCGTCGGCGGGAAGTTCACCACCTACCGGATGATGGCCGAGGAGATTTCCGACCACGTCTGCGACCAGCTCGGGGTCAGCGCGACGTGTCGCACCGCCGAGGTCCCCCTTCCCGGCAGCGAGGACGAGTCGGTCCTCGACGCCGGGATGGACCGCTTCGGCCTGCGCTCGCCGGTCGCGCGCCGCAGCGCCCAGCGACTCGGCAGTCGCGCGGACGAGGTGCTCTCGTCGGTCGAACCGAACCCGGTCCTCTGCGACTGCGAGGCCGTCACCCGCGCGGAGGTGCGGGACGCCATCGACCAGTCGGGCACCGACCTCAACGCGGTCCGCATCCGGACCCGCGCGTCGATGGGCAACTGTCAGGGCGGGTTCTGCTGTCACCGGATGGCGAGCGAACTCCACCCCGAGTTCGACGAACCGCAGGCCTACGCCGCGCTCGACGAACTGTTCGAGGAGCGCTGGAAGGGCGAGCGCCACGCCCTCTGGGGCGAACAGCTCTCACAGGCCGCGCTCAACTACGCGCTCCACGCGACCACGATGAACCGGGACCGCGACCCGGCCGGGGACGGTCGAGAGCGCGCGGGAGACGAGACCGGAGACGCCGACCCCGTAGACTTCGGCGCGTTCGACGCGGGCGAGTCGGCCGGTCGGCGGCCCGCCGCCGACGGAGGCCAGCGTGGCGATTGAAGACGACGTGACGGTCGTCGGCGGCGGCATCGCCGGGATGACCGTCGCGCTCGCGGCCGCACGCGAGGGCGCGGACGTCCGCGTGCTCTCGCACAAGGACTCGACTCTCCGGAGCGCGAGCGGACTCGTGGACGTGCTGGGCTACCCGCCGGAGTCCGCGAACGCCGACCGCGGCGAGTCGGACTCGACCCGTGACGGCCCACTCGCCGACCCGTTCGACGCGATTCCGGACCTGCCGGAATCTCACCCGTACCGGACCGTGGGCGTCGAGGGTGTCCGCGAGGCGCTGGACCTCTTCGACGGAGTCGTCGGCGACCGGTATCGCGGCGGTCACACCGACCGAAACGCGCTCGTACCGACCCACGGCGGGTCGGTCAAACCGACCGCGCGCTACCCCGCCAGCGCGGCGGCCGGACTGGCGAGCGACGACCGGAACGCCCTCCTCGTCGGCTTCGAGAGCGTCACCGACTTCGACGCGCCGCTGGCGGCCGACCACCTCGAATCCGCGGGCGTCCCGTTCGCCGCGCGCGGCGCGACGATTTCGTTCCCCGGCGACTTCCGGGTGGACGCCAAGATTACCCGGTTCGCCGACGCGCTCGACGGCGACGAGCGCGTGGCGGTCGAGGGCGACGGTTACACGACGGAACTCCCGGTCCGCGAGGCCCTCGCGGAGACCGTGAAACCACACCTCCGCGGAGAGGAGCGCGTGGGCTTTCCGGCACTCCTCGGTCAGCACAACACCGCGGAGATTTGCGAGGCGCTCGAAGCCGAACTCGGCGCGGCCGTCTTCGAGGTCCCGATGGGGCCGCCGAGCCTCCCGGGGATGCGCCTCGAAGGCGCGCTCGTGTCGGCCTGCCGCGACGCGGGCGTGCGCTTCACGACCGGGAACCCGGTGGTCGATTACGAGACCGACGGCGGGGCGGGGAGCGGGACGGCCAGCGACGAAATCGCGGCGGTCCGCGTCGAGCGCAACGGCGCGGCGATTCCGTTCCACGCCGACCAGTTCGTGCTGGCGACCGGCGGACTGGTAGGCAAGGGCATCGACTCGGACCGGGAGGGCGTCGCCGAACCGATTTTCGACTGCCACGTGCCCCACTCGGGCGACCGGTACGACTGGTTCGCCGACGAGGCGTTCGGCGACCACCCCTTCGCGCGGTTCGGCGTGGAGACCGACGACGACTTGCGAGCCCTCGACCGGGGAGGCGACGCGGAGTTCTCGAACCTGCGGGCCGCCGGGGCGGTGCTGGGCGGTTACGACTTCGCCGCGGAGAAGTCCGGGGCGGGCGTCTCGCTCGCCACCGGCGTGGCGGCCGGACGGAGCGCGGCGCGGGAGGTGACGAGGTGACTATCTATGAGTGACGCAGAACAGCCGATAGACCCCAGTGACCCAGACGGAGCGAGTGACCCGAACGACGTGCGAGCGGAACAGACCGTCTCGGACGACGAGTTCGAACCGGTGCAGGTGTTCCCCGAGAGCGAAGACATGGACCTCCGACCGGGGAGCGACGACTGCTACAAGTGCTCGACCTGCGACACTAACTGCCCCGTCGCGGAGGTGGACGACGACTTCCCCGGGCCGAAGTTCCAAGGTCCCGAGCAGTGGCGGCTCAAGCGCAAGGAGGACACCGACATCGACGACTCGGTGATGTCGTGTTCGAACTGCATGCGGTGCGATTCGGCGTGTCCCTCCGACGTGCCCCTCAGCCAGATGCACAACACGGCCCGGGGGGAGTACGTCGAGAACCAGATGGACAAGCTCTCTCGGGAGTACGTCCGCAACCGGATTCTGGCGAACTACCGGACGATGGCCGAACTCGGGAGCAAGTTCCCGCGACTCACCAACTTCGTGATGGGCAACTCGCTCGTGCAGGCGTTCAACGAGAAGGTGCTGGGCATCACCAGCGAGCGCGAGTTCCCCGAGTTCGCCGAGGAGACGTTCCGCGAGTGGTGGGAGAAGCGAGGTGGCCCGCAGGTTCGGTCCGAAGAGAAACGGGTCGCGTACTTCCACGGCTGTTACTCGAACTACAACACCCCGGCGGTCGGCAAGGCGATGGTCCGACTGTTCGAGTCGTTCGGCTACGAGGTAGTCGTTCCGAAGCAGCGGTGTTCGGGGACGCCGATGTTCGCCAACGGGATGCTGGAGGACGCCAAGCGCGCGGCCGGAATCAACGTCGAGAACTTCTCGGGCCTCGTCGAGGAGGGTTACGACGTCATCGCCTCCTGCACGTCCTGTTCGATGTCGCTCCGGCAGGAGTACCCGGAACTGTTCAGCTACGACGGGACCGCCAGCGTCGCGGCCCACACCTACGAGGCCCTCGAATACCTGCGACTCCACGAGGACCTCGAAGCGGAGTTAGCGGACGCCGAGATCGATGCGGGCGAGTTCGCCTACCACGCGCCCTGTCACGCCCGGAATCAGGGGCTGGCGGGGCAGGCCGTCGAACTCCTCGACGGTCTGGACGGCGCGAACGCCGAGGACGTGGGAGATTCGTGTTCCGGCATCTCCGGGACTTACGGCTGGAAGGACGAGAAATACGAAACGTCCATGAAAATCGGGTCCGAGATGTTCGAACACATGGAACGGACCGACGCCGAGACGGGGATGACCGAGTGTCCGACCTGCGCGATGCAGATGGAACACGGGACGGGCTACGAGATTCGCCATCCCCTCGAAGTGCTGGAGGAGGCCCTCGTCGGCGAGGGGTGCCGCTGAGAGCCGATGGACCTCGAAGAACGAATCGCTCGGCGGCAGGCCACGCGGGGCGACGACCTGTTCGTGGACCGAAGCCCCCTCAACCCCGCGGTCCACCTCCCGGACCCGGTCGGTCGCGGTCCCGTCCTCGAACGCCTCCTCGACGTGCTCGACCCGGTGTTCGACCGGCGACTCCCGCCGGACGCCGCTGTGTACGGACCGAAAGGCGCGGGGAAGTCGGCGCTGGTGAGCGCGCTGTTCGCCCACCTGAACGACCAGTTCGGCCGCCAGCACCGTCGAATCGGCACTACCACTCGCGCCGGAACAGCCACCGACACGGTCGAGTTCGTCCACGTCGACGCCTACCGCACGACCAGCGAGTTCCAGTTCTACCACACGCTGCTCGACGCCGTCGTCGAGGAGTCGGTCCCCCGACGCGGCGTCGGCACCGAGGAGTTCCGCGAGCGACTGGTCGAACAGTTCTCGTCGCCCGCCCGCAAGGCCGTCGTCGCCGTGGACCACGTCGCCGAACCGAGTTCGCCCTCCGGCGGCGAACTCCGCGAGTGGTTCGCGCCGGTCGCCGACGACGCCTCGCTCGTGGTCGTCGGCCGGGCGGTCCCCGACGACTGGGACTCGAAGACCGTCCACGTGCCGGAGTACCGCCAGCACGCGCTCGTGGACATCCTGACCGAACGGGCCTCGCGGGCGCTGACGAGCAGCGCCCTCCGACTCGGGCAGGCCCGACACCTCGCGGAGTGGGCCAGCGGCGACGCCCACGACGCCCTCGCGGCCGCGTTCGGGGCGGCCGACCTCGCGGACGCCGACGGTGTCGACCGAATCCGAGCGAGCGACGTGGACGCCGGTATCGCGGACGTGCCCGACGACGGGATTCACGTCGGCCGGGTCTTCGCCCTGCCGGAGAACCGACGGAAGGTCCTCCTCGAACTGGTCTCGCTCGAGGCGACGCCGCCGATAGACGAGGCGGCGAGCGCCATCGCGGAGCGCTCGGACCTGTCGGCGGCGACGGTCAAGCGGTTCCTCTACGAACTCGCCGAATGCGGCGTCCTCGAACGCGTTCAGACCGAGGCCACGGACGGGAGCGGGCGTCGTCCCAGTCGGACGGTCCCGCGGTTCCCCACGATTCCGTTCCGACGGTTCGAGGGCGAACTACGGGCGGAGTGAGTGGCGCTCGGTCACCGACCGACACCGACCGACGAGTCGGGAATCTTCGAGACCAACCAGAGACCGACGAGCACACCGACCGCGTCGGTGACCGCGACCAGCGTCGCGGTCGTTCCGAACGGGCGGTGCCACGGTCCCGCGGCGACCGCATCCACGTGGTCGGGGTTGGGGACGCCGAAGTGGAAGGTGAGACCGAACGCCAGCGACGCCGCCATCGAGACGGCGAACAGCCACGCGCCGCCCCTCGGTCGTCCGCGACGGAGCAACTGGAATCCGACCAGCGGCGCGAGCAGGACCACGCCGACGACGAAGGCCGACTGCCACGGCGCGAGCGGTACCGGTGCCGCGAGGTGCGGCACGCCGTGCGCAAGATTCGCGACGACGTGGACGCCGAGCGCGAGCGCCGCGACCCGCGTCTTCCCCGCCATCTACGCTTCCGGGGCTGGCGTCGCGCTGCTCGCCCGCGCCTCGTCTCCTCGCCACTCGTACCCCTCCGCCGTTTCGCGGAGCGTTCCGTCCTCGCGCCATCGCTCGACCACCGCGTCGAGGCCCTCGCGGGAGGTCGGATACCGAGGCTCCCAGTCGAAGTCGCGCCGGAACTTCTCGGCGGTGGTGGGCATGGGACTCGTCAGGAGGCGTACCGTGGCCTCGCCCGCGAGATACTTCGCCAGCCACCCCGGTACTCTGCGGGGGTCGGGCGCGTCGAGGCGGTCGGCCAAGGCCCGCAGGAACGCGGCGGTCGTGACGGGTCGCTCGTCCACGACGTGGTAGAGACCGGTTCGCGCTCCGGTCGTCGCTTCGGCGAACGCCGTCGCGGCGTCGTCGACGTGGAGGAACGACAACTCGGCGTCTCTCCTCCCGAGGATTCCGCGTCCGACTATCGGCGCGTTCCCGGCGAGCAGTTGCTCGCCGAACGACCGGACGTGCGCCGAGTCGTGCGCGTAGAAGAACCCGCACCTGAGAACGGTCGTCTCGAACTCCGACTCTGCGGCCGCCTCCCGAGCGATTCGCTCGGCGTCGAGCGCCGACTGCGTGGTCCAGTCGGGGTTGGGGTCTGCGGTCTCGTCGAACGCAGACCCGTCGGGACGCCGGGCGACCCAGACGACGCTCTGCTGGACGAACCGCTGTGCGCCCACCTCCTCGGCGACTGCGGTCAGGTTCCGCGCGCCCTCCCTTCGCACGCGGTCGTTTCGCTCCCAGTCCGCCGGGTCGGGCTTGCGCTCGGTGGGAACGGCCGTCGCGGCGTGGACTACGGCGTCGGCCCCGACCGCGGCGTCCCGGAGCGATTCGCGGTCGAGCACGTCGCCCCGGCGGGGGTCACCGCCCCGCGCTCGGACCAGTCGGTCGCCCGATTCGTCTCTGGTCAGGCCGACGACGTCGTGCCCTCGGTCGGCGAGTTCCGCCACGAGTCGTCGCCCGAGGACGCCCGTCGCGCCAGCGATGAAGACTCTCATATCAGTTCGCACGGTCGGGACGACGGTATCGGTTCTGCCGGACCTGCGCGGTGGATTTATCCCTTCGGCGGCCGCGACTCGCCGTATGCGTCGCTTGCAGTTGACGTTCTACGCGCCCGACGCCGAGGTCCACCCGCTCCACACCCTGATGGCCGAGCGCGACTACGTGAACGCGGCCGAGATGGTCCACTGGAACGACGCGGGCGAGACCATGACCCACGCCTTCTACGTCGAGGCCGACCGCGAGGCGTTCGCCGCTGCACTCGACGAACTGTCCGAGGTCCGAGCCTACGACCTGACGACGGTGGCCGAGGACCGGTTCTACCTCCACGTCCGGGCCGAGACGACGCCGGTCCAGCGGGCGATGTTCGACGCCTACAACCGGGGCGGTCTCGTGGTCACTTCGACGCTCGAACACACCGACGACGGCGGCGTCACCTTCGAGGTGGTCGGCACCACCGAGGCCCTGCAGGACCTCCACGGTGGCGCTCCGGACGGCATCGAGGTGGACATCGACCGCGTCGGCGGGCCGTCCGCTGAGTACGAGACGCTCCTCTCCGAGCGCCAGCGAGAGGCCGTCGAGACGGCTGTGAGGGTCGGCTACTACGACGTGCCACGGACCGCTACTCACGAGGACGTGGCCACGGAGTTGGCGTGCGCGCCGAGTACCGCGTCCGAACACCTCCGGAAAGCCGAGTCGAAGGTGCTACAGTCGCTGTTCGGAGCGTAGCGCAGAATCGGTGAGAGTCGATTGGGTCTCAGTCGTTTCGCGGTGCGGGGGTCGGGTCCGTGTGCTCGTCCTCGACGTAGTCGAGGTCGTCGGTGTAGTAGTCGACCAGCAGGACCGCCGCTCCGCCAGCGAGCGTCGCGAGTGCGACCGCGGCCACGCGTGCGACCGGCCACGCCCCCTCCGCAGTGACGACCTCTGCGGCCGGTAGGCGGAGCGCGCCGACCATCAGCGCGACCAAGAACGTCAAGGTCACTTCCCGGTAGTTCGACAGCGCCCACTCGACCACGCGGGCGAAGGTGAGGACGCCGACCGCCGCGCCCGCGCAGAACGACGTGACCGCCACGGCGGGACCGACCAGCGAGTCGAGCGACCCGCCCCGTAGGACCGCGATGGCCTCGTCGATGAAATCGTGAAGCGCGTTCGACATGAAGTTGTACTGGCCGAACAGCAAGAGCAGGAACGCCCCGGAGACTCCCGGTAGCACCATCGCGGTGACCGCGAACCCGCCCGCGAGGAACAGCACGACCGGCGAGTGGGGGACCGACGTGGCGGACGAGACGCCAGCGAGCAGGAACGCGGCGACGAACCCAACCACGGCGGCGGCGCGTTCCGCGTTCGTGTCGAGTCGCACCTCGGTCCAGAGCGCGACCGCTGAGGCGGCGATGAGACCGAAGAAGAACCCGTACAACACGGCCGGGTTCGACTCCTTGACCGAGAGGATAGCGCCCGTCACTGCGACGATGGCGCTGATCATCCCCGCCAGCAACACCGCGAGAAACACCACGTCCATCTCTCGGAGCATCGAGACGATTCGACCCCGCGCTTCGGAGTCGTACGCTCGGGGCAGGTCGGTCACGACGCGCGGGTCGAAGGCCGCGATGGCTCCCACGAGTCGCTCGTAGATGCCGGTTATCAGCGCGATGGTACCGCCAGAGACGCCCGGGACGCCTTCGGCGATGCCCATGAACACGCCCTTCAGGTAGATGGAGAGCAACTCTCGCATTCGCGCGTTCGTACGACGACCCGCCGGAAAACGGTTTGCTTTCGCGGCAGTAGAGCGTGGGATAGCGGTGGACGCCGAGAGACCCGTGTAGAATCAGCCGCGGAAAATCGGTCCGCCGAGACGACTCGTTTCAGTCCCGCAGACCGACGACGAGCGCACCGGCGTAGGCACCGACGAGACCGGCCCGCATCGGGGTGGTCTCCTCGCGGTCGGGCAGGGCGCTCTCGGGCGTCGAACGCGACTCGGCATCAGCGTCCGACCGTGCGCTCGGGGTCGCGAGCGCCGAGGTGTTATCGCTCGACTCGTTGCCCGACGCCGTCTCGTTCGTCTGGTCGCCCGATGCGGTCTCGTTACCGGACGCCGTCTGGTTGCCCGACTGGTTCTGCTGGAGCGAGACTGACTCCTTCGTCAGTTCGACCGTCACGTTCTCGTCGCTCTCGCCGATGACCTGCGCCTCGGTCACCTCTGCGGAGGCGTTGGAGAACGTCAAGTTGCCGTCCTCGATGCTCCGCGACGTGAAGAACTGGTACGGACCGGTCGCCCGCACGCTGACGTTGGTGTACCCGTTCTCCGGTCCCCAGTTGTCGTACCCCGTCGAGGAGTACGGCAGCGTCATCGTGAACTGACCGTCCGGACCGGTCCGAGCCTGCTGACTGTAGGCGAACGAACCGGACTGGCCGACCGGCGACAGTTGGACGCGCGCCGTGACCGTGGTGTTTGCCGGGCCGGTACCCGTCACCGTCGCGCCGGGGACGCGCTCGAACGTCTTGACCCACGACGGCGAGGTCTGGAGAATCTGGCGCGGGTTCATCCCGGCCTGCTGGAGCAGTCGCATCTCGCTCCGCAAGTTGCGTGCGTAGCCCGAGGAGTTCGCGGCCGAGGATTCACTCTGCTTGACCACGCGGTAGTGTTCGAGCGCCGGAACCGGTTCGCTCGGGAACGGTCCGATGCCCCCTATCTGGGACGTGCTGTCGTTGGCGACGAACTGCCGGGCCTGCTGCATCGTCTGGAACTTCCGGACGAGCGTCGCGTTCGGTCCCTGTTCGGCGATCTTGTACGAGACGGTCTCGCCGTCGGGCGTCCGGTAGGTCTGGGCGCGCCAGTCAACGACGACAGGTGCGGGTTCCATCCGACCGCCGTGGTAGAGGTAGAGTCGCGCCACCTGACTCTGATAGTAGCGCTGGGTTCGCAGGTTGAACGCAGTCCGGGGTCCGTTCTGGCCCTGCTGGTAGACAGGTTCGTAGAAGTCCGACCGAGAGACGTTCGGGTTGAACGTCGCTGGCGCGAAGAACTTCCCGCCGGAACTGGAGTACACCGAAGCCATCTTCCAGTCGGCCATCACGTACCGAGTCTCCTCGCTGTCGTTACCGAGCGTCTGGAGGATGTTGTTCGCTCGCTGCTCGCTCGGTGCGAGCAGGTACTTCGCGGCGGTCTCGGCACCCTCCTGGAACGGGTTGGCGTTCGGGATGCGCTCGCCGCGGGTCGTAATCCAGTGGCCGTAGTCCCACCACGACATGACGCCGTAGGAGCCTTCGGGGTACTGGAAGTCGTTGTTGCTCTGCTGATAGGTGCCGTAGTAGTCGAGTTCACCCTCGTTGTTGGCGTTGCCGTAGTCGCCCTCCGCGGGCGTGTTGTTCGCCAACCAGTCGAGCGACCCGGCCCAGTTGACCGTGCCGGGTTTGGGACCGGACTGCCCCGTCTGCATCGCAGTGTTCGTCTTGTCGATCGACGGGTACCCGGACGACCCGAGGCTGGCAGGGGTGACCAGCACGGGGACGACGAGCAGGACCACGAACACGACCGCGACTACCTGATACCCCTCGATGTCGGTCAGCGACTTGCGGTCGGTCAGGTTGGCGACAGAGAGAATCTGCTTGAGGAGGAAGGCGTTCAGCACCGCGACCGGGACCGCGAGGTAGTAGTTGAACCGCACCTGCGTGAACGCCGCCGCGGTGATGAAGGCGGCCCACACGAGCACGAGCAGCTGCTCGGCCCGGTGGTCGTCGGTCCGATAGGTATTCCAGACCATCCAGACAGCGGCGATGATGGCCGTGAACAGCATCAGACCGTACTCCTGCATGATGACGTCGTACCACTCGATACCGAATCGCGGTCGGACGTTCGAGAGGAACGGTTTGGCCTCGCCGATGGTCCGGGTCTGCGCACCGGCGCTGAAACCGATGAATCGGACGAGGTTCCGGCGAATGAGGTTGAACAGCGACGGGAGCGCGAGGTAGACGAAGCCGGTGACGGCGAGAACGATGCCGCCGATAGTCGCGGGATAGAGTGCGGTCGCGAGGTCGCGGGCGTCCCACTCGCGGGCGAGCCACGCCATGAAGACACAGCCACCGGCCACCGCGAACGCGAGCAGCGGTTGCAGCGGCGAGAACCGGGTCGGGTTCATGTCGAACGTGCCGAGCGGGACCAACAGGAGCAGGCCCGTCACGGTCATGCTGACAGCGCCGACGAACGCGAGGTGGTCGGGACTGACCCCGCGAACGTAGTCCGCGGTGAGTTTGATGCCGAAGAAGACGCCGAAGATGCCGACGAGAAGCACGCCGGGCGGCCACGTCCAGAGGTACAGGGCGGTGGCGACCCCGGCGAGCGTACTGAAACCGAGGGGGACGCGGAGCGCCTCGAAGTCGCCGTCGGCCAGCAGTTCGTAGACGGGTCGCTCGCGTTCGGCGACGGTCAGTGCGACCATCATCGCCAGCACGGCGAACGTCTGGAACAGCGGTTCCGCGATGTTGTGGTCGGCGAATCCGACCAGTCCGCGCCGCAGGAACGTTCCGGGGAACAGCGCGAGGACGACGACGCCGAACAGACCGCCGGGACGGCCGCCGAGGCGCTTCCCGACGAGATACGTCGGGATTGCGACCAGCGCGCCGAAGATTGCGGGTGCGACCAAGAGGGTCTTCGCCACGAGCGTGCTGGAGGGGTCGCCGAGTCCGACCACGAGGGCGGCAGTGGCGATGAGTTGGTCGTAGAGAGTGCCGAACTGACCGACGCTGGTCCCGAACGGGAAGTAGGTCCACGGGTCGAAGGGCATCGTCGCGGGCCAGTTCTGGACCGTGTACTGTACCTGTCTGAGGTGGTACCACGCGTCGTTTCCTTTGAAGATGACCTCACCGTTTCTGATGAACTTTCCGTAGGACTGGAGCCGTACCCAGAGCATAAACGCGATAGCCGCGGCGAGTACGGGGACGTGATACCAGTCCTCGAACGAGTCGAGGACCGAATCGGCCGACTCGGTCGAGTCCTCGACCTGCTCAGTTTGCTGGCTCATTGAGTTGATGGAGTGCCAAAACGCGCATAAGCCTTGTGACTTTGAGTTTCGACACTTCGAGGCGGACCGTTCGGGCGGGGGTCAGCCCTCGGAACGGCCGCGGCGCGCGAGCACCTGCTCGTAGACCGGTCCCAACACGTTCGCCAGCGTGAGTCTGAAGTGCGAACTCGCGACGGCGAGGACCGCGAAGTAGACGGCCGCACCGACCCCGACCAGTACGATGACCGGAAGCCAGTAGTCCAGCGCGATCATCCCCCTGACCTCGGTGATGACTGCGAACATCGCCAGTCCGCTCACCGTCTGTGCCGCGATGGGGGTCGGGAAAATCGTCCCCCCGAACAGTTCGCGACAGAGGTACTGGAACGCGAGGAACATGAACACTTCGGCGACGAGCGTCGCACCGATGACGCCGAGGAGGCCGTACCGCTGGGCGAGAACGATTGCGAGCGGAACGTGAACGAGGAGACCTGCGAAGTTCACGCGAAACGTGAGTTCGGGTCTGTCGGTCCCGTCGATTGCGGATTCGAGCGGAAGCTGGTAGATGTAGAAGACGTAGAACAGCGCGACGCCGACGAGCGCCTCGCCGCCCTCCCCGAACCCGGAACCGAAGAACGTTCGCATCAGCACGTCCGGCAGCGCCAGCGCGCCGAAGAACATGGGGATGCCGAGCAGTCCGGCGTAGGTCATCGCGTTGGCCACGTCCTCACGCACGCCCTTCCCGAGCGACGACCGACCGCTGACTTTCACCTCTAACGGGTTGCTGATACTGGCGGTCAACTGCGAGGCCGGAAGCACCAGTCGGAGCGCCGTCTCGTAGAAACCGACCGCACCGGTGCCGACGAACCACCAGATGAGGAGCGGGTCGGCGCGTTTGTACACGTCGTTGACGACCGAAGTCGGGATGCTCCACCGGGCGAACTCGCCGGTGTACGCGAACGTCTCGCGGGAGGGGAGCGCGGGCCGGACGCCGCAGACGACCGCGACGACCACGGCCGTGACGGCGCTCGCTATGGCCAGACCGAGCAGGATGCCGAACGCCTCCATCCCGAGGAGCAGGAGTACGAGTTGAAACGCGAGGGTCACGACGCTCCGCACCGTGTCTATCCAGAACGACCGTCCGGGGAACCCGATTCCGGCGTAGAACCGATTCAGAATCTGGAACGAACCGACGGTGCTGAACACGAGGACGATGCCGAGGACGTCGTCGGCGGTGATGCCTTGGACCGGCAGGGCCGGTACCGCCGCCACGAAGGCGGCCGTGACGACCCCGACGTAGAGGGCGTGGAAGGCCAGTCCGAGACCGAGGTACTCCGAGGAACCGGTCTCGACTTCGCTGACTCGTTTCTTGATGGCGTTGCCGAGACCGGCCGAAACGCGCACGAGCATCAGCGCGATGGAAAGCGCGACGTAGTACCGGCCGACACCGGCGTTCCCCAGCACTCGCGCGAAGATCATCACGCCGACGAACCCGAACGCCGACATCGTGAACTTCGCGGCGATGGAGACGAGCGCTTCCTTGCCGATGTCGAGGTCAGCGGTACTCATCTATCAGAGGTAGCCGAGTGCTTCGAGGTCGTCGTGGGGGAGTTCGTCCTTCCGCACTGGTCTGGACGCTCTACTTTCGAACTCCTCCTTCGCTGCGAGTAGGTCGTCGTCCTCGGCGGGGTCGCCGTCGAGGGTCACCACGCCGTCGTCGGTCGCCACGTGGTCGCGGTTCATCGCGGCGTGGTTCCCGTTCGAGGCCGCGAACGCCGTCTCGCGCTCGAACGAACCGTGGTTGTACTCCTCGCCGAGCAGGAGCGTCGGCACGTCCACGAGGCTGAGAACGTCGCTCTCGATGGGGATGTTCCTAGTCGCCAGCGGCAGACGCAGGAGTTCGGGGCACATGGTCGCGTGGTGGCCCCATTCGCCGTACTCGCCGAGCAGTTCGCCGTGGTCCGCGACGAACAGCACTCGCGTGTCGTCCGGAATCGCGTCCCAGAGTCGCGCGAGGCGGTCGTCGAGTTCCTCGACCTCGCCGCGGTAGAGTTCGCGGGCGAGTTCCTCGTCGCGTTCGCTCGCGCGACCGTTGAGGACGCGACGCGTTATCTGCTGGGCCTCGCCGCGCGAGACGGGACCGTCGTCGGGGTTGTAGGGGTGGTGCGGTTCCATGAAGTGGAGCCATCCGAACCACTCGTCGCGGCCCTCCGTCGCGTCGAGGAACTCGGTAATCACGTCGGCGGCGGGGCGGTAGTCGCGGTCCACCGAGGAGATTCGCTGCTGGACCTCCTGAACGACGTTCCAGACGCGCGAGGCGATGCCGAACAACGTGCTCTGGGGCGTCATGTGTTCGGCGACCCGGTCTTTGAGTCCCTTGCTCTCTCGGCCCGGTGCCGTGAACTCGTCGAACCCGCGGTCGTAGCCGTAGCGGTTCGAGAGGAAGCGGTTCGTCGAGACGCCGTACTTGTACGGGGAGTCGAGCGCGACGCCGACGTTCGAGTCCGCATCGACGCCCACCTCGCCGGGGTAGATGCCGCCGATAATTGACTGGAAGCAGGATGGCGTGGCGGTGTTGGTCGCGAACGTCGCGGGGTGAGACTCGCCGAGGAACTCCCTCGTCGCGGTCATGTACTGGTAGTGGTCGTAGCGGAGCGAATCGACCGTGACCAGAAGTGTCGTGTCAGTCATCGGAATCACTTGTACCCAAGCGCGCTTAAACGCTGTTCAACGTCGTCTCCCGTTTCGTCTTCGGCGTCGCCCTCTCTCTCCAGTTCGGGTTCGTACTCCCCGGTGTCGGTCGCGCTGGTCTCTATCCACGGGACTCGTTTCAGCGCCGGAATCGGGACGTAGTCGGGATGGGCGTAACACCACCACTCGCCCATCGCGTTCGCGTGGTCGCTTGAGATGACCACGGTGTCGGCGTCGGCGTTGTCGAGGAAGAGCGCGACGTCTTCGAGGACCCATTCGAGGTTGTCCCGGTAGCCCTGCCAGAGGTCGTCGCGGGAGAGGTCGCCGTCGAGGAGTCGGTGCCACGGACCGCGTTCCTCGCCGGTTCCGCCGTCCTTGACTCCGAAGTTCTCCTCGGGGTCGCCCCACCGGAATCCGGCGTCCGGCATCGAGCGGAAGGGAACGTGGGGTTGCAGATAGTGGACGATGAGTCGGTCGGGGTCGCGGTTTCGCTCGACCTCTATCGCTCGGTCGGTCAGCGGCCGCGGTGGCATCAGGTCGCGCTCGTCGTCCCACGCGTAGCGCCACACCTCGTCCAACAGGCCGAACTCGTCGGGGTCGAGGTCGCGGGTGAACGGGTTGCCCGAGACGTACGCCGTGTTCGCCTTCTCGTCGGCGTACTCGTCGCCGAAGTTCTTCTCCATCCACTCCTCGGACATCGACGCGGCCGAATCGAACGTCTCGAAGTCCGGGTCGAGGAACGGGAAGCGGTCTCCCTCTTCGGCGGCGACCTCCCGCATCAGGTCCACTCGGCACGCGTCGAGGACGAGTAGCACGTCCCAGTCGCGCTCGTAGATTGGTTCGCCGTAGTTCCAGACGTCGCGGCCGAACCGCCGGAGCATCCCGACCCAGAACTCGTTCGCCGAGGCGACGGCCCCTCGTTTCGCGCCCATCGTCTGGAACCGCGTCCGGGTCTCCTCAACCCAGTCGCCGAACGTCATAGGTATCCGAGATTCTTGAGTCGGTCCTCGTACTCCGCCTCGCTCACCTCGACGTCTTCGGCCTCCAGTTCGGGTTCGTACTCCCCGGTGTCGGTCGCGGAGAACGTGACCCACGGCACCCGTTTGAGCGCGGGTATCGGAATCGGGCTCTGGTGGCCGTACACCCACCACTCGCCCATCGCGTTCCCGTGGTCGCTGGAGATGGCCACGGTGTCGGCGTCGAGGTTCTCGGACAGCAACGCCATGTCGTCGAGAACCCATTCGAGGTTGTCGCAGTAGGCCTCCCACACGAGGTCGTGGGGCACCTCACGGTCGCGGAGTCGCCGCCAGAGCGTCTTGTGCTGGCTGGGTGCCGGGTTGTCGAGTCCGACCTCGAACCGGAACCACTCGGGGTATTCGTCCACCAGCGACCGGAACGGGAGGTGCGGTTGCATGTAGTGGACGATCATCCGGTCCGGGTCGTGGTCGCGCCACACGTCGATAGCCCGGTCTGTCATGGCTCGCGGCGGGACGACCCCGTACTCGGTGTCCCATCCGTACTTCCACACTTCGTCGAAGAGATACAGCGAGTCGGGGTCGGGAACGTCTCGCGAGTGGGGGTTCGCCGTGACGTACGCCGTGCCCGAAAGCTCGTCGGCGTACGTTTCGGGGTCGAACGTCTTCGCTATCCACTCCGGCGACCGCGACGCCACCGAGTTTGTCGCGTCGCGGTCCGGGTCGAAGCCGTCGAGTACGTCGTACTCCGTCTCGTCGGCCACGTCGGCCAACAGGTCGATTCTACAGGCGTCGAGGACGAGCAACACGTCCCAGTCTTTGTCGTGAATCGATTCGCCGTAGTTCCAGACGTGACGGCCGAAGTGACCGAGCGCACCGGCCCAGAACTCCTGAGCTGACGCGTACGCACCCTTCTTGACACCGTCGTATCTGATTCTATCTCGACTCTCTTCGATCCAGTCACTGAGTGTCATAGTTGTTCTATCGTCGTTTGCTTCTCGTGCGGTTCGATGGCGGCCGCCTCGACGGCGTCCGCGACGACTTCGCGCATCTGCTCTCTGAAGCGGTCGGCCCCGAATCGCTCGGCGAACGCCGCAATCTCGTCGGCGTCCCACTCGACGCCGTCGCGCTCGAACGCCTCGACCGATTCGCGGATGCTCGCAGGGTCCGGGTCGTGGAGGCGGCCGTTCTCGCCGTCGAGAATCTGGTACTTGGTGTAGCCCTCGTTCACGCCGAGGACGGGCGTCCCGCTGGCGAACGCCTCGACGGGGATGATACCGAAGTCCTCGTTCATCGCGTTGAACAGCACGGCCTTCGCCTCGCCGAGTCGCCGGACCTTCTCCTCCTCGGACATGTAGCCGACGAACTCGACGTTGTCGGGGGCGAGTCGTTCGAGTTCCTCGCGCTCGTCGCCCGCTCCCCCGACGACCAGTTTGGCGTCGAGCGCCTCGAAGGCCCGAACGATGGCGTCGATGCGCTTCTCGGGAATCAGTCGGGAGTAGGTCAGGTAGTAGTCCGCCGTGTCACGGCTCTCGTACTGGTCCACGTCCACGGGCGGGTAGACGACCTCGATCTTCTCGTCGGGGATTCCCCAGTAGCGCCGGAGGCGGCGGGCGACGAGTTCGCTGTTCGCCACGAACTTGTCGGGGAACTTCGTGTTCGGGAGGAACATCGTCCGGGCGACGAACGCGTACAGCCGCGAAAACAGCGAGTCGGCGCGCTGTTGGAACAGGTCGTAGGGAATCCGCGGCGTGCTGTGAGTGTAGTGAATCACGACCTGTTCGTCTTCGGGGACGTACCAACTGAGTTCGTTCTTCGAGAGGACGACCACGTCGTAGTCGGTGAGTTCGGGGATGCGCTGGGCGTTCCACGCGTAGTAGAGGTCGCGGAGGAACACCGACTTCTTCACCGCCGACAGCGGCGAATCTTCGTAGAGGCTCCTTGCGTCCACGTCCTCGGAGGCGTGTTCGTCGCTTCCGAATCCGTAGTACAGCGGTGCGTCGAACGTGCGGGCGAGTTCGTCCGACAACGCTTCGGCACCGCCCCGTTCGAGGTAGTTCCCGTGGGCGATGGCGATGGACTGGTCGTTCATGCTGTCCTGTCGGTTGCGGTTTCTGCTGACGCGGCTTTAACTGTACTCATTCCCGGCGACTGCGGAACCGCCCTCATTCGAAGGCCTCCCGCAGTTCCTCGTCCACTTCCCACGTCCCGTCGCCCTTCCCGCGGAGGAGTTCGACGGCGGCGTGGAGCAGCGACACCTGCGAGTCGAAGACGGCGTAGAGGGCCTGAAGCGGACCGAGAAGGTCCTTCTGGCCGATCCAGACGAATCCGACGAGCGCGGCCGGGACGGCGAGTCCGGCGACACCCGCCACCGCGATTCCGGCCGCCGTGACCGCCAGCACGTCCAGCGCGACCAGCCACGGCGAGACGACCATGAACCACCAGTTGAACGGGAGGACGAGTTTCCCGTAGTTGCCGTACCTGCCGAGGGCGTCGCGGTGCTGTGCGAGCAGGCGAATCAGCCCCATGCCTCGGCGGTCCTTCTGAAGCCTGCGTTTGCTGAAGTCCGAGTGAGAGGCCTCCTTGTACCGGACTGCCGGGTCGAAGAGGACTCGGTCACCACTTCGTCGAATCTTCAGGGCGAGTTCGGTGTCGTCGGCCAGCGAGTTGGGGTCGACGGGGACGATGGCGTCGTTCTCGAACGCCGAGAACGGCCCGTGGAAGATGAGCGTCGAGTCGAGGTGGGATTCGAGCGTCTGAATGTGGGCCTGTACGCCGCGGTAGCCCGCCTCGACTTCGCTCCCGCCGAGGACTTCGGCGTTCTGACCCGTGACGGCCGCCACGTCGGGGTCGGCGAGGTTCGCGGCGGCCTCTCGGAGGGCGTCGTCGGCGACGTAGGAGTCGCAGTCGGTCTTGACCACCATCTCGTTGTCCGCGGCGGCGTACGCGTCGTTGAGCGCGGGGGCGAGTCCCCGGCGCTCCTGTTCGCGGATGAGATTCAGGTCGGGATGCTCGCGGTCGGCGAAGAACTCCTCGATGCGGTCGGGCGTCTCATCGTCGCTCGAGTCCACGACGACCAGTTCTACCTTCTCCATCGGGTAGTCCAGCGACACGATGTCGTCCAGTTTCTGTTCGATGATGCCCGACTCGTTGTACGTCGGGAGGACGATGCTGACGGTCGGTTCCGCCTCGCGCTTGTCCGCGGGCGAACCGCTCGGACTGACCAGCGCGTAGAGGGCGAGATACGCGAGGTACGGGAGGGCCGTGGCGGCGACGAGTGCGCCGGCAACGGCGACGAGAGGGTTCATAAGACCGGGTATGGAATCGGGCTATAACATACTGTTGGTCGCTCGTCGCGGTGAAACGGCAAAAGTAAAACGCGGACAGGATGTGAGAGGAAGGTCTGCCGCGTTAGACCGTGACTGCGCTCTCCTTGGAGAGCGACTGCGGGACGTTAGCGCGGTAAAGCGTCACTGCACCGTACTGGGTGGTGAGTTTGAGCTTGACTTCCTCACCTTCGCCGAGACCTTCGCCATTGATATCCGTAGCGCTCATGTTGATTTCGAGGCGGTCGTCCTGCGTGTTGAGGACGGGTTTCGAGCCGTCGGGGTCCTTGATGGTGTTGACCGTGAACGCGTTCGAGTCAGGACCGTCGCCTTCCTTGTTCTCGTCGACGTCGTACACGAGCGTCTGTGCTTTCTTCGGGCCGATCCACTCGATAGTGGCCGCCGAGAGATTGATGTCGTCGGACCCGGACCCGCGCATGACAGTCAGGCTGATGTCCTTCACTCGCTCGTTGCCGACGTTACCGAACGCACTCACGACCTGCACGCGGTTCGAGACCTGCGCGCTGGACTCCTGACCGGTCTGTTCGGACTTCGTCTGGAGGAATCCTGCCGTGTTGATGAGAACGCCCGCCGCGATCGCGGCGACCAGCACCATCGCGATGAACACGATGAGCGTACCGATACCCACCTGGCCGCGGTCGTTGACCGCGCCCTCGATTCTGTCTTTGACTGCTGAGAGATGGTTTCGTGTCATTCTTCAGATCGTATGGTATTCGGGAACTTTCCCAACGAGCAAGTACCACCACCGATATATATAACATTCGTCCGTTTTCACGGCTGATAATCGCGGGACGCGCTCGGGTCGATTCCCGTATACCATCTATCACGTGCGGGGCCAAATGGTGTCATAGCAATAGGTTGGAAAGCCTTTTGCGCTCGTGGTGACCACTCACTTCCAATGGCCGACAGCGAGGACGTGTGCGTACTCGTTCCGACGTTGAACGAGAGTGAGACCATCGGCGAGGTCATCGACGGGTTCACCAGTCGCGGATACGAGAACGTTCTCGTCATCGACGGTAACTCCACCGACGGGACGTCCGACGTCGCTCGTGAACACGGCGCGCGAGTGATACAACAGTCCGGAGACGGCAAGGGACAGGCGATTCGAGAGGCGATTCGACACATCGACGCCGAGTACGTCCTGATGCTCGACGGTGACGGGACCTACCGTCCGGAAGACGCCGACGCGATGCTCGACCCGCTCGTGAACGGCGAGTACGAACACGTCATCGGCGACCGGTTCGCCGACATGGAGGACGGTGCGATGAGTCGCCTCAACCACTTCGGCAACGGACTGTTCAACTGGGTGTTCCGTTACATCCACGGCAAGAACTTCGAGGACATCCTGAGCGGTTATCGCGCGTTCACCCGCGAGTCCGTGGAGAACTTCTACCTCGACGCCGACGGGTTCGGCGTCGAGACCGAGATGGCCGTCGAATGCGTCAAGCACGGCGTGCCGACGACGGTCGTCCCCATCCGGTACGAGGCGCGGCCGGACGGGTCGGACACCAACCTCCACCCGATTCGGGACGGCGGGGTCATCCTCGTCACGCTCTACCAGTTGGCGAAGACGAGCAACCCGCTGTTCTACTTCGGGAGCATGGGCGTCCTCAGCGGACTGTTCGGCGCTGGCGTCGCCGTGTACGTCGGATACGAGTGGTTCGTCCCGCCCCGAACCTCCCACGAAGTGCTGGCAGTCGTCGCGGCGTTCGGCATCCTGTTCGGCGTGCAACTGTTGATGTTCGGCGTCCTCTCGGACCTCATCGTGACGCTGCACCGCGAGCAGATGCGACGGTTGGACTGACCGGGCTTCGTTCCGACGACGTTCGTCTCTGAAAACTGCCGGTACTGTTATTTTTGTTACCTGAGTACGGACGTTCGTATGGTGGACGGTCACAACCTACACGACTACGACGACGTGCGCGAATCGTTCTCTTGGGACGACATCTACGCGGAGGCCGACTGGGACGCGCCCGGGGAACTCAACGTGGGCCACGAAGTCTGCGACCGCCACGCAGAGAACAGGGAGAAGGTCGCCCTGTATCAGGTGAGCGAGGACGGTGACCTCACGAAGACGACGTTCTGGGAGTTGGCCGACCGCTCCAGCCAGTTCGCCAACGTCCTCGAAGACCTCGGCGTCGAACGGGGCGACCGGGTGTTCTCGTACATGCCACGGATTCCGGAGCACTACGTCGCGCTGGTCGGGACCCTCAAGCGCGGCGCGGTGTTCGGCGGCGTCAACGAGCGGTTCGGCCCGGACGGCATCTCGTACCGACTCGACGACTGCGACGCCTCGGTGGTGGTGACCACGAGCGACAACCGCGAGACGGTCGAGACGGCGCTCGAAGACGCGCCCTCGGTCGAACACGTCGTCACGGTGGACCGCAGCGACGGGTCGGGCGAGGGAGTGGCCTCGGAGGACGTGGCGTTCGGAGAAGCGCTCGACGCCGCGAGCAGGGAGTACGAACCGGCCGGAACCAGCGGCGAGGACGACGCGCTGCTCTACTACACCAGCGGGACGACCGGTCCCGCGAAGGGCGTCCGCCACAAGCAGCGGTGGGTCGCTGGCGTCGCGGCGACCCAGAAGTACGCCGTGGACCTCCAACCGGGCGACCTCTACTGGTCCACGGCCGACCTCGGATGGCTCACCGGTCCCATCAACACCCTCGGCGCGTGGTTCTGGGGCGCGTCGCTGTTCACCTACGAGGGCGAGTTCGACCCCGAGACGTGGGCCGACCTGCTCGACGAGTACCCGATTTCGGTCCTGTTCAGCGTCCCCACGGCCTACCGGATGCTCCGCGAGAAGGACCACGTTCTGGAGGGCGTGAATCTGGACCTCCGCCACGCGCTCTCCATCGGCGAACCGCTCTCGGCGGGCGTCGTTGACTGGGGCGAAGAGACGCTGGGGGTCACCATCCACGACACCTACGGCCAGACCGAGACGGGCAACATGATAATCAACAACTACCCGACGATGGACCTCAAACCGGGGAGCATGGGCAGGCCCCTGCCCGGCATCGAGGCCGACGTGGTGGACCCCGAGACCGGCGAACCGATGGAACCGGGCGAGACGGGCGAAATCGCCCAGCGCGGCGACTACCCCTGCTTCTTCGCCGAATACTGGCAGAAGCCCGAGAAGACGGCCGACTGCTTCGTGGACGGACCGGACGGAGAGTGGTACCTCTCGGGAGACCTCGCGAGAAAGGACGAGGACAGCTACTTCTGGTTCGAGGGCCGCGCGGACGACGTGATCATCTCGTCGGGCTACCGCATCGGCCCGTTCGAGGTCGAGAGTTCGCTGGGCGAACACCCCGCGGTCGCGGAGGCCGCGGTCGTTCCCAAACCCGACCGAGAGCGCGGTAACATCGTGAAGGCCTACGTCGTCACGAGCGACGACGCCGAGGCCGGAGACGACCTCGCTGAGGACATCCGGACACACGTCCGCGACGAACTCTCGGCCCACGAGTACCCCCGCGAAATCGAGTTCGTCGAGGAACTCCCGAAGACGGTGACGGGCAAGATTCGTCGGACGGAACTGCAGGACGACGCCGAGCAGGAGGCCGAGGTCGAGCAGGAGTAGGCAAACCGCCGCTCTCGCCCGAATCGAGCTACTTCTTTCTGCAACTGGCGAGCGCCAGTCTCCTCCCACGTATCAGACGACGCCTCGAACCAGCGACCCGAGCGCCGACAGGCCGACCGGAATCCCGACGCTCAGGTAGAGCAGTCGGCCCATCCCGGCGTACTTCAGCAGGCCGCCATTGGCGGCCACCAGTCCCGCGAAGAAGGCCCACGCCAACACGCCGAAACTGATTCCGGCCAGCAGGCCGCGTTTGGCGTCCTTCGAGACGACGCCCACGAGCGCGCCCCCGAGGACGAACCCGTACCAGTGGACCTGTGCCGCGGCGAGTCCGACCGCGACCCCGGCCGCCAGCGCGAACCACCGTTCTCTGCGGTTCGTCCGAATCTCGGTCAACCACGCGCGAGCGACGCTCATTCGTCGCCCTCCCGTGCGTCCGTGAAACGGACGGCGCTTTCGCCCGCGAGTTCCCGACTCATCGACTTGTACTTCCCGTCGGCCCAGAGTCGGAGTTGGTCGTCGTAGTGGTCCGAGAAGTACTCGCCGGAGTTGCCGCCCGGCAGGACGCAGACCGACCGTTCGCGGTCGGCCATCGGGCAGACCATCCGCCAACTGCTCCCGACCGCCGACTCCTTCCGGAAGTTGTTCAGCGTGTAGGGCGACCCGTCGGTCGGGTACGCCGGGTAGTTCAGGAACGACTGGTCGAACGGGTGGGTGACGGTCTCGGTGGTGTTGTAGTCGCCGTAGGTCTCGCCCGCCTCGATTCCGTCGAGGGCCGTCCGGAGCGCCCGGACCATCACCGCCGCGCGTCCCTCGTCGCCGAACCACCGACTGTCGGCGGGCAGGTTCGCCAGCACCCAGTCGTTCGGGTAGTACGACTCGTCGAGACCCGCCGCGTCGAACTCGTCGGCGAACGCCTCGCTCCGGAACTGCTCGGCCCACTTCGCGAAGACGAGCGCGGCCCGCGAGTCGCGGGTCATCCGGGCGTCCCACTCGCGGAGCGCCGCCACCGCGTCCCCGAGACCGTCGCGCCCCTCCGCGGCCGAGACCAGTTCGTCGCGCAACTGCTCGGCGCGGGCCGACTTGGCGTCGCGCTGGACGCGTCGCATGAATTCGGGGTCCATCGGTTTCCCGGACTCGGCGCGCCGGTCGAGCAGTTCGTAGAGGCGCTGACCGCGGTACGGCGTGCCGTACTGCTCGCCGATGTAGTGGTCGGGGTCGTCCTCGATGCGCTGGTTCGCGGTGCCGACGTAGTCGGGGTTGACGGCGTGCGGTTTCTCCTCGAAGGGGACGAACCCCTCCCACGAGGAGACGCCGAAGGGTTCGAAGCCCTCCCACTCGGCCTCGCCCGCCGACCCGTCGAACACCCGCGTTCCCCACACCTCTTCGCCATCTATCCGCCGGATCGGAATCTTCCCCGTCACGTAGAACAGGGTGTTGCCCTCCCTGTCGGCGTAGACGACGTTCTGGGTCGGCAGGTCCATCTTCCGGGTCGCCGCGAGGAAGTCGTCCATCCCCTCGGTCTTGCTGTAGCGGTGAATCGCCCGCGAGGTCCGGGTCGCGGTGTGACCGGTCCACGAGACGCCCACTCGCTGGCCCTCGCGTTCGATTACCGGACCGTGGACCGTCTTCCGGACCGTGGCGGTCCGGTCCTCGCCGTCGGCGACCGAAATCGTGCGCTCCTCGGTTTCGAACTCGCGCCACTCGCCCCGATATCGGTAACGGTCTCCCGCGTCGTCGGTCTCGTAGCTGTAGAAGTCGATGACGTCGGCCCCGGAGTTGGTGAACCCCCACGCTCCGGCGCTGTTCTCGCCGATGACCACGAACGGGACGCCCGGGAAGGTGACCCCGCGGACGCTCACGTCGTCGGTCCGGAGGTTCATCTCGTACCAGACCGGCGGAGCCATCAGCGTGAGGTGCGGGTCGTTGGCCACGATGGGTTTCCCGCTCCGGGTCTGGTTCCCGGAGACGACCCAACTGTTCGACCCGACGCCCGGCGGAGACTCGAACGCCGAGAGCCAGTCGAGCAGCGCGTCGGCCCCGACCTCGCCCGATGGCGTGACGGTCCGCCGAGAACCGGCGGCGGGAGCGTCGCTATCGCCCCTGATGATGGGCGCGTCGTGGTCCATCCGGAAGGGGTACAACTGCTCGGCGGCGTCCGTGCCGAACGCGCGAGCGAGACGTTCGCGACGGAGCGTCCAGAAACTCCCGGTCAGCCCCCACGAAATCTGTTGCTCCATCAGCATCGTGTCCGCGGGGGTCCACGGGTCGGGTTCGTAGTCGAGCAGCCCGAATTCGAGGGGCAGGGCCTCCCGCTCTCGACAGGCGTTCACGCCCTCGACGAACGCTTCGACCGCGTCGCCGGTCGGGGTGTCGTCGAGGAGTTCCAGATTCGCCTCCGCACCGCCCGCGAAGTCCATCTGGACGTGGAACTCGTCGGAGTCGAGCGCTCGCTCGCCCACGACTTCCGAGAGCTCGCCGCGCATCACCCGGCGCTGGAGGTCCATCTGGAACAGTCGGTCGGCGGCCTGCGCGTACCCCACCGCGAAGTAGAGCGCCAGTTCGCCGTCCGCCTCGACGTGGGCGGTCCCGTAGTCGTCGTAGCGCACTTCGGCCGCGCCGTACGGACTCTCGACGCGCCGGTCCGTCCGGTCGGTCGCGTCGCGCCACGCCGACCCGGAGTGCGGGGCGAACCTGTCGAGGTAGCCCCGGACCGGCGAGAGCGACCCGCCGACGGTCCCGCCGCCGACGATGGCGGCGACGAGCGCACGTCGCGTGGTATCCATGTCCATATCGGAGAGAGACATCTCCGGCATAAAACCGCTGTTCCACGAGCCGTGCGTTGTTCGCCGTTGTTTCGGCCGACGGTCCGCGGACGCGACTCGGACCGTAACTGGAACGAGTTCGTCTCGGTCAGGTAGAAGAGGCCGACGGTGACTCCGAAAGACCGAAATATCGCGTTTGATTACGGTCCCACCGATTATGCCCGCTATGAGTACCATCGACTGGCTCGGGTTGGCCGGGCCGTACGTCGTCTTCTTCGTGCTGTTGATAGTGTACTACGTCTGGGAGGGGAAGCGAGAGCGGCGACTCCGGGAACGCTACGAGGAGGGAGAGTATGCAAGGTAGCGGCGGCATCGCGGGCGAGGCGGGCGTCTGGGTGCTGGGCGCGTTCTCGCTCTACCTGCTCGTCCTGCTGGGCATCGGTCTCTACTCCTCGCGGTTCATGGACTCGGTGGGCGACTACGTCATCGGCGGCCGCGAAATCGGACCGGTCGTGACCGGGTTCTCCGAGCGCGCCTCGGAGATGAGCGGGTGGCTCACCCTCGGCGTACCCGCCGACGCCTACGGAACGGGTATCATGGCGTTCCTCAACGGTCTCGGGATGATTCCGGCCGACCTGTTCGCGTGGGCGGCCATCGCCAAGCGCCTCCGGAAGTACACCGAACTCGTCCAGTCGGTGACGCTCCCGACGTTCTTCGCCACCCGACTCGGCGACGAGACGGGCGCGGTCAAGGGCATCTCTGCGGTCGTCCTCATGCTGTTCGAGGGCGGCTACGTCGGCGCGCAGATCGTCGCGGCCGGGACCCTGCTCGAAATCCTGACCGGCATCCAGCCGTGGGTCGGTATCGTGGTCGGCGGCGTCATCGTCATCGGCTACACGTTCCTCGGCGGCTACTTCGCCGTGGCGTGGTCCGACTACTTCCAAGGGGCCATCATCCTCGGCTCGTTCGTCCTCCTGCCCGTCATCGCGTTCACCAACATGGGCCTGCCGTTCGAGGAGGTGGCGGCCACGGCGGGGTCGTCGATGACCAGCATCACCGCCGGGGCCGCGGGTTGGGCCGCCGTCTTCGGCGTCATCAGTTACGCCGCAATCGGTCTCGGAGTGCCCGGCAACCCTCACATCATGGTGCGGTTCATGGGCATCGACCGGGTGAAGAACGTCCGACTCGCGGCGCTCGTGGCCCAGTTGTTCATGTTCGTCGCCTACATCGGCGCGGCGCTGGTCGGCCTGTACGCCGTCGCCATGTTCGGCGACGGTGCGCTCGCCAACCCCGACAACGCGATGCCGCGCCTGACGCTCGACCTCCTGCCGGGCGCGGTGGCGGGCATCGTCCTCGCGGCGGCGCTCGCGGCGATGATGTCGAGCGCCGACTCCCAACTGCTCGTGGCGACCAGCGCCGTCGTGGAAGACGTCTACCACGGGTTCATCGACCCGAACGCCTCCGAGAAGGAACTGGTGAAGTACTCGCGGTACGTGACCTTCGGTCTCGGTGCCGCAAGCGTCGCGTTCGCGTTCCTCGCCAAGGACACGCCAATCTACACGCTCGTCCTCAACTACGCGTGGGGCGGTCTCGGCGCGGCCATCGGTCCGACCGTCGTCGCCACGCTCTGGTGGAAGCGGGTGACTGCGAAGGGGTCGGCCGCCAGCATGGTGGTCGGCGCGTCCGCGATGATTCTGTGGACCCAGCTTCAGACCGTCCTCGGAGCGGTCGGCCTGATGCCGCCGGAGTCGGCCGCGTTCTGGTACGGCCTCGTCACGGTCTACGGCCTGTTCCCGGCCTTCGTGCTCTCGTCGCTCACGCTCGTAGTCGTCTCGCTGTTCACCGAACCGCCGGGCGACGTGGACGACCACTTCGACGCGTTCGACAAACCCCTCTCGGCGGTCGTCTCCGCGGACGCCGACGGTGCGCCCGACTACGCCACCGACGGCGGTGAGCGGACCGACGGGCCGCGAGCCTCGTCGGACCTCCTGTCCGACGGCGGGACCGCCGTCGACACCTCCCCGAAGGTCGTGACCGAGGGCGACAACATCCGCGGCCACGTCGCCGCGTCGGGGTACTGGAGCGACGATGAGCGCTGAGAACGCGGAGGCTCCCCACCCGCTGGTGGGCGACCGTCACGAGTCGGTCCAACTCCCGGTCATCCCGCCAGAAGTCGCCCGCGAGGAGGTCCAGTCGTCGGGACGGGTGGGCGCGGTTGCCTACCCCTACCGGGTGTACGAGACCGAAGTCGAGGTGGACCGACCGCTCCTGTCGCCCCGGCGGGACCGCCGCGTCGTCAGCGTGGACTGCTCGCGGCGACTCGCGCTCCGGGCCGATACGGTTCCGGAGTTCGAGACCCGGACGGTCGAGGACGCGCTGGTCCTCCCGAGCGAACTCTCGCCCGAACAGGCCGACGAGAAGGCCCGCGAGGCCGCCTTCAAGTGGACGCTCCGAACGTCGATACTCGCGGACGTGCCCGACGTGGAGTTCGCCCGCGTCGCCGACGCCTACAAGTTGTTCTGGCTCGCCGAGCGTCCCGACGGCGACGTGATTATCGACAGTCTCGACGGTGACGAGCGGCCGCTAAGAGACTGACGCTGGATTCGGACTCCTCAGTATATTTTTACGAACGGCGCGTCACTTTCGGCCATGGCCCTCTCCGTTCCCGTCGAACTGTTCGTTCTCGGCGTCGCGGCCGCGACCGTCGGTCTCGTCGTTCTGGCGTATCGCGAATTCCGCGCCGACTACCGGACGGGCGAGTACCACTTCACGTGGGGCGTCGGCGTCGTGACCCTCTTTCTGCTCGGATTCGCGCCGGGACTGGTGGGACTCGGTCTCTACGCCACCGTCGAGCGCAACTATCCGATGCACTGGCTGTTCGCGTCGGTCGTCGGCGCACTGGTCGTCATCGGCGTCGTTGGCTACGGAGTGGACACGGCGACGGTCACGTCGTTCGTCGGCGTTCCGTGACGTTCGCCAGAAAAGTGACTCCGTCCCGTTGCGCCAACGTGCGACGCGTTCGGCCGAATCGTTCACGCTACGTTGGTTCCTGCAGTTACAGCGGTCGGGTCAGTATCAGTCCGTCCACGCCGCGACGTTCGAGCGCCCGCGCGAGCGTCCGCGTCGCCACCGGCCACGCGTAGACCTCCATGCCCGCCTCGTGGGCGCTCTCGACGAGGTCGGTGACGAAACACAGCGACCAGTGGGGGTTGGCGTACTCGCAGTCGATGGCCTCTGCGGTGAGGAAGTTGGCGTCGGGTCGCACGCCGAAGTTGAACGCCAGCGGTATCGACTCGTCACGCAACTGCGTCCGCCAGAGCGGGTCGGGGTGGAGCGACGAGACGACCGCGTCGTTCTCGACGCTCTGCACGAGGTCCACCACGTCCGCGGCGATGCCGCGCTCCTTGAGGTCGAGGTTGACGCCCACCTCCGGCGGAATCGCCCCCAGTACGTCGGTCAACAGCGGGATGCCCCAGTCGGACCCGTCCACGCTCAGCGACGCGAGTTCCGACGCCGGGAGTTCCGACACGTCGCCCCGCCCGTCCGTGACCAGTTCCACGTTGTCCCAGTGGGAGGCCACGAGTTCGCCAGACCCGCACCGACGCACGTCGATTTCGACCGCGTCGGCCGACGGCGATGCGCGCTCCGCCGCGCGGACCGTGTTCTCGGGATACCGGTCTCCGAAGCCTCTGTGGGCAGTCACCTGCACGCGCTCGTATTGGTGGCGGAGACGAAAATGGGTTCGTGATTCTTCGAACGGCCACTCCGTTCTATCGAACGATTACGACGCGGAGAATACGCTACTCGCTCTTCGAAACAATCGAAAAAGGGAGCGGAAAACCGAACGCTACCTTACTCGTAGAGCCACTCGGCGTCGATGCGCTCGTAATCGACCAGTTCCTCCTCGTCGAAGAACAGGTCGATTTCGCGCTCGTTCGCGCCGGGGTCCTCGTGGTCCGAACCGTGGATGACGTTGCGGCCGAGGTCCAGACCGTAGTCGCCCCGGATGGTGCCCGGTGCGGACTCGGCGGGGTCGGTCTCGCCCATCATCTTGCGGACCTGTCGGGTCGCGTCCTGGCCTTCCCAGACCATGGCGAAGACCGGGCCGGACGTGATGAAGTCCACGAGTCCCTCGAAGAACGGCTTGCCCTCGTGCTCGCCGTAGTGGTCGTGTGCGAGGTCCTCGTCTATCTGCATGAACTTCCCGGCGACCATCTTCAGGCCGCGGTCCTCGAATCGGGAGACGATGTCACCGATGAGGCCGCGCTGGACGCCGTCGGGCTTGACCATCACGAAGGTACGCTCGGTCTCGCTCACTGTTCACCCTCCTCGGCACCGCCTTCCTCGGTCCATTCGAGGTCGCGGGGTTCGCGGCCGAGGTCGGCGTTCTTCTCGCACTTCGCCGAGCAGAAGTGGACCGTACTGCCGTCGGTGCGGACGAACATCGTCCCCGTGCCGGGTTCGATGTCGGACCCGCAGAAGTCACACTCTCTCGTCTGGGGCATTGGTTACTGACCTCCGATGGAGTCGGCTTCGCGGGCGGTCTCGCGCAGTTGCAACACGTCGCCCTCGCGGACGGGACCGAGACAGTTCCGCGTGATGATGCGGCCCTGATTCTCGCCCTCGCGGATGCGGCACTTGACCTGCATGGCCTCGCCGTGCATCCCCGTCTTGCCGACGATTTCGATTACTTCGGCGGGCGTGGAGCTTTCTTCTTCAGTTTCCTCTGCACTCATGACTCAACCACCTCAGCGGAGTTCCTCGACCTTGTTGGCGATGTCATCGACGTCGTCTTCCGCTTCGCCGGAGTCGGTGATGGCCGCGGCGGCGCTTCCGACTTCCAGACCGGCGGCGTGACCGATGTCGTCCTGGGTCTCGACGAAGACGAAGGGGATGCCCTTCTCGTCGGCGAGTTCCGGCAGGTGCATGACGATCTCTTCCGGCTGAACGTCTTCGGCGATGAAGACGAGATCGGCGTTACCGCGCTCGATCGCCTTGGTCGTCTCGTTCGTTCCTTTCTTTACGCTACCCGTGTCTCGTGCGACCTCGAGCGCCTCGACGGCGCTGTCTTGGAGGTCGGCTGGGACGTCGAAGTTTACGTATACTGGCATAGGTTGTTCACCCTCCCTGCACGTCGGCTCAGGCTCCCCTGCCGGGCAAATCCTTTGCGGCTAGGAGCATCATCAACCGCGCGCAGGTCGTATCCTTCCGTAGTTCGTCACCCCTTAAAAGCGCTTTCAAATGCTCCGGCGGCGTGCGAAACGAATGCACGGGGACCGAGGTCACGGCGCTCCGTCCCACTCGTCGCGCAGGAGACCGTACAGCACCACGTCGCGGTACGCACCGTCGAGGAACACGTGTTCGCGCAGGCGACCCTCCTCGGTGAAGCCGAGTCGCTCGACCACCGCCCTCGAAGCCTCATTGAAATCTACCACGCGCGCGTACACGCGATGCCGACCGCTCGTGTCGAACGCGTGGTCGAGCAGGAGCGACACCGCCTCTGTGGCGTAGCCTTCGCCTCGGGCCTCCGGAAGGAGCCAGTACGAGATTTCGCCGTGGTCGTGTTCGGTCCGGAACAGGCTCACCTGACCGACGGGGTCGCCGCCCCGCTCGCACGCGACGAAACTGGCGTCCCCGTTGTCGGTCGAGACGAACTCCTCGTAGAATTCCTCGACCTGTTCGCGGGTCTGAGGCGCTGTGTGTGTCAGCGCCGTCCGGATGTCGGGGTCGCTCCGAGCGCGCTGGATGAGGTCGAGGTCCTCGCGCTCGGTTACTCGAAGGTCTACGCGCTCGCCGGAGATGAAGACCGGACCGGGCATACGTTAGCAGACGAACCTGTAGCTGAAAACTCCGCCGGTGCGTCACTGTTTCCGGCAAGCCTCCCGACCGGCCGAAGATGTGCGACCTAACGATTACCGCCTCGCTACGGGTAGTTCCGCCGATGGCAGAATCGAGCGAGTCCACGACGACCTTCGACGCGGCGGAGTCGATAGACGACCTCGTCGGCGAGACGCCGCTGCTCCGCCTCGACGCGTTCGCCGAGAACCTCTTCGGGAAGGTCGAGGCGAGCAACCCCTACTCCGTGAAGGACCGCATCGCCCGCGAGATGGTGGACGCCGCCGAACGGAGCGGCGAACTCGGGCCGGACGGGACCGTGGTCGAATCGACCAGCGGCAACACCGGCATCGGACTCGCCGCGGTCTGTGCGGCACGCGGCTACGACCTCGTGCTGACGATGCCGACCTCCATGTCCGAGGAGCGCCGCAGACTGCTCCGGGCGCTCGATGCGGAACTGGAACTCACGCCCGCCGAGGAGGGGATGGGCGGCGCGAACCGACGCGCCGCGGAACTCGCCGACGAACGAGCGGGCGCGGTGCTGGCCCGCCAGTTCGAGAACGCGGCCAACCCCCGCGCGCACCGGCGCACGACCGGTCCTGAACTCTGGCGCGCGACCGACGGCGAGGTAGACGCCTTCGTCGCGGGCGTCGGGACCGGCGGGACCATCACGGGCGTCGCCGAGTACGCGAAGGAGGAGCGCGGCGCGGACGACTTCACTGCGGTCGCTGTCGAACCCGCCGAGTCGCCCACGCTCTCCGAGCAGTGCGCCGACGGCCACGACGTTCAGGGAATCGGTCCGGGGTTCGTCCCCGAGATACTCCGCGAGGAACTCGTAGACGAGGTGCGGGCGGTCTCCGGAGGCGACGCCAAGGAGGCCGCCCGGAACGTCGCGCAGACCGAGGGTCTCGCGGTCGGCATCTCCTCCGGAGCGGCCGTCGCGGCCGCCGCGGGGTACGCGCGCGACCGCCCCGACGAGACGGTCGTGGTAATGCTCCCCGACGGCGGCGAGCGATACCTCTCGACCGACCTCTACGAGTAGGTCGTCTCGACCCGAGACCGGACCCGCGAAGGAAAACCCCTTGTCCGCCTCGCGCCAAGCCCCGGACATGACTCTCGCCGAGGTCGCCGCCGCGCTCCGGGAGGAGGCCCGCGCGGTCGGCGAGCGCCGACTGCTCGTCCTCGCGGGCGAACGCGAGGCCTGTTACGACGCGGCCGACCGGGCGCTCGACGCCGCCGGAATCGACCGCGAGGCGACCACACTGGTCGGGACGGGGAAACTGGGCTGCGAGCGCGTCGGCCCGAAGCGCGCCGACCGCCTGCTCGGGACGACCCGCGACTGCGTCGTCTTCGACGCCCACGCCGACTTCCGGCCGAACGCGGTCGGCCGAGTCGTCGGCGCGGTGGACGGCGGCGGTCTGTTCGTCCTCCTGACCCCGACGCTCGACGAGTGGCCCGACCGCCGGACTGACTTCGACCGGGCGCTGGCGGTCCCGCCCGCCGACCTCGACGACGTGACGGGACGGTTCCGACGGCGTTTCGCCGAGACGCTCCGGTCGCATCCCGGCGTCGCAATCGTGGACGCGGACTCCGGGCGCGTCGAGCGCGACGGCCTGACCCGCCCCGCTCCGCGACTCTCGACGGGGACCGACGTACCGCAGTTACCCGAGAATCGCGAATTCCCGGACGCGGCCTACGACGCCTGCCTCACTCGAGACCAGATGGCGGTGGTCGGGGAACTGGAGGCGCTCCGGGGGTCCGGGCCGTCCGCGTCCCCGGCCGCGGTGGTCGTGGAGGCCGACCGGGGCAGGGGCAAGTCCAGCGCGGCGGGCATCGCGGCGGGGAGCCTCGCCGCCGAGGGCGCGGACGTGCTGGTCACGGCCCCGGAGTACCGGAGTTCCCGCGAGGTGTTCGTCCGGGCCGAGGCGCTGCTGGAGACGCTGGGCGAAGAAATCGAGACTGTCGGCGACCCGCCCCGCGAGATTCGAGTCACGGGCGAACGTCGCGGCGAGGGCGAACGGGGAGACGGACGAGGAGACGAACGGGGCGGCGGTCGCGTTCGCTTCGCCGAACCCACCGAGGCCGCCGACCTACTCGGCGACCCCGGAGACGACGCGCCCGACGCCGTCTTCGTGGACGAGGCCGCGGCGCTGTCGGTCAGACTGCTCGAGCGATTTCTGGCCGCGCCGCGAGTCGCGTTCACGACGACCATCCACGGCTACGAGGGGGCGGGGAGAGGGTTCTCGGTCAGGTTCCGCGACCGACTCGCCGAGAGCGACCACGAGGTCGTCGAGACCCGACTGGAGGAACCGATTCGGTACGCCGCGGGCGACCCCGTAGAGGTCTGGGCGTTCGACGCACTGCTGCTGGACGCCCGGCCGCCGGTCGAGGAGGTAGTTCGGGACGCCCGCGCCGAGTCCGTCGAGTACCGCGCGCTCTCGCCAGACGACCTGCTCGCCGACGAGACGCTGCTCCGGGGGGTGTTCGGCCTGCTGGTGCTGGCCCACTACCGGACCGAACCCGACGACCTCGCGCGACTGCTCGACGCGCCGAACCTCGCGGTCCGGGCGCTGGTCCGCCCCGACTCCGCGTCCCCGAGCGCGCGGAACCACGTCGTCGGGGTCGCGCTGCTGGCCCGGGAGGGCGACCTCCCCGCGGACGTGCGCGAACACATGTACGAGGGCGGCCGCGTGCGGGGCAACATGCTCCCGGACGTGCTGACCTCTCAACTCCGCGACGAACGGGCCGGAGTCACCGCGGGGATGCGGGTCATGCGCATCGCAACACACCACGCGGTCAGGTCCCGCGGACTCGGGTCGCGCCTGCTGGCCGAGATTCGCCGGGAGTTCGCGGACGAACTCGACTGGCTCGGCGTCGGCTACGGCGCGACGCCCGAACTCCTCCGGTTCTGGCGCGAGAACGGCTACCGCGCGGTTCAGCTCTCGACCACCCGCAACGACACCAGCGGGGAGTACTCGGCGCTCATGCTCGACCCGCTGAGCGAGGCGGGCGCGGCCCTCCACGACCGCCACGCCCGGTGGTTCGCCTCCCGCGTCGCGTCGATGCTGGCCGACCCCCTGCGCGACGCCGACGCCGACGTGGTGTGCGAACTCCTGCGGTCGGTGGACGCGCCGGTCGAACTCGACCTCTCGGACTGGGACTGGCGAACGGTCGCGTCGAGCGCGTACGGACCGGGGCTGTACGACGCCGCGCCGAGACCGTTCCGGCGAGTGGCGCTGAAGCACTTCGTGGACCCGCGGGAGGGTTCGGACGCGCTCTCCCCGCGCGAGGAGCGCCTGCTGGTCCGGAAGGTCCTGCAGGGCCACCCGTGGCGACAGGTGGCCGACGGACTCGGATTCCACTCGGCGGGCCAGTGCATGCGCGCGCTCGGCGACGCCTACGAACCGCTGGTGGACCGGTACGGCACCGAGGCGGCGACGGCGGAGAAACGCCGGTACACCGATTAGTCGGGAGCGAGTAGAACGCCGCCATGGCCGAGTGCGCCGAGTCGGACTGCTCGGAACCCGCGACCGTCAGACTCCACGTCCCGTGGGCCGAGAACCGCGAGGTCTGCGCGGCCCACGCCCGCGTGCTGGCCCAGCAGGACGGCGTGGTCGCGGACCCGATAGCCGGGGACGACGAGTGGCCGTGAGACCGGCGTCGGTCAGCCTGACTCGTCGTCCATCGTCGCTTTCACGGCGACCGGATTGATGGGCGCGCCGGTCGCGCGCTCGATGTTCAGCGGTGCGCCCGCGAAGAGGAAGTCGTACACCCCGTCGGTCGCGCAGTTCTCCGCGAGTTCTTCGAGCCACAGCACCTCCGCGAACGGGACCCCGAGGTTGCGGTGGAACGCCCCGTGTAGCGGGACGAGATACTGCTCGCCGTCGATGACCTGCACGTTCTTCTCCACGCTGAGCGTGTCGCCGCCGACGACGGGGAACTCCATCTCGTGGACCCAGTTCACCAACTCCTCGCTGTAGCAGATTCCCGGTTCTTCGAGCGGTTTCCACTCGTACTCCGGGTCGTCGTCGCGGGCGCGCGCGGCCGACCCGGTCCGAATCAGGGGCACGTCGCGCTTCCCGAGCGTCACGTCCTGCTGGTAGGCGGTCCGCTGTAGGTCCTCCTTCGAGACGCAGGCGTTGGGTTCCAGTCGGTCGGTCTCCCCGCCCAGCGCCCGGCCCACGTCGAGCAGGACGCCCCGGCCGACGATGCCGTGGTCGGCGACGGGCGAGATGTCGGCTCTCCCCAGCCCGCGGGTCTCGCTCACCTGCTCGCCGTCGCAGCTCTCCAGCGGTTCGTCGAACTCCTTGGTCGCCGCGGTCGTGCTGGCGTCGAACCCGTTGTAAATCCGGTCGCCGTACCACGCGTGGCCCGGCGCGTCCACGTGACTCGTCCCCTGCGGGTAGAGTCGGTTGACGAATCGGTCGTCGCTGAACTTCAGGCCCCCGGCGGACGGGTCGGCCTCACCCTCCTCGTAGGACTGCTCGTCCTGCGTGTTCGTTCGTCTCGCGACGGTTCTCGTCGGGAAGATGGGGTCGTTCGCGACCTCGCCGGTCATCGAAATCTGGAGCGTGAACGTCTCGACTCCGTCCGCGTCGGCCCTCGTGGCGGCCTCCATCCCGGCGAGCGCCTCCTCGCTCCCGAGGAAGTTGAACGCCCCGAGTTCGTCGTCGTCGCCCCAGCGTCCCCAGTTCCGCGGCGCGTCTTCGAGCAGTGCTTCGAGGTCGCCCTCCGGTCGGTCGGACTGGGCGACGACCTCGCTCGGTGCGACCCCGGCGGCCGCGAACGCCAGCATCGCACCCGACCCCCGGAGGAACTCCCGGCGGTCGATGTCGCTATCCGTGCAGTCGCAGGTCGACTCCGTGTTCTCCTCTGTCATATCTCCCCCAGCATTCCCCCGTAGAGACGCTCCAGCCCCAATACATCGCGCATCCGACCTGCACCTCACGACCGTGCGCGACGGAATGCCACACGTACCGACTGCGCGAACACCTATGATTTTTTGGATGGGTTACCGCGTCGGCCGAACATTGATACCAATTGGCATGGACCGGCTAGGTATGACCACGGAAACCGAGGCGATATCCGACGACGCGTTGGCGGACGTGGCTTACCTGTCTCGGTCGAGAAACCGTATCACGATACTGGAGGCGCTCAGGTCGGGACCGCATCCCTCCGGACGCTTGGAGGAGAGAACGCAGGCGTCCCGTTCGACGTTAGAGCGCATCCTCACGGAACTCGAAGAGCGCGGTTGGGCCGAACGGAGTCCCGACGGGTACGTGACGACTCCGGTCGGCGAGCGAGTTATCGGCGAGTTCCGGCCAGTCGTCACGGCGATGGGGTCCATCCGAACGCTCGGAGAGGCGGTCGCGTGGCTCCCGGACGAGGAGCTATCCATCGGTCTCCATCACTTCGACGACGCGACGGTCAGACGGACGACCCCCAACAGTCCGATGGCGGAAGCCACCTATCTCCTCGAACTGATGCGAGAGGCCTCCGTGTTCCGCACTCTCACCTACATCGCACCGCCACTGTCACTGCTACAGAGCATGCGCGACAGCGTCGTCGAGGGGCGGATGACGGCGACGAACGTGCTCACCGACGACCTCGTCGGGTACCTCCGTGAGAGACCCGAACAGACGCCCTACTGGCGGGAATACGTGGAAGCCGGAGCGCGCATCTACTGCTACCGAGGACACATTCCGTGTAACGTTTTCGTCGTGGACGAGACGGTGCTCATCGCGAACAACGACCCGGATTCGGGCCACCCGTGCGAGTTCATCGAAACGACGGACGAGACGGTACGGTCGTGGGGCCGGGAACTGATCGAAACGTACAGACGGAACTCCGAACGGCTCACCCCCGAGACGTTCACGGAAGAGTCTCGGATGTCGGCCGAGCATACCTCGTGAGGGTCCGCCGACGGAATCGGGTCGGACGGTGCCCGTGTTCACGCCGTGAACAGATTCTCACGGAGTAAGGGTATGACAAACCGTACCATACCACATTCTGGGCGTGATGCGATGACAGAACCCAACGAGAGAAAGACACGAGAACCGCGCGAACGAACCGAACGCGACTGGTTCGGCGTCGAGCGACGACCCCTTCTGAGGGCACTCGGCATCGGTACGGCACTGCCGCTCGGAACCGGCCTCGCAACCGCCTCCCGCGAGGCGTCGAACGTCCGGGCCGACGCGGGGAGGGCGTCCCACCAGATCGACCCCGTGTTCGGATACCCCACGACGGACGTCGATTCCATTCCGGCGTCCATCCAACCGGATCACGAAGTCGAACTGCACAGGAACTTCCCGGAGAACCCGGAGAACCCCGAGCGCCCCTCTCTCTTCCACTTCGAGCCGAGCGGTCTCAAGGTTCACTCCGGCGACATCGTGCAGTTCACCTACACCAGCCCCAACCACACTATCTCGCCGTACCATCCCGACCACGGCTTCCAGCGCCGAGTTCCGAAGGGGGTCCCGCCGTTCTCGTCGCCGCTCGTGGCGGAGGACGGCGCGTGGCTCTACCGGTTCGACCACGAGGGCGTCTACGACCTGTTCTGTGGCGTCCACGAGGTCACGGGCATGGTGATGCGAATCGTCGTCGGCGACATCGGCAAGAACGACGTTCCGGCGTACGTGGACACGTTCGAGGCCGAGCCACCGTTGTTCCCGCCGGTTAGCAAGGAACTCCTCGAAACCGAACTGAACGCGACGAGCGACAGCAACAAGAACGTCGAGTGGACGTGGCTGACAGCGCCCGAGGTCCTCAAAACGAACGCGCTGAAGCCGATGGCCGTACAGGAGAGCGGGTCGGTACCGTTCGAGGCGGTCGCCAACGAACTCGGCATCGCGTTCGACCCCGACGAGGAGCACTGAGCGGCGCAGTACTGTCGAACGCGCGAACGAACCGACGACGGTGACGGTGAACTCGACGGCGACGGGCGTGTCGGTCGAACGGCCGATGAGTCGGGGGTACTCCCGTCTCCCAGTTAGACGGGACACGTCCGGCAGTCACGCCGTGAACAGATTCTCACGGGGTAAGGGTATGGGAGGCTCTCCCGTAGGTAGACGAGGGTGAGCTAACAGATGTCGGAAGCGAAATCGACCGCGGAACAGCTCGTGAGAACCTACGTGGACGTCTGGAACGAACGGGACTACTCGAAGCTACCGGACATCGTCTCGGAGTCGTTCGTGATGCACGACCGGGCCGCGCCCGAGGAAGGAGTTCCCGGCTCGGCGGGCGAGATTCACGGACCCGAGGGGCTGGAGCAGTTCGTTCGCGAGGTTACGACCGGCTTCCCCGACTTCGAGGTGACGATTCTCGACCTCGTTTCGACCGACGGACTGGTGATGTACGAAGGAGAGATTTCGATGACTCACGAGGGGGAGTTCGACGGAATCCCGCCGACCGGACGCACGGCGCAGTTCCGAGAGATGTCCAAGTTCCGCGTGGCGGACGGTGCGATACGGGAGCATCGAGCCTACTTCGACCAGCAGGAAATCTACGAACAACTCGGACTCACGGAGGACTGAGAACGAATCGCTGGGTGTTCGAACCGGGAAGTCGTTGCGCGTAACCTCGACTCTTTCGTGCCGGGAGTTGGACTCGGAGACGGCCGACCGTCGGTTCCGAGACGGCTACTCGTGGGCGAAGTAGACGACCGTCTCGTCGTCGGCCTCTTGGCGGTCCACTCGCGCGAACCCGACGCGCTCGAACTGGACCATCTCGTCGGGGTCGGCCTCGCGGAATCCGGGTTCGGCGTAGCCGACCACGTCGCCGTCGGGGGTCCGCATCTGCGTCAGCGTCGCGCTGTCGGCGGGCACCCAGTGAATCACGTCCACGCCCTCCTCGCGGACCGCGGTGATGTCGTCGCCGACGTAGTCGAGTTTCTCGCCTTCCTTGCGGAAGCACCCGAAGCCCTTGAGCCAGATGCGCTCGCCGTCGGCGGGCACGTCTGACTCCTCGATGCGGACGCGGTTGCCCGGGTCGATGTCCCGGGTGCCCCGCTCTTCGTGGTCGGGGTGGACCGGCGGGTGGGCCGCGTCCGGGAACTCCCCGGCGAGCGTGAAGTCGGCGTGGTCCTCACGCACGAAGAAGTAGCGGTCGGCGTCGTCGTCTATCAGTTCGCGGTTGTTCGAGTAGACCGTACTCATCGCGAGGTCCACATTGCTCGTCGAGGTGCCGAGACCGACCATCGCCTCCACGATGGCTTCCCCGCGGATGCCGCGTCGGCGGACGCTCGGGATGGTCGGGGCGCGCGGGTCGTCCCACCCGTCGAGTTCGCCCGATTCGATGAGTTCCCGGATGGTCGAGGTGGACATCTTCACGTCGTACTCGTCCACCTGCACGTGGCCCCAGTGGATGACCTCGGGGTACTCCCAGTCGAAGTAGTCGTAGACGAACTGCTGGCGCTTCGCGGAGTCCTGCAGGTCGATGCCGCGGATGATGTGGGTGACGCCCGTGAGGTGGTCGTCCACGCCCGACTGGAAGTCGAGCATCGGCCAACAGCGGTACTCCTCGGCCTCCTCGCGCGGGTGGGGCGTGTCGATGATGCGGAAGCCGACCCAGTCGCGCAGCGCCGGGTTCTTGTGTTCGATGTCGGTGCGCACGCGGAGGACCATCTCGCCGGACTCGTACTCGCCCTCGACCATCGCCTCGAACTCCTCCATCGTCGTCTCGGCGTCCTTGTCGCGGTGGGGGCAGGCCTCCGCGGAGTTCTTCAGGTCGGAGAACTCCTCGCCAGAACACGAGCAGGTGTAGGCCCCGCCCTTCTCGATGAGGCGTCGGGCGTGGTCGTAGTAGGTTTCGAGGCGGTCGCTGGCGCGGTAGACCTCGGCGGGTTCGAAGCCGAGGTAGTCGATTTCGTCCAGAATCTCGTCGTAGGCCCACAGCATCGGGCGACCGACTCCGGCCTCGGGGTTGGTGTCGTCGAATCGCAGAATGAACTCGCCGTCGTACTCCTCGGCGTAGGTACCGATGACCGCGGGCATCCGGGCGTGACCCATGTGCCACGGACCGTTGGGGTTGGGCGCACAGCGCATTCGGATGTCGTCGTACTCCTCGGCGTTTGGCAGGTCGGGGAGAATCTGGTCCTCGCCCTCGTCCTCGCTCTCTATCTCCTCCAACCAGTCGGGCGCGAGTTCGGCGAGTCGCTCGCGGCGCTCCTCGACGCTCGACTCGTTGACCCGCGAGACGACCGGGGCGATGACGCCGGGTATCTCGTCGCCGTGCTGGCGGAAGTCGGGGTTCTCGCCCATCAGCGGTCCCATGACTGCGCCCACGTCGGCCTCGCTCTCGTGCTTGACCGCGTTGACGAGGGCGTGTTTCTCTGCCTCCGTCTCGATTCGCTCTCGGAGTTCGTCGTTCATTACGTTGCGATTGGACGGTCGTCGGGAAAACTCGTCCGGATTCTGTTCACCCCGAACGCCTCGACGTACTAACCGGGACCCTTAGGTTCGCCGGAGCGTACGGACACCCAGAGAGTGACCTCCGAACGCCAGACCCCCGAACGGGCGAACCTCGACCGACAACGTTCCGAACGGGTGACCGAAGACAGAACGACCCAAGCCGGACCGACGGGGGACCGACCGCCGGGCGACCGCGCGCGGAAGACGGTGCGAGTCCTCTCCGTGGACGAGGACGGCCCGCCGTCGGCGCTGTCGGACGACGAGGACGTGTCGGTGTCGGCCGTCTCGACGGCCACCGCCGCGCGCGAGGTCCTCGCGGCCGACGAGCGCGTCGACTGCGTCGTCAGCGAGTACGACCTCCCCGACGGCGACGGACTCGACCTGCTCGAATCCGTCCGGAACCACTACCCGGACCTGCCGTTCGTCCTCTTCACCGGGTCGGGCAGCGAGGCGGTGGCCAGCGAGGCCATCGGGATGGGCGCGACGGACTACCTGCCCAAAGGGACCTGCGGCGACCGCCTCCGGGAGCGAGTCGGGCGGGCCGTCGCCACCGCCAGCGTCGAGACCGAATCGGGTATCTCCGTGGACAGACTCCGCGAACTGACCAACGCGTTCCCCGACGTGGCGTTCGTCATCGACGAGAACGGCCGGTATCTGGAGGTGATGACCGGCCCGGACACGCAGGACCTCCGGACCGTCGAACAGGAGCGACTAGTCGGGACGCACCTCCACGACGCCTTCCCCGAGTCGCAGGCCGACCGCTTCCTCGGTCTCGTCCGGAAGACGCTCGAAACCGGCGGCGTGGAGACGACGGAGTACGAGACCGAGACCGCGTCGGGCGAACGCTGGTTCGAGGGCCGAGTCGCACCGCTGGGCGGTACCATCGACGGCCGCGAGGCGGTGGTGTGGGTGGCCCGGGACGTGACCGACCGCCGGAACAACGAGCGCCGACTCGCCGAGAGTCGGGACGCGTTGACTCGTCTGAACCGCATCAACGGCCTGATTCACAGCATCGTCCAGTCGCTGGTCGGGTCGGCGACCCGCGAGGAGATAGAACGGACGGTCTGCGAGGAGCTAGCCAACTCGGAGTTCTACCAGTTCGCGTGGACCGGCGGACCGTGGGTCAAAGACGAGCGAATGCATCCGGACGTCGTCGTCGGCACCGACCGCAGCGAACTGGAGCGACTCGTGGCGGCGACCAGCGCCCGCTCCGACGAGGAGAACTCCTTCGCGCGCGTCGTCCGCGATGGGGAGTCGGTCGTCGTCCGCGACCCGGCCGAGTCCGAACTCCTCGCCGAGCGAGAGCGCGAGATGATGCTCGACATGGAGATGTCCTCCGCGGTCCTCGTCCCGCTGACGTACGGGAACACGAACCACGGTATCCTCGGCATCAGTGGAGCGTGTACCGGTGCGTACAGCGACCGCGAACTGACCGCACTCGAAACGCTCGGGGAAATCGTCGCCTTCGCCATCAACGCGGTCAAGAACCGGAACCTGCTGCTGTCGGACACCGCGGTCGAACTGGAGTTCCGGGTCGAGGGGTCGAGTTCCGGGTTCGGCCGACTCTCGTCCGAACTCGACTGCAAGTTCACCCTCGAAGGCGTCGTCGCCGTCGCCGAGGACAGACTGCTCGAATACGTCGCGGTCGAAGGCGCGTCGGCATCGACGGTGTTGAACCGGTTGGACGACATCGCTACGGTCGAACAGAGTCGAATCGTGAGCGAGGACGACACCGAGAGCTTCATCGAACTCCACCTCCCGGAGTCCGGCGTCAACCAACTCGTCGAGGCCGGTACCGTCGTCGAATCCGCGGTGGCCGAGGACGGCGTGGCGCGGTACGTCGTGGAGGCGTCCTCGGACGTGAACGTCCGGAACCTCGTCGAAACCTTCCGAACGACGTACCCGGACGCCGAACTGGTGAGCAAGCAGGAGGCCGACCGACCGGTCGATACGTCGCAGGGGTTCCGCCGGCGACTCGGCGAAGACCTGACCGACAAACAGCGAACCGCGCTCCAAGCGGCGTACTTCGCGGGCTACTACGAGTATCCTCGCGAGAGCACAGGCGAAGACGTCGCCGAATCGCTCGACATCTCGTCGCCGACGCTCCACCAGCACCTCCGGGCCGCCCAGCGGAAACTCGTCGGTAGCTTTCTCGACAACTGACCGCTCGTACCGGCCGTCCGTTCGGCGCTTCACGCCCGGGTGAACGACCGTTCGTTCGGCAGGGTCTTCACCCGTTGAGTGAACGTTCGTTCTACCTCTAAAACCGTTGATATTCGGCGTTTGACACTCTCTCTCGGGGTTACCTTAATGTTGAGGCATGGGTTTGTTAGTCCCTTCAGGCGAACGATTCGAGTGGAGGTCAGCCGCCATGAACTACGATTCCATTCGGTCGAGAAACGAGAGCGACCACGCCCTCCAGAACGGTCGCGCAGTCAGGACTCCTTCGTTCGACACGCTCTTCGACATCCTCGCGGAGAGTCGCCGTCGGTACGCACTGTACACGCTCCTCGGAACCGGGGACGGGTTGGCCGACGTTGAAACGGTGGCCGACGAAGTCGCGATGTGGGAAGCCCGCACCGACGACGACCCGATCACCGAGTCCCTCCGAGAGGAGATTGCCGACGAACTCCGGGAGGAACACCTTCCGCGTCTCGCCGATGCGGACGTCGTCGAGTACGACGCTCGAAGCGACGTCGTCCGCTACTGGCGACAACCGACGCTAGAGGAGTACCTCGAACACACCCACTACAAGGAATTTCCTGACGAATAGTCCCCGCTACGAACAATCCACGCTGGGAATCGTCCCCCGCTGACGCTGTTCCCCGCACGCGGTTCTCCGTATTTCCCTGTCTTCTCCCTCCGTCCGTCTTCATCGACTCTCTTGGTACTGCGCTCTCCGGACGTCACGTTCTCTCATACCAACCGGTCTTTGCTTCTCGCAGACTGCTAACGCGCGACTTCTGTCTGTGACACGTCCCGATAGCCTCTGAGCGGGCAGGTGGACACGGACGGCAAGTAGGGAGGGGACGAGAGACAGATGAACGCAACGACAGCTAGCCGTGGCTACTGCGTCATCGACAAGACGGAAAATTCGGAGGGGTCAGTAACCGCGCTCGATGAGGTAGTCCGCGATTCCTTCGAGGAGTTCCTTCGACTCGTTGTCGGGGAGGACTTCGAGGCGGTTCTTCCCGGTCTCGACCAACTCCTGCGCTTTCTCCTTGGCGTAGTCGATGCTTCCGGCCTCTTCGAGACGACCGACCGCCGCTTCGATTTCGGCCTCGGTGACGGCATCGACGTCGTCGGTGCCGACCAGTCCGTCCACGTCCACGCCCTGCTCGCGGGCGTGGAGCGTGATGATGGTCTGCTTGCCTTCGACGAGGTCGCTCCCGCGCTGTTTCCCGAGTTTCTCGCTGGGCACCGTCAGGTCGAGGACGTCGTCCTGAATCTGGAACGCCCGGCCCACGTCGATACCGTACTGGTAGAGTTGCTCGATGGTCTCGTCGTCGGCACCGAGCAGGATGGCCGGGATGGTCGCCGCCGCGCCGTACAGCACGGCGGTCTTGTGTTCTATCATCTGGAGGTACTCCTCGGGGAGTACGTCGTCTCGCCCCTCGAACGCGATGTCGCGGGCCTGCCCCTCACAGATGTTCGTGCAGGTCGTCGCCAGCACGTCCACCGACTCGACCACGCGGTCGGCGGGCGCGTCGCCCTCGATGAGAATCTCGAACGCCTTCGAGTAGAGGGTGTCGCCAGCGAGAATCGCGGTCCCGGTGTCGTACTCCCGGTGGACCGCGGGGACGCCTCGGCGCAGGTCGTCGTCGTCCATGATGTCGTCGTGGATGAGCGTGAACGACTGGATGACCTCGATACTGACCGCGGCGGCCATCACGTCCACGTCCTCACCGTTGACGTCCGGGAAGTCCCGATAGTCCACGTCTCCGGGGTTCGCGTCTACGTCCGCGAGCGCTTCGGCGACGAGTAACAACACGGTCGGCCGCAGGCGTTTCCCGCCCGCGTCGAGCAGGTACCGAACGGCCTCGTAGAGACGCTCCGGTTCGTCTATCGGCAGGTCCTCGTCGATGGCCGCGTTGACGATTTCGCGTCGGTGTTCGACCGCTCCGAGTACCTGCTCTTCCAATGTCTCGGCGCTCGCGTCAGTCATGTTACTCGGCGAGTTGGATGATGTTGCCGTTGCTCGTCACGTGGAGGTCGCGGCCTAGTTTGTAGCCCTGACTCTCACAGAGGCTCACGTACGGGGAGAATCCTTTCATGTCCTGGTGGGCCGGGATGACGTTCTGAGGCTGGAGCGCGTCCAGCATCTCGTAGTGGCCCTCCTCGCGGAGGTGGCCCGAGACGTGGATGTCGTCGTAGATGCGCGCGCCCTGCATCTTCAGGAGGCGCTCGGACTGGTAGCGCTGGCCCTCGTTGGTCGGTTCCGGAATCACGCGGGCCGAGAAGATGACCTTGTCGCCGTCTTCCAGTTCGTACGGCGTCTCGCCGCGGCCCATCCGGGTGAGCATCGCGCGGGGTTCGCCCTGATGGCCGGTGACGATGGGGAGGTAGTTCTCCTTGCCCTCCTTCATGATTCGCTTGAACGTCCGGTCCACGGACTTACGGTGACCGAACATCCCCATGTCCTCGGGGAAGTCCACGAAGTCGAGTCGCTCTGCGGTGCCGGAGTACTTCTCCATCGACCGGCCGAGCAGGACGGGTTCGCGCCCGATGTCCTGGGCGAACTCCACGAGGCTCTTGACGCGAGCGATGTGGCTGGAGAACGTCGTCGCCACGATGCCGCCGTCGTAGTCCTCGATGGAGGTCATAACGTCTTTGAGGTGACGCCGTGCGACCGATTCGCTCGGCGTTCGACCCTTCCGACCCGCGTTGGTACAGTCCTCGATGTAGGCCAGCACGCCTTCGCCCTCGCGGCCGATTTCGCGGAAGCGCTTCATGTCGATGGGGTCGCCCAGAACCGGCGTGTGGTCCATCCGCTTGTCGAGACCGTAGACGACGGCCCCTTCGGGCGTGTGGAGGACGGGGTTGATGGCGTCGATGATGGAGTGAGTCACGTTGACGAACTCCAACTCGACTTGTCCGGAGTCGCCGATGGACATCGTCTCGCCCGCTTCCATCTTCACGAGGTCGTTCTCGACGCCGAACTTCTGCTCGCCCTGAATCTGCTGTTTCACCAACTCGATAGTGTAGGGCGAGGCGACGACCGGCGCGTTGTATCGGTGGGCCAACTTGCTGATGGCACCGATGTGGTCGAGGTGACCGTGGGTCGGCACGATGGCCTGCACGTCGCCTTCGAGGTCCGACATGACGCGGTCGTCCGGGATGGCCCCCATGTCGATGAGGTCCAGACTGTGCAGTTTCTCTGTCTCGACGTTGTCGTGGAGGAGAACCTTCGAGAGGTTCAGCCCCATGTCGAAGATGACAACGTCGTCGCCTGCGCGCACGGCAGTACACTGCCGTCCGACTTCTTCGTAACCGCCGATGGTTGCAATTTCGATTTCCATAGTTTCACCTTTTGTACGCAAAGCCACGCCGTTTCCGTGGTGAAGCCACGCCGTTCCCGCGGCAAGGCCGCGTCGGTTCGTGGCAGAGCCACGCCACGTGGCGTCCGTACGTACGTAAACCTGCTCGGGCGCGAGGTCCCGTCCGCGGCGTCTTGCAGCCGTCGGCGGGACCTCGGGGTGGCAACAGCCACGTACTCCCGAGCTATCGGTCTATGGGGGCTTTACGCACTCCGGTAATAAAAACTGCCGGGATTGACCGAGTTAATCGCGTGATGAAGGTTGCGGTTGGTACGCACCGAGCCGAACCGGAACGAATCCAGTAGAGACCGGCACCGTCTCGGAGTCCGAGAACGACCGTCAGCCACGAGCAGAAGGACCGATAGGCCGTCTCGCCCGGTCTCTCTAACTACTCGCCGAAGTTTAAATGCGAAAACGGAGGTAACTCGGTACGGACGCTTCGTGCGGTCGCTCGGTGCGGGCCGCGAACCGCCAGTCCGACTAACTCGAAAGAGCTGAGCCAGAATTCACCGCGCTAACCGAGAGAAGGTCAGCGCCACGCACGTCGGGGTATCTTCAGTACACTCGGGACGAGTTCATCGCCCGTCGATTCGCGTACCGGGGTCCTCGCCCGCAAGGAAGTCCCGGAGGTCGTCGGGACCGAAAATCGTCGCTGGCGAACCCAGCGACAGCAACGCCCGGACCTTCCCGGCCATCCCGCCGGTCACGTCGGTCGCGTCGCTCTCGCCGAGATACTCGGCCACTTCGTCGTACGTGCTAATCTCGGGAATTACGTCGTCGCTGTCGTCCAGCACGCCGGGAACAGTCGAACAGAACCCAACGCGGTCGGCGTCGATACCGGTAGCGACGGCAGTGACCACTTCGTCGCCGCTGAGGATGGTCACGCCCTCGCCCTCGTGGGACACCACGTCGCCGTGGAGAACCGGGACGAACTCCTCGCCGAGCATCGTCTCGACCTGCTCTGTCAACAGCGTCAGGTCGGCCGCCGCGTCCCGATAGGCCGCCGAGAAGGGGTGAACCGGAACCGCGGGGACGTCGCGGTCGTGGAGGCGCGCGAGGACGAAGTCGTTCAGCGTCTTCATCGCGCCGTGTATCTCGACCGCCGCCGCTGCGTCTCCGGAGCCGCGGGTCTTCGAGACGCCGTGTTCGCTGGCGTGGTGGTGGCCGAAGCTTCCGCCGCCGTGGACCACGACGAGGTCCGAAACGTCGCCCCCGGTGACTGCGTCGGCGATGGCGTCGGCGGCCGCGTCGAGCGCCGGGCCGTCCAGCGCCTCGGGGCGGTCCTTGTCGGTGACGACGCTCCCGCCGAGTTTGACGACGGTGGTTTCGCGGCCCGCCATCTACTCGTCCTCCACGCGCACGCCGTCGGTGTCGAGTCGCGCACGGAACGCGGTCTCGCAGCCCTGCGTGTACTCCAGCGCGGTCTCGGTCCCCTCGGTCGGGTCCAGCGCGACGATGCAGCCGCCGCCACCCGCACCGGTTAGCTTCGCTCCGAGCGCGCCCGCGTCGCGGGCGGCCCAGACCATCTGGTCCAGCGACCGCGAGGAGACCCCGAGCGCTTCGAGCAGACCGTGGTTGAAGTTCATCAGTTCGCCGAGTTCCGCGATGGTTTCGCGGAGCGACTCCGACTCGCTCGCGCCGCCTTGCTCGCCGGTGGCCTCGGTGAGGGCCTGCTCGCCGTGGCGGACGATGTCGCCGATGCTCTCGACGGTGTCGGCCGCGAAGTCGTACTCCTCGCGGAGCGCCCGCACGCCCGCGACGAGTTCGCCGGTGTCGCCCTCGCCGCCGTCGAACCCGATGACGAACGACAGGTCGGGTGCGTCGATGGACCGGCAGTCGTCGCCCTCGACTCGGACTGCGCCGCCCGTCGCCGAGCAGAAGGTGTCGGCCCGAGAGGCTTCGCCGTCTTGTACCTCGAGTTCGGCCCGATAGGCTCGCTCGGCGACCTCTTCGGCGGGGAGTTCGACGCCCAACTCCCGGGTCCCGGCGTCGATACCCGCCGTGGTGACCGCCGCCGAGGAACCCAGCCCAGCGCCCAGCGGAATGTCGCTCTCGACGGTGATGTCGAAGCCAGCGTCGGGCGCGTCCGCGGCGTCGCGCGCCTGCTCGACCGCGGCGTCGATGTACCCGATTCCGGCCTGAATGAGCGACTCCGAGACGTCCACGTCGGGCGCGTCGTCGTTCTCGTCGCTGTACTCTACCGTGAACCCGTCCAGACTCAGGTCCTCGGCGTGCACTCGGATGCGGTCGTCGTCCCGCGCTTCGACGGTGACTCGCGCCCGGCGCTCGATGGCGCACGGCACCGCCGGTTCGCCGTAGACGACCGCGTGCTCTCCGAACAGGTAGACCTTGCCCGGAGCGCTCGAAACGACCATGTTGGAGGGTTCCGCTCCGGGGGTTAATTCGTTTGCGAAGGCGACTGCAGGTGACGGAGTGCGAGAAGCGCCGAGTTCGGCGCGAGTGACGGAGAGATCCAGTCGGACCGACGTCATCGACCTGCAGACTCCCGGAACGTTAAGGACGATACATTGCCCAAAGCGTGGTATGCACGACCCACCCGTTACCGAGCGACGCGAGGTCGTCGAGGAGATGCACGGCGAGGAGATACGTGACCCGTACCGCTGGCTCGAGGACGACAACGAGGGTGTCCACGAGTGGGTCGAACGTCAGAACGAGTACGCCGACCGAGTCCTCGGTAGCGACGCCCGCGACCAACTCGCGCCGCGGTTGGAGACCCGGGCCGCGGTCCCGGAGTACGGCGTCGTCACGCCGCGCGAGCGGGGCTACTTCCAGACTATCGAGGCCGCCGACGAGGACCACGCGAAACTCTGCGTCCGGTCGGACCTCGACGCCGCACCGACCGTCCTCGCCGACCCGAACGAGTGGCCCGACGGGGAGTCATTGGACTGGTACACGCCCTCGCCCGACGGGTCGCTCGTCGCCTACGGGCGGGCGGAAGGCGGCGAAGAGCAGTACGACGTGACCGTGCTGGACGCCGAGACCGGCGAGACAGTGGAGGTACTCCGAGACTGCGGGCGGGCGGGTCCCGAAGGTTTCGCGTGGTCGGACGAGAACTTCTACTACGTCACCTCCGGGTCCGCCGACGAAGGCACCCAACTGGAGAAGCAGATTCGCTACCACGAACTCGACGCTGGCGAGTCCCGGGCGGTCGATGATCCGGTTCTCACCGACGACGTGGGAGAACACGTCTGGCCGTCACTCGGCTACACCGACGACACGCTCGTCGTCGCGTTCCACGCAGGGTGGACGCACTCGGACGTGTACCGTTGGGAGTCGGACGGTCCCGCCCCCGCCGACGGCGAACTGGTTCGACTCGTCGCCGACACCGACGCCTCGTTCCGACCGAACGTCGCGGACGGCACCGTCTACATGCTGACTGACTACGAGGCTCCGCGTTCGCGCGTGGTGGCCTGCGACGCGACAGCGACCGAGACCGACCCGGACGACCTCGCCGAACTCGTGCCAGAGAGCGACGAGACGCTGACGTACTTGGTCGTGGCGGGCGATTCGCTCGTCGTCCAGAGCCAGCGCGACGCCCGGTCGTCGCTGTCCGTCTACGACCGCGACGGCGACCACCGAGGCGAGGTCGACCTGCCGGAGGACACCGCCGTCGGTCGGGGAGACCTGACCGGCGACCCCGAAGCCCCGGAGTTCTGTTTCCGCGCTCAGACGTTCGACCGTCCGCCGTGGGTCGCACACGGCCGGACCGACACCGGCGAGACGACCACTATCAGCGAACGCGACCCCGAGTCGGACCTCGACCTCGTAGTCGAACAGCGGTTCTTCGAGTCCGCGGACGGTACCGAGGTCCCGGCCTTCGTCGTCCACCGCGACGGCGTCGAGCGCGACGGCGACAACCCGACCGTCCTCTACGGCTACGGCGGGTTCCGCATCAACCTCACGCCGAGCTACGACCGGTTCCGTGTTCCGTTCCTCGAAGACGGCGGCGTCTACGTACAGGCAAACCTCCGCGGCGGCGCGGAGTACGGCGAAGACTGGCACCGACAGGGCATGCGCGAGAACAAGCAGAACGTCTTCGACGACTTCTACGCGGTCGCCGAGGGTCTCGTAGACGCCGACTACACCCGACCGGAGAGACTGGCGGCGATGGGCCGGTCGAACGGCGGTCTGCTGGTCGGCGCAGCCGTCACCCAGCGTCCGGACCTCTTCGGCGCGGCGTCGTGCGGCGTCCCCCTGCTCGACATGCTCCGATTCCACGAGTTCCTACTCGGGGAGTCGTGGACCGTCGAGTACGGGTCGCCGGAGGACCCCGAGGCCTTCGAGTACCTCCGGGCGTACTCGCCGTACAACAACGTCGAAGAGCGCGCGTATCCGGCGGTCTACTTCGAGACCGCAGCGGGCGACACCCGCGTCCATCCCGGTCACGCCCGGAAGATGACCGCCCGTATGCAGGCCGCCAACACCGGCGAGGAGCCGATTCTCCTCCGGACCCGGACGGAGACGGGCCACGGTGTCGGCAAGCCGACTTCGATGACCGTGTCTGAGCAACTCGACAGGTGGGCGTTCCTCTACGACCAGCTAGACGTATCGGAGACGTAACCTGACATCAGACAAAACTGCTTTCGGCTACGTCGTTTCGGTGCGGTGAACCGCTCCGCGATTGTGTCGGGCCACAGTGCGCCACGGCACAACGGCTAACTTACCTGACGCCGAGTATTCAGGTATGAAGCTACGCAAACTGCTTGTCGGAGTCGCAAGCGGACTCGGAACCGCCGCGCTCGGCAACCGACTGCTGGGCTGGAAGGCGGGCGACCTCGAACCCGCGCTGGACGGGCGACAGCGGACCTACCGATGGCGAGGGTTCGACGTGGCGTACACCGAGGCGGGCGACCCGGAGGACCCCGACCTCCTGCTCCTGCACGGCGTTCACGCCGCGGCGTCGAACAAGGAGTTCGACCAGGTTTTCGACCAACTCGCCAAGACGTACCACGTCGTCGCGCCGGACCTGCCGGGATTCGGCCGCTCTGACCGCCCGCCGCTGACGTACTCCGCGGCGCTGTACACCGCCTTCGTCACCGACTTCGCCGAGGACGTAACCGAGGACGCCGCCTGCGTGGCCACGTCGCTGTCGGGCGCGTACGCGACGCTGGCCCAACACCAGTCCAACGTGTTCTCGCGGTTGGTCCTCGTCGCGCCCACGGCCGACACCGGGTCGCGCAGGACGTGGCTCCGGTCGCTGTTCCGGTCGCCGGTAGTCGGGCAAGGGCTATTCAACATCCTGACCAGCAAGCGGTCGCTCTACTTCTTCGACAACCGGGAGGCCTACTCGACCGAGGCCTCCTACACCGAACGCGACGTGGACTACCAGTGGGAGACCTCACACCAACCCGGAGCGCGGTTCGCGCCCGCCTCGTTCGTCTCCGGCTACCTCGACCCCGACGTGGACTTGGGCGAGGAACTCGCCAGACTCGACGTGCCGGTGACTATCGTCTGGGGACGCGACGCGACGGTCTCTCCGCTCGAAGATGGCGAGGCGTTGGCCGAACGCGCCGACGCGAAACTGGTGGTGTTCGACGACGCGAAGCTACTCCCCCACGCCGAGCATCCGGGTCCGTTCCTCGACGTGCTGTTGGACGAACTGACCGAGGAGGAAGTCGAGACCGGACCCGGTCGAGCGTAGAGACGAGTTGCTACAGTTCCGTCGCCCGTCTCGGTACGATTTCGGCGAATTCTCGGCAGGTTATGCGGCGGTCAGGAACTGTTCGTCGTGGGCGTCGTGGTCGCGTTCCTCGTCTGGATTCCGAGAACGGGACCGCTCGTCGCGGTCACGAGCGCCTGCGTCTGGCGTCCCTCGGGCGTCCGGAGCGCGACTCCGTAGACGAGTTCTCCCCGTCTGAGCCCCACGTTGACCACGGTGCCGGTCGTCTGGTTCCGGACCAACCTGATGGCCTCTCCCGCCGTGCGTAGCTTCGAGAAGTCGAACGCCTCGCCGCCGAGGAACTGCGCTCTGACGACCGTAGTGTTGGGGCGAACCGAGGTGACGGTCCCGTCGGTGGCGTCCACCGTGACCTGCGAGACGCTGAGATTCCGGTGAAGGACGCTCACGTTGAACACCGGCGTCTCGTTCCGCGTCCCGAGCGACACGACGACCGCCTTCCCTCCAGTTCTGTTCTGGGCGAGTCGGACCGCTTCGAGCGCCGGGACCTCGACCGCGCTCAAGTTCACCTGCCCGCCCTGCTGGGCCGCGTTCGTTCCTCGGTCGCCCGGACGGCTAGCGGCGCTGTCTGCACCTGCCTGACGTTCGTGCCGTTCAGTTACGTCGAGTGCGTGCGACTGAGACTGTGCGTCCGTCGAGAGCGAAGTCGCAGCGCCGACCCCGCCCAGACTCCCCACCACGAGGAGTACGAGACCGAGCGACGCGATTCTGTGGTACTCCATCGGCTGTAATCCCGCTCCCTGCTTCGACGAACGCTCGCAAGAGCGTGCTGGCCAATTCCGCTGTCGTGGCTCGAGAGTGTCTCCAGCGGAGGCCAGAGAGCGATTACGAGTGACGTTCGAACTGTGGACGACCTCCGAAAAACGAGTGAGTGTCCGCGACTACTGCTGTTCCTGACTCGGGCGCTCGGTGACGGTGACGTTGATGGTCTGGCGTTCCCCGTCGCGCAGGAGGGTCACTTCCACCGTGTCGCCGGGACGAGTCTCGGTGAACAGGTACGAGAGCAGGTCCTCGCGCGACGTGACGCTCTGGTTTCCGATGGCGACGATGACGTCACCGCCGACGGGAATCCGCTGTTCGTTCACGACGGTACTGTCGTTCGCACCCTGTATCGCCTCCGCGGCGGGCGTCCCCTCGATGGTGTCCAGCACGTAGACGCCGCGTGTCACGTCGAGGTCGTTCGCCTCGGCGAGCGGTTGGGTGAGTGTGACCCCCTGTACTCCGAGGAGCGGGAACGCGTACTCGCCCTGCTGGATGAGTTCGGGCACGATTTGGGTGACGATGGACGCGCCGATTGCGAACCCGATGTTCTCCGCGCCACCGGCCTGATTCACGCCGACCACGGACCCGGTGTCGCACGCGATGAGCGGTCCGCCGCTGTTCCCGGGGTTGATGGGCGCGTCGGTTTGGACGGTGTTCGGCAGCGGGAACCCGACCGGCGACGTTCGGTTGACCCCGCTGACGATACCCGAGGTGATAGTCGTCTCTAAGCCGAACGGACTCCCGATAGCGGCGACGCGGTCGCCCGGATTCGGCGTCGCGTTCGCCACGGGAAGCGCCTCGACGTACCCCGGCGTCTGGTTCACGCGGACGACCGCGAGGTCCGCGAGCTGGGTCGCCCCGACCACGGTGCCGGTCCGCGTCTCGCCGCGGGCGAACCGGACGCCGACGCTCGTCGTCTGGTTGACGACGTGCTGGTTGGTGACGACGTAACTCTGCGCGTCACTGGCGTCGAAGACGAAGCCGGAACCGCTCCCCTGAGCGGTCTGAATCTGGACGACCGAGTCTATCGTCTGGTTGTACAGCCGCGAGTAGTCGCAGGACGCGGCCTCTCCCTGTTGGTATAGCTGTCCCCCACCTACGGCCGACGGACTCGTCGCCTGCACGCGACTGTCTGTCGGCGTCGTCGCGCCGAGCGCCGCCATCGGTGCGACGGCGACGGCCGCGACCACGAAAAGCAGTGTCAGTTCGTGTCTCCCCACCATGCAGTCAGCTAGCCAACGGAACGATGCGTAAGGGTGATGGCCAGTAGTTGCGACGACAGCACCGACCGAGGGAGAATAACGACCGCGAGGACAGAAACCGCGATTTCGGACGTGACGACGTTCCTCTCAGGGTGCGCGGAGGATCAGCACGCGCTCGTCCGCGGTCTCCGTCTCGCCCACGTCGGGCGCGACTTCGGTGCCGACCGTGACGTCGTCGGTGTCGATGCCGCGGACGATTCCGGTCAGTCGAATCCCCCCGAAGTCAGCGACCGCCGTGACGTAGGGGGCGTCGTCTACGAACTCGGGGGCGGCGACGTGGACCGTGGTGAACGTCTCGACGTCGCCGGTCTCGGGCAACGAGGCCTCGCGGAGGTCGGTCGCGCCGCAGTGCGGGCAGACCCGCCGCGGCGGCAGCGATCCGTGGCCCTCGGGACATTCGAGGTAGAAGCCTTCCCCCGACTCGATAGCGTCGAGGAAGTCGTCGAACCCCTCGTCGCGCACGCGCTCGGCGTCGCCGGTTTCGTCGCTCATTCTTCCACCTCCAGCACGTGAACCGTGGTACTGGCCACCGTCCCACCCGCGTTGTGCGTGACGCCGACGTCTCCGGGCACGGCGTCGCTGTTGGGGTGGTCTCCCCGGAGCAGTCGCGTCATCTCCACGACTTGGCTGGTCCCGGTCGCGCCGACCGGGTGGCCCTTGGCCTTCAGGCCGCCCGAGAGGTTGACCGGCCGGTCGCCGTCGCGGGTGGTCTCGCCGCGCGCTGCCGCTCCGATACCCTCGCCGGGCGCGTAGAAGTCGAGCGCTTCGAGCGCGAGGACCTCCGCGATAGTGAAGCAGTCGTGGACCTCGGCGACCGACACGTCCCGCGGGCCGACGCCTGCGTCGTCGTAGGCCTCCTCGGCGGCGCGCTCGGCCGCGGGCGTCCGCGCGAGGAACTGCCTGTCCTGCAGGGCCATCTTGTCGCCGCCCTGTCCCGTCCCGGTGACCGAGACCGGCGCGTCGAGGTCGTGTTCGTCGGCGTACTCGTCGCTCACGAGGACCGCGGCGCTCGCGCCGTCGGTGATGGGGCAGGCGTCGTAGAGTCCCAGCGGGGCGGCGATAGTCGGGGCGTCGAGGGCGTCCTCCACCGAGATGGCCTTCTGGAACTGCGCGAACTCGTTGTCGAGCGCGTTGTCGTGGTTCTTCACCGCTATCTCGGCGAGGTCCTCCCTGCTCCCGCCGTACTGGTCGAAGTACGCGCGGGCCATCAGCGCGTAGGCCGCCGGGAAGGTCATGCCCGCCCGGACCTCGTAGAGGTCGTCGGCCGCTATCGCGAGGGCCTCGGTCGTCCCCGCGGTGCCGAGGTTGTTCATGCGCTCGGCCCCGCCGACGAGCAGTACGTCGGCCTCGCCGTTTCGGATGTCCTTGACGGCCTCGCGGACGGCCACGCCCGAGGACGCGCACGCGCTCTCGTAGCGCGTCGCGGGCGCGGTCAGGCCCGCGGCCTCGGCCATCAGGGGTCCCTGATGGCCCTGATGCTCGCTGAGTTCCCCCATGAAGTTGCCGTAGTTCAATTGTTCCACGTCGGCGCGGGGGACGCCCGCGTCCTCGAACGCGCGCTGACTGGCCTCCGCGAAGAGGTCCCGGCCCGTCCGTTCGGGATGCTGGCCGAAGTGGGTGAGACCGACCCCGGCGACTCGTACGCCTGTCATGCGCGTAACTACGTGAGGGACAGTTAAGAAAGGCATCGGTGTATCGGTCGGGTGTCAGTTCCGGGCGGGAACCATGCAGCGTCGCCGAGCGAAGACGCCGGTCTGTCGGTTCCCGCGTTCGGCCGGACGCTGCTCCACCGACCGCGCGGGCGCGAGGGCGGCGACCATTTCCTCGATGTCGGACGTTCGACGCCGTCTCTATCGACGTCCCCCTTCTGCGGTCCCAGTCATCGGTAGGGAAGAAGGCCGTCGGTGGTGGTCTGTGTTCTGGCTGTGACCCCACTCTCCCGTCACCCACTCGAATCGGACGCTCCGTTTCCAAACGACGACCGACAATCGGTAGTTCGACTGATGCGCTCGACAGACCGTCTGTCTCGTGCGTATCCATTGGAATTCCGAGTAGTGAGTTTTTCATTTCGGGAGCCTGAACCTGCGACCATGGGAATGAGGCCACCGCCGTCGAACTCGGACGAGGGACCGGACGTCATCGAGTTCGGCATCGCCGAAGTGGCGGCCGAACTCGACGACGACCTCTCCTTTCCGGCGACCGGCACGGAAGTCGTGGAGTCGCTGGCGGACCCGCGAATCAAGTACGACGTGGACGGTCACACCGTTCCGCTCTCGGAGGCCGTCTCGGAGGTCGAGCGCGAGCGATTCGACAGCAAACAGGAGTTCCTGAACGCGCTTCACCCGGTGTTCGAGCGGTACCGCAACTCCCGGACGCCGGGCGTCATCGAACGCGTTCGGGCCGCGCTTCCGCTTTGAGGGAATCCTCTCTGTTTGGTCCGTACGTACTCGGGTGGCAGTGACGCGTCTAGTATCGGGTCGCGTGGCGAAGCGCAAACCGCGCGGAAGACGAGAACGTGGAGAGAAGTACCGGAAGGGAAGACGAATCGCGTCCGCCGAGCAATCGCGCGGTGACCGTTACGACAACAGTGCGTACCGACAGGCGGAACGGATACTCGTCCGTCAGATTACACCCCTTCAGAGAACCAAGTTTCAAGTACGAAGACGGGACGAACCCGGCCCGTGACCTGAACCGGGCCGGGACGCGTCTGCGGTCGCGCGGCGCGCGACGTTCCGGACTCCCGTCCGCAAGCGCGCCGCCTGTCAGCCACCTCTGGGAGCGCCAGCAGACGTTCGTCGCGAGGGCGTATTCAGTCGGTATCGGTCAGTCGTCGGCGGTCACGGCCGACCGCTCGACCTCGATTTCGCCAGCGTCGAGTTCCTGCTCGACCTCTCGGGCGGCGCGCACGAGATTCACCATCTTCTCGTAGGCCACCTCGCGCGGGAGGAGTTTGAGGCCGCAGTCCGGACTGACGGTCAGTTGCTCGGGCGGGACGACTTCCAGCCCTTTCTGGATGTTCTCCTTGATTTCGGGCACCGACTCCACCTCGGCGACGTGGGCGTCCACCACGCCGAGCGCGAGGTCCGCCGTGAATTCGGGGTCCTTGAACACGTCCAACTGCTCGTAGTCGCCGTTGGCGAGTTCGAGGTCGAACTCGTCCACCGGGAAGTCCAGAATCTCCGGATAGATGCGCGAGTAGTCGCCGTAGCAGACGTGGAGTCCGATGCGCACGTCGTCCGGAATCCCGTCCACGATGCGTTCGAGACAGTCGCCGACGATGGCGTGGTCGTCTGGCGTCGTGGCCAGCGCAGGTTCGTCTATCTGGATGTAACGAGCGCCCGCTTCGACCAGTTTCTCGACCTCCTCGTTCACGAGGTCGGCGAGGTCGTTGGCGAGCGCCTCGGTGTCCTCGTAGGCCTCGTTGAAACTCCAGTTCGCGAGCGTGTACGGTCCCGTGATGGGAACCTTGACCGGGCGGTCCGAGACGCTGGCCGTGAACTCGTACTCGTCCACGAGCCACGTCTCGTCGTACTCGACGTCCGAGACGACGGAGGGCTTGTCGAAGGTGTTGTGGCCCCACACCTTCACCGGTCCGTTGAACTCGTAGCCGTCGATGCGATGGGCGAAGTACTCGACCATCTCGTTGCGGCGCATCTCGCCGTCCACGATTACGTCGAGACCGGCGCGCTCGTGTTCGCCTGTGATGAGTCGGGCGGCGTCGTCCTTGGCCTCCCGCCACGCGTCGTCGTCGAAGTCGGCGTCCTCGTCTTCGTGGAGGTCGCGTGCGCGGTCCACCCACTTCGGCTTGGGGTAGCTTCCGACGACGGTCGTCAGCAGGAAGTGGTCGGTCGGGTGATTCTCGGGTCGGAACTGGTCTCGGGTGTCGGTCATGCTTTCACCTCCGCGAGGTCGGTCGCTTCGCCGAGCGCGGCGAGTTTCTCCTCGAACGTCGAGTACGGCAGGTAGAACAGTTCGGTGTTCGGCGTCAGGTAGATCGTCTCGAAGTCGCTCGCGGGCGTGTTCTCCTGCAACCAGTCGGCACGGTCGGAGATGGCCTCGGCGTCTTCGACCAGCGTGTTCTGGCCGTCCACGACGCCCGCGGCGATGGAGTCCTTGGTGCCGTACTCGTTGATGTTGTACAGGTTGTCCTCGTGGTTGCTCACGAAGTCGTAACTGAGCGCGTCGAAGTCGGCGTCCAGCAGGTGAGCGTGGACCTTCTCGTCCAGCGCGCCCCAGTAGGTGTGGACCACGACGTCGGTGTCGGCCGGGGCGGCGCTCGTCACCGCATCGACCGCTTCGCTGGCGCGTTCGTCCTCGCCGTCGTCCGGCGAGTTCTCCACCAGCGACGGTTCGAGGACGAACAGCGTCTCCACCTCGGGGAACGCCTCGACTTCGCCTGCGAGGAAGTCGGCGATGGCGTCGAGGAACTCGTCGTCGTCGCCGTAGTGCTCGTCGGTGGCGAGGTCGGCGAGCGAGTAGGGACCGGGGACGACCGCTTGCAACTCGTCGGCGTCCACGAACTCGCTCGCGGCGTCCAACTCTCCGGCGATGTCGCCGTCGAAGGTCAGGTCGTCGGTCACGACAGGGTCGCGGTAGAAGTTGTTGTTGTCGTAGTACCGGACGATGCCGCGGGTCTCCACCGAGTCGTGGACTGCGAGCGGATGGGCGAGCATGTCGTCCCATCGGAGTTGCCCTTCGACCACGCGGTCGAGCCCGGCGGACTGCTGGCTGTCGATAACTTCCTCGCGGGCCTGCTCGTAGACCTCGGTTACCGCTTCGCCCTCGTCACCGTCGACGAGGTCGTGCTTCTGGTGGCCTTTCAAGTCGGCTAAGTCGCCTTTCGCCCAGTCGGGAAGCGGGTATACCCCCGGCGTCGTCGCGACGTGTTCGGTCATGTACTCCGACCTACGGAATGCTGGTGCTTAATATTTTCCTCTAAGGAAATTACCCGCAATCATAGTGCAGTGGTACCATACACCACAATCGACGCGGTGCCACGTCTCGATTACTGAGAAAAGTATTTCAGCGACGTGGCAGACGACTAACTGATGGAGAAGTTCACTACCGCAGTCGCGGGCGCGTTCGTCCTCGGACTCGTCGCCGGGGCGATAGGATGGGCCGGGTTCGGCGCGCCGGTCGGAACGGCAGACTCCGGTCCCGACGCAGAGTCGCCGGGGTACTCGCTGAGCACGTCGGGTCCAGACTGCCTCGACGTCCGCCCGCACGGCGGATGGGTCCACGAAGTCGCGGTCGGCGAGTCCTTCGCAGTCACGCTGAACGCCACCGTCGTCCACGACCCGGGCCGGACCGTCTCGGCGAACGTGAGTCGGACGACGCCGGGGACGTACCGAATCGCCCTCGAAACGGTCGCGGACGGAAGGGAAGTTTCCAAAGCGGCGGCGAACGACTCGCGCCGCGAAGGCTGTCGAGTCGCAACCCACGTCCGCCTCGGTACCGGACTGCCCACCGACTACCGGCAGTTCGACGTGACGGTGAACGGTCACCTGCTGCTGACCGTCGAGAACGAGGATACCACCGGAGACCTCTACCAGTTGCCGAACCCGGTGAACGCGACCGCCTCAGCGGAGTAGCTTCAGCACCGTCAGCGTCTCGAAGGGGAACGACTCGTCCCGGAGCGCCACCGCGGAGAACCCCTCGGCGGCGGCTAACTCCGCGACCTCGTCTACGCCAGTGAGACTGCTGACCAGCAGGTAGACCGCTCCGTCAGGGTCGAGGACTCGACCCACGGATTCGAGGAACGGTTCGATGACCTCCCGGCCGTCCTCGCCGCCCGAGAGCGCGACCTCCATCCAGTCGTCGCGCTCCTCGTCGGGGTCGGTCGGAAGGTAGGGCGCGTTGAACAGAACGACGTCGAAAACGTCCGAGCGGAACGGTTCGAGCAGGTCGGCTCGGACCGCTTCCACGCCTCGCTCGCGGGCCTGTACGCAAGCGTGAGGGTTCACGTCGGACCCGAGAACGCGGGCGTGGGTCTCGTCGGCGACTCGCTCCGCGACGTACCCCGACCCGGTGCCGACCTCCAGCGCGAGCGATTTTGGGGCGTCTCCGAGGTCGGCGACGGCGGTCTCCGCGAGAAGGTGGGAGTCCTCGGCCGGTTGGTACACCTCGGTTTCGACGTCGCGTCGGTCGGCGAGGTCGGTCACTCTCGACTCACCTCGCTCGCGTCGGACGCGTCGTCGGTCAGGCCACCGTCGGCGGTGGCTTCACGCATGCCGGGTTCACCGGCGAGGCGGAACCCGCCCGACTCCTCGCGTCCGGTGAGTTCGCGCTGAGGGTACGGAATTTTGACGCCCTCGCGGTCGAAAGCCGCCTTGACCGACTCGATGACCGCGGTCCGGGCGCGCCACTGCCTGCGCGCACTCGGTTTGTCTATCCAGAAGCGCAGGACCAGCGTGACCGCGGAGTCGCCGAACTCCTTGAGGACGACCTTCGGCGTCGGCACCGTCAGCACCTCGTCCAAGTCCTTCATCGTCTCCTCGGCGAGGTCGGCCGCGTACCGCACGTCGGCCTCGTAATCGACGCCGACCTCGACCTCGATGCGGAGTCGCCCCTTCCGACTCTTGTTGACTATCTTCTCGCCGCTCACGATGTCGTTGGGAATCATCACGTACTCGCCAGCGAACGTCTGGATGCGGGTGTTGACGATGGAGATGTCGGTCACGATGCCCTCCTCGTCGTCCACCTCGACCCAGTCGCCGATCTCGAAGGGCCGCGAGAACATCAGCACGAACCCGGCGAGCAGGGCACCGAGCGTCTGGCGGGCGGCCATCCCGACCACGATACCGAGGAACCCGGCCCCGACCAGCAGGCCGCTGAGGTCCACGCTCCACATTCCGAGGATGATGGCCACGGCCGAGACGTACACCGTGAGTTGCGAGACCCGATAGACGATTTCGCTCTGGTGCTGACTGATCGTGTCGTGACCGTCGGTGAACCGGTCGATGGCCTTCTTGACGAATCCGGTGACGATGTACGCACCAGCCACCACTGCCAACGCGAACACGACTCTGAAGCCCTTACCCACGGTGGCGTTGATCTGGTCGAGCGCGACGGTAGCGGTCGTCGCCCGGTCCCAGAGGACGAGCAGACTAACCGCCGCCCCGAACAGGAGCGTCCCGAAGGCGGCGAGCAACACCACGTCGCCCACGTGTCGGGGGAACCGCTTGCGGAGTTCCGGCCGCACGCGACGGACGGCCCAGACCGCGACGGCGAGACCGACGAGGATGCCGACCGTCGCTGCCACCTGCTGAGTCCGAGTGAAGTTCGCCAACTGGTCGATGGCAGCGAGAATCCCGCCGTCGGTGCTGTTCACTCGGTCTCACCTCCGCCGCGGCCGTACTCGTCGGCCACCGTCGCCAGCGCCGCGAACGTCTTCGGCGGAATCTTGCCCGCGCGTTTGCTCAGGACGTCCGGGTCGAGGTCCGTCTTTCCGTCGGCGATGGCCTCGACGGGCGCGTCGGCGTCGTCTAGACCGGAGATGTGACCCGTGTTCCGAATCGCGTTCCGGAGGGTCTTGCGGCGCTGGGTGAACACGGCCTTCACGAACCGGAGGAAGAACTCCTCGTCTCCGACCTCGTAGTCGGGGTCGCGTGGCGTGGTTCGGACGACCGCGCTCTCGACGTCGGGCGGGGGCGAGAACGCTTCCTTGGGCACGGGTTCGACCACTTCCACGTCGGCGTAGTGCTGGGCGCTCACCGACAGGCGGCCGTAGTCGTCGGTACCCACGTCGGCCGCCATGCGCTCGGCGAACTCCTTCTGGAACATGAGGACCGTCGGCTTGCCGCGGGGGAGCAGACGGAACGTGAGTTCGCTGGAGACGCCGTAGGGGAGATTCGAGACCGAGACCGAGAAGTCTGGCAGGTCGACCGCGAGCGCGTCGCCGGAAATCACCGTCAGGCGTCCGGCCGCGATGTCGTCGGCGAACTCCTCGCGCAGGAACGCCGCGAGGTCCGGGTCGCGCTCGATGACGGTCACCTCGTCGGCCACCGCGAGCAGTCGGTCGGTCAGCGCGCCGGTCCCCGGCCCGATTTCGAGGACGTGAGACAGGTCGAACCCCGCTTGCGCGGCGTAGTCGGGAAGTCGGTCGAGAACCCTATCGTCTATCAGAAAGTGCTGGTCGCGGTCGGGGTTGCCGCGGACCCCCGCCCGCCTGAGCAGGGCGTCCGGGTCTCGGGGGCCGGTCCCCGAATCGCGTGAATCGGTCATGTTGTCCCCGGATAGAAACCGGAGGTGGGTAAAGCCACCGAGTCCGCCGGAACGTGTCTGAGAACTGATTTCGAGGACGACGGTTAGACACGACTGTAGAGGCGAAAGGTTTGATTACGGGAGTGTCCGGGGAGACGAAAAGGGACGACTACTGCTGCTGTTCTTCGACTCGCACGAACGTCCGGTACTTCAGGTCGTCCTCCCGAATTTCTTCGAGGATGCGCTCGACCAGCACCTCTTTGGGGTTGTGAAACCCAGACACCCGGTCCTCCACGTCGTCGAAACTCTCGAAGGGCTTGCGCTTGCGCTGTTCGAGGATGTTGTTCCGGAGTTTCTTCCCGACGCCCGGGAGGAGATTTAGCTGGTGGAGGCGTAGCGTGATGGGTTGGGCGTCGCTGTAGAAGTCGACGAACCGCCGTTCGTTCGACTCCACCACGTCTCGGATGGCGTGTTCGAGTTCCGACTGGGCCGCCCCGGAGAGGTCCTCGAACTCGATTTCGCGGACGCTGGCGACCAGTTCGTTCGACCGGTCGGCGTCGAAGCGGTCGGTGATGGTGAGGCTCACGTCCTCTTCGAGCGTCACCTCGAACAGTCGGAACTCCTCGACTCCGAGAGCGTACGTCAGCGCGGGTTTCTGGTACTGCGGCCGGTCGTCGTCGGCCCGGCCGTGCGGGAGATAGTCCAGCACGACCGCTGGCACTCGCTCGTCGCCGTCGTTCTGTTCGATCATTGTCATAGAATACGGCGACGACCCACTTAAAGAGTAGGTGGCAATCAGTCGTACTTTGCGACGACGTTGAGGATGTCGTCGAGTTCCTCGCCCGAGAGGGTGTAGCGCTCTTGGGCGTACACCGCGCGGAGTTCGTCGCGGTCCTTCGGGAGGATGTCGGTGATCTTGTACGCCGTCGGTTCGTCCACTTTGTCGAGTTCGAGCAGTTCCTCGACGAGTTCGCGGGACTCCTCGGCTTCGAGCGTGGCGAAGCGGTTGACGTGTTCGATGGCACGGGCCAGTTCGTAGCGCATCTCGCGGTCTTCGTCGAGAGCGCGTTCCTCTTCGATGCCCGCGAGCAGGTCCTTGGCCTCGGCCGTGGTCAGGTACTCCTCCTCGACCTTCTCCTTGAATATCGTCATGCTATTCCTGCGCTTTCAGGTGCGCCGGGGTGACGATGAGGGTCTTTTCCTTGCCGCGGTCGTTGACGCTGACCTTGTAGGCCGCGCCCTGTTTGCCGACGATTTCACCGGTCTGGCCGCCGAACCGCGGGTGGAAGCGACCCTTCTCGACGCTCGGGTCTATCTTGAGGTGGACCTTCTGGCCCTCCTCGTACTGCTGGACGGCCCGCTGGGGCGGAGACGTACCGCTCTCGCGGGGGTCGTTCGAGAGCTTGTCACGAGTGCTGTGGTAGGGTCCGTTCGAACTCGGCATAGTCGTACGTCCCTCTTGTTCTGTCTCCGTTATAAATGGTGCGTTCCGCGCTTCCCAAAAGGTGCTAGTGACGACGGCCGTCGCCGGTCGCCGACTACGTACGGCCAGCCTAACTAGCCGCCGTTTCACGGCACTGCCACCAGCCCTATGCCGGTAGCCGCCCTGAAACGTCTGCATGGTCGACGTACTCGGACACCTCGGGATGGCGCTGATATGGCTCGCACCCGCGTGGTACTTCATCGAGCGACGGAAGACGGCGGCGGTGTTCGTCGGACTGGGCTTCTGGTTCGGGATGTTGCCGGACGTGGACCTCTACCTCTCGAACTGGTTCGCGGGCATCCACCACCACGGCGTCTTCCACACGGTCCTCGTCGTCACCCTCCTGTCGTTAGTTTTCGGGCCGCTACTCGGATGGGTCTTCACGAAGGTGAACAACCAGACAGACCTGTTCACGGACCGGGCCGCGAGGCACGCCTACGAGATGGGCGTCATCGCGGTCTGGGTCGCGGGACTCTCGCACCTGTTCGCCGACATGCTGTCGGCCCCCGACGCCTCGACCCGGATCGAACCGCTCTGGCCCCTCGTCAAAGGCCCTGTCATCTACATGGACCTGCTCTGGTACAAATCGTTCTGGGCGACGACCGCGCTGTTCCTCCTCGGCGCGGGGATCAACGTCGTAGCGTGGTTCTGGAAATCGGAGCAACCGAACGCTCGAGAACCCGGGGCCGTTTCAGAGTGACGGACTGACGGGGTTCGCCTTCGCCCCGCGAGTAGAAAACCGGTCCTGCGTGTCGAAAGGGCAAGAGTAACCTGCCGCCCGTGCGTCGCTACGGGTATGACCGACGACGACGAGTTCCGCTTCGAGACGCGTTCGATTCATGCCGGACAGGAACCCGACGAGGAGACCGGGGCGCTCATGACCCCGATTCACGCCAACTCCACGTACGAGCAGGACGCGCCCGGCGAACACCGCGGCTACGAGTACTCCCGGACGGGCAACCCCACGCGGACGGACCTCGAAGCCAACGTCGCCAGCCTCGAAGGCGGCGACTACGGCCGGGCGTTCTCCAGCGGGATGGGCGCGATAAACACGGTGCTGAACCTGCTCGAATCCGGCGACCACGTGGTCGCAAGCGAGGACGTGTACGGCGGCACCCACCGCATCTTCACGCAGGTCTACGAGAAGTACGACCTCGAATTCGACTTCGTGGACATGACCGACCTCGACGAGACGGAGGCCGCGATGCGAGAGAACACGGAACTCGTCTGGGTCGAGACGCCGACGAACCCCCTGCTCAACGTCGTGGACATCGCGGGCACCGCCGACATCGCCCACGAGAACGACGCCCTCTGCGCAGTGGACAACACGTTCGCCACGCCGTACCTCCAGCGCCCGCTCGAACTCGGCGCTGACCTCGTGACTCACTCGCTGACCAAGTACATGGGCGGCCACTCCGACGTGGTCGGCGGCGCGCTCGTGACGAACGACGAGGAACTCGACGAGGAGTTCGGCTTCTACCAGAACAGCGTCGGCGCGACGCCCGGCCCCCACGAGTGCTTCCTCGTCCTCCGCGGCACGAAGACGCTCCCGGTCCGGATGGACCGCCACTGCGAGAACGCCCACGCGCTGGCCGAGTGGCTGGAAGACCACGAGGACGTGGCGCGGGTCTACTACCCCGGACTGGAGAGCCACCCCGACCACGACCTCGCCGCGTCGCAGATGGACGACTTCGGCGGCATGGTCAGTTTCGAGATGGACGCTTCGCTCGACGAGACCGCCGACGTGGTGAGCGAGACGGAGGTGTTCACCCTCGCGGAGAGTCTGGGCGGCGTCGAGAGCCTCATCGAACAACCCGCGACGATGACCCACGCCGCGATTCCGAAGGAAGAGCGCGAGGCCGCGGGCCTCCGCGACGGCCTGATTCGGGCGAGCATCGGCATCGAGAACGTCGAAGACCTGAAGGCCGACCTCCAGCAAGCGTTCGAGCAGTCGCTGGAGTGAGACGCGTCGTAGACGGTCGTTTTCGGTGAGGCTGACACTACCCCGATAGTCCAGTAGAACTACCACGCGGGACTCCGTATCCGGGCGCATGACGGAGACCTCCGCGGTACACGCACTGCCGCTGTCGTTCGAGCGCGACGAGGGCGAGTTTGTCGTCCACCCCGCCGCGGTCGAGACGCCGCGCGGCCTCGTTCTCGTGGACGTGGGACTCCCCGGCGCAATCGAACAACTGTCGGTCCACCTCGACGACCTCGGGTTCGGGTGGGACGACGTGTGGGCCGTCCTCGTCACGCACCACGACGGCGACCACGTCGGGTCGCTCCCCGACGTTCTCGACCGAACCGACGCGGCGGTGTTCGCCGCGCGCGAGGAGACGCCCTACATCGACGGCCGGAAGGACCCCGTGAAGGGCGGCGACTCGGTCGGCGTCCCGGTGGACGTGGAAATCGAGAACGGCGTCACGTTCCGGACCGAGGCCGGACCGATGCGGGTCGTCGGGACGCCCGGCCACTCGCCGGGCCACGTTTCGCTGGTCTTCCCGGAGGCCGACCTGCTCGTCGCGGGCGACGCGCTGACTGCTCCGGAAGGCGACCTCTCCGGACCGAACGAGGGGTTCACGCCGGAGATGGACGAAGCGACCGAGTCCGTCGGAACGCTCGCCGAGTACGACGTGGACCGGACCCTCTGCTATCACGGCGGACTCGTTGACGAGGGCACCGACTCCATCGCCCGCATCCACGACGAACTCGCGGAGTGAGCGTCGGTCGCGGGTCGAGTGTCAGTCGCGGGACGGGTTCCGGGGGCGGGGTGACGCGGGTGTTACCTGAGACCTATTAGGTCCCGGCGGCTACCCGGACGTATGTCCAACAGACGCCGACAGGCCGACGACTTCGAGATAACTGCCGACCTCCCGGACAGTCCGATGCACACCACCGGAACCGACCACATCACGCTCATCGGGAGCAACACCGAGGACACCGTCGAGTTCTACCGCGACATCCTCGGGATGCCGCTCGTCCTCCGGCAACCGAACCTCGACGACCCCTCCCAGACCCACCTCTTCTTCGACACGGGCGACGGTCGCATCGTCACGTTCTTCGTGAACGAGGACCGCGACTCGGACCCGCGGCCCCAGCGCACCGGCGTGGGCGCTGTCCACCACCTCTCGTTCAGCATCGACCCCGAGGAGTTCGTGGAGATTCGCGAGACGCTCAACGAGGAGTGGCGCGGGTGCAACGAGTTCGACCGCGGCATCTTCCACTCGCTGTACACGCAGGACCACAACGGACTGGTCATCGAACTCTCGACCGACAAGTGGGCGATTCCGGATGACCGACGGGGAGAGGTACTGGCGACCGCCCAGCGCATCCGCGAGGAGGACGGCGCGGACTTCGCCGAGGAACGCCACATCGAACAGGCGCTCGACGAACTCGGCATGGACGTCGAGAAGTACGACCTGCCGGACGCCGACACCGGGTCGGGCGTCTGAGGACACCGGAAGTAGGCGCGACGAATCGAGTCCGAGACGCCGATACGACCGGGCGAGTTCGGGCGCGACTCCGCGGACTCTTTACTCTCGGCCCACTGGAGTCGCGTATGGAACCGGAGGAAAACCACCAGTACTGGGCCGATCGCTCGACGGAGTTCTCCCCCGAGTACTACGCCAACATCGGACAGAACGAGGTGACGGAGACCCTCGCCGCCGTGTTCGACCACTACGTGAACGACGACGCCGCGATTCTCGAAGTCGGCTGTAGCTCCGGCCGTCACCTCGCGCACCTGCTCGACGACGGGTACGAGAACCTCACGGGAATCGACATCAACGACGACTCTTTCGACGTGATGGCCGACCACTATCCGCGCCTCGCGGAGACGGGGACGTTCCACACCGGTGCGATGGAGGACATCGTCCCCGAGTTCGACGACGACGCGTTCGACGTGGTCTACTCTGTGGAGACGCTCCAGCACGTTCACCCCGAGAACACGTGGGTGTTCGAGGAGTTGACCCGTGTCACCGACGACTTACTGATAACCGCCGAGAACGAGGGTAACAGTCCCCGGCGCGGCCGCGAAGGTGCCGAGGTGAGTCACGTCCACGACGACTTTCCGCTCTACCACCGCGACTGGGAACAGGTGTTCTCGGAGTTGGGGGCCGCCCAACTCCTCTGCGAACCCGGCAAGCGCGACACGGTTCGCGTATTCCGAGTCCTCTGACTCGTTACACCGCCGGAACAGGGACTCGCGTCCGATAGCTCTCCGGACAGTTTCACGCATCCCACAGGTTTTTAGGCCAGCCTAAAATAACCGCGTTGCAAGGAGATACTGATGACGGAGAACCAGTCGATTGCCGAACGATGTCGGGACGCGAACTGCGACCTCGTGCGGTTGCTGTTCGTGACCCAGAGCGGGGCGATACGCGCCCACGCGGTGGACGCCTCGAAGGTCGAAACCGCCGTCGAGGACGGCGTGACGCTCTCCCAACTGGTGCAGACGTACAACGCGCTCGGCGTCCGAGACAAGGACGGACGGTTCGACGCCGCCGGAGAGGTCCGACTCTGCCCCGACTCAGAGACGTTCCGGGCGCTCCCCTACGCCGAACGCACGGGGGCGATGCTCTGCGACGTCGAAACGCTCGACGGCGACCCGTGGACCGTGGACCCGCGCTCGTCGCTCCGGGCGTTCGTCGAGCGACTGCGGGCCGACGGACTCGCGCCCGAAGTCGCGTTCGAGAGCGAGTTTCACCTGTTCGAGACCGACGACGACGGCACCGTCCGCAACGTGGACGAACGCGGAGCGTACCTGACCAAGAGTACGCGCGAGACTCACGAGACCGTCTTGGCGACGATAGACGCGCTGAAGGCACAGGACGTCGCCGTGGAGAAGTATTACCCCGAGTACGCGGCCGGGAAACACGAAATCGTCACGGGCCACGCGCCGGGCGTCCGGGCGGCGGACGAACACGTCCTCCTGCGCGAGACGGTCGATAGCGTCGCGCGCGACCACGGCTACCGCGCCACGTTCCTCCCGAAACCGTTCGACCACGCGACGAACGGCTGTCACGTCCACCTGTCGCTGTGGGACGAGACCAACCGCTTCCACGACGAGGACGAGGGGCTGAGTCGGACGGCCAGACAGTTCGTCGCGGGCGTCCTCGACCACGCGCCCGGTCTCGTCGCGCTGACGGCCCCGACCGTCAACTCCTACGCCCGCTTGCGGCCCCAACTCGGCGCGACGGCGTTCGTCTGCTGGGGACGGGGGAACCGCGAGGCCCTCGTCCGCGTGCCCGCGACGGGCCAGTCCGACGACCCCGAGGCGACGCGGGTGGAGTTCCGCGCGGCCGACAACACCGCGAACCCGTACCTCGCCCTGCTGGGATTGCTCGCGGCCGGGTACGACGGAATCGAACGCGAACTCGCGCCTCCGGAGTCGGTCTCCATCGACCCCGGCACCCTCTCGGCGGCGGCGCGCCGAGAGCGGGACATCGACCGACTCCCGCGGACGCTCGGCGCGGCGCTCGACGCGCTCGAAGGCGACGAGGTGCTGCGCGACGCGCTCGGCGCGGACCTCTTCGAGACGTACCTCGGCGTCAAGCGGAGTCATTGGAAGGCGTTCACGGACAGTGCGGTCTCTTGGGAGCGCGAGCGACTCCGAGACGTGTACTGAGACGAGTTGGCGGCGTTTCGCGCGATACTCCGTGTCCCGTCCGCACTGGCCGTCACAGAGTGTGACGGACCGGCTCGTACGGCTCTTCGAGATACTCCACGTCGGAGTCCGACAGCGAGATGTCGAGCGCTTCGACGGCCTGTTCGAGGTGTTCGATGCTGGTCGTTCCGACGACCGGCGCGTCCACGACGTCCTTGTGGAACAGCCACGCGAGCGCGATCTGTGCCATCGTCACTCCGTTCTCGTCGGCGAGTTCCGCGACGCGCTCGTTGATTTCGCGGCCGTTCCCCTCCAGATACGGGTAGAGGTCGGTGTAGTCGTTGGTCCGTCCTCTCGCGGTGGTCTCCAGTTCGGCGTGGGGCCGAGCCAGATACCCCTTCGCCAGCGGACTCCACGGCAGCACTCCGACGCCGTTCTCGCGACAGTACGGGAGCATCTCGCGCTCCTCCTCGCGGTACAGGAGGTTGTAGTGGTTCTGCATCGAGACGAACGACTGGAGTCCGAGCGCCTCGCTCCGGCGTCGGGCCTCGGCCAACTGGTAGGCCAGCGTCGTGCTCGCGCCGACGTACCGGACCGACCCCCGACGCACCGCGTCGTCGAGCGTCCGGAGCGTCTCCTCGACGGGCACGTCGTCGTCCCAGCGGTGGGTCTGATAGAGGTCGATGGTGTCCACGCCGAGGCGGTCCAGACTGTTCGAGAGTTCCTGCTCGATGGCCTTTCGGGAGAGACCGCGAGCGTTCGGGTTCGACTCGTCCATCTCGCCGAACACCTTCGTCGCGACGACGAGTCGGTCGCGGTCGTAGCCGTCGATGGCCTCGCCGAGAATCTCCTCGCTCCCGCCCGTCGAGTAGACGTTCGCGGTGTCGAAGAAGTTGACGCCGAGGTCGATGGCCCGGTCGATAATCTCGCGGCTCTCGTCCGAGTCGAGCATCCACTCCTTCCCGTCACCGAACCCGAGACAGCCGAGACAGATGCGACTGACCGACAGGCCGGTGTCGCCGAGGGTCGTGTACTCCATGGCTCAAATCGCTCCGCTCCGGATGTCGGCGACGCGCTGACGGTCGTAGAGTCGCTCGTCCTCGCCGAACTCGTCGGGGAACAGTTGCTTGGCGGTCCGCTCGGTCTTCGAGAGGTTCGTAATCGGTCCCTGATACATGCTGCCCGCGGGGTAGACGTCCCCGTTCTGGACCGCGGTCAGGGTGCTCGCGGTGTCGTGCCCGCGGAGGAATTCGAGGTACGTCGAGCGGAACTGCTCGGCGGTCCGGTGCTGGTCGGTGTAGAACATCAGCACCTCCGGGTCTATCTCCAGCAGCGGTTCGTAGTCTATCGTCCCCCGGTCGGAGGTGAACGTCGATATGTCCGACCCCGCCAGCGCGTCGCCGATGCCGAGGTCGTTCCAGTGTTTGTACGCCGTCCGGTCGCCGAGTCGGTACGGGTAGTATTTTTCGGGTTCGGTAGACGCCGGGGAGAGTAGCGCGACGGAGGGTCGCTCGTCCGGCAGTCGGTCCGTGATTCCGCCGATGACTTCGTCGTGATACTGCGAGAAGGCCTCGTATCGGTCGGTCCGCTGGAACACCTGCGCGACCTTCTCGAACGCCTCGTAGAGGTCGTAGTAGGGGTAGTCCTCGTGCCACGAGTAGGTCGAGAAACTCGTGTTCCCGCAGAGCGGACCCACGTTCGTAGCTATCTCCTCGACGTCGGCCTGCTTCCAGTTCGGGATGAGGTTCGTCATGTAGTTCGGGTCGATGAAGTGGACGTCGGCGTCGAGGTCGTAGAACAACTCCTTCGAGATGCCGTCCTGCCAGAGCGAGGTCATCTCGTCGGTATCGACCGAAAGCTGCGGAACGTCGTCGTAGTGGTGAGTGCGGTACTCGCCCGTGAGAACGACGGCGAGCGGCGGTTCCAACCCGAGCGCGATGCCCATGTCCGCCCAACTCGCGTTCTCCGCGACCCACGCTTCCGGGACCTGCTCGAACGACACGTCGCCGACCGGCGGCAGTGTGACCGAGTACGAGGCGTCCTGCGTCGTCTCTTCGGTCGTTTCGGTCGTCGTAGTGTCGGTCGTGGTCGTCGCGTGGGTCGTCGTCGAGTCGCCACCGGACCCGCCGGTACAGCCCGCGAGCGCCGCGCTACCGACTGCTACGCTACCTTTGAGGAACCGTCGCCGCGTCGAGTCACCGTCTGAGCTATCGACCATAGTTTTTAGGCCGACCTAAAAACAATTAATCGCTTCGATTTAGGTCGGCCTAAAATACGTTACATCCTACTTTCCAGAACGGACTGATAAGTCTCCCGGAACCGTTCGCCGCGTTCGGTGATGCTCGACCGTGAGGGCTCGTTAGTGGCCTCCACGGTCGCCGAACTCGGACAGCGGATTCGAGACGGTGCCGTGGCCTCGCACCTTCGGCCGGGTGCTGAAGTCCTGATAGCCGTAGTCCACGATTCTGTTCCGGTTGAGACAGTGCTTGGTGAACCGGGGTCGAAACAGGTCGAACGTCTCGAACCGGTCGGCGAGACCGGGGAACTCGGCCTGATAGCGCTCGATGGCCGACCGGACCTGCCGCCAGAATCGTTCTTCGGCGTAGTCTTCCCGGCGGGCCAGCAGGTCGGCGACGTACCGGAAGACGCCGACGAACAGCGTCCCGAAGACGTGCTGGCAGAGCGGTTCGGGCGGGAGGCGGTGGAGGATGTGGTGCTTGTACCGCTCGTCGTCGCGCAGGTCGTCCGCGAGTACCTCGTCCAGTTCCGGCAGGTCGCGGTCGGTGATGGCGACCTCGTCCACGAAGTCCTTGACCGCGATGCGGGTCGGCACGCCGCCCTCGTGGACGAGGACGACGTTCGTCCCGTGGGGCATGAACACCGTGCCGTACTTGTAGAGGTAGTGGACCAGCGGGTGGAGCAGCACGTCGAATAGCCGGTCGAGCCACTCGCTCAGTCCCAGTCCGGAGCGCTCGACCAGTTTCGAGACCAGCGGCGTCCCGTCGAAGTCCTCGTGGATGAGCGCCGCGAGCGTCAGGGGGCGTTCGCCGTCCTCGACCATCGAGACGACGCTCTCGCGCCAGACGCACCCGAGGAGTTCGTGAAACTGGTACGGTGCGTCGTCGAACGCCGAGAAGTACGGGTGTTCGTAGTTCACGCTGGCGACTTCGCCCGGCAGGAGCAGGTCGCAGTCGTCTCGGAGGAAGGCGTCGCCGTCGCGCACCCCCTTCACGAACTCGGTCACGCGCGGGGCGGCCTCGGCCTGCTCGCCCAGAATCCCGCGGTAGACGTTGGTGTTCAGCACCCGAATCGGGAGTTTGACGTGGCGCTTCGTCGGGTCCGAGACGTTCGAGAACGTCCGAATCGACTGCTGTGGGAGGTACTCGTCCGGGGCCTCGCCGAGCGGAACGATGGCGTCGTCGGCGATGTCGCCCGCGAACAACTGGACCACGCTGTCGTTCCACTGCCAGTCGTGGACCGGCAGGAAGTGGTAGTTCGCCGGGTCGAGTCCCTCGTCGGCCAGCGTCGCCCGGAACGCGCCGACGGTGTCGCCCAACTCCGATTCGAGCAGGCCGTCGCGGTCCAGTCCCTCGACCGCGGAGAACGTCGCCCGGTCCCGCCGCGCGGCGACCCACGAGAGGCGCTGGCGTCGCTTGGACTCCGGGGCGTACCGCAGGTAGTCGTCGTAGCCGAACCCGACCCGGCCCTTGTTGTAGGTGAACCACGGGTGACCTTCCATCTCGCCCTCGACCGCTGCGTACGGGAGGTCGAGTATCGAGGCGTCGGCGGGCGCGTCTGCCTTCCGCGCCCGGATGTGGGCGTCCGCGACGAGCGTGTTGCGGTACTCGCGGACGAGGTGGGCCGCGGTCGTCGGGTCGATGCCGACGTACCCGCGGGCGTCCAGCAGGAACCGAAGCGGGTCGGTCGCCTCGGTCCACTCGTCGGCGTCCGCCGACTCGCCGTCAGGTCGTGTCGCGTCGGCCGAGTTGCCTGCCGTTTCACCGACGGTTCGGCGGAACACCGACCGGTCGCGAACCCGGTAACTGTCGAGGGGGCGAGACTGCGCGTCGAAGCGGTACTCGACGCCGTCGTCGAGTCGGAGGCGGTATCGCGTCCACGACTCGCCGGGGTCGGACTCGTCGGCCGGGACCGTCCCGGCGCGTGCGGGAGCGATCAGGTCCTCGTAGAGGAACTCCGCGAGGATTTTCCGGAGCAGGTCGCGTTCGACCGTCTCCCACGTCTCGGCGTTCAGCGCGGACCGGAGCGCGTCGAAGTCGTCCATCGTCACTCGCCCTCCGGGGCGGCGGACTCGGGGTGGCTCGCGTCCCCGCCTCCGCTCCCCGTGTCCGCGTCGCCCCGACCGCGGCCGCGCCGGTTCACGAACTCCTCGACCGCGAAGTCCTGATACACCGTGTCTGCGTCCTCGGGGTAGACCTCCCGGCCGACGAGTCGGTTCACGATGCGGGAGTTGCGGTAGCACCCCAGTCCGAGGTCGGGCGCGCCGACGCCGTGACTGTGGAGGTCGCCGTTCTGGACGAACACGTCGCCAGCCACGTCGTCGAGGACGAGGCGGTGGTCCTCGGTGACTCGATACCGGCCCTTCTCGTCCCACGCGATTCGGTCCTCGATGGGGTCGAGGAACTCGGGGACCGGTCGGTGGTAGCCCGTCCCGAGAATCACCACGTCGCTCTCGTGGACGAACGACTCGTCGGTCTGCCACTGGCGGCAGTCGAGTCGGTAGTTCGCGCCCGTTTCGCTCGCCTCTCCCGCGTCGATGGCGTCGATGTCCTCGACCTCGGTCACGGCGAACAGTCCCACGTCAGGGTCCCGGTCGCCGACCGACCGCTCGTAGAGCAGGTCGTAGACGGCGGCGCTGGTCTCGGGGTCGATTCCCTTGTAGAGCAGGTCTTGGTCCGCCCGAATCTCGTCTTTCCGGTCGTCGGGGAGGTCGTAGAAGTACTCGACGTACTCGGGCGTGAAGTGCTGTAGCCCGAGTTTCGAGTACTCCATCGAGAAGAACCCCTCCGAGCGCGTGAGCCAGTCGAGGCGGTATCCGGCGTCAGGTTGGCGGTCCAGCAGGTCGTGGAACACCTCGGCCGCGCTCTGGCCCGACCCGACCACCGTAATCGAGTCGGCGTCGAGACACCGGTCGCGTCGGAACCGGTACTCGGCGGTGTGGAACACGTCCGCCTGTGGGTGACCACGCAGGGTCTCGGGGACGTAGGGCCGACTTCCGACGCCGAGCGCGAGGTTCCGGGCGCGGTAGGTCCGTTCCTGGCCCGTCTCGGGATTCCGGGCGGTCACGACGAAGTGGCCGTCCTCACTGGCGTCGTCCCTACTACCGTTCTGCCACGCCACGTCCTCGACCCGGCGACCGAACCGGCAGGTCCCGAGGCGTTCGGCGACCCACCGGAGGTAGTCGTCGTACTCCCGGCGGGGAATCTGGAACGTCTCGTAGAAGTAGAACTCGTAGAGGCGGTCGCGCTCCCGGAGGTAGTTGAGGTAGCTGTGGGGGTTGGTCGGGTCCGCCATCGTCACGAGGTCCGCGAGGAACGGGACTTCGAGCGTGGTCCCCGCTATCAGCATCCCCTCGTGCCACGCGAACTCGTCGTCCTGTTCGAGGAAGAGCGCGTCTACATCGGCCTCTGCGCCGTCGAGGAGCGCGGCGAGTCCGAGGTTGAACGGGCCGAGTCCGACGCCGACAACGTCTCGAATCCGGCTCACGCCACCACCTCCCGCTCGAACCGGTCGCGCTCGCAGACCATCAGCAGCGCCGTCTTCTCGTCCATCTCGATTTCGCGCCGAGGTTCGAAGCCGCACTGCTCGAAGACGTGGTGGACGATTTCGTTTCGCACGTCGGGTTCGGCCACGACGCGTTCGGTCTCGCCGTGCCGGAACTGCATCTCGACGACCGCGCGGAGGAGGGGTTCGGCGTAGCCCTGTCCGAGATACTCGGGCGGCCCGACGAGCAGGTGGACGCCTCGGTCGGCGGCGTCGGCGTCGTAGTGGTCCGCGACGGGGTCGTCCGCCGCCCAGTAGCACTCCCAGTAGCTCATCGGCACGTGGTCGAGGTGGCCGACGTAGGAGGTCAGGTGGTCGTCGGCCAACTTCTCGGCCAAGGCGTCGTGGAACTCGGGGAGCGGGTCGGCCAACTGCCAGTAGGGCAGTACGTGGTCCTCGTTGAGCCACGCGTGGAGCATCCCGAGGTCGGCCATCTCGGCCTGCCGGAACGAAATCGCCTTCTCGACTTTCCGGTCGTACGTCTGGAAGTCGTACGGCGCGGCGACGACGCCACCGGCCCCGGTCATCGCCGACTCACCTCCGACTCGGTCGCGGGGCCGCGCTCGGTCTCGGTCACGAGCGGGTTGGTCACGTCGGCGTACACCGACTGGTTCTCCAGCGACCCGACCAGTTCGTCCATGTCGTGGAACCGCGTGAGCAGGTTCGCCTTGCACGGCAGGGTCTCGTCTTCGAGCAGGCCGTTCAACAGCGACGACGACTCGCGGTCGAACGTCCGGCAGTATTCCAGTTCCTCGCGGAGAATCCCGAGCAGGTCGCGCTCGTCGGCCAGCCCCGCGGTCCCGAAGGCGTTGACGACGCCGAACAGGTTGTTCAGCACGACGTAGTACCGGATGCGCTCGTCGGCGACCGCGTCGGGACAGACGGTGTCGGCGCGCTCGCCCACGCCGGGGAGCAGGGCGTCCACGTCGTCGTACTGGGATTCCGGGAAGTAGTAGCCCTGATTGTCCCGGTAGTAGAACTCGGCCGGGTAGCCGTCCTCCAGCGCGAGGACGCTGTTCTGCTGGTGGGCCTCGACGCCGACCCCGCGTTCGAGGTAGAGCCACAGAATCGCCCGGAGCGAGCGTTCGAGATACCGACGGAACCAATCGCGACTGACCGCCTCCGTCGAGCGCCCCTCGCGCTCGGCGAGGGTCTCGATTATCTCGCCCAACCGCGACCCGTCGCCCGCGATGCGGTCCTGACAGAGCGCGACCACCGGACCCGCGTTCTCGGCGTCCGCGCCCCGGAAGGCGTTTTCGCGCAGGACGACCTCGAACCCAGACTCGGCGCCCTCGCCGACGGTCAGCGTGAGCGAGGCCGGGTCGCGCACGACGTGGAAGTCGGGGAAGCGCTCGCGGAGGTCGTCGCCGAGTTCGGTGTCCAGCAGTTCCGCGACGGCGACCCCGCGGTCGAGTTCCGGCCGCTTGTTGGTGCGCTCGGAGTTGGTAATCCGGACGTTGAGCGACCCCTTGACCATGAACGGGGCGTCCGGGGCGTAGAGCGTCCGGACCGAACTCGTCGGGTGGAATTCCCGGCCGACACGGCCCAGCGACTCCAGTCCGTCCCCCAGATGCGCCTGCACGTGGTCCTGTTCGAGCAGGTAGTCGGCCTGCCACGGGTGGACCGGAATCAGCACGTCGTCGCTCTCGACGTGGGCGGCGACGAACGACTCGGGCACCGCGGGGTCCTCCCGGAGCGCCGACTTCACCCACTCGCTCGCGGCGTCGGCGCTCCCGGCATCGACCTCGACGGTCGCGCCGAGCGCCGAGTCCTGCCAGACGAGGTCGGGGTCGGCCCGGAAGTAGTGGAGCGAGAACGACCCCTCCAGTTCGGGCGCGTAGGTCGGCGACTCGTGGGGCGGGATGCCCTGCCTGCTCTTCGGCGTCGGGTGGAGCAGGTGGCCGAACACCAGCGACTGCTCGGCCTCGCGGAACGTCGTGTCGAAGCCGTAGAGCTGTTCGGTGTCGTCCCTTCGAGCCTCCACGAACCGGGCGACGTTCTTGCAACTCCGGACGACCCGCAGAAGGAGTTCGTTGCGGTTCCCGGCGTCGTCGCGCGCCAGCGAGAGTTCCTCGGTCACGAGCGACGCCAGCGTGACGTAGTCGAGTTCGAGCGTCTGGTCGCCCCGTCGGTAGTAACCCGGCAGGTCGAACAGGTGGCGGTCGGTCGGCGACCGATACCGTAGCGGGACGAACAGAGTGATTCCCTGTTCGGGCAGGGGCGCGCGGACGACGCGCTCGCGGCCGTGGGTCGGCGCGGGCGTGTCCGCGGCGTCCGCGACCTCGTAGTCGCCGGTCTCCCGGAGGTAGCAGTTGAGGAAGCTGTGCAACGTGGCGGACTCTGCGATTGCTGTCGGATTCATCGTCGGAGTTGTCTGTCTGCGACCGCGATGGTTCGCGCGCGATTCCTGACGGCGTCGAGCACGTCGGCGACGCGTTCGACGGTCGTCTTCGGGTTCAGCAGGGTGAACTTCAGGGCGGTCGTCCCCCCGACCTCGGTGCGCCCGACCACGGCGTCGCCGTTCCGGAGCAGCGCCTCCCGGACCGCGGCGTTGAGTGGGCCGACCTCCTCGTCGCCGACGCTCTCGGGGCGATACCGGAAGACGACCGCGTTGAGCGTCGGGTCGTTGAGTACCTCGAAGTCGGACGCGTCGGCCAGCAGGGCCGCAACGTCGTCGGCGAGGGCGAGGGTGGACTCGACCAGTTCGGCGAGTCGCTCTCGGCCGAGCGTCCGGAACGTCACGTAGGGCTTGAGGGCGTCGAATCGCCGGGTGGTCTGGACCGACTTCGAGACCAAGTTCGGCGCGGCGAGGTCGCCGTCCTCGGGGTTGAGGTACGCCGCCGACCGCTCGACGAGGTCGAAGCGGTCGCCGTCCCGGAGGAGGAGCGCCCCGCAACTGATGGGTTGGTAGAACAGTTTGTGGAAGTCCACCGCCAGCGAGTCAGCGCGCTCGATTCCGGCCAGTCTCTCGCGGTGGGTCTCCGAGAGCGCGAGCGCCCCGCCGTAGGCCGCGTCCACGTGGAACCAGAGGTCGTGCCGGTCGGCCCGGTCGGCGAGCGCGTCGAGCGGGTCGATGCTCCCGAAGTCGGTCGTGCCCGCGGTCCCGACGAGCGCGAACGGTTCGCGTTCGCGCTTGCGGAGGTCGGCGAGGGTCGCGTCGAGCGCCGCGGTGTCCATCCGGTGGTCGCCGTCGGTCTGGACGGTCACGACCGCGTTCTCGCCGAGACCGAGGTGGGCGGCGGCTTGCTTCGCGGTGAAGTGGGCCGCCTCCGAGCAGAGGATGCGCATCGCCTTGGCCTTGTGCGGTAGGCCCGTCTCCTCGACGCGGCGACCGAACCGCTCGCGGCCGAACCAGTTGCGGGCCAGCAGGAGGGCCTCGAAGTTCGACTGGGTGCCGCCGCTGGTGAACACGCCGTCGCCCTCGGGACCGTAGCCGAACAGGTCGCAGAGTCGGTCCACCATCCGACGTTCGACGTAGGTCGCAGCGGGACTCTGGTCCCACGAGTCGAGCGACTGGTTCGTGGCGGCGATAGCGGTCTCGGCCGCGAGCGCGGGCACCAGCGGCGGGCAGTGGAGGTGGGCGACGCAACTCGGGTCCGAGACGCCGACCGAGTCCGACAGGATTCGGTCGCCGACCTCCTCGACGGTCTCGGCGAGGGGTTGGCCCTCGTCGGGCAGGCACTCGACCCCACCGAACCGGTCGTCGAGGCGGTCGGGAGACGCCCCCGAGTAGGGCGTCGCGCTCTCGGAGACCGCTTCGACGACCGCCGCGCTGGCCCGCTCGACGGCCTCTCGATAGGCGTCGTTCCCGGACTCGGTGCCGAGGAACAGGTCCTCGGCGTCCGTCATGGCGACCCGCCGGTGGCTTCGGAGACGGCGGCTTCGACCGCCTCGCGGAAGATGCGGCCGATGTCCTCGACCTGCTCCTTCGAGACGATTAGCGGGGGTAAGAACCGGACGGTCGCGACCTCGCGGCCGCCGCGTTCGACGAGTAGCCCGCGCTCGAAACACGCCGACTGGACGGTCTCCGCGAGGTCGGGGGCGGGCGGACGCGCGCCGAGGGCGTCGGCGTCGGCCGATGCGTCCACCATCTCGGCTCCGAGCATCAGCCCCCGGCCCCGAACGTCGCCGACCGCGGCGAATCGGTCGGCCGCGGCGTCGAGGTGGTCGCGCAGGCGTGCGCCCATCTGCTCGGCGTGACTCGGCAGGTCGTTGTCCACGATGTACTCGATGGTCGCCCTCCCGGCGGCCATCGCCAACTGGTTGCCCCTGAAGGTGCCGGTGTGGGCACCCGACTCCCACTCGTCCAACTCCTCGTCGTAGAGCGTCACCGCCAGCGGGAGACCGCCGCCGACCGCCTTCGAGAGCGTCACCACGTCGGGCGTGATGTCGGCGCGCTCGAAGTCGTAGAGTTCGCCGGTCCGGCCCAGCCCCGACTGGATTTCGTCCACGACGAGGGGCACGTCGTGTTCGCGCGTGATTCGGCGCATCTCCCGGAGCCACTCGGCGGGCGGGGCGACGGACCCGCCCTCTCCCTGCGTCGGTTCGAGGACCATCGCTGCGGGGTCGGTGAACCCGCGCTCCGGGTCTTCGAGCAGGCGCTCGACGTACTCGCTGGCGACCTCGTGGCCGTCCTCGCCGACGCCGAATGGACAGCGGTACGGGTAGGGGTACGGCAAGTGGTGGACGTTCCCCATCGTCCCGGGTATCGACTCCTTGGGATCCGTGTCACCCATCAGACCGAGCGACCCGTGGGTCATCCCGTGGTAGCCGCCGCGGAACGAGAGGACCGACCGGTTGCCGGTCGCGGTCTTGGTGAGTTTCAGGGCGGCCTCGACGGCGTCGGTGCCCGCGGGGCTACAGAACTGGATCTTGGCTGACTCGGCGAACTCGTCGGGGAGGCTGTCGAAGAGTGTGTCCACGAACGCCTCCTTGATCGGCGTCGTGATGTCGAGGGTGTGCATCGGCCGGTCGGCCGCCATCGCGTCTTCGATGGCCTCGACCACGACCGGATGGTTGTGACCGAGGTGGAGCGTGCCCGCTCCGGCGAGACAGTCATAGTAGGTGTTCCCGTCGGCGTCGGTGACTTCGACGCCGCGCGCCTCTCGTATCGCCATCGGGAGGTATCGCGGGTAACTCCGCGCTCCCGACTCTCGCTCGGCCTGTCTGTCGAGCAGTCGGTCGTTCGACGCGTCGGAGTAGTCCATCTCAGACCAACTCCGTGTCGGTCGGTGGTCGGTGCGTCGTCCGTCCGTTTCGGAACGTGGTTCGTCGCGTCACAGATTTTAGGCTGACCTAAAAATTGAAAAGTATTTCCCTCCGTTCGGGTATTTGTATTTTAGGCCGCCCTAAAATATGGCTATCGTCGGCGAGTCGTTCGGACGCAACGTCGCGGCGGGACCGGATCTCCGAATTCCGTGCGCTCACGGATTCGCTTTGAGGAATCTACCGAACGGTGCTGATTCAACCGGCGAATAGCTCGGAAAGACACACCGACGTGCGCAGAGGGGTTCCTGTCTCCCTTTAAATATCTGGTCCGGGGACCGCGAAAACACGAGGTGGCTGTGGAGGTTCAGGGACCAACCTCGCACTGGCATCGCGACCGTGGAGAAATTACTGACGAGACGGCTTCAAAGTCCGCAAAACGGGAGTTCGCTTATATTCGGCCGACGTTCTCGACTTCCACGCTCTCGACGCCCTCGACGTTCGAGAAGTTCTCCTCGACGGCCTCGGTCCCGCCCGTGTCGTCGGGGACGATGACCGTCGGCAGGAGGGCGACGAGTCCGAACGCGACGTCGTCGCGCTCGAAGCCGTTGATTTTGGCTCCCTCGGGGAGCGAATCCTCGAGCGTCTCTTGGAGTTCGTCGAGGTCGATTTCGGGGCTCTGCGGCATGACCTTGATTTTAGCAGCTACCTTTCCCATGGTTACGGTCCCATAAACCCGCAGTCGGGGCACTCGTAGAGGTTGCTCTGCTTGCGGCACTTAGCGCAGCGGTAAATCTGCTGCCCGCAGTCGGGGCACTTGAACGACGCGGCGTTCGTCCCGGAGATGTTGATCCCACAGGAGACGCACCGTCGCGCCTGCGTCTGTTTGGACTGACTCATACCCTCTCTTTCCCGTGCGCGACTTTAAACCGTTTCGATAGCCCGTCCGCCGGGCGACCGACGTTCGAGGCGAGCGTGGCCGCTACGCCCCGACGCGACCCACTCCCTGCCGGTGGTTCTCCCCCGATTTACCCCGAAAGTCGGTCAGAAACGCGAAACGTGATTCTTAAGGGGCGAACGAGCGACGTTTCGGGTATGAGTGAAGAACAAGAGGCCGACGTGGCCGACGACGAGGAACAAACCGACGTCGAAGACGAGACTACCGAGGGACTCCAGCGAGGCGACTTCGTCCGTCTGGACTACACTGCGCGCACCGTAGAGGACGGCAACATCGTAGACACGACCGACCCCGAGGTCGCCGAGGAAGAGGGTCTCGACGAAGAGGAGCGCGAGTTCGAACCGCGCGTCATCGTTCTCGGCGAGGGTCACATCTTCGAGAGCGTCGAAGAGGCCATCATCGGCGAGGAAATCGGTCACTCGGGCAGCACGACCATCCCCGCCGAGGAGGCGTTCGGCGAGTACGACGCCGACGAAGTCAAGACCGTCAGCGCCAACAAGATTCCGGAAGACGAGCGCTACCCCGGCGCGCACGTCGACGTGGACGGCCAGCACGGGCACGTCGAGACCATCATCGGCGGCCGCGCTCGCGTGGACTTCAACCACCCGCTCGCGGGCGAGGACATCGAGTACGACTACGAGATCGTCGGCGAGGTCGACGACCGAGTCGAGCAGGCCCAAGGTCTCATCTCGATGTACATCGACGCCGACCTCGACATGTGGATCCAGACCGACGAGGTCGAAGAGGAGACGGTCGTCGAACCCGACGAGGACGACGAGGACGCCGAACCCGAGACCGAAACCGAGACGGTCGAGAAGGAGACCCTCTACATCGAGAGCACGCCGCAGTTGGCGATGAACCAGCAGTGGATGTTCCAGAAGCAGCAGATCGCTCAGAACGTCATGGACCAACTGGACCTCGACCGCGTCATCGTGCAGGAGACCATCGAGGGCGGCGGCATGGGTCCGATGGGCGGCATGATGGGCGGCATGGGCGGTGGCGACGTTGACCTCGAAGAAGCGCTCGAAGACGCCGACATGGACGAGGAAGAGATCGTCGAGGAACTCGAGGGCGACGCCGAAACGACCGAGGAGTAACTCCGACTCGTTTTCGTTTCTTTTTCGCCGATAGCGTCGCGTCTCGACCGCTCTGCCGGTCGTAACTCTTCGACAGTCCCGAACGCGCGACCGGAGGAGAATCGAATCTTTCGAAGGGAGGGCCGACCGTCAGCGGGTCGGAGGGCCGAGCGAATCTCGGGGCCGGACCGAACGATTCTACGGGGAACGGGCCGAACGAGGGTGGCCGCGCCAGCGGGGACCAAACCGCGGGCGGTGTCGCAGACGGCGACGGTGCCGCGCGAAGGAGGGCGAACGAGGGCCCTGAGAGACCTGCGGGGACCGCAGGGCGACCTGACTGGTCGAGAGGGGGACGGGCGGGTCGGTTCGGGGGAGGTCGGTTGCGACCTCCACTTCTGTCTACACCGCCGGTCGTATTCAACTCTGTCCGGATACTATCGAAACTACGCTAACGAGAGATAGTATAGATACAATCCATACTATCGGAACCGACGGGGCGAGTGGGACGCGTCGAAGCCAGAAGACGGGCTTAGAGGTCTCGAACTTTGTGGCGAAACGCGCGGAGGGCGTCCGCGCCGGTCTCGGTGAGGAGTACCTGCTTGCGGCGGCCGACGTCCTCGATTTCGACGTAGCCGTCTTCGAGCAGCGGATCGACGACGTTCGCGTTCAGGAGCGCGAACTTGGCCTTGTCGTTCGCGGGGTCGTTGTCGGCGATGAACGCGAGTTCCTGTTCCTCGGCGTACTCGATGAGGTCCTTCTTCTTCACGGTGTAGGCCTCGGTGTTCGCGTCCGCGAGGAAGTCCATGACCGCGACTTGGTCCGTCGTCGGCGACTCGATGGGGTAGACGGGAGGACTTCGTCGTCCTCGTAGCCGTGACTCCGGAGTCGTTCGCGGTCGGGGTACTCCTCGGGGTGGACGTAGTACGCGGTGGCGTCGGTCGCCATGCACGCGATGGCGGCGCCGACCGCCGAGAGTTTCGACCCGCTGGAGACGTTCACGCGGACGATGTCGTCGGCGTGGTCTGCGGTCAGCGTGGTCACGACGCCCAATACGTCGTAGATGTCGAACACGTCCACGCTCCGAGACCGAACCGAGACCTCGAGGTCGTCCAACTCCGACCGCAAGTCGTCGTGGAACGCGGGCCCGCTTCCGGGGTCGTCGTGTTCGAGGAGGTAGAGTACGTCGACGTTGTGTCTGCGAACCGGACCGACGATGCGGTCGTACTCGAACCCGAGCGGAGCGATGTGGACCTCGTCTATCGTCTGCATGGGGGACAGGTCGATGGCCGCAGGCGTCTGGCTTAAGTTCTCGGCTTCGAGTCGGCGAAGGGTGAGAGTAGCCGATTTCCGGCGTAGCCGTCAGCGAGAGACGAACGGCGCTCAGGAGGCCTCTTTCAGTCTACCCGGAGAGCGGTGTCTGGCGGACTGCCATTCCAAAGTACCGTCTGCTACGCTCGGCGACGGAGAACCCGAACTCTCGTCCGTTCACGCGATGTCGCGACTCGTGTCGATGCGCACCGACTCCGCGAGTTCGAGTTTGATGGTCTCGGGGAGCGCCCGGCCGCCGCGGAACTTCGGCACGGCGAGGCGGGTCTCGACGGTGTCGCCCGAGTACTCCGTGTGCAACTGGAACACCACGTCGGCGACGTGTTCGGTCACGTCGCGGGTGTCGGGCACCGACCGGCCGTCGAGGCAGTGCAGAATTGCGACGCCTTCGGTGTTGTGGAGGTGGTTCTGGAGGTCGTTGAGGAAATTCCGGTAGCGACCTTCGTCGCGTTTCTCCAGCAGGTCTACCGGGTCGATGACGAGATTCGAGTCCTCAGGGAGACGACGGAAGAGGCGCTGGGAGTGGTCCAGCGGCGCATCCCCCGGGACGTGGCGCACGTCGGGCGACCCGGTGTGTCCGGGGGTGCGCTCCAGCGCTTTGGTCACGGCGGTCTCGTCGCGGTCGGTCGAGAGATAGAGGGTCTGGCGGGCAGAGGTGAACTCGTAAAGCAGTAACTCCGCCTGACTCGCGGGCGGTGCCGACAGCGAGACGATGCTCCCCCTCGGCAGTCCGCCGTCGAGTTTCCTATCTAACACCTCGATACCCGTCGAAAGACGCCGTGACACGTATTTGCACGATTAAGGAACGTTGTTTCATAAGTATTTGGGCTGGAGTGCTGACACGATGCCGTCGTGAGCGGCGCGCACCCGCTCGCTGGACAGCGGTTTTCCTCCCGAGGCGTCGTCGGTCACGGCTGCCTCGATTTCAACCTCCGGCACGACGCCGAGGACCGGAGCGTCGAGCAGGCGGCCGACCCCGTCCGGCGGGTCGGCGGCGCGTGTTACGACCGCGCCCGCGACCGGCGTATCGAGTTCGCGGGCCATCGCGGCGGTCTTGGCCGCGTCGCGCAGACAGGCGGGTTCGGCGGTGGTCACGACTACCGCGGCGTCGGCGGCCCGGAGCGGCGCGACGGCGTCCGGTCCCGCCCCGGCCGGACAGTCGAAGAGGGCGGCGTCGGCGCACCCCCGGACGCGCCCGAGGGGCGTCCCCGTCTCGGGGGGAGTTCGGTCCGCGGTCGGCGGACCGGTCTCGGCGGGAATCACACCGACGCCGGGCGCGGGTTCGTCTGCGATTCCCGCGACCATTCGCGGCGGCCACCCCGCGGCCACGGCGTCGAGACCCGGGTCGCGCGCCACCCCGGCCATCGCGTGGAGGTCGGGCATCTCCCGGTCCGCGTCGGCCGCGAGGACGCTCCTTCGCTGGCGGACGAGCGCGGCCGCGAGTCCGAGCGTGGTGGTCGTCTTCCCTGCTCCGCCCTTCCCTCCGGCGACGGCTAACATACCCGCGCTTCGTCACCCTCTCGGATTTGAACTTTGTGGACGGTCCCGTCCGCGCTCCGACGCCGTGTCCGGCGGCATCTGACGAGACAGGGGTGTTGCCGAGAGTCCGTGGGCCAACAACGAGGCGAACACCAGCAGCGAGACGACGGGCCAAATCCGGCGCAGGCCGGTCCGCTGGACGGCGAACATCACGTAGAACAGCGTCGAGATACCTATCGGTCCGAACCACGCCGTGAACCCGACGTCCTTCCGCGTGCGAAGGGGAGCGAGTCCGCTGGCGAGGGCCACCACGACCGGTGGCCGACGGAGGAGGAGAACCAGTACGGCGAGCAGAATTCCGCGCCAACCGAGGGTCAGCCACCCGCCCCACGGAATCGCGACGCCGAAGAGGACGAACGTCGGGAGGACGAAGAACTTGGTCATCGCCTTCTGGACGTTCTTCTCCTTCGAAGGCTGTTGCGTGCCGGGTGCCATCCGGTAGGCGATGCCCGCGACGAACGACGCCAAGATGCCGTCCATGCTCAGCAGTCGTGCCGCACCCAGTACCGCGAAGGTGAGCGCGAGGGTGTACGCCACGAACCCCCGCTCTTCGACGATATCGGCGAGGTCAGCCCACTGGAACAGTCGCGCGGCCGAGAACCCGAGCGCCGCCCCGAGGACGACGGCCCCGACGACTTGCCATCCGACGACGTACGTGGCCCAGCGCGTCAGCGCCTCGCCCGTCGGCCGGGTGAGCATCAGTATCGGGAGGAGGACGAGCGGGTACACGGCACCGTCGTTGGCCCCGGACTCGGCCGAAATGAAGTGACGGACGCGCGCCGGGATGTTCTTCTCCGCCACCGGTCCCGTGACTATCGTGGTGGCGACGATGGGGTCGGTGGAGGTGACGGTGGCCCCGACGAGCATCGCGACCCAGAACGAGACGCCCAACAGGCCCCACACGAGCAGACCGCTGACCAGCGCCATCAGCACCATCCCCGCACCGAGGATGACCGCGAGCGACCGCCAGTGTTCGACGGGATACCCCCGCGGGAGTCGCAGTGCGACACCCATGTCGGCGACGGCGAGCGTCACCCGCGTGACCTGCGTCAGGACGCGGGGTGAATCGGCCGCCGAAGGGAGGCCGAGCAGTTGGACTCCCGCCGGTCCGAGAGCCACGCCCAACGCGACGGCCGTCAGCGGTTCCGTGAGATACCACTTCTGCTCGAACCACTTCTGTAGCAGTCCCAACAGCAGAATCAACACCCCGGCGGCGAACAACCAGCGGTACAGCGCTACCATCGTCTCAGTTCGGCCCTGCCGCCGGTTCTACGAGACGGCGTTTCGAGGGTGTCGAGCGATCCCGACCCCCTCCGAAAATCGGTAGTCGCGTCGCCCGCTTATCGACGCCCCCCGTTCGTCCATCGACAGTCCCGGTCGGTCCATCGAAACCACCCTCGATAGGACTCATCGTCTCGAATCGTGAACACGGACGAACGTATAAATCGGCTGGCGGCGATGTCACGGACTCTCGCGAACCAACCGGGTATTCGCGCGACCGACCCCGTGTCGGTTCGCGCCTACTCCCGAATCGGTCGATACGCGCCGTTGATGTCCCACTCGTGGATACAGAACGGGTCTCCGGTGTACGCTTCGCTCTCGATTCGCCAGTTACGTTCGCTGTCGTCCCACACGTCGCGTCGTCCGCACCGCTGGCACTCTCGTTCGCTCGGCGGGTCGAGTTCGGTCATTGCGTGGGAGGAAGACGCACGGGCACTTAAGCCAGTCCCCTCTCACAAGGTTTTCCGGGAGTCGCCGGTCAGTCGCGAGACCCGACGCGGACGTCGTCGTACTTGTGCATCGAGAATCCGGCGGCCCCGGTCTTCGGCACGTCCACCCAGTCGTAGTAGAACCCCTCTCCGACGGGGTGATACACGGGGAGGGCGACTACGTCCTCCCAGTTGGCCGTCTCCATCTGACGGTAGGCCTCGACCCGCGCCTGCCGGTCTGCCTCGCTCGCCGACGAGTGGGACAGCACGCGCTCCCAAGCCTGCTTCGCGCGGTCGGCGGCGGGCGTGCCGCCCCAGTTGAAGAACTGCTCGTCCGACGACGGCGGGTAAAGTATCTCAAGGAAACTGTCCGGGGCCGGGTACTCCATCACCCACCCGTAGGAGAAGGCCTCCAGTTTGCCGTTCCGACCGCGCTCGGCGATGGTGGGGAACGGGGCGCGCTCGACGGAGAGGTCGACGCCCACGCGGGCGAGTTTGTCGCGCAGGAGTTTCCCGGTCTCGAACCACGCCGCCGCGTCGTAGACCGTGAGCGTGACCTCCGCGGGGTCGTCAGGTCCGTGGCCCGCGTCCGCGAGCGCGTCGCGGGCCGCCTCGAATCGCGATTCGTCGAGTCCGTACGGGTACTCCTCGGCGTCCGACTGATACGCCGAGTTCCCGCCGGGGTAGACGTTCGGCGGCGTGAGGTGGGCGGCCCGCTCGCCGCGACCCTCGTGGACCTTCTCGACCTGCATCTGCTGGTTCAGGACGTAGGCGACCGCTCGCCGCACTGGCTTGGCGACGCGCTCGGCGTTGAACCCGAGATAGAAGGTCCACGTCTGGGGAATCTGGTGGTATTGGACCGTCTCGCCGTTCTCCGGCAGCGGTCCGTAGGTGCCGACCTTCCGGCCCTTCTCGTCGGTAGTCTCTATCGACACGAGGTTGGGGTCGAACTTCCCGCTCGGTATCCAGAAGGCGTCGGCGTTCTTGTTGATGGCGTACGTGTACTCGGCCGAGGGCGTGCTGGTGACCTCCCAACGAATCCCATCGACGTACGGCCCGTCGCCGCGGTAGTCGTCGCGCGCGGAGACCGCGTACTCGACGTCCTTCGTCCACGTCTCGAACTCGAAGGGACCCGCACCGACGGGGTTCTCGGTGGCGAACTCCGAGTAGGACATCTCGCCGTCGTAGCCCTCGACGTCGCCCACGATGCCTTCCGGGACGACCGAGAGCGACGGATAGGCCAGCACGCCCATAGCGGCGTGAAACGGTTCGGAGAGTCGAATCTCGACGGTCCGGTCGGCTATCGCCTCGACGCCGAGCGTGCCGGGTTCGTAGCGCTCGGCGCTGCCGTCCTCGGTTTCGACTGTCTCAGTCCGGTGTTCGACGCCGAGGACGTCGAGCAGTTTGCTCGCCGAGGCGGAGTGTTCCGAGGCGACGGCGCGTTCGAACGAGTAGACCACGTCGTCGGCCCGAACCGGTCGCCCGTCGGCGAACGTCGCCTCCGGGTCGAGTTCGAAGGTGTGGACGGTGCCGTCGTCGGAGACACTGTGGTCGTCGGCCAACAGCAGTTCGGGGCCGATGTTCCCTTTCGGATAGTGGACTAGGCCGTCGAACAACTGCGTGATGACCGTGGTGGTCGCGGAGTCGTTGGTGGCAGCGGGGTCGAGCGTCTGGATGGGTTCTCCGACCATCTGGAAGGTCCGGTCTCGGTCGGAGTCGTCGGCCGTCGGTGCGCTACCGGAGCATCCGGCGAGGCCGACACCCACTGCGACGCTCCCGGCGGTTCCGAGGAAGGCGCGACGCGACGTGGAGGACGGCGTGGCGGGTTCGTTGGGTCTCATGGTGGAATCTCCCGTCTCGAACGACGGACGTACGTTCTAATTTTAACTTCGAGACAAATATCTACCTAATTCGTCGGAGTATGGGACTGAAAATCACGGTGCGGTCACCCAAAACGGTACCACCGGAGAACTGACCTCGATAGAGGACCGTCTCTCCGACAGAAGTCCGGTCGCTGGAAGGGAGTCTTCCGTCGTCGTACGTGAATATCCGGTCATCGGGGGCGTCGAGTAACTTCGAGCGCGTTCGCTGAGTCGGCGTCACTCGACGCGACCTCTCGCGAATCGGGGGCGCGTTCGAGACTGAAAGAGTGGCCCATCGTCGCGATAGGACCGCGTGTAAGTGAAACTGGTTACGAAATCCTTTTTCCGTAGCGTATTATCGTTACCTTCGTGTCGAGTCGTCGCAACGTCCTCCGGCGCGGCGCGGGCCTGCTCGCGGTCGGAAGCGCCGCGGGCGTCGGTTCGCTCTCGGTCGGTTCTGACGACGGAGAGCGGAGCGCCGACTCCCGCACTGCGAACGCTCTCGTCGCGGGAAGCCTCCAGACCGTCGCTACCGGGGTCGGTGGCGCGACCGTCGAGGCACACGGCAGCGTCGCCTGCCGCCGACTCCTCGAAGACGGTCTGCGCGACCCGGACGCGGTGGCGCTGGCGGACCCGCGCCTGTTCGACGGTCTGGCCGAGCGCGCGACCGTCTTCGCCGCGAACGCGCTGGTCGTGGCGGTCAACCCCGACTCTCCCGCGGCCGAGTACGCTGCGAGTGGCGGAGAGACGACCGACCGCGACGACTGGCGCGGCCTGCTCGCAGACCCGGCCCTCGCGCTGGGTCGGACCGACCCCGACCGGGACCCCCTCGGCTATCGGACGGTGATGGCGCTCGACCTCGCCGACGGAATCGACGCCGCGGCCGTGCGCGCACGGTCGCAGGTCTTCCCCGAGACCGGACTGCTCCGGACGCTCGAAGCGGGCGGACTCGACGCCGCCTTCGCCTACCGGAACATGGCGGTCGAACACGACCTCCCGTTCCTCGCGCTTCCCGACGGTATCGACTTCTCGAACCCCCGACTGGCCGACGAGTACGCCAGCGCGAGCGTGTCGCTCGACGACCGAACGGTCTCGGGGTCGCCGATTCGGTACGCCGCCCACGCCCGGACCGACCGCGGACGCCGGTGGGTTCGGACCCTCACCTCGGCGCGCGAGACCCTCCGAAACGCAGGGTTTGTCGTGCCGGACGGCTATCCGCGGACGCGAAAGATACGGGGACACTGAACCGGAATTTACTTACGAACCGGATTTTTAGGCTAGCCTAAAATGGTCGGCGCAACTCTGAGCGACCTGCGAGAGCGCATCGCAGAACACCACGACGACGGCGGTCGGTACTACGTGAACTGCGCCCGGACGGGCGAACGGCCGGTGCCGGTCGCGGGCAAGCGATTCCCCGACCGGGAGACCGCCGTCGCGGCCGCCGAACTCGCCGCCGAGTACCGCGCGGAACTCCGGCGGTACGACCCACGGCTACCCCACTACGACCTCGTGGTCTCGGAGGACCCCGGCGACCGCGACTCGGTGGACCCGGTCCCGTCGGCCGAGGATTCGTTGGACGCTGCGACCGCTTCGGACTTCTGTCACGACGTGGCCGCCGCGGTGTTCGAGGCGCTCTCGGAACTCGGCGAGAACAGCGTCGAGCGCGCCGTCTTGGAGGCGTATCTCCACTCGGCCGAGTCCGTGACCGACCCCGACGAGTTGTGTCTGGTTCTGCTCTCGACCGCGGCGACCGAAATCGACGCCAGACTCGACCCCGGGCGACAGGCACGAGTCCTCCGAACCGCCGCGAATCGACTCGGGACGCCGTCGCGGTTGGACGACCCGATGCGCGCGACGCTGGCACGTCTCGACGGTCTCTCGCTGGTCGGCGACTACGCGGTCGTCCCGAACGGCGATACCGCCGCGGATTCCGATTCGGAGGGTGATACCGGGCGCTCGTGGAGAATTACGGTCGAGGAGTACGCCTTCGAAGCGTCCGAGGGTCGAGTTCCGACGCTCCCGTTCGCGGTCGAACTCTTCCGACACCTCCCGGCGGAGACGGTCGCGGTGGCGGACCTGCGGGCGATGACCGAGAGTCGGTGGGAGTGCGTCGTCTCGACCGACCCCGACCGCGCTCGGGCGGTCAGTCTCGCCGTCCCGGAGAACCGCTGAACGCCGCTCTCGCGACGGCGGCGTCTGGAGACCTCACGTCTCGAAATCGGGGAGGTCCTCTGGTGCTTCGTAGTCGGCCTCCCAGTCGATGTAGTCGGACTCCAGCACGTCGCAGACGATTTGGCCGAGTTCGGTCATCGCGGCGTTGATGCCCGAAACCGCGTTCCACGAGTCGAGGTCGGGGTGGTAGTCTCGCTCCTTCCAGTCCTCGGGGATGCCCGGCGCGTGGTAGCCGACCCTGTCGGCGAAGTCGTCCCAGAAGAAGTCGAACTCGCGGAACAGGCCGAGTTCCCGGGCGATTTCGAACTCCGACTCGTCGAGGTCGGTGTGTTCGGACCACTCGCCGAACGCCTCGTCCCACGCGCCGTCCCGGAGGAACGCCTCCAGTTCTTCCCGACGGTAGTCGGTGTCGCCCTGTACCTCCACGTCGTCGTACTCCTGCATGTCGGTCCCTTCGGACAGTTCGGGCGGGTCCGGAACGGCAGCGTCGAGTCCCATGGTCGCCAGATAGTGCGGAACGCGGATAAACGTTCGTCTACCGAGGAGACCAACAACTCGCGTTACGGGGTGATTTCCGCCGGAGTGCGTGAGGGTCCGGGTTGAACGACTAATCCGGGCGTAATCCACGTTTCTCGACCGCTACGGCCCATTACTCGATAAATGGTCGTGGAGATTTAAGGAGACTTCGTCCTGAGGGCCGGTCGCAGTATGCTTGAAACGGAGAGAAACACGACACGACGACTGGCGACGATAAGCGTCGCCGTGCTGGTGTTGACTGGATTCGCGGGGGTCGGCATGGTAACAGTGGGAGCGACTGACTCGGGAGCGACCGACTCGGGGGCAGCGCAGGTCCGAGTGGCGCACCTCTCGCCGGACGCGCCTGCCGTCGACGTGTTGGTCGACGGGAACGTGGCGCTCGATGGCGTCGAGTACGGTACAATCAGCGACTACTTGCAGGTCCCGGCGGGCGAACACACGGTGACGATACGGACCGACGAGAACGAGACGGTCGTCTTCGAGGGGAACGTCAGCGTCGAGGCCGGGACGATGTACACCGTCGCGGCCATCGGCGAGGTCAGCGAGGAGACCTTCCGACCGGCGATATTCGTCGACGACGCGGAGGAAACACAGGAGAACGCCTCGGTCCGGCTAATTCACGCCTCACCCGACGCACCCACCGTGGACGTGACCGTCGCGGGGTCCGGCGCGGTCCTCTACGACAACGTGACGTTCGGTAACGCGACCGACTACGTGGAAGTGCCCGCGGGCGACTACACGCTCGAAGTCCGACCCGCGACCGAGAACAACGACGGCGAAGTCGTGGGTACGTACAACGTCTCGCTGGAGAGCGGAACCGCGTACTCGGCGATAGCGTCGGGGTACCTCACGCCCGACGACGAACCGGCGAACGTTCCGTTCGATCTCATCGTGACGACGGACGGCGGCGGTGAGACGATGGCGAACGAGACGACGGCCGAGATGTAACGACGACGAGACGGAATCGACTACGGCGTGCGCACAGCAGTCGCCGTTCAATTTTTCGGATACCGCACTCGCCTGCTCCCGGCATCGTTGGCGGGCTCCGGTAGCGATTCGACCACCGCCGTTCGCTCGGGGGAGTTCAGTACGTTCATTGTTCCGCTGGCGTAACCCGCTACCATGACCGACTTGATGGACACCTACATCGAAAACCGCCACCTGATTCAGCCCAACCACACCAACAACCTCGGCATGGCCCACGGCGGAAACGTCATGAAGTGGATGGACGTGGACGGGGCGCTCTCGGCGATGCGATTCGCGGGCCAGACCTGCGTCACGGCCCGCATGGACCAGATGAACTTCGTTCAGCCGATTCCGGTCGGCGAGACGGCGCTGATACAGGCGTACGCGTACGGGGCGGGCGAGACGAGCGTTCGGGTTCGTCTCAAGGCCTTCCGCGAGAACCCCCAGACCGGCGAGACCGAACTGACGACCGAATCGTTCTTCGTCTACGTCGCCATCGACGACGACCACGACCCGTCGCCGGTCCCGGAACTGACGGTGAACAGCGAGAAGGGCGAGCGACTCCGCGAGGAAGCGCTCAGCGGCGAAGCGGAGATTCCGAACGGGGCGTAGCGTAGTTTCCTGCGGTGGTAGTCCCGGACTCGATACTCCTCTTCTCGCTCTCCCCCTTCCCTGTCTCGGCCACCTGCACTCCACTACTCGGAGTAGGTGGCCGCGCTATCGCTGTCGGCCCTGCTAGTTCTCGGTGCTCTCTCGACCGTGGTGATGATGGTGGTGGTGATGGTGATGGTGGTGCTGTTCACCGCCCTGTCGGCCCTGCCTGCGCTGCGTGTCGTCACCGCCGCCGTACTGGCGGTTCATGTGTTCGCCCTCGCGCATCTGGCGCGTGTCGGTCTGGCCCGCCTCGGCCCGCCTCGCTTCGGCTTGTCCTTGGTCGGTCTGCTGCGGACCGCGTTGCACCGGACGGTGTTGACTCGTCTGGTGACTCTCTAGACCCTGACCGGACTGCTGGTGCTGGGTGGGTCCGTGCGCGGTTTGTTGGTGCTGGGCGTCTTCGTGGCCGGACTGCTGGTGCTGGGCGTGTCCGTGCCCGACGTTCTGGTGCTGGTGGGACTCGTGGTGTTGGCTCGTTCCCTCCGGTCTGGCCCCCCGCGACCGGTCCCGACCACCCGAGCTATTCTGCGTTCCTTGCTCCCGGTCGTCCATCTCTTCGCGTTGATACTGTCTGTGTCCTCGACGGCCTCCCCAACGGCTCCGAGTGTTCCGTGCCATAGTCGTCTCTCCGGTCGGTTGCACCACCGGACTGTCCTTAGGGGTACTGGGCAGAGACTGACAGATTCCGGTCGCCGACGGGACTCTCGTCGGTTGTTCGTTCGTTAACTGCACGGTCACGGAACCCCTTCGGTCTGGCCCGGCGGAACCCTCGGACCGTTGGTAATTCTCTCGGCACCGACAACGGTAAAAAGGGATAGCGTGTAAGGCGAACGATGAGCGATTCAGCCGAGTTAGACGCCGGCGACGACGGAGGCGGCAGCGTCCACGTCGTCGGGACCGCCCACGTCTCCGCGGACAGCGTCGAGGAGGTCCGCGAGACCATCGACGAGCGACGCCCCGACGTGGTCGCCGTCGAACTCGACGAGGGGCGCTACCGCCAGATGAAAGGCGAAGTGGCTCAGGACCTCGAACCCTCGGACCTGCTCGAAGGCAACACCGTCTTCCAGTTCATCGCCTACTGGATGCTGTCGTACGTGCAGGCCCAGATGGGCGACCGGTTCGACATCGAACCCGGCGCGGACATGGAGGCGGCCATCGACGCCGCCGAGGCTATCGGTAGCGAGGTGGCGCTGGTGGACCGCGACATCCAGATGACCATCCAGCGCTTCTGGGCGCGGATGTCGGTCCTCGAGAAACTCCGGATGGTCTGGGAACTCTGTCTGGCGATGGTCGGCGTCGGTGGTGCCGGAGAGGAAGAGGAGGACTTCGACGTCGGGGAACTGACCGACGGCGACGTGGTGACCGCGATGATGGAGGAGTTCCGCCAGTTCTCTCCCGGCGGGGCAGAAGCCCTCATCGACGAACGCGACGCCTTCATCGCCCACCGACTCGTGGCGCTCCGACGGGCGGGCCACGACGTCGTCGCGGTCGTCGGCGCGGGCCACCGCGCGGGCATCGAAGAGTACCTCGACCACCCCGAGCGCCTGCCGCCGATGGAGGACCTCGTCGGGACCGAGTCGGGGCGGCGGTTCTCCCCGTTCAAGATTTTCGGCTACCTGATGGCGGCCGGATTTCTGACGTTCTTCTTCCTGCTGTTCATGGCTGGCGTCCAGAACACCCTCCTGCTGAAGGTGTTCGGGGCGTGGTTCCTGTTCAACGGTATCTTCGCGTTCGGACTGGCGAAGTTGGCGGGCGCGCGCTGGACCTCGGCGGGCGTCGGCGGAGCGGTGGCGTGGCTCACCAGCGTCAACCCCCTGCTCGCGCCGGGGTGGTTCGCCGGGTACGTCGAACTCCGGTACACCTCGGTCAACGTCGGCGACATCGCCGAACTCAACGAGATTCTGAGCGACCAAGAGACCCCGATTCGGGACCTCCTCCGGCAGATGATAGACGTCCCGCTGTTCCGACTCATCGCCATCGTGGCGATGACCAACGTCGGCAGCATGATAGCGAGTTTCGCGTTCCCGTTCGTCGTCCTGCCGCTGCTGGGGTCGCAGGTCGGCGTCGACCAGATACCCGACTTGATGATACAGGGCGCGCAGAACAGCGCGGACCTCATCGTCCGGACGCTCACATGAAGGTCGGAACCATCCGGTTCGGAACTCGCGAACTGCTCGACATCGCGGTGGCGTGGGCCGCCCTGAGCGTGGCGTTCGCGCTGTTCTTCGCGGGCGGCGGCCGGACGGTCATCTACCGGCCGACCGTCCTGCTCGGTCTGCTCCCGGCGAGTCTCGTGACGGCGGGACTCGGCTTCCTGCTCCACGAGATGCCCACAAGGTCACCGCGATCCGGTTCGGGCAGGTCGCGGAGTTCCGCGCGGACTACGGCATGCTGTTTCTGGCTGTCGCCGGGGCGCTCGCCGGGTTCCTGTTCGCCGCGCCAGACGCGGTGTATCACCGTGGCCGGGCCACGCTCCGGGAGAACGGTCTCATCGCGCTGGCCGGGCCGCTGACGAACGTCGCGCTCGGGATTGCGTTCTTCCCGCTCGAACTCCTTCTCGGCGGGGCGCTCGGGAGCGTCGCGGCGCTGGGCGTCCGCATCAACTCCCTGCTGGCGGGGTTCAACATGATTCCGTTCGGCCCGCTCGACGGGAACACCGTCAAGAAGTGGAGTCTCGGCGCGTTCGTCGGGTTCGGTCTCCCCTGCTTCGCGCTGGCGGCGTGGGCGCTCTTCGGGTTCTCGTTCGTCTGAGAGGCGGTCGCTTTTCCTCCTCCGTACTACTTCGCTAACGGCGGTTAGTCGCCCGAGGAGAACGAGAAGAGCGAGGAGAGGGACCGTTGGGGCGTGGTCGGTTCCTCCACCTGCGTCCAGACCAGCACGACGCCGACGGCCGCGAGCGCCGCGCCGAACGCGAACGGGACGGCGAAGCCGAACGAGACGAGGAATCCGGACACGAGGGGACCGAACGCCACGCCGAACCCGAACGCCATCGTCAACACCGAGAGCGTCGTCCCCGACCGCCCCTCGGGCGCGAGGTCACCGGCGAGCGCGAGCGCGGGCGCGAACACCATCGCTCCGGCCGCGCCTTGGACGAACCGGGCCGAGAACATCAGCCACGGGTCGTAGACGAACCCTTGGACCAACGTCGTGGGGACGAGCAGTATCGTCCCGACGACGATGAAGCCCTTCCGCCCGTAGAAGTCGGTCGCGCGTCCGACGGGGACCTGCAGCAGTATCTGAGCGAGGACGAACGCCGCGAACTGGAGACCGAACAGCGTCGGCCCTTGGTCGAGTCGAGCGTTGATGATGTCGCCCAGCGTGGCGAACAGCGCGATGCCGACCGCCATGAAGAAGGAGACGACGCCGAGCGTGAACACGGGGTCGAGTATCCCGCGACCGCGACGGTCGAGGATAGCGATTCCACCAAGACCGCGGTCGTCCTCGTCGGTCGCCGGGACCTCGGGGTCCCGAATCAGGAACAGGATGAGGAAGAAGCTGATGGTCGCCGTCAGCGTGGCGAAGTAGAACGCGGCGTCGAACCCGCTGAACGCGACTCGTAGCGCGCCGAGGTCGATAGCGTACGGCCCGGCCGAGACCACGACGCCCGCCGCGACGGGGCCGACGCCGAAGCCGACCAGACGGAACGTGTTGTAGGTCCCCATGTTCCCGCCGCGATTCGACGAGGACGCGAGGTCGTTGACGAGTGCGACAGTCGTCGGGATGATGAGCGCGCCCGCGACTCCCTGCAGCGCCCGGAGTCCGACGAGGTGCCAGTAGGTGGACGCCAGCGAGTACGAGAAGCTCGCGGTACCGATGAGGACGAGGCCAGCGAGTACGAACACCTTGCGGCGTCCCGTTCGGTCGGACAGTCGTCCCGTGAAGGGCTGTAACGGACTGTTGACGAACCCGAACAGCGAGAGCACGATGCCGGTGACGGCGACCTCGTTCAGTCCGAAAGTGGCCCCGGAGATGGCCTCGTTCCCGATGAACAGCGGCAGGACGACGATGAGAAACGAGTTGCCGACGGACTCGGTCATGCGCGCCAGTGCCAGCGTCACGACTTGCGGATCGACTCCCAGCCGGTTCGACATCAGCCGTGATTCACCGCGTCTGGCCCCATCATACTACACGTTCCGGTATCGACACGGAACACCATTGCGGACGGGGAGACCGGCGAGCGGGTCGGCGTAGCAGTCGGTCGGTCGTCGGGACGGTCGGTCTGAACTCACTCCTTCCCTCGCAGGACTATCTTCTCGGCGGTCACCTCCTCGACCGCTGTCTCTTGGAACGTGTAGACCTCGGCGTCCGGGTCCTCCACGTCGAGGTATCGCCTGACGGTATCGTAATCCCCCGCGTCGGGTTCGACGTGGGCCACGCCCGCGTCGATTTTGTCCACGGTGCCGAGCACCTCGCCCTCGGAACCGACCACTCGCTTCCCTTCGTCGTCCTCGGTGAGTGTCGGATTCATAGTTGAATTGCCGTTCGGTCCGGCCAAGAGTACTGTGGGCGTTAGCTGGTAGGAACCGACTCGGCGCGCGGACGACGTTGGTGAGTGCGCGGGCGTTCTCACCGGGTGTGGGTGGTGTCGGTCGAAGCGACGGTACGCTCCGACGTGGCGTGCGCGACCCGACTCATAAACGGTGGAACTTTACTCGCGCGTCGCGCCGCTTCGACCATGAGCGACGACGAGGAACTCACCTACGCGGACGCCGGGGTGGACATCGAGGCGAGCGAGGCCGCAACGTCGGCGCTGGTCGGCGCTGTCGGCGACATCGACGAGAGCGAGTACGCGGGCTTGCTCGACATCGGCGACCGGTACCTCGCGCTGGCGACCGACGGCGTGGGCACGAAACTGCTCGTGGCCGAGGCGCTGGGCGACTACTCGACGGTCGGTATCGACTGCATCGCCATGAACGCCAACGACCTCGTGGCGTCCGGGGTCGAACCGGTCGCCTTCGTGGACTACCTCGCGGTGGACGAACCGAGCGAAGCGTTCTCCCAGCAGGTCGGCGACGGTCTCGCGGCGGGCGCGGAGGAGGCGGGCGTCGCGCTGGTCGGCGGCGAGACGGCCGTGATGCCCGAAGTCATCAAGGGACTCGACCTCGCGGGCGCGTGCGTCGGACTCGCGCCGAAGGACGCGGTGTTCCCCGGCGAGGCGGAGACGGGCGACGCGCTGGTCGGCTTCCCCGCCAGCGGCATCCACTCGAACGGACTCACGCTCGCCCGCGAGGCCGCCACGCGCAACTACGACTACGACGACCCGTTCCCGCTCGACGCGGAGGACGGCGAGGAAGGCCGGTCGGTCGGCGAGGTTCTCCTCGAACCCACCCGCATCTACACTTACCTGCTCGACCACCTCCGAGGCCGGGAGGTCCACGCCGCGGCCCACGTCACTGGCGGCGGATGGACCAACCTCTCGCGGATGGGCGAGTTCCGGTACGAGATTACCGACCCGTTCGACGCCCACCCGGTCTTCGAGTTCGTGCAGGCGGAGGGCAACGTGAGCGACGAGGAGATGCACCGGACGTTCAACATGGGCACCGGGTTCGTCGTGGCGCTCCCCGCCGACGACGCCGAGTCGCTGGCCGACGAGACCGACGGCCGAATCATCGGCGAGGTCGCGGAAGGCGATGCAGTCGCGGTTCGCGGACTCGAACTGAACTGAGTCGTCGCGTCGGTGGGCACGTTACGGGTTCGTCCCGTTCTCGGGTATAAACGCTCGGCGGTGCGGAGACTCCTTCGTTCGAGCCTGAAGCTAGCTTCTACTCGTCCTTGCTTCCGAAGACACCGCCAACGAGACTACCGGCGAAACACAACCAACGATTCGACCGCCGAAACCCCGCCGGAGAACTCGACTACGTCACTCCGATGCCCCGTCAACTGCGCCACGCATCAAAATCTCGTCCTAGAACGCCGCCAGACTCGACTGTAACTCCCGCTCGCTCTCCTCCTCGCGAATATCGTAGCCCACCAAGTCCCGCATATCCACGGCGTAGGTGGTCCCGCCGCGCTCCAGCACCAGCACGCGGCCCTGAACGCCGACTATCTCGCCCGTCGCCAGCGTCTCGGCCACCGGCGCGGCGTCCAACTCGAACCCGTAGTCGAAGCCGTACGTCTCGATGGCGTCGAACTCGGCAAGCGTCGACTCCCACGCTTCGGGGTCCACCTCGCGGTGCAGTCCCGAAATCTTTGCGGGGACGCGCACGCGGTCGGTGAACGCCTCGGCAATCTGGAACTCGATTTCGCGCGCGACGCGGCCGTTCTCGACGGTTCGGAGGTGGGCGGCGCGGTCCGCACCCTGTTCGCGGAGACGCGTGCGGAGTCGCCACTCCTTGGTCACGCCGACCTTGAACGTCGCGGGCGCGAACGCCGCGAGGTAGACGGCGTGGTCGTCGTAACAGTCCATCTCGTCCTTGAGACAGGTGCCGGTACACCGGGCGCAGACCCACGTGCTGGTGTGGTGGTCGCAGTGAGGCGCGTCGTCGTTCTCGCAGTCGAAGTGGGTCGTCCCGTCGAGCGCCCCGGCGCACCGGCGCTCGCCCAGCGAGTAGCCGAGGCTCTCACCCGACTCCAGCGACTCCCGGCGGACTTCCCGGTCGTCCGCCACGAGCAGCCCCGGCGATTCGCCGTCGCGCTCCGTCTCGTAACCGACGATTTGCACGCCCGCGGCTACGGGCTTGCCTCCTATAGACGTGCCGTTTGTTCGGACGCGGTGTTCGGACTCCGCGGTACCCCCGTGTCGTTCGGTTCTCTCCCCCAATAATAACAGGGGGAAAGTAGGTTAATTAACCTTAGCGCAGTTATTTTTCTTACTTTTAGGAAAATATTATGTGCTAGGAACCCTATTTTACGAATGCGATGCTAAATAATGACAATAAAATGTCGAGGCGAAACGTTCTCAAAGTCGCCGGTGCCTCCGTCGCCACGGCGGCGGGGTCCGGACTCGCGGCGGCGAAATCCGACGATACCGTCGAGGTCAACGTCGGGTTCGCGTCCGGACGGGGCCGCCAGAAGGCGCTCGCGACCGCGGACGACGTGGTTCGAGAGTTCGACTCCATCGACGTCGTGACCATCCGCGCCGCCAAACGCGCCGTGCAGGCGTTGGACAAGAACCCCAACATCCGCTACGTCGAGGAGAACGGGACGATGCACGCGCTGGCCCAGACCTTGCCGTGGGGACAGGACCGGGTCGATTCCGACGTCCTGCACGCCAACGGCGAACTCGGAAGCGGGGCGGACATCGCCATCATCGACACGGGCATCGACGACGACCACCCGGACCTGACCGACCACCTCGGCAAGGGGAAGGCGTTCGTCTCCTGCAACACCAAAGGTGGCTGTCGGTACGGCGCGAAACCCGCCGACAACACGTGTAACTACTCGTGGACCGACGACAACAACCACGGCACACACTGCGCCGGTATCGCGGCGGGCGACGACAACAGTCAGGGTATCGTCGGTGCGGCACCCGACGCGACGCTCCACGCCGTGAAGGTGCTGGACAAGTGCGGCAGCGGTACGTACTCCGACATCGCGGCCGGTGTCGAGTACGTGGCAGATCAGGGCTGGGACGTCGGGTCGATGTCGCTCGGTGCCAGTTCAGGTTCCTCCGCGCTGAAGGACGCCGTGGAGTACGCCACCAACGAGGGCGTCTTCCTCGTCGCCGCCGCGGGTAACTCCGGCCCCTGCTCGGACTGCGTCGGCTACCCCGCCGCCTACTCCGAGGTGATGGCCGTGAGTTCGACCGCCAGCGACGACAGCCTCTCGGACTTCTCCAGTACGGGTCCCGAAATCGAAATCGCGGCTCCCGGTACCGACATCTACTCGACCATCGCGTCGAACGCGGGATACGACACCTACTCGGGCACCTCGATGGCGACGCCCCACGTCGCGGGCGTCGCGGGTCAGCTCGCGTCGAACGGGACGACCGGCAGCGACATTCGGACCCAACTCAAGAACACCGCCGAGAACGTCGGTCTGGCCAGCAACGAGTCCGGCGCGGGCCTGCTCGACGCCGCGGCCGCGCTCGGGTACGACTCCAGTGACGACACGTAAGCGCCGCCGTTCTGCCACGGCTTCTTTTTCGATGTTGGGACAGCCGGTCTGGACGTCACGTCCCTTCGAGTCGGCGTGTTCTCCGCCGTCGGTTCACGTCGCGACGACCGGCCCACTATAAATTACAATGTCTAGAACTAGAATAAAACTTTATTGCACAACTTGATAATAGTAAAAATGCGATGCTCGATGTAAATAACGGCGTGTCTCGACGGAAAGTTCTGCAAACTGCTGGTGGCTCGCTGGCCGCCATGGGTGCGACCGGGTTCGCCGCAGCCAAACCCGACGACACGGTCGAAATCAACGTCGGTTTCAAGTCCGACGAGGGCCGTCAGAAGGCGCTCGCGGCCGCGAACGACGTAGTCCGGGAGTTCGACTCCCTCGACGTCGTTACCGTTCGCGTTCCGAAGCGAGCGGCGACCGCACTCGACGCGAGTCCGAACGTCCGCTACGTCGAAGAGAACGGGACGATGCACGCGCTGGCTCAGTCGGTCCCGTGGGGCGTCAACCGAGTGGACGCCGACCGCACGGCCGCCGACGGGAGCGGCGCGGACGTGGCTATCATCGACACGGGTATCGACGGGAATCACCCCGACCTCGAAGCGAACCTCGGCGCGGGTGCGGCCGCCGTCTCTTGTAGTTCCTACTCGGCCGAGTGCACCTACAACTGGGGCGACGACAACGGCCACGGCACCCACTGCGCCGGTATCGCCGGTGGCGTCGATAACGGTCGGGGCATCGTCGGCGTCGCTCCCGGCGTCACGCTCCACGCCGTGAAAGTCCTCGGCTCCAACGGCGGTGGCTCGTACTCCGACATCGCGGCCGGTATCGAGTACGTCGCCAACCAGGGCTGGGACGTCGGGTCGCTCTCGCTCGGCGGGAGCGCGTCCAGAACGATTCGCGACGCCGTGCAGTACGCCGACAGCCGAGGCGTCACGCTCGTCGCCGCGGCCGGGAACTCCGGACCCTGTACCGACTGTGTCGGCTACCCGGCCGCCTATCCCGAGACCATCGCGGTCAGTTCGACCAACTCCAACGACGACCTGTCGAGTTTCTCCTCGACGGGTCCCGAAGTGGACATCGCTGCGCCCGGTAGCAGCATCTACTCCACCTACGTCGGTGGCGGCTACAACACGCTCTCGGGCACCTCGATGGCCTGTCCGCACGTCGCGGGTGCAGCGGGCATCCTGCGTGCGCAGGGCTACTCCAACGCCGCGGCGAAGGACCGTCTCCTGCGAACCGCCGAGAACATCGGTCTGTCCGGCAACGAGCAGGGCAACGGACTGCTCGACGTGGAGCGAGCGGCGAACTGACCTCCGCGACGGCTCCACCCGCTAACCGATTCGCGACCCGGGAGTGTGCCCGCCGACTCGGTTCGACGTGAGGTTCCGTCGGCGCAAGCTTCCGACCGTAACTCCGTCGGCGTACTCCCACTCTGTTTTCCGTGCGTGTCTACCGCCGAGAGGCGCTCTGTATTAATTTCCAACATTTATTCCCGAAATTATTTTGTCGTCCGAGTCTCTCTAGTCGATAGATGTCCCCCGAGCACCCACTCACGCGACGCACCGTGCTGAAGACGACCGGCGGGTCGCTCCTCGCCATCGGTTCGGCCGGTCTCGCCGCCGCCGACCCCGGTGACCCAGTACGAGTCAACGTCGGGTTCGAGTCCGAGAGTGGCCGACTGGCCGCCCGGGAAGCCGCGAACGAGGTGGTCCGCGACTACGCCTTCGACGCCGCGACGCTTCGCTTGCCGAAGCGCGCCGCCACCGCGCTGTCCGAACGCGCGGACGTCCGATACGTCGAACGCGACGGAACCGCCCACGCACTCTCGACATCGTGGGGGTACGACCGTATCGACGCCGACGTGGCGAACGCGAACGGCGTCACGGGCGACGGTGCCGACGTGGCCATCATCGACACCGGACTGCCGTGTGACGACCCCTGCCTCCCGAACGTCGGCACCGGGAAGGCGTTCACCGACTGCGCCTCGAACTGCTGTGCGCCGTGGAACGACGACAACGGACACGGGGCGAGCGTGGCGGGCATCATCGGGGCGAGTCGGAGTTGCGACTGTACGACCGGCGTCGCGCCCGACGCAACGCTCCACGCCGTGAAGGTGCTGAACGACTGGGGCGGTGGCTCGTACTCCGACATCGCGGCCGGTATCGAGTACGTCGCCGACCAAGGTTGGGACGTCGCCAACCTCAGCCTCGGCGGTAGTTCCGGGTCGTCGGTGCTGAAAGACGCCTGCGTGTACGCGCAGGACCACGGCGTCCTGCTCGTCGGTGCGGCGGGCGGAAGCGGTCCCTGCGACGACTGCGTGGGCTATCCCGCCGCTTACTCGGAGGTCGTCGCCGTTGGCGCGACCAACCGGAACGACGCGCTCGCGTCGTTCTCCAGTCGAGGGCCGGAGATAGAGGTCGTCTCGCCCGGAACAGACCTCCGTACGGTGGGGTCCGACGGGTCCTGTACCACCCTCTCGGGCACGTCGTTCGCCACCGCCCACGTCTCGGGCGTCGCCGCCCTCCTGATGGCCGAGGGACGCTCCAACACCGACGCACGAACTCGGTTGCGCGACACCGCCGAGGACCTCGGCCTGTCGAGCGACGAGCAGGGCTACGGACTGGTGGACGCGGCCGCGGCGCTGGGTCTGAATTCGAGCGACGACTGACCGACGAAAAGTTTTCAGACCCTCGAACTGCAGTAGAAAGTATGACTCTCCAGAGTTCCGTCAGCGCGACGGTCGAGTCCGACCGCGTCGCCTTCGAGTACACCGTCGAGAACGTCGGCGACGACCCCGTCGAACTGACGTTCCGGAGCACCCTGACCGCCGACTTCGCCGTTCTCGACGGCGGCGAGGAGGTCTGGCGAGCGAGCGAGGGACAGATGTTCGCCCAGATGCTCCAGACCGAGACTATCGACCCCGGTGACAGCGAGACCTTCTCCGGCGAGTGGGACGACCCGTCTCCCGGCGATTACGCGGTCGTCGCGGAACTGAACACGACAGACGGCGACGCGGAAGCGCGGACCGACTTCTCGGTGTGATTGCTGACTCGGTTGAGTTATCAATATGATTACCAAGCCGCGTTTCAGCGAGAGTTGAAGGGGGTCGTCCCCGAAGGTTCGACCGGAGGAGTGACACGTGTCGTCACCGAACATCGAATCGTACCTCTCGCGCATCGGACTCGACCCGAGACCGGTCCGGACCGCCGACCGGAACACCCTCGAAACCGTCCAGCGAGCGCACGTCACGTCGGTCCCGTTCGAGACGCTCGCCGTGACCGGCGACCCCTTCGGCCCTGACCCGGGAGAGGGAGTGACGCTGACGCTGCCCCGTCTCTACGAGAAAATCGTCGAACGCGAGCGCGGCGGATTCTGCTTCGAACTCAACGGACTGTTCGGGTGGTTGCTCGCGGAACTCGGGTTCGACGCCGACCGAATCGCCGCTCGGATGCTGAGCGACGACGGCGACCCCCGACCGCCCGCGAACCACCACTCACACGTGGTAAACCTAGACCGGCGGTACGTCGCGGACGTGGGGTGCGGAGTCCCGTCGATGCGACGACCGCTCCCGCTCGACGGAACCGCCGTCTCGGACGCCGCGGGCGTCGAGTGGCGCGTCGTCGAGAGCGAACGCCCCGACGCCGAGTTCCTGACCCAGTACTGGAGTCCCGGCGACGAGGAGTGGACCGACCGCTACGTCTTCGAGACGACGCCCCGCAAACTCAGCTACTTCGAGGCCACCTGCGACCACCTCGCCACCGCGCCCGAGTCCGGGTTCACCGGCGACCCGACCGTCTCGATTGCGACCGAGCGCGGCCACCTGAAACTCTCCCCGGCGAAACTGACGCGCTCGGAGCGCGGCGACCGGAGCGAGCGCGAGATTACCGAGGACGAGTGGCACGACCTGCTCGAATCGGCGTTCGGCCTGCGATACGACTCGGCGTGAGTCCCCTGCGACTCCACCGGCGCGTGCGAGCGCGACCCTCGTGGTCGCGTCCATCCGCGCGGGGGACGAGCATCACAGCGACCGGAGGGAGCGAGAAGCGCAGGAGGTTGGGGAGGCACGAGGCACACGGTTGCGGTGATGGGCGGTGGGGTACTCATTGGAGTCGGCAGTAGCTAGCTCTTCCGTCGAATTCTAGTCACTCAGCTCTGACTGCACGCCCTACTGTTCAGGTTCCTCGTCATCCTCACCTTACTGCGCCGCCTACTCGCGTCGTCTCAACCGCGTTCCGAAACCCCCTAACCCGCGGACCACCGACGCCCTGACATGCAAGGCGAACCCGAGGTGGCGGTCCTCCGACTGGGCCATCGACCGGGCCGCGACGAGCGGATGACGACCCACGTCGGTCTGACCGCGCGGGCGCTGGGGGCCGACCGCGCGATTCTGGCGGGCGACGCCAGCAAGTCCCGAGGCACCGTCACGGACATCACCGACCGCTTCGGCGGTCCCTTCGAGGTGGAACTCACCGACAGTCCGAAGGCCGTCATCCGGGACTGGGAGGGACAGGTCGTCCACCTCACGATGTACGGCGAGCGTGTACAGGACGTGGAGGACGAGATTCGGACGGCCCACCGCGGCGGGAGCGCGGACAGTGGGAGCGCGGGCGGCGACCCCGTCCTCGTCGTCGTGGGGTCCCAGAAGGTCTCGTTCGACGTGTACGAGGCCGCCGACTGGAACGTCGGCGTGACGAACCAACCCCACTCGGAAGTGGCCGGACTCGCGGTGTTTCTGGACCGACTGTTCGAGGGCCGGGAGTTGGACCGCGAGTGGGAGGACGCCGACCGGACCGTGATTCCGAAGGCGACCGGGAAGAAGGTCGTTCCGACCGACGAGGAGTAGCCCCCGTCACGTCGAGGTACGACGAACACTCTCGCGGGAGGGCGGAGTTCGGACCCGAGAGCTCCGTCAGTCGAACCGTCGGCAATCTGGACCGACCGGGGTCGGTCGACGGGTCACAGCGTCCAGCGTCGCCGAGAACGTCGCGTACCCGATGGTTTTAAACGCTCCAACGCCCCAGTGTACGATAATGGCTTTTGAGGACTTACTGGAGGACCCAGTAATTCAGAAATATCTTCACGAATTGGTCGGTCCGAAGGGGATGCCCGTCGCCGCGGCCCCGCCGGACGGCGAAGTTACCGACGAGGAACTCGCCGAGGAGTTGGACCTCGAACTGAACGACGTCCGGCGTGCGCTGTTCATCCTCTACGAGAACGACCTCGCCACGTACCGCCGCCTGCGCGACGAGGACTCCGGGTGGCTGACGTACCTCTGGACGTTCCAGTACGAGAACATCCCGGACAACCTCGAAGAGGAGATGTACCGACTGCTCGACGCGCTCGAAAAGCGCCAGGAGTACGAGTACCAGCACCAGTTCTACCTGTGCGAAGTCTGTTCGATTCGGTTCGAGTTCGGCGAGGCGATGGACTTCGGCTTCGAGTGTCCCGAGTGCGGGTCGCCGCTCGAATCCATGGAGAACAGTCGACTCATCGACGCGATGGAGCACCGAATCGAGAACCTCCGCGAGGAACTCAACGTCGAGAAATTCGAAGAGGCCGAGGCATAGATGGTCGTACTCGCTACCAAGGTGTACGTACAGGGCGACGCGCGCGAGCGCTCGCTCGACGCGCTCCGGTCGCTCGTCGGTAACGAAATCGAGGACCTCGACGTGGAGTACACCGTGGGCGTGCGCCGCGACGACTTCGCGGTCGTCACCATCGAAGGAGACGACGAGGTCGTCGCCCGCAACGTCCTCCGTGAGGAGTTCGGCGAGATTACCCCCGACTTCGAGGCCGGAGAGACGTACGTCGGGACCCTCGAATCGTGGGACGAGGACGGGTTCGTCCTCGACGCGGGCGAGGACGTTCGGATTCCCGCGAGCGAACTCGGACTCGGACAGGGGACGCCCGTACAGATCGTCGAGCGCTTCGGCCTCGTCCAGCACGTGCCGCTCCGGTTCGTCTACGGCGGCGACGCGGACGATTCCGAGGCGGAAGACGCCGACGCGGATGGCGCTGACGCGAGCGAGACGGGTCGCCACCGACTCGCCGACGAGGAGCGCGACCGCCTCTACGAGTGGACGCGCGGCGCGGGCCGGGTCAACGTCAACAGCGCGACCCGCGGGGAAGTGCGCGCGACGGTCAACCGCGCGGGCCACGCTCGTGACATCGTGACGGTCGAACGACTCGGCCTCCTCGAACAGAGTATCGTCTGCAAGGACGAGACCGACCCGCCGGGGCTACTGGCGGCCATCGGCGACTATCTCCCGGCGGAGATTCGTTGCGTTATTCCATGAACAGACGACTGCTACTCGCCCTCGCGTCGGTCGCGCTGCTCGCCGCCACCGCGGGATGCACGGGCATCTTCGGCGGCGACCAGATAAGCGAGAAGCGTCTCGCAGGCGACTCGAACGCGACCTACAATTGGAACAACTCCGCAGCGGTCACGCTGAACGTGACCGGGGGCGAGTACAAGGCGGTGTACACCTTCTCGAACCGGTCGGAACTCAGCCTCTTCGAGCGCGAGTCGCTGGGCGAGCGCACGCCGGTTCCAATCGGGACGGTCCGGTTCCGGTACCCGAACGGCACCGTCGTCTCGCTCGGGCAGGAACACGTCCAGAAGAAGAAGTCCAAGACGGTGGTCTCGCTGCCCGCCGATAGCGGGAAACTCGCCTACACCGCGGACCACCGCGGGAAGTCCTTCAGCACGCCGGTCTACGTCGAGGACTCCTACGAGGTCATCCTCCCGAAGGGGATGCGAGTCGGGACGCCGATTCTGAGTCAGGTTCGGCCGACCGCCGACGACACCACGACGATAGACGGTCGCGTCCACCTCACGTGGGCCGAGGTGACCGCCGACAACGTGGTCGTTCGGTACTACCTCGCCCGCGACCTCACTATCTTCGTGGGCATCATCGGCGCGAGCATCCTCGTCGCGCTGCTCGGGGTGGCCTACTTCCGCCTCCAGATTCGGCAACTCGAACGCGAGCGCGAGGAGATGGGCCTCAACGTCGATACCGGCGACGACGAGTTCGACCAAGGCCCGCCGCCGGGAATGGGGTAGAGCCTCCCGTCGGTAGTCGGTCGCGCTATCTTCGTAATCTTCGGCAGTCGGTCGCGGTAACACCCACTTTTTATCTTCGGAACCCCTACCCGACGCCATGCAGGTAGCCCTCGTCTCCGTCGGCGACGAACTGCTGACGGGCGACACCGTGAACACGAACGCCGCGTGGTTGGGCGAGCGACTCGCCGACCGCGGCGCGAGCGTCGAGCGCGTCGTCGTGGTCCCCGACCGCGTGGGCGACATCGCTCGCGTGGTCAACGAACTCCGGGCCGAGTACGACGCGGTCGTGGTCACCGGCGGTCTCGGTCCGACTCACGACGACCTGACGATGGAGGGGGTCGCGGCCGCGGTCGGCGTCCCGGTCGAGGAACACGACGAGGCCGTGGCGTGGGTGACCGACCACACCGACTACGAACGCGGCGACCTCGTCGAGGGGACGACCCACCTCCCGAAGGGGTCCCGGATGCTCCCGAACGAGGAGGGCGTGGCTCCGGGGTGCGCCATCGAAGGGGTCTACGTTCTGCCGGGCGTCCCCGAGGAGATGCAGGCGATGTTCGAGACCGTCGCCGACGAGTTCTCCGGCGAGTACCGCCACGTCAGGACCGTCGAGGCCGACGAACCCGAGAGCGCGCTGGTCGAGCGCTTGGCGGACCTCCGGGACCGATTCGACGTGACCGTGGGAAGCTACCCCGGCGACCACGTGCGCCTCAAGTTACAGAGTACGGACGAAGCGGAACTCGAACGCGCAGCCGCGTGGCTCCGCGAGCGCGTCGAACCGACCGAAAACTGAGTCGTCTCTCGACCGCGGGTCCGTGTTCCGGATTCCGGGGTGCGGGCGGACTATCGGTAGAAGTACGCCAGCCACGCCGCGGTAATCAGGAGTCCGAGGACGCCAGTAGCGATACCTGCGGCGTTGGCCGGAACCGCCGCCGATTCTGCGAGTACGAACATGCCCGACGTTTCCGGTGCCGGTCCCTTAACGCTTACCAAGCCCGCCGACACGCACGGCCTCCCCCGGTCGAAACGTCTCGTTTCTCGCGCGAACAGTCGGGAAACGTCGGTGTAACCCGCCGTTTCTTTCTCGCTCGAAATCGGTTTTTTCGACGCCGTACGGTCGGAAATACACGGTTGCCCGATTGAACAATCGCTAACGGTCGGTCCGGTTTATCCCTATTTCCGACGAACCACCGACTGCCCGTGAGCGGCGTCTCGGCGGTTAGGAGACGCTTACGCGGGGAGTGAGAAATCATGTCAGAACAGTACCAACAGCCGACGGGGAGCATGGGACAGCAAACACACGGTCAGACGGGCCAGCACCAGACACAACCGATGCAGGGGTCACAACAGATGGGCGGCGCGCAGTCCGGCCAGATGGGCGGAACGCAGTCCGGCCAGATGGGCGGAACGCAGACCGGCCAGAGCCACCAGATGACCCACCATCGCGTCGGCCAGCAGTTCGAGTCCGAGATGACTCCCGAACTCACCGAGGCGCTCGAATCCTTCGACCGCGTGGTCGAAATCGCCGAGTGGTGTGCCGACAAGTGCATCGAGAGCGGGCCGCAGATGGCCGAGTGCGCGCGACTGTGCGAGGACCTCTCGGACCTCGCGTCGCTGAACGAGAAGTTCATCGCGCGCGACTCCATCAACGGTCCGGAAATCGCCGAAGCGTTCCTGCGGGTCGCCCAGCAGGGACTCCCGATTCTCCAGCAACACCAGCAGATGCCCCACGTGCAAGAGACGTACGAGGCGGTCACGCAGGCCATGGACGCGACGGAGAAGCTCCTGCACTCCATCGGCGGCGGTCAGACCGGCCAGACTGTCGGCATCCGCGAGCAGGTCGGCCAGCAGGGCGGACAGACGGGTCAACAGAGCGGACAGACGGGTCAGCAGGGCGGACAGATGGGCCAGCAGGGCGGACAGATGGGCCAGCAGGGCGGACAGACGGGTCAGCAGGGCAGACAGATGGGTCAGTCGTTCCAGCAGCCGCAGGGCCAGTCCTTTCAGGGCGCTCAGTCGTACTGAATACCGGCTGAGACTGCGTCGATAGCGTCTTTTTTCGGCCCCGTGCGCTCGTGGGCGTTACTGACGGAGGACAGGGTCCCGGGAATCGGAACTCCCGGTATCGGACGGTTTTTGCGCCCGACGCGCGTACTCTCGGCCATGCGAACCATCGGCGTCGTCGTCAATCCCATCGCCGGAATGGGCGGCCGAGTAGGGTTGAAAGGCACCGACGGAAAGGTCGAGGAGGCCCGCGAGCGCGGTGCGGAGGCGCGCGCGCCCGACCGCGCCGTCGCGGCCCTGCGCGCGCTGGCCGAGCGCGTCGGTTCCGAGGGCGTCGAACTCCTGACTTACCGCGGCGAGATGGGCGAGCGCGAGGCCCGGGCGGCGGGACTCGACCCCCGAGTCGTCGGCGGTCCCGCGGGCGGAGACGATACGACGGCCGAGGACACCCGCGAGGCGGTCCGGCGATTCGTCGCCGAGGGGGCGGACCTGATACTCTTCGTCGGCGGCGACGGGACCGCGGTGGACGTGGCCGAGACGCTGGACGAGGACGGTTCCGAGATTCCGATACTGGGCGTTCCGGCGGGCGTGAAGGTCTACTCCGCGGTCTTCGCGGTCACGCCCGAGGCCGCGGGCCGAGTCGCGGCAGACTTCGACCGGTCCGAGACCCGCGAGGTCAACGACATCGACGAGGACGCCTACCGCGACGGCGAGGTCAGGGCCGAACTGAAGGCGGTGGCCGAGGTGCCCGTCGCCGAGGACCTCCAGTCGAGCAAGCAGGTCGGCGGCGGCACCGTCGAGAGTCTCGCCCTCGGTGTCGCAGAGGACGCCCGGGCCGACGAGGGGACGACGTACGTTCTCGGACCGGGTGGCACCGTGGGCGCGGTGAAATCCGAACTCGGCTTCGAGGGGTCGCCGCTCGGGGTGGACGTGTGGCGCGACGGGGAGGTCCTCGCGACCGACGCCAGCGCGGACGAGATTCTGACGCACCTCGGCGAGCGCAACGTCGTCGTGGTGTCGCCCATCGGCGGACAGGGGTTCGTCTTCGGCCGCGGAAACGACCAGATTTCTCCCGCGGTGATTCGTCGGGCCGACGTGGAGGTCGTCGCTTCGAAACCGAAACTCGACGGTATCGGCGTTCTCCGCGTCGATACCGGCGACGACGAGGTGGACGACTCCCTGCGCGGGTGGCGGAAGGTGCGGGTCGGTCGGTTCGAGCGCCGTATGATGAAGGTCGTTTAAGGGACACTAATCGTTTCCCAGTGAAGTTTAAGGTCATGGGGGGTCGAGAGAACACACATGGAAACCCGAAAGGTACAGCGGTTGGGTCCCTCGACGCTGGCGATGACCCTGCCAGCGGAGTGGGCGTCGGAGAACAACGTCGAGAAGGGCGACGAAGTCTCGCTGCGCATGGGCGGGAAGGGGACGCTGACCGTCCTGCCCGAGTCCGCTCACACCGAGGAGTCCGAGGCCGTCATCCACGCCGAGAATCTGGACGCGGACGCGGTCGAGCGGGCCATCGTCGCCCAGTACGTCCTCGGACGGCGCGTCATCCACGTCGAGAGCGAGGAGACGCTGGAGAGCGCCCACATCAACGCGGTGTACAAGGCCGAGACCCAACTGATGGGTCTCGGCGTGGTCGAGGAGACGCCCGACAGCATCGCTATCCGGTGTTCGGTCGACCCCGAGGACTTCAGCCTCGACAACCTGCTCGAACGTCTCGAGAACACCGGTTCGACCATGCGCGGCGAGGCGGTCAAGGCGCTCGCGCACGGGAACCCGGACCTCGCCGAACGCGCGCTGAACCGGGAGCGACAGGCCAACAAGATCTTCGTCCTGTTACTACGCCTCATCTTCACGGCCTACCAGAATCCGACGCTCGCCCGGGCAGTGGACCTCGACAGCGGGTTCCCGCTCATCGGCTACCGCTCCATCGCGAAGAACCTCGAACTCACCGCGGACAACGCCGAGGACATCGCCGAAATCGCGCTCGAAGCGGAGGGCCACACGCTCGAAGTGGACGGCCAGACGATGCGCCGCATCCGGGAGTTCACCGACCAAGTGGACGAGATCACCGCGAAGGCGGTTCAGGCCGCGGTCGAACGCGACTACGACAAGACCCTCGAAGTCCGGGCGCTGTTCCACGAAATCGGCGACCGAGAGAGCGAGATTCTCTCCGACCTGCCCGAGATGGACAACGACGCCCTGCTGGCGGTCCGCGAGGTGCTGGTCAGTCTCCAGCAGACCGCCCAGTACGCCATGCGGAACGCCGAAATCGCGGCCAACCTCGCCCTCAACGAGGAGAGCGAACACACGACCATCAACTGACCCGACCTCTTTTCGGCCGTCACTACTCCGCCTCGCCGACGAGGGTTCGGCGCTCCTCCGGGGTACTCCACCCGGCAACAATCGCTTTCGCGCCGGATGCGCAGGCGTTCGTATAGGTATCGTCGATTCGCTCGAAGAGATGCTGACTTCGGACGCCGAGACCGGCGTCGGACCGAAGCGTACCGACTGCGGCGAGACGTTCGAGCGACCGCTCGACCACTGTCCGAACTGCGGGTCCGACGACGTGGAGGCGGTCGGCAGATTCGACACGCGTCCGGACGCGTCACTGCTACACGCCGAACGCGTCCGCTCCGTCGGTCGTCACCTCGAAGCGCGCACCGCCGTCCGTACCCTCGGTCACGTCGATGCTCCAGCCGTGAGCCGCCACGATGGCCTCGACGACCGCGAGTCCGTAGCCGGTCCCGTCGGACGCGCTCGAACGACCGAACTCGAACACCGCCTCGCGGTCGGCAGCGGGAATTCCGTCGCCGTCGTCCTCGACGTAGAATCCGCCAGCGTCGAGGAGACCGACGCGGACGGTCCCAACGGTGCCGCCGTGTTCGACGGCGTTACGGAAGAGGTTCTCGAACGTGCGCTGAAGTCGGTTCGCGTCGGCCTCGAAGCGACCGTCCGTGACCACGCTGAGCGTCGTTTCACCGGTCGGAACGGTTCCCCACGCCGACTCCGCGACCGACGCCAGAGAGACCGTAGCAGTTTCCTCGACGGTCTTTCCGTGACGGGCCAGCGACAACGTCTCGGTGACGAGCGTGTCCATGCGGTCGTGAGCGCGCTCGACGGCCTCGAAGTGTTCCTCGTCGCCGGTCTCGCGGGCCAGACCCAGACGCCCGGCGGCGACGTTGAGCGGGTTGCGGAGGTCGTGACTCACGATACCCGCGAACTGGTTCAGACGCTCGTTCTGGGACTCCAACTTGGCAGTCTGGTGGTCTAACCGCTCGTTTCGCTCCTCCAGTCGCTCGGTCAGTCGTTGCAGTTTCTCGTTCTGGCGGCGGAGTCGGAGATACAGTGCAGTCAACACCGCGTTTCCCGTCGCGCCGATGGCGACGAGGTTTAGCGTCGGGTACGCCGTCATCTTCGGAATCGGACCGCCGAGACTGATGATGAACACGAGCCAGAAGTCGATGAGGACGAACAGCGCAGCGCCTCCCACTACTCCGAGCGACACGATTCCCACGTCGCGTCCTGCGACTCCTCGACGCCGAAGCCAGACGCCCAGACCGGCGAGTAGGAGCGCCAGCAGAGCGGGAAGCGCTCGCTCGACCCCCTTCACGGCCGTGCTGCCCGACGCCGTCAGCAAGTCCGCCACCACGACGACCAACAGGAGACATCCCAGAGCGGTAACGGACCACTGCAGGACGGTCTCGCGACTACTCATACGTGGCGGTGGCGACGATTCTCCATTAAACCATTGATGGATAGCGGAAGTTGTCGATAAAATACGATTCCACGCTGAAATTCTACGCTTTCGGACGCGGCAGAGCCTCAGTCCGCGCTGATTACTTCGACCTCCTCCGTATCAGTGTCGGATTCCTCGGCCGTCTCCGCGGTCTTTTCGGCGGTCAGGGGGTTGCGGCGCGTGATACCGCAGTCGAAGGCCGGATGCTCGGCGAAGTGGCGCACCAGCATGTGGCGACGCGACCCCGTGATTCCGGTCCGACCGACGTCGTCGGCCGTGAACTCGTCGGGGAGTCGGTCGAACATCCGGCGCAGGACCTCGAAGCTCTCGAACACCTTCGAGTTCCCCGCCGAGTCTGCGCCCCTCCGTGCGACCTCGTAGCTCCCGTCCTCGCGGTGGACGCCCGCGGTCCGGAAGAACTCTCGTCGCCGGGTCAGCGCGTCGCCGACCGCCTCCTGTAGGTCGGTAGCCTCGTCTCTACTCAGTTCGTAGTCGTGGCCGTCGACCGCCAGAACTATCGATTCACCGTCTCGTCGGATCGATACGTCGTTCTCATCGCCCGAGAAGAACGCGATCAGGAGCGTCTACACTCCGTGTCATACGAACGTATCTCGCGTTGCCGGGTATAAAATTCTATCGACGAGTGCGAATTTCTGCGCTCGCCGTCGGTCGTCCACGTCGTCATCGAACGCCGGACGGGTTCCGCGCGAGGAGACCGTCGTCGGTGGTCGTGGTCTCACCGTCGGACGTGGAAGTCACGTCTCCGTCCGAGTCGGTCGTCGTCTCGTCCGCTGTCGTCACCGTTCCGCCGTCCGGGGTCGTCGCAGTTCCGTCGCCGGTCGTCGCGGTGGTGTCGGTCGATTCGTCGCCGGTCGTCTCGTTCGACCCTGTCTCCTCGCCGTCAGCGGTCGCCTCGCTGGCGTCGCTCGCGTCGTCGGACTCGCCTTTCGTCCCGAAGATGTCCGTCTCGATGGTCTCGGTGTAGGTCATCCCGTCGAGCGGGACGCGGACCGTCTCGCCGCCCAACTCGATTTTCGCGTAGAAGTCGATACGGAGGTGGGTCACCTGCTCGTTCTCGAGGTGCGAGACCCACCACTCGTCGAGTCGCTGGTTCCGAATCGCGGTCCGGGTCTCGATGGTCTCGGTGGTGCGGCCCTCGATGAGATGGCCGGTCTGACTCGACCCGTTCCCGACCGTGACGTTGTTCATGTTGATGGTGTACCCGAGTTCCGTGACGGCCATCGGGAGTCGCTTGGCGTTGTAGACCGTGAAACGCATGTCGATGGGCGTCTCGGATTTCGTGACCTCGCCCCACCGACCGCTGGTCTCGTTGACGTACCCGACCGGGTCCGAGACCAGCGGTTGGTTCGCGTCGATGGGCCGAGACTCCGAGGAGTTGAACTGCGAGATGACGTCGGTCGAAATCTGTCGTTTCACGGGCGGGGCCTGAACCGTCCGGCCGAGGGTGTTCGAGCGAACGGAAGCGTCCACCCGAAGCGTCGTCCGCTCACCGTTCCGGACGTGACTCGCCCACCACGTCGGAATCTCGTCGTTGTCCATCTGCGTGCTGAACTCGACGGTGTTGTTCCCGCTGTCGAACGAGAGACCGTTTTTGGTCCCGGTCGCCATCGCCACGTCGTTCATCCGCACGTCGTAGGACACCGACACGCCGCCGAGATTGACGCCGACGGGATTCGGGTTCTCGACCACGAGTTCGGTCCGAATCTCGGTCGTCTCGTCGGTCACGTTGCCGAAACTGTTCTGCGTGCTGGTGACGCTCGGCGTCCCGAGGACGCCCAGCGTGAGACCGCCGCCGACCACGACGCCGACGGTCAGCAGTAGCGTCAACAGTACACGTAGCTTACTCCCCAGTAACGCCGACGTTAACATCCCCGCCATATCCGGTAGCCGTCGCTGGGTCGGGTAAAAGCTACCGACACCGACTCGGAGTAGAATGAACTAAGTTGCGCCCGCGGGAAACGCTGGGTATGGCCGAAACTGAGACGGTTGCGAGCGACAAAGGTATCGGACTCGCCACGCTGTTCACGCTGCTGGCGGCCGGGGCCACTATCGCGATGTTCGTCGCACCGGGCACTGAACTCGCCGCGTGGGGATTCGCCGCCGCCGTGACCGCGGGCGTCCTCGCCGTCGCCGCGGTCCACATCTACTGGTAGTAACGGGGTGTTCCACGTCGTCACTGGCACGTTGGTCGCCGCAAAACGCGATTCACTTTTGCCGGGAAATCGTTAAGGGTCCTAATCCCCTAGACGGTATCGAAGATGACCGACTACACCGACGAAGAGCGACGAATCGTCGCGTATCTCCGCGAGAGCGTCTCCAAAGGCGAGCGCTACTTCCGCTCGAAGAACATCGCCGAACAACTCGGTCTCTCGTCCAAGCAAGTCGGTGTCAGACTCCCGGAACTCGCAGAGAAGACCGAAGAGGTGGACATCGAGAAGTGGGGGCGGGCGCGCTCCACCACTTGGAAGGTCACGCCGGGCTAGTTCGGGGAGGGGGTCCGATGGATAAGATTGTCCGGGGCGAAAGCGACGGGAGGTCCGGCGGGTTTTTGACACCGCGGTCCGAACTACACCTATGACAGTCCGGGTAGAGCGAACGTTCGATCTCGCGGTCTCGCCGGAGAACGTGTGGAACTTCATCGCGGACCCGGAGAAACGCGCGAGCGTCATCAGCGTGGTCTCGGACTACGAGAAGACGGGGGAGAACACGTCTATCTGGCACATCGAACTTCCGATTCCGTTCCTCGACAGGACCGTCCCCGTCGAGACCGAGGACGTGGAGCGCGACCCGCCTCGCTACGTGAAGTTCGTGGGGCGGTCGTCGGCGCTCCGCGTGACCGGCGAACACGAGATTCAGGAGACCGAGACCGGGAGCCGACTGGTCAACCGGTTCACCGTCGAGGGCCGAGTCCCCGGCATCGAACGCTACTTCAAGAAGAATCTGGACGAGGAACTCGACAACCTCGAAACGGCGCTTCGAGGGGAGGCGACGGCGTGAGACTCGCGCTCGCCCAACTGGACATCGAAGACGGCGCGGTGGAGGACAACTGCGAGCGCGCCGAGGCGGCCATCGCCGAGGCCGCCGACGCGGGCGCGGACCTCGTTTCGCTCCCCGAGATTTTCAACGTGGGGTACTTCTCGTTCGACACCTACCGACGCGCGGCCGAACCCGTCGAAGGATCCACGCTCACTCGCATCGCGGACGCCGCACGCGAACACGATATCGGCGTGCTCGCGGGAAGCATCGTCGAGGACCTCGCCCGGACCGAGAGCGTCGAGACGCCCGCCGACGAGGGACTCGCCAACACCTCCGTCTTCTTCGACCGCGACGGCGAGCGACTCGCGGTCTACCGCAAACACCACCTGTTCGGCTACGAGTCGGCGGAGGCCCAGCTTCTCGTGCCCGGCGAGAGCCTCGGTATCGCCGAATTCGGTGGCGCGACGGTCGGGATGACGACCTGCTACGACCTCCGGTTCCCCGAACTCTACCGCTCGATAGCCGCCGAAGGCGCGGACCTCGTTCTGGTCCCGAGCGCGTGGCCGTACCCCCGGGTCGAGCACTGGAAACTCCTGCCGCGCGCCCGTGCGGTCGAGAACCAGTTCTTCGTGGCGACCGTCAACGGGTCGGGCGACTTCGAGGACGCGTCGCTGCTCGGTCGCTCGACGGTGTACGACCCGTGGGGCACGACGCTGGCGGGGACGGGCGACGACCCGGACCTCGTCGTGACCGACGTGGACCTCGACCGTGTGGAGACCGTTCGCGAGGAGTTCCCGGCGTGGCACGACCGGCGGACGTAACGTTGCGGTCGAGTTATCGTTCGGACTTCTGGTAACTTTAGTTCGGCTACGGAAACGACTTTTCGCGTGTGTCGGTTACGCAGACTCGGGTGGGAAGAGAATGACACGAGAGACACCAAGCGAGAACGCGAAGTCGATGGACCGTCGGACGTTCGTCGAGCGAAGTGCCGTCGCGTCCGTGGGAATCGGACTCGGTCTCGGCGAGACAGCGACTTCCAGTATCGTCCCCGGAGGCGATTCCAGCGTCCAGACGCAGGAGGAACCCGGTGTCCAGTATTACAACTTCGTGGTCCCCGACCGAGGAATCGTCGAGTCGGACTACGTCAACAAGTTCCTCTTCGTGACAGAGTTCAGACGACAGATAGACGAGAACCCGTTCTCTGGCTGTTTCGCCCAGGCCGAAAAACAGGTCGAAGACCAGTTCCGAGGCGGATCGAACGTCTACGACGGCGTGTTGATCGATGCGACCGAAGCGTTCCAGTTGTTCGGTGGCGACGACGAAGCCGTCGAACGTCTCCGCCAGATACTCGGCGGTGAGGGCATAGACCTCCCGACTGCCCTCACCGGCAACGTCGGTGCAATCGTCGGGACGCGAATCTTCGCACCTGCTACCGTCGGTCGTCTGCCGACCGACGAGGGGTATCGGTCGGCAGGCGGTGAGTCTTGCGACGGCGGGTACGTCCGGCTCTACGTCCACGAACTCCCGAACGAGGTCACGCAGTGAGCGAGGTGGCACGACGCGTCTGCGAATCGAAATCCGCCAATCGGCCGTAACGACGCTCTCGCTCTCTATCTCGCGGCCACAAGAATGAAATCCCCAACATTAATTACGCGCCGGAATAATATAGACAATAATAGGTAAATGGCTAACGCAACAACCGGTACCGCCGCTCCCGACGTGGGTGGGGAGACCCCGCCGAGTCCCTCACGGGAGGTGATGTTCGACCTGCTCGGCAACTCGCGGCGTCGGCGAGTCCTCCGGCACTTGCTGGACGAACGCGAGATAACCCTGACCGACCTGAGCGCACGCATCGCGGCGTGGGAGAACGACACCAGTGTTCCGGACCTCTCGTCGCGCCAGCGAAAGCAAGTGTACTCGTCGCTCTACCAGACGCACATCCCGCGACTGAGCGAACACGGCATCGTCGCGTACGACGCCGACGACCGAATCGTCAGACTGACTGGAGACGCCGACCGACTCCGCCGGTTCCTCGACGTGGACGGACCCGAACGCGGCCACTTCTCGTATCAGTGGAGTCGCTACTTCCTCTGGACCGCCGTCGTCGGGAGCGCCGCCATCGCGGGGAATTGGCTCGGCACGACCCCGGCGACCCATCTCGGCACCGGCGAACTCTACGGCCTGCTCACGGTGACGTTCATGATGCTCAGCGTCTCGTTCGTGATGGCCGTCGAAGGCCAGAAGTTGTTGGGCGTCGGAGACTGACCCCTTCCCTCTTCTCGCGGCGAGTCCGTACGGATGGGCGTGGGCCCCGCGTCCGAACCGGCGCGTCCGGACGAAACGAAATAGTCTACTCCGTCAGTCGTCGGATTCTGCGAGAACGCCGATTAGACTTACTCAACCACGCGACGGCGGGTTTCGTAGTCTAATCGTCGCTCTCGGTCTTGATGTCTGCGGACAGTCCCTGCGCCATCTCGATGTCCTTCGAGTTGTTCACGGTCCACGCCGTGCGCTCGGTGACTGCCTCGATGGCCTCGCGGGCGCTGGGGTAGCCGTTACCGGACTTCTTGACGCCGCCGAACGGCAGTTGGACCTCCGCGCCGATGCACGGCAGGTTACCGTACGCGAGTCCGAGTTCCGCCTCGTCGCGGAACTGGTTGACCTGCCGGTAGTCCTCGGAGATGACTGCGCCCGCGAGTCCGTAGGGCGTGTTGTTGTGGATTTCGATAGCGCGGTCCATGTCGCCGGAGTACTCGACGAGCGCGACGTGTGGTCCGAAGACCTCCTCCTGCAGGCAGCGGAGGTCCTCGTCGTAGTCGATCTCGTAGACGAACGGGCCGACCCAGTAGCCGTCTTCGTGGCCGTCCGGAATCTCGTCGGCGTCGAGTTCCTCGCGGTCCACGAGGACGTTCGCGCCCTCCTCGCGGGCGAGTTCGTTGTACTTACCGAACTTCTCGACCTGCTCCTCGTTGACCATCGGACCCATGAAGGTGTCCTCGTCGAGGGGGTCGCCCACGGAGACGTTCCGGGCGAGTTCGACGTATCGCTCCTTGAACTCGTCGTAGACGTCCTCGTGGACGATGAGGCGCTCGCTGGAGACGCAGCGCTGGCCCGTCGTCTTGAACGAGGACATCACCGCAGAGTGGACCGCGATGTCGAGGTCCGCGTTCTCGGTGACGACGATACCGTTCTTGCCGCCCATCTCGCAGGCCGCGAGTTTGCCGGGTTCGCCGCCGACCTTGCCCGCAATCTTGTGGCCGACTTCGCTGCTCCCGGTGAAGAGAATCGTGTCGGCGCGCTCGTCCTCGACGATGGCGTTGCCCGCGTCGCCGAAGCCCTGTACCATGTTGAACACGCCGTCGGGGATACCGGCATCGACCATCATCTCGGCGACGATCTGGCCGCACCACGGCGTCTGTTCGGCGGGTTTCCAGACGACCGTGTTGCCCTCGACCAGTGCGAGCGCCATGTGCCAGAACGGGATGGCGACCGGGAAGTTCCACGGCGTGATGCAACCGACGACGCCGCGGGGCTTCCGGCGCATGTAGGCGTCCTTGCTCCCGATTTCGCTGGGGACCACGTCGCCGTGGGGGTGACGCGCGTTGCCCGCGGCCCACTCGACCATGTGGGCGGCCTCGACCACGTCGGCCTTCCCCTCCGAAATCTCCTTACCGCACTCCTTGGTCACGATTTCGCCGAGTTCGTCGGTGCGGTCTTTCAGTTCGTGGTACACGTCCCAGAGGTACTCCGCGCGGTCGATGTACGAGAGGTCTGCCCACTCGTCTTCGGCCGCCTTCGCGGCCGCGAAGGCGGCGTCCACGTCGTCTTCGGTTCCGCGATGGAACTCGCCGAGGACCTCCTGATTCGACGGATTCACGCTCTCGAACGTCTCGTCGCCCGAACCTTCTGTCCACTCGCCACCGATGTAGTGGCCGTACGTCTGTTCGCTGGTTTGCTGGCTCATGCTCTGGCGAAATTTGGGACGGCCACAATAAAAAAGACTCTCACTTCAGACCGGCCCGGAATCGTAAGACCGTGCTCGCCGAACGTCCGACCATGGAGGAAGTACGCGTGGAGGGCTGGGTCGACCTTCAGGAGGAGTTGTTCACCGGCGAGTGGTACGCCTACCGCGGCGTCCCGAGCGCGGGTTTCGACCGACTGGAGACCAGCCTCCTCCGACTCGGCGGTGAGACGAAAGACGTAGAGCGCCACCTCCTGCGAAACTTCCGGAAGTACGCCCGTCAGGACGTGGACGCCGATTCGGTCTGGCACTGGCTCTCCGTGGCCCAACACCACGGTCTGCCGACTCGGTTGCTCGACTGGACCTACTCGCCGCTGGTCGCGGCCCACTTCGCCACCGCGGACCTCCCCAGTCCCGACTCCTCGACCTCTGGCCTCGTCTGGGAGATAGACGCCCGCGAGGTGAATCTGCAACTCCCCCGGCCGTTACGGCGGCAACTGGACCGCGAGGGCGCGAACGTGTTCACGGTCGAGATGCTGGACGAAGTCGCCGAGTCACTCGACGAGTTGGGGAGTCTCGCGGACGAACCGTTCCCGCTGTTCTTCGAACCGCCCTCGCTCGACCAGCGCATCGTCAATCAGTACGCCCTGTCTTCGCTCACGTCGGACCCCGAACTGTTGCTGGACGACTGGCTCGAAGACCACCCCGAGTTCGTCCGGAAGATACGCATCCCCGCCGAGGTGAAGTGGGAGATTCGGAACAACCTCGACCGGGCGAACGTCAACGAGCGCGTCCTGTTTCCCGGTCTGGACGGACTGACCGACTGGCTCACTCGCTACTACCATCCCGACCGCCTGCAACGGTAGGACGGACGCTCGAATCAGTGACGCTCGGCCTCGGCCAGCTTTTCGATTTCGCCTTTGACGCTCACGGCGTCGAAGTCGTGGTCGGGCCTGATGTTCACGAAGTCGAGGAACTCCCGGGCCGCCAGCAGTTGCTCGGGCGTGTAGTGTTCGGCGGCGGACTCGACCGCCGTCCGCGCACCGATGAGCGGTTCGAGCGCCGCGAGCGCGCACGCGAGGTCGTACGACCGGGCCTCCTCGATGGCGTCTTCCCGGACGCTGGTCGCGTCGATGAAGTAGACCTCCCCGTCCTGTAGCAGGACGTTCTCGCCCCGGAGGTCGCCGTGAGCGAGTCGGTTGTCGTGCATCACCGACAGCGCCCCGAACACCTCGGGCGCGAAGCGTTCGACCTCCTCGGCCGCGAGGTCGTCCAGAATCTGGAACTCCGGCAGGTACTCCATCACGAGGACGCCCATGCCGTCCACCTCGAACGCCTCTATCGGCGCGGGGACGTTCAGTCCGATTTCGCGCATCCGCCGTGTCGCGTCTAGTTCGTGTTCGCACATCTCCATCGGGTCCGCGAAGTGTTCGAAAAAGCCCTCGGTGCCCGACGAGAAGGCCCCGAGGTTGCGCGCGCCGGTGAAGAGGGCGTGGACCAGCGAGTTCTGGCCGGTCACGATTTTGACGAACCACTCGTCGTTGACCACGCAGGGCGTCGAGAGCCAGTTGTCGGCGTCGAGGAACTCGATACGGAGTTGCGGCTGGTCGTAGCGCCGTGCCATCTCGTCGAATACGGCTTCGAGTCGCTCCCACTCGATAGTTCCTCGAACCAGCCGCCGGATGCTCATCGGGGGCGACTATGCGTCCGGCCGTGAAAAAGCCACTTGCCCGTGTCGGTTCCGACCCGGAGTCAGACCAGCGAGGCGACGACCGACGCGACGTAGCCGAGGACTGCCAGTGCCGTCAGGAACAGAATCGACCGGAGCGACGGAAGCGAGTCGGTTCCGAGCCACGACCGGACGGAGACGGTGACCGACGACCACCACACCTCCAGACCACCCCACACTCCGAGCAGACCGGCTAGCGCGAGCGCCGCCAGCACGTCGTAGAACCCCATCCACCACGGGAAGAAGTAGCCCAGCAGACCGTTCTGAACCCCGATTGGGACCACTCCGCGCACCGCCTCCTCGAAGCGGTCGGCGACGCCGTCGGTACTCACCGAGGTATGGGAGCGGAGGCCCGCCTTCGTGGCGCTCGGTCCGCCCGCGCTCTCGTCGCCGGTCCCGAGGCGTTCGGCCTCGTAGGCCCGGTCTATCGGGAGCGTCCACGCGATTTCGCCCTGTCGGTCGATCTCGAACACGCGGTCGCCGATGGTGTCGGTGACGAGCGTGTGGCCGTTGGGCAGGCGGTCGGCGTCGCGGGGCCACTGCATCCGGTCGTCGGACCAGACCCACGTTCGCTCCCACCCGGCCTCGGTTCCGTTCTCGCCGGTTCGCCGGTACTCCGCGAGGCGGTCGTTCTCGGAGTCGGCGACCACGACCGCCGGACCGCCCGCGGACGCCGGGAGGTAGTCCGGGTTGTGCTGTTCGCGGAGGACGCTGTAGTCGTTCTCGCTTCCGAGAGTCCAGTTGCCGACGATACCGCGGCTCCGGTCGAGGAAGGCCACTCTGTCCTGATTCCGCAGGTCCACCATGACCCGGCCGTCGCGGAGCATCTCCACGTCGTTGAGGTGGACCCAGTCCTCGTCGTAGCTCCCGCCGCTGGTTATCGGCAGGTCGCTCTCGGCGGTCCACGTCCACTCGCGCACGCCCGAGGACGTGTTGACGACGAACGCCGCCTCGTTGCCGATGTCGCCGACGAGAACGTGGGTGTCGTTAATCACGTCCGCGTCGTGCCATCGACCGCCCTCCATCCGGTGGCTGTAGAGTCGTGTGCGCTCGCCGGTTGTCAGGTTCAGACGCTCGACCACGTTCCGGCGGCAGTCGCCCCGGTCTTCGAGGAGGGGGCCACCGCCGCAGACCGACTCGTTGAGCCACTTCGTGGCGACGTAGGTGACCGTGCGAGTGCGGTTGGGAGTCGGGTCCACGTCCCAATAGGAACTGTATCGGTCGGAGTGGTAGAGGACGGTTCCGTTGGAACGAAACGCGACGATTTCGCCCGACAGGTCGCGCATATCGCCGCGCTGGACCGTGACGACGGTGACGCCCGACCGGGAACCGACGACGCGCTCGCGCGCTCCCGCCTGCCGGTCGGCCGACCGGTCGTACTGCTCGTTCGGAGATACTCCGGCGGTCACGAACCCCGACGCTAGCGCGACGACGAGTCCGAGGGCGACGACGCCGAGGAGGGCGCGAGTCGGCGTACGAACGTTCACGAGGGCGGGATACGACGAAGGACGATAACAGCGTTTCGGCGGTGTCGGCGGCCGAAACCTGTGTGTGGGTTCGGAGATTTTATATCGCCACTCGCGCAAAAATTGCGTATGGATTTCAGCCTTCCCGACGAACATCAGATGATTCGGGACGAGGTGCGTCGGTTCTGCGACGAGGAGATAGAACCCATCGCGCAGGACATCGAGGACGAACACCGCTTCCCCGAGGAAATCTTCGACCAACTCGCCGACCTCGACATGATGGGCGTGCCCGTCAGCGAGGAGTACGGCGGACTGGGCGGCGACCAGTTGCTGTACGCGCTCGTCACCGAGGAACTCGGCAGAGTCTCGGGTTCCATCGGTCTCTCGTACGCCGCGCACGTCTCGCTGGCCTCCAAGCCAATCGAACTGTTCGGCACCGACGAGCAGAAGGAACGGTGGCTCCGCCCGCTCGCGGAGGGCGAGTACCTCGGGTCGTGGGCGCTGACCGAACCCGGGAGCGGGTCGGACGCCAGCGACATGGACACGATGGCCGAAAAGGAGGGCGACGAGTGGGTACTGAACGGCACGAAGCAGTTCATCACCAACGCCAACGTCGCCGGGTCGGTCCTCGTCAAGGCCGTCACCGACTCCGACGCGGGCTACGACGGCATCTCGACGTTCATCGTGGACCCCGAGGAGGACGACGGCTTCGAGGTCACGACCGTCTGGGACAAGATGGGGCTGAACGCCTCGCCGACCTGCGAGATCAAACTCGATAACGTCCGTCTCCCGGAGGACCGCCTGCTCGGGGAGGAGGGCGACGGTTGGGACCAGACGAAGAAGACCCTCGACGGCGGCCGCATCTCCATCGCGGCGCTCTCGACGGGTCTCGCGCAGGGCGCGTACGAGGCCGCCAAGGAGTACAGCAAGGAGCGCGAGCAGTTCGGGCAGCCGATATCGAAGTTCGACGCCATTCGCAACAAGGTCGTCTCGATGGACCGCAAAATCGAGCGCGCCCGCCTGCTGACCCACCGGGCGGCGTGGAAGTACGATCAGGGCGAGTCGGTCAGTCACGAGAGCGCCCTCGCCAAACTCGACGCCAGCGAGGCCGCTCGGGAAGTAGCCGAGGAGGCAGTCCAGACCCTCGGCGGGTACGGATACACCGAGGACTTCGCGCCCCAGCGGTTCTTCCGCGACGCGAAACTGATGGAAATCGGAGAGGGAACCAGCGAAATCCAGCATCTCGTCATCGGTCGCGAACTCGGTCTCTGAACGTCTGCGTCCTCGTGGAAACGAGCCGATTAGAAACGTTGTCGGCGTTTTCGACCAAGAAACCACTATTGAGGCGACTGTATCCGTTCGACCAGTTACGTCTGGTAACTCGGTATCTCAGAACGGGTTGCCGTCCGGCGGTACTACTATTCGCCCGGGAAAGGAGAAGTAAAAACGGAAACGCACTGCGGCCTACAACTGCACTGCCTTCTGGTCGGTCAGCGTCTGGGGCACACTGTGCTGGTACGTGACCGCACCCGCGGAGGTGACGATTTTGATGGTGAAGTCCTCGCTCTCCTTGAGACCGTGGGACTTGTCCGTCAGTTGCGTGGCGTCGAGCGTGACTCGGAACCTGTCGGCCTGATCGACGAGGACCGGCGCGGTGTCGCCGATGTCCTTGATCGCCGTGACGCTGAAGTTGGTGTCGGTCGCGGTGTCGCCCTTCGTCAGAATCGCCGCGTTGTCGGGACCGAGCCACTCGACCGTGGCGGTCGAGAGGTTCACGTGGCCGGACCCCGAACTCTTCATCACCGTCAAGTCCACGGTGTGGATCGAATCGTCGTTACCGACGGTCCCGGTCGTACTGACGACGTTTACGCGGTTGGTTACCTGTGCCGTCGATTCCTCGCCTGTCTGCTCGGACTTCGTCTGGAGGAAGCCCGCCGTATTGATGAGGACGCCCGCCGCGATTGCGGCGACCAGCACCATCGCGATGAACACGATGAGGGTGCCGATGCCGACCTGACCGCGGTCGACCCGCCCGTTTTCGATGTCGAACATGGTTCTCTTCTGGCCTTCTTTTCTCGGACGTAGGACATAAAACCCCGATATCATTATCACAGCTGAAAATAGGACTGAACCTCCGTCTCAGAGTCTAAATCCGTGGTAGCGTCCGATTTTGCAGAGATGGTGTCAAGGGCCGGTCAAATACGTTACTTCGGAAGAAAATGTATCCGGCGCGGAGTGGCCGTCGTCTCAGGGCCAGTTACCGCTTTCTTCGTACGCATCGACGACGCGCTGGATGGCGACCACGTAGGCGGCCGTCCGCATGTTGGGTGCGCCGGTCTCCTCGTAGGTCTCGACCAGATTGTCGAAGGCGTCGGTGATGATGCGTTCGAGTTCCTCGTTGACGCGCTCCTCGGTCCAGTGGAACCGCTGACGGTTCTGGACCCACTCGAAGTACGAGACGGTGACCCCGCCCGCGTTCGCGAGGATGTCGGGGAAGACGTAGGTGTCCGCCTCCGAGAGGACGTCGTCCGCCTCGGGCGTGAGCGGGCCGTTCGCGGCCTCGACTACCACGTCTGCCTGCACGTCTCGCGCGAGGTCGCCGTCGATGGCGTTTTCGAGCGCGGCGGGCACGAGCAGGTCCACGTCGAGCGTCAGCAGGTCCTCGTTGGAGAACTCGTCGTCCGCACCGGGGTATCCGGCGACGCTGCCGGTCTCTTTCTTGTGGTGCTTCACGTCTACCGGGTCGAAGCCGCCCTCCTTGTAGACGGCCCCGCTGGAGTCCGAGACGGCGACGACGTTCGCGCCGAGTTCGTCGATGAGTTTGGCCGCTATCCATCCGGCGTTCCCGTACCCCTGCACGGCGACCGACGCGCCCTCGATGTCGCGGTCGAGGTAGTCGAACGCCTCGCGGGCGGTGAGCATGGTCGAGCGTCCGGTCGCTTCGACGCGGCCCGCACTCCCGCCGCTGTCGGGTGACTTCCCGGTGATGACGCCGGGTTCGGTCGTGTTCTCCAGCGTCTCGTAGGTGTCCTTTATCCAGTTCATCTCGCGCTGGCCCGTGTTCACGTCGGGGGCCGGGATGTCCTTGTCCACGCCGATGAACGGTCGAAGCTCCTTGGCGAACGACCGGGTGATGCGTTCGAGTTCGTCCTCGCTGTAGTCGTCGGGGTCGATGATGATACCGCCCTTCCCGCCGCCGTACGGGATGTCCACGATGGCGCACTTGTAGACCATCCACCCGGACAGCGCCTTCACCTCGTCGCGCGAGACGTTCGGGTGGTAGCGAATGCCGCCCTTGTACGGACCGCGGTCGCCGTTGAACTCCGACCGAAACGCCTTGAACACCTCGACGTCACCGTCGTCGGTCTCGACCGAGAGGTTCGTCTCTAACACGCGCTCGGGGTGTTTCAGCCGATTCAGCACGTCGTCGCCGACGTTCATGTACTCGGCCGCGTCGTCTATCTGTTCCTGTAGACTCTCGAAGGGATTTGCTTGCTCGGACATGAGTGGTAAACTCTACCGTCGTCTTACGATTTCTCCGTAGCGACTCATACAGTTTCCGGAACGATACCGTTATTTGCGGCGTCGTCCGGCCGCAATTTCGCGGTTTTGTCTAACCAATCCCCCATCTGCGTGGCAGCGTAAGTGTGTGTATAAGGTCCTAAGATGAATCTATAGCATTAATATTTTATACGCCTGCGGGAATCTACGGCTACGATGCGTCGCCGCGACGACTCGTGTCGGATTCGGGGGTCTCCGCGAAATACGGCGGGGGAGACGGCCCGACAAACGAGTCGAGCAGTCGACGTGACGACTACACCATGCCTTCAGGAACTGTCGAAACCACGGACCAGAAGAGTAGCGACGAAACGACCGAACAACCGGAGTCCGCGCTCGAAACCGCGCGGCGGCAACTCGACCACGCCGCGGCCCACCTCGACGTGGACGAGGGCGTCATCGAGCGACTCAAGCACCCGACGAAGGTCCACCGGGTCGCAGTCCCGCTGAAGCGAGACGACGGGTCGGTCGAAGTGTTCACGGGGTACCGCGCTCAGCACGACGACGTGCGCGGTCCGTACAAGGGCGGCCTGCGCTTCCACCCCCACGTGAGCGAACAGGAGTGCGTCGGCCTGTCGATGTGGATGACGTGGAAGTGCGCCGTGATGGACCTGCCGTTCGGCGGCGGGAAGGGCGGCATCGTGGTGGACCCCAAGGACCTGAGCGACGACGAGACCGAACGACTCACTCGCCGGTTCGCCGAGGAACTGCGCAAGTTCGTCGGTCCGAAGAAGGACATCCCGGCCCCCGACATGGGAACCGACGCCCAGACGATGGCGTGGTTCATGGACGCCTACTCGATGCAGGAGGGCGAGACCATCCCCGGCGTCGTCACCGGGAAACCGCCGGTCGTCGGCGGGAGCGAGGGTCGTCAGGAGGCACCCGGTCGCTCGGTCGCAATCATCGCTCGCGAGGCCGCGGACTACTACGACTACGACCTCGAAGACACCACTATCGCCGTGCAGGGCTTCGGGTCGGTCGGCGCGAACGCGGCCCGCCTGCTCGACGACTGGGGCGCGAACGTGGTCGCGGTCAGCGACGTGAACGGGGCCATCTACGACCCCGACGGACTCGACACGCACGCGGTCCCCTCCCACGAGGAGGAACCCGAGGCCGTGATGACCCACGACGCGCCCGAGGAACTCTCGAACGAGAAGATTCTCGAACTTGACGTGGACGTGCTGATTCCTGCGGCTATCGGTAACGTCATCACCGCCGACAACGCCGACGACGTGCAGGCCGACGTGGTGGTCGAGGGCGCGAACGGACCCACCACGTTCGCCGCCGACTCCATCCTCGAAGCGAACGGCGTCGAGGTCATCCCGGACATCCTCGCGAACGCGGGCGGGGTCACCGTCTCGTACTTCGAGTGGTTGCAGGACATCAACCGCCGTCAGTGGTCGCTCGAACGCGTCAACGACGAACTGGAGAAACACATGCTCTCGGCGTGGGGCGACGTGCGGAGCGAAGTCGAGGCCCGCGACGTAAGTTGGCGCGACGCCGCCTACGTCGTCGCGCTGTCGCGCATCGCCGAGGCCAAGACGACCCGCGGTCTCTGGCCCTGATAGTCGGCCGTTCGAGAGACGAAACGTCTCCGCTTCTGCGGTCAGTCTCGGTCGGCGGCCTCGGCGTACGCCAGCACGCGCTCGGCCTGCGCTATCAGCGGTGAGTCTATCATCTCGCCGTCCACGCGGAAGACGCCCCGGCCCTCGGCGTCGGCCTCCGCCTTTGCCGCCAGTACGCGCTCGGCCCACTCGACGCGTTCGGGGTCGGGCGTGAACGACTCGTTGATGGGCCCGACCTGTCCGGGGTGAATCGCCATCTTCCCGTCGTACCCCAACTCGACCGCGAACCGGGTCTCCTCGCGGAGACCCTCCGCGTCCTCGATGTCGGTGTACACCGTGTCGATAGCGTCCACGTCGGCGGCGCTGGCCGCCAGCACGACGTGCTCGCGTGCGTGGAGGACTTCGGTTCCCTCGTCGGTCCGGGTCGCGCCGATGTCCGCCGCGAGGTCCTCCGCGCCGAATGCCAGCGCGTCCACTTCGGGGACTGCCGCGATGTCTTCGGCGGCGAGGATTCCGGCGGCCGTCTCCACGAGCGCGATAATCGGTACTTCGGCGTCGTGTTCGGCCAACAGGTCGGCCAGCGTCTCGGCGTCGGCGGGAGACTCGGCCTTCGGGAGCATCACCGCGTCGAGCGTCGCCGCCGCGTCGTCGCCGTCGCCGAGTACGCCTCGGAGGTCGTCGTCCGCGGCGATACCCGTCGGATTCACCCGGATGCAGACCTCGCAGTCGGGCGAGAACTCGGGGTCGGAGAGGACCGCCCGCACCGACTCTCGGGCGTCGGCCTTGCTCCCGGGAGCGACCGCGTCCTCCAAATCGAACGCGATGACGTCGGCCCCCGCGGTCGGCGCTTTCCGCATCATCTCCGGGCGGTCGCCCGGCGTGAACAGTAGGCTTCGTCGTGGCATGTGCGTGGGAACGACGGCGTGGGCTTTCAACTTCGTGGAATAGCTCACGAAGTGCAGAGCGCTCTCCGCGGATTCGGCCGGAGCGGCGGTCGGTGCTTGCATCGAACGCACGAAACGAGCCTAGTTTATATTATAGAATAATTTATTGTAATTTATCCTGTATCCGGGGATGCAGTCATGAAACGACGTAAGCTACTCAGAAACACCGCATCGACCGGCCTGCTGGCGTTGGGCGCGACGAGCGTCGCCGCGGCCGCGACCGCCGAGGGAGAGTTCGACCCCGAGGAACTCGACGACGACCCGATGGTGTCCGTCGTCGAGGAGGAGACCGGCGAGCGAGTCGAGAAGCCCCTGTCCCAGACCGACGCGACGCTCTCTGACTGTTGTCTGGTGAAAGACGGGTGTGCGTGCCCGTGTTACTGCTGCATCTGTTGAGGTAGTGTTGGCCAACAGAAGCGCACCGAGTGCCGAACAGGAGCGACAACCCGTCCGTAGCGCCGGACCGGAACGTCCGGTCACCAGCGGACCGACTCGTTCTTTCGCTTCACCGTAACGCGTTTCGCCGACCTCGCGGAGACCCGTTCGTCGGTCGCTTCAGTTCGCGTCAGTGAGCGAAAGCGCAGTGACGGTCCCGCCGCAGTCGGCCACGTAGGCCGTCTCGCCCGCGACGGCCACGGGGGCAACCACGACGTCGTCCGCCCGGTACCACCACAGCACCGTCCCGTCCGCGGCGTCTATCCCGTACACCGCTCCCGCGTCCGTACCGACGAACACTGTCCCGTCGGCCACCGTCGGCGACGCCCAGATTCGCGCACCGAGGTCCGCCCGCCACGCCACCGTCCCGTCGGCGGCGTCGAAGGCGTAGACGAAGCCGTCTCCGTTGGCCGCGAAGACAGTCCCGTCGGCCACCGTCGGCGACGCCCACACGCCCGCGCCGGTCTCGGCGCGCCACTTCTCGCGTCCCGTGACCGCAGAGACGGCGTACACCCGGCCGTCGTCTACCGTCCCGACGTACGCCGTCTCGTCGCCGACCGCGGGCGCACCGCGGACTGCGACGTCGGGCACGAACCGCCAGCGCTCGCGGCCGTCGGTCCGGTCGTGGGCGTACGCGCCGCCGTCGAGACTCGCTAGGAGGAGTCGCTCGTCGTCCACGGCGAGCGCACACAGCGCCCGCGAGGCGTTCCGAAACGTCCGGAGCGGGGACCCGTCTCGGGCGTGGAGGGCGGCCACGCGGCCGTCGTCGGCCGCGACGAACACCGTCCCGTCGGCGACTGCCGGAGACGCCTGTACGTCGCCATCGACCGTGAACTGCCACCGGGGGTCGCCGGTGGCCGCATCGAGCGCGAGGACCGTGCCGCGACTCGTTCCGGTGTACACCACGTCGTCCGAGAGAGCAGGACCGGTGACCCGACCGCCCGCTCGGACTGCCCAGCGTTTCGTCCCGTTATCACTGTCGAATGCGTACGTGCAGCCGTTCGCACAGCCGAGGTACACCGTCCCGTCTCGGACCACGGGCGCAGTTTCGGCCGGGCCGTCGGCCCGAAACCGGAATCGCACCCGGTCCGGCGACAGTCGCCGGTCGGTCCCGTCGTCCGTCGGTCGCCGGTCGTGCGGTGCGTCGGAGTTCGTCGGACGCCGACGCGACGGTCGCGCGTGCGACTCGCGTGCGTCCGACCCACCGGACGAGGGCATCGCGCCCCGCGGCGTCCCCTGCGCCGTTTCGCGTCCGGTGGCCGAGCCGACGCTTTCGTCCCCTGTTCGCGGTCGCGCCCACTCGAACCGGCTTGCGTCTTCAGACATGGTAAGCCTCGACTGTGACTGACTGCGCCCCGACGTATTCGCGTGTTAGCCTTTGTTATGCTCCCATTACTGGGCCTCAGGCGAGACCTACTCCCGGTCGCGGCCGAAGCGGACGGCCCGAACCGGCGGGATTTTTGCCGAATCGCGCCGACCTCTCGGCCATGAGCGGACTCTACTACGAGGAGTTCGAGGTCGGCCAGACCATCGACCACGAGAAGCGCCGGACGATAAGCGAGAGCGACAACCAGCAGTTCTGCGATATGACGATGAACCAGCAACCGCTCCACCTCGACGCGGAGTTCGCCGCGGACACGCAGTTCGGCGAGCGGTTGGTCAACGGACTCTACACGATGAGTCTGGCGGTCGGACTCTCGATTCCCGACACCACCGACGGGACCATCGTCGCCAACCTCTCGTACGACGAGGTGGAGCATCCCAACCCAGTGTTCCACGGCGACACCGTCCGCGCTCAGTCGACCGTGACCGACAAGCGCGAGACCAGCGACGGGGAACGCGGCGTCGTGACGATGCGCGTCGAGGCGTTCGTCGTCAACCGCGACGAGGAAGGTACCGAGGGAGACGGCGAGACGCTGGTCTGCGAGTTCGACCGGACGGTGTTGTCGCTCAAGCGCGAGTACGCCTGACGGACACTCCGAGGCCGGGTCGAATCGGCTCGCCGGAACAGTTGGCTGTCACACCGTCGGTGAGCGGGCCGTCCGAGGCGACTCCGCAACACCGACCAAATAAATTAATTTCTAGAAAAATCTTATGTAATAATGGTGCGTAACGTCTCTTGGCCATGAAACGGCGACAACTCGTCAAGAGCGTGGCGGCCGGAAGCGTCCTCGGCCTCGGAAGCGGTATCGCCAGTGCCGAACCGGTGCTCATCGACCCCGAAGACCTCGACGCGATTCACGTCGTCCGCGACGGTGAGCGGGTTCGGACCGTGGAGAACCCGACTATGCAGGAGTTCGACCGACTCCACGACGAAATCAGCGAGGACGAGCAGGTGGTGACGCCCGACGGCACCTGTTTCCCGAAGTGTTGTCAGGATTGTCCGCCGGATTGCAGTAGTTGCGGGTGTGCGTGTTACTGCTGTGATACCGGCAGCAACATCTGTTCGTGCTGCAGTCAGGTGGACAACCCCGAGCAGACCACGTGCTGTCCCGACTGTTGAATCGAACCGCCGCCAATTAGCTCGCGGTGACCGGTCCGGTCGCCCCGAAGCTATCGACCGGAACCGAACCGATTCGCGGTCGGCGAGGACTCGGCGGCGAGGGCGGACGATGGCTCCGCCGAGACGAGAGACGACGTTGTCGTCGGGGACAGCAGCGACGGCCCAGACGAGAGCGAGGTGGGTCCGCGCCGACTCATACCACCATCGCGTACAGCGTGAGGTTGACGAGGACCGCTCCCGTCCACGGGACTGCGAGTCCTGCGGGCACGAGCAGGCCGTGTCGGTCGGGCAGGAGTCGCCGACAACCCAGTCCGACCCCGACCGCGAACAGTTTCAGACCCACCATCGCCGAGAAACCGAACGTCTCGATGGCGGCGCGGGCGACGGGGTTCGACTCCGACAGCCCCATCTGGAGACCGTAGTACGTGGTGAGCAGGTCCCCGACGAGCGCGACCGCCACGAGAAGCCAGAGCAGTCGCTCAGTCCTCGAAACGTCCGCCACCGCGGCGGTCACTCGCCGTCGGCCCGTGCGAGTCAGCGTCGGCCAGTAGCGTCCGTCCGAACTCATGGAGAGAACCGGCGCGAGGTGCGCCCAATCACGGACGAACGGACGACGAGACGAGCTATTGTTATACGGCTCCTTCGCTCTCGACGGGGAGCGGTAATCGAGCGATAGGTCGCCTTCGCGCCGCGAACCGAGTATTCGGATTCGGACGACGAGTACGTCGGACACCGCGTCGACCGTTATCGCGGCGATAACGTCGCACAATTGTGGTCTACGAGGCCGACTGTACGAGCAACTGCTGTGGCTACATCTGCAAGCGTTACGTCAGCAAGCGTTACACCTGCGACGGCGGGTCGGAAGTGTGCGACCCGACGGCTGTCGGCAGAGCGACCGCGGAGCCGCCGGACTACAGAATCGTGCCGTGCTTCTTGTCCGGCAGTTCCTTCTCGACGCCCTCGTAGAACTCGAAGCGGTTCTCCAGTTCGGTCCGGAGCGTGCTCGGCGGCACGATTTCGTCCACGACGACTTCGCTCGCCATGCGGTGGATGTCGATGTCCTCGCGGTACTCCTCGCGGAGTTCCTGCTCCATCTGCGCGCGCTCCTCTTCGTCGTCGATTTCGGAGAGTTTGCGGGCGTACACCGCGTTGATGGCCGCCTCCGGCCCCATTATCGCGATTTCGCCGGAGGGGAGTCCGATGATGCTCTCGGGGTCGTAGGCAGGACCGCCCATCGCGTAGATGCCCGCGCCGTAGGCCTTCCGGACGACGACGGTCTGCTTGGGGACGGTCGCGGAGGACGTGGCGTAGATGAACTTCTTGCCCTTTTCGAGGATGGCGTCCTTCTCGACCTGCGACCCGGCCATGAACCCGGGCGTGTCACACAGGTAGAGCAGGGGAATCTCGTAGGCGTCGCAGGTCCAGATGAACTCCGCGGCCTTCTCGGCGGCGTCGGGGAAGATGGCTCCCGCGCGCTGGGCGGGTTGGTTGGCGACGATGCCGACTGGACGGCCGTCGATGCGGGCGAACGCGGTGATGATCTCCTTGCCGTACTCCGACTTGAGTTCGAAGTAGGAGTCCTCGTCCACCACGCGGTCGATGACGTCGGTCATGTCGTAGCCCTTGTTCGGTTCCTGCGGGACGATGGAGTCGATACCCTTCGGGGACTTCAGCGGTTCCCTGCCCTCGGTTTTCGGCGGCTTCTCGTCGGCGCTGTCCGGGAGGTAGGAGACGAGGTCGGCGACGAGTTCGCGGGCGTGTTCCTCGTCGTCGGCCACGAGGTCGGCGCTGCCGGAGTGCTTGGCGTGAACGTCCGGACCGCCGAGTTCCTCCATCTCGATGTCCTCGCCCGTGACCATCTGGACCATCCGCGGGGAGGCGATGGCCATCGCGGACATGTCCCGGACCATGACGGTGAAGTCGGCGAACACCGGCGTGTAGGCCGCCCCGGCGATACAGGGACCGTAGAGGACGCATATCTGGGGGACGCGCCCGGAGAGCATCGAGTGGTTGTAGTAGTACTTCCCGATGCCCTCGCGGTTGGCGAAGAACCCGGTCTGCTGGTCGATGCGCCCACCCGACGAGTCCATCAGGTAGAGGACCGGCTTGCCGGACTTCAGAGCGCGCTGTTGCATCCGCAGGAACTTCTCGACGCCCTTCTCGGCCATGCTCCCCGCCTTGACGGTGAAGTCGTTCGCCATGAAGTGGACCTCGCGGCCCTCGAACTCGGCCGCGCCCGTGAGCAGACCGTCGCCGGGGAGTCGGTCGTCGTTGTCCTCGGCGTCTACTTCGGGGCTGTCGGAGTGCCACGCGTCGAAGTTGGCGAACTTGCCGTCCTCGAACAGCATCCCGTCCTCCCCGAACCAGAGGTCGAGGCGGTCGCGGACGAACAGTTTCCCCTGCTCTTCGAGTCGCCGCTTGTACTTCTCGGGACCGCCCAACTCGATGTCCTCGATTTCGGCCCAGAGCGCCTCCTCGCGCTCGGTCGGTCCGAGGTCGTCGGAGTCGCTGGCCCCGTCGGTCGATTCCGCGGCGGACCCGTCTGACGCCGTCGCGGCGACGGGCGCTCGCCGGACGACCGCGGGCGAATCGGCGTCGCCCACGAACACCTCCACTTCGTCGCGGACGTGTTGGGCGAGCGCCTCCGCGATGGCGGAGGCCTCTTCGTCGGTCGCACCGTCGCTGACGCGGACTTTCATGTGAATGACTCCGGTTAGCGATTTCAAACAGTTTTCCCTTTAGGTTGGCGAATTTTGCCGCCGCCCGAACGCGACGCCGGTAGGCTTTCCGGCGTCCGGCCCGACGAGTCGGACGTGAACCTCGACGACTACTTCGGGAACTTCGCGGCCCGCGACTGGCAGACCGCCGCGGAGGGGACGGTCCGAATCGCCCTGCTCGGACTCGGCGGGTTCGCCCGCGAGCACGTCCTGCCTGCGCTGGCGAGCGACGCGAGTAACGTCGGTGCTCGAAGCGACGCCGCTGCCGACCGCACGCGGTTCTGCGAGGTCACGGCGCTGAACAGCGGGTCGCCCGAGAAGGCCGACTCGGTCGCCGACCGGCACGGCGTCGGCACCGTCCTCACCTACGACGAGTTCGAAGCGGGCGAGGGCGCCGATGCCTTCGACGCGGTGTACGTCGCGGGACCGAACGCGCTCCACCTCGACTACGCCCGGACCGCGGCCGACCACGGCAAGCACGTCCTCTGCGAGAAACCCATCGAGACGAGCGCGGACCGCGCCCGCGAGATGGTCCGGGCCTGTGAGGACGCGGGCGTGACCCTGATGGTCGGCTACCGCCCGCAGATCGAACCCGCGATGCGTCGTCTCCGCGAGATGGTCCGGGACGGCGTCCTCGGTGACCCGGTGACGTTCCACGGCTGGTTCACGGGCCACATCCTCGACGCGGGCGGTCCCGACCAGTGGCGACTCGACCCCGAGATGGCCGGGGGCGGCGCGCTGATGGACGTGGGCGTCTACCCCCTGAACGCGGTCCGGTTCCTGCTCGACGCCGAACCGGTCGCGGTCCGGGCGACGACCACCACGCCACACGACCAGTTCGAGGGGGTGGACGAGCACGTCGCCTTCCAGTTGGAGTTTCCCGAGGGCGGGAGCGCCTCCTGTTCGGCGAGTTACCACGCGCAGGCCGACGACCGCCTCCGACTCGTCGGCACCGAGGGGCAGGCCGAACTCGCTCCCGCGTTCGACTCCGAGATCGCCCCGACGCTGACCGTCGAACGCGGCGACCAGCGCGTCGAGTACACCGGCCCGTTCGTCAACGAGGTGGCCGAGGAGTTCGACTACTTCGCCCACTGCGTGCTGACGGACGCCCGACCCGACCCCGACGGCCGCGACAGCGTGGCCGACATGGAGGCGGTCGAGGCCATCTACGAGTCGGCGGAAACCGGTCGGCGAGTAGAGGTCGGCCCGTGACGCTCCGCGGTTCTCGGTTCCCGGACTCGCTCTCGTCGAGTTCCATTCTCCGCGGCGGGAACCATCCTCATACCCCCGGATTACTCTTGGATTTATATCATTACGACCCCACCGCAACGCCATGGACCGAACAGTCCCCCTCGCGTTCGCTCTCCTCGGCGTCGTTCTCGGCGCGGTCGGTCAACTGAACAGTCTCGCCCCGGCGCTGTTGCAGGGACCGAGGCTAGCCACGCTCGGCCCCGGCGTGGCCCTGCTCGGCGGTGTCCTCTTCCTGCTCTCGACGGTCGTCGTGGCGTGGGTCGGTTACCGGACCGGTCGGCGAGTCGATCTCCCCGCGGAGTTCGGCCGATTCGCGACGACCGCAGGTGCCGCCGGTGGACTCGGCTTTCTGGTCGGCGGCGCGGCCACTCTCCTCGTCGCGCCCGTCCGACTCGACGGCTTTCTCGTCACCGTCATCTTCGGAGTGGGGTACGGTGCGGTGACGAAAGGCGTCTCCATCGGTCTCTACGGTCTCGCCGGGGCCGCAGTGGGCCACTTCCGCAGGTCGCGCGCCTGAGCGCTCGACTGTCGAGGGCGCTGGAAAATTCTCCGTGAGTCTCGAAGCGGGAAGACGAACTCTTGACGCGCTCGTAGTTAGCTCTCGGCGAGGTCGGACCCGTGCCAGACCACCGACCAGTCGGCCGGACTCGGGAGGCCACAGCCAGTGAGCGCGACGAGTACGGCAGTCCGGAGGTGGTCGTCCGCCGCGAGGGGGTTCGGCAAGACCCCCGCCGCGACCAGCGCGAGCGGCAGCGCCAACAGGAGCGGGGCGAGCGCGCTCCCGCGGAGCAGCCACTCCGGCGTCGCGTCCGGCAGGTGAGTGACCTCGACGCGTACCAGACCCCCAGTCAACGCCGTCTGGAGCGAGGACCCGTCGCCCGACGGGAGGACGTGAACTGCGTACTCGGCGTCGGTCAGCGAGAGCGGGACGACGTGGAGGAGTTCGTGGACGCAGATTCCCACGGCGAGGGTGGCGAGCAGGGCGAGACCGACTTTGAACGCGTGGAGGACGCTTTGCATCGACGTTGACAGCGGTGTCGGTCGGGCTTACTCAACTGTTTCGGAATCCGAGAGACGGCACGGCGGTCGGGTCGCCCGATTACTCCTCCAGTTCGAGGTCCTCGGGTCCGTCGGCGGCCCGCGCGGCGGCGAGTTCCGCCAGCACGTCCTCGGTGGCCGTGTCGTCGGACCCGGCATAAGGGTCGTCTACGGCGTCGAACGGTTCGGAGTCGTCGAGTTCGGCCGCGCGCTCTATCGCGCGACTAAATCGCTCACCTAACGGCGGGGTGAGTCGGTCGGCCGCCGTCTCGACCGTGACCCACTCGTAATCGTCGTGTTCGTGATTCAGCGAGACGCCGCGCTGGTCGGTTTCACACCGATAGACGAGCGTCACCATCGGGTCCGCGGTCTCGCTGTCGAGCCACCCGCCGTACACCGCCTCGACTGGTGGCCCGACCGCAGCGTCGACGTGGAGTTCCTCGCGGAGTTCTCGTCGGAGTCCGCCGACGAGCGTCTCCCCGAACTCGAAGGTCCCGCCGGGTGGCTCCCAGTGGTCGCCGACCCGAGTGACGAGAACGTCGCCGTCCGGGCCGAACAGTATCGCTTTCTGCGTTATCTTCCCGACGAACGGTTCGGCGTCGTCAGCCATGCGTGTCCCGACGTCTCGGATATTACAATAACGTATCGGTTCAGCTAGAATTTCGGGCGAGACGACAGTATCAGACGGTCATTCAACATCGAGTCGAGACGGGATTCGTCGGACCGAATTACGAGTCGTCGGAAACGGAGGGGACTCGGTATCATCGAGTGGAACGAGAACTCGGCGGGCACCGATCGGTAGGTGAGTCGCCGAACGCGTAGACAGTTTGAAGAGTGTCGGTTTTGAACACCTGTCACAACGATGAGAGACAACCGTGGTTCCGGGTTCGACTCCTCCTCCTCCGTGAGAGACCGAGGACGGCAATCACGGACGCGAGGAGCGGGTGACGCGTGACCGACCACCAGTTCGACGTGGCGATTGTCGGAGGCGGCATCGCTGGCATGAGTACCGCGGCCCGGTTGCAGTCCGAGGGGCTATCGACCGTGGTACTCGAACAACACGACCACGTCGGCGGGTGCGCGGGATACTACCGTCGCGACGGCTTCGCGTTCGACGTCGGCGCGACGACGCTCGTGGACTTCGGACCGGGCGGCATCGGCGGGCAACTGCTCGACCAGATCGGGTTAGAGCCGCCCGACATCGACGTTCAGGACGCGTACGACCTGTGGTTACCCGACCGGACGGTGAGGCTCTATCACGACCCGGAGAAGTGGCGGGCCGAACTGCGCGACACGTTCGGCGACGACGCGAACCACCGGGAGTTCTATCGGTTCCTCGACCGGACATCCGAGACGCTCTGGGACATCACTCGACGGGACGTGAAACTCCCGGTCCAGAGCGTCGGAGACGTCGTCCGGAACTGCCGGGCGGTGGGGGTGACGAACCTGCCGCTGGTCCGATATCTCCGGTGGACGATGAAGGACGCCCTCGAGAAGTTCGGCGTGTACGACGACGTCGCGCTTCGGAAGATGCTCGCCGTTCTGGTCGAAGACACCGTTCACGCCACGCTCGACGAAGCACCCCTGCTCAACGCCGTACTCGGGGTCACCATCCGGAAGGCGGGTCTCGGCAGAGCGACCGGCGGGATGTACGGGTTCTGGACCGCGTTCGTGGACCGCTACGTCGAGATGGGCGGGACGGTCGAGACCGGGGAGACGGTCACCGAGGTCGCGGGTCGGGAGAGCGATTTCCGAGTGGTCACCGACACCGGGCGGTATCGCGCGAATCAGGTCGTGAGCGCGGTTCCCATCGAACTGACGAGGCGAATCGCGCCCTCCGTCGTCGGGACCAGACTGGACGAACACGTCTCGAGGTTGCGCGGACACGAAGGCGGAGCCATCGTCGCGCTGCTCGGCGTCCCGGAAGAGGAGGTCGCCCATCGCGAGGTAACGCACCACCAGATACTGGAGGACTACGACGAACCGCTCGGGAACGGGAACAACATGTTCGTCTCCGTTTCGGCCCCGGGCGACACGACGAGCGCCCCGGACGGTCATCGAGCGGTCATCCTCTCCACCCACTGCGAGGTCGAACCTTGGCGCGACCTCGACGAATCGGAGTACGAACTGAAGAAGGAGAACGCGGGCGAGCGATTGATATCGGTGGCTCGGACGGTGTACCCCGACCTCGCCACGGACCCGGTCGTGTACGAAATCGGAACGCCGGTCACGTACGAGGCGTTCACGAACAGGCCGAGGGGAGCGATCGGCGGCTATCGACAGACGGTGACGAACGCGAACCAGAACGCGGTTCCGCAGGACGTCGGCATCGACGGGTTCTATCTGGCCGGGGACACGACGTGGCCGGGACTCGGCACGGTCGCCTGTCTCACGGGTAGCCGCATCGCCGCGAACCACGTCCTGAACTGAAGGTAGACTCTCCGACTGGAAGACCACCCGGACCGGTGACCCCAGAGAACCCGGACAGGGTCGGCCGGTCAGAACCGCGATTCGAGCCTTTCGATTAGCTCCTCGTTGCCGACGTAGACCGGCGTGCGCTGGTGGACTTCGTCGGCCTCGGCGTCCAGCAGCGACTCCTCGCCGTTCGAGGACGCGCCGCCCGCCGACTCCACGACGTACGCGATGGGGTTGCCCTCGAACTGGAGGCGCAGTTTGCCCTCGGGTCGGGACTCCAACTCGGGGTAGGCGAACACGCCGCCGTAGGTCAGCACCTGATTCACGTCGCCTATCATCGCACCCCCGTACCGGAGTTTGAGTTCGTCCTCGACGTCGCGAGCGTAGTCGGCGAACCGGTCGGTCCAGTCCGGGACGCGCCCGCCGAACCCGTAGACCGTCGGGTCGTCGGGCAGCGTCACGTCCTCGCGGACCGCGCGTCGCTCGGCGGTTCCCTCGTCGGTCTCCTCGACGACGTACTCGGTCACCTCGCCGTCGCGTGCGACGACCATCGTCGTGATGGGGCCGTAGAGGACGTAAGCCGCGGCGACGAGGTGGGAACCCTTCGCGGGAAGTTCCGCGTCGTACACCCCGAGGACGGTCCCCATCGAGTTGTTGGACTTCAGATTCGAGGAGCCGTCGAGGGGGTCCACGGTGACGGCGTACCCACCGCTCTCTCCGCATTCGAGGACGTCCTCTCGCTCCTCGCTGGCGAACTGACTCACGCCGTCGATGGCGGTCAGGCGCTCGGCGAGGAGTTCGTCGGCCCAGACGTCGGCGGCCAGTTGGGTCTCGCCGCTTGCGTTCTCGGCGTCGGTCTTCCGCCGACGGCCGGAGAGACCGCCGCGAACTTCGGGGGCCGCGCGAGCGACGGTCTCGACGACTTCGGTAACCGCGTCGCTCATTCGTCGAGCGCTTCGTCGGCGGTGGCTTCCTCGAAGATGACCTGTTCGAGCGCGTCGAGGATGCGCTCGGGTTCGTCGCGTTGCCAGACGTTCCGACCGACAGCGAGACCGGCACCGCCAGCGTCCATGACGGCCTCGACGCTCGAGAGGAACTCGTAGTCGCTGACCTTCGACCCGCCCGACATCACGACCGGCATCTCCGCGCCCGACCGGACCGCCCACTCCATCGACTCGCGGTTGCCGGGATACTTCACCTTCGCCATGTCCGCGCCGATTTCGAGCGCGATGCGGGTGGCGTAGGCGATGACGCTCTCCTTCGTGTCGTTCTTCAGTCCCTGTCCGCGCGGGTACGACCACATGACGACCGGCAGGTCGTACTCGCTGTGGGCCTCCTCCTGCACGTCGCGGAAGTCCTCGTACATGTCCTTCTCGTTGTTCGACCCGGAGTAGACGGTGTAGCCGACCGCGTCCGCGCCGAGTTCCGCGGCGTACTCGACCGACCAGTTCTGGGGCGAGTGGGGTTCGCCCATCCAGAGGTTACTGGTCCCGTTGAGTTTCGCCAGCAGGTTCACGTCGTCGTCGTAGGAGGGGTAGTAGGTCTCGGCGACCCCCTTCTGGACCGCCAGCGACGTGACCGCGTCGTGGGTGGCGATGTCGAAGACCTGCTCGGGGTCGAGGGTCTCGGGCACCGAGTCGAAGTCCGCGGAGGGACCGTGTTCCAGACCGTGGTCGTAAGCGAGGATGAGGGCCTTGCCGTCGCGCGTTACCGGGGAGTCTTCGAGTGGTATCATCCGTTTCAATCTCCGATAACATCGTATAAGAGTCTAATGGTCGGCCCATATTTTCATAAACTACCTTAGAACCGTTTTCGGGGCGTAAGGAATCCCCTGAGACGCCGGATACTCGTAGAGAGTATTACTACTTAGATAGTTAAAATCCAGCGACCGTGGTCGAAACGCGGCAATCGAACGCCGGGCGACACCGGCTCGGTCGAGAGGGACCCGCCAGTCGACACCACGAACGACTGTCGAACGGACGAAGCTGACCGATACTCCGTGACGAATCGCACCGAGAAACAGCTACGCGAGGTCGCGGGCCGCGTCGCGCCACTCGGCGACGCGCTCCCTGTCGAGTCCCAGCGAGTCGGCGACGTGTTCCGGGTCGGCGGTCGCGAGGCTCCGGACGGAAGTGACGCCGCCGTTGGCGAGGATTTCGGCAGTCCGCTTATCAACGCCGGGAACGTCGGTCACGGGGTCGGGTTTGCTCCGTTCGCGCCACGCGGCCTCGGCCTCCTCGGCGGCCCCGCTTCCGTCGGTGGACGCCTCCCCGGTCGGCGTCCAGTCGCCGCTCGTCACGTCGGCCGTCTCGGGTTCGTTCGACTCCCAGTCGCCGCTACTCGCGGCGACCCACGCGCGCTCGTTGTCCTGCAGTCCGCGGACCTTCTCCGAGCGGCGTTCGAGCGAGTCCTCGTTCTCGTCGCTGCCGCCGAACGACCAGTGCAGCGAGTGTTCCTTCCGGAGGCGGGTGGCGACGCCGGGGTTCACGCCCGCCTCGACGAGCATCTCGTAGGAGACCGACTTGTCCACGATACCGGTCGCGTCGAACTCCACGTCCGCCAGCACCTCCGCGGTCGCGGGGCCGACGAAGTGGATGTCTGTCAGCTCCGCCACGCCGTCAGTCGATTCGTCGTCGGGGGCGTCGTTTTGGCTCACGGGGCGTCACCAGTTTGTATCCGACTCACACTGACACGGCTTGAATGTTTTGCATGGGGCGAATCGAATTCCGAGAACGACGGACGAAATTATCCGTGGCCTCGCGGCGAAACATACACAATCGCGCGTTCAGGACTAACGGCCGTGAACGGATACAGGTCTCACGTGCCCGTAGACCGACCGCGCGACCAGACGCGGGTCCCCGGGAAATCCCCGATTCGAGCGACCCGGAATCACCCGACGGTGAACCGTCCTACCGGGGTGGACGCGTGACTACCGAACTCCCCGACGACGCGGCGCTGATCCTCGTGGACTTCCAACGCGGGTTCGACGCGCCGTCGTGGGGCGACCGGAACAACCCCGACGCGGAGGAACGCGCGCGGGACCTCCTCGACGCGTGGCGTCGAAGGGGACTGCCGGTGGTCCACGTCAGACACGATTCGCAGGAGACCGATTCGCCGCTGCGAGGTGACCGCGAGGGGTTCGCGTTCAAGCCCGGTCTCGAACCGGCCGAGTCCGGGGGCAGTGAGTCTGACGACGGAAGTGTGGAGGTCGAAATCGTCAAACGGGTCAACAGCGCGTTCGTCGGCACGGAACTGGCGTCGTGGCTCCGCGAGCGCGAGTGCGAGACGCTCGTGGTCGCGGGACTGACGACCGACCACTGCGTCTCGACGACGACCCGGATGGCCGACAACCTCGGCTTTCGACCCGTCGTCGTCTCCGACGCCACGGCGACCTTCGACCGCGAGGCACCCGACGGCGAGGAGATTCCGGCCGACCTGAGCCACCGAGTCGCGCTGGCGCACCTCCGGGGGGAGTTCGCCCGAATCGCGGACAGCGACGCGGTCGTTCGGTCGCTGGAGTGACCCGCCGCCCTTCGGTAGGCTTACGGCCCGACCGCAAGAATTGCCGGACATGGTACGGGACCTCGACAGCATCGACAGTATCGGCGTCGTCGGCGCGGGAACGATGGGCAGCGGCATCGCGCAGGTCGCCGCCCAGTCGGGCTACGACGTGGTGATGCGCGACGTGAAGCAGGAGTTCGTCGAGAACGGCTTCGACACCATCGAGGACAGCCTCGACCGCTTCGTGAGCAAGGAGAAACTCTCCGCGGAGGAGGCCGAGGCGGCGACCGAGCGTATCACGGGCACCACCGACCTCGCGGACCTCGCGGACTGCGACGTGGTGGTCGAGGCCGCCGTCGAAGACATGGCGGTCAAACAGGACATCTTCGCCGACCTCGACGAGGCGATTCCCGACGACGTGGTGCTGGCGACCAACACCTCCACGCTCTCCATCACGACCATCGCCGCCGCGACGGAGCGCGAGGAGCAAATCGTCGGTCTCCACTTCATGAACCCCGTTCCGGTGATGACGGGCGTCGAAGTCGTCGTCGGCGAGAAGACCGACGACGAGGTGGTCGAGTTCGCCCACGCGTTCGCGGAGGACCTCGGCAAGGAGACGTGGGAGTCCGACGACAAACCCGGGTTCGTCACCAACCGCATCCTGATGCCGTGGCTCAACGAAGGCATCCGCGCCTACGACGAGGGCGTCGCCACCAAGGAGGACATCGACAAGGGGATGAAACTCGGCACGAACGTCCCGATGGGACCGCTCGAACTCGCCGACCACATCGGACTCGACATCTGTCTCGACGCCAGCGAGACGCTCCACGAGGAGTTGGGCGACCGCTACAAACCGGCCTACCTGCTCAAGCGGAAGGTTGACGCGGGCGACCTCGGGAAGAAGACGGGGAAGGGCTTCTACGAGTACTGAGAGTCGTCTCGGACGGCCGCGGCGACCGTTCTCAGGACGGCGAGTACGGTTCTTCTTCCAACTGCGCACGGAGTTCGCCGATGTTCTCGCGCTCGACGCCGCCGGACTGGAACAGTTGGATGACCGCCATCACCTCGGCGCGCGATATCTTCACGCCGCCCTCCTGCACGACGTCCTCCGGTCGCTCCAGCAGTTCGCGGCTGGTGCCGACCGCGAGCAGGAACGGGATGGCCCACGCTTCGAGGGTGTTGCCCCGCGACTCCGGCAGGGCTTCGAGGTACCGCTGGGCGTCGTCCATGTACCCCCGCGCGTGGCGAGTCACGCGCTGGATGACGCCAGCGACCGCGGTCTGGTTCTCCGGGGCCGTGACGTTCGCCGGACTGACGCCGCGTTCGCGGAGCCACGTCGCGGGGAGGTAGACGTTGTTCTCCTCGCGGAAGTCGTCGGACACGTCCTTGGCGACGTTGACCAACTGCAGCAGCAGTGCGAACCCTCTCGCGTTCGCCCGGAGAATCTCCGCGCGCCGGTCGTCCACGTCCTGGGCGACCAGATTGGTGATGAGTTCGCCGACCGTCCCCGCGGCGTACCAGCAGTACTCCTCCAGTTCGTCGATGGTGCCGATTCTGAGTCCTCCGTCGTCCTCGTATCGCTGGACGAACTCGGCCATCCCGCAGACCAGTTCGCTCACGGGCGGATAGATGGCCGACTGGGCGTCCTCGCCGAGCGACCGGAAGGTGGCCACGACGCGGGGCGACTCGGCGACGACCTCCCAGTCTTCGTCGGCATCGACCTCGTCGGTGTTGGCGGGAAGCCACGGTTCGACTGCAGTTCGGAACTCCTCGATGCTCGCCTCGTCGTCGGGGTCGAGCGCCCGGTCGTACAGACGGAGGAGTCGCGCCTGTTCGTCGGGCGAGATGTGTCCGGCGTCCTCGACGGTGTCGGCGACGCGACAGAGCAGATACCCGACACAGATGTACGAGGCCATCGGCTCTTCCAGCACGTCGATAGTGATGGCGAACGTCCTCGAAACGCCCTGCACAGCGTCGAAACACCAGTCGATGTCGCTGTCGGCGAGACGTTCGGTAGGCGGCTCCGTGTCCATTGACTTTTGGGTCCTTAGGACCCGAGAGTGAAAAGCTTGAGCAAATACCATAGGATTTACCGCCGACGCGGCACAAGGTAGCCCCCAATCCGAACGGAGTGGCGACGTTCTGCCGCGAGACAGGTCGGCTACCCAACGTTTATTCTGACTCGGCGCGTCGGAGTAGGTATGATACCGACGCCGAAAGACGCCGCGAAGGTCCTCGTCGGCAAACCCCTGAAGTTCCACAAGAACAGGCTCAACGTCGCGTCGTTCGTCCTGCAGGCCGCGCTCGCGCTCCGAAACGGGAACCACAAGCGGGCGTTCCTCCTGCTCGGCGCGGCGAGCGTCGCACCGAAACATCCGGCGGCGTCGTGGCTGCTCCAGGGCGCGCTCACCGCCGACGACATCCGCCGGAAGCTGTTCTAACTCGCCCCGGAACCGCCGAACTCACCGGACGAGACGCGCGTCGGCGGCCCGAATCGCCGAAGCGAGGGGACGCCGAGCCAGTACGCCCCGGCCAGAACCGACCCGAGGGCGCTGGCGAGCATGACGGTTCGACTGCCGAACCGCGACCCGGCGAGACCGCCGAGGAGCATCCCCACCGGGACGACGAGACTCGACGCGCTCCCGACGACCGCGGTCACGCGCCCGAGCAGGTCGTCGGGCACGCCGGTCTGAATCGTCGCCGAGACGGAGACGTTGTAGACACCAGCGGGAACCCGCGAGAGCGCGAACAGCGCGACCGTGGCGAGTCGGCCGGGGACGACCACCGCGAGCGTCCAGAGGAGGCCCGAGGAGGCGAACCCGACGATGGTCGTCGCGCCCAGCGGGAACTCGTCGACCGCCGAGGCCGCGACCGACCCGATGACGATTCCCACCGTGGTCGCCGCCAGCAGCAGCCCGTAGGTCTCGGGACCGCCGACGGCGTCGGCGAACGCCGGGAGGACCGCCAGCGTGACGCCGGTCAGGAAGTTGGCGAACAGACTCGCGACCAGCATCTTGCCGACGACCGACTCGCCGAGGAGCGCCACGCCTTCTCGGAGGTCCGTGAGGTAGCTATCGAGGTCGAGACCCTCTACGGTGTTCTCTCCGTCGCGCGGCGGAACCGACAGCGACCAGTACAGAATACCCGCGACGACGAACGTAGCGGCGTCGACGACGTAGAGCGCGACCGCACCGCCGACGGCGACCAGCGCCCCGGCGACGCCTCGGGCGGCGGCGTCCACGGTCTTCGCGGTGACTTGAGCCGCCGAGTTCGCCCGAACTAAGTTCTCGTCCGAGACGAGTCTGGGTAGCGTGGCGTTCTGGGCGGGTCCAGTCAGGAGGTTCGCCAGCGCGAGCAGCGGCATCACGGTCAGCACGACGGCGACGCTCAGGTGTCCGAGCGCGGCCGCGAGGGGCACGCCGAGGACGAGGACGGCCTGCGCGAACTCCGAGAGCGTGAGCACCCGACCGAGGGGGAGTCGGTCCACGACCGGGCCGACGAAGAGTTTCAGCACGCCCGGAACTCGGGTCAGGAACCCCGCGAGTCCGGTGTACGCCGTGGAACCGGTCAGGTCGTAGACGAGCCACATCGCGGCGACAGCGTAGAGACCGTCGCCGAGGACGCTCACCGCGTGTCCGGCGAGCATCCTGCGCAGGTCCGCGTTGCGGAGGACCGCCGTCCTGCGGCGGGCCGCCGCGCGAAGTCCGTGTCCTGTCACGGTCGTGGCCGACGCCCGGCGGTACCTTCAGCGTTCGGCGAACTGAACTTCTGTAAATTAAATAACTATTTTCGTGAGTTTGATGGCCGTGGCGGAAGCAACGACCGGCATGGCGAACTCGGAGGACGTGACGGACGCACTCGAAGTACTCGGCAACGAGATTCGCGTCTCCATCCTGCGCGAACTCGCGGACGCCGACGGTCCGCTGTCGTTCACCGAACTCCGGGAGCGAGTGGGTATCCGAGACACGGGGAAGTTCAACTACCACCTCACGAAACTCTGTTCGTACTTCGTCCGCGACACCGAAGGCGGGTACGAACTCGGCCACGCCGGGTCGCGGGTCGTCGCCGCTGCAGACCCCCACGCCGCGGCCGAAGCGTCCGGCGAATCGACCGCCGCCGAGGAGACCTGTCCGGTCTGCGGCGACGAGAACTGCGAGAAACTCTTCCACGTCCACCTGACGCCCCCGTGGCGGTGAGGGCGGACTCGTCGCCCGACCGGGGTCCGACTCGCGCTTCGAAGGGAAAACTAAAGGGCGGTTCCTCCCCAATTTTCGCCCATGGATTTCAGTCTCTCAGCCGAGCAGTCCCAGATACGCGACATGGTCGCGGAGTTCACGGACGAGGAGATAAAGCCCCGCGCAGCCGAAATCGACGAGAACGACGAGTTCCCGCAGGACCTCGTGGACCAGATGGCCGACCTCGGCCTGATGGGGATGCCGTTCCCCGAGGAGTACGGCGGGGCCGGACTCGACTACCACTCCTACGCCATCGGACTGGAGGAGATTTCGCGCGGGTCCGGCGGTCTGGGCACCGTCGTCGCGGCCCACACCAGTCTCGCGGGCAACATGCTCTACGAGTTCGGCGACGAGGACCAGAAGCAGGAGTACCTCACGCCGCTGAGCCGCGGTGAGGAGATCGGGGCGTTCGCGCTCTCGGAGGCGGGCGCGGGGTCGGACGTGCCCGCGATGGACACCACCGCGGAGAAGGACGGCGACGAGTACGTCGTCAGCGGCGGGAAGCTCTGGATTTCCAACGGTTCGGTAGCGGACACGGTCACGCTGTTCGCCAAGACCGACCCCGACGCGGGCAACAAGGGCATCTCCTCGTTCGTCGTCCGGCCCGAGGAGGACGACGGCTTCCACGTCGAGGGCACCGAGGACAAACTCGGCGACAAGGGCTGTCCGACCGCCGAACTCCGGTTCGACGAGATGCGCATCCCCGAGGACCGCTTGCTTGGCGAGGAGGGCCGCGGGTTCGTCCACGCGCTCAAGACGCTCAACGGCGGGCGGATCACCATCGCGGCGCGGTCCATCGGTCTCGCCCGCGCGGCGCTCGAAGACGCCCTCGAATACTCGCAGGACCGCGAGCAGTTCGACCAGCCCATCTCGGAGTTCCAGACCATCCAGCACAAACTGGCCGACATGGACACCAAGGTGCAGGCCGCCAAGATGCTGATGCACCGCGCGGCCGACCGCAAGATGCGCGGCGAGGACTACATCAAGCAGGCCGCGCAGGCCAAACTCTACGCCTCGGAGGTCAGCCGCGAGGTCGCCAACGAGGGCATCCAGATTCACGGCGGCTACGGCTACACCAAGGACTTCCCGGCCGAACGCTACTACCGGGACGCCAAACTGAACGAGATTTACGAAGGGACGAGCGAGGTTCTGCGGAACACCATCGCGAACGAACTACTGGACTGAGAAGCGGTGTCTCCCCTTTTTCGGTCGCTTCTGCGGGTCCGCCTGCTGTGGCTCCCGGCGGTCGGTCTGCTGTTCGGTTCAGTGCTGGTCGGCGTGGGCTTCCTTCCGGTCAGTGGCGGGGTCGGAATCGTGGCCGCGGGGTCGCTGACCGTTTCTGTGATGCTGGTTGCGGGGTTGCTATCCGTCTTCTCCCAGTAGGCCGGGGAGTCGTTCCCGGGTGATTACTCCCTGGGGTCGATTTCGGCGACGAACCGCTCGATTTCGTCTATATCCACGAGCATACAGTCGATAGAGTCCATCATCGCATCCCAGTCCATCCGTCCGGAATCCCACTTCTCGGCCACGACGACGGCTTTCGGTACCTCCATGTCCCTGAAGTCGCCCATTTCCGCGTAGGCCCGCCGCATGTGGTTGATGTAGGTACTCTTGTTAGACGAGCGCGAGGTCTCCTTTACCTCGACGTAGCCCTTCCGAAGGTCGTGTTCGTCGAGGAGAACGCAATCGACCTTCCACCGATTGCCGGACTTTCCCACCTCGAACTGCTTCTCACAGGTGTAACCCGTCGCTTCCGTGAGGATGTCGCGGACGTGTTGCTCGAAATCGTCGTACTCGACGCCTCGGCACATGACTTCGGTTACTCACCGACTGTCGGTTAATGCTGTGCATCGTCGGAGGTGTCTGCCGCTGGCTCAATTTTCTCCCGCATCCACTCGAAGTGTTCCTCGACCCGGCGCTCGCCCGCTTCGGTCAGCGAGTACGCCTCGTGAATCCCCTCGGTGCGCTTCTCGACGAACCCCTGTTGAATCAGCCAGTCGAGCGCGCCGTAGAACGACTTCGAGTCGAAGTGGGCGTCGTAGTGGTCTTCGAGTCGGGTCTTGAGGCTCTGGCCGCGGAGTTGGTCGGTCTCGTACAGCAGGACGCAGAGGTCGCGTCGCCGCCCGCTCTGGAGCCATCTGGTCATGGTCGTGGCGTCGGACCGAACGACTACGACGCTTGCGCTTCGGCGGCGGACCCACGAGGCGAACGGACGCCCGACCGACCGCCGGGATGCGCCCGACCGACCAATTCCCGTGAGTGGGGTGAAGGGGTCGCTCAGACGACCGCGACCGGGCGGGGGCTTCGATAGACCGTCACTATCACTCTGACCGTCGTTCTACGCCCGATCGAGTTTCTCCACATTCCCGAGAGACGAATCGGTACCTTCGACTGTCACCACCCCAAACCTCCACTCATGACCGAGCAGGAAGCCGAGAACGCGGGCGTCACCGCACGGTACTACGAGACCGACGACGAGCGCGTGTTGGAGTTCGACGGGGACCGCGCGACAGCGGCCATCGCCCAAAACGTCGAGGGGTACGCCATGTTGAAAGTCCGGCCGAGCGCCGACGGCGACGAACTCGAACGCTACTACGGGTTCGACATGGCGCTGGACCACGCCGCCGAACTGCTCGGCGTCGCGCCGCACGACCTGCCGGTTCCGGCCGACGCCGAAGACATGGGGATGTGACCGAGGCGGAGTCTCGACTCCGAGTGTCGGACCCGGCGGAGGTGCCGTATCGACCCGACCGATTCACTCGCTCGGGGAACCCACCTCTCGTCGCTACTGCGGGTTGGCGCACCACCGGGAGACTCGCGTCGCCCGGGAAATCACGTTAGAGGGAGGACGACGCCAGCGCGCCGGAGGACACAACATCTATCCCGCGTGCGGCCCCATTCTCTCGCATGACAGAGTACACCACCGTCTCGATTCCGAAGGACCTCGCGAACCGCGTGGACGAGACTATCGAGGGGACGAGTTTCTCAAGTACGAGCGACCTCGTGCGGTTCCTGCTCCGGAGCATCGTCATCCAGCATCAGAAAGAGGGCCAGCTGACCGAGTCCGAGTTCGAGGAGATTACCGGTCAACTTCGAGAACTGGGGTATCTGGAGTAACGCCCCGTCCAGCGACGGATTCGGTCTCAGACCAGCGACTCCGTAGGCGGTTCCGCGTCCACGATTTCCAGCGGTTGCCTGCGGCCCGAACGGTCGAACGCTGCCAGCGACGACTCGTCCCACGGCGGCACCGCGACGAATATCGCCTCGTGGAGGTCGTCGGTCTTGGCGACTTCGAGGTTGCCGCGGGGATGAGAGACGAACCGGCCCTGCGTCTGTCCGGCGGGGACCGACAGGTCGACGCCGAACACGGCGGTCAGTGACTTTCCGGCGTCCGGCGGATAGAAGTGCGTGAAGACGGGGGCCTCCGGCGGTACGTCTTCGATGCCCTCCAGTTCCGCGGCGGGCGTTACTGCGAGGGAGACGGTCAACTCGTCCGGTTCCGACTCCGCCGCGAAGTCGAGTAACACGTTCACCAACCCCCGAGTTACGTACACCACGTTCGACCTTGGGGGCCTCGGTGTTTAACGATACTGCCCTGAGGAGGCTCTCGACCGGCGGTCCGCGTGCCGAATGGTAACTCCTTTCATTTATGACGACGTGCGTCTGACTTACGTCAGACGCAGACATGTTTCGAAATATATAGAATTTTTTATATTATAATAGCTATTACTGCTAATTGCAATGGCCGACACTGACATGACCTCGTACCTCGTCGAGAATCCCCGGATGATGGGTGTCCTGTTCGCGATGCTGCTACTGCTCTCACAAGCAGGAAGCGCGATGGGAGGATTCGCAGTCGCGTGCTACGGGCCGTAAATCAGAGTTCGTCCACGTCGACCGACCGACTCCACGTGAACTGACCGTCGATTTTCAGCGGAATGTTCTCCAGCGCGAGCGTCGTCCGTAACTGGTCCCGAGTCAGCGTGAAGGGACCGTGTTCGCCCGAGGCCAGTCGATACCGCCCGGAGTCCTCCAACTGCGGTTTGAAGAAGCCGCCCATGCCACCGTCTCCCGAGACGTAGCTCTGGACCGACAGCTCGAACTCGTCGGTCCCTCCGTCGCCTGTCTCGATGGCGCAGAGGACCGCCACCCCGCTCTCGGTCTGAGCGATGTCCACGTTCCCGTCGCCGACGACGATGTACTGGTTGCCGACGATACTCCGGCCCCGAGCGATGGACAGCGCGGCCCGGAGCGGGAACCCGCGATTCAGCAGTCGAACCATCGTCTTGCCCACTCTGACCGCGCCGCTGTTTATCACGTCGCTCAGGGTGACGACGCCGCCGACGCTCCCCGCCTCGACCAGCGCCATCCCCTGCTCGTAGGAGCGACAGGCGTTCAGCACGAACGCCTCGGCACCCACCGACTCCAACTCGGCCGCGTCGAGGTGGCCGTCCGCACACTGGAACCCGTCGTCGTCGATGTGGCCGATGTAGTGGAGGAACGCGGTCTCCTCGGCCAGCACCGCTCGGAGTTGTGCGGTCGTCAGGTCTCGGTGGACCGTCACCTCGAACGGGAGGTTCTCGCGGGACCCGTACACCTCGGCGGCGATGTCGCGCTCCTCGTCCATCTCCACGTCGTTGCACACCACCGCGATTTCGACGTCGTCGGCCTCGGTCTCCTGTTCGAGGCGGTTCCGAAACGCGGTCGTCGTCGCCTTGCTGGCGTCCACCGGAGCGTGGTCGCCGAGCCACGCCTGTTCCACGGAGTCGGTTCGCTCCGGTTCGACCACCGGAAGGTCTTCGCCGGACTCGGCCGTACTCCGAGTGAAATCACCGTCGTTCGCCGCGTCGCCGTCGCGGGTGGTTTCCCCGACGGTCGCGGCCGAAGTCTGAGCCGTGGTCTGGCGGACGTCCGGCGTTCGGACGACCGCGAGGTCGTCCACCAGAAACGGGAGCGACGAGACGTTCTCCAGCGCAGGTTCGACGTGAGTGGTCAGCTTCCACGACGGAACGTGGTCGGCGACCACCTCGAACGGGACCGAGAGGTAGGCTTCGACCCGCTCGGCCAGCGGCCGGTCGTAGAGGTCGGCGAAGTCCAACTCGACCAGCGGTTCGACTGCCGCCCGCTCGTGTAACTCCACCGGATAGTACCCCTCGGTTCGCGTGACGCAGTCCAGCAGGAACGTCTGTCGAAGCGTTCTGGCCACTTCCTCTTCGAACCCCTGCGGCCCGTCGAGCGAGTACTCGAACCCCCTGTCGGTGGCGATTCGAGGGGTACTACTGGGGACTAACTCGGCACCGAGATAGAACGCGAGCGGTGCGGCCACGTAGGCGTGGCTCAGGTCCGGCGGTAGTTCGACGCGAACGCCGGTGTCGGGCACGTCGAGTTCGTCCGGGACGTGGAGTTGTTCGCCCACTTCGACCAGCGGTGGGTGCCCTCGTAGCGTCGGGAAACTCCGTTCGGGCGACGTGGTCTTCAACGCTGACCCGAACGTCGAGAGCGCAGTCATCACGTCACGGGGGTTCTCGGTCGTGATGACCGTCGCCGCGGGACGCGCGTGGTGCGAGCGCGCACCGACTCGGACCTCCGTCTCGGGGTCGAACTCGAACCGAATCCGGTCGTCCGTCGCCGTCACCGACAGTGCACCCTCGACTGCGAGGTAGAGTTTCATCGGCGTACACAACTCCACGTCGTACGCGCCCGACGGGAGTCGTCGGTCGGTCCCCGGGTTCACTTCGAGGCGCATCTCACCGTCCGTGTTCCGGACGTAAGACGCCACGAACGTCGGAAGCGTGACGGCATCGGTCGTGATGGTCACCGCTTCGTCCACCGGAAACCGGAAGCGTCGGGTGTCCGTGGGCGTCGGCGAGACGACCGACGGAGTGCGAACGGCGTACGTTCGGTGTTCGATGTGGTCCCGAATCTCGATTCCCGGTCGCTCCGACGTCGGTTCGAACGAGAGGCTCACGGCCACACCTCCCGCCGTCTCTGCGCCGAATCCACCCCTCGGAGGAAACGCATAGGATTCAATTTAACGTCCTACTCCAAAAATTTATCGTCCGTTACGTTTCTGCGTCGTTACACTATCGCCTTTCGTTCACTAAACTCGTCGCCCGCACGATAGCCAACTCGTGCTACCGCTGAAGTAACAGTCGCAGATTTTCCGCGTAGAGTTTCGGCGTCGCTCGTCGCGCCCCGCTGAGGGCGTCGTCGAGCGCACGCGTCGCGTCGTCCAGTACGCCGCGTCCGTGACCGAAGAGGACGCGTTCCGGTCGGAGACCGCGAAGCGCCGACGGCGGCGTCAGTCGCAGCATCGGGTGGACGCCGATTCGCTCACCGGGCGTGGTGAAGTACGGCGCGTTGCCGACGCCCTCTGGGACGACGAGCGTCCCGCTCTCGTCGTCGTAGAGCGCCGCCTCCGCCCACCCGAACGAGTCGAAGATCTTCAGGACCCGGAAGTCGGTCCCGGGCAAAGTGGCGTCGAACCGCCGGAGTTCGGCCTCGGTCTCCGGGACGTCGTCGAACCACGAGGGGACGTAGACCGGAACGTCGTGGCGTTGCGCGATAGCGTCCGCGTCCCGGTAGTGGCGGTTCAGGAGGACGACGACGCCCGCGACGTCACCGAACTCCGCGAACAGGTCGTCGATGTCGGGTGCATCGACGGGGTCTACCACCCAGACGCCCGATTCGGTGGCGAGAGCGTGACTGGCACGCAACATCGCCTCGTTCGGGTGGGCAATCCAGCCGACGCCGTCTTCCCAGCGATCTATCTCCTCGTAGTCCGTCGCTGGCTGCGACTTCTTGAGTGGCATGCTCGTGGGTACGGGTCGAAGCCACAAATCCCCACCGACGCGGACGAGAGACGGGGAAACCGGATGCGCGGGCGGAGATCGCTCTCTCGACGCTTCGTCACGCGCGGGCTTTATGCGCCGGGACCGCGTACCTCGAATCCATGCTCTCGGGGTTGCGATGGCTGGCGCTCGAAGCGAAGTACCTCGACCGTGCCCGCGAGTTCTACGCGACGCACCTCGACATGACGGTGGTCCGGGAGGGGAACGGCGAAGTCGTCCTCGACGCTGGCGAAACCGACCTCGTCCTCCGGGAACCGGGCGAGGTCCCTCGGGGCGGTGTCCACACCCACTACGCGTTCGCCGCGCCGCCCGACCGCTACGACGCGTGGTACGACCGCCTCGACGAGTCGTTCGACCTCACCGAGTTCGACTTCGGCGGTGCGAAGTCGTTGTACTTCTACGACCCGGACGGCAACTGCGTCGAAATCGGTAGCGTCGGCGAGGGCGACGCCGACATCACCGAGGTCTTCGAAATCGTCCTCGAAGTCGAGGACCTCGCGCGCGCCGAGTCGCTCTATCGCTCGCTCGGCTTCGAGGTGGTGGACCGCGGCGACCAGCGCCGCCGGGTTCGCCTCGGCGGTCCGGTGGACCTCGAACTCTGGGAACCCCAGTTGGGAATCGCCGACGCTCGGGGCGGTCTCCACGTCGACGTCGGGTTCGCGGCCGAGGACCCGGACGCGGCGGCCGAAACGGTGCGCGACCGCGTCTGCGAAGTCGAGCGCAGGGACGACGGCGTCCGGGTGCGCGACCCGGACGGCCACTACCTGACGTTTCAGTGAGGGTCGAGACCGGAGTCCGGACTGGTCGCCCGTTCGTACTCGGACCGTCGCGTCGGTCGTGGTCCGACACGCCCCGGTAGGCGGGAGGAATCGCCTCAGAGCCGGTCGGCGTCCACGCTCACGTCGGTGGGGGTCACGATGAGGAAGTCGCGGAAGTGAATCAGGTTCCCGCCGCGTTCCTTGACTCGCGGCGCGAGGTCGGCCGCCAGTTCCGGCAGGTCCCCTTCGATCGCCAGCACGAGAACGTCGCCGCGTTCGATGACCTCGAACCACTCGCGCTCGTCGGTACTCCCGTCGAGTTCGCCGAGAACGATTCGCCGGTCGCCCTGCTCGCGGTCGTCGTCGCTGTCCTCTATCTCCTGTTCGACTGTCTGGAGGTCGAGGTCGAAACCACTGGTCATACCCGCTCGCTCACACTCCCTCGGGAAAGTCCTTGCCCCCGGCGGTCGGCCGACGCTCGTTTTGTCCCGAGGCGCGAATCGCCGACCGGAGTCGTCACTGGTAGACGGTTTCGCTACCGAGAGAACGAGCGACAGCGAGAGTCGTCAGTCCTCGTCGTACTCGCGCTTGAACCCGCGGAACTCGGTCCGGTGGGCCTCCTCGTCCGCGAGGATGGTGACCGCGATGTCCTCCGTCACGGGGTCCTCGTCGCCCGCCGCCGTGATGAGCGAGCGGTACGTCTCGATGGCGTCCTCCTCGGCGTCGAGGACGCCCTCGATGACCGACAGCACGTCGGTGCTGTTCTCGGGCGGTTGGAGACTCTCCTGTCGGGCCTCGAAGTCGTAGGACGCGGGCGGACGCTCGTCGAGTTGCTTGAGTCGCTGGCCCAGCATCTCGGCGTGGTTGAGTTCCTCCTGAATGTCGGTTTCGAGGCTCTCCTTGACCTCCTCGGCACTCACGCCGTCGAGGATGATGGAGTTTGTCAGGTAGTTCATCACCGTCTCGATTTCGTCGCTGTACGCCTTCTTGAGCAGGTCCGTGACCTCTTGAGATGTCATACGACCGGTAGTACGTCCGCCAGCCTTCTTACTGTTCCGGCGACGACAACGAGTCGGCCGAACCCGCGCCCGAGAGATTTCCCGCTCGGTGTGTGAGCAATTAACTCTCTCGCCACGTCTCGCAAGTCCGCGGTGATAAAATGTATATTAGGAGAATTAAGGGGATGCGAATGATTACAGGACGTTTCAGTCGGGCGGTTTTGCGATCCGTCCGGTTCCCGTCGTGATGTCACCCGTCCGAAACCACCTGTTTCAGCGACATTCTTAAATAGGAGAAGGGCGCCACCCTGAGTTACGATGTCCGACAACGACATGGGCTCGTCCGGTACCAGCCGGGCGGGTCGAGTTCTTCGATGGCACGTTAGCTACTGAGACCGAGTTCGAGTCCGCACGGGTCTTCGACACGACCCTGCGCGACGGCGAACAGGCTCCCCGCACCTCCTTCTCATACGACGAGAAGCGAACTATCGCTGAGGCCTTGGACCGGATGGGCACCCACGTCATAGAGGCGGGGTTCCCGGTCAACTCCGACGCCGAGTTCGAGGCCGTCAGCGACATCGCCGCGAGCACGTCCGCGACCACCTGCGGTCTCGCGCGCATCGTGGAGAAGGACGTGGAGGCCGCGCTCGACTCCGGCGTCGAGATGGTCCACGTCTTCGCCTCGACCAGCGACGTGCAGATAGAGGACTCGATGCACGCCACCCGCGAGGAGGTCGTGGAACGCTCCGTCGCCGCGGTCGAACGCGTGAAGGAGGCGGGCGCGACGGCGATGTTCTCGCCGATGGACGCCACCCGGACCGACGAAGACTACCTGAAGCAGGTCGTCGAAGCGGTCTCGGCGGTCGGCGTCGATTGGATAAACATCCCCGACACGTGCGGCGTCGCCACGCCGAGTCGGTTCGGCGACGTAGTGCGGACGGTGGACGAACACAGCGACGCGCGAATCGACGTTCACACCCACGACGACTTCGGCATGGCCACGGCCAACGCCATCGCCGGATTCGAGGCCGGGGCCGACCAAGCCCAAGTCTCGATAAACGGCATCGGCGAGCGGGCCGGTAACGCCGCCTACGAGGAGGTCACGATGGCGGTCGAGTCGGTGTACGGCGTCGATACCGGCATCGACACGACCGGCATCTCCGAACTCTCGGCGATGGTCGAGGAGTACAGCGACGTGCCGGTCCCGGCGAACAAGCCGGTGGTCGGCGACAACGCCTTCGCCCACGAGTCCGGCATCCACGCCGCCGGAGTCATCGAGAACTCCGACACCTTCGAACCGGGCGTGATGACCCCCGAGATGGTCGGTGCCGAGCGCGAGTTCGTGCTGGGGAAACACACCGGCGCGAACTCCGTCCGCAAGCGACTGGAGGAGAGCGGGTTCGTCCCGACCGACGAGGAGGTCCGGACGGTGACGCGCCGAGTCAAAGACTACGGCGCGGAGAAGAACGCCGTGACGGTCGCCGACCTCGAACGATTCGCCCGCGAGGTGGGCATCACCCACGAGGAATCGGAGGTCCGCGCCTGATGACGACCGTCGGAGTCGCCTCCGCCCGCCAGCCGCGCGCGGCGGAGACCGAACGAGGAGCGCGACCCCGTCGGCGAGCGGTCGCCGGTGTGGGACGCCCGCGACCTTCGCGCAAAGGTTGCACGGCACGCAAAGGTTATGAGCGTCGCCGCCAGAACGTACGCAATAACGATGCGACAGTCACCCACTGCTACCGACGCGGGGCGTCTCGCGTCGGTCGGCGCGCGAGCGGCCCACGCCGCGAGCAGTGCGACTGTCGAGCGCGTGATTATTGTAGGGGCCTGAGCCCCTACACTACCACTTCTCCGAACCGCGTTTTCGCACCGTTTTCAGACCGACCAGCACGCGCTCGACCACCAGTGACACGAAATCGCACGACGCCGATAACCCAAGACGCATCGACAGAGACCACCCGCAGACGAACCGTTCGGGGAGGTGGCTACCGTGAGTGAACCCGCGAAACCGCGGTTCCCCGAGACCGACGACGCCGACGCCGAGGAGTCATCGACCGAGGTGACGGCGGACGACGCGCGCACCGAACCCGAGACGACCGAATCCGGTCCCACGACCGGCGCGGAGGCCGTCGTCACGGCGCTCGAACGCGCCGGAGCCGAGACGCTGTTCGGCGTGCAGGGCGGGGCCATCATGCCCGTCTACGACGCGCTCTACGACTCGGACCTCCGGCACGTCACGATGGCCCACGAGCAGGCCGCGGCCCACGCCGCAGACGCCTACGGCATCGTCTCGGGGACGCCGGGCGTCTGTCTGGCAACGTCCGGGCCGGGCGCGACCAACCTCACGACCGGCATCGCAGACGCCGACATGGACTCGGACCCGATGGTCGCGCTGACCGGTCAGGTGCCCACGGAGTTCGTCGGCAACGACGCCTTCCAAGAGACCGACACCACCGGCCTGACCGCGCCCATCACGAAGACGAACTACTTCGCCCAGCGCGCCGACGACGTCGGCGACACCGTGGGCGAGGCGTTCGCGCTGGCGGGCGCGGGCCGACCCGGACCGACGCTGGTGGACCTGCCGAAGGACGTGACGCAGGCCGAGACCGACGCCGAACCGGGCGAGGCGGAGACGCCCGAGACCTACAACCCGCAGACGGTGGCCGAGGAGGAGTCGGTGGCCGCTGCCGCGCGCACGCTCGAACGCGCGGAGAAACCCGTCGTCCTCGCGGGCGGCGGCGTCGTCAAGGGCGAGGCCAGCGAGCAACTGCGCGAGTTCGCCCGGCGATACCAGATTCCGGTCGCCACCTCGATGCCCGCCGTGGGAGCGTTCCCCGAGGACGACGACCTCGCCGTCGAGATGGTGGGGATGCACGGCACGGGCTACGCGAACATGGCCACGACTCACTGCGACGTGATGCTGGCGGTCGGTTGTCGGTTCGACGACCGACTCACCGGCGGCGTGGAGACGTTCGCGCCCGACGCAGAGGTGGTCCACGTGGACATCGACCCCGCGGAAATCTCGAAGAACGTCTACGCGGACGTTCCCCTCGTCGGTGACGCCGCGACGGTGCTGGAACAGTTGGACGACGAGATGGGCGGCGAAACCGGGGCCGACCCGGACGACATCGCCGACGGCTATCGGGAGTGGCGCGACCAGTGCCAGCAGTGGAAAGCGGAGTACCCGATGGACTACCGGACGCCGTCAGAGACGAGTTCTGACGAGCCTTCGACTTCGTCGAAGACCGCGGAACGCCCCGACGGCGAACCGCTCAAGCCGCAGTTCGTCGTGGAGGCGCTGGACGAAGCGACCGACGACGACGCCATCGTCACCACCGGCGTCGGCCAGCACCAGATGTGGGCGGTCCAGTACTGGACCTTCCGCGAACCCCGAACGTGGGTGTCGAGTCACGGACTCGGCACGATGGGCTACGGCCTGCCCGCCGCCATCGGCGCGAAACTGGCCGCCCCCGACAGGGAGGTCGTCAGTTTCGAGGGCGACGGCTCGTTCCTGATGACGATTCAGGAACTGGCCGTGGCGGTCCGCGAGAATCTGGACATCACGGTCGCCGTCCTCAACAACGAGTACATCGGGATGGTCCGCCAGTGGCAGGACGCCTTCTTCGAGGGCCGCCACTCGGCCTCCGAGTACTCGTGGTGCCCCGAGTTCGACAAGTTGGCCGAGGCGTTCGGCGCGCAGGGCCTCTCGGTCTCCTCGTACGACGAGGTGCCCGACGCCATCGAGTCCGCGATGGCCCACGACGGTCCCTCCGTCGTGGACTTCCGCATCGACCCCGACGAGAACGTCTACCCGATGGTTCCCTCGGGCGGAGCAAACGGCGAGTTCGCACTGTCGGAGGACCAGCTATGAGCGACAGCGAGAACCGAACGTCAGGGCTGCGCGGACCGACGCCCGACGAGCGACCGAAACCCGAGGGTCGTCGGAACCGACACGGCGAGCGCGTCGATTCGGCGACCGACGCCGAGCAGGACACCCGGACCGCGGAAGTCTCGGTGCTGGTCGAACACGAACCCGGCGTGCTGGCGAAGGTGTCGGGGCTGTTCTCCCGGCGGCAGTTCAACATCGAGAGCCTGACGGTCGGTCCGACGACGGTGGACGGCCACGCCCGAATCACGCTGGTCGTCGAGGAGACCGACGCCGGTATCGAACAGGTCAAGAAGCAGGTCGAGAAGTTGGTCCCCGTCATCGCGGCGGGCGAACTCGGCGACGACGCCGTCTGCGCCGAGTTGGTCCTGCTGAAGGTGCGGGGCGAGGAACCCGACAAGGTTCACGCCATCACCCAGATGTACGAGGGCCAGACGCTCGATGCCGGACCCCGGACCATCACGGTCCAGATAACCGGCGACCAGCAGAAGATAGACGACGCGGTGGACGCGTTCCGGCAGTTCGGCATCATCGAAATCGCCCGGACCGGCCAGACCGCGTTGGCCCGCGGCGACACGCCGACCACGCCGGGCGAGTCGCCCGCGGCGTCCGCAGAGAGTACCGCGAACACTCAACAGACGGCGGAGAACACCGACAACGATGACTGACGAATTCAACACCACGGTTTACTACGACGACGACGCGGACAGCACCGAAATCGAGGACGCGACGGTCGCGGTCCTCGGGTACGGAAGCCAGGGCCACGCCCACGCCCAGAACCTCGCCGACAGCGGGGTAGACGTAATCGTGGGCCTGCGAGAGAGTTCCTCGTCGCGCGACGCCGCCCGAGCGGACGGACTCCGCGTGGCGACGCCGACGGAGGCCGCGAGCGAGGCCGACGTCGTGTCGGTCCTCGTGCCCGACACGGTCCAACCGAGCGTCTACGCCGACATCGAGAGCGAACTGGAGTCGGGCGACACCCTCCAGTTCGCCCACGGGTTCAACATCCACTATGGCCAGATAGAACCCCCCGAAGACGTGGACGTGACGATGATAGCCCCGAAGTCGCCGGGCCACCTCGTCCGGCGCAACTACGAGAACGGCGAGGGCACGCCCGGCCTGCTGGCGGTGTATCAGGACGCGACCGGCGACGCCAAGGAGCAGGCCCTCGCGTACGCGGAAGCTATCGGATGTACGCGCGCGGGCGTGGTCGAGACCACCTTCCGCGAGGAGACCGAGACCGACCTGTTCGGCGAACAGGCCGTCCTCTGCGGGGGCATCACCGAACTCATCAAGGTCGGCTACGAGACGCTCGTGGACGCGGGCTACAGCCCCGAGATGGCCTACTTCGAGTGTCTGAACGAGATGAAGCTCATCGTGGACCTCATGTACGAGGGCGGGATGCGCGAGATGTGGGACTCGGTCTCGGACACCGCCGAGTACGGCGGCCTGACTCAGGGACCCGAAATCATCGACGAGGGCGTGCGCGAGAACATGGAGCAGACGCTCGAAGAGGTACAGAACGGCGAGTTCGCCCGCGAGTGGATCACCGAGAACCAGACCGGACGCCCGGTGTACCGCCAGCGGAAGCAGGCGGACGTGAACCACGACATCGAGGACGTCGGCGCGCGACTCCGCGACCTCTTCGCGTGGGCAGACGACGAGCAGAACGACGAATCGACCGAGAAAGTGACTGCGGACGACTGAGACCATGAACCGAACCGACCGACACGACCCGACGACCGACGACCCGACAGACCGAGAATCGACTCAGATGGGCGAGGTGAGCCACACCCATCCCCACGCCGACCGCGGCACCGTCAACCGGCCCTTCGAGCGCGGACCGATAGTCGCCGCCGACGGCGGTGAGAGAGACGCCTACGACGCCGACGCCCGCGAGGAGGACGACGAGGACGACTCCGACCGGATGAAGGACGTGAACCACTCCCCGCCCCACGGCGACGGCGTGGACCGCGTCTTCGTGAGAGGGAACGAGAACGAACCCGTAGAGTCCGAAGAGTGAGCCAGTAGCTACCGATGAACGTACGAACCGATTTCTTCGACGACGAGACGCATAGCGGGTGGTCCGCGTGAGCGAAGCCACCCTGTACGACAAAGTCTGGGACCGCCACAAGGTGACGGAACTCCCGACCGGGCAGGACCAACTGTTCGTCGGCCTCCACTTGATTCACGAGGTGACGAGTCCGCAGGCCTTCGGGATGCTGCGCGAGCGCGACCTCGACGTCGCCTACCCCGAGCGCACCCACGCCACCGTGGACCACATCGTGCCCACCGAGGGCCGCGACCGACCGTACGAGGGCGCGGCCGAGGAGATGATGGCCGAACTGGAGGAGAACGTCCGCGACGCGGGCATCGAGTTCTCCAGTCCCGACACCGGGAATCAGGGCATCGTCCACGTCATCGGTCCGGAGCAGGGCCTGACCCAACCCGGGATGACCGTGGTCTGTGGCGACAGCCACACCTCGACTCACGGCGCGTTCGGCGCGCTGGCGTTCGGCATCGGCACCTCCCAGATTCGGGACGTGCTGGCGACCGGCACCGTGGCGATGGAGAAGAAGGACGTGCGCCGAGTTCGAGTCACGGGCGAACTCGGCGACGCCGTCGAGGCCAAGGACGTGATTCTCCAGATAATCCGGCGACTCGGTACCGACGGCGGCGTCGGCTACGTCTACGAGTACGCGGGCGAGGCGATAGAGAGCCTCGACATGGAGGGCCGGATGAGTATCTGCAACATGTCCATCGAGGGCGGCGCTCGCGCGGGATACGTCAACCCCGACGAGACCACCTACGAGTGGCTCGAAGAGACCGACGCGTTCCGCGACGACCCCGAGAAGTTCGAGCGACTGAAACCCTACTGGGAGTCCATCGCGTCCGACGACGACGCCGAGTACGACGACGAGGTGGTCATCGACGGCGACGACCTCGAACCGATGGTGACGTGGGGTACCACGCCCGGGCAGGGCGTCGGCATCACCGAACCGATTCCGGAACCCGAGGACCTGCCCGCGGACAAACAGGACACCGCTCGGCGCGCGCAGGAGCACATGCGCGTCGAACCCGGCGAGACGATGGAGGGCTACCCCATCGACGTCGCCTTCCTCGGCTCCTGCACCAACGCGCGCCTGCCGGACCTCCGGCGGGCCGCCCGCCTCGTGAAGGGCCGAGAGGTCCACGACGACGTGCGCGCGATGGTCGTCCCCGGCAGCCAGCGCGTCAAGGCCGCCGCCGAGGCGGAGGGACTGGACGAGATATTCAGCGAGGCCGGATTCGAGTGGCGCGGCGCGGGCTGCTCGATGTGCCTCGGGATGAACGACGACCAACTGGAGGGCGACGAGGCGTCGGCCTCCTCCTCGAACCGCAACTTCGTCGGGCGACAGGGGAGCAAGGAGGGCCGCACGGTCCTCATGAACCCCAGAATGGTCGCCGCCGCCGCCGTCGAGGGCGAGGTGACCGACGCCCGCGAACTGCCTGCGACCGACGTCGACGACTCGGAGGTGACGCGGGCATGAGCGGACAGACCACCGAGACCGACATCGCGACGGTCGAGCGCGTCTCCGGGACCGGCATCCCGCTCCGCGGCAACGACATCGACACCGACCAGATCATCCCGGCCCGCTACCTCAAGGCCGTCACGTTCGACGGTCTCGGCCAGTTCGCCTTTCAGGACCAGCGGTTCACCGACGACGACGAACCGAAAGACCACCCCTTCAACGAGGACCGATTCCGCGACGCCTCGGTGCTGGTCGTCAACGCCAACTTCGGCTGTGGCTCCTCGCGCGAACACGCCCCGCAGGCGCTGATGCGCTGGGGAATCGACGCCATCGTCGGCGAGAGCTTCGCCGAAATCTTCGCCGGGAACTGTCTGGCGCTGGGGATTCCGACCGTCACTGCGGACCAAGACGAGATAGAGGCCCTGCAGGCGTTCGTGGACGAGAACCCCGACGCCGAGATAGACGTCGACGTGACCGCCGAGACGGTCAGCTACGGAGGGACCGAAATCGACGCCACGGTGGACGACGCCCAGCGGAAGGCGCTGGTCGAGGGCGTCTGGGACACCACTGCACTGCTCGGGTCGAACCCGGAGTCGGTTGCCCAGACAGCCCGTGACCTGCCGTACGTGGAGGAAGCCGAATGACCGACGACTCCGCAGGGACTGCGGCCGACGGACCCGAGCGAATCGTCGTGATTCCCGGCGACGGAATCGGGAAGGAAGTCGTCCCCGCGGCCCGCGAGGTGCTGGAAGCGGTCGGGCCGGACTTCGAGTTCGAGGAGGCCGACGCCGGAGACGCGGTGAAGGCGGAGACCGGCGAGGCCCTCCCCGAGGAGACTCGCGACCTCGCCGCGAACGCGGACGCCACCCTGTTCGGCGCGGCGGGTGAGACCGCGGCCGACGTCATCATCCCGCTCCGGCGAGCGGTCGATTCGTTCGCCAACGTCCGACCGGTCCGGGCCTACCCCGGTACGGACGCCCTACAACCGGGCACGGACCTCGTGTTCGTCCGGGAGAACACCGAGGGCGTCTACGCCGGACACGAGTCCGAGATTGCGCCGGGCGTGACGACGCTGACACGGGTCGTTACCGAGTCGGCGTCCGAAGAAATCGCGCGTTACGGCTTCGAGTACGCCGCCGAGCGCGGGTCGCGCGTCACGATAGCCCACAAGGCGAACGTGATGCGGACGACCGACGGGTTGTTCCTCGACACCGCGCGCCGGGTCGGAGCCGAGTACGACGTGGACGCCGACGAGGCGCTGATGGACGCGCTGGCGATGCACCTCGTCCAGCGTCCGGAGGAGTACGACGTCGTGGTCTGTCCGAACCTCGCGGGCGACGTGCTGTCGGACCTCGCGGCGGGTCTCGTCGGCGGTCTCGGTCTCCTGCCGAGCGCGAACGTGGGCGACGAGCGTGCGCTGTTCGAGCCGGTTCACGGCACCGCGCCCGACATCGCGGGGCAGGGCGTCGCAAACCCGTCCGCGGTGATGCTGTCGGCCGCGATGCTGCTGGAGTATCTGGGCTACGACGACGCCGGAGAGCGCGTCCGCTCGGCCGTGACGGCCACGCTGGAGTCCGGACCGCACACGCCGGACCTCGGCGGCGACGCGACGACGAGCGACGTGACCGAGGCGGTGCTGGCGAAACTCTGACCTAGGAGAACGTAGTCCGTTCCGGAAATCGTTCCGAGCGGTTATCGAAGCGGTTCGCGGCCGCCGATGAGGTTCGTCGTGTCTACCTCGTCGGCCCGCGCGCCTCCTTTCTTGACCTCTGTCGCGGTCATGCACTCCAGACAGCCGAAGACTTCGTTGTGGTTGTTCCCGAAGACGCGAGCGAAGTCGCGCGTAACGAAGGAGCCGCAGCTCTGGCATCGGTTCTCGGCCATCGTGTCGTCGCCGTTGGTGAGTCGGTTGTCGGTCGTGGTCATGTCTGCGCGATAGATACACACAATCCTACCCACTTTGTTATCCAGTACCTACACCCCTGTAACCGGGCCTTAGCGGACCCAGTAACCGATTGTTACGCGGTCATCCACCCCTCGGGATGTTCCGCAAACGACCCCGTAATTTAACACAGAGGGGTGTGAATCGAGACGACCGCCTCCGCGAGCGAGGTCCGGCCTGCCGTGACGGGAGTCGAAGAACGGTCCGAGGCTGATTCGGTAGCGTCCGACGTCGGAACCGCGTGACCGAGTCTGTGTCCACAAGCGACCGACTCCCCGTGGTCGTCGTTCGCGCACGGCGGCGCGTGGCGCTCGCAGTCTCGGCCGTGAGACGCCCCCGGTCGCTTAAGAGGATTGATGGCATACCTCGTGACGATGCCCGAGATACAACTCGACGAGGAGACGATAGAGCGTCTCGACAGTCTCCGGGTGGAGGACGAGTCCTTCGACGAGATAGTCAGCGAGCTAATCAACATCTACGAGGCCGAGGAGCGCACGCTGTTCCACGGCGGCGATTACAGCGGCGATTAGCGCTCGGCGATTACCGTCTCGCCCGCCCGGACTTTCTGACCCCGTTCGACGGCCACGTCCGCGGGGTCGTACGACTCCGGGAGCAACACGTCCGCGCGACTGCCGAACGAGATGTGGCCGAGTCGCTGGCCGCGGTCGAGTTCGTCACCCGGTTCGACGTAGGGGTGGATGCGGCGAGCGAACGCTCCGGCGATGAGCGTCACCTCGTGGTCCGGGAACCGGACGTGGAGTTTCTCGTTGTTGTCCGACTCCTTCGAGAACGCCGGGCGGTGCTTGCCGGGTTCGTGTTCGACCGCCTCGACGCGGCCGCCGAACGGCGCGCGGTTGACGTGGACGTCGGTGACGTTCATGAACACGCCGATTCGAACTCTTTCGCCCGCTCCGTCCGGACCGTCCTCCTCGCGCACGACCGAGACGCGACCGTCGGCGGGCGCGAGGACGCCGGAGTCCGGCGGCGTTCGGTCGGGGTCGCGGTGGAACAGCAGCGCACCGACCGCCAGAAGCGGGGCCGCGACGCTCCAGCGCCGCGACCGGTCGGTCAGACGCGAGAGTATCGTGACGGGTATCGCCAGTGCCAGCGCCAGCAGGGCGTACCGCCACGCTCCCGGCGTGAATCGACTGCGCAGTCGCTGGCGACCGTCTCTTCGCTGGCTGTCCATCACTCGGCGGCCGCGTCGCGGACCTGCGACCACTTGCCCTGCGATTCGAGTCGCTGCTGGAGTTCGCCCGCGTACTCCTGCGCGAGACGGTCGGCCGCCTCGATTCGGTCGCGGTCCGCACCGCCACCGCCGCCGCCGAGACCGAGGGCGCTCTTCACGGAGTCGAAGACGCCACCGCCGCCGCCGCCGCCGCTACCGCCACCGCCGCCACCGGTCATGGAGTTCATCTGGTTCCGGATGTTCTCCAGTTCCGGCATCACTTGCTCGACCTTCGAGGTGTCGGCGACGATTCGCGCCTGCTCGTCGTCTCCGGGGTTCTCGATCTCGAACTCCACCGCGGTCATGATGAGACCCCACTCCTGACGGGAGAACTGCGAGTCGGTGATCCGCTGTGCGAACTCCTGATCGACTGTCATCCGGTCGCCGACGATGAGGTCCTGCCACGCGCGTTCGGTCATATCCGGACTGTTCGGTTGGAGATGGTATGAGGGTTTTCCTGCGTGACGGGACCCGCGAACTCGGGGTTCGGAAAAAGAGCGTTCCGACGGAGAGTCCAACGCCGGTCTTCAGAACGCGCCGCCTTCGACCGTGACGTCGGCGGCCAACTCGCCCTTCAGCGCGTCGTGGACCTTGCAGAGTTCGTCGGCGCGCTCGACGACCTCGTCGGCCTTCCCGCCGTCGATTTCGGCCTCGGTCCTGACCGTGAACTGCACGGCGTCGAGTTTGTCGTCGTCGTTGAGGTCGCCGCTCACGTCGATTTCGATGCGGCCGAGGTCGCCCACGTCTCGCTGTTCCGCGCCGACCCGGAGCGCGGGGACGTAGCACGAACCGTACGCCGCCAGCAGACTTTCGAGCGTGTCGGGCGCGTCTTCGCCCGTCGCGTCGATGGTGACCTCGAAGTCGCGTACCTGATTCTCGGACTTGTACCCCTCCTCGGAGACAGTTGTGACTTCCTTCGTCATGCGCCCGGACGTTCGCCCGCCAGACCCCTAAGTATTGCTCTCGGCCGAGGTGCGTGAAACGATACGTGACGTTCGGACCGAGTACGCCGCGAGTACGACGACCATAGCACGGCCGGACAGGAAAGAAACGAGAGCGAAACCGTTCGGAGTCGAGCACCGGTGTGTCAGTAGAGTTCGGCGCCGAGGTCGAACGTCTCGTCGCCGTCGTGAATCTGCACGTCGGCGTCGCTTCCTGCTCCTTTGACCTCCTTGCGGAAGTCCTCGGGGTCCTGTTCGATGGGCGGGAAGGTGTCGTAGTGCATCGGGAACGCGTAGTCGGCGTCCACCCAATCGACCGCGACGGCGGCCTGCATCGGTCCCATCGTGAAGTGGTCGCCGATGGGAACCGCGGCGGCGTCGGGTTCGAGGAACGGACCGACGACCTCGCGCATCTCCGTCTGGAGCGAGGTGTCGCCAGCGTGGTAGAACGACTGGCTCTCCTCGTCGCTAATCTGGGTGGGCTTGGTGTCGCTGACGACGAACCCGGCGGGCATCCCGCCGGAGGCGCCGTAGGAGGTGTCCATGCCGTTCGTGTGGTCGGCCCGGACCATCGTGACGAAGGCGTCGTCGCACTCGACGGTCCCGCCGAGGTTCATCCCCATGCCGCCCACGGCCTCGAAGTCGCCGAACTCGTCGCGGCAGTACTCCACCACCTCGGGCGTGGCGACCAGTTCGGTCCCCTCGTAGCGGTCCACGTCGCCGATGTGGTCGGCGTGGCCGTGGGTGAGCAACAGGTAGTCCGGGTCGAGTTCCTCGGGGTCGGTCTCGGTCTTCGGGTTGTCGAAGAAGGGGTCGATGAGGAGGTCGGTTCCGTCTACCTCGACGTGCCACGTCGAGTGGCCGTACCAAGTGAGTTTCATATGCGGTTCGAACTACACTCGTTTGGCACTTAAAGGGTGTTGGCGCGAGAGACCGGAGGCCCTCACTGGCGTTCGCGGTCCCGGTTCGACGTGAAGAGATTCCACCCGACGACGTTTCGGGCTACCCAATCGAGGACGAGTCCGAGCGTGACTACCGCGAACGAGGTGGCAACGAACAGTCCCGCTAACTGCGCAGTTTCGCCCGCCGTCGCCGTAACCAACATGCCGAGGACGAACAGTATCGTGGCCATGAACAGTATCGGCGCGACGAACCACTTCAGCACCCAGTGGTCGTCGAGGAACCGACTCGCCGTCCGGAGTGAGTCACTCATGGTCGTTCCCTGACGGAGGGCTTCGTCGCTACCGCCGATAAATGTTTGTCTGACAATCACTCTACCGGCTTCAACCGAACTGAACAACCTCTTTGTTAGCAGATAAAGAGTCTGAAACGACCGACTTTCGGAATGCTACCTAATATCGCAATCAATCGCTCGAAATAAGGATTTGGTTGTGTACTCGATAGAACCCCGATACCGTCCGTCTCTTCCGTCAGACGTTCTGCTCGATAGTCGTTAGCGAACAGTCGGAGTATCGGAGTTCCTTCGTCGCAATCTTGCTGGTGTGCGTCGTCGCGTCACCGCATTCGTTCGTCGTCTCGCCTCCCGAACCGATTTTCGCCATCGGCGTTCGAACGTAGTCGTACTGGTCCGTGACCGAACTGTCCTTGTAAGTGACGCCCTGCCCGTACGAGCAGTTGTAGTTCTGTCCGACACCACCGAGCATCTTCCAGAGGATCTCGTAGACTTCACTGTCACCGTGCTTGTCCGGACTTCCGTTTTGTCGATAGTACTCTCCGAAGATTTTCGCTCCAGCGACGGTGGTCGCGTTTCCTCCGAACGCGTCGGCCTCGACCACGTCACTATCGAACTTCGTCTCGTCGACGATGAGGACGTTCGTCTCGCTCGACGGATTATCCGCTGTGTTGCTCAGATACGTCTTGAACTGACTATGTGCCTCACTGAGGGAGGAAGCCGATGAAACGTCGGGCTTCTTGTCCCCCTGTGCAGTACCCACTTGGTAGTTTCCGGCGTCGACGAGGGCATCCAGCATCGTACCCGTAACGGGTCGAATGACATCCCCTCTTTCGTATTTACTCTTGACGTTCTGGGAGATGTATACGATCGGATAGTCCACAGTACTTGCCGCGCTAGCGGGGAAAGCGGCCACGGAACTTGCGATAGCTGACGCGCCGAGCGTCTTCAGGACGTTACGTCGGGTAGTCTTTTCAGACTTGCATATAAGATTCCTAACTGCATAGGAATGTATTTTTCTATATTGCGTGGATAATATTTACTGCGCTATTCCGCACCTATACATTACATGATTCGATGTGCCAGAGCACCAATTTGTCTTCAGTTGAAGTAGCAACCCCTAAGTTTTAGGCTGACCTAACTCGGCCCAGATGGAACTGACTCGTCGGGACGCGCTGGCCGCCCTCGCGGCCAGCGGCGTCGCGGTCGGGACCGGCGCGGTCGTCGGGACCGACGCGGACGGGCGACTCCGGAATCCCTTCGCCGAGACCCCTTCGCCGGAGGACCGGATGGCCACGCTGCTCGCAGTGGCCGACGTGGTCTACCCCTCCGCAGTCGCGGGCGTCGAGGAGTTCGTCCGGACCTACGCACTCGGCCGGACGAAAGACCGGGCGGACTACCGCGAGGGGATGGTCGAAGCCCTCTCGACGCTCGACGAGTACGCGCGGACGTGGCACGGTGCCGACTTCCGCGACCTCGACGCCGAGACACGCGAGTCGGTGCTGGACCAGATGGGCGTGGACACCGCAAAGCCGGACCCGGAGGGGAGCGACCCGGCCCGCGTCCGGTACTACCTCGTCAACGAACTGCTGTACGCGCTCTACACTTCGCCGACCGGCGGGAGGTCGGTCGGCATCGAGAACCCGCAGGGCCACCCCGGCGGAACCGGAAGCTATCGGCGCGGACCGAGCGCCGACGAGGACAGGTCGAAGGCCGACGGGAGTGAATCGAGCGCCGGCGATAGCGAACCGAACACCGGTGGGGGCGGAGAATGACGGACAGGAACCCGTCCGAACGCGCCGACGTGTGCGTGGTCGGGGCCGGACCGGCGGGCGCGCTCGCGGCCCACCGACTCGCGGACCGGGGCTACGACGTAGTCGTCCTCGAAGTCGGAGAGCGCTTCGACTTCGAGGACCGTAAGCGGCGGATGGAGCGCGCGATTCGCCCCGGTCACGACCCGCTGTCGGTCTGGGAGATGGGCGGCCCGCGAGACGCCTACACTTCCAGTGGAGAGCGGTTCTACCCGCTGAACCGCGCCCGCGTCAAGGGCGTCGGGGGCACCACGCTCCACTGGCAGGGGATGGTGATGCGTCTCCACGAGTCGGACTTCGAGTCGTGGCCGCTCGACTACGGGGACCTCCGGCCGTACTACGCCGAGGCCGAGCGAGCGCTGGGGGTCGCGGGCGCGGACGACAACCCCTACGCCCCGCCCCGCGAGGAACCGTTCCCGATGTCGGCGTTCCCGCCCTCGCACAGCGACTCGCTGTTCGCGGCCGCCTGCGAGCGCCTCGGCGTCACGATGCACTCGGTGCCCAACGCGCGGAACTCCGAGGCCTACGACGACCGGAGCGCCTGCGTGGGCTACGGTACCTGCAAGCCGGTCTGTCCCTCCGGCGCGAAGTACTCGGCAGACCACCACGTCGAGAAGGCCGAGAGCGAAGGGGCGCGAGTCGTCGACCGAGCGCCGGTCCAGCGACTCGAACACGACGACTCCGGCGAACGCGTCACCGCGGCGGTCTACGCCACCCCCGACGGCGAGAGCCACCGGCAGGAGGCCCGCGAGTTCGTCCTCGCGGCGGGCGGCGTCGAGATTCCCCGCCTCCTGCTGCTCTCGAAGTCGGCCCAGTACCCGGACGGACTCGCCAACTCCTCGGGCGCGGTGGGCCGGTACTTCATGGACCACCTGTTCGCGGGCGTCGGCGGGACGCTGGACCGAGAGACCCGCCAGAACCACGTCGGGTTCATCACCAGCGAGTGCCACCAGTTCTACGACGACCCGACCCGCGGGACCGAGGGTCGGGACGGCGGCGTCCCCGAGTGGACCGACTCCGGCGACGAACCGGCCCCCGACAGCATCAAACTGGAGTTCCTGAACTACGCCGGTCCCTCGCCGGTCGAGATGGCGCTCTCGGGCGACCAGTGGGGCGACGACCTGCTCGACACCCTCCGGGAGGGGTACGGCAACTCGATAGCGATGGGCGGACTCGTCGGCCAGCGCCCGCGGAAGGCCAACCGGGTCACGCTCGACTCCTCCACGACGGACGACCACGGGAACCCCGTCCCGAAGATACACTGGTCGGTGGACGCCCGGACGAAGTCGTCGCTCCGGCGGGCGAACGAAATCCAGCGCGCGATACTCGACGAACTCGGCGCGGACGTCTCGTGGTCCGTCGGTCCGGAGAACACCGGCCCGGCGTTCCACCACATGGGTACGACGCGGATGGGGACCGATAGCGACGAGAGCGTGGTGAACCCGCGACTGCGGACCCACGACCTCCGGAACCTCGCTATCGCGTCGAGCAGCGTCTTCGTCACCAGCGGTGCGCTGAACCCGACGCTGACCATCGCGGCGCTCGCACTGAAGGCGGCCGACCACGTGGACGAGCGGTTGTAGTCGAAACTCGGATTCGGCCTTCGGAGGACTGTCGTTCGTTCCAGTCAGTCGTCCTCGTCGGGCGTCTCCGGCGCGTCGGTGGCCTCCGAAGGTTCCGGCGCGTCGGGGAGATTTGCACCTGCACTCGCGCCCGCGGGGTCGGCCGACCGTCGTCGCCAGAGCGCGACCGCGCCGCCGACGGGAACGCCGAACGCCAGCAGGTACGGCATCGCGTAGGCCAGTCCCACCGCGAGACCGCGCACCACGACTACGACGCCGTCGGCCGACGCGAGGAACGCCGAGACCAACCCCGTGTCGTACCACGCGTCCCGGTCCTCGTCGGGCGATTCGGAGTCGGGCGGGCGCTCGTTCAGTCGGACCGTCAGCGTCGAGTAGGCGACCTGCCGCTTCAGCGACTTGCGCTGGGCCTGAAGTTGTTCGATTTCGGACTGGACCTCCGAGAGTCGCTGCTGGATTTCGAGGACGTTCTCGGTGTCGTTGGCCTCCTCGTAGAGGCTCCTGAGTTTCTCGCGCTGGGCCCGCAGATTCTTCAGTCGGGCCTCGACGTCCACGAGTTTCTTCGTCACGTCCTTCGTGTTCGTGCTGGCCTTCCGGACCTCGCCGGTTCGTTTGGCCCGCGAGACGAGCGCCGAGAAGTTCCCCTTCGGGACCTTGACCACGAGTTTTCCGGTAGTCCACGACCGATTCCCGCGAGTGTGGACCTCCTCGGCCGAGTCTCCGACGAACCCGCCGAGTCGCTCCGCCGCCCGCGAGAGGTTCCGCCGAGCGTCGTCGTAGTCCTCGACTTCGACCGACACCGTGCCCGTCCGAATCAGCGCTCGCTGGCCGACCTGCGCGCTCTGACCCCGAAAGTCGGGATTCGAGGTGTCCGACGCCGCCTGCGTCGCCGCCTCGTCGCTGGAGAGACTCGGGTCGCCTGCGGCGGTCGCTTGCCGCGAAGCGTCACTACCGCTGCCGGAACATCCCGCGAGAACGAGCAGGAGTGCCAGCGCCACGGGAACCAGCCATCGTCGCGTGTCGCGTGCCATAAAGTACCCATCATATCGAGACCCCGTAAAGTTCCGGATGGGTGAAAGGACCGTTTCAGTATTCGCTCGAAACGGGCGACCGAGTCACTCGAACTCGGGCACCACCTCGTCCTCGTAGAACTGGAAGAACTGCTCCTGATTCGGACCGACTTGGTGGACGTAGACGTGGTCGTAGCCCGCGTCGGTGAACTTCCGGAGGTTCTCGACGTGCGTCTGCGGGTCGGGGTCGGTCACGATGCTGTCGGACTCGCGCACCTTCTCCTTCGTGACCAGTTGGCTGGCCTGCTCGAAGAGTTTGTGGGTCTCCAGTTCCGTGGCCAACTGTCCGGGCAGGAGGCTGTTGCGCCACACCCGGTGAGCGGTCTCGACCGCCTCGTCCTCGTCGTCGGCGTAACAGACCGTCAACTGGCTGAACTTCGGTCCCTCGCCGCCCTCCTCCTCGAAGGTCTCGACCACGTCTTGGGGACCGACCGACCAGAAGCCGTCGCCGATGTCTGCGGCCTTCTTCGCGGTCTGGTCGCCGTAGGCCGACACGCAGATGGGTGCGTTCTCCGCCGGGAGGGTGAACAGTTTGGCGTTCTCGACGGTGTAGTGGTCGCCGTGATAGCCCACCATCTCGCCGGTCCAGAGTTTGCGAATCACCTCGACGGCCTCTTCGAGCATCTCCAGTCGGACGTGGTGGGGCGGCCAGTGATCGCCCGTGACGTGTTCGTTCAGGTTCTCTCCGGTTCCGACGCCGAAGTAGAACTGCTGGCCGTCGTCTTCGAGCATCGTCGCTACGGTCGCCGCGGCCTGCGCGAGGACCGCCGGTTCGTACCGGATGATGGGACAGGTCACGCCCACGCCCACGTCGATGTCGACGGTCGCGCGAGCGATGCCGCCGAGCGTGGACCACACGAACGGGGACTCGCCTTGGTCGCTCAGCCACGGGTGGTAGTGGTCCGAAATCGAGACGAAGTCGAAGCCCACGTCCTCGGCGCGGACCGCGTAATCCACGAGGTCGTTGGGGCGATGCTCCTCGCTGGAGAGCGCGTAACCGAGTTCGACCATAGAAGTGGCACGGCAGTCCTCGGTAAGGCGGTTGTGGCCACCCGCAGAGCGGCGGAGTCGGCGACCCGCCCCTCTCTCACCGGTCTACCGACCCCAACACGATGTCCAGACTCCCCAGTGCGGCCACGAGGTCGGGGACGTACTCGCCCTCGGCCATCGCCTCCAGCGAGTGGAGGTTGTTGAAGCACGGACTCCGAATCTTGAACCGCGCGGGTTGGGAGGTGCCGTCCGACCGGATGTACACGCCCAGTTCGCCCTTGGCGGCCTCCACCGCACGGTAAATCTCCGTGTCGGGTTCGGGCTTGAGGGTCCGCGGGACGTTGCTCTGGATGTTGCGCTCGTCCTCGGGCCAGTCTTCGAGCAGGTCGATGCACTGACCGATTATCTTGGCCGACTCCTCGACCTCCTGCATCCGGACCAGCACGCGCGAGTAGTTGTCGCCGTACGGTTCCGTGACGACGTTCCAGTCGAGTTCGTCGTAGTAGCCGTACGGGTCGTCGCGACGCAGGTCGTAGTCCACGCCCGACCCGCGGGCGACCGGTCCCGTGCAACCGTACGCCTTGGCCGTCTCCGCGGAGATGACCCCGGTATCGACGGTCCGCTTCTGGAATATCTCGTTGTCGGTCATCATGTCGTGGTACTCCTCGATGCGCCGGGGGAGACCGTCGAGGAACTCCCTGACCTTGTCGAACCACTCCTCGCGGGGTTCGGGCAGGTCCCAGACGACCCCGCCGAGGCGGAAGTAGTTGAACATCATGCGCTGGCCCGTCAGGTCCTCCAAGATGTTCTGGACGATCTCCCGGTCGCGGATGGCGTACATGAAGATGGCCGTGAAGTCGCCGTAAACGTCGAGCGCGAAGGTCCCGAGCGCCAGCATGTGGCCCATGATGCGGCCGAACTCGACCGACATCGTCCGGAGTATCTGGGCGTACTCGGGCACGTCGATGTCGTTGAGTTCCTCGGCCACACGCGCGTAGGCCCACTCGTTGGGCATGTTGGCCGTGTAGTCCCACCGGTCGGGGTACGGCATTATCTGGTAGCGGTAGTTCTTGGTCTGGCACATCTGCTCCTCGCAGCGGTGGAGGTAGCCGATGTCGGGTTCGACGTCCGCGACTTGCTCGCCGTCCAGCACCGTCTTGAGGTGGAGGACGCCGTGTGTCGCCGGGTGGTGCGGTCCGATGTTGAGGAACATCGTGTCCGACTCCGTCTCGGTGCCCTTCTGGCTCTCGGCTATCGGGTTGACGTGTGCCTCCAGCGAGACGACCTGCGGCCGGTCTTGGTCGTAGTCGAGCGCGAGCGGGTGGCCCTGCCACGTCTCGGGCAGCAGGATGCGCCGCAGGTCCGGGTGGCCCTCGTACTCGATGCCCACGAGGTCGTAGGCCTCCCGTTCGTGCCACTCCGCCGTCTTGTACACCGACGCAGCCGACTCGTTCCACGGGTCGTCCTTGCCGGTCGGGACGATGACGTTGACCTCCTGCGTCCGGTCGTCGTACTTGGTCAGGTGGTAGATGCTCTCGTAGCGGTCCTCGTACTCTTGGGCGGTCAGCAACGAGAGGTGGTCGAAGCCAGCCTCCTCCTTGAGCGTCGCCAAGACTTCCTCCACCTCGTCGGGTCGGACGACGAACCCGCCGGAGTTGACGTGGTCCTCCCGTCGAGTCGCTCGGTCGCCAAGCAGCGCTTCGAGTTCGTCGTAATCGACGGCCCCGCGCTGTTGTGACGCCGGTACCTCGGAGTCGGTCTCCGTAGCGTCGCTCATCGTATCCCACCTCGACGCCGCACTCGGCTGTCAGTAGTATATAGCTCGAACATTCCCATCCCCTACCCTTCCTCGGCCCCGAACGCCATTAGGGCTAACGTCTGTCACCGTGGTCGGATACCGTGTAAAAAGGCAGTCCCGGGCGGTAGCGTCGCTACTGGTGGTGCGGGTGACCGTTCCGGTCTCGGTGGTTACCGTCGGCGCTGTGACTCGTCGCCGCGCTCTCGGTCGCTCTGGCGGCCGTGTTGCTCCTGACCGCGCATCATGGTCTGCTGAACCGGGCTGAACTCGCTCTCGGAGCTACCGCCGTACTGGTTCTGTTCCTGTCCCTGTTCGCCCTGCTGTCGGGACTGGCGACCGGTCTGCTGGTGCTGTCCGGATTGCTGATGCTGTCCCGACTGTTGGTGTCGTCCGGATTGCTGCTGCTGGCCGCCGTGCTGTCCGGACTGCTGGCGGTCGTGCCCCGTGTACTGGCCGCCGCTTCCGCCGTGCTGGCTCAGTTCGTGTACGTCACCTCCCTGTTGCCGGGACTGACCGCGTCCCTGATTCTGTCCGACCTCGTGGCGTTGACTGCTCTCGTGGCGGCCCATCTGTTGGCCGCGTCCCGACTGCTGGTGCTGACTGCTGCGCTGGCCGGATTGCCGGTGCTGTCCTCCGCGTTGGCCCGACTGCTGGCGGTTACTGCCGTATCGGTTGCCGGTTCGACCCGACTGCTGACGCTGGCCGGACTGGCCGCGGCCCATCTGTTGGCCGCCCTGTCGGCCCTGCTGTTGGTCGCTCCCGTGATGATGGTGATGATGGTGGTGGTGCTGCTCGCCGGACTGTCGGCCCGTCTGCTGGCCGCCGTGTTCCTCGATGTCGTGCTCACCCATCTGGTGGCGACCGGTCTGGTGCTGGCCGGTCTGGTGTTGACCGCCCTGTCGCTGGTCGGTTCGATGTTGGCCGGTCTGGTGCTGGCCGGGCACGTTCTGCTGACCGGACTGTCGGTGCTCGGACTCGCCTCGTCGGTCGCCGCCACCCGCCGACTCTCGGCCGCCCGCGGAGTATCGGCCGCCCCGGGTGTCGCCTTCGCCCTGTTCGCTTCGCTGTTGACGGTCTGACTCGTGACTCCCTCTTCCCCACCGGTTACTATTGTCTCGTGCCATCGTTGTCTCCCCGTCGGGTAGTCGGCAGGTTTCTCCTTATTTGTACTGGGCGGATATTGACAGAACTGCCTCTAAGTCGGGTTTAAACCGCCTCTAACGGTTGTACGCCCCGATTCGGTACTTCGGCGACCGAGCGTGACTCTGCACAGTCCGACGGCGGTCGAGAGTCTGCCAGTTCCTCGGTCCGCTTCTCACCGGCGTCCCACTCCGCGCAGGAGCGGTGTGCAGTCGCGCCGCCGTCCCTTCGCCTCCGGGGCGGAGCTACCCGAGGTAAGCACTCTTAAGGCGAGTCGCCCACACCTCTCTCACATGCAACCACGGGACCTCTCCGCGCACACCGTCTATCAGGCCGGACGGGGCATCGAGGAGGTCGCTCGGGAACTCGGTCTCGACCCCGACGACCTCGTGAAACTCGCCTCGAACGAGAACCCCTTCGGCCCGAGTCCGGCCGCAGTCGAGGCCATCCGGGAGGCGGCCGCGTCGGCTAGCTCCTACCCCAAAGCGTCGCACGCCGACCTCACCGAGAAACTGGCCGACCGTTGGGACGTCGCGTCCGAACAGGTCTGGTTGGGCAACGGCGGGGACGGCGTCCTCGACTACCTCGCTCGGGCCACGCTGGAACCGGGCGACGCCGTCCTCGTCCCGGACCCCGGGTTCGCCTACTACGGGATGAGCGCGCGCTTCCACCACGGCGAGGTCGAAGAGTACCACCTCTCGAAGGACGACGACTTCGCGCTGACGGCCGAGACGGTCCTCTCGGACTACGACGGCGAGCGAATCGTCCACCTCACGAGTCCGCACAACCCGACCGGGAAGCGGTTCGACCTCGACGCGGTCGAGGCGATCGCCGACGAGACGAGCGACGACACCCTCGTCGTCGTGGACGAGGCGTACGGCGAGTTCGCCGACGCGCCCAGCGCGGTCGAACTCGTCCGGACGCGCGACGACGTGGCGGTAATCCGGACGTTCTCGAAGGTGTACGGGCTGGCCGGGGTCCGCCTCGGTTACGGCATCGTGCCCGAGGAGTGGGCCGACGCGTACGCCCGAGTGAACACCCCGTTCGCCGCGAGCGAAATCGCCTGTCGGGCCGGACTCGCCGCGCTGGACGACGACGACCACGCCGAGAAGACGGTCGAGACGGCGGCGTGGGCGCGCGAGTACGTCTACGAGAACCTCGACGCGCCGACGTGGGAGAGCCACGCGAACTTCGTGCTGGCGGAGGTCGGAGATGTTCTCGAATCAGACGATTCGAGAGCCAGCCAGAACTCGGAGCGTTCTGGCCCGGCGAGCGAAGTCGCCGACGAACTCCAGCACCGCGGGGTCATCGTCCGGGACTGCACGAGTTTCGGCCTCCCGGAGTGCGTTCGCATCACCTGCGGCACCGAGGCCGAGACCGAGCGCGCGGTCGCCGAACTCAACGAGGTGCTATCGTCGTGAGAGTCGTCGTCACCGGGACGCCGGGCACCGGCAAGACCTCCGCGGTCGAGGCGCTCGAAGCAGACCCCGAGTTCGCCGACGCCGGTCTCGAAGTCGTCCACCTCAACGAACTGATTCGGGACGAGGACCTCTGGAGCGAGCGCGACGAGGAGCGCGACAGTCTCGTCGCCGACCTCGACGCGGTCGCCGAGCGACTGGCTGACCGCGACGACCTGCTCGTGGAGTCGCACCTCGCCCACCACCTCGACGTTCGAGAATCGCGGGGCGATTCTCGCAGCCCATCAGAAACGGACGTTTCTGAGGACGCCGACAGAGTGGTCGTCCTTCGGTGTCACCCCGAGGAACTGGAGCGGAGGCTCACCGGCCGCGGAGAGTCCGAAGCGAAAGCGCGCGAGAACGCCGAGAGTGAAGCGCTCGACGTGATTCTCTCCGAGGCAGTGAACGAACACGGCGTCGAGAACGTGTACGAAATCGAGACGACCGACCGCGACCCCGACGAGGTGGCCGCCGAAATCGCGGCAGTCGTCTCGGGCGACCGGGAACCCAGCGCCGGAACGGTGTCCTACCTCGATTACCTATGACCCTCGACCAGTTCCGTCACGTGGCCGACCGGATGCTCGACCCGTTCGTCTCGCTCTCGACGAGACTCGGCCTGACCCCCGACGCGGTCAGCGTCGTCGCGTTCGCGCTCGCCGGTGGGGCGGGGGGAGCGTTCTACCTCGGCGGCCAAGACCCGGTCTGGTACTTCGCGGGGGCCGTTCTCGTCTTCCTGAACGGGTGGCTCGACCTGCTCGACGGCGCGCTGGCGCGGGAGCTCGGCACCGACTCGAAGGCGGGCGACCTGCTGGACCACGTCCTCGACCGGTACGCCGACATCGTCATCATCGCGGGACTCGCGGCCGGAATCGACCGCTACGCGCTGGGTCTCGCGGCCGTGACCGGCGTGCTGATGACCTCTTACCTCGGGACACAGGCTCAGGCGGTCGGACTCGACCGGGTGTACGGCGGCCTGCTCGGGCGCGCCGACCGACTCGCGCTCGTCGGCGTGACTGGGGTCCTCGCGGCCGTCGTATCGGCGACCCCCGCGGGGCTTTCGGTCGTCGCATGGTTACTCGTCGTCTTCGCTGTCGTCGGCCACTTCACTGCGGTGCAGCGGTTCTACTACTCCTGGCGAGCGCTGTCGTAGGCTGACGGCAACTTCCGGCAGTGCAACCGATTTAATTGATTGTCGGTTAGTTAGCTTTTTCACAATCGGTAATGTCGAAAGGAACAGAGGTAGCGAAGTGTTATGACGGACGAACGACCGGGTGAATCGGGTATCAGCGTGGACCTGGACGACATACTACCGGCGAACAGCCACATCAGCATGGACGAGTTTCTCGAAGTCGCCGAGGAGGTGGACTCGCTGTTCGAGTTGAGCCGCGAGACGCGACTCTCGCGTGAGACCTGCCGACGGGTCCTGAAGTACTTCGAGCGGAGCGAGGAGGTCAAACAGGGGTTCAGTTATCTCCGCGACCAGCAGGACGACGACCGATTGCCGTAGACCCCGGTTCGTTCGATACGCGGACTCTCTGCGAGCGACCGGACGACGATACTCGAACGGACGGCCGTCGGACCGGTCACCACGGCGTGGAATTTAAGAGCGGCGACAGACTACCTTCCCTCATGGTACAGTGTGAGATGTGCGGTGCCGAGACGGGGTCCCCGAAGACCATCAAGGTCGAGGGGGCCGAGTTGGACGTTTGCGACAACTGCTCGGACTTCGGGACCGAGGTCAAGACGCAGGACACCTCCAGTTCCACCTCGACCAAGTACTCGACCTCCTCGTCGTCGGGGAGTTCCGGGTCGTCCTCCTCGTCGAGTACGTCTTCGAGTTCGTCCCAGTCGCGGCGCTCGGACATGTTCGACGACATGGACGAAATCGCGCAGGACTACGACGACCGCATCCGAAACGCCCGCGAGAGCGAGGGCATGACCCAAGAGGACCTCGCCGACGAACTCAACGAGAAGGCGAGCCTCATCCGGAAACTGGAGCGCGGCGACGTCCTCCCCAGCGACGAAGTACGCCAGAAACTCGAGAGCGAACTCGACATCCGGTTGACCGCCGGTAGCTCCGCCGACGACGAGGAGTGGAGCGGCGGCAGTTCGTCGGGCGAGTACACGCTCGGCGACGTGGTCAAGCGCAAGGACTAGAGACGCCGCGACGACGAAACAGGAGGACGGACCCGCTTCCGAGAGTCGTCGGCCGCACTCACGGCACGGTACTCCGCCCGCCGACCGTACGCCCGTTCGGTCGTTACGGTCGGTTTTATCCGTTCGCTTTTTCCACTCCGATAGCTGGTGTCTCTCGGGAAGTCTCGCAACCTATTAGTCGCGCCCGGCGGTCGGTTCGGACATGAAGGTCGTCGTCAATCTGAAAGCGTACCCGTGTGACCCGGTCGAAGTCGCCACCGCCGCCCGCGAGGTCAGCGACGCGTCGGGCGTGGACATCGCCGTCGCGCCGCAGGCCGCGCACCTCGAACGCGTCGCCGAGACGGGCGTCGAGACGTGGGCACAGCACGTCGGCCCGGTCGAACACGGCAGTCACACTGGTTCGACGCTGGCCGAGGCCGCCGCCGAGGCTGGCGCGACCGGAACCCTGCTCAACCACTCCGAGCGCCGCCTGAAACTCGCGGACATCGACGGCGCGCTCGACGCGGCCGAGCGCGCGGACCTCGAGACGTGCGTCTGCGCGAACAATCCCGACCAAATAGGGGCGGTCGCTGCGCTCGGCCCGGACGCCGTGGCCGTCGAACCCCCGGAACTCATCGGCACCGGCACGCCCGTCAGCAAGGCCGACCCCGACGTCGTCACCGACGCCGTCGAGGCCGCCGAGGCGGTAGACGACTCGGTAGCGGTGTACTGCGGCGCGGGAATCTCGACCGGCGAGGACCTGACCTCCGCGCGGGAGTTGGGCGCGGAGGGCGTCCTGCTGGCCAGCGGCGTGGCGAAGGCCGACGACCCGAAGGCGGCGCTGGAGGACTTGGTGGCTCCGCTGTAGAGACCGAGCAGACGAACCGCCGTACTACTCGGCGACGATTATCCAGTGGTCGTCGTCCTGCTTCTCCAGAATCGACTCCTCCCGCATCCGGACGACGTACCCCGTGACGGTGTTCTCCAGTTCGTGGTCGGCTTTCACGCGGACGAGGTTCCCGAGGACCCGCGCCGACGGCGGTTTCTGGGCCGCGCCGCAGTCGTAGATGGTCAGCAGTTCGGTCTCCCGCTCGTCGTAGACGACCACGTAGGCGTGCTGGGGAAGCCTCCACTCGTCCTCGCCCGCCCGAGCCAGCGTGTTCATGGGAACAGATAGCCGGAACCGACCTAAAACTCCCCCGGCGTGTGGCCCACCTGCTGGTCGTCTCCGTCGAGAGGGCGACCCTCCGCGTCCGACAACTCCCGGCCGCCCGACTGAATCCGCCGAACGTCGTCGAACAGGTCTCGGTGGTGCGTGGCGATGTCGGTGGTGGTCACGATGCCCTTCAGTTCGTCGTCAACCGTCACGGGGAGGTGCTTCGTCGCGTTTTCCTTCATCACCGCGACCGCCCGGACGACGGTGTCGTCGGGCCGAATCGTCACTACGGGATGGCTCACGACCGAGTCGAGCGGAATTCGGTCGTACGGCCGTCCCGTCGCGACCCCCGCGTACAGAATGTCGGACTTCGTGACGATGCCCGCGGGCGTCCCCGCGTGAGTCACGATTACACTGCCGACGCTGTGCCTGAGCATCTGGGTCGCCGCCTGCTGGACCGAAGAACCACTCTCGACCGTTACGACAGATTCAGTCATCAATTCCCTGACTAACATGTCTGGGTGATGGACGGTCCGGTCTTAAAAACCCCACTCGGATTTCTATCGACTGAGAACCGGCCTGCCGAGTCGCGGAGCGTCTCTACGCCGACTCCTCCGCTTCCACGTCGGGGAGTTCCGCGGCGACCTCCGACAGCGCCTCGCTCCGGGTGTCGTCGTCCATCTCGCCGTCGGTCAGCGCCGCGAGCAGACTCGGTAACGCGGCGACGTACTCGCCGTGCCCGGCGTGCTGGACGAACCCGCGCTGACGGAGCGTCCGGTTGTGGTTGTAGGCGAGTTCGCGGTCCTCCGCCCCGCCCGCCACGACGTGGGCCTCGACCGGACTCGCCGGTCCCTCGCCGAGGTAGTAGGCCAGCATCCCGCGCTCGACGGGGTCGAGCGCGTCGAGTTCCGCTCGAATCGCTTCGAGCGGTTCGCGGTCCCCGGAGTCGGTCTCGTCCGCTTCGGCCGGGTCGTCGTCCGTCTCGCTCTCGGCGTCCTCCGCCTCGGCCTGTTCGAAGCCGCCGAGGTCGGCCTGCTGGACCCGCTGGCCGCCGCCGACGACTCGCCCGCCCGAGTTCGCCCCGCCGGTATCGACGTAGGGGTTGGCGCGCTGGTTCCGGGAGGTGTCGAGCATCGCCTTGGCGAACTTGTCGGCGACCTCCTCCATCTCGCGGGCCTCCTCCAGTTGGCGTTCGAGGTCCTCGATGTGGTTCTCCTTCTCGCGGAGTTCCTGCTGGAGTTCCTCGATTCGGTCCTCCCTCCGGGACTCCTCCTCGCTTATCTCTCGGAGGTCGCTTACGAGGTCGTCGCTGACCGACTTGAGGTCGGGGCGCTCGAAGTCGTCGAGACCGGGGGTGGCCCCGGCGTCGAACGTCTGCTTGCGGTGGAACTTGACCCGGCGGGTCTCCTCGGACCAGTCGGTCGTCATGAACGCCTCGCCGTCGCCCATGTCCTCGATGGCGTCGGCGTACTCGGTGCCGAGGATGCGCCCGACGACGTTAGTGTCGTTGTTCCACGTGAGACGGTGCCACACCAACCAGTCGCACTGGGTGATGAAGTCCTTCTTCACGTCGGCCGGGCGCTGGCTGATGCCCGCGATGCCGAGTCCGTGCTTGCGCCCGCGCTTGCCGATCTTGATGAGCATCCGGCCGCACTCGTCCATCCCGCCGCCCTCGGGGATGTACTCGTGGACCTCCTCGACCACCATCAGGAACGGCTTCTTGAGCTTCTTCTCCTTCGCGAACAGCTGTTGGGCGACCGCCTTCAGCAGTTCCTTGCCGTCGTCCTCGTTCAGATAGCCCGACACGTCGAGGATGATGGGGACGTTCTCCTCCAACGCGAGCGACGCGAGTTTCTCGGCGTGCTGGGGTTCGACTTGGATGTCGCACTCCTCGTCGGCCCCCGCGTGGAGCAGTTCGTACTCCTCCTTGAGACCGTAGTACTCCCCGTCCGTGTCCACCAGCATCACCGGGTAGCCGCCGTCTAAGAGCTTCTCCGCGACGACGCTCATGGTGTTGGACTTTCCGGACCCGGACTTGCCGGTGATGAACGCCCGACCGGTCAGCACCTCCACGACGGGCAACTCGACCGGGTCGCCGGGTTCGCCGTCCTCGCCGCCCTTCCCGGCGCTCACCTCGGCCACGTCGATGGTCTCCTGGGACATCTCTTGGCGGCTACCTCTCACTGACCCCTCATAAACGGTCGGGGGTCGCGGGACCGGCGGGCCGGACTCCGAAAACCGGCAAATACTGACATTCCCGGCACGAAGTGTCGGCAGTCGCCATTCGTTTATACGTCGCCTGCGTAGACGGAGGTAATGAAGGATTCAATCCTCGACGCAGTGGGGTCGCCGCTCGTCAGCGTCTCTGCTCCCGAGGGCGCGACGATAGCGGCGAAAGTCGAGGGTTTCAACCCCGGCGGGTCGGCCAAGGACCGTCCCGCACGCGAGATGATAGCGGCCGCGGAGCGGGCGGGCGACGTCTCGCCGGGCGACCACCTCGTCGAACCCACGAGCGGCAACACCGGTATCGGTCTCGCCGTGGCGGCCGCCGCCCGCGGCTACGACCTCACCATCGTGATGCCCGCGTCGAAGTCACCCGAGCGTCGGAAACTGCTGCAGGCGTACGGTGCGAACCTCGAACTGGTCGAAGGCGAGATGGAGGACGCCCGCGAGCGCGCCGACCGACTCGCCGAGGCGGACGGCGTCGTCCAGATGGGGCAGTTCGCCAACCCCGCGAACGCCGAGGCCCACTACCGGACGACCGCCGAGGAGATACTCGAACAGGTCGAGGGCCGGGAAATCGACGCCTTCGTCGCCGGGGTCGGCACCGGCGGCACCATCACGGGCACCGCCTCGCGCCTGCTGGAGGAGTTCCCCGAGATGGAGGTGGTCGCGGTCGAACCCGAGCGCAACGCGGTCCTCTCGACCGGCGAGTCGGGCCACGACGAGTATCAGGGGATGGGACCGGGATTCGTCAGCGACCTGCTGGACACCGACCTCCTCACGAGCGTCGAGACGGTCGCGCTGGAGGACGCCGAACGCGAGGCCCGGCGACTCGCCCGCGAGGAGGGCATCCTCGTCGGCCAGTCGTCGGGCGCGGCGGCGGTCGCGGCCCGTCGCGTCGCCGAGCGCATCGCCGAACCCGAACTGAACTGCCCGGAGACCCCCGACGAAATCGAGGACCTCGTCGCCTCCGACGGCGGCGAATCGGGGTCGGCCGCAGGCACCGCTACCGAGGTTCAATCGGACGGCGGTGAGCACCTCGGTGAGGTGCGAGCCTCGTCGGGGCTGCGGCCCGACGGTGGCGCGCTCGACGGCTACGACGACTGCCCGCTGGTCGTGACGGTGTTCCCCGACAGCGGCGAGCGATACCTCTCGACCGGGATGTTCGACTAGCCGCCCATCTCGCCGACGTAGCGTTCGAGGACGTCCAGAAATGCGGGGTCGTAGTCTTCTTCGACGTGGTTCACGTTCCACAGGCCCGAGCGACGAATCTCCGGACTCGAACTGTTCGTCCCCAGCCACCGGGTATCACGGGAGTCGAGCGACTCGCGCCGATAGTTGCTCAGTAGCGCTATCGCGTTCTGTTCGACGTAGGCACGGTCACTCTCGGGACCCGGGTCGTCGTCTATCTCCACCCAGAGCAGCGGCATGCCGCGAACATAGAAGCTGACCCGCTTCTCCATGTCGTACTCCTCGTCTCTGAGTCCCTCTTTAGGGGCGCTAGAACCCTCACCCCAGTACGGATACTCGTCGGCCAACCCCTCGCGGTCGATGAGTGCTTCTCCGACTCGCAGTCGAAAGACGGAGCCTCGGTGGTTGCCTCCGTCCTCGTGACCGCCGCGGAACGTCCCGCGGTGGCTTCTGAGTCTGTCCCACAGCGTGGTACCGCTCCCCACCGAGACGGCGTGCGTACCGACTCGACAGACCCGGGGCTGGTCGTCGTTGGCGCGGGTCACTTCGCGAGCGAAGAAGAAGTACACGCCGCGCTCGGGCCAGTCCATACGGCCGGTCGAGTTCGCCAGAAAGCGGTATCCACCGACCCGCTCTCGAAGCTCGCGAAGTAGCTCGTAGAATCGGTCGAGGTCCGTTCGTCGAGTCATAGGTCCTCAATCTGTTCGTTGTACCACGCGAGCGACTCACCGTACCGAAGCCCCTCCGTCGGAATCTCGTACTCGACTTCACCGAGGGCCTCTAACAGCGGTTCGTAGTAGTCTTTTCCGGCGTGAATCACGAGTCGGTCGTCGGTCACGTTCTGCTGGCGGAGTTCCGTCACAACCTCGGAACCCCACTTGCGTCGCTCCTCGGCGTCGAGATCCGAAAGGGCGAGGTCGTACGGTTCTATCTTCGAACCATCGGGCTCTAGTAGACCGTGTTTAGCCGAGAGAACGTACCAACTATCGTGGAATCGCTCGCAGTGGTTACGAGCTTTCTCGAAGAGAACCGATTCCATGTAGAGCTCTTTCGGACGTTTTGCTTCTGATGATTTTGAACTCGAACAACTCACAAGACCGACAGCCATACGTCCACACACCCCAATGACAGTAGTTTAACCTTCCGGTCTTCCGGAACTGAGAAATCCGGACCGACTCTCAGCCGCCGAACTCGTCCTCGGCGACTCGGACGACGACGGTGTCCTCCACGTCCCGCAGGTCGTAGGTCGGTATCTCGCCGTCCTCGCGGCGGGCGACGAACATCGGTTCGACGAGTCGGCCTTCCGCGGTCAGGCCGTAAACCTTGAGATAGCGGTCTGTCGTCTCCGGTTCCACTCCGCCGTCCCGGACCGCCTCCGCGAGGTCACGCGAGAGCCACTCGGTCTCGCTCACACTCGGTTCGAGGACCAGCGAGTCGTCGGCGAACCGGACGAGATACCAGTTCAGGTCGTTCAACAGCGCCACCGCGGAGCCGAGGCTGATGGTTTCGACGGTCAGCGAGTTCTCGTACTCCTCCCGGAGGTCGTAGGTCGCCAGCGCCTCGCGGGCGGTCTCGCGCGAGACGAGTTCGGTGCGGAGGTCCACGCCCTCGGAACCGACGAGACAGACCTGAGTCACACGTCGTCGAAGGCACCACCGTCGTAAAGCGATTTCGTTCCGTGGCGAGGGCTCAGCCGTCGAGTGGCCGGATTTGTCCCCGAATCTCGCCCGCCGGACGCGCGGTGGTGTGGACGTTCACGTAGACGTTCTCCGCGCGCATCTGTTCGACCATGTCGGCGACGTCGGTCAGCGGCCATATCATCTCGTCGTCGGTCAGTCGCCCCGACGCGAGCAGGCCGGTCCTCGTCACCGGGTCCTGTGCTGGACCGAACAGGTACGCCACGACGTTACCGTTCAGGTCGGGCGGTCCCTTGTGGACGTGCGACTCCTCGACGTTCTCGACGTCGGCCACGACCAGCCAATAGTCGATGGCTCGCTCCTCCGGTCTGATTCTGAAGAGCGCGAAGCCGAAACCGTCGGTCTCCACCGGCGGGACCTCGTTCGCGCCGGTCAGCCACGCGCCGAACGTTTCGGTGCGGAGTCCTCGTCGCCGTCGGAGCGCCGACCGACCGAACGCGCCGGTTCCGAGCAGCGTCAGGACCCGCCGTCTGGATGTCCGTGTCATTCCCCTTCCCCCGACCGGAGGTCCGACGGTCGGCGTGAAAGCAGTTCCCCCGGGTTCGGGGGCTAAATGTCCACGAGGGTCGCGTTCGCGGCCGCCTCCTCGGCGCGCTCGAAGAGGTCGTCGGGTTCGGCGTTCTCCACGATTTCGAGCGTGGCGTTGGTCTCGGGGTAGTCGGGCGCGATGCGGTTGCATCCGGCCGGAATCGTCGAGTCGCGGAACGTGCCGATTCGGCGGGCGCGCTCGGTGATGTTGCTCTTGTCCATCGAGAGCAGGGGTCGGTGAATCGGGAGGTCGGCGGCCCGACTCGTCACGCCCAGATTCCGGGCGGTCTGCGAGGACTTCTGGCCGATTGCCTCCCCGGTCACGATTCCGGTTGCGTTCGTCTCGCGGGCGACGTGTTCGGCCACGCGGTACATGAACCGGCGGTAGACCAGCATTCGGGCGGGACCGACCTCCGCGGCGAGCAGGTCCATCACGTCGCCAGCGGGTACCTTCCGGACGCGCGTGTCGAAGTTCGGGGCGTAGTCGGCGAGACGCCGCACCGTCTCCATCGCGCGGGCCTCGTGGTCCGGCCCGCCGTAGTCGCCGAGTTCGAGGTAGACCGGGACGATCGGTGCCCCGCGCTTCATGACTTCCCACGCCGCCACGGGCGAGTCGATGCCGCCGCTGACCAGCGCGATTACCTTGGCCTGCGACCCGAGCGGGAGACCGCCCGGACCGGGCCGCTGCTCGGTGTAGACGAACGCTTCGTCCTCGCGACACTCGACGGAGAAAGTGACGTCGGGGTCGGTCAGGTCCACCTCGGGGTCGGGGAGTTGCTCGAAGACGGCCGCGCCGCCATCCCGTTCCAAGTCCTCGCTCGTGAAGGGGTGAGCGTCCGCGTTACCGGCGCGACGGGCGCGCACGGCGAACGTGTCGCCGAGGTCCTCGTCTCCGCGCGCCGCGGCGTCCGCGTACTCCCGGGCGGTCCCGGCCAGCGCGTCCACGATAGGTCCTTTCTCGGCCGGGACGACCGCCGCGGGACTGGCCGACCGCACGCCGAAGGTGTCGGCCGCGGCGTCGGTCGCGGCGTCCACGCTCTCGGCGTCGGCGTGGAGGAGGATGCGCGACCAGCGTCGTTCGACCTCGGCGTCCACGTCGCGGTCGCGAACGATGGCCTCGATGTTGTCCCGGAGCCGTCGCTCCATCTCTGCCTGAACCTTCCCGCTCTTGACGCCGATGTCGGCGTGGCGAACGAGGACGGTGTCGGCTCCCGGCGGTTTCATGGCCGGGGATAGACGCGAGGCGAATAAACGGGCTTCGGTTGCGAGGTGGGAAAACCGCCTCGTAACGCGAGGCGGGCAAACCACCTCGAACACTACGGAAAACCGCCTCGTAACGCGAGGCGGGCAAACCACCTCGAACACTACGGAAAACCGCCTCGTAACGCGAGGCGGGCAAACCACCTCGAACACTACGGAAAACCGCCTCGGACTGGCGGGGTCGAAACGGTCGCGCTATCACTTCGGCGCGGTTCGCGGTCCGGGGGCCGAAGAAGGTCCGAGTACGAGCGGTCGGTCAAAACGTCGGGAGACACCTCTCCCGTGCTCTGACGGCCGAATGCCGTCAGAACGTCGTGAGTTCGCCGTCGATGACGCGCTCGGTGATGGAGGTCACGTCGGCGAGTTCGCGGTCCACGATGTCCACCACGTCGCTCTCGATGTCCGAGAGGGCGACGCCCTCCTCGGTGACGATTTCGGCGTCGGCGACGTGCGGTTGGTCGATGGGGCGGCCGATCTGGCTGAGCAGGCGAATCCGGAGGTCCCGAATCCCGTCGACCTCGGCCACGACCGACTCGGCGATTTGGGTCCCGAGCAGGTTGTATATCTTCCCGATGTGGTTGACGGGGTTCTTGCCGGAGGTCGCCTCCATCGACATCGAGCGGTTGGGCGTGATGAGACCGTTCGAGCGGTTCCCGCGGCCGACCGACCCGTCGTCGCCCATCTCGGCGCTTGTGCCGGTGGTCGTGAGATAGACGCTCTCTTCGTCGGTTCCGTCGCCGTCGGCGGTGTTGACGTAGACGCTCACGTCGCGGTCGGTGTACTCGTGGGCCACGTCGCGGACGAATTCGCGCACGCTCTCGACCTCGTCGTCGTAGTCGGCGCGGTCCTCGACGTAGCGGTCTATCATCGCGGCCGCGACCGTGATGTCGATGGCGTCGCCCTCGCGCTTGCCCATTATCTTCACGTCCTGCCCCAGAGCGGGGTGTTCCTCGGCGAACTCGCCGTTGAGACGGCGCTCCGCGTTCAGCACGATTCGCTCGGTCTCGGTCAGGGGCGCGTGGCCCACGCCGAAACTCGTGTCGTTCGCCATCGGGACGGTCACGCCGTCCTCGCCGAAGACTTCTTTGAGGTCCCCGCTGCCCTCGCCCATCTTCACGTCCACGACGATGTCGGTGCCGAACTCGAGTTCGGGGAAGTTCTCGTCGAGGTAGTCGCGGGCGGCCTCCAGCGCGATGGTCTCGGTCGGGATGGTCTGGTCGCCGTACTGCGTGGTCGCGCGACCGACGATGAGGAGGTAGATTGGCTCTATCATCTCGCCGCCGCCGAACTGCGGGTTCGACCGTCCGGCGACCAGTTGTGTCTCGTCGGTGTTGTAGTGGAGGACTTTGCCGACCCGGTCGAGGTAGGCGTTGGCCAGCGCCTGCGAGACGCTCTCGGCGATACCGTCGCAGATGGAGTCGGGGTGTCCGAGTCCCTTTCGCTCTACAATCTCTATCTCTTGGTCCTCTACCGCGGGTCGGTCGATGGGTTCGACCTCGATGTTCCGGTCGGTCATTACTCCCACCTATCGGGTCACGGACTCTATAACTTGCGGAAACGAAGTCGGGTACCGGGAATTACCAACAGTTATCTCCCGAGTTAGCAGTAGTCTCACGTCGCGGTCGAACAGCGGGGTTGAGACCGTCCTCTCGGGGACCCTCACGGTCGGCGTTACTCGTCGGCGTCTTCGGCGTCGAGTAGGAGACCGAGATAGGAGGTCCGAATCTGGTCGTCGGGGTCGAGACCGAGGTCCCGTAGAATCTCGAACGCGTCCTCGCGGGCCGACTCGACGGAGTCCTCGCCGGAAACTTCGGTCTCGACTTCCACGAACTCGCCGAGTCCGGTCACCGAATCGAGCGTGACCGTGAACCCGTCGAGCGCGAACCGCTCGCGCTCCTTCCGGACGGTCGCCGCCGGGTCGAACCCGAGCGCCGAGAGGATGTCGGCGGTAGCCCCGCCGTCCTCGACGCCGGTCTGGACCTCCCGACGGGTCTTCGACTCGGTCTCGACGAGGGGACCTTTGTAGGTGAGTTCCGCGAACGACTCGGCGTCCACCGGGGTCTCGCGGCGGACGCGCAGGGCCTCGTCGGTCTCGGCGAACTCGCGGTGGGGCGCGTCGTAGTATGTGTCCTCCTGGGTGACTTCGTTCACCGGTTCGGCCCCGCGTTCGACGAGGCGCTCGCGGACGCTGGCGTGGTCTGTTCGGACCTTCACTTCGACCTCGTACATGCTACGCGGTGGTTCGGTCCTCCGGGGTTTCGGGGTTGCGCTTTCTGAGCGTCCTGCGCTTCTGCTCGGTCCGACTCACGCGGTCCGGTCGCGCGAGACATCTCATGAACCGCACTCGTTGCGCCCAGCGCCGATACGCGAACCGGCGCGCTCGCCGTGAGGCGGAGATGTCCGACTCTCGTCCCGGACCAGTCGTTCTAGCTACTCCGGATATCGGAGGCCGTGACCGAATTTCCCACGAGGGAAATTCTTATGCGCTCTACAACCGAACGGAGGACAATGGATTCCGGTCGGATTACGACCGACGACGTGCTCGCCATCTGTGACGAGAAGGCGCTGGTCCGCGAACCCGTCACGACGAACGATATCGCGGAGGAATTAGACTGTACCCGGCGCACCGCGTACAACAAACTCGACGAGTTGGCCGAGCGCGGCGACGTCCGGAGCAAGAAGGTCGGTTCGCGGAGTCGCGTGTGGTGGCGACCCGCGGACCCCGAACGGCTCTCGGACGGTGCGGTCGCTGCCCATCCGGAGCGTGGTACCTCCGACGACGCTCTCGAAGCGACTCCCGTCACGCTCGAAGGCATCGTCTCGGACGCCGCCGAGCGCCAGCGCCTCGAAACCGAACTCGCGGAGGTCTTCGGTCGCATTTCGGACGGCTTCTACGCGCTGGACGACCGGTGGCAGTTCACCCACGTCAACGAACGCGCCGAGGAACTCATCGACTATCGGGGCGAGGGTCTCGTCGGCCGGGACTTCTGGGAGGTGTTCGAGTGGGCCGCCGAGTCGAAACTCGGCGAGGAGTACCGGACCGCGATGCGGACCCAAGAGCCGACCACCTTCGAGTTCTACTACCCCGAACCGCTGGCGTCGTGGTACGAGGTCCACGCGTATCCCTCGGAGACCGGCCTGTCGGTGTACTTTCAGGACGTCAGCGAGCGCAAGGAGCGCGAACGGAAACTCGACGAGAGCGAGCGCCGCTACCGCGCCCTCGTCGAACACTTCCCGAACGGTGCGGTCGCCCTCGTCGACCGGGACCTACGCTACCGCACCGTCGGCGGTACTCCCCACGACGTCGCAGACGTCACGGCCGACGAGATAGCGGACCAGACGGTTCGGGAGGCGCTCCCGCCGACGCTGGCCGACGAACTCGTCCCGCGGTACGAGACCGCCTTGGAGGGCGAGTCGAGTACGTTCGAGGCCGCGTTCGAGGGCCGAACCTTCGAGTTCCGTGTCGTACCGATTCGGGACGACGACGGCGACATCTTCGCGGCGCTGGGGATGTCTCAGGACGTCACCGAACGCGTCGAAGCCGAGCGGAAACTGGCGGAGTCCGAGCGCCGGTACCGGACGCTGGTCGAACACTTCCCGAACGGGGCGGTCGCGCTCTTCGACGAGGACATCCAGTACACGGTCACCGGCGGGGAGGTTCTGGACGACATCAGCGTTTCTGCCGACGAGGTCATCGGTCAGACAGTCTCGGAACGCTATCCCGCGGCGGTCGCGGACCAACTCGAACCGAGGTTCCGGGCCGCCCTCGACGGCGAGACGAGCACCTTCGAGTTCGAGTTACACGACCGGCACTGGCTGGCACACACGGTCCCGGTCAGCGACGACGACGGCGACGCTTCCGCGGGCATACTGATAGTGCAGGACATCACCGAGCGTATCGAGCGCGAGCAGGCGCTCCGCAAGAACAAGAATCAGCTTCGGGCGCTCGTCGAACTGCTCCCGGTCGCCGTCTTCGTGGCCGAGGCGGACGGTCGCATCGTCGAGTGGAACGAGGCCGCCGAGGAAATCTGGGGCGGGGAGGTCGCCGAGTCCGAGTCGGTCGCCGAGTACGAGGAGTACGACGGCTGGTGGGCCGACACGGGCGAACCCCTCGACCCCGAGGAGTGGCCGCTCGCTCGGGCGCTACGGGGCGAGGAGGTCACGGACCCCGCCGTGGTCGAAATCGAGGGGTTCGACGGAGAGCGTCGCACCGTCCTGAACCACGGCATGCCGGTCCGGGACGCGGACGGCGAAGTCAATCGCGCGGTCGTCACCCTGACCGACGTCACCGAGCGCGAGGAGCGCAAGCGGCGACTGCAGGAGCAGAACGAGCGACTCGAATCGTTCGCCAGCATGCTGGCTCACGAACTTCGGAACCCGGTCACGGTCGGCCAGATATACAGCCAGCAGTTATCGGTCGATGCGGACTCGGAGGAAGCCGGTGTAGACACGGAAGCGGTCGAGTACGTCACTGAGGCGTTCGACCGCATCGAGGACATCATCGACGTCATGCTGGTGTTGACGCGGGGCCGCGAGGCGGTCGGCGAGCAGACGCCGGTGGACCTCGCGGACGTGGCGAGAGCGGGGTGGGCCGAGGTGGACGCCCCCGAGGCGACCCTCGACGTCGCTCTGGACCTCGAAATGTGCGCCGACGAGACGTACATCCGACACCTGTTCCGGAACCTGTTCGAGAACGCCGTCGAACACGGTTCGACGAGTCCTCGTTCGCAGGCTCACGAGGACGCCGTGGAGCATGGCTCCACGGGCAATCGTCCGCAGGACGATGACACCGTCGAACACGGCGGAAGCGGCGTCACGATTACGGTCGGCGAACTCCCGTCGGGGTTCTACGTGGCCGACGACGGGTGCGGTATCCCCGCCGACGACTGGGACACCGTGTTCGAGGCGGGGTACACGACCGCGGGCGAACACGGTGGAACCGGGTTGGGACTGGCGTTCGTCCGGGAGTTGGCCGAGGTGTACGAGTGGGAGTGCGCGGTGACCGAGAGCGCGGACGGCGGGGCGCGGTTCGAGTTCAGGAACGTCGAACGCGACCGATGACGAGTCGGGTCGGTCCCGCTGTGGGCCTGCTCTGGCCGAACGTCTCCCGACGTTCGCGGAGAACTGTGACGCTCGCGGGTCCCGGCCGAGAAACGGAGACGAGAGTCGCCGGGAGCGACGAAGTGGACTACCCTAACTGAACCGCGCGCTGTTGCTCGTGAGACCGATAGATACCGTCGATGACGCGCTGGACTTCGAGCGCCTGCTCGACCGTGTTGCGGGCCGGAGCGACGCCGTCGCGGACCGCCTCGAAGAAGACGCGCTGTTCGGCCTTGTGCGGGTCCTCGTGGCGGGTCTGAATCTCGGAGTCCGAGAAGTGGTCGGTTCCCTGTCGGCCCGACTCGTAGATGGTCAGCGAGTCGTCGGCCTTGTCGAAGTTCGCGCCCGCCTCGGTCCCTCGGACGACGAACTCCTCGTTCGGCGAGCGGTTGGCGGCCCACGCCACTTCCAGCGAGAACGTCTTGCCGCCCTCGCACCGGACGAACGCGCTGACGGAGTCGTCCACCGAGAACTCGCCGGAGTTGGTGTCCTCGCCCCACATCTCGAGGTAGGCGTAGTCGTCGCGCGACCCGAACTGCGACCGGATGGTGCCCGACACTTCCTGCACCGTCGGGAAGTCGTGGAAGTGGAGCGCGAGGTCGATGGCGTGGACGCCGATGTCGATGAGCGCGCCGCCGCCCGCTATCTCTTGGTTGGTGAACCACGACCCGCGGCCCGGAATCCCGCGCCGCCGGATGAAGTTGGCCTCGACGTGGCGGGTCCGGCCGAACCGACCCTCTTCCTGATACGACTTGACGACCTCGACCGGGTTCCGGAACCGGTTGTGGAACCCGACCATGCAGAAGCCATCGGCGTTGCGGGCCGCCTCCGCGATGCGCTCGGCGCTCTCCAGCGAGTGGGCGAGGGGTTTCTCCAGTAGCACGTCGAGTCCCGACTGGAGGGCCGCCACCGCGTACTCCTCGTGGAACTTGTTGGGCGTCGTGACGATGACGGCGTCCACCGCCGTCCCGTAGAGTTCCTCGTAGTTCTCGAAGGATTCGACGCCGTACTTCTCGGCGAAGCGGGCGCGCGCGTCGGGGTTGATGTCCACGCCGCCGACGATTTCGATGCCGCCGAGGTCGAGGAGACGGTCGGCGTGATAGTGACCGATGTTCCCGAGACCGACGAAGCCGACTCGGACCGGCTCATTCGTTCTAGACATAGTTACTAGTGGTAGCCAACCGTGAGTCGTTGTTAGGTTTTTCTGTTCGGTGGTCTATCAGGATTCGGGAACCTGACGCGGCGTGATACGTCGGTTGCGCTACGTCCGGCGTCGTCCGACCGCCGTGCATCTCAGTAGAGTTGCCGCTCGGTCTCGTCCCGTTCTGTCTCGCGTTCCGCCTCTCGTTCGGCGCTCCGTCGTGCGGACAGCCACGCCCGAATCGCGGGGAGGAACTTGCGCTTGCAGTCGAGCGCGAACGAGACGATGCCGTACGCCCAGAAGAAGAACAGCACCGTCCCGCCGACCAGATAGAACCACCCGAGGGGCGTGACCATCAGTCGTCGCCCTCCGCTTCCCGCTCGGTCTCTCGCGTGCCCGGTTCGACCGCCGCGAAGTCGAGGGTGTGACTGATGGCGTCGCCCGACTGGGTGTCGAAGAGGTGGACGCGCTCGCGGTCCAGAACCACCTCGACGTCCTCTTCGGACTCGATGTCCGAGGAGGGGTCGATGCTCATCAGGAGTTGGTTCTCGGCCCCTGCGGGGTCGCCCTCCATACTCGTGTCGGCCGCCTCGCCGGTCAACAGGTAGACGAATATCTCGTCGCCCATCGGCTCCAACACGTCGGTCCTCGCGGGGATGGGTTGGGTCGGATTACTGATGTCCCCGCCGGTGTGGTCGAGGTAGACGTCCTCGGGTCGGACCCCGAGCGTGAGGTGGTCGCCCTCCGCGACTCCCGGCAACTGTCCGGGGTCGAAGTCCACGTCGAAGTTGGGCGTCGTGAGACCGGTGGCGGTGACCTCGCCCTCGACGAAGTTCATCGAGGGCGACCCGATGAACCCCGCGACGAAGAGGTTCGCGGGTTCGTTGTAGCAGACCAGCGGTGGGGCGATCTGTTGGAGTTGACCCCCGTCGATGACCGCGATGCGGTCGGACATCGTCATCGCCTCGGCTTGGTCGTGAGTGACGTAGATGATGGTGGTGTCCAGTTCCTTGTGGAGGCGCTGGAGTTCCGTCCGCATGTGGACTCTGAGCTTCGCGTCGAGGTTCGCCAGCGGTTCGTCCATCAGGAACACCTCGGGTTCGCGCACGATTGCCCGCGCGATGGCGACGCGCTGGCGCTGCCCGCCCGAGAGCTCGTCCGGCATCCGTTCGAGCATCCCCTCCAACTGGACGATGTCGGTCGCGCGCTCGACGCGGCGCTCGATCTCGTCCTTCGGGTAGTCGCGCAGCCGCAGGCCGAAACTGATGTTCTCGTACACGTCCATGTGCGGGAACAGCGCGATGTTCTGGAACACCATCGCGATGCCCCGGTCCTTCGGCGGCAGGTTCGTGACGTCCCTGTCGGCGATGGTGATGGTCCCCTCGCTGGGGAGGGTCAACCCCGCGATGGTCTCCAGCGTCGTGGACTTGCCGCACCCCGAGGGACCGACGAGCGTGACGAACTCGCCGTCCTCGATTTCGAGGTTCATGTCGTCGACCGCCGTTACGTCCGCGTAGCGTTTCGTGACGCCGTCTAAGATAACTTTACCCATTGTGAATCACTCCTTGAGCGCTCCCGCGGTCAGTCCGCTGACTATCTTCTCCTGTGCCACGACCACGAGGATGGCGACGGGCAGGACCCCGACGATGCTCGCGGCCGCCATGAGGTTGTACAGTTGGGTGTACTGGCCCTGATAGCTCAGGATGCCCCACACGATGGGTGCCCAACTGCGCGCCTCGCCCGAGGTCATCAGGAACGAGAAGAAGAACTCGTTGTACACCGAGATGAACGTCAGCACCCCCGCCGTCGCCACGCCCGGTGCCGACAGCGGCATGATGACCCGGAACAGCGCGCCCAGACGCGTCGTCCCCTCGATTCGCGCGGCGTCCTCCAACCCGTCCGGAATCTGGCCGTAGAACGTCGAGAGGATGAAGATGGACAGCGGCATGAACAGCGCGCTGAACGGCAGTATCATGGCGAACGGCGTGTTGAACAGGCTCGGACTCGACACGCCCAGCACGGAGACGTTGCCGGTGAACAGCCGGAACAGCGGGATGATGAACGCCGCTGGCGGGAAGTACGACACCGCCAGTATCAGCAGCATCAGCGGTCCCTTCCCCGGGAAGTCGAGTCTGCCGAACACGTAGCCCGCGAGACTCGCCAGTATCAGCACGACGACCGTCGTGGCGATGCCCAGCACGAAGCTGTTGAACATGTAGATGTGGAACGGCACCTTCGTGAACACCGTCACGAACGCCTCCGGATTGAACCCGTGTGGCACCGGCGGGAAGCCGAAACTGGTGATGGCCTCGTTGGGAGTGAGCGCCAGCACCAGTAGCCAGTAGAACGGGAACAGCGTCGTGAACAGGAAGAACAGCATGGCGACGTAGAACATCGCCCTGTACACCTTCTTGGGGTTCTGTATCGCCGAGTTCACCCACCGCGAGAACGCGCCTCGACTGGAATCTGTTTCCGTAGCCATGTTATCCTCCCGTCTCCGTGTCCGCGTACTTGACGATGTACACCGAGACCACGAGACCGATGAGTCCCGCCGTGATGAACGCCACCGCCGCCGACGTGCCGTACATCCGCGACCCGCGGAAGGTCGTGACCACCAGACACGACAGCGACGGCACCGTGTTACATCCTACGACCGTCTCGATGAGGCCGTAGATTCGCATCGCGCCGATGGTCCGGAACAGCATCGCCACCAGCACCGACGGCAGGACCAGCGGCAGGGTTATCATCTTGAACTGCTGGTACTTCGAGGCCCCCGCGACTCTCCCCACGTCGTAGAGGCTCCGGTCCACGCTCTGGAGTCCCGCGAGGATGATGAGCGCCATGAACGCCGAAGTCTTCCAGACGTCGGCGACGATGAGTATCAGCATCGACTCCGACGGGGTCGATAGCGGCGTGAATCCGAGGATTCCGAGTTGGTTGAGGAACGCCGGGTTCTCCGGCGTGCCGACGAGGAACCCGATGCCCGGCTGGAACATCAGGAAGAAGATCATCCCCTGAATCACGATGGGCACCGCCCACGGGATGATGATAGCGACCCGGACCCACCGTCGCCCGCGGAAGTCCTGGTCGAGGACCAGCGCCTGTGCGAACCCCACGATGGTCTCGAAGAAGACGCTGAACAGCGTGAAGATGAGCGTCACGGTGAGCGCGCTCCTGAACGGCGTCGAGAGGTCGAAGAACGGCCGGACCAACAGCGCGTTGCGCTCGCCCGTCAACAGCGCGACGTAGTTCTGCAGACCCACGAACTCGCCGAGCGGAGCGCTCCCGACGAGGTTGTCGGCGTACAGCGACATCCGGAAGGTGCTCAGTAGCGGCCAGAACGCGATGAGTCCGAGCAACAGCAGTACCGGCGTCAGCAGCAGGTACGCGAACTGCGTGTCGCTCAGGTTCTCCATCCAGCGCACTGCCGAGACGTACGGTCCCGACCGCCGGGAGTCCGGGGCCTCCTCTTCGGTTGTTGCCATTGAAGATTGTGAGGTCTGACGCTAGTTCACGCGCTGCTCTCGATCACCTCTAACTGCGCTTTGAGTTGGCTCATCGCCCGACTGGGGTTGCCACCCTGCGCGAAGGCGCCGTTGACCTGCTGGGCGATTTTGGACGATTCCGAGGGCCAGACCGGCGTGACCGGGCGCGGAATCGCGTTCTCGCCCGCGACGCGGAGCGGTTCGAGGTATCGACCCATTATCGGCACCTGCTTGGCCCGGTCGGTGGTCAGCAGTTTGGGTTCCGGCGGGAGGAATCCCAGCACCTCGAACAGTTTGTACTTGAACTCCTCGCTCATCATCGCTTTCAGCACCTCGGCGGCCGCCTCCGTCTTGTTCGAGTTGGGGTTGATGGCGTTGTGCCACCCGCCGAGCGCCGCCACCGGCCCTCCCGTCATCGGGTACTGGGCCTCGTCGGGCGTCTTGGCGTACGGAATCGGCATCACGCCGAGGTCCTGACCCAGCGCGTCCTCGGCACCGCTGATGTTGATGGCGTAGGGCCAGTTGCGGTGCATGACGGCGTTGCCGTTGGTGAACGGTTTCCGGGACGGCTCCTCGACCCACTGCATCACGGCCTGCGGTGCGATGCCGCCCTGATACTTGTCGAGCGTGTTGTTGGCGTCCGAGCCGTGGATGAACGTCCGCACCATCTTGATGGCGTTGACCACCTGCGGTTCGTCCACGGTGATGGGTCGGTCGCCGACCGGCCCGAACAGGTACTGCTCGGGGTTGCCGAAGTAGGCCCCACCCCAACTCGACATGAACTCGTTGAAGTCACAGCACGACAGCCCCTCGTAGGCCTTCGCTTGGAAGGTGTAGCCGTACTCGACGTCGTTGTTGTTCATCGCCTGCTTGGTCACCTGCGAGAACTTCTGCCACGTCATCGAGTCGGTGGCCCACTTGTCGAAGTCCGACTGCCCGAACCCGGCGTTCTTCAAGTAGTTCTGGTTGTACTGCATCGTCGGGAAGTCCGGGAACAGGGGCACGGCGTACAGGTCGCCGTTCGGCCCTTTCGCAGTCGAGACGCTGGCGTCGAAGTACTGGTTCTCGATGCGCTGAATCCGCTCCTGCGGGAAGCTCCCCGACTTGCTCAGGTTCATCAACTGATTCCGGACGACGAACGGAATCGTCCACCCGCTGTCCATGTAGAGGATGTCGGGGTTCGACCGCCCCGCCGACAGCCACTGCTGGTACTGCGCGCGGCGGTTGTCGGTCACCGACGGTCCCGCGAGAACTTCGACCTCGATGTCCTTCGAGAGACCGTTGTTGTGCAGAACCGGTTGTAGCTCTTGGTTCCACGTCGAACCCTGGAAGTCCGGGTCCGTCGCCCACTGGACCGTGGTCGTCCCGCCCTGTTGAACGTCGCCGACCGCCCCGTCGTCTACGTATCCTGTCAGGCCCGCCGCCGCTCCCGACGCACCGACAGCTTTGACGAACCGTCGCCTAGAAGTTCCGCTACCCTCATTTGTCATTATCTCTCACTCCCCCACACGCTGTAACGGCAAACCTCCGTATAACAGCTTTGGCCAGCCTCCAACGGAAGTGATTGGAAAAAAACTAGGCTGGGGACGGGGATTTCGTCTCGGCTGTCGGCATTGTGTCAGGGTCAGCGCGGCCTAATCGCCCCGCCGTCCCGTAATATTTACTCGCGGGCGTGTTACGTATCCGCGATGTCTCGGGACCACACCGGGTCTTTCGGCGCTTCGAGTCGCTCGATATCGTCCCGAGAGAGCGAGACGTCGAGCGCCGCGACGTTCTCCTCCAAGTGGTCGATGCTCCGGGGACCGACGATGGGTGCGTCCACGACCTCCTTGTGAAGCAGCCACGAGAGACTGACCTGCGCGGGCGTGACGTCCTTCTCGTCGGCTATCTCTCGGACCGCGTCCAGCACCGCCCAGTTCTCGTCGGTGAATCGCTCGTAGGTGTGTTCGTCGGTGGCCGCCCGGCCCGACTCGGGTTCCGAGTCGCGGTCGTACTTGCCGGTCAGGAACCCGCCGCCGAGCGGACTCCACGGGATGACGCCGACTCCTTGGTCGGCGCAGACCGGGAGGACGTTCTCCTCCTCTTGGCGGTCCACCAGATTGTACTGCGGTTGCATGCACGTGAACCGGGCGTAGTCGTTCAGGTCGCTCTCGTAGAGCGCCTTCGTGAACTGCCACGACGCCATCGTGGAGGCCCCGATGTACCGCACTTTTCCGGTCTCCACGAGGTGGTCGAGCGCGTGGAGCGTCTCCGCTATCGGCGTGGACTCGTCCCAGCGGTGAATCTGGTAGAGGTCGATGTAGTCGGTGCCGAGGCGTTCGAGGCTCCCCTCCACTTGGTCGAGGACGTGCTTGCGCGAGAGGCCCTGTTTGTTCGGTCCCTCGCCCATCGACCCGTAGACTTTCGTCGCGATAACCAGTTGCTCGCGGTCGTACTCCTCGATGGCCCGGCCGACTATCTCCTCGCTCTCGCCGTGAGAGTAGACGTTCGCGGTGTCGAGGAAGTTGACGCCGAGGTCGATGGCGCGGTCGATTATCTCGCGGCTCTCGTCCTCGTCGCCGATCATCCACTCGCGGTCGCTCCCGAAGTTCATGCATCCGAGGCAGAACCGAGAGACTTCGAGACCCGTGTCGCCGAGAGTCGTGTACTCCATCTCCGTGTCGGGCATGACGCAGTGTACGACGGAGGCCGACAAAACGGTGCGGGGTGAATCGCCGCGACCGCTTCCGAGAGCGACCGACTTCCGGGCGACCAGTCTTCAGCAGACGACCTCGCCACGAGAAACTACCAGTTCACGGAAAAGCCTCAAGCCGCGCGACCTCCACGTGCGAGGTATGCGGTCGCTCTACGACCACCTTCGGAACCCGGACCACACGGGCGAGCGTCGATGCTGGCCCTGCACGTCAGTCAACGCCGTATTACTGCTCCTCGCCTGCGCGGGCGTCGCGCGGCGGCGCTCACGTGCGCTCGCCGCCGCGCTCGGCGTCGGCGGCGCGGCCGCCATCACGCTCCGCGGCTATCTGGTCCCCTACACACCCCGGTTCGCGCCCGGACTCGCCTCGCGGCTCCCGACGAACCTCTTTCACGCCGACGGCGGCGACGGCCGCGAGACCCCCGACTCCTCGGGGTCGCTCGGCGACGACGACGACCCCGGCGAAGCGGTCCTCGCCGCCCTCGTGGACGCCGGTGCGGTCGTCGCTGACGGCGAGAGGGTGTCGCTCGACGACGACTTCCGGGAGTCGTGGCGCGCGGAGATTCGAGACCTCCGGGAGCGCGACGACGATGGTCTCGCGGGCGCGCTCCGAGCGGCCGCCCCGGAGGGCCGGGTCGTGGAAGTGGTGACCCCGAGCGCGAACGCCCCGCTCGAACCCGACGGCGACCGCTGGTTCGTTGTCTCGGACGGCAGCGACGACCCCGCGAACGAGAAGTGGCTCACACGGCCCGTCGCCGTCGCGGAGACGGCCGCGGTGCGGGCGCTGGCCGACGACACCGACCTGCCCGCGACTCGTCGGGCGCAGGCCGCGGGACCGCTTCGGACTCTCATCGAACGCTGCCCGGTCTGTGACGGGCCGGTCGTGGAGACGACCGCGGTCGAGTGCTGCGGCGGACCGGGCGGGACGCGGCCCGACGCCCCCGACGAGGTGCTGGCCTGCGACGACTGCGGTGCTCGCCTCTACACGTTCCAGTAGTCGGTACTCTTCCCCGCGGCCGGTAGTAATCAGAATCGTCCGCGTGGTCGGCGCGCGACCGACGACCCCGTCGCGCTCACCGCTCGGGCGGACTGTTCCGCCCGACCCGGATTTCGTGGGCCTCCACGTCCTCCAGTGCCGCGACCTGCCCGCCGACCGTGACGACGCCGTCGTCGGTCCGAATCTTCATCCCGGCGACGCGCTCGCCCGCCTCGAACGAGAAGCCGACCACTTCGCCTCGCACGACGCGCGAGGACCCCGTCTCGATGTCTCGGCCCTCTATCGTCGCGTAGAAGTCGCCTTCGAGTTCCTGCAGTTCCTTGACGCAGCGCCGGATGGACGAGTAGCGTCGGGGGAACGGGCGGTCCTCGCCGTTGGCGGCGAGCGTGCGCTCGGCGGTGGTCCAGAGGACGGTGCCGAAGAACCCGGAGACGAGGAACCCCAGCGCCGAGCGGTTGAAGATGACGCCGTATCGGTCCTCGTCGTCCCGGAGCGCGTCTTGGGTGGCGTAGATGGAGTACTCGCCGTCCGCGACGGCGATGACCGGCGTGGTGATGCCCCGCCGAGCGCGGGCCGTCGTCGCCACGTCGTGGTAGTCGAACTCGTCGGGGTCGGGCGCTTCCGAGGCGGGCGTGACCAGCAACTCGATGCTGACGCCCGCGTCGATGGCGGCACTGAGTTCGTCCTCGTATCGGTCGAGGAGGTCGGGCGTCAGCGACAGCGCGAGTTCGAACTCGGCCGCGTCGATGACCTCTTCGAGGTACCGGAGGATGGTCGAGCGTGACTTGACCAGCGAGACGGCCTCGGTGTCGCGGGCGGGCGCGGTGTATCTGGCCTCCAACTCCGAGACCATGTCCATCAGCGAGGTCTGGACGCCGGAGAACGCCTCTTCGGGGTCCACCGCGATGACCTTCATCGGTCGGGACTCGCGCAGTTCCACGAGTCCGCGGTCGCTGAGGCTCCGGACCGTGTCGTACACCCGCGGTTGCGGGATGTCGGTCCGGTCGGCGATTTGGCTGGCGGTCAGGTCGCCGTGTTCGAGGACGGTGAGGTACGCGTCGATTTCGTACTCCCCGAGGTCGAACCGGTCGCCGACCTGCTCCATGGTCACGCGCAAGTCGTCGGAGGTCATATACGACGACATACTCCCGAGGGGTAAATGATTTATCCGGTTTCGAGTAGCACCGGTTTGCGAAAACGCGTTTCATCCTTCCCGTAACCTCGGGACGCTCGCCGGTTGTTCGCGGTCGAGAGCGTCTAAAGAGCGCGTAATCGAGTTCGACGACGAACCGGAAGGTCGGCACGTTACGGGGTTGCCGCGGCTTTGTTTATAACTCCTCGGAGCGGCGTGACTCTCGATTCGAGTCGTTCGACCGCAGCGACCGGTTCACATGTACATCCGGTTTTCCGACCCCTCGGTCTCGGTGCGCTCGGAGAGCCGTTCGGCGAGTTCCTCGTAGTAGCCGCGAATCTCCGCGGCGAACTCCTCCAGCGGTCCGGTGTCGATTTCGAGGTCGTACACCCGACCGACCGCGTTCAGCAGGCGAATCGCGGCGTCCACGTCCGGGGCCTGCTCGTGGACGGGCGTGACGTACACCGCGGTCCGGAGGTCCGACTCCATCCCCCGTGCCACGAGTTCGGCGTTCATCCCGTCGAGGAACCCCTGCCCCATCGGCGGGACGTCGGCGTCCGCGAGGCGGTGGTCCCGGTAGTCGTCGGTGGCGACGTAGAACACTTGATGGTCGTCGGGCGCGTGGGGCATCGTTACACCTTGCAGGACCGTGACCTCGTCGACGCCCTCGGTCTCGGTCCACTCCAGTACGGCCTCGCTGAACGGTTGGGCGGCCCACGGCGGGACGAACAGTTCGCCGACGAGGACCGACAGTCCGGCCTCCTCGTGGGAGAAGACGCGGGTGTGGTGGCGCGGGTGGCCGTCCTCGAACGGGGTGATGGCGGGGAGTTGGTCGGCGGTGATGTGACCGACCTGCTCGAATTCGAGGTGATCCACGAGGTAGTTCGCCGCGGTCAATCCCGCCAGACCGAAGTGGGAGAACCCGGCGACGACCGTCTCTTGAGGATTCTCGGCGGTTATCTCGAACGAAGCGCTCGCGGGACCCGATTGTCCGTTCATGCCGGGGGCTACGTCCACGCGCTCCTTATCTCTTTGCGGGACGGAGTCCCCGGATTCGGCGTCCTTCGACTGCCGACCTCCGACCACGGCGACCCCTAACGTTTTCCTCAACCGCGAGAGAGATACCGCCATGGCGAGCGTGTTGGACCGGATTCAGTCGGTCGCCGACGAGATACTGGCGTCGCCGGTCGGCGGCGTCCTCTACGCCGTGGTGATACTCGTCGTCAGTTGGTACGGCAGCCGACTGCTCATCCGGTTTCTCGGCCGTCCGGTCGCGAGACGGTTTCAGCGGCCGAGTCTGACCAAGACGGTCCTCGGCGGGATTCGGGCCGTCGTGATGGTCGTCGCCGCGTCGGTCGCGGTGAACGTCGGGTTCGGCTTCCGCGCGAGCGACATCCTGCTGTCGGTGACGGTGTTCTCGGCCGTCCTCGGTCTGGTCCTCGCGCCCATCATCGGGAGCGTCATCAACGGCCTGTTCCTGCTGGCCGACCAGCCGTACGAAATCGGCGACATGATAGAACTCGTGGACAAGGACAAGCGGGGTTACGTCGAGGACATCACGCTCCGGTACACCAAGATATTCACGCTCGAAAACACGTTCCTCGTGATTCCGAACTCGAACATGCGCGACCGGGACGTCATCAACTACTCGGCCGAGGACACCCGGTCGCGCCTCTCGCTCGAAGTGCTGGTGACCTACGAGGGCGACGTGGAGGAGGCCCGCGCCATCATGGAGCGGGCGGCCAGAGAGACCAAGGAGGTCGTGGAGGGCGGCCCGGACATCCGCATCGGGAGCGCGCGCTACCCCTCCGCGCCCGTCGCGTACATCAAGGACTTCGCCGACCACGGCGTCCTGCTCGACCTCCGGTACTGGGTGAAAGACCCCTACTACATGCCCCGCGTCCGGTCGAAGATTCAGGAACGCATCTGGGACGACCTCGACGAGGCCGACGTGGAGATAGCCTACCCCCACAGCCACCTCGTGTTCGACGAGAACAGCGGCACCGCACGCGTCGAACTCGGACAGGACGAGCGCAACCCCCGCCCCGAGGAGTTCGACGCGCCCGACTAGTCGCGCCCGACCGTCACGATTTCGGCGTCGAGTTTCTCGCGGAGGTACGCTTCGACGCCCGGGTCGGCGGTCAGTTTCCGAAGCGCGCGCCGCCAACGCCCGGCCTGCTTGTGACCGATGACCACCACGTCCGCCTCCTCGGCGGCGACCTCTTCGAGGATGGTCTCCTCGACGAGGAACCCGTCGCGGACGACGTACATGGCGTTCGGCACCCGACCGAACTCGGCTTCGACCGCGCGCTTGAGGTCCGCACGGGACACCTCTCCGCCGTGATGGTAGAGATTCACGTGGAGGACGGTCAGCGCCGCGTCGCGGTCCTCGGCGATTCGGACCGCCTCCGACAGCGTTCGCTCCGAGTGGTCTGTCAGCGGATAGCGGACTGGAACGACGACGCGGGTCACGTTCGAAACGAGGGAATCCGCACCCTTCTACCTCTCGGTCGGTGGCGTCCCGACCTCGACGATTCGGCCGTCGAGTTCGGGGTCGATTCCGGTCTCGCGGGCGTACTCGACCAGCACCTCGTACTGGATTCCGGCGGTCGTGACGCGGTGGTCCTCTCGGAGTGAAGGGAACTCGTCGTCGGTGTGGAGGACGTAGTCCGACAGCGCCACCGAGTAGGTCCGGTCGTCGTCGAGCGGTTCGCCGCCGACGCGCAGGGACTCGACCGCGTGGGTCTCCGGGTTCCACGCCACCGACGCGCCGCTGACCTGCGCGTGCCACCAGTCGGGTTCGGCGAACCCGAGGTCCGGACCGGCGGCCCACTCGAAGGCGTCCCGGAGGGCCTCCCCGGGCACCTCCGCGACCACCACGCGCTCCTCGAACGGCGTGACGCTCACGAGGTCCCCGGCCGTGACCTCCCCGGCCAGCGCCTCGCCGGTCCGGACTCCGCCGCTGTTCTGGAGACCGACGTCCGCGCCGGTCTCCCACCGGTAGGCGTCGGCGACCAGATTCCCGAGTCTGCACTCGCCGCCGAACAGCGTCGTCTCCGCGCGGTCGATGGGTTCCTCGACGGTCCCGACCACGTCGTTCAGGCCGGTCTCGGCGAGTCGCTCGCGCATCGCGTCGGCCACGCCCTCGTGGACCGGCGCGTCCGCGACGCGGTGGCGGGTCACGTCGCCAGCGAGGTCCACTTCGAGGACCACCGACCCGCCGTCTCCGGGTCGAGTCAGAACGGTGTCGCCGATTCGGTCGCGGCGCTCGGTCGGGACGTGGCCGCCGAGGATGGCGTCGGCCTCGACCTCCCGGGCGAGTCGTTCGTCTCCCTGTCCGAGGTGCGAGAGGACGACGGTGTAGTCGGCGTCGAGGTCCGCGAGCGCGTCGCGTGCGGCCTCGATCGGGTCGGTGAATTCGAGGGCCGTGGCGGCGGGGTTTATCGAGGCGGTTCGCTCGGTCGTGACGCCGACGAACCCGACCGACGCGCCGTCGGCCTCGACGACGGTCGCGGGGACGACACCGGCGTCAGCGCCGAATCGCTCGCCGGAAGTTCGGTCGCGCCAGACGTTCGCGCTGACCCACGTCTGGGGCGAGTCGGCGACGAGTCGGCGGAGCGCCGACAGGTCGTGGTCGAACTCGTGGTTGCCGAAGGTCTCCACGTCGGGCGCGACGGCGTCGAAGAGGTCGAGGGCCTGCGCGCCGTCTTCGACCAGCGCGAGGACGCCGGGCGAGGTGTTGTCGCCCGACCCGGCCAGAATCGCGTCGTCGCCCCGGAGGTCCCGCAGGAGTCCGGCGAGGCGACCGACGCGCTCGGGGGAGTCGTAGACGTTCTCCACGTCGGAGTAGTGGACGAGACGGGGAGCCATTTGTTCGGGATTTCGATGCGGGCAGTATGATTCCTTCGGCACGGAACCGCCGACTCTCTCCGGACCCAGCCGGGAGTCAGCACGCCTAAACCCCTCGAAGAACAACTGGCGGGTGATGGACGCGACCACGACGACCGAGGGACGGACGGTCTACGTCTCCCGCGACGAGGGCGACCGGGGTTCGAAGGGTCCCTTCTTCGTCGTCTACGGCGACGAGAACCGCGAGAACCGGTACGGGTACCTCTGTGGCAACTGCGAGCGCATCGACAACGCGATGGACTCGATGGGTCGCATCGAGTGCAACGTCTGTGGCAACATCCGCAAGCCGACCGAGTGGGACGCCGCCCACGAGTAGTCGGCCAGTCTGCTTTTGGCCGGGTTTCCCGAACGTCCCACTATGACCGAAGTACGGGAGGACGTGGTCGCCGAACTCGACCACGAGAGCGAGGTCATGACACTCCGAGAGTTCGTCCGAGTCATCGAGACACACCACGCGAACGAGGGCCGCGGCGTCCCGCGGGAACTCGTCGAGGAGTACGCCGACGCGGTGCGGTACGACGTGGACCTCGACTCGCTGGACGACCGCACGACCGACAGCGACGAGTGGCGCGAGGGCGGGCGCTTCTACGACCTCGGCGAGGGTCGCATCAGCATCTACCCCCGAGACTGGCACGAGACGATGGCCAGCACCGACGACATCCGCGACGTGGTCGAGATAATCCAGCGCGAGGTCACGGCGGCCGAGGGCGACATGTGGGAGGCGGTCAGCGAGGAGCGAGGCGTCCCGGAGGAGAAGGTGTTCCACGTCGGAGAAGTCGTGGCGGGCATCGACCGAGACGACGCCCGCGACCGAATCAAAGAACTGCGGAAGAACGGTGAGATAGAGGAGTTCGCGTCCCAACACCGCAATCCGACCATCAAGCTCGCGTAGGTCGCAAGAAGGTTTATTACCCGGTCGGTGGTAGCCCCACGTGGATGGCCACTGTTAGCACACCGCCCATCGACCACGCGAAGACTATCTTCGACGATTTGGGATACACCGTCTCCGGCGACGGCGAGGAGTTCCGGGCCGAACGGAAGTGGCGAGTCGTCCGCGTCACGGCGGTAACCGATTCGGACGAGACGCCCGACGACGGTGACCTCCGATGTTTCGTCACGTGGAACGAGTACGCGTCACAGCTCCGTAATCGACTCCGACGGAGCGACCCCGAGTACGAGTGGGCGGTAATCAGCGTCCGGGAGGGCGGCGACTACGAAGTCCTTCGCGCGCCGCCGTGCGCGACGGCGGCAGTGTAACGCCGACCCTTCCGACCAGCGGACCCTGCCGACGCGCCGCGCTATTTCTGACACACCGTGCGTTCCTGACTCGCCGAGGTCACTGCTCGCCCAGCGCCCGGGCGGTTGCGGCGAGTCCGGCGTCCACGTCCACGTCCGCGCCCTGCGTGTCGAGGGCGTCGCCGAGCGCCGCCATCAGGTACGAGATAGTCTCGGCGCGCGAGGAGTAACCCATGCATCCGATGCGGAAGATGTCGCCGTCCAAGTCGCCCAGACCGGTGGCGATTTCGAGGTCGTACCGGTCGATGAGGTAGTCGGTCACGTCGGTGTCGGTGACGCCGTCGGGCACCCGAACCGCGTTGAGACTCGGAAGCCAGTAGTCGTCGGGCGCGTTCATCTCCAGTCCCATCGCCTCGACGCCCGCTTTGAGCGCGCTGGCGTTCTCTCGGTGGCGCTCCCAGCGCTCCTCGATGCCCTCCTCGGCGACGAGGCGGAGCGCCTCCCGGAGCGCGTAGACGTTCGTGATGGGCGCGGTGTGGTGGTACGACCGGTCGTCGCCCCAGTAGCCTTCGAGCAGCGAGAGGTCGAGGTACCACGACCGGGCGTCCTCCTCCCGTGAGAGCACCTTGTCCATCGCGCGGTCGTTGAGGGTGAGCGGGGCCGCGCCGGGCGGACACGAGAGACACTTCTGCGGGCCGGAGTACGCCACGTCGATGCCCCAGTCGTCCACCTTCAACTCGACGCCGCCGAGCGACGTCACGGTGTCCGCGATGACGAGCGCGTCGTGGTCGTGGACCACGTCGGTCAACTCGGACACCTGCGGTTGGAGAACTCCCGTGCTCGTCTCGGCGTGGACGAACCCGAACACGTCGGGTTGGTACTCGTCCATCGCTTCGGCCACGTCGGCGGGGGCCAGCGGTTCGCCCCACGGCGCATCGACGTGGACGACTTCACCGCCAGCGCGCGTCGCCATCTCCTCCATCCGACCGCCGAAGTAGCCGTTGGTCGGCACCAGCATCGTGTCGCCCGGTTCGACGACGTTGCCGATGGCCGCCTCCATCGCGGCCGACCCGGTGCCCGACACCGGAATCGTCCACTTGTTGTCGGTCCTGAAGGTGTACCGCAGGAGGTCCTGCACCTCGTTCATGATTTCGATGAACGAGGGGTCGAGGTGGCCGACCAGCGGCGTACTCATCGCGCGAAGCACTCGCGGGTGGACCTCGCTCGGTCCGGGACCCATGAGCGTTCTGTCCGGCGGTGTCAACTCGCCAACGTCCGGTTTCTCCACCATGGTGCGTGGTATCCACCCGAGAGGACTTAAAAAGTTCCACCCGACGTCGCGCGTTATCCCGTTGTTGTGGGCCGCTCGCGCGGTCGTAACCCGGCGTTGACCCGCCGTGAAGCCACGGACCGCGAGGAAACAGGTCGTTTCCCGGACTGAACGAACAAAACAGTCGCACCGGTTTATTCGGCACTCCGCTGTACGAGGTAACGCCCCGACGGACGCGATGGGGGCGCGTTCGCCGGGCGAGAAATTCGAAACGGCACGACCGGATTCGAGGACCGCAGTCCGACGGACGGCCGAGAACGCGCGCACGAGGGCCGAGCTAAACGGGGGAGGTTGGTTCGGCCCCGTGCGGGCACGACGACCACGGCCCGTAGCCGGGCCGATTCGTCGGCCGCTGCCGTCCTCGGGGGCGTCCCGAGCCGTCTTTTCGGAGGTTCTGCCCGCGAGGCCAGAGTCTGTCTTACCGTGTCCCGTACGACCGAGTACGTCGGTCGGAAGGCCAAATTCGGCGTCTCGGAGTCTCTCGTCCCGAATTGTGCGACACAGAGCCACGCTCGCGGGGAGAGGCTTATATCTCCCGAGCGTCAACAGTCGCACCCATGATGGTCGGACACGCGATGTTGGCGTTCGCCCTCGCCACCGCCCTGACGGCCCGGCGGTGGCCCGGCGAGCGCGCGCTGGCGTTCGGCGTCGCCGCGGGCGCGTTCGCGGCGGTCCCGGACGTGGACATGCTCTACGCCGTGTTCGGACTGGCGCAGGTCGGTCTGGCGGGCGTCTGGACCATGACCGACGCGTTCTGGTCGAGTTCCCACGTCGTCCACCGCGCGGTGACCCACTCGCTCGTCGTCGGCGTGGTCGGGGCCGCGGCCTTCGCCGCGAGCGTCGCCGGTCGCGGTCCGACAGACGGTGACAGCGCGACCAGCACTGTCGCCGGTCGGTGGTCGCGACTCTTCGCCGTCTCGCTCGTCGCGGGTCTCACCGCCGTCGCGTACGTCGAGAGCGGCGCGCTCGGCGGCGCGGTCGTGCTCGCGTTCCTCGTCGCGGGTCTCGTAGTCGCCGCGGTCGCCGCGAGAACCGCCGCCCTCGGACCGCGCGAGGTGCTCGCCGCCGCGCTGCTCGGTCTCCTCAGTCACCCGTTCGGCGACGTGTTCACCGGCGGGCCGCCCCGGTTCCTCTACCCGTTCGACCTGCGACTCCTGACCGAGCGCGTCGTCCTGCTGTCGGACCCGACGCTCAACCTGCTGGCGGTCTTCGGCGTGGAGTTGGCGACGATATGGCTCGCGGCGCGGGTCTACCTCCACGCCACCGACAGGCGGGTCCTCTCGCACGTGGACACGCGCGCGGCGTTCGGCGTCGCCTACGCCATCGCCGCGGTGGCGCTCCCCGCGCCGACGATGGAGGTGTCGTACCACTTCGTCTTCTCGGTGCTGGCGGTGGGCGCGGTCGGCGTCGCGCCGAATCTGCTCCCCTCGCGGTCGGTCCTGTCCGCGGAGTGGGACGAGACCGTGACGTGGGTCGTGACCGGCCTCGCGGCCGTCAGCGTCGCCGTGCTGACCTACACGCTGGTTTACGTGCTGTCGCCGGTCCTGTGAACGCTCTCCGTTCCGACACCCCAACCTTTCTTATCCCCTGTTGTCTACGCCACGAGTATGGCACGCAGTGGGGGGACGCTCGACCTCGTGGGTAACGAGCGCGTGAACGCCGGACTGGGGTGGGCGCTCGTCGCGTTCCTCGCGCTCGTCGCGACCGAAGAGATACTCGACGGAAACTTGCTGTGGGCCGGGTTCGCCGCGTTCGTCGCGGCGCTGGCACTGGTCCCCGCGGTCGGCCACCGCGACTGGACAGTCATGCTCCCGTGGGAGGTGTTGGCCCTCGCCGCGCTCCCGATACTCGGCCGGGCGGTGGCGACCCTGTCGTACACCTCTCGGGTGACGACGTACCTCTCGGTCGCGGCGCTGGCGCTCATCGTCGCGGTCGAGTTACACCTCTTCACGCCCGTCGAGATGAACCACTGGTTCGCAGTCCTGTTCGTGGTCGTCGCGACGATAGCGGCCGCGGGCATCTGGGCGGTCGTCCAGTGGCTCTCGGACCTCTATCTCGGCACGGCGTTCCTCCGGTCCGAACATCGGCTCATGTGGGACTTCGTGGCCGCCACCGTCATCGGCGGGATGGCGGGCGTGGTCTTCGAGTGGTACTTCCGGCGGTTCGCACGGGTCAGTGCGCGACTTCCCGACGGACTGGGTGAGTCCCGATGAGAGTCCGCGAACGACTCGGGATATCCGAGCGACGACAGGAACTGGTGACCCGCGCGATGGAAGTGGGACTCGTCGGTATCCTCCTCCTCGGACTCTACCGCGGGAACGTCGGCGTCGTGGTCAACTCGGCCATCGCGCTGGCGGTCACGTTCCTCCCGGCGATGTTGGAGCGCGACTACGACATCCCGATGGACGCCGGACTCACGCTGTGGATTACGACCGCGGTGTTCCTCCACGCGCTGGGGACTATCGGCCCGTACCGCGACCCCACGCTCTGGTGGTGGGACCACGTGACCCACGTCCTCTCGTCGTCGCTGGTCGCGGCCATCGGCTACGCGACGACCCGGGCACTCGACGAGCACACCGACGACATCTACTTCCCGCCGCGGTTCACGTTCGTGTTCATCCTCCTGTTCGTCGTGGCGTTCGGCGTCGTCTGGGAGGTCATCGAGTTCGGCGTGGGCGGCCTCGCGACCGTTCTTGGGAGCGACAAGATACTGACTCAGTTCGGTCTCGAAGACACGATGAAAGACCTCCTGTTCGACACGGTCGGCGGCGTGGTCGTCGCGGTCTGGGGCGCGGCCTACCTCTCGGACGTGGTGGGCGCGCTCACCGACCGCCTGAACGACGAGTCGCCGGGTGCGGAGTGAGTCCGTCGGACTCGGTTCGAGGCGTCCGAGTCGGACGCGTCGCGGTCACCGCTCGCTGACGGTGAGTTCGACCCCCGGCGGAACGTCCTCCCGGACGAGTTGCCCCGAGAACGCGAATCGGTCGTCGCCGCTGCCGACGCCCCCCTCGACTCTCGTCCCCTCATCGCCGAGGTCTATCACGTCGTCGACCGCGTCGCTGCTGTCCTCGTTCGGTTCTAACTTTTCGAGGTCTCCGGTCACCCTGAACCGGTAGGTCAGGAACTCGTCGGTGTCGGGACTCGAGACGACGACCTCCTTCGGGAGTCGTCCGGTGTCCTCTCCGCCCGTGTCTCCCTCGCTCTCGTCGTCGTCTCCTTGCGAGGGACCTCTAAACGGTTCGCCGTCCACGAACACCTCCGCCTCGCCGGGACCCTGCCTGTCGAGTCTCTCTATCTCTCCAGTGAAGCGGTAACTGTCACACTTCTCCTTCCACACCTGCCCCTCGACGTAGTCGGGACCGACTTCGTCGTACTCGTCGGTCCGGAACTCGCCGCCCCGCCGTATCTCGCCGCTCACTTCGACCACGAAATTGAACGTCGTCTCGGTGGTCGAACAGATAGTGAGTTCCCTGTCGTCCCCGTCCTCGTTCTCGTCTTCTTCCGCGTCCTGTGCGCCAGCAGTGCCCGTCACCCCGATTCCGGCCAGCCCCACCGTCGAGGCGCTCTTCAGCAGAGCGCGTCGGCTAGGTTGCATGTTAGACACCACCACACTGGGCGGCAAGTCAGTATTTCAAGATTTCCTTCGAGTCGCGGATAAAAATCACGTCCGACCGGACAGAGATTCACGCGCGTCGAGTGTGGGGCTATCGCCGAGATGACTCGACCACCCATCTCGTCGAGACCGTTCGTTCACTCGCCTACGAGAGTGCCGACGCACGGAACTGTTCACCCCAATCTATTTCGGGTTCTCCGTGGATAACCACAGCGGGCATCTGTGCCGCGGTGCCTGCTACCAAGGATACGGTGAACACAGACATGGTTTTCAAGAAGATAACGCTCATCGGAACGAGCGACGAGAGCTTCGACGCCGCAGCGGACGACGCCATCGAACGCGCCGAGGAGACGCTGGAGAACGTCAAGTGGGTCGAGGTAGACGAACTCGGCGTCGAAGTCGCCAACGCGCCCGACCGCCAGTATCAGGCGGAGGTCACGGTCGCCTTCGAGTTGGAGGAACCGCGAAGCTAACGCGGTCTCCCGCCCTCCTCGTGGTTCGGGCCGGTCGGCGGGTTGAAGTGACCACACGGAGCGGCGGGGTGACTACAGCACTCAGGAGCGTCGGGGCGGTCAGCGCCGCCCCGCCTCGGATAAACGCTCGGCCGAAGACGTTCGTGAATCAGCGTCAAGATTAACACCCCCGGAACCCAATCTAGGTGCATATGAGTACCGACACCGCACCCGACGGCGACTCCGCGACGGAGATAGAGGTGACGGAGGGAGCCGCCGAACAGGCCCTCGCGCTGTTGGAGGGCGAGGAGTTGGACACCGGAATCGCCGGTCTCCGACTGTTCGTCCAGCAGGGCGGCTGTGCGGGTCTCTCGTACGGGATGCGCTTCGACGAGGAACCCGAGGACGACGACACCGTCTACGAGCACCACGGTCTGCGGGTGTTCGTGGACCCCGCGAGCATGAACTACATCGAGGGGAGCGTCGTGGACTACGAGGACGGCCTGCAGGGCGCGGGCTTCCACGTGGACAACCCGAACGTCGTCAGCGAGTGCGGGTGCGGAGAGAGCTTCCGGACGTAGAACCGCCCTGCACTGTCCTTCTCTCGGGGAGTCCCGTTCTCTCGAACCGTCACGTCTCGGGTCGGGGAGTTCGGGCGGCGTCGAACCGCCGATGAGCCATTCTTATCACGTCGAGAACGCTACGTGAGAGCATGATGCGACACGAGACCGTCGAACCAGTTCCCGGTGGTACTGCGCGCGGCGACTCGTCCGGCGGGCGACGCTCTCGCCCCGGACCGACGCGGAGGACTGTACCGACGCTGGGGACCGGACCGGCGCGGAGGACCGAATGGTAGACCTCGTCTTCTCGACCGCGCGAATTCTGCTCGCGCTCTTTCTGGTGGTACTGAACGGCTTCTTCGTGGCCACGGAGTTCGCGTTCGTCCGCATCCGGTCTACCACCGTCGAGTCGCTCGTCGAGGAGGGCAAACCGGGCGCGACCACGTTGCAGGCGGCCATCGACAACCTCGACGACTACCTCGCGGTGACCCAGCTCGGTATCACCATCGCGTCGCTGGGTCTCGGGTGGATCGGCGAACCGGCCGTGGCGGCGGTTCTCGAACCGGTTATCGGACCGTTCCTGCCGACGAATCTCGTCCACCTCGTCTCCTTCGCCGTGGGGTTCGGTCTCATCACGTTCCTCCACGTCGTCTTCGGCGAACTCGCGCCCAAGACCATCGCCATCGCGCGGGCCGAGCGGGTCTCGCTCTTGGCCGCGCCGCCGATGAAGTTCTTCTACTACCTGTTCGTCCCGGGCATCATCGTGTTCAACGGCACGGCCAACGCCTTCACCCGAATGCTCGGCGTCCCGCCGGTGTCCGAGACCGAGGAGAGCCTCGAAGAGGAGGAACTGCTGATGGTGTTGACGCGCTCGGGCAATCAGGGTCACATCGACAAAGAGGAGGTCGACATGATAGAGCGGGTGTTCGACCTCGACGACGTCTCGGTCCGCGAGGTCATGGTCCCGCGCCCGGACGTGGTGAGCGTCCCGTCGGACCTCCCGCTGTCGGACCTCCGCGAACTGATAATCGAATCGGGGCACACGCGCTATCCGGTCGTGGACGCCGGGGACAGCGACCAAGCCGTCGGATTCGTGGACGTGAAGGACGTGCTTCGGGCGGGCGAGTCCGACGACGAGACCGGCGAGTTCGTGACCGCCGGGGACCTCGCGCGGGACCTGCCCGTCGTCCCGGAGACCGGCCGGGTCAACGACCTCCTCACCGAGTTCCAAGACGAGCAGAGCCAGATGGCCGCGGTCATCGACGAGTGGGGGTCGTTCGAGGGCATCGTGACCGTCGAGGACCTCGTGGAGGTAGTCGTCGGCGACATCCGCGACGAGTTCGACGTGGACCACCGCGAACCGTCCATCGACACCCGAAGCGACGGGGCCTACACCGTGGACGGCGGTCTCGCGGTCACGGAGCTCAACCAGACGCTCAACGCCGACTTCGAGGTGGCTGACTTCGACACCGTCGGCGGACTCGTACTGGACCGACTCGGGCGCGCGCCGGAGGTCGGCGACCGAGTCGAGACCGACGGCTACTACCTCGAGGTGGCCGAGGTGGACGGCGCTCGAATCTCCACGGTCGTCGTCCGCGAGAAGGAGGCCGAGAGAGCGGACGGCGGAGACGGCGAGGAGAACGAGGACGCCACGGAACGCGCCGACACTCCGGAAGGCGAGTAGGCGACGCGGACGGTCTCAGTCCTCGAAACGCTTCCTGACGCTCTCGGCGTGGGCCTCCAGACCCTCGGCTTCCGCGAGCGTCGTAATCGTCTCCGACAGGTCGCCGAGCGCCGCTCGGTCGAGTCGCTGAACCGTGGTCGAACGCAGGAAGGTGTCGACCGACAGGCCGCCCGCTATCTTCGCCACGCCGTTGGTCGGCAGGACGTGGTTCGTGCCGCTGGCGTAGTCGCCCGCCGCGACGGGGGTGTAGGGACCGAGGAAGACGCTGCCCGCGCTGTCGATGCGGTCCAGAATCTCCTCGTCGTCGTCGGCCTGAATGGAGAGGTGCTCGGCGGCGTACTCCTCGGCGAACAGGACGGCCTCGCTGGGCGAACGCGCGAGCAGGACGCCGCTCTCGTCGCTTTCGAGGGCCTCGCGCGCGACCTCGGCGCGTTCGCGGTCCGCGACCTGTCTCTCGACTTCCTCGGCGATTGCCGCCGCCGTCTCGTCGTGGTGGGTCACCGCCACGACCGACGCCTCGGGGTCGTGTTCGGCCTGCGCTACGAGGTCCGCCGCGACGAACTCGGGGGTCGCCGTCTCGTCGGCCACGACGAGGAGTTCGCTCGGTCCTGCGAGGAAGTCGATGGCCACGTCGCCCTGCACCTCGGCCTTCGCCGCGGTGACCCACTTGTTTCCGGGACCGACTATCTTCTGCACGCGGTCTATCTGCTCGGTGCCGTACGCGAGCGCGGCGACCGCCTGCGCGCCGCCGACGTTGAACACCCGGTCTGCGCCAGCGGCGTGGACGGCCGCGAGCGTCGCCGGGTTCATCTCCTCGGCGGGCGGGGTCGCCACCGCGACCTGTTCGACGCCCGCGACCTTCGCCGGAATCACGCCCATCAGCGCGCTGGAGGGGTAGGCCGCGGCCCCGCCGGGGACGTACACCCCGACGCGCTCGATGGGCCGGAACCGACGCCCGAGTTCCCGGCCGTCGGAGAACTCGCGTCGCCAGTCCTCGGGGAGTTGGGCCTCGTGGAACTCCCGGACGTTGTCCGCCGCGGTCTCGATGGCCTCTCGGGTCTCGTCGTCTATCTCCTCGTAGGCGCGCTCAACTTCGTCGGTGACGTCGAGGTTGCCGACCGAGACGCCGTCGAACTCCTCGCAGAACTCCCGGACGGCCACGTCGCCCTCAGTCCGGACCCGCGAAACGATGTCGCGCACGTCGTCGCGGACGCCCTCGATGCCAGCGTCGCGGTCGAACAGCGCCTGCCGGTCGTCGGGACCGAGGTCCGCCAACTCTTGAACGTTCATGGACTGGGTTTCGGAGTGCGGGCGAAAAACGGTTTCCTTCCGGCGGGACGTCGATGCTCCTCGTCCGACCGTCGTCGGTTCGGTCACTCGCCGTTCGTCCGTCCCTCGAAGAACTCCCAGACGAGTCGACTGGCGTCGGGACCGCCCGGCGCGGTGAACTCCCCGCCGGACGCGCCGCCCGACCACGCGTGGTCCATGCCTTCGACCATCCACTTCTCCACGACGGCGTCGCCGGTCTCGTCGCGGTATTCGTAGGTAGTGTATCCGTAGCTCTCCGCCGACCCCTCGCTCACCGCGTCGGCGGCGTAATCGGTGCCGTCGTCGTCCGCGTCGTCGAGCGCGAGGTCGTTGGTCTGGGTGGCCTGCTCGGCCGCCTGATGACCGTTGACCGGATACACCGTGGTGTCGTCGGTCCCGTGGAAGACGATAGTCGGGTCGGTGCTCGTGACGCCGTACTCTTCCATGGCCTCGTAGGCGTCGGTGCCTCGGTCCTGCGGGTCCGGTCCCCCGTAGGTCATGGCGGTCGTCCCGCCGTAGGCGGTGTCGGCGGCGTCGTACTCCAGACCGGAGTGGACGCCGCCCGCCGCGTAGAGGTCGGCGTACTCCGCCAGCAGGTTCGGGACCATCGCCGCGCCCGCGGACAGCCCCGCGACGTAGACGCGTTCGGAGTCCAGTCCCTCGGCGTCGATGGTCTCCCGGGTCATCCCGGCGATGACCGCGGCCTCACCGTCGCCCCGGGTGGTGTTGGCGTCGTAGAACCAGTTCCAGCACAGCGCGCCGTTTCGGGCGTTGTACTGGTCGGGGTAGACCACCGCGAACCCCTCGCTGTCCGCGACCGCGTTCATCCGGGTCTCCTCGCGGAACTGGTCGGCGGTCTGGGAACACCCGTGGAGCATCACCACCAGCGGGTCGCCCGCCCCGACGCCGTCGGGGACGTACTTCCAGTAGTCGAACCCGCTGTAGGTGTGGTTCGTGTACGACCCGGCGGCCGCGGCGGTGCCGACGCCGCCGAGGACGGTCGCCGCGCCGATCGCGCTCCCTGCCGACTGGATGAGCGTGCGTCTATCACAGTTCATGGTGTGACACGACAAACCAATGCCCGGGCCATAATCTAACGGAAGGTTAATATGTGAAATACACCGTCGGTGCGTGAAGTAGTCCGTGCGTATCGGACGGCCGGGGAGCCTGCAGGACGGCTACGAGTGCGATTTTCGTAGCCACGAGAAGACGAACCGGTCAGTTAGGCTCGTCAGGTGACCGTTCTAGCACCGGTCACGTGATGGTTCCAGTACACTAACTGTGTTCAGCAAAAGTATTAGTGCGTTTGTCCGGCAACTCACGCCATGAGCATCGACTCCACCGGAACCGCGGGCGGACCGACTGACCCTGCGACCGACGGCGCGCCATGACGACCCACGACATCTCCCTGACGGTCGACGGCACCGACGAGGAGTTGACCGTCGAGGCCCGGACCCTGCTGGTCCACGCGCTCCGAGACCGACTCGGGTACACCGGCCCGAACGTCGGGTGCGAGTCCGGCAAGTGCGGTGCCTGCACCGTCCACCTCGACGGCGAGGCCGTCAAGTCCTGCACCGTCCTCGCCGTGCAGGCCGACGGGGCAGAGGTCACGACGGTCGGTGGACTGGCGGAGGGCGACGACCTCCACCCTGTTCAGGCCGCCTTCCACGAGGAACACGGTCTCCAGTGCGGGTACTGCACGCCCGGGATGGTGATGACCGCGACCGACCTGCTGGAAACCGACTCCGACCCCGACCGCGACGAGATTCGGGCCGCGCTGAAGGGCAACATCTGTCGGTGTACGGGCTACCAGAACATCGTGGACGCTGTCGAGTCGGCCGCCGAAGACCTCCGGAAACCGGATGCGGTCGAAGCGCCCGCCGAGAACCCGGAGGGAGGCGACGACTGATGTTCCCACCGGAGTTCGACTACTACCGAGCCAACGGGGTCGAGGAAGCGTTCGACCTGCTAGAGAACCACGCCGACGCGGACCCGGTCGTCCTCGCCGGGGGCCACGGTCTGCTCCCGGACCTCAAGACCGGCGCGGCGGCCCCCGGCGTCGCCATCGACATCGGCGACATCGACGGTCTCCGGGGTATCGACGCCGCGCCGGACGGCGGTCTCCGCGTCGGCGCGCTCACGACCCACGCCGCGCTCGCGTCGTCGGACGCGGCGGCGACCCACGCCCCGGTTCTGGCCGAGGCAGCGGGGGAGGTCGGCGACGTGCAGGTGCGAAATCGTGGGACGGTCGGCGGGAACCTCGCGGAGGCCGACCCGTCGGCCGACCTCCCGGCGGCGGCGGTCGCCGCGGACGCGACGCTCGTCGTCCGCGGGCGAGACGGCGAGCGCGAGATTCCGGCCGACGAGTTCTTCGCGGGCGACGGCGACACCGCGCTCGGCGACCGGGAACTCCTGACCGAGATTCGCGTATCAGGGGCGGAGAACCCGGACGACGACGGTCGTACCGGCGGTGCGTACGCGAAGAAGACCCACCCGGCCACGGGGTACGCGCTAGTCGGCGTCGCGGCCTCGCTCGCGGTTCGAGACGGGACCGTGACCGACCCCCGCCTCGCGGCCAGCGGCGTGGCAGACGCGCCGGTGCGACTGACCGCGGTCGAGGACGCAATCGCAGGGACTGCCGAGGGAGAACTGGTCGGTGAGGACGCCGACAGCGACGCGCTCGCCGCCGCGGCCGAGCGCGCAGGCGAGACCCTCGACCCGGCCGATGCGCGCTCCGACGTGGCCGCCTCCGGAGAGTTCCGACTCCACCTGCTCGGGTCGTACGCCGAGCGCGCGCTGGCCGCGGCGTTCGACCGGGCGACCGACCGGCGCGCTCCTCGTCCCGCGGGGTGCGCCGACTCGGAGGTGACGTGCGATGAGTGACGCGGCCAGCACGCCAGAGCAGTCGGGACCGGACGAGACCGACCGGGGTGACGCCGAGCGGTCCGGTGAGCGCGACGACGGGAAACTCGTCGGGCAGGGCGTCTCTCGGCGAGAGGACGCCGCGCTCCTGCGCGGGGACGCCGAGTTCACCGACGACCTGCGCGCGCCGGGGATGGCTCACCTCGCGTTCGTCCGGAGCGAGCGCGGTCACGCCCGAGTCGAGGGTATCGACACCGAGGCGGTCGCCGACCGCGAGGGGGTCGTCGCGGTGTTCACGTGGGACGACGTGGCGGCCTCCGACGCGCCCGGCGTCCTCCCCATCACCGCGGGACCGCTGGACTGCGACCCGCCGGGTCATCCGGTGCTGGCCCGCGAGCGGGTCCGGTATCAGGGCCAGCCGATAGCCGCGGTCGTGGCCGAGGACCGCTACGCCGCGGCCGACGCGGCGCGCGCGGTCGAGGTCGAGTACGACCCGCTCGACGCGGTGGTGGACCCGGTGGCGGCCACCCGCGAGGACGCCCCGACCATCTTCGAGGCCGCGCCGGACAACGTGGCCGTCACGACCGAACTGGGCGACGAGGCGGCGACCGACGAGGCGTTCGCCGACGCCGACCGCGTCGCGTCGCTCGACCTCGAGAACAACCGGCTGATGCCGACCGCGATGGAACCGCGGGCCGCGCTCGCGCGGTGGTCGGCGGCCGACGAGCGGTTGACCGTCGAGTTGACCGCGCAGGGTCCCCACAGCCAGCGCCGGAAGCTCTCGCACTCGCTCGGCCTGCCCGAGAGCGACATCCGAGTGTCGGTGCCCCGCGTCGGCGGCGGGTTCGGTCACAAGAACACGCCGTACCCCGGAGAGGCCGTGACCGGGTGGGCCGCGATGGAACTCGGTCGCCCGGTCAAGTGGACCGCGACCCGGCGGGGCAACTACCTCGCGGGCAACCACGGACGCGACCACCGGACCAGCGCCGAGATAGCGGTGGACGACGACGGCGAGATTCGGGGGATTCGGGTCGAGACCTGCGCGAACACCGGCGGGTACGGACTGAGCGTCGGTCCGGCGATGGCGGGCAACTACGGCACGCTGCTCGCCAGCCAGTACGACGTTCCGGCGGTCTACTGTGAGACCACCGTCGCGTTCACCAACACCGCACCGGTTCACTCCTATCGGGGGGCCGGGCGGCCCGAGGCCATCTACGTCGCCGAACGACTGGTGGACGTCGCGGCCCGCGAACTCGGCGTGGACCCCGTCGAACTCCGGCGACGGAACCAACTCGCGCCCGACGACCTGCCCCACGAGACGCCGGTCGGCGCGAACTACGACAGCGGCGACTACGAGGCGACGATGGACGAGGCCCTCGACGCGGTGGACTACGCGGACCGCCGGGCCACCGAGCGCGACGACGAGGGGTGCTACGTCGGGGTCGGCGTGGCGTGTCTCGTCGAGTCGGCCGGGTTCGGCTTCGAGAGCGGCGTCGTCCGGGTGGACCCCGAAGGCGGCGTCCGGGTGTACGCCGGAACTCACTCCCACGGTCAAGGCCACGAGACCACCTACGCCCAAATCGTGGCCGACGAACTCGGCGTGCCCTACGACGACGTCGCGGTCGGCGAGGGCGACACCGACGAGATTCCGCAGGGGACCGGCACGTTCGGGAGTCGAAGCACTATCACCGGCGGCAACGCCGTCGTCGAGAGCGCCCGAGAGGTCAGGGGGAAGGCTACCAGAATCGCGGCCCACTTGCTCGACGCCGACCCGGAGGCGGTCACGCTGGCGGACGGGACGTTCCGGGTCCGCGGCGACTCCGGGTTCGAGGGCGAGAGGGGCGACTCGGACCGAACCTGCGAGTTCTCTGCGGTCGCCGAGGCGGCCTACGGGCCGAGACTCCCCGACAGCATCTCGCCCGGACTGGAGGCGACGACCTTCTACGAGGCCGAGGGGACGACCTACCCCCACGGGACCCACGTCGCGGTCGTGGCGGTGGACCCCGAGACGGGCGACATCGAGATTCTGCGCTACGTCGCGGCCGACGACTGCGGCGAACGCATCAACCCGACCATCGTCGAGGGCCAGATTCACGGCGGGGTCGCGCAGGGCATCGGACAGGCCCGATACGAGCGGACCGTCTACGACGACGACGGGACGCTGGTGACCGATTCGATGCAGGAGTACGGCGTGCCGCGAGCGTTCCACGTCCCCGAGATGGAGACGCGCGCGACCGTCTCGCCGTCGCCGCGGAACGACCTCGGCGTGAAGGGAATCGGCGAGGCCGGCACCATCGGCGCGCCGCCCGCGCTGGTGAACGCGGTCACGGACGCGCTCGCGCCGCTCGGGGTCCGACACCTCGACATGCCGCTGACCGACGAGACGGTGTGGCGCGCGATTCGGGACGCCGAGAAGAGCGGTGAGACCGACGACTGAACCGACACCGGCGGACTTATTCCACCCTTGGAGCAAGTGCCCCTCGTGGCCACCGATCTGGACCAGTTCGAGGGCGCGGCCGACCCGGACGCCGTGGAGGACCGTTCCGACTCGGTAGACGCGCGCCTCGAAGACGCCTTGGAGCGAGTCGCCCACGGCGCGACGGTTTCGGTCCCGGCCATCCTGCTCCAGCGAGGACTGACGCTGGCGTTCACCGCGGTTCTGACGAACGCGTTCGCCGCGAGTACCTACGGCGCGTTCGCGCTGGCCCGGCGACTCCAGCGATTCCTCCTCCGACTCACGATGGGGTTCCGGAGCGGACTGAGCAGGTTCCTCCCCAACGCCGAGTCGGACGCCGAGCGCGACGCCCTCACCACGTTCGCGAGTCTGCTGTTGGTCGGCGTCGCCACCGCGTTCGGGGGCGCGCTGTTCGCGGCCGCGCCGCTCGTGACCGAGTTGGCCGACGAAAGCGGGCAGTTCGAGTCGTTCCTGCGCATCTTCGCGGTCGGACTGCCCGCGGGGGTGTGGCTGTTCACCGTCACCGAGATTCTGCGGGGCATCGAGGCGGTCGGGCCGCTCAACCTCACGATGCGCATCGGCTTCCCGACCGCGCAACTGCTCGCCGGAGCGGTGGCGACGTACGCCTTCCACGACCTCGCGCTGGCCGCCGCGGGCGTCCTCCTCGCCATGGGGTCTGTCGGCGTCGTCGCCGCACTCTGGCTAGCCCGTAGCCGCGGGTTCAGGCCCCGGATTCGCGGGGCAGACGCGGGCCGACTCCGCCGGAAGTACCTGCGGTTCACTCTCCCGCTGTTCGTCGGCGGGTTCGCCACGACGACCCAGCGGCTCGGATTCTACCCCCTCATCGCGGTCTTCCTGTCGAGCGTGGCCGGCGGCGTGTTCGCAGTTGGCGTTCTGCTCGGGACGGTCGTCCGGTTGCCGCTGATGGGCATCAACCAGTTCATCCCGCCGGTGGCGGCCGCGCTCAACGAAGAAGACCACCGCGAGGCGCTGAAGCGTCTCTACCACGTCACCAGCCGACTCGTCCTCGTCGGGGTCACCGCGCTCTCGATTCCGGTCGTGGTGTACCGGGAGACGGTGATGGGACTGTTCGGTCCGGCGTACGTGGAGTACGCCGCCCTCGTGCCGGGGTTCGTCCTCGCGCAGTACGCCGCGTGCGCCGCCGGGAGCGTCGGTATCTTGCTGACGATGACCGACCACCAGCGGGCGCTCCTCGTGGTGAACGTGGGTATCACCGCGTTTCTGGCCGTGACAGCGATTCCGCTGACGACGCGATTCGGACTCCCGGGACTGGTAGTCAGTTACGTCCTGATGCTGACCGTGAACAACGGACTGGAGGTCGCGGTGTTGTACTACCTCGAAGGGCTTCAGCCGTTCACTCGCCTCCACGCGAAACCGTTGGTCGCGGCGGTACCGCTCGCGCTGGTCGCGCTCGGCGTCAGAGTCGCAGTTCCGGGCCTGCTCGCCGCGTTCGTCGGGACCGCGGCGGGGTTGGCGGCGTACGCGAAGGCGCTTCAGATTCTCGGGTTCACGCGGGTCGAGCGACGGTTGGGCGCGACGCTCGCCGAACGATACCGCGAAGTGCTGTCGAACAGTTGGGAGTCGAGGTTCGGGTGACGTCCCGCTGGATCACGGGTCGCCGACGACCTCGTCGGCGAGCGCCGGGACGAACGTGCCGACGTCCGTCACCATGCCGATGGCCTGCGCGCTCCCCCGGTCGAGGAGTTGCGTGACCGTCGCGGGGTTGATGTCCACGCAGACGACGCGCGTCGTCGAGGACAAGCAGTTTCCGACGGCGACCGAGTGGAGGAGCGTCGCGAGCATCAGCACGAGGTCGGCCTCGCGGGCCTGCTCGCGGATGGCGTTCTGGGCCTCGACGGCGTCGGTGATAGTGTCGGGGAGCGGACCGTCGTCCCGTATCGACCCCGCGAGGACGTAGGGCACGTCGTTGTCCACGCACTCGTACATCACGCCGTCTTCGACGAGTCCCTGTTCGACCGCCTCCTCGATGCCACCGGCGCGGACGATTTCGCTGATTGTGTAGATGTGGTGCTTGTGGCCCTTCCGCGGGTTCTCCAGCGTCTCTACGTCCATGCCGAGCGAGGTTCCGTACTGGCCGCGTTCGAGGTCGTGAACCGCGAACCCGTTGCCCGCCGAGAGCATATCGACGTACCCCTCGCGGACGAGTCGCGCCAAGGCGTCGCCCGCGCCCGAGTGGACGAGCGCGGGTCCGGCGACGGCCAACACCGACCCGCCCTCGGCTTTCGTCTCCTCGATCGCCTCCGCTATCTTCCGGATGAGCGACTCCGAGGGCCGCTCGGCCGAGACGCCGCCCTGCATGAACCCGAACGGACTCCCCGACCCGCGGGGCCGCTCGGGCGGGTCCACCCGGACGCCCGCCTCGTCGGTGACTATCAGGTCGCCCTCTTCGACGGCGTTCAACACTTTCGTGTACGCTCGCGGACCGCCGTCGGCGTCCGGGTCCACGACGACCACGCAGTCCATCTCGATATTCTCTACCGGGAGCCACTCGCCCTCGTAGCGGACCTGCGTGGGGTGATTCGTCGTCGAGTAGAACCCTTGGGGAACCACCTGATCCTGCGGGGCTGGCTTCAGCGTCGCGTTCGGCGGGTCCGGCAGGTGCGCACCGTTCTGGTGCAACTCGTGAAGAATCTCGCGGAGGCTCTCCTCGTCGTCGGCCTTCACGGTCATCCGACAGTACGACTCCTCGTCTTTGTGCTTGCCCACCTCGAAGACGTCCACGTCGAAGTTCCCGCCGAGGTCCATCACCACGCCGAAGCACTGCTGCATCATCCCCGAGTCGATGATGTGGCCTTCGAGTTCGACCGTGCGTGCGACTGTCATCGTCTGGAGGTCGGGATGACGAGCCAAGAGGGTTGTGCTGGCACCGCCGCTCGACGGTGACCGTCGAGTACTGTTCTCGAATCGAATATACGTGAACGCGAGACGGTGGGACGCGCAAACAAGGTCGGGCGGTGCGATCTGGAAAGCTACGACTAACCGTCCGAAACGGACCGTTGGTTCGAAATGAAGAAACCCGCTTTGGGCGCGGTGCCTGAAGCGGGTGTGGTATGAGTGGGTGGCGGCGAACCGGGGTTTCCAGAGGCTCGCGCACTCCAGTACTTGCCGGAACGCAGGCGGGCTTAACTACCGTGTTCGGGATGGGTACGGGTGGTTCCCCGCCGCTATGGCCGCCTTAACGCCGACTCGCGGAATCGAACCGCGAACAGTGTGTCCAACGTCGGTGGTTCGATCGACTCAACGATCAACCGTATGATTTCGTGCAATCCAGTTTGCGCCTGGACCCGTGTTGAACGGGCGCAGTGCGGTATGAGTGTGTGGCATTGACCTGTTAGTGCTCGCGGACTGAACGCCTCGTTGCCTCGGCGCGTACATCCCGAGTCTATCGAACTCGTCTTCTACGAGTGGTCTCGGTGGTATCTCTTTTCCAGGTGGGTTTCGAGCTTAGATGCGTTCAGCTCTTACCCCGTGTCACGTGGCTGCCCGGCACGCGCCCTTTCGGACGACCGGTACACCAGTGGTGACCAATCGTAGTTCCTCTCGTACTATACGATCGTTCCCGTCAGATACCGTAACACCCCCAATAGATAGCAGCCGACCTGTCTCACGACGGTCTAAACCCAGCTCACGACCTCCTTTAATAGGCGAACAACCTCACCCTTGCCCGCTTCTGCACGGGCAGGATGGAGGGAACCGACATCGAGGTAGCAAGCCACTCGGTCGATATGTGCTCTTGCGAGTGACGACTCTGTTATCCCTAAGGTAGCTTTTCTGTCATCTATCGCCCGCATCAAGCAGGCTGATAGGTTCGCTAGACCACGCTTTCGCGTCAGCGTCCCTTGTTGTGCAGGACACTGTCAGACTTCCTTTTGCTCTTGCGCTCTATTCCGCGTTTCCGACACGGATGAGGAAATCTTGGGGCACGCTCGATATCTTTTCGAGCGTGTACCGCCCCAGTCAAACTGCCCGGCTACCGGTGTCCTCCTCCCGGAGTGAGAGTCACAGTCACTAACGGGTAGTATTTCAATGCTGCCTCGGTGGCCCGCTGGCGCGGGTACCTGTGTAATGGCTCCTACCTATGCTGCACATTAGCGACCGTGTCTCAGCGACAGCCTGCAGTAAAGCTCTATAGGGTCTTCGCTTCCCCTTGGGGGTCTCCAGACTCCGCACTGGAACGTACAGTTCACCGGGCCCAACGTTGGGACAGTGACGCTCTCGTTGATCCATTCATGCAAGCCGCTACTGAAGCGGCAAGGTACTACGCTACCTTAAGAGGGTCATAGTTACCCCCGCCGTTAACGGGTCCTTCGCCCCATTGTACTGGGTGTTCAGATACCCGCACTGGGCAGGATTCAGTGACCGTACGAGTCCTTGCGGATTTGCGGTCACCTATGTTGTTACTAGACAGTCGGAGCGTCCGAGTCACTGCGACCTGCCCCTATCCGGGGCAGGCATCCCTTATCGCGAACTTACGGGACTAACTTGCCGAATTCCCTAACGTCGGTTGCTCCCGACAGGCCTTGGCTTTCACCGCCAGAGCACCTGTGTCGGATCTCGGTACGGACGCTATGCTCCCTTTTCACGGGCCCAGGTAACATCAACTTGCGCTATCTCTGGCTTCGTTCGCTTCGTGCCATTACGGCTTCCACGAAGTTCCCAGATTTGACCGGGCGAGTGCCCGGCTTGATGGTTCCCAAGGCGTCGGTTTTGTTGCATAGCGGCACAGGAATATTAACCTGTTTCCCTTTTGTCTCATTCGAGTTGCGGTGAGACTTAGGACCGGCTAACCCTCGGCTGTTCAGCATTGCCGAGGAACCCTTGCTCGTAAGGCCGTCGGGGGTCTAACCCGACTAACGCTGCTACTATGACCAGGATTTTCGTTCCCATTCGGTCCACGTGAATTCTCATCCATGCTTCCATCCGAACGGAATGCCGACCTACTCGATCACCGTGTTACGGGTGCGGCCAGGTCTCGGTGGTAGACTTGAGCCCCGATCATTTTGGGCGCCTCAAACCTCGGCCGGTAAGCTGTTACGCTTTTCTTAGAGGGTAGCTGCTTCTAAGCTCACCTCCCGGCTGTCTAGGGCTTGAGACCACCTTCGATCGCACTTAGTCTACACTTTGGGACCTTAACCCGGCTGGGTTGTCTCCCTCACGGTGCACAGGCTTACCCCGCACACCGGATTCCCTGCGTCGATGGTGTCCGTAAGTTTGGAGTTTGACAAGGGGGCCGACTTCTCTCGAAGTCGGCGCCCCTAATCGGTCGCTCTACCTCACGGACGACCTCGGCAGAGGTCATGCTTCGACATGTTTCGGTCGGAACCAGCTGTTGCCAGATTCGATGGGCCTTTCACCCCTATACGTAGATCACGAGAGGGTATTGTAGGACACCAACTCTAACAGGCCTCCACGTGCCTTTCGGCACGCTTCGCCTTGTCCACGCATAGATCATCTGGTTTCGGGTCGCATCCGATTGACTCCCCGCCCTTGAAGACGGCGGCCCTCGCCCGTAAGGGCTGCGGCCATGTCGCTTTCGCTGTGCCTTCCCCGATGCACGGGTTAGGCTTGCCAATCAAATGCACTCCCTGGTTCGTTTTTCAAAACGTACGACAGAACACCGGCTTCCTCTAAGTCCTACTGCAGATTCGCATCTGTGTCGTTTGTTAGAGGACCTTGTGTGCTCTGTCGCTCTATCGCCAACTGATTTCAGGCTCTATTGCATCTCCCTTTGTGGGATGCTTTTCAGCGTTCGCTCACGCTACTTGTTCGCTATCGGTCTCGAGACGTGTTTAGTCTTCGCGGTCGATGCCCGCGATATTCACGAGGGATATCCAACCCCCGATACTCTGGAACTGACGCACGCTTTACTTGGTCATGTTACGGGGCTTTCACCCTGTGTCGCGCTCCGTTTCAGGAGACTTCACATGATCGTTCGAGCGCTGAGAGTCAGTCCGAACACCACATTGCCCGTGAGGGCTTCGGTTTGGACTGTGTCGCGTTCACTCGCGGTTACTGACGACATCTCTTGCGGTTTCTCTTCCTGTCGATACTAAGATGTTTCAATTCTCGACGTTCCCCATTGCGCGAAGCAATTGCGGTGGGGATTCCCATTCGGAAATCCTGAGTTCTTAGCCTCCGTGCGGCTCCCTCAGGCTTATCGCAGCTTGGCACGTCCTTCATCGGCGCTCGAGCCGAGCCATCCACCAGCTGGCACAGTAGCCACGCTGTTGGAATCGCACTGTGACCCGGTTCAACTCGGATCCAGTGGACGCCTGGATTGCACGTACATACGGTTGTCATCGTCACGTCCTGGTAGTATCAGGAGCGTACGTCGAACCCTTCCTACACGCGCTTTCACGGTGTAGTGCATCGGTTAGTGTGGATTGAATCGTTGCGCCGTCTCCCACTTAAGGGACACGGTTCGATTCGCCCCACGACATGGACCCACTGGGATTTGAACCCAGGGCATCCTCCTTGCAAAGGAGGCACTCTACCACTGAGCTATGGGCCCACCTCCCCGGCAGGGGAGGGTGTAATCGTTAGCCCTGGCAGTTCTAAGGTGCCCGACCACCGAAGTGGTCGAGGTCGTCGAGGAACCCTCGTCAGTGTTCGTCGTGTGAGGACGAACGGTGTGGGCCAAGTCGTGTCGACTTGGTCCCGTGTGTTAGGAGGTGATCCAGCCGCAGATTCCCCTACGGCTACCTTGTTACGACTTAAGCCCCCTTGCGAAGCCCAGATTCGACCCGGGAACCGGGCCTCATCCGGACCTCACTCGGGTGCTTTGACGGGCGGTGTGTGCAAGGAGCAGGGACGTATTCACCGCGCTCTTCTGAAGCGCGATTACTACCGAATCCAGCTTCATGAGGGCGAGTTTCAGCCCTCAATCCGAACTACGACCAGGTTTAAGAGATTACCGTCCTCTTTCGGGGTTGGAACCCGTTGTCCTGGCCATTGTAGCCCGCGTGTAGCCCAGCTCATTCGGGGCATGCTGACCTACCGTTGCCCGTTCCTTCCTCCACTTTAGCAGTGGCAGTCTCCGTAATGTACCCAGCCACCACGAGGGTGCTGCTGGCAATTAGGGATGCGGGTCTCGCTCGTTGCCTGACTTAACAGGATGCCTCACGGTACGAGCTGACGGCGGCCATGCACCTCCTCTCAGCAGGTCAGGTAAGCTCATCACACTGACCGTCACTCCTGCTGTCGGAGCTGGTGAGATGTCCGGCGTTGAGTCCAATTAAACCGCAGGCTCCTCCGGTTGTAGTGCTCCCCCGCCAATTCCTTTAAGTTTCATCCTTGCGGACGTACTTCCCAGGCGGCTCGCTTCTCGTCTTCACTACAGCACAGCACACACTCGTAGTGTGTGCCATACTTAGCGAGCATCGTTTACAGCTAGGACTACCCGGGTATCTAATCCGGTTCGTGACCCTAGCTTTCGTCCCTCACCGTCGGGTCCGTCTTCTCGAGGCGCTTTCGCCACCGGTGGTCCGTCCAGGATTACGGGATTTCACTCCTACCCCGGACGTACCCCTCGAGTCTTCCGGCCCCAAGCCAGCTGGTTTCCGCCGGACGCCCACGCGTTGAGCGCGTGGATTTCCCGACGGACCTGTCTGGCTGGCTACGGACGCTTTAGGCCCAATAATAGCGGCCATCACTTGGACTGCCGGTATTACCGCGGCGGCTGGCACCGGTCTTGCCCAGTCCTTATTCGTACACCTCCCTACGGTGTACAAAAGCGAGGACTATATGCCCTCGCACTCGGAATCCCCTTATCGCACTGTCGTGCAGTGTAAAGTTTTCGCGCCTGCTGCGCCCCGTAGGGCCCGGAATCTTGTCTCAGATTCCGTCTCCAGGCTCTTGCTCTCACAACCTGTACCGATTATCGGCACGGTGGGCCGTTACCCCACCGTCTACCTAATCGGCCGCAGCCACATCCTATAGCGCCGGAGCGTTTGTGGCTCTCGACACTCCAGTCTGAGAGCCGTATCCAGCATTAGCCTCAGTTTCCCGAGGTTATACTGGTCTATAGGGTAGTTTGGCCACGTGTTACTGAGCTATCTGCTACGGGTCTGACCCGTGCAACTGCATGGCTAAATCGGATTCCGATAGCAATGGCCTCCGGCAGGATCAACCGGAATGGTTGCCGAGCGCGTGATGGCTCGGTGGGTTTCTGGCGGAGACACATCTATCGTGTCTATCTTCTAGGTCCGTCAGTTCGACGACCCCGGACCGAATCGTTGGTCGGGTGTCACCGAACTGCCAGGGCTAACATCAGATCCCATCGTGTACGGCGGACCGCAGGGGTGGAATCCTCATTTCCTTCGGACCTGAACGTTGGCTGCGATGGGCCATAAACCCATCGAACCTCGGTCGGTCCGAGACTGCGAGACGAGTTGAACGCCTCGCGAATCGCACTGTGTCTTTTGCTGCAGTTGGTTCGAGGCGCCCGTATCATTTAAGGGCGTCGAACCGTGGTCGGCCTTCGGTGGGAAGACCCCCGAAGGCTCGGTCACGTCCAATCCGAGTGGCCTTGTACACTTAAGGGCACCGGATCGGATGTGTGGTCGCCGTCCCGAATCGGGGGACGGCGAGGACATCCAATCCGAGTCGCCACATACAGTTAAGGGCACCGGATCGGGGCGTCGTACGAGAGGCGGCCGAGACGTCGTATAAAGACGCCGATTCTCGCCACCTCTCGGAGGCCCAAACCACCGGACCTCGTTCGCATTCAAACGAATGGCCGGGTTACACTTAAGGCCGTCGAACCAGAACGCCAACGGGGTGCGATGACGTGGCATCCGTCGTGTGATTCGACGAGACGAGAACTCGACGTTGACGGTATATCAGATGTTGCGCGGGAGGAGAACGAGCCGGTCATCCTGCGCATCGTGCGCATCGTCTCGGCGGGTGTAGCCCGCGCAGGCGAAGCTACGGAGTACGTGGTCAAGAATCCACCCCATTCTCGTCCGTGTGCGCGTGTGGAGAAGTACGACTAGTCGGGGGTAGCAAATACGGATGAGAAGTCGTTACCGACCGCGCTATTCATCGAGGTGTTCGATGCCCTGCTTCGAGACGTTAGCTTCGGTTATCTCGTTTGGCATCCAGTCGGGCTTGTCGTCGGGCGCCGTCTCGTTCCACGCCCAGCCATCGTAGATGTGGACCTTGTCGGTACCCTTCTCTCGGAGTCGTAGTTCGGTGCGGTCGGCGGCATCTTCGGACGACGCCGGGTCGAGGCGTCGCGCAGCTTTCAGTGCAGCCTGTCGAGGAGTGTTCCCTGAGAAGACACTACTCTCGTCACCGTCCGATTCTCGAAGAGCGAAGTTTCGTTTACCGTCTTCACGTACCATGGTTTTTCCTCCATGCCAATCCAGCACAGGACCCATTATAAATATATCGCCGATATGAGCCGTTCCCGTCGAAAGACTTATATGGTATATTCCTGCCGTCAGGCGGTTTGAGACAGATTTGCGAACCGACGAGGGACGCGTCACCGGTAACGTATTGGAATACAGACGTGGATTCGAACGGAAACGGGGTAGGTTGGTAGAAAACACTTAAGTATAATCTGGGGCGAACGTACGCGTACAATACCGCGATGGTACGGAAAAAGAAGCTCAGCCCCAGTGGCGCAAAAGGCGAGGACGGCGAGTATCACAACGTCCACATCAATCTGCACGAGGACGAACTCGCTGTCGCTGGCATGGACATCGGCGACGAGGTGTTCGTGCGCGTCAGGGAAGACAAGATCATCATCCAGAAGGCTGACAAAGACGAGGTCGAACACGAATTCTGAGCCGGAACGAGAGCTTTTTGCCACCGGAGTCAGGGTAAACGGACGATGAACGCGTACCAGTTGGTGAAGCCACTCCTCTTCGGACTTCCCGCCGAGACGGCCCACGACGTAGTCCACGCCGGGATGCGGGCCGTACAGGGCACGCCGATAACGGACGCGCTCCGGAATCGGTACCTCGTGGACGACGATCGCCTGCGAATCGACGCGTTCGGCCAAGAGTTCTCCAACCCGGTCGGCGTCGCCGCGGGGTTCGACAAGAACGCACAGGTGCCCTCCTTACTGGCGAGTCTCGGGTTCGGCCACGTCGAAGTCGGGGGCGTCACGGCCGAGGCCCAGTCTGGTAACCAGCGTCCGAGGATGTTCCGCCTGCGCGAGGACGAGGGCATCGTCAACCGCATGGGACTGAACAACCACGGTGCGGACGCAGTGGGCGAGCGACTCGCGGTCACGGCCGCGGACGCGTCCGTTCCGGTCGGCGTCAACCTCGCCAAAACCGAACACGTTACCACCGCCGACGCGCCCGAAGACTACCGCTACACCTACGAGCGGGTCGCCGAAGGAGGAGATTTCTTCGTGGTCAACGTCTCCTGCCCCAACTCCGAGGGCTTCCGGGACCTCCAGAACCGTGATTCGATGGAGGCCATCCTCACGACGCTACAGGACGCGGGCGCGAGTCCGCTGCTCGTCAAACTCTCGCCCGACCTCCCGGACCCCGCGGTCGAGGACGCGCTGGACCTCGTGAACGAACTCGGTCTCGACGGCGTCATCGCGACGAACACCACGACCGACCGCCCCGATACCCTCCGGAGCCACAACCGCGCCGAGGAAGGCGGCCTGTCGGGCAAGCCCATCGAACCGCGAGCCACGGAGATGGTCCGGTTCGTCGCCGAACGCGTGGACGTCCCGGTCGTCGGCGTCGGCGGCGTGTTCACGGCCGAGGACGCCTATCGGAAGATACGCGCGGGCGCGCACGTAGTTCAGTTGTACACCGGTCTCGTCTACCGCGGTCCCGGCATCGCGCGCGACATCAACGAGGGTCTTCTCGACCTACTGGAACGCGACGGGTTCGACTCGGTGGAAGATGCGGTGGGCGCGGACTTGGACTGACGAGAGAGAAGGAGGACTATTCGAGCGCGTCGAGTCGGAACTCGAAGCCAGCGACCGGCAGTTCGAGGTCGTGTTCGACCAGCACTTCCGGGTGAATCTCCCCGATGACGCCGACCGCCTCCCCGTCGACGACGACTTCGGCGACTCGCCCGTCGATGAACGTCGGATGGTCGGTGGCGGGCGTCTCCAGTTCTACGTCGAAGTTGCGCGCGACCGCTTGCAGGCGGGCCTTCGCGTCCTCGTAGGAGGCGTCGTGGCGCGCGAGTACCCCGGCGACGGTGCGTCGCTCCGCGACGCCGGTGTTCTCGCTCTCGTCCACGCGTGCCGCGAGACCGACCTCCGCGAGGTCCTGCGGGTAGCCGCGGTGAGTGTTGTTTTCGAGGACCATCAACAGCGAGGGGAGTGCCCACGTCCGGAGCATGGTGTAGTCCTCGCTGTACGGTTCGAGGATGGTCGCGGGTTCGTCCGCGCCGAGAACGTCCGCGTCCGGCGCGTCGCCGTCTTCGCCCGGCCGCGGGAGTCCCATCCGGTCGAAGTTCTCCGCCTCGCTTATCATGTGGAAGTTCAGCAGGTCCTCGAAGCCGAGTCCGACCAGCAGTTCTCGGGCGGCGTCTTCGAGTTTCGAGCGGTCGTGGCGGCCGCCGACCGTCCCCACGTCGGGGTAGCGCGGTTCGAGGTCGTTGAACCCGTACGCTCTGCCCACGTCGTCCACGATGTCGAGGGGGTGGAGTACGTCCACCCGGTAGGGCGGCACTTCGACCTCGTACGCGAGTTCGTCGTCACCGACCTCCTCGGTCGCGGCGTCGAGACCGGAGCGTTCGAGCAGGTCCAGCACGCGCTCGGCGCTCAGGTCGGTGCCGAGCATGCTCTCGATGCGCTCGTGAGTGACGGTCTTGTGACGAACCTCGAACTCGGGCCGGACGAGCGTCCGATCGGGGTACTCGACCTCGACCTCCTCGACCTTCGCGCCCCGGGCGTCGAGCGCGTAGCAGATGATGTTGCACATGTGGTCGATGGTCCACTGGTCGGTGCCCGTCAGTTCCACGAACAGGTCCCGGGAGTCGGTCGAGACCTCGGTCCGGCGACCGTTGATGACCGGCGGGAACGAGAACAGACCGATGTCGTCGTAGATGGCAGGGTAACGGTCGTACTCCGCGACGAGGTCGGCGTACGTCTCGCCGGTCGGGTGCGAGCGCAGGACCTCCCCGGGCGTCATCTCCGCGTCCGAGTCGAGGGGGACGAAGGTGTCGCCGTCCGGGTCGATGCCGCGGTAGGTGATGGAGTTGCCGACCTCCGTCTGGCCCTCCGCGGACGCCGCGCGACCCTTCAGCATCGTCAGGTCGTGGATACCGATAGCGCCCTTCGCGCGCTTGCGGCCCATCGTCGCGTGGAGTTTCTCCTGCAACTGGATGAGCGAGTCGAGCGCCTCGTCGTCGAGGTCCACGTCCCGAATCACCGCGCCCGTGACGTAGGGTCGCTCGTCGGGGACGCTCTCGTCCACCTCGATGGTCCAGTCGGCGTCGTTCGTCCCGGGGACGTAGACGCCCCGGTCGTCGCCGTACTGGTAGCGGAGCGAGCGCGCGACGCCTTCGACCGAGAGGCGGTCGAGTCGGTCGGGTGCGAACTCGAGTTGGAGGTCGCCCTCCTCGGTCCGGCCCTCGAACTCCAGTCCGAGAGCGAACATGTCGTCGATGAGTTCGTCGTCGCTCTTCTCGTCGCGGCCGGTCAGGTCCCGGAGTTCGTCGGGATTCACGTCTACGACAGGCATCAGTGTAGCACCTCCGTCTCGCGGAGCAGTTCGAGGTCGGCGAGCGTCCCGTGGATGTCGCGGATGTCCTCGAAACCGTACATCAGCATCAGCAGGCGTTCGAGCGACAGTCCCCACGCCATCACGTCGCAATCGACGCCCAGCGGTCGGAGGACCTCCTCGCGGAACATCCCGCTGTTACCGACCTCGACCAGTTCGCCCGTGGTCGGGTGTTCGCCGAACAGTTCGAAGCTCGGCTCCGTGTAGGGGTTGTAGTGGGGCTTGTACTCCAGGTCGGTGATACCGAACTGCTCGTAGAATTCCTCGAAGGTCCCCATCAGGTCGCGGACCGACAGGTCCTCGGCCATCACCCAGCCCTCTATCTGGAAGAACTCCAGCAGGTGAGTCGGGTCGAGGGTGTCGTTACGGTACACCTTCTCGACGCTGAAGAACCGCTGGGGCGGTTCCAGTTCGCCGACTTCGTGGCCCGAGAGGTACCGCATCGACAGCGAAGTGGTGTGTCCGCGCAGCGCGATGGCGCGCGCGAAGTCCTCGGACCACGGCGAGTGATACCCCTCGCCGTCCTCGCCGACGCCGTTGTGGTGGGCGTCCTCGACGCGCCCGACGAGGTCCTCGGGCAGGTCGTCGATTTCGGTCGGGTTCGAGAGGGCGAATCGGTCCCAGTGGGTCCGCGCGGGGTGGTCCTGAGGCATGAACAGCGCGTCGTTTATCCAGAAGTCCGCGTCGGCGTGAGGACCTTCCATCTCCTCGAAGCCCATCCCGACCAGCGTGTCCTTCACTCGGTTCGCGGTCTGGCGCAGGATGTGGGTCTTCCCGCCGTCGATGCGCTCGGCGTCGGCCTCGACGTTGTACTCGGCGAACTCCACGTCGCGCCACTCGCCGGACGTGAGCATCTCCGGGGTCAGTTGTCCGACCGTCTCGGCCGTCTCGACGCCCTCCATCATCGCGGTCACGCCCTCGTCGGTCAGCGTCACCGAGCGCACTGTCGATTCGGAGATAGCGACGAGTCCGCGGCTTTCCAACTGCTCCAACACGTTCTCGTCCTCGACCGACTCGCCCGCGTCGAGCGCGGCGAGTGCGGCGTACTCGGCGTCGCTCTCGGGGTCGGCGTCCGGGTCGGCCGTGATGTCGCCGCTCTCGATGGTGCCGTACCCCTTCCGGGCGTAGTTCGAGAGCGCGATGTCCACCTGCGGCCCTTCGAGTCCGGACTGACCGATGACCTGACCCATCTGGGCGGGGTCCGCGTCGGCCCCCGCGTCCAGCGCGGCCTCGTAGAGTCCGACCTCGGGGAGGCCGTCTCGGAGGTACTCGCGCGCCTCCTCGGTCGGCGTCACCGTCTGGTCGGTGGACTCCTCGACCGTCACGAGTCCCGCCGACTCCAGTTCGAAGGCCGCGCCCGTCACCGTCTCGGGTTTCAGGTCGGTTTCGGCGGCCAGTTGCTCGATACTCCGTGCGTCGTTCGCGCTCGCGGCTTGTAGCACCGCGACCTGTGATTCGGGTAATTTCATCGTCTCAGCTGTCTTTGCTTGGTATATTCCCACGCCACTGTTTATCGTTTCTGAACCGCAGACGTTCGTCCGTCCGTCACGGTCCGAGCGGTTTCGTCTCGGCGAACGCGGTTTCGTCCGTCGAGAGATCCGCCGCTCGCTCAGACCGCGAAGAAGAAGTCGAACCCCGTACGAGACCGTAATCGTTCGGCGACGCCGCCGGGCCGGGATTCGAGTGGCATATCCCGTGGTAGCATACGTCATCTGAAAAGCGTTGCGGAGAGTGCAGACGGCGGCGGAATCGGAGCTGCACCCGAGAATCGGTAACTGGGTCCCAGACGAACGCCCGAAGCGGTGATTTGATTCGGCGTCCACACGGACGCATGGGAGGGAGAGAGACTATCGACGGTGCGGAGGAGGCGATCGACGAGCAGGTGGAGTCCGTCAGGGGGAATCTGGTCCAACCCGACGAGAACTGGCTCAAGCGGTGGCTGCTCCTCGGCGGAAATCGGATTCTCGTCAGCGTCGTCGCGTTGTTCCTCGTTCTGTTGGGGTTCGTCGGCTTGGGCGTCGGCTGGACGGCACAGATGACCGAACTCATGACCGAGACCGAGATCGTGCAGACGCTGTTGTTCACGCTACTCAGCGGCACCATCCTGCTCGTGTCTATCGCCGTTTCGATCAACTCGGTGGTGCTGTCACAGGAGATAACCTCTCTCGGGGATCAGGAAGAAGAGATCGAGGAGTCGTTCTCGTTCCGGCGCGGGATACAGGACTACACCGACTCGGACGTGAGTCCGTCGAAGCCAGCCGAGTTCCTGCTGGCGATCGTTCGCGCCGTCAGAGACCACGCCGAGGACCTACAAACCACGGTACAGGGGCAGGACTCGATGCTAGAGCGTCAGGTCGAGACGTTCAGCGACGACGTCGCCCGACAAGTCGGTGAAATAGAGGAACGTCTCGAGACGGGGCAGTTCGGGACGTCCGAGGTACTCATGGCCGGACTCGACTACGACTACTCTTGGCAGGTGTACGCCGCTCAGCGGTTGCGCGCCGAACATCGGGCGGACCTCTCCGACGAGCAGTTACAGGTGCTCGACGATATCGACGAGATACTGAAGCAGTTCACGACCGGGCGGGAGTACTTCAAGACGCTGTACTTCAAGCGAGAGATGGCCAACCTCTCGCGGTATCTCCTGCTGGTGGCGTTCCCGACTATCGTCAGTATCTCGTACGTGCTGCTCGCCCTCCGAGCGCAACTGATTCCGAACGTTTCGCCGCTCGGCATTCCGTCGATAGTGGTGTTCATCGGTCTCGCGTACGTCGTCGGTATCGCACCCTTCACCCTGTTCACGGCCTACGTCCTTCGGTCGGCGACGATCGCCCATCGGACCTTAGCCGCCGGACCGTTCACTCTGGAGCGCGACGGCAAGCGGGGTCGAATCGATTGGGAGTGAGACGACCCCTTCCGAGGCGCTGGCTCAGTCCGTTCCATCGGCGAGAAATAGGCCCGAGAGTGCGGAATCGCCGTGGCGGCGTTCCGGCGGAGCAGAGCGGTCAGAACTCGTTCTGGATGATGTCCAGCGTCTCCTCGCGGTCCGACCAGTCCACGAAGACGGCGACGCTCGTCGCGCTGGTGATGAGGTCGTGGATGTTGATGTGGGCGTCCGCGATGGGGTTGACGAGGTTCCGGATGACGCCCGGTTGGTTCGGGAGTTCGCCGCCCATCACCCGGACGACGGCCACGTCGTCGTCCACGGTGACGCTCGACAGCGACTGCTCCTCGATGACTTCGCGGTGGAGGATGTTCTCTGCGCGCTCGGCCACCGTCTCGTCCACGTAGAACGTGACCGAGTCCATCCCGCTCGCCACCGCGTCGACGTTGATGTCGCTGTCGCCGAGCGCCGTCGAGAGTTCCTGCAGGATGCCGGGACGGTTCCGGATGGCCCGACCCGCGACCGTGAGGCAAGCGAGTCGTTCCTCGCGCATGTCGATGAGGCTCTCGAACTCGCCGATGATGTCGGTGCCCCCCGCGAGCAGGTCGCCGTGCTGGTAGTGGACGACCCGGACGCTCAGGTTCTCGTCCTTGTAGGAGAGCGCGCTCGGGGCGACGACCTCCGCGCCGCGGAACGAGAGGTTGCGGAGTTCGTCCACCGAGATTTCGCCGACGTTCCGCGCACCCTCCACCACGTGCGGGTCGCCGGTCATGACGCCCTCGACGTCGGTCACGATAACCACCTCGTCGGCGTCCATGTAGTTGCCGAGCATGACGGCGGTGGTGTCCGAACCGCCCCGGCCGAGCGTCGTCACGTTGCCCTCGGGGTCCTCCGCGAGGAATCCGGTGACGACCGGGACCACGCCGTCGAGTTCCGCGGCGAGTTCCGCGGCGGCCTGTCTGGTCCGTTCGGCGTCGAGTTCGCCGTGTTCGTCGGTGAACACCGGCCAGCGCTCGCTGCCGGGTTCCACGAAGACGGCCTCGACGCCGCGGGCCGCGAGGGCGGCCTTCAGCATCCGGACGCTGGTCCGCTCGCCCATGCTGACGATTTCGGCCCTGTCGGACTCGTCGGTCTCGAACTCTATCTCGTCGAGGAGGTCGTCTGTCGTGTTGCCCATCGCGCTGGCGACCACCGCGATTTCGTGGCCCTGCGCCACGGCGTCGGCCACCGAGTCGGCGGCCCGGTTGATGCGGTCGCCGCTCCCGAGACTCGTTCCGCCGAACTTGGCTACTACTCGCATACTATCACCTGTGAATCCGAGGACCCCCGTGCGGGACGCTGATGCATGCGAGAGGCTAACTCTGGCACGCAGATAACTGCTTCCATGTCTGAGAAGCTTGCCACCCCCGAATTTCGTGTCTATTCGCTACCAATCTCTCGTCCACTCGCTGCTGGCCTCACATCCACGCGCCGCCGGTATCGCGTCTACTCGCCGCCGGTCTCGGCGACCTCCGGGTTCTCGGCGTCGGACTCCTCCTCCGCTCGTCTCCGTTCGTCGCCGGCGGTGTCGCCCTCCTCCGCGCGCTCGTCGGTCTCGTCCATCTCGGCTATCGGGTCGAACGTGACCAGTCCCTTCCCGGCGGTGAACTCGTAGGCGACCCACTCGGGAATCGCGAGGACGCCGTTCATCTTCCGGATGCGGATGCGCTTGATGAGCGTGTCCTTCACGATGGAACCGGTCACCTGCATGTCCACGATACCATCGACGGCGTAGCCGAGGTCGTGGGGGAAACTCTCCTCCTCGCCGGTGAACGTCCCGCCCGCGAAGACGGGGACGAACCGTCCCTTGCAGACGTCGGCCCGAACGTCCTTCACGAAGTTGTACGCCTGCACGGGTTGGACGAGGGTCCCGAACTCGGTCAGCGAGTCCACGACGACGATTCCGCGGTCGCTCATCGACAGCGCTTCGAGGCAGTTGTCGAGTTTGTTGTGGAGTTCGGTCACGTCGCTGGGGTCTCGGACGGTCTGAGTCACCGACTCCGTGACGCTGTAGATGTGGCGGTTCCACTCGTCCATGCGCTCGAACATGCGCTCGCGGTCGCGGTCGTCCATCCGGTAGGTGAAACAGTCCACGACGTGAAGTTGGCCCGACTCCAGATACGGCAGGACGTTCCAGTCGAGCGAGAGGAATCCCTCGACGACCGAGACGGGCGGTTCGGTGAACGTGACGACGGTGGCGGGTTCGCCCCGTTCCAAGGCCCGCCAGACGAGTTCGGCCCGGAGGGCGTCGTCGCGCGCTCCCTCGTCGTTCGAGAGCAGGACGAACGAGTTCCGGGGGAACCCCTGCGGGAGGAACCTGTCCAGTCCCGAGACGCCGGTTCGGACGCGTCGGAATCCGTGGTACTCCGTGCACGTGCGGTCGCTCTCGGCCATCGCGTCCCGGCAGGCCTCGGTGCAGAACTCGTAGACGGTACCCTCTCGTTCGAGCGTCACCGGGTCGGTCGGAATCGGGAGACGGCAGTAGTCACAGCGGTCGGACTCGGGGGGTGTCGAGGAGTTCAGTGCGGCGTCGGCGACTTCCGAATCGGGGTCGGCGGCATCGGTCGCCTCGGGGGCGGAGTCGTCCATGCCATGCATACTCTTGACAAAGAGATGCAGGCGAAAAAGGCCTGTTCACTCCGACTCGAATGATACGTCTACTCGTCAACACGAACTCCCCGCGGGCTTTAACTTAGTCCGCGGTCGATACGTGAACAATGAACGTGCGCGACGCAGTCGAAGACGACGGGGAGGTACTGGGCGAACTCGCCGACGCCCCCGCCGAGGTGATGCGCAACGTGGTCCACGACCGGACGGTCCGGGTCGCGGAAGCCGACGCTGACGACCAGAGCGCAGATACCGAAAGCGGGGGAGACGACGAAGAGGCCGAGATAGTGGGCTTCGTCGGATTCGACGCGATGCCCGGGACGGTCCGGGTGACGTACCTCCGGGGAACCCGGGAGGCGCGCGAGCGACTGCTGGAGGAACCGGTCCGGTTCGCCCGGAAGGAGGATATGGCCGTCGAGGCGCTGGTGCCCGAGGACGAGGCGGAGACGAGGGAAGTAGTCGAAGCCGCCGGGTTCCAGCGGGCGGGGACCGGTCCGCGGTTCGAGGGCGGTCGGACGCTGGAGTATCGTCTCGACCACTCGGTGAACGCGAATTCTACGCGTCGTTGAGCGCCGGCGTATTCGTCCGGAGACACCCCGACGTCCGGCAGGTGCTTCCACATCCGACGGACAACCGCGTCCGACGTACTCACGTCCAACAGCCAACCCCCTCCGATAGAGAGCGACGCCGACGCGTCCGTCGATAGGGCGAGTCAACCCGCTAACCCCTTCGTTTCAGGTGGAACCTAAAATGCTGTCCTTCGGAGATATCGGTCAGCTGAACTGCCGGACGGTCATGTCGAGCGTGTCGAGGTCGAGGATGGGCGCGAATCCGGAGTCGGGGTCGATGTTCACGGACTTCTGGAAGTCGGTCTGGGCCTGCCAGCACCCGGAGTTGACCGCGAGGACGTTGTGGTACTTCCCCCATCCGAGTTTGTGGACGTGGCCGGTGTGGAACACGTCCGGAACCGAGTTCATCACGAGATAGTCCTTCTCTTCGGGGGCGAGGCGAGTCTTCCCGCCGAACTGAGGCGCGACGTGGCGCTTCTTCAGGAGTTGGTACATCGCCTTGTGCGGTTCGTCGTAACTGGCCTTCTCGTCGGGCAGTTCGGCGATAACTTCGTCGAGCGAGACGCCGTGATACATCAGGATATCGACGCCTTCGAGCGTGACGGTCGAGGGGTTGCCCGAGATTCGCGCGTCGTGGACCGACATGATGTCGCGTAACTCCTCGTCGAAACCGGGTTGCGGTTCGGCGAGTCGGACGGCGTCGTGGTTGCCGGGAATCATTACGATTTCGAGGTCACCGGGTACCTCCTTGAGGTACTCCGAGAACTGCTCGTACTGCTCGTAGAGGTCCACGATGTCGAGTTCCTCGTCCTGATTCGGATAGACGCCGACCCCCTCCACCATGTCGCCCGCGATGAGCAGGTACTCGACGTTCTCGGCCTCGGGCGTGTGTAGCCAGTCGGCGAAGCGCGACCACGCGTCCCCCATGAACTCCTGACTACCGACGTGAACGTCGCTGATGAGCGCGGCCTGAACGTGACGGTCGGCGGTCGAGGGCTGGTACGTGCGGGGCACGTCGGGGAAGTACAGCGAGTCCACGAACAGGATACCGTCTCCGTCGCCGTTGTCGTCCGAGAGCGTCCCTTCGACCGCGATTATCTCGTCGAGGAGGAGTTCGTCTACCGTGTCTGCGAACTCGCGATCCTTCATGACGAGACAAGGGTAGGTCCCGCTCGTGTCTTCCAACTCGATTAGCCAGTGACCGCTGGCGGTCGAGCGAATGTCACTTATCATCCCGACGATAGCTGTCTCGCCGCCACCGGGCATCTCGCCGACGACCGAGGTCGGGCGAGCGTTGACGCGCGAACGCAACTGCTTCGAGAGGCGCTTGAACCGGTCCTGGAACACGGAGACGAAATCGTCGTACTCGCCCGTTCCGGTACTCTCACCGGTCACGTTACCCGTGATTTCGACCGACCGGGCGTCGAGGTCCGGGTCCCGAATCGACTCGTCGGGCCGAGAGACGTCGGCGACGGCTTCGCCGACATCGTCGTCCCCCTTCGTTTCTTCTGCAGAGGTCGATTCCTTCCCCGACTCGTTCCCGTTATCGTATCCAGTCGAAGCGGAGGCTTTCCGTCCCGGTTCGAGGTCTGCGAGGACGCTCTCGACGTGGTCCGAGGAGAGTTTCAGAGCGTCTTCGGGAGCGCGTTCGACGGCCGCGTCGAGCGCGCTGTCCGGGTCGGCGGCCCGCGCGAGGAGCGTCACCGCCTCGCGGTCGGCGTTGTAGCCGCGACTGGTGAGTTCACTGACGATACGGGCCGGGGTCTCCAACGGCACGTGTTTCACATTTCGGGGGGTCGTCAAAAGCGCATCGTTCGGCCGACGCCCGACCGGGGTTCGGCCTGCACCCGGAAAATTGACAACCTCGGAACGGCAAGGTGGGGTCGAATGAGTTCTCCCCGAGACGGTCCATCTTCTGAGGGGCCTGCGACGGACGGCGGCGAACCGACCGAGGAGGAGTCGGGTCCGCTCGCTCTCGTCCACCGGTTCCGCAGCAGCGAGAATCAGGTGGTCGTATTCGTGCGCGAGATGTTGAGCAGTGCGAGTATCGTCCTCGCCATCGGTCTCCTCCTGTTCGCCGTCAGCGGAGTCTGGCCCCCGATGGTCGCCATCGAGAGCGGGAGCATGGAACCGCACATGCAGAAAGGCGACCTCGTGTTCATCATGGAGGAGGGTCGTCTCGCGCCCGCGGCCGCCCAGCAAGGCACCGGAGTCGTCCCGTATCAGGCCGGAAAAGACGCCGGATACAAGAAGTTCGGGAGCTACGGCGACGTCATCGTCTATCAACCCGACGGGAAGGACTACCAGACGCCGATCATCCACCGCGCCAGATTCTGGGTCGAGAAGGGGGAGAACTGGTACGACGAGGCGAACAAGGAGTACATCAGTGCAGAGAACTGCGAGCAGTTGACCAACTGCCCGGCACCGAACTCGGGATTCATCACGAAGGGTGACGCCAACCCCTCCTACGACCAGTCGAACGGGATGCGACTGAGCGACCCGGTCAAGCCGAGTTGGGTTCGGGGCACTGCGGAGGTTCGCGTCCCGTGGCTCGGATGGGTCAGACTTCAGTTCTCTGGGGCGGCGTACCTCTCGCCCGGTACGGCGACCCTCTCCTCGACGATGACGTCGTTCACCCCAGCGGCGACCCTACCGTCCAGCGGAGAACCGCTCTCTCCGACCGGCGATATCGCGACCGACCGTTCCGTCGGAGCCGCGTAGCTCACGAACTACTGCGTACTATCACACTGCTGCGTACTATCACTGCTCCACTGAGAACCGGACCCCTCTCCAAGTAACTGCCTTCTTCAGAACAACTGGCTCTAGTTGTCGAACCGGGCCTGTACGAACGGTTGGACGCTTTCGATGTCGCCGAGACGCGAGTCGGACATCAGCACGGCCTCGGTCTCGTCGATGGGTACCGAGAGGCTGATCTCCTTGGTCCGCCCGTACCGGCCCTTGCTGACGACCACGGCGTTGACGATGCCGAGCATGTCGAGTTCGCTGATGAGGTCGGTGACGCGGCGCTGGGTCAGCACGTCGGCGTCGATTTCCTCGCAGAGGCGCTTGTAGATGTTGTACACCTCGCCGGTGTTGACGTTGTGGACGCCGTTCTTCTCCAGCGAGATGATGGAGAAGAGGACGAGTTTCGACTGCGTGGGGAGCGTGCGGACGACTTCGACCACGCGGTCGAGTTCGATCTTCTCCTGGGCTTTCCGGACGTGCTTCTCGTTGACGCCCTCGGCCTGATCGCGTTCGGCGAGTTCGCCCGCGGTCCGCAGCAGGTCGAGTGCGCGCCGGGCGTCACCGTGCTCCTGCGCGGCGAACGCGGCGCAGAGCGGAATCACGTCGTCCGAGAGCGCGTCGGCCTTGAACGCGACCTCCGCGCGGTGCTGGAGGATGTCCCGGAGCTGATTGGCGTCGTACGGCGGGAAGACGATCTCCTCCTCGCCGAGGCTCGATTTGACGCGTGGGTCGAGGAAGTCGGTGAACTTGAGGTCGTTCGAGATGCCGATGATGGAGACCCGCGAGTTCTCCAGTTCGGAGTTCATCCGCGAGAGGTTGTAGAGCGTGTCGTCGCCCGACTTCTCGACCAGTTTGTCGATCTCGTCCAGCATGATGACGACCACTCGTTCCTCGTAATCGACGGCCTCGAAGAACGTGTTGTAGACCCGGTCTGTCGGCCATCCGGTCATGGGGACCGATTCCATCTCCTCGCGGTCGTCTTCTAGTTCTTCTATGCGCGCGTCGATGGCCTCGGTGGACTCGAACGCGGTGTCGGCGAGTCGAGAGGGGTCGGAACTCGCGCCCTCACGGAGCGTCGTCAGTTCTTCGAGGCGGTCGTCCACGAACTCCTGGTTGTTCTCGATGAACTTGTTGGCGAGTTGTGCGAGGACGCGATACTGCGTGTCGGTCACCTCGCAGTTGATGTACTCGACGTTACAGGGGACGTCGTACTTCTGGGACGTGCTTTCGAGTTCCTTGCTGACGAACTTCGCACTGGCGGTCTTGCCAGTCCCCGTCTTGCCGTAGATGAGGATGTTCGAGGGCGTCTCCCCGCGAAGCGCGGCGACGAGAATCGTCGCCATGTTGTTGATCTGGTCCTTCCGGTGGGGGAGTTCGTGCGGCGTGTACGACGGTCGCAGGACCTCCTTGTTCTCGAATATCGGTTCGCCGGACAACAGGTCGTCGAAGAGTCCCTGGTCGTCGTCCTCGTCGTCGTCGAAGACCACGTCGTCGAGATCGACGTTGTCGAAGTTTCGGTCGGGACTCACGTCGACCCCGTCGTCCGTCGGTTGCGTGTTTTCGTCTGTCATGCGTACGTTTCGACCCCTCTGTTTCAGGTGGAAGACGCGCGTCGCGCGGCGAGATTTCGGCAGAACCGACCGAAGGAACCGGGATGCCGAATCTGAGAAGTCGCGAACGCGTCCAGTTGATGCAGGAGAACCAAAGGTCCAGCAGGGTATTAAACTCTTTCTTCTTTGGGCTCGATTCGAACTCTTCTTTGGCTCGATTCGGACAAAATCAGACGTGAAGTATCGGAAGCGACGGACGCTCACAGCGACTTACCGGAAAGGTAGCGGTTAGAGAGCGAGGAGTCAGAGAACGGGGAGTCAGAAAGTAAGGGGTCGAGGAATGGGGATTAGAAAATGGAAGTCTGGGTGTGGGCGGTCAGGGAGTGAGTAATCAGTGAGCCAGGTTTGTTGGACGAGAAGTCGTCGAGGAGGTGGCGGAAGACGAGGGGAGTGAAGGCAAAGGTAGCAAGATGGGGAAGAGTATCGGGGCTACGAGAGGGTGAGCCCACAAGTGCTTGAATTTCCAGGCACACGGAGTGGCAACGGGAGACCGGAGAGCCACGAGAGAGTAGTTCCCGTGTCGAACACCTTCGTTTCGGGTGACCAGTGATGGAGTCGTATCGTCTGCATCACCACCCGTCCCCACCGTTTCACGTAGAGACCATCCACGACTGCCACTGCAGTTTTCGAGACGGGTGACGTTTCGATTCGAGAGCAGGTGTCCGAACGCGGATAATCGGGTACGAGGGAACGGATCTCTTAGGAGGGAACGGATTTCTCGTCGGGAGTCTCACGCCAGCCTGTGTATTGTTATCGAAAGCCACTGTTGGAGAAGGCTGAGTTGGATGTCGAGGGGCGAAGAGAGGGTTCTGTATCAGCGGGCACCTCCCCCACCCCTTCGTTTCGGGTGGAACGCCATAGAGGCGGGGAGGGGTGGTCAGAGAAACTGCCTAGATAGTAGAAACCTTTATTACAATAGCTGGAAAACAATACCCACAAACCAATCTTTCTTCTGGAAGTTGAGTGAGGTCGCTGTTTGTTTAACGGACTTTTCCAGCGAAACGTGACTACCGCCGACCCCACGACCCTCCCTCCGCCAACTCCACCTGAAACGAAGGGGTGGGGGTGGGTGAACCTCCGACCGACCGATATCCGCCGTCGAACTGCCCCGGTCTTCCGACTCTCGACTACGGTTCGTCTCCCGTCCACTTCGACTTCAGGTTCGACTGTTTGGTTGCCGCAGTCCGGAGTCTAAAGCGGGTCCACCCGCCACGTCGCTTGATTTCTGTCCTCTATACCCCACCGTTTCAACTGGAACCACGCCTCCGCCGGTTCCCTCGTTCGAATTGCGGTCTTTCATCTGCTCTCCCTCACGTTTCCTCTGTTTCCTCGACTTCTCTACCTGCCTCGTTTGCTCTATCCTTCTCGTCTACTCTGTTCCCGTCTACTCTGTTCCCGTCTCCTCTATCGTTTTCGTCCGTCTGTCTCGGTCGTCGGGTGAAATCAAACCACCGACCCAAATGATGTATTAGATTTTATATATGGACGTTACTGAGACATTTTACACATAGGCGTTACTGAGTCATCGGTGTTCGTGACTCAGCGATTCTCGAGCTATCGCCCGATATACTCACCGCGATCCGACCGATCAGTGCTACCGAATAGACATCTTCCAGAGTGGTGTCTGACATAGGTTTAAGTAGGTGGGATATAGTTGTTCGCGCAACAGCCCCGTGACGGTTCCGTTCGCCGATAGTGGGGTCTGGGAGGAAAGGATGGGATTGTTTACGGACCTGAAAGACAGCATTTCCCGCGTTACGGACAAGCTCTTCTCCGCGCAGGAGCCGAAGCGTATTGGTATCTACGGCCCGCCGAATGCCGGAAAAACGACCCTCGCGAATCGCATCGCACGCGACTGGACCGGCGACGCGGTCGGTCCCGAGAGTCACATTCCGCACGAGACTCGCCGGGCACGTCGAAAAGAAAACGTCGAAATCGAGCGCGACGGCAAGACGGTGTCCATCGACATCGTCGACACGCCGGGCGTGACGACCAAAGTGGACTACGAGGAGTTCCTCGACCACGACATGGAGAAAGACGACGCCGTGCGTCGTTCTCGTGAGGCTACGGAGGGCGTCGCAGAGGCGATGCACTGGCTCCGCGAGGACGTCGACGGGGTCATCTACGTGCTCGACAGCACCACCGACCCCTTCACGCAGGTCAACACCATGCTCATCGGTATCATCGAGAGTCAGGACCTCCCGGTTCTCATTCTCGCCAACAAGACCGACCTCGAGGACTCGAGCGTCCAGCGCATCCGCAACGCCTTCCCGCAACACGAGACGATTCCGCTCTCCGCGCTCGAAGGCGACAACATGGACGAAGTGTACGCCAAAATCGCGGAGTACTTCGGGTGATACCATGCCGGAAGTGACAGAGGACGACCCGAACGGCGGCGTCCAGATCGACCTCATCGGTGCCGACCGCATGGCCGAGATGGCTTCGATGGAGAAGATACGGATGATTCTGGACGGGGTGCGCGACGGCAACATCGTCATCCTCGAAACGGGACTCTCGCCCGACGAGGAGAGCAAACTCATCGAGGTGACGATGACAGAAATCAGTCCCGACGAGTTCAACGGCATCGAAATCGAAACCTACCCGCGCTCGGAGACCGCCGACCAGAGCTTCCTCGACCGATTGATGGGCAAGGAGTCCACGCAGAAGCTCACCGTCATCGGTCCGGCGAACCAGATAGAGACGCTCCACAAGGACGAGAACCTCATCAGCGCCCTCGTCTCTCGTAAATAATGCCTCACCAGTGTACCAACTGCGGCCGGTCGTTTCAGGACGGTTCGAAGCAGATGCTCTCGGGCTGTCCCGACTGCGGCGGCAACAAGTTCCAGTTTCAGCCCGCGGGGGCCGCAGAGCGGAACACTGGTGAGACCGGGTCGAGAACGGCGTCGCAGGCGACCCAACCGAAGAAGACGCCAGAAAACGTCGGTTCGGACGCCGACGGTGCACCCGAAACCGGGGGCGGAGACCGTGGCAGCGCCGTCGACAGGGCGGCCGCCACGGTTCGTGACTGGGTCGGTACGGGGGACGACACCGAGACGCAGAACCCCCGAGCAACTACTCAGACAGACCGTTCCGGGAACCCCGGCCCTCGGACCTCGACCTCCTCGACCGGAAGTGCCGCTCCCGTCGCCGAGGATTCGGCGCAGGCCGACGCTCGCCGGGACGTCGTCAACGAGTCGGAACTCCCCGACGAACCGGCGAACGCCGGTCCGGACACGGTACCGAAGGGCGATTCGGACACGGGAGCGAACGTCGTCGATACCCCCGACGACGAGAATCCCGGTCTCGAAGAACTCCGGGAGGAACTCAACAGCCAGTTCGAGAGCATCCGCATCGTCGAACCCGGCCAGTACGAACTCAACCTGATGGAACTGTACGAGCGCGAGGAGTACATCATCTCGCTGAAGGAGGACGGTAAGTACGTCATCGAGGTCCCGGACGCGTGGGACGCGACCGAGCGCTGACTCTCTGTCACTGAGGCACCTCACAACCTACTCGAGCGAACGACTCCCCACATCCCGAAGACTACCACGCCCAGAGACTCCCGTCCCATCCCCAGACCACCCTACTGAAAGGCTCGCCCGAACTACGACGCCGCGAGACCTCCGAAACGACCACGCTGCGAGGGCTTCGCAAAACTGTTTAGCCCGTGCTTCTCAAACTTCGGTATCCGAATGCTCGACGACGCCAAGCGACGACTCCAGAGCGTCGCGTTCCTCTTCCCGGCCGCGCTGGCCCGTCTCGGCCTCCTCGACCGAGAGAAGGGCGAGGAGGCGTTCGACCTCGCGGTCCCGGTGATGGTCACCGGCGGGATGCGAACGCTGCTCCGGGTCGCCGACTTCTTCATGGTCGGACGCGCGCTCGGCGACGAGGCGGTCGCCGCGCTCGAACTCGGCTTCCAGTACTTCTTCATCCCCTTCGGTCTCTCGCTGGCGCTGACCAGCGGGACCATCAGCGTCGTCTCGCGGTTCGAGGGCGCGGGCGAACACGAGAAGGCCAACTTCACCATCAAGCAGTCGCTCTGGTTGGCGCTCCTGCTCGCAGTGCCCATCACCGCGGCGACGTGGGTGTACGCCGAACCGATGATAGACGTGCTTACCGACGACCCCGAGACCATCCGACTCGGCGCTATCTACCTCAAAATCATCATGCTCTCGGTCTCGTTCCGGTTCTGGAGCATGATAGCCGCCCGCGCGCTGGCAGGGGTCGGTGACACCCGGACCCCGATGTACGTCCGCCTGCTCACGCTGCCGACGAACATCTTCCTCAACGCGGTCCTCATCTTCGGGTTCGGTCCGTTCCCCGAACTGGGCGTCGCGGGCGCGGCGTGGGGCACTGCCCTCGCGAACGTTCTCGCGGCGACAATCTTCACGGGCGCGCTCCTCTCGGGACGGTATTCGGTCCGTCTGCCGCTCGGCGGTAAGCAGTGGGACTGGTCGATAGCGACCGAAATCGTCCGCGTCGGCCTGCCGCTCGCGGGGACCCGACTCTCCCGGACGCTCGGTCGGTTCCCCTTCCTGCTGGTCCTCACCACGCTCGGGACGCCGGTGGTCGCGGCCTACGCCATCGGTCGGCGGGTCATGCTGCTCGCACTGATGCCCGCGTGGGGGTACTCCACGGCCTCGTCGACGCTGGTCGGTCAGTCCATCGGGGCGGGGAACGACCGCGAGGCCACCGAGTACGGCTGGCAGACCCTGCGAATCGCGCTCGTGACGCAACTGCTCATCGGCGCGGCGCTGTTCGCGGTGGCCCGGCCGATCGCGGTGGCGTTCGGCACCAGTCACGTCGACCTCACGGTCACCTTCGTTCGCGTGTTCGGTCTGGGCGTCGCGGCGTTCAGCGTCTCGCGGACGATGCGCGGGGGCCTGCGCGGCGCGGGCGACACGCGGTGGCCCTTCTACGGGGCGTTCGCCGGGACCTACCTGTTCAAGCTTCCGGTGGCCTTACTCGCGGTCGCGCCCGGGGTCGCCCTGTTCGAGATCGCTGGCTGGCAGTTCACGCCGGGTCTCGGATTCGGTCTCGTGGCGGTGTACGCCTCCATCCTCGGCGATATGTATCTCCGGGCGGGTGTCAACGTCTTCCGGTTCTGGACCGGCAAGTGGAAGCAGGTCGCCCGCGAGTCCGACATCGGGGCCGGAACCGGTGCGGACTGACGATTCGTCGCGGCACGTCGGGACCGGACTCGCGGACTAAACCTGACAGTTTTAAGCGCTCGCGTCCGAACGAATCGGTATGAGCAAGGCAACCAAGATCGTCGTCGCAACGGTCGGTATCACCGCGGTTCTGTCAGTCGCACTTCTCGCGAACCTCTGGCTCGCCGCCTGATGTTCGAAGAACGGTCGCTGTCCGGGGAGATGGCCGCAGTTCGGGACGCCCACGCGCCCGACGCGCTGGTGCTGGACTCGGGGACGGACTTCGAGACGCTCGACCCCGCGCGGGCCGAGGACCTCGGCCTGCTCGTGGACGCGCTCGACCCGCTCGCGTACCCGAACGAGTGGCTCCCCGAGGACACGCCCGAACTCCTCCGCCGGTTCGCCTCCACGGACTTCACGGTGGGGATGCCCGGTGACGGGAGCGTCGCGTGGACGCGCCAGACCGACCCGCCGGTCGCGTTCGTGAAGGCTCGCGTGCAAGGTTCACCCGACGACTTCGTGGACTTCCTTCTCGCGGAGGCGCTGGTGGAGATCGGCACGCAACTGCCCGAACACTTCCTCGGGTTCTTCGAGGACCGGTACCTCGAACTCGACGCCGCGCTCCCCTTCGACGGCGGCAGCGTCTACCAGATCGCGACCGCGCTGTACGACGCGTACGTCGGACTCCACACTAGGGAGGTCTTCGCGGAGTGGGACGACGGCTTCCCCCGTCTGTTCGCGGCGTGGCAGGACGCGGGCGAACGCATCGAGCCTCGACTCGACGGACTCCCGTCGTCGATGGCCCGCGACGAGACCGACTTCGCGGACGCGGCGGAGTTCGCCTGCGCCGCGGTCAAACACGAACTCGAACTCCCCGCGCCGTTCGCGGCGCTCGACACGCAAGCCTACCGCAGTCACGGTGCGGAGTACGCCGTGAAGTGGGCGGAGAAGACGTTCGAGTGAGTCTCGGGGCGGTCGAGTGACGGGCCTCGGACGGGCGAGTTGGTTCCCACACGCTCAAGTTCCGAGATAATACCAGTGAGCGGATCTCTCGAAGGATTTCAAATTCCCGCAACGATTTTAGTAATCGACAGCTAGCGTTGAATTGGTCGAACCATGAGCGACTACTGGGATGTGCGCCGCGACGCACACAGCTAGGAGGAACAGCTATATCCCGACGCCGACGAAGAAGAGCGCGTCGAGGATTCGACGACCGAGTGAGCGACCCACGCTCGCGTTCGATACGTCTTCCATCAGTGCGACTATTCCCGCACCGCCGTGTCACCATCGTAGCACCGACTACGTTACTGCTGTAATACCGAGCATCCTTGCGCGCCATCACCCACCGTGACAGTACGTCACCCCTCCGCTTCGTCTGGAAGTACTGATAGTTACTGACCGCAACTCTTCGGACGGATTCAGGGGATTATCTGCTCGCCGTCGTCGTCGTACACGCGGATGGCGTCCACAGGGCAGACCCGCGCGGCCATCTTGGCGTCGAACTCGGCGTCTTCGGGTATCTCGCGGACGAACAGGTCCTCCTCGTCCTCCTCGGCGTCGCGTAAGTCTGCCTTGCCGTCGTCGCGATTCTCGTCGAAGGCGTCCCACTCGGCGGTACACTGGAACATCCCGGTGCAGGTGTCGCGGTCGAACTCGACTCGCATGGTCCGGCATTGAACGGGCACGTCCTAATCCCTGCCGGAGTCGGCGGTGTCCCGGAAACCGGTGACTTCGTCTCGAGAGTATGCGCTTGCTCCTTCAATTCGAGTCCACGTACCGTCGAAGCGCCTCGACGGTCGGGTCGAGGAACTCGGTGAGGTTCTCCTCGCGTTCGACGCCGGACTCCCACTCGTCGGGCGTCAGGTGGTCGCCGATTTCGTGCACGACGGCCGCGTCGGCGTCGCGGTACTCGGCCACCGCGAACATCGCCGCGGTCTCCATCCCGAGCGAGACGACGCCTTCCTCGGCGTATCGCTCGATTTCGGGCACCGTCTCGCGGTAGTAGGCGCTCGTCGTCCACGTCGGCCCGCGGTGGGTGTCGACGCCCGCGTCCGAGAGCGAGGCGTCCAGCGCGTCCACGAGTTCGGGCGTCGCCCGAACCTCCTCGTCCGGCGGAAGGTAGTGGTACGAGACTCCCTCGTCGCGAATCGCTCGCGTCGGCAGGATGGCGTCGTTGGACGGAATCGACCGCTGGAGACAGCCACAGCCGCCGAGGATGCAGACGACTTCGGCACCCGCTGCGAGCAGGTTCTCCGTGACGATGGCGGTCACGGGGGCACCGATACCGAAGTCCCCGATGAATCCGACATCGTCGTTCAAGAGGTGGACTGACTGGCCCCTGACGACGTTCACCGCGTCGTCGGCCCGGTCCGCTACTTCCTCGTAGAGCACGTCCTGAAACCCGAGAATCACGGCCGGAGGGACGTCCGGGAGACCGTCGTCCTGCTCGGCGACGGCCTCCGCGGGTGAGAACAGCGCCTCGGCGTCGTACTTATCACCGAAGTTAGGAATCGGCATACGAGAGGGTGTCCGACTGTTCGTAAAAACTTTCAGGTAGTGTGCGAACGACCCCCGATTGCCGAGGTCCCGTCGTCTACGTTCGAGTCGCTCGTTGGCCGAGTTCGAGTCGTTTACCGTCCGAGTCGAACCCGCTCGCCGTCCGATTCAGAACTCGTCGTCCGACGCGGAGTTACTCACTGACCTCGTTCGAGTCGCGCCCCGATTTTGCTCGGCAGTCCGACCGCCTCGACCTCTCGGCGGACAGCCTCGATGTCGTACTCCACGCGACGCTGCTCGACCGACAGGTCGTCGAGGTCCAGAACCGCGTACGCCGCTCTCGGGTCGCCGTCGCGGGGTTGGCCCACGCTTCCGGGGTTCATCACCACGCCGTCGGCGTACTCCTCGGCGTACTGGACGTGCGTGTGGCCCATCACGAGCACGTCCTCGCCGTCCAGCAGGTCGGCCGAGAACTCCTCGGGCATGGTGTAGTGGTCCGGGTCGTCGGGATGACCGTGGACGATTTTGACTCGGCCGTCGAACTCGTGGCGCTCGTCGGGCAGGTCGGCTAACCAGTCTCGCTGGTTCTCCGAAAGTCGCTCGCGGGCGTGTTCGACGCCAGCCTTCGCCATCTGGTTGAACCGGAACGCGGTACCGGAGGCGACGGCGCGGTCGTGATTGCCCATCACTGTCGGAATCTCCCGCTCGCGCACCATCTCGACACACTCCGCTGGCCACGGGTTGTAGCCGACGACGTCGCCGGCGCAGACGAGTCCGTCCACGTCGGGCATGTCGTCGAGGACCGACTCGAACGCGACTCGGTTCGAGTGGACGTCTGAGAGAACACCGATTCGCATACCGACAGCTTCGAAGGCCCGCGACTTAATTCCGGCTCCCGTCAGCGAGATTTACTCCCCGTTCTCGACGGCGAACTCGAACCCCTCGTCCGTCCGCGCGACGCCCGCGGCACAGACCGGATGCTCGAAGTCGAGTTCGTAGGCCTCCGCGGCCGCCTCCTCCGCGGTCTCGGCCGCGAAGTCGAACGACTCGGGCGCGTCTCTCTCGTAGGTCGCGACGAGCGTCGGCGTCGTCACCTCCCGGACCAACAGCGCGTCCTCGCGCACGATGCCGACGAACGCCGACTCCTCGCCCACGGTTCCCGCGATTCGCGGCGTGTCGTAGTCGTCTTTCTCGTAGTCGAGCGCGAGCAGACTCTCGGCGAGTGCGTCCCGTGCGGGATAGCCGAGTTCGAGTTTCTCGGCGATGGGGTCCACGTGCGACCCGTTTCCGACGACTACCGACCCGCCAGCGGTCGGCGTTCGCGGTCGTTCGTCCGCGCTCTCCGCCGAGCGGGGTTCGACGCGACGCACGCAGTTGTACGAGATGTACGGGTTCTCCGTCTCGGGTGCGTCCTCGGTCGGTGCGACGGTCAACGCGGCGTCGCGCTCGATTATCTTCCGGTTCGGGAACGACCGCGACGAGACGCGATACGCCGCAATCTGGGGGCCGACGATCAGGAATCGTCCGACGTACATACACGAACGTGTGTACTTGGTCGGCAAGTAGGTGTTGGTTTATGCACTCCTGTCGAACGCACTCGATGGCATGTGCGAACTAGTGCCACTCGACGGCGAACGCGCAACGCTTACATTCCCCCGGCGACTACCGGAAGATGTAGAGTCCCATGGGGTAGTGGCCAATCCTGAAGCCTTCTGGGGGCTTCGACCCAGGTTCGAATCCTGGTGGGACTACTCCCGATTTTCACGCCGTTTCACCCGACAGACGACGATTCTGAACGACGCCCCTCGGTCGTACCCATCGCCGTGAAATCTCCACTTTCATCGCTTCCATCCTCGATAGCCTCGTCCTCACCCTCCGAGCGGAGAGCGCCCTCGATAAGAGAACGACGTGGTGAACTGTGTCGTTTTCTCGCAGGTCAGTCCTCGGAGTCGTGGGCCAACACGTCGAACTCGGAGGTACCGCACTCCGGGCAGTCGTCCCTGACGGGGCGGATTCCCTCGTCGGTTTCCCTGCCGACGCGCAACTCTCCGCAGTCTGCGCATTCCAACTGATAGACCACCACGCCTCCGGGGAAGCGTTCCGTCTGTTAAACTCCCCGACACTGTTGCAACCGTTTCACTCCCGACAGGTTCGACCGGTCGTCGTTTCGACTCGAGACCGTGACGCGACGGTCGTTACCGAAATTGGTCCGGTGGACACGCTGCCGAATCGACTCGAAAGGAGAACCGCCGCACTCGGCCGAGCCGTAAACACTGGTTACTCGACCCGGCGACCGATTCAGGACCGCAAGAACAAAGTCTCGCCCCCCGGAATCTGGGAGAGCGTGGTTCGGACGAAACCGCCGTCTTAAACTACTCGATCAGCCTCGCCGCCGTCTTCCCATTTAACCCCTTCGTTTCGACTGGAACGCTGGCCGGGAGCGTGGGAATCAGTTCGAGTTCACGTCGGAAGTCTCGTCGGAGACGCTCTCGTCCAACTCTGCGATTTCGCGCTCGTCGTTGTACTCCTCCGGACCGGCGGCCTCTCCCGTTATCTCGTTGTACACCGCTTCCCGGGCCTCTTCGGACGACTCGAATCGCTCGTCCACGAGGCGGTCGAAGACGCTCCCGAGACTCTCGGTCTCATTTTGCAGGTCGAGCGGTTGGTCGCCGTACTCGGTGGCGAGTTCCTCGCTCGTCGCGGGATACTTGTGTTCGCCGAGCATCTTCCCGGCCTCGCCCAGCACGTCCTCGACGCGCTCGGTCCGTTCACGCTGGCGTTCACGGGCGTGTCGCTGTTCGCGTTCGGCGTCGGGTTCGTCGGCCATGTCTCGAGGTTGGGTCGTGATATCCGTAACCCTGCTGGCTGGGGGGTTTATCCTCCCGTCTCGTTTCGGGCGGAAGACGTATGTGTTGCCAGACAGTAATTCGAATCGGGTAACGGGTAAGACGTGGCATCGCTGCGTCTCCGTACGCACCGGTGCCTTTTTCGAAGACCAGATCCCGGAGAGACGTCTTTCAGTGTCTCGACTCCGCTTACTTCGAGCGTCCGACGCTGACTGCGACGAGAAGCGCGTTCCTCGTTTCGCGCTATTTCTCCACGTCTAGCAGGGCCACACGCTCGCGTACGACATCGGCGAGTTCCGCGTCGGTCGCGTCCAGTTCGGTCTCGGTAACGTCGAAGAACTCCCGGACGGCCTCGCGGTCGATGCGGTCTGGCGCGACTGTGCCCGCGCTCGCACCCTCGCCCGCAGTTCCGGATGCGCCTGCGTCTCCGGTCGCGGGCGCGAGTAGGTCGCCGACCGCCTCCGCGGCCGCCCGTTCGCGCTCCCCCTCGCCGTCCGGCGAGTGGACGACGACCACGACGTCGGACTCGCCCTCCGAGACGCCCATCTCGAACGCGCGGTCTATCTGTCTCCGGCCCGCGGCGTAGAGCAGAATCTCGACGGCGCGCTCCCGGGCGACGTTCTCGCCGCGGTCGAACGCGCGGTCGGCGCGTTCGACGGCCGTCCGGAGGTGGTCGCGGCCGAGGACGTAGTCGGCGTCGAACGCCTGAACCGCGCAGTCGAACTCGTCGGCTATCTCCCCGATATCTTCGAGGAAGTCGTCGAGATTCTCGATGTCGGCGCGTCCCGCGACGACTCTCATCGTCGGTTCGCTCCGTCGGCGTCGCTCATTCGAAATCACCCAGACTCTGCTGGCCGCTTCCGTCGTCGCCGGTTCCGCCGACCTCGGTTTCGGCGTCGCCGTCGGCCTCGACGCCCTCCAAGTCGGGGTCCTTGCGCCCGACGTTCTCGAAGATGGTCTCGGCGGTCTTTCGCCGACCCCGGAGCGCGCCGAGGACGACCGACTTGTCGGCCTCACGGAGGTCGGCCCGAGACTCGATGCCCGCGTCGTAGAGTCGCCGAGCGCGCTTGCGCCCGACGTTGCGGACGCCAGCGAGGTCGAGCAGTTCCTCCTCGACGCCGTACTCGACGCGCTTCTTGGCCTCCCGGATGGCCGCGCCCGAGTCGAGACCGAGTTCGCCCGCGAGTCGCTCGGCCGCGTTGAGCAACCACTCGGCGGTCTCGACCTTGCCGCGGATGTCGCCCGGTCCGACGCCGTAGCGCTCGGCCATGTCGTCCTCGTCCAACTCGGAGGCCCAGTCTTCGAGCAGACGGGCGGTCTTGAGCGCCGACAGCCAGTCCTCGAAGGCGTTGTCCTCGAACTCCGAGGGCATCGACCCGAGGAACTCCGACTCGCGCTCGTAGGCGAGTTCGGTGTACTCCTCGCGGTCGCCCGACCGGAGGTAGAGTTCGTACATGTCGGGGGTGCGCGAGACGAGGTGGAACAGACCGAGCGCGGTCGGGCGGCCCTCGGCCGCCCGCAGGCCGTCGATGATTTCGGCGGCGCTCATCGGGTCGATGTAGAGTTGCGAGACGCGGTGACCCAGTCCGGTCGCGCGCAGGCCGCCGTCCTCGCGTTCGAGGAACTCGTTGCGCTCCAGATACTCGAGGACGTTCTGGCTCACGGTTTCGAGGCGGCCGGTTTCGTCGGTCTGAGTCGCGTAGAGCGTGCGTTCGAGGAACGAGACGAGTTCGTCTTCGGTGTCGGCGAACCCGGAAGCGACGGTGGCGAGGACGTGGGTCCGGAGCGCGGGTTCGGCCGCGAGTTTCGACCGGACCGGTTCGGGGTCGGCCCAGACGTAGCGGTCGAACAGTTCGTCCAACTCGTCGTGGCTGTTGGCGATGAGCACCGCCTCGCCGTAGGGGTCCAGTCCGGGGCGTCCGGCCCGGCCGAACATCTGGTGGACCTCCAGCACGTCGAGCGGGGCCATCCCGCCGACGTCGCCGTCGTAGCGCCGCCAGTCCCTCACGATGACCCGGCGGGAGGGCGTGTTGACCCCCGCCGCCAGCGTCGGCGTCGCCGAGATGACCTTGACGAGTCGGTCCCGGAAGGCGTCCTCGACGAGTTCGCGGCTCTCGCTGGAGAGACCCGCGTGGTGGAACGCCGACCCCTTCTCGACGGCGTCGGCGAGGTCGTCGCTGGTCTGGGTGTCGCTGGCGTCCCGAATCTCGTCGGCGATGTCGTGGAGTTCGGTGCGCTCCTCCGACGTGAGGTAGTCCCGGGTCACGTCGCCGAGCCGTCGCGCGGCGGCCTCGGCGTTCCGCCGGGAGTTGACGAACACCAGACTTGACCCCTCGTCGCTGAGCGTGTCCTCGACCAGCGCGGCGGTGGCCTTCTCGTTGCCTCGCGAAATCTGTTTCTTCGACCCGTCGTCGAGGTGGAGTGCCTGCCCGTAGAGGACGCCTTTCTGGAGGTCGATGGGACGCCACGACGAGTCCACGAGGGTCGCGTCGAGCCAGTCGGCAATCTCGTCGGCGTTGCCGACTGTAGCCGAGAGCGCGACAGTCTGGAGGTTCTCGTTGAGTTTCCGGAGTTTGGCGAGGGTGACTTCGAGCGTCGGGCCGCGGTTCTTCGAGTCCACGAGGTGGACCTCGTCGGCGACCACGCAGGTCAGGTCGTCCACCCACTGCGCGCCGTTCCGGACCAGCGAGTCCACCTTCTCGCTGGTGGCGACGATGATGTCCTTCTGGGCCAACCAGTCGCCGTCGCTGTCGTAGTTGCCGGTCGAGACGCCCACCTCGACGCCGTACTGCTCGAACTCCTCGAACTCGGCCTTCTTCTCGCTCGCCAGCGCGCGGAGCGGAACGATGTAGAGGGCCTTCCCGCCGCGGGCGACGCTCGTCAACATCGCTAACTCGGCGACGAGCGTCTTCCCGCTGGCGGTCGGGACGCTCGCCACCACGCTCTCGCCGTCGGCGACGCCCGCTTCGACGGCCTCGCCCTGCGGCGGGTACAACTCCTCGATGCCCTGTTCGCGGAAGTGTTCCGGGACCCCCTCGGGGAGGTCGGGGATGTCGGAGATCTCGACGGTCACGCCGTCCACCTCCGCGGAGAGACGAAAGTAGCCATTACTCCGTCTTAGGCGCGTCTTCTGGTTTAAACTGTCGGGTCGTCACGTCGCGCGGTTCGGACCGACGGCTCCCGGCGGACGTTCCGAAGAAAAATCCGATTTGACGGCGCGGATTCGGCCGACTACGCGATTTCGTCGTACTGCTCGGAGAGCTTGTCCGCGGCCTCGCCGAGTTGCTCGCGCTCGAACTCGGTCAGGTCCCACTCCACGACTTCCTGCACGCCGCCCTCGCCGAGTTTGACGGGGACGCCGAGCGCCACGTCGTCGTGGCCGTACTCGCCTTCGAGTTTGACGGAACCGGGCAGGACCTCGCCGGTGTCCCGGACCACGGCTTCGACCATGTGGCCGACGCCGGTGGCGGGACCCCACTGGGTCGCGCCCTTCTTCTCGATGACGTTCATCGCGCTCTGCTTGAGTTCCTCCAGAATCTCCTCCTTCTCGTCGTCGCTGAACTCGGGGTCCTTGCCGTTGGCGCGGACCTTCGAGAACACCGGGACCTGTGCGTCGCCGTGTTCGCCCAGAATCGTCGCCTCGACGTTCTGGACGGGTTCGTCGAAGCGCTGGCTCAGGACGTAGCGGAATCGCGCGGAGTCGAGGCGGCCGCCGAAGCCGATGACCTTCTCGCGCGACCGCTCGCCGACCTCGTAGAGGTGGCGGTTCAGCAGGTCCACCGGGTTCGAGGTCGTAATCGTGACGAAGTCGTCGTTGTACTCCGCGATGGAGGAACCGATGTCCTCCATGATTGGCGCGTTGTCGCCCGCGAGGTCGATGCGGGTCTGGCCGGGTTGACGCGGAATCCCGGCCGTGATGACGACCACGTCGGACCCTTCGGTCGCCTCGTAACCGCCCTGACGGACCGTGGTGTTCGAGTCGTAGGCGGCCCCGTGGTTCACGTCGGCGGCCTGCCCGACGGTGTCCTCCTCCTTGTCCGGGATGTCTACGAGCACCAGTTCGTCCGCGATGTCCCGAAGCGCGATGTTGTACGCCGCCGCGGCCCCGACGGTTCCGGCCGCGCCGACCACGCTGATTTTCGTCATACCACGTAAAACGCCTCCCGCTATTCGGTTAAGCGCTTCGGAAACACCGAAAAACCGCCCGCGTGGTCGTCGTACGACGTTTGATTGGTTCGACGAACGACGTGACAGTTCGGTCCCGCTCGCTCGTCGTCGGTCCGTTACTGGTCCGACCCCCCGGAAAACTGATACGCCCGGCGACACGTCGTTCGGCTGATGCCCTCTCCCCCGTCATCAGACGGTTCCACCTCCAGAGCGGCCGTCGCCCTCGCAGTCTTGGCAGTCCTCGCCGCGTCGTTCCCGGCAACTGCCGTCACCGATGTCGAATCTGCAACCACGTCCGGCGTCACCGCCGACCGGAAGACCTGTCCGCAACTCCTCGAACCGACCGGCGAAAAAGGACTTCCAGAGAACGCCACGTCGCCTCCGACGCCGAACGAGTCCGCGGACCGCTCCGTCGCCCGCGGCGATATCGCGACCGTCCCGCTGTCGGTTCCAGCGGGCGTGAACGTCACGGTCAGGGTCGGGTCCGACGACGGGTACAGCACCAGACTCGACGTCCGAGACGATGGTGACGGACGAGTCCGACTCCTCGTCAACACCTACCTCGCGGGGAACCGGACGACCGTCGCACCCGGCACGTACCGGACCGCAGGCACCGACGCCGTGGTCGTCACTGGCGGAACCCCGACAGACCCGCTAGAACCCGGGACGTACCCCGTGACGGCCACTCGAAACGGAACCGTCGTCGCGGAGCGCGAGTTGACCGTGACCGAGCCTTCGTTCGAGTCCATCACCGCCCGTCGCGCCGTCCCTCGGCTGTTCGACGCGTCCAACGCCAGTGCGATTCGAGCGGCGAACAGGAGTGGACTGACCGCCCCACTGGAACCCGGCGAGTACGACCCCGAAGCCGTCGAGGGCGAGACGCTCCTCGTCCGCATCGACGCGCCGAGCCTCCTCGGCGCAATCGCCGCCCGGTCCGGAAACACGACGACCGATCGGTTCCTCGCGCTTCACGAGGAAACGGAACCGGAGACCGACGAGACGTTCGAAATCAGCGGTCCGTGCGGTGGCATCCTGTTCCGCGAGACCGCCACCGAGGGTGGCGCTCGCGTCCTACTCGACTACCGCGCTGGCGCGGCCTACGTCCTGCTCGATACGACAACCCTCGAAGGGACGCACGCCGGAGGACAGACCGTCTACGTCGAGGTCTCTCCGGAGAGCCGTCTCGGAGATGCCGGGCGGGAACTGACCACCTCGTTCCGAATCGCTACCCGCCAGACCGCGGTTCGACCGTCAGGAGCCGATACCGTTCGGCTGACCGCCGACGACCGAGCGACGATATCCGGTGAAACGAACCTGCTCGCCGATTCGCGCGTCCCCGTCCGGGTGGAGTCGCGGGTCGATTCGACGTTCGAGCGACGGACGACCGCAACGGTCACGGACAACGGCACGTTCACCGCGACGGTGGACCTCGCGAACGCCTCGGTTCCCGGTCTGTTCGCGGTCCACGTCGGCCCCGACCAGTTCCCCGGAGAAACCGGCGAGTCGCCGGGCGTCTACTGGAAGCTATCCGAATACGGACACCGCCAACGAGTCACCGACCTGAACGTTCGCCAACTCACGCTCCCCGAGGGCGGTTTCCTCGTCGCCTACGAGTACGACTCCTCGGCCGACCGATTCCGACCGGTCGGCTCGGCGACCCCGAGCGACGACGACCTCGTGGTGGACTCCCGAACCGAGCCGGGCTACCTCCTCGTCGTCGCACACCGAGACGCCAACGGGAACCGAGCGTTCGACGGCCCGGCGACCGACTCGCCGTACCGGGTCGACGACCGAGTAGTGAGCGACTGGCTCGGCGTCACCGTCGACGGGGTCGAACCGACTGGAGACGAACCGTCGGCGACGTTCGACGCCGACCGAGCCGTGACGCCGCCGACGGAAACACCGACCGCCGACCCCGACACCACGACGACCGACCCCGACACTATCGGTTCCACCGTCGGGTCCTCTGCAACCATCGGAACCGCTGAGTCCACTGGAACGACCCCGACCACGGCCGACGCTGGCTCCACCACACCCTCCGACGCGACGGGCGTGGGGACACCGGGCTTCGGCCCGGTCGTCGCCGCCGCGGCGCTCCTCGGTGCGACCGCGTTGCGTCTGGGAACGCGTCGGTGACCTGTGACCCGCCGGTCGGTACTGACCCGGCGGGTTGCGAAAACCGGAAAACGCTGGCGTTCCTCTTGACGGACATGAGCAGCGACGACTCGGAGTTCGACAAGGAGGCCGAGCGCGAGAAACTTCGAGAGAAGTACGGCGACGAGGGGCAGGACCGCGAGAACACGCGCCGGATGAGCGAACTCCTCCTGCAGGGCGCGACCATGACGGGCAAGCACTGCGACAACTGCGGCGACCCAATCTTCCGATACGACGGACAGGAGTTCTGCCCGACCTGCCAGCACGAGGCGCGCGCGCAGGCCGAGAGTCAGAACGGTGACCCGAGCGAGCAGTCCCAACAGCCCGCAGAGACGCCCGCGCAGGCAGAGGCGAACGCCGACCGAGACCAGTCCACTGCGGAAACTGCCGACCGATCGACGGCCGACGAGTCAGACGACGCCGACGACGAACCCTACGTCGAAATCAACGACGTGCGAGTCGCCGACCAGCACGCCGACCGGTCGGACCTGCGCCGCCCGCCGTCACAGACCGACGCCGACCGCCGCGACGGCCAGTCCCGCGACGCACCGACTGAGAATCCCGTTAGTCAGCGTCGGGCCGACGAGAGACGTTCAGCCCGGGACCGCAGTTCTGCGAACGCCTCCGGGCACCGGCACGCGCACGGCGCGACGTCGGCCCACCGCGACGACCTCGGTACCGCCCGCGAAGCGCTCGTCCGAAAGCTCTCGTCGCTCGCGCACGAGGCCGAGACGACCGACGACGTGGCCCGCGCCCGTGACCTGCTCGCGGCCACCCGAGAGGCCGCCGAAGCCCTCGCGGCGCTCGACCGGGCGAACCGTTAACAGGTCGCAACTCTTCTTGAACGTATGAACATCCTCGTCCCGATCGACGGTTCGGAGTGTAGTTTCCGCGCCCTCGACTTCGCCATCGAGTTCGCCCGCCGATTCGAGGCCTCGCTGCACGTCGTCCACATCACCGACGTCGAGACGGACGCGACCGACGACATTCTCGACCGTGCGCGCGAGCGTCTCGACGAAGCGGGCGTCATCGACGAACCGGAGGTATCGACCGACGTGGACCTGTCGTTCCGACCGGCCGAGCGGGTGGGGAAAGACATCCTCGAACTCGTGGACGAGCGAAGTTACGACCACGTCGTGATGGGTCATCACGGCGGCAACGCTATCGACAGGGCCATACTCGGAAGCGCCGCACACACGGTCGTTCAGGAAGAAGCAGTGCCGGTAACTATTGTTCCGTAGGGCTCACGGTCGAGGACTCCGAACGGGGCGGTAGCACGGTCGGTCCGGCGGCGGACTCGACCTGCAGTCGTACGAAGAGGAGTTCGACGTCCGGAAAGTCACGAGGTTCGTCGCGAATCTCGTGTTGCGGTTCGCCGTACAGTCGCTGGAGGTCGTCGTCGGAACTGATCTCGTGGCACGGTTCACCGTAGAGAGCGCGCTCGTCGTGCTCTTCGGTACTCTCCGACTCCCCGTAGAGCGAACCTGCACTTCCCGTCGTGTCCTCGGTGGAAGGCTGTTCGTATTTCATTTACTCGGTACCCAAACAAACATTCTTAGCTGGCTTAAGTCGCCGTGGCTGTTCTATACAGTTTCGCCGGAAAACGCGGTATTACACCGTTTCTCCCGGGAGTAAGCCACGGTTTCGCACGGTGGAACGCTCGAAACGCGAGGAGGTAACGGCGGATTTTACCGAATCGTTCGCGACTGTTTACGACCGAGTGGTACCACTACCGGTCGTACTCGCTGCCGACGACTTCGCGGACGCGTTCGGCGGTCACTTCACCGACGCCTTGAACGTCCAGTAAATCGTCCTCCCGGGCAGTCATGACCGCTTCCACGGTCTTGAACTCCTCCAAGAGCGACCGGGCGGTCACGGGACCGATGTCGGCGATGGACGAGACGACGTACTCCTGCTGTTCGGCCAGCGTCTTGCTCGCCTTCTCGCCGTGGACCGACACTTCGCGGTCGTCCTTTTCCTGCTCGCGAGTGGCGATGACCTCCAGCAGGTCGGCGGTGTCGTCCTCGCCGGTCGTCCGGAGAACGCTCGTGCCGAAATCGACCGCCAACGACGCCAACGCTCCGCGGACCGCGTTGGGGTGGACGTTTCGCTCCTCGTAGAGGCCCTCGCCCTCCAGAACCAGAACCGGGCGGGCGTAGTGGCGCGTCGCGTCGCCCAACTGCTCGAACATCGACCGGTCGCCGCCGGTCAGGGTGTCGAGGAAGTCGGTGACCGACTTGCGCTCGACCACCACGCGGTCGCTCAGCACGTAGTCGCCGACCGAGAGGGTTTCGAGGCGCGTCTCGATTCCCTCTCGGGTCGAGAGGTCGCGTGCGATGGTGGAGTCGAGTTCGCGCTGGTCGGCGACGATTTCGACCGTCTCGTCGTCGGGTTCGGCGGTGGCGACGACGCCCTCCGTCTCGTCCTCGATTGCTTCGGCGTCCGTAGTTTCCTCCGACCCGTCGCGGTCGGTCTCCGTAGCGTTGTCGTCTTCCGCTCCGTCGTCGCGGTCTTCCTCGCTCGCCTCGAACGCCTGTAAACCGGGTTCCACGTCGGTCCGGGAGTCCCCGTCCTCGCTGCTGGACCCGCCGCTGTCGAAATCGGCGAGTTGGCGCTGGGAGTCGTCTAACTCCTCTTCGACCTCGTCGGCGACTCCCTTCAGTTTCCGGAGTTCGTCTTCCATCTCGTCCTCGCGGCGCTTGGAAATCCAGAAGTAAGCCTCGTCGCGGGTGTCCTCGGCGAGCAGAACCGCGACCCGGCCCTCGGCCTGTCGTCCGGTCCGGCCCTTGCGCTGGATGGACCGAATCGCGGTGGGGACCGGTTCGTAGAACATCACGAGGTCCACTTCCGGCACGTCCAGTCCCTCCTCGGCGACCGACGTCGAGACCAGCACCTCGAACTCGTTGGCCTTGAACCGGTCTAACACCTCCTGTTGTTCGTTCTGGGTCATCCCGTCGCTGCCCTCCTTGTCGCCCTGTCCGACGAACCGCTGGGTGTCGAAGTGCTCGCCCAAGAACTCGGTCAGGGCCTCCGCGGTGTCGCGGGACTCCGTGAACACGATGACGCGCTCGCCGTTCTCGATGCCGAGCGTCTCGGCGATTCGCATCCGGGCACGGGAGTACTTCGGGTGGAGACCGTCGTACTCCTCGGCCCTCCGCATCGCCTCCTGCACTTTGGGTTCGGAGACGAACCGCTGGCTCGCCTTCGACGCGCCCGAGGACTTGGCGGCGTTGCGCTGGCGCTCGAAGTACCGCCGGAGCGCCTCGACGCTCTGGGTCTCGACGTAGGTCACCGCGGTCCGCAGTTTCCGAATCTCGGCGAGCGCCGACATCCCCTTGTACCCCTCCGACTGGTCGTTGTCGATGAGTTGCTGGAGTTCGGCCCGCATCTTCTTGATGTCGGTCTCCGAGAGGTCGGCGCTGGTCTTGCGGGTGATGCCGAGTTCCTTCAGTTTCCCCAGTCGGTCTTCCACGACGTCGTTGAGCGCGTCCCGAATCTCCAGCACCTCGTCGGGCAGTTCGACGCGCTCCCACTCCACCTCGGTGTCGTGGGTGTAGTCGTCCACGTCGGAATCCTCCTCGGTCATCACCTCCACGTTCTCGATGCCGAGGTTCTCGCAGACCTCCAGAATCTCCTCCTCGTCGCCACCGGGCGAGGCGCTCATCCCCGTCACGAGCGGCTTCTCGGCGTCCTGATGGTAGCGCTCGGCGATGTAGTTGTAGGCGTAGTCGCCGGTCGCGCGGTGACACTCGTCGAAGGTGACGTGGGTCACGTCGCGCAGGTCGATTCGGCTTCCGACGAGGTCGTTCTCCACGACCTGCGGGGTCGCGATGACCACCTGCGCGCTCTGCCAGAGTTCCGTGCGCTCGTCGGGTCGGACCTCACCGGTGAACACCACGATGTCGTCGTCCGGAATTTCGAGGGCCTCCCGGTAGAAGTCGGCGTGCTGCTGGACGAGCGGTTTCGTCGGCGCGAGCAGCAGACTCTTTCCCCCGACGTCGGCCAGTCGCTCGGCGGTGACCAGCAGACTCACCGTCGTCTTCCCCAGTCCGGTCGGCAGGCAGACCAGCGTGTGGCGGTCCTTCGCCGACCCCGCGAGTTGCAACTGGTACATCCGGCGCTCGATGAACTCCGGCGCGAGGAGTTCGTGGTCCACGTACTGCTGGTCCCCGGTCGTCGCCATTCGTGGGCAGGTTGGTCGTGCTCCGATTAAAGGGTTCGGCTATCGGGGTGAAAGTGAAATCCGTCAGTCCTCGGTCTCTTCGGTTATCGCCCCGAACGGCGTCGCTTCCTGCGTCGGCGTCGTGAACGGCGTGATGGCCGCCGTGCGCTCGGAGACGACCGAGAGGCGAAGGACGTACGCGAATAACACCGCGAGGGGAGTCGCGCCGACTGTCGCGAACACCGGGGAGACGATGGACAGTTGCCTCGGAGTGAGGGCCGACTGTCGCGTACTGACGAACAGCACCATCAGCGCTAGCGCGACGAGAATCACGGGGACGCCGATGTACATGAGGTTGCGCGACAGTCGAGACAGTTCCGCCTGAATGTAGACCGTCTTCAGATACTGCCGCGCCACGTCGATTTGCTTGAGACCGGTCACCAGTTCGTCGAGACAGTCGTCGATGTCCGACGTGAACTCGTCGTCGTACGCCGTCTTCAAGCGCTGAAGGTGGTAGATGTCGTCGGAGTAGTTGGTGTTCAGGCTGACGACCAACGCCTCGAAGGTGGTCGTGTCCTCCGCTTCGAGTTCCAGTTTCGCCCGCCCGATCTGCTCTTCGAGCGGTTCGAGAACCCCGTCGATGGCATCGACGGCGTCGTCGCTGACGACCTTCGACCGATGCCCCTCCAGTTCGCGTACGGAGTCCTGCACACCGCCGAGAAGCACGTCGAGGAACTTCGCCGGGGTCGGCGGTAGAACCCGCTCCTCGACCAACTCGACCGACGCCTCGCGGTAGTCGGTCGTGTCCTCGATTTGCTCTCGTAACTCGCCGGGCGCGCTCAATTGTCGAGAGATGACGAGTTGGTTGATGGAGATGACGATGGTGAGCAGGGTGAAGTTCCCGCCGACGATGGCGCTCGACATGTAGAACAACGGCACTAGGTGCTGACTGGCCGCGCTGGTCCGGAGTTCGATGGCGAGGACGACGAGCAGAAACGCGACGAGGAGAACGGCCGCCAGTAGCAGTCGGTTCCCGGTCAGGAAGACCAGTTCGTGTATCTGGGTCAATTTCTCCCGCGGTTCGGGACGGTCGGAACTCACGGTCGGTCCGGTCACCTCCTCTCCCCGTTCCCCGTCCATACCGGTACCTACCGTGACTCGTCCGGAAATGGGGTTCGGCCGTGCGCGACCGGTCGTCTCGGAGGGTCGGTCTCAGACCGAGACCGTCGGCAGGTACCGCAGCGTGAGGTACATCACGACCGCCGACCCGACCGGAATCGTGAGGTTGTCGTCGATGACGTATCCCGCGACGATGGGTTTCATCCCGTCGGCCAGCGTCGCGGCCAGCGCACCGAGCGTGGCGGTCACCAGCGGAAGCCCCGACAGACTCGTGATGAGCAGACAGACCCCGAAGGTGAGCAGGAGGGTGTGGGTCGCCTTCACGCCCAACTCGCCCGACCCGGCCAGTCCGCTGATGGGGTCGGCGATGGTGAGCATCAGCATGGCGGGAATCGCCACCCGGGGACCGAACGCCAGCGTCGCCGCGGTCATCCCGAACATGTAGAGGGCGTACCCGGCCAGATTCTCCTGCTCGTACTCGCGGGTGAGTTCGTCGAAGATGCGCCAGTCGAGACCGACGAACAGCCGAACCGCCTCCAGAACCAGCGCGCCGACCGAACTCGCGACGAGCAGGAGTCGCAACTGGTCGTAGGACGCGAGGTCGAGCAGGTAGAGCGCCGGATACCCCGTCCCAGAGACGTGGACGAGTCGGCGCTTGACCTCGCTGTGGAGCGACACGGTTACTGTTCTGGTGCGGTCGCGTCCAGTTCCGCGAAGGTGGTCTCGCCCTCGCGGAGGTCCGCGAGCAGGTCCGGCAGGTCCTCGGTCTCGACCCGGACCTGCTCGGTCGAGTCGCGCTCCCGCAGGGTCACGGTGTCGGCCGTCTCGTCGTCCACCGTGATACAGAACGGCGTCCCCACCTCGTCCTGTCGGCGGTAGCGTCGGCCGATGCTGCCCGAGTCGTCGTAGGTCACGTCGAAGCCCTCGGCGCGGAGGTCGTCGGCGATGTCGCGGGCGCGGTCGTCCATGCCCTCCTTATCGACCAGCGGGAAGACGCCGACGAAGGTGGGCGCGACGTCGGGTTCGAGCGAGAGATAGCTCCGCGTCTCGCCCTCGATCTCGTCCTCCTCGTAGGCGTGGTCGAGGACGGTGTAGATGACGCGGTCGATACCGATGGAGGGTTCCACGACGTGCGGCATGATGTGTTCGCCGGTCTCCTTGACCTCCTCGACGGCGAACCCGGTCTTCTCGACCGGAATCTCGTGTTCGTCGCCCTCGACTTCGACCGTGACCGTCTCGCCGTCGAAGGCCGTGCGGTCGCGCTCGGCCAGCAGTTCGAGTTCGGTGGCCACGTCGCCCGCGGCACCGCCGAACTCCGGACCGAGGTAGCTCATGTCGGGGTCCACGGTCGCCCGCTCGACTACCTTCGGTTCGTCGTACTGCTTGAAGACGGTGAAGTCGTCGTCGGAGTACTCGTCGTGCTTGCTCAGGTCGTAGTCGCTCCGGTAGGCGAAGCCAGTAATCTCTATCCAGTCACCGTCTACTTCCGACTCGGCGTCCCAGCAGTCGGCCGCGTAGTGGGCCAGTTCGCCAGAGAGGTGCTGGCGGAACCGGAAGCGGTCCATGTCCACGCCGATGGACTCGTACCACTGCTTGCCGACGCCCAGATAGTAGGCGACCCACTCGTGGACGAGACCCTCTTCGACCGCCTCCTCGACGGTCTTGTAGACGTACTCGCCGTCCTCTTTCTCCTGCTCCTCGGCCGGGTAGAGTTTGAGTTCCACGTCCGCCACGCGGTCGAGTTGGGGTTCGTCCTCGGTCGGGTCGATGAAGTGCTCCAGTTCGGCCTGCGTGAACTCCCGGACGCGGACGATGGACTTCCGGGGGCTGATCTCGTTGCGGTAGGCCTTGCCGATCTGGGTGATGCCGAACGGAAGCTGGTTGCGGGCGTACTCTGCGAGTTGCGGGAACTCCACGAAGATGCCCTGTGCGGTCTCGGGACGGAGGTAGCCCGGCGAGGAGCTACCGGGACCGATGTTGGTCTCGAACATCAGGTTGAAGTCCTCGACCGGAACGCCGCCGAGTTCGGTGCCGCAGTTCGGACACTGGAGGTCGTGTTCGGAGATGAGGTCCTCGACCTCCGAGATGGCGATGCTCTCGGCCTCCTCGATGTCCGTGTTGTCCTCGATGAGGTGGTCGGCGCGGTGGCTCTCGCCGCACTCGGGGCACTCGACCAGCATGTCGTCGAAGGTGTCGAGGTGGCCCGACGCCTCGAAGACGGGTTCGGGCATCACGGTCGGGGCGTCGATTTCGCGGTGGCCCTCCCGAACTTGGAAGCGCTCGCGCCACGAGTTCTCGACGTTCTGCTTGAGCGTCGCGCCCTGCGGACCGTAGGTGTAGAACCCGGAGACGCCGCCGTACGCGCCAGCCGACTGGAAGAAGTACCCGCGGCGCTTTGCGAGTTCCACGAGGTCGTTTCGAGTCATCGTATCGCCTCCACGAGGTTCACGTCCCGAACGATGCCCGTGAGTTCGTCGCCTCTCACCAGCGGAATCTGCTCGATGTCGTTGGTGAGCATCGTCTGGGCCGCCTGCTTGGCGGTCTTCTCGCCCGAGACCGTCACCACGTCGTCGGTCATGAACTCGCGGACCGGCGCGGCCGGAATCTCGACGTTCCGGGTCGGGAGGTAGCGCTTCCCCACCGCCTTGATGGACTCCCACTTCCAGTCGTCGTCCTCGTCGGCCAGCGAGTCGCCGGTGTCGTCCTCGCCCTCGACAACCCGGGCGACGTCGATGATGTCCACCTCGGTCAGCACGCCGTCCATCTCGCCTTCCTCGTCGAGGACGACGGCGTAGGGGAGATTCGCGTAGTAGAGTTCGCGCTCGGCGACCGTCAGGGGCACCTCGACGTAGGTGGTGTTCACGTCGCGCGAAGCGATGTCGCCGACCGCCTCGCCGCCGTCGGCGTCTCCGTCGGCGATGGCCCGCACCACGTCGGTGACGGTGACGATGCCCTCCAGTTCGCCGTCCACGACCGGGACGCGGCGCGCGCCCTCGTCTATCATCAGGGCCGCCACCGCTTCGAGGGTGGTGTCCTGCGTGGTGGTCGGAACGTCGCGCATCAGCATGGCGAGTTGGTCCTCGTCCGGGTTCTCGATGAGGTCCTCGCGCGAGATGAGTCCGCGGAACTCCTCGACTCCGTCGGTGGTCTTGACCACGGGAACGGACGAGAACGACCGCTCTTGGAGATACTCTAGCACGTCGTCGCGGGTGCCCGGAAGCTCGACGGTAACGACCTCCGAGCGGGGCGTCATGGCTTCGCCGACTTTCATGTTCGCGCGATACGTGTCGGGGCGTCTTGTAGTCTACGAACCGAACGCTCGCTCTCCGTTCGAATCTCCCCGTTTTCGAAGGTATCGGCGAAAAGGTATCGGACCCGCTGGCTGATTCCCGTCTCCGGCGCGTGCGAGCGCGCCTCGTCGTGCAGTCTCGCTTTGCTCGAACCTGTCGCTAGTCCTGACGAACTATCCGACTCTCGTCGGTAACTCGGAAACTCCGCTCGGTTCGGTAACCGCGCTCCCGTGGCGTGACTTCTCGAAGCGGAAATTTCACCCCTCAGGTACCACGACAGCGTCGTCAGCTCTGGCCCGCGAAAGCACGGACCGACAGAAATCGTCCTTCGCCGCGTTGTATGCGTTGATGTCGTCGGGATGAGATTCGGCCGCATCTCGCTTTACGGTCTCGTACTCGTCGCGCACGTCCGGGTAAGTCCGCAGATACTCCCGGAACAGCAGGTCGTCCTTCCACTGGTCGTTCGATTCGCGGACGAGGTGGAGGTTGTATTGCTGACCCGAACCGTCAGTCCGTTGCACGAACAGCCAGTCGGCGGGGATGTGGCTCAGTTCGTATCCGAAGCCCGCACTGAGTTTGTCGAGGTCCCCCCAGACCTCCGGAAGGTCGGTCACGACGGCCAGAACGTCGATAACCGGCTTCGCGCCGAGGCCCGGCACCGCCGTACTTCCGATGTGTTCGATGCGAGCCGTGTACTCCGCGAGCAACGCCCCAATCCGGCGTCGTTCCGCCTCGAACGTCTCCGGCCACTCCGGGTCGTAGTCGTGAATCGTAATCGGCGTTTCGTCCATAGAGAAACGTCAATGTACTTGACAAAAATCGTTGTGGGATGGTCGAACTCGTACTGCTCGCTTCGGACGACGGGGACCGACTTACTCCGATTCGGCCGCCTCGTCGTCCAGCACGCCCTCGAAGTCCACCTGATAGCCCGCGTACTTGTGTGGGTCCGGGAAGAACTTCTCCACGTCGTCGTGACGGAACGACCCGAGGTGAGTCTGGTCGAGTTTCTGGACGTGAGTGTACATCTCGTCTTCCTTCAGCGCGGTCTTGACCAGTCCGGGCGCGTGCCGGACCTCGAAGTTGCCCGCGATGAGGATGGCCGTCTCCGAGTCGGGGTCGAGCAGTTGGGTCAGCATGAAGATGCGCCCCTGCATCTCGTTTCGGAACACGCGGTACCGCGGGAAATCGCCCGTCTCGACCGCCTCGGTGAACGGTTCGGCCTCGTTGTCGGGAACGACGTGGACGAAGCCCCAGCGGTCGGTCTCGCCCGCGTCGGGGTTCGTCGGCGCGGTGTGACCCGACCCGATGGTGACGACGTCCCAGCCGTCTTCCTCTAACTCCGCTGCCATCGCCTCCATGTCCTCGATGGTGCGCTGCCACGCGCCCTTGTGAACGTCTGCACTCGCGGCGATCTGCTCGGCGTAGTCGGGTTCGTCGTCCCCGTCCCCAATCTTTGGCATGTGTACGTCTGACGGCCTTCTTATGGTAAAACCTGTTGTTTGGGTGCCAACCGGGCACGCTCCGGCGAGAACCGAAGTTCTCCGACGTGCGTGAGACCGTGCGACTGAAAATCGTGTGTCACGCCCCTCCCGATACCTGCGCCCCTCGCCGACAGTCACACCGCGACGCCGAACACCGTCTCCATCACGAACGACCACGCGAGCGTCGCCAGACTGGCGAGGAACATCTTGAACGGCACCGGGAACCGCTCGTCCGGCGGGAGCGAGTACCACGGGAGCGGCGGAATCCGCTGGACCGCCGCCTGAAACGCGGTCTCGTCTCGGCCGCCGATGACGGTTCCCGACTGGTCGTTTCTCGTCACCGTCACCGTGCCGTCGTCGGTCTGTTCGGTGTCCCACGGCGGGTCCGGACGCATCTGGAACGTCGCGTACCCGAACGCGAGGAGACCGACGACGAACATCACGTACTTCGCGGTCACGAGACCGCCGCCGACCGCGAGTCCGAGTAGCGCACCGACGACGAACACCACCCCGGCGACCGCGAACGCGTAGACGACGGCGTCGACGACCTGACGAGTGCGCCGGGCGGCCGACGACGCGGTGGACGCGTCCGAGGACGTGGGCGACATCTACCGTTCGGTGTACGGCACGAAGTCGTCCGGTTCCGTGTACTCCGACTCGTGGCGGTGACAGTGGCTGACTCGCCCGCTGTCGCTGACCACGTAGTCGTCGGGTTTCTCGGTGTCGCAGATGCTCCCGAACTCCTCGCGGAGGAGTCGCCGCGCCTCGCCCTCCTCGTTGTCCTCGACGTAACTGGCCGCCTCGTCGATGTACTGTTCGACCTCGTTCGCGAGGTCGATGTCGCCGAACAGTTCGCGTTTGATCTCGCCGATGTCGGAGAACCGCGTCTCCATCCCGAGCATCTCCTTGGCCTGCTCGGTCAGCGACTTGTCGGCCCGAGAGCGTTCCCGAAGCACCTCGCGGAACACCTCGATGGCGACCCACGTGTCGGCGTCCATGTCCTGATACTTATCGGGGCGAATCTTCATCGGACACCGCGTCGTGAACGGACACCCCTTCGGCGGGTCGCGCGGACTCGGCGGCGTCCCGCGCAGCGTGATGCGCTCCTTGTCGGACGTCGGGTCGGGTTCCGGAATCGCCGACAGCAGCGAGTGCGTGTAGGGGTTCTTGGGGTCGTCGAACAACTCCGCGGTGTCGCCGAGTTCCATGATGTTACCGAGGTACATCACGGCCACCCGGTCGCAGATGTGCCGGACGACGCTCAGGTCGTGAGCGATGAACAGGTAGGTCAGGCCGAACTCGTCCTGCAGGTCCTCCAGCAGGTTGAGAATCTGGGCCTGCACCGACACGTCCAGCGCCGATACCGGTTCGTCGAGGACGACGAACTCGGGTTCGAGCGCCAGCGCCCGGGCGATGCCGATGCGCTGGCGCTGCCCGCCCGAGAACTGGTGGGGGTAGCGGTAGTAGTGTTCGGGTTGCAGCCCCACCACGTCGAGGAGTTCGCGCACGCGCTGGCGGCGCTCCTGAGCCGTGTTCCAGTCGTGAACGTCCAGCGGTTCGCGGATGATTTCGCCGACGGTCATCCGGTCGTTGAGGCTGGACTCGGGGTCCTGAAACACCATCTGGCTGTTGCGCCGCCAGTCTTTCAGGTCCGCCCCCGACAGTTCGGTCACGTCGGTGCCGTCGAACAGCACCTCGCCGTCGGTCGCGTCTTCGAGTTGGATGAGCGTCCGGCCGAGCGTCGTCTTCCCGCACCCGGACTCGCCGACCAGACCCAACGTCTCGCCGCGCTTGATCTCGAAATCGACGCCGTCCACCGCTTTCACCGGGTTCGATTCGATGATGCCTCCCTCGTCGTAGTACGTCTTGAGGTCGTTTACCTCCACGAGCGTCTCGCCCGTGGCGACGCTGACGGATTCCTGTCGAACTTGTTCGCTCATCGCTGGCTCACCTCCCGCTGACTCTCACGCTGCTCGTGTAACTCGACGGCCTCCTCCTGCGAGACGTCCTCGGGATACAGCAGACACGCCGCGGTGTGGTCGTCTGTTTCGGCGTCGACCTCGACCGACGCCGGGTGGACCTGCGTGCAGTCCTCGAACGCCTTGGGACATCGCGGCTCGAACCGGCAGTAACTCGCAGGTTCGTTCGGCGTGGGCACGTCGCCCTCGATGGTCTGAAGCCGCTCGGCATCGGGCTGATTGCCCGGAATCGACTTGAGAAGCCCCTGCGTGTAGGGGTGTCGCGGGTTCTCGAACAGCTCCTCGACCGGCGCGCTCTCGACGATTTCGCCCGCGTACATCACGTTCACGCGGTCCGAAATCTCGGCGATGACGCCCATGTCGTGGGTGATGAACATGATGGCGAGGTCTCGCTCGTCCTGCAGGTCCTGTAGGAGTTCGAGAATCTGAGCCTGAATCGTCACGTCGAGCGCGGTGGTCGGCTCGTCGCAGATGAGCAGTTCCGGGTCGCAGGCGAGCGCCATGGCGATGACCGCGCGCTGGCGCATCCCGCCGGAGAACTCGTGGGGATACTCCTTGACACGCCGCGAGGCGTCCGGAATCCCGACCGCTTCGAGCAGGTTGATTGCCTCTTCGGTGGCCGCTGCGCCCCGCATGTTCTGGTGGAGTCGCAGCGACTCCTTGATCTGATTGCCGACCGTGTAGACGGGGTTGAGCGAGGTCAGGGGGTCCTGAAACACCATCGCGATGTCGCTCCCGCGGAGGCCCCGGTACTCGCGCTCGCTCTTCTGCGTGAGGTCCTCGCCCCGGAAGTCGATGCGACTCCCGTCCAGCACGCGGCCGGGCGAGTCCACGAGTCCCATGATCGACCGGGCAGTGACGCTCTTGCCCGACCCGGATTCGCCGACGATGCCGACGGTCTCGCCGCGCCGGATGTCGAAGCTCACGCCGTCCACGGCGCGAATCGTCTCCTTGTCCGTGAAGAAGGCGGTCTGGAGGTTCTGCACCGACAGCAGGGGGTCCTCTTCGCCGCGGAACTCGGTGGTCTCTCGCTGTGCCATCAGGCACCACCTCCACCGGCCGCGGCGACTTCAGCACCTTCGCCTTCGCCGCTCTCGCTCTGCGGGTCGATGGCGTCGCGGATGCCGTCGCCGAGCGCGTTGAACGCGGTCACGACCAGCACGATGAGGACGCCGGGGATGAACGAGATGTGCCACGACGACGTGGTGACGTACGATTGGCCGATGTTGACCGCGCGGCCCCACTCGGGCGTGGGCGGACTGACGCCCAGTCCGAGGAACGAGAGGCCCGCGACGGCGATGATGATGCCGCCGAGGCGCATCGAGGAGTACACCAGCAGGTAGCCGAGGATATACGGCGCCATGTGCTTGCGCATCGTCACGCTCGGTCGCTGGCCGAAGCTCTTCGCGGCGTCGATCCACTCCTGTTCGGCGATCTGCATCGCCGGTCCGCGGACCGACCGCCACAGGAACGGCCACCCTGTCCCCGCGAAGATGACCGCGAGGAGGAAGCCGCCGCTGTAGATGTCGGCCAACCACGTGTCCCCGAGGACCACCGATAACAGCATCACGAACAGGAGGCTGGGTAACGACATTATGGAGTCACCTAAGATGACCACCAAGAGGTCTACCAGCCCCTTGTAGTAGGCGGTCACCAGCGCGAACGCGACGGCGATGAACCCGCTGACGAGGATGGACGTGAGACCGATGAACAGCGATATCCTCGCCCCGGCGGCCATGAAGGTGAACATGTCTTTCCCCGACGGTAACGTCCCGAAGGGGTGCCACCGCCCGTAATCGTCGTACTCCATCGGTCCGACGTTTCGGTCGGGCGTCCCCTGCGAGCGCGACCCGAGGTTGGCCGACCCGACGGTGACGTTCTCGAGTTGGCCGTCGTCGTTGTAGTACTCGATGTAGTGTGAGTACGGATTGGAGATGGTCCGTTCGACGGTGGTCGGTCCGAGCGCCGGTGCGAACATCGCCATCACGACGAACGCGAACACGATTACCGCGCCGAACTGTCCCCAGCGGTGGCTTCGGAGTCGGTCCACCATATCGTCGCGCGGAGTCCAGTCTGCGTATCGGTAGTTCTCGCGGAAGACGAGATACCCTCGCCAGAGCCACACCAGCCACAGGAACGCGTAGGCGTAGATGAGGACGACCCGGAGCGCCCACGCGTACGCCGCGGGTAGACCGAGGAACGTCTCCTTCCACACGCCGTTCGGCTTCACGTAGCCGTTGTTCGGGATGAGTTCTCGCGAGAGCAGCGTCGGTAACTCGACCGGGTTACCCAGTAGGCTGGTCACGAAGTGGACGACTGCCCCGGCTTCGAGCGCGAACAGGAGCAGCGCACCGACCATCCACCCCAACGCGGGACCCGGATTCTCCTTGATGCGTGCCGCAATCGAAACGTCTTCTTGGTCTCTATCTGCGCTCATATCAGGCACCTCCGTCGTAGCCGACTCGCGGGTCGATTATCGTGTACAGGAAGTCTTGGACGATGTTGATCAGGACCACCAGCAGGATGAAGATGAACATCAGCGACCCGACCAACGGCATGTCGCCGTTCTTGACCGCCTGGAAGAACAGGTAGCCGATACCGCTGATGTCGAACACCGTCTCGACCAGCACCGACCCACCGATGAGGATGAACGCCTCGCCGGTGATGATGGGAACGAGCGGAATGAGCGCGTTCCGGAAGATGTGCTTCCAGACGAGCGAACGCGGCGGGACGCCCTTCGCCTTCGCCGTCTCGATGAAGTTGGAGTTCACCGTCTCCAGCACGGCGGTCCGCCCGATGCGCATCTCGTTGCCCATCGACGCCGAACCGAGAACGATGGCGGCTGGCGCTATCTTCTTCAGCGCCGTGACGAACCCTTCGAACGACGCGAGATTGCCGAGCGGCGGCGGCCCCGTCACGTTCGTCGGGAACAGCCAGTTCTCCCAGTCGAACCCGAAGAGGAAGTCACCCGACTGCGAGAGGACGCTCATCAGGATGACCGCCAGCCAGAAGTTCGGCATGGCGCGCCAGACGATGCCGCCGAACGACGCCAAGTAGTCGCTTGGCGTGTTCGGGTTGAGTCCCGCGTAGAACCCCAGCGGGATGCCGATGAAGATAGCGATGACGACCGACCAGAACCCTAGCCAGAGGGTTCGGGGTGCGTAGCTAGTCACCAGCGCGTACACGCTGGTGTCCGGGCTGATCACCCACGACTCGCCCAAGTCGAAGGTGAACATGTTTATCATGTAGTCGATGTACTGCTGCCAGAGCGGCTGATTCAGTCCCAGTTGGCGTCGAATCGTTTCGTACGCCTGCGGGTTTCCCTGTGGTCCAAGTATCGCGGACACCGGATCGAGCGGTCCCGCACGAATCACGAGGAACGTGATCGATGTCCCGAACAGTAACACCGGGACCGAGAGCAACAGTCGCTTCGCGAAGTACTGCCACCTGCTCACGGCGAACCACCGCCGGTGCGACAGCTACTCCTGTCGTATTGAACGTACCCAAACTGGACCGCGCACATGACCGCTATTTTGACACTCGTCTCATTAGGTCTTGTGTTTTCCCCCAACCGACAATCTCGGACGGCTTAGACTGGCTATACCCCACTCTCGTAATCACAACTATCCATCGTTCCGGAAAAAGACGGCGAACAGCGTCCGCGGTTAGTTGCGCTTACCCGTGAACTTCGCGGTGTTCAGCATCTGGCGCGAGCGACCCGCGCCGCCGAACATCGGCACGTCGATCCAGTCGTAGGACATGCGGTCCTCGTACGGGTGGTCCAGCGGGATCATCACCGCGTCTTCCCAGTTGGCCTCCTCCATCGTCAGGTAGGCTTCGTTCCGGGCCTTCTGGGCCTCCTCGGTGGGCTTGGTGTTGGCCTGAATCTTGTCCCATGCTTCCGTCGCCTTCTTCGCTGCTTCCGTTCCAGACCAGTTGACGTACGACGCCATCCCCTTCTTGGAGGTGTCGGTCTTGGGCGGGTACAGCAGCTTCAGGAAGTTGTCGGGTGCGGGGTAGTCCATGAGCCAGCCGAGCGTGTACACCTCGAGCTTCCCGTTCCGGCCGCGGTTGACCAGCGTGGGGAACTTCACGGGCTCGACGGAGATGTTCATGTACGCGCTCGCCAACTTGTCGCGCAGCAGTTTCGAGATCTCGATGTAGACGTTCGCGTCGTACGTGGTCAGCGTGATGTCGAGCTTCTTGTCCTTCCCGTAACCGGCCTCCTTCATCAGCTCCTTGGCCTTCTGGAGCTGGGCCTTGCTGCTGTCGTAGGGGTACTTCTTGGCGTGTTCGTCGTAGCCGCTGGCGCCGCCGGGGAAGATGGCGGGCGGCGTGAAGTGTTGGGCGGGCTTCGAGCGGCCCTTGAAGATGTTGTTGGACACCGTCTCCTGGTTGAGGGCGTAGGCGAACGCCTGCCGGACCTTCTTGTCGACCTTCTCGCAGTTGAAGCCGACGTAGTGGTTACTGATGCCGCCGACGCGGCCGAAGTTGACGGTATCGCCGTTCCGGACGGGACCGTAGGTGCCGTGCTTGCGCCCCATGTCGTCGGTCTTCTCGACCGAGACCTTGTTCGGGTCGAACTTCGAGGTGGGGATGTTGAACATGTCGGCGTTCTTGTTCATCTGGTAGGTGTACCGGGCCGTGTCGTCCGAGATGAGCTGCCAGTGGACGCCAGCGACCTCCGGCACCTTCCCGTGGTAGTCGTCGAACCGCTTGACCACTGCCTTCGTGTCCTGCTGCCACTGATCGAACTTGAACGGGCCAGCACCGACCGGCTGCTTCGCAAACTTCTTCTGGCTCATCTCGCCCTCGTAGTCGCCGACGTCGCCGATGATTCCCTCCGGAATCACCGAGAACGAGGTGTACGCCAGCATCGGGAGGCTCGCGTGGAACGGCTCGGAGAGTTCGATGCTCACCGTGTGTTCGTCCTCGGCGTTCACTGCGAGCGAGTTCGGCTTGTACTCCTCGACCTCTTCGCCGTCCTTGGTGACGGTCTTGGTCTCGTGCTTGACGCCGAGGTCGTTGAGGATGAACGATGCCCGCCGCGAACTGTCCGACGCCGCGAGCCGTTCGAACGAGTAGACGACGTCCTGCGCGGTGACCTTCTTCCCGTTGTGGAACTTTGCGTCCTTCGCGAGCGTGAACGTGTACTTGGTGTTGTCCTCGATGGACCAGTCGGTCGCGAGGCGGCTCTCGATCTCGACTGCCCCGTTCTTGTAGTTCGCCAACGTGTCGTTGACTTGCTGAATTACCCACCCAGACGCCGAGTCGGTCGACGCGACGGGGTCGAGCGTGTCGAGGGGACGCCACGTAATCTTGAGGTTGCGTTCCTTGCTGTCTCCACCAGAGTCAGTGGTCGTCGTCTCCGTGTCGCTGTCGTCTCCGCCAGTACAGCCAGCCAGCGCGACGGCCGATGCCGCACCGCCGGTCGCTTGCAGGAAGCGGCGACGGCTAACGTTGTCAGTATCTGTCATCCAACGGTCCGTTGTCAACCAGACCGGATAAACTTACCGTTTGTTACCCAGAGAAAGACCGCCTTAACGCCTGTATCGCTTTTCTCTAGAGGAATTTCTGCTGTTCTTTTGATTTTACGTCCGGTTTCGCACGAGATGTAGTATCTCTTGGTCTCCCCCTCTCGAGTTCCGCGTTCGTGACGGCCAGCTGTTACTATTGAGGGATGGTACCGATTCTCACTATTTTGAGCACTTCGATTCCGACCACCCGTTTACAGTTTCGGAGCGTTTATCAACCCATGATACCATGTATCACATATGGCCCCGAACACGGCCACTCCGGCGCAGTCGGTCGCACAGAGCGAGGTTATGGCCTCGCTAGACGATGATGGTCGCACGGAGCGACTCATCATCGCAGATACGACGGCCGACGACGCGTGGCTTTCGGTTCCCGTATCCGGCAGCGTCACCCTCCAAGACTGGCAGTAGCGTCGCCTAAACGGCGTTTTTCTTCCTCCGTCACGACTCCGCGCAACTCGGGTAACGAGCTAATACTGAACCTTTTTCCCGACGGTCCTCGTTCCACAGAACATGAACTACCGGGAGGTCTCAGGGGACCGCGAGTTCGTGGCGCGACTCGACCACGACGAGGACTGGCGCGAGGAGATCGAGACGTTCGCCGCCGAAGCGGACGTGGACGCGGCGTGGTTCGTCGCGATGGGCGCGGTGCAGGACGCCACCGTCTGGTACTACGACCAGTCGGAACTCCAGTACCGGGAAGTGACGTTCGACGAACCGCTCGAAGTCGCCTCCTGCGTCGGTAACGTCTCGTGGTTGGACGGCGACCGATTCGCTCACACCCACGCCGTCCTCTCTCGAAAGAGCGGCCAGACGCTCGCGGGCCACCTCGACTCGGCCACCGTCTTCGCCGGCGAACTCTACATGCGGACCTTCGAGGACGAGTTGGAGCGCGAACGTGACGAACCCACCGACCTCGACCTCTGGCTATAGATGCGCGAGGAGGACGAGGACTACTTCGAAGACCTCGAAGACGACTTAGACGACGCCTTCGAGGTGGCACGCGACGCCCGCGAGAGCAGCGGCGACCCCAAGCCCGAGGTCGAGATTCCGGTCGCCAAGGACATGGCCGACAGGGTCGAAAACATTCTCGGTATCGACGGCGTGGCCGAACGCGTCCGCGAACTGGAGGGCGAGATGTCACGCGAGGAGGCCGCGCTCGAACTCGCCGAGGACTTCGCGGAGGGGCGAGTCGGCGACTACGAGAGCAAGGCCGGGAAGGTCGAAGGCGCGGTCCGGACCGCAGTCGCCCTCCTCACCGAGGGCGTGGTCGCCGCCCCCATCGAGGGTATCGACCGCGTCGAGGTGCTGGAGAACGACGACGGCACCGAGTTCGTCAACGTCTACTACGCCGGACCGATTCGGTCGGCCGGTGGGACCGCGCAGGCCCTCTCGGTCCTCGTGGCCGACTACACTCGGGCGCTCGTCGGGATGGCCGAGTACGAGGCCCGCGACGAGGAGGTCGAGCGCTACGCCGAGGAGATAACCCTCTACGACAAGGAGACCGGACTCCAGTACTCGCCCAAGGACAAGGAGACGAAGTTCATCGCCGAACACATCCCCATCATGCTCGACGGGGAATCGACCGGCGACGAGGAGGTCTCGGGCTTCCGCGACCTCGAACGAGTCGATACCAACAACGCCCGGGGCGGCATGTGTCTCGTCCTCGCGGAGGGTATCGCGCTCAAGGCCCCCAAGATTCAGCGATACACCCGGAATCTGGACGAAATCGACTGGCCGTGGCTACAGGACCTCATCGACGGTACCATCGGGAAGGACGACGCCGACGGGGGAGACGACGGAGAGGAGACCGCCGAAGCGGAAGACGCCGCGGCCGAGGAGGGCGCCGACGAGGCGGTCGAAGGCGTCGATGGCCCGCCCCGCGTCGAACCCGCCAAGAAGTTCCTCCGGGACCTCATCGCCGGACGCCCCGTGTTCGGACACCCCAGCGAGTCCGGCGGCTTCCGACTGCGATACGGCCGAGCGCGCAACCACGGCTTCGCCACCGCGGGCGTCCACCCCGCGACGATGCACCTCGTGGACGACTTCCTCGCCACCGGGACTCAGATAAAGACCGAGCGTCCCGGCAAGGCCGCGGGCGTGGTCCCCGTGGACTCCATCGAAGGCCCGACCGTGCGACTGGCGAACGGCGACGTGCGACGCATCGACGACCCCGACGAGGCGTTGGAACTCCGAAACGGCGTCGAGAAGATTCTCGACCTCGGGGAGTATCTGGTCAACTACGGCGAGTTCGTGGAGAACAACCATCCCCTCGCGCCCGCCTCCTACACCTTCGAGTGGTGGGTGCAGGACTTCGAGGCCGCCGGTGCAGACGTGCAGGCGCTCCGCGACTCGCCCAGCGTGGACCTCTCGGACCCGAGTCCAGACGAGGCGGTGGAGTGGGCGACCGAGTACGACTGTCCGCTCCATCCGAAGTACACGTACCTCTGGCACGACGCCACCGTCGAGCAGTTCGAAGCCCTCGCCGAGACGGTCGCGGCGGGCGACATCGTGGACGGTGAGGGCGGCGACGGCGACTTGGTCATCGAGTTCACCGAGGAGGCGGTTCGCACCGCTCTCGAATGCATCCTCGTTCCCCACGAGCAGGACGAGGCGACCATCCGAATCCCCGAGTGGCGGCCCCTCGCGCGGTCGCTCGGAATCGACGACGGTCTCGAGAAGACGTGGGACGACCTCTCGCCGGAGGCCCGGAACTGGGGCGAGGACGAAGACGGCGACAACGCGGTTCGGGCGGTCAACGAGGTCGCACCCTTCGAGGTTCGCGAGCGCGCGCCCACGCGCGTCGGCAACCGGATGGGTCGCCCGGAGAAGTCCGAGAGCCGCGAACTCTCGCCCGCGGTCCACACGCTGTTCCCCATCGGCGAGGCGGGCGGCAGTCAGCGCGACGTGGCCGCCGCCGCCAAGCACGCGCCGGACATGGAGAGTACGCCCGGACTCGTCGAGGCGCAGGTCGGCCGCCGGGAGTGCGAGGACTGCGGCGAGCACACGTTCGAGTGCGAGTGTCCGGAGTGCGGCGGCAACACCTTCGCGCACTTCGAGTGCCCCTCCTGCGGGTCGGTGGTCGAACTCGACGAGTCGGGACGCGCGGTCTGTGACCGCTGCGAGGTCGAGGCCACGTCGGTCGAGCGCCGAACCATCGACGTGAACGACGAGTTTCGGTCGGCGCTCGAATCGGTCGGCGAGCGCGAGAACGCCTTCGACACGCTCAAAGGCGTCAAAGGGCTGTCGTCGTCGTACAAGACGCCCGAACCCATCGAGAAGGGCATCCTCAGGGCGAAACACGGCGTCTCGGCGTTCAAGGACGGGACGGTCCGCTACGACATGACCGACCTCCCCGTGACGAGCGTGCGGCCCTCGGAACTCGACGTGTCGGCCGACCACTTCCGGTCGCTGGGCTACGAGGAGGACATCTACGGCGACCCGCTCCGCCACGACGACCAACTGGTCGAACTGAAAGTGCAGGACATCGTCCTCTCGGACGGCGCGGCCGAACACCTGCTCAAGACCGCCGACTTCGTGGACGACCTGCTAGAACAGTACTACGGTCTCGACCCGTTCTACGAGATGGACGAACGCGACGAACTCGTCGGTGAACTCGTCTTCGGGATGGCACCTCACACCTCCGCGGCGGTCGTGGGCCGCATCGTCGGCTTCACGTCCGCGGCCGTCGGATACGCACATCCGTACTTTCACGCCGCAAAAAGACGGAATTGTGACGGCGACGAGGATTGTGTTATGCTTCTCATGGACGGGCTTCTTAACTTCAGTAAAGAATTTTTACCCGACAAGCGCGGCGGCCAGATGGACGCGCCCCTCGTGATGTCCTCGCGCATCGACCCCTCCGAAATCGACGACGAGGCACACAACATGGACATCGTGCGGGAGTACCCCCGCGAGTTCTACGAGGCGACCCGCGAGATGGCCGACCCCGGCGAGGTCGAGGACGTGATGACCATCGCCGAGGAGAATCTGGGCACCGACCGCGAGTACACCGACTTCCACCACAGCCACGACACCTCCGACATCGCGCTCGGGCCGGACCTCTCGGCGTACAAGACGCTCGGGTCGATGATGGACAAGATGAACGCGCAGTTGGAACTGGCCCGAAAGCTCCGGTCGGTGGACGAGACAGACGTGGCCGAGCGCGTCATCGAGTACCACTTCCTTCCGGACCTCATCGGTAACCTCCGGGCGTTCTCTCGACAGGAGACCCGGTGTCTCGACTGCGGTGAGAAGTACCGACGGATGCCGCTCACGGGCGACTGCCGCGAGTGCGGCGGGAGAGTCAACCTCACCGTCCACGAGGGGTCGGTGAACAAGTACATGGAGACCGCGATTCAGGTGGCAGAGACGTACGACTGTCGGGAGTACACCAAACAGCGACTCGAACTGCTGGACACGAAACTGGAGAGCATCTTCGAGAACGACAAGAACAAGCAGGGAAGCATCGCCGACTTCATGTAGCGCTGCTCTCCGTCAGTGGTTCAAATCGGCGACGAGTTTTATCAGTACCTACGCCGTACCTCACCGTATGAGTGGACACGGTGAGCAACCACTGGAGGACGACGGGGACGAGCAGGCAGCCGAGACCATCATGCAACTCGACTTGGGCCAGAGCGTCTACGACGACGACGGCAACGAAATCGGGCAGATTCGGGGCTTCGAGCGCGGCGGGTTCTTCGTCACCACGCGAGAGGGCGTCGAGAGTCTGAGCGTCGAACACTCCCGCGCGGGTCACGAGTACGGAGAGGGCGAACTGATGTGGCGGTGTACCGAGTGCGGCGAGATGGGCGAGATAGACGACGGGATTCCGGACGAGTGTCCGAACTGCGGCGAACCGAAGGAAGCGCTGATGTACTGGACCGAGGACTAGGCGTTCGCTTCTCTTTCGGAATCAGAGGTTGCACGGCGAACATTTTTACTATCAGTTCGTTCCGCCTCGTGATAGACTCGGACAGCACCCCGACTAACGCAGTGATGAACGTATAGAAAGCCCCCGGCCGGTCGCGGTCGCTCCGCGAGATGTTCCCGTGCCTCTCCGCACTGCCCGGCGCGGGAATAGTTGCTCGCGGAGACGACCAAGCCGTTCGGACGCGACCGGACGGCCCCTTTCGCCCTCCCCACGGCGAACCGCCGCCGCCACGTCCTCCCCAACCGACTGCGGTCCTCACTGCGTTGTCTCCGAAAATCGGGGACTTTCGGGATGACGAGAGAGCTTTGCTCTCTCGAACCACGGTCCTCGTCCCTCGCACGGAGATGGTGCGGCGCGGAGGCCGCGCCAGCGCGCGCCGGTCTCGGACGAGTCTCAGCGCACGCCAAGACGGATGACTCACCTCCCGAGCCGCGAGCGAGACGAACCGATTTTCTACCCGCGACCCCGACGAGGAGACATGGACATCGTCGTGTTCGGCGCGGGAAGCCTCGGAAGCCTCGTCGGCGGCCTGCTCGCCCGCGAACACGCGGTCACGCTGGTCGGACGCGACCCCCACGTCGCGGCGGTGCGCGAGTCCGGTCTCCGCGTCGGGGGCCGGTTCGACTTCGCGGTCCGCCCCGACGCGACCACCGACGGGACGGGTCTCGCGGCCGACCTCGCGGTGGTGACCGTCAAGGCCTTCGACACCGAGGCGGCGGGCGAGACCCTCGCGACCGGCGCGTTCGACGCCGCGCTCTCGCTCCAGAACGGGATGGGAAACGAGGAGGTGCTCGCCGACTCGCTCGACTGCCCGGTCCTCGCCGGAACCGCGACCTACGGTGCCGTCCTCCGCGAACCGGGCGAAGTCGAGTGTACCGGCCGCGGCGAAGTCGTTCTCGGCCCGCGTGGGGGCGGCACCGCCGACGTGGCCGACGCGGCGGGTCGGGCGTTCGGGACCGCGGGCATCGAGACCACCGTCGCCGACGACATGCCCCGCCGCCTCTGGGAGAAGTTGGCGGTCAACGCGGGCATCAACGCCACGACCGCACTGGCCCGCGTGGAGAACGGCGCGCTCCTCGACGGCCCGGCCCGCGACGTCGCCGCGGACGCGGCCCGCGAGACGGCCCGCGTCGCACGCGACCAGGGCGTCGAACTGGGCGACGACGAGGCCGTCAACGCCGTCGAACGCGTCGCCGAGGCCACCGCCGCGAACACCTCGTCGATGTACCAAGACGTGCTGGCCGACAGGCGGACCGAAGTCGAGGCCATCAACGAATACGTCGTCGCCCGCGCGCGCGAGGCCGACCGAACAGTCCCGGTCAATCGGACGCTGACGAACCTGCTTCGGGCGTGGGAGAACGGAACCGTGGAGCACCCGCAGGAGTGAACGGGTCCGGTCCGCTGTTCCGATAGCTAACCGTACGAAACGCGGCCGTACGGACGACTACGCCCGTCACAACTCTCTCTAAGTTGTCCTTTCCCCGTCAGGTGTGGGTGGAGATTCCGACATACTGATTAATGCAGAAAGCAAGCGTAGCCCATGAACGACGCGCAGTTGCGAACCACTATTCTCGGGTTTCTCGGTACGTTCGCGATTCTGGGTCTGCTGTCGTACTTCGTCGGCATCGAGGGACTCGTCCGAGAACTCCGGCGGGCCGACGGCGAGATGGTCGCGCTCCTCGTGGTAGTCACGCTCGGCTGGCTAGCGGCGTGGGGGTTCGGCCTCCGGACGGTCCTCGACGTGTTGGGCGTCGACGTGTCGTTCCTCAAGTCGTTCTTCATCCTGAACGGGGCGATGTTCTCGAACAACATCACGCCGTTCGGACAGGCGGGCGGCGAACCCGTGACCGCGCTGCTCATCTCGAAGGTGGCGGACACGGAGTACGAGCGCGGACTGGCGGCCATCGCGAGCGTGGACTCGCTCAACTTCGTCCCGTCCATCGTCCTCGCGCTGGGCGGTGCCGGGTTCTACGCGACCCAGACCTCGTTCGGTCGCCGCCTCCGACTCGCCACGGCGGCCATCGTCGTCCTCTCGGTGGCCGTCCCCTTCGTCGGGTTCTTCGGCTGGCGGAACCGGCAGGCCCTGCAGCGCGCCATCGCGCGAGTGCTCGCGCCGATACTCCGATTCGTGTCGCGAGTCGCTCCCGTAGACGTGTCGCTCAAACGGGACGCCCTCGAATCTCGCGTCGGCGAGTTCTTCGACTCGATAGAGCGCGTGGCGACGAACCGGCGCGGACTGACGCTCGCGCTCACCGCCTCGACGGTGGGATGGGTGTGCCAGATGGTCGCGCTCTGGCTGGCGTTCCTGGCAATCGGCTCGCCGATTCCGTTCTCCGTACTCCTGTTCGTCGTCCCGGTGGGCGCTATCGCGGGGGTCACGCCGCTTCCCGGCGGCGCGGGCGGCATCGAAGCGGTACTCGTCGGTCTGCTGTCCAGTCTCCCCGGTGCCGCGGTCGGCTGGGAGACCGCCTTCGCCGCCGTGATAATCTTCCGCGGCGCTGTCTACTGGGTCCCCATCGCGATCGGCGGCACGGTCGTGAGCGTGGTCGGCATCGATTCGGTGTAGAAAGGAGACGGCTGTTCTGTCTTTTCGAGTCGAGTCGCGTTGGAGGAACGACTGCGTCAGTCGATGTATCCGAGGTCCTGCAGTCGGTCCTTGGCGTCGTCGCTCATGTCGTCCAGCACGTCCTCGTCCTCCACTTCCTTCCACTCGCCGCCGACGCTCTGCTCGAACTCCGAGAGCGCGCCTTCGAGTTCCTCTTCCTCGTCGCTGCCCTCGCCGTAGGCGTCGTCCGACTCCTCAGGGTCCTCGTCGAGGTGGTAGAACTCGTCGGCGATGCGCTCGTTGCGGATGTACTTGGCGTCGGGGCGGCGCGCGGCCCGCATCCGGGAGTAGAACCGGGAGTCGCGGTCCAACTCGATGCCAGCGTCGCTGGCCTTCTGCTCTAACTGCTTCAGTTCCACGACCGGCCGGTAGTACTCCACGAACGCGTAGTCTCCTTCCGCAAAGTCGCGGTAATCGGCGTCGAGGAGCGACCGCGTCCGGTCGAGCGGAACCGTCGAGCGCTCGGCCTCGACGCCGGTGTGGTCCAGCACGGTGTGGTAGAGGTCCACGAGTTCGACCTGCCGGTCCTCGCGCGTGCCGGGGTCCATCTCGGGGTGCTTGACCATCAGCGGGACGTTGACGAGGGGGTCGTAGATACAGAACTCGTGGCCGTAGAGGTCGTGTTCGCCGTGGAGTTCGCCGTGGTCGGCGCAGACGACGACCATCGTGTCCTCCCACTCGTCGTTCTCCCGCATCCACGAGAACAGGCGCTGGAGTTCGGCGTCGATGTGTCGAATCTCGGCGTCGTAGAGTCTCTCGATGGCCTCCCACTCGTCGTCGGAGATGTCGCGAGCACCGCAGTTGTACTCCTTGGAGTTCTGGCAGACCTCGTCGGAATCGACGCCGGGGGCGAACTCCTGCTTGTACTCCTCGGGCGGGTGGTACGGCAGGTGGGCGTCCATCAGGTTGATGAACGCGAAGTAGTCGTCGTCGGCGTCGTCGATGAACTCCATCGTCCGGTCGATGACCTGCGGCGTCTTCGAGTCGGCACCCTCCCCGGAGGCGGTGTACTCGTGAATCTTGTTGCCGACGCTGACGAGGTAGTCGGCTACCTTCCGCAGGGCGTCGTTGTCGTTCATCGCCTTCCAGGCCTTCGCCAGCGGTCCCGACAGGAAGTCGCCGGGCATCACCTCGAAGAAGTTGTCCTGACTGTCGAAGCCGTCGGTGAGGTGCGTGTAGGGCGTGATCCACGCGTTCGAGGAGTAGCAGGCCGTCTCGTAGCCCGCGCCCGAGAGCGTCTCGGCGAGCGTCGTCGCACCTTCGAGGTACGGATTCTCTTGGCTCGCGCCGTGTTCGCTCGGGTACATTCCCGTGAACAGCGAGGCGTGGACCGGGAGGGTCCACGGAGCGGGGGCGACCGCCTGCTCAAAGACGGCCGCCTCGTCGGCGAACCGCTCCAGGCCCGGCGTCGTCGGTCGGTCGTAGCCATAGACTGAGAGATGGCTCTTGCGAACCGTGTCCATGACCACGAATACGACGTTCCCCGCAGCGTCGTCGTTGGTCATACCAGTACCGTCCAACTCCCTGCGGGATAAATATCCTGATGTTAGCCGCGTTCTACGCGAAGAATCGGGACGTTTCCGTGCGACAACCCGGACTTAGAACGGAGCCTGCGGACCTTCGTCGCTGTCCTCGCCGTCGTCGGTCGTCTCGCCGGGGAACGACGGACTCATGCCGCCACTGCCGCCCATGCCGCCACCGCCGTCCATGCCGGTGTCGGCGTGGACCTGCTCGATTTCGGGAATCTCCTTCACCATACGGCTCTTGATGGCCTGAATCGTCATCGGCGAGATGCCACAGCCACTGCACGCGCCGCCCAGTTGGATGTGTACCTCTCCGGTCTCGCGGTCGATGTTCTGGATGGCCGCGCTGCCGCCGTGCATCTGAATCTGGGGGAAGTTGCGCCGCAGGAAGTTGCTGACGCGCTCCTCGAGGTCGTCCCCGTCGTCCTGAGTCTCGGTGCTCATACGACGGAATTGGTTTCGGGAAGTCTTAGGCCTTTGGTTCAACACTCCGAGACCATCGTCGTTCGACTGGCGCTCTACGTTCGAGTCTTCCGGAATGCAGTTAGAGACCCCTTCGCCCGGATATTTCAACAGAAAGACAGGGAGAAAGTATTTCGCCCTCGCCTCTGTAGGCTCGGTCGATGTCTCCTAAATGGTCCCGCCGTTCGTTTCTCTCTGCTGGTTGCCTCGGAACACTGTCGCTCGTTGCGGGGTGTTCCACGTTTTCACGCGGTAACCAGACCGTGGGTGAGGTGAACGTTACGGTCACGAACGACTCGGAACAGAAGAAACTAGCGAGAGTCACGGTCGAACGAGTGGACGACGACGAAGAGGTGTGGGGTCAGTCCGTTACTCTTCCGCCTCGTTCCTCGGACGAACTGTCCTCTCGGGCGGAAACTACCCACGCGCTCGAAATTTCGAACGCGGACCGGGAGTACCGTATCCACGTCTGGACCGGCAAGGACGAGTTCGAACACGGGCGAGACGCGGAACTGATAACGTCGTTCGGTTGTACCGGGAATCGACCGAATCGTCTGCGAGTTACGCTCCGGAACGACGACGTGGAAACGAGCGTTCAGAACTGCGGATAGTCGGACTCCGCCGGTAGTTCGTCGTCGTCAGTTTCTTTCCTCGACCCGACCCGGAAACGGATACCTAGATGGCTGTTCGACCAGTCGCGTTCGACTGTCCGAGTACCCGATTAGGTGACCACCATATTGTCGGGTGAAACGACGAGGCGTTCGTCGTCCTCGGTCTCCTCGGACGTCCACGTTTTCCCGTCCACGTCACTCGGAGACGTGATGTCGATACCCTTCGGGAGACCGACCGAGACCTCGGGATACGAGAACGAATCGTACGTGTGAACGTACTTTCCGAATATCTGTCTCTTCTCCGAGTCGACGTTCTCGGCGTCGTACCGTGCTTCGATGGAGGCCCAGTGCCGGTCGCCACCGTCACCCTTCGAATCGTTGAAGTCGAAGACCATTCCCTCGTCACCGTCGTTCTTGCTGGAGTGGAACGAGACGTGTTTGTCGATGTAGTCGTACTCCGAACCCTGTACGTACCACTCGTTGTCTCGCCAGAAGAATCCGACGAGGTCCTTCGGCGGCTCGCCCCAGTCGTCGGCGTCTTGTCGGGACCAATCCCACGATATCGTCGCGGTGTATTTGGTGTCCGTACTGGAGTAGGCCGTCAGAGTGAGACCAGTGTTCAAGTCCGCCTTGTCCAAGTACTGCGTTCCGACTTCCCCTTCGGAGGTTGACGGACGGGGGACCGTGTACGTGTTCTGGACGGTGGAGACGAAAAGCCCCTTCTTCTTCATGTACTGATTGAACTTCTCGTGACTTCCGGTCTTTTCGAGGATCCGGTACGCTCGCTCGTAGATCTCCTCGTCGCCCGGTTTTGCACTGCCCAACATCGGAGCGGTAGAGAGACCGACGGCTGCAGCACCGAGGGATTTTATCGCACTTCTACGACTTCTATTTACGCTATTTTCTTCTTCAACCATAACTCCGATTTGTGAACTAGATAGTGGGGTAATAACTGTATCTTAGGAAAAGAAACATATTTGTTTAAAAAGTAATATGGATTGGTATCTTCTCTTCGTATCTGAATATTAGCTAGGAACAGTATTCATTGAACGAATTTCGGATTCAGCGCCGCGTCGAACCTGTTGCGGTCGCCTCTAATCGAGAGACACTCGCGTCGGCCCCACGAAGAGGAACCGTGACGGGATAGTCTGAAACCGCTCCTCCCGAGCGAGGGAGTCACGTGGTAATCGCCGAGGAGAGTTACGCTTTGACTGAAACGCTCTAGACACAGTTCACCGTCTTCCCGTGCCCGTAGGTCTCAGTCCTCGCACGGGGGAGAACCAACCCGTTGCCGCGATGGCTTTGAACTCGGCTACACTCGTTGGGACTTTCACTGCGTATCCGTCGAAGTCGAGACTCGCGGCGATATTGGATATAGCTATATGTGATTTATATCGGTCAATTCCGTCTCAGTTTTCTCGCGTGGCACTCACAGTAACTGCCGGAGGAACGTCGGAACGCCGCCAGAAAACCACCGTATCCGCACTACCGAGTCTGAACTACGCTTCGCTCTCGGTCTCGAAACCGAACACGCGACGAAGTTCCGTCTCGATCTCTTCGACGTAGATGTCGAGCATCTCCTCGAGTTTCTCGTCGTCCACTACGATGGCCTGCACGCGCTCGGTCGGGTTCTCCGGGAGTTCGACGCGAAACTCGCCGTCACCCTCGTAGAAGGGTTCGGACTCGTTGAGAATCTGTTGGTCGATGGCGTGGATGAGTTCGGAGTCGTACTGCTCGTTGAGTCGGTTGAACGCGTTCTTGTACGCCTTCTGTAGTTCGTTGAAGTAGTGGACGTACTTGTCCTCGAACTTCTCGGGGTCGAAGTCGCTCATGTGCCGGAATTGGACGAGCGCGGGTAAAAGTCGGGCGATGCCGCGTGACGACGGTTCGGGAGCGCAGTGACCTGTGGGAGGGCCGCGCGTGCGCGAGGACTTACTACATCTCCAGTCTGGCTTCCTCTTCTCCAGTACTGGCCTCCTCTATCTGATGCTGAGAGCATTGCGGTACGAAACTACTGGTCTCCGGACAGTTCGCCGAGTGAGCGTCGCCGTTCCGGGAGCTATCTGACGCCTCGTCTCCTGACTCGGTAAATCGGGCGAATCAGCGATACCGCGTCCATAAATCAAATACTGCGATACGAATTTCTCTGCAATCGCTCGACGGTCGCTGTCAGCGGAACGTCGACGGAGTCGCCGAGTTAGCGGATGGGACGCACGATTCGTCACGGTGAACTCGCAGAACGGCAACGCTACCGACCGTAGCTGCTCGAAAACACGCCGTATTTCGCTTCGACTCGCTGTCGGCTATCCCAACTGCTCGCCCACGAGTTCGTCGGCGCGCTCGACGAACTCCTCCTCGGTGCCCTTCGGTACCGTCGCGCCCGCGGCGACGTTGTGGCCGCCGCCGTCGCCGCCCACGGCCTGCGACGCCTCGCGCATCACCACCGAGAGGTCGAGACCGCGACGGGTGAGCGCGGGGGTCCCGCGCGACGAGACCTTCACCTCCGTCACCTCGCCGTCATCGCTGTCGTCGGTCTTCTCGGCGAAGGCGACGATGGGAGTCCCGCGCTCGATGCCGTCCGACCCGACCGCCATCCCGGCGACGATGCCGACGATGGTCTCGCGAATCTCGTCTCCGGCGTGGAACCACTGGAGGTTCTCCTCGCGAGTGACGCCCTCGCGTTCGACGAACCGGAGGCCCTCCGAGAGGTTCCGCCGGTGGTTGGCGAGCAGTTTCTGTGCGCAGTCCAGCGCCCCGTCACGATTACCGAGACAGACCGCCAGCCCCACGTCGGCGCGTTCGTAGCGCGCCGTCGCGTTCAGGAGCGTGGAGAACTCGCTCACGTCCCGGAGTTCGGTGCCCTCGGGTTCGGCGGTGAGGACGTAGCTCGTCCCGACCAGTCCCTCGATTCGGTCGGAACTGACGCCCCTCGACACCGCGCGCTGGAGGAGCGCGTTCGAGACCGTACTGCGCTCGTCTTCGTTCAGGTCCACCCAGCACCGCCACTCGCCGTCCCCGTCTCTCAGGTCCACGTCGAGACCGTCGAGAAACCGGAGCGCGCCGCTCTCGTCGTTCGTGATACCAGGAATGTACGCGTCACTGGCGTATTCGAGCAGTTTCGGCAGCGGCCGGGTCTGCTTGCCGTACAGCGTCAGGTCGGTCGCCGTCTCCACGACGCCCGCCTCGACGCCTTCCGAGACGATGGACTGGTTCGCCCCGACGAGTTCGCCGTCGGTCGTCTGCATGTCGCCGACTGCGCCGACTACCGCGAGCGCCGCCAGGTCGCGGTTGTCGGTTCCGTCCGGTTCCAACGCACGTGCGAGCACGTACGCCGCGCCCGCGCCGGAGAGTTCCGAGGAGCCGTCGATGTCGAACAACAGCGGATTCAGGTGGAACTCGGTGTCCGCGTCCGCGGGTTGGTGGTGGTCGGCGACGACCGGAGTGAACTCGCCCGCCCGTTCGTGGTCGGCGATGAGGTCCAACTGGCCGCTCCCGAAGTCGGTGAACAGCACCGTCTCGTAGTCGGTCGCCGCGATGGACGCGATTTCGTCGGCGTCCAACTGCTTGCTGAACACGGTCTCGAATGGGATGCCCGCGCGTTCGAGCGCCCGCGACGCTATCGCCGCGCTCGTCAGTCCGTCGGCGTCGATGTGGGACGCGAGCAACACCTCGTCGGCGTCCCGCAAGCGGTCGGCGCACGCGGCGGCGCGCTCTTCGAGGGCGGGAACTGGACCAGCGGAAGCCATTCGGAGCAAGGTAAGTCGTTACTACTTATAAAGTTCTGCGTCTCCCGCTCCGGAGTCTTTCCGTCCGTCTCAGTCCTTCTCTCGTTGCTCTCGAACGTCCAGATACTCCCGCGGTACCTCGTCGGCCGTGTACGTCTCCGCGCCGCGCTTCGAGACCCGGTGGCCGTCCGCGACCATCCCGGACGCGTCGATTTCGAGGACGACCGGACTCGGGGCGTGCCGACGTCCCACCTCGCGGGCCTCCGCGGGCGTCGCCGAAAGGTGAACCTCCTGCCGGTTCATGGACTGTAACCCCTCCGCGAGAATAGAGTCCAGATTGTCCGGGTCGGTGCCGTGGTAGAGTCGGTCGGGAATCCGGCTCTCGGGGTCGCTCTCGCTCGCTTCCAGCGTCACGTCTACCGAGTGACCGTACGCCGCGCGAATCCGACCCCCTTCGCGCTCGAATCGGCCCTTGGGGTCGGTGGCGACCACCGCGGCGAGGAGTTGCGGGTCGGCCCAGTCGTACTTCCGCGCCACCGCGTCGGCCAGTCGCTCGTAGTCGGCCCACCCGCGGTCGTCCAGTTCGAGACCGGCGTCGTCGGGGAAGTGCCGGAGCGCGCCGCTGACGAACTTCGAGAGGCGGCGTCTGCGCTCGCCCGAGAGAACTCGCTCGGCGTCCGCGCCGCACTCCGGACAGTTCGGGTCGCCACCGACGGATGCGGTCACGAAACCGTGGTCCGGGCAGCGGAGTATCGGGTCCGTCACGCTCGTCGGGGCGTTCGGGTTCGCGTCGGAAAATTCGCTCGGCGGGGTCGGACCAGAACCGCGTTCCGTCCGCGAGTTCGCCCGAGAACGAGCAGATAGCTACCGGCGTCGCGCGGTCACTCGTGATACGTCGGCGCGGCCGTCTCCACGACTTCGCAGGCCAACGTCTCGAAGTCCGCGACCTCGGGCACCACGTCCACCTCGACGCCCTCGGACTCGGCCGTCTCGCAGGTCGGGTCGCCGATAGCGCCGACCACGGCGTCGTTCAGGCCCGCGATTGCCGCCTCCCGCACGCCGCGCTCCTCGGCCGCCTCCAAGAAGTGGCCCACCGTCAGCGACGAGGTGAAGACGGCGGCGTCGAGGTCCCCCGCCGCCGCGAGGGCGGCCGACTCGCCGGACCCCTCGGGACGCACCAATTGATATAGCGTAGTTTCGTTTACGTCGGCTCCCGCGTCGGCGAGACCGTCCGTCAGCACGTCGCTCCCGTGGTCGCTCCGGGCGACTTCGACGCGTTCGCCCTCGACCTCGCTCGCGAGTGCTTCGACCAGTCCGGCCGAGGAGAACTCTTTCGGCACGATGTCAACGTCGTATCCCGCGTCGCGGAGCGCCTCGGCCGTGCTCTCGCCGATTGCGCAGACCGTCGCGCCGTCGGGGTCCCACCCGGCCTCCGCGGCCAACTCCACGCCGGTCTTGCTCGTCAGGACGACGTACGCGCCGTCTCGAGGCGTCTCGCCCGTGGGCCGGACTTCCAGCATGGGGTCGGCGACGGTCTCGGCACCGAGCGAGTCCAGCAGTGCCTCGGCCTCGGCGAGTCGTTCGTCGTCGGGCCGGAAGACGGCGACTCGCACGTCTCTACTCATCTCACTCGTCCTCCTGATGGACGGACTCACCCCGCTTGCTCTCCCGGTCCTCGTCGTCGGCCTTCGCGGCTTCGATGAGGTCGTCGGCACCCTGCTCGGCGAGGTCGGCCGCGAACTCCTTGGCGGCCGAGACGTGGTTCTCGACCGGCACGTCCCGACTGGCCTCGATGACTTCGGTGCCGTCCTGCGAGAACACCTGCACGTCGACGTGGACGTTCTCGCCCTGAATCAGGCCGTGGACGCCGATGGGCGCGACGCAGCCGCCGCCCAACTCGGCGAGGATGGTGCGCTCGACGGTGGTCTCGACCCGCGTTCTGGGGTGGTCGAGGACGGTGTTCACGTCGCCCGCGAGTTCGCTGTCGAGCGCCGTCAGCGCGAGCGCGCCCTGTCCGGGCGCGGGGACGAACTGACTGCTGGGAAGTTCGACGTAGTCGAGGTGGTGGGCCAGACCGCTTCGTTCGAGTCCGGCCTGCGCGAGGACGATGGCATCGTACTCGGTCTCGACTTCCCGCTCTAACGCCCGGCGCTCGACCTCGGCGAGGTCGTTGAACCACTCCTCGACGGTCCGGTCGAACTTCCCCTCGTACTCCTTCTTGTGGCCCTTCTGGGCCATCGCCTTGTCCGACTGCTTCTCCTTCTCGGCCTGCGTCCGCTCCTCGTGTTCCCGCTGGAGGGCGGGCGCGAGCAGTTTCTCGGCGCGGGTGTCCACGTTCCCCCGGAGGGGTTCGACGTTCAGGTCGTCGCGGTAGTTCAGCAACTGGGCCTTCCGCCGGAGGCTGGAGGTGCCGACCGTCGCGCCCTCTGGGAGTTCGTCCAGTTCCTTCCCGTCCGGGGTTATCAGCACGTCGTTGGCGCTGGCGCGCTCGGGGATGGCCGCGACCACCAGTTTCTCGGGGCTGTCGGTCGGCATGTCCTTCATCGAGTGAATCGCGCCGTCGAGTTCCCCCGACAGCACCTTCTCGTCCAGACTTCGCACGAACGCCCCGGTCTTCCCGAGGCGGTGGATGAGTTCGTCTCGAATCTCGTCGCCCGTCGTCTCGACCTCCACCAGTTCCACGTCGAATCGCCGGTCCTCCAGCGCGGCCTTCACCTCGGCGGCCTGCCGGAGCGCGAGGTCCGACCCCCGCGTGGCGAGGCGTATCTCGGTCCCGTGTTTGCTCATGTGTGAGCGTCCGCGCCGGAGGTTGAAACCCTGTTCGTTCTCCTCGCGGACGCGGTTTCGGCCCCGCCCGAATCGTCGGCCCCCAATCAGGTTTCGCCTCGCTCCGGTCGTCCGTGCGGACGCGCCGAGGTGCGAGCGACCCGACGACTTCCACTCGGACGCCAATCCGGCGGCCGCGGAAGTCGCCTCGGCAGTCGAGCGACTCGGAGTCACTGCGAGAGTCCGACGGAGAAGGCGGGTTCGGAACCGACGAGAACGAGTCGGCGGGCCTCTACCGGGCGCTGTACGACTACTTCGACGCCGAGGCGAGGACCGACCTCCGGGAGTGAGTCACCACGGCACGTCGGGAACGCCGACGTGTTCGCGGCGCTTCGAGAGGTAGTAGGCCGCGAAGGGGACGCTGACGACGAACCCCGCGATGACACCGTACGTCGGCGGCAGTCCGAGGAACAGCGACGGGACGCCGACCAGAACCAGCACGACGAGGCCGACTCCGGCGGTCAACGCCATCCGCATCGGTTCGGGTGCCCACTTGCCGCTGGTCCGGTTCACGTAGTCGGCGTCCCGATACACCGCCAGCGGGAAGTAGGCCGTCAGGAACACGAACGGTACGCCGAGCACGATTAAGGAGAGTTCGACCGTGTTGCCGCCGAATCCGAACGCCTCCCACGAGGAGGCCAGCGCCAACCACCCGAGGGTCGCCAACCAGAGGAGGAACGTCGCCGGGATGGCGGCCACCCAGTACCAGTGGTGGGACCGGCGGCGTCTCGTTCGCTCGCTGTTGGCCCGTTCACTGCTCATGGTCCGAATTGGGGGCGCGGTCCCTAAACGCGTGTCGCATGCGGTCTCGCGACGACGCCCCGAGCGCCGCAATCACCCTTATTGAACTGGAGCGCCCACTTCGAGGGGATGGCGCGAATCACCTACGACGACCCCGACGGGGTCCAGACGGTCGAGGTGGGCGCCGAGAAGATATCCGACTCCGGGAAGGTCCACGGCGTCCGCGTGCAACTCGACGACGGGAGCTATCTCCACCTTCCGTACGCGCGACTCTACGCCGTCGAGATGAGCGAGGAAGAGGGGAAAGTCGATTACTCGGAACCGTAGTTCGCCCGCGGGAGCCGTGAGCGGGCGTCTCGGCGCGAACAGTCGCTCCGATCGCGCTACAGCGCGTTCTTGTAGGCTTCCAGCGTCTCCTCCACGTCTTCCTCGGTGTGGGCGTAACTGAGGAACTGCGACTCGTACTGGTTCGCGGTCAGGAAGACGCCCTCCTCGCGCATCGCGGGCCAGAAGAGGCGCTCCCAGCGCTCGGTCTCGGCCGCGTCCACGTCGGCCTTGTTCTTGGGGCAGTAGTCGAACCGGGGGCAGTCGGGGTCCTGCCGACATCCGGCATCGCACTGGCCCGAGAGGTCGCGCGGCCCGTCGCGCGTGAACACGACCTTGAACATGCTGTCGTACCCGGTGACGGTGTATCGGGGAGCCTCGTCTTCGAGGATGTCGGTCAGCCCCGAGCGCAACCGGTCGCCGAGGTCGCTGAGGTGGTCGTACACGTCGTTCTCGGCGGCGTATCGGAGCATCTCCAGCCCCGCGGTGAGCGAGAGCGGGTGGCCCGAGTAGGTTCCGGCTTGGAACACGTCGCCCGTCGGCGTGAACGACTCCATGATTTCGGCGGGACCGCCGACCGCGCCGACCGGGAAGCCGCCGCCGATGACCTTGGCGAAGGTGGTGATGTCGGGGGTGACGCCGAACTTGCCCTGCGCGCACTGGAGACCGCCGACGCGGAACCCGGTCATCACCTCGTCGAGTATCAGGAGCGCGCCGTGGTCGTCGGTAATCTCGCGGAGGCTGTCGAGGTAGCCCTCCACCGGACCCACCGACGCGCAGTTGCCCAGAATCGGCTCGGTGAGGACGGCCGCGATTTCGTCACCGCGCTCCTCGAACACCTCCCGGACCGCCCGCTCGTCGTTGAACGGGACGGTGATGGTCTCTTCGGCGAACGCTCGGGGAATCCCGTCGGAACTCGGCGACCCGACGCCGCCCGACTTCCCCTCCACGAGCGTCGATTCCTGCGCGCCGTGGTAGCCGCCCTGCATGACGACTATCTTGTCCCGGCCGGTGTAGCCGCGGGCGAGGCGGACCGCAGAGGTGGTCGCCTCGGTACCGGAGTTGACGAAGCGCAGCATCTCGACGCTCTGGACGTGGCGCGCGATGAACTCCGCGAGTTCGACCTCCACCTCGGTCGGCGCGCCGTACATCGGGCCGTCCGAGAGCTGAGACTGAATCCGCGACTCGACCTCTTGGGGCAGGCCGTGGCCCAGCAACAGGGGACCGTAGCCCATCACGTAGTCGACGTACTTGTTACCGTCGGCGTCGACGACGTGCGCGCCGTCGCCGCGTTCGACGAAGAACGGGTACGGTCTGACCGCCCGCACGGGGGAGTTGACCCCGCCGGGCAGAACCGACAGCGCCCGGTCGTACAACTCGCGGGAGTTCGCGTCGTGCATACCGTAGTCTTCTGGTTCGGGGCTAAAGTCGATTTCTGTCTGGCCGACCGGGGTCAGGCGCCCTCGACGAGTCGCTCGAACTGCTCGGGCGGAATCGCGCCGCGAGCGCCGTGTCCGTCGAAGGTGAAGGTCGGAATCCCCGAGACGCCGCGCTGTTTGGCCTCCTCGAACCGCTGTTTCATCTCCTGTTCGAGTCCGTCGTCCTCGATGGCGTCGTACACCTCGTCCGCGGGGACGCCGACGCCCTCGGCGATGTCCGCGATGACTTCCGGGTCGCCGATGTCCCGACCGTCCTGCCAGAGCGCCTCGAACGTGCGCTCGTGGAAGTCGAGGAACGTCTCCTCGTCGTAGGCCTGCTTCACGTACAGCGAGACCTTCTGAGCGTCCCACGAGTCCACCTCCAGCGAGTAGTCCAGCGTCATGTCCACGTCGTACTGCTCTTTCAGTCGCTCGACGTTCTCGCGGACCTGCGCGAAGTAGTCGTCGTCCTTCCCGTCTTCGACGTCGTGGTCGATGCTCCCGTCCGGTTGGCGCTTGTAGCCCCGCAGGTCGAAGACGTGCCACTCGACCTCCGGCGGGTCGTCGGCCTCGTCGAGGTACTCCTCCATCGCCGCTTTTCCGAGGTAGCAGAACGGACAGACGTAGTCCGAGAAGACCGTCAGTTTGTCCTCGTCTATCGTACTCATGTTCCATTGTGGGGGTTCGAGATGGAAAAGCCCCTCACTTGAAGCGGGGTCTGCCCCTTCCGGCCGCATTCCGACTGCGGCGGCGACGCTCCTGTCGTTGTCGGCCCTCGACGTACCGCCTCTCGCGTACATTTATCAGAGACAGCACTGTCTTCGAAGGCGTAGCGATGGCTCCACTCGACTGGCTCACGCCCGAGAGAGTCGCCGACCGTCTCGATACGGTCGGCGCAGTCCTATTTCTCGGGTTAGGGATTTTATCGCTGTATCGGGGATTGACTACCCCACCGACGGACGTTTACTTGGGAGTCAGCGCACTCGTCTGGATCGGTCTCGGCTGGGTGCTGTCCGGTCTCTACGTCTGGTTCTCACGAGGCTACTGGAAGCGCGCGTCCGAAAAATAGCAACTACTCCTTCGTCCGGAGCGGGGCCTGCCCCTTCGGCCGCACCCGGCTCACAGTTCGCGTCGGAGGTACGACCCGAGCGCGCCGCCGAGCGCTCCGGCACCGACGAGATAGCCCACGACGACGACGAAGAGGAACCCGGCGAACAGTCCGCTCAGCGCGAAGAAGGGGTCCGCGCCGAGCAGGAACACTCCCACGACGACCCACGCGAACAGGAACGCCGGAATCGCCGCCAGCATACCCGCGATGGCACCGACCGTCGCACCGTCACTGAGGTCACCCCGCTGGAGGTAGCCCGCGACCCCGCCGCCGACGACGGCCGAGAACGGGAGGACCGGCGCGCCGACGACGGTGACGACCGCACCGACGAGCGCGTTCAGCAGGGTGTTCGGGTCGTCGTTCCGCGGGCGCTTCTCGTCGCCGGGAGAGTAGTTCGTAGACCGGACAGTGGTCTGCTCCTCTTCCATACCCAACACTTCCGCCGAGAGATGATATATGTTGGCCGTTTCGCGGACCGAGTCAGAGCGGCGATACTGAAAAATGGAACTCGCAGGAAACCGGGGGAGAACCGAGAATCGGAACCGTCGGTGTCGGTGAGAACGTTCGGCGGCGACCGACACTCGCCGCGGACGAGGCCCTCTTACACCGCCTCAGTCCCGCGAACGCCGGTCCGGACCTGCACGGCGTCCTCGACGGGAATCACGAATATCTTCCCGTCGCCGGGTTCGCCGGTGTCGGCGGCCTCGCGAATCGCCTCGACGACCTCGTCGGTGGGCACGTCGGCGACGACGCACTCGACTTTCACCTTCTGGTGGAGGTCAACCGTGTACTCCTCGCCGCGCCACTGGCCGGTCTTCGCGGGTTGGCTCCCGCGGCCCGAGACGTTCGTGACCGTGAGACTCGGCGCGCCGACCTGTGCGAGGGCGGTCTTCACGTCGCTGAGGCGGTCGGGCCGGACGACGGCGGTGACCATCTTGATTTCGCCGGTGTCGGGCAGGTCACCGGCACCGTCTGAGCGAAGCTCCGACGAGGCTCGCGAACTCGAAGTTCGCTCACCCCCGTCGGCACGCAGACCGCCAGCGCCGTCGGTCCGCACTGCGCTTCCCTCGGACACCTCGGGACGACCGAACTCGGGGTAGGTGTCCACGCCGTGTTCGGCGATGTCGAGACCTTCGCGCTCGTGTTCGGTGCTGACCCGGGCCTGACCGAGCAGTTTCAGGACGCCGAAGACGAACGCCGTCGCGCTGACGGTCCACAGCGCGATGACGCCGACGCCGATGGCCTGCGCGACGAAGCTGACCTCGTAACCGGGGATGGCGAAGAACGGGAACAGCAGCGCCCCGAGGACGCCCGCCGACCCGTGGACCGGGAAGACCGCACACACGTCGTCGATTTTGAGCTTCCGTTCCACGAACTCGAAGACTATCGGAAGCTGTCCTCCGGCGACGAGACCGACGACCAGCGCGCCGACCCACGTGATGGCGTTCGTGTTGCTGGTGATGCCCACCAGTCCGGCGAGCATCCCGTTCGCGACGTAGAGGGTGTCGACCTTGTCGGTCTTGATTAGCGAGACGGTGCCCGCACCGATTGCGCCCGCGGCCATGCCGAGCGTAGTGGTCAGCGCGACGCGACCCACCGTGTCGGCGAACGCGCCGAGCGCGAGGGTACCGTTCTCGACCACGAAGACGCTCGCGGCGGTGCCGACGTTGAAGCCGTACCAGCCGAAGCAGAGGATGAGCGTCCCGAGGACGGCGAACGTCACCGAGTGGCCGGGGATGACGTTGACCGACCCGTCGTCGTTGTAGCGGTCCATCCGCGGCCCGAGAATCCACGCCGCCGTGAGTCCGGCGATGCCGCCCATCCCGTGGACGATGACGCCGCCCGCGAAGTCCTGGAAGCCCGGACCGATGGTAGTGAGGAAGCCGCCCGCCCACGTGAAGCCGACGACGACCGGGTAGATGACCGCCGACAGCAGGACGGTGTAGGTCACGTAGGCCCGGAGCTTCGCCCGGCCCGCGACCGCACCGGACACGATGGTCGCCGCGGTCATGGCGAAGACCGCACCGAACAGCCAGCCGATCCACGAGTCCGACCCGCCGTTGACGTAGGCGAAGGGGTCGGCCGCCCCGCCGACGACCGACGAGAGACCCGCGCCGACGAGGAAGTAGACGATGACGCCCACGCTCCACGTCAGCATGTTCTTGGTCAACTGGTTGGCGACGTTCTTCGACCGGACCTGCCCCGCCTCCAGCATGGCGAAGCCCGCGTGCATGAAGAAGATGAGGAAGGTCACGGTCAGGACCCAGACGTTGTTGACCCCGCTGGCTATCGACCCGGGGTCCACCTGTAGGGGTGCGCCTAGCATTCAGACCCCTCCGTCGGGAGTTCGACGAAGTCATCTGGACGACTGTGCAGGAAAATCTCGTATTCTTCTGGGTTCGTGTGTTCGCTCACGATATACTGTGACGGGAAAACAGTACATAAGGATAAGCGTTGAATTTCTACAGAATAATCTGTCTACGGTAGACGGTCGTCCGATTTAAAATCGGATAATATCCATATAAGGTTGTATTCCGTCCAGAAAGCGGACGTTCGGGCGTTCGGTTTTCGGACGTTCGTAGGGCGGGGTCGGAGCGTGCGCCCTCGTCCCACGAGTCGAGGGCGCGCGCGACGGAAACCGGACTCAGAAGCGCGTCGATGGCCAGAGAACGGCTACGGAACCGTCCTGACGGGTGCGTTCGCCGTACCACCTCGTCCCCGAGACCGAGGCGCGGCCTTTTCGGAGTCGGCGTCGTATCTCGACGCATGACCGACAGCGAGTTCCGCAAAGTCGCGGTCGAGGACCTGCCCGACGCCCCCAATCCGACTCGGCACAAGAAGGAAGTGGACGAGGCGGTCGGCGCTACCGAGTTCGGGTTCAACGTCTACCTCGCCGACCCCGGACAGCAGTTGCCGTGGGGCGAACACCGTCACCCGGACCACGAGGAACTGTTGTACGTCGTCGAGGGCGAGATTCGCGTCGAGACGCCCGACGGCGACTACGACGTGGGGACGGGCGAGGCGTTCTTCGTCCCGCCCGAGGCCAAACAGCGCACGGTCGCGACCGGCGAGGGACCCGCGCGGGTAATCGCGGTCGGCGCGCCGAAGGCCGACGACGGCGCAGTCATCGAAGAACGATGTCCGGAGTGCGGCGACGAGACCGACCGCGACTACGAAGAACGCGACGGCGGTGACACGTACGTCCTCTACTGCGGGGACTGCGGGGCCGAAGTCAGGCGAATGACCGCGGGGCCGGAGTGACTCGGTCGGTACGTCGTCCGTGACGTAGTCTCCGGTCAGTGCTCGGTCTCTGTGACCCACTGCACGGGAAACGGACCGTCCGGTTCGCGGTCAGGGTTATATCCGATTCTCACCGCGCCGCGCTCCGCGGGCCGAGGCACGACGAACGCGGACCACGCCGTGGTGGTCTCGCCGGGTTCGACCGCGAGTCCCTCGGCGGTCCACTGGCCGGGGTACTCGACCCGACGTAACTGGTCCGCACGAATCCGCCACTCAGTCTCGGGGTTCTCGATGCGGTACTGCTCGGAGAACGCCTCGCCGCCGACGAGCGCGACGAACCGGCCCGCGAGATGCTCGTCCAAGGCAGAGCCGTCGTTGGCGACGCGGGTCGTGGCGACGAGTAGTTGCTCGTCGGGCGGTAGCTCGTGGGTCTCGCCGTCGTCGGTTTCGACGGTCGCCGACAGCGCCAGTTCCGTCACGGCGAACCGCCAGTGGCCGTCGGCGTGCCACTCACCGAGTTCCAGTCGCTCTTCCGGCGTTTCTTGGGTTGTGTGTGCACTCTCAATTGTTCGCGTACTCACTCGCTCGTCAGTTCTCTGGGTCGTCACCGGGGTCTCTGCTGCCCGCTCTGAACACCCCGATAGCGCGGTGGCAAGCAGCCCTCCGCAAGTGGTTAGCAGTCTCCGCCGAGAACTTGTTCTCATGGTAATTTCTATTAATAATATACTAAATCAACCTTGTGGTCGCTGTACTTCTGACGATACATACTCCAGTAGAGAAAATAAATGTATGTCAGTCTGAGATAGAAAAATTTACTTACGCTGGGGGTAGAGGTATCGTTGCATGGCAAAATACAGTAAATTAACGGAGGGCGGTGACAGCTACGGAGACGTACAAATGTACATCCGTGTGTATCCAAACACGTCGAATGAAGAAGGGAATGTCAATAGCTCATCTGACACGGTCCCGGGGGCACTAAAGAGCGCCTGTGAACAACTCCTCTCCTATGGGTCGATAGACTACTACCGGATTTACAAGTTCAACACTGCTGACTCCGACCATTACCCAAAAACAGACAGTAACAATTCGTTCCAATCTTGGTTAGAAGACGGTAGTGACAACGGCTACGGAGAAGACCTATCGTCTTACAAGGGGACGCATCTGCTCGTCGGCGACTACAATGAGTGCAGTACGAGTACTGCTAACTCGGCATACGTCGTTAGTTGTGGAGATAATGCGTTCACCACCGGTGTCGGTGCAATTTCGCCTCTAAGCGGTTGTTCTACGTCGAAGGTAAAGGCATCTGCCGTTCAGGAGACACTCCATAACTTCATCAACTGGGAGAGTAAGGACGTTCGGTGTCTCGTCGATTGTGGATTTACGTCTGATGACTACATGTATGAACACGCACTCGGCGAACGAAACTCAAGCCACAACACGACGCCGTTGCTCACGTATCATCCCAACCTCAATGGAATCGGGGACTGTAGTTATAACGGAGCTGACAACGGATACACGACGAGTCTGACGTGGTGTACGAAAGAGGCTGTCAAGATAACGGGGAACTACCCGTCCTGTTAATTAAGGAGGACATACAATGCAAACCAACAACACCGATACTGACGGCGTTGACCGACGAACCGTGCTAAAAAACGTAGGGGCTTCAGCAGGCCTCATTGGGCTTAGTGGACTCGCTAATGCGAGTTCAACCGAATCTATCGGAACTGTAGACTTAGTCCAAGTGGGTGTTGAATACCAATTCGATGAGCCATTCGAACTCCAAGAGTTCCTTATCAACGGTACACCGGGCTACTTCTTTGACTCAGCAGAGAAATCGATGTACCTGACTAGTGCAGTATCGCCAACTGAGAAGTCTGCCTTCCAGTCACGTGCGACGATAGTCAAACAGAGTGGACTTGGCGCAATGAAAGAGCATTCGTTAGGCAACGAGTCTACTACTGTGCTTCCAACAGCACTTGACGACTCAACTTACCGGCCGATCGCCGTCCTCGGGTTGGAGGAACCGTTCCAAGAACCCGGTGTCGAGATCACGCCTGAAGCCGGTGCTGCGACTATCTCGACGGGGTCGTTCAAAACGGCCCTCCAACCAAATACGGAACAGACGACTGAGGTGGATGAACACACGATAACCGTAAAAGCCTACGAGGTTTCCGATGACCTCGTTGACGCACCTCACATCCCGAAGAACGAGCGTTCGGTGAACATCGACCGATGGCAACAGGAAATTGATGTGACGCGGGTCCTACGCGCTAAGTATCTGGAGGACATCTCGGTCGTGGACCTATCGACTCTTGACAACTCGAAAGGAGTGCCGTAATTGACACCGGGGCCTTTTCGCCTCGTTCGCCTCTAGATAGTGCCAAGGTTCTCAGTCGAGACGGTCCGCCACGTCCTCGGCGAAGTACGTCAGAATCAGGTCTGCCCCGGCGCGTTTCATCGACACCAGCGACTCCATCGCCACCTCCTCCAGATTCAGCCACCCCTTCTCGCTCGCGGCGTGGAGCATCGCGTACTCCCCGGAGACGTTGTACGCCGCGACCGGGTGGTCGAACTCCTCGCGGAGGTCCCGGACGATGTCGAGGTAGGGGAGTGCGGGCTTGACCATCAGCACGTCCGCGCCCTGTTCCACGTCGAGGCGGACCTCGCGTAGGGCCTCGCGTCGGTTCCCGGGGTCCATCTGGTAGTGTCGCCGGTCGCCGAACGCGGGCGCGCCGTCCGCCGCGTCCCGGAAGGGACCGTAGAACGCCGACTCGTACTTGGCGGCGTAGCTCATGATCGGCACGTCCGAGAAGCCCGCGTCGTCCAGCGACTCCCGGATGGCTCCGACCATCCCGTCCATCATGCCCGAGGGAGCGACCATGTCGGCCCCGGCCTCGGCGTGAGAGGTCGAGATTTTGCCGAGCAGGTCGAGCGTCTCGTCGTTCTTCACCGTCAGGCGCTCTTCGCCCTCACTTGCTCCCTCTTCCAACACGCCGCAGTGGCCGTGGTCGGTGTACTCGCAGAGGCAGACGTCGGTAATCACGTAGGCGTCGGTCTCGGCGGTCACGCGGCGGGTCGCCTCCTGCACCACGCCGTCCTCGGCCCACGCCCGGGTGCCGCGCTCGTCCTTCGACTCGGGGATGCCGAAGAGCATGACCGCCTCGACGCCGGTTTCGAGGACTTCCTCCACGCGCGCCACCGCGTCCGAGACGGGCACGCGCTCGTGGCCCGGCATCGACTCGATGGGAACTCGTTCGTCGGTCGTCGCGTCCACGAAGACGGGCGCGACGAGGTCGCTGGCGTCCACGTCGGTCTCGCTGACCATCTCGCGGAGTCCGTCCCGCCGGAGGCGACGGGGCCGGTCGGTGAGGTTCATATCGGTCCTTGCGGCCCCCTCGTCAAAACCGCGTCGCTCGCGGTCAGTTCGGCGGGGTCGCGCGGTCACGCTCCGGAGGGGGTTCTGCTCGGCCGGGGTCACAACGCATTTACTACCGCCAGTCGATACGACAGTCACGAATGCTGTCCCCGCTCGCTCTCGTCGCTTCCGACGTGCCAGTCGCACTCGGAGTCGCGGTGTTCGTCGCAGGCGCACTGCTGTCTAACGCGACCGAACCCGGCGCAGTCCGGGAGTTCTTCGCCGACAACGGTCTCGTCCTACTCACGGCCGGTATCGTCCTCGCGGCGGTGGTCGGCGTCGGCCTGTTCTTCGTCGGAAACAAGGAACTCGCCAAGGCGTGGCTCGACCAGTACGGCCTGCTCGCGCTCTTCCTCATCCTGATTCTGGAGGGCGCGATGCTGCTGTACTTCGCGCCGAGCGAGAGCCTCGTCCCCCTCGGCGTCACGCTGCTCGCGGAGTCCTCGACCGACTACGCCACCATCGCGGCGGTCATCGCCGTCGCGGTGGTCGGGGCGACTATCGGGCAGTACGCGCTCTTCCTGCTGGCCAAGCGCGGCGGCCGAGAGTACCTGCTCGAAAAGCGCTGGTTCCGAATCGACGAGAGCCAACTCGACCGCTTCGACGGGTGGTTCCAGAAGTGGGGCCGTATCGTCGTCCCGGTGAGCAACGCCCTGCTGTTCACTCGGGGGATGCTCACCGTGCCCGCGGGATTCGCCGAGATGAACGACGCGGAGTTCGTCGTCCTCTCGGCGTTGGGTACCCTCGTCTTCCAGACGTGGCTCGCGGCCGCGGCGCTCTACGCGCTCGAACTCGGATTCCTCGGATTCCTCTGACCCGACCGCTCCACGCTCCGCGCTCGCGGAAACTCGGCCCGCTACCCCGTCGCGTTTTTCGGCGAAGTGGTAGGCGTCAGACCTAACAAGCCGCGGTTCGTAGGGTCAGGTGCGCTCGCGTGCCGACCTCATCGCGTGCCATGCCATGAACGCCACGCGAGCGCACTTCTGCCGCGATGGGTGCGGCAGTCGCTCTCTTTCGATACTTCCACTCGATACCTGCCAGTACGTATCGTCCTCACGTTCGACGACGACTACGACGGCATAACCCCCGTATCGACCCGAAAACGCCCGCTACTTAATCCGCCGCGACTTCGACCTGCTCCTTCCGACCGATGGCGTCCACCAGCAACTCCGAGACGTCTACGATTTCGATGTCGTCCTCGTAGCCGCCGGTCTTCCGGCCGTCCTCGTACATCGTCATGCACATCGGGCAGGCGACGACGAACTTCTCGACGCGGCTCCCGGCGTCGGTGTCGTTCAGCGCCTCCCGCAGGCGCTCCTCGCTCGGCTTGGGGTCCTCGTCGAAGTCCATCCACAGGCCGCCACCGCCGCCGCCGCAGCAGAACGAGTTGTCGCGGTTGCGGGGCATCTCGTCGAGTTCACAGCCCGTCGCCTTCACGATTTCCCGCGGGGCCTCGTACTCGTCGTTGTACCGCCCGAGGTGGCAGGGGTCGTGGTAGGTGACGGTGTAGTCGAGTTCGGTCCCCGAGAGTCCGAGTTCGGTGAACAGGTCTTCGACGACCTGCGTGTAGTGGAACACGTCGTCCTCGGTCCACGAACACGCCTCGAACTCCGGATACTCGTTCTTGAACGTGTTGTAGCTGTGGGGGTCCGTGCAGACGATTTTGTCGTAGTCGCAGTCCTGAATCGCCTCGGCGTTGTCCTCCACGAGCATCTCGTAGAGGCCCTCCTCGCCGACCCGGCGCACGTCGTTGCCGTCGGCCTGCTCGTCGTCGTAGAGGATGCCGTAACTGACGCCGGACTCTTCGAGGATAGTCGCCAGCGAACGCGCGACCTTCCGGTTGCGCTCGTCGAAACTCGGGTAGTCGCCGACGTACCAGAGGTACTCGACGGACTCATCGCGAGCGTCCGGAATCTCGAAGTCCAACTCGTCGGCCCAGTCGGGGCGTTTGCGCTGGGGTTCGCCGAACGTGTTGCCGTTCTGGAACACGTTCATCATCGTGTCCTGCACGTTCGGGTCCATCTGGCCCGACTCGGTGAGCCGTCGGTTCATCTGCGTGAACTGCTCGACGTGTTCTATCTCGACCGGGCAGGCGTCCATGCACGCCATGCAGGACATGCACGACTCCATCGTCTCGCTCGCGATGACGCTCTCGCCGGTCGCCACGCCCCCGTCGGTCGCGGCCTCCGCTCCCCGGCCGGGCGAGTAGGTCTCGTCGACGGTGGCGTCCGTGATGATGGGCATCTCCTCGACGTTCCCGGCGTCGCGGTCCTCGCGGTACCGTTTCAGGTCGAGAATCACGTCGCGGGGGTCGAGCGGTCGGCCCGACGCTTTCGCGGGACAGACCGACGAACACCGACCGCACTTGGTGCAGGCGTCGTGGTCGAGCAGTTCCTTCCACGTGAAGTCCTCGATGGACCCGTGGCCGATCTCCTCGGGACTGGCGTCCTCGGGGACGCCCGGCAGGCGCTTGCCCGCCTTCTCGTCGCGGGTGACGACGTTGGCGAACGACGAGATCATGTGGAACGGCTTGGCGTAGGGAACCGCGGCCACGAACGCCAGCGCGAGCAGCGCGTGGGACCACCAGATTACGGGGTAGGCCGCGGTCGCCATCTCGGGGCTGACCCCCGCGACCGCCAGCACGTCGTAGACGAACCACCCGACGAAACTCACCGTCTCGAAGGAGACGTCGCGGGTCGCGCTCGTCCCGAGGATGCGGACGCCCTCGGTGACGTAGCCGCCGACCCCGAGCAGGAACAGCGACCAGACGAACAGGTCGTCCTCGGCCGAGGTGTGGCGACCCCACAGCCGGTTGTTCTGGACCCAGTAGCGCCGGTAGATGGCCATCCCCACGCCGACCACGAACAGCAGGCCCATCGCGTCCATCACCAGCGAGTACGAGAGGTAGAACGCGCCGTTAAAGAACGACTCTTGGCCGAGTCCCTTGGTCCAGATGTCCATGTCGATGGCCAGAATCGTCGTCCCGATGAGCAGGGTCAGGAACCCCCAGAAGACGAACGCGTGCATCAGGCCCGCGTAGAGGTCGCGGTCGAACTGCTTCTGGTTCGAGAAGACGATTTTGGTCGCCGAGACGATGCGGCCCGACAGGTCGTCGAGGCGGTCGAACCACGAGTCGGTCCCCTCGGCGTAGGTGGCGAACCGCTCGTAGACCCCGAACGCGAAGATGGCCATCGCCACCGCCGCGAGGTAGTAGAAGATGGCCTCGCCCAGATGACCGATCTTCCAGAAGGTCGGGCGGGTCGCCTCGGCCCCCGCCTGCGCCAGCACAAATCTTGCCATGTTTTACACGGGGGAGACGATTCGCTTAAGTTTTACCGACTCAGGCAGCTTCCTCTGTCAAAAACGGACTCGGAGTTTACCGTTTTCAGTTCACGCTCGACCGCACGGGTCGCGTCTCTCGCTCGACCAATCCAACCTTTTATTTTCGACTGTGACGTAGGGTGATACGATGTCGAACGTGAACCGAAACGGTCGCGCCACGATTGGACCGACTCAACTGCGACTGATAATCGGTATCGCGGTCGTGACGGCTACTTTCACTTGGCTCGTAGCCCCGGCGGACTCCCGCCTTCTGGTCGCGGCAATCTCGGGACTAGTCTCGCTGGTGGCCACGACGCTGTTGCTCAAGTAATCGGACCGATACGCAGTTTCTCGGCCAAGTCGGGGTCGAACCGTCCACTCACCGATATCCGATATCGATATTCGATCAATTTTATCACATCTTATGCTGTATGCCCTCATGAGATAATTAATGATAGTTGAAAATAATAAAATCGACGTAGATATAAAAATTCTTTAATCTAGACGCGTGAAAATCCTGCTGCATGTCACGAGATAGCCAAGACGAGCGTTCGTTCAGTCGTCGGAAATGTCTAAAGGGCATCGGTGCCGCTGGCGTGACATTCGGGTTCGCATCGAACCCTGCTTCGGCTAACGGGAAACTGAGGATAAAGCGAATCCGTGGCGGCAAACGCTCTAAAGTAATCGAGGACGCGCGCTCCACCGACGAGTTCGAACTGTTCGCTACGGCGCTCCAGCGCGAAGGCATCTCGTTCGACGCGACCGAGGTCAACGCTTTCAAAGTCTTTCCGGCGAGCGGTGGAAAGTTCGAACTCGTCTCGTTCGTAGACGACAGCGTCGATGCCGGTGGTGTGAACATCTCGATTCCGCTGGGCGGTGACTCCGTCGCCAAGGCGACGGTCACCGAACTCGACGACCGGGACCGCCCCGTCACCATCACCGAGTTCGGTCGGGGCGGCGTGGTTTCGACGAGTACTGCGAACGGTCTCGAAAACGTCTCGACCCGGACGACGACGACCAACGTCGGGGGAACGACGGTTACGAAGAAGACCCACGACCTCTCAGGATGGTTCAACGACGGTGAGGTCACCACGCAGGCGAGTTACTGTTCAGACTTTCCCGACACCATCGGGTGCGGAGACTGCAAGAACATGGTGACGATACTGAACTCGCTGTCGTGCAGTCTACAGACGGCCGCCTACTGTTCGTTCGTCACTGCCGAGACCGGCGTCGGTCCGCTCGCCTGTGCCGCGGCATTCGGAGTGCTCTGTCTCGTCGTGACGACCTTCGGAATCAGTAACCCGCAGGACGTGTGCGAGAAGGTCTGTGCCTGTTGACGCTCGCCGGGAGTCGTACCGGTTGCGGAACGTTACCGACCTTCCACCCCCGACGTTGTCGGAGGGCCTCGAACGAACCCGGAGCGGGTGCAACGCTGTGACTCACCCGTTTTACCTGCAGAGGCGCGAAAGTGGTGTCCCGCTCTCTCTCCGGCCACCGAGTTAGAGGACCGCCCAGAGCAACAGCCCCGCACTCCCCACCACCACCGGAACGTCGGCCCGGGAGAACGACAGGGGCGGAAGCGTCGGATTCCACGCGAAACACCGGGCGCGGAGCGCGAGCGCGAACCTGTCGGCCCGCGAGAGCGCCCGCGCCAGTCCCGAGACGCCGACCAGTTTCATGCGTTCGACCAGCCCTCGCTGGTCGCCCAACCGGGCGGCCGAGGCGTCGCGAATCCGGCGCAAGTCCGCCTGCAGGACCGGCAGGAATCGGAAGACGAAGCCGACACCGGTGCCGAGCAGTCGCCCGGCCTTCCCCGGCACGACGCGCTGAATCGCGGCCCGCGAGTCCCGGACGGGGGTCGTCCGGAGGTAGGCCGCGCTCACGAGCAGGACGAGCACCACGCGATAGCTCGCTAACAGGCTCTCGACGCCCGCCTCCCACCGAACCCACGGCGCGCCGAGCGTCAGCGAGGAAATCAGCGGTCCCGCCAGCAGGAACGGGAAGACGAACCGGTACTCCACGAGGGCCTCGCGCGCGGCGACGCCCGACGCTCGCAGGACGACGAACGCGACCACCGTCAGCGCGACCAGGCCCTGCGGGGTCGTGTGCGCGAACGCCGCGGCCGCGAACGCGACCTGAAAGCCGAGTTTCGTCCGGGGGTCGAGTCGGTGAGCGAGCGAGTCGCCGGGGCGATAGCTGAGTGTCACGGCTCCCGCTCCGGACTCGTGGACTCTCGTCCCGGGACTGGGGACTCCCGCTCCGACGCTGGCGGTACCCGGATTCCGAGGTCGGGCAGTCGCTCGCGCACCTCGGCGGGCGGAGCGTCCACGGCCACCTGTCCGTCGGCGAGTGCGACGATTCGGTCCGCGAGTTCGAGCGCGTCTCTGAGGTCGTGTGTCACGAGGACGACGCCGGTCCCCGCGTCGCGGAGCGCCCGGAGTTGCTCGACCACCGACTCGCGCGCCGGGGCGTCGAGACCGGTGAACGGTTCGTCCAGCACGAGGTGTCCGGGGTCCATCGCGAGCGCCCCGGCGATGGCCACGCGCTCGCGCTCGCCGCCCGAGAGTTCGTCGATGCGCTCGTCGCGGCGGCCCGCCATGTTCACGGCCGCGAGGGCCTCGCCGACGCGCCGGTCGATTTCCTCGCGCGGGAGGCCCAGATTCTCGGGACCGAACGCAACGTCCGCGCCGACCGTGGCCGCGACGAACCCGTCTCGGGGCTGCTGGAACACCATCCCGACCCGAGTCCGGGCGGCGACGAGGTCCTCCGAGACCGGCGTGCCGTCCACCAGCACCTCGCCCTCGTCGGGGTCGAGCAGGCCGTTGAAGTGGCGGACGAGCGTGGACTTCCCCGACCCGTTCGGTCCCGCCAGCACGACGAACTCGCCGTCGGCGATGGACAGCGAGACGCCGTCTACTGCCGCGGGGCCGTCGTCGCCGCCGTACCGATGGCGCAGGTTTCGAGTCTCTATCATCTGGTTCTGTGAGTCGCCGGGGTCTACTCCGCCGCTATCTGGTCGCTCCGGACGACGCCGACCGCGGCGGCCATCTTGAACGCCTCGGCCGGGATGAACGCCACCGCGGCCGTGAGGAACGCTTTCTGGAGGGTCATGTCCAGCACGAACGCGAACCCGACCACGCCGAAGGCGTAGATGACGACCGTGCCGATCACCATCGCGCCGACCAGACGGCCGAGTCCGCGCTCGGCGGGGTCACGAAGTCGAAGTCCGCCGTGAGCGACAGCGCCGATGGCGAACGCCGCGACGGGGTACGACCAGAGGTACCCGCCGGTCGGGCCGAGCAGCGCGCCCACTCCCGCCGACCCGCCAGCGAAAATCGGTGCGCCGACCGCTCCGGCGACGAGGTACAGCGCCATCGAGACGCCGCCCCAAGAGGGGCCGAGTAGAATCCCGGCGAGGAAGACGCCCAGAACTTGGAGACTGACCGGTGCGGGCGAGAAGGGGTTCGGGAACGAGACGTAGGCGAACGCGCCCGTGAGCGCGGCGAGCAGGGCCGCCCGCGCGACGTTCTCCGCGGTCTCTTCGCCGACCAACTCGACTGACGCGGTGTCGGTACTCATGGTCGCCACTCTCTCGTCAACCGAGATTATTTCTTCGGTTGACGGCGTCCGTCTCGTTGCCGACAGATTTTTATATTGCGGTCCCGACCCACCCACATCATAGAATAATGGACGAGAAGACTGAGGAACTCCGTGACATCTTCATGGATGTCACCGACGAATCCACCGTCACCGAACAGCAGGAGGAGACCCACGGGTCTCTGAGTTCGGAGGCGGCGGTCGAGGAGCGCCTCGAAGAGGTCATCTCGCGCATGCGCGACCACTACGACTTCGGGACGACGCTCTCGGACGAGGAACTCGTGACCGTGGTCCGTGGCTTCTACGCGGGCGACTCCGACGCGGAGATCGCCCGCGAACTCGGCGACGCTTCGCTCGGTAAGACTGTGTCGCGCGCCCGCATCGACCTCCATCTCATCCGCGACGCCGACGAAGACGCGCCATTCGACCTCGACGACCTCCGCGACCTCCTCGACGCCGACGCTTCCACCGGTGAGTGCGCCGAGGAACTCGACGTGAGCGAGTCCACGGTCAGACGCTACCGTCGGGTCGTCGAGGCCCAGCAGGAACGCCGCACCGTCAACGACCGGTTCCGCAACGAGTTCGAGAACGTGCTTCAGGACCGCGAACTCTCCGACCGGATGACCGAGGGCGTGCAGGAGGACGGTCTGGACGACGCGACCGAGGGGATGGAGACGAACGTCTCCTTTTAGAACGACCTTTTTTCTTCGTCGGGTGTCCTCGGGCACCGCTCCTCGAAAAAATCTCGACCAAAAAAGTCCGCTCACTCGGGCGACGCCCTCACTCGCGGTGAATCGCGCTCGCTTCGCTCGCACGGATGCTACTTCCGCATCGGTTGCTCAGTCGAGCGTCTGCTGTCGGCAGTCTGGCCGGGCGCTCGCTGGCCGTCCGCCAAAGAAGCAATTCGTTTCTTTACCGTAGCTAAGGGTGGCCAAACTTTATCTCTGAAGCCGGGACGAACCCTCCCCGTGTCGAAGATTCCGTTCAGCGAACTCGAAACCGCGGCGTACTGTCCGCGAAAGCTGTACTACCGGCGACGGGACGACGACTTCGAGGTGCCCGAACGAGTCGCCGAGCGCCGCGACCTCGCCTTCCGGTACGGCGATTTGCTCGACGCTCCCGACGAGCGACTCGCCGACCTACCGCTGGCGGTCGGCCCGACCGAGTTCAGGTCGAACCTCGACTACGCCAGACGGCGGTTCGACAAGGCGTGGCCCGCCATTCGAGACCCGAGCGAGCGCGACCGACTGACCGAGGGCAAGGACTGCCGGGGCGTCGTCCACAAAGTCCTCGCGCTCGACCCGCCGACGCCCGCGATGGTCTTCACCGGCGACCCGCCGGAACAGGGCGTCTGGGAGCCACAGACGGTGCGGACCGTCGCCGCCGCCAAGGCGCTGTCGTGGACGTTCGAGCGACCGGTCGAACGCGCCTTCGTGGAGTACCCCACCCACGGCGTCGTCCGCGAGGTCGAACTGAACACCCGCCGGAAAGCCGCGTACCGGACGGCCGTCGGGGCGGTTCGCTCGCTCGACGGTCCCCCGCCGCGACTCCGCGGCAGCGCGAAGTGCGACGCCTGTGAGTACCGCTCGGAGTGCGGCGTCGTGACCCGGTCGCTGAAGTCACTACTGGGGTTCTGAACTGTGAGTTCCGGACGAGTCTCGGTGTCACCGACGGCGCTGGTTCGACCCTATCGAGCACTGTGCTCGGGTCTCATCGAACACTCCCGTTCCGTCTCCCCGAACACTCCGACTCGGCCTCACCGAACGCTCTGTTTCGGGTTATCCACGCGTTCGCGGACGACGACGTAGCCGTCGTCCTCGATGGTCACCTCGTAGGCGGAGATGGTGAACGACACGCGCAGTCGCTCGGAGCGTTCGGCCGTCGTCTCGTACAGGCGGTCGAGCGCGTCGCCGTCGATGCTGTCGTACAGACGAACGTCCAGGTTCTGCGGTTCGACGTTCTCGACTGCGGCGATTGCCTCGACGACGGTATCGCTGACGGGACCGTCGTTGTCTCGGTCGTGGTTCGCTCGGTAGAGTATCTCCGAGTTCGCGTCCTTCGTTGCGATCGACATTGTCTATCCCTACCGATACCGTATTCGTAGCCTTCCTTTGTTATGTCCCGCCTGATATCGGTGGCAGGGACTCTCACAGCAGGTCCGACAGTCGCCGGTAACGAAGTAACCACCGCCTACGTCCGACTGCACTCGGTCGGTTTCGAGCGACCGGGCGACGACTGTCGAACGACTCTCCGACCTCGCGTCGAACTCCCGGCCACGTGGGTCACTCCCGTAGCCACGCCGCTACGTCGTCGGCGTTCGGTCCACGGCGGTGAATCTCGCCGGACTCGACGTTCACGACGGTGCTTCCGGTGTCACCGGTCTCCCCGCCGTCGAGGACGACCGCGGCGGCGTCCCGAATCTCGGCGTCGAGGTCGGCCGCGCGGGTCGCGCTCGGCCGCCCGCTCACGTTCGCACTCGTGGCCGTGACGGGCGCGACCTCGCGCAGGAGGTCGAGCGCGACCTCGTGGTCGGGAACCCGAATCCCCACGCGCTCGCGGCCCCCGGTCAGCGCGTCCGGGACCGTCTCGCGCTTCTCGCACAGGACCGTCACCGGACCGGGCAGGAACTCCCGCATGAATCGCCGTTCGCGGTCCGACGCCCGGACGAACTCCAGCGCGGCGTCGGCGTCCGGCACCGCCAGCGAGACCGGTTTGTCGCGCGACCGGTCCTTGGCCGCGAAGACGCGCTCGATGGCGTCCTCGTTCAGTGCGTCCGCACCGAGTCCGTAGACGGTCTCGGTCGGGTAGACCACGAGTTCGCCGTCCCGAATCGCGGTCGCCGCTCGTTCGATGTCGTCGGCGTCGGCACTCATCGAGCGAACGTTCGCGTCGGGCGGAAAAATGCGCGTCGGTCCGGCGGCGCGACACCGTGGGAGTCCCGGAGCTACTGCGACTCGATGGCGGCTTCGACCTCGTCGTAGTCCGGGAAGTCGGGCCACTCCTCGGCGACCCACGCGTACTCGACGGTCCGGTCCCCGTCCAGCAGGAAGACGGCGGGCCGGGGTTCGCTCACGCCAGCCATCCCGTCGAGGTCGTTGACGATGCCGTACTCCTCGGCGACGCCGTTCTGCGGGTCGCTGAACAGTCGGTACTCCACCCCGCGCTCCTCGACGAGTTGCTTGTGGGCGTAGGGGTCCGAGATGGAGAGACCGACGACGGTGAGGTCGCGGTCCTCTTCGTTCGCGGTTTCACCGCTCGCTTCCTCCGAGGCGCGTTGCGCCTCGCTACCCCACGCTCTATCGCGAATCTCGTTCCACATGTACGTCGCGGGGAACGCGCCGTCCATCGTGAAGAACACCAGCAGGACCGGCCCCTCGTCGGTCAGGTCCGACAGCGCGGCGTCCTCCCAGTACTCGTCGTTGACCAGCGGCCGAGTGAAGTCGGGCGCGGTGTCGCCCTCCGCGACGTGGTCGGTGTCGGGGAGCGAGACGACGTCGAAGTCCGGCATTACTCGGCACCTCCAGCGCCGTAGGTCCGGTCGAGGTAGTCCACGATGTTGGCGCTCTCGCTCATCGTGACGCCGGTGTTCTCGTCCACGATGGCCGGGACGGTCCGCTTGCCCGAGATACGCTTGACGACGTTGCGGTCGCTGTGCATCGGTTCCACGAACCGCGACCGGTAGTCGAGGTCGTACTCCTGTAGCTTGTTGACCACGCGCTCGCAGTACGGACACGCCTGCAAGCGGTACAGGGTTATCGCCGACTCGGCGCTGGTTGACTGGCTCATGACCGAGTATTGTCCCGAAAGCGCCGTAAGGTCTTCGCTCGCGGCAGTCTCCCGTCACGTCGCAGGAAAAGAATAAAGAGTTAATCCCGTCCACTTGCAAGTTGGATTGTCGAATGGTGCCATTCCCGATGTCTACGGTCGCGTCTGTGGGGCCGACCCCGATAGCGGAAGTGTTGGGCGTTCAGGTCTCGAGAGCGATGGTTACGTGGGGTGGTGCAATAGTCATCGCCCTCCTCATCGCGCTCTCCGGATTCTTCTCGTCCTCGGAGATCGCCATGTTCTCGCTGGCGAACCACCGCGTGGACGCGCTGGTCGAGGACAAGGTGCCGGGCGCGGAGACGGTCAACGAACTCAAATCCGACCCCCACCGCCTGTTGGTGACGATTCTGGTCGGCAACAACATCGTCAACATCGCCATGTCGTCGATAGCGACGGCCATCGTCGGTATCCACGTCGACAGCGCGGGGATGGCAGTCCTCGTCTCGACCTTCGGGATTACCTCTCTCGTTCTGCTGTTCGGCGAGTCCGCGCCCAAGAGCTACGCGGTGGAGAACACCGAGTCGTGGGCGCTCCGCATCGCCCGCCCGCTGAAACTGTCGGAGTACCTTCTCCTCCCGCTGGTCGTCCTGTTCGACTACCTCACGCGAGTCGTCAACAAGGTCACGGGCGGGCGGTCGGCCATCGAAACGTCGTACGTGACCCGCGACGAGATTCAGGACATGATCGAGACCGGCGAGCGCGAGGGCGTCCTTGAAGAGGACGAGCGCGAGATGCTCCAGCGCATCTTCCGGTTCAACAACACCATCGCCAAGGAGGTCATGACCCCGCGCCTCGACATGACCGCCGTCTCGAAGGCCGCGAGCGTCGAGGAGGCCATCGAGACGCTGGTTCAGGGCGGCCACGAGCGCGTCCCCGTCTACGAGGGGAGCCTCGACAACGTCATCGGCGTCATCCACATCCGCGACTTGGTTCGGGAACAGACCTACGGCGAGCACGACCACCTCGAACTGGAGGACGTGATTCAGCCCACCCTCCACGTCCCCGAGAGCAAGAACGTGGACGAACTCCTGACCGAGATGCGCGAGAACCGGATGCAGATGGTCATCGTCATCGACGAGTTCGGGACCACCGAGGGGCTGGTGACGATGGAGGACATGGTCGAGGAGATCGTCGGCGACATCCTCGAAGGCGAGGAGGAGGAACCCATCGAGTACGTGGACGACGACACCATCATCGTGCAGGGCGAACTCAACATCGACGAGGTCAACGAGGCGCTGGACATCGAACTCCCGGAGGGCGAGGAGTTCGAGACCATCGCCGGGTTCATCTTCAACCGCGCCGGTCGCCTCGTCGAGGAGGGCGAGGACATCACCTACGACGGCGTGCGCCTCCACGTCGAACAGGTCGAGAACACCCGCATCATGAAGGCCCGCGTGACGAAACTCGATGCGGTCGAACGCGCCGAGAGCGAGGGCCAGCGGGACACCGAAATCGAAGACGGCGTCGAGACCGAAGGGTAGTAGCGTCTCGAAGTCGCGTTTTCGCGTCCGAATTCTCCGTCCGCCTTCGAAGGAGAGTCTCTGCTAAACGTACTCGTCTACGACCCGATTAGCTCACCGTGTCGATGAGCGCGAACGCGCCGTAGCCGACCCCGATTGCGAGGACGAGCGACGCGACCCACGCTAGCACGGTGAAGCCCATCTTCCGCTTGCTCACGCTGCTACCGCCCTCCGCGGCGAACCCGCTCCCGACGATTGCGCTCACGATGATCTCGTTGAACGACACCGGAATCCCGAAGAAGACCGCGACCTGCGCGATGGCGAACGAGGGGATGAGCGCCGCGATGGAGCGCCGGGGACCCAGCGCCGAGTAGTCCTGCGCCAGCGCCTTTATCATCCGGGGCGCGCCGGTCCACGACCCGGCGAGCAGGCCGAGTCCGCCGCCGACGAGGACCGGCACGAGCGGAATCTCGAAGGGGTCCAGCAGGGGGACCAGCGGTCCGATGGCGAGACCGACCTGCGACCCGCCCGCCGAGAACGCCACGAGGCTCCCGAGCGCGAGCAGGAAGTGGCGCTGTCCGGCGTCGAGGTCCCGGTGAACGTCCCACGCCAACAGTCCGGCTATGAATCCCGCGACCGCGAGCGAGACGACGATTCGGCCGGTCTCGAACCCGGCGACCGCGGGCAGTGCCAGCGCGTCGGCCGCGGTCTCGGCGACCGATTGGCTCACGTCCGGCGGCCCGAATATCACGAACTTGACGTTGGCGATGATGAGACCGACGAAGCCGCCGAGCAGCGGGATGACGACCCCTTCGGAGGTGCGCTCGGACCGGAGGAGTCTGGCAGTGGTGTACGCGATAGAACTACCGACGATGGGCGTCAGAATCCACAGCGCGGAAATCTGGCGGTACTTCGCCCACGCGGGGTCGCCGCCCATCGCCAGTCCGACGCCGACGATGGCTCCGGTGACGGTGAACGCCGTGGCGATGGGGTACCCCGTGAACACGCCGATGGCGACCAGTATCGCCGCGACGAGCAGTCCCGTCGTGGCCGCGATAGCAGTCAGTTGGACGCCGCCGATGAGTTCCGTCCCGACCGCTTCCGAGACGTTCGCTCCCTGCAACACGGCTCCGAAGAAGCCGAGGAGACCGACGAAGAATCCGGCCCGCATTACGGAGATGGCGTTCGCGCCGACGGCTGGTGCAAACGGCGTGGACCCCGACGACCCCGCGCCGATGGCCCACGCCATGAAGAGGCTGGCGATGCCTGCGATTACCAACGTTACGACGCCACTCCCGACCATGCTCCGAACCTATCGCCGACGGTAGAATAGTGTACCGGCTTCTGGACGCCTCAAGTCGTCTTCGAGTGTGGCTGTTCTGGTTCCTCGGGCGCTTCGACGCCCTCCGCGGCCTCGGCGATGTCCGTGTCCTTCTCGGTGGCGACGTGCCAACGGTTGACCTCGTCCTCGTAGGCCGCCAGCTTGTCGCTGACCTTCTGCTTGAGCTGGTCGTCGTTGATGTTGACCTCGAAGACGAACTCCTCCTCGCCGTCGCCCCGGCCGACCTGCTGGACGTTCGCGCTGATGAGGTCGTTGTCGAAGTAGTAGGGCGCGAGTCGGGTCATCACCTTCTGATAGACGGTGTCCTCGACCTTCCGGAGGGCCTTCCGACTCGCGGAGTCGGCGGCCCGTGCGACGTAGCTCACCGAGTCCTGCCACTTGCTCACGGCTTCGTCGGTGTCCTCGTCCTCCAACTTCTCGTAGGATTCGCTGATCTTCTCGCCCGCGGTCTTGAGGTCGTCGTCGGGCGTCTTGCCCTTCTTCTCTCCTTTCCCTTCGCCGACAGACGCCTGCTCGGCGGTCTTCTCGGACACGTCTTCGCCGAGTCGCTCGTGGTGTTTGGGTCGCCACTCTTCCCACTCCTCGTAGGCGTCGCCGGAGACGTCGGCCTCGCGGAGTGCCTCCGTGATGCGCTCGCCGTGTTCGACGATGTCGCCCCACGTCCCGCGGAGCTTGAATCCCGAAACGCTCTCTTCCATTGGTAGACCTTCTAGTTCGGATTCGGTATACGCTTGTCGGGTGCTGTCCGTCGTGCGACTAGCGACCGTACGTCAGGCGGGTCGCCATCTCGTCCAGACGGCGCTTGAGTCGGCCGAGCCAGACCTGGTGTCTGTTGGCCGCCTGCATCTCGGCCTCCGGTACCTCGATGCGCGCCCCGTCGAAGGGGTTGCGACCGGCGCGCTCGCCGTCCTCTCCGGTCATCGAGACGACGCTGGTCATCGAGCATCGGCCACACGCTTCGGTTCGTTTGTCGTCCATGCGGACCACTTGCACGATGGTTGGGTGTTCGGGGTATTAAGGTTTCGGCGCTGAGGCGGAGCGAACGCGAGACCGGACTGCGTCGGAGTTCGCCCGACGTCGCGGACGCGATGGCCCTCGCGCGACGCAGGAAACCTTCGCCTCGTCCGAGAGTATTTAACCCCCTGAGAACTGTGGTCACGCATGGGATACCACGTCATCGACCCCGAGACCGTCGAACCGACGCCCGACCGACCCTGCGTCCAGCGCGCGCTCGGAGACGCCGCCGGGTTGGAGAACGTCGCGCTCAACCTCTACGAGGTCGAACCCGGCGAACAGATTCCGCTGGCGTACCACTATCACGACGACCAAGAGGAGGTCTTCTACGTCGAGTCGGGCGACCTCCACGTCGAGACGCCTGAGGGCGAGCAGGTCGTCCCCGAGGACAACGTCTTGGTCGTGGAACCGGACAGTCCCCAGCGAGCGTTCGTCCCCGAAGACGCCGAGGAGACGGTCCGGACGCTCGTCCTCGGCGCGCCGTCGGTGGACGACGTTCACGCCTACGAACCCGAGTCATGAGCGACGAGACCGCCGAGTCGGAAACGCCCGAGGCGGACCTCCCGGACGACGCGCAGGTTCCCGACGACGCACAGGCCCCCGACGACGTGCCGGACTGGGACGACGAGTACGTCGACCGGGTGAGCGACCGCCTGATGTTCAACTACGACCTCGAAAAGGAGTACCGCCTCCGCGGCCGGACGTTCACGATGTACGGCGAACTCCGGATGGAGTCCCAGAAGCACTTCCTCCACCCGTCCGTCAACTACGCCAACTACGAGGCCCGGGAGCATCTGTTCGTCCGGCGCGCCGAGACGGTCTCGCGGGCCGACCTCGACGAACTCGTCGAACTCGGCCACGACCTCGCCGACGAGTGGATAGACCCCGACGAGGAACACTACGGCACCGAGTTCACCTTCGCGGTGGTCGTCCCCGAGATTCCCGACGAGATACGCGAGTACGTCGCCGGGTTCGAGGACCGGACCCTGCTCAAGTTCGGCTACTACGGCCACTACGAGGTGAACTTACTCGTCGCCGCACCCGAGCGCGAGGAGGCCGTCGAGAGCCAGAGCGCCGACGTGGCCACCGCGTTCCGCACGTGGACCGACGTGACCGAGGAGCGGTCGGGACTGTTAGCCCGACTCGTCGCTGCGATTCGAGGGTGAGTCGTCGCTCTGGTTCGAGGGTGACTCGCGGAATCGGAAAAAGAAAATCGCCGTCGGTGCGTCAGTCGCTGCCGGGTTCGCCGCCGTCCGCGACCGCCGCTCCGCGGCCGCCGCGGACTTTCTGAATGTTTCTGTACCCCATCCGAACCAGCGACAGCGCCAGTCCGATGAGGACCAGTGCGAGTACCATCTGGGTCACGGCCGATAGCGTCTGTACGGTCGTCATCTCGGCCGGACTGCTCTGGATGAACTTGACGTAGAGGTTGTCGTGGAACGCGAGCCACCCCAGTCCGAGGATGGTCATCGTGCCCATCAGCGCCATCGGGACGCCGGTCGAGATGAGCTGTTTCGAGTCGTCCCAGTTGGCCAACCAGACCGTCGCGGTCAGTAGCGCGAGCGCCGCGAGCAGTTGGTTCGCACCGCCGAACAACTGCCAGAGCGTGAGCCACGACCCGCTGGTGATGAGGATGTACGCCGGGACGCCCTGTATCGCGGCGTTGGCGTAGCGGTTCTTGGCGACCTCGCCCGCGGCGGACGCGTCCGTGCCGACGATCTCCTCGACCATGTACCGACCGAGGCGGACCGCGGTGTCGGTGGAGGTCAGCAGGAAGCTGACCAGCACCAGCGCCATGAACGGACCGCCGAACGAGGTCGGGATGCCGAACGACGTGAGGATGATGCCGCCGCCGCTGGCGAACGTCGGGAGCGCGAGACCGATGCCGCCGCCCACGTCGGGCGCGACGATGGCAACGGTGGCGAGCGCCACGGTCGCGAGCAGGCCCTCGCCGAGCATCCCGCCGTACCCGATGGTCCGGGCGTCCGTCTCCTTGTTCAACTGCTTGGCGGTGGTCCCCGAGGAGACCAGCGCGTGGAATCCGCTAATCGTCCCGCACGCGATAGTGATGAACAGCAGCGGGAACAGCGGCGTCCCCGTCGCTCCCATGAAGCCCTTGTACGCGGCGAGCTGGATTTCGAGGGGCTGGGACGCCGAACCGAACACGGTGCCGACGATGATAGCCAGCAGCGCGCCGCCGACGCCGGTGTACAGTAGGAACGACGACAGGTAGTCACGCGGCTGGAGCAGCATCCACACCGGGAGCGCGCTCGCCAACCCGCCGTAGAGGATGATTATCGGCACCCACGCCGCGGTGTTCACGCCGAGGCTCGACGCACCGGGGATCCACTGGCCGCCGCTGAACAGCACCGTCGTCCCCGCGGGGTACGAGGCGTCTGCACCGGCCGGGAACAGCGCGAGCGGGTACTCGATGCCCGCGAAGACGCCGCCGAACACGCCGGTGACGAATATCACTGTGCCCAGCAGGAACGGGAGGTTCAGTTGGTAGAGGTAGACGCCGAAGACGAACGCGAGCGCGATGTATACGAGGCTCGCGGTCGCCGCCTGCGGGAAGGCGTTGAACACGATGGCCACCACCAGCGCGAACACCGCCACGACGAGGATGATGGTCAGGAACGCGAACCACAGCAGCATGTTCTTGCCGCGTTCGCCGACGTACTCCCCGATGATGTACCCGATGGACTTCCCCTCGTGTCGCAGACTGCTCGACAGCGACACGAAGTCGTGGACCGACCCCAGCAGGGGGTTCCCGATGGCGATCCACAGCAGTGCGGGGACCCATCCCCACACGACGCCCGCCGTAATCGGGCCGACGATAGGCGCACCGCCGGCGATACTCGAATAGTGATGCCCCAGTAGCACCGGTTTCTTCGCCGGTACGTACTCCTGCCCGTCTTCGTATTTGTGTGCTGGCGTGTCGCGGTCGTCGTCGAGTTCGACGAACTGCGCGAGGTATCGAGAGTAGCCGAGATACCCCACGCTGAAGAGCGCGAGAACCGACAGCACCATCCAGATTACTTGCACCATGGTATGCGACCTCGTCACGAGCAACGGAAAACACGAACTTAAAGGTTGTTCTTGATTTTTACCGATAATTGATAGCTACGATGGCCGATAAAGAGTCGTTCACAGCCTGCAGGCACATCTCGATGATATACTGGTGCGATAGGTGACACGTAGCTCTACTTGAAAACTTTCTGGCTACTCCGACCCGGCGTTCAGGCACGTACCTCCGGCGCGACTTCGATGTCGAGTTCGTTCGAGACGTCGTCTAACAGGTCTCCCTTGACCTCCTCGACGCGCTGTCGGATGCGGGCCACGACGGGTTCCGAGAACTCGTCGTCTATCTGGCTGATGCGTTCGTGTTCGGTCGCGTGTCGCTGCCGGAGGTACTGCGCCCCGGTCCCCGCCTCGTCGGACTCGGGTTCCGGTGCGATCTTGTTGATGACGAGTCCCGCCACGCCGAGACCGTAATCCGAGAGGTCCCCGATTGCCCGCCGCGTCTCGCGAATCGAGAGTTCGTCGGGGTTGAGAACGAGGAAGAAGGTGGCGTCGTTACGCAGCGTCTCGCCAGCGAACTCGAACATCTCCTTGCGCTCGGTGAGACGGGCGATGATGGGGTCCTCGGCGGTCTTCTTGCGGGCCTCGCGCTCGCCGATGGCCGCCTTCTCGTAGAGGTCGATGCTCTTCTCGCGTTTCTTCACGAGTCGGTCGATCCACCCTTCGAGGAAGTCCGGAAGCGAGAGCAGGCGGAGCGTCCCGCCGGTCGGCGAGGTGTCGAAGACCACGCGGTCGTACTCCTCGGAGTCGCGCATCACGTCGATGAACCGGTCGAACAGCGCGGCCTCGTACGCGCCGGGCGTCCGGTGGGCGAGTTCGATCTGACGGTCGATTTCGTTGACGATGGAGGGACTCACCTGATCGCTCATCGTGCGCTTTATCTCCTGCATGTGGCGCTGGACCTCCTCGTCGGGGTCGAGTTCCATCGCCCAGAGGTTCTCGTACCCCTCGACCGCCTCCGGGTCGTCGCCGAACTGCTGGTCGAACACGTCGGAGGTGCTGTGGGCCGGGTCGGTCGAGACGACCAGCGTCTTCAGACCCGCACGCGCGCTCTTGAGTCCGTACGCGCACGAGACCGTCGTTTTGCCGACCCCGCCCTTGCCGCCGAAGAAGACGAACTTGTTCATGTTAGAAGTGATATTGTTGGCCCTTGCGCTCGATGAGCGATTCGCGGTCCCACATCCGTCGCTCCCACTGCTCGAACTCCTCGCCGAGGTACGGCAGTAACTCGGCGGTGTAGTAGGAGACCGGACTGGGGATGCCGAACGCGTCGGCGAAGCACGCGAACATGAAGGTGTCCTCGGTGTCCTCGGCCTCCTTCTCGATGAGTTCGAAGGCGGGATGCTCTATCATCCCGTGGTAGAGACCGTGGAGCCACTCTTCGAGATATTCGCGGTACGCCTCGATTCGGTCGGCAACTGTCATCGTTTATCACGAAGTCGTTCCGTCGATAAAAGGTTGCCGCACACCGTCGAAGCGGGCCGTTTCTTCGGTTCTGCTCGCAGAAAATTTGGTTTTCCAAGCGGTGAACGCGATTTCTACGCCCGGCTACCTACGCGGCACGCGTCCCTTCGACGCGACGAACACCGACGACTGACTGCGACCGACGCCGACTCAGCACGCACACCCGGTCGAGTCGGGCGACCGTTCGAACTCCATCTCGTCGCCGCACGCCGGGCAGTCCAGGGCCGACTCTCCCGCCACTTCCACGTCTCGGACGCGCTCGCTGCAGTCGTGACACCAGTACGCGCCCTTCGATTCGGTCGCCGCGGGGTCGCCTCGGTTCGGCGACTCGGTGGACGCCCGCAGGAACTCCTTGACTGTGCCTAACACTCCCATGACGTGAACGTTTCCGGACGTGAACTTAAAATCTCTCCCCGGTTGTGGGGTCGTATCGCATCTCCGTCTGTCGCGTCCCCCTGCCCACAGAACTCCCACTCCGCCGCTCACACGTCCTCGGCCAACCTATCGAGCGCGCGCCGAAGTTCGCCCTTCCGTTTCCACGCGGCGACGCGGTCCGAGACGGCGGCCGCCGGTAGGCCGAGACTCACCGACGACCGCATCGTCACTCTGCACCCTTCGTTCTCGGGTTCGACCGAGAGTTCGGTCTCCATCGACTCGAATGGTCCCGCCTCCCCGCGCTGGCGGTAGACTAGCCCGTCCTCGCGCTCCTCGAAGTCGAGGTGTATCGTCAACCCCCGCGCGCTGGCGGTCACGGTCCACCCGTCGTCGGTCGCCTCGACGCCTCGGACCTCGAAACTCCCCTCGTACTCGACCACGGTCTCGGGCGTGAGCGTGCGCTCGACCACCGAGGGCGGCGCGGGCACGAACGCCGAGACTTCGACTTGACGCATCGTCGGCCCTACGCAGGTCGGAAAGAAAGCGTTACGGTTAGACGAACGCGCGGCGGACGAGCGGCGACCGGAAAATCGGAGTGCGAGTATTCAGACCGTCGCGTGCAACAACGGGAGCGAGAGCAGCGCGAACACTCCGGCGACGACCAGACCGCCCAGCACGATTCGCCGGATGCGGAACCGCGCGGGTATCTCGCTCCGGAGTTCCGGGCGAGCGGTCCAGACGAACCGGTAGTAGGCGAGTCCCGTGACCGCCAGAAACGCCATCGTGGAGTAGCCCAGTCCGCCCGCCAACTCCGCGCCGAACGCCATCAGGTAACTGGGACCGAACGTGTAGCAGAACAGGAACCCGAACGCCGCGACCACCAGAAACGGGACCGGGTCCACCGGCGTGCCGAATCGGTTCCCCCATCGCATACTCGGACTTCTCGCTCCGGCGTCTTCGCTCTGCTGGCCCGCCGCGACGGGGCGCTGTCGGGGAAGAGATAAGTCGGTGTGCGAACGACAGTCGGCCGATGCCGAACTCGAAAGGCGACCCGCGAGTGTTGTTCGTCATGAACCTCGTCCTGTCGGTCGCGTTCGCCTCGCTCGCCGTCTGGGGGCTGTCGTACCTCGGTCTGGTCGCGTTCACGTGGCAGACCGTCGCGGCCGCGGCCGGTCTCGTGATGGTCCTGACGTATCTCGTCGTGTGGTAGCCCCGGCGGTCCTCGTCGTCGAAACTTACGTCTTCCCTATCGACCCGGCACTGCTCTAGGGAAACGCCTCGGTACCGCGCTACCGAAAGTTTATAACGCCCGGTTGAAACCGGGTCTGTAATGTCGAAATCGGCGCACAGTACCGCGAACTGTCCCCACTGCGGGACCTCGCTCTACCACCTCCAGCGCGGATGCGAGACCTGCGAACGCCGCGTGTCGTGGGACTGGACCGAACCGTGCCCGGCCTGCGAGGCCGCGGTGAACTACGCGACTTCCCCCTCGTCGTGCCCCGAGTGCCGGACCGACCTCTCGGTCTGGGACGGCATCGCCGCGCGAGTGCTCCGGGAACGCCACCACGCGGACCTGCGCATCGCCAAGGACGCGGTTTCCCACCCTACCAGCGCCGGGTTCGTCTGTCACACCGGCGACCCGAGAGGCCAGCGCGCGGACTACCGGCGACCGCTCCCCGACGGGAGAGGCATCCACGTCAAGGCGTTCGCCGACCGGTACGAGGTCCACTGGGACAAGGTGGACCCCACCGAGGACTTCCTCGGCCACGTCGTCGCCGACGCGCCCCACTGGCTCCTCGTCGGGGGTTTCCTCGGATTCAAACTGGCTCGCTGGCCGGTCGGACTGACGCTCGCTCTCGCCGCCCATATTAAGAGATAAGCCCCCGCGTCCCGCGAATACGGATAGAGATGACCATCGAAGACCGCGGGGACGCCAAACTCCTCACCCACGCGCTCGCACAGGACACGCTCTCGAAACTCCGGGACGTGGAGACCGAACAGGTCGGTTTCCGGAAAGGTCTCGTCAAGCTCGGCCGCATCTGCGGCTACGAAATCATCGACGGTGCCATGGAGACCGAGTACGTCTCCATCGAGACGCCCTTGACCGAGACGACCGGCGAGCGAGTCAAGGGACTCGACGACGTGGTCATCATCAACGTCCTCCGCGCGGCGACTCCTTTCGTCGAGGGCCTGCTCAAGGCGTTCCCGCGCGCCAAACAGGGCGTCATCAGCGCGGGTCGCGACGAGGAGGCCGGACGCGACGAGGACGGCACCTTCCCCATCACCATCGACTACGTGAAGCTCCCCGAGATTCAGGAGAAAGACACCGTCATCGTCGCCGACCCGATGCTCGCTACCGGTTCGACGATGTGCGCGGTCCTCGACGAGGTGCTGAACGAGCAACCGAACCCAGAGGACCTGTTCGTCCTCTCGGCGGTCAGCGCGCCCGAGGGCCTGCTCCGGGTCGGCGACGAGTTCGACACGGCCGACCTGCTGACGGTCGCCATCGACGACAGACTCAACGACGAGGGATTCATCGTGCCCGGACTCGGCGACGCTGGCGACCGGGCGTTCCGGACGACGTAAGCGGTTCCGCCCTACAACCGAAACACCCGCGACGCCAGCGACCCGCCGCCCTTCCGCGCCATGATTACGGTCCCGTCGGCGCGACGCCCGACCTCCCGCGGGGTCGAACCCACGATACGCCGCCGGAGCGGGCCGGTCCGAGTCGCACCGAGGACCGTCACGTTCCGCGACTTCGAGGCCGAGACTATTTCGTCCGCGACCTCGCCCTCCCGAACCTCGGTTTCGACCGCGACCTCCGAGAGCGAGTCGGCGGTGCGAGAGAGCAGGTCGCGGGCCGCCGACTCGTCGTCCGACGACGCGACCACCCGCAGGAGGTCCACGCGAGCGTCGTTGGCGACCCCGATTGCTCGCGCCACCGCGGCGGCGAGTTCGGCGTGGTGACTCTCGGCGACCGGCAGGAGGACGGACTCGACCTCCCCGGCGAGCGCCCCGATTTTCTCCACCAGCACGTCGCAGTCGGCCCGGCGCAGGATGCGGTCCACGTTGGTCCCGAGGACCGCGTTCTCCCGCGTCCGCTCCTGCCAACCGAGCAGTAGACTGTCACAGTCGCGTTCGGCGACCGCCGCGAGGACGCCTCTCGATACCGACGAGGCGACGAAGAGCTCTCCGGAGACGGTGACACCCGTGCCGGAGGCGACCGACACCGCGCGGTCGAGCAGCGCCCGGCGCTCGCCGCCGAACTCGCGGGCGATGATCTCGTCGGTGAACAGCGCGAACGGCGACTCCTGTGGCGTGACGACGACGCCGACGACGAACACCTCGCCGCCTCGGTCGCGGGCCACGTCCACCGCGGTCCGGACCAACTGCTCGGCGTGGTCGGGGTTGCCGACGGCGACGGCGATGCGGTAGTCGTCCGCCATCACCGGACCCACACCATCGGCGAGCAAAAGTGTTCGTGTCGGATACCTGCGTTCGCCCGGAAGCGCCGCTACTCGGTCCCTCAAGCCCGACTACCGCATCGCGTCCGTCTCTCGGGTCACGAGACCGAACCGCAACTTCGCCAAAACCTATATGCCCGCCCGACGGACGCCAAAGCATGACCGACGACGAGGACCCCTGCAACGACTGCGGCGACCCCGTCTCGGACGCGCTCGCCCGCACCGTCCGTCTGACCGTGGACCGCTCGCAGATCGACAGCCAGCGGCTCTGCCCCGAATGTTTCGCGGACTGGATCGACCGTTACGAGTCCGAGATGCAACCCGACGACCACCCTGCCGTCGCGGACGCCGACGCGGACATCATCGTGGACTGATTCGGGCGTTCCCCGTCCGACGAACCCCTCGGTATCGACTGGAGAATCGGCGGAGGGAATGAAGTTATCGGGAATAATTTCTCCTAATGAAATGTGGATTAATTGCGGAATGTATTCCTATAGAGGGATTCCTGTCACTCGACATCGACGGTCGTCGAACCCCTTCGTTTCGGGTGTAAAACCGCCCGACTGCGACGCGGCTTTCCGCGTGCGAACCCCTACCGAAGCCGACCCCTGTGTGCGAAAAGTGACCAAAGGAGAGCGGCGGATAACCGGGGAGACAGTGACGGCTACGACACGCGACGGAAGGCGTGTGCGTTCTCGTCTCTCGGCTATTCGCCGCCCGTTTCCTCGTCGGGGTCCGCATCGCCGTCTTCGCCGTCTTCCGCGTCACTGTCTTCTGCCTCGCTCGCCGACAGTCCTTCGTCGCCGCGCTCCAGCGCCTTCGGCACGTCGTGGTGGTCGGAGTAGCCGTCGAACCAGCGCACGATACGTTCGAGGCGGTCCACGACGTGGGCGGGTTCGCCGCTTCTCGACAGTTCGTGACCCTCGCGGGGGTACCGAACCAGTCGAGTCTCCACGCCGTTCTTCTTGTACAGCAGGTAGAGCATCTCGGCGTTGTTCACCGGGACTCGGAAGTCGTCGTCGGCGTGGACGAGCAGGGTCGGGGTGTCCACCTCGTCGGCGTAGGCCGTCGGCGACTGCTCCCAGAGGAACTCGGCGTCCTCCGAGGGGGTCGTGTCGAAGTCCCACTCGATGAGTTTGAACGCGTCGGTCGAACCGTAGAAACTGTTGAGTTCGTACACGCCCCGCTGGCTGACCGCCCCCGCGAAGCGGTCGGTGTGGCCGACTATCCACGTCGTCATGTAACCGCCGTAGCTCCCGCCCGTGACGAACATGTTGTCCTCGTCCACGTAGTCGCGCTCGGCCACCTCGTCCACGCCAGCCATCACGTCCTCGTAGGCGGGCGGACCCCACTGGCCGCCTTCGAGCGCGGCCATGAACTCCTCGCCGTACCCGGTCGAACCGCGGGGGTTCGACCAGAAGACGACGTACCCCCGCGCCGCGAGCAGTTGGAACTCGTGCCACATCGTCCCGCTGGTGCTCCACATCGCGTGCGGTCCGCCGTGGATTTCGACCGCGAGGGGGTACGACTCGTCCGAATCGAAGTCGGGCGGCGTCAGCACCCAGCCCTGAATCTCGTCGCCCGACTCGTTCTCGAATTGAATCTCTTCGGGTTGAGCTACCGCCCGGTCGTCGAGATAGTCGCTGTTGATTCGCGTGAGTCGCCGACTCTCCGCGCCGCCGAGCGTCGAGACGAACACGTCGCCGGGGTGGTCCCACTCCGACCGGACGAACGCCACCTTGTCCTCGCCGACCGTGGCGTCCTCGACGTGGCCCCCGCCGACCACTCGCTCGGGGTCGGCGCTGGCGTCGGCCGGTGTGCGCCAGACCGCGTAGTCGCCCTCGTCGGGCGTCAGGAAGTAGAGGTCTTCCTCGTCGGGACCCCACTGGACCGCCATCCCTATCGCGAGGGTGCGGTCCAGCGACTCGGTCGGCGTCGTCACCTCGCCGGTCTCGCGGTCCAGCACTTCGATTTCGGTCTGGCGGAGCGTCGCGTTCTCCTCGGGCGTGTAGGCGTACGCGAGTCGCCCGTCGCCCGCGGCCGCGAGCATCGGCGTCCACCCCGTCGTCTGCGTGACGGTCCCGGTCTCTTCGTCGGCGTCGAGGTCGTACTCGGCGACGTCGATGACGATGTTATCGTCTGGGTCGCCGGTCCGTCGTGCGCCGTAGTAGAGCGTCGTCTCGTCGGCCCACTCGGGTTCCACGTGGTCGTAGTCGCCGTCGGTCAGCCGCCGAACCTCGTCGTCCTCGTCCTCTAGGTCAGCGACGTAGACGTGCGAGCGTTTGCCGTCGAAGTACCGCTCCCCGGCCCGGTAGACCATCCGGTCGATGACTCGCGGGTCAGGCTCCTCCGGTTCGAAGTCCTCGCCGTCGAGACCGGTGTCGCGGCCCTCCTCGCGGTCGTCCGCCGTGGCCTGCTGGACGAACGCGATTCGGCTCCCGTCGGGCGACCACGCTATCTGCGAGACGCCGCCGACCACGTCCGTCACCTGCCGGGCCTCGCCGCCGCCGGTCGGCATCACCCAGAGCTGCGGTCGGTCGTCGTCCGCGCCGCGAGTGCCGACGAACGCGAGGCGGTCGCCGCTCGGACTCCACCGCGGTTGGCTGTCCACGCCTTCGCTGACGGTGAACTGCTGCGGGGAGCCGCCGCCGACCGGAACGACGTGTATCGCCGCTTCGTACTCGTCGTCGCCCGCGGGGACCTTCCGAACGAAGGCCACGCGCTCGCCGTCCGGCGAGACGCGCGGCGCTTCGACCTGCGCAATGTCGTGATACTCGCTTGCACGGACCGTTTTCATACGGTTCGACTACGAAGCGACGGACAATAGGGTTTCGATTCGTAACTCGGGTCGCGTTAGCACGGCCGACCGAACGACCGCCAGAGCCGTCAACGGTTCAATCGAACACCACTGGCGCGTCGTCGGAGAACCGGAACGACGCCCGGTCGCCCCGTTCCACCCGTTCGCTGCGCCCCTGCATGACGACCGACAACTCCAGTCCGTCGCCGACCGAGACCACGTAGTTCGTCTGGTCACCTTGGAAGTAGCGCTCGACAATCTCGCCCTCGAAGGTGCTCCCGTCCGACCGGTCGCTCGACGCTGTGGCGCTCTCGGCCAGCGAGATGTCCTCGGGTCTGAGCGAGACGGTCACGTCGCCCTCCCGGACCTGCTCGTCGGGAACGAACTGGACGCCTCCGTCGCCGCCGACCGCCACGACGGTCCGGCCGTTCCGTTTCGTCGCCCGGCCGTCGAGCAGGTTGGTGTCGCCGATGAAGTCCGCCACGAACGCGGTCGCCGGATTCCGATATATCTCCTCGGGCGTGCCGACCTGTTCGAGTTGCCCCTCGTTCATCACGGCGAGGCGGTCCGAGAGGGTCATGGCGACCTCTTGGTCGTGGGTGACGTAGAAGAACGCGCCCCGGGTCTTCTCGTGAATTCGCCGCAACTCGACCTGCATCTGCTTGCGGAGTTTCCGGTCGAGACTCGACAGCGGTTCGTCCAGCAGCAGGACGCTGGGTTCGTTGACGAGCGCCCGCGCCAGCGCGACGCGCTGTTGCTGGCCGCCCGACAGGTCCATCGGGTTGCGGTCCTCGTACCCGCCGAGGTCCACGAGTTGGAGGTAGGTCTCGACCTTCTCCCGGCGCACCTCGGCCTCCGACTCGCCCGCGGACACCTCGTCGGGGTCGAGTCCCATCTTCTTCAGTCCGTACGCCACGTTCTCGCCGACGGTCATGTGCGGGAACAGCGAGAGGTGCTGGAAGACGAGGTTGGTGTCCCGGGCGTCCGGCGGCACGCCCGCCATGTCCCGGCCGTCGATGACGACGGTCCCGTCGGTCGGCGTCTCGAACCCGCTTATCATCCGGAGCGTGGTCGTCTTGCCGCACCCCGACGGCCCGACCAGCGAGAAGAACTCCCCGCGCTCGATGCGGAAGTCGATGCCGTCGACCGCCGTCACGTCGCCGAACTCCTTGCGCACGTCGTCGAGTTCTATCAGTGCCTCTCTCCGCGTCGCCGTCCGTTTCTCCCCCTCGGCCGCCATACTGTTCGGTACCCGACGCGGACACAAAACGATAGTTGATTGTGAACACGACTCGTGATATGGATTAACCGCCGCGATTCCAGTGGAGAACTCCCTCGGCGTCCGCGACGTTAAAATTCGTCGCTGTCCGTCGAATTTACTCTACGTACTGCCCATAATATGGGTCAATTTTTATTACGTTTCCTGAAGCCACTACTCCGTGGGTGGGGACACCAAATGACACAATCGAAACGCGGACGAAACGCGAGTACCGCGGACGCTTCGAGCGACGTGACGCCGTCGAGACGCCGATTTCTCGGTGCGGTCGGCGCGACCGGACTGGCCGGTGCGTCGGTCGTCGGCACCGCATCCGCACAGACTCCGACGCTGAACGTCCTGACGTGGGAGGAGTACGGCGACCAGCAACTGCTCGGACCTATTCAGGATCAGGTCGGCGTGGACATCAAAATCACGAAGTCCACGTCGTCGGCCAAGATGTTCTCCAGTTGGAACGCTGGCCAGTACAAGCAGTACGACATCGCCATCCCCAACAACAACTACGTTCCGAAGATGATGAACGCGGACCTGCTGGCTCCGGTCCCGGAGGACGTAGTCACGAACCAGCAGAACATCTACGACACGTTCCAGCAGTTCGCGCAGAACCAGTTCACGAGCGAAGGGGACGCCTACGGGGTGCCGATCCGGTTCGGGTGGTACGGCTACTCCTACGACTCCCGGACGATTCCGGACCACGACCCGACCTACGAGATTCTGTTCAGCGACGAGTTCCAAGGCGTCGATCTGCAGAACCAGATCGTCATGTACGACAACCACTTCAAGGCGATGAGCGCGGCGGCGCTCTACCTCGGGATGCAGGACGCCTTCCAAGGCGAGCAGGTCAGCCTCTCCCAGCAGCAGATAGAGGAGGTCAAGCAGACGATGATAGACCAGAAGCCGCTGCTTCAGGGGTACATCGCCGCGGACCCGACCTACATCAAGGCGTTCCGACAGGGCAACTTCCTCGTGGGTCAGTCCGGGCGCAACGAAATCGTCGAGATGAAAGTCAACGGCGACGACTGGCCCAAGATGGCCACGCCGAAGGAGGGGTCGCTGGCGTGGTTCGAGTCGGCCGTCGTCTCGAAGGCCTCGAACAACAAACAGAAGGCGTGGGAAGTCGTCAACGAGTACATCTCGCCGAAACTGGGCGCGACGCTGGCGAAGGTCGGCTACTCGCCCAGCGTCAACCCGGCGACCCAGGAGTACCTGACCGAGCGCCAGAACAACCTGTACGGGGCGATAGCCCCCGAGCGGTTGCAGAACTTCATCCCGTTCAAGGCCGTCGAGAACGAGCGGGCGTGGATACAGGCGTGGGAGGAAATCAAGGTCGCCTAACGTGGCTACCGAAACCTCCGAGCGCGGCCAGTCCGCGCGCGAGCAGTTCGTGGGCGCGTTCGCCTCGCGGGCGAGCAAGCTCGGGATAACGACCGGACCCGCGCTGGTCTGGCTGTTCCTCCTGTTGCTCACGCCGCTGACGTTCATGGTGGCGGTGAGTTTCACGAACGTCGATCCCCTCACGTACCAGATCGTCTGGGAACCGACCCTGAGCAACTACGAGCAGTTGTTCGCCGGGCAGGGGCCGTTCTGGCAGACGGCGTTCTTCCAGTCACTCGCGCTGTCGTACTTCATCGCGGCGGTGACGACGGTCCTCTGTCTGGTGCTGGCGTTCCCGCTGGCGTACCTGCTGGCGCGCCGCGGCGGCACGACGTTCAAGGTAGTCATCTTCCTCGTGCTGCTGCCGTTCTTCACGATGTACCTCGTGCGGGCGTACTCGTGGTACCTCATGTTCGGCCAGAGCGGCGTCATCAACAGCACGCTGGTCCGAATCGGTCTGGTGGACGGTCCGCTCGGCGTGTTCAACTACGGCGTCCCGGCCATCGTCGTCGGCCTGACCCACGCGTACTTCCCGTACATGCTGCTGTCGCTGTACGCCAGTCTCGACGGGTTGGACTTCTCGCTCACCGAGGCGGCGCGGGACCTCGGTGCCAGCAGGACCGAGACGCTGAAGGACGTCATCCTCCCGCTGGTGCTTCCGGGCATCATCAGCGGGAGTCTGTTCGTGTTCGTGCCCGCGCTGGGCGCGTTCATCACGCCGCGGTTCCTCGGACAGGGGAAGGTGCTGATGATAGGGCAACTCATCGAGAGTCGAATCAACTCGCTGTACGCCATCGGGTACGGGAGCGCGGCGTCGATGTTTATCGTCCTAAGTATCGTGGTGGCGTTCGCGCTGGCGTTCCGGTACGTCAGCATCGAGGATCTCGGGGGTGTCTGAGATGGCGACCGAGGCCGAGTCCGGAACCGAAACCGAGCGCACGACCGCGACCGACCGAGACGCCGGGACCCGGATTCTCGACCACGAGCGCAAGGAGTGGCTGCTCGGCCGCAGCCTGTACGTCGTCGCGGGCGCGCTGCTGGTATTCCTGTGGATTCCGCTCGCGGTGATGATCGTCCTCTCGTTCACGGTCAACGCCAGCACGTTCTTCCCGTTCCGCGGGGTCACGCTGTCCCACTACGCCGCGACGTTCGCGGACGGGGCGCTGATGACCTCGCTCTGGCACAGCGTGCAAGTCGCGACGCTCGCGGCGTCCATCGCGACGGTACTCGGCGTGCTGGCGAGTTTCGCGCTGGCCCGGTACGCCTTCCCGCTCAAGGAGACCTACCGGACGTTCGGCATCCTGCCGATGGTGATTCCGGGCGTCGTGCTCGGCATCGCGCTGCTCATCTACTTCCGGACGCTCCTGCCCCAGTTGTTCGGCATCGAGATCACGCCGGGGTTCTGGACCGTGGTGCTGACCCACAGCGTCTACGGTCTCCCGTTCGTCCTGCTCATCGTGACCTCGCGGCTCTACACGTTCGACGAGTCGCTGGAGGAGGCGGCGCGTGACCTCGGGGCCGACCCGCTGACGGTGTTCCGGGACGTCACGCTTCCCATCGTCGCGCCCGCCATCGGTGCGGGATTCCTGTTCGCGTGGATTCGGTCGTTCGAGGACTTCATCCGCGCGTTCTTCGTCCGCGGGACGATGGACGTGCTGACCACGTCGATGTTCTCGATGATAAAGTACGGGACCGCACCGAAGATGAACGCCATCTCGTCGTTCATCGTGTTCGTCATCGCGGCGGTGCTGGCGGTGGCGATGAACGTCGGCAACGTCGCCGGGATGCTCGCCGGGACCGAAGGCGAGGAGGAGTAGGCCCTCCGCTCTTCGCGTCTCTCACGCGAGTCCGAGCAGTTCCAGCGCGCCGAACAGCAGGTCGCCGTAGGTCAGCGCTACGACGGTACCGACGAACAGCGGGACGACGAACGGGATGCCCGGCGAGACCCAGACGCGGTCCTCGGTGACCAGTACGTCCAGTCCGTCGCGCAGGCCCTCGGGCGTCGTCCCGTACGCGCCGTGGTCGATGTCTGCGAGGAACGCCGCCGCGCCCCACGGGTCGTCGTCGGGGGCGTCGGACTCGCCGACGGTCTCGCTGCGTTCGACCGCGCCGCCGTCGGTGCGGACCTCCTCGACGCCGGTCGAACCGTCGCCGGGCGGATTCGGGTCGGCCGGGAGCGTCGCCGGGTCCCGGAAGCGGTCGGCGCGCTCGCGGACCTCCGCGAGCGTCAGGCCGCGCCACCGGAGGTACATCCGCACCGCGTCGAGGTCTACGCCGTTGCGGGTCACGCCGTCGGGGGTCTCCAGCAGGCGGCCGTGTTCGTCCGGAACCGCGTCCCACGACACCGGCTTGCCGACGAACATCACCGACGAGAACCGTCCGGCGGCGGCGTTACGTGCGAGGACTGCGAGGGGATAGAGCGCGCCCAGTAGCACCGTGTTCGTCAGGATGGTCAGCGAGAACACGCCGACCGTGGTGTGCTGATGAGGGAGCGCCCAGTTCAGAACTTCGTAGGTCGGATAGGTGGGAAAGAGCGCGGCGACGACGAGGAACGCCTTCGCGTCCGCGCCGCCGAACGCCCGGAACCACCAGAAGGCGAGTACCAGCGGCGCGACGAACCCGAGGCTGATCGCCGTCCGGAGCGCGAACGCTCTGGTCTCGTACGGCGTGCCGGTCCACGCCTGCCACCCCTCGACTGCGAGTAGCACGACCGCGAGCGCGGCGAGGGGGTACCACGTCCGGTTCGGCACGCGGCGGGTCTTCACGTCCCGCCACGCGGCCCAACCGAAGACGGGGACGACGAGCAGTCTGAGTAGGTCGGGTATCGAGGCGTCGATGGGGGAAGCCACGGCGTAGTATCTCTCCGTAGCCGAGGTTTGTTTCGGCATCGTATATAAATGTAAGAGGAGCGGCCGAGGAGCGACTGGAACCGAACCCCGCCTACGTACCCTCGTCGGTGCCGTGAATCGCGTCCACTCGCCACGACGTGCCTCCCTCGTCGCTCCCCACCAACGTCGCATCGACGGTCCCCGACGACTTCGCCAATCGCTCGAACAGGTCCCCGTCTCCGTCGGGTAGGGGGACGGCGACGTACTGGTCGTCCGAACTCCGGAGGACCACCTCGCGCTCGGTGGCGTCGAAGTTCCAGACGCGGAAGTCGTCGCGCATCGTTCGGTTCGAATTACCGAGTCCGTCCGTCACTCTCCGACGTAACGTCGTCCACTCCCGTAAAACGCACTGCCATCTATAGCTATCGCTGGTGGACCGTATCGGCGCAAAAAATCGGACCGCGAGTTCGGTCTATATGACGCGGTTCTGGAGGTAGTCGAGGTGCTTGGCGTTGTAGACGATCTTGACCTCGTCGGCGGCCGCGCTGCCGATGCAGGTCAGGCGGACGTTCTTCTCCTCGACCTCTTCGTCGGAGAGAATCTGCTGCATGTCCATGTCGATTTCGCCCTCTTTGACGATGGCGGCGCAGTTCGCGCACGCACCGGCGCGGCACGAGAAGGGCCAGTCGTAGCCCTGGGCCTCGGCGGCCTCGAGGATGTACTCGCCTTCGGCCACGTCGAGCGTGCCGTAGTCCTCGTCACCGAGGTCCGCGTCGGCGGCCTGCTCGAAGAGGTCGTCGTCGTCCATGTCCCAGCCCTGGTCGTCCAGAACTTCGTAGTTGAGGTATTCTACAGTTGGCATCAAGCCGATGGTTCGACCGCGACATGGTTAGTAGTTATTGTTTCACGGCGAGATCCGCGGACGCTACTGATAAATCGGGAAGAACTCGAACAGGAGGAACGAGGCCAGCGCCGAGATTGTCGGCGTCATAATCCAGAGCATGATGACGCGGCCCGTCGAGGACGGGTCGAACAGGTCCTTCGTCTGGAGGTCCGCCGGGTCCTCCTCGCCGATTCGCTGTACTTCCTCTTCGGGTTCGGCGGTGAGAGCGTCGACGGACATCTTGGACTCGCCGTCGTCGCGGTCGTCGTCCGCCTCCTTCTCGCCCCGGACCGCGGTGGCCGCGGCGTCCCTGACTCTGACCGCCCGCGTCGCTCGACCCCACCCGAGACCGATGATGCACATCGTCGCGCTGACCGCGAGGCTGGCCGGGATACCGAGGTACGACAGGAAGGTGATGAGCGACGCCGACACCACCTCCACGATGAGCGCGGCCAGCAGGGGCAGGTCGGTGAGGTCGTTGCCGACGGTGTCGAGGGTCCGGCGCGCGATGGTGAACGCGCCGACCGCGATGGCACCCGCGGCGAGGAGAATCCCCTGATTGATTCCGATGGCATCGCTCCCGACGAGCGGCGCGACGGCGTTCGCCACGTTGCTCGCGCCCGCCGAGAACGCCATGTAACAACCGATGACGACGACCAAGATGCTGCTGGTCAGCTCGCGCCGGTTCGTCGTCGCGCTCGGGACCGGATACGGAATCGACGCCACGCGGTTGTACTCGAACAGCGGCCCGTCCGACCGGTCGATGCGGAACCACACGTCGAGGTACGGGTAGAGGTAGCGCCCGATGACCGCACAGACCCAGAACGCGACGATGGGGGCGACGAGCCACCACGAGACGATTTGGCCCATCACGCCCCAGTCGATGTCGCCCGCCGCGACGCCGAGACCCGCGATGGCTCCGACGGCGGTCATCGAGGTGGAGGCGGGCACGCCGAACAGGTTCGAGACGAGCAGCGCGAGTCCGACGAAGAAGAGGACGCCCACGCTCGCGGGGAGCGTGAACAGCGTCGCGGGGACGATTTCGCCGCCCATCGTCTTCACGACGTTTCGGCCGACGGTCCACCCGCCGAGCAGTGCGAACGTCGCCATCAGTCCGGCCGCGCCGAGTTTCGAGAGGACGCCGCTCCCGACCGCAGGACCGAACGCGACCCCGGTGGAGGAGCCACCGATGTTGAAGCCGACGAAGACCGCGACGGCGAGACCGACGAGGAGGAGTACGCTGATCACAGTAGATATATCGGACGAAACCCCTTTAAATGGTGTTGATTACCTGTCCGCCACGTCGGGGTCGACTCGCCCGCGTCCGAGTCCGCCGAACCATCAGCCTTCTAGAACGACCCACTCCGGAAGAAGACTGACGCTACGCAAGACCGTTGACGAGACCCGAGACGACGGATGCGCCGACGGTCACTGCTCCGACTCGAGTTCTGGCAAAAGGTACAGGGTGAGAAAGGGTTATCCCCGCGGCACGAGTTTCCGTACGCATGAAAGTACTCGTGACGGACCCCATCGCAGACGCAGGCTTAGACCGACTCCGTGAGGCGGGTCACGAAGTCGAAACCGCGTACGACGTGGAAGGCGACGCGCTGCTGTCGGCGGTCTCGGACGCGAACGGTCTCATCGTGCGCTCGGGAACCGACGTGACCGAGGAGGTCTTCGACGCCGCCCCGGACCTCGTCATCGTCGGGCGCGCCGGTATCGGCGTGGACAACATCGACATCGACGCCGCGACCGAACACGGCGTCATCGTCGCCAACGCGCCGGAGGGCAACGTCCGGGCCGCGGCCGAACACACGGTCGCGATGGCCTTCGCGTCGGCGCGCTCGATTCCGCAGGCCCACATCCGACTCAAGGACGGCGAGTGGGCCAAGGGCGACTACCTCGGCACCGAGGTCAACGGCAAGGCGCTCGGCGTCGTCGGTCTCGGTCGCGTCGGTCAAGAGGTCGCCAAGAAACTCGACTCGCTCGGCATGGACCTCGTGGCCTACGACCCCTACATCAGCGAGGACCGCGCGGCCCAACTCGGCGCGGAACTCGTGGACCTCGACGACTGTCTCGACCGGGCGGACTTCCTGACGGTTCACACCCCGCTCACGCCCGAGACGGAGGGTCTCATCAGCGACGAGGAACTCGCCCAACTCGAAGGCGGCTATCTGGTCAACTGCGCGCGCGGCGGCGTCGTGGACGAAGAGGCGCTCGCGGAGGCCGTCGAGGACGGCGTCCTCGCCGGTGCGGCGGTGGACGTGTTCGCCGAGGAACCCGTCTCCCCGGACAACCCCCTGCTCGACGTGAACGACGTGGTGGTCACGCCCCACCTCGGGGCCAGCACCGAGGCCGCACAGGAGAACGTCGCCACCAGCACCGCCGACCAAGTGGTCGCGGCGCTCGCCGAGGAACCGGTCGTCAACGCCCTGAACGCGCCGTCCATCGACGAGAGCGCGTTCCCCCGCGTCGAACCGTACATCGGTCTCGCCGAGACCGCGGGCAAAATCGCCACGCAACTGCTCGACCAGCGCATCGACTCCATCGAGGTCCACTACGAGGGCGACATCGCCGAGGAGGACGTGGAACTCGTGACCGCGAGCGCCCAGAAGGGCGTCTTCCAACCGCTGGAGTGGCAGGTCAACGCGGTCAACGCGCCCCAGATAGCAGAGGAGCGCGGCGTCGAAGTGACCGAGAGCAAGACCCGCCAGACCGAGGACTTCCAGAGCCTCGTCCGCGTGACGGTCTCGGGCGACGACGAGTCCATCAGCGTGGAAGGGACGCTGTTCGCCGACGACGACCCGCGCATCGTCCGCGTGGACGACTACCGGGTGGACGCCATCCCCCACGGACACATGCTGGTCGCTCGGAACAAGGACGAACCGGGCGTCATCGGGTTCATCGGCACCGTACTCGGCGAACACGAGGTCAACATCGCGGGGATGTTCAACGCCCGCGAGGCCATCGGCGGCGAGGCGCTGACGGTGTACACGCTCGACGCGCAGGTCCCCGACGATGCCAAGGAGGCGCTGGAGAACGACGACCGCATCATCGAAGCGCGGTACATCGAACTCAACGGCGCGGAGTAGATTCCCTCGACGCGACTCTTTTGGCGAGTACCGCCTGACAACCACCGCCTATTAGTGTCGTCGCTGGTGACTCTCGCCCGTGAGACATCTCGGACTCAAGGCACGAATGGCAGTCGTCGGGTCGATTCTGTTCGCGTTCTACGCGGTGGCCGCCGTCGCGGCGATGGGCGTATTCGGCTTCTCACCGGTGTTGGTCGGAGTCGGAAGCCTCGCCTTCGTCGGTGTGCAGTACAAAATCGGCAAGTGGGCCGCGCTCAGGAGCGTCGGCGCGGAGGACATGCCAGAGGACCGCTTCCCCGAAATCCATCGACAGGTGGAGTCGCTGTCCGAGGCCATGGGCATCGACAAGCCCCGACTGATGGTCGCGCGGATGGGCGTGCCCAACGCCTTCGCGGTCGGGCGCAAGGGTGCGGGCACCGTCGTCGTCTCGGAGGAACTCCTCCAGATGCTCGACACCGAGGAGGTCGAGGGCGTCCTCGCGCACGAACTCGCCCACATCCGGAACCGCGACGTGGTGATGATGGTCCTCGGACAGGGCGTCGCCTCCATCGTCGCCATCGTCGCTCAGTGGGCGGTCCTGCTGACCGGCGACAACGACCTCGCGGACTTCTTCCTCGCCATCGTCGTGGGCCAGATAACCCAACTGCTCGTGATGGTGTTCGTGTTCGCAATCTCGCGCTACCGCGAGTACGTCGCCGACCGAGACGCCGCCGACGAAATCGGCGGCGGTGAACCGCTCGCCTCCGCGCTCGAAAAGATTAGCCGCGGGAGCGAGCGCGCCGGAGAGTCGAAACTGGACTCCGACGTCAGTGCGCTCTGTATCTTCGGCGACGGGACCGGCTTGGCGCGACTATTCGCCACCCACCCGCCGGTCGAGAAGCGAATCGAGCGCCTGCGCAACTGATGGCACTGCGTCCAATGGAGCGACACGACTGATGGACTTCCGAACCCTCCTCGCGGCCGTCCTCGGCGTGGGTCTCGGCGTCCTCTTCGTCGCGTACCCGGAAGCGGTCGTCCGCGCGCACACCGCCGGTCGAGGACCGACCGGTCGCCGGGGCGAGTACGGCGGCGACGAGGCACCGCCGGACCGGTGGCGGCGACTGGTCCAACTCGTCGGGGCCGCGGCTATCGCGCTCGGTCTCTACTTCGGGGCCAGCGCGCTCGCGTAGTAGCCGGTAGTTATTTCCGCTCACTTTGCGACTAGTTGGCACAGTAACTACCATGAACCTCTTCCGCGACCTCGGCAAGCGAGCCGAGAAACTCAAACAGCAGGTGGCCGCGTCTGACGAGAAGACGTACCGGTGCGCCGATTGCGGGACCGAGGTACGTACCGACCGCGAGGCGTGTCCCGACTGCGGCGGCGACGACCTGCGACGGGTCCAGTGAGTCGGTCGCTCTACCTACAATCGCGGCTTCGTCGTCGCTAGTCGAAACACCGACGTTCGGACGGAGCACGCTTTTCGGGAACCGTTTCTCGGCCAGTCACTGACTCGCTCATTCCCGATGCGTCTGCCGGAAAAGCCGAACTGAAATACCTCGGTCCCGTCGCTCCGAGAGTGTCCCACGGCCACGCGGACGAGTCGGACGCCGACGAACCGGAAGAGCGCCTGCTGACCGGTTACTCCGGCCGCCTCCTGCTGGCCGTCTCGCTCGGGTGGGCCGCCATCCAGACCGGGCGACTCGTCCTCTCGCCGCTCCTGCCGACCGTGATGGACGACCTCGCCATCACCGAGTTTCAGGCGGGACTGGCGTTCACGCTCCTCTGGGGTCTCTACGCGCTCTGTCAGTACCCCAGCGGTCGGCTCTCGGACAACCTGACCCGCAAGAGTCTGCTGGTCGCCGGACTCTCGCTGGTCGTCGCCGGGTTCGCGGCGTTAGCGAGCGCGCCGAACTACCCGCTGTTCCTGCTCGGGGCCGCCGTCGTCGGGACGGGCGCGGGTCTCTACCCGACCCCGGCGCGGGCGCTGGTCTCGGACCTGTTCGTCGAGCGCCGCGGGCAGGCGTTCGGACTCCACACCGCCTCGGGCGACGTCGGCGGTGCCGCGGCGGCCGGACTCGCGGTCGCGGTCCTCGCGGTCGCGGGGTGGCGGTCGGCCTACGTCCCCGTCGTGGTCGTCCTCGCCGGGGTGGCGCTCGCGCTCCACGTCTGGGGCCGGGAGGCGTACGTCGTCCCGGACGCGGACCGCGCGGCCGTCGTCGCCGGACTCGCCGACGCCCGAGCGACCGCGGTGCGACTCTGGCGGAACCCCCGAATGCGGTGGCTCCTGCTCGCCTACGCGCTGTACGCCTTCACGTGGCAGAGCGCCGCCGGGTTCCTGCCGACGTTCCTCCGGGTCTCGAAGGAGTTCCCGGCGGGACTGGCCAGCGGCGGGTTCGTGGTCCTGTTTCTGGTCGGCGCGGTCGTCAAACCCCTCTCCGGGTCGCTCGGCGACCGATTCCCCCGGGCCGGAGTGGCCGCCGGAGCGATGGTGGTCGCGGCGGTGGCGCTCGCCGGACTGCTGGCCGCCTCCGGAACCCTCGCGGTCGGAATCGCCGTCGTCGCGTTCGCCGCGGGTCTCATGGCCTACCCGCCGGTGATGCAGGCGCTGTTGATGGACACGTTTCCCGACGGGAGCATGGGCGGGGACCTCGGCGCGACCCGGACCGTCTACATAGGTCTCGGGAGTCTCGGACCGAGTTACGTCGGGTTCGTCGCGGGCCGGGTCTCCTACGACGCGGCGTTCGCCGGACTGCTCGCGTGCCTGCTCGTGAGCGCGGCGATAGTCGTCCGGTTAGCGCGCACAGAGTAGCCCGGAGCCGTCTCCCGTCCCGGAGGTGACCGCGGAACACTACTCGACCGGAGCGGGCGGCGCTTCGACGCCGCGAATCTCGAACCGCGCACCGCCGTCCTCGCTCTCGGTCGCGCGAATCTCCCAGCCGTGTCGCTCGGCGATGTCGCCGACCACGGCCAGTCCGACGCCCGTCCCGTCCGCCGTCGTGGTGTACCCCCGTTCGAACACCCGTCCGTACTCGCCATCCGGGATGCCCGGTCCGTCGTCCTCGACGTAGAATCCCGATTCCCCGTCGAGGGAGCCGACTCGGACGGTTACGGCGGAACTGTCGCGTTCGACGGCGTTATCGTCCCGTGGCCGATTGCCCGTGGAGCCATGCTCCACGGCGTCCTCAGAACGCTGCGCGTTCTGATGGGCTGTATCAGACTCTGTCTGATGAACGTCCTCGTGAGCGTGTGAACGAGGACTCGTCGAACCGTGTTCGACGGCGTTATCGTCCGGTGGTCGATTGCCCGTGGAGCCATGCTCCACGGCGTTCCGGAAGAGGTTCTCGAACGCGCTCGTCAGTTGCCCCTCGTCGGCCAGCACCCGGCGGTCGGCCCCGTCGAACGTTATCTCCGCGTCCTCGGTTTCGACGTTTCGCCACGCGTCCTCGGCGACTCGCCGGAGGCGGAGACTGTCGCAGGTCGTCGTCCTCTCGCCCTTCGCGACGGCGAGGACCTCCTCGATGATGTCGTCGATGCGCTCGTGGGCCGAGTCCACTTTCGTGAGGCGCTCGGCGACGGCGTCGTCGTCGTTCGCGTCGCGGGCGAGTTCGAGGTTACCCTGTGCCACGTTGAGCGGATTGCGGAGGTCGTGTGCGATGGTGTGTCCGACCTGTTCGAGTTGCTCGTTCTGGCGCTTGAGGTGTCGCTCGTGGCGTTTGAGGCGCGTCACGTCGCGGAGGAACACCGTCGTTCCCGAGACGGAGTCGTCCGACAGCGAGGAGAACTGTACGTCGAAGTACCTGCGTTCGCCGTCGTCCTCGATTACGACCTCCGTCCCGGACCCGCCGTCGTCGTACCGTTCGACGAGTTCCGTGTACTCGCTGCACGCGTCGGCTATCGGTCGGCCGACGAACGTGTCGGCGCTCCCCCATCCGAACAGGTCGCGGGACGCGGGGTTGGCGTCCACGATTCGGTCGTCGCCGTCGAGGACGAGTACCGGGTCGTTCGTCTCCTCGAACACCGTCGACCGGCCGACGGGAACCGCGTCGAGGAAGTCGTACTCCGCTATCGCGTACCCGAACGCCAGCCCCGATACCGCGACGAAGACCTCCGGTTCCACCGTCGTCAGTCCGTTGTAGAACAGAAAGGAGGCGACCCAAGGTACCGTGGTTCCCGTGAGTACGGCGAGCGTCTGGCGGCGGTACAGTCTGTGGGACCTGACTAACCCGTGGAACAGCAGGACCGTGCCGACCCCGTTTACGAGGTTCGAGTACGTCCAACTCAGCCAGAACACCGGTCCGAAGGTTCGGCGAACGATGACGACTCCGCCCACGGTGGCGATATCGCTCGACGCTCGAACGAGGTGGTGGTACTGGTTCGTCCAAGAGAGCGCTACCGTCGCTATCATCGGAACGGCGAGGACTGAGAGCGTCCGTCTGTTCGCCCACCGCTCTCGTCCGGTGTACTCGCAGGCGAAGGCGAACCACGCGAGCGGGACGACGGAGAGACCGACGTACTGCACGTTCACCCAGAACAACTTCGCAGACAGCGTCACACTCGCGGCCTGCAGGGCGTTCCCTGCGGTCCAGAGCGACGCGGCCCCGGTGAACACCGCGACCGGGACCGCTCCCGCCGTCTGCCGTCGCTGCCACGCGAACGCGGCGACGCTGGCGGTGATGACCGCCGCGAGTGCCGACAGCACTACCGAGACCGTGATTTGCATAGTACTCGGAAACAGCGTAGACATGCGAACCGCTCCACATAAACGCTCGCACGCGATTATCACGGGTTGAATTAACTGGCTTTGAGTCCGCTATCTTCCGATAACTGATTAATACCTGTGGTGTATGGATTAAGTAAATTGCAGAGTTCTGCGATGGATTCGTTCGAGCAGACGAACTCCGTTATCTGAGCCAATCCCGCAGTCGCGCCACCAGTGTCGGTCCCTGCTTGCGACCGGTCCACTCGAAGTCGTCGTCGTTGTCGGCTTGCGTGTCGGCGATTCGTTCGCGGTAGGCTTCGGTCCGAGCCTCCAGAATCTGCTCGTTACGAGCGACGACCGCGTCGAGTCGGGACTCGGTTCGACGGAGTCGCCGTTCGAGCGTCTCCACCTCGTCTGCGAGTCGCGCGCGCTCGGCCAGCAGGTCCTCGTACTCGCTCTCGGACGGTCGCCGGTCGGGGTCGTGAGTGCGTTCGGGGGTCTCGGTACTCACGCACCCACAGACGGAGTCGAGAACCAAAAAGTCGCGTCAGACGAGAGTGTGACGCGTCTGACGGGCGAACGACGGCGTTTCGACTGGAGATTACTTCCCCGGTTCGGCGGTGACCGCGCCGACTCGTGGAGTCGGTTACTCCGACTCGCCGAGGTGGTCGAGCACGCCGTCGGTGTCTGCCGGGACGGGTTCGGGTTCGGCCCCCGCGGCCGCCGCCGCGTCGGGGTCCTTCAGCAGGTGGCCCGTAGTGAGGCAGACGACCTGCTCGTCGGCCGCGATTTCGCCAGCCTTCCGGAGTTTTCGGAGGCCCGCCACGGACGCCGCGCTCGCGGGTTCGACGCCGACGCCGTCGCGGGCGAGCGAGCGCTGGGCGTCGGTAATCTCCTCGTCGGAGACCGCGACCGCGGTCCCGCCGGTCTCGCGGATTCCGGGGAGCGCCTTCGGCGCGTTGACGGGATTCCCGATGCGGATGGCGGTCGCGCGGGTCTCGACCTCGTCCCAGCGCCGGACCTCGTCGTTGCCCTCCTCGATGGCCTCGACCATCGGGGCCGCGCCCTCGGCCTGCACGCCGGTCAGGGCCGGGACCTCCTCGGGGGTGAGCGACCCCGCCGCGACCTGTTCGCGGAACGCCTTGTAGAGCGCGGCGGTGTTGCCCGCGTTGCCGACCGGCAGGACGATGCGGTCGGGCAGGTCGCCGGTCTGGTCGCGGAACTGCTCCAGAATCTCGAGGCCGATGGTCTTCTGGCCCTCCAGTCGGAAGGGGTTGAGCGAGTTCAGTAGGTAGGCCTCGCCGCGGTCGGCGAGGTCCGAGACGATGTCGAGGCACGCGTCGAAGTTGCCGTCCACCTCCAGAATCCGCGCGCCGTGGAGGCTGGCCTGCGCGACCTTCCCGGCCGCGACCTTCCCCGCCGGGAGGAGGACGAGAACCTGCGTGTCGGCCCGCGCGCCGTAGCACGCCAGCGCCGCGCTGGTGTTGCCCGTGGACGCGCACGCGAGTCGGCCCACGCCGAGTTCCTCGGCCACGCGGACGCCGACGGTCATGCCGCGGTCCTTGAAACTCCCGGTCGGGTTCATCCCCTCGTGTTTGACTCGGAGGTCCGCGACGCCCACCTCGTCCTCGATGGTCGGGACCTCGTAGAGGGGCGTGTCGCCCTCCTCGATGCTCACGCCGGACTCGAACGGGAGCGCGTCGGCGTACCGCCAGACGCCGCGCTCGGTCAAGTCGGCGAAGTCGTCGAGCGAGGGGTGGTCGGCGTACCGAACTTCTAGCAGACTGTCGCAGTCGGGACACCGGTACCGAACCTCCTCGAACGGCGCGCCGGTCCAGTCGCAGTCGATGCAGGCCAACCAGACGCCGTCGTCGGCTCCGTCCGGTGGGGACTCGACTCCGGCGTCGGCCAACGTCAGGTCGGTCATTGGCGATTGGAAGGCGACCGACGGGGAAAAAGGGGCCGGTCGGCGGTAGATTTGTCCCGGACGGAGACGCACGGCTTCCGGATATCGAACCTGCCGACGCGTTCTAATCCGCCATCACATTCTAATCTGCCGTCACGTTCTAATCGCCCGGCTGTGCGACCGGACTGCACGTCCACCCAACGGGGATGTTATCCGTGGGAGACGTTCAGAGTATGGCTTCGGAAACCAGCACGGCAGTCGGAACGCCGGTCGAACAGTTCGCGTGGAAGGGCGGCGCGCTCGCCGGTCTCCTCGGCGGTATCGTCATGGGTGAGATGCTCACGATGCAGATGCGGCCGGTCATCGAAGTCGCCATCCCCTCGATGTACGGATTGGCGGGTCTCCCGGCGGGGTGGGTCGTCCACCTCTTCCACTCGGTGGCCCTCGGAATCGTGTTCGCGGCCGTCGTCGGAGCGCTGCCGACCGCCGTGCGCTCGACCGGCAAGAGCGTCGCCCTCGGCGTCGGCTACGGCGTCGTCCTGTGGGTCGTTCTCGCCGCCGTCGTCATGCCCGTCTGGCTCAGTGCGGTCGGCTTTCCGAAGGCACCGCCGCTCCCCAACTTCAATCCGATGAGTCTCGTCGGCCACGTCGTCTACGGGCTTGTTCTCGGCGCGTCGTTCCCCTCTCTCCGCGATTCGTAGGCGGACGGCCCTCGTAGCACGTTGATTCGCGTGTCACTGTCAGGGTTCCAGTACCAACTCCTCACCGTCGGTCTCGAATCGAGTTCCGAACTCGGCCGACAGCTCCCGCATGCGTTTCCTGCTCCACTCGGCCGCTTCCGCGCTCGCCTCCCCGACCGCGAAGTCGTCGATTTCGGTCGGAACGAGGCGCAACTCAGAAATCTCTCCGTCCTCCACTTCGACCTCGAACAGGAAACTCCGGTCGTTCCGGCTGGCCGAATCGACCGCGTAGTCGTCCACGAAGTCGCCGCAGTCGTAGAGGACGGGCGTCCCCTCGTGGACCTCGACCGCCTGAAAGACGTGGGCGCTGTGGCCGTGGACTACGTCGACGCCGCGCTCGGCCAGCCACCGACCGAACCGCCGGAAGTGGTCGGCCGGCTCCTCGACCATGTTCGGTCCCCAGTGGAGCGACGCCACCAGTAAGTCTGGGTCGGTTCGCCGAGCGCGGGCCAGCATCTCCTCCATCGTCTCGCGCGCTTGGGTCTCCTCGGACAGGTCGAGGTACGCGGTGCCGGGGCCGTCGGGTCCGGCGGCGAACTCGGGCGTGTTGTCGGTCGCCGAGACGAACGCGATTCGGAGGTCGTGGGCGGCGGTGTCGTCGGCGTCGCCGACTTCGACCGTCGCCGGTGCGCGGGCCGCCTCGCGGTCTTCTCCCGCGCCCGAACGAGCGATGCCCGCCGAATCGAGGCGGTCGAGCGTGTCGAGCAGTGCGGTCTCGCCGAAGTCCAGCAGGTGGTTGTTGGCGAGGTTCGCCCACTCGACGCCCGCCGCGTCGAGCGCGGGCACCGCCCAGTCGGGGTCGGCCCGGAAGTGGAACGGCCGGTGTGTCCGGGTCCACCGTTCTCCGCGAGTCGAGAGGCAACACTCCAGATTGACGAAGAGCGCGTCGAGCGACCGCAGGCGCTCGGTGAGGTCCCCCCAGACCGCTGTCACTGGCCGATTCTGACGGCGTTGGGCCTCGTCTACCTTCCGACCGAGCATCACGTCGCCCGTGAATCCGAGTCGTGCCATTCGTTTCCACCCCTCCGTTTCACTTCGAGCGAGGTCGGCAAAAGCGTACGCCCGATTCCGCCGGACGGCACCGTGACGGACCCGAAATATCGCTCGCTCCCCACCTGCAACGACGGGGTCGCCGGTGGCGAACCGAGTCGTCCCGCCGAATCCTCGGATTGACGCCGACACGGCGACCTGAGTGACTCACGCGACCGAACGTCGCGTACCGAACCGACGCTAAACGTGCCCGTAACGGCTCGTAGTGCCACGTAATCGCACGCTGTTTCGGTGAACTGGAGCGAACGACCACCTCGGTTCTTGGCCTCCCACGACGAACGAAGAGACATGGCGCGACGCGAAACCGCGGTCGGCCACGAGCGACCGGTCCGACGCCGATGGCTGGGCGGCGCGGTCGCGGGACTCCTCGCGGGCGTCGTCTTCGGTCTCTACCTCCAGTTCGTCGCGGGCGTCTTGCCAGCCACCGGCGGGTCCGGCGGGACCGAGACGCTGGCGTCCGACTGGGCGGTTCACCTGTTCCACAGCGTCGTGTTCGCGCTCGTCTACGCCGGTCTCGCCAGTTGGCCCCGCGTCGAAGCCGTCGCCGACCGCCCCGCGACGGGCGCGATACTCGGGGCGGGCTACGGGGTGGTCGTCTGGGCGGTGGCAGTCGCTGTCGCGTTCGCGTTCTGGGCCGTGGCCAACGGGGTCTGGGTCCTGCCGATTCCGAGTCCGAGTTGGGTCAGCCTCGCGGGTCACGTCCTCTACGGCGCGGTTCTGGGCGTCGGGTTCGCCGCCGTCAGGTCCAGAGCGGCCTGACCTGCGCCCGGCCGGAACGGACCCACGGTCGGCGGTCGGGCGACGCTACTCGTTCGTACTCGTGTCGTCGATGCTGGAGTCGCCCATGCTTCCGCCTGCCTGGGACGCCTCGTTGTGCATCTGCTCGATGGCCTTTTCGAGCTGTGGGTTCCCGCCGCCGGGTTGCGTGCCGAACGAGAACTCGCCCTTCCCGTCGATGGACACTCCTTCGGTCCAGCGCTCGTGGGGGTTCTCGCGCTCCTCGCGGAACGTGGACATGAACTCGTAGTTGAAGTCCTGATTCTCCTTCTCTTGGTCGAAGCTGGCGGGGACCGGCAGCGTCTCGCCCAACTCTTCGAGCGCCGCGTGCCACTGGTTCTGGTGCATCGTGTCGCGGGCGATGAGGTACGCGAGCATGTCCTTCATGCCGGGGTCGTCGGTCATCTCGTACAGCCGCGTCGCCAGCAGTCGCCCGGTGGACTCGGCCATGATGTTCGCGTACATGTCCGCCGCGAGGTTCCCGCTGGCGACGATGAAGTTCCCGCTGAAGGCGTTGCCATTGGCGTCCACGGGCATCGCGTGGAGTCCGGCCGACAGCGCCTGTCGCGGCTGCCCGCCGCTCATCATCGCGTCGATGACGGCGTCGTTCTCGCGGGCCTCCCGGCGCATCTCTTCGGGCGCGTCTTGGAGGTTCTTCGAGACGGCGGTGGCGAGCATCTCGATGTGTCCCAACTCCTCGGCGGCCGTCTCCATCAGCAGGTTGCGGTACTCCTGTCTCTCCTTCGGCTGGCCGAACGCTTGGAACATGTACTGGAGCGCGACGCGCATCTCCCCCTCGACGCCGCCGATGGCCTCCTGCAACATCTTGGCGAACTGCGGGTCCGGCTCTTCGACTTCGACTTCGTACTGGAGTTCGTTGTCGTGGTAAAACACTGTAGTTCCCCCGGCGCAATCAACCACGACGACGCCATAGTCTGTTTTGGCTGTTGACATTCATATTCTGCTAGTTGAATGGTCAGTTAGATTCTGTCGAGGGTCACGGTCCGAGTCCCCACCCCCGCGCCGGAAGGTGAAAGTTGATAACAGGGGACTGGATAGCCGCCGCTATGTACTCATGGCAGGCGACGTGGACGCCCGACGGCGACTCGCTGGCGGACCGCCGCGTCCGATTCGAGACCGACTACGACCGACTCGCCGACGCCGACGTTCTCACGAACGCGTACCGCGCGACGCGGCGGCAGAAAGTCATCGACGAGTACGCGCTCACCAGATACTGGACCCTCACCGACCTCACGGGCACCTACGCCGCAATCGAGGACACGCTGGGAGAACAGGCGTACCCGGAGTTGACGGCGTGGTTAGAGCGACGGCCCGAGGTGGTCGCCGTCCGCCCGCGAACGCCCGTCGTGGACGTGCTGCTCGACTCGACGGAGGACGGCTACGAACTCGAATCGGCGCTACGTGATTGGCTCGGTGCCGACATTTCGGCGACTGTCGAACGCACGACGACGCGGAAACCGGGCAAAAACGGTAGCGTTGGACAGGTTCCCCGCCTCCAACTCCGGACGCAGTTCCACCTCGCCGAGACCGTCGAACGCCACGCGGCAGACTAGCGGTTCGTCGTGAGTCCGCAGAGTGAGACTGCGACGAGAACGTCCCACGTTCGATTCTCCGCTCCTCACTGCGCGCCGAGAAGATGGGTCAACAGCGCCTTCTGGGTGTGCATCCGGTTCTCGGCCTGTTGCCAGACCACCGCCCGGTCGCTCTCCAGCACGTCGCCGGTAATCTCCTCGCCGCGGTGGGCGGGCAGGCAGTGCATCACGTCGGCCTCCGGCGCGGCCGCGAGCAGGTCGTCGTTCACCTGAAATCCGTCGAAGTCGCCGAGTTTCGCCTCGCGCTCGTCCTCCTCTCCCATGCTGACCCACACGTCGGTGTACACTACGTCGGCACCCTCGACGGCGGTCTCTGGGTCGTTGACGACTTCCGGCGCGGAACCGCGCTCGTCGGCGCGCTCCAGCACGTCCTCGTCCGGTTCGTACCCCTCGGGGGTCGCCATCGTCAGGTCGAGTCCGGCCATCGCAGTCCCGATGGCGAACGACTGGGCGACGTTGTTGCCGTCGCCGACCCACGCGACGCTCACGTCCTCGAACCCGTCGAACCGCTCGTAGATGGTGAAGAGGTCCGCGAGGGTCTGGCACGGGTGGGCGTCGTCCGAGAGTCCGTTTATCACCGGGACGGTGGCGTGGGTGGCCATGGATTCGAGCGCCCCGTGGTCGAACACGCGCGCCATCACCGCGTCGACGTAGCGCGAGAGCGCCCGGGCGGTGTCGGCGACGGGTTCGCCGTGGTCGAGGTGGGTCGTGTCCGGCCCGAGGTAGACGGCGTGGCCGCCCAACTGGGTCATCCCCGTCTCGAAGGAGACCCGCGTCCGGGTGCTGGGCTTCTCGAACAGCATGGCGAGCGTCTGGTTCGGTAGGACCGCGTGGGGGTCGCCCTCGCGGTGGGCCGCCTTGAGGTCCCCGGCGGTCGAGAACACGTCGGCGAGGTCGTCGTCCGAGAGGTCGTCTACGTCGAGGACGTGGCTGACTGGCGATTCGGCGGTCGAGGTCGTCGTGGATTCGGTCGCGTAGTTGCTCATGGTTCGGCGAGGTCCTCGGAGACGGCGTTCAGGACCGCGACGGAGCGGTCGAACCCTCCGAGGTCGAGGTGTTCGTTCGGCGCGTGGTCGAGGTCTGAGTCGCCGGGACCGTAGGTCGCCATCGGGCAGTCCCACGCTCCGGCGTAGAGGTTCATGTCGCTGGTTCCGGTCTTGCGGAGTAGTCGAGGGTCGCCCCCGACTCGTCGAATCGCGGCCCGGAACGCTCGCGCCACCTCGCTTCGGGGCGTCTCCATCACGGGCGGAATCGGCTCCCGCCAGTCGATGGCTCCCTCGTCCAGTTCGGCTTCGACCGTCTCTCGAATCCCCGCCGCCGTCGCGCCCGGCGGAATCCGGAACTGGACCTCGGCGCTGGCTTCCACCGAGAGTCCGTCCGCCGCGGTCCCGCCCGCGAACGCGACTGGCTTGGCGGTGACCTGCTCGAAGACGGGGGTCTCGCCCCCTCCGTCCTCGGCGTCCCGGCCCTCGTCGGCGAACGCGTCTTCGACCGACTGCCACCAGTCCATCGCGTGCTGTATCGCGTTGGGGTCGGGCCGAGAGGTGTGAGCCGAGTCCGTCTCGACCGCGTACTCCCCGGCCAGAAAGCCCCGGTAACCCAGCGTCACGCCGTCCCACCCCGAGGGTTCGCCGTTGACCACGGCGTCGGGGGCCTCGCGCTCCGCGACGAGGTGGCGCGCGCCCCGCGAGTCGGTCTCCTCGCCCACGACGCCGACGAAACTGACGCCGTTCTCGACCGCCGCCGCCGCCATCGCGGCGAGGGGACCTGTGGCGTCCACGCTCCCGCGGCCCCACAGCGTCTCGGTGCCGTCCTCGCTCTCCTCCGTGCGCACCGGGATGTCGCCGGGCACGGTGTCGATGTGCGAGGTCAGTAGGACCGAATCGTCGGCGGGCGCGCGGACGTTGCCCACTTCGTCCAGCCAGACCTCCCGGCCGCGCTCCTCGAAGAACGCCGCGAGGCGCTCGGCGCACTCCCGCTCCTCGCCCGAGGGCGAGGGAATCGCCACGAGGTCGTGGAGCAGTTCGCGGGCCGACTCGTCGCTCACGCTCACGTCGGCGCTCTCGCTCACGGCGACACCTCCGCGAGGACGCTCTCCAGCGCCGCGACCACTTCGTCGGCGTGACTCTCGCCGACGGTCAGCGGCGGGAGCAGGCGCACCACGGTCCGGCCCGCCGGGAGCGCCAGAACGCCGTGATTCATCGCCAGATGCTTCAGCAGGCGGTTCGCGCCGCGCTTCACTTCTGCGCCGATGAGGAGTCCCTCACCGCGGACCGTGCGAATCGGTACCTCGGAACCCCTCAGTTTCGACTGGAGATGGTTCCCGACCTCGGCGGCGTTCGCCGCGAGGTCTTCCTCGGCGATTACCGAGAGCGTGGCCTCCGCGGCCGCGCTGACCACCGGGCCGCCCGAGAACGTCGAGCCGTGGGGTCCGGCGTCCTCGGCTATCCAGTCGGCGCAGAGCGTCGCGCCGACCGGGAGACCGCCGCCGAGTCCCTTCGCCGAGGTGAGAACGTCGGGCACGACGCCGCGCTTCTCGCAGGCCCAGAGCGCCCCGGTCCGGCCCAGTCCGGTCTGAATCTCGTCCAGAATCAGGGCCGACCCGGTCTGCTCGGTCACCTCGCGGGCGGTCTGCAGGTAGCCCTCGGGCGCGGGGTTCACGCCGCCCTCGCCCTGAATCGGTTCGAGCAGGACCGCGGCCGTCTCGTCGTCCACGGCCTCTTCGAGGGCTTCCTCGTCGCCGTAGGGGACGAACTCGAAGTCCCCGGCGAGGGGTTCGAATGGCGTCTTGTACTTGGGTTTCCACGTCGCCGCGAGCGACCCCATCGTCCGGCCGTGGAACCCGCGCTGGGCCGCGACGATTTTGGAGTCGCCGGTGGCGCTGCGGGCGAACTTGATGGCGGCCTCGTTGGCCTCGGTGCCGGAGTTGCAGAGCCAGACGTTCTCCAAGTCGCCGGGCGCGACCGCCGCCAGTTTGTCGTAGAGACCGTCGCGGGCCGAGTTGGGATAGCTGGCCTGCACGAAGGTCAGCTTCTCGACCTGTTCCTGCACCGCCGAGACGACCTCGGAGTGACAGTGGCCGACCGCGGCGACGCCGTAACTCGCGCCGAAGTCGAGGTACTCGTTCCCCGAGTCGTCGTAGAGGTGGACGCCGTCGCCCGACTCGATGCGGATGGGCTTCTCGGAGTAGACGAATCCGCCAGTCATCTGACCGCCTCCGATTCGAGTTCCGCCGTCATCTGACCGCCCCCGGTTGGAACTCGGTCCCGTGGCCGGTCCGGGCCGCGGTGATTGGGTCGCGGTTGTTCGCGTCCGCGACCGTCACCGAGGCCGCGCCGCCGTCGAGGGCTTCGACCGCCGCCATGACCTTCTTCGTCATGAACCCCTCCGCGGCGTCCTTCGCCGCGTCGAGTTCCGCGGGCGTCCCGACCGACTCGACCAGCGAGTCGGGGTCGTCGGGGTCCTCGTAGACTCCGGCCACGTCGGTCAACACGACCAGTTCGCCGCCCAGCGCGCCCGCAATCGCGGCGGCCGCGCGGTCGGCGTCGGCGTTGACCGGCGTGTACTCCGTCGCGGTCCCCTCGCCGCGCGACTCCTCCGCGAGCATCGGGACCGTGACGACCGGGACGTAGCGTCCGGCCAGCAGGGTCGAGAGCAGGTCGTCGTTGACCGCCTCGATTTTGCCGGAGTGGTCGCCCCGCTTTATCTTCTTCCGGCCGTCTTCGAGGACCTTGACGGCCGACTTGCGCGGGCCGGTCAGGAGCTTTCCGTCCGCGCCCGAGAGACCGACCGCGTTCACGCCCTCGTTCTGGAGCGCCGCCACGAGGTCGGTGTTGAGTTTGCCCGGAAGCACCATCTCGAAGACTTCCATGGTCTTCTCGTCGGTGAAGCGACCGACGACGCCGCCGGGCGTCTCGACGTACTCCGGTTCCTCGCCCATCTGTTCCAGAGTGTCGTCTACCGCCGTGGAACCGCCGTGGACGACTACCACGTCCTCGCCGTTGGCGACGAGGTGGGCCACGTCCGAGAGCGCGCCTTCGGGGTCCACCGCCCGCGCGCCCCCGATTTTGACGACGACGGGCGGACTCTGTTCGTCCCCGCCGACCGCTCCTCCGTCGGTCCGCAGTCCGTCGTCGCCGAGGTCGTTGTCGATTAGCTCCTCGTGTGCCGCTTCGAGTTCCGATTTCGTGTAGTCGTGCGTCATGGGCTTCCCACCGGGTGGAGTCCCTGAAAGTCGAGTCCCGCGGTCTCTTCGAGACCGAGCGCGAGGTTGGCGGCGTGAACCGCCTGCCCGGCCGTGCCTTTCACCAGATTGTCGATGGCGCTGAACACGACGACGCGCTGGTTGCTGGGGTCCAACTCGAAGCCGACTTCGGCGTAGTTGGTCCCGGCGACCGCCTTGGGTTCGGGGTAGCGATAGACGCCCGATCCGCCGGACTGTAGCCGGACGAACGGCTCCTCGTCGTAGGTCTCGCGGAAGGCCGACCAGAGGTCGCCCTTCGAGACGGGACCGCTCGGGAAGACGTGGCAGGTCGCGGCCGCGCCGCGAACCATGTCCACGGCGTGGGCCGAGAAGGACACGTCGGTGTCCAGTTCCTGTTCGATTTCGGCCTCGTGGCGATGGCCGGTCGGCGCGTAGGGCCGGACGACGCCCGAGCGCTCGGCGTGGCTTCCCGCCTCGCTCGACGTCGCGCCGCCCTCCGAGGAGCCGACCTTCACGTCGGCGACTATCTGCTCGCTCGCGTCGCCGCCGAGAATCCCGGCCTCGAACAGCGGATAGAGACCGAGAATCGTCGCGGTGGCGTTACAGCCGCCCGCGGCGACGAGGTCCGCGCCGGGCAACTCCTCGCGGTGGAGTTCCGGCAGGGCGTACACCGCCTCGTCCAGATACTCGGGCGCGTCGTGGCCGTCGTACCACTCGTCGTACTGCTCGGCGGTGTTCAGCCTGAAGTCGGCGCTGAGGTCCATCACCGTGTCGGCCGCGTCGTAGAACGCGTCTATCTGACCCATCGAGACGCCGTGGGGCGTCGCGGCGAACAGCACGTCCACCGAGTCGAGGTCGGCGGGGTCGGAGAACCGGAGGTCGGTCCCGCGCATGTTGGGGTGGACCGACCCGACCGACTTGCCCGCGTACTCGCGACTGGTCGCGCCCGCGAGGTCGAAGTCGGGGTGACCGGCGAGGATGCGGAGGAGTTCGCCGCCCGCGAACCCGCTCGCGCCGACGACCGTAGCGGTGAGGCTCTCGCCGGTCGTTTTCTCGTCGCTCGTCGCGGTCGTCGTCTCGTCGCCTGCCACGGCGGTCTCTTCGTCGTCACCTGCCCCGGTCGTCCCGTTCGTGATTGGCATCAGGCGACCACCTCCTGTTTCGCGGCGGCCTTCGCTTCGAGCCAATCGACCACTTCGGCGGGCACGTCCGCGTCGGCGGTGTCGTTCAGCGCCTTGAACTCGACGGTGTGGTTGACCTCGTGGACGGTGTACGAGTCACCGGTCTCCATCAGGTCCACGCCCAGCAGGCCGCCGCCGACCGCGTCGCTCGCCTGCTCGACCAGTTCCTTCGCTTCGGCGTCGAGTTCGAACGCCTCGGTCTCGGCACCCTTCGCGGCGTTCGTGAGCCAGTGGTCCGACGAGCGCACCATCGCGGCGACGGGGTCGCCGTCCGCCGCGAGGACGCGAACGTCGCGGCCGGGCTTGTCCACGAACTCCTGCACGTAGAACACCTTGTGTTCGTAGTGGCCGAGCGTGGCCTTGTGTTCGAGAATCGCCTCCGCGGCGCTCCGGGAGTCGATTTTGGCCATCAGGCGACCCCACGACCCGACGACGGGCTTGAGGACGCAGGGGTAGCCGAACGATTCGATGCTCTCCATCGCCGACTCCTTGGTGAACGCCACGTCGGTCGCGGGCGTGGGGACTCCGGCGCCCGCGAGCGCGAGGCTGTTCTGCACCTTGTCGGCGCAGGTGCGGGCGGTCTCCGCGGAGTTGACGACCGGCACGCCGTACGCCTCGCAGAACTTCGTGGCGTAGAGGCTCCTGCTGGTGGCGAGACACCGGTCCACCACGACGTCGAGGTCCGCGAAGATTTCGGGGGCCTCGTCCAGTCCGAACCGGAGGTCGCGCACGTCTATCTTGACCACGTCGTGGCCGCGCTCGCGGAGTTCAGACAGCAGCAGCTTCTCGTCTTTCCGAATCCGGGAGTAGAGTAGTCCAACCTGCAACTTACTCCCCCCAGTCCTCTTCGAGCTCCGGGGCTCGGTCGAGGACTGGCGGGTTTCGCTCGACGACTTCCAGTTCGGCACCGCAGGTCGTGCAATCGACTATCTCTCCTACTTCGGCGTCGTCGTGCAGGGTCACGTCGGCCCCGCACTGTACGCATTCGGTCATAGCAGTTCTTCATATACCGCTATCGTACTTAAAACCACCGAACGTGTCAAAAAGTTATCGTAGCGCAGACGGGGCTCTAAGGGCGTGAAAAGGCAATTACTGCGTCAAATCGAAGTCGTCGCCGAGCTTCGAAGGTATATAAATACGGTCCCGGAGGGGACCGGCGGTCGGTCAGGCATATCGACTCACCTCCGTCCGGAGTTTCTCGGCGGCGGCCGCCAGCGAGTCGCGCTCGTCGGCCAGCGCCGCCTCGTCCGCGGCGACTGTCTCCTCGGCCGCGGTCAGGCCCGCGGCGACCGCTTCGGGTGCGGGACCGCCGGGCGACTCGCGCGACGCGACGCTCTCGGCGGGGTCGAGCGCGGCCTCGACCGCCTCGCGCTCGACGTAGGCGTCGAGCGAGTCGCCCAGCACGTCCCCGGCCGCCGCGTCGAGCGCGGCGTAGTCGGCCCCCTCCTCGGAGGCCTCCGCCACCATCTCGTGGGCCTTCCGGAAGGGAACCCCGGCCATCGCCAGCAGGTCGGCGACGCCCGTCGCGGTCGAGAACCCCTCGCCCGCCGCCTCGGCCAGCGCCGCCTCGTCCCACTCCGCGGTCGCCGCGGCCCCGGCCGCAACCGCGACCGCCTCCGACACTGCGTCCGCGGCCTCCCACGCGTGGGGCGTGGCGTTCTGGAGGTCGCGGTTGTACGCGCGGGGCAGGCCCTTCAGGGTCGTGAGAAGCCCGTTCAGTCCCGCCGCGGCGTCGCCCGCGGTCGCACGCACGAGTTCGAGCGTGTCGGGGTTCTTCTTCTGGGGCATGATGGAGGAGGTCGAGGAGTAGTCGTCCGAGAGTTCGACGAGGCCCTTGTTCGAGAACACGACGAGGTCCTCGGCGAGGCCCGAGACGGTCGTCGCGAGGTTCGAGAGCGCGGCGACGACCTCCACGAGGAAGTCGCGGGTCGAGACCGCGTCCATCGAGTTCGCCACGAGTCCGTCGAAGCCGAGCAACTCGGCGGTGCGCTCGCGGTCCACGTCGAAGGGCGTGCCCGCGAACGCCGCCGCGCCGAGGGGCGACCGATTCACCCGAGCGTAGGCGTCGAACAGTCTCGCGGTGTCGCGCGCGACCGCCTGCTCGTAGGAGAGCAGGTAGTGGCCGACGGTGGTCGGCTGTGCGGGCTGGAGGTGCGTGTAACCGGGCATCACGGTCTCGGCGTGTTCCTCGGCGACCTCCGCGAGCGCCTTGCGGAGGCCGAGGGTGGCCTCGACGGCCTCCAACACGTCCTCGCGCAGGCGGTAGCGGATGCAGGTCGCCACCTCGTCGTTGCGCGACCGGGCGGTGTGCATCTTCCCGCCCACGTCTCCCGCGCGCCCGACGACCGCGGTCTCGATGGCGGCGTGAACGTCCTCGCCGCCGGGCAGGGCGTCGAAGCCCGCCGACTCCACCTCGTCCAGCGCCGAGAGGATGGCGGTCGCCTCGCCGTCGTCCACGACGCCCTGCTCGGCGAGCATCACGACGTGGGCGCGGTCCACCGCGAGGTCGGTCGCGAAGATGCGCTCGTCGTCGTCCATCGAGGAGAGGAACCCGCGGGCGGGGCCGCCGCTGAAGCGGTCGCGGCGCACCACGTCGGACGCTCCGGAGTCGCTCGCGGTTTCACCGTCTTCTCGCGGGCTTCGCCCGCTCGAATGGTCTGCGGAGCGTTGCTCCGCACCACTTGCGTATTCCGAGGCGTTCTGCGCCTCGTGTTCGCTCTCCTCGGTCATCGTTCAGTTCTCCTCACTGCTCTCGTCGCCGGAGCCGTCGGTCAGCAGTTCCGCCTTCTTCGCCTCGGCGTTCGCGGCGACCTCGTTGGCCAGTCTCGACTGGAAGCCGTGGTACTTCGCCACGCCGGTCGCGTCGGCCTGCGCGATGCCGTCCACCGACTCGGTGTTGAACGAGGCGGCCGACTCGGAGTAGACCGCGTAGTCGCTCTCGCGGGCCACCGGACGGGCCTGTCCGCCCTCGAACTTGACGGTGACGGTGCCAGTGACCTTCTGCTGGGTCGTGTCCACGAAGCCGTCGAGGGCGTCCACGAGCGGTGCGGACAGGAGACCTTCGTAGGCCTTCTCGGCCCACTGCTGGTCCACCTGCTTCTTGAACGCGCGCTCTTCCTCGGTGAGGACGAGTCCTTCGAGCGCCTCGTGGGCGTTGAGGAGCGTGGTGGCGGCGGGATGCTCGTAGTTCTCGCGGACCTTCAGGCCGAGCATGCGGTCTTCCATCATGTCGGTGCGGCCGACGCCGTAACTCCCGGCGAGGTCGTTGAGGTACTCGATGAGTTGAACTTCGGGCATCTCCTCGCCGTCGATGGCGACGGGATAGCCGTCCTCGAAGGTGATTTCGATAGTCTCGAACTCGCCGTCCTCGGTCGTCTTCTGGCCGGGCGCGTCGGTCCACTCGTAGATGTCCTCCGGCGGGACGTAGCCGGGGTCTTCGAGGTCCGCGCCCTCGACCGAGCGACTCCAGAGGTTCGTGTCGATGCTCCAGTCGCCCTCGTTGCCGCCCTCGACGGGGAGGTCCTTCTCGTCGGCGTACTCCATCTCCCACTCGCGGGTCAGGCCGAGTTCGCGGACGGGCGCGATGACTTCGAGGTCCGAGTCGCGCCAGACCGCCTCGAAGCGCAGTTGGTCGTTCCCTTTTCCGGTACAGCCGTGGGCGACGGCGTCGCAGTCGTTCTCCACGGCCACGTCGAGAATGGCCTCGGCGATGACGGGGCGCGCCAGCGCGGTGCCGAGCGGATAGCCCTGATACGTCGCGTTGGCTTTCACCGCGTCGAGGCACTGCTGGGCGAACGCGTCCTTCGCGTCCACGACGTAGTGGTCGAGGTCGAGCGCCTCGGCGGTCTCCTCGGCCTCGTCGAACTCCTCGGCGGGTTGGCCGACGTCTACCGTGACGCCGATTACTTCGTCGTAGTCGTACTCCTCTTCGAGCAGCGGGACGCATACTGTGGTGTCGAGTCCGCCCGAGAAGGCGAGCGCGACGGTCTTTTTGTCTGTCATGTTAGGTGTGGTGTGTTGTGTGTCTTATCCGGAACGTAGTTCGCTGACGATACGGGTGACGTCGGCGGCGGGAAACTCGGTAGAATCGTGGGATGAGGATAAGGTGGGGTCTAAAGGGACCCCGGTCGTCGTCGCGGCGCGAGAACGAGGGTGGACACGCGGCTCTGGGCGAGTGCGAACGAACCCGAGCCGTGAGTCTCTGTCATCATCATCTCCTTCGGCACGGAGGGGTTTAAACTCTATCGGCGCGGCAAGGATTACAGTCAACGGAGAGACATCTACCGGCCGGAAGTAGTCTCGGGAGTCGCTCCCCGTCAGAACCGGACCTCGAATCGCGCACCGCCGGAATCGCTCTCGGCGACCGAGACGGTCCACCCGTGGGCCTCCGCGATACGCCGAACGATTGTGAGCCCCAGTCCGGTCCCCCCGTCGTCCGTCGAGAAGCCGTGTTCGAACACCGACTCGCGCTGGTCTTCGGGGATGCCCGACCCGTCGTCGGCGACGTAGAACCCGTCCTCACCGTCGAGCGGACCGACCCGAACCGTCACCGTTCGGCCGCCGTGTTCTATCGAGTTGCGGAAGACGTTCTCAAGCAGTTGCTGGAGGCGGTCGCGGTCGGCCTCGACCACTACGTCGTCCTCCATCCGGCAGGTGGCGTCGTCGGTATCGACGTTCCTCCACGCGTCGGCCGTCACTGCCGACAGGTCGTGGGGGGTCACGTCGTCCAGCGCGTCGCCCTTCTCGGCCAACGTCAGTAGGTTCTGAATCAACTGTTCCATCCGTTCGAGCGCGCTCTCGACCTGCTCGAAGTCCTCCTCGGAACCGGTCTCCTCGGCCATGTTGAGGTAGACTCTGGCAACGTTCAGCGGGTTGCGGAGGTCGTGGCTGACCACGCTGGCGAACTCTTCGAGTCGGTGGTTCTTCTCGCGGAGCGCGCGCTCGTCGGCCATCTGCTCGTACTCGTAGCGCAACCACTGGGAGATGAGTTCGACGTATATCTTCTCGTTCTCGGAGAACGACCGCTCTCTGGGGCTTCGGTCGGCGAAACAGAGTGTTCCGTAGAAGTCGTCGTTCACGAACATCTTCGCGCCGACGTAACAGCCCAGACCGTAGGTCTCGTACGCCGGGTCGTCGAGCCACCCCTCCGACTCGGCGTCCTCCACGCTCAGCAGTCCCTCGTCCTCGATGGTCTTCCGGCAGTAGGTCTCGGCCAGCGGCGCTGTCTCGCCGGGTTGGAGCAGTTCGTGAGACCCCACTGCATCCACGATTTCGAAGGTGTCGTCCTCGATGCGCGAGACGAATCCCACGTCCACGTCGAGGCGCTCTCGGCCGAGTTCCAGTAGTCGTCGTCGCTTCTGTTCGTAGGAGAGTTCCGTGTTCGACGCGGTCCGGTAGAGTTTCCGCAGGTACGTCTCGTTCTCCCTGAGTTCGGTCGCGATGCGGGCGTAGTCGTCGTCGGTCGTCTCCTGTGTGACGAGCGTCCCGACGAGTCCGCCGGAGGTCCGGCGCACCACGGCGTTCTCGACGCGGGTGACCAGCAGTGCCGACTGGTCGCGGTCGGACCGTCGTTCGAGGTAGTCGGTCGCGCCGCGTGCGAGCGCCTCCGCGGCGCTGTCGTCTCCCTCTTCCGCGACGAACACGTACGGGAGGTCGGGCCAGCGGTCCCGTACGGCGTCGAGCAGTTCGAATCCGGCGTCCACGTCGCCGACGACGCAGTCGAACCCCTCGGTCTCCAGACGGTCGAGTGCGCTCTCTCGGTCCGCGGCGACCGTCACGGTGAACGCCTCCTCGCGGCGGACGCTCCGCGCGAACGCCTCGGTCCCCGGTCTGTCGCCGACGAAGATGACTCGAATCGCTTCCCCGGAGAACTCCATTCGTCGCAACGATGGGTCCCGAGTTCAATAAGTGTAGACCCTCGAACGTTCCGCTCCCGAGGACTACCGAGGTGACAGTCCGCTCGCGCTCGGAACGTCCGCCGTCTCCGGGTCGCTCTCGCGGCCGGTCGGACTCGGGTCGTCGTACCTACGCGGGTTCGACCCGACGCCGGACGGTGAGCGTACTGTACGCCGCGGCGGCGAACACGACGACTGCGAGTCCAGCGCCGACTGCTCGGTATCCCGAAGCCGTCAGGACCGTCAGCGCGAGCAGTCCGCCGACGAACAGGAGGAGGGCGTACGGGACGTAGCTCCGGTCGAGGGTCGTCGAGAGCAGCACCAGCGACCCGATAATCCACAGTTGCGGTCCCAGAGCGACCCCGACGAGTCCGGCCGGGAAGAACAGCAGGCCGATGGCCGTGGCGACGCCTTCCCGTCCCGTGGCGATGCTCGCGGCGGAGACGATAGTCGCTCCGACGAGGACGGCGACGAGTGCTACCGTCGAGAGTCGCCGTGACCCGACCGGGGAACCGATCGCGTAGGCTCCCAGCGCGACTGCGACGGCGACTGCCGAAATCGCGGGTAGCAGTCGAAGGCGTTCTCGATTAGCAGGTGCGGTCACGAGTAATGGTCCGTCGCGGCGGATTAAAGCGTTGGTGTGCCCCAGACCGTGTACAACGTCCCGCTCTGGGCGGTCCCGGAGCTACGATAGTCGTTCCTCGGTGTCACAACGTACAATCGCTCACGCGTTCGAAGAGAGGCGTTCTCCGGGACCCCGACCGTCCGCGGGTGGCTTCGACGGCACGTGACACGCCCGTCGAATCGTCATCCTCTTGGCTCGCGCGAACCGACGCTTCGACAGTGTACAGCCTCAACGTCGCGGTTCCCGGCGAGGTCGAACGGCTCGCCGAGGACCTCCGGCCCGCGCTCCTCGACTTCGACGCGATTCGAGAGCGCCACACCCTCCTCTGCAAGCGCCTCGGCGACTCGCCGCCGGGCGGAGTCGCACGTCTGCGCGAGCAGGTCCGCACGGTGCTCGGGGGCGCGCCGGTCTTCGAGGTCCGCGTCACGGGTCTCGACTACTTCGCCTATCCGCCACTCGGCGAGGGACCGGTCGTCTACCTCGCGGTCGAGAGTCCCGGCCTCCGGCGGATTCACCGCAGACTGCTCGACGAGTTCTCCGCGATAGAGGAGTTCGAGGGCGACGACTACGTGCCCCACGTCACGCTGGCGCGCGGCGGCGACGTGGAGACCGCGCGTCGGTTCGTGGAGCGCGACATCGAACCCGTGACGTTCACCGTGAACCGACTGGCGCTCTGGGACGCGACCTACGACGAGGAGGTCGCGTCGTTCTCGCTGCCCGCCTGAGTCAACAGTCGTCGCCCGCCGAGCCGTCGCGCCCGGTGTCGTCGCTCTGAGCGATGTCGGTATCCGCTGGGTCACGCTCGTCGTCGGGTCCGGTATCGTCCTCTTCGGTATCGAACGGTTTTATCCCGGCTTTCTGCCACGCGCTCACGATTTCGTCTGCCAAACGTTCGGCACCGATTTCCCGTATCGCCTCGGCAGCCTTCGCGGCCTGTTCACGGTCGGTCTGGTCGTCGGTCTCGCTGCCGTCGGTCTCGCCGTCGCCGCTGTTCGGTTCTCGGGACATCGTTATGGTCGCGTGTTTCACGGCGTCGGCGGGTCGCCGGTCCACGCCTGCTTGTCGCTGTAGAAGTTCAGCATCGCGAATTTCAGTTTCTCGGCCTGCACGTCCAGCATCTCTCCGCGCTCCTCGGGCGGGAACGTCTCGCGGACGCTGTACTTGCCCATCTCGCGTCGGCCCGCTTCGGTGTAACGCTTGTCCACCAGCACGCGGACGCCGAAGTCGTCGGGCGACCGGATGACCCGTCCCAGCGCTTGGCGCGTCTTTCGAATCGTCGGAATCTCGACGGCGTACTCCCACCCGGAGTCCCGGCCCGACCGGTCGGCGAACGTCCGGTCGTACGCCTCCTGAACCGCCTCCATCCGGTCGTTCAGGTGCGGGTAGGGCACGCCGACCACGACCACGGTCCGGGCCTCGTCGCCGTCGAAACTCACGCCTTCCGCGAGGGTGCCCCAGAGCGACGTGAACAGCGCGGCGTCGTCGTCGGCGACGAACCGCTGGCGGAGGTCCTCCACCGACGTTCCGGGTTCGTCCATGTAGAGGGTCGCGTCGCCGGGTTCTCGCGGCGTATCGCCGCTCGAGTTCCCCGAGGCGCTTCGCGCCTCGCTATCGCCGAACTCCCGGCCGAGTCGGTCGTAGTACCGCTCTGCCTCGGCGTAACTCGGGAAGAACAGCAGGGTGTTGCCCGCCGTGAACTCCACCGCGTCCCGGAGGACGCCAGCGATGGCCTCCTGCGTGTCCGGGTCGTCGCGCTCGCTGGAGAAGAGCGCGGGCGTCTCGACCGCGAACGTCCGGCGGTTCTCCTCGGGGAACTGGAGACCGTAGGCGATTTCGGCGGGGTCCTCCAGCCCCAGCACGTCCGAGATGACGTCGAACGGACGGAGCGTCGCGCTCATCAGCACCGTCGCGTACACCTCGTCGAAGAGGTCTTCCGTGACCTCTCGCGGGATGCAGGTGTAGAGTTCCGCGCGGCCGTACACCTCTTCGGTCGCCTCGTCGCGCCGGACCGACACCACGGGGTACTGGCCCAGTTCGGCGCTCTCGTCCATGAACGACTGGACGAACCTCGCGGCCTGCAGGGTCTGGCACTCCTGTCGGGTGGTGGATTCGCCGTTCTTGTACGCCTCCTCGTACTCTTCGTCTAACTCCTTGCCGAGGTGAACGGCGAGTTCGAGTTCCGTGTCGATTCCCTTGCCGGTGTACTGCTGGAGGAAGTTGAGCGTCAGGTCGTCGCGCTTGCCCTCGTTGGCGATGGAGAGGTCCTCCCAGTTGTCCCCGACCTGCTCGCGGTCGCCGAACCCGAACGCGTCCTCGTAGGTCTCTTCGAGCGCCGCCCGGAACGCCGAGACGACGTTGTAGGCGGGTTCGGCCCGGGCGTCGTCGGAGTCCTGTAGTTCGTCGAGCGCGGAGTCGAGGGTGTTCTCGGTCAGCGTCCGCGTCGCGTGTTCGCGGGCGGTGTCCTCGACGTTGTGGGCCTCGTCGAAGATGGTGATGACGTCCTCGGGGTCCCGGTCCAACCACCGGAAGAACTGCTCGCGTATCATCGGGTCGAGCAGGTGGTGGTAGTTGCAGACCACCAAATCCACGCCCTCCATCCCGTCCTTCAGGAGTTCGTAGCCGCAGAGCTGCTGCTCCTCGGCGTAGTCGTAGATGTCGTCGGGCGTGCGCACGTCGTCGTAGAGCCACGAGTAGAACTCGTCGTTGTCGCCGACGAGGTTGTTGTAGTAGTACTCGCAGGTGTTGTTCTCTTCGAGGCTCTCGACGCGTTCTTGGACCTGTTCCAACTCGTCCATGACCGCGCTCCGGGCCTCGGCCGCGCGCTCGTCGCCCTCCTGACTCGCTTCCAGTAGTTCCTCTTGGCGGTCCTCCAGTTCCGCGAGGTCGCTCTCGGCGTCCACGACCTCGTAGGTGTTGTCCCGCAGGACCTGACACTCCTCGAACCCCACGTCGATGTGACACATCGACCCCTTCCCCCGGAAGACCACCGCACGGATGGGTTCCTCTCGGGTGATGGCTCGCGCGTCGGCGACGAACTGGCGCATCTGCTGGTGGACGTTGGTCGTGATGACGACCGTCTTGTCCTCCTCGCGGGCGTACTCCAGCGCGGGGACGAGCGACGACAGCGTCTTGCCCGTCCCGCAGGCCCCCTCGAACAGCACGTCCTGCCCGCGGGCGAAGGTGTTGTAGATGCGGTCCATCGCCTCCCGCTGGTTCTCGTACGGCTCTTCGTAGGGGAAAAAGCGCATGTACCCGTTCGTCTCTGCCACGGGAGTGGGTTTGCTCGGCTTGACGTTTAAACTCTCGCTTGCGAGTGGAAGTGTTGGATTCGCTGAACGCGCTTCGCGTCCTCAAGTTATCACTCGCTGACTCGAGACTCGAGGAACTGGGCGAGCAAGTAGAGCGGCATTCCGTAGAGTACCAGTATCGACGTGCCCGACGCGAGCGTTCGGAATGTATCAGAGGTCGCTGGCGACGTGAGTTGGAGGGTAATCAGAGCGAGGAAGTACACGGCGAGGGCGAGTAACCTATCCGTCAGGTTCATACGCAGATATCTAACTAAATATAGGTGAACCTGTCGAGTTCTACCGGTGGAATAATCGGATAGCTGAGTAGAAGACGTTCCGACGTTCCTTCAGAATGGCTAGCGCAGAACTACCCCGCCGCCTCCTCTTTGCTCCGCCACCGCGTCTCGGGTTCGATGTACACCTTCGAGACGCTCCCGTTCTGCTCTATCAGCGCGTCCTCCAAGTCGGTAATCTTCTGGTCCATCTCGGCCGTGGCGATGCCCTTGTCGAAGGCGACGTCCGCGGTGAGAATCGCGTCCTCCGGGCCGAAGACCACGGTCCGGAAGTCCACGATGTTCACCACGCCGTCCCACCCCTCGATGATGTCTCGCAGTTCCCGCTCCTCGGACTTCGGCAGACTCTCGCCGAGCAGGAGGCGCTTGTTCTCCCACGCGAGCGCAACCGCGAACCCCATCAGCATGAGTCCGATGAGCAGCGCCGCCACCGCGTCGTAGAGCGGGTTGCCGGTGAGTCTGGAGAGGTAGATTCCGAACAGAGCGATGCCCGCACCGGCCATCGCGATGGTGTCCTCGGTGAACGCGGTCAGCGTCGTCACGTTGGTGGTCTTCTTGAACGCCTCGGCCAGTCCGCTCCAGTCGTGTTGCTCGATGTCCTTCTTCATCCCGGCGTACGCCTTCTTCAGCGCCCACGCCTCGAACAGAATCGCCGCGATGAGCACGCCGTAGTTGACCCAGACCGCCGGGAACGTGTACCCGAGCAGCGTGGTCGCGCCCTGTTCGGGGACGTGTGGGTGCATGATGGCGTCGTAACCGTGTTTCGCCGACTCCCATCCCGCGATGCCGAACAGGAGGACGCTCACCAGAAAACTGTAGAAGAACTGTGCCTTCCCGTATCCGAACGGGTGGCCACGACTCGCCTCTTTGTTGCTGTATCGGATGCCGATGAGCAGGAACACCTGATTGCCGGTGTCCGAGATGGAGTGGTACGTCTCCGAGAGCATCGCCGCGCTCCCGGTCAACAGGAATCCGAGGAACTTCAGCACCGCTATCGCGCCGTTAGCGACGAGCGCGGCGATGACGACAGACTTGCTTTCCGCCATTGGCGTAGCCTTCTCGCTCGCCGGACAAGAAACTGATTGCAGACAGAGACGGAAACGCTCACGAGTGGGGCGCTCCTACGACGAGACATGATAACCGTCGTCTCGGACACTCACAGTCGGTCCGGCCACGAACTGGCGGGGCGCGCGAAGGAAGCGGTCGAGGAAGCCGACGTCGTCGTCCACGCCGGGGACTTTCTGAACGGGGCGGCACTCGACGCGTTCGAAGCGGTCAGCGACCGTCTCTACGGCGTATACGGCAACAACGCCACGCCCGACGTACGCGACCGTCTCCCGCCCGAACGCACCTTCGAGGTCGAGGGCGTCCGGTTCGTCCTGACGCACGGCGACGACCGCGGCGCGACCGGACTCTCGCTGCTCGGTCGCCAGCAGGCCGCCGACGTGGTCGTGTTCGGTCACTCCCACCGCCACGCGGTCAGCGAGGGCGAGGACGTGCTCCTGCTCAACCCCGGCAGTCACGCCGACCCGCGGGGCGGCGTTCCGACCCACGTCGAACTCCGACCGACGGACGGCGACGCGGGGACCGACGCCAGACTCTCGGGCGAGATTCGCCACCGCGACGGGTCGGTCGTCGAGTCGTTCGAGATAGAGTGATGTCCGCCGTGCCCTCCGTCTCCGGAGTCGCGCTGGCGGTCGGTCTGTTCGCGCTCGTCTGCGGCGGAACGCTCGGTGCCTACGGCGTCTACCAGCAAACCACGGACACCTGCGAGTCCGGAACCGGACTGACCGTGCACCGACTCGCGGCGAACGAGACGGCCGACCCCGCCCTCGAACGAGTCGCGTACGAGAACCTCTCCGCGGCCGAGCAGGAGGTGTTCCGCGAGATACTGACCGCAGAGACGACCCCGGTCTATCAGCAGTCCGGCGTCCTCGACGGACTGACTCGGAAGGTCGTCACGTACCGCGGCGGGCGGTACGAGACCTCCCGTCAGTTCGAGTCGGACTGCTTCGGCGCGGGGGAGACTTACGCCTTCCTCGGTGGAGTTGTCGCGCTCCTCGGGGGACTCGTCGCCGGCGGCGCGTACGGGTGGCGTCGCCGGCGCTGACACTGGCTATCGCGCAGAAAATCCGAAATCGACTGACCGCCCCGCAGTGAGAGGCACAGGAGGGAGGGCGGCGGCGTACGGACACGGGGTGCGGGGAGTTCGGCGGTGGTGGAGGGCCGAAGCGGGGCGGTACACTACTGCCTACGGTCCCGTATATCAAATACTTCCCGTAAGCTAAAAACTCCGTTTTAGTTACCGGCGACAGTGCGTATTCATCGCCATTGGCGGCTCATTCGCTTCGATTCGCGTAGTACCACCACGCGAACCCCAGCGCGATGACGAGCGCACCGCCAGCGAAGAAGACGAGACCCGGCGGCACGGCGTTGGCCGCGGCGTCGGCGGTCTGTTGGGCCGCGTCGGTCGATTGGACCGTCATCCCGCCGCCTCCGGTTTCCGTGGCGGTGTCCCCGCCGGAGGCACCGAAGAGCGAACCGACCCCGTCGCCGAACGCCTGCTGGACCGCGACGCTCAGGAGACCGAGCGCGCCGAACGCGCCCAGCAGGCGCGAGAGGGCGGCTTTCAGTCCGGTGGCCTTCTCTTCGTTACCGGCGAACACGACCAGCGGTCGGTCGGCGGGCGCGTACACCTTCATCTCGCGGCCCTTCTCGGAGTACACGGTGTCCACGACCTGTATCACGTCGGCGTCCTCCAGTTTTTCGAGGTGATACTGGGTGTTCTGCAACGACGTGTCGATGGTGTCGGCGAGCGCGGAGGGCGTCGCGGGGTCCTCGTGGAGGGCCGCCAGCAGCTCGCGGGCCGTCCCCGAGGAGAGCGCCCCGAGCAGGTCGTCGGCGTCGTCGCTATCGACGCCGATGACCCTCGGTTCGGCGGACTGCGGGGCGGTCGCGTCCGAGGTGGAGGGGAGGAGGTCAGCCATAGGTCTCCGTTGCCACCCCTCTCCCATCAACTTTGCCACCGTTCGGCGCGTCGAGCGTCGAAACGAATTTGGTCAGTCAACCGAATGGAACGCACATGGACTTCATCTACAACAACCCCATGGTGGTCGGCTTCGTCGTGCTGCTGCTCGGTTTCGTCTTCTTCATGTACCTGTTCATCCGCCGGACCGTCACGGGGTTCCGAGAGGGCGTCCAAAACGGTCGACAGTAGTCGCACCGCGCTCCGCCGCCCTCACGCTTCGACCGCGTCGCCGATGCGCTCGGCGGCGTCCGCGATGTCGTCGCGGTCCACGTCCCAGTGAGTGCAGAAGCGCGCCACGTGCGTATCGAACTGGGTTCCGAGAACGCCCGCGTCCTCGCAGGCGTCGAGGAACTCGTCGGCGGTCAGGCCGGTCGCCTCGGTGTTCACGAGGACGATGTTCGTCTCGGGGTCCTGCACCGACAGGCCCTCGACTCCGGCGAGTCGCTCGGCCAGCAGTCGGGCGTTGTCGTGGTCCTCCGAGAGGCGCTCGACGTTTTCGAGCGCCAGTAGACCCGGCGCGGCGACGATTCCGGCCTGCCGCATCCCGCCGCCGAACAGTTTCCGGTTGCGCCGGGCGCGTTCGACGAACGCCTCGCTCCCGGCCAGCATCGACCCGACCGGCGCGCCGAGTCCCTTCGAGAGGCAGAACATCACCGAATCGACGTTCTCGGTCACGCGTTCGACCGGCACCTCGTGAGCCACGGCCGCGTTGCAGACCCGCGCGCCGTCGAGGTGGACCGGGACGCCGAGGTCGCGAGCGGCCTCCGCCGCGGCGTCGATTCTCTCCGGTGCGACGGCGACGCCGCCCTTGCTGTTGTGCGTGTTTTCGAGCGTGAGCAGTCCGGTTCCCGGTCGGTGGAGGTCCTCCTCGACGTACTCCTCGCGGACCTGCTCGGGGGTCGGAACGCCGCGTTCGCCGCCGTCGAGCGTCCGGACCTGCAGGGTCGATAGCTGGGCCATCCCGCCGAGTTCCCACTTGACGACGTGGCTCTCGCGCTCGGTCAGCACCTCCTGTCCGCGTTCGGTGTGGGTCCGGACCGCGACCTGATTGCCCATCGTGCCGGTCGGGACGTAGAGGGCGTCCTCCATGCCCACGAGGTCGGCCGCCCTCGCTTCCAGTTCGTTGACGGTCGGGTCTTCGCCGTACACGTCGTCGCCCACGTCGGCGTCCCGGGCGGCGTCACGCATCGCCTCGTCCGGTGTCGTCACGGTGTCGCTCCGCAGGTCTATCATGTCCGTCCCTTGCCCGCGGCGGGTCAAATACCCCGCGGTGGCGTGTCAGTTCTGCCGCTGCTGGTCGGTGGCGGGTCCAGTGTGGCGATTCAGACCGTGGACCGAAAGCGGTTTCCCGGTTTCGTCAACATTTGCCTGTATGGACCCCCGAGTCAGAGAGCACGCCGAAATCGTCGTGGACCACTCTACCGAAATCGAGGCCGGTGACAACGTCGTCGTCAGCGCTTCCTCGGCGGCGGAAGACCTGACGCTCGCGCTCTGTGAGACCATCGGCGAACGGGGTGGGCTTCCGTTCCACGTCTCGTTCCGCAACGACCGGACGCGCGCGGCGTTCCTCGGAGGCGTCTCGCCCGAGGACGTCGATACGCCCGACCACGAACTCGCGCTGGCGGAGGCCGCCGACGTGTGGATTCACGTCCGCGCCCACGACAACGTCGCCGAGATGAGCGCGGTTGAGAGCGACACCATGGCGGCCTACCGCAAGGCCCAACTCCCCGTCCGCGAGGAGATTCTCGACACGACGTGGGTCCTCACCCAGTACCCCGCGCCCGCCGACGCGCAGAACGCCGAGATGAGTACCGAGGAGTACGAGGAGTTCGTCTGGTCGGCCATCGGCAAGGACTGGGCGGCCCAGAAGGCCCATCAGGAGGAGATGGTGGAGATTCTCGACGCGGGCGAGGAGGTCCGCATCGTCTCGGGCGAGACGACCGACCTCACCATGAGCATCGAGGGGATGACCACCATCAACGACCACGCGAAGAACAATCTCCCCGGCGGCGAGGTGTTCACCGCGCCGGTCGCCGACTCCGTGGAGGGCGAAGTGCTGTTCGACAAGCCGCTCATCCACGAGGGTCACGAGGTCGAGGACGGCTACCTCCGGTTCGAGGGCGGCGAGGTCGTCGAGTACGGCGCCAGCAAGAACGAGGACGTGCTGGGGCAGGTCCTCGACACCGACGAGGGCGCTCGCCGACTCGGGGAACTCGGCATCGGGATGAACCGCGACATCGACCGGTTCACCTACAACATGCTGTTCGACGAGAAGATGGGCGACACCATCCACCTCGCGGTCGGCCGCGCGTACGACGAGTGCCTGCCCGAGGGCGAGACGGGCAACGAGAGCGCGGTCCACGTGGACATGATTGTGGACATGAGCGAGGACTCCTACATCGAAGTCGACGGCGAAGTCGTCCAGCGAAACGGGACGTTCCGATTCGAGGACGGGTTCGAGGAGAGCGAGGCCTGAGCGGAGCGAAGGCCTCGAACCGGAGCGGGGAGCGAAGCGACCCGCGGAGACGTAGGGTTCTTTTTCGTCGACGTTTTTCGAGGAGAGTCGCCGAAGGCGAGTCGACGAGGAAAAAGGTCGGACGCGGACGTTCCGATTCGAGGACGGTTTCGAGGAGAGCGAGGCCTGAGCAGAGCGAAGGCCTCGAACCGGAGCGGGGAGCGAAGCGACCCGCGGAGACGTAGGGTTCTTTTTCGTCGACGTTTTTCGAGGGCTGAGCGTTCGTCTTCTTCGCGAGTACGTCCGACGAACCCCGATCCCCTTTTAAACCACCACCGACGCCGAGAACGTGGCGAAGATACCGAACCGATGTAGTCGGCCTGAACACCCTCGCAACGACGGAGAATCACCGTACGGCTTCGGGGATATTTGTCACAGCCCCATATTATTTCAATTTACTTTGAACGATATCTAACCGTGTGTCGGTTTTCGTGCGCCTCGGCCGTAAGATTTCTCTACTTAGCTTACATTGCAATTTAAGTGTTTGGGCCATAGACTCACACCTCGTGACGAAGGTATCGTGTCCCGACTGTGGTCGCAGTATCGCTATGCACGAACTCGAAACTCGAACCGTTGCCCAACGCAACGACTTCCAGACCAACTACAGATGCCCGTTCTGCCGGTCTGACATAAACGACGTAGGCGACCTCTTCTGAACGGCGGGCTGATTTACTCCTCTCAGAAACCGACGACGGTCCATCACCGGAGTCGACCCATCTCCGGTCGAGAGCGTAGAGTCCGTCTACTGCTTTCCGTGACGATATTCCTCCGGAGCGGAGCGCCGCGACGAGTCGCTCGTCCGGTCGCCGACCGTCCGGTAATGACCGACGAAGTCACTCCGTCGGCGCAGCGGTGTCAGTCCGCGTGTTCCGTCCGGCCGGTGCCGATTCCTATCGCACTCCGAGCGTTCGAGACGCTTCGCTGGAGGAGTTCGCGGACACCGTCGCGACGTTTGACGAACAACCCGACGCCGAGGACGACGTAGACCGCGGTGTAGGCGTAGAGAATCGAGATACTGATCGTCGAGGCAGTTGCTTCAGCGTAGGTTCGAATCACGTAGAACTCCGCGAGAACTTGCGTAGCGAACAGGACGAGTAGCACGAGGGCCTCGCGAGTGCTGATCTCGAGGTTCGTCAGGATAGCGATGGCGAAGAGGCTCTGTGCGGCGGTGATCCAGATCTCCGCCGCCTGCTTCGAATCGAACGAGAGCGTCCCGATAGCGCCGGCAGAGATGGAGTAGACGATGGCGAGGGTGCCGATGAGCAACGTCCACTGATTGAGCTTCGAAGAGATGAGCGCGTTGAAACCGGCGGTCGAGCGCGCCTTGTTCACCAAGTAGGCGACGACGATGAGTTCTGGACTCTCCGAGGCGAGCGGTGCGAGCCACTGAATCATGAAGAACTCGGGGATGCCGTACTGGAGGCCCAACTGCTCCAGTCCCTCGGCGAACGGGTGGACGGCAGTGAAGATTATCGCCCCCGAGAACGCGAAGCCGAAGAGGATGAACGCAATTCGGGGGACCTTCGAGTACTGTTGGAAGTAGGCCGGAACGCCGATGTGTTCCTCGGAGTGCTCGACGTCACCGCGAATGACGACGAGGATGTACAGCACGAACAGTCCGACGAGGAAGAGCGTATCGAGCGGCCCGATACCGCCACTGAGCGGGATGAAAAACGCGTACGCCGTCGCGACGAGGAGGAACGTAATCTCGGTCGCGATTCCCGGGTCGAGCGTGACCGCGTCAGTGAGGAATCCCGACCGGTACTCGACCGCCGGGTCGTCGGTGCGCTTCGCGCGGTAGATGGTAAACAGTGCGATGCCCGACCAACCGAGACCGATGAGAATGCGGTTCGCACCCGTCATGTTGGCCACCGCGAGGTTGGCGGCTTCAGTGGAGCCAGCACCGGCCTCCCACGCGTAGAGCGCGTCGACGGCGTACTCGGGGGCCACGGCCAGCACCGCCAGCACCGCGATGGCGAACGCCTGTGGAACGTCCTTCTCGGCGGTTTCGGCCGCCCACGCGAGCAGGAACGCCGCACCCACGATTGCGAGACCACCGACGAGGACGGCCATACCGGCCGTGATGTTCTCGCCCGGATGCACGGTTCCGTATCCACCAGACGCGACGAACGTCCCTATCCACGGGACTGTCAACAGCAGGGCGACGGCGACCGCGACGAGTGGGTGGCGAAACCTATCGAGCACTAGTTCGTCAATGGTGAGTCGGACACCTACCTCTTATGCCCGTCGTCTCTCCGGCCCAGACCGTCCTCGGTAGATGCCATTACAGTGAGACGAACATATAAACGCGCCAAGTGCCTTATAGACCCGTGCACTCCGAAGAGTTCGAGAACGAACTGACGCTTCTCACCCATCAACAGAACGGAAACGAGGACGAGTTCCACGAGGCCTACGAGGCGGCGGTGGAATCAGTGAAGGCCGATTTAGGAGCGTACCACGGGCTACGCATCGACGGCAGTCACGTCGACGCCGCCGACCGATTCGAAGTGACGAGTCCGGGGGACTTCGACCTCGAAATCGGCGAGTTCGCCGCGGGCGGCGAATCGGAGGTCGACGCCGCAGTGAGCGCCGCCTCGGCGGCGTTCCCCGAGTGGGAACACCGCGATATCGAGGCGCGCACCGAGGTGTTCCGGACCGCTGCCGACCGCATGCGGGACCGAAAGTTCGAGTTGGCGGCGACGCTGTCGCTCGAAAACGGGAAGAACCGGACCGAGGCGATGGCCGACGTCGACGAGGCCATCGACTTCCTCCGGTTCTACAGTCGGGAACTAGAGCGCTCCGACGGCTATCGGTTCGATACCGGCCAACCGACGCCGCATCAGCACACCACGAACCTGCTACGCCCGTACGGTGTCTTCGCGGTCGTGGCTCCGTTCAACTTCCCGTTGGCCATCCTCGCCGGAATGACTACCGGCGCGATGGTCACCGGAAACACCGTCGTCGCCAAACCCGCGAGCGCGACGCCGCTGATCGCACACAAGTTCGCGGATGTTCTCGCCGACGCGGGCCTCCCGGACGGGGTGTTCAACTTGGTCACCGGGGGCGGGAGGGAACTCGGTCAGCCCCTCACTGAACACGAGGACGTCGCGGGTGTGGCGTTCACGGGGTCGCGCGAGGTCGGTCTCGGTATCGAGCGGACGTTCCGGGAGCAGGGCAAGCGCGGCCCCGTCATCGCCGAACTCGGGGGGAAGAATCCGGTCATCGTCAGCGACGAGGCCGACCTCGACGATGCAGTCAACGGGGTCGCGATGGGCGCGTTCTCGTTCAGCGGCCAGAAGTGTTCGGCGACCTCTCGCGTGTACGTCTACGAGGACGTCTTCGACGAGTTCACCGAGCGATTAGTAGAGGCGACCGAACAACTGGGCATCGGGCGCGGCGAACACCTCGATACCGTCGTCAACCCCGTCATCGACGACGGTGCGCTCGACCGATATCGGCGAATCACCGAGCGGGCGCGGACCGACGGGACGGTCCGGACGGGCGGGTCCGTCGTCGACGACGACCTGCCCGAAGGGCGATACGTCGAACCCACCGTCGTCACCGACATCCCTCACGAGCACGACCTCGCTCGAGAGGAGCACTTCCTCCCGTTCGTGACCGTTCACCCCGTGTCCGGCTTGCAGGAGGGCATCGCGAAGTCCAACGACAGCGAGTACGGCCTCTGCGCGGGCATCTTCTCGGAGGACGACGAGGAGGTCGAACGCTGGTTCGACGGGGTCGAGTCCGGCATGTGCTACGCCAACCGAACTCAGAGCGCGACCACGGGAGCGCTCGTGCAGGCCCAGCCCTTCGGCGGCTGGAAGTTCTCGGGGACGACCGGCAAGTTCGCCGGCGGTTACTGGTACCTCCAGCAGTTCATGCGCGAGCAGAGCAGGACCCGCGTCGAGTAGGCATGCATCTACTATTTCAGATTTTGAGGCGGGGTTCCAACACCCTTCCGTGACGCAGAGTCCGTGGGCGTTGCTGGAATCGACGGTAGCCTGCCGGTCTTGACCGCAACTCGAACGGACCAGTAATCGACTTCGGAGATAATCAGCATCGAAACTGAACAACCCACGCGTTGCACGGGCACGATGGGAGTGAGTAGACCTTCGGTTTACCAACGCCGAAAGGCGCTGCGCCCCTTTCGGAATTTGAACCAGAGCCAGACGTCCTCACTTCGTTGCGCGCGACTGGTAGGATTCAAATCCCCCTGCGAGCCGGTTCGCTCGTCACTTCGTTCCTCGCTGTACGGGCACGATGGGATTTGAACCCACGACCGTCGGATGTCTTCTCCGACCGGAGTGACCGGCCGGAATAGAAGTCCGACGCTCTTTCCAGACTGAGCTACGTGCCCTCACCGATTTGTTCAGGCGGCCTCGGCAAAAGACCTTAGGATTTCACTCCCTGAATAGTTTCGGCTTCCACGGTCGCTGAGAGAACTGCGCCGTGGTTCCCCTGCTGTCGGCTACAGACTGAGTACCTGCGGTCCTCCGCTGAACATAGCGTTTATACGCAACTCCGCACTACCGATACCCAATGAGAGTAATCGGAACCGTCGGCTTGCCGGGGAGCGGCAAGGGCGAGGCCGCCACCGTCGCCGAGGAACTCGCCATCCCCGTCGTGACGATGGGTGACGTGATTCGCCGGGAGTGCCGCGACCGGGGACTCGACCCGGCCGAGCACCACGGCGAAATCGCCAGCGCGCTTCGGGAGGAGAACGGTCCCGACGCCATCGCCCAGCGGTCGCTCCCCGTCGTCGAGGAGGCGCTCGACGGGAGCGACACCGTCCTCGTGGACGGCATCCGTGCGGGCGTCGAAGTCGAGCGCTTCGAGGAGGCGTTCGGCGACGCGTTCACGCTGGTCAGCATCGAAGCGCCGTTCGAGGTCCGGGCGGAACGCGTCGAATCGAGGGGTCGAGACGCCACCGACGCCGAAACCCTCCGGGAGCGCGACGAGCGCGAGCGCGGGTTCGGCATGGACGAGGCCATCGCCCGCGCCGACGCCGCGATAGACAACACCGCGACGCTGGAGGCGTTCCACGAGAAGATTCGCGCCCTGCTGACCGAGGGCGTCGAGGGACTCGAACGCGAACGCGCACAGGAGGCCTGATTCGACCAATGATATACAGCATCGACGTGCAGATTACCGCACCCGTCGCCGACACCGAAATCGCGGACCGAGTCGCCACCGCCATCACCAACATCTTCCCCGGTGCCGAAACCGAGAAGCGCCACGGCGAAATCTCGGCGGAGACCCACTCGCTCGACCACTTCTCGGAACTGCTGCACCGTCAGGAGATACTCGACACCGCTCGCGGCGAGTTCTTCGGGAGTCGCCGTGGGAACACCCTCGCGTTCGACCTGAAGAAACAGGCCGCCTTCGAGGGCGTCGTCAACTTCGCGGTCGGTAACCCCGACGAACTCGGCGACATCCACGTTCGAGTTCGCGTCGAAGAGCCGAGCGTCGAGGAGTTCGTGGACCGCGTGGCTCCGCCGACGGAGGAAGGGAAACCCGTCACGCAGGACGACTTCGAGTAGAAAAGACAGAAAGATTACGTTTATTCGGATTTTACTTCCCCAAGCCATCACGGGTTAACGAACTTCTACTGCCATTTTTCGGCAGCTACTCGACTAGTCCGACGAGACTAATCAGATTTAGAGACTATTTTGACTATTTATGTATGGTTCAAAATACTTAATTCAGACACGTTTGAATTCCTGGCAATGACTACCGCCAAACACGTTAGGAAATATACTAATTCTCGTGAAACCGTTCGGTCCGGAAATCCGACTATCGGGAACTCCGCGGAGGTGCCCGTATGAGTCGGGACCGGTTCTACGCAATCTTCCTCGCGGTTCTGCTGGTCGTCTCGGCGACGACTGCGGCCGTCCCGGCGTCGGCGTTCGCTCCGAACGCCGTCCCAGCGGTCGCGTCCGACGCGGCCGGAAACACCGCAGGTAACGACGAGACGACGACACTGACGACGACCACGACACGGACGACGACGACCGTGACACGGCCAACGACGACTGCGACCGCCGGAAACGACGAGACGACGACGCTCTCGACGACGACGACGAAACGGTCCGAGCGGTCGTCTCGGAAGTCGGACCCCAACGTCTCCTCGTCGCTACTCGAACGCGTGGAGTCGTCCGAGAGCGGTCCGAGTGCCGACAGCGTCGGCGACACCGAGTTCGTGCAGGTCGTCGTTCGGGCCGCTTCTGGACGGAGTGACGAGGCCGCCCGACTCGTGGGAACCCACGGCGGCGACGTGCGGACTCGTCACGAGAATCTCGTGCAGGCGCGTGTGCCCGCGGGAGCGGTGCAGGCGCTCGCGGCCTCGCCAGCGGTCGAGTTCGTTCGCCGACCGCGCGAGGCGGTCGCCACCGACGTCACGAGCGAGGGCCTGCGCAACATGGACGTCGGGACCGTCCACGAGACGAACTACACCGGCGAGAACACCACTGTCGCGGTAGTGGACCTCGGTTTCGACGTGACCAACCCCGAAATCACGGACCAACTCGTCGATTGGCGAAACTTCAGTTCGCCGGAGAGTCCCCGGACCATGGCGAACGAGAGCGGTCTCCACGGGACCGGCACCGCCGAACTCGTGGCCGAAACCGCACCGAACGCCTCGATAATCGCGGTGAAGGTGAACTACCCTCTCGAACTCTACGACGCCATCGACTGGATAAAGAACAACACTTCGGCCGACGTGGTCTCGATGTCCGTCGGGTGGTACAACGTCGGTCCGCTCGACGGGTCCGCGGAGATGAACCGCGAAATCAGGACCTCCGTCGAGTCCGGCACTCCGTGGGTCGTCTCCGCCGGAAACGAGGCCGACGGCAATCACTGGAACGGAACGTGGTCGAACCCCGACGACGACCAGTGGATGAACTTCCGCAGCTCGGACGAGCGGATGAACGTCACCCCCGCAGGCGGTTCCGGGACGCTCAGAACGGCGATTAGCTGGAACGACTGGCCCGTCAGCCACGAAGACTACGACGCGATTCTGGTCAACGAGAGCGGGGACGTGGTCGATTTCTCGGCTACCGTCCAGAACGGCACGCAGCGTCCCACGGAGTACATCTACCACTACGCGACGGAGAACGTCTATCTGAAACTTCGGAACCACGACGCCAACGGGTCGGCCGACTTCGACGTCTTCTTCCGGGGGAGCGCCGACCCCGAGTACGACACGGCCGCGAGAAGTGTCACCATCCCGGCGACCGGCCCGAGGGTCATCACGGTCGGGGCCGCGTACTACGGAACGAACGAACTCGAGGACTTCTCCTCGCGCGGCCCGACCATCGACGGCCGCCGAAAGCCCGACGTGGTCGCGCCGGACGGCGTGAGTTCCACGGCGTATCCCGACGGGTTCTACGGTACCTCCGCGGCCACGCCCCACACCGCGGGCGTGGCGGCGCTGATGCTCGACGCGGACCCGACTCTCACGCCAACCGAAGTCAAAGAGCGCCTGCGGTCCTCGGCGGTCCCCCTGCGCGGGACCGAACCGAACAACCGGACCGGCTACGGTCTGGTGGACGCCGACGGCGCGATTCGGTCGGTCGAGGAGCGGTACCCCGACCGCGTGACCTACTCGGGGTCCGTCTCCGAGGCCGACGGCGACCCCGCGGTCAACGACCCCGTCCGTGCCTACGCGCTAGATTCGTCTCGGAGACACAGTAACGCGACCGACGCCGCAGGGAACTTCTCCATCGACGCCTCGGGTGGCAACGACAGCTACGTTCTCGGCTACTATCAGGGCGACTCCGGGTCGATGCTCGACGACGGGTCGCCGGACCTGCAGGCGCTCGACCTCGTGAACGGGTCGAGTTCGACCGACCTCGGCGACGTGACGCTTCCGCAGGCACACGTCCTGAACGTGACGGTCGTGGACGAGACCGGGACTCCCGTCCCGAACGCCGACGTGGAAGTCGCGGACTTCGTCCACGAAGGCGGCAACCACGCCTACGTCTCGCACTCGGCCGAGACCGACGCCGACGGGAAACTGGTCGTCGGCGCGGCGGCGGGCATCGAAGTCTCCGGCGACGTGCGGGTGACGGCGGCCCCGCCGGACGGCAGTTCGCGGTTCGCCGGGCAGAACTACTCGGACGTCATCGACGTGCAGAGCGACACTAACGTCACGCTCACGCTGAACGGGAAGGGTGCCACGGTCTCCGGACGAGTGACCGACGCCGACGGAACCCCCTCCGCGGACGACGGTATCCTCGTCGCCAGCGACGCGACGGGGTACCTCGAGGTGGTCACGACCGACAAGACGGGGCGCTTCACCGCCACCGGCGTCGAAGAGGGCGACCCCTACTCGGTCGGCTACTTCCAGAACTGGAGTTCGGCCACGACCTTCCCCAAGGATGGAACCGCCGACATCTACACGCTAGCACGGGTGAACGTCACCGGTGACGAGGACATTGGCACTCGTCCCGTCCCGAACGCCTCGCTCCTGAACGTTCGCATCGTGGACGAGAGCGGCGACCCGGTGACCGACGCCACCGTCGAGGTGGACCACAACCGTCTGGGACTGACCAGCGGTCTCGGCAACGTCTCCATCGACCCTCAGGGGTACCTAGCTCCCGGCGAAGGCCGCGGCATCGAGATGACGGGTGACGTCGAGATTACGGTCACGCCGCCCGACACTCCGCGCTACGTGAATCGGACGTACGCGCGGAATCTGACGATCGACGGCGACCGGAACGTCACCGTCCAGTTAGAGAATCAGGACGTCGGGTCACCCGACATCTCGGCGTTCGACGTGTCTGTGACCGGCCAAGACGTGGACCTCACGTTCGAGTCCAACGAGCAGTTGTCGAACGTCACGGTCGAACTCGGCGGCGACGCCGCCGGAACCCTGACGCTCGTGGACTTCTCGGAGACGAACAAGTCGGGCACGTACGTCTACAGCGCCGACGTCTCGTCGGGCCGCGACGGCACCTTCCGTGCCACGCTGCTCGACGCCGAGGACGCCGACGGGTACGACGGTGCGAACGGGCAGTCCGACTCCGCGACCGCGGACGCCGAGGCCCCGTCGGTGAACGTCACGCTCCGCGACGCCACCGACGGTAACGGCGTCGTGAACGACGGCGACGAGGTCCGCATCGAGGCGACGGTGGTCGAGAACGGGACGAGCGTGGCGAACGTGACCGCGGACGCGACCGGTCTCGGTGCCGGAGCAGTCGAACTCGCACACCAGAGCGACGACACCTACGCCGCGACGATGATGGTCGATAGCGCAGACAACGGCACCGCGACCGTCACGGTGAACGCGACCGACGAAACCGGCAACGTGAACGCCGACGACGGGTCGATAGAAGTGGACAACTCGGCCCCAGATATTAGTTATTTCAATGTCACTTCCTTCTCTGTGGAGACGGCACTCAGTATCAGAATTCACTCCAACGAAGAATTGGCGACTCAGCGAGTGAATCTAATCAATTCCCGTGGGGACGTGGTCGAAACGTTCACCAACCTAAGCCGCACGAGTCACTCTGAGAACATATACGAGGCCACCTACGAAGTCGAAAACGATAGCGAGTACCGCGCCAACCTCGTCACCGCTACCGACGCGGCGGGCAACGCCTTCGTCGGCAACGCGACTGACAACACCACGGTGGACACGACTGCACCGGAAATTACGGACCTCGACCTGACGACCGACTCCAGAACGCTCGACGTGTCGCTGTCCGCCGACGAACCGCTCGACGCGTCCTCCGTGGTCGCCGAGGTCACGGACGAAAGCGGCACCACGGTCGCCACGCTGAACTCGTTCAACGGGACCGAGGCGACGAACGAGTACGCGGACAGCTACGACCTCCCCGACGGCGTCAACGGGACGTGGACCGTGAACGTCACGCGGGCCGAGGACGACCACGGTCTCGACGGCGCGTCGGGCCAGAACGCGTCGGCGTTCGTGGACACGGTCGCGCCGACCGTTTCTAACTTCACCGCCACGTTCGAGAACGGCACCGTCACGGTCACGTTCGACGCCGACGAGTCGCTCTCGACCGACCCGGGCGACACGGTGGTCGAGATTTACGATGCGAACGGCGACTTCGCGGCGGGGAAGAACGCCGTCGCGCGCGGAAGTCGGGCCTACGAGGTCACGTACGCCGTCGCGGGAGGCGTCGAAGGAAACTACACCGTCGAACTGGCGAGTGCCGAAGACGAGGCGGGCAACGGCGGTGCCGGTGGAGAGAGCGACACGGCGTTCGTAGACACCAGTTCCCCCGCCGTCTCGAATCTCACGGCGACCAACCCCGAGAACAAGACGATTCGAGTCGCGTTCGACGCGGACGAGTCGCTGAGCGACGTCTCGGTCGCCGTCACGGGTCCAGAGAGCGCGACCCTGACGGAGGCCGACTTCGCCCCCGACGCCGGGACGTACGTCGCGACGTACGCCGTCAGCGATGACGGCGAGTACGAGGTAACGCTGGAGACCGCGACCGACGCGCACGACAACGACGGTGCTGGCGGTCAACGCACCGACGTAACCGTCGATTCGACTGCGCCGAACGTCACGGACTCCGAAGTGACCAACGCCGACGGCGACGCCGCGGTCTCGGACGGCGAACGCGTGTCGGTGGTCGTGACCGCGTCGGACGAGTTCAGTACCGTCGAGAACGTCACCGCCGACGCCTCCGAACTCGGCGCTGGCACGGTCGAACTTGTTGGTTCGGACGCCGACGGCGTCTACCGAGGCAACTTCACGGTGGACGCGTCGAACGTCCCGGACGGAACCGCCGCGCTCTCAGTGACCCTGACGGACGTGCGGGGCAACGCCGAGGAAACGGTCGTCCGCAGTCTCCTGCTCGACGCCCGCAAGCCGAACACGACCCACACGCTCGGCGGGACGCGGAACGAAAACGGCTGGTACAACTCCTCGGTCGAAATCAACCTCACCGCCAGCGACGGAACGTCCGGCACGGCAACGACCGAGTACCGCCTCACGAGCGACTGGACGACCGACGGCAACTGGACGACCTACGACGGGAACGTCACGGTCTCTGCGGACGGGTCGTACACCATCACGTACCGGAGTGTAGACCACGCAGGAAACGCCGAGGAGAACCGGACCGCCGAGTTCGACGTGGACGCGACTCCTCCGATGACCACCCTCGGAACGAACGCGACGCCGAACGAGAACGGCTGGTACACCTCCGACGTGAACGTGACGCTCACGGCCATCGACGTGTCCAGCGGCGTGAACGCGACCTACTATCGCGTGGACGGCGACTGGAAGCAGTACGACGCCAGTACGGGCGTCCACCTGACGACCGACGGGAATCACACCGTCGAGTTCTACAGCGTGGACGAGGCAGGAAACGAGGAAGCCCACCGGACTCGGACGGTCAAAATCGACACGAAGAAGCCGACTCTCTCGGACCCGCCGGAGCTGAACCGGACCGAGGGAATTCTGCCCGAACAAGCCGTTCGAGTCGTCGTGAACGCCACCGACGGTAACGGCGTCGCCGACGTTATCGTGGACGGCAAGCGGGTCGGAGAGAACGGCGAGGGCTTCGTTCCGGCCGCACCCGCGCTCGGCAACCACACCTTCGAGGTGGTCGTCCGCGACGTGGCGGGCAACGAGGTGACGGTCAGTAACGAATCGACCGCGTACAGCGTGGGGCGGACGGTCGAGATGCGCCGGACCGCCAACGACGCCTTCTCGGCCGAGACGAACGACACGAACGTCGGCGAGGTGTCCATCCAAACCGACGCGACGAACGAGACCAGCGCGAGCGTCTCGGTCGGTACCGCGAAGACGAACCCCGAACCGAAGCGGACCGACCCGAAGGGGACCTCGCTGTACTTCCCGCAAATCGACACGTCGGTCCCGAACGACGACATCACGAACGCGACGGTCACGGTGACGGTAGACCGGTCGCGGGTTCGTCAGAAGTACGTCCGGCCCGACTCGGTGGCGTTCTGGGTCGAGGAGGAGAACCGAGCGACGGGTTGGGAGACGGTGGACGCCCGACGAATCGACGCCAGCGAATCCGACGGCACTTACACCTACGAAGTCGAGGCCCCCCACTTCTCGACCTACGCCGTCACGGGCGAGACGGAGTCGGCGGCCCCGAACGCGTCGCTCGGCGTCGCCAGCGACTCGCCGACGCCCGGTAACGTCACCCTCACGGCGTCCTACGGCGACGGCTACTCTGGCGTCGACCCGGCGAACGTCACGCTCCGGTTCGAGGGAACCGACCGGACCGCCGAGGCGACGGTGGGCGAGTCGGCTCTCACCTACACGCGAAACCTCAGTGCGGGCACCTACAACGCCACGCTGTTCGTGACCGACAACGCGGGCAACTCGCTCGCCGAACCCGAGACGGTCTCGTTCTCCGTCGAGAAGTCCGCCGGAGGCGGTGGCGGCGGCGGAGGCGGTGCGAACGTCCCCGACCCGTCGGTGCAGGTGCGAGTGACCGACCTGACGGCGAGCAGTCTCCGGGCGAAGGTCGTCAGCGCGCGCTCGGACTCGCCGGGGGACGTCGCGCCCGACGGCGGCATCTCGGCGGGCGACGTGACCGTCCGGGAACTCCGCGTCACACCCGCGAGCAGCGACCCCGAACCCCGGTTCTTCGTCGACGCCAGCGTCACCGAGGCGCCCCCGGGCGGCGCGAACGCGCCCGACGCCCCCGCGTTGGGCTACCTCCGCGTCGGCACGACGTTCATCTCCACGTCGGCGCTGGCCGAGGTCGGCGTCGAGTTCGCGGTGCCCGCCGACGCCGCGGCCGCGCCCGAGAACGTCGTGGTCTATCGTCTCGACGGCGACTCGTGGCGCGCGGTCGAAACCGAGGTCGTCGAAACCGGCGGCGGGCGGTACGTCCTGCGCGCGGCCGCCTCGGACACCGGCACCTTCGCGGTCGGCGTCCGGAGCGGCGCGGTCTCGGTGACGGACGCGTCGGTCGGCGCGAGCAGCGTCGCGCCCGGCGACACCGTGGCAGTCACCGCGACGATGGAGAACACCGGCGACGGCGTCGGCGCGACGACCGCGAGAGTCTCGGTGGACGGCGACGTCGTCGCCCGGGAGCAGGTCGAACTCTCGGCCGGTGAGTCGAAAACCGTCACCGTCGAGGTGACGCTCGACTCGCCCGGGACCCACGAACTCTCGGTGAACGGCGCGTCGGCCGGGTCGGTCTCGGTCGGCGGCGAGACGACGAGTTCAGACGGAAACGACCCCGGCGAGACGACCGGCGGCCCCACCGACGACGGAAGCAGTGGCGCTATCCCCGGGTTCGGCGTCTCGGCGGCGCTGGTCGCACTGGTGGCGGCGCTACTGGTCGCCCGGTCTCGCTGATAGAACCGCTCGCGCGAACCATCTCTTCGTCCCGGCGAACTGGTCTTCGTCTTCTTCGTCCCGGCGCACTGGTCTTCGCCCGGCCCACTCACGCCGTCGCGCTTCGAGTGCGGTCGCTCCGTAGACGCGACGAGTTCGGCTCACAGCGACCGGAGGTCCTCGCCGATGTCGTCCAGCGCCTCGTCGGCCGCGCTCACCGACTCGCTCGTGCTGAGGAAGCCGTGGGGCTGGTCGGGGTGGTGGTCGTGGCGGACCGCGACGCCCGCGGCGTCGAGACGCTCCGCGTACGCCGCGCCCTCGTCTCGGAGGGGGTCGAACCCGCAGGTGACCACCGTCGCGGGCGGGAGTCCCGACAGGTCCGGCGCCCGCAGCGGCGAGGCGTAGGGGTTCGCCCCGTCCACCTCGCTCCGGAGGTAGCGGTCCCAGAACCAGCGCATGTCGGTCTCGGTCAGGAGCGGGCCGTCGCCGTTCTCTTCGTAGGAGTCGGTGTCGAAGGCGTAGTCGGTGATGGGGTAGAGCAGGAACTGCCGGTCCGGAGCAGGCCCGTCCTGCTCGCGCGCTCGCAGGGCCGTCACCGCGGCGAGGTTCCCGCCCGCGCTCGTGCCCCCGACTGCGAGGCGCGCGGGGTCGCCCCCGAACGCCGAGGCGTTCTCCTCGGTCCACCGGAGCGCGGCGACTGCGTCGTCCACTGCGGCGGGGAAGGGGTGTTCCGGCGCGAGTCGGTAATCGACCGAGACGACGACGCACTCCCCCCGTCGCGCGAGTCGGCGACAGACGCCGTCGATGGAGTCCAGCGTGCCGAGGACCCACCCGCCGCCGTGGTAGTAGACCAGCACCGGCGCGGGGTCGCCGGTCGCGGGGTTCGAGTCCCGATAGACTCGAATGGGAATCTCCGTCTCCGGACCCGGAATCGCTAAATCGCGGACGAACTCGACCTCCGGCGGGTCGCCGCCGGAGAACACCTCGTCTTCGATTCGGCGGGCGGACTCGACCGACATGGCCGACCACTCTGGGACGCCCGCGGCTTCGATTTCCTCGACGACGTCCGCGACTTCGGGGTCGAGTTCGGTTCGCAGGGGCGTGGGCATGTTCCGGGGGTTTGTCGGCGAACGGGAAAGTACTGGTCCCGTTTCGCCCGAATCGGACGCCCCCGGTCCCTTCCGCATCTCTTCGCTGCCGCAACGCCGATATCTGACCGTGGAGTGGATTCGGTGTTATCGGGTCACGTCGAACGAGCGGTCGTGCGTCGTCGGTTCGTCGCCGAGAGTCTCTCGGTCTCCGGACGACTCCTCCGCGTCGATTTCACCCGGCGCGGAGACGAGTCGTTCGAGTCGATGCTCGAACTCCTCCTCGGTAATCTCACCTTCCGCGTATCGCCGCTTCAGGACCGTAACCGGGTCGTCTTCCGCCGTAGACCCTCGGGAGCCAGTCGCGGAGTGTCTCGGTGCGAACAGAACTGTCGGAACTGCTGCCGCCGACAGTAGCGTGAGCACCGTACCGACACCGACCAGCAGGTTCGGTAGCGTACCAGTCCACCGACTCGAAATCAGCAACACGGTGTAGTAGAACAGGACGACCGAGGCGACCGCCGCTCCGCCGGACAGCAGTAACCGCCACCGACGGCTATCGGGAGTCAACGCGGCGAGGACCTCGGCGGTGCGCGTCGCGTCTCGGGACTCGACCATACGACCGTCGTTGTCCAAGAGATGTAAAAATACTTTCCGTTACCCTCTTCTGGGTCTCCGTCGGGCCGTTTCCGCGTCTCACGCGTTCCTCGCTCTTCGACGTCCTCGTCCGTCCCACGTACCCGGAGACCAAACTACTAACTCGACTCCACGACTCGAATCGCTCATGGACGCCGACTTCGAACGCGGGGCGGAGTACGCCGCTCGGCGGGACGAGACCGACCCGCTGGCCCACCTCGCCGACCGATTCTACGACCCCGAAGACGAGTGGTACGTGGACGGCAACTCGCTCGGCCTGCTGTCGGAGGACGCCGAGGAGGCGCTCGACCGGGCGGTCTCGGAGTGGCGGGACCTCGCCATCCGCGGGTGGACCGACGCCGACCCGCCGTGGTTCCACTACGGCGAGCGGTTGGGCGACCGACTCGCGCCCCTCGTCGGCGCGACCCCCGAGGAGGTCGTCGTCGCCAACTCCACGACGGTCAACATCCACACGCTAATCGGCACCTTCTACGACCGGGCCGAGGGGTCGAACATCGTCGTGGACGAACTCGACTTCCCGACCGACCACTACGCCGTCCGCGCCCAACTCCGCCAGCGCGGGGCCGACCCCGACGAGGCCCTGACCGTGGTCGAGAGTCGCGACGGCCGGACCATCGAGACCGAGGACGTCGTCGCGGCGATGGACGACGACACCGCCATCGTCTTCCTTCCGTCCGTCCTCTACCGGAGCGGCCAGTTGCTCGATGTGGAGCGAATCACGGCGGCGGCCCACGACCGGGACATTCTCGCGGGGTTCGACCTCGCCCACTCGGTCGGCGCGGTGCCCCACGACCTCTCGGCCGTCGGCGTGGACTTCGCGGTGTGGTGCAGTTACAAGTACCTCAACGCCGGGCCGGGAGCCATCGCGGGTCTCTACGTCAACGAGCGCCACTTCGGCGAGACGCCCGCGTTGGCCGGGTGGTGGGGCCACGAGAAGGAAACCCAGTTCGAGATGAATCCCACCTACACCCCGGCGGCGGACGCGGGAGCCTATCAAATCGGGACCGTTCCGGTTCTCTCGGCCGCCCCGCTCGCGGGGTCGCTCGACGTCTTCGCGGACGCCGGTGACGCGACCGACGACACCGACGCACTCCTCGAAACCGGTATCGAGGCGGTCCGCGAGAAGTCCCTGCGACTCACCGAGTACCTGATATTCCTCGTCGACGAGCGCCTGCCGGACTGCGAGGTGGGGACGCCCCGCGACGCCGAGCGCCGGGGCGGCCACGTCGCGGTCGAGCATCCCGAGGCCTACCGCGTGAGCGAAGCCCTCAAAGAGCGCGGCGTGGTCGTTGACTTCCGACCGCCGAACGTGGTCCGAATCTGCCCCTCGCCGCTGTACACCGGCTACGAAGACGTCTGGCAAGTCGTCGAGCAGTTGCGGCAGGTCGTCGAGAACGAGGAGTACGAGCGGTTCGAGGAGCGCGGCGGCGGCGTGACGTAGCGGTTCCGTTCCGCGTAGCTCCGGCCCGGTTACGCGGGGACCCACGTAGTGACCGTCGCGTTCGGACTCGTCGTCCCCGGCGGACAGACGAATGTCGCCTCGCCGCGCCCGCCTGCGGGGACGTACGAGAGCGACGTCGATGGCTGAGGCTGGTCGCACCCCACCTCGACCGTGGCCGAAATCAGTCCCGTGTCGCCCCGGTTCACCAATTTCGCCCGCACCAGCACGCTCCCGTTCGAGAGCGTCTCCGTCCCCACGACGTGCGCCTCCGGGGGGACGTTGCTCGGCGGTTGAACGGCGTGCCACGCGACGTAGCCGAACACCAGCACCGTGACCAAGACGCTGAATCCGGTCAGTACCTTCTCGGCGGTCGAGGGGGCCGGTCGCTGCTCGTCGCTGCCCTGTTCTCCGCCACTCTGCTCTCCGTTGCCCCCTTCTCCGCCACTCTGTTTTCCGTCACCTCGTCGCTCGTCGGTGCAGTCCGTTCCGTCCTCGCTCATTGTATCACTACCTCCGCGGCGCTGGCGCCGATGGACGAGACGAACGAGACGACGACGATCAACTGGACCATCACGGACAGCGGCGCGTCCCTGAAGTGGCCGAACGCGGCGAGCAGGCCGGTGCCGACCACCAGCGAGACGGCGTAGACGAGGAACGCCTGCCCGACCTGCCAGACCTTCGTGCGTTGCTGGAGGCGGTTCCTCTCGCCTTGGAGTCCGAGTTCGTAGAGCATGAGGTACGAGACGAGAAGCGACAGCAGGACGAGCACCGCGGCGTGTTCCCACTCCATGTACGCGGCGATCAGTTCTATCTCCTGAGTCGGCGAGATGCCGCCAGCGATGAACACCGCGCCGATGCTGTAAATCGCGACCGTCGTGGTCACCGACCGCCTCGTCGCGCGTTCGTCGCCCTGCAGTACCTCGTTGGCGAGTGCGGCCCCGAACCCGAGCGGAACGACCTCGACGAGTCCGAGGCGAGCGATCACGATCAAGGAGTCGCCGAGTTCGACGACACCGAAGACGAACAAGACGATGTACGCGGCGGTGAAACTCTGGAGGACGAGTTCGGCGAAGTCGGTCACGGTCCTCCGAATCGCCTCCTTCGCACCCTCGCCGCCCGTCGCGTCGGTCCTCCGGAAGCTGACTTTCCGCGTGATGGCGAGGACCACCCCGAGTCCGACGACCGCGTAGACGAGCAGGTGGGTCGTCGGGAGAACCCATCCCCACCACCACGTCTCCATCGTGTACATGAACGTGGTGCCGACGACCAACAACGCCCCGACGATGGCCCGACCCTGCTCGCGCAGTTCGTCCGCGGGACGCTGCGTCCCTCTCTTACTCATCGCCAGTTACTGTCACTGCGAAGGGGGTTCAACGCACCGGCCGACTCACCGCCTCAGACCAGCACTTGCACCACGACGAACAGCACCACCACGCCGAGCACGTCACAGACGTTGGTCACGACCGGAATCACCACGTCGTCGGGGTCGAGTTTGAACCGGTAGGCGGCGTAGGTCGCGACCAGCGTCACGACGACGGCGAGGACGGCCAGCGAGAGTCCCGAAATCAGCGAGACGGCGACCACGGTCCCCACGAACAACTGCGCGCCGCCGGTGACGAACGCCAGCGCCCACCCACCCACGCCGACCACCGGGAAGACGGTCGCCGCGAGCGCGACAGTCGCCACCGCGTTGCCCGCGAGTTCGTCGTCGCCGGGGTCGAACGACAGCGTCCCGAGGTGGAACGCCGTCGAGAGGCGCGCCGCGAGGATGCTCCCGAGGTTGCCCGCTGTGCCTATCATCGCCGGAACGAGGACGAGCAGTGACGGGTACCGCAGGAGTTGGCCCTCGAACGTGTCGAGGACGAGTCCGCTCCCCACTTCGACGACCGCCAGCACCACGAGCAGCGGGAGCATCGCGCGGGTGATGCCCCGGACCGACCACGTCGCCCGCATCTATCCGCCTCCGAGCGCGAGTACCAGTCGGACCGCCGCCAGCAGCGCGGCCATTCCGAACACGTCGCCGGTGGTCGTGACCACCGGTCCCACGAGGGTATCGGGGTTGAGACCGCGTCGGTACCCGGCGAACACGGCCGCGACGACGACGATAGTCAGCGCGATACCGGACAGCACGCCCGCGACGAACGCCACGCCCGCGAGCGTGGCGAGCGACGCGCTCGGCCGGGATAACGCGACGAGGACGGCGTAGGTGACTACCGACGCGAACACGCTGATGACGACGCCGTTCAGCATCGCGGCCGACACCGCGGTGTACACCCGTCGGTCGTCGGGCACGGGGTTCGCGTCGATGAGTCCCTGATGGAGTGCGGTCGAGAGCTTCGCGCCCATCGCGCCGTACACGTTGCCGCGGGTCGCCAGCAGCGCGGGCACGAGAACCAGTAGCCCCGACACTTCCCGGAGGTCGCCCCGCATCCCACCCAGTACGAGTCCCGCGAACAGGCCGCCGACCGCACTGACCGCCAGTACGGGGAGGGCTTCGCGGTACGCCCGTTCGGCCACGTCGCGGACTGCCATCTACCGGTACCTCACGTCCCCCGGTCAAAAAAGCGGCGTGTCGGTCCCTCGGGCACGAGAGAACTTCTCAGTCGAGTTTCTGATAACGCCGCAGGAGGTACGCGCCCGCTCCGAGAATCGACGTGAAGAACACAGCGACTGCCCACAGCTCCTCCTTGGGTTCCCAGTCGCTCGCGTCTTCGACGTATTCGGCGTCGAAGTAGACTGCGAGCGGTGTGAAACACCAACTGTAACCGAATATCGCCACCGAAACGATCTCCGAGACGGGATTGATGGTGAGTGCGAGGGGCAATGCCGCTACCGACGTGAGCAGTGCCTTGTACCAGACGCCGGACCTCTCGCCGGACGTGATCCCAGAGAGTCGAACGTGACGCTCTACGAGGTACGCGAGGCCGACTGCGACGTTGGCGATCGGAATCATTCCACCGATGATCCAAGGGTTCGGTGTCGGCGACCAACTGGTTCCGTCTTTGACTTGCTCGGCGTCGAGGTAGATACCTACTGGAATCGCCCCTATTGTAATGATAAGGAGGATTTCCGACAGACTGTGGAATGCATCGTCGAGCAACAGACCAACGGCCCCCACGGCGATAGCGACCGCAAGCAGGTTTCGGGTCTTGTCGAGCGAGCCGTCGCCGCTGGCTATCTCCGTACCTCGGAGCGCCGCGGTCTTCTCGGCGTCGATGCCGTGCCACCCGTCCTCGGAGTCGAGCGCGACCCGGTCGCCGTAGACGTTGGCGAACTCGTCGCGTCCCCGGCCGAGCGCGTCCAACAACTGTTCGACGTGATCGCTCTCCTCGCCCTCGCCCGGCCACTCCAGATACGTCGCGACCGTCTCCCCGTCCGGCGTCTCCACGTTGAGTTGGAGCGCCTGCCGGGTCCGAATCGCCACGGGGTAGTCGTCGGGGACCTCGCTCGCGGGAATCTTCGCCGCCTCGGAGACGTTGCCCTCCTCGTAGGTCTTCGAGGCCCGTCGCCCGGCGCTGAGTTCCCGTTCGAGTTCGAGGAACTCGTCCACCTGCGCGTCCGGGTCGCGGTGTTCGCTCATACCTCACGCCTTACAAGTAAGCGAAGTTAATTGTGCGGGTTCCCGGACACGACCGCGGTCGCGGCGAACGATTCGGTCTGCGGAAAATAGCGGTGCGGCCGAGAGGCGGTCTGGCGGTTCAGTCGCCGAACGGACCCATCCCGCCCATGCCGCCGCCACCGCCGCCTCCGCCGCCCTGCATCTTCTTCATCATGCGCTCCATGTTCCCTTGGCCCATTCCTTGGAACTGCTTGAGGGTCTGGGACATCATCTTGTGCTGTTCGAGGAGTTCGCGCACGCGCTCCTCGTCCTTCCCGCTCCCCTTCGCGATGCGCTCGACCTGACTCGCGCCGATGGCGCGGGGGTTCTCCAGTTCCGCCTCGGTCATCGAGTCCATGATGACCTCGAACGACCGCATCCGGTCTTGGGTCACGTCCATGGCGTCGTCCGGGAGTTCGTCCATCAGACCCCCGCCACCGCCCATCCCGGGAATCATGTCCATCACTTGGTCGAGCGGTCCCATGTTGTTCATCGCCTGCATCTGGCGGCGCATGTCCTTCAGGGTGAACTCGCCCTTCAGCATGTCTTCGGGGTCCCAGTCTTCCTCCTCCTCCTGGGTCTCCTCCATCGCGCGCTCGACGCGCTCGGTGAGTTGCTTCAGGTCGCCCATCCCGAGCAGGCGCGAGATGAACCCGGACGGCTCGAAGCGCTCGATGTTCTTGACCTCCTCGCCGGTGCCGAGGAAGGCGATGGACGAGTCGGTCTCGTTGACCGCGGTCAGCGCACCGCCACCCTTCGCGGTCCCGTCGAGCTTCGTGACGATGACGCCCTCGATACCGATGGAGTCGTCGAACTGGCTGGCCTGATCTTTCGCGCCCTGCCCGATGGCGGCGTCGAGGACGAGCAGGTTCCGGTCGGGGTCCACCGCGCGCTCGATGTCCTCTATCTCGTCGATGAGGTCGTCTTCGAGCGCGTGGCGACCCGCGGTGTCCACGATGTGAACGTCGGCGTCGCTCGTGGCTTCGAGTCCGTCGCGGGCGATTTTGACCGGGTCCTCCTCGTCGGGGTCGCCGTAGAAGTCCACTTCGGCGCGCCCGGCCATCTCCTTGGCTTGGTCGTACGCGCCGGGCCGGAAGGTGTCGGTCTGGACGATAGCGGGCCGAAGCCCCTTCTTCGAGAACCACCACGCCATCTTGGCCGCGGTGGTCGTCTTCCCCGACCCCTGTAGACCGGCGAGCAGGATGGTCTGCTCTTCGAGCGGAATCTCGGTGCTGTCGCCCACGAGCGCCACCATCTCTTCGTAGACGATGCTGAGGACGTGGTCGCGCGCCGAGGTTCCGGCGGGCGACTCTTCCTCCAGCGCGCGTTCCTTGATGGAGTCCGACAGCTCCATCACGAGGCTGACTTCGACGTCGGCCTGCAGGAGCGACCGCTGAATCTCCTTGACGATCTCCTCTACGTCCTCCTCGGTCACGCGGGACTGCCCGCTGAGTTTGCCGAGGGAGTCGCGGAGGGAGTTTCCGAGGTCGTCGAGTACCATTGTTACCGTAGATAGACCGCGTGGGCGTTAAAGGCTTTTTCTAGCCCTCGAAGCCGACCCCTCGACTCTCGTCGTGGACCCTCGGTCATTCGCTTCGACCGGTGGCCGATAGAATTATGTCCCGACCCTCGAAATCTGCTCCCGCATACCTTCAATGCATGGCACGCGATTTAACAAAGGCACACGACAGCTCGGCCGGACCGAACGTCGAGTCTCCCGACGCGAGCGGTGACTCCCGCCGACGGACGGCCGGCGGCCTCGCCGGTGAACTGGCGAGCGACGCGTACAACATCGTCGCCGCCTTGGGATTCCTCTCGCTGGCGTACTGGCTCCTGTTCCGCAACCTCCCCGTAGAACTGTTCACGCTCGGTCTGGTGGCGACGGTACTCGTCGCCGTGAACGCGGTGGTAGCCGTGCGTCGCCGGGACGACTGAAAAACTGCGTCGGCCCCGAACTACTCGTCTTCGCCGAGGAGTCGCCCGACGAGTTCCTCGGGGTCGAACTGCTCGATGTCGTCGTACCCCTGTCCCGTACCGAGGAAGAGGATTGGTTTGCCCGTGACGTGGGCGATGGAGATGGCCGCGCCGCCCTGCGAGTCGGCGTCGGCCTTGGTCAGTATCGCGCCGTCGATTTCGGCGGCGTCGTTGAACTGCTTGGCGCGCTGGACCGCGTCCTGTCCGGCCACGGCCTCGTCCACGAAGAGGGTCATGTCCGGACCGACCACGCGTCCGATCTTCTCCAGTTGGTCCATCAGGCCCTCGTCGGTGTGGAGGCGACCCGCGGTGTCGCCCAGCACGACGTCGATGTCGTTCGAGTTGGCGTACTCGACCGCGTCGTAGATGACCGCCGCGGGGTCGCCGCCCTGCTCGTGGGTGATTATCTTCTTGTCGAGGTTCTCGGCGTGTTCCTCGATCTGCTCGTTGGCCCCCGCGCGGTAGGTGTCGCCGTTGGCGATGACCGTCGAGAGACCGCGGTCCTCGAAGTACTTCGAGAGTTTGGCGATGGTCGTGGTCTTGCCGACGCCGTTGACGCCCGTGAAGATGATGGTGACGGGCTTGTCGGCCTCGGCGATTCGCTGGTCGAAGTCGAACTGTCCGACCGAGATGACCTTCAGCAGCGAGTCGTGGAGCGCCTCCTCGACAACGTCGGCGGTCTCGCTGTTGAACGACCGCGTCGCGCCCACGAGGTCCTCCCGGATGTTCTCCAGAATCTCGTTGGCGACGCTCAGTTCCACATCGCTCTCCAGCAGCGCCATCTCCAACTCCCAGAGGGGGTCCTCGACGTCCTGTTCCTCGATGACGATTTCGCCCTTGGCGAACGACTTGGCCTTCTGTGCGAACCCGCGACCGGAACCGGCGTCCTCGGAGTCGGACTCCTCGGATACGCCTGAGGAGTCCGACTCCGTCTCCGCCGTCGTTTGCGTTCCGGCGTCCGCCTCGGCCGCGGCCTCTGCTTTCGCTTCGGCCTCGGCTTCTGCCTCCGCTTCCGCTTCGGCTTCTTCGGCCTTCTCCTCGGTCGTCTCCTCGACGTCCTTCCGGAAACTCCCGAGTTTGTCCTTCAGGCTATCGAACATCGCCGATTACTCGTCCTCGTCTTCCTGCTGGCCCTGCATCTGCTGCATCTGCTGCTGCATCTGCTGTTGCTGGAGTTGCTGGGCCTTCTGCTCCAGTTCCGCGCTCTCTTCCTCGATTTGACTGACCTCGTCCTCGAACTCCGAGATACGCTCGTCGAGGGCGTCCTGCTTGTTTTCGAGGGTCTCGACCGCGTCCTCTTCCTCGCGTTCGGCCGCGAAGCCGCCGCCCAGTTCCACGACGATCTCGTCGAGGTCCTGCACTTCCGCGTGAACGTGTGCGCCGCCGCCGAGGGGGACCTGCACGACCGACCCGGTGTCGAGCGCGTCGATGGTCTCGATGGCCTCGTCGATGTCGTCCTTCTCCTCGCGGAGGTCCTCGATTTCGGCCTCGATCTCCTCTTGCTGCTCTTCGAGTTCCTGCAGCTGCTGGGAGAGTTCCTGCAGTTCGGGGTTGCCGCCGCCGCCGCCCATCATTGTGCCTCGACCTCCTCGACCTCGACCTGCGTCCGCTTCAGACCGTGGCGACCGCCGAAGTTGGCGTAGGTGTGCTCCTCGGCGACGTCCTCGTTCGTGGCGTCGACGCTCGTTTCGAACTCCTGCCAGCCGTCTCTGGCTTGGAACTTACCGCGAACAGTAAACTCACTCATGGACGTATCTGGGATACGCGGAGGGAAGAATCTTCCTACTCGGGGACAGCCGACCCGAAGCCGGTCCGGGAGTTTCGCGACGCTCGGGCGGGCGTCGGTGAGCGAGGCGGCCTCCATCGTTCGGACTCGCCCTCGGCCGGACGGTCGCTCCCCCGCTCACCCTGTCGTTCGGTCGCTCACTTCCCTTCGAGTTCGTCGAACAGGTCCGCGACGCGCTCCTCGATTTCGTCGCGAATCGCCCGCACCGCGTCGAGGTCCCGCCCGTCCGGGTCGTCGAGTCCCCAGTCGCGGTTCTCGCCCGACCACGTCGCGGGACACACGTCCTTCGCCGAACAGCCCATCGTGACGACGTAGTCGCACTCCTGCAACTCCTCGGGAGTCACTTCCCGCGGCGTCCGGTCGGCGAGGTCGATTCCGCGCTCGCGCATGACCTCGACCACTTCCTCGTGGACGTGGTCTGCCGGGTCGGTGCCGCCGGTGACGATTGCCACGTCCTCGGCCCCGCGCTCTTCTCGCTCGCGCTCGGCGAACGCCGTCGCCATCTGGCTCCGCCCCGCATTCTGTACACAGACGAAGGCGACTCGGGTCTCGTCGCTCATCGCTCCGCCTCCGCGGTCGTCATCTGGAATCGAGCGTCCACCTCGCTCTCACGGTTGTCCTCACTCTCTTGGGAAAAGCGTCGCCGGAGACGGTCGGCTTTGGTCATCGTTCGACCGATTGAGCGAGCATTCAGATAACTGTTCCGCGTCCGTACTCGGTCCGTTTCACCGTCGGCACGTCACACGCTCGGTGAACTCGCGCCATCGCCGAACTCACACCGAGAGCGGACTCACTGTCGATTCAGAGACCGGCGACTCGTGTCGAAAACGTAGCGGCTTCCCAGAAACACGGAACCACTCCGGTCCGCGAGACCGCCGACCGGACCGGCCGGAACGATTACGCCTCGAACGCTCGGAGCGCGTCGAGGCGGGCCTCGGCGCTCCCGTCGGCGAGCGCGTCGCGGGCCAGTTCGACGCCCGCCCCGACCGAATCGGCGTCGCCGCCCGCGTAGATACGGAAGCCAGCGTTGAGCGCGACGGCGTCGGCGACCGGACCGTCGCGTTCGCCCGACAGCACGCGCTCGGTGATGCGGGCGGAGTCGGCCGGGAGGTCGTCCACTTCGAGGTCCTCGCGCTCGAATTCGACGCCGAGCGCCGCCGTTTCGATCTCGTCGTCCACGATTTCGCCGTCGCTCCGGTCGGCGTCCCACACGGCGAACCGGGTCGTCCCCGGGCGCACGTCGTCGTACCCTTCCATTCCCTGCGCCATCACGACTCGCTCGTTGGGGAGTTCGCGGCTCTCGCGGACGGTCCCCGCGATGCGCTCGGCGTACGAGAGGTGGTAGAAGCTCCCGAAGTGGACGCTCGCGTTGGCGGGGTTCGCCAGCGTCTCGACGGTGTTGATGGAGGTCCGAACGCCGATGGACTTCCGAGCGGGCCGACGCTCGTGGACGAGGGAATTGAACTGCGACTGGGCGTAGAAACCGAACCCGACCTCGTCCACCATCGCGGCGCTCCGCTCGGGTTCGAGGTCGGTGGGGACGCCCAGTTCGTCGAGAACGTCGCCGTAGGTCGTGCCGTACTTGGCGGGGAGCGAGGGGCCGCTGTGGGCGACCACGGGCGTTCCCGCCGCGGCCGCGACCAGTCCCGAGGCGACGCCCAGCACGGCCGTCTTCTGCTTGCCGTCGTAGTTACCGCCGCAGTCCACGGGGTCGGCGTCGGGTTCCGCCACCGCGACAGACCGCTCGCGCATGGCGTCCACGAACCCGGCCAGTTCCTCGGGGGTACTCTCTTTCCAGCGGTTCGCCAGCAGGAACGCCCCGAGCGTCTCCGGGTCGGCGTCCCCGACGAGGACGCGGGCGAACGCCTCTCCGGCCTGCTCGTAGGTCATGTCGTCGGCGGTCTTCGGACCGGAGCCACAGACCTCGGTCAGGAGTCGGAGGAGCGTCCACTCGCCCTCGACTTCCGCGTCGCCGCCTCCGGCGGTCGATGCTCGGTCGCCGCTCACTGCTGGTTCACCTCGATTTCGTCCTCAACTCGCCCGACGCCGACCGCCGGTCCCAGTTCGCTCGCGCTCCCGCCCAGACAGTTCTTGACCGTCTCGCGGACGTTCACCACGTCGCCGACGACGGTGACCGCGGGCGGTTCGATATCGGCGTTCCGGGCGCGCTCGACGATGGTGTCGAGCGACCCCGTCACGGTCCGCTCGGAGGGGAGCGTCGCGCGTTCGACCATGGCGACCGGCGTGTCCGCACAGACCCCGTGCGATTCGAGCGCCGCGACGTTGTCCGGGAGTCGGCCCACGCCCATCAGGACGACGAGCGTGCCGCCCGCCGAGACGATGCTGGCGAGCGCCTCCCAGTCTATCGCGCTGTCGGGTTTCGTCGGGTCCTCGTGGCCCGTGACGACGGCGAGCGCGGAGGCGTGGTCGCGGTGGGTCGCCGGGATGCCCCCGGCGCTCGGCCCCGCGACGGCGCTGGTCACGCCCGGCACGAACTCGAAGGGGACGCCGTGGCGCGCGAGGTACTCCGCCTCCTCGCCGCCGCGGCCGAACAGGGTCGGGTCGCCGCCCTTGAGTCGCACCACGTCGCGGCCCGCCCGCGCCTCGCGGACCAGCATGTCGTTGATTTCGGCCTGCGGCGTCCGGTCGCCGCCGGGTCGCTTCCCGACGTTCTCGACGGTGGTGCAGTCTGGAACCGATTCGACGAGTTCGTCGCCCACGAGGTTGTCGTGGAAGACGACGTCGGCCTCGTCGAGCAGTCGCCGGGCCTTCACGGTCAGCAGTTCGGGGTCGCCCGGTCCCGCTCCGACGAGGGAGACGGTACCGGTGGTCGCGTTTCTGTTCGGGTGGCTCATGGTTGTGGTCTGGTCTGGTCTGCGTCTCGCGCCCGCCGGTAGCGGACTCGGTAGACGTTCGCGGGGTCGGTCAGGTCGCCCCGCGGAACGGACGCGTCGCTCTCGGTCGGGTGTTCTGCTGTCGATGCTCCCTCGCTCTCGTGGGCCCCCTCGTGGTGGTGGAACTCGCGGGCCGCGGCGACGAGGAACGAACACGGCTCCCGGCAGGGAATCGCGTCGTCCTCGGAACCGGCGGCGTCGCCGGGCGATTCGTCGGCGTCCGGCGCGTCGTCCTCGGCGTCGCCCGCGTCCCACTCCCGACGCTTCTCGCAGTTCTCGCAGCACGCCGCGACCGTGCCCGCCACTTCCTCCGGCGAGCAGTCGGCGACGGACTCGTAGATGCCGGTCTGGCGGTCGGCGACCGCCCGGAACGGGACCGGGTCGAGGTCGCCAGCGCGCTCGGCGGCCCAGTGTTCGACGCCCGCCGGATAGACTGTCGAAACTGCCCGCAGCAGTCCCTCGCGGTCGAGGCCGGTGAGGACCCACCCCGCGGGGAGCGTGGATTCGCCCGCGAACGGGCGATACCGGCCGTCGTCGGCGTACCGGACCAGTTCCGGTAGTTCGCCGACGGACTGCCCGTCGAGGTCGGCGGCGGCCGCCTCGCGGTCGCTGCGGTGTCGCAGGTCGTACTCGCCCGCGCCGGTCGCGGTGACGGCGAGTTCGCCCCAGACGCGAGTCTCGTCGCCGGACGCACCGGGTGCGTTCTCGTCGGATGCACTTTCGACCGCTCCGGACGCGCTCTCGACCCACGAGACGAACTCGTTCCCGGCCGCCTCGCGGACCGGGCGCTCCGGACCCGCGGCGGCGGAGTCGAGGTCCGCGCCCGCCTCCGCGGCGCGCTCCAGCACCACGTCCAAGACGAGGGGGTCGGTGCCGACCGCAGAGGCGTACCAGATGCGCCGGTCCTCGACGGTTCCCGGGACGGGGTAGCCCGACCTCGGGTCGTCGGTGAGACCCAGTAGCTCGGGAATCTCGTCCTGCGTGTGGAACCCGTCGGCGACGAACAGCGGGACGACGGCCACCTCGTCGGCCGAGAACTCGTCCAGAACGTCCTCGACGTAGGGGGCCTCGTCCATGAACAGCGCGCCGACTTCGGCGAAGTCACTGCGTTCGCGGAGCGCCTCGACGTGGTCGTAGACGGCGTCCGCGCTGTTCGGATTGCGCTCGGTGCCGTGACCGATGACCGCGAGCGCGGCGTCTCCGGGGTCCACGCTCCCGTGGGCGTCGCCCTCGCCTTCCAGCATCCGCCGGGCGCGGGCCGCGATGACGTCGGTCATGTCGGGGTGGGTGCCGACCGGGTCGGCGTACCGGACGGTCGGCCCGTCGTCGCCCCTGTCGTCCTCGCCGAGACCGAACTCCCGGGGGAGGACCTGCTCCACGAAGTAGCCCTCGCTGACGAACAGCGGAACGACGATGGCCTCGTCGGCGTCGATGGTGTGCAGGACGTCCCGGAACGACGGGGCCTCCTTCCAGTACGCCGGGCGGACCTCGGCGAAGTTCCCGCGTTCGCGTGCGGCCTCGACGGCGACGCGAACCGGAGTCGCGGAGTCGGGATTGCGGTGAGAGCCGTGTCCCGCGACGACGAGCGCCTGTTCAGTCATCGTCGTTCCCGGTCGTCTCTGACTCCTCGGTCTGGTCGTCGGCCTGTGCCTCTTCGACTCTCTCGGCGTACTTTTCGAGGTCCGCGGCCAGCGCCCGGGCCTGCTCCGGCGAGAGGTCCGCGCGGTCGGCGTGGGCCGGGAGCGCGTCGAGACTCGTGTTGTCGAGTTCGAACTGGAGTTCGACGCGGTCGGGGTCGTTGCGCGGCGCGGTCACGTTCAGCGTGGCGTACGCCGACTCCTCGAAGTCGTGGCCCTCGGCGCGGGCCTCCACGAGGTCCAGCGTCGTGTACGCGTTGACTTTCAGTACGCGGTCCGCCATGGTCAGTCGTCGCTCGTGATGGGGTTACCGCGCGCGTCGGTCGGCGCGGGCGAGTCGTCCATCGCGTCGTCCTCGGCGTAGGGGTACCACGTCATCTTCGTGTTGTGCATGTAGGGGTCCTCGTAGTCGGTCTCCTCGGGGTCGGCGAGCGCCTGCACCTCGTCCTCGTCGCGCTGCCGGACGAAGTCCCGGAAGCTCTCGCCGTCCTCGCGCTCGGCCTCGTAGACCTCCAGCAGGTTCCGGATGTAGCCCGGAATCTCGTCGGCGGGCACGCGCATCTCGACCCAGTCGGCGAACTCGGGGTTCTCGCCGAGACCGCCGCCGAGTCCCACGTCGAACGCTTCGACGGGTTCGCCGTCCTTGCGGGCCTTCATCCCGCGGAGCGAGATGTCGGCAATCTGGGGCTGGGCGCACGAGGCGGTGCAGCCAGAGAGGTGGATGTGGAAGTCCTCGACGCCCTCGGGCACCGGCACGTTCTCCTTGAGCCAGCGGGCGTACCGGACCATCCGGTTCTTCGTCTCCACGATGGACAGCGAGCAGTACTCGGTGCCGGTACACGCGATGGACCCTCGGAGGAACGGATGGGGGTCGGGCGAGTACTCGTCGAGCAGCGGTTCGTCGAGGAAGGCGTCGAGTTCATCGGAGGGGATGTCGCCCACGATGAGGTTCTGGCGCTGGGTGACGCCGATCATCTCCGAGCCGTATGAGTCCGCGAGGTCCGCGAGTTCGACGACCTCCTCGGCGCTCATCCGACCGACCAGCACCGAGAGACCGACGAAGTGGTCGCCGTCGTTCTGGTCGTGGACGCCGACGTAGTCGCCCGGCGCGTCGGACCGTCCGGCGTTGTAGTCGTACTGGTCGCGCAGGTTCTCCCCCGCGGTCGGGAGTTCGTAGTCCACGTACTCGTCCTGCAGGGTCTCCCGGACCTTCTCCGGCCCCCACTCGTCCACGAGGAACTTCATGCGGGCGCTGAAGCGGTCCTCGCGGTCGCCGTAGTCGCGGAACAGTCCCGAGAGGCCCGCGGCGACCTCGGCCGCGTTCTCCGGGCGGCAGAACACGTCGATGTCCCGGGCGAACCGGGGTTCCTTCCGGGCGAGACCGCCGCCGACCCGGACGTTGAACCCTTCGACCTCTTCGCCGTCGGTGGTCTTGACCGCGGGTTCGAAGGCGAGGTCGTTGATGTCGCCCTGCCCCGCCCCGCGGGTGTCGCCGGTGACGGCGACCTTCCACTTGCGGGGGAGGTTCTCGTACAGGTCGTTGCCTTTGAACTCGTCGTGGAGGTTCTGGACGACGGGCCACACGTCGAGGTGTTCGTCGGCGTCGCGTCCGGCCACGGGCGACCCGACGATGTTCCGCCACGAGTCGCCGCAGGCCTGAATAGTAGAGAGACCGACAGACTCCAGCTTCTCGAAGATGTCCGGGATGTCCTCGACCTTTATCCAGTGGAGCTGAATCGACTGGCGTGTGGTGAAGTCGGCGTAGGCGTCGCCGAACTCGGGGTTCTCGACCGGGCCGGTCGCGTACTCCCGCGCCACCTCGCCGACGACGCGGAGCTGTTCGGGCGTGAGTCGGCCCATCGGGACGCCGATGCGCATCATGAAGTACGACTCTTGGCCCTTCCGCTGGTGGTAGAGACCCCACCACTTGAACCGCTCGAACCACGCGTCGTGTTCGTCCTCGGGGATGGCGTCCCACCCCTCCTCGGCGAATCGCTCGAGGTGGTCGCGTATCTCCACTCCGTATATCTCGTCCTTCCAGGTCTCGACTTTACTCGGCATGGACAGCAAAACGCAGTCTACCAATAAAGCGCCAGTTCCCCCGTCAATCTTCCCCGATGCTCCGAACAACCGGCGGGAATTGCGGCTTCCGGTGACGGCTCTCGGACAACGTCTCCCTCGTTCGCATCTCCGACCGTTCGCCACACCCGCGACACGCCTACTCCGGGTTCGCCAGCCGCGTCCGTCGCTCCGGAACGTGGACGCTCGACGGAACGACCTGTCTGAACTCGCCTGTCTCGCGGCTCACTCGCCCCAGCGTCAACCAGTCGGTGACGCCGCTGGCTCCGCAGACGACGCACTGCCCGGCGATGCGGCCCTCGATGTCGGGCCAATCGACGCCGACCTCCACGAACCCCTCCGCGAGGAAATCCGCCTGCTCGCACCCGCAGAAGTCGTGGCGCGCGAGGAGCCACAGCTGGCTCACCGGGACCGACCGCGAGTCGTTGACGCTGAGCCAGGCCCCGTCGTCTAGCTGGTGGACGGATACGACCATACGACCGTGGAGTACCAGCCGGGGGGTAAGGGTGTCGCCGTCCGCGACGCTTGCCGACTGTCACGCGATTCGCTGACACCGGAGTACCGCCGAAACCCGCGACGCTGGCCCGACGCCGTCTCTCCGCGACCGTCTCCGCCGACCGAGCGCCGTCGTCGGTACCGGAGAGAACCGCCTCTGTATCCGAGCATCGGTAGCGATTACGGACGAGCGCGGCCTTATCTACGTCGTCTGCGTACAACGTATCAATGACCGCCGAGGAAACACTCGACGAGCCGCCCGCGAGCGACGAATCGACAGACGAGCGGAGCGAACGCGAGCGGAGTCATCTAGAGGACGTGGAAGACGGGGCGGGGTGCACCGAAATCTGGGAACACCTGAGCGAACGCCGCGAAGACGAGACCGACGAGGAGTAGGTCGGTGGTTCGGAGCAGTACGACCGGCAGTATTCTCTCCGCCCGTCACCGCCGGAGCGCCGCGTCTGGCAGTACGCACGCTCTCGGTTCTGAACACTCCCGGTTGTGAACGCGATACCCCTCGAAACACGAGTCTCTCGCCTCGGGATACTCTCCGCTCGTCTATACTGGTTCAGCCCTCGGCGGAACTAAATACGGCTGGATAGGACGAGTTCGCGGTCGGTGAGGAGTTACCGCAAAACGAGACTACCGAGACGAGAAATGGGGTGCGCCCGCCGGTCGGTCGAGTACCGCTACTCGATGTATCCGAGCGCTTGGTCGATGCGACCGAGTTCCGGCCCCGTCGTCTCCTGTCCGACGACGTAGCCGTGTTTGTTGGCGAGCAGTCCCGACCCGACGAGGGGAGCGCCGTAGTTGATGGTGCCGATGTCCGCGGGCACGTCCAGCACTTCCTCCAGTCGGTCGAGTTGGTCGTCAGTCGCCTTCGGGTGACAGAGGACGCCCTCGTTGGTGGCGACGGCGGCGGTGCCGACCGTCCGCACGTCGGCGAGGTTACCTCGCTCCACGTCCACTTCCAGCGCCTCCTCGACGGCCCGCATCGCGTCGCGCGAGAGGTCCGGGTGGACGTAGGCCCCCTTGTCGTTGGCGAGGACGACGTTTCCCGCGGCGTTTATCTTGCCCGGTAGTTCGGTCACGTCGAGTTCCGTGACGTCGGCGATTCGGTCGCGCTCGCGGTCGGTGACGCGACTGCTGACCAGCAGTCCGTTCTCGTTGCCGACCGCCAGCGCGCCGACGGTCGAAGAGCCGCCGACCGTGGTCTCGACGGCTTCGACGTCGAGTTCGTCGCTCACGTCGGCGATTACGTCGTCCTCCAGGTCCGGGCGGACCAGCAGGTGCTCGTCGGTCGCGCGAGCGAAGACCCCGACGTAAGACGATCCGACGAAGGCGGCGCGGAGCAAAGCTCTACTCGGCGTGTTCCGCTTCGACGATGGTCTCGCCCTCTTCCTCGAATCGGGCGGCGCGGACGCGAAGCTTGCTCGGGGGCTTCTTGCGGCCGCGCGACCAGACTTCCTCGTTGATGGAGGGGTCGAGACGCACTTCGTCGTCCTCGACCTTGAAGTGCTGCGAGAGGTGGTCGCGGACGAGCGACATCGCCTTGTCGGCGCGTTCGTGCTTCGGTGCGGCCTTGGCGTCGCGGAGCGGCACCGTGATGACGCGCTCCTCGAAGTCGTTCGCGCTCATTATTCGTCGGTGTCCTGACGCCGCCAGTTACGGCGCTTCGGGTTCTGCATCGTCTCGCGGTCGGTCTTCATGATGACCCACGCCGGAACGCGACTGTTCTGACGGTCGAGTTTGGACAGGCGCTTTTTCTTCGCTTTCGACTTCTTGCTCATGGTACCACGTTCTTCCCCGCCGTAGCTTAAAATCTTGTTCCTTTGGGGTCGCTCGCCCGCGTCAGGTCTGCACCGAACCCTCGCCCGCCGAGAGGGCGGCCTCGAACCGCTCGCTCGTTCGGACGTCCGCGAGATATCGCGGTTCGTCCGGGTCTTCGGGCCGGTCTCGTAACTGCGACTGCCACCACCCCACGTCGCGCCACTCCCCGCGCTTGAAGCCGACCGATTCGTAGACGCCCACTCGCTCGAAGCCGAACGACTCGTGGAGCGCGACGCTCGCGGGGTTCGGAAGCGCGATACCCGCATAGGCGTTACAGAACCCCTGTAAACGTAGGATTTCGAACAGCGACTCGTAGAGACCCCGACCGACGCCCCGCCGTCGGTGGTCCGCCGCGACGTACACCGACACGTCCACCGACCAGCGGTAGGCCCCGCGCTCGCGGTGCCGACCCGCGTAGGCGTAGCCCGCGATTTCGTCGTCGATTTCACAGACCAGCCACGGGAACTCGGGGAAGGCGTCGGCGACCCGGTCGGCCATCTCCGCGTCGCTCGGCGGGTCGTCTTCGAAGGAGACGGCGGTGTTCCGAACTATCGGGGCGTACACGGACCGAATCGCGGGCGCGTCCCCCTCGTCGGCGAGCCGAATCATTCGAGCGCGAACGACTCCACCGTCGAGTACTCCGGTCCCTCGTCGGTCAGTACGCTCTCAGTCAGGCGAATCTCGGTGACTTCGGTGGTGCCGACTGTCGGGTCCAACTCCTCGACGTTCTCCTGAACCAGTTCCTTGCCGCCAGCGTGTTCCATCCGCGCGAGGGTGACGTGGGGCGTGAAGTCGTGGTCCTCGGGGTCGAACCCGAGCCTCGTCACCTCGCGCTCGATGGCCTCGTGGAGGGCGGTCATCTGCTCGCCCCCCTCGCTCACGCCGAGCCAGAGGACCTTGATGTACCCGATGTCCGGGAAGACGCCGACACCGTCGTAGGTCGCCTCGAAGGGTCCGACTCCGGACTTCTCGATAGCCCGCTGGACGGCGTTCTTCACCCGCGGGAGTTCGCCCTGATTCACGTCGCCGAGGAACTTGAGCGTGACGTGGGCCTGCTCGGGGTCGGTGAAGTTCAGGCCGGTCGCGTCCGCGAACTGCGCTTGGACCTGCTCTACCTCGGCGGCGAAATCGTCGGGCAAGTCGATGCTCACGAAGAGTCTCATTCGTTTCGATTTCGTGGGTGGCGTGCTTGAAGGTGGGTGGTCGTGAGGACGGGCGGCCGGACGTGAATCGGCCTCGGTGGTCTCCTGCGGAACCGAACTGAATTCGGGGACAGAGAGGGCATCCCCGCCCGATTCCTATGGCGTAGTCCTTAACACCGCTGAACGCCAAACACCGAGACATGACTGACCCCGAGGACCACGACTTCTCCGAGGACGAGCGGTTCGACGACCCCTACGAGGGGTTCGACCTCGACCCGCCCGAGTTGGACGTGGACCCCGACAAGGTGGACCCGGTGGACTCCCGCGTCGTCGCCGACCTGCTCGACCAGCAGAACGTCGGCGACCACGTGGACGTGGAGGAACTCATCGACGTGGGCCTGAACTACATGCGAATCAACCGCTTCGAGCAGGCCGCCGACACCTTCGAGCGCGCCGCCCAGTTCGCCCCCGACGACAGCAAACTCGAACAGGAGGCGTGGACGAACAAGGGCGCGGCCCACGCCGAACTCGACGAGTGGGACGCCGCCATCGGCGACTATCAGGAGGCCATCCGCATCGACGAGGACAGCGAACACGCCGCCACCGCCGAGACGAATCTGGCCTACGCCCTCTGGGAATCGGGCCGGAGCGAACAGGCGCTCGAACACGCCGAGAAGGCGGTCGAAATCGACGAGCGGTTCGCCGAGGCATGGTTCAACCGCGGGTTCTTCCTGCTCGAACGCGGTCTCGCCGAGGACGCCCTGACCAGCCTCGAAAACGCCATCCGACTCGGTCTGCGCAACTCCCAGATATTGGACGAGAAGGCCCGCGCCCTCGAAGAACTCGGTCAGTACGACGAGGCCGAGGAGATTGCAGAGGAGGCCGAGGAACTGCGCGAACAGGCCGAACAGGAACTCATCGACGAACAGGAGGAACAGCGACGACAGCAATGATACTCAACGAGCGCGAGACCGACGAGGGGTTGCTCGTCGCGGTCTGTGACGACGACGTTCTCGGCGAGACGTTCGAGGACGACGGCGTCTCGCTGACCGTCACCGAGGAGTTCTACGGCGGCGAGGAGGCAGACGAACAGACCGTCGTGGACAGTCTCGCCCGCGCCTCGGTCGCCAACCTCGTCGGGACCGAAGCGGTCGAACTCGCGATTCGAGAGGGGTTCGTGGACGAGGCGAACGTCCTCGACGTGGAGACGACCCGCCACGCCCAGTTTCTCCGGATGTAGCTACTCCTCGGCGGCGCTCTCGGTTTCGCCGCCGGTCCCTTCGTCACCGTCGCTGGACCCGTCGCCATCGCCGAGCATCGGGAGGTTGACGACCATCAGCGACAGCACCGAAATCCCCGTCACTCCCGCACCGACCGACGCCAGTCCGGTGTCGAACGCGATGGCCGCCACCGCGTGGAACGCGCCGACGAACGCGAGACCCAGCAGGAGCAGGTTCGCGCCGAGTCGTCGTTTGGAGACCATACGATGGCATCGGGTCGCAGGGTCTTAATCCCGTCCCCGAGTTCTCTCTTCGCCTTCGGTTTCGTCGCCCGAACGTAGCGGCCGCGACGAAACCGGTTCCGGTTACGGACCGTCGCCGGGACCGAAGGAATGTTCTTGCTAGAAACCGTATCTCCGCCCAATGGGACTGCAACAATCGGACTCGCTCGACGTCGCGCGCATCCGGGAGGACTTTCCGATTCTCCAGCGGGAGTTCGACGGCCAGCAGGTCGTCTATCTCGATAACGGCGCGACGAGTCAGAAGCCGAATCAGGTCATCGACGCCATCGCCGACTACTACCGCAACTACAACGCTAACGTCCATCGCGGCATCCACCAGTTGAGCCAAGAGGCCTCCATCGCCTACGAGGAGGCCCACGACACTGTGGCCGAGTTCGTCGGCGCGGACGGCCGCGAGGAGATGATTTTCACGAAGAACACCACCGAGGCCGAGAACCTCGTGGCCTACGCGTGGGGCCTGAACGAACTCGGGCCGGGCGACGAAATCGTCCTTACCGAGATGGAACACCACGCCTCGCTGGTGACGTGGCAACAGATCGGCGAGAAGACCGGCGCGGACGTGAAGTACATCCCCGTGACCGAGGACGGCTACCTCGACATGGACGCCGCCGCCGAGATGATCACCGACGACACCGAGATGGTCAGCGTCCTCCACGTCTCGAACACGCTCGGGACCGTCAACCCCGTCTCGGAACTCGCCGACCTCGCCCACGACCACGACTCGTACATCTTCGTTGACGGCGCGCAGTCGGTGCCCAACCGTCCGGTGGACGTGAAGGACATCGACGCCGACTTCTACGCCTTCTCGGCCCACAAGATGGTCGGACCGACCGGCGTCGGCGGTCTCTACGGCAAGCGCGAAATCCTCGAAGCGATGGAGCCGTTCCAGTACGGCGGCGACATGATAAAGAAGGTCACCTTCGACGAGGCCAAGTGGAACGACCTGCCGTGGAAGTTCGAGGCCGGGACGCCCGTCATCGCGCAGGGCATCGGCTTCGCCGAAGCGGTCGAGTACCTCGAAGACGTGGGCATGGACGCGATTCGCCGCCACGAGGAGACGCTGGCGGAGTACGCCCTCGACCGGATGGCCGAGTTCGACGACATCGAAATCTACGGCCCGACCGACCCGACCGACCGCGGCGGACTCGTCGCGTTCAACCTCGACGGGGTCCACGCCCACGACCTCGCCTCCATCATGAACGACCACGCGGTCGCCATCCGGGCGGGCGACCACTGCACCCAACCGCTCCACGACAAACTCGGCGTCGCGGCCTCTGCGCGGGCGTCGTTCTACCTCTACAACACCACCGACGAAATCGACGAACTGATGGACGCCATCGACAGCGCGCGGCAGTTGTTCGCCTGACAGTACGACTTTTCATCGACGTTTTGCGAGGGCGCGACTCGCGAGTCGCGCCCGAAGTAAAAGGTCGGACAGCGCGCGGCAGTTGTTCGCCTAATCCGACTCCTTTTTCCGGCTTTCCTGTGTTTCGGGTGATATGAGACAGAAGGTGCGCGAGCGCGCCGAGACGTACTTCGACGGCGTTTCGGCGAGCAAATCGAGCCGAGGCTCGTCAGAGCTTCGCTCTGACGGCGTCTCTCCGTCTCACGACTGGCACCACGTCCGGCGAGTCGCCAGACTCGCCGAGACGCTCGCCGAAGAGACGGAACCGGGGAGGATAGATGAGGACGTGCTGTTCGCCGCGGTCTGGCTCCACGACATCGGCCGGGCGAAGGAGGACCGCGGCGAAATCGACGACCACGCCGAGTGGGGCGCGACGGAGGCGGGCGAAATCCTCCGCGACCTCGGTGCAGGCGACGAGACCGTCGAAGCGGTCCAGCACTGCATCCGGGCGCACCGCTACTCCAACGACGTGGAACCCGAGACCCGCGAGGCCGAAATCCTCTCCGACGCCGACAACCTCGACGCGCTCGGCGCGGTCGGAATCGCCCGGTGTTTCTCCTACGGCGGCGAACTCGGCAGTCCGATGCACGACCCCGACCTGCCGCCGGAGGCCGACGAGACCGACGCCGGAGCGACGCAGTTCAACCACCTCCACAAGAAAATCCTCGCGCTCCCCGAGCGAATGTACACCGAGGCTGGCCGGGAAGTCGCCGAGGAGCGCCGGGCGTACGTCGCCGACTTCGCCGAGCGGTTCGAGCGCGAGGTCGCGGGCGATGCCTGAAATCTGACAGTCAGGAATCGGCCGTGTTTTATCGCATCGGTCCAACCATCCGGACATGGTAGACTGGACTATCGCGTCCCTGATGGCGATTCACGTACTGATGGCCGTCCTCTGGACCGGCGGCTACCTCGTGACCGGGATGCTCGTCCTGCCCGCGGCCCGGCGCAACGACGCGCCCGGGTTCGCGCTGGACGTGCTGGACTCGCTGAAGTGGTTCGCGTTCGGCGGTATCGTGGTGATGGGCGCGTCGGGCGGCGGCGCGCTCTGGTACCTGTACGACAACGAACTCCCCGAGGGGCTTCGCGGCACCGCACTCATCGCCATGATGACCCTCTACGGCGTCTTCGCGCTGACGAGCGTCTGGTCGTGGTACGAGACCAAGACCGCCCGCGAGGCGAGCGTCCGCGAACTCCCGACTCGACTGAAGATGGCGTTCCGGACGAACTCGCTGGTCGCCACCCTGCTGGTGGTGGACGCCGCGCTCATCGGCTACGCAGTGTAGTCGCGCAATTGCGTCTGCGCAACCCTTTTACGCCGTACTCACCTATCTGCGTTCAACAATGGGCATGGGCTCGGACATGTATCGCCAGCAGATTCTCGACCACTACAAGAACCCGCGTAACTACGGGGAACTGGAAGAGAAGACCTACTCTCACGCTGGCGAGAACCCGATGTGTGGCGACGAAATCACGATAGACGTACAGCTCGACGAGGACGACGAGGTCATCGAGCGAGTCGCGTTCCGCGGCGACGGCTGCGCCATCAGTCAGGCCAGCGCGAGCATGCTGAGCAAGGAGCTGAAGGGCATGCCCGTCGCGGAGATGCGGGAACTCGACCGCGACGACGTTATCGACATGCTCGGGGTGGACATCAGCCCGATGCGGGTCAAGTGCGCGGTCCTCGCCGAGAAGGTCGTGCAGGACGGCGCGGAGATTTACGAGGGCGAGAAGGACCTCGACAAGACGACGACCGAAGACGACGACGAGTAACCCGGCGGTTCCGTTTTTCACCGCGAGCGGACGTAGCGATTCGTCTACTCCAGCCAGCGACGCCATTCTGTGATACCATCACGACCGGCCCATCAGAAATCGGTCACACGAGGTCGTAGTATTCGGAGAACACCTCGACCGTCGCCTTGAACAGCGCGAGGACGATGGGACCGACGAAGATGCCGATAGCGCCGAGGAAGTACGCCGCACCGAACACCCCGAGGAGGACGACCCCGGAGTGAAGCGACGACTCCTTGTCGATGACGAGCGCGCGCAGGTAGTCGTCGGTGATCGCGACGACCGTCATCCCGTAGACGACCAGCAGAGCGGCCGCGAGCGGTCGTCCCTCTACGACGAGATAGATGGTCGCACCGCCCATGACCGGAGCGACGCCGACTATCGGGACCATCGCCAGAAACATCATCACGACCGTCCAGAAGGCGGCGTCGGGGACTCCGAGTACGAAGAGACCGAGTCCGGAGACGAACCCCTGTAGAGAGGCGACGAAGACGTGGCCCTTCAGGACTGCCCACGTCACTTCCTCGGCCGCGCCGTAGAGTCGGTTCTGCACGCCCTCCGGAAGCGGCGTGACGTCTTTGGCCCAGCGAACGAGAGTGTCTCCGTCCTTGAGCAGGTAATAGAGGAGGAAGAGGAACAGGAGAACGCCGAGGAAGACGTGGATGCCGGTACTCGCCAGACCGGAACTCCGTTCGGCGACCATCGACCCGAGACTCTCGATGAACCCACTGACTTGGGGTCCGATCTGAACGCCGACGGTTCGTTCGACGAACCGCTCCGCCGACCGGAACGTGGGCAGTTCGCTCAGACTCGTCGGAACGTCGCCGACGCCTTCGAGTGCGGCCCTGACGAGGAACGCGGCCGGTCCCACGAAGAGCACGACCGTCACGGCGACGAGCAGGAGCGCGGAGACGCGCTCCCCGATTTCGGGTGCTAACCGCCGCTGGGCCGGTGTGAGTACGAACGCCACTAGCATCGCCGCGAGGAGGTAATCGAGGAACGGCCTGACGACGAGTATCGAGAGAACCGCGAGCGTGCCGACCAGAACGACGGCGAACGCGGTTCGGGCCTTCATGTATCCCCATAGACGCGACTGGCGCGTAAAGGCAGACGGGCCGACTCGACGGCTAGGGTCGTGTGTGTACGCTTCAACCGGCCAGTCTCGGCTGTCGCGCCGATCGAATTTCTACGACTACAGAAACGAAGAATCGAGAACGGAGAACCGAGAACGAATACCGTTTACTCGGGCTTCAGACCGGCGTCTTGGACGCGCATCACGGCCTCGCCGTCGGCGAGGTTGGGCGCGTCCACGAGGCGGACGATACGCTTGTCGCCCTTCGATTTCCGGAGATAGATGCGGAACGTGGACTTGTGCCCGAGGATGTTCCCGCCGATGGGTTGGGTCGGGTCGCCGAAGAACGAGTCGGGGTTGGACGCGACCTGATTCGTCACGACCACGGCGGTGTTGTGGAGGTTACCCACCTTGTCGAGGTCGTGGAGGTGCTTGTTGAGTTTCTGCTGGCGCTCGGCGAGTTCGCCACGGCCGACGTACTCCGCGCGGAAGTGGGCCGTCAGCGAGTCCACGCAGAGCAGGCGGACGGGGTACTCGTCGTCCTGCGTCTCGTTGGCGAGTTCCTCGGCCTTCTCGGCCAGGAGCATCTGGTGGTTGGAGTTGAACGCCTTGGCGACGTGAATCTTGTCGAGGAAGTCCTCGACGAGTTCCTCCATCGCCTCGTCGTCGTCGGGCGTGCCCTCGATTTCGCGCTCGTCCATCGCGGCCTGAATCGCCTCGTCCGGGAGACCCCGAACCATGTCGTCGATACGCTCGGGTCGGAACGTGTCCTCGCTGTCCACGAACATGGCGCTCCCGCCGAGACCGCCGTGTTCGCGCGGAAGCTGGACGTTGACCGCGAGCTGGTGGGTGACCTGAGACTTCCCGGCACCGAACTCGCCGTACACTTCGGTGATGGACTGGGTCTCGACGCCGCCGCCCAGAAGCTCGTCCACCTCGTCGATTTTCCACTTGAGCTTGCCGATCTTCTCGCGGCGTTCCAGCACGGCCGCGCCGGTCTCGAACCCGCCCACGTCGGCGGCCTCGCGGGCCGCCTGAACGATGTCGGAGGCGGTCGAGTCGCCGACGTCGGCGGTGTTCGAGAGTTCGCTAAGGGCCGCGACCGCGAGGCCCTCGTAGGAGTCGAAGCCTGCGTCTCGGAGCTTTTCCGCCGTCGCCGGACCGACGCCCGGCAGTTCTTCGAGGTCTACGTCTGCTGCCATCGTACACTTCGCTTGTGCGCCCCATCATATAAACCCCCGCTAACACCATAGTGAAAGTGAAAATGACGGACGTGGACGGGATGGTCGAATCCGACCACCGGGGTTTAAAATGGAAAACTCGCGCGCCGAACGACAGCAGAGAGTCCGTCGGGAACGCGTCTCACGAACGGCGGGTCTCGCCGTTCCGAACTCATCCGAGGTCGGCGTCTTCGAACCGCCAGTACCCCGCGACGACCGGGGCGAGGCCCCACGCGAGCAACACGACCGCCGAGAACCAGTTTTCTAGGTAGAACGGAACTTCGCCAACGAGACGATTGGCGAGTGCGAGTTGCTCGGGCGTCGCAGTTGTCGGGACGTCTTCGAGGGGGAACTGGGGGACCTCGCTCACCCGCTGGTCGAGGGCCGCACCGGCGAGGACGCGGTACGCTTCGAGCGGGTTGAGGCGCTTCAGGAGGAAGTACCACGGCTCGGCCCGGAGACCCGGGAGCGAACCGGTAACCGCGTAGTACGCCCCGACGGCCACCGGTTTCCAGAAGAACACCATCCCCACGAACGACCCGACGGTGAGCGTCATCGCTCGGCCACGGGTCGCCGCCGCGGCGGACCCGCCGACGGCCACTCCCGTGAACGTCAGGCCGACCAGTACGCTGGCGGCGACGAACCCCCCGAACGTCGCGGCGTCGGGGGCACCGTACAGCACCGCGACGAGGACGCTGGCCGCGGCAAATCCGACCGCTAACGCCGTGCCGGTGACGAGTCCTCGCCCGGCGAGTTTCCCCACCACCACGTCGAACCGGGTGAACGGGTAGCTCAGCAACACCCGCAGGCTCCCCGACCGGCGCTCGCCGACCACGGACATGTAGCCTGCGACCAGTGCGATACCCGGGACGAACAGTTGCGCGAGCATCGCCACCCCCGTCAGCGCCATCGCGGCGTCGACGGTCACGGGGTCCGGAAAGAGCTGTTCGGCCGAGAGCAGCGACATCGCGAGGAAGGCCACGAAGACCGCGATGATTCCCCAGAGCAGTTTCGAGCGCACGGCGTCTTCGAAGTCCTTGCGGGCCACGTCCGCCCACGTCGCCGTCACGCCGACACCCCCTTTACGGTGACCGGTTGCTCGTCCTCGGTGTCGGGACCACCGTCGGTCGTGTACGCCGCGAACACGTCTTCGAGGGAGGCCGCTTCGGAATCCACGTCGAGTATCTCGACACCGGTGTTCGCGAGTCGCGTGACGACTCGCGCTTTCGCACGCGAGTCCGAACACTCGACGCGGAGGATGCCGTCCGCCGACGCCGCCGACTCGACGCCCGCGACGTCGGTCACGTCTAACTCGACGGGGTCGGTCACGCGCAGGCGCAGTTCGGAACCGGCACCGACGGTCCGTCGAAGCCCTTCGACGGTATCGACGGCCACCAGTTCGCCGTCGTCGAGGATTCCGACGCGGTCGCAGACCGCCTCGACCTGTCCGAGAACGTGGCTGGAGAAGAACACGGTCGTTCCGCTCGCGGCCTCCTCCCGGACGAGTTCGCGCATCCGCCGGATGCCGTTGGGGTCCAACCCGGCGGACGGTTCGTCGAGGACGAGCAGGTCGGGGTCGCCGACCAGCGCCATCCCGAGCGCGAGTCGCTGGGCCATCCCCTTCGAGTAGTCGCCGACCGACCGAACGGCGTCGTCCCGGTCCAGTCCGATCCTGTCGAGCACTGCGTCGGGGTCGTCGTCGGCGTCCTTCCACTCGGTCGCGAACTCGAGGTGGCGGCGTCCCGTGAGGCGGTCGTAGAGGCCGAACCCTTCCGGGAGGACGCCGACGCGTTTTCGGAGCGTCTCGGACTCGTCGCGAACGTCCATACCGAGTACCGTCGCGGTCCCCTCGGTGGGGCGCACGTAGTCGAGTAGCACGTCGATGGTCGTGGACTTGCCCGCGCCGTTCGGCCCGAGGAAGCCGAACACCTCGCCCTCCTCGACCCGCAGGTCGAGGTCGTCGACGGCCACGACGCCTCCGTCGAACCGTTTCGTGAGTCCGTCTGTTTCGATGGCGGTCATCGTCGTGGCCGTACCGCGAGCGTGACCAAGGTCCGTTCCCCGGATATGCTGGGACGGTTTATATTCCCGGGAGCGACAGACCAGACGGTCACTCCGGGCGGAGGGACGGCGTGGCACCTCACGATTTATTGACTCTCGGGATGTGGTACTGGGTATCATGAAGGAGGCCCGCGTGACAATCAGTGACCCGGAGTTCGACGCGATGGGCGTCGCGGGACTCGTGTCGCTCTGTCGCGAAGCGGGGCTTCGGAACGTCGAGGAACTCGTCTGCCGCGGAACCGGTGCCGTCGTGCAGGTGGAGGTGGAGACGCCGCTCGACGAAGCGCGCCTCTCGTCGCTCGACTGCGTGGACCGGTGGGAGCGCGTCGCCGAACTGCCCGACGCGCGACTCTACGTCGTCGCGTTCACGGCACCGGAACTCCCCGAACGCCTCGCGGACACCGCGGACGACCTCGTGGGCACCTGCGACCCGGCGGTGACCGACCGCGGTGCGACCGTGTCGTTCGTGGGACCGCAGGAGACGATAGCCAGTATCGTCGAAGCGTACGAAACCGCAGGCGTCTCGCCCGACCTCAGGAAACTGGGAGCGTACGACGGCGACGACCGACCGCTCGACGAGTTGACCGACCGCCAGCGCGAGGCGATACGGACCGCCTACGAGATGGGGTACTACGAGGTGCCGCGAGAGGCGACGACCGAAGACGTCGCCGCCGAGTTCGGCGTCGATTCCTCGACGGTCGCCGAGCATCTCCAGCGCGCCGAGCGCAACCTACTGGGCCACCACCTGTAGCACCGATTGCCCGGACGCTGGTCTCGCCCGGGGGACGCCGCGTCACTCCCACGGGTGCCGACCGCGAGTGTTCGGGAGGAGGGCGTACCAGTACTCCTTGTTCTCCTCGATGTCGAGTTCGCCGTCGAGGTTGCTCTCCAGTTTGAACTCCGCGCTGGAGTCGCGGTCGTTCGTCCCCTTCGGCACGAGGGGGTAGTACGCGCCCCGCCGGAACGAGTACACCCAGTAGGCGTACTGGCCGTCGGCGGTTTCACCGCCTCCCGATCGACGCGCCGTGGACGCGTCGCCCTTCTCGAACGCGAAGAGGGCCGCGAGCAGGCGCGACCCGTATCCCCGCTCCATCAGCGTGTCGGCGGCGAAGTTGAGGCTGGTCACGAGGTCCTCGAAGTCGTCGTCCCGGAGGATGACCCACGAGTAGCCGTAGTCGTCGGTGTGGGCCTCGGTCTCGGTGCCGGTCTCCTCCGCACCGACCTCCAGAATCTCGTGTACCTCTTCGACCGTGTCCGCGAAGTCCGCGCTATCGACCTCGGAGAAGCAGAGCGCGGCCTCGCCGACCGCCTCGTAGCCCAGTTCGGCCTCCATCGTGATGTAGGCGGTACTCATCCCGAACAGGTCGTCGGGGTCGGCCTTCCGGGTCGCGTCGGTCTCGGCGCGGATACCCAGCACTTCCCGCAGTCCGTCGAGCAGTCCCATGACTACGCATACGGACTCCCCGATAAAAAGCCGTGTCTCCCGGCGGTGTCCTGTCTCCCGGTCGCGCCACGTCCTCGGTCACGCGACGTTCTCGGTCGTACCGAGCGCACGGGGAATCACGCGAAAACCCGACCGTATGGCGGTTCGGACCGGTCTCAGTCGTTCGAGACGTGCAACACCACCTCGTAGAGGCGACCGTCGTATCCGATGCGCTCGCCGGTCGTCTCCTCCGGGAGCGCGCCGAAGACGCGTTCGAGGAGCGCGCGATAGTCGGCCGAGAGGTCGCCCGACTCGGCGTACTCGCCGGACGTAGCCCTCTCGAAGATGGTTCGCTGACTCCCCGAGAGATTCGTCTCGTCCAGCCAGACGCCGACGACTTCGTCGCGGACGAACTCGCGGAACGCGGTCGTGGAGTTCGCCACCTTCGTCGCGGCGTAGGTGTACTCCGTCTCGGTGAGTCGGCGGCGTTCGACGGTGAGTCGCACGACCGAACCGCCGTACTCGACGTACTCGTACTCGGGTTCGGGCAGTAGTTCGCTCACCTCTGAGTCGCGGTTACGGAGGACGTGGAACTCGCGCTCTTGTCCGCTCATATCGTCCGGGTCGCCGCGACTCGTTGCCGTCCTCGCCACCCGTCTCACCGCGTGGTCGTCCGCCCGAGGGTACGCCGCCAACTCGACGGCCTTCCGCTCGGCCGCCTCGCTCTCGGCGACCGCACCGCGGAGTATCGGCCGCTCGTGTGTCCGTCGCCCGGTCTCCTCGACGGTGACGCGATAGAACCGACCGCCGTACTCGACCAGCGTCGGGCCGTCGAGGACGGTGTGGCCGTACGTCCGCGGTTTCCCGTCGAGCGCCGACGAGAAGACGTTCAACGTCTCGTCCGGCAGTTCTCCGGCTTGCATCGCGAAGTTCACTCGAATCCCATCGTCACCGATAGGGTGCGCCTCCAGCGTGTAGCGTGTCTCGCGCGCCACGGTTTCCGCCCGGGGCCGGTTACACCCGGCGAGCCACGGGACTGCGGCACCGACGCCAGCGACGAACCGACGTCTGTCCATGCGAGAGAACGTTCGGAGAAACGACGAATAGTTTCGGGTTCGGACCGACTACATCTCGCGTTCGAGCTGCCGAAGTCGCTCGACCCGCTTCTCCGTGCTCGGATGCGTGCTGAACACCTTGCCGATGAAGTCGTTCTTCAGCGGGATGATGAAGAAGGCGTTCATCTCGGACTGCTCGCGGAAGTCGTCCTTCGGAACCTTGCTCATGCCGCTGTCGATAGTCATCAGCGCCGACGCCAGCGCCGAGGGCTTGCCCGTGATGGTCGCGCCCCCGCGGTCGGCCGCGAACTCGCGGTAGCGCGAGAGCGCCCGGATGAGCAGGAAGCTGATCACCCAGACCACCAGCGACGCCGCGATAGCGACCCAGACCTGCGGTTGTCCCTTCTCGCGGTTCCCGCCGCCGAACCACCAGCCCCATCGGACGACGAGGAAGGCGATGGTCGAGAGGAACGACGCGATGGTCATCACCATCATGTCGCGGTTCTTCACGTGGGCGAGTTCGTGGGCCAGCACGCCCTCCAACTCGTCGCTGTCGAGCGTCTTCATCAGACCGGTCGTCACCGCGACGGCGGCGTTCTTCTGCGAGCGCCCGGTGGCGAACGCGTTCGGGACTCTGCTGTCCACGACTGCCACCTTCGGTTTCGGTAGGTCGGCCTGCTGGGAGAGGCGGCCCAGCGTCCGATGGAGTTCGGGATACTCGTCCTCGCTGACCTGCTTCGCGCCCATGCTCCACAGCGCCAGTTTGTCGCTGAAGAAGAACTGGCCGAGCGAGAACGCCCCCATCACCAGCACGATTCCCAAGAGGCTCGCGTACTGGGAGAGGACCGCGATGAAGACGATGTATAGCACGAACAGCAGGAACATCGTGAGGGCCATCCGGCCCCGAAGTCCCCAGTCTGCTTTCCACTTCATATGCGACCATAGGGTTTCACCCCGTTTAAACGTTCGTCGGCCGCCCGCGGTCGCTCCGTGCCGGAACCGGCGGGCGGTTCGAGCGCCGCCAAATCTACTTGGTCCTCGCCGTGTCAGCTCTCGACGATGTCTCGTCAGTCTCCGGACCCCGTCCGTCGCGTCGGGGTCGCCACCGGACTCACCGTCCTCGGAGTGGTTCTCAGCGTTATACTGTCGATTCCGGCGCTCGCCGTCTCGCTGAACGCGCTCGCAGAGTTCACCGTCGCGCTCGTCCTCTCGGAACTGGGGTTCGTCGCGGCCGCACTGCTGTTCCTCCGGGTCACCGACCGGGGTATCGACTCCCTCCGCGTTCGCGTTCCGACTCCGAGCGCGCTCGGGGTCGTCGTCGCGGGAACGGTCGCGCTGTTCGTCTACCGATTGGTCGCCATCCTGACCGCGCAGGCCGTCGGTCTCCCGCTCGCGGGCAACTCCGTCACGCAACTCGCCGAACAGGGCGTCCTGAACACCCTGCTCCTGCTGGTCCCGCTGTCCGTCCTCGTCGTCGGCCCGGCCGAGGAACTCCTCTTCCGCGGAGTCATCCAGTCGTACCTCGACGGCGCGTTCTCGCGCGGACCCGCCGTCGTCCTCGCCAGCGTCCTGTTCGCGCTGGTCCACCTGCCGACGACGTGGGTCGCCACTCCCGACCCCCTCGCGGTCGGCGTGACGCTGACTATCCTGTTCGGTCTCTCGATTCTGCTCGGGTATCTCTACGTCTGGACCGATAATCTGGTCGTCCCGATTCTGGTTCACGGTCTCTACGACGCCCTGCTGTTCGGACTGGCGTACGTGGTGTTGTCGTCGGACGCGGTTTCGGAGGCCGTTTCTGTCGCGTTCTATCGGTGATAGTCGTACGGAACTACCCTAGTCGTGTCTGCAATCATACAAAGTGTTGATGCCCCTTCACGTAGGAGTGTAGCAGATAGTCGGGGACCATCTCCGGCGGAGGATACATGCATCGACTCAGGGTGGTTGCCGCGATTTGTGTCCTTCTCGTACTCGTCGGTAGTTCCATCGCGTTCACACCGGTCGATGACTCCGACAGTTTACTCGACACACCGAGGCAAACTTCGGGGCAAGACGGGTCAAACGAGGTTCCGGACGTTCAGATAATTCCGAAGGAAGACTTAATCCTGCGCGACCAGTCCACGACGTTCGTCGTCCGTATCGAAGACGCCGACGATAGCGATGGAATCCTCATCTGCGTGGACAACCGAATCAATCGGCCTACTCGGACCGAGTTCCACAGTAAAGATGTCGTACCGTTCGACCTGCCCGCGAGTTTGGGATTTGGGTGTGCCGGGTCTGACGAAAGTCGGTACCTACCTGCGAGAGCAGTCGATACCGTCGAGTCGATTCCCGTCTCTATCGCCCCGTCCCCGACACGTAAACTTCCGATTGGAACGAACCGAGTCGATATCGAAACGAAATTCAAGAATCCTTCGTTAACGGTGTCTGAAGCATTTACTTTCGAAGTTGCTTGCCATATCAGCTGTCGGCTATCGTTACTGTGGCGCACCATCGTTCGACGCGCTGGACTCATAGTCGCGATTCTCAGTCTCCTCCTCGCCTTCTTCGGTCGGAAGAGAATCTGGGCAGCGCTCCGATTTCCGCGAGAGCGCGTGACCGGTCTGGGTGGTGGCGAACAGCGACAGGACATGGAGGCCGGTAGGGGGGAGTCGCGGCGCGACGAGTAGCGAGTTTCCGCCACCCCAACCGTTTACGTTCGGTTCACCGTAGCCTGAGACCGTGCCAAAGCAAGTCATCGTCACCGGCGGTCTCGGCCGCTCCGGTCGCTGGATAGCCGACCACCTCGCAGACGAGGGCTGGCGGGTCGTCTGCGTGGACCAGCACCACCCCGGATGGGAGATAGACGCCCGCGACAATCTCGACTTCCGGGCCGCGGACCTCACCGACCGCGGACAGGCCCTCGACCTGCTCGCCGACCTCGACCCCGACGCCGTGGTCCACTGGGCCGCGCTCCCTTCGCCGACGCGCCACGCCGGGGGTCGCGTCTTCGAGACGAACGTGCTGGCGGCCTACAACGTCCTCGTGGGCGCGGGTCGGGCAGGCGCACGCGTCGCGTGGGCCTCCAGCGAGAGCGCTTACGGCTACGCCTTTGCCGAGGAGAAGCGCCCGCCGGACCGACTGCCCATCCGGGAGGCCCACGCCCTCCGGCCCGAGGACCCTTACGGCACCTCGAAGGTCGTCGGCGAGGAGGTCGGCAAGATGGTGGCGCGCCGGTTCGGCGTCCCCGTGGCCGCCGTCCGGCCCTCGTGGATACAGTACCCCGGCGAGTACGAGTGCGTGGACGCCCGCGAGGACCTCACTGCGGGCGCGGGTAACTTCTGGTCCTACGTGGACGTGCGCGACGTGGCGACCCTCGTGGCGGCGGCGCTGGAGGCGGACTTCTCCGGACACGAACCCTTCCACGCCGCCGCGGCGGACAACTATCTGACGATGCCCATCGAGGACGCGCTCCGAGAGTGCTTCGGCGAACTGCCCGACGACTGCAACGTCTCGGGCGACGACGCGGCGCTCTCGGTGGGGAAAGCCGAGGAGGTGCTGGACTGGGAACCCGACCACTCGTGGCGCGATGCGGCCGACGAGGCGGTCGAAGGGCCGGAGTTGGTACGTGGGAAATGAGTCCGGTCGCCCCCAACGCCCGCGTCGGCCGAACGCTCACCCCGCTAGCAACCCGGCGTTACCTCGGAGTAGCGACGCGGTTGGTTTCCCATCAGTACCGTTACCGACGAATACCGGGTCGCCGGACGGTTCACTTCGGACCGCTCGGTGTCGGTTCCGATTCGGCAACTCGGGCCGCAGTGGGTGAGTAGCCATGCCTCGCGTACCGTCCCCGAGGGGCCGAATCACGCTCGACCCGAGCGGTAGTCCTGAAAGCGTGCGACGAACCGTCCGGTCGTAGAGTATTCGCTTACGGAAGGCGGGACCTTGGCGATTACGACCGCGTAATCTCAACGTGACCGAATGAGATATAATTTCTCTGCCGAACGATGGTCGTGATTGAACTACTCCAAAGTGGCCCATGGTAACATGGCACAAAACTGGAAGCCATCCACGACAGCGTCCCGACGGACGGTCCTCAAACTCCTCGGCACAGCGGTAGCGACGACAGGGAGCGTCGGCGCGGCGGCCGCGCGGGACCAACCAGCGAGCGGTACGCTGGAGAAGGTCGGTCACGCGCTGCTCTCGGACGCCGAAGGGGGATACACCGAGGCCGCCATTCGAGACGACGGTCGGTACGGCCTCACGGGGAGTTTCCTCGGGAGCGGAGGGAGTTACCTCGTCGACCTCCAAGACCCGAGCGACCCGACGGAAGTCCACCGACTCCCGTCGTCGCCGCTGGTCAGGAACGCCGACGTGAAGTTCGACAGTCGAGACGGACTCTACTACCGGTCGGAGGAACCGAACAGGGACGACGTGACGGTGGACGGCGTCGCCGTCATCGACTACGGGTTCGCCGAGGGGTCCCCCGAGAACCCGGTCTTCCTCTCGCAACTCAACGCCGGACCGACGCACAACCTCTTCCCGCACCCGAACGCCCCCGTCGTGTACACAGTGAACGCCCACCACGGCGAGTTCGGTCTGGACGTCTTCGACGTCAGCGACCCGGCCAATCCGACGAAAGAACGAGTGGCCGGACCGCCGGGCGAACTTCACGACGTCGTCGTCGACCCGGAGAACGAACACATGCACGCGGCGTACATCGGCGGAGAGACGCGAGGCTACGTCGTCCTCGACGTGAGCGACCCGCTGAAACCCGCGGAAATCGGCCGGTTCAGCTACGAGGGGAAGCCGACGTACAGCGACGCGGGAATCGTCGGGTTCGAGAACTGCCACTTCGCGGACTACGACCCCGAGCGGGGGATCGGAATCGTGGGCGACGAGATGGCGTACGGCATCCCCGGCGGGAAGCACTTCTTCGACATCGGCTGGAAGGACGGGTCGCCGAGCGACCCGAAACACGTCGGGTTCACCCGGTCGCCCAACGCCGAGATGATGGACCCCGACCCCGACGAGGACGGCGAGGTCGAGGGATGGGAGTCGTACGACTGGACGACGCACAACCACGACGTGGTGCCGAGGGGCGACCGGTCGCTGCTCGTCAGCGGCGACTACCTCGAAGGGATGGTCCTCTACGACGTGACGGACCCGACGAACCCGACGCCCGTGGACCGGTACGCCACGGACGACATGGCCGACCAAGCCGAAGGGCCGATATTCGGCGTAGGGGGCGCGCCGTTCTGTTGGGGCGGTAACTACAACCGGGAGCGCGACCTCGTGTTCGCCAGCGACATGATTACGGGCGTGTACACGTTCCGGGTCAACGCGTAGCCTCGCGCACCGGCGACCGAACTCGGCCCCGGCGGTTTTCCTGTCGGCGACCGAACTCCCTCCATGAGTCGGCCCGACGGCGGAAGCGGTCTCCTCCTCGGCGCGGGGACGTTCGGTTTCGGACTCGGCGCGCTCCTCGACGTGGTGGTCTTCCACCTGATTCTCCAGTGGCATCACCTGCTCTCGGACCGCATCCGGACGACGACTCTCGACGGTCTGCGGGCGAACGTCTACTACGACGGCCTGTTCTCGCTGGCCATGGTCGGCGTGATGCTGGTCGGCGCGGGCCTGCTGTGGCGGGCGCTGAATCGGTCGGCGGAGTCGCGCTCGGCGGTGCGAGCGTTCGGCGGCGTCCTCGTGGGTGCCGGAGTGTTCAACGTCTTCGACGGAATCGTGGACCACTACGTGCTGAACATCCACGACGTGGTCCACGGGACGCAGGCGTTCAATCCCCACTGGGTCGGCGCAAGTCTGCTGCTTCTCGGAGCAGGGATTCTGGTCGTGACGAGGTAGCACCAGTCGCCGTTCTCTTCGTCGAATCCCGAAATCAAAATGGAGTCGGACCGGTGAGGAATCGCTGCACTTCGGAGCGGAGAGTCCGGGTCGAAACGTATCCTTCGCGGTGTTACGATTCGTGGAGACGTCTGTACAGTTCCGTCGGCAGGACGAGGACGTGAGGCGGGCCAGTTTCACCGCGGACGGAGAACACCGTCACGTTACCGACTTCGACCGTTCCGAGCACGTTCATCGTCGAGAGGTCGTAGCGGCGGCCCGAGTCGCCGACGCGATACATCTCACTCGTCACGTCTACGGACCCCGAAAGCGGGACGAGTATCGAAAGGACCGCGTCGGCTACCTTGAGAAGTACCGGAACGAGAACCACCGCCATTCCGAGAATTTGCTCCGAAACGTATGCTACCGAAGCTGTAGCGAACCACGCTCCCAGTAAGACTGCCGCCGAGAGTCGACCGATATCGATAGAGTCGAATACACTCCTTCCACCGATTCCCATCACTGTGATGACCTGTGCAAGCGAACGTTTCCCGCCGAACCTGTAGACTGTCAGCACGATACCGACGATACCGAGCGACGAAACGCCGGACAGCACGACGTACCGCCACGACTCGGAAACGAGGCGGTCTGACGACGGTGAGAGTAGGAGTAGTGGGACGTTCGAGAGGACGAAAGCGAGGAAGCCATACACGCCACCGAACTTTGCGTACGCGAACGCCCGAAGCGGTCGCCACGAATCGAAGTCGACTCGCCAACTGACGAGTCCCGGTCCCACGTTCTGGTTCGGTTCCATCGGTATCGCTGTCAGTCGAGATGTACTCGACGAGGAGGGAGAATTTTGCGGTCGTTCGGGGAGTCGAGTTCTCAGACGAACGGGACGTCCACGATCTACTTGTCGATGCACTGAACGACGGTTCCGCAGTCCACGAAGTACTTGAAGGCCTCACCGCGACAGATGTGGTTGTACGAATCCGCCACCCGCTTCTTCAGACTTAAACCCTCGAAACCCCTACCTCCCTCCATGACTACCGAGGCCCGCGAGTTCTGTCCGAACTGCGGGGACCCCATCGAGAACGACCCCGCCGAGCGGACGCCCCTCCCCGACGCAGTCGGCAAACGCGGCAGGGAACAGAAGCTCTGCGACTCGTGCTACTTCGACCGATTCGACCTCGTGGACGCGCCCGAGCGCATCGAGGTCCGCGTCTGCTCGCAGTGCGGCGCGGTCCACCGCGGCAACCGCTGGGTGGACGTGGACGCCCGCGACTACACCGACATCGCCATCGAGGAGGTCAGCGAGGCGCTGGGCGTCCACCTCGACGCCCACGACGTGTCGTGGCAGGTGGACCCCGAGCAGGTGGACCAGAACACGATTCGGATGCACTGTCACTTCTCGGGCATCGTCCGGGACACGTTCGTCGAGGAGGACGTGGTCGTGCCCGTGAAGATTTCACGCCAGACCTGCGACCGGTGCGGGCGAATCGCGGGGGACTACTACGCCAGCATCGTGCAGGTCCGCGCGGCGGACCGCACGCCGACCGCCGAGGAGGTCGAGCGCGCCGAGGAGATCGCCAACGAAATCGTCACCGAGATGGAGGCGACGGGCGACCGGAACGCCTTCGTCACGGAGGTCAGCGAGACCGACGACGGCGTGAACCTCAAGGTCTCGACCAACAAGATCGGCATGAAGATATCGCAGAAGATAGTCGAGGAGTTCGGCGGTAGCTTCTCGGACTCCGAGACGCTCGTGACCGAGGACGAGGACGGCGAGGAGGTCTACCGCGTGACCTACGCCATCCGCCTCCCGCCGTACTCGCCCGGCGAAATCATCGACCCCGAGGACGGGGACGGTCCGGTCCTCGTCCGGAGCGTCCGCGGGAACCTGAAGGGGACGCGCCTCACCACCGGCGAGGACTACGAGGCCCGCTTCGAGGAGGGCGACGCGCCCGAAGCGCGGCGACTCGGCCGCATCGACGACGCCGAGGAGACGACGCTCGTCGCGGTCGAGGACGAGCGCGCGGTGCAGGTGTTAGACCCCGAGACGTACCGGACGAAGACCATCGCTCGCCCCGACTTCGTGGACACGGACGCCGAGACGGTGCCGGTGCTGAAGAGTCGCGCGGGTCTCCACGTCGTGCCCGAACGAGACGAGGCGTAGGAGCGATGACGAGTCACCCCGACCTCGCCGCGGTCGTCCCCAAACCGGAGAGCGAGGCGACCATCGCGGCCCTGCAGGACGAAGGTGTCTACGACGTGACCCGGAAGGTCAGAGAGTTCGACGAGGAGACCGTCGCGCTTCCGGTGACCGACCCGCCCGAGCAGACGTCGGTGCTGAAGGTGGTCGAACAGGTGGACCCCGAGCGCAGACTGCCGGACCTCGACGCCCACCTCCGCGAGCGCGGATGGACCGAGGCGGAGATAGCGCGCGCCCCGGGGTCGTGGGCGGTCGTCGGCAGCGTCGTCCTCGTCACCTTCGGTGACACCGACGACTCCGACGGAGCGGCGGACATCGACCGCGAGGCGGTCGGCGAGGCGCTGCTGGACCTCCACGGCGAGGCCGACACGGTGCTGGCCCGCGAGGGCGTCTCGGGCGAACACCGCGAACCCTCCGTCTCCGTCGTGGCGGGCGCGGGCGACACGGAGACGGTCCACACCGAACACGGCACGCGGTACGCGCTGGACTTCGCCGAGGTGATGTTCTCGCCGGGCAACAAGGCCGAGCGCGCACGGATGGGCGAGGTGGTCGAACCCGGCGAGCGCGTCTTCGACATGTTCGCCGGAATCGGCTACTTCACCCTGCCGATGGCCCGCGCCGGGGCCGACGTGACCGCGGTCGAGCGCAACCCCGCGGCGTTCCGGTTCCTCGTGGAGAACGCGATGCTCAACGACGTGTCCGACCGCGTCTCGGCGTTCCGCGCGGACTGCCGCGACGTGGCGGTGGACCCGCCCGCCGACCGCGTGGTGATGGGCTACTACGAGGCTTCCGAGCCACGCTCGGAAGACAGTCGGGCGCCGCCCGACGCTTCCTACGAGTACCTCGACTCGGCCCTCGAAGCGCTGAAGCCCGGCGGCGTGGTCCACATGCACGAGGCGACGCCGGAGGACCTGCTCTGGGACCGCCCGGTCTCCCGACTCCGGGACGCCGCCGAGGACGCCGGACGCGAGGTCGAGATTCTCGACCGCCGAACGGTCAAGAGCCACAGCGAGGGCGTCTGGCACGTCGTCGTGGACGCGAGAATCGAGTAGTCGGCTTCCACCGCTGGTCCGTCCTCACATGTCCGACGTTACGGGTACAGACCACGCCCACGCACTCGGTGTTACGTTATTCGTGGATGCGCTCGGTGCGTCAAGCTACGAGACGCGCCGCGCGCTCGGTCGCGTTCGCGGTTCCGCGGCCGAGCGCGTACGCGGGGAGGGACGGGCGCGGTGCTGTGCGGTCGCGGTGATTCCTTGGCTCGAGCCTGACGCTAGCTTCTCGTCGCCGGACACCGGTTTCTCTCGTTCTCGACGACTTACCGGGGAACGGTTCGCGACCCCAGATTTATCATTCACCGTTCTCACGTCCGCGTATGCCCAAGTGTCCGTCCTGCGATGCCGACGCGGCGAACCCGAACTACCGTCAGCAGATGGTCGAACCCAAGTCGAACCGAGACGGCGTCACCGTGACCGCGACCACCGGCCAGCGCTACTGGATGGTGCTGTGCCCGAACTGCGACGCCGTCCTCGGAATTCTGGAGGACGACTGAGGTATCGAACTCTCCTTCGTCGCGAGGCGTCGTCGTCCGTGACCCAAACCGTTATTTCGCTCCCACCGCTTGCGTCCCGTATGGACGACGACACGCGACAGAAACTGATTTCGCTGTTCTTCGTGTTGCTGATGCTCAGCTCGGGCGTCGCCTACACGGTTTCGATTCTCTGAGTGGCGTTCAGCACGGAACGCCGTCTCGTTCCATCGCACCGAGTCCCCGATAGCGTCGCTACCGGTCAGCGCGGTGACGCTCAGGGTTCCGGACGAGCGACAGACTGCCTTCCGGCGTGAAGTCGTCGCGGCGACGCTCATCCGTTGGGCGGTCCTCGGCGAACTCGTCGATCCGATGACCACGGCGGGACTCGTCATCATCTTCGTCGGGTTCGCCTGCATCAAGCGCCGCGCGCTGTCGGACCTCGCGGCGTCGGTTCCGTAACCGCGAGGTGGTCTCCGCCGAAGGTCCCCGTCAACTTCGCTCCTCGCGCCTCATAGCCTTCTCCCACTCTCCTCCCACCCTCCTCACTCTACGTCCCACACGTCCGCCATCGGACTCTTGCGCCCGGTCGAGGTGCCGTCCGACGAATCGCCGTCAGACGACGCTCCCCCCGACGAACTACTGTCCGACGGACCGTCGCCGGAGGACTGCCCGGTCGCGGTCTGTCCGTCCGCGGAGCGGGACCCCGACCCACCGAGCGACCCCGACCCGCGACTCCGACCGCGACGAGTCGCACCCGCGTCCGCTCCGGCCGCCGACCGACTCGCGCTCCGCGGGTCGAACTCCGGCAGGTCCGGACGACTCATCTCCTCGACCTGTTCGGTGAACCACGGCGGCGTGTCGCTCTCCGCGCGGTCGAACACCTGCAGGAGACTCGAATCCGCGAGGTAGGTCGCGCCGTAGTCGTCGGGCGACCGGACCACCCGGCCGCAGGCCTGAATCACCGTGCGGAGCGCGGCCCGGTAGTACCACGCCCACTGGCCCTCTTCGAGGCGGTGGGCGACTCGGGAGTCGTTGGTGTTTAGGAACGGGGCCTTGCAGATGACCTGCCACCGGGCGAGGTCGCCTTTCAGGTCGAGCGCCTCCTCCATCTTGACCGAGAGGAACACCTCCTCGCCGTCGCTGGCCTTCCACGACTCCAGTTCTGCGTCCCGGTTCTCCTTGCCGTGAGTCCGGATTCGGTCGCCGACGCCGAACTCGTCGAGGCGGTCGGCGAGGCGCTCCTGAATCGCGTAGGAGTGGGCGTGGACGATGCCCTTCTCGCCGCGATGCTCCTGCATCACCCGAACGACGGTCCGGGCTATCTTCGGCAGGGTGTCGTCGCGGTGTTCGTAGGTCATTTTGCCCTGCGTCACGTCGTAGAGCGGCCGGTTCTCGACGGGGAAGGTGTGGCCCACGTCCACCAGCGCGACGTTCGCGGGGTCGAGTCCGACCTGCCGACAGAACGCCTGCTTGTTCAGAATCGTGGCCGAGAGGAGCGCGAACTTGTTCCCGCGGTCCCAGACGGTGTGGCTCAGGTAGCGCTCGGGGTTCATCGGCTTGATGGTAATCGCTCCGCCCTCCCCGTCGGGTTGGTCCACGACCCACGTCGTCGCGCTCTGGGAGTCGCGGTAGTCCTCCACGAACCAGTCCAATTCGCCGATGAGTTCCTGCAGTCGGTCGCGCTCGGCGACCTCCTCCGGACTCAGTTCCTGTTCGACTATCAGGTCGTCCTTCCGGCGCTCGCAGACGTTCTGGAGTCGGTCGGCGTACTCCACGGCGCGGTCCACTCCGGTCATCTCGGGCACCTTCAGGTCGTCCCAGATGGGGACCGTCCGGGAGTTCAGGTCGATGGCGGCGTACATCTCGGCCCACTCGGCGAGTCCGTGGGCCTCGTCGATGACCACGCAGTCGCGCTTCCGGAACACCTCCGACCCGGCGGTCCGCATGAAGTACGCCAGCGTCATCGCCGCTATCTCCCGACTGCTGGCGATGGCCCGGTCCGAGAAGTAGGGACACCGGTGTTTGACCGAGCAGTCGTACCCCTTCTCCCGGGCGCAGGGCGCGCGGTTGACCGGCGTGTTCGTCTCGCCCGGCAGGATGCACGAGTAGTTGCGCTTCCCGCGAATAATCTTCAAATCGTCCAGCAGGTCGTCCTCGGCCACGTCGTCCAACTGGGAGACCTGCGGCGTGGTGTAGTAGGCCCCGGTCGCGTCGCTCGGCGAGGCCTCGTCGGGCGTCCGAGCGCACCCGGCGATGGACCGCGCCAGCAGCGACTTTCCGCTCCCCGTGGGGGCGCGGACCAGCACCACGTCGTTCCCCTCGGCGAAGGCGTCCCTGATGTCTCCGAGGGCGTCGCGCTGGTTACCGCGGTAGGAAGGGGCGGGGAACTCGTCGAAAATCCGCTCGGGGTTCACTGTCCGAAGTCACGGCAGTGCGATAGATAAAGGCTATTGATTCCGGCGATTCGAGGTCGGTCGGAAGACGACGGGCGGTCCGAGGCGGTGACCCTACGACTCCCCGAGCGCCGCCACGTCCTCGGCGGTCGGGTCGTCGGGCAACCTGTCGATGCAGTCGAAACAGAGGAAGTGTTCGGTCCCGTCGCTGTCGAACTCCAGCGTCATCCCGCCGGTCGCGTCGTGTTCGAGGGTCCAGAGATTGGCGATGCCGCCCGCGATTTTGACCCGTTCGCCACACCCCTCGCAGGGTTCCGTCGCCATGACTGCACCCAGCGTCCCCAGCGTCAAAGCCCTGCCGACGAGAGTATCCGAACCCCTGCCGACTCGTTCCCGACGGATTCCGAATCGTATTTATTCTAGTTCGTAGTGAGCGTGTGTATCAGAGTCGGCCTCGGCCGACGTTGGAGAGAACCAATGCACGACACAGAATCTTCCGTAGCGACCGCAACCGAACCCGGGAACCACTCGCCGAACGTCTCGCAGGCGTTCTACGACCCGGACGGCGACGCGACGCTCGTTCAGACCGTGCTGGACGCGCTGGCCGACGCCTCGGAGCGCCCGAGCGACGAACTGACCGTCCGTCTCTACGACGTCGTCGACCCCGACGCGCTGAACGACCTCTTTCGGCCGACGCGCAACGGACCGCCCCGCGACATCGGCCGCGTCTCGTTCTCCGTCGAGGAGTTCGCGGTGGACGTTCACGCCGACGGTCGCGTCTTCGTCCGCCGGACGAACTGATTCTGGGTCGGCGCGACGTCGTCCCGGTGCCATCACCTCGTACTACACCTCGTCGTCGGGGTCGTGTCTGTCGGCCATCCGGGCGGCCTCGGCGGCGTACCGCTCGCGGCGCTCGGGGTCCTCGACCGATTCGAGGCGGTCGGCCGCCACCTCCACCGCGGCGGTCGTCGGGTCCACCAGCACTCGCTTGGTGCGGTTCCGCCGGAGGTACCGCTCGCCGTCCGTGGTCGCGTAGGTGATGACGATGTTGTGTTCGTCGCGAGCGTACGTGCGCTCGACCATCCAGACACGGACGGTCTCCGCCTCGGCGTCGCCGACCGTCTGCTCTCGCTCCATGGCCGACGGTTCCCGTTCGGGGCGTTTAGTCCCGGTCCCGAACCTGTCGGGTGCGTTCCCCCCGATACCTTATGCCACTTGCCCGCATACGTCCTCGGGACAGCTATGGAGGTGAACTGCGAGGAGTGCGCCGGTTGTTGCATCGACTGGCGGGCCGTCTCGGCCGCGCCGAGCGACCACGAGCGTCGAGGACCTCGCGTTCCCCTCGACGACACCTACAACCTCGTCCCACTGACTCGCGGGGACGCCCGCGCCTTCCTCGACGCCGGACTGGCGGACGCGCTGACGCCGCGACTCTGGCGCGACGAGTCGGGCGTCGAAATCGACGGCGTGTCGGTGTCGGCCATTCACGGCAAGCCCGCGTTCTTCCTCGGACTCCGGAAGGCACCCAAACCCGTGGGTCCGTTCGGGACCGACCCGACGTGGCTCCCGACCTGCGTCTTCCTCGACCCGACGACGCTCCAGTGTCGGATTCACGGCGAGGACACCTATCCGGAGGAGTGCGCCGACTACCCCGGCCACAATCTGGAGTTGGAGCAGGAGACCGAGTGCGAACGCGTGGAAGCGGCCTTCGGGGGAAATCGTCTCGTGGACGACGACGCGCCCGCCGACCTTCCGGCGTTCCTGCTCGGCCCGCAGGCAGTCGGCCAGAAGGTGTTCGTCTTCCCGGACCCCGAGCGACTGGAGGGCGTCGTCGCCCGCGCGGCGGCGGGCGAACTCACCGACGAGGACCGCTCGCTGTTCGTCGCGGCCGCGGTGTCCGCCGCCCCCGGAACGACGACGGTGAACCGGGACCGATTCGAGTCGGCGCTCGCGGCGGCCCGCGAAACCGACTCGTGGGTCGGCCGGGCGAGTGACGACTGGGAGGACCGCGCGGCCGATACCGGAACTGCGGCCCCCGACCCCGCGCTGGCCGACCGAGTCGAACGCGAACGCGGCGCTCCCGAGACCCCCGGTTGGGACGACTGAGTCAGAAATACCATCGAGGCGCTCGCCCGCCAAGACTCGCGATACGGTCGGTCAGCGCGTCGCGCAGAATCAGAGACCCCTACTTGCCGGACTTTATCTCCTCGAACTTGTCGAGGAGCGCCTCGGCGGAGTCGCCGGAGTCGTACTCTACGGAACCGTGGTACGTCGTCCGGTCGTCGTCCTCGCTCACGTCGACGGTGTTGTTCTTGCGTTCCCGGCGTTCGTGTTCGTCTTCGTCATAGGCACCCATTGACATGGCAACCACACGCAAGGGGTAAGTCTCGGCAGGTAATGAATGTAACGGATATTCACATTCTTTTCGATTCTCGAAAACAGGTCACAATTCTCGGACGACGATTCGAGTCGGTTCGGGCGAGTCGAAGCCCTCACGCCGACCGCTGCCCGTCTCCGTCTCGGAGTGGGCCACCCTCTCGGAACTGACGTGTCGCTTGCCGAGCGATGACGAGTCGTTCGTCACGTCGTTGGACTTCTACGTAGTGCGGCGAGGGCGCGTTCGGGAGGTGCGTCGGCGAAAACGGTGACACAAGAGGTAAAGTGCTCGCGTGACAAGATTCTCCCGTGGCAAGTCCGCTCCGCTTTCGCCGCTCCACGGAGCGGTGGACTGACGAGAAAATCGAACGCGACCTGTACGACCCCCTAGACGAGAAGTTCGGCGCGAAATTGGTGACGCCCCACTACGTCGGACCGTCGGGGTACGAGACCCGACGCATAGAGATGGGCAACGGCGACCTCGCGCTGTTCCTCTGGAACGGCGACGAGGCGTTCTGGCTCGGCAACACCGAGACGCCCTCCACGCTCTGGCGCACCGAGAAGTACACCTTCGAGGAGATACCCTACTCGGTCGCTCGGTGGGCGCAGCGCGAACTGCTCGCCGACCTCCGGACCGAGGACCCGTGGCTGGCCGACTACGGCCACCTCTCGTGGTTCTTCCTCCCGGTCCTCTTCTCGAAGGACGGCAGACACTCGACGCGGACGTTCTTCCGAGACCACGCCGCGGGATTCCCGGACGCGACCCGCGACGACGCGCTCGCGTTCTACGAGGCGTTCCTCCGGACGGGGGCGCTCGACGAGTATCGCTACGAGATGGCGTCGAAACTCGGCACCAGTCCGCAGGTGGACCCCGTGCGGATGGCGTCGGCGATGAGCGAGTTCACCGCCGCGAAGGTCCTCACCGACGCCGGGTACGACGTGACGCCCGAAATCGAAGTGACGACCGGCCACTCGCTCGACTTCCGGGCGGAACCGCCCGGCGGCGGCGAGTCCCCGCTGGTCGAAGTCACGCGGCCCCGGCCCCCGACGCGACGCCACGCGGACACGCCGGTCGCCGCGGTACGCGAGACGGCCGAGACCAAGACCTCCGGCCAACTCCAGAAGCACGGCGGCGGCGCGGTGCTGTTCGTTGACTGCTCGGGGTTCCGCGAGGACGAGTGGGCCGCCGTCAAGGGCGAGAAACCGGAGGTTCGTCACCGACCCGCGGTCGTCTTCCGAGCGCGGCCCTCCGGCACGGTCGAGGCCTACCGCAAGGGGTCGCTGCCGCTGGACCTCGACGGTGCCGTCGAGTGGGTGTAACGCGAAAAACGTATTAGCCGGTTCTCTGAACGGAGCGTCGTCTCAGAAACTGACCTGCCCCGGACCCATCGTCCCGAGCGTCGTCGGGTCGCGGTCGCTGTACCCTTTTCGTCCGATGGCTCCGCTGCTGACCGCCGAGTAGAGCAACTCCTCGGCCTCGATGGAACTGCTGAACGTCTCGTCTTCGACCCGGCGGAGTACCTCGCCGAGCGTCTCGGTCCCGTTCGGGTGGTCGAGTTCATAGTCGCCGTAGGAGTCGGCCAGTTGGTTCGTCGTCGCAGGGTAGTCGTGTTGACGGAGGAGTTCCGTCGCCTGCTTCAGTGACATCGACAGCTTCTACATCAAAGTTAATTATAAACCTTCCTGCGGTAGGACATTGGAGAATATAAGGTATCTAAGGACCGCGAACCACGGCGTCGTCGTCCGTTTCCATAGCGAAGCGTTTTCGGAGACCCGCCACGTTCTCGGGGTATGAGCGTCTTCGCGGACCTCCACGTCCACACGACCAACTCCGACGGCGAGATGCGCCTGTCGGAGGTCCCCGAGGCCGCCCGCGACGCGGGCGTCTCCGTCGTGGCCGTCACCGACCACGACCGCCTCCACCCCGAACTCCCGACGCCGGTCACCGCCTTCGAGGGCGTGACGGTTGTCCACGGCATCGAGTTGCGGGTCGAACCCGCTTCGGGCGAGCGCGTAGACCTGCTGGGCTACGGCGTGACCCCGACGCCGGACCTCGTTGACGAACTCGACCGGATTCAGGCCGACCGGAAGGAGCGCGGTCGGCGGATAATCGAGAACGTCGAGGACCGACTCGGCATCGACCTCGGTCTCGAGGCGCGCGAGGGTCTCGGCAGGCCCCACGTCGCCCGCGCGGTCGCCGACCACTCCGAGAGCGGATACGACGCCGTCGGCGACGTGTTCGACGACCTCATCGGCGACGGGGGTCCATGCTACGTCGCCCGTGACGTGACCTCGTTCGAGCGCGGCGTCGAACTCCTCTCGGACGCCTGCGGTCTCGTCGGACTGGCCCACCCGTACCGCTACGACGACCCAGAGGCGGCGCTGGAGTTGACCCGTCACCTCGACGCCGTCGAGCGATACTACCCCTACGAGGAGGAGGTGGACCCCCGGCCGGTCGAGCGCGCCATCGCGGACCACGACCTGATTCCGACCGGCGGGAGCGACGCTCACGACGACACGCTCGGCCGCGCGGGCCTGTCGAAACCCGAGTACCGTCACTTCCGTTCGTCGGTGAACCTGTGACCGGTTTGGGGGCGTCTCGATTCGCGTGACTCCTGCGCTTCTCTCGCCGTTCAGACAGGTCCGACGGCCCGAACGCAGGGGTTAACTTCCGCCAGTCGCTACTCCTTGATATGCGGTGTCATTACTGCGACCGCGACGCGTCGTTCGCCCCCGAACTGAACGGCGTCCGGGTCGGTCTCTGCGAGACCCACTTCCGCGAGCAGTTCGAGACCCTCGCGGAGACCGAGGCGCTGGCCTACCTCCGGCAGGAACTCGACGTGGACCGAGCAGAGTAGTCACTCCTTCGTTCGCTCGTCGTTCCGATTCGAGAGAAAATACCGCGAGTCAGGCCCGACCGGCGTCCACGTCGATGGCGTCGACGGGACAGACGTCCACGCAGAGCATGCAGTCGATGCACTGGGCCTCGTTGGCGGGGTCGGCCTTCTTCTCGCTCTCGGGGTGGTCGGGGGTGTCCACCCACTCGAACACGTCCACGGGGCAGTCCTCCAGACACGCGCCGTCCGCGATGCAGAGGTCGAAATCGACGGCGACGTGCGTGCCGTGGATGCCGAGTTTCTCAGGTTCGTCGACGGGACCCCACACGTCGTGGCCCTCGTGAGTGTCTAGCTTCTCGCGGTTTTCGTGGAATTGCGGATCGATTGCCATCGGAGTTCACCTACGCTCACTTGGGCGACGAGGTACTTAAAACAAGGTACTTCATTTAAACGTATCGGCGGGCGAACTCGGTTTAGGCCGGGCTAAAAACGCGTGACGGGACGGTTTTGGGCGTTTCGGCCGCGAGAGCACTCAGAAGGTTTTAAGTTGAGAAATCGTCCGAACTCCGAGTTGACGCGGCGGCCCTCACTCACTTCCAGACACGAGCGCTCGGGCCGATAGCAGTCTCCGCCGTCCGCGGCTATCTGCGTTCACAGTTCGGGTCAGGACCGAACCGCCGCCACGCCAGTCCGAGAACGCCGACCGTCAGCACCGTCACTGACACTTGGACGACGTTCGCGCCCAGTCCGCCAGCGACAGCGCCGGTCGCCAGCGCCGCCCCGCCGACCGCGCTCCCGCCGACGCAGCAGAGACTCGCCAGTCCGCCGATTCCGAGGAGTCGCCACGGCACGTCGCGTTCGGTCACGGCCACACCTTCGGGGGCGCAGCCTTTCGCTTTTTCGTCCAGCGCGGTACGAGAACCTGATTCGGCGAGCGCTCCTACCCTCGGGCGTACGACGCCTTGCCGACGCGCGTAGCTTTTTCCCCGCGGCCGGACACGTTCCGTCCATGCCAACCATCCCGAGTCCCGGTCTGGGCACCTCCGGAAACGACGACCCGGACCAGTGCGCCGAGACCGTCCGACAGGCCCTCGAAATCGGATATCGACACGTGGACACCGCCCAGATGTACGACAACGAGTCGGCGGTCGGCGACGGCATCGCCGCGAGCGACGTGCCCCGCGAGGAGGTGTTCCTCGCTACCAAGGTCCACCCCTCGAACCTCGCCCCGGAGGACGTCCGCGAGACGACCGCCGAGAGTCTGGAGCGCCTCGGCGTGTCGGCGGTGGACCTGCTGTACGTCCACTGGCCGATGCGGGCCTACGACGCCGAGGCGACGCTGCCGGTCTTCGACGAACTCCACGAGGAAGGCACGGCCGAGAACGTCGCGGTGAGCAACTTCACGACGGAGTTACTGGACGAGGCTCGCGAAATCTTGGACGCGCCAATCGCCGCGAATCAGGTCGAGATGCATCCGCTGCTCCCGCAGGACGACCTGCTCGACTACTGCCGGGAGCGCGACGTTACCATCGTCGCCTACGCGCCCCTGATGCAGGGCGAGGCGGGCGACGTGGACGAACTGGCCGAGATTGCCGAGTCCCGCGACACCACGCCGGAAGCGGTCAGTCTGGCGTGGCTCCGCCAGCGCGACGGCGTGGTTCCGATTCCGAAGGCCACGGGGGAGGACCACCTCCGGGCAAACTTCGAGACGCCCGACCTCTCCGCGGAGGAGGTGCGGAGAATCGACGCCATCGAGGAGCGCGAGCGACTGGTGGACCCCGACGACGCGCCGTGGAACTGACCGGGCGACTCAGAGCGGTTCGACTTCGTCGCCGACCTCGATGCGCCCCGACTCCACGACGTCGGCGCAGAGACCGCCCCGGTGGAGCAGCGCCGACACCGCGCCCTCCTCGGTCAGCGATTCGAGGTGACCGCAGGGTTCGCAGAGTTCCACGCCCTCGCACACTACTTCGCCGACCCGGAACCGCTCGCCGACGAGGTGATTGAGCGCGGCGTCGCGGGTCGTGAGGTTCCGGCGGTGCTCGCCGTCGCGCAGGTCGGTGCCCTCCTCGGCGGCGGCGTCGAGGGCCTCGGCTTCGACGAGCGTCACGTCTGCGTTCTCCTCCCCGAAGTGCCGGTCGCCGCGTACTCCCTCGCCCGCGAGCGCCTCGACGGAGTCGGTCGGTTCGGTGTCCTCGCCCGAGTCGGGCGCGAGGTGAATCGACTCTACGAGTCCAGTTCCGTCCATAGTCCGGAGTCGAGTCGTATCCACTTAATTCTCGCCCGTCGCACGCTGGCCCGCGGCGTCGTCGTCCGCGCTGTCGCGTTCCTCGGCCCACTCCATCACCGGTTCGAGGCGGGCCGCCAGTTCCCGTCCGTCGTCGGTCATCTCGTACTCGACGCGGGGCGGAATCTCGTCGTACTGAGTCCGGGTCAACAGATCCGCCTCGGCCAGTTCGTCGAGTCGGGCCGACAGCGTCGAGGTGCTTGCGTCGGGGAGGTACTCCTCGAGGTCCCGGAACCGCGTCGGGTCGGTCGCGTTCACGACGCAGAGAATCTGCATCGCGTACTTCCGGCTCAGGCGGTCCACAACGCCGCCGAGTCGGCAGTAGCAGGTGAGTTCGTCGTCGGTCGAGTCCGGTGGTGTGGGTTCGTCGTCCATCGCTTCGGTCCCTCGAAGTTGGTTCTATACTTCGGACTCGACAGTATAAGCGCTTTGGGAATCAAAGTGAAGTCGATGTGGGAATCAGACAGCGCGAACGTCGAACCGAGTGGAGAACCGAGCGACGCCGAACCGAACACCACCGAATCGAGCGACGCCGAATCGGTCGAGGAGCGACGAGTCCGTCCGGATGTCGCGGAGAATCTCCGGACGCTGTTCGGCACCGACGACCGACCCGAGACGTTCGGCGGATGGCTCGACACCCTCGCGGACACGTTCGGCGACGACTGGCCGCCCGACGTCCCCGAACTCTGTCACGACGAGGACGGTCGCCACCGCGCCGAGACCGACGACGAGACGTACCGATTCGTCTGCGTCCTCGACGCCATCCTGCTCCCGTTCCTCGTCGACGAGTCCGTCGAGGTGTACTCGGCGGGACCGGAGACGGGCGAGACGGTCACGTCGGCCGTCTCGCAGGCGGGCATCGAGACCGACCCCGAGGACGCCGTGCTGTCGTTCGGTGTGGCGTCCGTCGAACCCGGCACGGAGGTGACGGCCCGGTTGACCTACGAGACGATGTGTCCCTACATCCACGCCTTCCCCGACCGGGACGCCTACGAGCAGTGGGACGAGCGGACCGACGCGCCGACGACGGCTATGCCGCTCTCGGACGGGTTCGCGCTGGCGCGGGCGATGGCACGGGCCTGAATCATCGGAGGTCCTGCCGGGCGGCGTCGAGTCGGTCGCGGACGAACGACTCCATCGTCGCGCCGAGTTCGTCGGCGGGAACCTCCGCCCGAGTTCCGATTTCGGCCAGCCTCCGGAACGGTCTCAGCGTCAGGGCGGCCCGGTAGGTCGCCCGCCGGGCGTCGAACCCGTTCGGAAGCGGTCGGACCGACTCGTAGCCTGCGATTAGCGCGCCTCGGAGTTCGCCGTCGCTCTCGGGGGAGGTCGGTTTCTCGAACCAGCCGAGTTCGGCCCGAGCGAGGTCGAACTCGCCGGGAGCCGACCTGGACACCTCCCAATCGAGGACCGACGACACGCCGTCCTCGGCGAACCGCAGGTTGTCGTCCTCGTAATCGCCGTGGACGAGGACGGGAGGACCGGCCGTCTCGAACGCTGCGGCGTGGTCTCGGACGAACGCCAGGACGTGCGTTCCGAGGTCCGAGAAGCGCGTTCCGGAGAGGTCGTCGCTCCAGTCGGCGACCCACTCCGCGAACAGGTCGGGCCACGACTCGGTGGCGTCGAGTTCGAGCGTGTCGCCTGCGGGCCGGAGTTCCCCGTACGCTTCGAACGAGAACGCTTCGTGAACGCGCGCGAGGGTCGCTCCGGCGTCGCGGAGGCGGCGCTCACGAACGCTCCGAGGCGCGTCTCCATCGTACTCGTCGCCAGTCGCAAACGCCGTGACGTAGTGGTCCTCCCCCCGAGCGAGCAGGTCGGGCACCGGAACCGCACCGCTGTCGGCGGTCCGGTCGTGAACTATCGCATCGCGGTGCAGACCGGTCGCGTCGTCCCGGGCGAGTTTACAGACCGCGCGCCGTCCCGCGAATTCGATTTCGTAGACGGCGTGGCGGTCGGTCGTCAGGAGTTCCTCGCGGACCTCGAAGTCGCTGGTGTGGGACGCCAGCGCGTCGCGTATCCGGGTTTCGAACCCGGTCATCGCTCGCCCTCCGAGCGCGGTCCGCCTTCCGAGCGCAACGCCGCGACAGTGTCCCGGACCGACTCGCTAGCGCGGGCCGCGAACCGCGCTTTCGCCTGCCCAGTGCGCTGGCGCTGGAGGTGCAGCGCCTTCAGGTACGACACCGCGTTGACCAGTTTGTAACAGTCGGTCCGCCGGTCGGAGTCGGTCGGGAGCGGCCTGACCGACCCGTACCCCTCTCGAAACGCCGCGAACACGTCGCTCGTCTCGGGACCGTCGGACCCGCCGAGCAGGGGCATCGCGGTCCGCCAGAAGTCGTACTCGGCTGGCGCGACCAGCGCGTGTTCCCAGTCCACGACGCAGGTCGGTTCGCCGTCGGCGACCGCGACGTGGGCCGGGAGGTAGTTGCCGTGCGCCAGCACGGGGTCGTCGTCGCCCGACAGCAGGTCGGGGCGGTCTGCGAGGAGCGACCGCGCCTCGTCGGCCACCTCGGCGTATCCGAACGCCGCGAGGTACTCGCGCAGGTCGGCCAGTTGGTCGCGGACGGTCTCGGCCCACGAATCGCGGGCGTCTACCGCGAGGCGTCCGTCCTCGGCCTGCGGGAAGCCGGTCGCCTCGAACGCGCCCTCGGTCTCGGCGTGGAGCGTCGCCAGCCCGGTTCCGAGGATTCGAGCGCGCTGGGCGTCCGCTGGCGGGTCCTCGTCCGGCAGTCCCTCGCGCCACTCTGCGAGGAACCAGTCGTCGCCCGCCGCGAGGATTCGGGGGACTGGAACCCCCGTCTCGCGGCCGACGTACTCCATCACCCGGGCCTCGGTTGCGGGGTCGGCGCGCGGCCCACGAGCCACCTTGCAGACCGCGCGTGTGCCATCGACCGCGACCTCGTAGACTGCGTGCGGCGGGACGGCGTGGAGTTTCTCGCGTATCTCGAAATCGTTCGTCAGCGTTGCGAGTGCGTCGCGTACGTCGTCAGAGTCGTCTGTCATAGGTTGCGCCGCGTGACGTGCGGCGACCGGTCGCATCGCAGGAACAGTCCCGCGGCTACGACCGGAGAGAAGACGACTCCAACTCTTCGGCGATGTGACTTGAAAGTTCCGACGTTCGGAACACAAGATTCGACGCAGGCGAACGGGGGAGGCTCCCCGGGGTCGGCAATAGCTAGCTTCGCACTCCCTTTCGAGACGGGTCCCCGGAAGGACGTCAGAAGCGAATCAGACCAGTTTAGTACCCCGGCGGAGACACTCCCAGTCGTGCCGCGGTTCGACTACCCCTGCCCCGACTGTCGGACGACGAGCAACCTCCACGGCCCGGACTGCGAGTTCGAGGGCGCGTCGTGGTCCGACATCGAGAAAGCGTACACCGACATCGTGGCGGTCCTCTCGGGCGGTCCGCTTCCCGACGATGCGCTCCCCGAGGCGGTCCACGGCCGCTGGAGTCCCATCCACAAGGCCGCGCTGGACCGCCTGCGCCACGAACAGCGCGTGGTGGGGACCGAAGGCGGACAACTCGAACTGCTGACCGCCGCCGAGTACAAGGAACACGTCACCGACCCGAACGTCGAACCCATCAAGACCGTCGCCGAGAAGGGGTCGGTGCCGGGTGCCCACGACAACGCCGTCTTCGCCATGATAGCGTGGTACGAGATGGTCGGTCTCTCGTGGGAGGAGACCCGCGACCGCGTCGTGGACTGGCTCCGCAACACCGGGACGTGGACCCGCGGCGGGTTCGAGGAGGCCTCGCCCCAGGAACTCGTCAACAAGAAGCGCCACGTCTACGAGTCGGGCTACGGGTGGAAGGAGAAGGCCGAGGCCGCGAAGGCGGTCATCGACCGGAGTCTCTAGACGATTTCTGCGACGCTCTCGGCCGACGAGGCCGACGGCGATTAGCTCGCTAGCTCGGCGTCCCGGAATCGAAGGTAGCCGAGCGCGACGGGAGCGACGAGCCAACCGAGCAGTATCGGGAGCATGAACCCCGCACGAAGGAAGAACGGCGTTGTTTCCCCGCCGGAGAGGACGCCGTTGGCCGCGGACGCGTACGCCGTCGTCGGGCTGAGGCGGAACGCGAAGTCGTACAGTTCCGGCCGCGCTCCGAGACCGAGAAGCGACTCCACGAGGTACGCCGCTGCGGCCCGGGGCCGCAGGACGAGCGGCAGTATCCACCCGAGGACGAGCGTCAGGTACGCCCCGAGCGCGCAGGCCAGCGCCCGCGTCCGAGTCCCGGCGAGCGCCGAGATGCCGACGCCGATAGCCGTCCACGTCGCGGCGAAGTACAGCGTCAGCGCCAGTATTGCGAGATACGTGACGACCGGGAGTCCGCCGAACTGGACGACGAAGAGGAGACCGCCGACTCCGAAGGCGGCGACGACGCCGAGCGACGCGACGACCGTTCGACCGACGAGTTTCCCCGCGACCGCCGCGAATCGAGTGTTGGGGAGACCGAGGAGGTACGTCACGCTCCCCGAATCCACCTCGTCGGCCACGGCGTCGTAACTCGCAACGAGCAACGCGAGTGGGAGCAAGAGCGACCCGAGGGTCACGACGCTCGTCAGCGCCCTCTCGACCGGGGCGAGGTCCGTCCGAGACGCTCCACCCGACTGCGTGAGGACGGGGACGGCGACGACGAGGGTCACGACCGCCGCGAGTGCCCACGGCGTCTTCGACCGCCCGAGGTCCAGCACCTCTTTGCGAGCGATTGCGACGAGACTCACGTTCGGACCTCCTCGCCCGCCATCGCGGCATCTGCTGTCGTCGTAGTCGCGCCGTCGGCCGCCTCGTCGGCGGTGTACGCCTCGAACGTCTCCTCGATGGACGCCGGTTCCGAGACGAGGTCGGTCACCGTCGTCCGGTCGTGCAGGTGGGCGACCACGGACGCCTTCACGCTCGGGTTCGCGCAGGTCACTCGCAGCGTCGATTCGTCGCGCTCGACGTTCTCAACCCCGTCCACGTCGGCGAGTCCGAACTCCCCGTCGGGTATCGTCCGGACGGTGACTTCGACGCGACAAGCGGTGAACACCGACTCGCGAAGGCTCTCGACGGTGTCCTGCACGACGAGTCGCCCGTCGTCGAGGATACCGGCGCGGTCACAGACCGAGTCGACCTCGGCGAGGACGTGACTGGAGAAGAAGACCGCGGTCCCGTCGTCGGCCTCCTCGCGGAGTATCGCGCGCATCTCGCGCATCCCGTTCGGGTCGAGTCCCGACGACGGCTCGTCCAGAATCAGGAGGTCCGGGTCGCCGACCAGCGCCATCCCGAGTCCGAGCCGCTGTGCCATCCCCGTGGAGTACGCTCCCGCCGGACGGTCGGCGTCGGTCGGGTCGAGTCCGACGCGGTCGAGAATCGTGTCTACGTCGGTGTCGGCGTCCTTGCACGCCTTCGTGAACGCCACGTGTTCCCGACCGGTCAACCGGTCGTAGGGCGTCGCGTCCTCCGGCAGGATACCGATTCGGCGACGGAGTTCGGGGAACGCCTCGCGGGGGTCTCGTCCGAACAGGCGCACCTCGCCGCTGGTCGGGTGCAGGAAGTCCAACAGGAGGTTTATCGTCGTTGACTTGCCCGCACCGTTCGGCCCGAGGAAGCCGTAGATTTCTCCTCGCTCGACCGTCAGGTCGAGGTCCTCGACCGCTACCAACTCGCCGTATCGCTTCGTCAGTCCGCTCGTCTCGATTGCCGTCATCGGACGACTGTCGCCCCGATTCCGTATTAAACGCTGAACATAGTTTTCGCCTTCGTCAGGCCCTGTACGGCCGTAAACCTACGTTTCGGAATATCGTGATACGGGCGTACAGTCACCGCTCTTCCGCTCTCGTTTTTCGCTCTCCGGTCCGTCACGCGGCGACGCCGGTCGGAGAGTCGTCCGCGAGGAGACGCGCCGGAAGTGTCTGTCGTGGAATATAACTACGACCGTTCGATAGACGACAGCATGTCCTCCGAGACCGCCGCTCTCCTCACGAAGACCCAGCGCCAGCGCATCCGCAACCGATTCGCGGAACTCGACTCCGGCAAGCGGAGGCGCGACCAGCAACGAATCCGCGAGCGCATCGCGGCGGGGACGAAGGATTTCGGTCTGTTGGTCGACTACCCCGACGACCAACTCCGGACGGCCTTCGACGACTACGGCGACGACGAGTTACTCGACGTACTGGCAGACGGTCGCGTAGTCTTGGAGCGCGTCCGAGAGAGTCGCGGTCTCGACCGAGAGCGAGTGGTCGAGCGCGCTCGCGAGCGAACGCGGGCGGCGACCGACGACGATGCCGACACGGAGACGCTCGGCCGCTTGCACTTCGAAACCGCGTCGGAGGTCCGTCGCCGAGTTGAAGCCGACGTACGCGAGCGACAGCGGCCGAGTCCGTGGCGAAGACGGAGCGACCGTCTCCTCCGGACCGCCGTCTGGTTTCTTCTCCCGGTACTGCTGTTGTGGGTAGCCGACCAAGTCGCGAAGACGACGTTTCTGGCCGACTACAAGCCGGTGTGGGCCGTGTTGTTCGCCGTTTCCGTGGTCGCGACGACCGGAGCAGTCGCGATAAAATCGGCCCAGTTCCTCAAACACAGCGTCGTCTCTCCCCTTCGGACGCTCGTCACGGACCCCGAGACGGCCCTCTCGACGCTCTACGACCGAATCGTCGCGACTCCTGGCCGACGGCTCCGCCGAGCGTGGGACGACCTCTAAACGGATGCTGCGGAAGTGTGAAACTACGAGAGAAAACCGTCGGATTAGTCGCTCTGGATGCGGGGCGCGAGCATGAAGGTGACGTTGCCCTGCCCTTCAGCGATGTCGAAGTGGAGTTTGACGGGGAACTCCTCGCCGAGTTCGATGGTGACCTCGGCGTCCTTCGGGATGGCCTTGTTCATGTCCTTGAGGTAGTCGAGGCTGAACAGCGACCGGGCGGGACCGGCCTGCAGGTCCACGAGGTCGTCGCGGTCGAGTTCGAGGCGCACGTCGTCGGTGTCGCCCTCGGCCTCCACGACGAACGTCTCGGCGTCGGCGTCCACCGCCAGCGCGATGTGGTCGCTGACCATGTCCGCGGCCGTGACCGAGCGGTCGATGTCCGCACCCTCGACGACGATATCGGCCGGGAGGTCGAGGTCCGGGATGTCGGGTTCCTGCCGGATGGAGTCGGGGTCGATGAGCGCGAGGGTGTACTCCAGTCCGTCGATCTGGATGTGGAGTTTGCGTGTCTCCTCGTCGAGTTCGAGGTGAATCGGCTGGTCGCCGCTGGCCATCCCGGCGATGTCTTCGAGTCGGTCGAGATTCACGCCGATGATACCGCCGTCGGCCTCGTAGGATTCGAAAGCGGAGGCGTCGAGTTCGAGGTCCACCATCCCCACGTTCGCGGGGTCTACTGCACGAATAGCGAGACCGTCCTCTTCGAGGTGGATCTTACACTCGTCCACCAGCACGCCCACGGAGTCGATAGTGTCCTTGAGCGTGTCGGCGCTCACGATAGCCTTAAACATCTTGGAGAGTGGTACGAACCCCCGCCATAAAAAGTCCCCCCTTCGGGCGCGTGCGCGTGTGAACGCCGAGCGCGGACGCGGCGGTCCGACGGCATCGACGCGCAAGGGATACGACCCGAGGGGGACCGGCGTTCGGCGCTGGCGGCCGCCGCCGACGCTTATCGACTCGCCACCTGTCTCGCCCACGCGTCGCGCCACTCGTCCACGTGTTCGGCCAGCACGTCGTAACTGAACTGGACCGGTTCGTCGGGGACGTGAGCGTACTGTCGGAACTCCTCGGGAAGCGACGCGTTCTCCACCGTGGGGATTCCGACGTTCTTCACCGCGGTTTTCCGCTGGACCTCGGGGTCTAACAGGAACTCCGCGAACGTCCGGACCAGTCCGTCGCGGTCCGTGGTCGCGAACTTCCCCACGCCGTCCACGTAGGCGTACCCTTGGTCGTTCGGGAAGCCTATCTGGTGGCGACGCATGTCGGCGTCGTTGTTGGCGGCGTACACTTGGTCGGTCGAGTACGAGACGACCATCGGGGCCTCGCCGTTCGAGTAGGCGGCGTACGCGTCGCTCCACGACCCTAGCACCCGAACGTCGTTGTCCATCAGTTTCTTCCAGTAGTCGAGGTAGGAGTCACGGCCCTTCTGCTTGACAGTCCACAGCAGGAACAGCAGGCCGGTCGTCGTGTTCCGCGGGTTCGCCAGCAACAGCGAGTCCCGGTACGACTCGCCGGTCAGCGCGTCGAGCGTCGGCGGGGCCGAGACCTTCCGCTCGTCGTAGACGAGACAGACGTACGACGCGCCCGTCGGCAGGACCCGCCGCTCGGGGTCGAAGTGGTACTCCTCGGCGATGTTCTCGGCGTTCCGGACGCTCCCGGTGTCGAACGACCCGAAGAGCGGGTCGTCCAGCGCGCCGTTGGCCCGGACGAGGTCCTCCGGAGTGACGCCGACGTACGCGTCGGCCCCGAGGTCCACGCCCTCCTTGCGTCGCTGGACGAAACTCGTGAACTCGTTCTCGTTGACGACCCACTCCAGCGTCGCGTCGTGACGGCGCTCGAACTCCTTCTTCACCCACGCTCCGGCGCTCGTACTCGGCGCGTCCACGAACGACTTGTACGTCCCCACCCGGAGCGTGTCCGGCGAGGAGCGGAGCGCGCCGCCGAGGCAACCGCTCCCGGCGACGGCGGTGAGCGCGGCCGCAGTGCCCCCGAGGACGCCCCGACGACTCGTCCGCCCGCGTCGGTCGCTCGTCGGTGCGTCGGTGGGTCGTTGGTCGGTCATCGGTCGCTCCGGGCGTCTCGTCCGAGGTGAGCTTCGACGCGTTCGATCTTCTCCGCGGCCGCGAGGTCCTCCTCGCGGAAGTGGTCTATCTTCAGGTTCGTCAGCGTCCGGGAGGCGTCTACGGCTTCGGTCGCCGCCTGCGCCGCGGCGAACACCTCGCCGAGGTCGTCGGCCTCGATGGTCGTCTCCATCGGGTGGGTCTCGTAGCGCACGTCGAAGCGTTCGAGTGCGTCGATTGCCGCGGCGATTTCGGCGTCGAAGTCGGCGTCCGAGTCGTCCAACGGTGCGACAGTCAGCATCGCGGTCACGGTCATGGCAAGAGCTGGAGATTCGCGAGTAATATAACCACGTGGTTACTACCGGGTGGAACTGTTCGTCTCTCGACGTGTGGTCGGGAATCGGGTCCCATTCGCCATGCTTACGAGTTGTCGCCACGTAGGACCGCCAACGAACGAGTTACGCATCTATGAGTCACAAAGACCACTACTACAACAAATCGAAGCAGGAGGGCTATCGCTCTCGGGCCGCGTACAAACTCCAGCAGATAGACCGCGAGGAGAACCTGCTCCACGAGGGCAAGACCGTGGTGGACCTCGGGGCGGCCCCCGGCGGGTGGCTTCAGGTCGCCGCCGAGGAGGTCGGCGAGGAGGGCACCGTCATCGGCGTGGACCTCCAGCGCATCGACCCCATCGACGGCGTCGAGACGGTCCGGGGCGACATGACCGAGGAGTCCACGAAGCAGGAGGTCCGGGACATCGCGGGCGACTCGGTGGACGTCGTCCTCTCGGACATGGCCCCGAACATGACCGGCGAGTACAGCGTGGACCACGCCCGGTCGGTCCACCTCGCGCGGCAGGCGTTCGAGACGGCGCTGGACGTTCTCGACTCCGGGGGCGACTTCGCGGTCAAGGTGTTCGAAGGGCAGGACTTGGACGACTTCCGGTCGGACCTCGAACCCGAGTTCCAGTACGTCCGGACGCTCCGGCCCGACGCCTCGCGGGACTCCTCCTCGGAGGTCTACCTCGTCGGCAAGGGTCGGATGACCGCGCCCGTCGAGGCGGGCGACGTGGTCGAGGTCGAAATCGTGGACGAGGGGTCGGAGGGCGACGGCGTGGCCAAAGTCGAGGAGTACACGCTGTTCGTCCCCGGGGCCGAGCAGGGCGAGACGGTCGAGGTGGCGGTCACCGAAGTCAAGCCCCGGTTCGGGTTCGCCGAACTGGTCTGAGTTCCGTCGTCGGGCGGTCGAGTTTCTCCTACCGCGAAATCCAGCAGTACGTCTGAATCCCGCCGAACAGGAGCGCCAGTACGCCGTTCTCTATCAACAGGAACAAGTGCGCTTGTGCGGGATTCAACTCCCGAACGACCAACAGCAGGACCGCGAACACCGTCGCGAGGACGAGATTGTACTTCGCCAGCGCAGACCAACAGGACTGGTCGAGTTCGATGAGACCGTCGCTTCCCATGCGAGCGCATCGACGCGCGAGCGGAAAAGCCTACAGTCGCGCTCCGACCCCTGCCCACCGCACTAGCCCTCTGAAGAAGATGACCACGCCGACCAGAAACGCGGTCAGCGCCGCCAGCATCGACGTCGATTCGAGCGCCGCACCGCCGAGGAAGGGACCCCGAACGAGCATCCACCCGCCGAACAGGGCCACGGCGAGACCGAAGACGGCAGTCAACCCACCGAGTAATTTTCGCATGTCCGTCTGGCTCACTCTACGCCACGAAAGAAACGTTTACGGCCGAAAACCGATGTCGAGAATGGTCAGCTACCGGTCTGGTTGCGCGCCTCGTCGAGCCACGCTGGCTCGGTGACGGTGGTCTCGCCCACGTCCGAAATCGTCATCGAGTAGGTCGTCCGGAACTCCCGGCCGTTGCGCGAACTCGTCGCCTCGACGGTCACCGAGTGGACGACGCCGCGTTCGTCCACGAGGAGGGTCGCGTTGAACTCGCTGACGTTCGCTCGGTCGGTCGCGGTGGCGTTGCTCCCGTCCGCCTGCAACACGAGGAGCGTCGTCCCGTTGGCCGTCCGGACGCCGGTCGGCGTGAAGTTCGCCATCCCGGCGAACTGGTCGAGGTATCCCGACCCGGAGTACGACGGAACGAGTCGCATCGCTTCTTGGCTACGGTTGGTGGCCTGATACGCGGCCTCGCTGTTGTCGCCGGTCGCGATGCGCGTGTAGCGTTTCTCCGGCGTCAGATACACGGACATCTGCCGACCCGACGCGGAGCCGTTCACGAGGACGTTCTCGCGCTCGGAACCGACCGCGGCGTCCAGCACGACCGACCGATTACCGGCCGAGGAGTTCACGGTCGAATCGATGCCGAGCGTGAGACTCCTGTTTTCGAGGGCCGACTCGTGGGCGTTCGCGAGCGCCGTGACGTTCGTTCCGTTCTCCGAGACGCCCGCGGGGTACGAGACGTCGCCGAGAGTCTGTTCGCCCGCGCCGCCGCCCGAGAGCGCACCGGAGCAACCGGCGAGGGCGACGAGGCAACCGAGTACGAGTAACTGGAGGGCTTTGCGTCGCATGTGACTCGTCGGTATCATGGCGGCAGGAAAGAACTGTCGGTGTCAGCCGGAAACCCGGCGCTGTACTCTGATTTCCGACAGGAAGGTCGGTTCAGTCGGCGGTCCGGGGCGCGGGCACGGCCGACTCGCGCGACCGGAGGAAGCCGACCGTCGCGTAGACGAACGGCGTGTCCGCGACCGCGATGACGAGTTTGAGGACGTACTGCCCGACGACGAGACCGAGCAGGCCGTTCAGCGCCATCGCGTCGCCGCCCCGGAGCGCGGGCATCGCGGCGAACCCGACGAAGACGAAGATGAGGGTGTCGAGCAGTTGGCTCGACGCGGTGGAGGCGACGTTCCGGACCCAGAGGTCGTCGCCGTCGGTCAGTTCGCGGACTTTGTGGAAGACGCGAACGTCCCAGTGTTGGCTCACGACGTAGGCCAGCAGACTGGCGACGACGATGTCGAGGCTCGCACCGAGGACGCGCTCGAACGCCGCGGGGTCCACGCTGCCGAACGGCGCGGCGGGCGCGGCGATGGTCGAGTACACCAGCGCCAACAGGACGAAGTTCATCGCGAAGCCGACGTTGACCATCTTGTGGGCCTCTTCGGGTCCGTAGAGCTCCGAGTAGCAGTCCGACGCGAAAAACGTCAGCGCGTACGCCAGCGCCGCGCCGGGCATCACGAGCATGGCACCGGTGAATGGCAACTCGAACGGGATGGAGAATCCGAGCAGTTTCGACGCCGTGAGTTGAGCGGTCACCAGCGCGGTGACGAACAGGGCCACCAGCGCGATGCGACCGGTCGGAATCGGCGTGGTGTCTCGGTATGGGTCTCGCGGATCGTCCCTTCCCGCTCGACTGTCCGAGCCGCTTCGCGCCTCGCTAGTCATCTTCGAGTCGTCCGTGTCGCTCGTCTATCTCGTCCAACACGTCCAGCATCTTCCGGACGGACGCCCGGATTGCCTCGCTGCGGTTGACGAACTTGCCGTCGTCGCCGACGTGGTCGTCCAAGTCGGCGAGGAGTTCGTCGGGCACTTCCACGCTTATCTTGCTCATGTATTCGCATGGTGCTATCGAGGTAATATATGATTCGGCTTTCTTTTGTCCATTTGATGGCAACTTAGCAATTCTCAGATATATTTAACACTGTTTGGTTCATATTCCGTTTTATGGCAAATCCGTCGTTAGTCCCCTATTCGATTAAATTACGGAAAAAAGGGGAAACGAATCAGTTCCTCGACCTCCATAACCTCGCCTCGGTTTCAGGGTGGCCATCAACCGGCGGGACGAAATCGTTAGAAAACTTCGTTGAGTTCCTCGGTGACAACCTCCGTCTTTGGCACCAACAAACGTTCGTAAACGAGGAGGCGGAGCGAACCTTGACAGTTTCCGATTATGCAGTCTCTCCAAGCAAGGGGTTTGCTGAAGGCGTCCTCCGCTATGGCAAATTCGGTGTAGAATCCAATCATTTCTCTCTAGAAGAGAAAACCAGAATTGATGTCGTACGGGACTCAGAGACGACTGTGGAACGTCCGTTCTACTTTTATACGCAAATAACCGAAGACGATCCAAAAAGAGGCATCATGTTCCTCGAAAGACGTGGCGGAAAGGGTGTAAAGACACTTGTTCAAGATGCACTTTGGAACGCCCTACCGGACAATTTGATTCTAGAAATCAATCCTGTACGTGGGACTCCGGATAATCCTCACTACATGAGTCACTTTATAAAGGGAATAGAGGCTAATCGAGATTCCACAGACGAGATGTCCCCGGACCGGGGTGGACCGAATACGTACTTCGAATCGCTGTACGAAGGAACTGTTTCCCCGTACAAGTACTCGAGATTCAGGCGGCAACAGTTGGTCTGGAAAGCGGTACTTCTACTGAGTGCCGCAGTAACTGATACAGGTGAACTCTCCGCGGAACTGAACGAGGAACAGAAAATAATCATTAGAACGGCTATCGCGATTATCGTAGGGGCAACGGTAGGAGCAACTGTTAGCCACGATGCGGGTATCGCAATTGGAGTCGGTGCATGGAGTACCTCCTTCTTAGAGGGTCTGTATCAAAACAAAAGAGGCGACTAGAGGTATCCGCTGTTACCGCCGACCGCCGACCGTCACGACCCACAGACCGCCGAGTCCGATCAGGTACGCCACCGAAATCGGGATGGCGATGAGGAACATCGTGTAGAGGCTGTCGGGCGTGACCAGTCCCGCGACCGCGAAGATAGCGATGGTGACCTCGCGCCAGCGGTCTCTCATCGCGTCGAACGAGACGATGCCGCCGCGCTCGAACAGCCACATCGTCAGGGGGATGTCGGCCAACAGCCCGATTCCGGCCGTGGTGAAGAACACCAGCCAGAAGAAGTTGTTGACCCGGTAGGAGATTATCATCTCGGCGCGGACCGCGTCGGCGACCAGCCACGAGATGATGGTCGGCGCGACGACGGTGTAACCGAGCGCGCTCCCGGCGACCAGTCCCACCGCGATGACGCCGGTCCAGAGACCGAACACGCTGCGGCTGCCCGACGCGAGACCGCGCTCCTTCATCGCGGGCCACGCCCAGTAGAGCAGGAGCGGGAGCACCGCCACGGCCGCCAGCAGGGTCGATATCTTGACCTCGAACACCAGCGCCTCGACCGGGTGGAGCGTCACGATGTTGAGTATCTCCTCGCCCGACCCGGTTTCGGGCCGGACTTCGGCGGGAATCCGCGAGAGGAAGTCCTCGCGGATTACCCCGATGCCGCCCCGGTAGAGGAACATGAACACCGCGGCGAGAACTATCATGAACACCGCGACGAGGTACATCATCTTCGAGGTGAGGCTCTCGAAGATGAACCGAAGGTCGTAGAACCACCCGCCGATGTCGTCCTCGGTGGTCTCGTCCTCGGTGAACGCGTCGGCCATGCCCGCGGCGGTGCTCTCGAGGACGTTGCCCGACGACTCGGACTCTTCACGCGGGAACGTCGCTTCGGTGGTCTCTCCGTCCTCGCCAGCGTCGGCCGCCGCCTCGGCCCCCGCGGCCCCTGCGGCGGCGTCCGCTTCGCCCTCCTCGTCGTCCTCCGGGTGGAGTTCGTCGTAGCGGTCGAGGATGGCTTGGGCCTTCTCGGTGTCGTCGGCGTCCATCGCCTGACGGGCGTAGCCGACGGCCTCTTCTTCGCTCATGTCGGCGAAGACCTCGGGCGGTGCGGCCCGGACCGCACCGGCGTCGAGGTTCTCGAGGTCGATGTTCGAGGGAGCGCCCGCCGCAGGCGCACCGACGCCAGCAGCGGCCTGCGCGGCGCTCGCGGCCTCGTCGAGCGCCTGCGTGAGGTAGTAGAGGAACGCGACGACGAACGCGACGAGCGCGACGGCCCCGGACACGACGAGGACCGCCTCGGTTCGCGGGAGTCCGAGTGCCTCGCCGACGGTCGGGAGCGCGTACTTCGCCGGGAGTTCGGCGTTGACGGTTTCGACGCCAGCCCGCGTGAAGAACATCCTGACGAGCAGGAACGCCAGCGCGGGGACGCCGAGTATCCGAATCCAGTTGTCCCGAACCACCCCGACGAAGCTGAGTCGCTCGCTCCCGCGCTTGAGCGTCACGACGATTTTCGTGAGGTAGAGACTGAACCCGTACAGCAGGATGAGCGGCGTCGCCCACATAATCTGGGTGAACGGGTCGGGCGGCGAGGCGACGGCCCCGAACACGAAGATGCCCATGATGGCGTAGCGCCACTTGTCGCGGAACGTCTCGTAGGGGACGATGCCGGTGTACCCCAGTCCGCTCATCGCCAGCGGGAGTTCCGCGGCCAATCCGAACGACAGCGAGAGGAACGCGATGAACTCTGTCCACTTCACGATGGAGTAGCGCGTCTCGAAGCCCGCGGTGATAGCGTTGTTGGCGAGGAACTTGAACATCAGCGGGAAGAACACGCCGTAGCCGTACAGCATCCCGCCGAGGAACAGACCGAGCGCGAGCAGAACGAGCAGGGCAATCTTCCACCGGGCGATGGGCGCGCCCGGATACCACGACTGCTTGCGGAGCGAGTCCCGAGAGTAGTAGAGTAAGACCGGCAGCGCGATGATGATGCCAGCGACGGCCCCGATTTTCGCCTGTAACAGGATGACGTCGAACGGCGTTACGGCGATGATGGTGACCGATTCGGCCAGCGATGGCGGCATCTGGGCCTTGGTGACGCTCTTGAGGAACGGCCACCCGACGGAGCGAAGCGCGTAGAAAGAGGCGACGAAGCCGACGAGGAAGACGATGAATACCTTCTGGAGGTGGTCCTGTGCCGTCGAGAGCATCGCACCGACGGTCTCACGACCGCTGTTGACGGTACGGGCGGTGTCCTCATCGACGATGCTACTTCCGGTCCCAGACATCCTTTGAAAGGGGTAGCCGTGTCTTAGTTATCAATCTTCTCGTCCTTCCAAGAGAAGAAAGCCTATAATGACAGGACTGCTTAGACCGACTGAATGGCTGACGAATCGGAGGCGACGGCCAGCAATCTCTCGCCCGCGGAGGACACCGGAACCGCACCGCGAGAGACCGAAACGCTGAACGAGCCGGCACCGACGCCGGACGAGCCGTTGGAAGACGAGGAGATGCCGCTGGCCGACCACATCGAGGAGATGATAAAACGGCTGGCGGTCGTCATCGCCGTCGCGGGACTGGTCACCGCCGTCGCGCTTCCGTTCTCCGAGCAAGTCATCAACTTCCTCTGGTACAACATCATCCCGTTCGACCAACTCGGCGAGCAGGCGCGCCCGCGTCTCTACCACCCCTTGGCACTGGTCCTGACCGAACTGAAGGTCGCCAGTCTCGCCGGTGTCATCGTCGCGCTGCCGGTGTTCGTCTACCAAACGTATCTCTTCATGCGGCCGGGCCTGTATCCGCACGAGCGCCGGTACTACCTCGCGGCCGTCCCGACGAGTCTCGTGTTGGCCGTCGTCGGCGTAAGTTTCGCGTTCTTCCTCGTCCTCCCCGCGGTGTTCACGTACTTCATCTCGTACACCGAAGGGGCCGCGGAGTTGGCGTTCGGTCTCACCAAGACGTTTAACCTCATCCTGATGCTGATGGGGTATCTGGCGGTCGTGTTCCAGATTCCGCTGTTCATCATGCTCGCCATCATGATGGGTCTCACGACCCGGCGATGGCTCGCCGACCGGCGACTCCTGTTCTGGGGCGCGTTCCTCGGTATCTCGTTCCTGTTCACGCCCGACCCGACCGGGATGGCTCCCATCCTCGTCACGCTGACGATGATTACCCTGTTCGAGGGGACGCTGTTCCTCCTCAAGTGGACGGACCGCTGACCGTTTCTCCGGACCTCCGGCGATTCCTACGTTCCAACGTCCCGTTTCCGTCGGCGTAATCGGCGTATAACTAAGGGCCTGCGCTACCTACGAGGTAGTAGCGTTCGCGCCTGCCACTTAGCTCGCGTGCCAGCAGCTATACACCGCAGTTCGCGTGCCAGCAAACTGCCACCCTGGGTGCGAACGCCCATGCCATTTCTGAACCGTCTTCGTGAGCGCCGCGAAAATCAGTCTGTCAGTTACTCGGCGGTCGGATACTCCGACGCGAACACGTCCTCGACGACAGGTTCGTCATCGTCGACCGCCCCGTCACCGTCTCCGACAGTCTCGTCTTCGTCGGGACTGACGCTGCCGGTCTGATAGCCGTGGAGGTCGAGGGTCACGTGGTCGAAGCCGAGTTCGGTCAGTCGTTCGCGAGCGGCCGCCACGAAGTCGGGGTTCAGCGCCGCTTCGAGTTCGTCCTCGCCGACCTCGATGCGGGCGAGTCCGTCGTGGTCCCGGACGCGGAACTGCGAGAATCCCCACTGGCGGAGGAGCGTCTCGGCCTGCTCGACCCGCGAGAGTCTCTGTTCGGTCACTTCGAGGCCCGTGGGAATCCGCGAGGAGAGGCAGGCCATCGAGGGCTTGTCGGCCACCGACAGGTCGTAGGTGTCGGCCAGTTCCCTGACCTCCTCCTTGTCAATGTCGTGGGCCAACAGCGGCGAGTAAGCGTCGAGTTCCTCGACGGCTTGCAACCCCGGTCGGTGGCCACCGTCGGCGTCGCTCGCGTTGGTCCCGTCGCAGACGACCGGAATACCGAGGTCCTCGGCGGCCTCGAACATCTTGCCGAGGCGCATCGTCCGGCAGTGGTAACACCGGTCGTCGTCGTTGGTCACGAAGTCGGGGTCGTCCAACTCCGAGAACTCCACGATTTCGTGACGGACGCCGATCTCGTCGGCGACTCGCTTGGCGTCGTCCAGTTCCGCCTCCGGCAGGGTCTCGCTCTTGGCGGTGCAGACCACGGCGTCGTCGCCGAGCGCGTCGTGGGCCAGCGCTGCGACGACCGACGAGTCCACTCCGCCCGAGAACGCGACGAGCACTCCCTCGCGCTCGGCGAGGTCCTCACGGACCGCCTGCGCTTTCTCCGCTACTGAAGCCATGTCCCGATGGTTCGGGTCTGAGGGAGAAAAGCGCGTTGAACGCGGCGACGAACCGCAGTTACTCCTCGGAGTCGCTCGGCGCTCGACTCGCGAATCTATCGAACTCTATTATTTCGACTAGCTGCCTAGATTTATCTACTAGAGATAGATACTAACTGATGTATGTCCTCGGATAACGAAAGCGGTAGGACCCGACGACGACTGCTCAGGAGTATCGGTGCGACGGGTCTCGCGCTCGGCGCGACCGGGAGCGCGAGCGCCCGCGAGGTCCCGACCCGGGAACTGGAACGCGCCCGCGCCGCGTACGGGTCGCCGACCCGAGTTCGGTGGGCCGTCTCCGAGCACGCCCGTTCCGTGCTGTCCGAACTCGCCGACCGAGACGTCCTCGACCGTGGCGCCGTCACCGAACTCGATTTCGAGGACGTCTCGGTCGAACCGTTCTCCCAGGGCGGCAGGGCCGTCACTCATCTGACGACGGAGACGTCGCTTCCCGACGCGACGGTCGAAGTGGCCGCGCGTCCACAGACCGGTCGCGCCTACGCCACCGTCAGGACCGACGACGAGACGTACACCGTCGAATCACCGGCGGGAAGCGACGACGTGACCGTCCGGAGTTGCTACTACGAACACGACTGCACGAACTACGCCTGCAGCGGTAGCGGGTGCGTCTATCTGGAGCGCCAGTGTTGCAACTACGGCGACGGATACCGCTGCGGCGAGTGGTCGAAGGACGGGTGCTGTTCCTGCTGAGCGTCCGGAGTCGAGTGTGACTGCTCGACTGACGACTCTCCGCGAATATTTTTAAGCACGGGGTCGGTACTCCACGCCGAATGGAGTTGGAGGCGATACCGGGCGTCGGGTCGAAGACCGCGACGGCGCTATCGGAGTTAGACGACCCTGAACGTGCGCTTCGGACGGGCGACGTCGCCGAACTCGCGAGCGCGCCCGGCATCACCGAGGGCCGAGCGGCGGCTATCGCGCGAGGAGCCATCCGGGAACGCCACGGCGACCCCGGCGGCTTTCTGGCGACCGACCGAGCCAAGGAACTCTACCGCGACGCGCTCGGTCTGCTGAAAGACCGGACCGTCACGAGTTACGGCGACAAGCGCCTCGAAACACTCTATCCCAGCGGAGTCGAGTCCCGCATCCAAGAGGTCCAAGAGTTCGCCGAACGCGCGGTCGAGCGCGACCCGGACCCCGAGGTGCTGGACGCGCTCGCCGACGTGGAACCGCTCGCGGAACCCCGCGACGTGACGGTCCGCGACCGGTGTCTGGCGACCGCCGACGCCGAGCGGTACAGCGAGGCCCAGCGAGCGATTCCGGAGTTGACCGTCGAGGTGGTCGAGGACGCCCGCGACCTCGCGGACCTCGCGCGGGGCTACTCGACCGTCATCGCGCTCGACGAGGCGTTCGCTGGCGTGGCAGTGGACGGCGACGTGCGGGTCGAACCGGACGCGCTGGAGCGACCCGCCGAGGTCGTCCCCGAGCGCGTGCTGGCCTTCTACGCGTCGAACCGCGAGTGCCTGCAGGCCGCCGCGCGGGTCCACCGGGTCGCGGGCATCGACCCGCCGCTCGACTTGGACGCGCTGGAGTCGGCGCTCGAACGCGTGAACTCGGAGGGGACCGTGGTCGGCGACGACGAGTTGGACCGACTCACCCGTGCCATCGACGACCTCGACGCCGCCGTCTCGACGGCCGAGAGCGTGGCCAACGACGCGCTTCGGACCGCCATCGAGGAACAGGACGTGACCGTCGAGGGGTCGGACCTGCTCTCGCTGGTCGAACAGGGCGCGGGCGTCGATTCGCTGCTGTCGCGCGAGTTGAGCGACGAACACGCCGAGGCCGTCGCGCAGGCACGCGAGGAACTGATAGAGTCGCTGGAACTGGACTCCGGCGAGGCCGAGGTGGCCCGCCGGGCGTTCCCCGAGGAACCGACGTTCCCGGTCGAGCGCGACGAGGAGGTCGTCACCCGCCTGCGCGAGGACCTGCAGGCAGCGAAAGACCGGCGGGCGGCCCGCCGGAAACGCGAACTCGCCGCCGACCTCGCGGACCGCCGCGACGACGCCGAGCGACTGGTTCGGACCGCGCTGGAACTGGACGTGGAACTGGCTATCGCGCGATTCGCCGCGGACTTCGACTGCGTGATGCCCGAATTCGTCCCGGAACCGTCCGAATCCGGGGATTCGACCCGCGGTTCCTCGTCTCGCGGCGCGTCCGGGTTCGACATCTCGGGCGGGCGCTCGCCCCTGCTCGACGTGGCGTTCGAGGCGGTTGAACCGGTCGATTACGACGTGTCGGGCGTGGCACTGCTCTCCGGGGTCAACAGCGGCGGGAAGACCTCGACGCTGGACCTCGTGGCGCTGGTCACGATTCTGGCTCACATGGGCCTGCCCGTGCCCGCCGAGTCGGTCCGAATCCAGCGGTTCGGTGAACTCCACTACCACGCCAAGACGCAGGGCACCCTCGACGCCGGGGCGTTCGAGGCGACCCTCCGGGAGTTCGCGGGACTGGCGACCGGCGGGACGCGAACTTCCTCGGAGGACGCCGACGCCGGTGGGAATCGCCTCGTCCTCGTGGACGAACTGGAGAGCATCACCGAACCCGGCGCGAGCGCCAAGATTATCGCGGGCATCTTGGAGGAACTCAGGGGCCGGGACGTGACCGGCGTGTTCGTCTCCCACCTCGCGGCCGAGATCCGGGAGATGGCAGACTACGACGTGCCGGTCGACGGCATCGAGGCGCAGGGACTGGAGGACGGCGAACTCGTCGTGAATCGCTCGCCAGTCAAGAACCACCTCGCGCGCTCGACGCCGGAACTCATCGTCGAGAAGTTGGCGGGCGGGGCGGGAACCGCCTCGAACGGGTCGAGCGGGGGGCGCAGCGACCCGCGAGACGGCGACAGCAGCGAGGAGTTCTACGACCGACTGCTGGAGAAGTTCTAGTTCCGGTTCACGCCTTCCCGGTGGGTCGCGAGAACTACGTAACAGAGCGACGAAGACCCGCCGGTTCACCGTACAAGTTCGGACGCTGACAATCGCTACCCCGTGGCTCGTCTCCCGGTCGCTAAGGACCGCTTAGCCGCCGTGAAGGACCTTTCTTCCGCGTAACGTTTTTGGCTGCCGAAAGGTTAAGTAGCTGGGACAGCGAGGTGAAAGTGATGGCAGACGACCCCGAGGAGGGGATGCTCTCGTGGGACGAATCCGTGTTCCGGGACGAACACGTATTCGAAATCGACTACGTTCCCGAGACGTTCGCCCACCGCGAGAGCGAGATGCGGAGCCTGAAGTACGCGCTCCGCCCTGCCGCCCGTGGCTCCCGCCCGCTGAACGTCATCGCCCGCGGCCCGCCCGGCACCGGCAAGACGACGGCGGTCCAGAAGGTGTTCGGCGAGTTGGGTGCCCAGACCGACGTTCGGACCGTTCGCGTCAACTGTCAGGTCGATTCGACGCGCTACTCGGTGTTCTCGCGAATCTTCGAGGGTATCTTCGAGTACGAACCGCCGTCCTCCGGCATCTCGTTCAAGAAACTCTTCCGCCAGATTACGGAGAAACTGGTCGAGGAGGACGAGGTGCTGGTGGTCGCGCTCGACGACGTGAACTACCTCTTCTACGAGGGCGAGGCCTCCGACACGCTCTACTCGCTGCTGCGCGCTCACGAGGCCCACTCCGGCGCGAAAATCGGCGTCATCGTCGTCTCCTCGGACCTGAACCTCGACGTCATCGAGGACTTGGACGGCCGGGTCCAGAGCGTCTTCCGACCCGAGGAGGTGTACTTCCCGGTCTACGACCGCGAGGAGATAGCCGACATCCTCCAGGGGCGCGTGGACCGCGGCTTCCACGAGGGCGTCATCTCGACCGACGTTCTCGACGAGGTGGCCGAACTCACCGCCGAGAGCGGCGACCTCCGGGTCGGCATCGACCTGCTCCGACGGGCCGGTCTCAACGCCGAGATGCGCGCGAGTCGGACCGTCAACACCGAGGACGTCGAACAGGCCTACGAGAAGTCCAAGTACGTCCACCTCAGCCACAGTCTCCGGGCGCTCTCGGACAGCGAAATCGAACTGCTCGAAGTCATCGCCGAGAACGACGGCGAGCGCGCTGGCGACGTCTACGACGAGTTCCACGAGCAGACCGGACTGGGCTACACGCGCTACTCCGAAATCATCAACAAACTCGACCAACTCGACATCATCGACGCGACCTACACCAACGTCGAGGGTCGCGGACGCTCCCGGCAACTCTCCCTGCGCTACGAACCCGAGGCCGTGCTGAACCGACTCGAAGGGAGTTAGCCACCGACGGGTGCGACGTTTTCGTCTACTGACGGACCGACTACGAGCGCGAAAAAGAGGACAGACCCCAAGCGTCCGAACTACCGCTCGCTGACTTCTATCTGAATCGAGTCGGGAACGTCCTCTTCGACGAGTTCGCCGGAGAACGCGAACCTGTCGTCTCCGGTCCCCACCGTGCCTTCCACGCGAGTCCCCTCCTCACCGAGGTCGGTGATCTCCTCGGTCGCTGCACTGGCGTCTTCGTCCGGTTCGAGGTTCCGCAGGTCGCCGGTCACCCTGAACGTGTAGTTCGCCGGTTCGTCGGTGCCCGGGTTCGTGACGACGGCCTCCATCGGTAGTTGTTGGTCCTCCGTTCCGTCGCCGGTTTCGGAATCCGTCCGCTGGCGAAGGACTTGCAGTAACTCGGCCAGCGTCCCGCTGGTCTGGAAGTCCGAGACGACCGTCTCGCCGCCCTCCGTCACGTCGGCGAACGACAGTTCGAAGCGAGCGTTCCGGACCGCCTCGCTCGTGTTCTCGGCGGTGACGCCCGCGTCCTCGGCGGCCGAACTGACCGCGGACGACGACAGGTTCCCGTCGGCGGCCAACTGCCGGACCTGCGAGGCGAACTCGACGTGGGCCGCGGGTATCGTCTCCGGCGGCATGAGGTCGAGGCTCATGTCGCTGAACTCGAACGTCCGGCCGGAGGCGCTCGCGCTCCCGCTCGGAGCGGAGATGGCGACTCCCGTCCCCTGCCGTTCCATCACCACGTCGGTGGCGGTGAACTCGGTACTGCCGCGCTGGACGGTCAGTTCGCTCCACTCCGCGGTGCCGAGCGCGGCGACTTCCTCCAGCGTCGCGCCGTCACGGAGGAGCGCGCGCGTTCCTTCGGGAACGACCGAACCGACCGTCCCGGTGGCGGCAATCTGGTCGGCGACCAGTTGGCCGTCCGTCTCCACCGACTCGACGACCACCTCTACCGAGGCGTCCGGATTGACGTCCACCTCCGCGAGCGTGGACAGGAGCGGCGACAGCGACCGCCCGCTGAACGACTCGACCATCGCCCCGCGAATCGTGGCGTAGGTCTCGGCCGACACGTCGGCGGCGGACACGCTGGCCTGCGCTATCGACAGCGACTTGTCCGCGCCCTCCATCGTCCAGTCGCTGACTTGGAACTGCATGGTCCCGTCCTCGAACGAGAAGGTCGCGCTGCCGACCGAGGACGTGACGCCGCCGAAGCTTACGGTTACGTCTTCTATCTGTAGCGGTTCGGTCTCCTGTGCCGATGCGCTTCTCGTCGTCTTGACGACCCCGCCGAGCGAGAACGCCGCGGTCGCGAGTGCCGCCCCGAACTGACGCCGTTTCATGTCTCTCACGCCGAACAGTTACCGCGGTATCTGGGATAAATCAGAGATACCGTTTGAACCGTTCGGCGGGATAAGCCGCGTTTTCCGCGTCGATAATCCGCGTGACTCCGGACTGCGCCGAGTCGCGGCAGTTCTCGGCCGCGGTGTCGCATTCGGTCGATAACAGGCTGTTACGGTCCAGCGTCGGTCGTTAGGGTAATCGTTACTCGGTCGAGGACGGCGAGTGCGTCGCTCACCGACGGAGTGCGCGGCGGCAAATCCGACGTTGACCGACAGCGCGTCGCGGTCGTCCCCCGTCGTCAGTCGTCGGTCGCCGACTCGATTTCGGTCGGGTCGTCGCGGCACTCGTCGGTCTGGAGGACGAAGGTGCGCTCGGGCGGCGGCGCGACCCGGAGTTCGACCGTCTTGGCGAGGTAGTAGTACTTCCGGTTCCCGCGCTCGTAGTGGGCGACGAGTCCGGCCGCTTCCATCTTCGAGAGGTGGTGGACCGCCGTCTTGCCGTCCATGCCGACCGACTCCGCGAGTTGGGAGACGTACTGCGGTTCGCGCGAGAGTTCCCGGAGTATCTCGATTCGCGCTTTGCTCCCGAGCAAATCAATGAGCGACACGGTGGGTCGCGTACGACCTCCCGCACAAAAAATGAACGGGCGTTCGCGGGTCGTCTCGTCGCGACTCGCGGCGGTTCGGACTCGCAGGTCGCGCCGGTCGGCGAGCGTGCGGTCCGCGCGTCGCGCGGGCCGGGCGATATTAGACGCGTCGGGCCGAACACCGACGACATGGGGGACCGGGTCAACTTGCCCGACGACAGAGACCGACAGCGAACCACCGTGACCGACGGCTTCTTCGAGCGCGAAATCCACCTCTCGCGGGAGGCCACCGCCTCGTTTCTCCGGGAACTGGCCGATCAGGTCGAGAACGACACTCGACTCACGCTCTCCTCGCAGGAGTGGGAGATTCCGTTCGAGTACCGCGAACCGGTCGAAATCGAGGTCGAGTTCTCCGGCGGCCGCGAGGCCGAGTTGGAGGTCGAGTTCGAGTTCACGGAACCGCGCGGCGGCGACGAACTGAGCGTGGAGTGACGGCCCGGGACGTTTTGACGGCTTCGTCGAGTTCCGGGGTAGTCCGAGTGTGTCGAACGTGATAGCTACGTCCCGAACTCCGCGAGCTACTGCCTCGCGGCGGATGAATTACGCCACTGCGGACGAAGCCCCGTGGTAGCAGAGCTAGCGACTACTTGAACAAAGGAGTCCCCGCACCGCCCCAGCACCGCAACCACCGGCCTCACGCCTCCCCAGCCTCTTTCTTCGCTCCTTGCAGTCGCTCAGTCATCTCTCGCACGCATCGGCGCGACCCTCGTGGTCGCGCCGTGGGAGGCACGCTCCCACGAGCCTGCGCTCGCTTCGCTCGCGCAGACGCCAGCGTGCGCCGAGGTGAAAGCATGGATTCCGAATCGAGGCGGCGAGAACTGAAGCAGAAGGCGTGAAGTCCCGAAAGCGAACGCCGCCGACCCCGCGCATCGCCTCACTCGTACCGGAGCGCGTCGATGGGGTCGGTCTTGGCCGCGTTCCACGCCGGGTAGAGGCCCGCGACGACGCCCACGAGGACGCCCACGGCCACGGCGATGGCGAACCACTCGTAGGGCAGGACGAGGCTCAGGCCGATGTACTCCCCGGCGGCGTAGGCCCCCGCGACTCCCACCGGGATGCCAAGCAGCGACCCGAACAGGCCGAGCAGGACCGCCTCCAGCAGGAACAACTGGAGGACGTCGCGGTTCTGCGCCCCGACCGCCTTCATGATGCCTATCTCCTTGGTGCGCTCGGTCACGCTCACCAGCATGATGTTGGCGATGCCGATGGACCCCACGACGAGCGAGATGACCGCGATGCCGGTCACGAAGTTGGTGAGGGTGGTTATCAGTTCCTTGAGTTGGTCCACGAGGTCTTGGTCGGTCTCCACCGAGAAGGCGTAGCTCTCGGGCACGAGTCTTGCCGCATCCGAGCGATTCGTGAGGTACGCCCGCACCGCCGCCTTGGTCTCGGGCACGGCCGCGAAGTCCTCGGCGACGACCGTCACGGTGGGGTAGACCCGCTGACTCTCGCCGGTGGTCGGACTCTCGATGGTCGTCCGGTAGAAGGGGTCGGTCGGCACGAACACCAGCGGTTCGGACCCGCCGCCGAGGCCCTCGAAGGCCCCGCCGGACGCCGACGCGTTGAGGAGGCCGACGACCTCCGCGTCTATCGACTCTCCGGAGGCGAGCCGGAACGTGACGTTCTGACCGACCGAGAGCGCCGGGTCGAACAACTGGGCGGCCTGCCGGTTTATCACGACCTCGCGCTGGCCCTCGCGGAACGCCCGGCCCGCCGCGAAGTTGTCCGAGTCGAAGTGGCTCGGCGAAGTGGCGACGACCTGTCGCTGGGCCACCGTCTCGCCGCCCGCCGAGACGGCCGCGGTGGGTACCACCCCCCGCGGGACGACCGACTCGACGCCCGACAGGTTGCGAAGTCGGTCGAGGTCGTGGGTCGTGAACACCGGTTGCGCGCCCGCGCCCGGCCCGCCGTTCTCGCCCTCGGGTCCGGCCCAGACGTAGACGTTCGGCGTGCGGTCGGCCCCGACCTGCCCGAGGACGTCCGCCTGCAGGCTGCTCCCGAGGGTGACGAAGGTGATGACCGCAGCGACGCCGATGATGACGCCCAGCGCCGTCAGCGTCGAGCGAAGCTTGTGACTCCGGATGGACCGCCAACTGAGGCGCAGGCTCTCTGCGAACTCCATCAGGGACGGTCGGTCTCGACGCGACGGGGCGACTCTATCTCCTCTATCCGCTCGACCGTGCCGTCGAGGACGTGAATCACGCGGTCGGCGTGTTCCGCGATGGGTCGCTCGTGAGTCACCATCAGGATGGTGTTGCCCTCGTCGTGCAACTGCTGGAACAGGCCCATTATCTGTTCGCCGGTCTCTTGGTCGAGGTTCCCGGTCGGTTCGTCGGCGAGGATGATGGCCGGGTCGGCCGCCAGCGCGCGAGCGATGGCCACGCGCTGGCGCTGGCCGCCCGAGAGTTCGTTCGGCCGGTGGTCGCCCCGGTCGCCGAGTCCGACCTGCGCGAGCAGGTCCTCGGCCCGGTCGATGCGCTCGCTCTTGTCGACCCCCTGAAACACCAGCGGGAGCGCGACGTTCTCGGCCGCGGTCAGTTTCGGCATGAGGTTGAACGTCTGGAAGACGAAGCCGACCTCCTCGCCGCGGACCCGCGTGCGCTTGCGCTGGGAGATGGCCGACACCTCGCGGCCGTTGACCCACACCTCACCTTCGGTCGGCGTGTCGAGACAGCCGATGAGATTGAGCAGCGTACTCTTGCCGGACCCGCTCGGTCCCATCACCGCCGTGTACGCCCCCTTCGAGATGGAGAGGTCTACCCCGTCGAGCGCGTGGACGGGTTCGCCGAGGTAGTAGGTCTTCCTGACGTCGCGGAGCGCCACGGCCTCCGCCGCGGCGTCGCCGTGTGCCTCCTCGCCCTCCCCCTGCTCGGTCCCGGCGTCGGACTCGGTATCCGAGTCGCTGGCAGCCATTGTCTTTCGAATCACGGGAGGGATTGCCAAAACACTAGCGTCCGTCCCGGGCGGAAACGTCCCGTTGCACTCGTTCGAACGGTCGGCGGGTCGCTCGCCGGGCCGGACCCCGCTGCACTCGTTCGACCAGACTTTTCACCGCGGGCCGCCCAGATGCGGGCATGAAGACGACCGGCGGAAGCGAGGCGGAGAAACGCGCCGCGGGCGAGAGCGCGGCCGAGACGGTCGAAGACGGGATGGTCGTCGGTCTCGGTACCGGTTCGACCGCGGCCCACGCGATTCGCGCCATCGGCCGGAGGGTCGATAGCGGTCTCGACGTGCGCGGGATTCCGACCTCGTTCCAGTCGCGGGAGTTGGCCAAAGAGGCCGCGATCCCGCTGACGACGCTCGACGAGGCCGACGAGGTCCACCTCGCCATCGACGGTGCCGACCAGTTCTCCGGGCCGCATCTGGTGAAGGGCGGCGGCGCGGCCCACGCCCGCGAGAAAATCGTGGACGCGGCCGCCGACCGCCTGCTCGTGGTCGCCGACCCGAGCAAGTTCGCCGACGAACTCGACCACCCGATTCCGGTCGAGGTACTGCCCGACGCCAGAACGACCGTGGCCGCGGACGTGCGCGCGCTGGGCGGGACACCGACGCTCCGGACCGCCGAACGCAAGGACGGCCCGGTCGTGACCGACAACGGCAACCTCGTGCTGGACTGCGACTTCGGTGCCATCCCCTCGCCCGGCGTCCTCGCGTCCGAACTCGCCGAATTGCCCGGCGCGGTCGAACACGGTCTGTTCGTCGGCATGGCAGACGAGGTCCACGTCGGGAGCGACGACGGCGTCGAAGTCCGGCGGTTCTGACGGTCTCCGGTCGGTATCCCGCGGTCTCCTGAGTGTAGCCTCCCGTTCTCGTCTCTCGAAGCGATAGCTCTCGGACCGACGCCTCTCGAAGACGTTCCCGAACGCCAGTTCCGAGCGACGAGCTATCGGCTACGGGGAGTCTACGCCGAAAAGAAACGAAGTGATTGCCGATTTAAAGGTCGCGGGGCTGGACCGTCTTTCGGTCGTTGGCCTCGGCGCGGCGGGCAGCCTCGTCGAGGAGTTCTTCGACGCGCTCGTCGAGGGCATCGTAGAAGTCCGACGCCACGTTCTTGTCGTTCAGTGCGTCCTTGACAGCGGCTTTGACGATGAGGTCTGCCATACGACCCTTTCTTTCCTGCCACCCCTAATAAAGCTTCTCAAATTCGCGGGCGAACGGGCCTATGTCGGTCATTTCCCGGTCATCTATCAGGAATGCCAAAAGGAATAAATACTAGGGAGTTGTGTGGCGGCGTTCCGGCAGGTCGGTGGATAGGAGTACGTAGAGTACCGAGAGTTGGACATGCGTGATCTGCTCGAAGCGGTCGCCGCCGGTGAGGTGAGTCCGTCGGAGGCCGAGGCACGATTGGCGGGGTACGCGACCGGCGACGCCGGACGGTTCGACGCGGCCCGAGAGACCCGGAGAGGCGTCCCCGAGGCGATTCTCGGCGACGGAAAGACGCCGGAGGAGGCGGCCGCTCTCGCCGAGACGGCGGTCGAGACCACCGGCCGAGCGATTCTCACACGGACCGACGACGACCAACGACGCGCCGTCCGCGAACAGTTGGCCGACGACCACCCGGACGCCGAGGTGACGGTCCACGACCGGGCGAACGTCGTCGTCGCCCACGCCGCGGACTTCGAACCGCCGGACCTCGACGCGACCGTCGGCGTCGTCACGGCGGGGACGAGCGACGCGATTCCGGCGGGCGAGGCCGCGGTGCTCGCCGAGGAGATGGGCGCGACCGTCGAACGGACCGACGACGTGGGCGTCGCGGCGCTGACCCGCATCGTGGACCAGCTCGACCGTCTCCGGGGTGCGGACGTGCTGGTGGTCGCCGCGGGCCGCGAGGGCGCGCTTCCGACCGTGGTGGCGGGACTGGTGAACACGCCGGTAATCGGCCTGCCTGTCTCGACCGGGTACGGGTACGGCGGCGACGGCGAGGCCGCGCTGTTGGGGATGCTCCAGTCCTGCTCGGTGCTGTCTGTGGTGAACGTCGATGCGGGGTTCGTCGCGGGCGCGCAGGCGGGACTCGTCGCTCGCGCCATCGACGCCGCGGTCGGCGACGAGTCTCGACTTGAGTAGCCACGAAGACACTCTTTCGCCGGGCGATACCGGCGACTTCGACCGGCCTTTTCCACTTGCGCTGTCAGGATTGATGTTCAATTACCACAAACGTTCTTTGCGTTTTCGGAAAACACGCTCACGTTCGGGAAGCATTTTTGGTGTTGTAGGACAAAGATTTGGATACTGGCAGTGACCCTGCCAGTTGAAACCCAATGCCAAAGTGTGACCACTGCGGCGCGCACGTCTCCGAACGATTCGAACGAGTGTTCGCCGACGAGGACGGTCGAGTCCACGCCTGCGTTTCGTGTTCGGCGAACGCCGGAATCGCGGAAGTCGCGCGCCAACGCGCCAGAGAGGCTCGAGCATAGCCCGCCGAACGGGCGGGAACCGAAAGGATAAGAACCACCACGCGAAGCCTGTAAGGCGTGTCAGTCCACTGGGTCTACGTTATCGAGTGCGACGACGGCAGTTTTTACACGGGCTACACCACCGACGTGGAGCGCCGCGTCCGCGAACACGACCGCGGCGAGGGCGCGAAGTACACCCGCGGACGCACCCCGGTCGAACTCGTCCATCGAGAGCGGTTCGACACGAAATCCGAGGCCATGTCCCGCGAGTACGCCATCAAGCAGTTGTCGCGGGCGGAGAAAGAACGGGTAGTCGAGCGCGACGACGAGTGCGAATCCAGCGGCTAACGCAGGGGGTCGCCCTCGGGCACCGACGCCGGGAGACCGACCAGTTCTGCGCTCCGACGCCAGAGTCGGGTCCGGAGTTCCTCGTCGTTCACCGCCGCGGCGGGCGACGCCCGCTCGCGCCGGTCGAAGTACGCGCCGGACACGTCGGCAACTTCGTCGCTCGTCGCGAGGGAGACGAGCGCGTCGGCGGCCCCCGAGACGCTCTCGAAGGGACCGACCGGTGCGACGCTGGCAACCAGCGACGCCGCACTCGTGAACAGTCGCGAGAACCCCGTCGCATTCCGGACGAGTCGAGTACCGGGAATCCAACCGGGGTGGACGCAGTTCGCGGTGACGCCGGTTCCGGCCAGTCTGTCGGCCAACTCGCGGGTGAACAGGACGTTCGCCAGTTTCGAGTCGGCGTAGGCGTCGAGCGCGTCGAACTCCTCGCCGCGGACGACGGCGTCGAGGTCCGATAGCGACCCGTTCTCGTGGAGCGCGCTCGACGTAGTGACGACTCTCGCGGGTGCGCTCGCGCGCAATCGCGGCGCGAGCAGGTTCGTGAGCAGGAACGGCGCGAGGTGGTTGACCGCGAACGTGAGTTCGACGCCGTCCTCGGTCGTCCGGCGCTCGCTCCGGGAGGTCCCCGCGTTGTTCACCAGCGCGTCGAGGCGGTCGTACTCCGTCCTGACCGTCCGGGCCAGTTCCCGGACCGCGTCGAAGTCGGCGAAATCGACCGGGTAGAACTCGCCGCCGCTCTCGGGGGCGGCCGCCCTGACCGCCGACAGCACGTCCGCACCGGCCTCGCGGTCCCGTCCCGTGAACAGCACGGTCGCACCGCGCTCGGCCAGCTTTCGGGCGGCCTCGCGGCCGATACCGCTAGTCGCGCCGGTCAGGAGGACGACTCGGTCCACAGTGAGTCAGTCGTCGGCGTCCGCTTCGGCCTGCTCGGCGTCGGCCTGCTCCTCGTCCACTCCGGCGTCCGGCGCGGTCACGTCCGGATGGATGAAGGCGTACTCGACGGCCTGTTGGCCCAGTTTCCGGACGCGGTCCGCGATGTCCTCGTCGATTATCTCGCCGTCCTCTATCTTGTCGCGGGCGTTCCGGATGCCGACCTGATGGGGCAGGACCCACGCGTGGACCCCGCGGGCGGTGATGCGCATGTGGTCGAGAGTGCTGGCGAACGACCCGCCTCCGGCGGTCGCCAGCAGGCCGACCGTGGTGTCCTCGTACTCGTCGAACCCGCAGTAGTCGTGGACGTTCCGGAAGGCCGACGAGTACGACCCGTGGTAGACTGGACTCCCGAGGATGACCGTGTCGGCCTCCCGAATCTTGCGCTTGAGTTCGGTCGCCGCGGGCGGTTCGTCCTCGTCGGGGTCGAAGACGGGGAGGTCGTACTCGCGCACGTCGAGGAGTTCGGTCTCGGCACCGCGCTCCTCGGCCGCGTCGAGGACGTGCTTCAGCGCCACGCGAGTGTAACTTCCGTCGCGCATGCTCCCGGAGAGTGCGACGACGACGGGGTTTGCGTCCATCTTGCTCGGTGCTAGGTGCCTGAGCAGGAAAACAGTTTCCGGGATTCGATTTTTGTAAAAATACGGAGGGGTGTGTGGTGGATGCCGGTTCCGCGGTGAGCGTCGGTTCGGCGAGGTTCAGCGTCGCTCGGTCGTCACCGGCACGTCGCCCTTCGGTTGGAGCGTGACCCCCGCCGAGAGTTCGAGGTCGTCGTAGTCCCGGGTCAGCGTCCACTCCTGCGCCATCGTCGCCAGCACGAGTTGGGCCTCGGTCATCGCGAACTGCTGGCCGATGCACCGCCGGGGGCCGCCGCCGAACGGAAAGTAGGCGTACTCTGGTCTCCCTCGTCTCTCGTCGCCGAGCCATCGCTCGGGGCGGAACTCCTCGGAGTCGTCCCAGAACCGCTCGTCGCGGTGGAGGACCCACGTCGGCATGACGAGCAGCGACTCCTCCGGCACGGCGTAGTCGCCGAACGTCACCGCCTCGGCGGGCGAGCGCCGAATCTCGTGGGCGGGCGGGTAGAGTCGCATCGCCTCTTTCACGACCGCCTCGGCGTACTCGAACTCGAAGACGTCCTCGATGGTCGGTCGCTCGTCCACGACGTCGGCCAGTTCCTCGTGGAGGCGGGTCTCCGCGTCGGGGTTGCGCGACAGCAGGTCCCAGATGTAGGTCAGGGTGAGCGCGGTCGTCTCGTGGCCCGCGAACAGGAACGTCAGCATCTCGTCGCGTATCTGCTCGTCGTCCATCTCGGCGTCCGCGTCGAGGAGCATCGCCAGCAGGTCCTCGCGGTCGGTGTCGGCGCGACGGCGTTCGGCGAGGATGTCGAATATCTGCGACTCGAGGTGGTCGTGCGCGCGGTTCGCCCGCCGGAGGAACGGCACCGGCGCCCAGTCCGGCGCGAGGAAGGTAATCGGCTGGTTCTGTGGTTCCAGCGGCCCCTGCATGGCCTCGACCGCCTCGTAGATGCCGCGCGCTTCGAGGTCGATATCTTCTCCGAACATGGACTCGACCAGAATTTCGAGGGTCGTGCGGGTCATCTCCTCGCGCAGGTCCACCGTACCGCCGTCGCGCCAGCGCTCGACGGTGTCCTCGGTCCGCGAGACCATGATGTCGGCGTAGTTCTCGATGTGACTCATGAAGAACGCTGGCTGGATGGCCTCGCGCTGGCGCTCCCAGCGGTCGCCCTCGCTGGTGAGGAGTCCCTCGCCCACGATTTCGCGCAGTTTGTCGATACTGCTCTCGTGTTTCGGGAACGTCTCGGTGTCCTCCAGCACGCGCTTCACGTCGTCGGGGTCGGTCAGCATGTAGGCGTCCCAGCCGATTATCTCGTAGTTGACGACCCGGCCGTACTCCTCGGCGCACCGCTCGCGGAAGTCGCAGGGGTCGCGCGCCCACTGGTGGGTGTTCCCGACGAACGGCAGGCCGCGCGGTCCCGGCGGTGATTGCGTCGTCATATTCGGATGTAGAGGGTAGGTAACCCTGATTCTACTGCCGCGAATACGGGGTGAATTTATATGAGATGGGCGTAGCCGAACCTATGCGATACGCGCGAGTCCGAGTCGCGCCGACCGAGGGAGCGGGCGACCACCCGCTCGGCGCGCGCCTGGCCGAAGTCGAGGGCGTCGAGCGCGAGCGGGTCCACCGCATCGAACTCCTCGACGACGGAACCGGCCTGTTGCTGGCGGAGGCCAGCGGCGACCGGGACCGGTACGAGCGACTGCTCGCCGACAGCGAGTTCGTCCACGACTACGCCGTCACCGGGACCGGGGGAAACTGGTACGCCTACGTCCACTTCGAACCGAACGAACAGGTCAGCGAGACGCTGGCCGAGTTCCGCGACTCGGAACTGATGATAGAGATGCCCATCGAGGCGCTGCCCGACGGCGCGCGGGAGATAACCTTCGTCGGCGACGAGGACGCCTTCGCGGACGCGATTCCGACCGACCCCGAGCGCTACGACGTCGAACTGCTGGAGATGGGCGAGCGTCAGGCGCGAGCGGACGGCCTCTTTTCCCGCCTCACCGAGCGCCAGCGGGAGGTGCTGGACGCCGCGCTCGAACGGGGGTACTACGAGAACCCTCGGCGGGCGACCCACGAGGAGGTGGCCGACGCGCTGGACGTCTCGCCGAGTACCGTCGGCGAACACCTCCGAAAGATAGAGTCGCGGGTCTTCTCGCAGTTCGCTCGCGAGCGGTGAAGTGACCGGTCGCCGGGCGGAGACGGACCGAAGGGTTTCTCGCCGCTCCGTCACCGTGCGACGGTGCCACGCGGTGGTTTTTTCGGCGGGGGTGGCGACGATACTCGTATGGAGACGCCGATTTCGTTCGGAACCGACGGCTGGCGAGCGACGCTGGACGAGTTCACCGCGCCCCGCGTCCGGATGGTCGGGCAGGCGGTGGCCGACTACCTGCGGGAGGTCGAAGACCGCGAGGGAGGCACCGTCGCGGTCGGCTACGACGCCCGCGAGACCTCGCGGGGGTTCGCCGAGGAACTGTGTCGCGTGCTGGCGGCCAACGGCTTCGACGCGCTGATTCCGCCGCGGGACTGCCCGACGCCGCTGGCCGTCTGGACTATCGCGGACCGCGAGTTGGCGGGTGCGCTGGTCGTCTCGGCCTCGCACAACCCGCCGAACTACAACGGCGTGAAGTTCTTCCCCCACGACGCCGCGCCCGCCCTGCCGGAGGTCACCGACGAGATCATGGCCCGCATCGCCGAACCCCGCGCGCTCCCGGAAGACGAACAGGGAAGCGTCCGGGAGGAGGACCTGCTCGAACCCTACGCCGAACACGTCTTCGACGTGGTGGGCGTCGGTCCCGACGAGGACGAAAATCTGGACGGACTCGAAGTCGTCTACGACGCGATGCACGGGTCTGGCCGCGGGTTCACCGACGAACTGCTCGAACGCGCCGGGGCGACCGTCCACCGGCGGCGCTGCGAGCAGGACGCCGAGTTCGGCGGCACGAACCCCGAACCCAGCGCCGAGAACCTACAGGGTCTCGTCGAGGCGGTCCGCGAGCGCGACGCCGACCTCGGCGTCGCCAACGACGGCGACTCGGACCGCATCGCCGTCGTGACGCCCGACCGGGGGTTCCTCGACGAGAACCTCTTCTTCGCGGCGACCTACGACTACCTGCTCGAAGACGACTCGGGTCCGGCGGTCCGAACCGTCTCGACCACTTTCCTCGTGGACCGGGTGGCCGAGGCCCACGGCGAGGAGGTCGTGGAGACCGCGGTCGGCTACAAGTGGGTCGCCGAGGCGATGGGCGAACACGACGCGCTCATCGGCGGCGAGGAGTCCGGCGGGTTCTCCGTCCGCGGCCACGTCCGCGAGAAGGACGGCGTGCTGATGGCGCTGCTCGCCGGTGCGGTGGAGAACGACCGGTCCTACGACGAACGCGTTGACGACCTGCTCGACGAGTTCGGCGAGATTCACCAGTCGAAGGTCAGCGTGGACTGCCCGGACGACCGCAAGCAGGACGTGCTGTCCTCGCTCGAAGCCGAACTCCCCGACGAGGTGGCGGGCGAACGCGTCGAGGGAGTCAACGACACCGACGGGTTCAAGATTCTGCTCGAAGACGGGTCGTGGCTCCTCGTGCGCCCGAGCGGGACCGAACCGAAGATGCGCGTCTACGCCGAGGCCGCGAGCGAGGAGCGCGTGGAGGCGCTGTTGGAGGAAGGACGGAAACTGGTCGAGCCGCTGGTCTAAGTATCGCTCTCGCCGAAGTCCAGCATCCCGTTGGGGTTCGCGTAGTAGACGTAGGCCAGTCCGAGTCCGAGAACCACCGCGACTGCGCCGAGTAGGTCTGCCGCGTCGGCCGTGAATCCGTCGGAGAACGTGACGTAGGTCATCACGGCCGCGAACGCGGTCCAGATGATAGCCGTCCGTCGGCGTCGTTGCTCGTCCATACCGGTGAGAGGGTCACCGGGGAAGTTGGCTCTGTTGGAGTCCCTTCGCTGGAATCGGTCGTCGGGACTCTCGCATTACTCGGCCGGTGTACTATTTTCCATCGGTTAGCACCTCTAGAGATGTGTCTTCGACCTCGATGTCGATGCGGAGTCGTGACTGACCGCTACGTTTCACGTGGAGATGCGGCGTTTCTACGCCCGCTCGTCCGCGTCGTAGCGCCCGCGGAGTCGCTCGCCGTCGTCCTCGACCGGCGAAATCTCGAAGCCGAGCGCCTCGTAGAACGGTCGGACGCCCGGGTCGAACTCGGCGGTCAGCGGCGCGCGGCGCTCGGCCGCGGCCCGGACCAGCGCCGACCCGATTCCCCGTTCCCGGCGCGCACGCCGGACCGCCACGGCGTCGATGCGTGAACTCCCGTCTTCGCCACCGACGAGTACGAGCGCACCCAGAATCGGACTGTCGCCGCCTTCCGCGTCTCGCGGCTTCGCCGCTCGATTCTCCGAGTCGCGCCGCTCCCCGTCCGCCACCAGCACGTCCCCGGCGTCGATTCGGTCGCGGAGGTCCTCGCGCACGTCGAGCATCGCGGCGTCGAGGACGCGCCGGACGCCGAGGCGGTCGTCGGCCGTGGCACAGGTGATTCGGACCATATATGCAGTTGGTCTACGAAGCGGCCTTTCGTCGGAGTCTCGTGAACGTGTACGCTACTATCGCAGTCGTCAGGGTCGTGAACGCGACCGACGTCATGTTCTGGAGGCCAACGAGTTCGGAGTCGAACCAACTGAAAATGGCGACGACTAGGGTGATGCCGATGATGAGTCCGGCCTCGGTCGAATTGACCTTCCACTCCATCTTCGATAGTACCGTTAGTGTCCTGAATAACGTTTACATGTTGGATAGCACACGGCGGCCGTGACAGCACCGCAGAAGACACCACAACCTACGGTCAACGACGAAGCGACGACTGACGCCGCGCACAGCGAGCCGCACGACGTTCCTGTGGCCGCGGAGAGTGTACCGCAGAATACCTTGCAGGCGTCGACGCAGTAGAATCCGCCACATTGGATGTGGTTCTGGATTCCGACCCTGTCCGACGACCCGTACGAGAGTATGCCCCGAAACTGACTCTCAGAGACCGTGAGTGAGAGCCCCTCATCGCTATCGACAGTACCCTCTACGTTGACGTACAGCGGTTCGCCGTCCTCTCGTGTTATTGGAACCCGAAGCCATGCTCGACTTGCGTCTTTCTCCGGCATTTGAACGAGCATGGGGTTCGGAGCCTGCTTGTCGGACTTGGCCAGAACGCGCTTCAGTGCCCGAACAACTTCCACTCGGTCAGCCGGACCGTCGCCGATCGACTCTGCCCCTCCGTTTGACAGCACTTCGACAATCATCCTCCGTCCTGTCTGCTCTACCTTTGGGGTGTGGCCAACGTCTACTACGCTCCCGTGTTCTCCGTCGATCTTCCGTACTCCGTCACCGACCTTCTTCTCTCCTATTGCCTTAGCGACTGTCCCCTCGAAGTCGGCCGATTCGTAGTACTTGACGGTGAACTCTTTTTCCTCGTTCTCTAGTACGACGACCTTGCCCTGACTAGTCCCATCGTCGTCGCTGATAGTGTACTTGCCAGCGGTTCTCACTGACGGTGCGCTCCCGAACTGGTCAACGACGAACTGGACCTGCTCTGATTCCCGCGCGGCCTCAACTAGAGCTTTCCGCTCTGAACTACTCACTTCCTCTATATCGACACCTATCTCGCCCGACGCAGTCAGTTCGTTTGCACTAGCTACGCCCGGCGCAATTGCGGTCGCACCGGCGGCAATACCCATCTTCTGGAGTACTCCTCACCGGTTTATTTCATGGTTTATATCAACCACGTAACGAAAAAACACAATCTCATTCCTTATAGTTTTCTGACGTTTAGTGGGGGATACTGAGGGAGTGAGCGACGTTTCAGGCGAAATGCGGTGACACTACCGTAACATCCGGTCGGTCATCGCCAGCACGTCGTCCACCGACGGCCGGTCGCTCGGCTTCTCGCCGCGATGGACGGCGTAGAGACGCAGTTCGCCGCCGCGGGCGTCGAGTATCGCCACCTCCGGCAGTCGACCGAGCAGGTCGTGGAGTGCGCCGAGTTTGCCGAACCGGGTCGGTTGCCCGTACGCTTCGGCGGCGCGCTTGTCCTCGTCGGCCGCGAGCGGAAACGGGAGATGGTACTTCTGCTGCCACTTCTCGGCCTTCTCCTTCGACTCGGGCAGGACCGAGACGACCGCGACGTCGCGGTCGCGGAACTCGTCGTAGCGGTCGGCGAACGCCTGCACTTGCTGGCGGCAGTTCCGACAGCGGTAGTCGCGCTGGAACAGCAGGACGACTGCGACGTTGTCGTCGGGCGGCGTCCGACTGCTCTGCGGGCGTCGAACCACGGTCCCGGGGTCGGCCGCGAGGTCCGAGAGGACGAGGGGGTCGGGACCCGCCCCGGCGTTGGGTAACTCGAAGTCGAGTTGTGAGACGCCGAGGTCCCTGCGCTCTCGGTCGAACTCGGTAACGGGTCCGGCCTCGGCCTCTACGGCGGGTCCGTTCTCGCTCCGGCCCTCCGGCGTCCCCGCACCGGCGTCTCCGTCGCGGCCGCTCCCGCCCTTGATGAGTCGCAGGACTTTCACGTGGTCGGTCTCGACCGGTTGGTCCTCCGGCACCGGGCGACCGTCCACCATCACCGACACCTCGTGGGGGCTGAGGTCCACCTCGGCCAGTAGGTCGGCGTAGGTCGCGTCCTCGACTTCGAAGTCGTGGCTCCCCTCGCCGACGACTTCGACGGTCACGTTCATGCACTGAGTTTCCGCGGCGCGAGTGGTAAGCGTGTCGGGAACGACGAGACGACTACGCGCCACTGTACGAGGCGCTTACACGCCACCGTGGTAGTTACACGCGGCAGTGAAGCCATGAGCCCGGCAGTGAAGCCATGAGCCCGGCAGTGAAGCCATGAAGCCCGGCAGTGAAGCCATGAAGCCCGGCAGTGAAGCTAGCTACTGCTTGAGCCGAGGAGTCGCCGCGACCGCACCGCTACAGCACCGCTCCGCAACCCCGACCGCCTCACTCCTCCCCAACCTCGGCGGCCGCGTCTGCGGCCGCCGTCCCTCGCGCGACTCGACGCGGCGCACGAGAGCGCCGCGCCAGCGCGCGCCGATTCAGTCTTCGGTCTGTGGTCGTCGTTCAGTCAATGGTCGTCGCCGGGTGCGAACCGCCGGACGGTCGCCGTCCGTCCGAACCTCGGGGAGTTTAAGACCGGCTAGCACTTGGTGTGTCACATGAGCGAGGTCGAGAGCGAGGCCGACGAGGTGGCCGAGAGCGAACCCGACGAGGCCGAGGTGGCGGAGGCCGGGCGCGACGAGATATGGATCGAGAAGTACCGGCCCGGGACGCTGGACGAGGTGGCGGGCCACGACGACATCACCGCGCGCCTGAAGCGCTACGTCGAGCGCGACGACCTGCCGAATCTGCTGTTCTCCGGACCGGCGGGCGTCGGGAAGACGACCAGCGCCGTCGCCATCGCCAAGCAGCTCTACGGCGACGACTGGGAGCAGAACTTCCTCGAACTCAATGCCTCCGACCAGCGTGGCATCGACGTGGTCCGGGACCGCATCAAGAACTTCGCGCGGTCGTCGTTCGGGGGGCACAGCTATCGCATCATCTTCCTCGACGAGGCCGACTCCCTCACGTCGGACGCCCAGTCGGCGCTCCGCCGGACGATGGAGCAGTTCTCCAGCAACACCCGATTCATCCTGTCGTGTAACTACTCCTCGAAGATTATCGACCCCATCCAGTCGCGGTGCGCGACCTTCCGATTCGGTCCCATCGGCGACGAGGCCATCGCCGAACAGACGCGCAAAATCGCGGCCGAGGAGGGAATCGAGACGACCGAGGACGGCGTGGACGCGCTCGTCTACGCCGCCGACGGCGACATGCGCAAAGCCATCAACGCGCTGCAGGCCGCGGCCGTGATGGGCGAAGTCGTGGACGAGGAGGCGGTGTTCACCATCACCAGCACCGCCCGCCCGGAGGAGATAGAGCAGATGGTCACCCACGCCATCGAGGGCGACTTCACCAAGGCGCGCAAGGTGCTGGACGACCTGCTCACGAACAAGGGGATGGCGGGCGGCGACATCATCGACCAACTCCATCGGTCGGTCTGGGAGTTCGACTTGGACGACGAGGCCATCGTGCGCCTGATGGACCGCGTCGGCGAGGTCGATTACCGCATCACGGAGGGCGCGAACGAGAGCGTCCAACTGGAGGCGCTGTTGGCGTCGCTGTCGCTCGAAGATGAATAGCTCCAAATTCGCCGGTAGCCGCCCGGTTCGCGGCGGGTTAGCGCGATGCTACCCCGAGCGAAATCGCTCGTTTCGTCGGCAGTGGCGCTCGGGAAAACGGATTTCACTGCGAAAACGTCGCGTTATTCCCGAAAACGGTCCCGAACGGCCACCTCTCTTATGTCCCGCACCGTCGTAGCCCCGACCGAGTACATCATGGGACGCTATCCACGTCAGGTACGGGACGCACAGGTCAAGTGCATCGACTGTAACGCGCCCGTCGTCGAGACGATAGAGGGCAACTACGCCTGCGTGAACTGCGGGTCCGAACCGCTCAGCGCGCGGTCGGAGGCGGCCCCGTCCGCCCCGGAGGACGCGGCGTCTCTCGCGGACGACTGACGACTCGCTTCTCGCGGACGACTGACGACTCGCTTCTCGCGGACGACTGACGACTCGCTTCTCGCGGACGACCGGACGATTCGTCCCTCGCAGACGACCGGACGACACTCGCTGGTGTCGCCACGAACCAGACTTTTGTCACTGGTCGGCGAACCGTAGCGTATGCGCTATCGCCCTCTCGAACGGACGACCGACGACGCCCGACGCCCGCGACCATGACCGCGAACGCCCCCATCCGAACCGAGTCCCTGACGAAGCGCTACGGCGACGAACTCGCGGTTCGGGACCTCTCGCTCACGGTCGAGCGCGGCGAGGTGTTCGGTTTCCTCGGTCCGAACGGCGCGGGCAAGACCACGACGATGCGGATGCTGACGACGCTGACCCGGCCCAGTTCGGGCGAGGCGTGGGTCGCCGGTGCGCCGATAACCGACCGCGACGCGGTGGTGGACGAACTCGGCTATCTGCCGGAGGAGCCGCCGATTCACGACGAACTCACCGGACGCGAGCAGTTGGAGTACGTCGCCGGACTCCGCGACTCGCCCGGGACAGAGACCGACGAGCGCATCCGCGAGTTGCTCGCGCGCTTCGACCTCGCCGACGACGCCGACGACCGCATCTCGACCTACTCGAAGGGGATGAAACAGAAGACCGCGCTGATTCAGGCGCTCCTCCACGACCCCGCGGTGCTGTTTCTGGACGAACCCACGTCGGGACTCGACCCGCGGGCGGCCCGGACGGTCCGGAACCTGATAACCGAACTCCGCGAGGAGGGGATGACCGTCTTCCTCTCGACGCACATCCTGCCCGTCGTGGAGGAACTCGCCGACAGAGTCGGAGTCCTCCACGACGGCCGACTCGTGGCCGAGGGGTCGCCCGAGTCGCTGACCCACCGGGCCGAGTCCGGCGAGGAGTCCACCCTCGAAGAGGTGTTCCTCGAAGTGACGAGCGAGCGCCCCGGCGAGGCGGCCGGGGCGGACGCGGAGCGGTCGGAGTTCGTCCGATGAAGCGCCCGAACCTCTCGCACGCGACGCGAATCAGCCGCGTCGAACTCCGGCGGAGCGTCCGGGCGATGCGGTCCAGCACGACGCGGACCGCCGCGTTCGGGTTCGCACTCCTGTTCTGGGTCGCCCTGCCGACGGTCGGCGGCGGCTTCGCGGCGTATCGACTCGGGCGAGCGCTCCCCGGAGTCCCCGCCGCCCTCCCGATACTCGACCTCGTTCGCGGCGGGGCGGCGGTCGGGTGGGTCGGTCTCGCGGCGCTCGCCGCCGCCCGGTCCGCGGGCAAGAAGGGGGAACTCGAATCGCCGGAGGGACTCCTGACGACGGTGCCCGCACGGGACGCCGCACTCGGTCTCCTACTCGCGGAGTACGCCCGCATGGCGCTGGTCGCCGCGATACCGGTCGTGACCGTCGCCGCGGCGCTCGCGGTGGGTGCTGGCGTCGTCGCGCCGCTCCTCGCCGTTCCGGCCACCGCCGCAGTCCTGCTCGGCGTCGCGGTGTCCATCGGCTTTCCAGTCGGTCTCGGCGTCAAGTGGGTCACGCTCAGGTCGCCGTGGCTGGCCCGCCACAAGACCGCGCTGCTGGTCGCGCTGTTCGGTCTCTACTTCCTCGCGGTCACGTCGGAGGCGTTCGGTGCGGTACTCACGGCTCTCCAGCGCGCGCTCCGGGACACGCCGCTGGCGTGGTTCGGCGACGCCGCCCTGCTCGGACTCCCGGGTATCGAGGCGGTTCCGGCCCGCGCGCTCGCTGCGGCGGCGCTGGGTGCGGTACTGCTTCCGACGTTCGCGGCGGTCGGCGTCCGGTCGGCGACGACGCTGTGGTACACCGACCGCGCCCAAGATAGGAGTCTCGACCGCACGCAGGACGAGAGGGACGAGGCGACGGCGCGGGAGCGCGGGGCCGACCGCACGACACCCGCGGGCCGACCGCGGGAGACGAGCGCGGGTCTCGGCGAGCGAGTCCTCTCGGGGTCCGGCGTCCTCGCGCGACCCACGCGGACCGTGACGCTGGCGGTGTGGCGACGGACCGAGCGCTCGCCGATTCGACTGCTCTACGTCACCTATCCCCTGTTCTTCCTCTACGCGCCGCTCCGGACCGCGTTCGAGAGCGGCGTACCGACCTCTCTGCCGATACTGGTCGCGCTCTACGGGACGTGGGCGGTCGGCGCGACGGCGCTCAACCCCCTCGGCGACGAGGGGTCGGTCCTGCCCGCGACGCTCCTGTCGGGCGTCGACGGCCGCCAGTTCGTCGCCGGGCACGTCCTGTCGGCGACGCTGGTCGGGGTACCGCTGGTGGCGCTGGCGACCGGCGTGACGGGCGCGCTGAGTCCGCTCGACCCCGCGAAGTGGCTCGCGCTGACCGGCGCGAGCGTCGTTCTCGTCGTCGCCGGAACCGTCCTCGCAGTCGGCGTCGGCACCCTCTTCCCGCGGTTCGGCACGGTCGAGGTGTTCCGGAGCCGTGAGGTCACGATGCCGAGCAAGGGGGCGTTCGCGGCCTACTCGCTGGCGCTGTTGGGCGGCGCGGTCGGCGCGGTGGTCGCGCTCGTCGGCCCGATAGCCGAGTTCGTGGGTGCGCTCGTCGGCGTTCCGCGGGGCGTCGTCCGCGGGGTCGGCGCGGCGCTGGCGGTGCTGGTCGGGGCGGTCGGCCCGGTGGTCGCGTACCGGTGGACGACGCGGGAGTTCGAGACCTACGTCCTCGACTGAGTACGCACGTTGCGGAACTGTTTTACCCGTTCGTTGGCGAAATACGAACAATAATGAGCGAACTCGAAGAGGAGTACCGCCTCGATTATTTCGAGGAAGAGGGCTTCGTCAGGAAGGAGTGTACCGAGTGCGGTGACTTCTTCTGGACGCGCGACGAGGGCCGCGAGACCTGCGGCGAACCGCCGTGCGAGACGTACCAGTTCATCGACGACCCCGGGTTCCCCGAGTCCTACACGCTCGAAGAGATGCGAGAGGCGTTCCTCTCGTTCTTCGAGGAGAACGACCACGAGCGAATCGACCCGTATCCGGTGGCCGCGAACCGCTGGCGCGACGACGTGCTGCTCACGCAGGCGTCCATCTACGACTTCCAACCGCTGGTCACGTCGGGCCAGACCCCGCCGCCCGCCAACCCCCTGACCATCAGCCAGCCCTGCATCCGGATGCAGGACATCGACAACGTGGGCAAGACCGGTCGCCACACGATGGCGTTCGAGATGATGGCCCACCACGCGTTCAACGCCCGCGAGGACCTCGAAGACCCCGACCAGTACGCCTATCAGGGCGAGGTCTACTGGAAGGACGAGACGGTGCAGTACTGCGATGAGTTCTTCGAGTCGATGGGGGCCGATTTGGAGGAAATCACGTACATCGAGGACCCGTGGGTTGGAGGGGGCAACGCCGGACCCGCCATCGAGGTCATCTACAAGGGCGCGGAACTCGCCACGCTGGTCTTCATGTCGATGGAGCAGGACCCCGACGGCGAGTACGAGATGAAGGACGGCAACCGGTACTCCAAGATGGACACCTACATCGTGGACACCGGCTACGGTCTCGAACGCTGGACGTGGATGTCTCAGGGGACGCCGACCGTCTACGAGGCGATCTACCCCGAGATGATATCGTTCCTGAAGGAGAACGCGGGAATCGACCACACCGACGAGCAGGAGGAACTCGTCCACCGGGCCTCGAAACTCGCGGGTCACATGGACATCGACGAGGCCGAGGACATGGAGGCCGCCCGCGACAACATCGCCGACCAGTTGGACGTGTCCACGTCGGACCTCGAAGCCCTGCTCGAACCCCTCGAAGACATCTACGCCATCGCTGACCACTGCCGGACGCTGGCGTACATGCTCGGCGACGGCATCGTCCCGAGCAACGTCGGCACGGGCTACCTCACGCGGATGGTCCTCCGGCGCACGAAACGCCTCTGTGACAACGTGGGCGTGGACGCGCCGCTGGACGAACTCGTGGACATGCAGGCCGAGCGACTGGAGTACGAGAACCGCGACACCGTCCGGGACATCGTCCGGACGGAGGTCGAGAAGTACCGCGAGACGCTCGAACAGGGCGGTCGCCGTGTCGAGCGCCTCGCCGAAGAGCACGCCGAGAAGGGTGAACCGATTCCGACCGACGAACTGGTCGAACTCTACGACTCCCACGGCATCCAACCGGACATGGTCGAGGAGATTGCCGCGGAGTTCGGGACGACGGTCGACGTGCCCGACGACTTCTACAGCGTCGTCGCCTCTCGCCACGACTCCGGACAGGCATTCGAGGAGGACGTAGAAGAGGACGACCGCCTCGCCGACCTGCCGAAGACCGAGCGCCAGTTCTACGAGGACCAGTACGGCACCGACTTCGAGGCCGTGGTCCTCGACGTGTTCGAGCGCGAGGGCGAGACCGGCGAGACCGTCTACGACGTGGTCCTCGACCAGACGATGTTCTACCCCGAAGGCGGCGGTCAGCCGTCCGACCGCGGGACCCTGACCACCGACGAGAAGAGCGTGCAGGTCGAAGACGTGCAGATTCGCGACGGCGTCGTCCTCCACCGGACCGACGACGAGGTCGGCAAGGGCGACATCGTCCGCGGGAAGATAGACCGCGACCGTCGGCGTCGCCTGATGCGCCACCACACCGCGACCCACATCGTCATCCACGCCGCCCGCGAGGTGCTGGGCGAACACGTCCGGCAGGCGGGTGCCCAGAAGGGTATCGACAGTTCCCGCATCGACATCCGCCACTACGAGCGCATCGACCCCGAGACCCGAGCGGAGATAGAGATGGTCGCCAACCAACTCGTGATGGACAACACGTCCGTCCAGCAGGAGTGGCCCAACCGCCACGAGGCCGAGGAGGAGTACGGCTTCGACCTGTATCAGGGCGGCATCCCGCCGGGACAGAACATCCGCCTCATCCACGTCGCCGAGGACGTGCAGGCCTGCGGTGGCACCCACGTCCGGCGGACCGGCGACGTCGGCACCATCAAAATCCTGAACACCGAACGCGTGCAGGACGGCGTCGAGCGCCTCACCTTCGCCGCGGGCGAGGCCGCCATCGAGGCGACCCAGCGCACCGAGTCCGCGCTCGCGGAGGCCGCCGAGATTCTGGACGTGGCCCCCGAGGAGGTGCCCGAGACCGCCGAGCGCTTCTTCGAGGAGTGGAAGGGCCGCGGCAAGCAGATAGAGGACCTGAAGGAACAGCTCGCCGAGGCCCGCGCCTCCGGCGGCGGAGGCGGCGAGGAGGTCGAAGTCGGTGACGCGACCGCGGTCGTCCAGCGCCTCGACGCCGACATGGACGAACTCCGGGCGACCGCCAACGCCCTCGCGGAGGAGGGCAAGATAGCGGTCATCGGGAGCGGTGCGGACGGCGCGACGTTCGTGGTCGCGGTGCCGGACGGCGTCGGCGTCAACGCCGGTGAGGTCGTCGGCGAACTCGCCCAGAAGGTCGGCGGCGGCGGGGGCGGCCCGCCGGACTTCGCGCAGGGCGGCGGTCCCGACGCCGAGAAACTCGACGACGCGCTGGACGACGCTCCCGAGGTCCTGAAGCAGGTCGCAAACGTCTGAACTCTCGCCGATTTCTTCTCCACGCGGCGCTCCCCGACATCGGTCGCACGAGCGACACTACACGACTGGACACTCGCGGTCGAAGCGGCACCGTACAGGCCTACTCGTCCCGTCCCAGCGCCAACCGCTTCGCCCGCGCCCAGAGCGACTCCGAGCGACGCCGACGCTCCAGTCGCCGAGCGAGGTCGGCGTTGTTCTCCTTGAGACGCGCTCGCTCGTTCCTGAGGCGCTCGTTTTCGGTTCTCAACCGCTCGTTCTCGGCGTCCAGTCGCTCTACCTCGGCGTTCGACCGGTCGAACGCCTCGGCGACGCCCTGACGCTCGCCATCGCGTCTCGTCGCGGTCGATTCCGCCGGTTCGTCGGACCGGCCGGAGTCCCCGCTTCGCTCGAAGTCCCCGCTTCGCCCGGAGGTCGCCGTCTGTTCCGAGTCTCCACTCCACCGGCCGGGAACGGTCTCGGAACGCCGAGAGGGACCGTTTTCGGTCTCGGGGACCTCGAAGTTCTCCGGCACCTCGAAATTCTCGGGCGTTCCCAGCGCGTTCTCGTCGCGGGTCCGGCCCGCCAGCACGGCGTTCAACACCCCGCCGACCAGCAGGACGAGTCCGCTGAAGTAGAGCCAGATGAGCAACAGGAGCGCGCTCCCGAGGGTGCCGTAAATCGCCTCGTAGCGCCCGGCGTAGGCGACGTAGCCCTGAAATGCGGCCTCCAGCACTGCCCATCCGACGGCGGCGACGACGGTGCCGGGGAGTACCTCTATGGGCCGAACGTCCACGTCGGGGAAGACGTAGTAGACCGGGAAGAACGCGACCGTCAGTCCGGCGACGACTAACAGCGGGTTCACGACGGAGGGGTACGGCAGGGCCGGGGCCAGCGCGAAGACGACCCCGGCCGCGACGACGAGGGTGATGGCGACGGTCAGCGCCACCACGACGACGAGGGCGTCTCTGGCCTGCGCGACGATACCCTTCTTCTCCTCGATGCCGTAAATCTCCGAGAACGCGACGTCCAGCGCGCGGAATATCCGCGAGGTCCCCCACAGGAGCGTGACCGCACCGAGTATCGAGACGCCGGTCCGCGCGTCGGTCGCGCCGAGCGAGTCCACCAACAACTGTCGAGCGTACGGCGTGAGTACCGACTCGGTCGCCGAGTAGAGGTACGCGGTCAGCGCGGCGTTGTCGATGGCCGAGAGGACGAACAGGGCGAACAGCAACAGCGGCAGCGTCGAGATGAACGCGTAGTACGCGATACTCCCGGCCATGAACGTGATGTTCTCGTTGTGGACCTCGCGTAACGTCGCACGCACCACGCTCCCCATCCGGTGGTGAACCCCCATCGCACCGTGGTACGGCCGTGAGACTCAAAACGCCTCTGCCCGTCGCGGACCCGATACGTCGGTGGTTCCTCCCCGTCCGCGGCGGCGAAACGCGACCGGGCGGTTCGCCCGAATCTTCTTACATCGAGTCGTCGTGGAAGACTCGGGGGAGAGTCCATGACGACGCAACCGACACGACAGACCGAGCAGTCACAGCGCGGCCGAACGACCGGACAGAGCGCGGCGCGAGGGTCCCAGACGGGACGCCGACCGCGGACGTTCCGGACCGCCGTGGGTCTCCCGGACGAGACCCGGCGGGCCGTCGTCGGGATGCTCAACCAGAGTCTCGCCGACACCACGGACCTGATGACCCAGAGCAAGTTCGCCCACTGGAACGTGAAGGGGATGAACTTCTACCAGTTGCACCTGCTGTTCGACGAGATCGCCGAGACCTTCGAGGACCACGCCGACGTCGTCGCCGAACGAGCGACCGCACTGGGCGGGGAGGCCACCGGCACCGCGCGGACCGCCGCCGCGAACAGTCGGATCCCGGAGATTCCGCCGGACGTGACTACCGGGGCGGAGTACGTCGCGGCGCTGGTCGAACGCGTCGGCATCCACGCCAACAACCTCCGGCGTGAGATCGAACTCGCGGTCGAGCACGGCGACGAGGACACCGCCGACATGTACACCGAACTCTCTCGCGAGGTGGACGAGCAACTCTACTTCCTCGAAGCCCACCTCCAGAGCGTCACCCCCGAGGCGATTCCGGACAGTCCGGGGGCGTCGCCGCAGGGCGGCGGTTCGCAGGGCGGCAGTCCGTCGCAGTACCGCCAGCCACCGGAGCGTTCACCGCAGTCCCAACAGGGCGGAGCGCAGTCGCGCCAGACCGGCACCCAGACGCGGGGTCACCCCGGAACCGGCGGGTCCAGCCAGCGAGGACGGGGGTACGGTCGCCGGTAGCGGTATAGGGACACGGTCGCCGGTAGCGGTACGGACGGCTCAGGTCTCGACGCCGAGGACTCGCTCGGCCGCCGCACCGACTTCGGGAATTTTCTCCTCGGGCGCGTAGACTCCCAGTCGCCACTGGGCGCGTCCCGCCGCGCGCAGGCCCTCGACCAGCGGCGACTCGTCGGCGAGTCGTCGGACCTCGCCGTCCACGACCACGCGGGTCGAGGACTCCGGCATGCCGGGTTCGCCGGGGGTATCGACCAGCACGTCCTCGGGCGACACGTCGGTCTCGCCCGCGGCGTCCGCGGTCTCCGCTATCTCTCGCTCGAAGGCCCGGACCTCGTCGCGGTCGGCCGCGACGACGGCCTCGGGAACCGCGTCGAGTTTGGCCCAGACCGCCCGCTTGTAGAGGTCCCGCTGTTCGAGGCGGCGGGCGGCGTCGGCGGTGGCCGGGCAGTCCCGGAGCGCCCCGAGCAGGCGGTCGTCGGTCATCCGCGCGAACGCCTCCGGGCGGAGGTCGGTCGAATCGAGCAGGCGCTCGCTCGCGCGTTCGAGCATCGCGCCCGCGATGCGCGAGACGTGGTGGCGATACACCGTCGCGTTCATCAGCGCGCGGGCGACCAGCGTCCCCTCGGCGGTCTGGACGTTGCCCGCCGAGAGGACGAGGTCGTCGTCGCGGAACTGGAGGGCCGCCAGCAGGCGCGAGTGGTCGATGGTGCCGTAGGGGACGCCGGTGTGATGGGCGTCCCGGACGAGGTAGTCCATCCGGTCCACGTCGAGTTCCCCGGCGACGAGTTGGCCGAGTCTGCCCTCGCCCGCCACGAGGTCGGCGACCTCGCCGGGGTCCAGACCGTGGGACTCCAGCACCGCGCCCAGTTCGCCCGACGCGAGCAGGTCGCCCACCTCGTCGTGGTGGCGGCCGAGTCGGCGCTCGATGACGCCCTCGGTCTGGTGGCCGTAGGGTCCGTGGCCCACGTCGTGGAGCAGGGCGGCGGCCCGGACCGCCTTCGCCCGGTCGCCCTCGACCCCGAGCAGCGAGCAGGCCTCCCGGGCGAGGTAGTAGACGCCGAGGCTGTGTTCGAATCGCGTGTGGTTCGCGGAGGGGTAGACGAGGCGGACCGTGCTGAGTTGCTTGATGTGGCGGAGGCGCTGGAGTTCGGGGGTGTCCAGCAGGTCGGCCGCGAGGTCGCAGACGGGGATGTGGTCGTGGACGCTGTCCTTGATGGCCTTCATCGGGTCCGGTTTGACAGAGCGGTGGCAAAAAGCGTCCGTCTCGTCGCCTTCGCACGTCGGCGGTCTCCCTCGGACGGGCGCTCGCACGACGGACTGCAAAAAGTATCTGCGGTCGAGGTGGTCAGTCGTCGCCGCGATTCAGCAGGTACCCTGCGACTCCGGCGAGTCCGCCGAGCGTGGTGAGCACTCCAAACCCGGGTACGCGGGCCCGTTGTGCTACCTCGCTCGCACCGATATCGTTCGCTGCCGTCGTCTGATTCCGCTCGGTGGTCCCCGGACTCAAGGTAGTCCTCCTGGTGGTTCGCGTCCTCGCTCCTCCGAGCGGTCGAACCGGTCCGCGCAACAGTCCGTCGGGATACTGTTCGGTCTGTACCTCGACGTACACGTTGCCACTGCGTATCGCTTGGATCAGCGGGACGAGAGGCCGACCCTCGAACGGTCCCTCGAGGTCGTGAGCCGTGAGTACGGCGTCTACGAGCGTTCCTTCGACGTGATCGACGGGGTTTGTCGTCTGGAACAGCCGAGCCACGATTGGATCGTCTCGTCCGGGCCGGTTCAGACGGAGGTACGCCGCGGTCACGTCGTTGACGTTCTGCACGTACAGCGCGTACATGAGCTTCGCTCGGACACCGTTGGGCGGATGTAGCGTGAAGTAGGTCGTTCCCTTGGCGTCCGATTGTATCCCCTGTGCTGGCGCTAAACGGGCGATAAACTTCTGGGGCCCTTCCCCGAGCGCCCCTTCCGGTGGTTGGGGAATTTGCTCGGTAGTCGTTCCGGGTCCCGCCGTGGTCGTCTGATTCTGGGTCGGGGTTGCGGTCGTCTGGTTCGAGGCGAGCTGGTTCTGCGTCGTCCCCTGGGCCCGGGTCGTCTGATTCTGCGCCGTCCGGGTCGTCTGTCCCCCACCGCCGAACTGGACCGGTCCCTGCATCGACGACGGATGGACCTGACAGAGATACTCCGCCATACTCTCCTCGGCCGTGAACGTCACCGTCTGGGAACCTTGACTGATGATCTCGGTTCGCACCATCACGTCTCCGTTCTGACTGAGCACGGCGAAGTTGTGCGGGGCACCGTCGACGTTTTCCCACGTCACCTCGTACTTCTTCCCCGCTTCTAATCTCAACGTCGGGTTGACCGCGTCCGCGATCGACTCCGGTCTGCGCCCTCGCCAACCGCTCGTGACACCACCGAGGGCGTACGACGTTGCGACCTGTTGGCGGCCGCGCGCGATGCCTCCGAGTCCGAAGACCGCCCCGGTCGTCGCCGTCGTCGAGAGGAACCGCCGCCGGGACGACCCTTCCGTCGAGTTCTCTGCCATGAATTAGCCCTCCATCGAGTAGACCGCGATGACGTTCTGCTCGGTTCCACCGCCGCCTTGGATGTAGACGTACTGTTTCCCGGTCGTCGGGTCGACCCACGTGACGGGATTTCCGTCGAGGCGGGGGATGATCTGTTCGGTCCACAGCCGGTCGCCCGTCTCGGAATCGTACGCGACGAGGTTCCCCGACGGCGTGCCGGCGAAGGTGAGGCCGGTCGTCGTCGAGAGGAGCCCGCCCCAGGGCGCTTCGTCCATCCAGTCCTGCCACTTTATCTTCCCGGTCACCGGGTCCAGCGCCGTGATGTTCCCCGGCGGTTTCTCCCACTCGGGAATCGAACCCTGCTGGCTGTCGCTGGCCGTGATGAACGTCTCGCCCTTGTACTGCTCGCCCATCTCGTAGTCGATGTACGACCACGCCATCTTCATCGGCTGATTGTTCGCCTTCAGGAACAACGTCCGGCGCTGGGGGTCGAACGACGAGGGCTGGGGGTCGGTCCCGCCGAGGAGGTGCGGAGCCGTCCACTCGGCATCCTCCATGTTCTGTGGCGGAATCGTCCAGGTGTTGATGTGTTCGACGTACTCCTCGCTTCGCTCGACGAGGTCGCCCGTTTCGAGGTCCACGGTGTACACCCATCCGGTCTTGCCGGGCCACGAGGCGAGCTTCCGCGTCTCGCCGTCCATCTCCGCCTCGTAGATGACCGCGGGGCTCGGCGAGTCGTAGTCCCACCAGTCGTGGGGCGACTCCTGATAGTTCCACTTCACGTCGCCGCTGTGGAAGTCGACCGCCACCTTCCCGGCGCTGTAGGGGTTCCACCCGGGTCGGACGGTGCCGAACCACGGGCCCGGATTTCCGGTCGGCAGCACCGTCGTCCCGGACTCGGGGTCGATAGCGGGAGCCTGCCAGACGGTCGAACCACCGTGCTTCCACGCGTCGCCGACCCACTGGTCCGGCGGCGTCATCCCCGTGTGCCACGCTTGCTCGCCGTCGGTCATGACGCCATCGGCCCACCCGTGGACGCCCCATTCGCCGCCACTGCTCCCCATGACGAACATGTCCTCGAAGGGGACGATGGGGTAGTTCGACGCCTGACTGCGGTTGCGCTTCCACGTCTGTAGCTCGTCGTGCATCGCCAACTGACGGGAGCCTTCGGCCGTTTCGCCCCGGTACTCGTAGGCTCCGTTGTAGTACCACTTTTCGGTCCCGTCGTAGCGGTTCAGCGCGAGTACGCCGTGGTCGAGCGTCGCCTTGTACACTGTGTCGCCCAGAACACCCACGCCGCGGTTAGCGGGGGGTTCCGATTCGCTCACGATTCCCTTGGGGTGGTACTGGTGGAACCAGAGAACCTCGCCGGTGCGGGCGTTGATCGCCCGCGTCTGTTCGGTGCCGTTCGTCTGATAGATGATCGGGGGGTCGCCGGGGACGACGAGCACCGAGCCCTGGAACCATGCGGCCTGCCTCGCGTTCTGGACGGTCTCGTGTTTCCACTCGAGCGAGAGATTCGAGACGTTCTCCGGCGTGATGATGTCGGCAGTGCTGAAGTGGTGGCGTTCGTAGTTGTTGCCGTACAGTAGCCACCCCTCCGGGTCGTCGCCGCTGTCGAGGAGTTGTTGCTGGGTCACCTCGCGCTTCGGAATGTCGTCGACGTTCTCGTACTGTTCGATTTCTGCAGTGCCTGGCTTGGGAATATGTCCGTCCTGCATGGTCAGTCGCCTCCGGTTCGCGGCGCTCGCATGTCGTCGCTGATGCGGACGAGGTCGTACTGCAGGTCGGTCTGGCTGGCTATCAGCATCGCGGTACTCCCGGACACGAGCGCGGTCAGTTCCTCGTCGGAAATCTCCCCGCGACCGAGTCGGTCCGCGGCCGCGCTCAGGAGGTAGAACCCGCCGAGCATCGCGCGGACGTCGGCGATGCCGTCGTCGAGCATCTCGTCGGTTATCAGCACCTCGTTCTTGCGGAGGTGCTTGTCTAACCCGTCTATCCAGAGGAGAGCGCCGCTCGCCGCCCGTTTCTGGAGCGGCGAGACGTAGTCGGGATTCACCTCTTCGACCGGCGCTTCCTCTAGAACCCACGTCGGTTCCCAGAGCGCGAGTCGGTCGGCCTGACTGACCACGTTCGCGACCAGTGCCGTCCGTTCGCGCTCGTCGAACCCGACTTCCGAGAGGGTCCCCGCGAGCGACGCCGTGTGGACGAGCTGTTTCGTCATGCGCTCGATGTGTTCGGACGTGAACCGCGGGAGGTTGGCTTCGGCGCTCGCGTAGAAGCCGACCTCGGTCAGGTGGTCGTCGATTCGCCACGCCGGAGTCGTCAGTTCCGCGTACAGTTCCTCGCCGCGGTCCGGAACGCCTGCGGCGCGTACCGCCGACAGGCCCGCTATCGCGTCGGCGACGCCCGTCATCTCCGTCGCCAGTAGTTCGGCGTCGAGCGCGCCCGAGAGGTCGTTTCGGATGGCCTCCCCGCGACGAGCGAACTCGCCCGCCGACTCGACGGCGACGAGGTCCTGCAGGTCGCCTAGTGTCACGTCGTCGACGGCCGAACCGCCGGTCGCGGCGGCACTCGCCACGCCGAGTACCTTGAGGAACTCCCGACGCTCCTCGTCCGATATCTGTGAGTAGTGATGTTCTTCTGGCATTCTTGCTCCTCATTCACCGGATAGCCGAGTGCGGTGAACCGCGACGACGTACGTTAACTACACACATACCTACCGACAATCGTTCAACGCGAAACGCGAGGTTCGATGGAGAGCGCCGTCTCCGGAACGGTCCGGGAGAGTTCGAAGACGCCGTTTCGCAATCGAGTGCGCGAGTATTGCTCGTCACCGCTCGCGACGGTCGCGCGAACTCGGTCAAGTTTCGAGTAAGCGATGCCGCGAGAGTCGCCGAGACGAGCGCCGACACGGCGGCGAAACGTCAGGGTTCGAACCACACTCGCAGTCCGGTCCGCCGGGCTGACAGTGGCGTCGCACGAGACCCAGAGCAGGTTTCGCAGTCGAGGCGGTACCGGCCTCACGAGTCGGACCTGACCGATGACTCCGACAGAAATACTTTTCAACTGACAAGTGGAACTACGGATAACTACGTGTCGTCGCACGACTCCACGAAGTCCGAACTCGCCGGAGGCCTGCTACTGCTGGGCGTAGTCGCGGCGTTCGCGCTCGCCTCGCTGACCGGCCTGCACGCGCCGTCAGAGCGGGAGTTCTGGCTCGTCGTCACGTGGGCGCTCTTCGGCAGCTTCCACGCGCTGAAGGCCGGGTCGGCGCGGTTCCGGCGACTCTGGTTCGACCCGCGCGTCCGGAGCGTCCTCGCGCTCGTCGCGTTCGCGGTCGCGGGGTACCTCTCCGAGACCGGCGGCCGAGCGTTGGCGGTCTTTCCGGCAATCTTTGGCGTTCTGTTCGCCGTGGGCGCGGCCGTAGAGTCCCACAAGCGCGGGTCGCTTCCGGCCAACCCCTTCTTCCGCCTGCTCGTGGGTGCGGCCGGTCTCGGCTTCGTCGCGCTCGCGTGGCACCTCGCCCGGAACTACCCCTACGTCGGCGTCACCGTCATGGCGGCGACCAGCGCGGTGACGGGACTCGCGCTCCTCGCGTGGACCGTTCTGGTGACGAAGCGCGACTGAGGCCGGAACGAACCACTGAAACGCCCCCGACGTGAAGTCCCGGCTATGCCTTACGCGGACAACGACGGCGTCTCTATCCACTACGAGGTCGGCGGCGACGGCGCGGTCGAGAGCGACGCGCCGGTCGTCCTGCTGGCCGACGCGGGCTACGGTCCGTGGCAGTGGGGCTGGCAGTTCTCGGCGCTCGCCGGTCCCTTCGAGGTGGTGGTCCCCAGCACACGCGGGACCGGCGACTCGGACGCGCCCGACCCGGACGCCACCGACTCCTACGGCATCGACGCGATGGCCGCCGACCTCGAAGCCGTCCTCGCCGACCACGGGGCGCGCAAGGCCCACCTCGTCGGCGCGGGAATGGGCGGGATGGTCGCGCTCCGGTACGCGCTCGACTTCTCGCGCGCCCGGTCGCTGGCGCTCCTCGGCACCTCGCCGGGCGGTCCACGCGCGACCCCCCTCGCCGACGGCCTGCGCGAGCGACTGCTCGCCAGTCCCGACGACGCGGCGGCCCTCCGGAAGTCGCTCGAACCGGTCGCTGGCGCGGAACTGCTGGAGACCGACGACCTCGTGGAGCGAATCGTCGCGTGGCGGCGCGACGAGGACGCCCCGGAGGCGGTCCAGCGCGCACATTTCGACGCGATGGCCGACTTCGACGCCAGCGACAGCCTCTACGAGATTACGATTCCCGCGCTCGTGGCACACGGGAGCGATGACCGGGTGATTCCGGCCGCGGACGGCCGACTGCTGGCCGACGGTCTCCCGAAGGGCGAGTTCGAGGCGTTCCCCGGCGAGCGACTCTTCTACGTCGAACGCTCGAAGGCGGTCAACGACTCGCTTGTCGGCTTTCTGACCGACCGAATCGAGCGCGAGTGAACGAACGCGAAACGCGTCTGTGGCTGTGGGTAATAGTGGGCAAGAGTTATTCGTCGGCGAGTCGTCCCGATAGATACGATGAAAGTAGACACCGACGACCTCCGAACCAACGAGACGGACGACAGGGGCCGGATCTATCTCGGGACCGAATACGCGAACAAGCGCGTGACCGTCGCCGTGGTGGAAGTCGAGTCCGACGGACCTGACGAGGAGGAACTGGCCGCCGCGTACCGCGATGCCTCCGAGAGTGCAGAAACGCTCGCAGAGGAGTGGGCGGACGCGTCGGACGAGGCGTGGGACGACGGAGAGAAATGACCGACGATACCGTGGTCCGTCGCGGCGACGTCGTCGTCGTTCGACTGGACCCCGCCGAAGGAAGCGAGATGGAAAAGACACGGCCCGCAGTCGTCGTCCAGAACGACGTCGGAAACCGAAACGCCAACACGACGATAGTCGCTCCAGCGACGGGTACTCACCACGGCTATCCATTCGAAGTGCCAGTCGAAGCAGACGGCTCGCCGTTCGAGAAGGACTCGTCGGTTCGACTCGACCAAGTTCGCGTCGTCTCCATCGAAACGCGAATCCACTCCGTCGTCGGACGCCTCGGCGAGCAGACGATGGCCGAGGTAGACGAGGCTCTAAAGCTCAGCCTCGGACTCGGAAACGTCTAGCGCCACCTGATTTTGCTCCGTGCAGTCTCTTCGAGGACTCACAGCCAGAGCCACTGAATCCGCAACAACGCCTACGGTCGGTGACGCCGAACCACCGGTATGACGCTCTCGCTCGAACGCCGGGCCGCGCTCTGGGGGGACCGAACTGCGCTGGTGGACGAGAACACCGACCGGCGGGTCAGTTACGCCGACCTCGAATCCGAGGCCGACGCGATGGCGCGGCGGCTCTCGGCGCTCGGGGTCGAATCCGGCGACCCGGTCGCCGTCCTCTCGCGCAACCGCGTCGAGACGCTGGCGCTCCTGTTCGCGACCCGGCGACTCGGCGCGGTGTTCGCGCCGGTCTCGCACCGACTCACGCCCGCGACCGTCGAGCGGCCGCTGGCGGTCGCGGACCCGGCGGTGGTCGTCCACGAGTCGGCACAGCGCGACCTGGTCCGGGAACTGCCCGACGACCTGACGTACACCTTCGAGGAGTTCGGCCGCCGTGACGGCGAGGCGTACGAGCGCGCGGACCCGGACCCGGAGGACTCCCTGCTCTACCTGCACACGAAAGCGGAGGCCGACCGACCCATGGTCGGGGAAGACCCGGAGCGCGAGCGACGGGACGAGTCGCTGAGCGAGGGACCGACGACGGCCCCGCGCGTGGTGGACCTCCCCGCCCGAGCGGTCGAGTGGAACTGTATCACCGCGGCCGCGGCGTGGGGTCTCGGCCGGGGCGACCGCGCGCCCGCCCTGCTTCCGCTCTCGGACGCCGAGGGGCTCCTCCGACTCACCCTGCCGCTGCTCTACGTCGGCGGTCGGGTCGCCCTGCTCCGGGCGTTCGACCCCGAGGACGCCCTCGACGCGGTGGCCGAGGAGGACGCGACCGCGCTGTTCGCGGGGGCGACCGAGTACCGCGAACTGGTCGAGAGCGAGTCGTTCGCGGGGACCGACTTCGGGAGCGTCGAGTTGGTCGCTAGCGGGTCGGCGCTCCCCGCGGACGTCCGCGGCGCGCTGGCCCGGCACGCGCCCGTGGTCCGGACCTACGGCCGAGTCGAGACCGGGCCGAACAACCTCTTCGTCCCTCCCGAGGGTAGCGTGAGGGAGGGTTCCGAAAGCGGAGCATCAGACAGTGACGCGTCCGACGACGCCGACCCCGACCGCGTGGGCCGACCGTTCCCCGACTGCGAGGCCCGTCTCGTCGGCGAGGACGGGACCCCGGTCGCGGACGGCGAGGTCGGCGAACTCCAGTTCCGCGGGCCGGTGACGGCGCGGGGGTATCTCTCCGGCGGCGGAACGGCGGCGGACGGCGACGGCGGCGAGACGTTCCCCGAGTGGGTGCCGACGCGCGACTTGGCCACCCGCGAGGGCGGCGACTACTACCTGCTCGGGCGCGCCAGCGAGACCCTCGACGCCGCGTCGGCCCGCGTCCACCCCCGGGCGGCCGAGCGCGCGCTCGAAGCGCGCGAGGGAGTGGACGCCGCGGGAGTGGTCCCCGACGCGGAGGGCGTGCTGGCGGCCTTCGTCGGCGACGCCGACCCCGGCGAACTCCGGTCGGTCCTCGACGACGCGCTGCCGGAGGCCGTCGCCGTCCGGGAACTCGACCGACTGGAGTCGCTCCCCCGGCGCTCGACGGGCGAACTCGACCGCGCGGCGCTCCGGCGCGACCTCTCCGGTGAAGAGCGCATCGACGAGGAGTGAGTACCGTCCGATGCCAGCGTACAGCCCCGGCTTCCGCTCGCGCGAGTCCGAGTGCGACCGACTCGACGTACCCGTCGAGGGCGAGATTCCGGCGTGGCTCTCGGGGACGCTCGTGCGCAACGGCCCGGGCAGGTTCGAGGTCGGCGGCGAGCGCGTCGCCCACTGGTTCGACGGACTGGCGATGCTCCGGGCGTTCCGCTTCGGGGACGGCGAGGTGACGTACTCGAACCGATTCCTGCGGACCGAGACCTTCCGGACGGCCGTCGAGGAGGGCGAGCTATCGAGCCAGTTCGCCACCTCGGGGAGCTACCTCCGGCGGCTCAAGTCGTTCCTGACCGACCCGACGGACAACGCCAACGTCCACGTCGCGCGCCTCGGCGGCGAGTACGTCGCGCTGACCGAGACGCCCCGGCGCGTGCGGTTCGACCCGGCCGACCTCTCGACGCGGGGCGACCTGCGCTACCGGGACGACCTGACCCTCCACCACGTCACCGCCCACCTCCAGTACGACCGAGACAGGGGCGAGACGGTCGGCTACGGGACCGAGTTCGGCCGTCGGAATCGGTATCACGTCTACCGGGTGCCCGACGACCGCCCCGAGCGCGTCCCCGTGGCGTCGGTCGAGGTGGACAGACCGGCGTACATCCACAGCTTCGCGCTCACGCCGACGTACGCCGTCCTCGTCGAACCGCCGTACGTCGTGAACCCGCTCCGGTTCCTCCTGCCCGGCGGCGGCGGGTTCATCGACAGCTACCGGTGGCGACCCGAGCGCGGCACCCGGTTTCGGATCTTCGACCGCTCGTCGGGCGAACTGGTCGCCGACCGGTCCACGGCGGCCTTCTTCTTCTTCCACACCGCCAACGGGTTCGAGACCGACGACGAGGTGGTCGTGGACCTCGCGGCGTACGACGACGCGACCATCGTGGACAATCTCTTCATGAGCGCGATGGACGGGGACGCCGAGAGCGGGTCGGCGGGAGGCGGGGAGGGGAGTCCGGAACTCGACGCCGCAGACGGGACGCTCGCGCGGTTCCGCGTGCCCCTCGACGCTGGTGGCGGTGGCGGTGACGTCGAACGCGAATCGCTGTATCGCGGGATGGAACTGCCCCGCGTCGCCCCGGCCGCACGCGGGAGCGCGTACCGCTACGCCTACGGGCAGGCGACCCGGCGCGAGGGCGGAAACGGACTGGCGAAGGTGAACGTCGAGACTGGCGAGGCGCTGGAGTGGTGGGAAGCGAGCGTCTACGCGGGCGAACCGATATTCGTGCCGCGTCCGGACGGGGACGCCGAGGACCGCGGCGTGGTGCTGTCGCTCGCGCTCGACGCCGACGCCGAACGGTCGTTCCTCCTCGTCCTCGACGCCGAGACGTTCGAGGAGCGAGCGCGCGCGCCGCTCCCGCACGTCGTGCCGTTCGGCTTCCACGGGGAGTTCTTCCCGGACGTTACCGACTGACCCGTGTCGTGGCGACTGGGCGTCCCGGATACCGGCAGAACTCCCCACAGCGCAACGCCTTTTGGACCCCGAGTGTTTTGTGACTGGTAATGAGTCGATTGCGAATCGCGTTCGTCAACGCCGCCCACGACGGCACCGACACCCGGCGCAACTTCCGCCGGGAGTTGGACGCCGACCTCGTGGAGTTCGACGCGACGGGCGGCGAACTCCCGGAGACCCTCGACTTCGACGGCGTCGTGGTCTCGGGGTCCCGTTCGTCGGTCTACTGGGACGAAGAGTGGATAGAACCAACGAAAGCGTGGGTCAGAGACGCCATCGACGCCGGAATCCCGTGCCTCGGCGTCTGCTGGGGCCATCAACTGCTCGCGGACGTGCTGGGCGGCGAGGTCAGCGACATGGGCGAGTACGAAATCGGCTACCGAGAGGTCGAACACACCGGCGACTCGCGGCTGTTCGACGGCATCGACCGGCGGTTCACCGTCTTCACGACCCACTCGGACGCGGTGGCCGAACTCCCGCCCGGCGCGGAGGAAATCGCGGCCAACGACTACTCCAACCACGGCTTCCGGAAGGACCGCGTGTTCGGCGTTCAGTTCCACCCCGAGTACGACGCCGAGACGGCCGAGTCGGTCACGAAGGGCAAGGACCTGTCGGAGGAACGCATGGCCGAGGTGCTGGCGGGCATCACCGAGGAGAACTACCGGGCGGCCTGCGAGGTCAAACTGGTCTTCGAGAACTTCTGCGAGTTCGTCCGAGAGGTGCGCGACGCGGACCCCTCGGGCGAGAGCGAAACTGCCTCGGCGTAGCGACACGCGCGTCGGCGGTGCTCCCTCTCTGGGTATCTCCGGAGAGACTAGTTCGTCCGGTCCGTGACCGCGGGGACTGGCGCTCTCTCGACTGCGAGGAGCGCTCGATGGGTCGCGAGCAGCAGGACGACGGACGTCACGACCAGCAGCGCGTCGGCGGGCGACGAGAGGAGACCGAGCGAGACGATGAGCGTGGTCGCGCAGGCGGGCGCGTGCCGGAGGTCCGCGGCGACCATCCCGGCGGTCGTCACCACGACCGAGACGACGCCACTGACCGCCAGCGAGGCGCTCGCACCGGTGAGCGCGGGCGGCGGTGCGGTGACGGCGACCCCCGACGCGAGCGCGTGGTAGGTCACCAGTCCGGCCAGCACGCCCAGCGCGTGACCGCCCGCCACGCGCCGCGGCGCGCTCACCGGCGCGGACGGTCGGGTCGCCAGCAGAAACGCGGACGGCCCGAGGCTGGGAAAGAGGAACGTCCGCCCCGTCACGACTGCGAGCGTTCCGACGACGACCAACAGCGCCCCTGCGGTCGCACTCTCGCGTAGCGCCTCGTACATGCCTTCCCGTCGGCGTCCGAGTCGGAAAAGTGCTGTCTAACGTCCTGTCGGTCGCTACCCGAGGATACGTCGCCGCCTTCCGTCGATTCCGTATCCGAGTCCACTTAAACACCATTATCTGTGAACCAGCAAGCCCACCCCGGTTCGCGGCGTATCTTCTGGAAATGAACGACGACCTCGCCGACGGCAACGGCGGTTCGGCGTCACCCCGTCCGTCCTACACGGAACCCAGCATCGACGTTCCCCCGCTGTCACAGGACAACCTCTTCGACGCGCTGTCCTCCCGGCGGAGTCGGTACGTCCTCGTCGCCCTGCGAGAGGCCGACGAAGCCCTCGACCTCCGGGAACTCGTGGACACGGTCGCGGCGTGGGAGACCGGCAAACCCATCGACCTCGTGTCCGAGGAACACTGCAAGCGCGTGTTCACGTCGCTTCGCCACTCGCAACTGCCGAAGCTCTCGATGATGGGTCTCATCGAGTACGACGAGGGCGACGAAGTAGTCGCACCCGGCCCGTTCGCCGAACAGGTCGACGCGTATCTGGACATCGCGGTGAGTCGAGACGACAACGTCGAGGTCTGAGGGTCGGACCGCGTCGCGCCGGTCGCGTGGCTCCGGCAATAATTGCGCCGGAGTAGGAGCGTTTTTCACACTCCCCGTTCCAACGTCTGTCATGCTCGACTACGTCTCCCTAGAGGACGACCTCGACGAGGAGGAGCGCATGATTCGAGACACCGCCCGGCAGTTCGTCGAGGAGAAGGTCAAACCCGACATCGGCGACCACTTCGAGGACGGGACCTTCCCGACCGAACTCATCCCGGAGATGGGCGAACTCGGGTTCTACGCGCCCAACCTCGAAGGGTACGGCTCGCCGAACGTCAGCGAGACGGCCTACGGCCTGCTGATGCAGGAGTTGGAGGCGGGCGACTCCGGCATCCGCTCGATGGCGAGCGTGCAGGGCGCGCTCGTGATGTACCCTATCCACGCCTACGGCTCCGAGGACCAGAAGGAACGCTGGCTCCCGGGTCTCGGCACCGGGGAACTCGTCGGCTGTTTCGGTCTCACGGAACCCGAACACGGTTCGAACCCCTCCGGCATGGAGACCTACGCCGAGAAGGACGCGGGCGAGTACGTCCTCAACGGGTCGAAGACGTGGATTACCAACTCCCCCATCTCCGACGTGGCGGTCGTCTGGGCGCGCGACCGCTCGGCCGAGGACGATCCGGTCCGGGGCTTCCTCGTCGAGACCGACACGGACGGCGTGACGACCAACAAGATAGACGACAAGCTCTCGATGCGCGCGTCGGTCACGGGCGAAATCGGCCTGAACGACGTGTACGTCCCGGAAGACGCCGTCCTACCGGGCGTCGAGGGCATGAAGGGGCCGCTCTCGTGTCTCACGCAGGCCCGGTACGGCATCGCGTGGGGCGCGGTCGGCGCGGCCCGCGACTCCTTCGAGACCGCCCGCAAGTACGCCACCGACCGCGACCAGTTCGGCGGTCCCATCGCGCGCTTCCAGATTCAACAGCAGAAGCTCGCCGAGATGGCGACCCAGATTACGACGAGCCAACTGCTGGCTCACCGGCTGGCGGAACTGAAGGAGCGTGGGGACCTGCGTCCTCAGCACGTCTCGATGGCCAAGCGCAACAACGTCCGGATGGCCCGCGACCAGTCGCGCATCGCGCGCGAGATGCTGGGCGGGAACGGCATCACGACCGACTACTCGCCGATGCGCCACATGGCGAACATGGAGACGGTCTACACCTACGAGGGCACCCACGACATCCACACCCTGATTCTGGGCGAGGACCTGACCGGTATCGCCGCCTACGAGTGACTCGGTAGAGTCCGAGTAACGCGGCGAAGCCAGTCAGTAACCGGGATTACCGCCTACGAGTAGAACACACCTTCGGAGCTTTTCTTGAGAACTCGTTTTTGAGTAGCGTAGCGAAGACCAGAGCGAACGAGCAGCTAGCTACTGCCGACGCCAAGGAGTCACCGCAACCGCACGGCACCGCAACCGCGGACCTCATACCTCCCCAACCTCCTCGCTTCGCTCGTCCCTCGCGCAGAGAAGGCGGACCACGAGGGTCCGCCAGTGCGCGCCGAGTGGAACGGTCCACCGAGCGACGATTGGCCAAACAAACCACCGGGTGGGACTGAAAGGGGCCGGTCGCTTTCGAAGAAGGAGACAGGGTGACTATGTCGCTGTAGCTGTCCTCTTTCTCTCGAACTCCGCCCCGAACGAGCCACTTTTCACCGCCTGCGACCAACTCTCGACCAGCAAAGTGAATCTCCACGTCCGCTACGAGGGCGACGACGACCCCGACAAGTGTACCGCGAGAAAGCTCGCGCGGTTCGACCTCGCGCAACTCCACCGGAGCGCGTCGGCGACCCCCTACGGCATCGTGCTGAATCCCCACGCCGAGCAGGCGCTCTCGCCCGCCGACCGCGCCGAGACCGACCGGTTGGTCGCGCTCGACTGCTCGTGGGAGACCGCCGAGCAGGCCCTGTTCGAGATGCCGGGCGTCCACCGCGCGCTCCCGTTCCTCGTGGCGGCCAACCCCGTCAGCTACGGCAAGCCCTTCCGACTCAACACGGTCGAGGCGTTCGCCGCCGCCCTGACGATTCTGGGCGAGCGCGAACACGCCGAGCGAATCCTCTCGAAGTTCACGTGGGGCGAGACGTTCCTCGAACTCAACGCCGAACCCCTCCGGCGGTACGCCGACTGCGAGGACTCGACCGAAGTCGTCGCGGTCCAGCAGGAGTACCTCGACGCCGGAGCGGAACAGTCGGCGACCGATTCGTAGTTAGCTCCGGTCGGTCGCGTTCCCCGACTCCGCCTCGCCGACGAGCGCGAGGACCGTCCCGTTCCGACTCAGGTCTCCGAACTCGGCCGACGCGACGTTTCGCTCGGCGTCCGCGACCGACTCGACCCGTCGCCACCCCTCGCCCGCGTCGAACCGCCAGAGTGACAGCGCGTCCTCCGTCGCACTGGTCCGGTCCACCGCGGCGTCGTCGTAACCGACTGACAGCGCGAGATCCGAATCCTCGTCGGTCGGCACAGCCCGGAGCGGGACGCCGACGACCTGTCGGTCGGTCGGAAGCGGCGGCGCGTCCGTCGCCGGGTCGAGCGCCACGTCGCGGGTCTCGAACGAGAGGGTGGCGTTCCCGAGCGTCACGCGCTCGCCGACCGCGGTCGAGTCGCGGGCCGCGTAAATCGCGGTCCCCGGCGCGTCGGCCACCGAGACGCGTGTGAGCGCGGTGTCGGCGGAGTCGTTCAGGTAGATACCGACCGAGCGACTCCGGGGTCTCGTTTCTCCACCGTCGGTCCCTCCGCTCTCCCGCGCTATCGTGAGATTCCGGAGTGCCGCGTCGTCGGACCGCGAGAGGATTACGTCGGCGAAACCGTTGTCCGCGGCGGTCGAGTCGGCGATAGTCGCGTTTGCGGACGCGAAGACGCCGAGACCGTACTGTGAACTCCCGGCGACGCCGACCCCTTCGAGCGTCACGCCGTCGGAGTTCCGGACCGAGACGCCTGCGAGATTGCCGGTGAGGTTCAGCCCCTCGACGCGGGCGTCTGGAGCGTTCCGGAGGAACAGTCCGGTGTTGCTCGCGCGGACCGTCCCGCCGAGGAGTTCGATGCCGGGCGAGTTCTCCACGAAGACGCCGTCGCCGAGGTTCTCCACGGCCGAGACGTTCCGGAGCGTCGCGTCGGTCGTTCCGAGGACCGCGACGCCCGCGCCCCAGCGCGTCGTCGAGAGGTTCGTGACGGTGACGTTCGAGCGCCGCTCCTGTCCGCCGCCCGTCGCGCCGGAGAGCGTGGCCTCCCCAGCCCTCGTTCGCGCGCTCACGAGGACGCCCACGACGCCGGGTTCCCCGCCGCGCTCGTCCGCCGCGACGGTGTGGCCGCCGCCGCGGAGCGTCACGTCGTCGGCCCGGATGGCGATGCAGGCGCCGAGACCGGTCCGCAGGCGAGTCGGCGACGCGTTCCTCACGTCCTCCGCGAGGACGTACACGCCGGACTCGGTGACGGTCGTGCAGTTCGTGATTTCGGTCGCGCCGGTCGTTCGGGTCGCGTCGGTTGTCTGGGGACCGCCGCTCGGGTCGGTCCAGTCGGTCGATACTGTCCCGACTGCTCCGGGTTCCGCCGAGACGCCTGCGGCCGCTCCCGCGGGTCCGACGACGCCGAGGACGACCACCAGTCCGAGGAGCGCGGCGGCGATTCCGTCCGGCATGGCCCAGACGTCACCGGACGGGAAGTTATGGCTTGTCGCCGCCCGCGACCGACCGTCGGCCCGCCTCACTCTGCAAGACTTAAATGCGATGACGGCCAACGCGTCGGTATGGCTAGCTTCGAGAAAGCGACAGCGCGAACCCTCGACAAGACGATCTGCATGCGATGTAACGCTCGCAACCCCAAGAACGCCGACAACTGCCGGAAGTGCGGCTACGGCAACCTCCGACCGAAGAGCAAGGAACCGCGAAACGCCTGAGTCGATTCCGGCGTCCTGTTACCGTTCTTCCGCGGCCGTTTTCTTTCGGGCGGCGTCGCCGAGCAGTCGCTTCGCTCTCTCGCAGACGCGACACGCGACCGCCTGTCGGCGGTCTCTGCGCTTCCGACCGAGACAGCGACGGCGACGTGGCGAGTCCGGCGTTACTCCCCGGAACCGGGGTCGCCCGTCTCCTCGATTCGCGTCCGGTACTTCGCCAGCGCCTCGTCCAGCGCCTCGTCGGCGTCCACGTCGAGCGACTCGGCGACCGCGAGCAGGGCGAACAGCGCATCCCCGAGTTCGTCGGTCTTCACGTCCAACGCCTCGGGCGACGCGCCGTAGTCGGTCGAATCGTTGACGTCCTTGGCGAGTTCGCCGACCTCCGACGCGAGGTCCAGAATCTGATAGGCCGGTTCGCCCTCCAGGTCGTGTTCCGCGAAGAACTCCGCGACTCTCTCTTGGGCTTTCATCTGTCAACTGAGACCCGGACGCCGAAGGGTAAAACTGTTGTCGGTTACTCGTCGGGGTACTTCGGTTCGCGGCGCTCGGCGCGCTCCAGCGCGCGCTCGACGACTTCGCGCACGTCTCCGTTGAACTCGTCGCCGTGGCCCGCGTACATGTCTTCGACGCCCTCGGGCATCCGGTTCAGAAGCTCGCGGATGCTCTCGATTTCGCGCTCGCGGGACTGACCGGCCATGTCGGTCCGGCCGAAGCTCCCGTCGTCGAACGCGCCGTCGTTGTACACCACCACGTCACCGCTGAAGAGCGTCGAGTCACCGACGAACGCGAGGTGGTCGTCGGCGTGGCCGGGCGAGTAGACCGCCTCGAACTCCTCGTCGCCGATGCGGAGCGAGTCGCCGTCGTCGAGTTCCCGGGTTCGGCGCGGGTGGTCGGCGTAACAGAGCAGTTCCGGGTCGTAGGCCTCCAGCACGGCGTCGAGTTGGCCGATGTGGTCGCCGTGCTGGTGGGTCAACACTACCGCGTCCACGTCCTCGACGCGGTCGGCGATTACGTCCACGACGCCGGGCATGCTCCCGGCGTCTACAAGCACTGTCCGGTCGCCCTCGACGAGGTAGGCGTTACAGGTGAACGTCTCCGCGTCGGCGGTGACGTTGTGAACGTACATGCCGGGCTGTTCGGCACCACCCCTCAAAACGCTGACGGGCGGCGGGGGACTTTAGTGGTCGAAGCGCCTACATGCTAGTAGACATGGGCTTTGGGAGCTACGACGAGTCCGAACAGGACAATCAGGACTACGACGCCGACATCGACGACAGCGGCGTCGACACGGAGGAGAACTCCCACGAGGGCAGCGTCGATTTCGAGATCGGTGCCTCGAACGACGAACTCATCGACCGACTTCAAGACATCAAAGACGACGGACAGAGCGAGACCTGATAGGGTCGGTCGTAACTCTGTTCAGCACTGGTCGTCCACTCACGGTGTATCGAACGTGACACAATCAGACGACGGATTCGGACCGGGACGGAATTACGACCGACCCTACGAGCCGTGAAGTCCGGCGTCCGCGCGCTGGGTATCGCCGAATCCTATCGCGAACGCCGTAGCACGCTGGCGGGCGTCGTCACCCGCGCGAGTCGCGTCACCGACGGCTTCGCCTACGAGTCCTGTACCGTCGGCGGGACGGACGCCACCGACGCCGTTATCCACCTCTTCTCGGACCTCGACCGCGAAGACGTGCGATACCTCTTCGTGGCCGGTATCGCGCTGGCGTGGTACAACGTCGTGGACCTACACCGGGTGTCCGAGGCGACCGACCGCCCCGTGATTTCGGTGACGTTCGAGGAGAGTCCGGGACTGGTCGAGGCGCTGGAAGCCGAGTTCGAGGGCGAGGAACTCGCCCGACGGAAAGCCGTCTTCGAGCGCCAGCCACCCCGCGAGCGACTCGCGGTGAACGACCAGACCGTCTTCGTCCGGTCGGTCGGCGTCGATTCCGGCGAGGCCCGCGACGCGGTGCGGGCGTTCACGCCCGAGGGCGGCCGACCCGAACCCCTGCGAGTGGCGCGACTGGCGGCGCGGGCGGGCGACGAATTCAGGAGAACTAGAGACATTAGTTATTAAATTCTCAGAAGTCTACCGAAGCATCAATATCGGTTTGATTTTGACCAGCAAGTCCAATAATCGCCGGTAGACCATACACTACCTCACACCCAATATAGGCCCTCGCTATTTTCTTACTGAAACTAGAGTATGATATGTTCACATTCTTATCAATCCGAATACTCTCTTGATTGGGGAGGACTCGTGTATCTCCATGCTTTACCCCATTTCTTATATCTCTATCAATTAGTGAGATGACTGATGAATATCGACTATTTTGAATTTTGTTATAGATGTAGCCGAAGTTTAAGGATACAAAGTCCATAGTCTCATCCAAGACTTCATCTTCGCTTCTAGATATAGCATAGAGTAAGGGAGAACCAACGTCAAAGACATCAATTAGACGTGAATAAAATTCTATTCCGGATTTGGCGTGACCGTGAGACTCAATATTGAACGTCTCTCTGTGATTTTCGCTGAATTTTACTGCTCTTGTATAGTTCCTCTCTAAAGAGCCAAGTTCTTCATGGGGGAATCCATCTAAATACCAAAGATAGAGACCTTCCTGCTTTTCCTGCTCTAAAGACAGGATATTCTCGTACATCTTAGTTAGTATTTTTGCCGACTTGTTATTTAAAGCACTCCCAGTTACGTAGCTGAACTCTGCCTTAGAAATATATTCAATAAATTCGTCTTTCTCATTAGTCAGTCTTAGTGCAACTTCCTTCCCAACTCTTTCTTCACGATCATCTAAGGTACGGCTTTCATAATATTCCGAAACAACATCAACCTCCTCTTGGTTTGAGAAACTGCCTAAATATTGGATGGCGTAAGAAGTAGCCAGTTTTCTATTTAAAGGCTCCTCAAAGGCCTCTTCATATTTACTTGCGTGGAGGTCTACAAAGTCTCTAACAGATTCTCGAAACTCCTCGAAATTCATTTTTGGTTACTTTTCCACTTGGTTCTTAAGACCCTATTGGATGTGGGTTGGCAGATGGTATGAGGATACAGTCATCTCACCCGAAGGCCACCGATTCTTAATACCCGAGACCCGTGGCCTCACCCATGGGAGAAATGGACGGTCTCGAAGTGACCGACTGCACGCGCTGTCCCGAACTCGTGGACAGCAGGAGCCAGATCGTCAACGGTACCGGTCCGGCCGACGCCGACCTCCTGTTCGTCGGCGAGGGACCGGGCGCACAGGAGGACGAGCAGGGCGAACCGTTCGTCGGTCGAAGCGGGACGGTTCTGGACGACAAACTCCGCGAGCGGGGACTGGCCCGTCAGGACGTACGCATCACCAACTGCGTGCGGTGCCGCCCGCCGGAGAACCGAGACCCCACCGCCGAGGAATTGGAGAACTGCTGGCCGTACCTCGAATCCGAGATAGAGCAGGTGGACCCCGAGGTGATAATCACGCTCGGCAAGGTGCCGAGCGAACACCTGCTGGACCGCGACGTGGCCGTCACGAAGGAGGCCGCCAACGTCGAACAGGTGGACCTCGGCGGCGCTGTCCGGGACGTCCTCGTCTGCGTCCACCCCGCGGCGACCTTCTACGACCGCAGTCAGGAGGAGTCACTCGACGCCGCCTTCGACAAGGCCGCCGCGATGGCGGACGGCGACTCGAACGGCCAGTCCCAACTCGGCGACTTCTGAACCCGAGCGGTCTCGCGCTTCTGCCCCGGTCGTTCGCCTCGCTCTCCGACAGTAATCGCCGCATAACAATGGGACCTCCGTCGGAAGAACGGGTCCCATGGCGCTCCCGATTCCCGGTCTCGTCGCGGTGTCAGAATCGCTCACAGTCGTCGCAACCGCCGTCTTCGTGCCCTTCGCCCTCGCCTCGCTGGTGTATCTCGACGCCCGCTGGCGACGGAGTTCCGCGGGGTCGCGCGACCGGGCGCTCGCGCCGCTGGCGTGGGGCGCGACGACGTTCCTCTCCGGCGTCGCGTGTCCGCTCGTCGCGGCGTGCTACGTGGCGGTCCGGGGTCGCTAGCGGTCCAGCGCGGCCCACCGGAACTCGTCGTCGAAGGCCAGCGCCGTCTCGTAGCGGTCGGCCGGGTCGGCCGCGAGCGCCCGGTCGAGGACGTCGTCGAGTTCGGCCGAGAGCGCGGGGTTGCGGTCGCTCGCGGGCACGGGGTCCGGCCCCGGAACCGCGCCCGTGAGCAGGTGGTAGGCCAACGCGCCGACCCGGTAGACGTCGCCCTCGATGCTCGCCGCGTCGGTCTCCTGCATCGACGCTCCGGTTGCCTCCGGTGATGTCACGTCGCCCGCTCGCGGTGTCCCGCCGGACTTCTGCGGTCGCTCGGGCGGCGCGTAGGGGTCGGTCGCGTCCCGAGCGTCGGCCGACACCTCGGCCAGAAACCAGTCGCCGACCAGCACGTCGTCGCCGGTAATCGAGTCGCGCCGGGTCTCGTCGGGGGTCTCGCGGAAGACGTGGCGGGGCGCGAGTCGGCCGTGTACCGCGCCCTCGCGGTGGGCCGCGTGGAGCGCCCGGGCGACGCCCGAGACGACTTCGACGCGCTCGCGGTCCGCGACCGGCCACGAGTCGGCCAGCGACCCGCCCGCGACGAAGGGGGTCCGAAACCACGGAACCGGGTCGTCGTCCGGGCCGACGTCGAACTCCCGAATCGGAAGGACGCCGTCGGCCGCCCCGGAGAGGTCGGCCCACCGCTCGACGGCGTCGGCGACCGCCCGCCGGGTCTCGGCGTCCACGCCGTCTCGGACGCGGGTCTCGGCGACCAGCGTCGGCCCGTCGGGCGTCCGGACGCGCTCGCGGTACGTCTCGGTGACCGGACCGCCGCCGAGTCGGTCGAGGCGGCCGAACTCCGCATCCGAGTCGCTACCGGCGGTCGCGCGCGTCGCTCGGCGGTAGCCGACGCCGAGGAGACCGGCCCCGAGCAGGCCGAACAGTCCGAGTCCCGACGGGGAGGTGGCGAATCGCTCGGCCGCGGCGAGCGGTGCGGTGGCGAGCGGCGAGGGTCGGTCCACGGCGTACAGCGTCCCGCTCTGGGTCGCCACCAGCGCGAGGTCGCCGACGACGTCGGCCCAGAGTCCCCGGTCGTCCTCGAAGTCGAGACTCCAGCGCTCGTCTCCCGACCCGACGTCGATGGCGGCGGTCCGGGTCCTCCCGACCGTGTAGACGAGTCCGTCTCGCACGGTCCCCCAGTAGTTGTTCCCAGTTCCGGTGTCGGCGCGCCAGCGCTCGCGGCCCGACTCGGCGTCGACCGCGACCAACTCGTCGCCGACCGAGAAGTAGACGCCATCTCCGTCCGTCTCGATGCCGTAGCCTCGGTCGGCGTCGCCGCCGAAGGTCCACCGCTTCTCGCCGGTTCTGACGTTTATCGCGGCCAGCGACTGTCCCCAGACGAAGACGGTGTCGGCGGTGACGGTGCCCATCGACGGATGAGGCGGGAGTCGCTCGTGGGGTGTCCGCCAGCGTTGGGTCCCGTCGCCGACCCGGAGTCCGTAGACCGCTTCGTTGGACCACCCGACCAACAGGCCGTCCTGCACTTCGGCGGCCCACGCCCGTTCTTCTCCGGGCGTCCGGGCGACCCACCGCTGGCGACCGTCCTCCCGGCCGAGCGCGTAGTAGCCGCCCGTCCCGCCGAGGTAGACGCGCTCGCCGTCCAGCAACGGACCGACGAGTCGGTCCTCGCCGTCGATTTCGGTCGTCCACAGTTCACCGCCTTGGGCGGCGTCGATGGCGGTCACGCGTCCGTCGGCGGCGGCGACGACGACCGCACCGTCGCCGACCGCGACGTATCGGTAATCGAGAGTGCCCGTGGCGACTCGCCACCGGTCGCTACCGTCGTTAGCGTCGAGCGCGCGCAGTTGCTCGCCGTCCACGACGTAGACCAGTCCGTCGGCGGCCTTCGGGAACGTCGAGCGGCCGTCCAACTCGCGTCGCCAGCGAGTCTGCCCCGTTTCGGCGTCGAGGGCGCACACCTCGTACTGCGACTCCCCGTCGGACCTACTCCGGACGAGCGTGACGAGGGCCTCTCGGGTCCTGACCGGGGGGTAGACCGTCGCCGCTGTGTCGGTCTCGAACGTCCACCGAACTCGGTGGTCGGTGTCGATACCGGGAACGCTAACCGCCGGTTGACCGGGCGCCGACCGGCGAGTTGCGCCGACCGCACGGGTGTCCGCCGCGGACCGACTCGCGCCACCGAGTCCGCCCGCGCCGAGGAGGAACGTTCGCCGACTCGTCTCTCGGGAGACCATATCGGCAGGGGACGCTCTGCGGCCTTCATCGTTTGGGTGATTTGGCTTCCGACGGCCGCCAGTCACGGAGCGCGACGCAGTAGGCGAAGTATGCGCGGTACTGAGCGGTGTGAACAAGCGGTCGAGCGCGGCGAGTAGATACACGTCCCCGTCAGCCGACCGGGACGCGAGTCAACCGGCGAAAAGAAACGGAAACCGGTAGAAACCCGTCTCAGGGCCTGTTCGAGCCGGTCCCGAGCCACTTGCTTCCGTCGGTGAGGTCTCGGATGGCGTCGAGGATGGACTTGCTCTCGTGTTCGTCCGGGCGGAGTCGCGCGCGGATGCGCGAGGAGAGCAGTTCCACCGAGATGACGATGACGAACACCATGATGATGCCCGCCGCGGCCTTCTGATACTTGAACAGGTCCTGTCGCAGGCGGATGTACCGGCCGATGCCGCCCGCGCCCACGACGCCGAGGCTGATGGCGATGCGGGTGTTGATTTCGAGGATGTAGAGCGTCCACGCGACGTAGGAGGTCGAGACCTGACTCAGCATCCCGAAGCCGATGACCTGCGGACGCGAGGCCCCGGTCGATTGGATGGCTTCGATGGGTCCGTCCTCGATTTCCTCCAACTCGTCGGTGAACAGTCGGCCGAGATTCCCGACGGTGTCGGTGGCGATGGCCAGCACCGCGCTGACCTCGTTGATGCCCGCCAGCGGCACGTAGATGAGAATCCAGACCAGCGCCGGAATCGCCCGAATCGCACTCATCGCGCCGCGGAAGACGAAGTTGAACGGGAACGGCGTGACCTGCTCGGAGCCGAGCACGCCGAAGAACAGCGCGAGCGGGAAGCCAAGCACCGTGCCGGTGAACCCGAGGATTATCGTCACCATGCTGAGCCGCACCAGCGACGCGCTGTCGCTGGTCAGGCTCTCGATGATGGGCTGGCCGAAGTTCCGGAAGCTCGCCGGAATCGCCTTCAGGCCCGTGATGTTGTTCTGCTCGGTGTAGATGGTGAAGTCCACGAAGTTCGGCGGCACGAAGCTCTTGATGAACTCTATCTCTTGGGGCACCTGCGCCCAGAGTTCCTTCGGGTCGAAACCGATGAAGTCGAGACCGAAGTACGTCGCCGCGAGGACGACCGCCAGCATGGCCACGGCGAACAACTGTCGGATGCGTCGGCGTCGCTCCAGCACCTGAAGCGTCTCGCCGATTCGGGAACTACTCATCGTCCTCACCTCGCTCGGGTGCCGTGGTGGCGAGATTCTCCGCTCGCTCCTTGGCCGCCTCGTCGTCGCCGTAGTAAATCTGGTCCACGACGTCCATCGTCAGGTCCTCGCGGTCGCCGTCGAAGATGAGTTCGCCGTCCCGGACGCCGAGGAATCGGTCGCCGAACTCGCGGGCGATGTTGACTTGGTGGAGGCTGGCGACGGTCGTCAGGTTGCGCTCTTTGGCCGCCTCCTTCATGTACCGCATCACGTCCTTCGCGGCCTTCGGGTCGAGACTCGACACGGGTTCGTCGGCGAGCAGCAGGTCGGGGTCCTGCACCAGCGCTCGGGCGATGCCGACGCGCTGTTTCTGCCCGCCGCTCATCGACCCGGCGCGCTGTCCGGCCTCGTCGAGCAGGCCGACCGTTTCCAGCGCCTCCAGTGCGGCGCGCTTGTCCTCGTCCGGGTACATGGTGAGCGCGCTCTGTGCGAAGTTCGACCGGGAGAGCGCGCCGGTGAGCGCGTTTCTGAACGCGCTCATGCTCTCGATGAGGTAGTGCATCTGGAAGACCATGCCGACCTCGCTCCGCTCTCCGCCGACCGGTTTCTCGTTGATGATGACCTCGCCCTCCGTTGGTTGTGTCAGCCCGTTGAGGACGCGGAGCATGGTGGACTTGCCCGCCCCCGACGGACCGAGGAGGACCACGAACTCGCCTTCGGGAATCTCGAAGCTGATGTCCTCCAAGGCGACCGTGTCCCTCCCGTAGATCTTAGTTACGTTATCGAGTGAGACTGCTGGCATCGGTGAAAAAACGAGTGTAACGGTTTATTTATCTATTTATTTTAGGACGTTTTGAAGTAGTCCGTGCCGACGCCGAGTTCCTTGGCGGCGTCGATGACCGGCTGATACTTGTCCACGTCGACCTTCCGGACGGCGTTGAACCAGAGGTCGTCGTCGGGGTCGTCGCTCTTCTTGTCGGTGTCCTTCTTGCCGTCCTTCCCGAGGTAAATCTTGTCGGGAGCACTCGTGAAGGCCTCGACGAGCGCCGTCTTCTCTTCCTCGGTCAGTTTCGGACTCAGGACGATGGGCGCGCGGGGCAGGCCCGTGTGTTCGTTGATGATGGTCGCGTTCTTCTCGAAGTTGTCCTGCAGACCGGGGACGAACCCGCCGAACCCGGCGAAGTCGGCCTGTCCGTTCTTGAGCGTCTCGTACGCGCCGGTGTGGCTGGAGAAGTTCGGCGTGAACGCGGCGTCGCTGCCGCCGCCCTCGGGGAGCGTCCCGATTTCGATGCCCGCCTTCTTCAGGTCGTACAGCGGGAACAGACAGCCACTCGCCGAGAGGCGGTCGGCGAACGCGATGGTGGTCTCGTTGTTCTCGACGTACGTCTTCATCTCGTCGAGGTTGCTCACGTCCACACCGTCGGCCGCGACGATGATGCTCTTGTACTCCCAGCTACCGTACCCCTTCCGCTGGAGCGCGATTTCGGCCTTTCCGGCCTCGACGCCGAGCGCGGCCGCGAACGGACCGGTCTCGGCCATGTCGGACGTGCCAGCGCCCAGCGCCTGAATGACGGCGCTGTAGTTGTTCGCCAGCTTGAGTTTCGCGGGGACGTCGAACTCGTTCTGGAGGTGCTCCTTGATGGGCTGATACTGCGCCTGAAGTCGCTCCTGAGCGACGCTCGGCGAGACGTTGAAGTTTATCTCGCCGTTCTGGAAGTCCATCTTCGACTCCGTGGTCGTCTCCGTCGCGTCGCTCTCGCCTCCCTCGGTGGTGTCCGATGAGGTCGTGGTGGTCCCTTCGTCCGAACCGTTACCGCCCATACAACCCGCGAGTCCAACTGTCCCGATTACGCCAGTCGTCTTGAGGAATTTTCGTCGGTTTGCCATGACCGAATCGTCTTATTCGTCAGACAGACGTCGGTTAAGTCTTCCTATTTTTGCTATATACTTTATCCCCGTTCGGACGGTAGAACGGCGACAGATGGCGAAATCTCCCAATCGTCGGCAACCGAACAGCGCCCGCGGTCGGGGGAGTTCCTGCCCCAAGGGAAAGCGACTTGCCGTCGCCAGTCTCACGTTAGAGTATGAGTAGTCAGCGTGCGCGGACGCAGGAGCGCGGAGACGCGGCGTCGGTCGTGGTCGTCGATTACGGACTCGGCAACCTGCGGAGCGTCACCCGCGGACTGGAGCGGGCGGGCGCGAACGTCGAGACCAGCGACGACCCGGAGCGCTTCGAATCGGCAGACGGCGTCGTCCTCCCCGGCGTGGGCGCGTTCCGCGAGGGCGTCGAGAACGCCGGACCGTACCGCGAGTCCCTCCTCGAAGTCGCCGAGAGCGGGACGCCCGTGTTCGGCATCTGCCTCGGGATGCAGATGTTGCTCACGTCGAGCGAGGAGGCCGAACACGCCGGCGAAGGGGACGTCCGCGGTCTCGACCTGATCCCCGGAACGAACGTCCGGTTCGCCGAGGGCCAGAAAGTTCCCCACATGGGGTGGAACCAACTCGACGTGCAGCGCGACCACCCTCTCGTGGACGGTATCGACGGGAAGTACGCCTACTTCGTCCACTCCTACTACGCGGTGCCCGACGACGACGACGCGGTCGTCGCGACGACCGACTACGGGCGAGCGTTCCCCGCCATCGTCGCCGACGAGTCCGGCACCGTCTTCGGCACCCAGTTCCACCCGGAGAAGAGCGGCGAGACGGGTCTCCGAATCCTCCGTAACTTCGTGGACATCTGCCGAGAGTAGCGCCCGCCGACGCTCTCGGACTCGGACTCGTTTTCTAGCGTTACAAGAAGTCCCGGACCTCGGAGTACCACATGTCGTGGTCGTCCACTTCGTCCACGCGGCGCGCGATGGCGACGGCGATGACGTGCCAGCAGAGGTCGGTCGGGTCCTCCGGGTCGAGGTTGTACTCGCTGTCCCGACAGCCACAGCCGCGTCCCTCCACGATGTACTCGTCGTCGTGACCGACGACGACCGTGAAGTCCCGATACTCCTTGATTCGGCCCTCCGAGACGGCCTCGATGGCCTGCGCGCCCCTGTCGTCGTGGACCGACAGGATGTGGTTCGTCACGCCGGGCGTGAGTTCGCCCGCCGCTTCGAGGTCGTCCTGCCACTCCTCGACCTCGTTCACGAGTACCACCGCCTCCGGGCAGCGACGGGCGGCGAGGCGCGTCGGGTGGCGTCGGCCGGGAACACGCCAGAGGGGTTTGGAGGGCGGGCCTAAACAGGTTCCGGTCGCGCGGTCGTCCGGAGTCGGACCGGGGACAGCCAATCCGACTACCCCGGGAGGGCCGAACCGGAGCGACCACCGGGAGAACGAGTGACTTCACCGCGAGCGAACGCAGTGAGCGAGCGGTTTTTTGGTCTCTTCGTGAACGACGCGAACGAAGGCTCGTCAGAGCCTGTCTCTGCCGGTGCAGATTTTTTCGAGGAGGGTGCCCGCAGCGCCGTCGGCGCGAGGACACCCGACGAGAAAAAAGGTGGTCTCGCATCGGTTGGCTTTTCGCCGGGGAGCGACGAGTGGCGATATGCGCGTCAGCGAAGGCGGAGTCGAGGTCGAGGTCCCCGAGCAGGCCGACGAGGGAATCGGCGACGAGGTGTTCTTCAACCCGGTTCAGGAGCTGAACCGCGACCTGACCGTGGCCGCGCTCCGGGCCTACCGGGACCGCGAGGAGCGCGCGGAGTACTACCTCGACGCGATGGCCGCCAGCGGTATCCGCGGCGTCCGCGCCGCTGCCGACGGCTGGAACGCCACCCTCGCGGACATCGACCCCGACGCCGTCGAACTCTGCGAGCGAAATCTGGAGCGCAACGACCTCGACGGCGAGGTCGTCCAGCGCGACGCCAACGCACTGATGCACGAAGAGGTGTTCGACGTGGTGGACATCGACCCCTTCGGGACGCCGATTCCCTTCGCGGACGCCGCGTTCGCCAACACACGTGACCTCGTCTGCGTCACCGCGACCGACACCGCGCCGCTCTGCGGGGCGCACTTCCACAGCGGCGTCCGGAAGTACAGCGCGGTCCCGCGAAACACCGACTACCACGCCGAGATGGGCGTCCGCGTCCTGCTGTCGGCGATGGCCCGGACCGCCGCGCGCTACGACGCGGGCGTGACGCCGATTCTCACCCACGCCACGAGCCACTACGTCCGGACCTACCTCGAACTCGACCACAGCGCCAGCGACGCCAACGCCGCTATCGACGAGTTGGGCCACGTCTACCACTGCGAGGACTGCCTCTACCGCGAACACGACTTCGGTCTCGTCGCCGACCCCATCGAGACGTGTCCGGAGTGCGGAAGCGAGCGCACCCTGACGGCCGGACCGCTGTGGCTCGGCCCGGCCCACGACGCCGACTTCGTGGCCGCGGTCCGCGAGGAGTTGGACGACTCGATGGGGACCGAGAGCAAGGTCGAGCGGTTGCTGGACACACTCGAAGGCGAACTCCACGAACCGACCCACTACGACCAGCACCGCCTCTGCAAGGAGTGGGGCCGGGCCGCCCCGGCCATGGACGAGTTCCTCGGGGACCTCCGGGACGCGGGCTACGAAACGTCCCGGACTCATTACGGCGGAACCACGTTCAAGACGCCAGCGACCGTCGAAGCGATACGCGAGGCGACACGAGACTCGTAACTCCGCGTCTCCGAACCGGATACCCGGCGTATTGCCAATGAATATTTGTATCTCGTTGGCGAAATGAGTCGCGTGCCCAGTCTCGGAAACGCTCTGAACGCCGGTCGCTCGGTCATCGAGGAGGCGCGCGAGCAGGAGATTACCTTCTTGGCGGCGAGTACCGCCTACTACTCGTTCGTCTCGCTCATCCCCCTGCTACTGCTGGCCTTCATCGTCGTCTCGTTCGTGGCTGGCGACCAGTTCGCGACGCAGGTCGTCAATCAGGCGTCGGGACTGCTGACGGCGACGGGACAGTCGGAGCTACGGCAGTTCATCACGAGTCCGGGGGCCGGCGGGACGACGATAATCGGTCTCGTAGTGCTGGTCTGGAGCGCAATCAAGGTGTTCCGGGGCTTCGACGAGGCGTTCTCGGCCATCTACGCGACCGACGCCAAGACGGGAATCGCGGACCAAGTCAAGGACGCTCTTCTCGTGCTGGCAGCCATCGGAGTCGGTGTCGTCGTTCTCGTGCTGGCGGGCGCGGCGACCGCGCTGTTCCCGCAGTTCCCGTTCGTCGGCGTCGTGGCGACGGTCGTACAGTTGGTCGCGCTGGTGCCGGTGTTCCTCCCGCTGTACGTCGTCTTCCCGGACGCCGGCGTCTCGATTCGGGAGGCGCTCCCGGGCGCTGTCGTCGCGACGGTCGGCTGGACGATACTGCAGGTTCTGTTCCAGATATACGCGGCGGCCTCCTCGACCGGTCCCTCCCAGTTTCTCGGGACCGCGCTCCTGCTGGTGACGTGGCTCTACTTCGCCAGCATCCTCGTCCTGCTCGGCGGCGTCGTAAACGTCGTTCTCGCCAACCGCGGAAGCTACGCCGAGCGGACCAAGGAACCGGAAGAACGGCGCATCGAACGCAAGCAGGAACTACTCTCCCAATACATGACCGACGACGACGAATCCGCTCCCGACATCGTGGAACTCCGCGACGAGTTGCGGGAGTTACGAGCAGACGTGGAATCGTTCGAAGAGGACATCGAATCGCGCACGGTCGAGAAGCCGGAAGTCGAGTCCGAACTGAAGCAGTACGTCCGCAAGCGGATGCGCCGCGGTCACGCCCGCGGTTGGGGTCCGTACCTCGTGTTGCTGTACGGGACGCTGATGACCCTCGGCGCGTTCCTCTGGCTCACCCGGTGGTGGGCCATCTTCGCGATGCTGGTCGTCTGGCTCTCGACGCTCGGCCTCTACGCGCTGATGGTGATGCTCGGGTTCGGCGTCGGCGTGCTGACCTTCCCGAGTCGCATCAGCGACCGCATCGGTAACTTCCGGTCGTAGGCCCTCTCGACACTCTCCGGTCGCAGACCGCATCGGTACCTTCTGGTCGTAGACCGTATCGGTAACCCTCGGTCGAAAGGTATACCTGCCGCCGGTCTTACCCCCAGCCGATGACCGGTCGCAGCATCGGCGTCGCGGTCGCGTTCGACCGTCACCTCCCACCGGCGGTCCGCGAACTGTTCGGCCTGCTCACGAACGTCGGCGACGTCGGCGTCTTGCTGGCCGCGGTCGCGCTCTGCTACTGGTTCGGCGACCGGCGACGCGGGGCGGTCGCGCTCGCGGGCGTCCTCGGCGCGTCCTCCCTGACGCTCGCGCTGAAGGGTCTCTTCGCGCTCCCGCGGCCACCCACGACCGTCCGCGTCGCTCGCGCGACCGGCTATGGCTTTCCGAGCGGTCACGCCCTCTCCGCGACGGTGGCGTTCGCTCTCCTCGCGCTCGCTCTCGACCGAGGGAGTCACCGGCGTCGCGCGGCGGTCGCCGCGGCCGCGGTCGCGGTCGTCTGCCTCTCCCGGGTCGTCATCGGCGTCCACTACGCCGTGGACGTGGTCGTCGGCGTCGGCGCGGGACTCGCGTACGTGGCGGCCCTCGTCGGCGTCCGTGACTGGCGACCGAGACGGGCCTTCGCCGTCGCGGGCGTCGCCGCGGCGGCCGCGCTTCTGACGAACGGACTCACGCCGGACGCAACCGCTGCGGCCGCGGGCGTCCTCGGTGCTGGCGCGGCGTGGACGGCGTTCGAGGTACCGTCCGAGGCGTCGGTACGACCGCTCGCCGCGTTCGGAGGACTCGCCGTGCTGGGTGCGCTCGGTTACGCCGGGAACGCACTCGAACTCACGCTACCGGCGGTCTTCGGCCTGAATCTGCTGGTTCCGGCGGGAATCGTGGCGCTCCCGTTGGCGGTCGAGCGCGTGCGAAAAGAGGAGTCGGCGACAGTGACCTGAACTGGGCGTCCGACTCAGAACTTCTCGAGGTACTTCTCTTTCTCCCACGCCGAGACGTGGGTCTTGTAGTCGGCGTAGTCGGCGCGCTTGGCCTCCACGAACTTCTCGGTGACGTGTTCGCCGAGGGCCTCTCGGACGACTTCGTCCCCTTCGAGCGCGTCGATAGCCCTGTCGAGGCTCCCGGGGAGCGTGGTGATCCCGTACTCGTCGAGTTTGGCGTCGTCGAACTCGTAGATGTCCTCGCGGACCGGGTCGCCGGGGTCGGCGTCGTTCTCGATGCCTTCGAGTCCGGCCTTGATGACCACGGCGAGCGCGAGGTAGGGGTTACACGACGGGTCGGGACTCCGAATCTCGAACCGGGAACTCGCGCCCGCGGCGTCCGGGACGCGGATGAGTGCCGAGCGGTTCACGTCGCTCCACGCGACGTAGACGGGTGCCTCGTAACCGGGGACGAGGCGCTTGTAGGAGTTGACCGTCGGGTTCGTGACCGCGGTGAACGCCTCCGCGTGGTTCAGGACGCCGCCCATGAACTTGTAGGCAGTCTCGCTCAGGTTGAACTCGTCGTCCTCGTCGGCGAAGGCGTTGCCCTCGTCGTCGAAGAGGCTGATGTGGCTGTGCATGCCCGACCCGTTGATGGCGCTGATGGGCTTGGGCATGAACGTCGCGTGGATGTCGTTCTGCTCGGCGACGGCGCGGACGACCGCGCGGAAGGTCGCGATGTTGTCCGCGGCCGACAGCGCGTCGTCGTACTTGAAGTTGATCTCGTGCTGGCCGTCGGCCACCTCGTGGTGGCTGGCTTCGACCTCGAAGCCCATCTGCTCCAGCGTGAAGATGATTTCGCGGCGCACGTCGCTCGCGAGGTCCTTCGGCGCGAGGTCGAAGTAGCCGCCCGAGTCGTGGGGAACGGTCGTCGCCCGGCCGTCCTCGTCCTTCTGGAACAGGAAGAACTCGGGTTCGGGGCCGATACTGACCGAGTAGCCCATCTCCTCGGCCTCCGCGAGGACGCTCTTGAGCACCTGACGCGGGCCGCCCTCGAAGGGCGTTCCGTCGGTGTTCACCACGTCGCAGATGAGTCGAGCGCTCGCGGTGTCACCGTCCGACCGCCACGGCAGGACGGCGAACGTCTCGGGGTCCGGTTCGAGACGCATGTCGCTCTCCTGAATCCGGACGAACCCCTCGATGGAGGAGCCGTCGAACCAGATTCCCTCCTCGAAGGCCTTCTCGACCTGCGAGGCCGGGACGCTGACGTTCTTGACCGTCCCCGTGATGTCCGTGAACTGGAGGCGAACGAAGTCGACGTTCTCCTCCTCGATCTGTTCGAGTACGTCTCGCTCGGCGTCCGTCAACCCCGCCTCTTTGCTGGCCGCAACTTGTCCATCCGTCATTTTTGTTGGCATTCTACACCACTACATGTACTATTAAAACCTTACCGGTTGGCCCAATTCTGGCTTTTCGGGCTAGAATTGGATATTCGTAAAATTCTAAAGGATGGGTCCCGTTTGGAAGCGTAATGACGTACGAAAATCTCGACGCGAAGTTGGTGAACGCGCTATTGGGCGACGGTCGGGCCAGTCTCCGGAGTCTGGCGGAGGACCTCGACGTGTCGGTGACGACCGTCTCGAACCACCTACAGGACCTCGAAGACGAGGGCGTCATCGACGGCTACACGCCCAAAGTGGACTACGACGCCCTCGGGTACGACGTGACCGCCATCCTCCAACTCAAGGTCGAAGGGAACGCGCTGGAAGACGTGACCGAGAGCCTCCAGCGTCACGACCAGATGATTAGCGTCTACGAGGTGACGGGCGACTACGACATCATCGCAGTCGGGAAATTCACGGATACTGACGGGATGAACCGAGGTATCAAGACTCTGCTGAACGACCCCGATATCAAGGAGAGCAACACCAGCGTCGTCCTCAACGCCGCCAGCGAACACGAGCAGTTCGACCTAGATATCGACGGAAGTGACTAGGCCACGAGGCATTATTTGCTTGATTTAGGACCAATAGGCTTTCAAGCAATCGAGAGTAGGTAGTTCCTAATGAGTCTCATCGCCGAGTTCTCCCTCAGGTCTTCGGAACTCGCGTTGGCCGACGCCCTCGACGAAGCCACTAACGTGACCGTCGAACTCGAACAGCAGATGGCGACCGAGTTCGACGCGCCCGTGATGGTATTCTGGGCGTTCGGTGGCGACCTCGAACGGTTGGAGGTGGGACTCGAACGCGACGAAACGGTCCTCGAAAGTACGGTCATCGAGGAACTCGCCGGTCGGAAACTATATCGCGCGCGACTCGACTACGACCGCGTCTGTGCCATCTATCCCATCTACCACGACATCGGCGCGTCGCCCATAGCCGCCACGGGGTCGGCCGACGGCTGGCAACGACGGGTCCGATTTCCCGACCGCGATTCGGTGGTGGAGATGCGAAACACCTGTGCCGACAAGGCCGTTGACTTCCGACTCCACCGGCTCTACACGCCGGGCGAGTCGGACCTCGAAGACGAGTTCGGCCTGAGTTCCGAACAGCGAGACGCGCTGATAACGGCCGAGCGCGTGGGCTACTTCGAGGTTCCCCGCGAGACTGCACTGGAGGAACTGGGCGACGAACTCGACATCAGCGGCCAGTCTGCCTCCGAGCGCCTCCGCCGGGGCATCTCGAAACTCGTCTCGAACACGCTTCTGAGCGACTTCTGAGCGTAGCGCTCACCCGACTTCTCGCGGTGACGAGAACCGGTCCCGTCTCTCGAGTCACAGTCGTTTCGTCACTGGTCAGACGCAGAACTCACGATTCACGCGCGAGACCGCAAGAAAAACGGAGATATCGGATACCGCGGTGCGGTGTCGGGCGACACCGCGTAATTCGAACGGGAGTGGGCCGATGCGGCCGGGCAGTCGAACGGGCAGGAAGTAGGGTTGCGGCCTACGTCACATTGCGCCGCCCATGCCGCCCATGCCGCCCATGCCGCCGCCCATGCCGCCGCCCATACCGCCGGCACCGCCGGGCGCGCCGCCGTCGCCGCCGTCGTCGCCGTCGACCTGACCGCCTTTCAGGTCGCCCGCGGCGATGACGTCGTCGATGCGGAGGAGCATGACGGCCGCCTCGGTGGCGGACTCGATGGCCTGCGTCTTGACGCGGAGCGGCTCGACCACGCCGTCTTCCTCCATGTCCACGATGTCGCCGGTGTAGGCGTCGAGACCGAAGCCGAAGTTACCGGCGTCGTGCTGACTGCGGAGGTCCACGAGGCTGTCGATGGGGTCGAGGCCCGCGTTCTCGGCGAGGGTGCGCGGGATGACTTCGAGCGTGTCCGCGAACGCTTCGACCGCGAGCTGCTCGCGGCCGCCGACGGAGTCGGCGTAGTTGCGGAGTTCGAGCGCGAGTTCGGTCTCGGGTGCGCCGCCGCCGGGGACGACCTTGCCGTCCTCCAGCGTGACGCGGACCACGCCGAGGCTGTCCTCGATGGCGCGCTCGACCTCGTCCACGACGTGTTCGGTGCCGCCGCGGAGGATGAGGCTCACGGACTTGGCCTCTTCGACGTCCTCGACGAAGATGCGCTGGTCGCCGCCGACGTCCTTCTGGGCGACGCTACCGGCGAAGCCGAGGTCCGACTCCTCGATGTCGTCGACGTTGCTGACGACGCTCGCGCCGGTCGAGCGGGCCAGCTTGCTCATGTCGTCGGACTTGGCGCGGCGGACCGCGATGATGCCCTTCTCGGCGAGGAAGTGCTGGGCCATGTCGTCGATGCCGCCGTCCACGAAGACGACGTCGGCGCCGACGGCTTCGAGCTTGTCGACCATCTCGCGAAGCTGTTCCTCCTCTTGGTCGAGGAAGCTCTGGAGCTGGTCGGGGTCGGTGACGTTGACTTCGGCGTCGATTTCGGTCTCCTGAATCTCGAGGGCGGTGTCGAGCAGGGCGACGTTGGCGTCCTCGACGAAGTAGGGCATGTTCTCGTGGACGCGCTCCTTGTCCACGATGACGCCCTCGACGAGTTCGGACTGGTCGATGGAACCGCCGACGACGGTCTCGACTTTGACGTTGTCGGTGTCGATGCCGTCCTCGTCGGCGACGCTCTGGACGGCGCGCACGACGAGTTTCGAGAGCAGGCCCTTGGCGTTCTCCGCGCCCTTGCCGGTCATCGCGGTGGACGCGATCTTCTCGAGCGTCTCGGTGTCGTCGGCGTCCACGTCGATGGCCTTCTCCTCGAGGAGTTCCTTGGCCTTCTCGGAGGCCTGTCGGTACCCCTGCGCGAGCGTGGTCGCGTGGATGTCCTGTTCGAGGAGGTCCTCGGCCTTCTCGAGGAGCTCACCGGCGATGACGACCGCGCTGGTCGTGCCGTCGCCGACCTCGTTCTCCTGGGTCTCGGAGACTTCCACGACCATGTTGGCCGCGGGGTGCTCGATGTCCATCTCCTTGAGGATGGTGACGCCGTCGTTCGTGACGACGACCTCGCCCGTGGAGTCCACGAGCATCTTGTCCATGCCTTTCGGACCGAGTGTCGTCCGAACGGCCTCGGCGACGGCGGTCCCTGCGGTGATGTTCATCGACTGCGCGTCCTTTCCGGAGGTGCGCTGGCTGTCCTCGGAAAGTACAATCATCGGCTGGTTGCCCATTCGTTGTGCCATGTTCGTTGCAATGATTGATTGCCATTCTACATAAAGCTTTCTCTAACCTGGACGAGAACGCCAGCACAGACTCCTAAACGTGATATGTGAATACTTAACACGCGTAGTTTTATAAGGGTATGTGGAAACCGGCCGCGCTGCGGGTACGACGCTAAATTACGATAGGACGTGAGGACGTCCTAATCCGTGAATCCGGTAATACTATCCATCAGGACAACTGGGTGACACGACCGTCAGCGCGGAAGTAGACGGGCCTTTCTAAAACGGGGTCGTATCGAGACGAGACGATTTTCTTCGGTGACTACGTCGAAAAGAAACTGCGAGTCGATTCTATCCGGGGAACTGGTGGAACTCCATCCCTTTGCGCTTCATCTCGTTGCGCTTGCGTTCGAGGAACGAGTACACCGATCCGTGGGGCGCGCCGTCGAGAATCATCTCGGCCGCGCTCCGGACCACGTCGACCTGCTGGGGACTGCCGATGACGCCCATCGTGGTGCCGTAGATGACGACGCTCGCGCCGGTCAACTCCTCCATGAGTTCGCGCGTACGGCCGTTCTCGCCGATGAGTCGGCCCTTCTGCCGTTCGAGGTCGTTCTGGTTCCGGGCGGCGGCGTCGATGTCGATGACGTCTAACATCATCATGTCGTCCTCCAGTAGGGTGAGGGCTTCGTCGGGGGCGAATCCGCGGCCGATAGCCTTCACTATCTCCGGTCCCTTTAGACCGAGGATGGGGTCGCCGGTCTTCTCGACGTCGACCTTCCCGTTCTCGGAGTCGATGTCGAGTCGCACCTCCGCGCGACTCTCGATTTCGCGCATCGTCTCACCTCCTTCGCCGATGAGAACACCGATTCGGTCCTGCGGAATCTTCACGTGTTGCATGGCGTATGGTAGTCGCTCCGGGTGTTTTAAGGCTTCGTCCGCGTGCGAGTAACCCGAAACTGCATCGGAAACCGGCGGCGGTCAGTCGAACAGGCCGACCCCCTCCGGGAGTGCGCGCTCGCGTTCGTCGTCGGTGAGACGGTACCGCTGGAACTCGGCTTCGAGGTCGTCGATGGCCTCGCGGCGCTCCTGGTGGGCGTCGAGGAAGTCGGCTATCTTCTCGGCGGCGTAGGCCTTGAGTTCCCCGCTGAGCAGGTCGCCAGCGCGGTACTCGTCGGCGAGACGTTCGAGGACTGCGTCGTCGTCCTCGAAGAAGAACGCGAGCAGTTGGTAGGCGACGTCCACCTCCGGGTCGCCGCCGTGTTCGCGGTGGGCGTCGAGGCTCGACTCGCCGCCGGAGTAGGCGTGCGTCTGAACCTTCTCCTCGACCGTCTCGCGGTCGTCCGTGAGGTAGATAGCAGGTGCTTCGTCCGAACTGCTCATCTTGCCCGGCCCGTCGAGCGTCGGTAGGAACTTGCTCAGGAGCGCCCCGGGCTTGTCCACGTCGAAGGTCTCCTTGGCGGCGACGTCGCGCGCGAGTCGGACGTGCGGGTCTTGGTCCACTGCGATTGGGACGACGCTGGCGTGTCGCCCGTGGACCAGTTGAGGCAGGAGCAGGTGGGCTATCTGGACCGCCGGATAGAACGACATCCCCACGTTGTCGGGTCGGCCGTACGTCGCCTCCATCGTGGACTGGGTGACGTGCTTAGCGAACTGGACCGCGACGGGGTAGATTACGTCGGCGTCGGCGGTGTCTACGACGACGCGCGTTCGCTCGGGGTCGAACCCGACCGCGAGCAGGTCCCGGAGGTTCTCTCTGGCGTACTCGGATATCTCGGCGAGCGAGAGGTCCTTGGTGAAGTGCTTCTCGTCGTCCGACATCGGGACGTACACGTGCGCGCCGGTCCGCTCTTGGAGGTGCTTGGCGTGGTAGAAGTGCATCGCGTGCCCGATGTGCATCGGTCCCGAGGGACCGACCCCGGTCACGAGCGAGACGGTCTGACCCTCCTCGGTCGCGGTGAGGAATCGGTCCACGTCCCGGCCCGCGTAAAACACCTTTCGGCGGACCATCGGATGCGGATCGGGGAAGCGAGCTATCTGGTCGTCGGTCAGTTCGTCCGCGCCGAACCGGTCGAGGAGTTCGCGGTAGTCTATCTCTCCTTCGACCGCGTAGGGCGTGACGGTGAAGTCGTCGGAAGCGTCGTTTGCTGGCATGGTGTTGTGACGTGTCGCTGTCGCTCGGAAGTCGATGCGCGAAGAAAGCGAGTGAGCGCCGTCGCCGCCGACGCCCGGTGAAGCCGAGCGCCCCGAGTTACGACACTGTCCGCTCTCTGGACGTCTGCCAGCGCCAAGTCGAGAGAGCGGACCTCATCGAGTCGGAGTAGTCGTGTTCGCCACTTGAGCGTTTCGCTCGTTCAGGGTCGGAGGTGTGCGGTCGAGGTCACTTTCGGGGGTGGTTCACTTGCTGGGGTCGGCGTTGTCCCGAATCCACGCCTCCAGTTCGTCGCCGCGAACGTCCATCCCCTGTCGCTGGAAGAACGAGGCGACGTTGGCGCAGTCGCGCGTCAGGAACTCGCCGCTGTTGGGGTGGTGAATCGTCACGGCCTGTCCGAGGTCGATGATGACGAGTTCGCCGTCGTGGACGATGATGTTGTACTCGCTCAGGTCGCCGTGGACCAGTCCGGCGTCGTAGAGTCGCCGCATGTACTCCCGGACCACCTCGAAGGTCGTCTCGGGATTTTCCAAGTGGGCGTCGTCGAGGGTAGGTGCGCGCTCGCCGTCGGACCCCAGAAACTCCATGACGAGGACGTTGCGCTGGACAGCAATCGGTTCGGGGACGCGCACTCCGGCCTTGCGTGCGCGCTTGAGGTTGGCGAACTCCTTGCGGGTCCACGCCAGCACGACCCGCTTCTTGTTGCCGCCCAACTCCTCGAACCGGGGGTCGCCGACGAGGTACTCGCGCATGTCGCGGAAGTCCGAGGCGTTGATGCGATAGACTTTGACCGCGACTTCGCCTCGCTCCTCGCTCCCGAGCGCGGAGTAGACGTTCGCCTCCTTCCCTGAGGAGAGCGGCCCGCCGAACGCCTGTACGTAGCCGTCTTGGACCAGTTTGTAGAGCGCCGCCAGCGTCGCGTCGTCGAACACCGACTGCTCGACTTTGAACTGCTCGGTGTTCTTCAGGCGCTCGCGGAACTTGTTGAACTCCCGGTCGCGCTGGCGCTGGACCTTGTCGGCCTCGGTGTCGGATACGTCTATCTCCTCCCACTCGTCCCCGACGCCCTCGACGTTCTCGGGTTCGAGCAGGCTGTGCTCCTCCGTCATCTGTCCCGACCTAGCGCGTCCAGCGATAAAAGGGTGGGCTTCGGTAGGAGAGAGTAGGTGTCAGTAGGTTTCGCGGTGGAGAATCTCTTCGACGTCGCGTCGGGGGAGTCGCTCGGGTTCCTCGCCGCCGCTCGGCCCGACAGCGACGAGCATCACGGGAATCTTGTCCTCCGGGAGGTCGAGGAACTCGGCCATCCCTTCGAAGTCGAAACCGCTCATCGGCGTGGCGGTAAGCCCGCGGGCGTGGGCCGACAGCAGTAGGTTCTGGGCCGCGAGGCTGGCGTTGCGGATGCCGTAGTCGCGCCCGGCCTGCTCGCTCTGGTAGCCAGCGACCGTCTGCTCTTTGACCTGCTGGCCGGTCTCCTCGTCGAAGCGGCCCGCCTCGACCCACTCGTCGAAGACGCGGTCGGCCGTCTCGGGTTCGGTGTGGCCGACGACCAGAATCGCAGTCCCGGCCTCCTTGACGTGTTCCTGCCCGTAGGCCAGTTCGACGACTTCGTCCAGTCGGTCGTCGTCCTGCACGGCGACGAACTCCCACGGCTGGAGGTTGTACGACGAGGGCGCGAGCGCGGCGTCTCGAATCAGTTCTTCGAGCGTCTCGTCGTCCAGTTCGGCGTCGGCGTCGAAGTTGTGCCCCGACCGTCGGGTCCGAATCGCTCGAATCGCCTCGTCGTGCGCTGCGTCGGTGTCGAACGCGGTGTCTCCAGTACTCATCGGAGAGTAGTAGGAGCGTATCACTTAAGGCCCGGACGCAAGCCCGCGTTCTTGCCGATTGGGGTCTGGTGTCCTGACGCAGATGTAACCACCCGACATCGGTGTAACTACCGGTATTCGAAACTACAACTACTTCTATCGAATCGAAGCGGCGAACCGAGCGAACGGTGCGCAGTCGAGCGGTACCCTCCCACTGCGAGCGAACGCCCCGAGTAACAGGCTCTACTGGATGTGGCCTTCGTCGCGGAGTTGGTCGGCTTCCTGCTTGTCGTAGCGCCACTTGATGTCGGCCTTCTCGTCCTGCCAGTCCCACGGTTCGACCAGCACGACGTCGTCCTCCCGAATCCAGATGCGCTTCTGCATCTTGCCGGGGATGCGGGCCGTGCGCTCCGTTCCGTCGGCGCACCGTACTTTTACACGATTCGCACCGAGCATGTTAGTGACTGTGGCGAATACCTCGTCGTCGTCGGGCATACGGAGGTTCTTTCGCCGTCCGCCGTCGTTGTCACTCATAGATTCCACTTGGTGACGGGGAGGTTTAAATATACTGTCGTCCGTCCGCCCCGCACCGGAGCAAGGGTGTTTAAGTCACATCCGGACACACCCCGACGTATGCTCGGTAAACTCGGAGCGAAAGGCATCGTCGGGGTGTTGCTCCTGATAGGGGGTCTCGGCGTCGTCGCGTGGCAACAGCCGATAGTCGCGGCCGGAATCGGACTCGTCGTCGTCGGGTTCGTGTTGATCGCGTGGGGTCTCGTCTCCGGTCTCATGTCGAGTTTCGGACTCGGCGGGATGATGGGCGGCGGTGGCGGCTTCGAGTAACTCGTACGTAATTTCGAACGCGCGAGGCTCGGAACTACGCGCGGTGTCGGTGTATTCCAACGTCCCGGCTTCGATTCTCTCGACGATACTTGGTTATTAAGACTTCGTGCGGACACACTCCAGTTATGGATGACAGGACGGCGTCACTTCTCACCAAGACCCAGCGCCGACGGATTCGGAACGATTTCGCGGACTTGGACGAACAGAAGCGCCGCCGAGACGAACGACAGATCAGGGAGCGACTCGCGGCCGGACTGCTCGACACCCGAGTGCTCGCCGGGTACCCGGATGCGCAGTTCGGCCTCGCCGTCGAGGACCTCTCGGAGGACGAACTCCGCGAAGCGCTCGCGGACGCGACGTTGGTCCTCGAACGAGTTCGGGAACTGGAGGGAGTGGACCGGAAGACCGTCCTGTCGCGCGCTCGCCGTCGGGCCGACGAGTTGGCCGAACAGTCTGGAGACCTACGGAGTCTCGACGACCTCGACCTGCAGACCGCGGCCGAGATACGCCGCGAGACGAAGGTCTCCGTCCGCGAGCAGTTCGAGGAGAACCGCTGGGACAGTCGCGCGGACGGCCTGCTGAAACTAACTGCGAGCGCGACCGTCCCGCTGTTCGTGACGTTGCTCGTCGATTCGACGACGTCGAGAGACCTACTCGGTACGAGCGCCGGTGCTACCGTCCTCGTGTACCTCTGTTCGCTCGTGGTCGTCGTGGCGCTCTCGGGAGTCTTCCTCATCAAGGCTGCACAGACACTCAAACACGACGTTCTCCCGGCTATCTCGACCTTCCGCCGAGACCCTGCAAGCGCGGTGGGGAGCGCCCTCGACTTGCTCCGTCGTCCCGAGGTGCGTCTGCGGAAAGTATGGGACGAACTGTAGTTTTCCGCTTACAGCTTGCACCGCGTGCGGCTCACAGGACAGTGGCAACTATCCGTTCGACGGTGTGGGCGAGTTCGAGCCACGTCAATCCGTGAAAGATGGCGACGGTCGCGAGGTTGTCAGTCACTTCGTAGAGCGCGCCGAACACGATGCCCGCGCCGAGCAACTCGATGAAGGTCGCCGCGAGCGCAGTTCCACTCGCGCCACTGAGCGCGGCGAACGACGCGTGGGACAGGGCGAAACAGGCACCGGCCAGAACGACGACGGTCGTGGCTGGGAACGCGTCGCGTAGACGCGTCTGGACCAGTCCGCGATAGAACAGCTCTTCGGCTGGCGTTGCGAACGCGAACCACGCCAAGAACGCGAGGGGCCACAGGCGCGGCTGTGCGTGAAGCGCGAGACTGTGTTCGGTGGTTCCCGTGGTGACCTCGTGGGGCAAGCCGAGTAGCCCGACGACGGCGTTTACGACGTACCCGACCGCGAGGAGCGCGAGAAACGCGCCGAGAACGGCACCGACGTCCCGCAGCCCCGGGCGTCGAAAGCGCGCGTACCGGTCCCAACTACCCGTATAGGACAGATAACCGAGTGCGAACACGCCGAACCCGAATTGGACGCCGCGACTGCTCACGATGTAGACCGCGTCGGAGGTCGTCGCCGCCACGAACCCGGCCATTCCGGGGATAGTAGCCCCCAACAGCCCCGCGAGCGAACCGATACCCGTGAACACCAGTGCGGCGAGGACCGTCTCCGATTTCGAACGTATCGAAACACGCTGTCGTTTTGTCGTCATCTCCGGGCGGACAATGAGCTACCGTCGCCATAAGGGAGTACGACGATTCACGCCAGTTCAGGGCGTGTACGACAGTATACCGGTTTTATCGCATCTCCGAGCGACCGGGTGTACGCACGTACAGCGGCTCGGAACGAGCGGGTCGTGTCGATTACCCCTCGATCTCTCGCAGTTTCTCGCGGCCCGGCGCGACCAACTCGTCGAGGTAACTCGCCAGCGCGCCCTTCGCGTCGGCGGGGTGGAGTTCGCCGCTCTCCAAATCGTCGGCCAGCGACTCGTAGTCGTCGTACTCCAGATTACCGCCGTACTCCTCGGGACGCTCGACCACGACGGTCTCGAACCGCGGGAAGACGTGGTACTGGAAGATTTCGAGGACCGGATTTTCGAGGTCGTCCTCGGGGTCGCGTGTCGGCGGACAGAACGCCGAGTTGACCTTCTCCTCGATGTCCTCGGTGCTGTCCTCCATCGAGATGGTGACGCCCGAACTGCTCGACATCTTGCCCTCGCCCGTCCCGAGGTCCGCGATGATGGGCGTGTGGAGCACCGGCCGGGAGTCGTAGCCGACTTCTGGCAACTCCTCGCGCATCAGCATGTGGACCTTGCGCTGGTCCATCCCGCCCACCGCCAAGTCGAGGTCGAGATATTCGATGTCGAGCGCCTGCATCAGGGGGTAGACGACGTGGCTGACCTTCGCGGTCTCACCGCCCTGAATCTCGGCCATCGCGCGCTGGGCGCGGTTGAGGGTGGTGTCCAACTCCAGTTTGTGGAGGTCGAGGGCGTAGTCGTCGTCCAACTGGAACTCCGACCCGTAGACGAACTCGGTCTTCTCCTCGTCGAGACCGTAGGCGAGGAACTGCTTGCGCATCTTCTCGGCGGTCTGCTCTATCTCCTCGAAAGTGCCCTTGTCGTTGAGGTAGGCGTGGACGTCGGCCAGCAGGACGACGACCTCCATGCCCGCCTCCTGCAGGTCGATGAGTTTGTTCGCGGCGAGCATGTGCCCGATGTGGAGCACCCCGGAGGGTTCGTACCCGACGTAGACGCGCTTGCCTTCCGGGTCCTCGGCGAGTTCGCGTACCTCCTCCTCTGTCACTGCCTCCTCGACGTTCCGCGTAATCAACTCGTAGGCGTCCATACGCGGTCTGTGTCTCGCGCGGTGCTTTAGCGTTCCGGGACCGTGCCAAGGGTTCGGACGTGTACGTCGGCCGCCCTCACGCTATTTATCTGCGGTATCAATGGAGAAATATAGTCAGGGACTCTGGCCGCTGGCCTCGGACCCCGAGTCGTAGCTTCGGTCGGCCCGGTGTTCGCTGATGAGTCGGTCCAACTGCTCGGCCTTCTGCTCCTTCCGGCGTTCCTCCGCGCGGGCCTCCCAGTCCTCGACGACGGCTTCGACCTCTCGCTCGCGGGTCACCGCCAGTTCGTCCACCTCCTGTATCGTCACGTCGTCGGCGGGACCGACCGGAATCTCGTTCTCGAAGAGGACGCGGTCTGCGGCGTCCGAGAGACCGCCGTCGCCGATCAGCACGACCTTCGGGTCCACCTCGGCGAGTCGCTCGGCGGTCGAGCGTCCCGCGCCGGAGGCGTCCCGGAGGTACACCACGTCGTCGGTGGCGAGACCGAAACTATCGTGGGCCGACTCGATGGCCCCCTTGGTGAACTTCTCGACTGGTTTGACCGGCGTGAGACCGGCCTTCTTCTCGGAGACGTCGCTGAAGTTCGAGTGGTCGAGTTTCCAGAGTTCCTTGAGGCGCGCGAGTTTGCCCTCCAGTTCGTCGATTCGCTCGTCCTTCTGGTCGAGTTCGCGCTCCAGTCGGTCGTTCTCGCGTTCGAGTCGGGTGACCTCTCGGCGCTCGCGTACGTCCTTTCGCTCCTCGCTCTTGGCCGCTTCGAGGTCGCCCTTCAACTGCCCGATGCGGCCGTCCTTGCGCTCGATGGTGTCGTTCAGGTCCTCGACGTGGTCTTCGAGGCGCTCGACCTGCGACTCCAACTGCTTGATGCGCTTCTCCTCGGCGGTCAGTTCGCGCGGCGTGTGTTCGGTCTCCTCCTCCTCGGTCTCCTCGTCGTCGGAGAGCGCGACCAGCGCGGTCTCGACCGAGTCCTCGCCAGCGACCACGCGGGCGGTGACCTCGCCGCGGTCCATCCGCGGGGGCACCTTCTCCGCGATGCGCTCGAACTGGTCCTCGTGGTCGTCGTAGGCGTGGAGCGCCGCGGCCATCGCGTCGCGTTCGTGGTCGTTGTCGTAGTCGTGGTCGCGGGTCCGGTGTTGCTTCTCGTCCACCGGCAGGTCCGAGTTGGGAATCCACCCCTCGGCGTCGAAACTCCGGCGAATCTTCTCGACGGTCTCGGGCATCGGTTCCACGTCTGCGGCGACCACGACCGGCCGCCCGCGTTCGATTATCCACTCGATGACCTCGGCGGTGTCGGCGGTCCGCGTGCTGAGTACGTCGAGGACGTTCCCGTCGAGGTCGGTGACGGCGACCGCGGTAGTCGTGCCGGGGTCGATGCCGACCAGCACGTGATCCCGTCGCTTTGCGAGGGGTTCGAACTCGATGCCGTCGCGTCGCTGGCGCTCGACCTCGACGCGGACGTCGCCCGAGCGCTCGTTCGAGACGGGGATGTCCTCGGGCCGACCCTCGACCTCGAAGACCGCGTTCGAGTACCCCCCGTACTTCTCGGTCACGTCGCGCTCGTAGTCGAGTCCCGCCGAGTCCAGTTCGCTCTCGATTTCGCGGCTTCGCTTCCGGACCGCACCGTGAATCCGGCGGGTGTAGCGGTCCTCGCTCCACCCGCCCTTGCCGGTCGAGCGACCGCGCGAGACCTTGATTTCGGTGGTGTTCGTGAACGCGGAGACCTCGTAGCCGACGTTCCCGGCCGCGAGGCGCGCGGCCGCCTCGGCCTCCTTCATGGGCTTCTTGCCGTAGGGGACGCCGTGGCGCGAGGCGACCCGCGAGAGGGGTTCCGGTCGCTCGGCCCCCGTGACCTGCACCAGACGAGTCCCGTCCGGGAGGTCGCGCAGGAAGTGGACGAGCGCGTCCTTGTCGGACGCTAACTCGTACATGTTGTCGGTCGCCACGAGGGTGGGTTCCTCGCGTTCGACGAGTCGCCGTAGTTTCCGGTGAGATACCACGTCGCGGTCGATGTTCTCGCCATCGAACGCGACGAGCGCGTAGGAGGGTGCGTCGCCACGGACGTCTCCGCTCTGGACGTCCACGCCGAAGACGAGCGTGTCGAGCGCACTCGTGCGGGCGTTCACGCTCCGGGGTAGGGTGCGGGCGGATATAAATCCGACGCGCAACCTCGGTTCCGGAGTGCGTTTCTCCTCGTTTGCACCGATTGCGTTCGACCCGACTGACCGTCCTTGGAACTGCCGACTCCGGCAGTAGCGCTGAACGAACACCACGGTGTCGAGAGACTACCGAGTTCGCGCGACGTGCCGGAAAAAGAAGCGGCCGGGAATCGTTCGCAGTGCGATTACGCGGCGGTAATCGGCGTCGCCGACGTCTGCGTGATGGGCGCGAGACTGTCGTGACCGTTCTTCTGGTGGCCTTTCTTCTTCCCACCTTTCTTCTTGCCACCCTTTTTCTTCCCGTCCTTCTGGTGGCCCTTCTTCTTCCCCGAGTCGCTGGCCTCGAAGTCGGCGTTCAGGACCGAGTGCTCGAAGTAGACGCGCTCGTAGGCCGAGGTGTCGTACTCGCCGTAAATCTGGAGTCGACCGCCCTCGCCCGCGAGCTTTCGGTACTCGGCGTTCTCGAAGCTGACCGTCACCTCGCCGTCTTCGAGCGAGACCGATTCGGCGTCGAGGCGCTCGCCGGAGTCGCCCCGGACCGCGTAGAAGCTATCGGCGACGACGTCGGTCGTGCCGTTCGGGGCGTCGAGGCTCACCGTGGCGGTGCCCTTCCGGACCGAGACCGACTGCACCTCGGTCACGGCGTCCACGCGCCGGATGCGGTCGGTGTCCTCGGGCGCGACGGGGGAGTTCTGCTGGATGTACTTCAGCAGCGCCGTCCCGTACAGCATGTGGCTCTCGCTGACGCGCGGCGCGTCTTCGAGGACCGACCCGTCCCAACCGGCCATGTAGGAGTTGACCGTCACGTTGTAGGTCTCGTCCTCGGCGAGGGGTTCGCCGTCGACCCACACGTCGCGGACGTAGCTCTCGTTCTCGTGGCCGACCCACTCGTAGGTCACGCCGCTGACCTGCAACTGGGACTCCGCGCCGTAGTTCTGGCCGGTCTCGCTTTCGAGCGTGACGACCTGACTGGCGAGCAGTTGCTCCAGTTCCGCGCCAGTCAACTCTACTGTGACCAGCGTGTTGCTGAACGGCAGGATGTTGTACACGTCGCCGACCGTGACGTTTCCGGGGCCGTAGACGCCGTTCGACCGGATGCCGCCCGCGTTCGTGACGGCGACCTCCGCGCCGGTCTGGGCCCGGAACGAGTCGGTGATCATGTTGCCCAGTGCGGTCTCGTCGTGGTAGTTCGAGGCGAACCGCGCGTCGAGCGCGACCTCGGTGCGCCCGGCCACGTCGTTGAGTCTCTCCCGCCGGGACTCGGTGATGATGTTCGAGACGGTCTCGTTCTTGGACACGTTCTCGGTCACGTCGAGGAGGCGACCGTTCCACGTCGTCACCTCGCCGTTCTCGACGGTCAGGTTGAGTTCCGCGACGTGTTCGGCGCGGGCCTCGGCCTCCATGATGACCGCACCACCGGTCTCCTGTGGCGGATACTCGATTTCGTCGTCGCCGACCACGATGGCGTCCACGTTCTCGGTGGTGTTGGCGAGGGTCTTGGCCACGGGCACGCCGAGGTGCGCCGAGACGACCACCACGTCGACGTTCTTCTCCTCCTTGAGCATCGTGGCGTACTCGCTGGCGGTCTCCGAGTAGTTCCGGAGTTCGTAGCCCTGCTGGTCGAAGTCCACCGCGGTCTTGGACTGTATCTTCTCGTCGGCGACGCCGACGATACCGACCTTCACGCCGTCGCGCTCGACGACGGTGTAGGGTTTCGTGCCGGGAATCGGCTCACCAGTCTCGGAGTCCACGATGTTGGCCATCAGCCACGGGAACTCCGACTGCTGGCTGAAGTTCGCCACGGCCTCGAAGCCGTAGTCGAGGTCGTGATTCCCGATGACCTCGGCGGCCGGGTCGAGGACGTTCAGCGCCCTCACGGGCAGTCGCCACTGACTGAGCGGCGAGAGCGAGTGGGGGCTGACTTGGTCGCCGCCGCCGACTACCACGGTCGGGTTCTCGTGGGCGGCGCGACGCTGGTTTATCAGGTGGACCATCCGTGGGAACGTCCCGTCTTGGGCGGCCGCGGTCTGGATGTCGTTGTACGACAGGATGGTCAGCGTCGTGCCCTCTCCCGTCGTGTTGTTCGTCGGGGTCTGGGCCGCGCTCGGGGCGGGCGCGGTACTCCCGGTTGTACTGTGCGACTCGGTCACTCCCGCCGCGACAGGTGGCACGGCACCTGCGACGACGAGACAGAGAACCAGTAACAACGATGCGGACTGACGCATGCGTCCGTTTGCTCGTAGAACGTAAGAATAAATCCAGCTATTTCCCATTCATTAGTCAAAATACGACACACTAATTGTTTAAATTACTTGGAGAGAAACGAAGTGGGGTGTCGGTGACGCCGACGCGCGGAGTCGCTCAGACCCCGATGTTGATGTTGTCGGTCGCTTTGCTCCCGCTGTAGTCGCTGGACGCGATGACGTAGACGGTGTAGGTGTCGGCTCGGTCGAACGTGTAGTCGATGGTCTTGCCCCAGATGCCGCTGGTGACGACGTTCCCGCTGGAGTCCTCGATGGTCCAGTTGTACTGGGAGTAGTCGCTGTTGGGGTCGTAGCCCGTAGCTTCGAACGTGACGTTCTCACCCAGCGCGGGTTCCGGGTCGGTGCTCGCGATGGACACGGATTCGGCCGCCGCCGTCCCCGACATCGCCGAGCCAGCAACGACGCCGCCAGTCAGTCGAAGCGCGCCTCTTCGGCTAAATTTACTATTATTAGAAATTACAATTTATAATCTATAAGGGAGTATTAAATAACTGTCCATTCGCACTGCTTTCGGACAATGTTGACGAGTGACGGGGCTGGTCGAAGGCGTGATGGTCGAACGCGAAAGTCGCGCGAGAAGTCGGAGGCGAGAGAGAAGCGTCGCCTACTCGTCCGGGTACGGAATCTCCCGAATCTCGCCGTCGTCCGGAACGAACGCCTCCCCGTCGAACGCCTCGCGGGCCTCCGCGAGGTGGTCGGACACGTCTCCGGCGTAGCGCGAGGAGATGTGAGTCAGCGCGAGGCGTTCCGCGTCGGCACGCCTCGCGATTTCCGCGGCCTGTCGCGCCGTCGAGTGGCCGGTGCTGGCGGCGCGGTCGGCCCGGTCGTCGGCGAAGGTGGCGTCGTGAATCAACAGGTCGGCGTCCGCGGCGATTTCTGCGACCGCGGAAATCGGTCGGGTGTCGCCGGTGTAGACGACCGTCCGACCGGGTCGAGCGTCGCCGACCACTTGCTCGGGTTCCACGACGGTGCCGTCTTCGAGTTCGACAGGGTTCCCCTCGTGGAGTTGCGAGAACTTCGGGCCGACCGGTACTCCCAACTCCTCTGCCTTCTCGCGGTCGAACCGGCCCTTGCGGTCGTCCTCGACGAGGGCGTATCCGAGCGAGTTGGTGTCGTGGTCGGTCCGGTACGTCCGGACCTCGTAGTCGTCGCGTCGGATTGCGGCCTCGTCGGGTCCGACGCCGTAGACGTGGACCGGGAACGAGGGCCGGTTGTCGGCGGCGTGGACGAGCGCGTCGATGTCCTCCTCGGTTCCGGCGGGGGCGTAGATGGACAGCGCCTCGTCTCGGTCGTTGAAATCGAGCGTCTGAATCAGGCCCGGCAGTCCGAGTACGTGGTCGCCGTGGAGGTGCGTGACGAAGATATCCGAGATGGTGAACCCGGTACCGAAGCGCATCATCTGGCGCTGGGTCCCCTCGCCCGCGTCGAACAACAGTCTGTCTCCGTCCCGGTTGACCAGCACCGAACTCGGGTTTCGCTCTGTAGTCGGCACTGCCCCGCCGGTTCCGAGAAAGGTAACGCGCATCGACATCCTCGGGAACACCTCGGAGAGCGCGTGGGAAAGCGCCTTCGAAATCAGAGGGTGGTACGCCAAATTACCTCGGGGGAAACAGCGTGTTTCGACCGACGCCGCGCGACCGAAATTGAAGGATAGTCCCGGCCTAATGCGTCGTATCTGGCTGTTACGTGCGTGAACAGTCGCGCCCGTTTATTCTCGGACTCGTCGTCCGGTACTTTGCGGAATGGGGGTTACACATGACACGTAATAGAAGGACGTTTAGTGCCGTCTTCATGGCGGTGCTGTTGATTTTAGCGAGTGGTACAGCTGTATCGCTCGCAGTGACGAGTAATTCGGCATCGGACGCCGGGACAAACGCGGCGTCGGTGCAAGAGACGACTACGAGGGCGGCAGACGATTCGACAGAACAGGACCAAGCGAGCGTCACGATAAACGAGCAGGAGTCCGAGGGTGAGCGGGTCGTCATCGAGTCGGCGACCCTGCCGGAGGGCGGCTTCATCGCTATCCACGACAGTTCGTACCAAGACGCTCCGCTGTCGAGCGTCCTCGGCAACTCGGTCTACCTCGAAGCCGGGACCCACGAGAACGTGACCGTCACGCTCGCCCGGCCCATCAGCGAGACCCAGACGCTCGTTGCCATGCCGCACTTGGACACCAACGACAACCAAGTGTACGACTTCGTCCTCTCGACGGGGGAAGTTGACGGCCCGTACACCGCGAACGAGCAAGTGGTGGTCGACGAAGCGAACGTGAGCGTTGCACAGGAGACGACGACCACGACCGAGGAGGCGAACGGAGAGACCACCACGACGACCGAGGAAGTCGTGGAGGATACGACCACGACGACCACCGAGATGGTCGAAGACGAGACTACCACGACGACCACCGAGGAAGTCGTGGAGGAAGAGACGACCACCACGACGACCGAAGCGGTGGAGGAAGAGGACACCACGACTGAGGCGGTCGAAGAACCGGCCCCCGAGATGGAGAAGTTCGTCTTCCAGATAGAGCAGATGAACATCGACCGGTGGTCGTTCGTCGTCGGTGACGAGGAAACGCCCGACCGGACCGAGACCGTCAGCAACATCAGTATCACCGACCGTCGGGTCACCATCAACCTGAGCGAGGTTCTCCGTCAGAGCGCGGCCAACCAGCAGGAAGTCGGCCAGATAACGACGCAGAGTCCCGAGCAGGTCGAGGAGATGATCGAGGAGAACATCTCACAGGACATCCCGACCGTCCGGTTCGTCATCAGCGACGTCACCATCGAGAACGTCACGTTCGTCGTCACGGCTCCGGAGGACATCGAACTTCCGCAGCCGCCGATGATGACCACCACGACCGAGGAGACGACGACTACGACCGAGGAAGAAACCACAACCACGACCGAAGAAGAGACGACTACGACGACTGAGGAAGAGACCACGACGACGACGGAGGAGGAAACGACGACGACCACGACCGAGGAAACGACGACGACTGAAGAAGAGACGACCACGACTGAGGAGGAAACCACAACCACGACCGAGGAAGAGACGACCACGACGACTACGGAGGCTCAAGTCGACTCCTTCACGGTCTCTGGACTGGACGCGCCCGAGAGCGCGACTGCCGGTGAGACCATCGACGTGTCCGCCACCGTCTCCAATCCGAACGACCAGCAGGTGACCCAAACCGTCGCGTTCCGACTCGAAGGAACCGTCGTCGGTCGCCAGACGGTCACGCTCGACGGGGGCGAGCAGACGAACGTGACCTTCGAGGTCAGTACCGAGGGCATTCCCGCGGGTCAGTACGTCCACGGGGTGTACACCCAGAACTTCGGTGAACTCGGTATCATCGTAATCGAGGAAGCGGGCACGCAGACGACCACCACCGCCGCGGAAACCGAGACGCCCGCCGGTGGCGAGACGACGACCACGACGACCGAAGCGTAACTCCGGTCCGACGGGTCGCCCCTCGAAAAAGCCAAATTCCATACCATTTTCGCAGTTCAATACCGTTAAACCGCCCGACGGAAGCGCCTTTAGAACGGATTCGAACGGCGGCGGGCTTTTATTAACCGCTGCTGAGTGCAGACGAACCGTCATGGAACGATACGCTGCCGTTTGCATCGCAGTCATGTTGCTACTCGCCGGATGTGTCGGCGGGCAGGGAGGAACGACCGCGTCACCTACGACGGATGACGCCGCGACGACAGTCGGCGAGACGACCGCCTCGGGCGACGATACGGCGTCGGACGACGACACGGCGTCGAGAGACGGCGGGAGCACGGTGAACTTCTACGTGAGCGACGAGAAGAACGCGATGGGCGACTTCGCGCACCTGAACGTCACTATCTCGAAGGTCGGACTCAAGGAGTCCGGCGGAAACTGGACGACCCACGACGTGAACGACCGCACGGTGGACCTGACCGAGTTGACGGGTGCGAACGCGACCCGACTCGGCACGTTCCCGGTCGAGAACCGGACCTACGAGACCGTCTTCGTCCACGTCAGCGAGGTGAACGGGACCCTGACCGGCGGCGAGCAGGTCCGAGTCAAACTGCCGAGCGAGAAACTCCAGATTCACCAGACGTTCTCGGTCGGCGCGAACCAGTCGGTCGATTACGTCTTCGACATCTCGGTGTTCAAGGCGGGCAAGAGCGGCAAGTACATCCTCAAGCCGGTCATCAGCGAGTCGGGGACCGACGAGGAAATCGAAGACGTGGACGAGAAACGAGACGACAAAAAGCGCGACGACAAGAAGGAAGACGACGAGAACGAGGAGGACAGCGACGAGGAAACGGAGGACAACGAGACGGTGACGGACGCCGAGGAACTGAACGCGACCTTCGTCGGTAACGTCACTCGGGGAGAGAACGCCACCGTCTCGGTGACGCGCAACGGAACCGCCGTGGCGAACGCGACGGTCTCGGTGAACGGCGAGACCGTCGGCGAGACGGCCGCGGACGGCACACTGACCGTCGCAGTTCCCGACCGGAAGGAACTCGAAGTCGAAATCGAGACCGAGGACGGGTCGGTGGAACTGAAACGGACGTTCGGCGGCGGCGAGCAGAGCGGTCAAGGCGACGGTAACTGAGCGCGACAGCGCGGAACCGACGCGGTCGGCCACCGACTCTTTCTTTCCAGTGATTTGGTGCAGTCGGAATCCCAGCAGATGCCACGTTCCGACTGGCTGGAACGCGTGTCGCTCACTGGACGGTGGTGCAGGTGGCGAATATCCACAGAGGCGATAGGTCTTTGTGTGTCAGTCTCATGGTACCGAGTGGATCGACATGCAACCGTGCCAAAACTGTCAGGCGGTCATCGACGAGTACCTCTTGGACAAACAACTCGAACCCCTGCGCGACCTCACAGTCGACGACTTCAACCTCTGCGTCGACTGCGCGACCATCGTCGACGATGCGTGCGTGGAGTGTGGCGGCGCGGTCTACGTCCCCGACAGCGTGACCTCCACCCCCGACTACTGCCCGGCGTGCCGGTCCGACCACATCGAACGCACCGGTCGGGACCCCGGTTGGAATCTCGACGCTCCGTCCTCCTGAACGGCCGTCTGCCGTTCGGGCCAGATACTTCGGTTCCCTTTTCCTCGCGGTCGCAGGTCCCGCGCCTCGAACCGGACCGACCGATTCTTACCCGCCGACCCCCTAGCCTCCACTAATGGACGCGCCGCTGTGGACGGAACGGTACGCCCCCGACCTCGCCGACCTCCCGCAACCGGAGGTTCGGGAGTACCTCCAGAAGGCCGTGAACGACCCGATAAACCTCGTTCTCCACGGCCCGGCCGGAGCGGGTAAGACCGCGGCAGTGCGGGCGCTGGCCCGGGAGGCACACGAGGACCCGGAGAACGACCTGACGATACTCAACGTCGCGGACTTCTTCGACCGCACCAAGAAGGAGATTCGCAACGACCCGCGCTTCGAGCAGTTCCTACAGGGAGAGACGGAGTTCTCCAAGCAGTTCAAGCGCGGGTCCGACCAGCGAAAGCAGTACAAGCGCCAGTGGTCGAAGCGCGACATGATAAACCACATCCTCAAGGAGTACGCGGGGTACGCGCCCTCCTCTGGCGAGTACCGGACGCTCGTCCTCGACAACGCCGAGGACATCCGCGAGGACTTCCAGCAGTCGCTCCGCCGGACGATGGAGCAGTTCCACGAGACGACCCAGTTCGTCATCACGACCCGGCAACCGACGAAACTCATCCCGCCCATCAAGTCCCGGTGCTTCCCGGTCGCGGTCCGCGCACCGACGAACGACGAGATCGTCGAGGTGCTGAAACACATCGCGGACGCGGAAGGCGTCGAGTACGACGAGATGGGCCTCCACATCGTGGCCGGATACGCCGAAGGTAACCTCCGCGAGGCCATCCTGAGCGCCCAGACGCTCCACGAGAAGGAGGGCGAAATCACGAGAGAGACGGTCCAGACCGTCCGAGAAATCGGAATCCGGAGCCAGATCGAGGAGATGCTCGACGCCGCGGAGGCGGGCGAGTTCAGCGACGCCCGCAAGACGCTGGACGACCTGCTCGTGGACGAGGGGTACAACGGACAGGAGGTCCTCCAGAAGGTGCTGACGGTCGCGCGCAACTCCAACCGGTACACGGGCCGCGAGGAGGAACTCGCGGAACTGACCCGACTCGCGGGCGAAATCGACGCGGACCTCGCCGAGGGGTCCAGCGACCGAGTCCACCTCGGACACATGCTCGCGGAACTCGGCGCGAAGGGCGAGGCGTAGCGACTCGGACCGAACCGTTTTCTGTCGGGGGTTCGACACCCAGACGATGGCCCTCCCGGACACCCTCGAACGAATCGGCGTCGTCGTCGGCAGCGCGTTCCTGCTCTCACTCCCGACGAGCGCGCTCAGTTCGCTCGCGTACGGAACCGCCGATGCACCGCGATTTCTCCCGTATCTTTGGGTCCTCCCCGGACTCGTCGTCGGGTTGCTCGTCGTCGGCGACCGCCTCGCGGTCACGTACCACCAGCTATGGAAGTTCTCGCTCACGAGTTACTTCCTCGCCTCGCTCTTCTGGCTCGTCGGTCTCTCCGGGTCGGCCGGGACGAACCGGACGCTCGCGGTCGGTTGGTGGCTCGTCGCGGTCGGTCTCGGCGTCGTCGTGGCCAGACGCCGAATCCGTGACCTGCTCTCGACGGCGACCGATTCGTCCCCCTGACTCTTGACCCTCCCCTGCGAAACACGTCCCATGTCCAGACTCTCCGACACCCACATCCGGAATCGCTACCGCGTCCAACCGAACGACGCCAACAACTACGAGACGCTCCACGGCGGCGAACTGATGAAGTGGATGGACGAGATCGGTGCCATGTCCGCGATGCGCTTCGCGGGCGAGACGTGCGTGACCGCTGGCGTGGACGACCTCTCGTTCCACCGACCGGTTCCGGTCGGCGACATCGCCCTGATAGAGGCCTACGCCTACAGAGCGGGCAGGACCAGCGTCACGGTCCGCGTCCGGGCGTGGCGCGAGGACCCCAGAACCGGCGACACCGAGCGCACCACCGAGTCGTCGTTCACCTTCGTCGCCATCGGCGAGGACGGGAAACCGGTCCCCGTCCCGGAACTGACGGTCGAGACCGACGAGGAGCGCGAACTGCACCAGCAGGCGCTGGACGCGGAGTCGTAGTCGGCGAGAACGAGCGTTCGCAGCCCCGAGTGCGGCCGAACCGGAATCAGTCGCGACCGACCGGACCGGCGTCTGCGTCGTCCAGCACCGTGATGTACCGGACGAGCGACCGATGCACCCGGCGCTCGAACTCCGCCTCGACGGTCCAGCCCTCCGCTCGGGCCTCTGGGGCCAGCGAGCGGTCGCCGACGACGACGGCCCTGTCGGCGACGCGGCGGGCCTCCGCGAGCGCGCCCGAGACGAGGTCGTCGAGGTCGAGATTGGCTATCTTCGACTGCCTGCCGTAGGGCGCGTCGAACACGACGGCGTCGATGGAATCCGCCGAAAGTGGCAGGTGGGTCGCGTCGCCTTGCAGGGTACCCCACTCCTCGTCTGCGGAGAGGTAGTGGCCCAGATTCTCGGCCGCGCCGCGGGCCATCTTGCGCTGGGCGTCCGCGCCGAGCGGGGTCGCGCCGACCAGTCCGGCCTCGATGAGGACGCCGCCGGTCCCGCACATCGGGTCGAGCAGGGTCGCGCCGGGCCGAGCGCCCGCGAGGTTCACCAGCGCGCGGGCCAGCAGGGGGTCCATCCCGCCGGGTTGGAAGAACGGCCGGTCGGTCGGCTTCCGGGTGCCGTAGTCGCGGACGCTCTCGGTTTCGAGCCAGCCGAGCAAGCAGGTGTCCGCGGAGAACAGGGCGCGAAGCTCGCGGTCCGGGTCGTCGAGGTCCACCGCGAAGCCCCGGTCCACGAGGGTCTGTCCGAGGACCCGTTCGGCGCGTTGGGTGTCGATTCCGGCGGTCTCCCGCACGTCGCGGGCGCGTACCGCCACCGTCTCTTTGGAGTTCGTCCCCATCTCTCCGCAGTCGGGGTTCGCCGCGTCGGAGCCAGACGCGGTCTCCTCGGGGTCGCACTCGCACGCTTCGAGCAGGACGCGGGCCGACTCGACGCTGGCGTCGGTCTTCCCGACCAACTCGCTCGCGCGGCGAGTGTACGCCAGAGTCCGCACGCGGTCGGTGACGGCGTTCGCGGTGGCGAGTCCGGGTGCGACGACTTCGACGCCTGTCGCGGCGCTCGCCGCCTCCGCGGCCGCGAACCCGTCGTCCTCTCCGGCTAGTTCGAGCGCGTACACGGTGTACCGGACTCGGCGGTGGCTCTTGGGGGTTTCGTCTGCGCCGCGCTCGCCCGACGCACCGCCCTCCGGGAACGACATCGTAGCGGGGGAATCCGATATTAAAACCCGTGAGGTCATCTGTCAGGATGGAGTACCAACCTTTATAAACCTTAAATACGACATTTAAGTCGCACATGACCGACCCAAAGGAGACCATCAACATTGAAAACGTGGTCGCCTCCACCGGAATCGGGCAGGAACTCGACCTGCAGAGCGTGGCCATGGACCTCGAAGGGGCCGACTACGACCCGGAGCAGTTCCCCGGTCTCGTCTATCGAACCCAGAACCCAAAGTCGGCGGCGCTCATCTTCCGCTCGGGCAAAATCGTCTGTACCGGCGCGAAGAGTACGGCCGACGTACACGAGAGTCTCGAAATCGTCTTCGACAAGCTCCGCGAACTCCAGATCGACGTGAACGAGGACCCCGAAATCGTCGTTCAGAACATCGTCACGTCCGCGGACCTCGGGCGAAATCTCAACCTCAACGCCATCGCCATCGGTCTCGGACTGGAGAACATCGAGTACGAACCCGAGCAGTTCCCCGGTCTCGTCTACCGACTCGACGAACCCGAGGTCGTCGCGCTGCTGTTCGGTTCCGGCAAACTCGTCATCACCGGCGGCAAGAAGCCCGAAGACGCCGAACAGGCGGTCGACAAGATCGTCTCCCGTCTCGAAGAACTCGGTCTGCTGGAATAGCGCGGTCGAACGACGGAACGGCCGGTACTTCGTTTTTCGGACGCGGCGGGTCCACCGCTCCGCCTCGCGTCGCCCCGAATCGCTACTTCCTTGGCCCGCGCCTTCCGAGTGGCCAACATGGCGGTCCCCATCGTCGCGCTGGTCGGCACGTTCCTGCTCGCCGTACTCTTCTACGGCGTCACGGCCCACATCGCCGCGCGGTACGTCCTCGGCGACGTCCCGATACCGCGGGCGCTCGCGGTCGGCGTCGTCCCCGCGATAATCGCGTTCGCGCTACAGGCGTACCATCCGGGAGTCATCATCCTCGTCAGCGCGACCGCCGACTTCTTCGCTATCCGGGCGGTGTACCGATTGAAGTACAAGACGGCGGGCGTCGTGGCGGCGGCCCACTACACCGTGAGCGTCATCGCCGCGGTCACGATATTCAATCTTGTGCGACTGCTCGGAACCGCGCCGACGTGACTACTCGACCAGTCGCTCGATTTCGGTCACGAGAATCCCGCTCGCGCCGACCGACTTCAACTCGTTGATGGTCTCGAACACGTCGCGTTCGTCCACGACGGCGTGGACCGCGACCATCGCGTCGTCCTCGCCCGCGGCGTCACCGTCCGCTCCGTCTCCGCGCTCGCTCTCGACGTTCATCACCGTCGGGCCGCCGAGACCCGGAATCACGTCCCGGACCTCCTCCAGTCGCGCCTCGGGCGCGTTCATCATCAGATATCGCTTGCCGTCGGCCGAGAGGACCGACCGGAGCGCCATCACGACCTGCTGGACCTTCTCGTCGTCCGCGACGTCGTCGCGGGCGAACAGGTGGACCGAACTCGACAGCACCTCGTCCACGATGGCGAGGCGGTTGACCTTCAGGGTGGTTCCGGTACTGGTGATGTCGATGATGGCGTCGGCCATCTCGACGTGGGGCGTGAGTTCCGTCGCGCCGCTGACTTCCACCACGTCCACCTCCACGTCTCGCTCCTCGAAGTACTGTCTCGCGATGTTGGGGAACTCGGTGGCCACGGTCTTGCCCGCCACGTCGGCGACGCTCCGGATGTCGCCGTCCTCGGGGGCCGCGAGGACGAGTCGGCACTGACCGAACCCGAGGTCCAGCAGCGACTCGATGTTTCCGGTGTCGGCCTCTCGCGCCTGGTCGAGTCCGGTGATACCCGCGTCCGCCGCGCCGTCGCTGACGTACTCCGGTATGTCGGCGGCGCGAGCGAACAGCAGCGTGACCTCGGGGTCCACCGTGTCGGCGTACAGTTTCCGGTCGGCACCGTCCACGGCGTGAAGGCCGGCGCTTTCGAGCAGTTCCATCGCAGGGTCGTGGAGTCGGCCCTTGTTCGGGACGGCGATTCTCATGTGTCGGTCCGCCTGTTCGCGTTCGCGGCGGAACTACCTTTCGTCATCCCGCGAGATTCGCCGTTACTCGTCGTCACCCGAGGGGGCTCGACAGCGAGAATGCGCCACCATGTACCAAACAACCGAAACGATTCTGACGGGCGAGGCGGTAGCCGGAGCATGGACGATATTCCGGAGGCGCGCGAGATTTCGGACGCGACGCTCCGAGAGATACTCCGGTCGGCCGAGCCGACGTTGGAACTCGACGAAGCCGCCCCGACCGAGCGCGGATTCTGTTCGGTCTACCGACTCGTGGTCTCTGACGACGAAGCGACGCGGGAGTTGTACCTCAAGGCCTCGCCCGACGAGCGAACGTGGGGTATCCCGACCGAGGCCCGACTGCAGGCGGTCCTCACCGCCCACACGTCGATTCCCGTTCCGGAGGTGTTGGCCGTCACCGACGACCACGAGGAGCGCCCGACGCCGTACTACCTCATGCGCACACTTCCCGGCGAGGAGGTGGCCTACGAGCGCGTGGCCCGACTCGGTGACGACGCGCTCCGGCGACTCGCCCGAGAGACCGGTACGTACTTGGCGCAACTCCACTCGGTGCCAGCGGTCGAACGCTTCGGACACGTCCGGCACGACGGCCCGTCCCTGACCGACGAAGCGCCCGAAGGCGACCCGGCAAATCTGACGGTCGGCGACCCCGTCGAGGAGTGGCCGACGTATCTGCGCGACTACGCCTCCCGCGAACTCGACCGCCACGCCGACTCCCGGTTCGCGGACCTGACGCCCGGACTGGAACGCTGGGTCGAGGCGGGCATCGACGAGTTGGACGGCCCGTTCGACCCCGTCTTGGGCCGCAACGACCACGGACTCCACAACCTCCGTCTCGACCCGCAGACCGGCGAGATTACCGCGATGCTCGACTGGGGGTACACGCTCGCCGTCCCGGCCGCCTTCGACTTCGAGTTCGCCGTCTCCCTCTACGGCGGGGCCTTCCTCGCGGGCCTCCCCGACGCGTCGGACCGCCGCGCCCTCGTCCGCGAGGCGATGCTGTCGGGGTACCGGGCGACGGACCCGGACCGCGCCGAGGCAGTCTCGACCCCCGAACCGCTCTACGAGGCGCTGGCGATGGTCCGAATCATGAACGACTTCCGCCATCTGGACCTGCCCGACGGTACCGAACCCGACGCGATGGAGCGAATCGAGACCGACGCGCGGGACCTCCTCGACCGCTGACGGCCCGTCGGGCCGGTTCCCGAATCACTAACCGTCTACCGGGCCAACACGACGACCATGACCTACGCCTTCGAGTGCCTGTCGTGCGGCGCGACCACCGACCCAGACGACCGGCCCGCGGGATGTCCGGAGTGCGGCGGCCGCCTCGAAGTCGCTCACGAGGACCTGCCCGACGCGCTCCCGGACTCCGAGCGGACGGACCTCTGGCGGTACGCCGACTGGCTCCCGACCGAGGGACTCGAACTCGCCGCCGCAGACGACCCTGCGGTCTCGACGGACGCACCCCCGTCCTCGATGGGCGAGGGCTGGACCCCGCTCGCCGACGCACCTCACACTGCCGAGGCGGCGGCCGCCGACTTCGACGCGGTGGGTCCGGAACTCTACCTGAAGAACGAGACGACCAACCCGACGTGGTCGTGGAAGGACCGCCTCGCGTCGGTCGTCGTCCCCCACGCGGTCGCCGATGATACCTCCCGAATCGCCGCCGCCTCGACGGGCAACCACGCGAGCGCGGTGGCGGCCTACGCCTCGCGGGCGGGAGTCGAACGCACGCTCGCGTTCCTCTCGCCGTCCAGCGAACCGCCCCACCACCGCCAGATTCGGGCCTACGGTGCCGAGTCGATTCGGCTCTCGGACTACGGCCAGCGCAAGCGACTCCTCGGTGAACTGGCCGACCGCGGGTGGTTCGTCGCCTACAACCTCGCCGGGCGCTACACCGGCCAGCCCTACGTCTACGAGGGCTACAAGACCATCGCCTACGAACTGGTCGAACAGTTGGGTGAGGTCCCCGACGCCGTGGTCGTCCCGGTCGGCGCGGGCGACGGCTTCTACGGTATCTGGAAGGGGTTCCGTGAACTCGCGGCCCGGGGCGTCGTCGCCGAGACGCCCCGGATGGTCAGCGCCGAGAGCGCGGAGCGACACCCCCTCGCGGCGGCGTACGAGACCGACGCCGAGTCGGTCGGGCGCGACGACGGACCCGAACCCCTCAGTACGTCCACCATGGGCGCTACCTCGGGCGACCACGCGCTGGCGGCGGTCCGGGCCTCCGGCGGCGCGGCCTACGCGGCCGACCGCGAGGCGGTCGAGTCGGCCGTCCGGGCGATGGGCCGCGACGGCGTCTTCCTCGAACCCGCCTCCGCGCTCGCGCCCGCCGTGGTCTCGCAGGCCTTCGCGGACGGCGTGGTCGGCCCGGACGACGCGGTGGTCGCGGTCGGAACCGGTGCGGGGGTCGCGTGGCCCGAGAAGACCGCGAGCGCGCTCGGGGAGTCTCCGACGGTCGAACCGTCGCTGGAGGCCATCGCCGAGGCGGTCCCGTTCCCGCTCGACTGACGGTCGCCGCGACTCGGCCGAGTAGAAACGAATTTGTTCCTCGGTTGAACAGTCGAATATATGGCGCTCTCCGCCTTCACTGCCCCGATTCTCGCGGTCGCGGCCGTCGCGCTCGTCTCGTTCGCGTCGATTCGGCTCTACGCGCGGCGCGCGGCGAAGGAACCGCCCAAGACCGCCATGCGCCGAATCAGGACGGCGCTCGCGGTCGGACTGTCGCTGACCGGACTGGTCGCGCTGTTCGCGCTCGTCATCGCGGACGCGCTCGACCTGACCGAGTCCGCGCTCCGCGCGCTGAGTCCCGCGCTGGCCGACTCCGCGGTCGGGGCCGTGCTGACGTGGGTGCCGACGCTCCTCGGAATCACGGCCGCAGTCGTCGCAGGCTACCTCGGCGCGTTCCCGTCCGTCCGCGAGATTCGCGGCTTGGACGTGTCGGCCGCGAGCGCCGCCGGGAGCGTGGCCAAATTCCTCGGCCTTGGGTTCGCGCTGGTCGTCGTCGCCGTGGGGACGCTGAACCTGCTTCCCGCAGAGGCGGTCAGTGCGGTGCTTCCGGTACTGGGCTTTCTCACTCTCGTCGCAGTCGTCCTCTCGGCCCTCCAACCGCGCATCCTCGGGTTGCTGAACGACCGCCGCGAACCGACCGACGAGGAGCGCGACCGAATCGCGCGACTCTGCGAGACCGCGGGCGTCTCCCCCCATCGCGTCGGCGTTCTCGAACTCGACCCGAACAGCGTCGCCACCGTCGTCTTCGCGGGTTTCCCCGGCCGCCGCCACCTGCTCGTCACCGACGACCTGCTCGCCGACCTCGACGACGACGCGGCCGCGGCCGTGGTGGCCAGCAAGGCCGGGCGAGCGAAGCGCTACTACCGGGAGGCCAAGTTCGCCGTCGTCTTGGTGGTCTTCGGTCCGATAATCGCGCTCGCGACCGGCGAACTCCAGCGCGCGACGGACCTCGGGGTCGGCCCGCTCGCCCTCGCAATCCTCGTCCTCGCCGTCGCGCTCCCGTGGTTCGGCAGGCGTCTCGTCTTCGCCGCCGACGACTACGCAGTCGAGCGCGTGGGGGCCGAGACGTACGTCGAGACCCTCGAAACCCTCGCCGACGAGTATCAGGTCTCCTACGAGTCGGGGCGACTCCGTAGCCTCGTCCTGATGCGGCCCTCGCTCGGCCAGCGACTCGACCGACTCTGGGGCCGACCGGACGAGTGAGTCGCGGCGGGGGCGACCGAACCCGATGGATTGACACACCGCGCGCGAGAACGCCCCTCCATGACGAGACTGCGAATCGCGGGCGGGCGGGTCCTCCGCCCCGACGCGACCGTCGAGCGCGCCGACGTACTGGTCGATTCCGAGTCCGGCGACATCGTCGCGGTCGGCGACCCCGAGGACGTGCCCGAGGGCGACGAGACGTTGGACGCCGAGGACGGACTGGTGATGCCGGGGCTGGTCAACGCCCACACCCACGTCGCCATGACGCTCCTGCGGGGGTACGCCGACGACAAGGAACTCGACGCGTGGCTTCGGGAGGACATCTGGCCGGTCGAGGGCGAACTGACTCCCGAGGACGTGCGGGCCGGGACCGAACTCGGCCTGCTGGAGATGATTCGGTCGGGGACCACGGCGTTCGCGGACATGTACTTCCACGAGGAGGAGGTCGTGGATGCCGTCGAGGACGCCGGTCTGCGCGCCCGCCTCGGCTACGGCGTCGTCACCCTCGGCAAGGACGAGGACGGCGCGCGCGAGGACTGCGAACAGAGCCTCGCCACCGCCCGGGAGTTCGACGGCGCGGCCGACGGCCGGGTCGAGACCGCGTTCATGCCTCACAGCCTGACGACCGTCGGCGAGGAGTACCTCCGGGAGTACGTCCCGGAGGCCCGTGAGGACGACATCCCGCTCCACTACCACGCCAACGAGACCACCGACGAGGTCGAACCCATCGTCGAGGGAGAAGGCCAGCGTCCCCTCGAATACGCCCGCGACCTCGACATGACCGACGAGTCGGACTTCGTGGCCCACGGCGTCCACCTCGACGCGGCCGAAATCGACCTGCTCGCGGAGACCGGGACGAGCGTGATCCACTGCCCGGCGTCGAACATGAAACTCGCCAGCGGGATGGCCCCGGTGCAGGACCTCCTCGACGCGGGCGTGACGGTCGGCCTCGGTACCGACGGCGCGGCGTCGAACAACGACCTCGACGTGTTCGACGAGATGCGCGACGCCGCCATGGTCGGCAAACTCGCGGCGAACGACGCCAGTGCGGTCCCCGCCGAAAGCGTCGTCCGGATGGCGACGGAGGGGAGCGCGTCGGCGCTCGGCTTCGACAGCGGTCGCATCGAGGAGGGCGCGAACGCCGACATCGCCGTCGTGGACCTCGACGCCGCCCACCTGACGCCCCACCACGACCTCGTGAGCCACCTCGTCTACGCGGCCCGCGGGTCCGACGTGCGCCACACCGTCTGCGACGGCGCGGTGCTGATGCGCGACGGCGAGGTGCTGACCCTCGACGCCGAGGCGGTCCGCCAGCGCGCCGAAGAGCGCGCCGCGGCCGCAGTCGAACGCGCGGAGTGACGACGTAGCCCGACTCCGTCGCCACGCTCCAGTTGCAGTTTTCCGATTCTCGCCCGGTAGTGTACCTCGTCAGACAATCAGACTTCGACCTCCGATTCGGGCGAGGAAACGCGACGTTGAAGATTTTCGTTGAACGGTTAAAACAGCTTTTGAACCGTCTAACTGAATATGAGTCTTTAATTCTGGCGAATTGAACCACGAAAACCAAATGGACGGCAGACGGGGTTTAATCTCTCATTTCCTCTATCACCGAGTGGAATGACCTCGAAAAAACGAACCCTGTCGGTCGTCCTCGCGGGAGTCCTGCTCCTGTCGGGCGTGGCGACCGCGGGCATGGGAAGTGCAGCGGCCGAAGTGACAGCGAACGATTCGCTCTCGGTCACGGTGGCGCAGGCCGACGACTACAGTTCGACGGTGACGGTGACGCACAACGGTTCGGCAGTGACGAACGCGTCCGTGAACGTCAGCGTCGCTGACGACAACGTTACGTACGCGGGCGCCGGCGAGTACGTGACCGACGAGAGCGGGACCGTCGAACTGTCGGCACCCGAGGAGAACGTGACCGTCGAGGTCACCGCGGAGAAGAACGACGCGACCGGCGCGACGTCCGCGACGCTGGTCGCCGACACCGCTGACGAACCGCTGGAGGGTTCGCTCGGCGTGAGCGTCGCGCAAACGGACGACGGCGCGACGGTGTCGGTGACGCACAACGGTACCGCAGTCGAGAACGCGTCCGTCACCGTCGGCGTTACCGACGATAACACTACGTACGCGGGCGCTGGCGACTACACCACCGACGCGAGCGGCACCGTCTCGCTCCCGGCACCCGAGGAGAACGTGACCGTGGAGATTACGGCGGCGAAGGACAACGCGACCGGGACGGCAACGGCCACGCTCACCGCGAGCGAGGGCGAGAAGTCCTTCGGTAACCTCGTGTCGTCGTTCGTCCACGAGATGCTGAACGCGGGCGACGACGGCGGTCCCATCGGACAGGCCGTGTCGGAGTACGTGACCGAGAACAACCCGGGCAACGCCGCCGACAAGAAGCCCGACGACGTGGGTAAGCCCGACGACGCGGGCAAGCCCGACCACGCCGGTCAGTCTGACAACACCACCGCGGAGAACGGGACCGACGAGGGCGGTTCGCAGGGCCCGCACGAGAACGCCGGTAGCGACGAGAACGGCGGCAACGACAAGAACGACGGTAACGACAAGAAGGGCAACGGCGGTAGCGACAACGGTAACGGGAAGGCCAGAGGCAACGGTCGATAAGAAGCTTCGTTCCGCTGAAGCCGTCCTGTTCGGTTTCCGATTCTAGCTGTCCATCCGCTCTATTTCTTCGGCACGTCGCTCGGTGAGTAGACGCTCACAGGTTCCGCTACCGGCAGGTCGTCCGCGTGCCCAGCAATCGCGCCGCGGCCGCGACGTCGATGAGACGCGCCGAGAAACGACCGACTGGCTCCGACCGCGGCGTCAGCCTTCGGTAGCGTTTTGGGCGCGGTTCCCCTTTGCTCGGGTATGGCAGACTATCCATCCATTAGCGAGCAGGTGGACGACCTCGAATCTGCTCGCACCGACGGCCATCGCAAGATGGACTGGGCGCGAGAACACATGCCGATTCTGACCGCGATGCAGGCCGACTTCGAGGCGAACCAGCCCTTCGAGGGCCACCGAATCGGAATGGCGATGCACGTCGAAGCCAAGACCGCCGTACTGGTCGAGACTCTCGCGGAGGGCGGCGCAGACGTGGCTATCACCGGCTGTAACCCCCTCTCGACCCACGACGACGTGAGCGCCGCGCTCGACGAACACCCCAACATCACCTCCTACGCCAAGCGCGAGGTGGACGACGAGGAGTACTACGAGGCCATCGAGGCGGTCATCTCCCACGAGCCGACCATCACCGTGGACGACGGGATGGACCTCGTCGCGGCCATCCACGAAGACTACCCCGAACTCATCGACTCCATCGTCGGCGGGTGCGAGGAGACCACCACGGGCGTCCACCGCCTCCGCGCGATGGACGAGGACGGCGCGCTGAAGTATCCGGTCTTCGCCGTGAACGACACGCCGATGAAGCGCCTGTTCGACAACGTCCACGGCACCGGCGAGTCCTCGCTGGCGAACATCGCCATGACCACGAACCTCTCGTGGGCGGGCAAGAACGTCGTCGTCGCGGGCTACGGCGACTGCGGCCGCGGCGTCGCCAAGAAGGCCTCCGGGCAGAACGCCAACGTCATCGTGACCGAGGTCGAACCCCGGCGCGCGCTCGAAGCCCACATGGAGGGCTACGACGTGATGCCGATGACCGAGGCGGCCAAAATCGGCGACGTGTTCCTCACGACGACGGGCAACCGCGACGTGATTACGAGCGAGCACTTCGAGAAGATGGACGACGGCGTCCTGCTCGCCAACGCGGGCCACTTCGACGTGGAGGTCAACCTCGACGACCTCTCGGACCTCGCCGTGAACCAGCGCGAGGCCCGCGACGGCGTCCGCGAGTACGAGATGGAGGACGGCCGCCGCCTCAACGTGCTGGCGGAGGGCCGCCTCGTGAACCTCGCCAGCCCCATCGCGCTGGGCCACCCGGTCGAGGTCATGGACCAGAGCTTCGGCGTGCAGGCCGCGTCGGTCCGGGAACTGGTCGAGAACGGCGACCAGTACGACGCGGGAGTCCACGAGGTTCCGGACGAACTGGACCGGGAAATCGCCGAAATCAAACTGGACGCCGAGGGCGTCGAGTACGACGACCTGACGCCCGAGCAAGAGGAGTACATGGGTAGCTGGCAGCACGGGACGTAGACGGGACCAGCCTTTTCTCTCGACCGGCCGAAATCTATCGCATGCCCCTCGACCACGCCGCCGACCCGAGCGCCGAGGCGAAGCCCTACGTCGAAGCTCTCGCCCGCGTCTGCGATTACTACGACGTGGACGCCGAATCCCGGTACGCAGACCTCCCCGACCCCGCCCGGAAGGTCCACTACCTGACCGCAGGCGACGGGCCGCCCCTGCTCCTCCTCCACGGCCTCAGCACCAACGGGGCCACGTGGGTGCCGATGTTCGACGCCCTGACCGACCGCTTCACCGTCTACGCCCCCGACCGACCGGGACGCGGTCTCTCGACCGCGGTGGACTACCGCGAGACCGGGTTTCGCGAGTTCGGCGTCGAGTACGTCGCCGACCTGCTCGACGCGCTCGGAATCGAGGAGACGGCGGTGATGGGCAACTCGCTCGGCGGCTTCCAGTCACTCGCGCTGACCGTGGACCGCCCCGAGCGCGTGCGCCGCCTCTGTCTCGTCGGCGCGCCCGCCGGACTCTCGCGGTCGATTCCGCCCCTGTTCCGGCTACTCGACCTCCCGCTGGTCGGGGACTGGCTGTTCGACTACATCGAGGCCGAGTCGGTCGCGGACGCTCGGGACGCCTACCGTCGGATAAACGTCGAGGACGACTCCGCGCTCCCCGACGCCTACTTCGAACCCGGACTCGTCGCCGAGGACCTGCCCGGCCAGCGCGAGAGTCTGCGCTCGCTGATGGAGACCCTCGGGACGGTGCGGGGGATGGGACCACAGTTCGACCTGCACGAGGAGGTCCGCGGAATCGAGACGCCGACGCGGTTCGTCTGGGGGACCGAGGACTACTTCTGGTCGCCGTCGGTCGGTCGCCCGGTGGCCGGGGCGATGGCGAACGCCGACTTCGTGACCCTGAACGACCACGGCCACATGCCGTGGCTCGAACCCGGCGACGCCGCCGAGGAGGCGGCCGTGGAGTTCCTCACCGGCGAGGTGCGGCCCGATAGCATCTCCTAAGGGGCCGTCGCCCGTCGGGTCGCGCATGGACCGACGGAACGTCTCCTCGGGCACCGAGTGGGAATCGACGGTCGGCTACTCGCGGGCGGTTCGGACCGGCGAGGAGGTCCACGTCTCGGGGACGACTGCGACCGACGAGGACGGCACTCTCGTCGGCGAGGGCGACCCATACGAACAGACGAAGCAGGCGCTCGAGAACGTCGAGTCTGCACTTGACGCAGCGGACGCGGCTATCGAGGACGTGGTGCGAACCCGACTCTTCGTCACCGACATCGAGCAGTGGGAGGTCGTCGGCCGGGCGCACGCCGAGGTGTTCGGCGACGTCCGGCCCGCCACCAGCATGGTGCAGGTCGAGCGCCTCATCGACCCCGAGATGCTCGTCGAAATCGAGGCGGTAGCACGCGTGCCGTAGGCGTGAGTCACACCGACAGCGTGGCGATGGCCGCGCGCTGTCGCCGCGTCGCTCGCTCTGGAACTAGGCCGAACAGCCGGTTGCGGAGCCAGCAGGCCCAGCGGTGTTCGAGCTGGGCCGCCCTCGCGTGTCGTCGGGACTCGGCGACGACTCGGTCGGATTTCTCCTTGCGCGCGGCCTCGTAGGCTCGGAACGCGGCCCGCGGGTTCCCGCGGGCGTCGAACGCCCGGGCGAGCGCGAGCGCGTCCTCGAGCGCCTGTCCCGCGCCCTGTCCGAGATACGGCAGCGGCGCGTGGGCCGCGTCGCCCAGCAGTGCGACCCGCCGGTCCCGCCACGTTGCGAGCGGCGGAACGTCGGCCAACTCGGTGACGACGAGGTCGTCGGGGTCGGTGGCCGCGACGACCGCGGGCACGGGGTCGGGGTACGAGCGATACCGGTCGGCGAGCGCCGCCAGCAGTTGCTCGGGGCGTTCCGGGTCGCCGAGCGGGTCACCGAACGTGGCGAACCAGTAGACGCGGTCGTCGTCGACGGCCGCCCCGCCGACGCGAGTTCCCTGCCCCCACACTTGCCACCCGGTCTCCCGGAACGACGCCGGGAGCGTCGTCTCCGCGACGCCGCGATAGCAGACGACGCCGGTCGGTCGCGGCGATGCGTCCGGGAACAGTTCCCCTCGGACGGTCGAACCGATTCCGTCCGCGCCGACCACGGCGGGCGCGCTCGCTTCCGTGCCGTCGGCGAACGAGAGCGTCACCTCGTCGTCGCTCTGGGTCACGCCCGTGCACTCCTTCCCGAGTCGGAGCGGGCCGTCGGAGAGGCGCTCGACCAGCGCGCGCTGGAGGGCCGCCCGGTGGACGTAGACGTAGCCGTGCCCGAAGCGCTCGCGCTCGTACCCGAGGTCGAGGTCCATCAGTGTCCGCCCGCGGGCGTCGAACATCCGGACGCTCCCGATTTCGACGCCGCGGTCGGCAACCTCGTCGGCGACGCCGAGGCGGTCGAGCACCTGCATCGCGTTCGCCCGGAGGACGATTCCGCTTCCGACGGGCCGGAGTTCGTCGGTCGCTTCGTATATCGTCGGGTCGAAGCCGCGCTGGCGGAGCGCGATTCCGGCGCAGAGGCCGCCGATACCGCCGCCGACGATGGCTACCGTCACGTTCGGTCGTTCGGCGGCCGGTGACATTATACTGACGCGTCGCTCGGTGATTCCACTTCCGCCGCGCTTGCGGGGGACTTAACACGGGGAAGGGACGACTTCCGAATATGACCGACGTACGGGGTCTACCGGAACCGGACTCGTGGGGTGGCCGCGATGTCGAACGCTAAGGGCGACCGCCGCGAGCGCGAACTCGTCAACCGACTCGACGAGGCCGGGTTCGCGGTCATGCGCGCGCCCGCCAGCGGGAGCGCCACCGAGCGCGAACTCCCGGACGTGCTTGCGGGCGACGGCGAGGTCTTCTACGCCGTCGAAGCCAAATCGAGTTCGGGCGACCCCATCTACCTCACCGGCGAGGAGGTCGAAGCCCTCGTCTACTTCAGCCAGAACTTCGGCGCGAAACCCAAAATCGGCGTGCGGTTCGACCGCGAGGACTGGTACTTCTTCCACCCGGCGGACGTCTACCAGACCGACGGCGGCAACTACCGCGTGAAGAAGGAGACCGCTCTCGAAGACGGCGAACCGATGGACGCGCTCAGAGCGACCGACGCGGACGACGAAGACGACGACGGTCACGACATCAGGGACGTGCTGCACGCAGTCGAACAGGGCGTGCTGTCGCCCGACGAGGCGGCGTCGATGCTCGAATAAGGGGCTGTGCGTCTCTTTCTCCCTTCCGCTTCCTGTCTTCTCACTCCCTATCTTCCGTCCGCCCTCTCGACTCTCACTTCGACTCGATTCTCTACTCCGACTTCTCTTCGCAGAATAGAAATATAGAAAAATATATTAATACTTGCGACTATTTTGACGATGTCGGTGACGGTGACTCGCGGCTGACCGAATAGCTGTCCCGGTTCGCCGCGTCGTAAGCGGACTACGTCACCGGCGCACAGCGACCGGACTACGCGGTCTGACATTCGGCGACTTCGAGCGTCTCGACTCACCGGCGGCGGGCCGCGACGGGACAGGACCCACAGAGGGCCGGACCCGCCGCTCTTTGTACTAAAATACGGAGTCGGTCACTCGTCCGTCTCGAAGTCGGCGAGTTCAGACTGGTCGTCGTCCGTGACTTCTCCTCGGCGGGCGAGTCGGCCCCGGGGGAACGAGTACCGACGCAGGTGGTGGGGTTTCAGGCCGTCGGAGCCGAGTCCCGCTGGTACCGGGTACATCGCCTCGACCACCACGTCGTCGGTGCGGTACGCCTCGTTGTTGGGGTAGTCCGCGACCGTGCACTCGCGGTCGGTGATTTGGACCTCGTCGGCCCGGCGGGCGGTCGTCCGGACCACGACGAGCAGGTCGCCCGTCTCGCGGTCCACCACGGTCTCGCCGGGTTCAAGTCCGCACTCCTCGCAGAAGTGCGGTCCGTCGCTGGTCTCGTCCACGAAGGTTTCTTCGCCGCAGTTAGCGCACGCCACGGCCCTCTGGCCGGGCGGTGCGACGAGGCTCTCGTTGACCTCCATGGCGACTCGCCGGAGGTGCTTGCACCGGACGCCCCGGAAGTTGTGGTCCGGGCAGGTACACCGTCCGCCGGGCAGGTCCACGGAGTACGTGTTCCCGCTCTGACTCTCGACCTCGTAGACGCCGCCGCCGAGCGGCGTGACTGCCATCCGCTCCATGCGAGCGCGCTGTGACCGGATGTCGGTCACGCGACTCGCCGGAGGGAGCGATGCGCGCGTTCGTTCGGAAGCTGTTGTGTTTGCCATAGGCTTCCCCTGTGTGTTGCGGTGACCGGCAGTCTACGGTATCGGCGTCTCCACCCCCAATCGTCGCGCCTGCGGTCGGTTCCGCGTACGAATAGATAGGGGCTGGACACTCCTAAGTCTTGCATCTGTCGGAATAGCTAGAAGCGCGTCTCGACGGTGATAATCGGCCGATAACAGATAAGTTCGAGATATAGTATAGCGAAAAAAGTGGCGTCGAGTCTCCGCTTCGACCACCTCTGTTACGAGTCGAAATTCAGTTTCGGTGTGAGTCCACCCCCGTTTCTGTCCTCGCGCAGATCTGGATTGCCGCGCCGCTCCCGGGGCGAAACCTACCAGACTGGGGGCCGTTCCGAAGCCCTTTTGCCGGTACCCTCGGAAGCCCTCGGCATGGAAATCGACCAAGAGACGCGCCGCGAGATACTCGTCGGCGTGGTGTCCGTCGGCCTGTTCGTCGGGTCGCTGATGTGGGTCGGCACGACGTACGGGGACGGCAGTCTCACGCAAACGGGTGCGTTGGCGGTCGTCGGCGTCATCGTCGTCTTCGTACTGCTGATGACCGGCGTCGGCTACTGGATGGCACAGCAGTACTAACTGCCGCGCTCTCGGACGCGTCTCCCCGACCGGTCGGCCGGTCGTCTCGTCTCCGGCGGGTCTCTCTGATACGCTACGAGCGGTGCGCGCGGACTGCTCGTAGCCAATCGGCCCTCACTCTCACAGCACCGCGCCAGCGCGCCGCTGTTCTGGTATCGCTCTGCGAGGTAACCGGACGGCTATCACGAGGAGAGCGGTTCAGAATTCCGCTCAGTCGCCGACAGTCCCTGCCTCGGCCAGCGCGTCCTCGTAGTAGCTCAGCGGGTGCGAAATCGAGTCGCACCGGGCGTCCGCGGTCGGGTCCTCCTCGTCGGCGACGGGGCACTCGTCGTAGGCCTGCATCGTCTCGCAGGACGGCGGGGCGTACTGCGCGCCCGACTCGTCGCCGACGCGGTCGGCCCGGTAGCGGACCGCCGTCGCCGCCGTGTCGCTGTCCACGCCGCAGAGCGCGAGCAGTTCGTCGGTGTCGGCGTTGGCGCTCGTCAGGAACGAGACCAGCGCGAACTCCGCGTGGTCCGAGAGGCTCTCGCCCGCCTGCGCTCGCTCCATCAGCGACGCGACGCACGGCGGGAAGCACTCGGGCGCGAGGACGTCGATGTCGGGCGAGATATCGACCTCCGAGAAGGTGTCCTCCAGTCGGGCCACCTCGTCGGTCAGTCCCTCCCGAATCTCGTCGGGGACGGCGGTCGGGAGGCCCGCAGCGACGCGCTGGCGGACCGCCTCCCGGAGGAGTTCGTGGAGTTCCGTCTCCGTGATTTTGACCGTCCCGTCGGCCAACTGCCGGGTGGCGAGCGTCCACGACTCGCCGCCGAGGTTCGACGACAGCGTGAGGTACTTGCCGACCGCGATTCGGTAGCCGTCGCCGTCGGCCGTCTCCGCCACGTCGCCCGAGAGGTCGAACTCCGCGAGGAGCGCGTCGAGCGAAATCGCCTTGTCGGCCGTACTCTTCAGGCCGTCGTCGGGGTTCCGGAAGTCGTCGGTGAACCGCTCGTAGGCCGTGTCGGCCTCCGCGCTGGCGTACTTCTCGACCGCGCCCGGCGCGTCCACGAGCGACACCAGCACGCGGGCCACGGGGTACGAGAGCAGTTCCGCCCGCGGGTTCCATCGCCGCCCCTCCTCGGCGTCGGGTCTGACCGTCCCGTCGATGAGCGCACGGCGCACCCGCTCGGCACCGCGTTCGACCGCGGGATGGCGCTCGTCGCCCGTCACGATGGCGACGAGACCGATGTCGGCCTCCCGCACGCTCTCCCGGGCCGCCGCGAGAAACGGGTACCGGGCGTGAAGCGGGTCCATACTCCCCCCATTTCGGCCGACCCCGATAAACGCGACGAATCCGATGGGGTTGATACGTCCGACCGCCGTCGGTGGTCACATGACCGAGGCGACCGAAACGGCACGCGCCTACTACGACGCCATCGACGCGGGCGACTACGACCGATTCGCCGACCTGCTCGCGCCCGGCGTGGTCCACGAGCGACCCGACCGGACCATCGAGGGCCGCGAGACGCTGGTGGGGTTCATGCGCGACGACCGACCGAACAAAGGGACTACTCACGAGGTCGAAGCGGTGTACGTCGAGGCGGAGGGCGGGGACGCCGCGGTCCGGGGCCGCCTGCGCGACGCCGACGGCGCTCCGATGTTCGCGTTCGTGGACGCCTTCGAGGTCGAAACCGCAGACGAGGGCCGGACGCCCCGAATCTCCCGCATCCGGACCTACACGCAGTAACCGGCGATTCTATTTCACTCGGGACGGTCCTCCGTCCCGCTCTTAGTTCGCTCCGCTACCAAGACTTATGGCGCTGTTCTCCCACGTATACACACGATGGGTCTCTTCAGAGACCTCGGCAACAAAGTCGAGGAGTTCAAGCAGGCGTCGGAAGCCGCGGCCGACGAGGAAGCGAGCCACGAGTGTCGGAACTGCGGCGAGCGGTTCTTCGCCGACACCGAGACGTGTTCGGAGTGCGGCAGTACCGACGTGGTACCGCTCGAAGAGTAACCGCGGTCGCTGGCGCGCAGGGGTCGTTAGCTAGCGTATCACCGGTCGCGAGACGCTCCGGAACCCCAACGGATACGTGTGGCAGTTCCCAATGGCTGCCATGAACTACGTCGGATGGGCGGTCGTCGCGCTCGTCGGCTACTCCGTCTTCACGCCGCTGGCGAGTCTGGCGACCAACCAGATACCCAGTACGGTCGTCGCGCTGGTGGCCAACAGCATGCTCGCGGTGTCGGCGGCCGTCGTCATCGTCTACCGGAACGAGTCGGTCGTCCCGTACCTCGCGGGAGAGAACGCGGTCTACATGTACGCGGCGGGAGTCTTCCTGAGCGTCGGCATCATCGCGTACTATCAGGCGCTGGGAACCGGACCGGTCAGCACCGTCGTCCCTATCTTCGGGATGTTCCTCGTGGGCAGTTCGCTGCTCGGCGTCGTGGTTCTGAACGACCCGCTGACCGCGAGGAAGGCCGCCGGAATCGCGCTGGCGGCCGTCGGCGTGTACCTGACGACGAGTTAGTCCTTCTCGCCCGCGCCGAGCGCGCTCTCGCCGACCGGTTCGTGGCCTTCGATGACCTCCTTGTCACCCATGTAGGGCCGCAGCGCCTCGGGCACCGTCACGGTGCCGTCGTCGTTCTGGTAGTATTCGAGGATGGCGACCATCACGCGCGGCAGGGCGAGACCCGAGGCGTTGAGCGTGTGGAGGTACTCGGTCGATTCGTGGCGTTCGGGCCGGTAGCGCAGACCGGCGCGCCGCGCCTGGAAGGCCTCGAAGTTCGACGCCGTCGAGACCTCCAGCCACCGGCCGCCCCGCTCCGGGCCGTCCTCCATGTCGTCGCCGGGTGCCCAGACTTCGAGGTCGATCTGCTTGGCGGCCTTGAAGCCGAGGTCGCCCGTGCAGAGTTCGAGGACTCGGTACGGCAGGCCGAGGCGTCGCAGGACCTCCTCGGCCTCGTCCAGCAGTTCGTGGAGTCGGTCGTAGCTCTCGTCGGGTTCGACGAAGTTGACCATCTCGACCTTGTTGAACTGGTGAACGCGGACGATACCGCGGGTCTCGGTGCCGTGTTCGCCCGCCTCGCGCCGGAAGTTGGGCGTGTAGGCCTGATGCTTCAGCGGGAGGTCGTCCTTCAGGAGGATGTCGTCGGCGTACATGTTCGTGACCGGAACCTCCGCGGTCGGACAGAGCCAGAGGTCCTCGCCCTCGATTTTGTAGGCGTCCTCGTCGAACTTCGGGAGTTGGCCCGTCCCGGTCATCGACTCGCTGTTCACCGGGATGGGCGGGAAGACGTCCTGATACCCCTGTTCGCGGTGGACGTCCATCATGAACTGCATCAGGGCGTGTTCGAGTTGGCTCCCCTCGCCTTTGAGGAAGTAGTAGCCGCTGCCGGTCGTCTTGGCGGCCCGCGCCTCGTCGATGATGTCCAACTCCTCGCCGAGGTCGTAGTGAGGGGTCACCTCCTCGGGCAGGTCACGCAGGTCGTCGAAGCCTTCGCGGCGGGTTTCGACGTTGTCGTCCTCGTCGTCGCCCTCGGGGACGCTCTCGTGGGGGACCTGCGGGACGCGCAGGAGCGCCTCCTCCAGTTCCTCCTCCAGTTCGGCGGCGCGCTCCTCGACCTCCTCGATTTCGGCCTTGAGTTCTTGGCTCCGCTCGATGGCCTCGTCGGCCTCGTCGTGCTTCCCGGCCTGTTTCAGTTCGCCGATTTCGTCGCTGACCTGATTGCGCTCGTGGCGCAGGTCGTCGCCGCGGGCCTTCAGGTCGCGCCACTCCTCGTCTTTCTCCAGTATCGCGTCGAGGTCCACGTCGGCCCCGCGAACGCGGAGTCCCTCGCGGACCTCCTCGGGGTTGTCCCGAATGTAGTTCCGGTCTAGCATTCCTACTCTCCAAATCCCGCTCCCGGCAAAAAACCGTATCGTTCGTGGGGCAGCGGTTGGCAGGGGACGCGAACCCTTTACCGAGAGACCTGAACGGCGGCGACCCGCCTCGTCGCTTCACTCCCAGACGGTTTCGATATCGGCATCGCCGATGACGCCGTCCGAGGTGACGATAGCGTCCGTCGCGTGAGTGCGATGGCTGGCGACGACGAGCGCGTCGTGGATGCTGAATTCCCCGATTACCTGCGCGTACTCGGCGAGTTCCGCCTCACCGACGGGGGCGACGGCGACCGGTCCGTTTCCGACGAGTGCTTGTCGGACCTCCTCTGGAGTGGCGGTGAGTGTGACGCCCCGTACGTCCTTATCCCGCGATACCGAGTAGAGAACCTCAGACAGCGCCGTGCCGGGCGCTTGGATGACCGTCTCCCCGGCCTCCGCTTCCGCGAATACCCGGTCGGCCTGCTGTGGAAGCGCATCGACGAGGTAGACCAACAGCGCCACCGCGTCGGCCGTGTAGGTCGGCATCTCAGGTCTCCTCGTAGTTGCGGTCGCGGCGCTCGCGGACGCGCTGGCCGAGTTCTTCGGCGACCGCCTCTCGCTCCTCGGTCGAAGCGTCGTCGGGGAGCAACAGCCCACGACCGGCGGTGCGCGTCCGCTTTTTCACGACGATTCCCTCCTCGGTGTCCATCCAGACGACCTCGTCGCCGGGTTCGAGGTCGTACTTCTCGCGCAACTCCTTCGGAATCGTCGCCTGTCCCTTCTCGGTGACGCGAGTGGACTTGCTCATGTGTGGTAATACTGCCCGTAATACCTTAGTTCTGCGGGTGGTCGGTAAGTGACCTCGGCACGACCGAACACGAACCGCTACGGACGCGTGGCCGAATCGGCAACGAGACACTTCCCGACTAAATTTCCGACGCCGAACACCTTTTACCGCGCCGCGACCACCCAACGACCATGACGCAGGGCGACCTCCGGGAAGTCACCGTCGGCGACTGTTCGGACCTCTACTACCTCGACACCGGGATGTACGACACCGACGAGTACGGCGCGGTCTACGTCTACGACGCCGCCCGGCCCGCCATCGTGGACACGGGAATCGGCACCCACCACGAACTGATTCTGGACGCGCTGGACGAGTTGGACATCGCCCGCGAGGACGTGGCGGTCATCGCGCCGACGCACGTCCACCTCGACCACGCGGGCGGCGCGGGGTTCCTCGCAGACGCGTGCCCGAACGCCGAGGTGATGGTCCACGAAATCGGTGCGCCCCACCTCGCGGACCCCGAACGCCTCGTGAAGGGCACGAAGGCGGCGGTCGGCGACCAGTGGGAGTTCTACGTCGAACCGAAACCCGTGCCCAAGGACCGCATCGTCGAACTCAACGGCGGCGACACCATCAACCTCGGCGACCACCACCTCGACGTCTACCACGCGCCGGGCCACGCGCCCCATCAGGTCGTCTTCCACGACCGGGACGACGACTCGGTGTTCACCGCCGACGCGGCGGGCATCTGGGTCCCCTCGGTCGAGGAGATTCGCGAGACTTCGCCGCCCTCGAACTTCGACCTCGAACAGTGCCTCGCTGACCTCGAAACCGTCCGGGACCTCGACCCCGAGGCGCTGCTCTACCCGCACTTCGGCCCGCGAAAGTACGAGGACAGCGTCGTGGACGAGTACGCCGCGGTCCTCCGCGAGTGGGTCGAGACGGTCGAGGCGAAGTACGAGAAACTGGGCGACCCCGAAGCGGTCGAGGACTACTTCGCCGAACGCGCCGAGATGACCGACGTGTGGGGCGAGCGCAAGGCCAGCGAGGAGGCGCGACTCAACACTCGCGGCGTGGTGGGGTATCTGGATAATCGCGGAGAGTAATCGAGTACGACGCTACCGACGAGGCCGGTCTACTCCTCCCCGTCTCCCGCGTCGATTTTCGACAGGTCGAACGAGTCGGTGAAGTCCGCGACGTAGATATCGTCCACCGGCGTTTTGTCGTAGTTCCTCCAGATTCGCGCGGCGATAGCCGAGGCGTCCTCCGGCGAGTCGGCGTCGACGAACCCGTACTCCTTCGTCACGTCACCGTGGGTGTTCTCGCACTTCGCGGCGACCAGGTACTTGTGCTCCTCGGGTTCGGTTTCGAGGTCGATTGGAGCGTCCACGTCTCCTCCTAGCCGACGGCGATAGAAGACCGTTCTGCCGGTCGGAAACGGCCAGCGCGTGGCCGAACGCGGCGTCTCGGCCGGGACAGCCATCAGCGGTTTACGTCCCCCTATCGTCCGACTGTCTGATTCTGATGGGAGCGCAACTCACCGAACCGGTCCGAATCGGCATCGTCGGCGCGGGCAACCGCGGCCGGAACCACGCGGCGCGCTACGACTCGATTCCGGGCGCGGAAGTCGTCGCCGTCGCCGACGTGGACGAACCGAAGGCGCAGGCGCTCGCCGAGCAGTGCGGTGCAGAGAGCTACCCCGACCACGAGTCGATGCTCGGCGCGGCCGACCTCGACGCCGCGAACGTCTGCGTCCACGCCACGCTCCACGCCGACATCGCGGTGGACGCGCTCGAAGCGGGCGCGCACGTCTTCTGCGAGAAGCCGATGGCCGGAAGCCACGCCGACGCCCGGCGGATGAGCGAGGCGGCCGACCGGACCGGCCAGCGCCTCGCGGTCCAGAACCAGTTGCTCTACACCGCCGAGACGCAGGCCGCGAAGACGCTCGCGGACGCTGGCGAACTCGGCCGAATCTACCACGGCATCGCGGCCCGGTCGCCGGGGTTCGCGTTCGGCGGCGACGGCGACCCGGAGGAGGTCCCGCTGGGCGCGCGCCGCCGCGGGACGCCCTACGTCGACGGATACGGCTCCCCTCCCTTCGTCCGGGAAGAGACGGCGGGCGGCGGCGTCGTCCTCGACCTCGGGAGCTACACCGTCGGCCAACTCCTCTACCTGATGGGGTCGTCCGACGGGGAACCGCCCGCCGTCGAGCGCGTGCGCGGCGAGACGTTCCAGACCGTGCCCGAGCGATTCGACGCCGAGGGCGGAAGCGGGGAGTCGTCCGAGTACGCCAGACGAATCGAGGAGAGCGGCTACGACGTGGAAGACGTGAGCGCGGCGTTCGTCACCTTCGAGGACGGGTCGGTCCTCTCGGTCCGGGCCAGTTGGTCGCGATACATGGAGGACGAGTCGAGCGCCGTGGTCGGCACCGAGGGCGGCGTTCGCCTCGACCCCTTCGAGTACTTCTCGACGGTCGCGGACGTGGAGATGCGCGCCAGTGCCGACCTCGAAGAGTACCTGTTCCGCCGGCAGTTCCTCGCGGGCGAGCGCGGCCGAGCGGCCTACGAGTCGGGCATCTGGGCGGACCCGCTCTACCACTGGGTCGAGTCGCTCCGCGGTCGGGCCGACCCCCTCCCGACCGACGACCTCGCGCTGGAGTCGATGGTCGTCACCGACGGCATCTACCGGTCGGCGGAACTGGGCCGGGAAGTCGCCCGCGAGGAAGTCGTCGAGGAGACGGAGTAGTTCGGTCTCGCGGTTCCGGATAAACGCGATTGAACGCTCCGGAAGTTCGGGAGTACCTTAATGTCGCGCGCTTCTGACTGGATGGTATGGAGTGGCGTGACGCCGAACGGGAGTACGACGACGAAGTGGTCGGCCAGTCCACGATGGCGCGACTGTTCGAGGAGAGCGCGGCCCGGCACGAGAACCGTCCGGCGCAGCAGTACAAGGGCGGCGTGTACGACCGGTCGCTCGCGGAGTCGGCGGTCCCCGCGGCGGCCGACGGCGAGTTCCGGTCGCTGTCGTACGCCGAGATGCGCGAGGTCGTCAGGTCCCTGGCGGCCGGATTCCGCGAGTTGGGCGTCGAGACCGACGACCGCGTCGGCATCTTCGCCGACACGCGCATGGAGTGGGCGCAGGCCGACTTCGGCCTGCTGGCCGCGGGTGCGGTCGTGACGACCGTCTACCGCGGGTCCTCGCCCCGACAGGTGGAGTACCTGCTCGGCGACCCCGACGCAGACGGCGTGGTCGTCGAGAGCGCCGAACTGCTGGAGCGAGTCGTACAGGTACAGGACGCGCTCGACCTCGAGTTCGCGGTCGTGATGGACGAACTCGGGGCGGAGGGCGAGACCGCGGCCGCCGACGCCGACTTCGAGGTGCTGACGCTCGGCGACCTGTACGAGCGCGGGAGCGAGGCCTTCGACCGCGAGAGCTACGAGTCGTGGGTGGACGCTCGCGACCCCGAGGACCTCGCCACGCTCATCTACACCTCCGGAACCACGGGCAAGCCGAAGGGCGTGAAACTGACCCACCGCAACTTCCGGTCGAACGTCAACCAGTGCTACAAGCGGTTCGGTCCCCGGCCGGACAAGACCGACGTTCCCGTCATCGACGAGAACGCCCGGACCGTCTCGTTCCTCCCGCTGGCCCACGTCCTCGAACGACTCGCAGGCCACTTCCTGATGTTCGCCGCCGGTGCGACCGTGGCCTACGCCGAGAGTCCCGAGACCATACAGGAGGACTTTCAGGCGGTCGAACCCACGACCGGAACCAGCGTCCCGCGGGTGTACGAGCGCATGTACGACGCCGTCCGCGCGAAGGCCGAGTCCTCGGCGGTCGGCGAGCGCCTGTTCGAGTGGGCCTCCGAGGTGGGCCGGGAGTACTTCGAGACCGAGAACCCGGGACCGGTCCTCCGGGCCAAGCGTGCCGTCGCCGACGTCCTCGTCTTCCGGAAGGTCCGGAACGCGCTCGGCGGCAACGTCGATTTCCTCATCAGCGGCGGCGGGAGCCTCTCGGCCGACCTCTGCGCGCTCTATCACGGGATGGGCCTGCCGATTCTCGAAGGCTACGGCCTGACCGAGACCTCGCCCGTCGTCGCGGTCAACCCGCCCGAAGCGCCGAAAGTCGGCACCATCGGCCCGCCGGTGGTGGACGCCGAGGTGCGAGTCGATAACTCTGTGGTGTCCGAGGAGACCTTCGGCGGTACCGACGGCGAGGTCGGCGAACTCCTCGTGAAGGGACCGAACGTCACCGAGGGCTACTGGGAGTTGCCGGACGCGACGGAACAGGCGTTCACGGAGGACGACTCCGGCGAACGGTGGTTCCGCACGGGCGACATCGTGGAACTCCGCGACGACGATTACATCGAGTTCCGCGAGCGCGCCAAGGAACTGCTGGTCCTCTCGACCGGTAAGAACGTCGCGCCGGGACCCATCGAGGACGCCTTCGCGGCCAGCGACATGGTCGAACAGGCGGTCGTCATCGGCGACGGCCACAAGTTCGTCTCCGCGCTCGTGGTCCCGAACTTCGAGGGCGTCCGCAAGCGCGCCGAGAGCGAGGGCATCGACCTGCCCGACGACGACCGGGAACTCACCCGGGACGACCGCGTGCGGGCGTGGATGGACGAGGAGGTCGAGCGCGTCAACCGACAGTTCGAGTCCTACGAGCAGATAAAGCAGTTCCGCGTGGTCGGCGAGGAGTTCACCGAGGACAACGGCCTGCTGACCCCGACGATGAAGAAGAAGCGCCGGAACATCCTGAAGCGGTTCGCCGACGAGATAGACGAGATTTACGAGCGCGAGTACGAGGAAGTCTGAGGGCGGTCGCTGTGGCGGTTGCGGTCGATTTGCGTGTCGGGACGACTCGGTTTCCTCCTTCTCAGAAGGTCGAGAGCGTACTCTGACCGGAGTCCGAGAACAGCGTCCCGTCGGTCAGCATCTCCTCGACGGTGCGGTCGATTTCGGCCTGCACGGTCGCCAGTTCCGGTATCGTCCGCTCGTTGTAGGCGCGCTTGGACGTGTCGGTGTACTCGGGGACGATTTCGTGGGCGCGCATCGAGAGGTCGGCCAGTCGCCGACTCGCCTCGGTCTCGCGGTACTTGGGCAGTTCGAGCTTCGAGACGACGGTCTTCGAGAGGCTGGCCTTGCCCTCCGAGGCGACGTTCTTCAGCGACCGCTGGTATATCGCCGAGTTGAGCAGGGCACAGAGGAAGTGGGCCTCCCGTTCGCTCCCGGCCGCGACGAACATGTAGTGGTCGCCCGGGACGACCAGTTTCTCGCCGAGGTCGTCGTCCTCGACGGTCGAGACGACCGCGAAGTGGGGCTTGAACCCGAGCCTACACCACACAACCTTGTACTCGCTCCACGTGTAGTCGCCCAGTCCGAAGACGTTGTAGAACGGTCCCTTCTGGAGCCACGAGGAGGCCCGGTCCTCCAGCGCCTCTCGGTGACTCTGCAGGTAGTCGTAGGTCTTCGGGTACTGGCTCTTCAACTCCCCCTCGTTGTCCTCGTTGGCCTTCCGCATCGGGACCAGTCGGAGTTCGTGACCGAACAGGCCGTACTTGACGACGTGCTTCGACTTGATGTAGGGGTAGACGAACGCCGACTCCATCTCGGCCAGTTCCTCGCGGCTGATGGAGAACACGTCTTGGGCGTCGTCCTTGACGCCGTGACGGACGTCGTGGGCGCATTCGCCGAGCGCACCGCGTTCGGCGTCCTCGCGTATCCACGCCGAAGTGGTGTCCTCGTCGTCTACCGGAACGACGCCGGTCCGCGCGGCGGTCAGCGTCTCCCGAATCGCCTCGACGGTGGCGAAGTCCGCCCGCCCGTCGCCCGCCGTCCACGAGGTGGCGTCGATGGGAAACGAGTGGTCGGCGTCGGCCCGGAACGCGTATATCGCCGCGTTCGCGCCGACCTGCTCGCCGAATGGTCGGAGTCGATTGAAGTCGTGGACGCGTTCGAGCGCGAGCGGTCGGTCGCCCACGGTCAGCGTCCGGAGGAGTTTACCCGCCGGTCCCGTCATGATGTCGCGCTTCATGACGAAGCTCGCGCCCCCTCCCTCGGTCAGGTACCGATGGATGCAGACCCAGACGTAGGGAATCGACACGTCGTCGTTGGCGTAGCCCAACCGCGAGTCGGCCCCGTCGTGGGGGAGCAGGTCGAGGTCGGCGTCGGTCGCGCGCCAGCGGTCCTTCACGTCCTCGGAGAGTCGGCCCCACGGAATCCACGGCGGGTTGCCGACGAGGTAGTCGGCGGTCGGTTCGAAGGTCTCGCCCGCGAACGAGAGGTCGCCGTCGTGGCTCAGTCCGAGCGCGTCGGTCAGGAACACCGGGAGTTCGACCGCGTCCACGTCGGCGTCTTCGAGGACGGGCAGCAGCGAGAGCAGGTAGTTCAGCTTCGTGCTCTTGACGGCGACGGGGTTCAGGTCGATGCCGACGACGGAGTCGGTGACGCTCTCGACGATTTCCGCCGGAGCGCGGTCACCGCGCATCGCCGCGATCTTCCGGTCGATGCAGACGGCGGGGAACACGCCCGACCCGCATCCGGGGTCGAGGAACGTCGCGGTCTCGAAGTCGTCCGCGTCGATAGCGTCCACCGCGAGTTCGGCGACGCCGCGCGGAGTGTAGTACTCGCCCAGCGCGAGCCGAATTTCGCGGGAGACGACGCCCTCGTAGAGCGTGCGCAGGAAGTCGGTGTCGGCGTTCCGGAGGTCCTCTCTCGTGAGCGCGTCGCTCGGCGCGGCGGTCACGCCGTCGGCTTCCGCGACGCGGCGGTGCAACTCCCGAAAGCTGACCGACAGCGCGTCGCTGTTCGCGCTGGGTTCCGGATTGACGAGGGTGAACCCGAACTCGCGCTCGGCGAACTCGACGAACTGGTCCACGACGAAGTCGTAGTAGAGCGCGTCTACGAACAGTTCGTCTCTCGGATTCGCTACGTCCACGTCCTCGAACACGTCGCCGTGGCTCGTCGTGACGAACTCCTCCCACTCCGCTCGGGCCGCCCGAACCCGCTCGTCGGTCTCCAGCAGGTCGAGGGCGACGCTCGTGAACGCGTCGTAGGACGCGCTCTCGCGCCCCCACCGCTCCAAGATTCCTCGGTCACTCATCGTTTCCCGTGGTTACTACGGGAGGAGGTCTCGTTAACTAACTACTGTTTCGTCTCGCCGGTTTGCGGGTCGGACAGCGTCCCTCGACCGACGGACTCCCCGCTCGGCGCGCCGAGTCGCCGTACCCATCTCCGACGAGAATCGCCAGACGGAAGAACTATCTACGAGGCGTCCGGTCGGTTCCTCGTACATAAACACACGCAATCACCGGCTCCTGACCTCTTCCGACCGTTTTAAACCTCATTACCCCATTTCACTCGGACACGGAGGTTCTACAAAAGTGGCAGCCGGAAGTGGCGCAAATCTCGTCCCTATCGTGGCCGCGATAATCGGTCTCGGCGTCGGAGCACAGGTGTTAGCCGACCGATTTCAGGTGCCCAGCGTGCTGTTTCTCATCTTCGCTGGCATCATCATCGGACCGGAGGGACTGCGAATAGTCACGCCGGAGGCCTTCGGCGGCGCGCTGTCGGCCATCGTGGGCCTCTCGGTTGCCATCATCGTCTTCGAGGGGGCGTTCCACCTCACCACCGACAAGCTTCGTGAGGCACCGTCGGCGACCCTCAAACTCGTGACCATCGGTGCCATCATCGCGCTGGTCGGGACCGCAGTGGTCGTCCGGTTCGCGCTCGGCGTCGGATGGGACGTGGCGATGCTCGTCGGGTCGCTGCTGGTCGCCACCGGTCCGACCGTCATCACGCCAATCCTCGAAGTGGTTCCCGCGCGCGACCGCGTCGAAATCGCGCTCGAAACCGAGGGCGTCGTCAACGACGTGACCGCCGCGATTCTGGCGGTCGTCACGTTCGAGGTGGTCGTCCTCGAAGACCCGACGGTCAACGAGGTCGTCGCCGACTTCGCCCAGCGGCTCGGCATCGGCGTCCTCGCGGGTCTCGTCGTGGCGGGAATCGTCATCTACTTCCTGCGCCACGTGGACCTCTCCCCGGCCAACGCCCCGCAGAACGCCCGGCTCATCACTCTCGCGGGCGCACTGGTCGCCTTCGGGAGCGCGAACACCTTGGCCGCGGAAGCCGGAATCGCGGCGGTCGCGACAGCGGGCATCGTCCTCGGCAACGCCGACCTCCCTTACGAGGAGGACATCGCGGCGTTCAAGGGCGACATCACGCTGCTCGTCCTCTCGTTCGTGTTCATCGCGCTGGCGGCGTTGCTCGAATTCGAGAACCTGCTGGCGCTCGGGTGGGAGGGAATCGTGGTCGTCCTCGCCGTGGCGCTGCTCGTCCGACCGCTCGGCGTCCTCATCTCGACGACCGGCGACCGATACACCCTCAACGAGCGGGTGTTCATGAGCGTCGTCGGACCCCGGGGCATCATTCCGGCGTCGGTCGCCACCCTGTTCGCGGTCCAACTCCAGAATCAGGGACTCGACCAGACTGCGAACGTCCTCGTCGGGACCGTCTTCCTCGTCATCTTGGCGACGGTCGTGTTCGAGGGCGGATTCGCTCGACACATCGCGGAATACTTGGACGTGATACCTATGCGTGTAATAATCGTCGGAGGCGGGAAGGTGGGCCGTTCGCTCGCCGAACGCCTCGAAGACCGTGGCGAGAACGTGGTCATCATCGAGAGAGACCAGGAGATGGTAGAGCTAGCCCGCGGCGAGGACTTCACCGTCCATCACGGCGACGGGACGGACACGGAAGTCCTCCGGAGCGCGGGCGGAGACAACGCGAAGATCGTCGTGGCGGCGACCGGCGACGACGACGCGAACCTGCTCGTCGCCCAGTTGTCGAACTCGAAGTTCGACGCCGAAACCGTCATCGCGCGGGTCAACAATCCCGACAACGTGGACGCCTTCGAGGACCTCGGCGTGCGGACCATCGACGCCTCGTCGGCCACCGCGTGGGCCATCGACAACGTCATCGAGCGCCCGGCGCTGTCGAACTGGATGACCGAACTCGGCCGGTCGGGCGACGTTCAGGAGATAGAGGTCACCGCCGACGACCTCGTGGGTAAGACCATCTCGGAACTCGACGACGAACTCCCGAACGGCGTCCTCATCGCGCTCGTGGGCCGGGGCGGCGAGAGCGAGGTCCCCGAGGAGGACTTCACCCTCCAGCACGGCGACCACATCACCTTCCTCGGCCGCAAGGAGGCGGTCTGGGAGGCCATCGACCGCTGTCACCCGCCCGCGTAACGCGGCATCCGCGGAACCTCCCCGTTTTATTATTCACATTCCCCAACTAGTGGCTATGATACACGCCGAAGGTCCGCTCCTCACCATCGACGTGAGCGACCGCACGACCCGGACCGAGGACGTGGACGACGTTCTCGAATCGTTCGTCGGCGGCCGGGGCGTCGCCACGAAACTGGCCCACGACCGGATTCCGTTCGACGCCGACCCGCTCGGCCCGGAGAACAGCCTGTTCTTCTCGACCGGTCCGCTCCAGATGTCCCGGATGAGTTTCACCGGCCGGATGAACTGCACCGGTCTCTCGCCGCTGACCGGCGGCCTGCTCTCCTCGAACGCGGGCGGGTTCCTCTCGCGCAACTTCACCGGCGCGGGCAACGCCGTGGTCGAGATTACCGGCCGGAGCGACGAGTTGCTCGCGATTCACGTCACGGACGACGGCGTGGAGTTCGAGGAAGTGCCGGAACTCGACGGCGCGACGGTCTCGGAGACCGGCGACGTCATGGCCGAGCGCCACGGTCTGGGCGACGACCAACTCGCGGTTGCCGGTCCGGCGGGCGAGAACGCGGTCCGATTCGCGGCCATCGTGACCACCGAACACCGGGCGTTCGGCCGGGGCGGTCTCGGCGCGGTCCTCGGGTCGAAGGGCGTCAAGTGCGTCTCGTTCGACGGCGACGCCGCGCCCGACGTCGATATCGACGCGATTTCGATGGACATTCACCGCGAGGCCGCGACCGACGACGACAACCCGATGAAGGCGGCCGGAACCACCAGCGTCACGGAGTACGCCAACCACGTCGGCGCGCTCCCCACTCGCTACTTCTCGGAACTGGAGTTCGAGGGCGCGGCCGACATCGGCGGCGACGCCGTCGGCGACAAGAAGTACAAGAAGGGGACCTGCTCGCAGTGCGCGTTCGCGTGCAAACTCCCGACCAGAGACGAGGAGACGGGTCTCGAAACCGAGGGTCCGGAGTACGAGACGGTGATGTCGTTCGGGTCGAACGCGGGCGTGGACGACGTGGTGTCGGTGATGAAGTCCAACGACCTCTGCGACGACCTCGGGATGGACACCATCTCCTGCGGCGACGCGGTGTCGGCGTACCTCGCCGCCGAAGACGAGTTCGGGAACTCCGACCTGATCCACGAACTGGTCGAGAAGATAGCCTACCGCGAGGGTGTGGGCGACCTGCTCGCGGAGGGCGTCGCCCGCGCCCACGACGAACTGGGCGTCGAGGACTGGACCGTGAAGGGGTTGGAGTTCGCGGCCCACGACGGTCGCCACCTCAACGGGCAGGGACTCGCGTTCGCCACCTCGAACCGCGGCGCGGACCACATGTACGCCGAGTTCTACTCGAAGGAGTACCCGCTCGTCGGGAAGGACGAGGCCGTGGACCCCGAGGGACTCGACGGCAAGCCCCCGCTCGTCGCCGAGAAGGAGAACCACAACGCGATTCTCGACAGCGGAGTCGTCTGCAAGTTCTCGCGGGACTTCCTGACCGAGGAGCGCCTCGAGAAACTGCTGGACGCCGACTACGACGACCTGCAGGCAATCGGTGCCCGCGTCGTGGAACTCGAACGCCACTTCAACAACCGGCGCGGGTTCGACCGGGCCGACGACGCCCTGCCCTACGACCTGCCGAACTTCGAGTCGGCGCTCGACGAGTACTACGAAGTCCGGGGCTGGAACGACGACGGGACCGTCCCCGAGAGCCGGATTTCCGGCGGTTCGGACGCGGCGAGCGCGGACGACTGATTCTGACCGTCCGCGCTCGCCGCGTCGCGCCGAGCGTCGCTACCTGTCCTGCGCGGCGGTCGTGGTCTCGTCGGTATCGACCGTGGTCGTCTCCTCGGCACCGGGCGTCTCGGTTCCGGCGGGGTCCTTCCCGATAGTCCTGTTCCCGCCCCCGTCTTCCGTCGTCTCGCCTGCCTGCGTGGTCTGCTGGCCGGCCTGGTCGCCCTGTCCGGACGGCACGAGTCGCAGCACCGCGCCGGTGTCGCCCTCCGGGATACCGCGCTTGCTGACGAGAACGAGAATCTCGCCGTCTGCGTCCCGGCCGAACTGACGGACGAACCAGTTGAACTCGCCGTCGAAGACGAGTTCGCGCATCGTCCAGAGTTCGTCGCGCGGGACGACCTGCGGTCCCTGCGGCGGCACGTCCTCCTCGCCGCCGCCCGGCGTCGTCGTCACGTCGCCCGGCGTCCCCTCCTCGGCCGGGGCCTTCTCGACGTTCTCGGTCTCGGCCGGTTCCACCGTCGTGGTCTCGTTGGCCGTCGTCGTCTCGTCTTGCAGCGCGCCCTCCTGCGTGGTCGTCTGATTACCCGCCTCGGTCTGGTTGGCCGTCGTCTGCGTCTGGCCGCCCTGACCGAAGTTCTGGGGCGGTTCGGCGGTCAGGACTCGTCCCGCGGGTTCCTCGCGCGTCGGGTCCTCGGTCCAGATGCCGTAGACGTACTTGCCCTGCAAGCCGGAGATGGTGGACTGCTCGTAACGGTGGCCGCCGATGACCGTGATACCGACCCAGTCACCGCGGTACTCGTGCGGGAACTCGACGATGGGGTCCTGAAGCGGCGCCCCGCCGAACGGTTGGTCGGGCGCGTTCGACGGGCAGTCCGTGATGGCGCTCGGGTCGCTGGGCTGTTCCGTGCTGAAGCAGTGAGTGCCCTCCTTGACGTTCCAGCCGTAGTTGCCGCCCTTCTCGACCACGTCGGCCTCCTCCCAGAGGTTCTGGCCCGCGTCGGCCACGAACATGTTGCCGTCGCTGTCGAACGAGATGCCGAACGGGTTGCGGAACCCGTAGGCGTATATCTCGTCGCGGCCCGGTGCCTCGCCCGCGAACGGGTTGTCCTCGGGGACACCGTACGGAGTGTCCTCGCCCTGACTGTCCACGTCGATGCGGAGGACGTCGCCCAGCAGGTTGTGGACGATGTCCTGCCCGTTGCCGCCGGTGTTGCGGTCGTACCAGTCGGGCACGTGGCCGTACATGTTGTCGTTCGCACCGCCGCCGTCGCCCATCGGGACGTAGAGGTAGCCGTCGGGACCGAACGCCATCGGTCCGGCATCGTGGTTGTACTGGGGCGACGGAATCCGCAGTAGCTGGCGTTCGGAGTCCGGATTGCCGGACCCGAAGTCCTCGGTCGCCTGGAACTCCGAGACGACCTCGATGTGGTCCCAGTTAATAGTTCGCAGTTCGTCGGTCGGCGGCGCGCTGTAGTGGAGGTAGAACTTCCGGTTCTCCGCGAAGTTCGGGTGGAAGTCGATGCCGAGCAGGCCGCGCTCGTCGTAGTTCTGCTGGGCGTCGGCGTACAGGCCGTAGAACGTGCCCAGTTCGACCATCCGGTCTGTGATGTCCATGAACGGTTCGTCGCTGAGACCGTCCTCCGTGATGGCGTAGACCTGTCCGGTCTGGTCGGTGACGAACTCGCGGTTGTTCGGGCCTCCGGCGACCGCGTAGTCCGTCGGTGCGGTCAGTTGGCCGTTCGCCACCATCTCGGTGCCGACCTGTGTCCCCTCTTGGAAGAAGCCCTGTTGCTCTCCGTCCTGTTGGGTCGTCGTCTGCTGTGCGCCAGCTAATCCTACGAACCCGGCCGCAGTTCCCGCGGCGACGCCCTGGAGGACGTTGCGGCGCGAGGGAGTCATTCCGTTCGCTTCTGTCTGTTTGTTCTCGTCCGCCTGTTCGTCGGTGGTGTCGCTTTTCTCGTCACTCATCGCAACGTGGCTCTCGGCGACTCGCCAGATAAGCCCGCGACTTCGTTTTGGACCTTCGCGTACTGTTTCGGTATCGAAGGTCGCGTTTCGACTCCGACACCTCCATTACGACCGCGTCAGAGCGCGGGAATTGCGGCTGTCTGGCTGATAGGTCGGACCTATTGTCGGATAACGGTCTGATTCGGACTCCCCGCGCACCGCCATTCTCTCGGCACACTACACGTACGCTCTCGACGTGCCGTCCGTCCACGGCGTTACGTTACGCTGAACCACTGCTTGAGTCCGACCGCGGGGACGAGAAATAGGAGAATTACGAGCGACCACGCCGCGTCCACCGTGGCCGCGAACGCCGCGTCGAGGACCGCGAGCGCCAGCACGCACGTTCCGACCGCCGGACCGATAGTCTCCGGAACCGGGTTCCGGTACGCCCGGCCGAGCGCCCGGCCGGTCCAAGCGAGGAATCCGACGCCGAGGACGAGCGACGCCGCGCCGTCGAGCGGACTCGGACGCGCGACCGCTAACCGGACGAGGAGGACCGCCGCGGCGACGACGGCCCCCGAACCGGCCACGAGCACGGTCCGCCGTCCGCCGGACTCGGTCTCTCTCGACGCCATGAACGTCACGGCGGCGATGTAGGCGGTGACCGCGAGAGCGACGCCCGCGGCGGCGAGCGACGGCGTCGGCGACTCGCCCGCCGTCGTCCCGAGCAGGACGTTCAGCCCCCGAACCGCGCCCATCGCGGCGAACCCCGCGACCCCGCCCTTGAGAACGCCGTCGTACAGCACGATTCCCCCGGCGACCGAGGCGGCGACGACGCCGCCGACGACCCCGGCGGCGTCGCCCGCCACAGCGACGCCAGAGACCAGCAACGCCCCGCCCAGCGCGTACCCCGTCCGGCGGGCCACTCGCCCGGAGGGTATCGGTCGCTCCGGGCGCTCGACGGCGTCCACGTCTGCGTCGAACGCGTCGTTCAGCGTCGTCCCGGCGGCGTACAGGAGCATCGAGGCGAGCGCGAGTCCGGCGACGCCGCCGGGGGTGACGCCGGGTCCGGTCGCGGCGGCGAGCGCGGCTCCCAATAGCACGTCCGGGGGCGCGGTGAAGAGGTTCGGAACCCGGACGAGTTCGGCGTACCCCGCGACCGAGCGGGCGAACCGCGACCGCGCGTCGCCCACCTCACGTCCACCCGTGTTCCGTCAAGAACGACATCGCGTCGCGGGCCGTCTCCTCGGCGGTCTCCTGATACGGGTAGAGTTCCACGGTGACGAACCCGTCGTAGCCCGACGCCTCGACGGCTTCGAGGAACGCGTCGATGTCCATCGCGCCCGCCCCGAGTTGGGTGTGTTCGTGCGAGCGGTCGGCCGGGATGTCCTCGACGTGGTAGTGGTCGGCGTACTCGCCGAGCGTCTCGACCGCCGCCGCGGGGTCCTCGCCGACGCAGAACAGGTGGCCCGCGTCGAAGTTGCACCCGACGGCGGACGAATCGACCGTGTCGATGAACTCGAGGAACTGGTCGGTCGTCTCTATCAGCAGGTCGGGTTCGGGTTCGACCAGCAGGTCCACCCCGAGTTCCTCGGCGGACGGAATCACCTCGTTCAGGCTCTGGACGAACGTCTCCATCGCCCACTCGCGGGACTTCTCGTCGGGAATCGGCCCGCCGGGTTCGATGGAGATGTACTCGGCGTCGAACGCGTCGGCGAGGTGGAGCGCCTCGCGGGTGTAGTCGATGCGCTTCTGGCGGTACTCGGCGTCGGCCTCGACGTACGAGGGGTGGTGGAACCCCTCGATGGCGGTCAGCATGAACGCGTTGCAGTTGCTAATTTCGAGGTCGTTGTCGTCGAGCGCGCGCCGCATCTCGGCCACGTCCTCCTCGTCGGTCTCGGGCGGGTAGAGGTGTGGCTGGTCGAACAGCAACTCGACGCCGTCGTAGCCCGCGTCCGCGAGTATCTCGACCGTCTCGACCGGCCCGTAGTCGCGGAACGCGTTGGCTGAGAATCCGAAGTCCATGTTACCGCTCGTAGTCGAAGTTCGGCGACTGGTCGAAGAACTCGTAGGGGTTGTCGAAGACGACTTTCCGGACCTCTTCGCGGTCCCACCCCCGGTCGAGCATCTTGTCCCGGGCCTTGGGCACCGCCAGCGGGTCCGAGGGGTCCCAGTCGGCGGCGCTGTTGAGTATCATCTTGTCGGTGCCGTACTCCTCCAGCAGGTCGATGGCCTTCTCGTCCGCTATCTTTCCGGGATAGAGCGTGAACCCGACGTAGCAGTCGGTCTCCAGACTGGTGTCGATGGTGTTCTCGGTGTTGTGGTCGATGATGATGCGCTCCTCGGTCACGTCCTCGTCCTGAATCATGTCCACGATGGTCCGGGTCCCCTCGGGCTTGTCGGTGTGGGGCGTGTGGACGATGACCGGGAGTTCGCGCTCCTCGGCCATCCGAATCTGTCGCCGGAACGCCTCGCGCTCGTCCTCGGTGTCTTGGTCGAGTCCGATTTCGCCGACCCCGACGACGGCGTCCCGGTCGAGGTACTCCGGGATGCGTTCGAGTACCTCCTCGGCCATCTCGGGGTAGTTCGCCTCCTTGGGTTCGAGACCGATGGTCACGTAGTGGTCGATACCGGCGACTCGTTCGGCCCGGTCGGTCTCGTGTTCGATTATCTGCTCGAAGTAGTCGAAGAACGCTCCGGCGTGTCGCTTGTCCTGTCCGCTCCAGAACGCCGGTTCGATACAACACTCGATTCCCGCCTGCCGCGCCCGCTGGTAGTCGTCTGTCGAGCGCGACACCATGTGCATGTGCGGGTCGATAATTCGCATGCCCCCGAGAAGGACGGGTAGACCCTTTGTTATTCGTCAGTTTCCCGCAGGAGCGGTCGAGCGCCGACCCGAACCGGTCGCTCGCCCCCGACAGCTCTCTCGAACGGCCGAAATAGCTGGTTATCCGACCCAAAACAACGGACTTAACGCGAGTACGTGGCCGTTTTAGCGCCGCGCTTCGACTGCCGGTCGTCGTCAGGCGATGGGAATCGGACCGTCGTCGGGGAAACTACTGGATAACTAACCGACTCCACGCCGTAGTCCCGTCGGTAATGGACGGAACTGCGATTCGCTGGCTCCGACGTGGAGTGTCCGCGGTGAGACGCCTCGCCGAGTCTGCGAGAGCACGCTCGGAGCGTCGTTCACCGCGCGCGAGGTGTGCCGGACTGCGAGGGTCACGATGACGGGGACTGGAGTCTGGGTAATCGGCGCGCGCGGCAACGTCGCGACCACGGCGGCGGTCGGTGCGCGCGCCGTCGCCCGCGGCGCGACCGACGAGACCGGACTGGTCACCGCCCGGCGGCCGGTGGCGGACCTCGACCTGCCCGACGTGGCCGACCTGACCTTCGCGGGTCACGAGGTCCGCGAGGGGAGCCTCGTCGAGTCGGCGAGAGCGCTGTCCGAGGACGGAACGCCCGCGCCCGAGACCGTCGAGACGGTCGCCGACGACCTCCGCGCCATCGACGACCGCATCAGGACGGGCACCGCGGTCAACGCGGGCGAGGCCATCGCGGACATCGCCGACGACACCGCCGACGCCGAACGGTCGCTCGCCGAGACCGTCTCGCGCATCCGCGACGACTACGAGTCGTTCCGGGCGAGCGAGGACCTCGACCGGGTCGTCGTCGTCAATCTCGCATCCACGGAGCCACCGACTGCCGACCCGGAGCGGTACGACACGCTGTCGGCGTTCGAGGACGCCGTGGCCGCCGACGACCCGGACCTGCCCGCGAGTTCGCTGTACGCCTACGCCGCGCTGAAGGGCGGTCACCCCTACGTCAACTTCACGCCGAGTTCCGGGAGCGCGCTCGGCGGACTGCGGGAACTCGCGGCCGAGAACGACGTGCCTCACATGGGCCGAGACGCCAAGACGGGCGAGACGCTGGTCAAGTCGGCGCTCGCGCCGATGTTCGCGGGGCGCAACCTCCGGGTGATGTCGTGGGAGGGCCACAACATCCTCGGGAACACCGACGGCGCGGTCCTCGAAGACGAGCGCAACGAGGCGGGCAAGTTGGAGAGCAAGGGCGATATCTTGGACTCCATCCTGCCGGACATCGGGCACAACCGAGTGCGAATCGACTACACGCCGTCGCTGGGCGACTGGAAGACGGCGTGGGACTACGTCCACTTCGAGGGCTTCCTCGACACCGAGATGACGATGCAGTTCACGTGGGAAGGCTCCGATTCTGCGTTGGCCGCGCCCCTCGTCCTCGACCTCGTCCGACTCGTGGCGTACGCCGACCGGCGGGGCGAGGGCGGACTCCAACCCCACCTCGCGTCGTTCTTCAAGGCCCCGCTGGGCGTCGAGGAACACGACCTCTCCCGGCAGTTCGAGACGCTCGACGAGTACGCCCGCGAGCGACGCTCGGAGGTGAGCGCCGGTGGCGAGCAGTGAGGACGCCGACGCCGGGCGAGTCGTCGTCCTCGACGTGGTCGGTCTCCGCCCCGACCACGTCGAGACGGGTCTCGCCGAGCGAATCGGCGACGCGCTGGACGGCGGTTCGACCGCCGCGCTCCGGCCGCCGTTCCCCGCGGTCACGGTGCCGGTCCAGACGACGCTCGGCGAGGGCCGGTCGCCCGCGAGTCACGGCGACGTCTCCAGCGGCGAGTACGACCGCAACCGGGAGACAGTGGCCTTCTGGGAGCGCGACCGGGGCGACCGGGACCGGGTCTGGGAGACCGCGAGCGACGCCGGTCTCACCACCGGCGCGCTGTTCTTCCAGCACCTCGTCGGGACCGACGCCGACGTGGCGGTGACGCCCTCGCCCATCGAGGACGAGAACAACGACCTCGTCGAGATGAACTGCTGGACCAACCCCGACGGCTTCTACGACGACCTCGAAGCCGAGTACGGTCACTTCCCCCTCCACCGGTACTGGGGTCCGGGCGCGAGTCGCGAGAGCAGCGAGTGGATTCTGAACGCGGCCCGCGAGGCGGTCGAACGCTACGATCCGGACCTGCTGTGGGTGTACGTCCCCCACCTCGACTACGACGCCCAGCGCCACGGTCCGGACGCCCCCGAGGTCGAGTCGGCGGTCGAGACGGTGGACGAACTCGTCGGCGAGTTCGTCGCCGACCTCCGGGACGACGCGCGGTGGGACGAGACCGTCGTGAACGTCCTCAGCGAGTACGGATTCCACGAGGTCGAGACGCCCGTCTTCCCGAACCGCGCGCTCCGGGAGGCCGGACTGCTGTCGGTTCGGGACGACGACGACGAGGGCGGTGAGGAAGTCGATATCCCGGCGTCGGACGCGTTCGCCATGGTGGACCATCAGGTCGCGCACGTCTACGCGGACTCTCCGTCGGACGCCCGCGACGCGCTCGCCGACCTCGACGGCGTGGCCGAGGTGCTCGACGACCGGGGGAAGGCCGAGCGAGACGTGGACCACCCGAACGCTGGCGACCTCGTCCTCGTCGCCGACCCGGACGCGTGGTTCCAGTACTACTGGTGGGACGACGACGAGGACGCCCCCGCCTACGCGACGGAGATGGACATCCACGCGAAACCCGGGTTCGACCCGTGCGAACTGTTCTTCGGCGACTCGGGGCCGGTCTCGCTCGACGCGACGAAGGTGAGCGGGTCCCACGGCCGGGTCGACGAGGGGACGCTGGCGTTCTACGGTCTCGGCGGTCCGGCGGCCCCGGACCTCGGACTCGACGGACCGGTGGACGCGCGCGCCGTCGCGCCGACCGTCGCGGACCTCCTCGGCATCGAGGACGAACTCGACGCGGCGTTCGAGGCGTCGTCGCTGTTGGAGTAGTCCGAGAGCGTCTCGTTTCGGACTAACTCAGGAACGCTCCGGGCGCGCGCTCGAACTCCTCTCTGTGTTCGTCACAGCAGAAGTAGTACGCCTCGCCCGACCGAGTGGTCGTTATCTCCTCGTACTCGTGGACCCGTCCCCCGCAGACGAAACACTCCGCCATGTCCCATTCGTGGGCGGGCGAACGCAAAGTGACTTCGGCCGCGGGTCGCTCAGACGTACTGGGCCAACGCGTCGAACGCCTCCTCGGCCGCCCGGTCCGGTTCGTCCGGGTACGTGTACAGTTCCAGCGTGGCGAACCCGTCGTAGCCGATATCGTCGAGGGCGTCGAAGACGGTCCCGAAGTCGAGGTCCCCCTCGCCCGGTATCCGGTGGTAGTGTTTCCCCCGGCGTCCGCCGACGATGTCCTCCAGATGGACGCCGGTGATGTGCCCCGCCGACCGGCGTATCGTCTCTCCGAGGTCCTCGCCGTAGACTGCGGCGTGGCCCACGTCGAGGTTGACGCCCAGCGAGTCGCGGCCGGTCGCCTCGATAAGTTCGAGTACCTCGTCGGTGCACTCGACCAGCAGTTCCGGTTCGAACTCGATGCCGACCTCCACGCCCTTCGACTCGGCGTGGTCGAGTATCGCGTCGAGCGACTGGTCGAGGTACTCGCGGGCCTGCTCGGGCGGGTTCCCCGGCAACGGTCGGCCGGTCGCCACGCAGACCGCCGGAGCGCCGACCGCCTCGGCGAGGTCGATGGCGCGCTTCGTGTACTCGACTCGCCACTCGCGTAACTCGTCGTCGGCGTTGACGACGCTCGGTTCGAAGAACGCCGAGGGCGGCGCGTCGTCGTAGTACCCCATCGCGGTGTTGGCGTTCACGTTCGACACGTCGAGACCGGTCTCGTCCAGCGCCTCGCGGAGCGACCGGGTCTCCTCGTCGCCGAACGAGGGGAAGTACGCGTGGGGGTCGTCGCCGAGTATCTCGACGCCAGCGTAGCCGTGGTCCGCGATTCGACGCACCGCCTCCGGGAGCGAGTGGCGGGTGTAGGCGTTCGTGGAGAAGGCCAGTTCGACCATGGCGTCGGTACGACAGCATCGCTCAAACCGCTTGTTGCAGGGCGAGCGATTGCGACGACGAAAAGAACCGCAGTTCCCGTTACTTCCGCTCGAACGTGATACGCCAACGTTTTGCTTCGTTCGGTCGCTCACAGCGGTTCGCTCCCTCGCTCGCAAAACGTTGATGAAAAGAACCGCAGTTCCCGTTACTTCCGCTCGAACGTGATGGCCGCGCCCTGTCCGAACCCGACGCAGAGCGTCGCGAGTCCCTTGTCGGCGTCGCGCTTCTCCATCTCGTGGACCAGCGTCACGGGCAGGCGCGCGCCGGAGGCACCGAGCGGGTGGCCGAGCGCGATTGCGCCGCCGTTGACGTTGAACTTCTCGTTGTCCACGCCGAGTTCGTCGCGGGAGTAGACCGTCTGGCTGGCGAACGCCTCGTTGAGTTCCACGAGGTCGAACTCCTCGATGGACTCGCCGGTGCGCTCCAGCAGGCCGCGGGTCGCCGGGACCGGGCCGATGCCCATCACGGTGGGGTCTACGCCCGCCACGTTGTTGTCGCCGACGTGAGCCATGATTTCGAGACCGTGTTCCTCGGCGAACGCCTCGCTCGTGACGAGCGTCGCGGACGCGCCGTCCGAAATCTGGGAGGCGTTCCCCGGCGTGACCGTCCCGTCGGACTTGAACACCGTCGGGAGTCCCGAGAGGGTCTCCAAGTCGGTGTCGGGGCGGATGCCCTCGTCGGTCTCCACCAGACCGTCCTCGGTCTCGATGGGGACGATTTCGTCGTCGAACCGGCCCGACTCGGAGGCCTCGGCCGCGCGCTGCTGGCTCTGGAGCGCGTACTCGTCTTGCATCTCGCGGGTGATGCCGTACTCCTCGGCGACCTTCTCGGCGGTCATCCCCATCGAGAGTTCGCCGACGTTGTACATCTCGCCGAGTCGGGGGTGGACGTTCCCGTAGCTCTGGCTCATCGGCACGCGACTCATGTTCTCGACGCCGCCCGCGATGATGGCCTCGCGCTGGCCCGCGCGGATGGCGTCGCTCGCGCTGATGATGGCCTGCATCGAGGAGGCGCACCAGCGGTTGATGGTCGTGGCGGGCACGCTCTCGCCCAACTCCGAGAGGAGCGCGATGACCCGCGCCACGTTGTTGTCCTGTTCCTCGCGCTGCTGGGCACAGCCCCACATCAGGTCGTCGATGTGTTCGCCGTCGAGTCCCGTCTCGTCGAGGATGGTGTCCACGAGCGGCACCGAGAGGTCTTCGCTCCGGGTGTCCGCGTAGACGCCGTCTTCTTTACCCTGCGGCGTTCGGACCGCCTTGGCGATGACTGGAGTGGTGTCGTCTCCCATACTACCCTATGCGGTCTCGATTGTCTTAAAAGACAGTAGAACTCGGCCCGCGTGGTGGGGAGTTTCCCGACGGCTCGTCCGCCCGTCGAGTCTCGATACCGCTCGCACAGGCCGCGCGGACGCGTCGGTCCAGAAACTATTTGTCCGAACCCGCAGCTATAACTGTTCAATGACCCGCTCGGCTCGCGTCGCCCGCAGACCGACCCGCTCCCCTCCCTCGCCGACACATGGCATCGAAAACTGAAACCTCCGCCTCGGCCGCGAACGTCCGCGAAACGCTGACCGGGTACGCCTCCCGGACACAACTCGTCGTGGTCGGGATTACGGCGGTCGCCCTGCTCGCGCGCTTCGTGAATCTCGGCACCCGAGTCGCCCATCAGGACGAGGCTCGGGTCGCGTACTGGGCGTATCGCTTCATGGAGACCGGCGTCTACGAGTACCGACCCATCGTCCACGGCCCGTTCCTGACCATCGTGGACGGCCACCTGTTCGGCCTGTTCGGCGCGTCGGACTTCACCATGCGACTCGTGGTCGCGCTGATAGGCGGTCTGCTCCCCCTGTCGGCGCTGCTGTTCCGCGAGCGCCTCCGCGACTCCGAGACGGTCGCGATGGCGCTCCTGCTCGCGTTCAACCCCATCCTGCTCTACTACTCGCGGTTCTACCGCAACGACGTGCTGCTGGCGGGACTCATGCTGGTCGCGTTCGGCTTCTTCGTCCGGGCGTACGACCACCGGCGACCGGCCTACCTCTACGCCGGAGTCGCCGCCTTCGCGCTGGCGTTCACCACCAAGGAGAACGCGCTGGTCTACCCCGTCACGTGGGCGGGCGCGGCGGTCCTGCTCTGGGACCACCGACTGTTCGCCGAGCGAGCGGGCGACCGCGGCCTGCTCACGGCCGTCTGGGAGCGCGTCCGCCAGACTGCGGTCGGCGTGCTGAACTGGTGGCCCCACTTCACGCTGGTAATCTTCGAGTTCTGTGCCATCGTCGTGTTCTTCTACGCCCCTCGCGGCACCGACCGACTCCCCGGCACCGACGTACCGGGCCTCTACGAGGCGCTCGCGAACCCGACACTGCTCCCGGCCGTCGTCGAGCACGCCACGCTCGGGTCGTGGAACGACTTCGTGGGCCAGTGGGGCGGTGGCAACGAGGGGTCGTACCTCTCGGCGCTCAAACCCCTGCTGTCGGTCCTCGAAGCGGGCGCAATCGTCCTGCTCGCGCTCGCTATCCTCGGCTTCGTCGTGGACCGGTACGTCGGCGAGCGACCCAGCGACGCGGTGTCGTTCACGGCCTACTGGGGGTTCGCCAGCGTGCTCGGTTACCCGGTCATCGTGGACAACCCGTTCCCGTGGGAGACGATTCACATGATAGTGCCGCTGGTCGTCCCGGCCGCGGTCGGTCTCGCGCTGATAGCCCGCCTCGGGTTCGAGAGCGTCTCGGACGGCGACGCGCTCTCGGCGACGGCGGCCGCGCTGATTCTACTGCTCGTCGTCGGGCAGGTCGGTGCGACCGCGGTCAACACGTCCTACCTCGACTCCCAGAGTCCCGACAACGAACTCGTCCAATACGCCCAGTCGTCCAGCGACATGAAACCGGTACTTCAGGAGGTGCGTGACGTCGCCCGGTCCAACGATGGTATCGACGTGATGTACTACGGCGACGACCCGAACTTCGACGGCGACAACTTCTACGCGCCCGACCCGTCGTCCCACGCGGTGCCGCCGGCGGGCGACGGCTGGTTCGCCCGTCTGCCCTTCGCGTGGTACATGGAACTGTACGGCGCGGAGACCGACAGCGTGAGACAGCCCGAACTACTGCAGGGCGACGACAAGCCGCCGGTCGTCATCGCGCTCGGCGACGCCAACTCCTGCTCGAAGACGTACGACAACGCCGAGGACATCGACGAGTACATGGACGGCTACCGCCGCTACGAGGTCCAGCGCTACCTCCACGACAGCGGATGCGTCATCAGCAGCACGGTCATCTACGTGAACGAGAACGCGACGCGGGAGTGACCGTCCGTCGTCCGGCGGAGCGTAACTGCTGTCTCGGCGGCGCGTAACCGCCCTCGTTACAACTCCGGAATTTCAGGCGGTACACTTGCGACCGGGGAGCCACCTCGCCGTCACGGGGCTTCGACGCGCTTAAGCACCTTTAGCGTCAAACCTCCGGGGAATGAGCGACGCGGCACTGGACGTCGTCGAATTCCTGCTCACCGCGAGCCTCTACAACGACAACCGAGAGCTAGACGAGAACGACCTTCCCCCGCGCTACCGGCAGGTCTTCTGGCCCGACGGCGCGCCAGAATCGACCGACCGTGACAGACCCGGAAGTGACAACTCCCCGCTCGGCATCGAGCGCCCGATTCGGCCCACCATCGAGACGGCACGTCGGGCGACCGGAGTCGAGAACCCGTGGAGCGCGATTTCGGGCCTGATGTTCAGCGACCGCGACGAGTTCTCCGGGTCGCTCGAACTCACGCAACCCGACATGGCCGAGGAGTGGTTCCTCGACCGGGGCGAAGAACGCATCCTCCACAATCCGGTTCTGGCCTCCGCCTTCGAGGGCGAGGTGGACGGGGCGGACTACGAGGCGGCCCGCGACGCCAACCGGCCGGTGCAGGCCGACCGCGCGTGGATTGACGGTCTCCTCTCGCAGTACTTCGCCGACGAGGAGGAAGAGGAGATGCTCGACCTCGTGGACATCCGAGCGCCCGAGGAGATAGAGACCACGCTGGACGACCTCGTGCTGACCGAGGACCAGGAGTCCGAGATTCACAAGATAGTGAAGGCAATCGAACACCGCGAGTACCTCGCGCAGATCGGCCTCCGCGAAATCGGGAAACTCCTGTTCGTCGGACCGCCCGGAACCGGGAAGACCTCGACCGCGCGGGCGCTGGCCTACGACCTCGACCTCCCGTTCGTCGAGGTCAAACTCTCGATGATAACGAGCCAGTACCTCGGCGAGACAGCCAAGAACGTCGAGAAGGTGTTCGAGGTGGCCAAGCGCCTCTCGCCCTGTATCCTCTTCATGGACGAGTTCGACTTCGTGGCCAAGACCCGCGCGAGCGACGAGCACGCCGCCATCAAGCGCGCGGTCAACACCTTGCTGAAGTCCATCGACAACATCAGCCTGATTCAGGACGACGTGCTCCTCATCGGCGCGACCAACCACCCAGACCAACTCGACGCCGCGGCGTGGCGGCGCTTCGACGAGATCGTCAACTTCCCCAAACCCGACGTGGGGATGCGCTCGGACATCCTGCGACTCATCACCCGGCCGATGGACATCGTGGACTTCGACCCCGACGAACTCGCCGAGGAGACCGAGGGCCTGACCGGCAGCGACCTCAGGATGGTCCTCCGCGAGGCGGTGCTGGACGCCCTGACCGAGGAGCGGACCGCGCTCACGCAGGAGGACTTCGTGGACGCCATCAAGGACTTCGAGGAGCGGGACAACCTCAAGGACCTCGACATGATAGAGGGCGACCACGACGCGTTAGTTGCCGGGGGCGACATCTCCGGGTCCGGCGGTGCGAGCGCGGACGGCGGGCACAGCCACGACCACTGAGGCGGTCCTCCCTTCGTAGCGCTGTGATGTCCGACTGTTTTGGAACTCAACGACAGTTCTGACCCGGCGTGTACTGGCGTCCTCGGGGAGCGAAGCGACCGAGGGTTCGGAAGACGCGATTTGTCTTCCGGCGCGGCCACGTACGGGCCGCGCCCACTCGCGCGAGGTGACGCAGACGACCGGTGTCGGCTTCCGATATCGGACCCTCGTTCTCCGATCCCCATCCCGGAGAACTTTGTACCCCAAGCGACTACCTCCGGCAAATGCAGGTCACCCTCCTCGGCACCGGCGACACGACCGGCACCCCCACGCCGGACTGCGACTGCGACACCTGTGAGGAGGCCCGAGAGCCGGGCGACGCCACGCGTCGCCGACTGCGCGAGCGCGGCATCGACGCGAGCAGCGGCGTCGAGCGCTCGCGGTTCTCGGTCCACGTCCGCAACGAATGCACCGGCGAGGCCCTGCTGATAGACCTCAGCCCCGACTTCCGCCACCAGTTCCTGACTCACGACGTGGGTCTGCCCGACGAGGCCATCGTCACCCACATCCACTTCGACCATCTCGACGGACTGGGTAACGCCTACCGACTGTTCGACGACCTGCCGGTCTACGCCGCGAACGAGGTGGACCCCGTCACCGACGAGAGCGTCGCCGATACGATTCGGCGCAAGTACGACTACCTCGACAGGGTGACGGTCCGGGACCGGACGCCGCTCGAACCCTTCGAGACTTGCGGGTTCGAGGTGACGCTGGTCCCCGTCGAACACCCGCCGATGCTCTGCTACGGCGTCGTCGTCGAGGACCCCGAGACCGGCGCGAAACTCGCCCTGACGGGCGACACCAACTACGCGGTTCCCGACGAGAGTCGCGCGGTGCTGGCCGACGCCGACCTGCTGCTGGCCGACGCCATCGTCCCCGCGCACCTCTGTGAACACCACCCGATGGGCGGCGACCACCACGGCCCGGACGGCGTCCCCCGGACGTTCGGCACCAAGCACATGACCCGCGAGGGGGCGCTGGCGCTGGCCGACGAACTCGACGCGGCCGAGACCCGACTCGTCCACCTCGCCCACTACTACCCCGTCGAGGAGGCCTTCGAGGAACCGCTGGCTATCGACGGCGAACAGTACCACCTCTGAGAAGGGTCGGCGGTCGGCCTACCGGCGCCGAGCGACTCCGAGTCCGACGACCAGCACCGCGAGCGCCGCGAGCGCCGCGAGGGGGCCGAAGCCGGGAACCCCGGCCGACTCGGTGTCGGTGGTCTCGTTCGCGTCGTCGCCCTCTCCGGCGTCGGTTCTCTCGTCGTCCATCGCGCCCTCGGAGGTCCGTTCGTCGGTCGATTGCCCGTCCGTCGTTTGTCCGTCCGTCGGTTGGCCAGTCGGACCCTGTCCGTCGGCCAGTCCGCTGATATTCTGGAGCACGTCGTGGCACCGACTCAGTGCCGTCGCGTTCGCGTGGCGGTCGGTGTCGCCGTGAAGCTCGACGGTCCCGGTCGCGTTCAGGTCGGTCATGGTCGGACCGCCGTGTTCCCCGGCGGGGAGTCGGACGGCGTCGTAGACCAGCCACGGGGCGTACGCCTCCCAGACGACTTCGCCCTCGGGGGTCACTTCCAGCACCCGGTGGTTCGCCGAGTCGGTGACGAGGGTGTTGCCGCTCGGCAGGCGGTCGGCGTCGCGGGGCCACGAGAGGTTCCCGGTGAGCGTCCACGTCCGGTTCCACCCCTCCCCGTTCGTCAGGTCGCCGTCGGGATTCGCGTACTCCACGATGCGGTCGTTCTCGCTGTCGCCGACCAGCAGCGTCGGCGTCCCGTTCTCGCTCTCCAAGTAGTCGGGGTTGTGCTGTTCCGACAGGATGTTCTTCTTCCCGTCCTCGCCGAGTTTCATCACGATTTCGTTCGTCGAGCGGTTCACCACGATGGCCTGGTCGAAGTTCCGCGGTGAGGCGAGGTAGAGACCGTCACCGATCTTGTCCACGTCGTTGACGTGGGTCCAGTCGTCGGTGTAGTTCTCTTCGAGGGTCTCGGGGTCGTAGTGGTCGTCGAAGCGCCACTCCCACGTTATCTCCTCGGTCGTGCGGTTGTAGACGAAGAGGCGGTCGTCGTTCCGCTGGGCCGACGCGTTGTAGTTGCGCATGTTGGCGACCAGTATCTCGGTCCCGTTGTTGATGAGGTCGGCGTCGTGGGTGTCGGCCACGTCGAAGGTCTTCGACCAGACGCGCTCCTGCGTTCGCGGGTCGAACTCGTAGACGAGCGTCCGGTGGCCCTTCACGGTGGCGGTGACGAAGAGGTTCCCGTTGTCCATCTTGTCCACGTCGTACCCCCACGCCACGTCGTACTTCTGGGCGCTCTGGTGGACCCACTCGATTTCGCCGCTCGGCCCGACGCCGACGAGTTTCGCCGGGCGTTTGCCGCCGTTCTTCCCGAACCGGAACCCCTGAACGCTGATGACCGTCGTCCCGTTCGCAGGGGAGTCGATGGTCCCCGCGCAGGGACTGGGGGCCCCCTGCGACGCGACGGAGCGCGAGTCGGTGGTCGGCGTGGCGACGACCGGTGCGACCATCGAGAGGCTACACAACACGGCTAACGCGACGGCGAGCGGCCGCCGGGAGGTCGTTCGCATGAGTTCTCGTATCGACGTTGGTCGGTTTTTAGCTACTGGTTAGGGCGCGATTACTCGCCCGGAAATATCTGCGTTTCGACGTGAATACTTTGTGTTTTCGCGGAGTACTCCGGGCCATGCTCAGCGTTCTCCGCCGACGCCTCGCCGAGGCCGACTTCTGGGACCGCCACGCCAACCCCGCCAGCGGGTGGTCCCGCGTGCCGACCGGTCCGCTGCTGGTCTACGCCATCTACGCTCGGAACTGGCGGCTCCTCGCCGCGACGGTGGCGTTCGTCGCCGTCAACCCCGTCCTCTTCCCGGAACCCGACCCCGACGCCGACGAGGGCTGGATGACGAAGGGCGTCAGGGGCGAGCGGTTGTGGGTGCGGGGCGCGGACGCGGGACGGGCAAACCTGCTGAACGTCGCCAACGCGCCGGTGTTCCTCTACGCGCTCTACTCGGCGGTCCGGCGACGCCCCGGCCGGACCGGCCTGTTCACGGCGCTGACGATGGCGCTGAAACTGGCGTTCGTGGACCGAATGGCGAAACTCTACGAGCGCGAGAGCGGCCGCGACGAGTGTCGAGAGTCCGCGGGGGAGCGAGCGTGACCCTTCCGGAGGCGCTCGACGCCGAAAGCGGCCTGACCTGCGTGGTCGGCGCGGGCGGGAAGAAGACGACGCTCTACGCGCTCGCCGACCGACTCGACCGCGCCGTCGTCACCGCGACGGTTCGCATCCCCATCTTCGACGCGGCGGTGGCGGAGGTGGTCGTGACCGGCGACCCGGTGGCGGCGCTCCGCGCGGCCGACGCCCCCGTCCGCTTCCCGCTCGGTCTCGTGCCCGAGCGCGAGCGCGAGGACCGTTACCGCGGCTACGACCCCGAGACCGTGAGTGACCTCGCCGATGCCCACGACGGGCCGGTCCTCGCGAAGGCCGACGGCGCGCGGACGCGCTGGCTGAAGGCCCCGAACGAGCGCGAACCCCGGATTCCCGCTGGGGCCGACACGGTGATTCCCATCGCCAGCGCCCGCGTCGTCGGCGAGTCGCTCACCGAGGACCGGGTCCACCGGCCCGAGCGCGTGGCCGCCGTCGCGGACCGCGAAGTCGGCGACGAGGTTCGACCCGAGGACGTGGCGGCGGTCCTCGCCAGCGACGACGGCGGTCTGAAGGGCGTTCCGGAGGGCGCGACCGCAATTCCGGTCGTCAACATGGTCGATTCGCCGGAACTGGAGCGAACCGGCCGCCAAATCGCCGAGGGCGTCCTCGAACGCGCCCCCGACGCCGTGACCCGGGTCGTGCTGACCCGGATGGTCGCCGACGACCCCGTGGTCGCCGTGGTGGAGTAAGTGCAGGGGTACTGGTGGAGTGAGTGACGCGGAACTGGTGGAGTCCGTGAAGCAGAACTGGTGGAGTCCGTGAAGCAGAGCTAGCTTCAGGCTTGAGCGACGGAGTCACCGCAACCGCACGGCACCGCGGCGGCCTCACACCTCCCCAACCTCCTCACGCCCTCGCTACGCTCGGTCGTTCGTCCCTCGCGCATCGGCGCAACACGAGGTTGCGCCAGCGCGCCGAGAGGGACGTTAAACGTTCGAGAAACGCGTTTCTCACGCCACGAGTACCGCTCCACCGACCGGTAACGTCGCGTCCGTCGAACGGCGACTTCGGTTCTCTACTCACCCACTCCTCGGACTCAAATAGCTCACTCCCGCAGACGCTCCTCGGCGGCCTCGAACTCCTCGCGGGTGTTGACGTTCTCGAAACTGTCGGCGTCGAACCGGTCCAACTCCTCGCCCTCCACCACCGCGTAGTCCAACTCGAACAGCGGTTCGATTATCTTGCTCTCGCCCGCCGCCAGCGCGGCGTCGCAGGCGTCGGCCATCGGTCTCGCCCGGTAGACGGCGTGGATGGTCTCGAACCAGTCGGTGGGCCGCGGGACCGCGGCGTCGCGGGACCGCCTCGGGTCGCTCGGGGACTCTCGCTCGTCGGCGTCGCGTCCGCGAGCGCGCTCGAAGAGATACGCCACGAGGTCCGGGTCCAGAAACGGCATGTCGCAGGCCGCGACGAAGGCGTACCGCGAGTCGGTGGTCTCGACCTCTCGCAGACCGGTCCGAATCCCGGCCATCGGTCCCTCGTCGGGGTCGGGGTCGATGGCGAACCGGACCGGGCGGTCGTAGCCGTCCAGCGCCGCGGCGATGGCCCCGCGCTGGTCTGCCCTGCAGTTGACGACGAGTACGTCCACGACGGGCGCGAGACGGTCGGCGACCCGGCGAATCATGGGCACCCCCGCGAGGTCGGCGACCGCCTTGTCCCCCTCGCCGAACCGCGTCGAGCGACCCCCCGCGAGGACGACTCCGGCGGGCATACCGCGCGATTCGGCCGCCAGCGTGAAATAGGTCGCGGCGACCCTCCGGTTCCGTCGGAACGCCGTCGGCGACTACTCGCTGCGAATCTGGGCGACCCGCGACTCGCCGGAGGCGGCGTCGATGTGGACGTTGAACGTGTCGCCGTCCGCGGTGACGGCCCGGACGAGCCACGTGTTGCTCTCGCGGTAGGGTTCCTCGGGCACGTCGGCGACCTCGTGGCCCTCGTCGGCGAGGACCTGTCTCGCGCGCTCGATTGCGGTCTCGTCGTCGCGGACCGCCCGGCGCTGGCGCGCGAGATTGACCGTCAGAACCGGCACTTCGCTGGTCCGGACGACCTGCTCGGTGACGCTCCCGAGGACGTACCGGTCCACGCCAGAGCGCCCGTGCGTTCCCATCACGACCATCTCGGCGTCCTGCTCGTCGGCGTACTCCACGATGGTCTCGGCCGGGGTCCCCTCCTCGATGGCGGTGACGACCTCGACGCCGCGGTCCTCTGCGGCCGCCTCGATGCTGGCGAGGGCCGCCTCGCCCTCGGACTCGCGGGCCGCCCGCGTCTCCTCGCGGCCTGCCTCCGATGGCTGGTAGTCCAGCGCCTTCTCGTCCACGACGTAGAGGGCGTGGACCGTCGCGTCGCAGAGTTCGGCCACGTTCAGCGCGTGCGTGGCGACCGGCGACTGCTCGCTCCCGTCGGTCGGGACCAGAATGCGGTCGTACATACGCGACGCTACGACGGTGAGACTGAAAAACGCTCCCGGTCTCTCACCCGAACTGTTACCACGGAGCAGGGCGTAACCCTGTCGAGATGGGTGGGGGTTACGAACCGCCGAGCCGACTCCTCCGGGTGGACCTGACCGCCGGACGCGTCGAGAGCGAACCGGTCCCGGAGACGTGGCTGGAGCGCTACCTCGGCGGCAAGGGACTGGCGGCCCGATATCTGTACGACGAACTCGACGCCGGCACCGACCCGCTCGGACCGGAGAACGTCCTGCTGTTCGCGCTCGGCCCGCTCTCGGGGCTGACGCCCGGCGAGCAGCGATACGCCGCGGTCACCAAGTCGCCGCTGACGGGCGGCTTCCTCGACTCCTACGCTGGCGGGGCGTTCCCCGCGGCGCTCGCCGGTGCGCTCGCGGGCGAGCGAGACAATCGGAACGACGAATCGACCGAGGAGCGCCGCGGTCACGTCGCGCTCCTCGTCGAGGGCGCGGCCGACGACCCGACCGTCCTCCGAATTCGGCGGGCCGACGCGGGAGTCGAGTCGGAGACGACGCCAGAGTCCTCTCAGCCGCTCGAATCGTCACAGCCCCTCGAATCCGCGACGACGCTCGAACCGGCGGGCGACCTGTGGGGCGCGGACGCCGCCGCGACCTGCGAGGCCTTCGACGCCCCGGTCGCCTGCGTCGGTCCCGCGGGCGAGCGCGAGGTCCGGTACGCCACCGTCGCCTCCGACGGCGGCGACCATCAGGCGGGCCGGGGCGGTGCCGGGGCCGTGATGGGGTCGAAGAACCTGAAGGCGGTCGTGGCCGAGAGCGCCCCGCTCGACCCGCCCGAGCGCCTCGCGGCCCTCCGAGACGACTACGAGGCCCGGTTCGCCGACGACGACACCGGCCGGTGGCAGGCCGCGAGCGAGACGGTCGAGACCGTGGACTTCGCCGACGCGGTCGGCGTCCTCCCGACCAGAGGCTGGCAGGACGGCGCGTTCGACGGCGCGGACGCGGTCGGCATCGAGGCGGTCCGGCGGGCCGCGGTCGCACGGGAGCGCGAGGGGGCGATTCCCGGCGGGTTCCGCGTGACGACCGAGACCGGCGCGGGGACGGACGTGAATGCGAGCGACGACGGCGAGACCCGCGAGACCGTCCCCCGGGGCGCGACCGCCATCTCGCTCGGGTCGGGACTCGCCATCGACGACTTCGACGCGGTGGCCGCGCTCGGGGCGACCTGCGACCGCCTCGGCGTCGACGTCATCAGCGCGGGCAACGCCGTCGCGTGGGCCATTCGGGCGAGCGAGGAGGGCGTCCTCGACCGAGACCTCTCGTTCGGCGACGAGGCGGCGGCCCGCGACCTGCTCGGGGAAATCGCCCGCCGCGAGACGGAACTGGGCGACCTGCTGGCGCGGGGCGTGGACGCCGCGGCCGAGCGCTACGGCGGCGGCGGCCTCGTGCCGACGGTGAAGGCGATGGAACTGCCGACCTACGACCCCCGCGGGTCCGCGTCGATGGCGCTGGCCTACGCCACCAGCGACCGCGGGGCCTGCCACCGCCGCGCCCGGCCGGTGGTCGAGGAGGTGTTCGCCACCGAGTCGTGGAGTCGCGAGCGCCGGGCCGAGACCGTCGCGGCCGAACAGGACGCCCGGTCGGTGCTCTGGAGCCTCGTCGTGGACGACTTCGCGGGCGAGACCTTCGAGGACCTCGGCGCGGAGTGGCTCTCGGCGGTCGGACTCGACTACTCGCCCGAGCGACTCCGGACCGCGGGCGAGCGAATCTGGACGCTCACGCGGCTGTTCAACGTCCGCGAGGGGTTCGACCGGGCCGACGACGAACTGCCCGAGAAGCTGACCGAACCGCTGGCGGGCGGCCCGCAGGCGGGCGAGGCCCTCGACCGCGAGGCGTTCGCGGACCTGCTGTCGGCGTACTACGACCGCCGCGGGTGGGACGAGCGCGGGCGACCGACCCGCGACCTGCTGGCGCGACTCGACCTACTGGACGCGGTGGACGACGAGACGCCGGTCGGGTGATGGCTCACCTGAAAACGACTACCCGAACCTGTCGAGTCCCGACTGCCGCCGGGCCTTCTGCTCCGGTTCCGCGACCCACGGCGTCCGGTCGTCGCGCGCCGCCGCCGCGTCCACCTCGGGCGGGTCCTCGGGGTCGTGGCCCGGGCAGTCGGGGCCGCAGTTCGCCGGGTTGACGACTCGCTCCTTCCAGCGGCAGTAGGGCAAGCCGTCGCTCCCCTCGCGCTCGGCGGCTTCGACTTCGGCGCACGCCGGGAACTCGTCCGGTCGCCACCCCTTGCCGTAGGCGCGTTCGGCCGTCCGCCTGCGCCGCCGGGCCTTCTCGTCGGCCGAGACCATCGCCACGTCCGTCCGGAGCGGGCGTTCGTCGAGCAGTTCGACGCCCCAGTCCTCGGCGGGGAGCGGGTCGGCCTCCCGGACCACCTCGCGGTCGCCCGTCTCGGGGTCGAACCGCCAGACGCCGACCGCCTCGGGAATCCGATTGAGGTGCGCGCCGGTGACGTAGCTCTCGGTGGCGAGGACGACCTCGTCCACGAGGGCGAGGGCGGCGTCCTTCCGGAGTTGGAGTCGCAGGTCGCCGGGGTCGCCGAGGTCCGGCTTGTTTTCGACGGCGACCAGTCGCCCGAACCAGTCGTCGGGGTAGCGCGCGACCTGCCGGACGCCACCGCCGACCGCGCGCTCGAAGAACCCGATTTCGACTGCTCGCTCCGCGATGCGGCGGGCGCGCTCGGGCGGCGCGTCGATGGCCTTCACGGGGTCACGCGCCCGTCCGACGCCCACGTCGCTCTCGATGGCCGCGTGGGGGACGGTCTCCGGCGTCAGATTCGCCCGGTCCTCGAACCCCGGCCCGGGTTCGACGCAGACCACGTCGAGGACGCGGTTGGCTGGCTCGCGGACGCCGCCGCCGAGTTGGCGGGCGACGACGGTCTCCTCGCGGGCTTCGAGGTGGGCACACAGCGCCAACTCGAAGGGGTACTCTCGCACGACTCCCACTCGGTGTGCCGGAACGAAAAGCCTCCCCATCGTGACCCAGTGCGACCTCTAAAACTCGTCTGCGATAGCCCCAAGTTTCCTTCCGAGACACCTGCGGGGCCGACTCTGGACACGAAAAAGAACCGTCGCTAGTCGTCCGCGGGAATCGGCTCTCCCTCGCGCTCGCTCTCCTCGGCTTCCTCCTCCTCGCTGTCGGTCACCGCGTCGTCGGACGCGTCGCTCTCGGGCGCTTCCGGAGTCGGCGTCTCCGGTTCGGTGTCTGCGGCCGGGCGTTCGGTTTCGACCGTTGGCCCTTCGGTTTCGACCGCCGGACGCTCCGGTCGGTCGGCGGTGTCGCCCTCGTCGCTCGCGAGGAACGCGGCGAGTCGTTCCTTGGCGCGCACGGTCCACGCGGTTCCGTCGCGTTCGCGCTCGTCCTCGGGTTCGCTGACTCTACTGGACGTTCGTGACCAGTCGCCTCGCCTGTGACACATGGTACTACCCCACACGGAATCGCGGTCGCGAGCGAGTTAACGATTTTCGACGCGCGGCGATACGTCGGTGGCGAAAGAAGACGCAGTACGGTGAGTCTACCGCTCGATGCCGTGGTCTCTCGTTCCTACTGGAACCGTTCGAGCAGGGCGACCACCGCGCGGACGACGACCAGCGGGAGCGCGAACGTCAGGCCGATGGCGGCGACCCAACCGCCGAGCAGCAGCGGGACCGGCATCGGCAGGAGGTCCGCGACGGTGGCGAACGTCACTCCGGTCAGCAGCGCCGACGCGACCAGCGCCAGCAGGGTGGCGACGGGGAGTGCGAAGCGAGTGACTCCCGAGGCGATGCGCCCGCGTCGAGTCCGGGACGCGGGTCCGGCCCGTCGGATTCGGGTGTTCAGTTTCATCGGTCTTTCCTCACGTGTAGATAAGCACCCCGACCCCAAAAGTGTAATCTGAATAATATTTCTGTAGTCGGCGTTACTGGAATCTGGTTCTGTAAGATATCTGTCTTCAACGAGGTCCGATTCCTCGATTCCGAAGTAACTGGGCACCGCAGAAGGCGTTCGAGAACGTGGCTCCGGCCGGTAGGTGGACGCCACCCCCGAAACCAACTCCGAGAGTGTCACGAGAGCGAAAGAACGACAATCGTCGCTCGGACACGATTCGGCATGGACGACACGGTGGTCTCGAAACGGGGACTCGACCCGCTCTTCGGTTCGTTCGCGTTCGCTATCGGAAGCCTCCTCGCGCTCTACGGCGGGACCGCGTTCGCGGCCCACGTCTACCAGAACGCCGTCGAATTCGACCGCCTCGCGTTCGCCGACGCGTTCGTCCCCGCGCTCGTGTTCGTCGTCGGCGTCTCCGTCGCGTTCGGCGCGTTCGTCGGGGTTCTCCTGTACGTACTGGAGAATTAGGCCCGCGGGTCCCGGTCCGGTCCCGGATACTCGCCGTCCTCCACCGCTCCGTACAGCGACTCGGCGTCGAACAGCGCCGCGAACCCCTCGGGCGTCTTGACGCTCACGTTCAGGCGCGACCCGAACGTCGCGCTGGCCTCCGCGCCGCGGAGTCGCTCGTCGTAACTCAGGAGGTGCGCGGCCCGCCCGCGGTACGCGCTCGCCAGCGCCGGGTGGTCGCCCTCCGGGTGTTCGACCGCGACTCGCAGGTCCTCGATTCGCTCGCGCCACGCCGCCGCGAGGTCCTCGTCCGCGAGGTCCCGAATCACGGACTCGGCGTCGTCGAGCAGGGCGTCGCTGGCGACCAGTTCGACCCACGAGTGGTCTCGAATCTCGTCCATCGCCTCGCGCGCCGCGCCGCCGACGAGCAGGTCGGCGACCAGCACGTCGGCGTCCGCGACGATTCGCGCCGGGTTCGTCTCGGGCGTCTCAGCCATCTACGCCCTCCCGATTCGCGCCGTCGCTCGCTCGCTCCCGATGCGCGTCGAGGCGGTCCCGTATCGTCTCCGGGTCGGTCTCGTACGCCTCGGCGCGCTCGAAGAGGTCGGCCCAGTTCATGGTCGGTGATGGGGTGTCAGCGGTGAAAAGTCCTCTCGACTCGTCCCGATGCGGTCTCGGGAGTCGTTGTCTGTTCGGAGTAGCGTGGGACCGAGGGCGACCGCAGGCACGGGAAGACCGTTTGGAAAGCCCCCGTTCGCGGTAAAACGCGGTATCGGTGGTGTCTCGCGGAGTGGCGAGAAACGTCGTCGTCCGGCGACTCCGCCTACTCGCCGAACGCGTTCGTCTCGATGGTGTCGGTGTAGCTCATCGAGTCGAGTTCGACCGTGAACTGCTGGCCGCCGTACTCGACCACGGCGTAGTACGACACCGACAGTTCGGACCGCTCGCCGCCTTCGAGGTGGCCGACCCACCACTTCGGTATCTGGTCGTTGTCGAGATACGCGTTCGTGTCGATGCTACGCGTCGTCTGGCCCGGCACCGTCGTGCCGACGTGGGTCTCGTTGTCGGCCAGCACCACGTCGTTCGCCTTCACCTCGTAGCCGAACTTCACGACGGTCAGCGGTCGGGAGCGCTCGTTGGTTATCTCGCCGGAGACCACCATCGGCGTCCGCTCCATCGTGGGGTCGCCCCACTTGGAACTCATGTCGTGGAGCGTGGCGACCCGCCGACCGCTGACCGTGACCGCCTCGTCGCCGCCCGAGAACCCGCCGAGCATGTCCGTCTCGAAGGTCCGGTTCTGCGCGGGGAGTCCGACCGGCAACTTGGCGAAGCCGAGGTCCGCGAGCGCGTGACCCTCCGTCCGCAGGGCGGTGCGCTCGCCGTTCTCGACGTGGCTCACCCACCACTGCTGGATGGTCCGGTCGCTCACGTCACCGCCGAACTGGAGTTCGTTTCGGCCGGGCGCGAGCGTCGATTGCGTGCGGTCCTCGAACAGCGTCACGTCGTTGAGCGACACCCGGTACTTCGCGTCGAGCGCCACGTCGGCCAGCGCCGAGTTCGCGTCGTTGGGGTTGTTCACGACGACGGTGTTGGAGAACCGAGTCCCCGAGTCGGTCGCCGACCAGTCGCGCTCGACAGACTCCACGACCGGCGGTTCGAAGCCGAAGCCCTCCCCGGTCTCGACCGTCCGCGTGTTCGTCTCCCCGCCAGCGAGGATGTCCGTCTCGAAAATCACGCGTTGGCTGAGGAACGGAAGCGGGACGCGTCGAGTCCCGTCGTCGGTCTGCTCTATCGCGAACACCGACACGTCGAGGGTCGTCGTCTCGTCGTTTCTGATGTGGCTGACCCACCACTCGTCCAACTTCCGGTTGTCGAGCGACGAGTTGATGTCGATGGTGCCCGTCGAGTCGGCGGCGATTTCGACGCTCCCGTTCGTGGTCCCCTCCGCGACCGTCACGTCGTTCATCGACACCTCGTAACCGAGTTTCGAGAACGTGACGGGTGCGCCGTTGGGGTTGTGGACCGTCCCAGAGAACCGGAGCGGCGTCCGGTTCGCGGTGGCGTGACCCCACGAGGCGTCGGTTCCCTCGACGGTCAGCAGCGTCCGGTTACCGACCGTCACCGACTGGTTCGCGTCGCTGTCGAACGACGAGAGCATGTCGGTCTCGAACGTCCGGTCGCGCGACGGCAGACTCTTCGAGAGGAAGGCGGCTTTCACCGACGGTTCGACCGAGACGGTCGTCTTTTCGCCGTTGTTGATGTGACTGGCCCACCACGCCGGTATCTTCTCGTTGTCGATGTGGGTCCGGAGCGTCACCTCGTTGCGGCCGGGCGACAGCGAGAGACCGCCGCTCGACCCCGACGCCACCGTCACGTCGTTCATCGCCACGTCGTAGGAGACGCCCGCCACGCCGGGGATGCCGACCCCGTTGGGATTGTTGACGACGATGTCGGTCCGGATGCCAGTTCGCTCCTGCGAGACCTCGCCCCACTCGTTCTCGACCGACTCGACGGTCGGCGGTTCGGGACTCACCACGCCCGTCGAGACGGCCGCGCCGACTCCGGCGGCGGAGACGACCAGTCCGACCGCGAAGACGGCCGCAATCTTTCCGAGCGTTCCCCCGACCAGACTCACTGTACCACCCCGCGTCGCTGTTCGCGTGCCATGGGATGTGGTTTCCAACCATCCCCTAAGTAATTTTCTCGCCGAGAGGACGACAGAATTGCCAACGCTCGGAGATGTTCCTCCGGCAACGAACCCCTCCGACGCGGCTACCTGACAGCACGCGGGAGATTACTCCGACAGCAGGGCGACTCGGTCGCGGGGGAGCGCGACCCCGACCGCCCCGCTCTCGGGCGGGGCCGCGGCGTAGGCGTCGAGTCGCTGGCCCGCGACGTCGAGCGCGAGGCGACACCGGCCGTCCTCCCGGAGGACGCGTTCGACTGGCGCGGTGAAGTCCGGACTCGCGGGGTCGAGTTCGACGTGTTCGGGACGGACCGCGAGGTGGGTCGCTCCGTCGGCGTCGCCGAACCGCAGGCCGCCGCCACCCCCGGGAACCGCCAGCGTCCCGGCGTCGAGTTCGAGGCAGTTCGCGCCCGTGAACCGCGCCACGAACGACGACTCTGGTCGCTCGAAGACCGCCTCGGGCGTGCCGGTCTGGACGATTTCCCCGTCGCGGATGACCGCCACGCGGTCGGCGATGGCCCGCGCCGTGGTCCGGTTGTGCGTGACGTACATCGCGGTTTCGTCCGCCAGCACGTCGGCCAGCACCTCCCGGAGCGTCTGGCGGGTCGGCACGTCGAGCGCCGAGAGCGGTTCGTCCAGCAGGAAGGCGTCCGGACGCACCGCCAAGGCCCGCGCCAGCGCGACTCGCTGGGCCTCCCCGCCCGAGAGCGTCGGCGGGTAGCGGTCGGCGAGGTCAGCCACGCCGAACTCCGCGAGCAGGTCGTCGGGGTCGCGGGTCTCGTGGTACCGCTCGCCGAACGCGACGTTCTGCCGGACCGTCATGTGGGGGAACAGCGCGTAGTCCTGAAAGACGAACCCGAGACCGCGCTCCTCCGGCGGCGCGTCGGTGAGGTCCCGGTCCGCGAGCGCGACTCGGCCCTCGTGGTCGTGGAACCCGGCGACGGTTTCGAGCAGGAGGCTCTTGCCCGACCCGCTCGGCCCGAGGACGACCAGCGTCTCGCCGTCGGCGACCGAGAGGTCGGCGCTTACCTCGAAGCGGTCCGCGCCCTCCGCAGTGAACGCGGCCGAAACGTCCACGTCGAGGCTCACGGCCGACCACCTCCGACGACCGCCAGTCTCCCGGCCGTGCGGCGTTCGGTCGTTCCGCTCACGGCCACCCTCCGTCGTCGTAGGCGACCGTTCGCACGAGCAGGAAGACGACCGCAGAGAGCGCCAGCAGGAGAGTAGCGACCGCGCCCGACCGGTCGAGTCCGGCCGAGAGGTAGGTGTTGTAGATGAAGACCGGCGCGTGCTGGGCGGTCAGGCTCTCGCCCTCGGGGAGGTAGAAGAACTCGACGCTGTAGGCGACGATGGCCACCGCGCCGAACTCCGAGACGGCCCGCGCCCACGCGAGGACCCCGCCGGTCAGGACGCCCCGCCACGCCAGCGGGGCGGACACGCGCCGGAACGTCTCGAAGCGGTTCGCGCCGAGGGTCCGGGCCGCCCACTCGACGCGGGTGGGGACCGACTCGAACGCCTCGCGCGCCGCGTTCACCGCGAAGGGTGCCGAGACGAACGTCATAGCCAGCACCATCCCGAGCATCGTCTGGAGGACGGCGAACTCGAAGGTGAAGTCGATGACGGGAATCGTGAACTGCACTCCGCCGAACGCGCCGCCCTCGCCGAACCCGAAGAGGATGGCGAGACCGGCGACGCTGTGGGGGACGACCAGCGGGAGGTCCACCAGACTCTCGACCAGTTGCTGTCCGGGGAACCCCCGCGCGAGGACCAGCGCGAGCGGCACCCCGAGCGCGACGCTGGCTATCGCGGCGAGCAGCGGCGCGTACACCGAGAGGTAGAGCGCCTGCTGGACTGCGGGGTCGGCGGCCATCTCGGCGACCAGCGCGGGGTCCTGCCGGGCGACAAGCATCAGTAGGGGCAGGCCGAGCGCGACCAGCAGAGTGGTCCCGAGCGTGGCCGCGAGGACGCCGAACGCGCCGCGGTTCCGGTAGGCCGCGATGGCTCCGGCCGAGAGGACCGCGAACCCGGCGTACGCGCCGGGGTAGCCCACCGCCAGCGCGGCCGCGAACGCGACGAGTTGGACCGACACGACCGCGAGAACCGCGGTTCCGGTCCCGACTCGCGGCGCGGGCGTCCCCGCGACGGTTCTCGCTGAACTTCGGCTCTCGGCGTCCGTGCTCACGGTTTCACAGTTGGAGCGGTCCCACTGAAGTCTTTGCTTCCGCGTGCTGGGCCACGCGGTCGGGCACGTCGCCGCCCGCCGTGACGACGGCGGGTTGCTTGGGGATGAGACCGTTGTCCTTCAGTATCTTCCGGCCCGGTTCGGTTATCATGTACTCGACCCACTGCGCGCCCCGGCCGGGTGCCTCGGCCACGCTCGGCACCGTGATGCCGTACGCGATGGGCGCGCCGACGTACTCGGTACCGGCCGCGTTCACCGTCGCCTTCGCGTAGTGCTCGGCGTACTTCCGGCTCAGTTTCGAGAGGTCCACGTGGGGTTGGAGGTCCACGTACGGCATCCCCGACTGAGAGGCGATGGACCGGTAGTAGAGGGCGTAGTCGAGTTTCCCGGACTGCAACTGGCCCTCCAGTTTGGTCTCGGTCCCGGTCGGGACGGTCATGTTGTCCCGAATCTTCTGGAAAGTCTGCTCGTCGTAGAGCCGATTTCCGTCGAACTTCTCCTTGCCCAACTGCATCGCCATGACCGCGCGGTAGCCGCCGGGGTCGATGGCCGGGTCGCTGTGGCCGACCGTCACGTCGTCACGCGAGAGGACTTCCCACCAGTTGTCGGGACCGATTTCGTCGGCACCGGGCGAGTCCTCGCGGTACTGGAGCGACATCGCGTTGGTGGCGAAGACGGCGTACCAACTGCCGTAGTCGGGCACCACGCGGTCCCGGATGAGTCGGAAGTCAGAGACGCCCAGCACGTCGGCCTTCCGGCCCTGCGCGGTGATTTTCTTCGTGGACGCGACCGACCCCTTGGCCTCCCGATTCACCGTCACGCCGTACTCCTCCTCGAACTTCGGTTCGGCCGCACCGAACGGCGGCGCGAGGCTCCCGGCGTGGAAGACGGTCATCGAATCGGCTGGCGGCGTCGCGGTGTCGTCGGCCTCCTCGGTAGTTATCGCCTCGTCGGTCGCGGTCCCGGCGTCGGTGGTCGCCCCGTCGGACGACTGGCCGCCGATACACCCGGCGAGTCCGCCGAGTCCGACCGCACCGGTCGCCTTCAGCAGGTCGCGCCGAGAGCGTTGTTCCCTCATAGACACAACCCCGTTCTATCGCCCGAGACATAACGGTTTTGCTCCCCCGGACCGTCCGTCGCGGTATGGACGCCGGATTCGAGGCCCATCTCCGGGCCGACGGGGTGGAGTTCGACGCCGCGGACGCCGAACTCCTCGGGGCGGTGGACGAGGAGGGGTCGCTGAACGCGGCCGCCGACGCCCTCGGCAGGTCGTACTCTCGCGCTCACCAGCGACTCACCGCGCTGGAAGACGCGCTGGGTCCGCTGGTCGCGCGCCAGCGCGGCGGGTCGGGCGGCGGCGGGAGCGAACTCACCGACGAGGCCCGCGACCTGCTGGCCCGGTTCGAGCGCCTCCGCGCGGAGTTCACCGGCACGGCGGAGGTCGAGGAGACTGTGCTGTCCGGGCGGGTGGTCTCGCGGGAGGGCGAACTCGCCACGGTCGAGACCCACGCCGGGCGGGTCCGGGCGCTGGCCCCGGCGGCCGACGAGGTGCAGGTCGCCGTCCGGGCCGACGCAGTGACGCTCAACGCGCCCGACGACGCGCCCCCGGAAGCGGCCACGAGCGCTCGAAACCGCTTCGCCGGGACCGTCGCGGCTATCGACGCCGGGGAGCAGGTCGCTCGCGTCCTCGTGGACGTGGACGCGGACGTTCCGCTCGCGGCGCTGGTCACGATGTCGAGCGTCGAGAAACTCGACCTGCGCGAAGGGTCGGCGGTCGTGGCGTCGTTCAAGGCGACCGCGACCCGGGCGAGTCCGCGCGAGGTGTAGTCGCTTGCCGAGTCGAGTTTCCCTCGCTCGTAAACCGCCCCTACGCCGCGGAAGGGGCGTCCTACGACCGCTGCCGGGCAGATTTGTCGGCCAATACTAAAGCTAACCGCGACGGAACTCGACGACATGTCTCCGGCTAACGACGACGGCCCGTCGGTCCTCGTTCCGACGGGCGTCGCGCCGTACAGTTACCCGTGTCTGCGGTCGCTCGGTCGGCGCGGCGTCCACACCGTCGCGGCGTCGGAACACGACCACGTCCCCGTGTTCGCCTCGCGGTTCTGCGACGAGACGGCCGCGCTCCCGTCGCCCGAGGACGACCTGCTGGCGTACAAGGACGCGCTACTGGACCTCGCGGCGCGCGAGGACCTGGAGACCGTGATTCCCGTTCGGGAGTACGACGCCTACCTGCTCTCGAAGTACCGCGACGAGTTCACCGACCACGTCTCGCTCGAAGTGCCCGACATCGACACGCTAGCGCGGGTCCACGACCGGGTCGAACTCGCCGCCGCCGCGGAGGCCGCGGGCGTGCCGGTGCCCGAGACCCGAGCGTTCGACGAGGTCGAGGACTGGAGCGGCGAGCGCATCCTCAAGTCGCGGTACAACCTGCTGGCCGACGAGTACGTCGAGACGCACGCGCCCAGCGAGGCCGAGGAGGTCAACAACGTCACGCACGTCCGACCGGGCGAGGACCCCGACCGCGAGCAGTTGCTGGCCGAGATGAACCACGCGCCCATCGTGCAGGAGTTCGTCCCGTCGAGCGACGAGTACATGTTCGCGGGGCTGTACGACCGCGGCGAACCCGTGGCGACGTTCCAGCACCGTCAGATTCGGGGGAACTCCTACACCGGCGGCGGCGGGGTCTACCGGGAATCGACGTACGACCCGGAACTCGAACGCGTGGCCCGCGACCTGCTCGGCGAACTCGACTGGCACGGACTGGCCTGCATCGAGTACATGGAACACGCCGAGACCGGCGAGTACTACCTGACCGAAATCAACCCCCGGATGTGGCAGTCGCTCCCCTCGACGGTGCAAGCGGGCGCGGACTTCCCCTACTACTACTGGCTCCAGTCGCAGGGACGGCGCGAGGAAATCGACCCCGACTTCGAACTCGGCGTGGGGAGCCACCTGCTGTACGGCGAACTCGGCTACGTCGCCAGCGTCCTCCGCGACGACTCGCCGTTCGTGGAGCGGCCGGGTCTCGGCGAGACGGCGTGGGAGATCGGCGAGTCGGTGGTCCGCCAGCCGAAGTTCGACTTCCTCCGCCTCGACGACCCGCGGCCGTTCGTCAGCGGCGTCGTCCAGACGCTCTCGAAGGGCGACTGAACCGGGGTCCCGTTATGCGGCGAGTACGCTATCGAGAAGAGATTTACTACGAGATTACGGCGTGGCGTCGTCTATCAGGTCCGCGATTTCGGCTCGCACGTCCTCCTCGACCGGCCGATGGGGCTTACGCGGATACCCCGCGGACACGCCGCGCTCGGCCATCGCGGCCTTCGCGCCGGGCACGCCGTACTTCGACGTGACCGCCCGGTTGAGTTCGACCAGTTCGGCGTTGAGTTGGCGGGCCGCATCGTCCTCGCCCGCGAGGTGGAACTGGTAAATCTCGCTGGCGCGTTCGGGCGCGACGTTCGCCAGCCCCAGAATCCCGCCGTCCGCGCCCGCGTCGAGGGCGTGGGCGTAGACGCTCCCGCTCCCGACCAGCAGGTCGAACGACGCGTCCTCGGTCAGTCGGCGCTCGCGTTGGAGGCTCTCGACGTCGCCGCTGGAGTCTTTCATCCCGGCCACGTTGTCGTGGTCGGCGAGTCGGCCGACCACCTCCGGCGAGAGCTTCACGTCGGTGTAGGCCGGGACGCTGTAGAGGTAGACCGGAATCGGGCTCTCGTCGGCCACCTCGCGGTAGTACGATTCTATGGTCTCGTCGTCGTGGCTGTAGTAGAACGGCGTCACCACGAGCGCGGCGTCCGCGCCCGCCTCGGCCGCGAGGTCGGTCTGGCGGAGCGTCTCGGCCAGTCCGGGGTGACCCGTCCCCGCCATGACCGGGACGTCGGCCTCGTCTGCGACGAGTTCGACCACGCGGGCGCGCTCCTCGACGCCCATCAGTTCGGCCTCGCTGTTCGACCCGCAGGGCACGATGAAGTCCACGCCGCCGTCCTGCACCCACCTGACGAGTTCGCGGAGTCGCTCGGCGTCGAGTTCCCCGTCCTCGTCGAAGGGCGTAATCAGCGGCACGCCGGTTCCGTCCATACGTCCCGTCTCGGTCCGGCCGCCCTTGAAGGTAGGCGACCCGGCAAGTGACCCGACGCGCCCATCGACCGACCGGCGCGATGCGGTCCCCGCTACCGGGGTCGCGACTCCCCGAGCGGGCGTCGCCGTTCGGGCGAAATTCGGCCGACCTCCGTCTGACGCACTTTTAAGTTAATCCCGTTCACACCGCCGACTGGGCGCGCGTCGAAGGCCTCTCCCCCATCCTCCCACACAGCGCGCCCGGCACACCACCACACCCTCTCCCACTCCCCCTTCGGCGTTCCCCCGGCGAGCGTCGGGTTTCCTCCGCCCTCGCTCGTCGGCCTTCGGACCTGCGAGCGATAACCGCGTCGGCCAGTAACCACCACTTACGCCGTCCCTAGGTGGTGGCTGTCGGCCGCCGCTCGCGCGAAGACCGCACGTACAGTCGGCCCAGACTGCACATAACAAAGTCCCAATCCGCCAAAGAAGGAACTGCGCCCGACGGCTCGGGCGCGAAGCGTGCAGCAGTCTCCCGGTCGGCATCCCGACGACGCCGGAGGCTCTGGCGGCGAGTTGGCTTCTCGCCACAGTGTCACCAATCCTCCCACGAAAGTTCTCGTTTCGGGGTGCCAACCACTGACCCCGCGCTACCCACTGCCCTCCTCGGTCCGCTTTTTATCGGACCTTCCTCTCGTTCGGCGCGTTCCTCGCTCGCTTCGAGTTCGGACTCTCTTTTCGAGTACCGACTCTCGCGCGCTCTCGATTACCGAATCGACGAGCCGAACTCCGGAAACGGGACCGATTACTCGGCGGGTTCGGCCGGTTCGCCCTGGAGGCGCCGGCGCACCTCCGACAGCGCGGTCTGGTCGGCGATGACGGCGAGTTGGTCGCCGACTTCGATGGTCGCGTTCGGCAGCGGAATCGTCATCTGCTCGTGTTCCCTGCCGTGAGCGTAGATGCGCGCGTTCTCGGGGAGTTCGACCGTGCTGACCTGCTCGCTGACGACCGGCGACTCGTCGGGGACGACGACGGTGGTCAACTGGAGTTGCTCGGTCAGGTCCGCGATGACGTTGAAGTTACCGCCGAGCAGCGCCGTCTTCGCGCCCGCCGCGCCGAGTCGCTCGGGGTAGACCACCTCGTCCACGTCGTCGGCGAACTTGTGGTAGATGTCCTCGCGGTAGTCCTCGTCGATGCGCAGGACGGTCCGACACCCGTGGTGCTTGCCTATCATGCACGCCGCGAAGTTGACGTTGAGGTCGCCGGTCAACCCGCCGATGGCGTCGGCGGTTTCGGGGTCGGTCTGCTCGATTATCTCCTCGCTGGTTCCGTCCCCTTCGACGACCATGAACCCCTCGCCTCGGGCGCGGTCGGCCTTCTCGGCGTCGTTCTCGACGACCGTCACCTCGTGGCCCTCCTCCTGTAGGATGCGGGCGGTTCGCAGGCCGACTCTTCCTGCACCCACGATAACAAGCCTCATGGAACTACGTACTCCGAGCGCAAACAAAAGGTTTCGCGTCGAGACGGCCGGGCGAAGCGGTCGCTCGGGAGGTGGACGTTCGTCGGTTCTGCGAACGCGGCGGCCGGTTCGACTCCCCGGAAATCGGCGGTCAGTACGAGACGTTGCCGTCGAGTAGGTCCGAAACTGTCTGGCGTACGACCTCCGTCCCGGCGAGCGGTTTGGTGAGGTACGTGTCGCAGTCGAGGTCTCCGGACCGCTCGTTCGCGGAGACGACTGCGACCCGGCAGTCGTAGCCGTTCTCCCGAATCTCTTCGAGGAGTTGGTCACCGGAGACGTCGGGCAGGCGGCGGTCCAGTAGCACCACGTCGATGTCCTCGTGGAGCGCCTCGCGGGCCTGCGCTCCGGTGTACGCGGTCAGGACCTCGTACTGCTCGGGGAGCGCGCGAGCGAACCCGTCCGCGAGCGGTCGATTGTCGTCTACGATCAGTACGGTCGGTCGTTCGGTTCGAGAGATATCTATAGACACCAACGTCTCCCTACGTTCCCCATGGCACGCTAACTATAACGATGGTGCAGTTCGTTGCGACCGTTGCAGTTCGTTTCACGCCATTGAACCGTCCCGCGGCGTCGAAGTCGAACGGCTTATGTTCGTATCCGGACGAATCCCACTCGATGGTCCGCGACCCGCTCGCGACCGAGGACTCCCCGGAACTCCAACCCGTCCTCGACGCCTTGGACGACCCCGAGTGCCGACGCATCGTCCGCCAACTCGACGAACCCATGACAGCAAGCGAAATCTCCACCCAGTGTGACATCCCGACCTCGACCACGTACCGGAAGCTAGAGCGACTCACCGACGCGTCGATTCTCTCGGAGAAGACCGCCATCAGGACCGACGGTCACCACACCTCCGAGTACTCGCTGGCGTTCGAGGAGGTCTCGGTGTTCCTCGACGAGGGTCGCCAGTTCGAGGTGTCCATCTCCCGCCCGACGCAGTCGGCCGAGGAGCAACTCGCGGGCCTCTGGGCCGAGGTCCGCAAGGAGACCTGAGATGGTTCACGTCACCTCCACCGTCGTCGCGCTCAAGACGATAACGCTCGTGCTGGGCGGTCTCATCACCTACTTCGCGTTCAAGGCGTACCGCCGGACCGGTGCCGCCGCGCTCAGGGCGCTGGCGCTCGGGTTCGGCACCGTCACGCTCGGGTCGCTGCTCGCGGGCGTCGTGGACCGCGTGCTCGTCACCACCGGGGCGGTGGCGCTCGTGGTCGAGAGCACGCTGACCGCGGTGGGGTTCGCGATAATCCTCTACTCGCTGTACGCCGAGTGAGGGTCGCCGGGCCGCTTCGGCGCTCTATTTGACTGCCTCGCGCTCGGCCTCGACTTTCTCGGCGTACGCACTCGCTATCCGGTCGAGAATAGCCTCTCCGGCCTCCGGAGTCGCCTCCCGCGGGTCGCCGAGGACTCCGTTCTCGGTGATGGCCTCGAACCCCTCGCTGAGTAGGCGAGACGTGGAGACTTCCCCCTCGTGGCCCGCCTCCAGTTCGTCGGTCCGGACCAGACCTTCCTCCACCGCCAGCACGACGGCGGTCTCGACGGCCCCCGCGTGAACGACGGGTTCCTCGTACTCGACGCCCGCCTCTCGTAGTCCCTCGTTCTGTAACGCCATGAGTTCGTCGAGGTCGGCGAGCGCGACCACGTTCGCGTCTATCTCCCGCGCGACTTCGGGTGCGACCGTCTCGACCGGCGCGAAGTTCCCGCCGTGAGTCGGGACGAGGACGACGTGTTCGAAGCCGTGTTCGTCGAGCGACCGGCAGTACGACCGAATCAGGTCCATCAGGGTCTCGGGCGGAATCGTGATGGTGCCGGGGAACTCCATGTGGTGGCCCGAACATCCCGGCCGAATCGTCGGCGCGGCCAGCGCGTCGCCGAGTTCCTCGGCGATTCGCCGGGCGAGTTCGTCGCCTGTGAGCGCGTCCACAACCAGCGGAAGGTGCGGCCCGTGTTGCTCGACCGCCCCGACCGCGACCACCGCGGTTTCGGTCCCGCCTTCGAGCGCTGCCTCGATTTCGGGCCACGTGCAGTCGGCCAACGTTACCGGACGGCGCTCGGAACGGGACTCGTGTCCTGTCATACTATCATCGTGTGTGCCGGGAGAGAAAAACCCTCGCTCCGATTCGGCGACGTTCCGACAGTCGCGACCGTAACCGGGGACCGACCCGGACCGCGAACTGACCGGGACCACAGAGCGAACGGAACCCCGAGCAAACGGAACCGCGGAGAGAACGAGACCACGGGCGGTTCACCCGAGGACGTATCGCAGTCGGGGGTAGCGCTCGACCAGCGTCTCGCTCCCCGTCTCGTACGTCTCTATCAGCGCGTCGAGGCCGAGGATGCGGCCCGCGCCGAACGCCGCGACGGCCAGGAAGACGAGCATGTACGCGAAGTCCCCGTTGACGAGACCGTGCTGGACCTCCCAGTTGCCGAAGTAGAACAGCAACATCATGAACGCGCCGAAGAACGCCGCGAGGCGGGTCAGCGCGCCCACGAGCAGGCCCAGTCCGACGAGGAACTCGCCCCACGGGACCGCGAGGTTGACGAACTCCACGAACCACGGGGTCTGGCCCATCCAGTGGAACAGTCCGGCCAGCGGACTGGCGGCGGTGACGTTGGTCAGGTACCCCGCGGCGTCGAATGGTTCGGCGGCCGTGAGTTTGCTCCACCCCGAGTGGAGGAACGCGTAGCCCATCATGAGTCGGAGCGCCAGCACGAACCACGCGCTCAGACTGTGGGCCTTCCCCCGGACGGTGATGCCCGCGAGGTCGGTCTCGAAGACGTTCGCCTCGGTTCGGAAGTTGGACGCGTCGGTGGCCATAGCAAATCACTCCTACACGTGACGGTAGGGCGGCCGACCGGGTATAACGGGTCACCGATTCCCAAACCCTGAAAATCGGCGAGGGTGAGACGTGTGGATCAGTTTCCTCGGATGACCGTCCCGCTCGAAACGCCGCGGTCGCCCCCCGGTTTTCATCGCGCGGGAACGACGGACCACATATATACTCCTCCGGTACCGAGTACGAGATGTGATGTACGACACGGTGTTGCTTCCGACCGACGGGAGCGAAGCTATGGAGACGGTGGTCGAACACGCCCGCGACGTGGCCGAACGACGCGGGGCCGACGTCCACGTCCTCTACGTCGTGGACGACCGAGCGTTCCTGACGCTCGACGATGACCGGATTCCCGAAGTGACCGACCGACTCCGCGAGGAGGGCGAGCGCGCGACCGACGAGACCGCGGCGGCCTTCGATAGCGTGACGGTGACGACCGAGATTCGGCGGGGCAACCCCGCCGACGAGATTCTCGCCGCCGCCGACGAGCGCGACGCCGACCTCGTGGTCATGGGCACCCACGGGTCGGACCCGACGCGGAACATGCTCGGCAGCGTCTCCCAGAAGGTCGTCACCCTCTCGTCGGTGCCCGTGCTGACCGTCGATATCGCCGAGACGGCCGACGACTCGCGGAGTATCGACGCCGCGCTCGGTGCGGACACCGACGACTGACACCGGGACTGATTCGACCGACCGTCCGCCGACCGACCCCGACGCGACGATTCGACCATGACCAACACCACTCCGACGAACGCGGCCGACGTGACGCCGCCGACCGACGACGAGACGACTGCCGACCGACCCGACCTGAACGCGGTCGTCGTCGAACGCGACTCCGGGTCCGACGAGTGTACGCTCTACCCGATGGAAGCGTCCGACGAGGCGCTCGTGACCGAGTGGATGACCGCCGAGGAGGGGTCGTACGTTCGCCTCGACGAGATGCGGTGAGTTCCAGTGGCGGCGGAACCGCCCGTTGACCGACCTTCAGTCCGACCTTTCTGACCCTTCGGGTCGCTACCAGATAGTCGTCAACGTGACGCCGCCGTCGGTGACGGTCTCGAACTCGTAGCCCCTGTCGTCGAGTTTCGGGTAGAGGTGCTGGGGTGCCCGGTCGTTGACCTGCACGAGGACGGTCCCGTCGGGGAGGTCCGCCAGCGTTTCGAGGGTCTCGGTCAGCGGTTCGGGCGGTCCGAGTTCCCGAACGTCGAGGACCTCGCGCGGTCGGTCCGCCGGTGCGTCGGTGCGCTCGCTCGCTCGTTCGGCGAAGTCGGTCTGCATGGGAGAACGTACGCGGCGCGTTCTCACGGTGTTTACCCCGAACAAGTTCGTCGGCAGACCGGTCGCCACCGACCCAAAAACCGAACATGTTCGGGAAGACTTATGGGTTCGTAGCCTTCGACGTGTTAGATAGAGATGCCAACAGCGAAGTTACACATCACGCTCCCCGAGGACGTGTGGGTCTCCGAAGTCTCGTCGGCCCACCCGGACGCGGAGTTCCGGGTGCTGGCGGCGTTTCCGGCCGAGGAGACCGGCGTCGGACTGCTGGAGATAACGTCGTCGGACCTGCGCGCGGTCGTCGGCGACATGGACGACCGCGAGGACATCGTCCGACTCGACATCCAGCAGGCGTCCGAGGAGTCCGCGCTCGTCGAGTTCGAGACCACCGCCCCGCTCCTGCTGTTCTCGGTGCAGGAGTCCGGACTCCCGCTCGAACTCCCGTTCGTCATCGAGGACGGCGAGGCCGAGGTCGAGATTACGGCCTCGCGCGACCGCCTCTCGGCGTTCACGGCGCAACTCGACGCGTTCGGGATGTCGTTCGACGTGGAGTACGTCCGCGAACTGGTCAACTCCGAGAGCCTGTTGACCGACCGCCAGCGCGAGTTGCTGAACGCCGCGGTCGAGGAGGGGTACTACGACACCCCGCGGGAGTGTTCGCTGACCGAACTCGCCGATGAGGCTGGCGTGGCGAAATCGACCGCGAGCGAGACGCTCCACCGCGTCGAGGAGAAAATCGTCAAGGAGTACGTCGAGGGGTAGACGATCGGAGCGGTACGGAGAAGTACGAAGACGGGAGGGTCCGAGGACAGCGATGCGTGGAGATTGGGGGCGGTGAAGCAGGCCCGTTTTTCGACCGGTCGTCAGGCGACGACCGACGGCGCGTCGGCCGCGTCCGCCCGGGACTTCGCCAACTTCTCGGCCGTCCGCTTGGCCTCCCGAATCCGACCCGGAATCCCGGCCCGCGCGGTGTAGTTCGTGCAGAGATGCACGCCCTCCGGAGTCGAAATTCGGTCCCGTGCCTCCCAACTCCGGTCGTAGGCTGGCATCCCGCGCCGGAGTCGGTGAACCGACAGCGCCCGCGCCGACGCGCCGGTAATCTCCTCGAACTCCTCGGTCGCAACCGACGCCAGTTCGTCGTCGCTCCACTCGACCATCTCGGGGTTGCGCGACCCGCCGAGGTAGCACGTGTAGACGCCGTCGCGGTCGAGCATGCTCGCGTTCCACGTCGCGCCCAGCGTCCGGAACGCCTCGTCGTACTGGACCTGATACCCCGCGCCGGTCAGGTCGGCCTCCGAGTGGAGGTGGACGACGACCTGCGGGTTGTAGTTCAACTCCCGGAGCGCCTCGGCGGAGTCGGGCGAGAGGTCGCCGAGCAGGTCGGCGGTCACGTCCGCTGGCGTGGTGACCACGAGTTCGTCCACGGCGGTCTCCCCCGCCGACGTTTCGAGGACGAAGTCCGACTCTTCGCGCCGAATCTCCCCCACGGGCGTCCCGAGTTCGGCGCTCTCGTCGTGCGCCTCGGCGAGCGCCTCCGGGAGTCGCTGGAGTCCGTCGTCGAACGAGACTATCGGCGGGGCCTCTCGCCCCGCCAGCACCTTCCGAGCGACCGATGTCAGGACGCTCCCCTCGATGCCCGCCCCGTCGAGGGCCTTCGCCAGCGAGTGTTCCACCGGCATCTCGCCGGGGTGGGAGCCGTAGATGCCGCCGTAGAGCGGGCCGAAGTAGTAGCGCGCCACCTCCGAACCGAACGTCCGGGTCAGGAACTCCTCGACGGTCTCGCCGTCCCGCGCCGGGTCGGTGAACGGTTCCAGAAGCACCCGGACCTTCCCGCGCCACGAGAGCAGGTCGGTCGTCACCGCTTCCCGCGGCGTCTGGGGGACTCGCCGGAGTTTCCCGTGGTGGTAGACGTACAGCGGCGGGTCCGCGGCCTCCCGGAGTTCGTCGTCCAACTCCAGCGACTCGACCAGTCCTCGGATGCTGGGGGTCAGTCGGGTGCGCTGAGGTCCGAAGTCGAGGACCCGTCCCTCGACCTTCCGACTCCGGACGACGCCGCCGGGTTCGTCGTCGGCCTCGAAGACGACGCTCTTGACGCCCGACTCCCGGAGGTAGTGGTGTGTCGCCAGTCCCGTGATGCCGCCACCGACGATGCCGACGCTCATACTCGCAACTGGGCGTTCCGTCGCGTTACTCCCACTGCCGAACGTGTTCGGTCACTCTCGGTCGGCGAACAGGCCGAGCGCGGCGTCGGCGTCCACCTCGTCGAGGTTCGACGCCCAGCGTTCGACCAGCGCGTCGGTGATGCTCGCAGAGAGGGACGCGACCGCCCGACGCTCGGCGGGCGTCACCTCGCCGGTAGCCTCCAGACGCCCGAGCGCGGTTTCGAGTTCCCGGCGGCGGACGCGCTCGGCCCGGTCCCGGAGGCGGTCGGCGACCTCTCGCCTTTCTTTCTCCCCGCCGGACGTTCGGCCGCCGCCCGCGTCGGCGGTTTCGCCGGGGTCGGCGTTCGGTTCTGCGAGTCGAGTCACGGTCCGGGGTTGTGTCGCCCGCCCCGAGTCGCCTGCGCCGAACGTGTTCGGGCCAACCACTACCGGACGCGGGCCCGAATCGCCGGACGTGAGCGAGACGAGCCACGAGACCGAGGGTCCGACGGGGGTCGTCCTCGCGGGTGGGTACTCCCGGCGGTTCGGCGAACGCGACAAGGCGCTGGCCCGCCTCGACGGTCGGCCGCTGCTCGCGCGGGTCGTCGCCCGACTCGCCGAGGTGGCCGACCGCGTAGTGGTCAACTGTCGGGCCGACCAGCGCGAGGCGTTCGCCGACGCGCTCGACTCGTCGGCCGGGTTCGACTCGGCCGCGACGCCGGTGCGCTTCGTCGCGGACCCCGTGCCCGACCGCGGCCCCCTGTTCGGTTTCCGGACCGCGCTCCGTGAGGTCGGGACCGAGACCTGCGCGCTGGCGGCCTGCGACTGCCCGTTCCTCGACCCGCGACTGCTCTCGGACCTCGCCGAGCGACTGGCCGACGACCCGGACGCCGACGTCGCCGCCGTCCGAACCGGAGACCGACTTCGGCCCACGCAGGCGGTCTATCGAACCGCCGCCGCGCGGCGGGCCTGCGACGCCCTGCTCGACGACGGAGAGGGTCGGCTCTCGGCGCTGTTCGACCGCCTCGACGCTCGCGTCGTCCCGGCCGAGGCGGTCGGCGGGGACGCCGCCCGGAGTCTGTTCGACGTGGACACCCCGGCGGACCGCGAGCGCGCGGCGGAGATGCTCGACCGGGAGACCTCGGCGGAGCGCGGCGACGGGACGCCGAGGGAGCGCGAACCCGGGGTGGCCGCCCGGCGATGACCCGCGTCGTCGCGCTCGGAACCTTCGACCTGCTCCACCCCGGCCACGTCCACTACCTGCGGGAGGCCGCCGCGATGGGCGACGAACTCCACGTCGTCGTCGCCAACGGCGAGCGCGTGACTCACAAGGACCCGGTACTGCCCGGCGACCAGCGCGTCCGGACGGTCGAAGCACTCGACCCGGTCACCGCGGCCCATCTCGGTCACCCGGAGGACCGCTCCGCCCCGATTCGCCGCATCGACCCGGACGTGCTGGTGCTCGGCGGCGACCAGCACCACGACGAGGGGGCGGTCCGGTCGATGCTCGCCGACTGGGGCGTCGAGTGCGAGGTCAGGCGCGCGTCGCTGGCCGAAGCGGACGGGGCGCGACTCTACTCCACGAGCGACATCGTCGAGCGGATTTTGGCCGAGCGCGGGGAAACTGAACCCTCGAAACTCGACCGAGCGGAGGAGTATTAGCAAATTTAATCGGCGTCTGTTCGTTGCGCTGACGTATGGATTGGGACTGCAGGTACTGTGGCGGAACTGTCTCACGTTCTGACCGCAACGCGCTCAAAGACGCAGTGAAAGACCACGTCTGTAGCGACGACGACCACCGACGACGAGCGGCAAGTGAGTTCAGACGGAACTACAGCGGGTCGAAGTGCCAAGGTCGGAACTGCCGTCGAATCATTCGCGGCCCGGACTCGGTCGAAGGCGACCCCGGATTCGAGTGTCCGGAGTGCGGTCACGACCACTCTCGTTGGTACGTCGGGCACGCATTCGCGTTCGGAAAATCGAACTTCGGGAGCGACTGACTCGCCGACCGAAGGAAAGATTACCCGACTCGCGGTTCCTCGTCGGGGTCGAGCGAGACGGCCGACAGACGCTCGACGCGCTTGACCAGTCGCTCGCCCTCGACGCCGTCGGCGACCAGTCGCGGTAGTCCGGTCTCCCCGTCGTCTCGGCCGTCCCGCCGGTCGAACGCCAGAATCCCGCCGAGCGCCGGTCGAATCGGGATATCGGCCGCGAAGTCGTCGGCCTCGGCGCGGAGGTGGGTCGTCTCGCCGGGGAAGTCCGCGGCGGCCGCCAGCGCGTCAAGCGGGACGCCGGTCCACTCGTCGGTCGCGCGCTCGCCCGACGCGCACTCGACCGTGCAGATGCGGGACGTGCGCGGGAACGAGTCTACTTCTCCGGCCGAGACGACGACTCGCTCCCGTCCCTCGACCGCGACTGCGAGGGTTTCGGTAGAACGCTCCCCCGCCGATTCCGCACCCTGCGCCCGTGATTCGCTCCGTTCCTCGGCCGGTTCGGGGTTCGCGGCGGTCACGGTCGAATCACCGGGAGTTCGCGGGTTCGGGAGTCGGTTCGACGTGCGGACTGGCGTCGTCCCACGGGAGCGGTCCGTCGTAGCCCTCGGGAACGAACGAACAGAGGGGGTCGCTTTCGCGGGGGTCGCCGGTGGTGGCGTAGGCCCGGGAGCGACTGCCGCCGCAGACGTTCCGGTAGGGGCAGGCCCCGCACTTCCCGCGGAGCGCGTCCTCGTCGCGCAGGTCCTCGAACAGGGTCGAGTCCCGGTAGATGTCCACGACGCTCCGGTCGCGGACGTTTCCCGCCGACTCGGGTAGGAACCCCGAGGGGTACACCTCGCCGACGTGGCTCACGAAGGCGAACCCGTCGCCCGCGGTGATGCCCATCTGGCGCTTCGGGGGCGCGTCGGTCCGCTGGACCGAGACCCGTCGGTAGTGGGGCGCTTCGGTCGTCTTGAGACCGAAGGGCCAGTCGTCGCTGCGCTCGACCAGCCACTCCATCACGTGCTCGGCCCGGTCCGGCGAAATCGGGTCGAGCGCCGCGCCACGGCCCACCGGCACGAGGAAGAAGACGCTCCAGAGGACCGCGCCGAGGTCGGCCACGAGGTCGGCGATGTCGGGCAGGTCCGAGACGGTCTGGCGACAGACCGTGGTGTTGACCTGCAGGGGTAGCCCCTCGTTGGTGGCCGACTGGGCGGCCGACACCGTCTCCTCGAAACTCCCCGACTCGCCCCGGAACGCGTCGTGGCGCTCGGCGTTCGCGCCGTCGATGCTGACCGCCATCCGGCGCAGACCCGCGTCCGCGAGGTCGGCCACGGCGTCGGGCGACAGCGAGGCGGTCCCGCTCGGGGTCATCGTCACGTTCAGGCCGACGTCGGTGCCGTACTCCACGAGGTCCACGGCGTCGTCGCGCTTCAGGGGGTCGCCGCCCGAGAACACGACCAACTGGTCCTCGCCGAACTCCCGGGTCTGGTCGAGCAGGGTCTTCGCCTCCTCGGTGGTGAGTTCGTCGGGGTGGCGGTCGGGTTGGGCGTCGGCCCGGCAGTGTTCGCAGGTCAGGTCGCAGGCCTGCGTCAGCTCCCAGATGAGGACGAAGGGTCGCTCGTCGGTGTCCACCCGACGGGGCGGCCCGCCCGAACGATGCTCGGGTTTCGACATGGAGTCACTCCACGACGATTGCGCCTTTCATCCCCATCGCCTTGTGGGGCGTGCAGTAGTACTTGTGGGTGCCCGAACTGGAGAACGTCTGGGAGAACGTGTGGCCCTGCTCGTCGGTCTGCTCGCTCTCGAAGTCGCCGCTGTCGGCGACGACGTTGTGGAAGCTCCCCTTGCCGGTCCACTCCCAGACGACTTTAGTGTCCTTCGAGACCTTGACCGCGGCGGGACTGAACGCGAAGTTACCGCCGTTCCCCTTCGCACCCACCTTCACGGTCACTTCGGACTTGCCGGTCTCGTCCACCACGCCGTCGAAGTTCGAGACGCCGTCGAACCAGCCGCCGAAGTCGGTCGAACCGGACCCGCTCGCGCCCGAGTCGCCGGAGCTATCGCCGGAACCGCCGTCGCCGCTCGTTTCGCCGCCGTCGCCGCCGGAGCCACCACCGCCGCTCGAACACCCGGCGATAGTTGCGCTCGCCGCGCCGACAGCCATCGTCTTCAACATCGTCCGTCGGTCGAGGGTATCTCGGTTCATCTTCACTTGCACCTTCGAGGGCTACATAAATGGGGGTAGCCCTGATTCCCACTCGCTGAAAACGGCCCGCGAACGTGTTCGGGGTCACGGCTTCCCGGCGCTCGCCGGTAGTTACAGCCATGCCCGGCTTCCCTCGACCCTTCGCCACCGAGGACGCGGACGACGAGACGTTCGACGAGTACGACGAGTTCCGTCCGGACCACCTGCCCGAACCCGGACCGTTCCTCGACGGGACCGACGTGCTGACCGGCGACGAACACTGCTCGTTCCACCGACTCACCCGCGAGATTTTCGAGGAGCGAGGCGTCTACGACGCCACCTTCGGCTACAACCTCGCCCGACTCAACCTCGACTCCCGGCACCCCGACGCGGGGTGGCGGTACGCCCGCCGCCCCGACGACGCGGGAGACGGCGCGTCGGACGACGCCGACCGACCTGACGACGCCCGCGAGAGCGACGACGCCGACGTGCTGCTCGCGGAGTTCACTCCCACGACCGAGTTCTGCCCGCAGAGCGACAGCCTCACTGTCGGGGCGTTCCGGGCGTGGAACGCCCTGAGCGACCGTCACGGCTACGACCGGGTGTCGGTGTCGGTCGCGCCGATGCACCACCAGAGCACCGAAATCAACGACAAGTTGCGGCGCTTGGAGGCGCGGCTTCGGGACGACGAGGAAGACCTAGCGGAGTACGACCGGATGGACGAGGCAGACCAGCGGAGCGGAGACATCCACCGCAGCGGCGACGACGGTCCCGCCGCCCCGTTCTGAGATGGCGAACCCGGCCGTGGGTCGGTGGTCGAGGCGGTTCGCGGCGGCCAGCGCGTGGTTCCTCGTCGCGGTGGCGCTCGCGCGTCTCGCGGGCGCGGGGTCGTGACCCTCGCGCTGTTCGGCGTCGCGTTCCACATGGTGTTCGGCAAGGCGTACCTGCTGGTCCCTTCTTACTTCGAGCGCGTCCTCGCCGCCAAGCGGACTCCCGGCGTCCACTTCGCGCTCTCGGTGACCGGCACCCTCGCCGTCGCCGCCGCAGACCCGAGCGACCGGCCGACCCTCGCCGCGCTCGGCGGGGTCGCGTGGGTCTCCGGCGTCGCACTGTTTCTCGGGTCGCTGGCGTGGACGCTCCGGGACAACCCGACCGGGAGCGCGACCGGCACGGGGTCGGCCCGCGCGACCGACCGCCTCGACCGCTTCGCGAACGCCTTCGTCCCGGTCTCGCTGGCCTACCTCGCGGTCGGGTCCGACGCGGTCCTCGCTCGCGTGACGACCCTGCCGACCCTCTTCGACGGCTATCCGCCGCGGGCCACCCACCTGCTGGCGGCGGGGTCGGCGGGTCTCCTACTGTTCGCGCTCGGGTCGAGGCTCGTGCCGCGCTTCCTCGGCGGTGACGCCCCGCTCGCCTTCGCCGCGGCGCTCCCGACCGGAGCGGTCGGCCCGGCGCTAATTGCGCTCTCGCTCGGGTCGGGGTGGCCGTTTCGCCTCGGTGCTGCGCTCGAAGCCACCGCGCTGGTCGCGTTCGCAGTCGGGTACGTCCGCCTCTTCGGGCGCTCCCGCCGGGTCAGAATCGAGGGCGAGTCGCCGTCCCGGCGGGTCGGCGAGTACGGCATCCTCGCGGGCGTCGTCAGCGGCGTGCTCGCGGCGTTCGTCGGGGTGCGGTTCGCCGTCGTAGGCTACTCGCCCGCCCTGCTGGCGGTCCACCGCCGCCTCGCACTCGTCAGGTTCCTCGGCTTGAGCATCGTGGGCTTCGCCTACCAGTTCTACCCGCCGCGGATGGGCGACTTCCGAGGCGGGAGCGACCGGGGCGCGCTCGTCACCATCGGCCTGCTCGCGGGCGGTTTGGCGGTGGAGTGTGCGGGCCTGCTGGTCGGAGACGAGTCGGTCCGGTCCGCGGGCGTCTGGCTGTTCCTCGGGGGCGCGGTCGGCTACGCCTACGTCCTGACGCGCGTGCTGGTGGAGAAGTAGGCGGGTCGGTTCGGCGCTCGGGCTTTAAGTGATTCTGGCGACAACGGATAGATACGAAGGACTTCTCGCGGTGTCGAGTGGGAGTAGTTGACGGTTACTTATTGGTCCGCCGGACTCGTCGGGAAACACCGCGCCGACGACGGCCGAATCTACGAACCGTCGCCGTTGGCCGAGCGGATGGTCGTGCCGCTGTTCGACGCGATTCGGGACCGAGCAGAGGCGGTCTGAGCGGAATCAGCACGTCGGAGAGAAATCGAGACCGAATCGGTCAGGCCGCCCGCCGGACTTCCAGCACCCACTCGTCTGGCGCGCGGCGATGCACCTCGCAGGCGTCGAACGCCTCGTCGAGCGACTCCTCGGCGACCTCGCCCGCGAGCATCTGGGCCAGCGGCGAGGGGTCGTGGTCGTTCACGACGTAGAACTCCTCGCCGGGGTCCAGCGCCCGGAACTCCTCGCCGACCTGCTCGTGGCGGATGCGCGGGGGCAGGCCGCGGATGTCCAGCGCCGAGTCGGGGACCGACACCGGCCCTGCGTCGTCGCTAGCGAGGAACTCGGTCACCGCGCTGACGAGGTCGGCCACGGGCGCGGGCAGGTCCGTTTCGTCGGCGTCGGGGCGCTGTAACCCCCGGTCGAACGGGAGTTCGGCCAGCACCTCGACGCCCAACTCCTCCTCGGGGTCGGTGTCGCCGTAGAGGTCGTGGTCGTGGCCGCAGTTCTCGCAGGTGAATCCGCGCATGTTCACGGCCGCGCCGACGACCGGGACGCCGTTCTCCTCCAGTAGCGCGGCGCTCCGACCGGTGTCCGAGAGGCTGGTCGGGAACGGCGTGGTCACGAGGACCGACCCCGAGACCGGCACCTCCTGAAGCATCGTCAGCGCGATGTCGCCGGTCCCCGGCGGCAGGTCCACGACCAGCACGTCGCGGTCCGACCACGCGGTGTCCTCCAGCAGTTCGGTCAGCGCGTCGTGGGCCATCGCGCCCCGCCACGCCAGCGGCGCGTCGTTGGCGACGAGACCGACGCTCATGACCTCCATCCCGCCGACGTTTGCGGGTTCGGCCTGCCCGTCGTCGGTGGCCTCGACCGGTCCCTCGACGCCGACCATCTCGGGCACGTTCGGGCCGTGGATGTCGGCGTCGAACAGGCCGACGTCGTAGTCGTCGGCCAGCGCGCGGGCGAGGTGGGTCGCCACGGTGGTCTTGCCGACCCCGCCCTTCGCGCTCCCGACCGCGACGACGTGTTCGACCTCGGGGAGCGAGAGACCGCCCCCGTGGTCGTGGTCTCCTGCCGGGCCGCCGTGGCCGCCGCCTCCCGCGTCGGGCGTCTCGCCCTCCACGCGGACCTGCTCGACGCCCGCCACCTCGAAGGCGGCGCGTCGAATCGCCTCCGAGACCTCCTCGGCCTCCTCGGGGTCCGCGCCCGCGAGGTCCACCGTAATCGTGGCGACTCCGTCGGCCACCGACACGTCGGTCACGAGTCCGGCCTCGACGACGCTCGCGCCGAAGTCGGGGTCCTCGACGCTCGCTACCGCCTCCTCGACCTCCGTTTCTGCGGTCTCGTTCGGATTCTCTCGGTCCGTCATGTTACCACGCCTCGAAGTCGTCCATGGGGTCGTCCTCGTCGTCTTCGCCGTCCTCGTCGTGCATCAGGGTCCCGCCGTAGGGACGGAACTCGAAGTCGTAGGCGTTGGCCACGCGTTCGAGTTCGTCCTCGCGCTGGGCGATGAGGTCGGTGTCGAAGTCGCCGTCCTCCACCGCGGCGACCAGTTCGTCGTCGTCGATTACGCCCTCGTCGTAGGCGGCGGCCACGCCATCTCGGAACTTGTCGGCGTTACCGCGACACCGCATCGCCTCGTCGAACTCCTCGCGTATCTCGGGCGTCGGTCGCCCGCGGTCGGTCGGGATTCCGGCGAGTCGGTCGGTCGCGCGTTCGTCGTAGTCGGTCGCGGTGGAGAGGACCGCCGCGACCTGTTCGCTCGGCGCGAGCGCCTCCCACTCGTCGCGGGCCTCCTCGGCCACGAGCGACGAGACTATCTGGTCCCACGTCGTCTTGCGCTCCACGTCCTCGAACACCTCCGCGACGAACGCGCCGACGTGTTCGTCGGGGATGGACACGCCGAGCGATTCGTTCGATGCCTGTCCGGTTTCGGGGTCGGTCTTTGCCATAAGTCGTCCCTCCTATCGAGTCGTCGGTCAGTTCGGCGGCTCTCCGGGGGCCGGTGGCCCGTCGCCCTTCGGACCCCGTTTGCCGCCGCTCGGTCGCCGTCCCTCGGGCGCAGGTCCCGGTCCGTCGGCCGACGGGCCGGGTCCGTTCGGGGTCTCGGCCCGCGACTGGGGACCGCCGCCGGGCGGCCCGTCGTCTATCTCCACGTCCAACTGGTCGGGGTCCACGCCGCGGGCCGACGCCAACGCGCGCTTGGCGGTCCGCTTCACGTCGTCGCTCCGGTCGGTGATGCCGTGGGTTTCCAACGCCTGCTCGGCCCGGTCGGTGGCGAACTCGCCGAGCGACTCGGCGGCCTTCGCCCGGACGAACGCCTCGGGGTCGCGGGCCAGTACCGCCGCCAGCAGGCGGACCGCCCGCTCGGTGTCGTCGGCGCGTTCGCCGAGGTAGAGCGCGGCGTACTCCCGGACCGCGGGGTGCGGGTCGTTCTTGATGCGGTCTATCAGGTCCTCGGGCGTCGCTCGACCGGTCTTGCCGAGCGCGATGACGGCGTTGCGCCGGACCCACCCGCTGTCGTCGCCGAGCGCGTCCGCCACCGCGTCGGCGTCGGGCGCGATGCGCGAGAGCGCGACCACGGCCTCGGCCCGGACCCACTCGTCGTCGTCCCCGTCGAGCGCGGCCCGGACGGCGGTCTCCACGTCCTCCGCCCCACCGCCTCCGGCCACCCCCAGCGCCTCGACCGCGAACTGACGCACGTCCTCGCTGTCGTCCTCTGCGAGGCGGTCGGCCAGCGCGCTCGCGGTCTCGGCGCCGAGTCCGTCCGACTCCGCCTCGTCAACTAGCGCGAGCGCGGCGTCCCGGCGCTCGTACTCCCGTGGCGAGTCCAGCAGACTCCGGAGGTCGGACTCGTCGCCGCCGTCGCGGCTCGGCGAGCGAGCGCGGGCGCTCCGGTTGGCGTACTTGTCGCTCATTCTCTGGCCCTCCAGTAGACGACCGTCCATGTGAGCAGGGTTGTCACCACGAGTCCGATCACCCAGTTACTGACCGAGTGTGTCATCCACACGCCCTCGGACTGGCCGCCAGACCCGCCAGACTCGCCGGACTGTCCGGACCCGCTCGAACTGCTCGACCCGCTGCTGGCGTCGCTCATCGCCCACTTCCCGGTGTCGAGTTTGGTGAACTGGAGCGTGAGCGACTTCTGGCCGTTCACCTCGTCGGCGCTCCCGTTCCACACCGCGAACGCGAGGTAGACGTTCTTGCCCTTCGTGAGGTCGGCGTCGAACTTCCCCTCGGTGCCGTGTTCGCGGACGAAGACGACCGACCACCCGTCGTCGGTCCGCTCGGCGCTCGCCCGGACGTTCTGGCGGGGCGCGTGGGTCAGCGACCCGTACCCCTTGGCGTAGTAGTTCTGTGCGAGTCGCTCGGTCGGCGGCGTCGAGAGCGGGTTCCCCGCGGCCTGCCCCGGTTGGGTCTCCTCCTCGGGGTGCGGGTACGCGTACATGTCGCCGTTCGACGACGCGTCGGGCGACTGCCAACTCGCGCGCCAGTACCAGATGTCCACGGGCTTTCCGGCCGCGCCCATCGTGATGGGGGGCTTGTCGCCGGTCCGGAGCATCACCGCGGCGGCGTCGCTGTAGTTGTTCGGCGCGCCGATGTTGGCGTCCTTCGTCGGGTCGGCCCACGTCAAGCGGAACGCGGTGTGAGTGTCGTTGTGGACGGTCTGGACCGTCAGTTCGTCGGTGCTGCCGCCGCCGAACGGCGGTGCCATCTGCTGTTTCGACAGCGAGACCGTGCGCTCGGGCGCGTCGCTCCACTGGGACGACGCGGGGTCGCTGGGCACCGACTCGACCGCCATCGCCGGTTGCGTGCCGCTCGTGACCGCGGCCGTGACCGCGGTCTGGGCGGCCACCAGCGCCGCGACGACGACCACCGTGACGACGGTCGCGCGCCGGGCAGCGTCGCGGTCAGGCACGGGACCGCACCTCCGTTGACGCCTCGAAATCGACCTCCGGTTCGGGGTGGTCGGCGAGGTCCCGGGTGACGACCGCCTCCGCGAGGTTCGCGGCCGCGCGGTAGACCGACGACGCCGCGGTCCGGTCGCCTTCGGCGTCGTCGCTCGGGTCGGGCGTGGTCTCCCGGACGTCGTGGGCGAACGCGGGCACGAAGCCCTCGACGTGTTCGTCCAGCACCATCGCCTCGGCGCGTTCGAGGTTGTCGGCGGTGTCGTCGTCGCCCTCATCGCGGGCGACCGCGCGGCGGGCCGCCAACACCTGTAGCAGTTCGAGTTCCACGACGACGTGGTCCTGTCGCTCGTCGAAGTCGTCCGAGGGTTCGACGCCGAACGCTTCGAGCAGGCCGACCACGGTGGCGATGCGGCGCTGTTGGCGGCCCACCTCGTCGCCGACGGTGTACTCGGCCTCGTAGGGCACCACGGGGTAGGTGCCGTCGTCCACGGGCAGGCCGAACAGGTCGTTGTACGCCGATTCGAGCGACTCGCGGTCGGTCGCGTCGAGCGCCTCGACCAGCGCCTCGGTCTCCGTCTCGAAGCCGAGTTTCCGCCCTGCCTCCCGGAGGCCCTCGGCGGTCGCCTCGTGGGTCAGTTGCGCGACGGTCTCCTCGTCGGGGTAGCAGAACGCGCCCGCCGCGGCGCTGTAGAGGGCGGCGCGGGCCGAGTGACGCTCTGCCGGGGGGAGTTCGTCGGTGGCGGTCGTTCCGTCGTCTCGCGGTGTCGTCTCGTCGTCCGTCGAGACCGTCTCGTCGTCGCTCCGGGTCGCGGGGTCGCGTTGGGGTGTCTCGTCCATGCTCTCACCTCACGGTTGGTTGGTCCACTTCTCGCCCTCGCGGACTTCGAGGTCCTCCTCGATGGGCATGTCCACGACTTTCTTTCCTTTGCGGTCCCAGCCCTTCACGCGGTTCTCCTTGACGTTGTACGTCTCGATGAGTCGGGTCGTCGCGCCGAACAACTGGAGGACGCCGAGCAGGTGGTGGCTCGGGTCCCGGACGCGCTGCTGGATGATTTTCACCGACTCCTCGTAGGTGCTACCGGGCCAGTCGTTGCGCTTCTGGTCGGTGTTCGGCGTGAACATCTGGGTCAGGAACTCCGGCGGCACGTGGTACGGCGGCATGTAGAACACCTGCGGCCGGGTGCCGAACTGCGGGTAGAGCGGGAGCGCGACCTTCTCGTCGGACTTGGCGAGGTAGTTGGTCGGACTCCGGCCCGGCGCGGCCGACTTCTTGCCGTTCGGTCGGCCCCGGTCCGGTCCCCGGTTGATGTTGCCGTGGAGCCGCGTCTTCCCGATGCAACTGCTCACGCACCGGGGAACGTTGCCCTCCTCGATGCGAGGGAAACAGCCGACCGGCTTCTCGGACACGCCGGTCTCGGGGTTGTACATCGGCTTGTGGTACGGACAGGCCTTCACGCACTTGCGGTAGCCCCGACAGCGCTCTTGGTCGAGCAGGACGATGCCGTCCTCCGAGCGCTTGTAGATGGCCTTCCGGGGGCACGCGGCGAGACACGCCGGGTTCTTGCAGTGGTTGCAGAGTCGCGGCAGGTAGAACTGCCAGATGTCGTGGTACTTGCCCTTCTCGGGGTCGGACTCGACCACCTCGTCCTCGGGGTACTCGCCGTGAACCGAGTCGTCGCCGAGCGCGGGGTACTCCCACTCCTCCTTCTGGGCGACGTACCCCTTCACTCGCTCGCCCTGCTCGGCGGCCTCGAAGATGGTCTCCTCGGCACCGAGGTCGTCGAGCAGGCGCATGTCCCACCCCATCGGGTAGCCGCCGTACGGTTCGGTTTCCACGTTCATCCACCACATGTACTCCTCGCCCTTCCCGCTGGTCCACGTGGACTTGCAGGCGAACGAGCAGGTGTTGCAGTTGATACATCGGTTCGTGTTGATGACCATCCCCCAGTGCCAGTCGCGCTCCTCCTCGCGGTGTTCGTAGGGGTAACTCTGCTCGCGGCCGAGTTGCGGATTGTACACTTCTGGCATCAGTCGTCACCTCTCGTTGTCGTCCCGCTGTTTCCGCTGGTCGTCCCGCTCGTACCGCCCTTCGACTGGAGCGACCCGCCGATGTAGTCGGAGACGAGGTCGTCCTTCCGGGCGTCGCCGGGCCACCAGTCGGCCTCTTCGTACTTCTCGACGGTCACGAGGTCGTCGCGGTTCACCCCGGTGGGCGCCCAGACGGTCTCCTCGTAGCCGTGTTCCAGTTCCGCGCCGTGCCACGAGATGTCCTCGCTCACCTCGTCGGAGACGTTCGGGTCGCCGAACACCGACTTGTGGACGAGGTCGTCGGTCTCTTGGCCGGGGTCGAGCCAGATGTTGGTCGTCGTGTTGAACCCCTTCACTTCGTCGTCGCCCTTCTCCTCGTCGTCTGGGAAGTGCTGGGGCCACCAGCCGTGCCAGAGGGTCAACTGGCCCATGTCGCCGGCCTTGCCGGGGCGCTGGCGCTCGCTGAGCATGGCCCTGACCACCGTCCCGCCGCGCTTGCCGGAGATGCGCACGTAGTCGCCGTTCTCCACGCCGATGTCCGCGGCGTCGCTCGGGTGCATCTCCACGAACGCCTCGCCGAGCGGCGGGGCCTCGCTGGTCTCGCCCTCGGCCTCGGGGAACGAGAAGTCGTCTATCAGTCGCTCGGTGCCCTCGGGGTCGGCGCTGGTCGAACCGAAGTCCCGCGCCGACCAGATGAGGTTCCAGTCGGTCATCCCCCACGAGGAGTGAGTCCGGTACTTGCTGTGGGGCGTGTTGTAGTAGAACTGGTAGCCCTCGTCGTGGTAGAGGGGGTTCTCCTGTTCGCCCGCCTCGGGCCACTTCTGGTTGACGCCGTAGGGCGTCCCCTCGACGCTCTCGATGTGGTCGAGGTCCTCGCGCCCGAGGTCCACGAACCGGTCTTCCTCCTTGTGGAACTCCATCCGGCCGGTCTTGGTGTAGAACGGCCGGTCGTCGTGGACCTGCGAGTAGAACGGCACCCGCGGGTAGGTCTTGAGGTTCAGGCGCTCGGGACCGTCTTCGAGGTCCGCCACGTCGATGTCCTCGGTCGTGATGCCGTGGTCGAGCGTCTCCTGAATGTACTTGCGGACGTCGCCGTCCTCGTCGAGGAACTCCGAGAAGTACGACCGGTAGGAATCGACGTTGCGCTCCTCGCGCGGAATCTTCTCGTCCAACTTCTCGGCGACCATCGCCAGCACCTCGCCGTCCTGCTTGGTGTCGTAGATGGGGTCCATAATCCCGTGGTCCATCGTGATGAACGGGTTCTCCGGACCCACCGTGATGTCGGGGTAGTCGCACTCCAGCCACGAGGGGGCCGGAAGCACGATGTCCGCGTGCCGTGCGGAGTAGGTCATGTGGATGTCCGAGACGATGAACAACTCGTTGGACGTGTCCGGGTGCTTCGTGAAGTTGTTGACCACGTGCTCCTGATGCTTGGTCTGGTTCAGGAGGTTGCAGTTCATCGTCCACAGAATCGAGGGCTTGGACATCGTGTACGTCTCCGCGTTCTTCGGCATCACGGGTTCCTCGGCGTCGCCCTGCGGCACGAGGTCCATCTCGCGGTCGAAGTCGCCCCGAATCTCGTGGGGGTCCAACTGCTCGCCGCCGAAGAACGCGAAGGCGTAGCCGGGGTACATCCCGTGGGCCGCGTGGCCGTCGGGGTTGACGTAGTGGGGGTAGCCGTCCAGCAGTTCTATCTTGTACTGGCCCGAGTAGTTGTAGTAGCCCGACCCCGGCTTGCCGACGTTGCCCAGCATCGACTGGACGAAGAAGATGGATCGCTGGAGTTCGGAGTTGCCGTGGAACCAGTGGTTGATGCCCTCGCCGGTGAACCACTGGCCGTTCTCGGCGTCGGCGAACTCCCGCGCGGTCTTCTCGATGGCGTCGGCCGGAACGGTCGTAATCTCCTCGACCTGCTCGGGCGAGTAGTTCTCCAGCACGTTGCGCTTCTGGCGCGAGAAGTCGGTCTCGACGGTGACCGTCGAACCGTCGGCCAGCGAGAGGTCGGTCTTCGCGTCGAGTTGCGGGGTGGTCGGCATCTCGTCGCCGACCTCCTCGCGCGTGACCGCCTTCGGATTGCCGTTCTGGTCCAGTACCACGAAGTCGCCCCAGTCGTTCTCCTCGTGCTGTTCGTCGCCCTCCGGCGGTGCCTCGTGGTCGTCGAACACCTCGTGGGCGCGGAGGTACTTGTCGTCGTCCTCGCGCACCAGCAGGGGGAGGCTGGTGAACTTCCGCACGAAGTCGGGGTCGTACAGTTCCTCGCTGATGATGACGTTGGCGAACGCGAGCGGAATCGCCGGGTCCGACCCCGGACGGATGGGGAGCCACCGGTCGCACTTCTGGACGGTCGGCGAGTAGTCGGGGTAGATGCCGACCATCTCGCCGCCGCGCTCGCGCATCTCCTGGAACCAGTGGTTGTCCGCCAGCTTGTTGTGAATCAGGTTCTTGCCCTGAATGATGGTGTAGTCGGACTTGCGCCAGTCGGCCGCGTCGGCGTCCGAGGTCTGGTAGCCCGTCGTGATGACGTGGCCCGGCGGCAGGTCGGCGTACCAGTCGTACTCGGTCCACTCGCACCCGCCGAAGATGGAGGCGAGTCGCCGCCCCGCGCCGTGGCGGGTGATGAGTCCGTCGGCCTTGATGGCGTTGAAGATGTGGAACCGCTTGTTGTCCTCCAGACTCGCCATCTTCTCGGCGATGAGGTCCGCCGCCTCGTCCCACGAGACGCGCTCGAACTCGTCCTCGCCGCGTCCCTCGGGATTGGGGTCGTCTGGGTCCCAGCCCTTCCTGACCATCGGGTACTTGATGCGACTCGGCTCGAACGTCCGGCGGTGGAGCGTCAGCCCCTTCATGCACCCGCGGGGGTTCCAGTTCTGGCTCACTCCCGCGTCCTCGTACCCCGAGGGGCCGACGCTCGGTTCCTCGTTGTGGTAGACCTGCTCGGCCCGAATCGGCACCCCGTTCTTCATGTAGAAGTTGAGGGCACACGACTGGGTGCAGTTGGGGTGACAGACCGTCCAGTCCACCTCGTCGTAGGCGTAGATGTCGTGGTAGACCTGTTCCCAGTCCCGGTTCGGGTAGGACTTCAGGGGGTTGTCCACCTCGGTCACGGGTTCGACGCTCTGGGTCGCCCCCCAACTGCTGGAGAGGAGCGTCCCCACCGCGCCAGCCCCCGCTCCCCGGACGAAGTCGCGCCGAGAGAGACTCACGTCACGTCACCTCCCGCGGTCGGTCGTCGCGCCGTCGTTACTTGCATCATACGTTCGACTTTGGTCACGTATCGTCCTTCAACTCGCGAGCCGATTCCCGAGCAGTAGGAAGCCCCGCGAACACGTTCGTCCGACCACCTATCCGGAACGTTCCCGCCGACTGAGAACGCGCGTCCCGGTTTTTGATACTCCGGGGACTACCGCCGAACATGCGACGACGAACGCTGCTGCTCTCCGGCGGTGCGCTCGCGGGCGGCGCGCTCGGCGTCCGCGTCACGGGGACGACCGACTCGGCTCCGGCCCGCGCGCTCGTCGCTGGCAGTCTCCAGACGGTCGCCGACGAGGTGGCGGGCGCGACGGTCGAGGCCCACGGGAGCCTCGCCGCGGTCGAACTCGTCCGCTCGGGGGCGCGCGACCCCGACGCCGTGGCGCTGGCTGACCCGAGTCTGGTCTCGGACCTCGCGGGGTGGCACGCGACGTTCGCCACCAACGCGCTGACGGTGGTCTACGACCCCGACTCCCGGCACGCCGACGCGATTCGGGACGACTGGCGCTCGGCGCTCGCGCGCGAAGACGTTTCTGTCGGCCGGACAGACCCCGCCAGAGACCCGCTGGGCTACCGGACCCTGCTCGCGCTCGACCTCGCCGGTCGGGAGGGCGCGCCCGCCGACGCGATTCGGGAGAACGCCGACGTGTTCCCCGAGACCCAACTGCTCCGGACGCTCGAAGCGGGCGGACTCGACGCCGCGTTCACCTACCGGAACATGGCGGTGGCCCACGACCTGCCCCGGGTGGACCTCCCCGCCGAGTTCGACCTCTCGGACCCCGAACTGGCCGACCGCTACCGGAGCGCCGCGGTGTCGGTGGACGGCGAGACGATTCGCGGCGAACCGATTCGGTACGGCGCGGCCCACCTGACCGACCGCGGAGAGGCGTTCTACCGGAATCTAGTGCGGAACGCCGAGCGCCTCCGGGAGTTCGGGTTCACCGTGCCGGACCGGTACCCCGTCGAACATGGTCGGGACAACCGATAGGCGACGAACGACCGCACCTACAGCTATGACGAACGACGAGACCGCCCACGACGGAACCACGCGCGAACTCGACGCACGAGAGATAGACGGCGAACCGTTCGGGGCCATCACGTCGGCGCTGTCGGACCTCGGCGACGACGAGACGCTGGTCCTCGTCAACAGCTTCGAACCCGAACCGCTCTACGCGGTCCTCGACCGGCGCGGTTTCGACCACGAGACCGAGCAGGTCGCCCCCGACGAGTGGCGGGTGGAGATAGAACCGCGATGAGCGTCCCCGCGGGCATCGACGCCGACCGCGGCCCGCCGATGGCGATACCGCTCGCGCACTTCGTCGCGGGGTTCGGCTTCCTGCTGGCGGGCGCGACGCTCGGGGTCCTCGGCGTCGTCGGCGTCGCGCCGGGTCTCGCCGGGGCGGCCCACGTCCACCTCCTGCTGGTGGGGTGGGTCTGTCTCACGATTCTGGGCGCGATGACCCAGTTCGTCCCGGTCTGGTCGGGCGTGAGACTCCACTCGCGGCGACTCGCGGTGGCCCAACTCGCGCTGGTCGGCGGCGGCGCCGCGGGCTTCTCGGGCCTGCTGCTGGCCGGAAATCTCGATTTGCTCCCGGTCGCCGGTGGCGCGATGCTCGTCGGGTTCTGGACGTTCGTCTACAACGTCGGCCGGACGCTCGCGGGGGCGAACGAGTTAGACGCGACCGAACGACACTTCGCGCTCGCGCTGGGCTACGTCCTGCTGGTGACGGCGCTCGGCCTGCTCCTCGCGGTGGACTTCACCCGGCCGATTCTGGCCGCGGCGGGCCTCGCGCGCTCGCAGGTCGTCGCGGCCCACGCCACGCTCGCGGTGTTCGGCGTCGTCCTCACGACCGTCGTGGGGGCGCTCTACCAGCTCGCCACGATGTTCACTCAGACCGAGATTCGCGGGACGGACGCGACCCTCCGGCGCGTCGAGGAGTGGACGTATCCGCCGGGCGTTCTCGCGCTCGCCGCCGGACGACTGGTCGGCCACGCGTGGCTGGCCCGCGTCGGCGCGGTCCTCTCGGTCGTCGGTCTGCTCGCGTTCGCGGCGGTCCTCGCGCGAAAGCTCTACGAGACGAAAGTCGAGCGGACGCCGATGCTGTCGCGGTACGCCGTGGTCGCGCTCGCGCTCCCGGCGTGGGCGCTCTCGGCCGCTCCGTCGTGGCTCGGAAGACCGGCCGACCCCGCGACGACGTTCGGCCACCCCGCGGCGGGCCACCTCCTCGCGGCCGGTGTGGTCGGGTTCGTCCTGCTCGGGACGCTCTATCACGTCGTCCCGTTCATCGTCTGGATTCGCCAGTACAGCGACCGCGTGGGACTGGAACCGGTCCCGATGATAGACGACCTCTACGACGACCGCCTCGCCGCGGTCGATTTCTGGCTCACGCTCGGCGGTCTCTCGCTGGTCGTCCTCGGCGAGAGTCCGGCGTTCGAGGCCGCGCGTCTGGTCGGCGGTGCGCTGGCGACCTTCGGGTTCGCCGTCTTCGCCGCGAACCTGACCGGCGTCGTGGTCCGCCACGGCCCGGAATCGCTCCGAATCGGTGCGTTCGGCGGCACGTCGCCCACGTCGAGCGACGGCGACCCCGACGAGCAGTTCCCGTGATTCGGCGCTGGTGCCATCGACTCCTCCAGCGAAGCGACGAGCGAGATGCCGTATTGCCACGCCCTCCCGAACCCTGAAAAAGCATTTTACGGTCCCCTCTGTAGCGCCGAGCGATGCCGTTTCCGAACCACCCGGAGAAGTACGGTGCGGACCCTATCGTCACGCCCGACGAACACGCCGATTACAGAGCGGCGCAGGCCGAGGGCGACGTACCGGAACCGCCGGAAGCGGTAGTCCTCTGTTACAGTCGCGGGCTGATGGAGTACTTCACCGAGACGTACGACGGGGAGACGGTGGACCACTACTACGGCCGACTCTACTGCTTCGAGGACACCGACTACGAGGTCGGCGTCCTCGGCGACTTCGGCATCGGTGCGCCTACGACCGCGATGCTGATGGACGAACTCGTCGCCGACGGCGTCGAGACGTTCCTCTCCATCGGGTTCGCGGGATGTCTCGACGACTCGGTCGAGATGGGCGACTTCATCGTCTGCGAGAAGGCCATCCGCGACGAGGGGACCTCCCACCACTACGTCGAGTCCGAGACCTACGCCGTCCCCAGCGACTCGCTCGTCGCCGACACGACGGACCTGCTGCGCGAGCGAGACGAACCGTTCCACGTCGGTCCCTCGTGGACGACCGACGCCATCTATCAGGAGACCGAGGCCGAGGTCGAACGCTACGCCGAGGAGGGCCTCCTCACGGTCGAAATGGAGGCGTCGGCGGTGTTCGCGGTGGCCGACTACCGCGGCGTCGAGGCGGGCGCGATGTTCGTCGTCAGCGACTACCTCGGTCAGTCGGACTGGGACCCCAAGTTCCACCTGACCGCCGAGGACATGCAGCGCCTCGGCGACACCGCCAAGGAGATTCTGGCATCGCGCTCCCGGACCTGACCACCAACGACCGACCGAACACGTTCGGCGAAGCCCCCACGACCGCGACGCTCCCACCTCCGACATGGTCGCGACCGACTTCGACGCCGAACGCGAGTACGACGACGAACAGTTCTCGGCCCAGTCCGTCTTCCGGAGCGACCGCATGAAGGTCGTCCTCGGCTACTTCGAACCGGGCCAGTTCATCCCGGTCCACGCCCCCGACAGCGACGTGGCGATTACGGTCCGAGAGGGCCGGGGCGTCGTCCGCGACGGCGACGACGAACGCGCCGTCGGCCCGGGCGACGTGGTGGTCGTGCCCGCGGGCGAGGACCGCGGCGTGAAAGCCGACGCCGACCGGCGTCTGGAGGCCACGCTCGTCACCGCACCCCCGCCGACCGACGCCGAACACGACCCCGTGCGTGAGGGGTTGAAGCGCGGCGAGTTCGACCCGCGCGGTGGTGACTGACTGTCGGTCAGTCGCCACCGCGCCCGCGGAGCGCGTCAGTGACACGAACCACCGTAGCGGAGATGGCGCGAACGGAGTGAGCGCGGAGCCACGCCCAAAGTGCGCCAGATTCTCGCCGATTCGGTTCAGGTTCGACACAAGACACTTGTAAAGAGGCGCGCAGAGACGGCGTATGTCCCTCCGCGTCGGTTCGGTCTGTCTCGCCGTCCTGCTGGTTCTCGCCGGGTGTTCGGGGTCGTCTCCGCCGGGGGCCGAATCGGCGGCAACTGCGGACCCGACGACCCGGACCGCAGTGACCGCCGAATCCACCGCGACCCCTGACACACCGACCGCGACTCGCGACCTATCGGCCGCCTCGACCACGACGCTGCCGACCCGCGCGACCCTCTCGGCCGCAGACCTCTCGGCGTCCGAGCGCGACCTGCTCCGGCGGGCCGTCGAGAACGAGTCGGTGCGGGTGATGCGCTCGAACCTCACCGGGGAACTGACGCCCGACACCGACGGCTGGTACGCCCGCTATCGCGGGACGCTCTACGAACTGTCGTGGGAGCGCGGCGGCTTCTACGGCGAGTATCATCTCGGGAACGCGACGGTCGTGAACGCCTCGTCGGTCGAATCCTCGGACGGCGTCGTCGCCTACGAGAACCTCACCGCGGACGCCCGCGACCTGTTCGAGGCGGCCCGAGCGAAGGCGGAAATCGAGGGCTACGGTGTGAAGGCGTTTCCGGACCAACTCCGGAGCAACCGCTACGTGACGTACGAGGGCGACTACTACGAACTGAGACTCGCCGTCGCCGATTACATCTTCTATCGCCTCTCCGTCGAAGAAGTCGAGTCCTGAGTGTCCCTACCGCGGGTCCGACGCGACTCGGCCGCCCTCTCCCGAACACGTTCGGGATAACCGCGAAGGGACGACCGCGAGTATCTCCACTCGTCATGCCGAGACTAGACGTCCGCGAGATTCCGCCGCCGGAACGCCACCCGAAGATACACGACGCGTTCGACGAACTCGACAGCGGCGAGGTCCTCGAAATCGTCAACGACCACGAACCCAAGCCGCTGTTCTACGAGATGCAGGCCGAGGTGGAGTCGTTCGACGCCGACAGCTACGAGGTCGAACGCGAGGGTAGCCAGAAGTTCGTCGCGAAGTTCCCCAAGCAGTAGCGACCCGAGACAGTTGCCATGACCGAGACAGTCGCACTCGACGACCTGACCGAGCGACCCCGAGAGGTGGCGTTTCCGGGGGCCGAACCGAAGACCGTCCGCCTCTCGCTCGACGCGGGCGAGGAAGTCCCGGCCCACCGTCATCCCGGGCGCGAAATCGTGGTCCACCTCGTGTCGGGGCGTCTCGACGTGCGCGTAGACGGCGAATCGAACGTCCTCGAACCGGGCGATCTCCTGCGATTCGACGGCAAACGCGAGGTGTCGCCGAAGGCCGAGGCGGACAGCACTGCGCTGTTGGTGCTGGCTCCCCGGTCGGAGGACGAGTAACTGCACCGAGCGTCGGTGTGGCGCTCGAACGCCGGTGTGGCTCTCGACTCGCGCAGACGCGAACCGGTTGACCGCTCGTCTTCCTTTTTGTCACAGAGTGCGAGAGTCGGTAAGCGCCGCGGGAACGTCCGTGACGGTCCGGGGAGGTCGGTGAAGGGACGGCGAAACTAGCTACTGCTTGTGCAGCGGAGTCTCGGCACTCCCACCGCACGGCACCGCGACCGCGCCCCGTTCCTCCCCGCTTGCCCGTGCGCTCGGCCGCGACCGCACCGCGTGCGGCCGAGCGCGAGAACGGCGCATCCCGCGGTTTGTGGAGCGGAGCGCACGCCGTTATTTGCAATGATTATGATGATAGGAATTGTCAGCGGGCGACGAGTCTCCGTCACCCCGAGACGGGTGTCCCCGTCCGCCCGAACACGTTCGCCCGGCTTCCCGGAGTACAGGAATCGCGCTCCAATTAAAAGCCCCACGAAGGCCAACCTCGACGTGTATGAGAGTCAAACGTAGCACACTCGGCAAGATACTCGCGGTCGTCTTCGTCCTCAATCTGGCCGTGATGGGCGCTGGCGCGTGGTACTCCTACCAGCAGGCCCCGCCCATCCCGAAAGAGGTCGAAGGGCCGAACGGTCAGACTATCGTGACCGCCGAGCAGGTCCGAGAGGGAAAGACCATCTTCCAGTCGGACGGGATGATGAACCACGGGTCGATACTGGGTAACGGCGCGTACTACGGCGAGGACTACACCGCCGACACGCTCGACCTGAAGGTGAAGTTCATGCGCCAGTACTACGCCCGCGAACAGTACGACACGTCCACCTACGGGAGTCTCACGGATAGCGAACGGGCCACGGTGGACGTGGCGGTGAAGTCGGACCTCACCGACGGCGACCCCGGACAGCGCATCCAGTACTCCGCCGCCGAGGCCTACGCCCACGAGCAGGTCCGGCAGGTGTACGTCGAGCGCTACCACGAGGGGAGCCACGAGCGGGGCGTCCCCGTCGGGATGATAGAGAGCGAGGAGGAGGCCCGGCGGTTCGCCGACTTCGCGCTCTGGACGGCGTGGATATCCCACACCGACCGGCCCGGGGCGGACCACAGTTACACCAACGAGTGGCCCTACCAACCCGCGGCCGGTAACGACGCCACCGGCGCGGCCATGACGTGGAGCGTCATCGCCATGATACTGCTCGTCGCCGGGGCCGGGTTCGGCGTCTGGCTCTACAAGTCCATCGAACTCCCCGAACCCGAGACCGAGGGCGTCTCGATTCCGCGGCCCGACGAGGTGAACCTGTTCCCCGGACAGGCCGCCGCGCTCCGGTTCGCCGTCGTCGGCGCGGGACTGTTCCTCGGACAGGTGTTGCTCGGCGGGTTGCTCGCCCACTACTACATCGAGCGGGCGGACTTCTTCGGGTTGGGCGAACTGCTCGGCGTCAACTTCCTCCAGCTAATCCCGTTCTCCATCGCCAAGACGTGGCACCTCGACCTCGGCATCCTCTGGATAGCCACCCTCTGGCTCGGGGCGGGCCTGTTCCTCCCGCCGCTGCTGACCGGACGCGAACCCCGAAAGCAGGGCGCGTGGATAAACCGCCTGCTCGGCGTCCTCGTCGTGGTCGTGGTCGGTGCCCTCGTCGGTATCTGGTTGGGCGCGAAGGGGTACCTCGACGGCGCGCTCTGGTGGATACTCGGCAACGAGGGGCTGGAGTACCTCGAAATCGGGCGGCTCTGGCAGGTCGGCATCCTCGTCGGCTTCCTCGCGTGGGCCGCCCTCGTGGCGCGCGGTCTCAAGCCGCTGCTCGACCGCGAACCCAAGTGGGGTCTCGCGCACATGATTCTGTACGCGGGCGGTTCCATCGCCCTGCTGTTCACGGCGGGCTTCCTCTACACGCCCCAGACTAACATCGTCGTCACGGAGTTCTGGCGCTGGTGGGTCGTCCACATGTGGGTCGAGGGGGCCTTCGAGTTCTTCATCGTCGCGCTGGTCGGCGTCACGCTGGTCAGCATGAACCTGCTGACCAAGCGGTCGGCCGAGAAGGCCGTGATGGTGCAGGCCCTGCTCGTGATGGGGACCGGCGTCATCGGCGTCTCCCACCACTACTGGTGGGTCGGCCAACCCGACGTGTGGGTGCCCATCGGGAGCGCGTTCTCGACGCTCGAACTCATCCCGCTGGTGTTCATCCTCTACGAGGCGCTCGGCCAGTACCGCGCCATGTCCGGTAGCGGGCAGTCGTTCCCCTACACGCTGCCGTTCATGTTCATCGTCGCCAGCGGCGTCTGGAACTTCGTCGGCGCGGGCGTCCTCGGGTTCTTCATCAACCTGCCGTTCATCAACTACTTCGAGCACGGCACCTACCTCACGGTGGCCCACGCCCACGCCGCGATGTTCGGCGCGTTCGGCTTCCTCGCGCTCGGCATGGTGACGTACATGCTCCGCATCGCGGTGCCCGAAGCGAAGTGGTCCGGAACGAACCTCCGGCGGGCGTTCTGGGCGTGGAACGTCGGTCTCGCGCTGATGGTCGGCGTCAGTCTGCTCCCGGTCGGCTTCCTCCAGTTGGAAGTCGCGTTCACTCAGAGCTACGACGCCGCCCGGAGCCTGTCGTTCTATCAGGGCGACCTGGTCCAACTGCTGTTCTGGCTCCGGATGCCGGGCGACACGCTGGTCATCCTCGGGACGGCCATCTTCGGCTACGACGTGGTGAAGAAGGTGCTGGCCCGCGGCGAGACCACGCCGTCTGACGCTCCCGGCGACGCGCCCGTCTCGGCCGAGTCGGTCGTCGAAGGCGACGACTGAACGCCGGTCTCTCTTTCTACTTTCTTCGAATATTTCGAGTAGTTTCCGTGGAATCGGCACTCCGATTCTCAGAATCTGAGAACGGCTCGAACACGTTCGATGGCCTTCTCGTGGCCCGAGAATCGGTTTCCCGATTGAAGGGGTGTCGGCGACTATCTGTAACTGTAAGGTGACTCCCAATGCCCACAACCAATCGTCGCACGGTCCTGCAAGGTATCGGCCTCGGTGGCGCGGCCACCCTCGCCGGGTGTTCGACCCGCTCCGCCCCGAAAACGACCCAGACCCAGAAGGCCATGAACAAACAGAAACAGAAGACCGTCCAGCGCGTCGCCGCGGACCCGACAGACGTCCCCGACCCGATTAGCCGCAACCAACCGAAGACGGTGGACGTGACCCTCCGGCCCGAGGAGGTCACGGCCGAAATCGAGGACGGGGTCACGTTCAACTACATGACCTACAACGGGCAGGTTCCGGGTCCGATGATTCGGGTCCGAAAGGGTGACACGGTCAATCTCACCTTCGAGAACCCGGCCGAGAACGACATGCCCCACAACGTGGACTTCCACGCCGCGGCCGGACCGGGCGGCGGTGCCGAGGCCACGATGACCGCGCCGGGCGAGACCGCCCACCTGAAGTTCAAGGCGACCTACCCGGGGGCGTACATCTACCACTGCGCGGTCCCGAACATGGACATGCACATCTCGGCGGGCATGTTCGGTCTCATCCTCGTCGAACCCGAGGAGGGACTCCCCGAGGTGGACCACGAGTTCTACTTCGGACAGCACGAGATATACACCGACAAGCGGGCGGGCGAGACGGGCAAGCACAACTTCGACCACGAGGCGATGAAGCGCGAGGAGCCGAGCTACGTCGTGATGAACGGCGAGAAGTACGCCTGCACGCCCGACAAGTACGGGGCAGGGAAAGTCGAGACCGGGGACACCGCGCGGGTGTTCTTCGTCACCGGCGGCCCGAACCTCACCAGTAGCTTCCACCCCATCGGCAACGTCTGGGAGAAGCTCTGGCCCGAGGGGTCGCTGACCACGAGACCGCAGACCCACATCCAGACCAAGCAGGTCGCGCCGGGCAGCACCACGATAGCGACGATGGACTTCCCGGTTCCCGGGAACTTCAAACTCGTGGACCACTCGCTCAGCCGGGTCGCCCGGAAGGGCTGCATGGCCATCGTGCAGGCCGACGGGAAAGAGCGACCGGACATCTTCGACCCCGAACCGAAGAAGTAGGACCAGCGTAGCGGTCGGCGACCGACCTAAGCGGTCGTCGTTTACTCGACTGTCGTCGTTTCCTCCGTTGTCGTCGTGGTCGTTCCCTCTGTCGTCGTGGTCGTTTCCTCTGTCGTCGTGGTCGTGGGTTCCGCTGTCGTGGTCGTCGTCTCCTCAGCCGTGGTGGTAGTCGTCGTTTCTCCTTCGGTCGTCGTGGTTGTCGTCTCCTCGGCCGTGGTGGTAGTGGTCGTCTCTCCTTCGGTCGTAGTCGTCGTCTCCTCAGTCGTGGTTGTCGTCTCCGCTTCGGTCGTGGTCGTCTCCTCCCCCTCCGTCGTCGTGACCTGCTCGAGGTCGAGTCGCATCAGGCTCGGGTTCGCCTCCCGGTCCTCGGCCTGAAACGCCGGGAGCGCGAAGTTACAGACGTACAGCGTCGATTGGTCGTCGCCGGGTCCGAAGTGGACGTCCGACGGGAACGAGAGTTCGCCGCCCGAGACCACCGTCGAGACGTCGCCGCCCGACGTGACCCGTGAGACCTTGTCCTGAGCGTTCACCGCGACGTAGACGGTCCGGTCGTCGGCGACGGTGAGACCGTCCGCGCCGACGAGTCGGTCGCTCTGGACGACGACCTCCGGACTGCCGGGACTCCCGTCCTGATTTATCGGAATCCGGACGACGGCACCGAAACTGAGGTTCGCCACGTAGATGTCCCCCTCGGGACCGACGGCGATGCCGTTCGCCCCGAGGGAGTTGCTCGCGTACGGGTTCGGGTCGAGCAGCGGGTCGTCGAACCAGACCGACGCACCGTCGTCGGTCGCCCGCCAGACGAGGCCCCGCGTCGAGTCGGTGACGAGGACGCCGTCGTCCACCGCGTCGTGGGTGACGCCGTTCGGGAACGTCCCCTCCGTCGGAATCGACGCCATCAGTTCGGGCGACCCGTCGGGCGGGACTCGCCAGACGCCGTTGGTCTCGGCCACTCCCGAGTTCAGCACGGCGTACGTGGTTCCGTCCTCCGTCCGCGAGATGCCGAGGAGCGACCCCTCTCCGTCCTCGGGACCGACCTGTGCGACCGACGAGGGGTCACCCTCCCGAGGGACCCGCCACAGTTGGCGGGGCGGTACCATGCTCACGTAGACGTTCCCCTCGCGGTCGGTCGCGATGTTCTCCGGCAGGTTCGGCGGGTCGAACGCGGCCACGGTTTCGAGACCGGCCTCTTGTCCCTCCGTCACGGTCGGCGCGAGCGCGACTCCCGTCGCGGCCGCCACGCCGGTCAGAAACTGCCGCCGGGAGGCCGTCGGTCGAGTCTCGCTCGCGTCCGCGTTCGACTTCGCGTCCGGGTCCGCGTCGGCGTTCGTGGTGTCACGAGTCATTTCGAACCACTCTGTCGCGCGTATTCCGGGCAGGCAGTAAACTGCAGGCCACCGTTCTAGTTGGACATCTGTCGTAAGTCGCGTTACGTCCGCCGAAGGTCAGCGTAACCCCGGCTACGTGTCCGAAATCGAGAACGTCGATTGCTCGTCCGCGCTCGTCTGACATCCCGTCAGAGTCACGAAGAAACGCGTCGTTGGCGAGCAGTAACGACGTGGCGAAATCCAAGCTGAGCCTTCTCTCTCCGACATCGCCCGGCGGGCCGACGAGGCGGTCGACGCTCCGCTCTCGGGGGAGTCGTGTCTCGCCGACTCGTAGCAGGTGATTGAACTGCGGACCCAACGTGGCCTCGACGGGCACGTTGATACGTGGGGACAGCGAGGGGAATCCGGTCGCGGAGCAGTGCCGTTCATCGTCGAGGACGATACGGGGCGTGTCCTCGTCGAACCGGATAACGCGAAGTTCTGCCTCGCCGAGGAGTGGATTCAGGACCTCGACAGTATCCCGGACGACCCCGCACCCCGACGCTTCGTGACCTCGCAGACCAGATTCTCGGCACGGAGACGCACGGGAAACGGTACTACGAGTCCCGACTGAACGACGGCGATACCGTCACCGTACGGGGACGCGCCGATACTGACGCTCGAAGAACAGGACGGCGTCGTTGTGCCCGCCGAGTGTGAGTGCCCGGCAGACGTCCAACACGGGCCGGACTGCAAGCACAAGATCGCGCTCGCTACCGTGGGCGGCCTGGTCGTCTTCAAAGCGTCCGTGAACTTCCTGACGCCGAGTGGGAATCACGAGCGGTCGAACGCATTGACGCTTTCGGATAAACACCGGCCAGACGGCGGTACTGTTGCAGAGGATATTGTTGAGGATTCTCTCAGCCTTGATGTAGATGACTATAAGGAGTGTGACTGTGACGATCTATCCGACGATTTTCCTTGTGCCGACTGCTACATCGAAGGACGAAAAGATCTTCCGTAGGTGGACGAATAGCCAAGTTTATCAGAGCAACAAGCCACGATTTTATCAGCACGACCAAAGGCAAACACCATATATATGACACAAAAAGAATCTGAACTCCGTCAGTATGACTGGACGTTCCAAGGAGCAAATTCAAGAGAAGGCGTTCACTCTATCCATCCTTACCCTGCCAAGTTTATCCCGCAGATACCCCATCAGTTAATAGAAATATATGCTGACTCCAAATCAGATGTTGTCTTCGACCCGTTTTGTGGCTCAGGAACTGCTTTAGTGGAGGCTATGAAGAAGGGGCATTCCTCTATTGGAGTAGACGTACACCCACTCGCTTGCCTTATTAGTCGGGTCAAGACACGGCCACTGCCAGATGACTTTGGTAATCGTGCACGTGAAATTATCACGAGTGTCCGGAACAGATACCCTGGCGACGTTGAGCCTCCAGACCTCCCAAATATCGACCATTGGTTCAAGAAACCGATTCAGCAGGCTCTAACGCTCATAATTGACGAACTAGAGCAGGTCGAAAATCAGCCTACCAAGGAGGCGCTTCAGGTTGCACTCTCTAGTATAATTGTTAGGGTATCGAATCAAGACAGTAACACCCGATATGCCGCTGTAGAGAAGGACGTTACTGCAGAAGACGTTCTACAGAAGTTCTCACAAGCGTCCTCAAAGATCGAATCCGCATTCAAGAAAAATTCAGAATGGCGACGAAATAGTGCCACTTGTGACGTTCTCAACGAGAATATATTAGAAGTAGAACCCTCAGATATTCCCCAGAAGGTCGATTTGGTCATCACCTCACCGCCATATCCGAACGCATACGAATACTGGCTGTATCACAAATATCGGATGTATTGGCTTGGTCTGGCCGACCCTACCGAAGTGAAAGAAAACGAGATCGGTGCTCGGCCCCACTATCAAGGTAGCAACCCACGGGACGAAACTGACTTCGAGGAGCGGATGGTGTCTCTGTTCGACCTACTCAGAGATATTACCACGGAAGATGCTACAGCCAGTTTCGTTGTTGGACGTTCCGTGATTCAGGGGGAAGAAGTAGATAATGGTAAACTCCTAGAGCGCGCCGCTGATGCAGCCGGCTTCTATACGGCTGACTCCGCTTCCAGAAGTATCCCGTCTAACACTAAGAGTTTCAACCCGGGATACTCGAAAATAAAGGACGAGAAAATACTCACCTTCAAGAAACTATAAAGATGAAACTTCGATTCCACTGGTTTGACTACGATCATTTCCCCTACGAAGCAGAGTTCGCTAAAGCCGAATTAGATACGCTGTTTAATGGCATCGAGGTTGTCGAAGACACTGAAGATGCACTAACAGTAGAGGTCTCTAATACGGAAAATTGGGCGAAGAAGGCTGTTGAGACCACCTACTTCCAATACGTGGAGTCTGAAGATGAAGTTGTGGTTACGAACCAAGCAAAATTGGAGGTTGCAGAAGATTCTTCCTCCATTGAGTCTTCTGACCATTCTCTGTCTAACTATCGGTTAGGCCGCCAACAGACGCGTTACTCTTCTCACGGAATACACGAGTATAGAGGGAAATTCAACCCACAAGTCGTTCGGTCGATCGGGAATAGATTCGGGCTGGAATGCGGAGATTGGTTACTCGACCCGTTCTCTGGAAGTGGGACGGCTCTCGTTGAAGCAAAGCACCGTGGTTGGAACGCTGTTGGAATCGAGATTAACCCTCTAGCAGTTAAGATTGCTAACGCAAAGGTAGATTCCCTAGAGGTCCCAGAAGATAGACTTAATGAGGAAATGAAGTCGGTTATCGAAGATTTGCGCCGTCAATTTCAGGATTATACCCTGTATTCTCCTTTCCCAGAAGAAAATATTGAATCATTAGCCGGGAAGGGGTGGAAAGAGGATATTCAGGGCATCGATTATCTCGAAAGTTGGTTCGTTGACTCGGTACTCGTCCAAATTCACGCGATTCAGCGACGCTTGTTGTCGGTTAGTTCCGATAAAACACAAGAGGTGCTGGAAATCCTCTTAAGCGATGAACTGCGCGATGCGTCGCTACAAGATTCTGGTGACCTTCGCACTCGGAAAATGGATGATAAACCTGCTAACTATCCTTTAGTCACAAAATTCATCGAACGTATAGAGGAATTCCTCCAAACTGTCCTCCGTAGCCGTACCGCCATCACCGGTAACGGTGGGAACCAATTCGCGCTAGAGTCGGATTCTAGAGACTTCGCAAATGAGGTGTTGAGCCACCCTAGCCTCCCAAAAGATACGAAATTCGATGGCGCACTCACTAGCCCACCATATGCTTCTGCTCTACCGTATGTAGATACGTACAGATTGAGTATGTATCTCTTCGGCTTAATTAAGACTGGAGAGATGCGTGAGAAATCGAGATCGCTAATCGGCTCGCGTAATATTAAGGAAACCACGAGACGGGAGATTTACGATTCGATTGAAACAAATGAACACCATCTACCAAAAGGGTGTATCTCTACCTGCCGAAATCTGAAGGAAGCCGTAGATTCCGAGTCCGACGGGTTCCGCCGTCAGAATAGGCCTGCTCTCGTTTATCAATATCTGGTAGATATGAAGCAATCCTTCAAAGAAACATATGGCGTATTAAAGGATAAGGCTCCATATGGGCTGATTGTTGGTCGTAATACTACTGAATTGGGTGGAGAAGAGTATGTAATCGATAACCCGGAACTTCTTGCAGAACTTGGCGAACAAGTTGGCTACAAAGTTGATGAGCGGGTTGAGATGGATACCCATCGTAGATATAGCATGCACAATAGTAATAACTCAATTGACACAGAACAGTTATTGGTGTTAGTGAAATAGCCTATTACATGGATGTCTCACCGATTCGTCAGGTCGTTACCGAAGATATCGAAGGCGATCGATTTGGCGATGTACTGAAAGAGCGTCTGGAAGATGATCGATATTCACAATTCTATTTCGCAATCGCGTTTTTGAGAAGGTCTGGGTTTGACTACTTGGGAGAATCGCTATCTGAATTTCTCAATCAGGGCGGGGAGTTATTCGGGGTCGCAGGTGTCGACAATAAGGTGACTACAAGAGAAGCCCTCGAACAACTGAGTGCGATGGCCACGCAATCGACTATTTATAATACTAGTTCGGATTTCATCTTCCACCCAAAATTCTATATGTTGGAGGGTGATGACGAAGCGGCTCTAATAATTGGAAGCGGTAATCTGACTAGAGATGGTCTGTTCCGCAACGTAGAATTTGGAACGATAATAGAATTCAACCTCTCTGACGAAAATGAAGTCGAGAAATTTGCGGAGTACAAGTCATTCCTTGAGACTCTGCTTGATGATGCTCACCCAAACGTTCAGCCCATCAGCGAGAATCTCCTGGACTTACTGGAGGAAAGCGGAACTCTGGTAACCGAAGACGAAGCCGTCGGAGGAGAGGCTTCAACACGTGGTTCAGGAGACCCTTCTGAGAATGGTGTGTCGGAAGAAGTGCGTGAATTATTCCCAACTCAAGAGACACCTAGCCTCCCGACTACATCACGAGTTTCTGCGGATGAGCGCGAAACTAGTGGCACGACAACCAGTACTTCCCCGGAAGAGTGGGACACTTTCGTTCTTCAATTGTCTCCATTTGATTCCAGCCACCAGCCAGGCACTCCTGGGACACCGGAAGTCCTGATTCCGATGGACGCCGTCGACTTTTTCCCAGAGATCACTGAAGGGCCTCACAAACATCCTGACGTGTATTTTGATGGTGAACTGGAAACTGCTGGAGGGAGTGAAAATGTGAATTATCGGTTCTGGTATTACGATGACAGACGTGAATGGAGATTGAATGTCAGGGAAGCAACGATGGAACAAGTGAGTCCAAGGGGAGGTTCGATTCTCGTCATCTCAAAAACGGATTCTTCATTCCGAGTTAGAGTAGTGAATCAGGGGGATGGAGACTTCCAACGGTTCCGCGATGCATGTACAGAAGAGGTTGGGGAGAAAGTATGGGGGTTTATTTAACAAGTTAATTCCTTGTTCAACTGGGGTGGACTAGTTCATCAAGGCGCTGGAAGGTGACCGGCAGACGTTGGATACTAAAGACGGAATTTCAGAGCGCAAGAAATCCACGTTGGTGTCCCCTGTGGACACCAGCGGGCGGGGCTTACGTAAATCGACATGTCGAAGTGATAGATTGGCGTAAGGAGTGGAATACGACGAGAACGCGCCCGCAATCTCACGGCGCGGTGCTGTTCTCCACGTCTGGAATCAGGAATATCCGATATACCCGTCAAATCTACAAAATTTTTGAAGCGGACTAACGATTCTCAATGGCCCGCGCGTTCGTCTCATGTCGCAACCTCCTACCTTCCACAGCGCGGGCGTTCTCGCGGGTTGACGCGTCATGTACGGAGTAGATAGCCGTTCCAATGCCAAGGGAGAGGTAATGGTGCGCCGGATACTTGGCGTTCCTGCGAACGCATGTCATATTTTGAAACCGCATGGCTGCGTGGGGTGGCTTCCGCGACGGGTGTAATTCATAGCGCGGAAGTACCGGCAAAACAGGCTGTTTGACGGGTAGGATACTCGGTCGAAAACGCCGCAAAAGTTATGATAGAGCGACGCTGTACCGCCATTTAGGTCAACTGCTCCGCAGGAAGCCTAGGCCGGGATTTGAACCCGGGCTCTCGTCCTTACCAAGGACGCGCTTTACCTCTAAGCTACCCAGGCGCACTCCGCTACTTCGGTGCATTTCATGGTATGCCCGGAAACCTCTTTAGGCGTTTCGATTCGCATCAGGGAGACGGCGGTCAGGGGTCGGTGGCAGAGGGCCGGGGGTCCTCGGCGGGGCCGAACTGTCGGGGGTCCGGCGCGTCGGCCACGGCCTCCTCGACGGCGTCGGCGACCGAGTCCGGCGACTCCGGATGGTCGCCGTCGAGCGACTCGGCCAGTTCCGCGGCGTAGGCGAGCAGCGCGTCGGAGGGTTCGGACCCGAACGCGGTCGTGCCCGCGACCACCGCGAGTTCGAACACGTCGGTCTCCAGCGCGTGCGGTGCGGTCGGGCGACCCTGCTGGCCCTCGGTCTCGTCGCGCCCGAACGACTGGACGGTCTCGACGGCCTTGTCGGCGGCCTCGGTCCGCGCGAGCAGCGAGAATCCACGGGCGACCATCACGTCCGCGGCGAGGATGTCGATGTTGCTGTCGGTGTGCGGCGGGTCGCGGTCCCACGGCGACTCGTCGGCGAGCGCGCGGGTGAGGCGCAGTCCCTCGTAGATGAGTTGGACGCCAGCGGCGCGCTCCTCGACGCCCACGGGACCGCTCCCGGTTGCACGTCCGTCGGTACTGCTCGGTAGCTCCCCCGTTCCGCTCGGTTTCCGGCCTCCGGTCGCACTCGCCCCCTCGACGGCCCCCGCGGAGGTGAGCGCCAGCACGCCCGGCACCATCGCGGACTCGTCGAGGAGCGAGTGGATGCGTTCGCGGAGTCGGTCCGGCGCAACGTCTCGAACCGCCTGTCGTCCTGCTTCTCGTGCCCGGACGGCCGCTTCCATTGAGCGACCCTTACGACGGAATCGCCAAAGACCTTTGGAAACCGACTCCGATGTGCGAACGTGACGGGACCGTGATTCGGACTCAGGACTGCGACCGCGTGCGGGTCGTGACGCTCGACAGACCCGACCGACGCAACGCGCTCACGCCCGACGGACTCGACGCGCTCGAAGCGGCGGTGACCGATACCGACCGACCGGTCGTCTACCTCCGCGGCGAGGGACCGGCGTTCTGCGCGGGCGCGGACCTCGACGTGGTGGCCGGACTCGACCGCGAGGCCGCCGAGGCGTTCGCCGAGCGCGGCCAACACGTCGCCGACGCCGTCGAGGACGCCGACAGCGCGGTCGTCGCGGGCATCGACGGCCCGGCCCGCGGCGGCGGGGTCGAACTCGCGCTGGCCTGCGACCTCCGGGTCGCCACCCCGGACGCCACCTTCGCGGAACCGGGCGTGAAACTGGGCCTGTTCGGCGCGTGGGGCGGGACCGCGCGCCTCCCCGGAATCGTCGGCGAGGGCGAGGCGCTGGACCTCGCGCTCTCGGGTCGGACCGTGGACGCCGAGGCGGCCCACAGGATGGGACTCGTGACGCGAGTGACCGACGACCCGCGGGCGGTCGCCGACGAACTCGCCGCCAACGACCCCGAGACCCTCCGCCTCGTCAAGGAACGCATGCGCGACGACTCGCCGCCGGAGGTCCAGCAACGCCGCGAGACCGAGGTCTTCGGCCGCCTCGTCGAGCGCCACGCCGACGCCATCGCCGACCGGCGCGAGTAGTGAGCTACCGCCGACCGTCCTGCCGGCGCGCGCTGGCACGACGCCCTCGCGCGTCGTGCCCGTCTGCGCGAGGGAGTCGGCCGCCAGAAGGCGGCCGACGAGGCCGGGGAGGCGCGAGGCTCGCGGTTGCGGTGCGGGGCAGTTGCGGTACTCCTCGGCTCAAGCAGTAGCTACCCCTCCTCGACTTCCGACTCTCATCGACGGCCCGATTCAACTGTCTCCCTTTGGCCTGCTTCCGAACTCAAATCACCAATCCGGACTGCAACACCGCGATGAGTCCCGTCAGCGTCACCACGCTCGCGACCGTACTCGCGAAAATCGCGGTACTCACGTACTCCGGTCCCGACAACCCCTCCCCGTCGCCCGAATCGTACTCGATGGACAGAATCAGCGGCGTGACCGCGGCGGGCATCCCGCACTCCAGCACGAACACCCGCGCTACCGCGGGACTCGCCCCGAGACCGAGAACCAGCGCCACCCCCACGCCGACCAGCGGTGCCACGACCAGTTTCAGGCCGTTCGAGACGCCGACCCGCGAGATGGCCGCGCCGTGCTGGGTGTTGGCGAGTTGGATGCCGAGCATCAGCAACATCACGGGGATGGAGGCGTCGCCGACGAGTTGCAGCGTCTCCATCGCGGCGGTGTCGGCGGCCGGGACCACACCGGCCCACCGCGCGACCCACGCCGCGACCACGGCGTAGACCAGCGGGAGGCGAAACACCTCCGCGGCGGCCGACCGGAGGTCGGTCGTCTCGCCGCGCGAGGCCAGATAGACGCCGACGGTGTACATCAGCACCGACTGGCCCGCGATGTAGAGGACCGCCGTCGAGCGCCCGACCGCGCCGAACGCGAACGCCGACAGCGGAATGCCGTAGTTGCCCGCGTTCGGGAACGACGACGAGAGGACCAGCGCGCCCAGCACGGGTTCGGACTCGCCGAGCAGTCGGCCGACGAGTTCCGCCAGCGCGACCATCGCCAGCGTGAACAGTCCCACGCCCGCCAACAACTTCGCGGCCAGTCCGCCCGAAATCTCGGAGGTGGCGAGACTGTGGAAGATGAGCGCGGGCGTCAGGACGTAGATGGTGACGGTCCCCAGCGCGTCCACGTCCACCTCGCGGACTTTCCCGAGCAGGAAGCCGACCGCCGCGACGGACAGGACCGGGAGGATGGCCGTCCCGAGCGCGGAGACGAGTGACACGTCTCGGACGGTGACGGTTCGTCGTTACAAAGGTGTCGGAGGCGGCTAAGTGCAGTGGTTTTCTCCGGGTGTTCGACTCGCCACCAGAGGCGTTCGATTCTCCCTCACCACCGAAACGGGAGGCGGTAGTCACTCGCGCTCGAAAGGACCGACGAGAGATACCGCTGTCGCGTCTCGGAGACGTGGCCACAGAACAGACTTGCGCGACTCGCCGACGGACGGCCCTCTCACTCCTCGTTCGGCGGGTTCAGGTCGCGCTGGAACTCGTCGTAGACCTCTAGGTCCTCGGGGAGGTCGTACTCGATGCGCCGGGATTCCTTGTCGGTCTCGACGTCGGCGTCGAGGGGTTCGGCCGCGCTCTCCCACCCGGGCTTTATCTTCACGCTCTTCGCGGGTTGGCCCACCGCGACGTGATGGGCGGGCACGTCGCTCTGGACGACCGACTTCGCGCCGACGATGGCGTTCTCGCCGACCCGGACGCCAGCGCGGACCATCGAGTCGTAGGTGACGCGAACGTCGTCCTCGATGACGGTGCGGTAGTTGCGCACCTCGGTCTGGTCCACCACGTCGTGGTCGTGGGTGTAGACGTGCGCGGAGTCGGAGACGGAGACCCGGTCGCCGAGCGTCAACTCCCCGCGGTCGTCCAGATGCACGTCGTCGTGGACGACCACGTTGTCGCCGACGGTGATGTTGTGACCGTAGGTGAACGTGATTCCCTTGAAGAAGCGGCAGTCGTCGCCGCACTCGGCGAAGAGGTGGTCGGCGAGCATCCGGCGGAATCGGAGCGCGAACTCCACGTTGTCGGCCATCGGCGTGGCGTCGAACTGCCGCCAGAGCCACTGGAGGTGCTTGGACTGCTGGAACTTCTCCTCGTCCTTCTCGGCGTAGTACTCGCTCTCGAGGGTCGCGTTACACGGGTCGTAGCTCTGGAGGCGAATCTCCTCGGCGGGCGAGACGCGCTCGCCGTTCTGCCACCGCTCGTAGGCCTCCCGGTCTCCGTGGAGGTCCACCAGCACCTGCTCGACCACCTCGCAGGTGTCCTCGTCGCTCGCCAGTCGGGCGTCTACCTCGGCTATGAACTCTTCGAGTGAGGCCTCCATCTCGTCGGAGAGGGATACGTGTCGTTTGGTCATACAGGGTCCTCCGTCGCTTATATTTCGAACACTACTCGTCCTGACTTGATGGGGGTTTTGGTTGTGGTGGGAACCGCCGCGACCGACCGGCGCGCTCGCGGCGGAAACCGGCCGACGACTCCGCGGGACAGTCTCGGGCGGTTCAGGCCAAGAAGACGTGTCGCGGTCGGTCGGCCAGCACGTCGCGGCCCCAATCGACGGTGTCGGCGAAGTCGTCGCTCCGGAAGAACGCCATGGCGTCGTCCTTGGACTCCCACTGACTGGCGATGAACATGTCGTTCTCGTCCTCGCGGTTGGCCAGCAGGTCGGTCTCGAGGTGGCCGTCCATCTCTTCGAGCAGGCCGCCGACCGTCTCGAACTTCTCCACGAAGTCCTCGCGGTGTTCGGGCTTGACGGTGTAGAACATCCCCATCGTGCCGAACCCGCTCTCCTCTCCTGCGTGGCCACTGCCACGTTCACCAGCGCGGGCCACGATGCCCGGCAGGTCCGAGAGGAACCCGCCCGCGGTGTCGGCCGCGCTCTGGGTCTCCCAGATGCTCACGACCGCCGAGCGGTCCCGGTCGTTCGCTCGGTAAACGGCGGTCTTGACGTGCGTGTCGTAGTGGTCGAAGTTCTTCCGGAGACCGTCCACTTCCTCGAACAGTTCGTCGGGGTCGGCCTCGGAGTAGAGGACCATCGCGTACACGTCCTCGCCGTGGGGTTGGCCCGCGTAGATGTCGAGGTCTTCGAGTTCGCCCCGGATGCTGCCGGAGTCGTCCTCGGCGGTCGATTCGTCGCCGCCGTGGTGGTGGTCGCTGTCTCCACCGTGGTGATTCCCCTCGCCGTCCCCGTGGCCGTGATGACTCTCGGACTCGCCGTGGCCGTGTCCGCCCTCGCCGTGGGGATGGCCGGATTCGTCCGCCTCTTCCTCGGCGGGGACCGCCTCACCGGCCATGAACTGGGGGAGGTCCTCCGGCGGGAACTGGCGGCCGAAGTAGAACGGGCCGAACTCGGCGTACTTGGAACTGCTCTCGTCGAACCGGAGTTCGTACAGCAGGTCCTTGATGTTGGTCGCGTCGTTGCTGAACAGGTCCACGCCCCACTCGAAGTCGTCGAAGCCGATGGAACCGGTGATGACCTGCGAGACCTGTCCGGCGTAGGTCTTGCCGATTTCGCCGTGGGTGTCCATCATCTCGGCGCGCTCGTCGAACGGCAGGTCGTACCAGTTCTCCCCCGGTTCGCGGCGCTTGTCCATCGGGTAGAAGCAGACGAACTCGCTGTCGGGAATCTGTGGGTAGAGTTTGCTCTCGGCGTAGCGCGCGAGACCGGTGTCCTCGATTTCTTCGGGTTCCTTCGTCATCTCCTCGTTGGTGTAGCCGCCGACCTCGGTCACCGAGACGTAGGAGTTGCTCTGCTCGGTGTACTCGGCGAACGCGGTGTCCTCGAACGCGCGCTCGGCGGTGTCGAGGTCGGCCATCGTCGGCCGGAAGTGGAGGACCAGCAGGTCGGCCTTGTGTCCGAGCATCGAGAAGACGGCCGAGGAACCGTCCTCGGCGTCGGTCACGTCCACGCGCTCGCGCAGGAACGAGATGCCGTCTTCGAGCGCGGACTCGCGCTCTCGTTCGGGGGCGGCGCGCCACGCGTCCCAGTCCACGGTCCGGAAATCGTGTAGCGCGTACCAGCCTTCGTTGGTCGCAGGGGGTTCTCTCGTCATGCGTCCATCTCGGTCCCCTGACGGTAATAGCGTTTTGAGTCGCAGTAGGTCTCGGCCGTCCAGACCGTCGAACGCGCTCGTTACCCCGACCGAAAGCCTTTCAAAAATACGGTCGGAATCTCCTGTCAATGCGGAAAAGCGGCCCGCCGAAAGGCCTCATCGCGTATCTCGTGTTGGAACTTCTGGACGAAAAACCGCGGTACGGGTACGAGATACTCAAGGAGATACGGTCTATCAGCGGCGGCCACTGGGAACCATCGTACGGGTCGGTCTACCCCATCCTCTACAAGTTCGAGGAGAAAGGCTGGGCCGAGCGCATCGAGCGCGCGGACGAACCCGACCGCAAGTACTTCGAGATCACCGACGCGGGCCGCGAGGAACTCGCCGAGAAGCGCGAGGAGACCGGCGGCAAGGCCCGCGACTTCGCGGACGTGATTCTGGGGTTCTACCACGTCTTCGCGGCGTTCGCCACCGACGACCGCTTCGAGGTCGAGGACCGAGCGGACGAGTGGCGCTTCGACGAGGACTTCAACGCGTGGATAGTCGAGCAACTGATTCGCCACTACGAGCGCGACTTCGGTGACTTCGAGCGCATCCCGGACACTCCCGAGGAGTTCGCCGAGCGCATGGGACTGGACGACGACGAGGAGTAAGGAGTCGAAGCGCGACGGTTCGACGCCGTTCTCTTATCCCGACAGCAGTTGCGGTCCGAACACCATCAACAGCAGACTCACCAGCATCACCAGTCCGATGGTCGTCGTGACCATCGTCGTCAACTGGCGACCCTGATTCGTCGGAAGGCGCGAGACGACCGCCTCCGTACTCGCCCGGAGGATGTGGCCCCCGTCGAGCGGGAACGCCGGGATACAGTTGAAGAACCCGAGGTTGAGGTTCACCCACCCGGTCCAGAACAGCACGTTCGCCAGTACGAACAGGCCCCAGTCGCCGAGGAACGAGAGCGGCCCGCCCGCGGCGGTGTAGAAGCCGCCGTTCCACGCGACGAACCCCGCGAAGTTGTACGTGTACGGGAGCGAGACGCTGGCGAACGGCAGCAGCAGGATGCCGAAGACGCCCGAGAGGAACGAGATTATCGGGCCGCCGAGACCGCCGACGACGCTACCCAAATCGCCACCGAGCAGGCTGAGGAACTGTTGGGCGGGGTAGAGTTGGACGCCGAACCCGTTGACCGAGATGCCGCTGGTGCCCTGCATGACGTAGATGCCGAGCATGGCGTCCCCGCCGTCGGACCCGCCGAGGGTCACGTCGTAGCGCTCGACGCTCCCGTTGACCCACGCCTCGACGGTCGTGTTCTGGTCGGGGTCGTACCGGTCCAGCGTCGCGCTGAGTTCCGAGGCGTTCCGGACGCGCTCGCCGCCGACGGAGGTGATGACGACATTCCCTTCGGTCGGTAGACCGGCGTTATCGGCCGCCCTGTCCGGTCGAACCGTCGCCAGCGCGCCGATGGGTCCGGTGGCGGTCGTTCCGTTCGCGGTTTCGATAGTCGCCACCGTCCGGTTGGCGACCGCCCGGTGGAACTCGCCCTCCGTGTGGACGGTCGTTCCGTTGACCGCGGTGATAGTCGCGCCTTTCCCCACGCCCGTTGTGAACGGCGAGTCCGGGTAGATGCCGGTCACGAGCAGCGACCGCTCGATGGTCGTCGTCTCGCCGCTGGCCAGCGTCACCTCGACCGAACGGTCGTCGATACGCGAGAGCGTGGCGTCGAGGGCGTCGTTGCTCTCCACCGGAGTTCCGCCGACCGAGACGATGCGGTCGCCCGCGGACAGTCCGGCGTCGTCGGCGGCCGACCCCGGTAACACCCCGCCGATGGCCGCGCCGGGCGCGACGGCGATGGACCCGACGACCGGCCCGAACAGCAGGAGGAAGGCGGCGACCGTGACCGCGAAGTTGTTGGTGACGCCCGCCGCGAACATCCGACTCTGGCTCCCGCGGTTCGCGTCGGCCCGACTCTCCTCGTCGGGTTCCACGAACGCGCCGACCGGCAGGAGCGCGAGCGCCGCCACGCCCATCGACTGGATTTCGATGTCCTCTACTCGACACATGAGACCGTGGCCGCCCTCGTGGACGACGAGGCCGACGAGCAGGCCGAACAGGATTTCGGGCGCGACCGACAGCGGGAGGAACTGGTTGACGCCCGGAATCACGAGGACGTTCTGCGGTTCGGTCGCCGCGGTCGGGGCGGGCGGGTTCCGGACGACCGCGACGGCCTGCACTATCAACAGCAGGAACGTGCCGACCATGACGACCAGCGCGATGCCGAGTCCGAAGTTCCCCCACGCCCGCCACAGGCGTTTCGGCTGGGCGAGCCAGTCGAGGAACTTCTTGCCGCGCTGAGTGTGAACGGTCAGAATCGGTCCTTGAGTACCGATATACGACGGCAGTAACCCCTGCGAGTCGAGGAGTAACACCCCGAGCCAGTAGACCGCAATTCCGACGAGGACCCACACGAACGTGTTCATCGGACGAAAGAAGGGACGCGCGAGTCAAAGGCGTTTGGGAACGCCCCGAAACCGCTACTTCGACCCGGACGAACCGGACGAGCTAGCGGAACCGGACCCCGACGAGGTTTCCGCTGTCTGCCAGTCCTCTTCTAACTTCTGCTGGGAATCGGACTTCTTCTGCTTGCGGCGCTGGCGCAGTTTCCGGGCGGCGGCCGCTCCGGCCGCGGTACCGCCGAGGATGACCATCCGTCGGCCGTACTTGCGGATGCGACTCTTCCCACCGCTACCGCCGGACTGCTGGTCCGACTGACCGGACTGCTGGCCCTGTTGGCTCGACTTGCTTCCCTGCTGGCCCGACTGGCCGTCCTGCTGACTGGATGCGCTCTCGTGCTCCGTCTTCTGTTTGCTCGATTCCGCGGGCTTGACTTTCGCTTCCTCGACCGATTCGACGCGCTTGAACGCGGGTTTCTCGAGGTTTAGTTCTATTATTGACATAGTAAGTCTCCTCGGGTCGGTCGGTACCGCGCCGCCCGACTCTCGATTCGAACAACGCTTGGAAGATACTTTGTTATGCTGGCTCTGATACGGGCGTAGGGGACGGTTACTCCTCGCGCCGGAGGCGAGTGAGCACGAACTCGCGGTCGAGTTTCGCGAGGAACGGCCCGAGTTTCGGACCCTCCTCGTCGTCGAAGAACAGGCGGTAGCCGACCGAGAAGAACTCACCGACGGGGATGTCGTGGCGCTTGGCCGTCTCGTAGATTTCGCCCTGAATCTCCTCGGGGTCGTCGTGAGTCTCCACGAACGCCGCGAGTTCGTCCAGCGCGGTCTCGGTGTCCGGGTCGAGGTCCACGTCCGGCATCTCGCTTCGCTTGAGTTCGTAGTCGAACTCGTTGCCCGTGCGGCGCGCCCACTCGCGGGCGTTCTCGACGCGTGAGAGGGCGAACTCCGTGACCCACTCGGGCGCGTCGTCCGGAACGTGACCCTCACGGCGGGCGATTTCTTCCCGGAGGTCGGGGTCGTCTGTCATGCCGAGGACGGCCGCGAAGGTGTAGGGCAGTCGGACGCGTTCGCCGAACGGACCGTCGACGAGGTCGTTCGCCTGCGCGCGCCGGGTGGAATCGACCACGGCGACGCTCCCGCGCTCGGGGGTCGAGACGGGGTCGCCGTCCTCGTCGAAGCGGGCGGCCACGGTCGGCCGAATCGTCGGCGGGTAGGCGGCGTCCGCGATTTCCTCGGCCTTCTCGTCGGCGTCGGTCCGCTCCTCGCCCTCGGTCTCGCCGTAGTAGTTGCGCTCGAACTCGTCGAACTCGTCCACGAGGTGGTCCAGATGTTCGACGGTGAAGTCCCGGGCCTTGCTCGGGTCCTTGGTGAAGAAGTACCGGAGGACTTCGGGTTCGAGCATCTCCAGGGTGTCCTGCACCATGATGACGTGGCCGGACGACGACGAGAAGGGTTCGCCGTTGAGCGTGAACCACTCGTAGGCCATCGGTACCGGCGGTTCGTTCTCGAAGACGTTCCGGGCCACGTCCGACCCGCTGGGCCACGACCCCTCGGCGTGGTCCTTGCCGAACGGTTCGTGGTCCACGCCGAGGACCTGCCACTGGCCGGGCCACTCGAAGCGCCACGGGAGTTTGCCCTCGCGGAAGGTAGCGGTGCCTTCGTGACCGCACCCCTCGATGGTCTGGTCGCCCGCCTCCATGTCGGTGCAGACGTACTCGACGGTGCCCGAGTCGAGGTCGATGTCGGTGACGGTCTCGGTAATCTTGCCGCAGTCCTCGCAGATGGGGTTGAACGGGACGTACTCCTCGTCCACCTTGTCCTGATAGTGCGAGAGAACCTCGCGGGCCTGCTCGCGGTGTTCGAGGACGTGGCGAGTCACGTCCTCGAACTCACCGGACTCGTAGAGTTCGGTGTTCGAGACCATCTCGACCGGGATGCCCAGCAGTTCGGCGCTCCGCTCGATGAGGTTCGAGAAGTGTTCGCCGTAGGAGTCACAGCAGCCGAAGGGGTCGGGAATGTCGGTGTAAGGCTTGCCCAGATTCCGGCCCAAGGCTCCGGCGTTCACGTCGCCCAACTCCACGACGTTCCCGTCGAGGTCCGCGAGCTTTCTGGGGAGTTTACGCAGGGGGTCGCGGTCGTCGGCGGTGAACACCTGTCGGACCTCGTAATCCCGTTCCCGCAGGGCCTCGGCGACGAAGTAGCCCCGCACGATTTCGTTCATGTTGCCGAGGTGCGGGACGCCCGACGGCGAGATGCCGCCCTTGATTACGATGGGGTCGTCGGGGTCGCGGGCCAGAATCTGGTCGGCGACCGCCTCGGCCCAGAACGGGTGGGACTGGGGCCCCTGAAGCACGTACGGGTCGTCGTCGGGGTGCATCTCCCGGGCGGTCGGGTCGCCGGAGTCGTCGCTGGCTGGTCCGTCGCTCATCGCTCGTCTCGCGCCCAGTAGGTCATCTGGTCGTCCGCTCCCTCCGGCACGATGTCGGTGCCCTCGTGTTCACCGTACCGGACCGCGTCGGCGATGCGCTCGGGTTCCGTGCCGTCGAGGACGATGGTGCGCACGCCCGACCGCTCGATGAGTTTCGCCGCCAGCAGGTCCACCGGCGCAGAACTCCCGGCGTTCATCTCCAGTCCCGCGATGACGTCCACGAGTTCCCCGGCGTTGAGTTCGTCGTACTTCTTGGCGTCCGGATCCTCGTTGGGGTCGTCGCTGAATACGCCGGGGACGCTGGTCGCGTAGACCAGCAGGTCGGCGTTGGTGTACTCCGCGAGCGCCGCGCTCACCGCGTCGGTGGTCTGACCGGGCGTCACGCCGCCCATCACCGCGATGTCGCCGCGGTGCATCGCCGCGCCCGCCGACTCGTAGTCCTCGGGCGGACTCGGCGCGGCCTGCTCGGACAGCGCCGCGATGAGCAGGCGCGCGTTGAGCCGCGTCACGTCGATGCCGATGTCGTCGAGTTCTATCTCGTTCGCACCTAGATCACGCGCACTGGCGATGTACTCGCGAGCGACGCCGCCGCCACCGACGACGGTTCCGACTGTGCAGCCTTCGGCGGCGAGGTCCTCGATCACGTCGGCGTGGTCGCGGACGCGCTCGGAACCGAGGTCGGGCGCGAGTACGCTCCCGCCGATGGAGACGACTACTTTCATTCTGTGGCCGAGTAGCCCGGTCGCGGCCTTAAGGATTACCAACTGCGGAAGGCAACGAACCGATTTTCGTCGCCGACCTTCGCGTCACGGCTGTCCTCTCCGTGACCCGTGCAGACGCCACGGTCCCCGAGCGGCGTCCCTCGAAACTGCTCGCGGATTCGGGGTCACCGAAGGCTACAAGCGCACCCCGGTCCAAAACCGCCCCATGCACGTACTGAGCCTCGTCGGTCCCGACGCGGCGGCGCGGGCGGTCGCCGACCGACTGGCGAGTCGCCTCGGCGAGGACGGCCGCGTCGCGGAGGTCCGCCGGACCGAAACCGACGTCGAACAGCACGACGGACCCTCGGCGGCGAAGTTCGAGTTCACGGACGGAAACTGGTCGGCGACGGGCCGCGACCGGTCGCTGTCGGACCTGCTCGCCGACCTCGCGCCCGACTACGAGTACGCGCTGCTGGTCGGGTTCCCGGAGGCCGACGTACCGCAGGTCCGTATCGGCGACGCCGCGGATTCGGACTCCGAGGCCCCGGCAGCGGTCCTGCTCGACGCCGCCGATGCTGCCGACGTGGACCCCGACGAGGTCCGGACCGCGCTCGCCGGGACCGAACCGTACGAGACCCTCGAATCGCTGGTGGCCGAGGCCAAGCGGTCCGAGGACGCCCCCTACTCGGGTGCCATCGCGACCTTCACCGGTCGGGTCCGCGCGAAGGAGGACGCCGCCGATACGCCCACCGAGTTCCTCGAATTCGAGAAGTACGAAGGCGTCGCCGAGGACCGCATGGACGCTATCAGCGCGGAACTGGAGGAACGCGACGGCGTCTACGAGGTGTTGATGCACCACCGAACGGGCGTCATCGAGTACGGCGAGGACATCGTGTTCGTCGTGGTGCTGGCGGGCCACCGCGAGGAGGCGTTCCGCACCGTCGAGGACGGTATCGACCGACTCAAAGACGAGGTTCCCATCTTCAAGAAGGAGTCCACGACCGACGAACAGTTCTGGGTTCACGAGCGCCAGTAACGTTTTTCACGGTTCCTCCGTCCGCTGCGACGCGCTCTGGGAGTGTGAACTACTGGTTCGACGACACCGATAGCAGTCCGTCTCGGCGTCTCCCCCGACCGTGTCAGTCAGTTACATAGGGTTCGGGGTTTCGGGACCGAAAGGTGAAACAAAATCTTAGATGGCGCTTTAAACGATGAAGCGGCCCGAGAAAACGTCGTAAAAAGTCGGTTTCACCCCATTTTCCCGCTTCGTGTCGTCTCCGTTATTCAAATCCGCGGAAAACGACCCTAACCGTCTCCCCTTTATATCATCCCTTGCCGCTTACGTGGAAATGACGATGAGCGCAACAACGAAGCCCTCCGACGCTCCCGAACCGCAGTCCAAGGAACAACGCCTCAAGCAGTTCCTCCGGAGCAAAGCAGACGACGGGGAGATGTACTTCAAGAGCAAGTTCATCGCGGACGAGGTCGACCTCTCGGCCAAGGAGATCGGTGCGCTGATGGTGAAACTCAAGGACTCCGCCACCGACCTCGAAATCGAGAAGTGGTCGTACACGTCCGCGACGACGTGGCGCGTCTGCCCCGCATAAGTACTGAATCGTTGCGTGCACCGTCCGTCTGGTCCCCTTCGGACGGTTCGCCTCCCCCATTTTCCCCTGTTTCCACGTCACTCGCTACCGACGGGTACGCCCTGCGTTCGCACGGTTTTCACCCGCGTGAACCGCCGCTCGCCGGTAGAACCACGCTCTTTTTCTCCCGTGGTCACGTTGCCTGACGTATGCAGCGGCGCGTCTACCTGCGGTCGTTGACAGCGACGATGGGAGCGGTCGGAGCCACTGGCTGTCTACGGACCGCCGGGGACGAACCGACTACGACGACCGAACAACCTCGGTTCCGCACGGAAACGGTGACGATGGAACTGGAGGTGCCGTGGGGTGCGGCCTTCGCCCCGGACGGCGACCTCTACCTCACCGAACGTCCCGGTCGCGTCCAGCGAGTCGCCCACGAGAACGGCCGCAAGGAGCAGATCGCCGACCTCACCGACGTGGTCGCGGCGCGCGGTGAGGGCGGACTGCTCGGTCTCGCAATCCACCCCGAGAACTCCGATGTCGCGTACACCTACCAGACCTACGAGAGTGAGAACGGACTCGCCAACCGAGTCGTGCGTCACCGAATCTCGGACGACTTCGTCCGCGAGTCGGTCGTCCTCGACGGCATTCCGGCGGCGTCCATCCACGACGGCGGCCGCATCGCCTTCGGGCCGGGCGGTTCCTCGGACGCGTCCGACGGCGCGCTTTACGTGACTACCGGCGACGCGGGCGAGAGCGGTCTCGCACAGGACCGCGACTCCCTCGCCGGGAAGGTCCTCAGACTGACTCCCGACGGCGAACCCCACCCCGACAACCCCTTCGGCAACGCCGTGTTCACCTACGGCCACCGAAACCCGCAGGGACTCGCGTGGCGCGAGGGCACGCTCTTCGGCACCGAACACGGTCCCTCGTCCGACGACGAAATCAACGTCCTCCGCGCAGGGAACAACTACGGATGGCCCGAAGCGATGGGGCCGACCGACGGCCGACGGTTCACCGACCCCATCGAGTCGTACACGCCCACCATCGCGCCCGGGAGCGCGACTTTCTACCACGGCCCGGTCGAGGACTGGCGGGGCGACTTCTTCTTCGGGACGCTCGCCGGGACGCATCTCCACCGAGTACGTATCGACGATACCGGGAACGTCGTCGGACAACAGCGCCTGCTCGACGGGAAGTACGGCCGCCTCCGAACCGTCTTCACCGGGCCGGAGGACCACCTCTACGTCACGACCAGCAACCGCGACGGAAGGGGGACGCCCGCACCGCAGGACGACCGCGTACTCCGAATTCAGCCCGCCTGAGGCTTGTCGCGTCTCTTCTGTTCTACTCCCGAGTGCGGGTCACCGGTCCGGAGCGCAGGTCACTCGTTCCGAGTACCGGTCACCCCGCACGAGCGCCGGTCACCCGTCCCGAGCAACCGCGACGCTGCCCTCCAGGAGGAGCAAGAGCGTCCCGAGAACTATCCCCGCGAGCGTCAGGAGTTCGGGGAGGTTCATCCACGAGGGGAACACGAACGCGGCGTAGGCTTCGGCCTGCTTCAGCGTACTCTGAACCGAGTCGGTACCGACGTGGCGACTCCGGAGTTCGGAACCAGGGACCGTCTCGTGGTCCTCCTCGGGGACGGAGAGTCGGTCGGCGGTGTATGGCATCTGGACGCCCTCGTACGCCCAGACCACCTCCCCGCGCTCGTTGACCTCCACGACGCGGTCGTTGAACGTGTCCACGATGAGGGTGTTGCCGTTCGGGAGTCGGTCGGCGTCCCGCGGCCAGTGGAGCAGGCCCCGGCCACCGTACTGCCAGACGACTTCGTCGGTCGTCGCGTTGAGTTCGACCACGCGGTCGTTCCCGCTGTCGGCGACCAACACCGTCCCGTTTCGGAGTTCGTAGGGGTTGTGCTGATGGTCGAGAATCTCGGTGTTGCCCGGTTCGCCGACGACGTTCACGATGTCCTTGGTCTCGGGATTCACTTCGACGACCACGTCGAAGTTCCGCACCGAGAGCTGGAAGTTGCCGTTCTCCAGTTTGTCGATGTCGTTCATGTGGGTCCAGTCCTTCTCGCCGCCCGGGTCGGCCGGACCGCCGTACGTCTCGTGGAACTGGGTGCCCTCCGCGAGGTGGTTCTCTGCCTGCCACTCCCACGTAATCGCGCCCGACTCGTTCACGACGAACGCCCGGTCGTTGCCCATGTCCACGATGGCTGTGTTGCCGTTTTCGAGGCGGTCCACGTCGTGGACTTCGTGGTGGGTTATCTTCTCGTCGTACCACGAGTACTCCCAGACGACCTCCTTGGTCTCGTAGTCGAGTTCCACGACACTGGCCTCGATACACTGTTCCGAGGCGACTTCTAACTGCTCGTCGGGACACTTCGCGGGCGGAAGTTTCGTCGTGACCGCCACGAGGAAGTTACCGTTGTCTAACTGCTCGGCGTCGAAGACCCGCGAGTTCGGCGGGTCGAACTTCCAGACGACCTCGCTCTTCTCGTTCAGTTCGAGTAGTTTTCCGTCCAACCCGTAGCTCTGCACGCTGACGAGCGTGTGGCCCTCGTAGGGTCCCTCGGCGGCGGAGGTGGCCGAGACGCCCTGATTCGCGGTCAGGCCCTGCGCGCCGAGAATCAGCACCAGCAGGAACACGAACCACGCGAGATACCGCATCCGCCGTCGTCGCTTCATACGTTGTCCAGTCGTCGATCCGTTTAAGAGCTGACGGTATCCGGCGAGACCGCCCGACGCGTACCGAAACCGAGTGCGTCAGAAGAGCAAAGTACCATGACACCATATACCACGATATGGGCGTCTGGGGATGGATCGTCCTCTACGTACTCCTCTTCTCGCTCGTCCAGTTGCTAATCTATCGGTATCTCCGGAGTGACGAGGACGCGCCGCTGTTCCGCTCGACGCCGCCGAACCGGGAGACGGCCCCTCTCGAAGAGGTCCGGGAACTCGACGACCGGCACCGCAACGACGACCCGTTGGTCGTGGTCTGTCCGCGGTGCGGGACGGAGAACGACACCGGGTACACCTACTGTCGGAACTGCGTCAGTCCGATGTCGGCGCGGTGAGGCCTCGCGTCCGAGAGGTGGGCTTTTCCCGACGTAACACGGAGCGTGTCGTATGCCACGCGCCGTCGCCATCAACGTCGGAGCCAACACGAACGCGCCCGGCGTCCGCGGACCCATCTACCCGGACGGTCGGTTCGAGTTCGTCCCCATCCCCGAGGAGGCCCCGACCGGCGAGTCCGTGCCGACCTACGCCGACCTCTCGCTCGACACCGACCTGCCCGCCGGGAGCGCGGACGCGCCGGTCCACCTCGACCCGGAGTTCGCCGAGTACCCCGAGTGCGAGCGCTACACCTACGGCGACCCTCACGGCGTGAAGGCCCGGCCCCTGCTGGACCTGCGCGAAGGCGACTACGTCCTCTTCTACGCCACCCTGACCGCTCGCGGCGACCCCGAGCGAGAGTGGATTTCGCCCGATTGGGGCGCGTACCTCGTCGGCCAGTTCCGCCTCGCGCGCGACCCGGTTCCCGGCGACGCGTACGCCGACCTGCCCGCGGACGAGCGCGAGACCTTCCGGAACAACGCCCACGTCAAGCGCGAGGAGTTCGACGCCGCGGTCCTGCTCGCGGGCGACGAACGGGAGTCGGGGCTGTACGAGACCGCGGTTCCGCTCAGTTCCGCCGAGCAGGGGTCGGAGGCCAACCGGGTGGTGACGGACCTGTCGAGCGACTCCGGGAAGGGACCGTGGTGGCGACGCCCGATGACGTTCGACGCGGACGCGACCGCCGAACTGCTGGAACTGGTCGAGAACGGTTTCGAATGAACCCTTACACGGCGTTCCCACCGGTGTGGCGTGAGACCGACGAGGACGGGGATCGAGAAGAAATGACGGTCGAGAACGAGACGACGGTAAAAAATGAAACGACGGTAGCGCGGGGAGTCGCGCTTAGAACGGGTAGTCGCGCGCGTCGCGCTGAATCGAGACCCACTTCGTCTCGGTTATCTCGTGCAGGAAGGCGTCGCTGTTGTAGGTGCCCATCCCGGAATCACCGATACCGCTGAAGGGAACGTGCGCCTCGTCGTTGATCGGTTGGTCGTTGATGTGGACGTTCCCGGTCTCCATGCGGTCGGCGATGTCCTTCGCGACTTCGAGGTCACCGGAGTGGACGGCCCCGGAGAGACCGTACGGGGTGTCGTTGGCGATTTCGACAGCCTCGTCGATATCCGAGAACTGGATGACGGGCGCGATCGGGCCGAAGTGTTCGTTACACGCGGCCGCCATGTCGTTGGTCACGTCCGAGAGGACCGTCGGCGCGACGACCAGCGAGTCGTCGGTCTCGTCGATATCGACGGTTTCACCGCCCGTTTCGAGGGTAGCACCCGCATCGACGGTGTCCGCCACGTATCCGAGCATCTCGTCGCGCTGGGACTCGTCGATGATCGGGCCGACCACCGTGTCCTCGTCGTGGGCGCTCCCGGCCGGGAGCGCCTCCGCACGCTCGACGAGGCGGGCGACGTACTCGTCGTAGACGTCCTCGTGAACGATGTGGCGGTTGATGGAGATGCAGACCTGTCCCTGATGGACGAACGACCCGAACGTCGCGCCGTCGATAGCCCGGTCGAGGTCGGCGTCGGCGGTGACGACGAACGCGTTGTTCCCGCCGAGTTCCATCGCGGGGACGGCGAGGTTCTCGCCCGCGAGTCCGGCGACGCGTTGGCCGACTTCCGTCGAACCGGTGAACGAGACGACGTCGCTCTCGGGGTGGCTCGCGACGCGGTCACCGATGTCGGAGCCTCGCCCGGTGACGACGTTCAGCACACCCTCGGGGAGGTCCGTCTCTTCGAAGAGTTTCGCGAAGACCAAGCCGCCCGTAATCGGAGAGTTGGTCGAGGGCTTCAGGACGACGCTGTTCCCGGCGGCGATGGCCGGGGCGACGGCGCGCATCGAGAGGTTGAGCGGGAAGTTCCACGGCGAGATGACCGTGACGACGCCCTTCGCTTCGCGTTGGACGAGGTTCTCCTTGCCGGGGATGTTGGAGTCTACGTGTTCTCCCTTCATCCGGCGCGGTAGCGTCGCCGCCTCGCTGGCGTGGTCGGAGGCGATCTGGATGGAGGTTTCACCCATGATGCGCGACCCGCCGACTTCGTGTGCCAGCAGGTCGATTATCTCCTCGCTGTGGTCCTGAACCGCTTGGAGGAACTGTTGGACGACTGCCTGTCGCCGCGCCGGTGGCTGCTCACTCCACTCGGCCTGTGCGGCCGCGGCGGCCTCGTAGGCGGCGTCCACGTCCGCCTCGGTCGCGGCGGAAACCTCCGCGATTGCCTCGCGAGTCGAGGGGTCCTCGACGGTCAGGGTCTCGCCGCTTCCGCTCGGGGTCCACTCCCCGTCGATGTAGAGCGCGTTCCAATCGGCGTCGATCGAGAGGTTGCTCGTCATTTGCGTTTTACCAAATGGTAGAAAACAGTAAAAGGGGCGCGAACGAGGAGAGGGTTTCCTGTTCACAAGTCGTGAACATTCGACCCTCGGAAACGTAGCCGTCTACGGAGTTCGCCCGCGAAAACGAGTAGAGAGACGCACACTCGATATGCGACGTCGTCGGTGGAGTCCTCCGCGACCGAGATTCGAACGTGGATAACGGTGATTCCCGTCCGTAGAGGGTTGTTCCTCAAGTCTGTACTCTATCCATTGCAGGAGAAGCATCTATTCCGACGGATTTTACCGTATGGTAAACGAAACGGTGGTATGAACCAGTCCGACCGAGGAGGAGCGAACCCCTCTGGTCCTCTCCCCGGCGGGGAAGTCCGACACGGGACGGGAGTGCGTTCGAATCGCGCCTTTCCGACGGACGACTATCCGTCCAACCTCGACCCGTTCGTCCTCTTCGAACGATTTTACATCAGTTCCGGGGAGGGGTTCCCGATGCACCCCCACCGAGGGTTCGAGATAGTCTCGTACATGCTCGACGGCGGAATGGAACACGAGGACTCGCTCGGCGTCTCCAACACCGCCGACGAGGGCGACGTGATGCGCATCACGACCGGAAGCGGTATCCAACACTCGGAGTTCCCTGCTCGCGGAAGCGATTGCAACGGACTACAGCTCTGGGTGAATCTGCCGCGGGAAGCGAAGGACGCCGACCCGGACTACGTGGATGCGGACGCCGCCGACCTTCCGACGGAGGGACGGGACGGCGCGACTGTCACGACAGTCGTCGGTGACGGCTCGCCGATAGAACTGCACACGCCGATGGAGTATCTGGACGTCTCCGTGTCCGACAGTTGGTCTTGGTCGATTCCGGACGAGTGGACGGGGTTCCTCTACGGCGTCTCCGGTGACGGGACGGTAGACGGGGACGCGTTCACTACCGGGGATGTCCTCCCGGTTACCGACGGCCGGGACGTCGAACTTCGGAGCGAGGACGCCCTGCGTGTCGTCGCGATTTCCGGTCGGCCCCACGACGAGCCAATCCGTCAACGCGGTCCGTTCGTGCTGTAGCTCTCGCCGTACCGCCGTTTACTGTCGAGCGTGTCGAACGTTCGGAAGGGCGACTACTCGGTGAGCGACCTGTGGACCACCGCCGTGTTTTACCAGATGGTAAGATACTTTTGTCCGGAAGCAGTCGTGTCCACTATGGTAGACGTAGCTGTCGTCGGCGGCGGTCCCGCCGGACTGAGTGCTGCACTGTACGCCGCGAAGAACGACCTCGAAACGGTCGTCTTCGACACCGACGAGTCGTGGATGCACAAGGCCCACCTCTTCAACTATCCCGCGGTCCGAAGCATCAGCGGCGACGAGTTCCTCGAGGTCACCCGCGGTCAGGTCCGCGACCGCGGCGCGACGCTTCGCGACGCGGAAGTGACCGCCGTCGAGCAGACGGACGACGGATTCGCCGTCGCGACGGCGGACGACGAGTACACCGCGACCTACGTCGTCCTCGCGACAGGTGGCGACCGGAGTCTCGCCGAAGCACTCGGTTGCGAGTTCACCGACGAAGACGTCGTCGAGGTGAACGTGGACATGGAGACGTCAGTCGAAGACGTGTACGCGACGGGTGCCATGGGACGAGCGGAGAAGTGGCAGGCGGTCATCGCGGCCGGTGACGGCGCGGCCGCCGTCCTCGACATCCTCTCGAAGGAGAAAGGCGAGTACTACCACGACTTCGATATGCCGTCCGACGTCCCGGAACTGTAACGGCTCCGAACTGTCCTCCCGTTCGGTAGCGCCTTCGTTCGAACGACGTTTTGCGCGATACTCGCTCAGAGCCTCCTCGAATCACACCCTCGTGGATTCGGTGCGGAGAAACCGCTATGAGTCCCCACCCCGAAAGACCCACAACATGAGCGAATCGGAGGTGGAGGTCGACTCCAAAGACACCCGCGAGGTAATCATGGAGGCGACCTTTCGCGCGCTGAGCGAGCACGGGTACAAGGACTTGCGAGTGCGTGACATCGGCGACGAGATGGAGATGTCTCGTCAGGTGATCCACTATCACTTCGACGGGAAGTACGACCTGCTCTCCTCGTTCCTCGAATACATCATCGACCAGTACGAGGGGAGCGTCGAGGTGGAGGGAGAGACGAATCCGCGCTCGGAACTCGACGCGCGAATCGACCAGTGTCTCTTCGGTCCCGAGTTCGACGAGTTCTCACACTGGGACCGAATGAAGGTGTACCACGAACTGTACGCCCACGCCCAGAACGACGAGCAACATCGGGAACTCTTCGACGACCACTACGCCCGTATTCAGGGCAGCATCGTCGAAGTCATCGAAGCGGGAATCGCGGACGGCGAGTTCCGCGAGGTGAACGCCGAACGGATGGGACAACTCGTCACCGACGTGATTCACGCGGCCCGGGAACGACGGATTTCGCTCGACCACGAGGACGCCCCGGCGGAGGCCCGGAAAGCCATCGACGAGTTCATCCTCGACTCGTTGTACCCACCGTCCCGAACGTGAGTAGCACCGCCGTTCTGTGACTTCTCCGAGTTCAGCGGTGGCTTCCGACGGGGGATTCGGTACATTCCAACCGAGCATTCATCGGCGTACGACTCGTACGCTCCGTATGCGCGAGTTCGATTTTACGGTCGTCTACAGCGAGGGGGCGGACCACTTGATGGACGTGTTCATCGAGTTCCCGCAACTGTACTCGCGGACAGTCTCGTGCCACGTAACCCGCGATACGATGTGGCGAGTAGACGAAGTCACCGGGCCGAAGGAGGCCCTGTCGGCGTACGACGACCAGCTGACCAATCTCCAACGCTGTTCCAGTCTCCGCGGGATGGGAGGCTGTCAGGTCGATTGGACGTACGAGACCCTGACGACGGAACCGACGCGGCGACTCATCTACTCCAAGCAGTCCGAGGGCGAGGGCTGTCGGTCGATTCCGTATCTCGCCGCGGCCCGCCTCGGCGACGGAGTGCTGTGCCGGGCGGAACAACACGGCGACGAGTACAGGTGGCAGATTCTCACGGACGACGACGCGGCGATGAGCACTATCTACGAGGAACTCAGCGAGAACCTCCGCGACGGACTCGAACTCAGGTTCGGACGACTCGAACAGTCCCCCGAGTGGGACGACACGCACGGAACCGGCGACGACCTGCCGTACGAGCAGCGAGAGGCGCTCGAACTGGCCGTCGAGTACGGCTACTACGAGACGCCGCGAGAGATGTCGCTACAGGAGATTGCCGACGCCGAGGACGTTCCGACATCGACGTTACAGTACCGCATCACTCGCGCGGAGTCGTGGCTCGCGACGACCTTCCTCTCGAACCGGATGGCCGACGCATCCGACGGCGCTGCGGTGAACCGGTTACCCGGCGTGACGAGTGACGACTGATACGACTCGTTTTCCGTCGTAGAAGACGACCAGTTCTCCGTGGTAGCGTCCCCGGCCAGCGGCGTTCGTCGATATCGAATCGCAGGACGGGACGGCTTTGGTATGTTCCGAACGAGGGTCTATCCAATCTTGCGACGAACCACGAACTGCAGAGATTCCATGACGGACCAGCAAGACGGGAACGGACCCGACGTATCGAGACGGAACTACCTCAAGGCTGGCGGTCTGACGGTGTCGTCGCTGTCGTTCGCGTCGCTCGGTAGTGCTGCCGAGACGCGAGCGGAGTCGCCGCGGAACGACACGACCGAGCGACCCGGTCAGTCGCCCGACCGCGTCCTGATAAAGAACGGGACTATCGTTCCCGTGGACCCGGACGTCGGTGTTCGCCGGAACGCCGACCTGCTCGTCGAGGACGGACAGATAGAGGAGATAGACCGGCACGTCGAAGCGCCGACCGCCGAGGTCATCGACGCCAGCGATTCCATCGTCCTCCCCGGTTTCGTGAACGCGCACCTCCACACGTGGGAGGCGGGGGTTCGCGGTATCGCGGGGAACTGGTCGTTCCTCGAGTATCTGGAGAAGATGCTCGGCGAAATCAGTAGCCACTACCGACCCCGAGACGCCTACCTCGGCAACCTCTTCGGTGCAGTCGAGCAGCTAAATGCCGGTGCCACGACGGTTCTGGACTGGTTCCACATAGCGAACTCTCCGGGCCACACCAACCGCGCGATAGACGGTCTGGAGGACGCCGGTATCCGTGCGGTGTTCACGCACGGGCCGCCCGGTGACAACAGTGCGAAGTGGTGGGACGACAGCACGGAAACCCATCCGGACGACGTTCGACGACTGAACCGCGAGCGGTTCCCCGCGAACGACGGCCTCCTCACGCTCGCGATGGGTATCCGCGGCCCGGACTACTCGACGGACGACGTGGTTACCCACGACATCGAACTCGCTCGCGAACTCGGGATTCCCGCGTCGATGCACGTCGGTTCGCTCGGTCCCGGAGGGGTATCGACTCTCGACGAACTCGGACTTCTCGGCGACGACCTCAACTACATCCACGCCAATCGACTCACCGAGGAGGAGTTCGAACTCATCGGTGAGTCCGGCGGGTCGGTATCGACTACCCCCGAAGTCGAGATGCAGATGGGGATGGGAATGCCTGCTCTCCGGAAGACGCTGGACGCGGGTGCGATTCCGTCCGTCGGCGTGGACATCGTCTCGAACGTCAGCGGCGACATGTTCACTCAGACTCGGATGGCACTGCAGGTCCAGCGGGCGCTCGACAACCAACCGACCGTCGAGCGCAACGAGCAGATAGACACCGTCTCGCTGACCGCGCGACGCGCGCTCGAACTCGCGACCATCGACGGTGCCCGTGCGCTCGGACTGGCCGACGATATCGGGTCGTTGACGCCGGGGAAGCGCGCCGACATCACGCTCATCGAGACGGACGACATCAACACGTCGCCGGTCCACGACCCCGTCGAAACGGTCGTCTTCCAAGCGGGCCTCGCGAACGTCGACACGGTACTCGTCGACGGCAACATCGTCAAGCGCAATGGGCTGTTGTACAACGAGACCGCACAGAAACACCAAGACCGACTCGTCCGGTCGGGTCGTCGGATTCTCCGAGAGGCCGACGTGTCGTAACGTCCTCTAACGGGCGGAGAGGCGACCAGACTCGCAGCGAAGTTCGCCGCAAAAATGCGCCGACCGGGAATTGAACCCGGGCTATGAGCTTGGGAAGCTCATGTCCTACCACTAGACCACCGGCGCGCTCGTCGTTACGCTCCTCGCGCGCCGAGGTTCGCAAATCTTCCGGATTTGCTCACCACCGGCGCTCACTGCGTTCGCGCCGAGCATCGACGGACTTCGTCCGTCTCACCACCGGCGCTCGGTTGCGTTTCTCGTTTCTCTCGCACGCCACTTCAACGTAGCGTTTCAGCCCAACCTTTCGACGGGCGTAGACCTGCCCATTCGTCCAGAAATCTCTGCCTTCCGGGAGTATTTAGACACCGCCTCGCTTACACACGTCCATGATAGACCTGCGGTTCTCCGAGTCGGAACTCGAAGCGCGCCGAGAGCACATCGTCGAGTTCATCCGCGATACCGCTGCGGACGCGGGCACCGATCGGGCGGTCCTCGGACTCTCCGGGGGTATCGACAGCACGCTCACGGCCCACCTCGCCGTGGAAGCGCTCGGCGAGGAGAACCTCCACGGACTGGTCATGCCCGGCGCGGTCAGCGACGAGGAGAACATGAGCGACGCCGAGTGGGTGGCTCAGGAGTTGGCCATCCCCTACGACGTGTTCGAGATAAACCCCATCGTGGACGCCTTCCTCGACACCTACCCCGAGGCGGAGGGCGACCAACTCGCGGTCGGTAACGCCCGCGCCCGGTCTCGGGCGGTCCTGAACTACCTCGTCGCCAACCACGAGGGTGCGCTCGTACTCGGCACCGGCAACCGGAGCGAGGCGCTGGTCGGCTACTTCACGAAGTACGGCGACGGCGCGGTCGATTGCCATCCCATCGGCAACCTCTACAAGCAGCAGGTCCGCCAGTTGGCCGCTCACGTCGGCGTACCGGACGAACTGGTCGAGAAGCCGCCGACCGCCGGACTCTGGGCGGACCAGACCGACGAGGAGGAACTGGGAATCGGATACGACAGCCTCGACGCCATCCTCGCACTCCACATCGACGGTCCGCTGTCGGTCACGGCGACCGCACGCGAGGTGGAAGAACTGACCGAGGAAGCGGTCCGGCGCGTCCGCGGGATGTACGAGCGAAGCCGACACAAGCGCCGAGTCCCGCCGTCGCCGGAACCGCTGGAGTAGGCTAACTCCCGGACGCGTTCGCGACGATTCGCACGTGGTCGCCCTTCTGAAGGACGTACTCGGCGGAGGTCACCCGCTCGCCGTTCACCCGCACCTCGACCGTCTCGTTCGGGTCGTCGCCGTAGGTCGTCCCGTCGTAGGTGACTGTCTCGTTAGTAACCTCGATGCCGAGCGTCTGCATCGCGTAGGCGAGCGTCACGTCCTTCGCGTGGACGTGCCACTGTTGTCCGTCGCCGTTCTCGAAGTGGAAGGCGTCGGCCTGCAACTGGAACCGCTGTCGACTGAAGTCCAGTTGCTCGCCACCGATGCTGACGTCGATGGTCCCGTGATAGTGGACCGACCCTACCGCGGACGGACCGTTCGTTCCCGTCCCGCCCGTCTCCGCTCCGCTCGACCCCGGCGCGCCGCTGGAGAAGAACACCAGATACACCAGCAGACCGCCGAGCAGTATCGCACCGACTCCGGCCCCGTACAGCACGGCGTTCGACCCGCTCTCCTCGGCGTCTAACTCGGCGACGCGACGCCGTTCTATCCGACCGAGTTCGTCCCCGTGTTCGTCCCGAAGGTGTCGCAGGTACGCCGCTTCGTCGTCGAACGACGCTCCGCAGTGTTCACAGTCCTCCATACGGACACTCCCCTGTCTTCATCGGATTCGAGTACGACCCGGAGCCTTTCAGTCTTTGCGCCGAGGGCGAACGGGACGCTCTACGACTTGGACTCCCAGCACTCGCACGAGCGCGAACACGTGAATTGGAGTCCGAACGGCGTCCCGAGTAGCGCCGTCGGTCGAACCCCACTTCGGACAGATTTCCACCGCTCCGTCCGGGGGTTTATCAATAGTCGCGCCGTAGCGCAATCTGAATGGGTTCGACCGACCCGCCCGCCGACGGTCCATCGCTGGAGCGTTTGAATGCCGTGTTCCGCGTGTACGACGCCCGCCGCGACGGCGACCGGCTAGTGTACTACGGCGAACCGCTAGTCGCCCGCGAGCAACTGCTCGACGCCGTCTGGCCGCTGTTCCGCGAACACGGCTACGAGGTAACGTTGACCACCGAGACCGGCGAGTACGTTCTCGTGGCCGAACCGGCCGACAACAGCATCGACGGGATTCCGTGGACGAACATCGGACTGTTCGTCTTGACGGTCGTCTCGACGCTCTACGCCGGAAGTCGGTGGTACCACATCAAGCCCTTCGAGAACCCGGCGAGGATAGTGGAGGCGTGGCCGTTCACCGCCGCGGTCCTCGGCGTGTTGCTCACGCACGAGTTGGGCCACTACGTGATGACTCGGTACCACGGCGTAGACGCCACGCTGCCGTACTTCATCCCGATGCCCTCGCTCATCGGGACCATGGGAGCGGTCATCCGGATGAAGGGACAGATGCCCGACCGCGAGGCGCTGTTCGACATCGGCGTCGCGGGGCCGCTCGCTGGCCTCGTAGCGACGATTATCGTGACCGCAATCGGCGTCAGCTTACCGGCCGAACCAGTGCCGATGCAGTACGTCAACAGCGCCAACACCATCGAGGTCCAGTTCGGCTATCCGCCGCTCCTGAAGTTCATCGCGTGGGCGCTCGGCGAACAACTCACCTACGCCGACCCCACGAAGATGGTCAGTCCGGTCGTCATCGGCGGGTGGGTCGGGATGTTCGTCACGTTCCTGAACCTCATCCCGGTCGGCATGCTCGACGGCGGTCACATCGTCCGGGCGATTCTCGGGGAGGAACAGGAGCGCATCGCCGCGCTGGTCCCGGTGGCGCTGTTCGGACTCGCGGCCTACGTCTTCTACGTCGAACACGTGAGCAACGCCTCGGTCCTGTGGGTGTTCTGGGGCTTACTGGCGACGTACGTCGCCTACGTCGGCCCGGCCCACCCCATCGACGACGAGGGGTTGGACTCGACGCGGAAGGTCATCGGGGTTCTGACGTTCGTGCTGGGAATCCTGTGTTTCACCCCGGTCCCCATCGAGATAATCACGTGACGGCGGTCGCGGCTCAGTGTCGGCGCGGTACGACGACAGTCGCGGTACGGCGCTGACGCGGTACGGCGGCGGTCGCAGCTCCGTGTTGACATAGCACGGCGGCGGTCGCTACGATGGAAACGTCACCTTCGAGACGAACGCGGTGTTCCGACGTAGCGACCTCTATCCTCCGCCGTGCGTGTACCCTCTGTCTGGCAACGTCTCGCCGTCCATCTCGACCCCGGACGCCGTGACCTCGCCGACGACCGAAATCGGGGTCGGTGACGCTTCTCGTACGGTTTCGAGGGCGCGCTCGGGGACCGTGAAGACGAGTTCGAAGTCCTCGCCGAAGAACACCGAGCGCTCTCGGACCTCCGCCTCGCTGTCGGCCACCTCGCGGACCGCCTCGTCCACCGGGAGCGCGTCCCACCGGACCGAGAACCCGCAGTCGCTGGCCGCCGCGAGCTGGTGGAGCGACCGCGCGAGACCGTCGCTGGAGTCCATCATCGCGGTGGCGTACGGGGCGACTATCCGGCCCGCCTCGACTCTCGGTTCGAACCGGAACAGGTCGTTCGCGCGCTCCGTGTCGTTCCGTTCGGAGTCGCCGCGCTCGAACAGTTCGAGCGCCGCGCCCGTGCGCCCCAGAGTTCCCGTGACGCAGACGCGCTCGCCCGGACTCGCTCCCGAGCGCAGCACTGGGTCGTCGGTTCGTCCGAGCGCGGTCGTCGCCGCCGTGAACTCCCGGCTTTCGTCCAAATCGCCGCCGACGTACTCCGCGCCGACCGCCTCGCACACGTCGCTCGCGCCCGCGACGAAGTCCCCGAGGTCGGCATCGTCGAATTCGGGCGCGGCGTACACCGCGACTGCGGCGGTGGCTTCGGCACCCATCGCCGCCACGTCCGACAGCGACGCCCCGACCGACCGCCACCCCGCGGTGTATCGGGTCGTCCCCGCCGGGAAGTCGGTCGTCTCGTGGAGCATGTCGGTCGTCAACACCTGTCCGTCCACGACCGCCGCGTCGTCGCCCGCGTGCGAGAGTCGGTCGGTGAGAAACGACAGTGCGGCCCGCTCGTCCATGCCCCGTGGTTGTCCGTCCGCGGTGAAAGGTCTGCGGTCTCGGACGCGTGAGACCGTACCTCGGCACGGCGAACGTCGGTGATTCGACTCGCTGGAGGAGCGGACGCGTCCTGTCCGGTCGAACTCGCGCGAAGCCGAGCGGTCGACTGCGGCCGGTTCGGTTCACGCCGACTCTTCGTCTCTGTTAAACCACGTCTCCGGTGGCTTCAAGCCCCGACCGACCGTCTGTGGACGCGATGGACGTAGACCTCGGAGACGCGCGTTCGATACTCGTCGGGTTCGGCGCTGGCGCTGTCGTCTTGGTCGCGCTCTACTCGCTGGTCGGACTGGAGGACGTGGCGTCTGCGCTCTCACGGGCCGACCCGTGGCTGGTCGCGTCGGTCTGCGTCGTGGCGATCGGATGGCTGTTCGCGTGGGCCATGGCGCTCCGGACCGTCCTCTCGGTCATCGCGGTCGAGGTGTCGGTCTGGCAGGCGTTCCTGCTGTTCGCCGGGGCGACGTTCGCGAACAACGTCACCCCGTTCGGGCAGGCGGGCGGCGAACCCTTCAGCGCGCTGCTGGTCTCGCGGACGACCGGGACCGAGTACGAGAACGGACTGGCGGCGGTCGCCAGCGTGGATACGCTCAACTTCGTGCCGTCCATCACGTTCGCGCTCGTCGGCGTGGGCTACTACGCGACCCAGTTCACTGCGGGCGACAGGGTGGAACTCGCCGCGCTGGCGCTCGTCGCGCTGGCGCTCGGGGTTCCGACACTCGCGTACCTCGGGTGGCGGAACCGACGCCGCGTCTCCGAGTTCGTCGTCTCGGCCGCGGTCCCGGTGGGACGGACGCTCGGTCGCGCCGTCCCCGGAGTCGCACCTCCGGACGAGGCGGAGATTCGCGGCCAAATCGAGGGCTTCTTCGCCGCGCTGGAGCGCGTCGGGGGCGACCACCACAAACTGGCGGTCGCGCTGTCGTTCTCGGCGCTCGGGTGGCTACTGCTGTCGCTGTCGCTGTGGCTCTCGTTGCTCGCGCTCGGCCACGCCGTCCCGTTCGCGGCCGCGCTGTTCATCGTCCCCCTCGGGAGCGTCGCGAGTATCACACCGTTGCCCGGCGGTCTCGGCGGCGTGGAACCCGCGTTGATTCTACTCATCGTCCCTATCACGGGCGTCGATGCCGGGACCGCCGCGGCCGCCGCGGTCCTCCACCGCGGAGCGACCTACCTGCTCCCGGTCCTGCTCGGCGGAAGCGCTACCGCCATGCTAGAGGCCAACAACGTCCACGAATCCGCGAGCGACTGACCGCCATCGTGCGGCGTTCTCTCACACTCAGCCACGGTCCGGAACGATGCCTTTAAACGCCGCGGAACGGAATTCGTGGGTATGACGACGCTCTACGACGTTCCCGCGGACGACCTCATCGACGCGGTCGCCGCGAACCTGGAGGACCGAATCGACGAACCCGACTGGGCCAAGTACACCAAGACCGGCGAGGGCCGCGAACTCCCGCCCGAACAGGAGAACTTCTGGCACCGACGCGCCGCCAGTCTGCTCCGGAAGGTCGCCACCGACGGTCCCGTCGGCGTCGAGCGACTCTCGACCGAGTACGGCGACAAGAAGGACGGCTCGAACCGCTATCAGGTCGCTCCGGAACACCGCACGGACGGAAGCAAGAAGGTCATCCGGACGATGCTCCAGCAACTCGAAGACGAGGATCTCGTGGACACGGAGGGCAGCGCGGGCCGCATCGTGACCGGAGAAGGCCGCAGTCTTCTCGACGACGTCGCGGGCGAGGTCATGGAAGACCTCGACCGGCCGGAACTCGAACGCTACGCGTAGACGACGCCGAGGTATTTTTCGCCGCGCCGACCAGTCGGTCGCTGCTCGGCACTGCGGTAACCGACACCCCTCACCCAGCGTCGCCTCTCCGTAATCATTTTTGGCCGTGGGCGTTTACTACGACACAACACATGAGCGAACAGCCCGACGACGAGCGACTCGAAGAACTCCGCAAGCAGAAGATGGAAGAGATGCAGGAACAGGCCGACCAAGGCGAGGCCCAGGAACAGGCCCAACAGCAGGCCGACGCACAGAAGCAGGCGATGCTCCGCAAGCACCTCACCGACGGCGCGCGCAAGCGACTCAACTCCGTCCGGATGAGCAAGCCCGACTTCGCCGACCAAGTCGAGCGCCAGATTCTCGCGCTGGCCCAGAGCGGCCGCGTGAACGGTAAAATCGACGAGGACAAGATGAAGGAACTGCTCCGCGAACTCAAGCCCGACTCCAAGAGCTTCAACATCCGTCGTCGGTGAGGATGGACCTCGGGCTACTCTACAGCGGCGGGAAGGACTCGACGCTCGCCGCCCTCCTGCTCGACGATTTCTACGACGTGACGCTCGTCACCGCCACGTTCGGCGTCGCGGACGCGTGGGACCACGCCCGCCGGACCGCCGAGGAACTCGGCTTCGACTTCGAGACGGTCGAACTGGACGGCGACGTGGCCGGAGAAGCCGTCGAACAGATGGTCGAAGACGGCTACCCGCGCAACGGCATCCAGCAGGTCCACCTCCACGCGCTGGAGACGGTCGCCGAGATGGGGTTCGACGCGGTGGCCGACGGGACGCGCCGCGACGACCGAGTCCCGTCCGTCTCGCGCGCGCAGGCCCAGAGCCTCGAAGACCGCCACGGCGTCGAGTACATCGTCCCGCTGGCGGGGTTCGGAAGGGGCGCGGTCGATGCGCTGGTCGCGGAGACGCTCGACGTGACCGTCGGACCCAGCGAGGAGATTCCGAAGGCCGACTACGAAGACGAACTTCGCGCACTCTTGGCCCGGGAACACGGCGACGACGCCGTGGCAGAGGTGTTCCCCGACCACACCCAGACCTACGTCACGGGTTTCTCGTAACTGCGGAGTTCGCCCGTCGAACGGTATTTTACGGCACAGATGTGTACTGTGGTATTAGAAAATAGTTTATATATTTTATCTGTTGTATATGATGCACTATGAGAGCGATACAGAGTGCCATGGTCGTAGCGGTCCTCCTCGTAGCGACTGTCGGAATCGGGGCTGGCGCTCCGATAACGCAGTCGGTCACCGCCGACTCGGTCGTGACGTCGAACGACGTCGGTACGGACATGTGCCTCGCGCCCGCCAGCGGCGACGTGAGTACCCAGTGTGGCGGTGACAACGACTACGATAACGACGGTGACGGCGACTGCACGATGATTCTGGTCTGCGGCGAACCGCTCGGCTAGTGCCGAGTTCCCCCGCTGTTTTCGCGTCGGAACGGAACGCCGGTAACGCTCTGGAACCGGTGACGCGGTCTGCCGACGAGAAGTAAAAGCTTCAAGCGCGCGCTCGCCCAACGCACTCCCATGTACGACCGAATCAAGGGCTTCCGCGACTTCTACCCCGGCGAGATGGGCGCGCGTCGCGAGATGTTCGACATGCTCGAAGCGACCGCGCGCCAGTACGGCTTCCGGGAGATCGGGACGCCCGCGCTGGAGCGCACCCAGATGTACGTGGACAAGAGCGGCGAGGAGATCGTCGAGGAACTGTACAGCTTCGAGGACCAAGGCGGCCGCGACGTGGCGTTGACTCCCGAACTCACGCCGACGGTCGCTCGGATGGTCGTGGCGAAACAACAGGAACTCTCCAAGCCCATCAAGTGGTTCTCGACTCGTCCGTTCTGGCGCTACGAGGAACCCCAGCAGGGCCGCTTCCGGGAGTTTTACCAGACCAACGTCGACATCTTCGGCTCCTCGGACCCGGCGGCCGACGCCGAGGTCCTGTCGTACGCGGCCGACGCGCTGACCGGTCTCGGTCTCACGGGCGACGACTTCGAGTTCCGGGTGAGCCACCGTGACATCCTCGGCGGCCTGCTCGAAGCCTTCGACGCCGACGTGGACACCGCGGCGGCCATCCGCGCGGTAGACAAGAGCGCGAAGGTCGAGGACGAGGAGTACTACGGCCTGCTCTCGGACGCGGGCCTTTCCTATTCGCAGGCCGAGGAGTTCGACGACCTACTCGACACACCAGAGGAGGACCTGGACGAACTCGTCGCGTTCGCCGGGACCGAGCGCGTCGAAGAAGCGGTGACGAACCTCCAGAACGTCCTCGAAGCCACGGCCGACTTCGGCGCGCGCGAGTACTGCGACCTCTCGCTCCGGACCGCCCGGGGTCTCGACTACTACACTGGCGTCGTCTTCGAGTGCTTCGACGCGACCGGCGAGGTCAAGCGCTCGGTGTTCGGCGGCGGCCGGTACGACGACCTCATCGAGAGCTTCGGCGGCCAACCCACGCCCGCGGTCGGCGTCGCGCCCGGGGCCGCCCCGCTGTCGCTGCTCTGCCAGCGCGCTGGCGTCTGGCCGGACGAGGAACTCGCGACCGACTACTACGTCCTGCAGGTGGGCGACACTCGCGACGTGGCCGCCGAGGTCTCACGCGAACTTCGGGCCGAGGGCCACGTCGTGGAGACCGACGTGTCGGGCCGAAGCTTCGGTGCGCAACTCGACTACGCGGACTCCATCGGCGCGGAGACGGTGGTCATCGTCGGCGAACAGGACCTCGCCGACGGGAACGTGACCGTCAAGGACATGGACTCGGGCGAGCAGACGCAGGTCCCCGTGGACGACTTCCCGCCCGAAGACGTTGCCCGGCCGACCTACGAGGACTTCGAGTAGTTTCGCTTGTCCAAGGTTTTTGGGAGCCACCGTCATAGCTCCGGACATGGCCAACAGTTCTGTCACGTTCGAGAAGAAGCGACTGATCGCCGTGCTGTCGGTGCTGACGTTCGGTCTCACGGCCTTGTTCGCCGTCGTGGGATTGGAGTTCCTCGTCCCGACTATCTTCGTCCTCGGGTTCTTCATCGTCGTGCCGTTAGTCGCCCTGCTGGGCGACTCTCTCCCGATGGTCGAGACCGACGCAGAGGGCGTCGAAGTCGAACGGGAGACGACTCCCGACGACCCGGTAGAGCAACTGCGAGCGCGCTACGCGCGCGGCGAACTGACCGACGCGGAGTTCGAGCGGCGTCTCGAACGACTGTTAGAGACCGAGGACGTCGAGGCGGCGGGGTCGAGAGAGCGCGTGTTCGACCGGGAGTGAGCAGTTCCGAGAGCGACGGCTGGCGGAGTGGCGAACAGACGACACCGACGACCCGCGGAGAGACGTGCCGTACTATCGCAGACCGCTCCGCGGCGGCTCTCAGGTCACGTGACGGATTGGTCCCGTTCTGGTACGTAAACTCTCGCGGGGACGGCGACAGCGGTTCGCAGTCACCGCCGTCGCTCCTGTCGGTTTAAATACCTCGGTGACGGAACACGGGATGATGCGAGCGTTCCGGGTGGCGTACGACGGCCGTCCGTTCCACGGGTTCCAGCGCCAGCCGGACGTGCCGACGGTCGAGGACGCGATTTTCGACGCCGCGAACGCCCTCGACGTGGCCGAGGGCAAACCTGCGGGGTACGCGGCGGCCGGACGCACCGACGCCGGGGTGTCGGCGGTGGCTCAGACCGTCGCCTTCGAGTGCCCCGACTGGCTGACACCGGCCGCGCTGAACAGCGAACTCCCGGGGAGCGTCCGGGCGTGGGCGAGCGCCGACGCGCCCGCCGACTTCCACGCGACGCACCACGCCGAGTTCCGCGAGTACGTCTATCACTGCTACGCGCCCGACGCAGACCTCTCTCGGGCCGAGCGCGCGCTCTCGCGTCTCTCGGGCGAGAACGACTTCCACAACCTCACGCCCGACGACGAGAACACGGTACGGGAGTTACGGGGTGACGTGCGTCGGGACGCGGAGTATCTGGTCTTCACCCTGCGCGCTGGCGGGTTCGTCCGCGAGATGGTCCGTCGCGTGGTCTCGCTGGTTCGAGCGGTGGCGACCGGGGACGCGGAGTTGGCGAAAGTCGAGCGCGTGCTAGGACCCGAGCGAATCGACGGTCCGGCGGGCGTCGCGCCCGCCCCGGCGTACCCCCTCGTGCTGGCCGACGTGGGGTATCCGTCGTTGGAGTTCTCGACCGACGAGACGGCCGCCGCGAGCGCCCGCGAGGTGTTCGAGTCGCTGCGCGAAGAACGAGCGACCGGGGCGCGAGTTGCGAGCGAGATAACGCGACGACTGTAGCCCTCGGGGGCGGGATGCGAACCGTCGAATCGGCGGTCGGCGTCGGCGAACTCGTTCGACGCCAAACCTATTGCCGTGCGCGTCGAACCGGCGACGATGGTCGAGTGCGAGATGGACTTGGAGTGCGACCGACTCGCCACGCGCAGACTCCGCATCGAGTACCCCTGCGGGGAGACCTGCGAGGAGTACTACTGCGACGACCACACCACAACCGTCGCGGAGGACTTCGACTTGAACGAGGTCGAAATCGTCGAGACCGAATCGCTGCTGTGAGGTCCTCCCCTACTGCCAGTCCTCCGGCCAGATTCCGGCGGCCTTCATCCCCTCCTCGTAGTCGCCCGACCGCAGGTTCCCCGCGACCGACTCCGCGCTCGGTCGGGGCACCTCGTCGGTCGCCGCGAGTTCCCGGACTAGCAGAGCGGTCAGCACGGCGTGTTCCCGAAGATTCCGGTCGTCCACCTTGTCGCGGGTGTCGGCGTGAGTGTGACCCCACCCTCGTCCGCGCTCGCGCGCCGCGGCGGTTTCGGCCGCGCGCTCGCTGTGGAGTTGGAGCGCGGGCACGCCCCGCTTGAGGAACGGCCAGTGGTCGCTGAAGGGATGGACCTGCTCGCGCACCGCGACGGGTTGGTTCGCCGCCTCCGACACCGACTCCACGACCGCTTCCATCGTCTCGGAACCGTGGGTGTGCGCGCGGAGGTTTCGGAACCGGCCCGCGCCGTCCACGTTCACGACCGCCCGGACCGAATCGAGGTCGAGTCGCTCCGCGAGGGCGTCCGCGCCGAGCAGGCCGACCTCCTCGCAACCGACGCCCGCGACCCGGACCCGCAGGTCGAGGTCCATCTCGGCGAGCAGGTGGGCCGCCGCGACGACCACGGTGATGCCGCACCCGTTGTCGAGCGCGCCCTCGGCGATGTCGTGGGCGTCGTGGTGGCCGACGACGAGGATTTCGTCGTCCGTGTCGGGACCCAACTGCCCGTGGGTGTTGTGGCTGGTTCCGGGCGTCGTCTCGGCGTCCACGCGGAGCGCGGCGCGAGCGTCTCGCTCGGCGTAGTCGGTCAGCCAATCGCCGGTCTCCAAACTCACGCCGACGCCGGGAATCGCGGCCTCCCTGTCGAACCGGAGCGACCCGGTCGGGGGCAGTTGGCCGGGCTTGTGATTCCGGAAGACGAACGCCGCCGCGCCCGCCGCCGCGGCGTGACCGAACTTCTCCATCCGGTGGATGAACCGCGACCCTTTGGGCGTGGTCGTGGACGCGACCACGACGTTCCCCTCCACGTCCACCTCGTCGAGTTCCGCTGGCGTGCCGTGGCCCGCGTCCACGAGTTTCCCCCGGACCTCGCCCGGCGGCGAGTAGGGGAGCGCGATGGTCTCGAACGACCGCTCGACCGGGTCCGTCACCGCGAGTTCGGCGTCGCCCCGCGACCATCGGTTCATCTCGAACGACTCGACGGTGACCTCGCGTGCGCCCGCTCGCTCGAACCCCTCGCCGACGAGTTCGGCCGCCCTGCGCTCGCCCGGCGAACCGCCCATCCGGTCGCCGATTTCGGTCAACCTCGTGACGAACTCCCACGGGTAGTCGTCGGTCCACGCCTCGCCCACCGCGGCCGCGGTTTCGGCGTCCATGGCCGACGTTGCATCGCGGACCGCCAAAAGTCCACGCCCCGAAACGAACGCGCGGGGTCGGCGTCGTCGCCGTTTTCCGGAAGCCAACTTCCGAATGACAAAGGCTTACAGTCGGTCTTTCCTAACCAGACGATATGAGTTCAGTTCCCGAACGGTCGGAGATAGACACCGAGTACAAGTGGGACTTGGAGAGCATCTACGCGACCGACGAGGAGTGGGAGCGGGCCTACGAGGAAGTCGAGGAGCGCCTCGACGAACTCTCGGCCTACGAGGGACGCGCCACCGAGGACGGCGAGACGCTGCTGGAGGTCCTCGAACTCCGCGACGAGATTCTGCGGCAGGCCAACACGGTCGTCGTCTACGCCCGGATGCGGAAGGACGAGAACACCGCCGACCAGCAGTATCAGGCGCTGTCGTCTCGCGCGATGTCGCTGGCCTCGCAGGCCGACAGCGCGAGTAGCTTCGTCGAACCCGAGATTCAGGACCTCGACGAGGACGAACTCGACCGGATGATAGCGGGGACCGACGGACTCGAAACCTACGACCACTACCTCCGCGACGTTCTCCGGGTCGCCGACCACACCCGCTCGGCCGAAGTCGAGAACGTGCTAGCGGAACTGGGCGAAGTCACGGGCGCGTCGGGCGACATCTACAACATGCTGATGAACTCCGACATGGAGTTCCCCACCGTCGAGAAGCCCGACGGCGACGCGGTCGAAATCACCCAGAGCAACTTCACGAAACTCCTGAAGAATCAGGACCGGGAGTTCCGCCGGACCGTCTACGAGGGCTTCTTCGACGAACTCGGCGAGTTCCACAACACCATCGGTACGGCGTACAAGCAGTCTGTGAAGGCCGACGTCCGCCTCGCGCAGATTCACGACTACGACACCGCCCGCGAGGCCGCACTCGACGGACCCAACGTCCCGGTCGAGGTGTACGACAACCTCGTGGACACGGTCCGGGACAACCTCGACAAACTCCACCGTCACGCCGAACTCAAGCGCGAGAGTCTGGGCGTGGACGAACTCCGGATGTGGGACCTCTACATGCCCATGACCGAGACCGAGACGCCGGACTTGGAGTACGAACAGGCCCGCGAGTACGTCGTGGAGGCGCTCGGTGCGCTCGGCGAGGACTATCAGAACCGGGTCGCCGAGGGGTTCGACTCGCGATGGGTGGACGTGTACGAGACCGAGAACAAGCGGTCCGGCGCGTACAGTAGCGGGACCTACGACACCCAGCCGTTCATCCTGATGAACTGGCAGGACGACATCTCCTCGATGTTCACGCTGGCCCACGAACTCGGCCACTCGCTCCACAGCCAACTCTCCAGCGAGACCCAACCGTACGTCTACAGCGACTACGAGATTTTCGTGGCCGAAGTCGCCAGCACGGTCAACGAGAGCCTGCTGACCCGCCACCTGCTCGACACCGTCGAGGACCCCGAGTTCCGCCGACACGTCCTCAACGAGTATCTCGAGCGGTTCCGCTCGACGCTCTTCCGCCAGACGCTGTTCGCGGACTTCGAGCATCAGGCCCACCGTCTGGTCGAGGAGGGCGAGGCGCTCACCCCGGACGCGGCCGACGAAATCTACGGCGACCTCAAGGCGGAGTTCTACGAACCGGCGGTCGTGGACGACCGCATCGCCCGCGAGTGGTCGCGCATCCCGCACTTCTTCAACTACAGCTACTACGTCTACCAGTACAGCACCGGCATCAGCGCCGCCGTCGCGCTCGCCGACGAGATTCTCGAATCCGACGGCGACGCGGCCGCCGACTACCTCGAGTTCCTCCGGAGCGGGTCGAGAGGCTACCCGCTCGAACTCCTCGAAACCGCGGGCGTGGACATGTCTTCGCCCGAACCCATCCAGCGCGCGCTCGGCGTGTACGACGACCACCTCGACGAGATGGAATCGCTGCTCTGAGTCGGCCGTCCGGACATGCACTCGTTTTCATTTTTTGAAAACGCGCATTCTGGTTTATGTAACGAACGTGTGAACGGCGGTGCATGGGACGTCAACTTCTCGCCAAATACGAGAACGCGCTGTGGTGGTCGATGGACCGCCTCGGCGTGAGCGAGTCGGTCGAGCGCAAGGTACTGGCCGCGGTCGGTATCCAGTTCGTGATCTCTATCGGGCAGGCCGTCCTCCCTTCGTCGTTCACCGGCCCGGTCCGAACTGGTCTCACGGTCGGTCTACTGGCGGCGGCGGCTATCGCGTTCGCCAACACCGTGCTCGTCGTCCGCCGGGACATCACCGAACCCATCGCGGCGCTCGACCGAGTGGCCGACGCCATCGCGGACGGCGACCTCGACGCGTCGGTTCCGCCGTCCGAACGGGACGACGAGATCGGTCGCCTCGTCGCTTCCTTCGGGGAGATGCGGGCCTATCTCGGGGTCGTCGCCGAGCAGGCCGCCGCGCTCTCCCGGCACGAGTTCGACGACCCCGTACTGGACGAGGAGGTCCCCGGCGAGTTCGGCGCGTCGCTCGACCGGATGGCCGAGAATCTACGGACCTACACTGCGGACTTGGAAGCGACGACCGACGAACTGGAGGCGACGACCGCCGACCTCGAACGCCGGTCGCAGAATCTCCGCCGACTCGTGACCGCGTTCGGAGCGGCCGCCGAGCGCGCGGAGGGCGGCGACCTGACCGCGACCATCGATTCGGGCGTCGCCGAGACCGACCTCCACGAGGAGGTCGTGGACAACTACAACGCCCTCCTCTCGACGCTCGCGGACGCGGTGGGGGAACTCGCAGCGTTCGCTGACGACGTGGCGACCGCCAGCGAGGCGACCGACACCGACCTCCGGGAGGTCAGCGAGGCGAGCGACGAGGTCGCAGCGGCGGTCGGCGAGATTTCGGAGGGTGCGACCCGCCAGACCACCAGACTCAACGAGGCGGCTGCCGAGATGAACACCCTCTCGGCGACGGTCGAGGAAATCGCGGCGTCGGCCGACGAGGTAGCCGAGACAGCCCGAACCGCCACCCAGCGGGCACGGTCGGGCCGCGAGACCGCCCGGGAGGCCGCCGAGGAACTCGACCGAGTGGAGAACGGTATCGACCGGACCGCCGAGGCGGTCGAGGAGTTAGCGGCGGACATCGGCGAAATCGACGAGGTGGTCTCGTTCATCGACGAGGTGGCGACTCAGACCAACCTGCTGGCGCTGAACGCTTCTGTCGAGGCCGCCCGTGCGGGCGAACACGGTGACGGCTTCGGTGTGGTCGCCGACGAAATCAAGACCCTCGCGACGGAGACGAGCGAGGCCGCCGACGAAATCACTGAGCGAATCGAGGGGATTCAGACCGACTCCGAACAGACCCTCGCGGACGTCCGCGAGACCCACGAGCAGGTCACCAACGGCGTCGAGACGGTCGAGGCGGCGCTGGACGACTTCGAGGACATCGCGGACGTGGTGGGCGACGTGGACGCGAGCGTTCGGGAAATCAGCGACGCCACCGACCAACAGGCCGAGTCGGCCGAGGACGTGGTGGCGATGGTCGAGGAGGTCGCGGCCATCAGCGAGGAGACGGCCGCGGAGTCCGAAACTGCGGCGACGGCGACCGAACAGCAGGCCAACTCGCTCTCGGAAGTCGCCGAGCGGATGGCCTCGCTGTCCTCGACGGCCGACGAACTCGACGCCCTCCTCGGCGAGTTCCGGCTTTCCGAGTCCACCGACGGTAGTCGGTCGGCGCGTCGTCTGGCCGGTTCTGACTGACCGCGATGAGTGACCGTTTCGAGAGGGTTCTGCGAAACGTTTTTTCGTGGGAGAACCTCCGAGACCCAAAGGCACTTTTAAGCCGGTGGCCTAAGGGTGAGTAACAACGATGTCGCGCAGCCCACCCCTCCCAGACCAACCGACACTCGAACTCGACCCCGAGATGACCGACAGGGAACGGCTCTCGGCGCTCCGCGAACACTTCGCCGAAATCGTGGACGTGAACGCCACGCTGGAGGAGCGCCTCGACGACGCGCGCGAGCGGCGCGCCGACCTGCGCGAGGAAGTCGATAGACTCGAACGCGAGAACGAGACCCTGAAGACCACGTCGCTGTACGTCGCCACCGCCGAGGAACTGACCGACGACGGCATCATCATCAAACAGCACGGCAACAATCAGGAGGTCGTGACCGAAGTCTCGCCCAGACTCCGCGAGGAGATAGAGTCGGGCGACCGCGTCGCCGTCAACGACTCCTTCACGGTCCAGACCGTCCTCGAAGCCGAGAAAGACGCGCGCGCGCAGGCCATGGAGGTAGACGAGTCGCCGGACGTGACCTACGACCAGATCGGCGGCCTCGAAGAGCAGACCCGCGAGGTCCGGGAGGCGGTCGAACAACCGCTGGAGAACCCCGAGCAGTTCGAGACGGTCGGCATCGAACCGCCGAGCGGCGTCCTGCTCCACGGCCCGCCGGGGACCGGCAAGACGATGCTCGCGAAGGCCGTCGCCAACCAGACCGACGCCACCTTCATCAAGATGGCCGGGTCGGAACTCGTCCAGAAGTTCATCGGCGAGGGCGCGAAACTAGTCCGTGACCTCTTCGAACTGGCTAGCCAGCGAGAACCCGCCATCGTCTTCATCGACGAAATCGACGCGGTCGCCTCCAAGCGCACCGACTCGAAGACCTCGGGCGACGCCGAGGTCCAGCGCACGATGATGCAACTGCTCAGCGAGATGGACGGCTTCGAGGACCGCGGCGAGATTCGCATCATGGCCGCGACCAACCGCTTCGACATGCTCGACCGCGCCATCCTCCGGCCCGGCCGGTTCGACCGCCTCATCGAGGTGCCCCACCCCGACGAGGAGGCCCGGCGCAAGATTCTGGACATCCACACCCGCGACATGAAAATCGCCGACGACGTGGACTTCGACGCGCTCGCCGAGCGGACCGAGGGCAAGAGCGGCGCGGACATCGAGAGTCTCACGACCGAGGCGGGCATGTTCGCCATCCGCGACGGTCGGACCGAGGTCCAGCAGTCGGACTTCACGGACGCCCTCGAGAAGATGGAGCAGGACGACGACGAGACCGGAATCGTCACCGAAGGGTCGCTCCCGAGCTACGCCTACTGAACTCCCCGCGTTTTCGCGCGTTTCTCCGCCTCTCGCCGCTACGCCGTGACCTGCGGGACTCGCGGCACCGGAACCACGACGGTGAGACCGATGCGGACGACTCGCGCGACCGTCAGTCGTATCGTAGCACTGCCGTCGAACGAAACGACCCCGAGGAAGCTACTCGCCGTCCAGAGTGCCCGCGTCGAACTCGCCGTCGAGGTACCGCTCGCCGACGTCCGTGATGCTGTAGGTGCCCCCGCCGACGTTCTCCAGCAAACCGCGGTCGGCGAGCGCGCGACAGCGCATCCCGAGGTGGTTGGTGGAGTAGGTGAGGTCCTCGCCGACGTCGGCCAGTCGGTCGCGGATGGCCGACGGCGGGAAGTTACCGCGTTCGCTCAGAAATTCGAGGATTCGCTCGTCGGCTTGCGTCAGCCAATCGGCGTGCATTCGCATAGTCGGCCGTAATTTCGACGACGAAGACCGTATAGCTACTCATTTCGCCAACGTAGAGGTTTGTCTGGCACGTGAGGAGGACCGTCTCCCGAATATGGACGTGTGTCTCCATCGGGCGACGGTTCCGTCCCGTCCAAGTGGTGACGGGCGCGTCGGCACGTCCTCTCCTCGGTGCGTCACGTATAGAAAATACTTTACTTTCGTTTCGAAATACACACGCAACGTGGTACGCTTCCCGAACCCCGTCAGACTGCTCATCCTCGGCGTCGGTCTGGCGCTCGCGCGCGCCGGTCTCGTCGACCCGGAGCGCGTCCGCCGGACCACGGACCTCGCGTGGCCGCGCATCGTCACCGGACTCGCGCGCATGTCGAAGAACGCCGTGGACGTGGCGATGGTCGGGGTGGCAATCGGCCCCGTCGCCATCGCGGGCATCGGCTTCGCCAGTCCCTACTGGGGCATCGCGTTCTCGCTCGGGGGCGGCATCGCCGCCGGGACCATCGCGCTCGTCTCCCAGCGCTTCGGCGCGGAGGCCTACGACGAACTCGGCGTGGCGGTCCGTGCCAGCGCCGTCGTGGTCCTCGCCATCTCGCTCCCCGTCACCGCCGCCTTCTGGCTGTTTCCGGCCGAACTCATCTCGGTCATGACCGACGACGCCCGCGCCGTCGAACTCGGCGCGGCGTACCTCCGTGTGGTCGCGCTCGGCGTCCCGTTCGCGGGTCTCAACCTCGTCGGCAGTCGCATCTACATCGGCGCCGACGACGCGTGGACGCCGATGCTGGTCCGGGGCGGCGGTGCGGTCTCGAACATCGCGTTCAGCGGCGTCCTCATCTTCGGACTCGACTTGGGCGTGGTCGGCGCGGCCCTCGGGACCGTGCTGGCGAACGTCCTCGTGACCGCCGCGTTCGCCGGTGGTCTCGTCTTCGGGCGACTCCCGGGCGTCGGTGGTCTCCCCGTGCGAGTGAGTCCGTTCGGTACGTACCTCGACCGGGAGACGATAGTCGACGTCGTCCGCATCGGTCTCCCGGTCGTGGGTCGCAACGGCGTCTGGACCGTCGCCAAGTTCCCCATGCTGGCCATCGTCGGCCTGTTCGGCCCGACGGTCGTGGCCGCGTACGTCATCGCCCGGCGCATCTGGGGACTGATGAACACGCCCGGTTGGGGGTTCGGACTCGCGTCCAGCAGCCTCGTCGGTCAGGAACTCGGCGGCGGCGACGAGCGCGCCGCCGAAGTGTACGCCCGCGACATCGTCGTCTTCTCGGTCGCGACCTACGTGGTCGCGGCCCTCCTCGTCGGCGCGTTCGCCGACCCGATAGTCCGCCTGTTCGTCGGCGACGCGGGCGAGACCACGGTCCCGGTCGCGGTGGCGCTGGTCTACGCGGCCTGCGTCGCGGCCGTCGCGCAGGGCGTCAAGTCGGGGACGGTCGGCCCGCTCGACGCCAGCGGCGACACCCGGTGGCCGTTCTACAGTCAGGTCGTCGGCATGTTCGGCGTCGCCATCCCGGTCGCGTACCTCGGGGCCACCACGTCGCTCGGACTCGTCGGTCTCTATCTCTCGTTCGTGGCCGAGACCACGGTCCCGGCGGTCATCAACTACTATCGGTTCTCGACGGGCAAGTGGAAGGCCATCAGTCGGGAGTTCCGACCGGGCACGCCCGCCGACGACTGAGGTCGGCGGCTACTCTCTGTCTCTCGGTCTGACGATTCTCTCGTCCAGCCGTCACCTCCTCCCCGTCAGCGGTTCCTCCGAAAGCGGCGTCCGCGCTCCTGTGTTACTCCTTCCACGGGTCGGTCTGCTCGCGCTCGTGGAACTCGCCGCCGCCGCGCTGGACGACGCCGTAGACCACCGCGGCCGTCGCCGCGAGGTAGAAGACGGCGACTCCAGCGACGACCGCCGACCCCGGAACGCCGAAGACGCCCGCGGTCTCTCGCCACGTCTGCTTCGGTTGGAACACCGTGACGCGCGCGACCCACGCCGCCAGCAGCACGAGCAGGAGCGGATAGTAGATTCGGCGGAGCCGCCGCGAGAGCGCGGTGAACGGTCGGGTCTTCACCGCGGGGTCAAGCAGGTCCTCGCTGATGCGCCGCCGCCAGTCGTCGTGCGTGAGGTCCGTCTCGGGGTCGAACATCTCCGCGAACAGGTTCTGCTCCAACAGGCGAACGCGCTCGCGCCACACGTCGTAGGCCCGGTAACGCCGCGTCTCCACCGCGAGGAACACCACCATCGCGCCCATCCCGATGAGCAGGATGTAGTGGGGGTTGCCCGGACTGGAGAACACCCACGTCAGCAGGGCGGCGATGATGGTGACCGCCCAGTAGGAGGTCTGGTCGAGTCGCCCCCGCCACGTGGTCACTCGGTCCATCTGGCCCCGGTAGAAGTGCCCCAGCAGCGAGATGGCGTCCGAGGGATCCTCGGCGAACTCTCCGCCGATGTTCTCGTCGGGCGTTCGCTCCTCGTCGCTCTCGTCCGAGCGGTCTCCCCCAGTCGCGTCTCCCGAACCCCCCATATTCGGCGGTACGGCGCTCCGTTACCTACGGCTTGTGGCAGTCCCCGACGACTCGCGCCGACCCCTCGAACTGCCTACACCGACTCCTTCAGATACTCGGGGTCGGCGAACGCCTCGTCCTCGCCCTCCACGGCCAGCACGTCCAGCGCCGTCACCTCCGCGCCGACGCCGAGCAGACCCGCGAGACTCGGCGTGGTCCGGCCTTCGTCGCCCGAGACCAGTTCCTTGACGTAGAGTCCGCCCTCGCCGTGGACTTCGAGTTCGGCGCGTCGCTCGTCTTCGAGGTGGCCATCGACGTCGTAGACGGTCCGAGTCCGGGTGATACTCGCCCGGCGGTGGTCCACGCGCTGGGGCGTGTCCTGCTCGACCGTCGTTCCCCGAAGCTCTCCGATGGCCTCTTCGAGGGCCTGCTCGGTCACGTCGTCGTCGAACGTCACGTCCATCCGGTAGGTCTTGCTCGCGTCGAGTTCCTTCACGCGCTCGACCATCTCGTGGGTCGCCAGCGCGAGGTCGGTGACCTCCGCCTTCCCGTCGGCGAATTCGTTGATTTCGTCCTCCAGCGCGTCGGTGTCCACGTCGCGCTCGCGGGGTCGCTTGACCTCGATGACGAACGGTCGGCCCGTGTCGAGCATCAGGGCGTCCACGTCCTCGCGGCCCGCGCCGTGGAAGAGGGCCTCGTCGCCGTCCATCGCGTCGAGGACTGGCGGCGTGGTCAACTCCTCGACGCTCTCCTCGTAGAGGTAGCCCGACCCGCCGCAGTGGTCGCAGGGTTCCTCGCCGCCGCCCTCCGCGAGTTGCTTGCCCGAACCACCGCACTCGCGGCAGGGCCACTCGGTCTGCGGGATGTCGCGTTCCAGTTTCCGGTACCGGCCGTAGACGAACGCCGAGTTTATCTGGACCTCGACCGCGTGGTCGGAGATGTCTCCGTCCTCGCTCGCTCGCGGCGCGCCCTCGACGTTGAGCAGGGCCAGCACGTCGGGGCGCTCGAAGTCCACCTCCGTCCCCGTCAGTCGGCCGACGCGCTTGCCGACTTCGCGGTTGAACTCCGACTTGAACGACTCGCCCGCGTCGTCGGGCAGGTCGGCGGACTCCCTGAGCAGGGCCTCGTTCTCCTCGACGAGCGGCGGCGTTCGCGTCCCGACCTGATAGGTTTCGAAGTTCCAGCCCTCCAGCGACTCGGCGACTTTCTCTGCCCACTCGTCGAACCGCTGGCTCTCGCCCTCGCAGACCCAGCACTCCTCGTCTTCGGGTTCGTAGGGGTCGTCGTCCTCCAGTGCGGCCGCGATTCTGAGCGACCGGCCGCGCTCGTCGTTCGTCAGCCCGAAACTCCGGTCGGCGAAGCACCGGCCCAGACAGGCGTCGCAGACCGGGCCGTTCTCGGCGACTCGGCGGGCGTCTTCGAGGATGGACATGGTAGAACGGTGGCGACGCGGCGGTTTACGGGTTTCTCATTCCGACTGCAGTTCGTCGAGTTTGCGGACAATACTCGAATAGAGGTTCGTCGAACAGTGCCATCCGGCGGTGACCATCGTGTCGATGGTCTCTCTGGCCTCGTCGGCGGGAAGGTCGCCACCTTTTACTAACGAAAGCAAGAGGTAGGCCGTTCCACGGGTCTCGATGTTCTCTATCTCGGCGATGTCCCGACCGTGTTTCTCGTCCATGACGGCTGTTCCATCGACTTCCTCCGCGAGCAGCATCACCGCCGTATCTGCCGGAGTGAGATTCGTCTCTCTCAGAAGTCGGTCGAATCGTTCGTCCCTTTCGAACGTTCGCTGTTCGAATAGACTGTCCCGATAGCGTTCGTTGATGCGTTTCGCGTCGGGATATCCCTCTTCCATTCCATCGCCGACGACCTCTTTGTAGACCCGTCCGGGAATAACGAGTCGGCGCTCTGCTCTCGCCAATACGTCGAGCCTGTCCGCTTTTCCGAGGTAGATGAGGGGAGTAGCGTCGAAGACCAGCGTCATAGGTCATCGAGGTCGGATTCGAGATGGTCCTCAGAGACCCACATCACGTTCCGGTCTTTCGCTAACGCCGCGAACTCCCAAACGCTCATATCTGCCATCGCGGCGGCACCCGAAAGCGTCGTTTCGCCTGCTTCGAGTCTCTTCAGTGCCTTCTCCCTTTGCCAGTCGCCGAGACCCTCCGTGAGGAGTTTCCGAACGGCAGTGCTCTTATCGAGGTTCTCCTCCTCGATGTACGACTTCAAGTCCTCTTCCAAGTCGTCCGGAATGCGAGACGAAATCGTGCCCATGAAGTATACAATGTATGCAATGAATACAAAACTTCCGGCGACGTACGGTAGTGTTCCACTTCGGGACCCACGAGATGATGGTTTCACTGAGGCCCCCACGAATTTGAGGGCGCGCGTCGTGGACGACCCATGGCCTACCGCGCTAACTACGCGCAGGTGAACGTGAGCGCCCACCTCGGACCGACGGAGGGGGCGCTGGACGTTCCGTGGGCAGAGTACGTCGGCGACGCCACCGCCGAGTTCCAGTTCACGGTCCCGACCGACCGGGCGAGCGACCCCTACGTCGGCCTGCAGGCGTTCCGAGTGGGGGAGTTCGGCCACGAAATCCGAATCAACGGTGGGTCGCTCGGCGGGTTCGACGTGCCGCCCGCCGACGGATGGCAGTACTGGGAGGACGCGATTACCGACGCGCAACTACAGGAGGGCACGAACACCCTGCGGGTTCACCGCGACCCGACCACCGACGACAGTTTCGCGGTGAACAACGTCACTGTCCACTGGCGCGAACCCGTGGAGTAGCACGGCCCTCCGTACGTCGTCGGCTCTCCCCGTCGATTTCCCTCCCGAGAGAACCCGGTGAGGAGTAGAACTACGTGGTCGCGGACTCAGTACACGGACGTGCCCGATTCGACCTTCGACGACTTCGACCACGACTCGCACATGCGCAGGGCGTTCGCGCTCGCTCGCGAGGCGGCCGACCGCGGTGACCGACCGTTCGGTAGCGTCCTCGTCCGCGAAGACACGGTCGTCATGGCCGACTCGAACCGCGTCGTCACGGAGAACGACATCCGCCGTCACCCCGAACTCCACCTCGCGTACCGGGCCTGTCGGGAACTCGACCCCGAAGAACGCGCCGAGACCGTCATGTACACCAGCACGGAACCGTGTCCGATGTGCGCCACCGGGATGACCAACGCCGGGTTCGGACGGGTCGTCTACAGCGTCGGTAGCGACGAGATCGCGGCGTTCACCGGCGGCGAACCGCCGATACGCTCGGCGGAGATTCTCGACGGCGTCAGTGAGGTCGTCGGTCCCGTCCTGAACGACGAGGGTCGTCAGATTCACCGCGAGTTCGACTGGTGAATCCGGACTCTGCCACCACGGTCTCCGTGCTCACTCGTCGCGCTCGCCTCTGAGCGTCTCGAAAATCGCCGCCGCGCGCTTCTCGCCGACGCCCTCCACCTCGCGCAGGTCCGCGGGCGTCGCCGCCAACAGCGCCTCGACCGAGGGGAACCGCTCGTAGAGCGCGTCGGCGGTCTGCGGGCCGACGCCCTCGATGACGCCGAACAGACGCTTGGTCGTCGGCGCGGCGTACCCCGTCACGGTTCCGCCCGAGAGCGGCCGGGGAGACGCCTCCTCGCCGTGCTTGCGGAGCAGGCGTATCGCCACGTCCACCAGCCGTTGGCGGTCCGAACAGGGGATGACGGGCGTGTCGTGGCGGGCCGCGAACGAGGCCATCGTGCCGTGGACCGCGGCGCTGCTCAGTCCGGGTCTGCGCGCGCCGACGTCCGAGAGGTCGCCCTCCAGTAAGATGTACGCGTGGTCGTAGGCGTCGGCCATCTTCTCGACCTGTTCGCGGAGGTCGGTGCCGGTCGTCCCGAGTGCGGAACTCACGTAGTCGTCCACCGTCTTGCGCTCGATGCCGACGCTCCCGGCGACCCGGCGCTCGGCACCGCCGGAGTCGGGCGAATCGGAGGGCGTCCCGAACGCATCGACGGCGGCGATGTCGGCCGCCGGGAGTCGTCGCACTTCGACCGCGTCCACGTCGTCGTGGGCCTCGATCACCCGGCGCAGTCCCGCGGGTTCCCTGTCGTCGAGTGCGACCGTGAGCGTCATCGAAAACGAGTACGGCGGCGGTGCGTATCAGGGTCTCGACTCGCTCAGAACGACTCGCTGCGATTGGTGTACTCGTCGGCGCCGAGCACCGGCGGGTCGCGGTCGCTGTAGCGCTGGCGGCCGACGGCCTGCGTACCGACGCCGGTCAGGATGGCCGTCCGTGCCTCTTCGGGCGTCCGGTAGGTGTCGGGCGAGACTCTGCCGAGAATCTCCCGCAGCGTCTCGCTCCCGTCCGGGTAGGAGACTATCAAGTCGCCGAACTCGTCGATGAGGTCGTCGGCACTGATGGGGTATCTGTCCTCGTCGAGCAGTTCGTCGCTGTCGTCGATTCGGTCCAGAAGGTAGCGTTTCATCGACCCTATATCCTTCACGGATGTTCATGCCTCTTCTGGCCCAACCTCTCCGCCCTCTGGTGTTTTCGTCTACGACGAATCGGCGAGTAGCAACGTACAACTAGCCCGGACGCGTTGTCGGGACCGTGTTCGGAGTAGACGAGGCGGGCAAGGGTCCGGTGTTGGGGTCGATGTTCGCGGCCGCGGTCCGGATTCCGGACCCCGCCGACCTCCCGGCGGGCATCGACGACTCGAAGCGCGTCCCACCGGAGCGCCGGGAGGCGCTCGCGGCCGAGTTGCGCGACGACGACCGAATCGCGGTCGGCGTCACCGAAGTTCCGGTCGAACGCATCGACGACCCGGAGACCGACATGAACACGCTCACCGTGGCGGCCCACGCCGACGCCATCGCCGAGGTCGTGTCACCGAAGGCGGACGACGAGACCGTCGCGGGCCTCGCGGACGCGGGCGACACCAGCGAGGAGCGGTTCGCGCGCCGTGTCGCCGACCGCGCGCCCGCGGCGGTCGAACTGACCGCCGAACACGGGGCCGACGACGAGCACGCCGTGGTCGGGGCGGCCAGTATCGTCGCCAAAGTCGAGCGCGACGCCCACGTCGCGGCGCTCGCCGAGCGGTACGCCGAGAAGTACGGGTCGCGACTGGGCGACCTCGGGTCGGGCTATCCCGGCGACTCGACCACCCGCGAGTTTCTGGAGACCTTCGTGGCCGAGACGGGTCGGCTTCCGGACTGCGCGCGCCGGAGTTGGTCCACCTGCGAGGACGTGCTGGCCGCGGCCGAGCAGTCGGGTCTCGGGGAGTTCTAGGCCACGCGATTCGGGACGAGCGAAGGCGTCACCCGAGTCAGGGGTTACGACAGACTGTTCTCGGAGTAGTACGGCGGGAAATTCCACTTCAACAGGAGCGTCCGGATTCCGAGACCGACCAGCCAGATGCCGAGGACGGTGAACGCCACCGTGACGGGGTTCCACTCCGCGGCGTCCAAACCCATCGTAACGAGGCCGAACCCGACGGAGATGCCGACCACGGAGAGCAGCGTCCAGAGGACGCGCCCGACGAGGAGGTTGAGTTCCGCACGGACGGCGCGTCGGACGACGCGCTCTAACTGCTCGTCGGGGATGTCGGAGGGCATACCGAGGAGTTGTCGGCGTCAGTACAAGAAACTTCGCGTCGCGGTGCGAATCACACGAGGAGTAGAAGTCGGTCCTCGGGCGGCCCACGACCGCTCACCGACGGCCACTTGGGAAGATACCGCCACATTTTCTTTTATCTTATTTTGAAAATCTATAAATGATTCTACTATGAGGTTGAAAGCGCGACAATGACATTCGATAACGATACCATCGACCGACGGAGTGTTCTCAAGAAGGTCGCAGCAGGCGCGACAGTTATGGGTAGTGCAAGCGGCGTCGCAGGAGCCAAGACCGGAGAGGCGTCACACACGATGGCCGACCACGAGGCGGCCGTCGCTGGATACGAAGCCCCGGAGAGCGTTCGGGAAGTCGTCTCGGACCACGAGGAGGCACTCGAATCGCTTGCTGAGGACGGTCTCATCGAGGCGACGACTGCGGAGGACATGACGCTGGACCCGGACGGTCCAAACCGTGGAGAGGAGTACGAATACGTCGACTCGAATCGACGGGCCGATGGGTCGGTCGAACCGGAGATCAAAATCACCCGGATGACCGACGAGGGGTTGCTGACCTTTGCGATTCGCCCAGAGAGCGGCGAACGATGGGCACTCCTCGGTGAGCGTGGGTCGGAACCGACGGTTCTAGACGGTGCGACCACGCTCGGAGTCTGTGACGGCGGAACGTGTGAAAAGGTTTGTTGCGACGACTGTTGCACTCCGTGCTTCTGTTCGCCGGGGTGTGACGAGTGGTGCTACGACTGCAACTGCTGACCGAGAAGTCCGTTCGGCCCGAAACTATTTTCGAGAAAATATTCGCGTGCGGTTACTTGTCCGTCAGCAGACTCCGCAGGATGTCACCGTACGCGGGTCGCGTGACCAGCACGCCGATGAGGACGCCGAGGATGGTGATGAGCGCGAACCCTTGGAGGTCCCCGAGGCTCAGCACCGCCAGCGGACTCATCGCGATGATGGTCGTCGCGGCGGCCGCGCCGATGACCCAGAACGCCTTGCGGAACCGGCTCTGGAACACCCGCGAGGAGTTCACGTCGCCCTCGGACATCACCTCGTCGGCGATGATGATGAGGTCGTCCACCCCGGTCCCGATGACCGCGATGAACCCCGCGATGTGACTGAGGTCCAGCGGCAGTTGGATGGCCGCGGCGACTCCGAGCAGGATGACGACCTCCGAGAGCGCCGTCACCAGCATCGGCGCGGCGACCTTCGGGTCACCGTACCGCAGGAAGACCACGGCGCTGACCGCCGCCACGGCCACCAGTCCCGTGATGAGCGAGTAGAGCTTGAACTCCTCGGCCAGACTCGGCGCGAGGAAGTAGGAGGTGCCCTGATCCAGATTCAGCGACGCCGGGAGCGACCCCGCGTTCAGGTGAATCTGCAGTTCGCGGGCCTCGGACAGGTTGGCCGTGCCCATGACGAAGTTGGGACTCTGGGTGAACTTCTCCTGTCGGAAGGTCTGGGCCAAGCCCTCGGCCATGTTCGCCGCGTAGACGACTTCGCCGTCCACGACGGTGTACAGGCAGTAGCCGGGGTTCTCCGGATTCGCTCGATAATTACAGGCGTTGACGCCCTCGCCGGTGAAACCGAACGCCCGCATCGCGTGCGAGAAGTTCTCGGCCGCCTGCTGGTTCAGCACCACCGGCACGTTCGGGCCGACAGTTTGCGTCACTTCGGCGGTCCCGATACTGCTGAAGTCGCCCTGCGAGAGCAGGGGAACTCGGCGGTACTGGGTCCCGTTACCGCTCTGGTTCTGTGCCGGGAAGACGGCGACGACCTGCACCTGCCCGCGCTCGGTCACCAGGTCCCTGACCTGACTCTGATTGGTGTTGGGCATCTCGATGACGATGAAGTGTTCGTTGCTCGCGGTCGTCACCTGCTGGACTCGCCCGCCGGAGAGTCCGGCCTCCGATATCTTGTCTCGGAGGATGCGAGTGATGGTGTTGCGAGTCTGCTCGGTGACTCCCTGCCGGATGGTGTCGTACTCGTATCCGGTCTGCTGGAGCGCCGAGGCGAACTCGTCTTCGGTGACGTTCTCGCTGAACACTTCGACGGTCGTGGTCTCGTTGGCCGCGGCCGCGAGACGCACGCTCACGTCGGCGGCCCCGACGCCGGAGAGGTTCCCGGCGACCTGCCGCTCGACGGCGCCCGGTCCTGTACCTTGAGGTACGTCCACGTTCTCGGCGGTGAGACCGTTGACGGGCGCGCGGATGCGAGTCCCGCCGGAGAGTTCGAGCCCGAACTGGAGGTTCGTCGGGCCGTCGCTGGCCTGTTCGACGACTGCGCCGCTCCCGCCGCCGTCGTCGCCGCCGACGCCGGGGGCGAATATGGCGAACGTACTGACCACGAGGAAGATGGCGAGCAGGATGACTCGCCAGTTGTCACGAATCTCCATCTATCTGGCCACCCCCTCGTACTTGTACCAGCGAAGCAGACTCAGGTTGAGCATGTAGGTGTTCATGAGGTCGGTCGCGAGTCCGAGGACGAGGACGACGCCGATGGACGCCAGCAGTTCGATGCCGAACAGGTACGAGACCAGCGCCATCACTGCCATCGCGGACAGCGACGTGACGGTCATCGTCACGCCGGTCCGCATCGCGCGGTGGGTGGACTCGTAGAAGCTGCCCGACCGGCGCAGGATGTGGTTGTTCAGCAGGATGTCGGAGTCCACCGAGTACCCGATGAGCATCAGCAGTGCCGCGACGGTCCCCAGCGAGAGCGGGATACCGAGCAGGTTCATCAGCGCGACGGGAATCACGATGTCACTGAACGCGGAGATGACAACCGCGATGGAGGGGACGAACGACCGGAACATCAGGAAGACGAGGACGCTCATTCCGGCGAACGCGAGGCCGATGCCCAGCAGTGCGAGGCGTTGGGTCTCCTGACCGAAACTCGCGGAGGTCCCTTGGACCGACTTCACCATGTCGGCCTCCGTCTGTCCTTGGACCGGCTCTAAGTTGTTTCTCGCCTGTTGGGCGATGTTCTCGGTCTCCGGCGGGAAGGTCACGATGTAGGTGTTGTCGGCCGTTCGGACCGGAGTAATCGTCGGTTCCACGTCGAAGGAGGTGCGAATTTCGGAGGGCGGTGTGGAGGTCTGGACTCGTAGCTCTGTTCCTCCAGTAAACTCCATGCCGAGTCGTACTGGTGCGCCGGTGAAGACGTACCACCCGACGATGACCAGCAGTGCGACGGCGAGAACTGCGAGGGGAATCGCCGCCAACTGCCGGTTGGAGTACTGGGTGTAGTCCACCTCCGGCACTTCGAACGCTACCATATGGGAGAGGAATGGGGTACGGCCGTGAATAAGTGTTCTTATCCCTTCTCGTTCTCGTCAGTCGGTTCGCCGAGGACTGAACGGCGTACTGACGACGGAACTCGGTTCGGGAAGAAGGCTCAAACCGTTCGCGGGCGTATCCGCAGTCATGAGTGAAACCGACGACCTGCGAGACCGACACGAGGACCTCACGCCCGCCGACCGAGTGGTCGTCTCCTACCCGGCGGACCTGAGCGACTGGGGTCGGTTTCAGGTCGAGAAGGACACGTTCGAGGCCTACCTCCGGAAGACCAAGACCGACCGGGTTCGGCAGGGCGACGGGTGGGAGGAGTTCGTCGGCGTCGGGTGCTGTGGCAGTACGCTGGACGTGCCGCTCCGAGTCGAGCGAATCGAGAGCGGTGAGACGTTCGGACCCGACACCGAAATCGAGTGGGCGGTCCGGGAGGCCTGCGGGATGCAGGGCGGGTGGAAGGTCCAGAGTCGGGACGGACCGAACGAGGTGTGACGCGACCGTCTTCTACGGCATGTATCGGACGCTGACGACGCCGTCATCCGCGCGGACTTCGACCCGGGAGACGCCGAGTCTGGCCGCCCGCGAGAGGGTCGCCTCGTCGTCCAACACGTCCGAGACCGCGTCCTCGGTGTCCTCCGGCGGGACCGTGAGGACGTGAATCTCGCCCTCTCCGGCGCGCTCGGTCCGGGCGATTTCGCCAACGTCCTGCTCGTCTGCGAGTTCGCGCTCCTGTACGGTCGGTGGCTCTTCGCTCCGCTCGGTCGAGAGGTTCCGGCGCTCCTCGACCTCGACGACGGACCACGTGAGGTTCATCGGCTTGTCGGGCGCGACCGTGGCTTCGACCGCGTCGGTCTCCTCGACGCCGGGATTCGACGAGAGGGTGTGAACCTGCCCGTCGTGGACGTCCTTCAGTACAGCCGAATCGCCCTCGGCGTGCGTGACGAGGAAGGTACTCGTCTTCTCGTCGGGGTCGCTCATGGTCCGGCGTAGGTCTCCCGGGGTTTTCCCGGTTGCGTTTGTGGGCGACGGGGACGCGCTACCGCGCGACCCGGTGGACGACTAGAATCAGCGCTGCGGCGAGCAGCGGCGGCGCGACGGCGTAGGTCGCCGGGAGCGAGTAGAGGAACTCCACCGCGGGCGCGACCAGCGCGGGGGGCGTCTCGCGCTGACCGGGCGGTGCCGAAATCAGCAGCGAGACGTACAGCGACAGGACGAAGACGTACCCGGCGAGCGCGAGCGAGGCGTCGGCGCGGGCGCTCGCGGTTCCGCGGGCGTGACGCTGTCCGGCCGAGTAGACGGGCGCGGCCAGTGCCACCAGCAGCAGGACCCCGGCGACGACGAGGAACGCCCGCGAGAAGGTGGCGAGTTCGGACCCGCCAGCGGTGTTGAACACCCAGACCGGAATCGCGAGCAACAGCAGCACTCCGACCAGCGCCCCGAGGAGCGCGCTCACGACCACGTAGGACTTGAGAAGTCGGGAGTCGGTCCCGGCGAACGACCGGCGGAACGCCGCGACGAGGACGCTGCGGGACCCGTCGGTCTCGGTCCGCGGTTCCTCCGGTTCGGTTCCGGTCTGCGCGTCGCCCATCTTCTCCGGACGTTAGGGTAGCGGGGTGAAAAGGGGTGCGATGAGTCACCGGGAACGGCGGGCGTCCGCGGGGTCGAGTCCACGAACCGAGGAGCAACCATTTAGTCGCGCGCCATCGCGGATACGAACACCACCATGCGAGTAGACCTCGGTAACGCACTCTCCGACGTCGCCACCCCCGGCCTCTCACGCGAAGCCCTCGACGAACTCGACGAGCGAGTCGCCGACGCCCACGAGCGCATCCAACGAGGGCGCGACGAGTCCGAACACGGCTACGCCGCGCTGAACCTCCCCGACACCGCGAACCCCGACGCGATTCGGCGCGCGGTCGAACCCTTCGCCGACGCCGAGGCGGTCCTGACCGTCGGCATCGGCGGGTCCGCGCTCGGCGCGGCGACGCTCGCCCGCGCCCTGCCCTCCGAGACGGACGCCTTCTTCCTCGACAACGTGGACCCCGAACACGTCACGCGACTGCTCGACTCCCTGCCGCTGGCCGACACCGCGGTCAACGTCGTCTCGCGCTCGGGCACCACCGCCGAGACGCTCGCCAACTTCCTCGTCGTGCGCGAGGCCATGGACGACGCCGGGGTCGATTGGACCGACCGGACCTTCGTCACCACCGGCGAGGAGGGGAACCTCCGGCGACTCGCGGAGACGGAGGACCTGCCCGCGCTCGCGGTGCCAGACGGGGTTCCCGGCCGGTTCTCTGTCCTCTCGACCGTGGGGCTGGCCTGCGCCGCGATACAGGGCCACGACATCGACGCCATCCTCCGCGGTGCCGGAGACGAGGCCGACCGACTCGCGGGGTCGCTGTACGACTCGCCCGCGTACGCCTACGGCGCGGCGTCCTACGCCCTCGAAGAACGCGGCGCGGCCGTCAACGCGATGATGCCCTACGCCGAGTCGCTCGAAACCTTCGCCGAGTGGTTCGCCCAGTTGTGGGCCGAGAGCCTCGGCAAAGACGGTCGGGGCCAGACCCCCGCCCGCGCGCTCGGTGCGACCGACCAACACTCCCAACTGCAACTCTACCGGGCCGGTCCTCACGACAAGATGGTCACGCTCGTGCGACCCGAGGAGCGGGCGGACCGCGACATCCCGCACACCGACCTTGACGGTCTCTCGTATCTCGGCGGGTCGTCGCTCGGGGACCTCTTGGACGCCGAGTTCGAGGCCACCGAAGCCAGTCTCGCCGCCGCGGGTCAGCCCAACGTCCGCGTCGAAATCGACCGCATCGACGAGCGGAGTCTCGGCGAACTCCTCTACGGCATGGAGGCCGCCTGCGTTCTCTACGGCGAACTCGCGGGCGTGAAGACGTTCACGCAACCGGCGGTCGAGTGGGGCAAGAAGGCCGCGCGAGGGCTGTTGGGCGGCGGCGACTTCGAGGAGGCCGACGCCGTCGCCGAGAAGACGACGCTAACTGTCGAGTAGCTCGGGACCTAAAACAGTAAATTTTTGACAGTAGGGCGGGTAGATTACCGCGGATATTGTTAGAATCATGGTCGAGATAGCCCTCCATCGACGGATAGCGCTCGCACTGGCGTTGGTCGCACTCGTCTCTAGTACGGCCGCGGGCGCTCCCGCCTCGCCTGTAGGTGTATCGAGCGACATCGTGGACGCATCCCCGACCGAAGCGAATCCCGCGCTTGCTCAGACGAACGGGACGACCACCGAGGGAAACGTCTCTGCAACCATCGTTCACGACGGTGAACCTCTAGAGTTTCGTCCGGCCCGGAACCAGAACGTCACCATCCGAACGAACGCCGACGCTGGCACCGAACTGAACGTGGTACTCAGGGAGAACGGCCAGTACGCAGACATGTACGACGTGACGGTCTCGGAGGACGGCACTGCGACGGCGAATCTCGACCTCCGCATGGCGGAACCGGGGACGAACGTGACGGTTACAGTCAATCAAGAGGGGCGGAAACTGGCCGAGGCGACCGGTGTCGTGACGAATCACGAAGTTACGTTCGTCCACGACGGTGGCCGTCTCGTCTTGGAGACCGCCGAGAATCAGACTGTCCGCGTTCGGTCCGACGCCACACCGGGGACGGAGTTCACCGTCCAAGTGAAGGCGAGCGGTGAGTTCCTCAAGGCCCAGAAGGTGGCCCTCGGGGACGACGGCACCGCCACTGCCGCTTTCGACCTCAGCGACGTCAGAGGCGGAACCGAGTTCGTCGCCTCTGTGCGCCAAAGCCGCGACACCGGGGTCGAGGGTCTCGTCGTGAACGAGTCGGCGACCGTGCGCAGAAACGGGACGCTGACCGTGGACGACCCGGCGTCGAACTACACGATTCGGGGCCGCGTCGGCGACCAGACCGTCACGAAACTCGACGTCAACGTGTCGGCGTCAGATTCGACGTTCGACGCCTCGCGGACCGTCACGGTCGACGAGGGTGGTCGCTTCAACGCGACGTTCGAACTCTCGTCGCTCTCAGCGGGCACCGAACTCTCGGTCGACGTCGGCGGAGTGCCTCGGACGGTGTCCGAACTCGTCGTAACCGAGGCGTCCGGCGACGCCACCGTGTTCGCTTTCGTCGAGACCCCGCTGAACCTCACGGTCGAGCGTCCGGGAGAGGCGGTGTTGGTCCGCGCCGCTCCCGACCAGACGATTCGCGGAACGACGAACCTCCGTCCGGGCACTGAAATCGTCGTGACCGCCGAGAACGGCGCGATGAACGTGCCGAACGACTTCTCGTTGTCCGACACCGCCACGGTTCGAGAGAACGGCACCTTCGCCGCGACGCTGGACTTCGGCGAGGCCGAGACGGGGGCGAACTTCACGGTCACGGTCGAGCGGGGTCTCCCACTGGCAGAGGTGGACGGACGCGTCGTGAACGAGTCGGCCGTAATTCCCACGACGACCGCTCGCACGACCACCGCCGACGAATCGGCGGCGTCCACCACTTCGACGACCGACGGTAGCAGCGGGTCCAGCATCCCGGGATTCGGCGTCCCGGTGGCGCTCGTCGCGGTGGCGGCCGGACTCGCACTCGCGCGGCGGAACTGACGACTCGTCGCACCCGACACAACTCACCGCGCCAACATACAAACACAGGGACTTTAGCCCGGCCACCCCTTGTTCGGAGTATGGAAGACCGTTCTGCTGCGAGCGTGGGCGTCGTGTTGGCCGGATTCGCCCTCGCGGCCGCCGCGCTCCCGTGGGGAACCGTCGGCATCGGTCCCGTCGAAAACGTGATTCTCGCCGTCCTCGGCGCGACCGCGTTCGGCGCTTTCTCGCTGCGACGCCATGACGTACTCGCCCGCGGTCCCGGGTCGCTCGTCGCTGGCGTCGCCAGTCTGGCCGTCGTCGGCTACGTCGGCGTAGCGAGAGCGAGCGCACTCGCCGGTCACAGTACGCTGGCCGGGGGAACGGCGCTATCCGTCGATGTAACTGCGGTCTCACCGTGGGGCGTGACCCTCGCGCTACTCGGCGGCGTAGGCGGCGTCATCGCGGCGTACGGCGACGGCCGGGGTCTCCCCGAGTCGCTGGGTACGGCCGTCAAAGCCGCCGGATGGGGTCTCGCGGTCGGATTCGCCGGACTGTTCGCCATCGCGGCGTGGGCCAGCGTGCTCGTGAGTATCGCGGCGGGACTCGTCCCCGGCGACCCCGGCACGGCCGCTCAACTCGCCATCAGCGCGGTCGCGCTCGGTCTGGGCACCGGCACCGTCGCGCTGATATACTTCCAGTGGACGGACAAGACGCTGGCGTTTCTGGACTTCCGCGTCCCGACACTGCGCGACCTCGGCTACGTCGTGGGCGGCGTCCTCGCGCTGTTCGGGCTACAGGTACTCGTCACGGTCGTCTTCTCCCAACTCGGCCTGAGCACCGCCGAACACAACGTCCAGCAGGCCGCGGCGGGCGGTAACGCCGAAATCCTCCTGTTGCTGATTCCGGCGTCGTGGCTCATCATCGGTCCGGGCGAGGAACTGCTCTACCGCAACATCATCCAGAAGTCGCTGTATCCGACGTTCGGCGATTGGGGCGGCGTGCTGGTCGGGAGCGTCGTGTTCTCGCTGGCACACATCCCCGCCTACGCTGCCGGGGCCGACCTCCCCGCGCTACTGAGTACGCTCGCGGTCATCTTCTTCCTCTCGCTCATCCTCGGGGCGACGTACCTGAAGACGGACAACGTGACCGTCTCGGCGCTGATCCACGGTACGTTCGACGCCATCATCTTCGCGGCGATGTACGTCCAGATGACCGGCGGCGCGTGACCGGTCGAGTCGTGGCTGACAACGGACCGGTCGAAATCGAACGTTCGCCCCGGAGACGGGGCGTCTGCCGTCCGTGCGTCCCGCGTCCGCCTCGCGTCTGACGTAGATTTAACACCTGCAACGACCTCTGAACGCCTCATGGAGCGTCGCTACTCGATCACCTGCGAGCGCGACCGCGCCAAGCGCATCGAGACGCTGGCCCGCGAGTACGACCTGACGACGCAGGAGGTCCTCCGGCAACTCATCGAAGTCGGACTCGAAGAGATAGAGACCGACGAGTGAGTGCGCAGCGACTCCGCGTGCGCGAGCGACAGCGCAGGTTGGGCGGGAGACGAGTCCCAGAACAGAGGAGGCCCGTTGCGGACGAATCCGGTCGGCGAGTCGAACGTCGGACGGAGGGGTAGTTCGGTCGGTTCAGGCGTTCGACGGGTTCTTGCGGGTGAGTTCGCTCCCGCAGATGGGGCATCGGTCCTTGTTCTCGTCGAATTCGCGCCCGCATCCCTGACACTGGAACCGCCAGTCGCGCTGTTCGGCGATGCCCTCCTGCGCGATGACCTCGACGTTCACGTCCATGTGTTCGGCGACGTTCTGCATGGCGTAGTCGTCGGTGACGAGCGTCGCGTCGAGTTCGAAGGCACCGGCGATGAGTCGAACGTCGGTGTCGGAGAGTTCCTCGAAGTCGCCGGTCTCCTTGGCGGCCCGGCGCACGCGCTCTACCGCGCCGTCCTGCGGGATGTGGATGTGCATCCCGGACCCCTCCATCGCGTCGAAACGATAGGCGCTCTCGTCCTCTAGTTCCTCGCGGACCATCGGGATGCTCGCCGTGTCCGCGTTGGTGTGATACTCGTTGATGAAAGCTGAGGCGTCTAGAACGTACATTTACCGCTGAACGACGATGTAGTCTTTTACTGCCTGCACTCGTTTGACGGGGACCTGAAACCGACCCTCTTCGTCGGAGTCGAACTCCACCGTGCCACGTTGCAACTGTTCGTCAGGTTCGACGAGTAGGTCCGCGAGTTCACCCGTCTTGAGGTCCATGGTGATGTTGTACAGCATACCGAGTTCTGTCCCGTCTGACCCCATGACGGCCTTCCCCGAGAGGTTTTCGGCGAGGATTTTCGACATACGGGGGGTTACTGAGTGCTACACCATAAAGGATACGGGGTGGTGCGACCCCCGACAGTTCGGGCGCTGACGTACAGCGGAGTGAAAAAGTTAAATGCTACGCGGAGTACCTCTTGAGTAAGAACCTTCTTTCCCCGGTGGTAGCCTATGCCTGACACTAATACACGCGAGAACGAACGAGGTTTGCGCACCCCCATCGTCGCCGTACTGGGACACGTAGACCACGGCAAGACCAGTCTTCTGGACAAAATACGCGGTTCGACCGTCATCGAAGGCGAAGCAGGTGCAATCACCCAGCACATCGGGGCGACCGCCATCCCGCTCGACGTGGTGTCGAAGGTCGCGGGAAGCCTCATCGACCCGAGCGACTTCGACCTGCCCGGTCTGCTGTTCATCGACACGCCGGGTCACCACTCGTTCACGACGCTCCGGTCGCGCGGCGGCGCGCTGGCGGACATCGCCATCCTCGTCGTGGACGTGAACGACGGCTTCCAACCGCAGACCCTCGAAGCCATCAACATTCTCAAACAGTCCCAGACGCCGTTCGTCGTCGCGGCGAACAAGATCGACACCATTCCGGGGTGGAAACCGAACGAGGACGCGCCGGTCCAACAGACCAAAGAAGCCCAGAGCGACCGCGTGCAGTCGGCGCTCGACGAGCAGCTCTACGAGATTATCGGCGAACTCAGCGACGAGGGGTTCTCGGCCGACATGTACTGGCGCGTGCAGGACTTCCGGGGGAACATCGGCGTGGTGCCGGTCAGCGCGGAGACCGGCGAGGGCGTTCCCGACCTGCTGACCGTCCTGATGGGTCTGGCCCAGCGGTACATGAAGGAGGACATGGCCATCGACGTGACCGGACCGGGCGCGGGCACCGTCCTCGAAGTCAAAGAGGAGAAGGGCTTCGGGACGACCCTCGACGTCGTGCTGTACGACGGGACCATCCGCGAGGACGAGACCATCGTGGTCGGGGGTCTGGACGACCCCATCGTGACCGACGTGCGCGCCATCCTGAAACCCCGGCCGCTCGCCGAGATTCGGACCGAAGACCGCTTCGAGAAGGTGGACGAAATCGCGGCCGCGTCCGGCGTCAAAATCGCCGCACCCGACCTCGACGACGCGATGGCGGGCGCGCCGGTCCGAGTCGTCCGGGACCGAGACATCGAGGAGGTCATCACGGAGGTTCGGGCCGAACTCTCCGAAATCGAGGTGGAGACCCAAGAACAGGGCGTCGTCGTGAAGGCCGACACGCTCGGCAGTCTGGAGGCCATCGCGAACGCCATGGACGAGGCCGAGATCCCCATCATGCGCGCCGAAGTCGGCGACGTGGCTCCTCGCGACATCAGCGTGGCGTCCACCGCGAGCGAGGACACGCACAAGACCATCCTCGCGTTCAACGTGGACGTGCTGGCCGACGCCGAAAAGCAAGCGGAGGACAGCGACGTGAAACTGTTCGAGAGCGGCGTCATCTACCGACTCATCGAAGAGTACGAGGAGTACGTCGAGGAACTCGAACGCGCCCAGCAGGAGACGGTGCTGGACAACATCACTCGACCCGCGCGGTTCCAGATTCTCAAGGACCACACCTTCCGACAGAACGACCCCGCCGTGGTCGGCGTCGAGATTCTCGCGGGCACCGTCAAGAAGAACAGCAACGTGGTGAAGTTCGACGGGAACGACCCGACGCGGGTCGGCCAACTCAAGGGGATTCAGGAGCAGGGCGACGACGTGGACGAAGCGCGTAGCGGGAACCGCGTCAGCGTCGCCATCGACGGACCGACGGTCGGCCGCCAGATAGAGGAGGGCGACGAACTCTGGATGGAACTCCCGGAGAAGCACGCCAAGATTCTCGAACAGGAACTCGCCGACGACATCCCGGTAGACGAACTCGAGGCGCTCCAGATGTACCTCGACAAACGGCGCAAGCGCGACCCCTTCTGGGGGAAGTAGGTCGGACCGAAACCGCTGTCCGCGACGAATCGACCCGGATTCCGGCCGCGTGTCGAGGTCGATTATAAACAACCGGCTCTATTTTTCACCATTTATTACTCAATCAGTCCAAACTATACTGGGATTAAAATTACTCCTCGATGTTGGGTTTTCGCGGGTTTCAGCCACGATTGCGTGGTTTTAAACGGTCTGAAGAGCGGGAACGGATTCCTCCTTTGAAGTATCAACCCTCGTTCACTGTCGAGTGGAGTCATGACGGAACGTATTACGACGCGACGACGGTTCCTGCAAGCATCGGCCGCGACGGTCGTAACTGCCGCCCTCCCCGCGACTGCGACCGCCGCCGAAACCGGATGGACGGTCGCCGAGACCCCCACCGGAAACACCCTCTACGACGTGGAGTACACGGCAGACAGCGCGTACGCGGTCGGCGCTGGCGGCGTCGCCATCCGCCGGACGGCCGACGGCTGGCGGAAGGTCTTCGACGGCGGCGTGACCGGAAACGGGAACTCGCTGTACGGCGCGGACGTGACCGACGACGGGAAGCAGATTTGGATGGTCGGTTCCTCGGGCGCGGTCGGCGCGTACGACGTGGAGACCGGGACTCTCTACGACCACTCCAAGCCGGTCGGGAGCACGAACAACTTCAACGACGTGTCCGTGACTGGTCCCGCTGGCGATGCCAACGTCTACGTCGCGGGCGACTCGGGCAAGGTCTACTACAGTTTCGAGAACGGGGCGTCCCAGACGTGGAACTACGTCACGCCCGGTAGCGGGTCGGGACTCTCGGCCATCGACTTCCACGACGTGAAGTCCGGCCACGTCGTGGACACTAACCAGACGGTGTTCCAGACCACCGACGGCGTCACCTACGACGACATCGGCATCGCCGACGCGAACGTCAACTTCTACGGCGTGGACAGCGACGCCACCGACGACGTGTGGGTGTCGGGCGGCGGCGGCATGGGCTTCCACTGGGACGGTGCCAACTGGACGCCGACCGACCTCGGCGACGCCGGTCTCCGCGACGTCGAAGTCACCGACGACGACCGAAACGGCTTCACCGTCGGCGGGGGCGGCAAGGTCTTCGATCTGACCGACGGCAAGTGGGCGCAGGACGCCACGCCGACCGGCCAGAACCTGAAGGCGGTCGTCCGCGGCAGTCCGAACGTCGCCGTCGGTGCTGGCGGGACGGTCGTCGAGAACTGAGCGGCGTCGAACCTCGCGACAGGCCTTCCGACTCCAGCGTCGCCCTCGGCCGCTGGCGGATAAGATTACCACCGACCAATAATTTTTAGTCAATCCCTACCCTATACACCTACGGAAAGGTGGTTTCATGCTCGGGCAAATCCAACTACCCAGTGGTAACGCCGGAGTACCGAACGTATCCTACTACGACCTCGCTCTCGTCTTCCTTCCGATGCCGCTGCTGGTCGGTCTGCTCGCCGGGCAACTGTTCGGCGTCACGTCCCAGTTCGGCGTGTCGGCGGGCGCGATGCTGTCGGCGATTGCGCTCGCCCATCTTCTCTTCCGGAACCCGCCGACGCGCCGCGGTCCGCGCGGACGGGTCGGCGGACCCTCCGCGTGAAACTGCTGATTCTCCTGCGTGAGAGTCGATGGCCGCTCTGCGTGAGAACCAGTAGCCGTTCGACACGACGGACAGTAGTCGTTCGACACGACGGACAGTAGTCGTTCGACACGACGGACGGTAGTCGGTTCCGCGTGAAAATCGAGGGTCGTTCGAGTGAAAGTACGGGACCGCCCGGCAGACGCGACGCTTATCGCGCGGTCGGCGTGATGTTGTCGCCCATCATCTGCTTGACCTGCATGGCGGCACTCGCCGCGAGGCCGCGGGCGACCTCCGCCTCTTCGTGCGTTTCGAGGTTGTCGCCGTCGAAGTCGTCGATGCTGGGTTTGAACCCCGCACTCACGGGGTGGCCGACCGGCGGTTGGACCGACACCTGCGCCTGCGGTCCGTTGCCGTCGTCGGCGACCTTCGACCCGACGACGTACTCGTCGGGGAGGAACTCGCGGGTCCGGGTGGCGATGTCGGTGATGCTGTCGCGAAGCGACTGTTTCTGCTCGGGGGAGAGGTCCGGAACGTCGGCGTTCGCACGTTTACCGGCCTGCGTCTTGCCGGGGACGCCCGCGTAGGGGGTGTTTCCGTTCATCGGTCTAACGACGATACTTTAGTTCCCGACGTTATAAAAGCTCTCGGCTTCGGCAGGCTCTGACACGGTTCGCTACTGCGAGCGAATCTGCTCAACAAATCGGTTCGCTCTCGCCGTAGACGGCCATGACGACCGCCGACGCGTAGACTCCGGCCTCGGCGTCGATGCTGGCGGTCTCGACGCGTTCGTCGGTGAACGTCCACTCGCGAAGTTCTCGCCCGGCCGCGAGACCGGTCCGGACGCGCTCGGCGACGGCTTCGGGGTCGGTCTCGCCCGCGGCCTCGTAGAACAGGCCCGGTCCCTCCTCGCTCTGGGACCATCCGAGCGCGGCCGAGACGTGTCCCGGTCCGGCGCGCGTCGCGCGCGCCTCCACGACCGTCAGGCGCTCGCCAGCGGGTCCGAGGTCCGGGGCCGTGCCGACCGCTTCGACCTCGGCGTCGGCCGGAATCACCGACGAGACCGACACGAGGTTGTAGTTGTGGAGGTTGGCGTCCGCGAGAGCGGCGTCGTACGAGGACATCTCGGTGGGTCCGGTTCCCGTTCCCCACGCGACCCGAATCGTGCTCATATCTGGAGTGAGTCGCCGGGCGAGGTAAGGAATTGCGATTTTCGGTCCGGTCGCCGACTCGGCAGTGAGGTCCCTCACCACCGAGTCCGGTCAGAGGTTCGGTTGTTCGACGGTCTCTGTCCAGAACTCGTCGCGGAGGTGTCGCTCCTCGACCGGTCGATGGCCGAGGGCCTTCGCGACGCGGCCGAGCGTGGCCCAGAGGAGTCGCTGGACGGCCGGGGGTCCGACCGCGACTCTCGTGCCGTCTCGGAGGTACTCGCTCATCACGAGTCCGTAGAGGAGGCTCGGTTCGCCGTAGTCGCCGCCCGAACCGAACGCCCCTTCGTGGTCCAACCCGGAGACGGTGAGTTGCGTTTCGAGGGTCTTCGCCCACGGGAGGTCCACGTAGAAGGCGACGAAGTCGTCGGTGTCGTTCCGGAAGTAGTGTTCGCGCCCGGGCCGGACGGTGTACTCCTCGCCGGGTTCGAGACGGCGGGGGTCGCCTTCCTCGACGACAGTCAGTTCGCCTTCGACCGCGCGGAACTGCTCCTCGTCGGTGGTGTGGACGTGCGCCGGAAGCTCGGTCGCGTCGGGCGACAACCAGACCAACATGGCAGGCGACTCGTCGGCGTCGTCGGGCCACCGCAGGGGAGCCATCCACATCCCGGTTCCGGGGCTGGACGCGAGCGGATAGGGTGAGTCCTCGAACAGGTCGGCGGCGGTCCCTTCGGGGTCGAGTTCGAGCGCGGGTCCGTCGGTGGGTGTGCCGTCCTCGTCGAGGGGACGCCCGGTCGTGAGCGAGTCCATGCTCGAAACAGTCACCCAAGCATCATAACTTCCGGGGAACGCTCGCCGGAGAACGTCGGGCGAATCAACGACTATAACCTACGCGCACCCTCACCCCGAATCAACGGAGACCCTTCATGACCATCAGATTCGTGACGAGCAACGCGGGCAAGGTCCGAGAGGCGCGCGAGTACCTCGACGACGACGTGGAGCAGATAAACTACGACTACACGGAGGTTCAGAGCGACGACCTCGGCGAAATCGCGGTGACCGGGGCGAAAGAGGCCTTCGCCGAGACCGGCGGGGACGACCCCGTGGTCGTGGACGACGCGGGCCTGTTCGTGGACGCGCTCGGCGGGTTCCCCGGCCCGTACTCCTCGTACGTCGAGGACACCGTGGGCGTCGAGCGCGTCTGGAACCTCGTGGAGCGAGAGGAGAACCGCCGCGCGCACTTCCGGTGCGTGGTGGCCTACTACGACGGCGAGACCGCCGAGACGTTCGACGGCGCGGTGCCGGGCCGCATCGTCGCACCGCGCGGCGAGGGCGGGTTCGGCTACGACCCCATCTTCGAACACGAGGGCGAGACGATGGCCGAGATGAGTACGGAGCGCAAGAACGCGATTTCTCACCGGGGACGGGCGCTGGCGAAGTTCGCGGACTGGCTGACCGAGAACTGAGCGAACTACGTCTCTCGCGGTCGCTCAGTCCGAAACCGCCTGCGTCCCGTCGGAGGACGCCGACCGACAGGACCGTTCCAGTTCGAGGACGGTCAGGTCGCCGTCGAGGGTCACCGACAGCACTTCGTCGTCCAGCGGAATCTCGACCAGAATCTGCCACGGGTCCTCCGAGAGGATGGTCGTCTGCTCGTCGCTGACGCACCACGCGAGATCCCAGTACGGCGTCGTACACAGGTCCACGCCGTGTTCGCGGTGGAACGTCACCACGTCCGACTGGTCGAGCAGCGAGAGTCCCACCGCCGAGTAGAGTTGGTGGTGGCACTGCTCGCACTCGTGGTCCACTCGCACCTCCAGACCGAGGAAGTCCTCGTCGTCGCGGGTAATCGTGGTGGACATCCGGCCGTTGCACTCCGGGCAGACGCCGTCGGCCGCGAGGCAGTGGAGGTGGCGCACGCGCTGGTTGAACGCGTCCATGATCTCCTCGCGGGTGCGGTCGTTCAGTCCGCCCGGCGGGAAGGGGTAACAGCCGTGGTTCTTCTCGCACTCCTTGCACTCGATGACCAGCATCTCGTCGCTGTAGTACGCCTGTAGCCCCCCGTCGCAGGTCGCACAGGTCCCCTCCACGTCGAACGGACCCATCTCGGGGTGTTCGTTGAACGACCCCGCGAGGATTGCCCGGACGACCTTCTTCCCGGCCTGCCGGAAGTCGTACCCGTCGTCGGTCTGGACGACGAAGTGGTCGGTGAGTTGCTTGAGGTGGTAGTTGAACTGGGCGCTGTCGCGCATGCCGACCTCGCGTCGAAGCTCCGAGAAGTTCACCGGTCGGTCCGAAGCCTTCCAGAGCGCCTCCAGAATCGACAGTCGCGTCTCGTTGGCGATGACCGAGAACGCCTCGGCCGGGGCCACGCAGTCCTCGCAGTCCCGAATCGTGGACTCCTCGGCGTCGAGGTCGGCGTTCGGCCCTGTTGTTCCGCTCATACGACGAGATGCGGTCGCATCCGGCTAAAGTGTTGCCTTAATCGCATTTTTGTTACGTTTCTTACTATTCGGCGGAGGCGCGCTGTACCGTCAGCAGGCCGGTCGACGGCCAAAACTTGTTTACTCGAAGCGATGGTGATCCCTCGAAGAGCGATGCTGCTGGAACTGGTCGCGTCGGACGGTACTCTCTCGGCGACTGACGGAGAGCGAACGCGTCGGGCGCGTCCCCGCCAATCGTGATTCCGCCGACCGGGACCGTACCGACCGTCGTAATTGTGAGGGGTGGGAACCGCCCTCGGCACCCGAACGAGAACAGTAGGTTTATCAGTCGTTCGGGGCGAATCTTCCAGTAGAATTACTTCAGGAGGTCAACTTTGACAGGAAATTACGCCCAACCGGAGGTGAATATCGGACTGGTCGGTCACGTAGACCACGGAAAGACGACGCTCGTGCAGGCGCTTTCCGGCGAATGGACCGACCAACACTCCGAGGAGATGAAGCGTGGCATCTCCATCCGGCTCGGGTACGCAGACGCCACGTTCCGGCAGTGTCCCGGTCTCGACGAGCCGGAGCGATACACGGTAGACGAGACGTGTCCGGACGGCAGCGAGAGCGAACCGCTTCGCACGGTGTCGTTCGTGGACGCGCCCGGCCACGAGACGCTGATGGCGACGATGCTCTCGGGTGCGGCCATCATGGACGGCGCGGTGCTGGTCGTCTCGGCCAGCGAACCCGTCCCGCAGGCCCAGACCGAGGAGCACCTGATGGCGCTCGACATCATCGGCATCGACAACATTGTCGTGGCCCAGAACAAGATCGACCTCGTGGACCGCGAGCAGGCCCAGCGCAACTACGAGGAGATACAGGAGTTCGTGGAGGGCACCGTCGCCGAAGACGCGCCGGTCGTCCCCATCTCCGCCCAGCAGGAGGTCAACATCGACCTCCTGATGCAGGCCATCGAGGAGGAGATTCCGACGCCCGACCGCGACCCCGACGCGGACCCGCGGATGCACGTCGCTCGGAGTTTCGACATCAACCGTCCCGGCACGACGTGGGACGGTCTGATGGGCGGCGTCCTCGGCGGCAGTCTGGTCGAGGGCCGACTCACGCAGGGCGACGACATCGAACTCCGTCCCGGCCGCGAAGTGGACGAGGGCGGCGAGACGCGATGGGAACCCGTCGAGACAGACGTGCGCTCGCTGCAGGCGGGCGGCGAGACGGTGGACGAAGTGACGCCGGGCGGACTGCTCGGCGTCGGTACCGGTCTCGACCCCAGTCTCACGAAAGGCGACGCGTTGGCGGGACAGGTCGCTGGGACGCCCGGTACCCTCCCTCCGACGTGGAACCAGTTCACGATGGAGGTGGACCTGCTCGAACGCCTCGTCGGACTCGACGACCAGGACATCGACGACATCTCGACCGGCGAACCGCTGATGCTCACCATCGGCACCGCCACGACGGTCGGGTCCGTGACCAGCGCGCGCGAGGGCGAGTGTGAGGTCGCGCTCAAGCGACCGGTCTGCGCACCCGAGGGTGCCCAGATAGCCATCAACCGCCGCATCGGCGCACGCTGGCGACTTATCGGAGTCGGCACGCTCACCGAGTAGCATGGTCGTCAGGGTCGCCTTGGATACGAGCGCACTCATGATGCCGGTCGAGTCGGACGTGCGGTTGTTCGACGAACTCGACCGACTCCTCGGCACCTTCGAGTGCGTCGTCCCCCGCGCCGTCTGCGACGAGCTGTCGAAGCTCGCGGAGGGCGCCGGAAAGGAAGCCGTCGCAGCGAGCGTCGGTGCGGACTTGGCGGCCGAACGGTGTCGAACCGTCGAACACGAAGCATCGTACGCAGACGACGCGCTGGTCGAACTCGCCCCCGAGTTCGACTACGTCGTCACGAACGACGGTCCCCTCAAGGGGCGTCTGCTCGACGCGGACGCACCGGTAATTCATATAAGGGGCCGGAACAAACTCGCAATCAGCAAACCTTAGCATGTACAAACGGGTTAGACTCAAAGATACGGTCGAGGTACCCCCAGAACACCTCGCAGAGGTGACGCCGGAGCTAGTGAAGCGGCTTCTGCAGGACAAGTTGGAGGGACGAATGGACGAAGACGTCGGAAGCGTCGTCAGTGTCGTGAACGTCAACGACATCGGCGACGGTGCAGTGCTTCCGAACAGACCGGGCGTGTACTACGAGGCCGACTTCGACGCGGTCACGTACGACCCCCAGATGCAGGAAGTCGTGGACGGCGAAATCGTGGAGGTCGTCAACTTCGGTGCCTTCGTCGGCATCGGTCCGGTGGACGGCCTGCTCCACGTCTCGCAGATCTCCGACGAGTACCTCGCGTACGACGAAGAGGGCCAGATGCTCGCGTCTCGCGAATCGAACCGCACGCTCGGCGTCGGCGACTCGGTGCGAGCGCGCATCGTCACCAAGAGCATCGACGAGCGCAATCCGCGCGAGAGCAAGATCGGTCTCACGGCCAAGCAGGTCGGTCTCGGCAAGCACGGCTGGCTGAAAGAGGAACGCGAGAAGCGTCAGGCCACCACCGAGAGTGAATAACGATGGCTAGCAACCGCCTCGCCTGCCGCGAATGTCACGCCGTGGCCGAACCCGACGAGGACACCTGTCCCATCTGCGGTTCGACCAGCCTCACCGAGGACTGGAGCGGCTTCGTCATCATCGCGCACCCCGACGAGAGCCAGATCGCCGAGGAGATGGAAGTGACCGAACCGGGCAAGTACGCGCTGAAAGTCCGGTAACCGCTACTGATTCACCGTGAGCGACGTTCTCGTCACCTTGCCCGCGGAGATGCGCGGGGAACTCAAGGAGCCGATGGGACCGATTTTCACCGACGCCGAGCGCCTGCTGGCGGCGGCGGGCGACGGGCCGCTCGTCGCGGTGGGCGACGTGGTGACCTACCATCTCGAACGCGCTGGCGTCGCGCCCGACGTGGCCGTGGTGGACGGCCTGACCGAGCGGGAGGCGGTCGATGACGACGTGGCAGCGGGCGTCGCCAGACTCGGCGAATCTGCACGCGAGGTTCACGTCGAGAACCCCGCCGCGACCGTCACCCGCGAGATGGTGGAGGCGCTCCGCGAGGCGATCGCCGACCCCGACCCGACCGTCGTCGTGGTCGAGGGCGAGGAGGACCTCGTCACCCTCCCGGCAATCGTGGCCGCACCGCTGGGCGCGAGCGTAGTGTACGGTCAGCCGAGCGAGGGGATGGTCCTCGCCGACGTGACCGCGGACGCCAAGGAGAGGATGCGCGACCTCTTGAGCCGAATGGACGGCGACGCCGACGCTCTGTTCGAGATTCTGGACGCGACGTAGCTGCGGTCCGCGGCCGAGCCAGGTTGTTCACTTCGAAATCCTTTTACAACGTTCACAGCCAATAACAGAGTAACTGAGCGATACACATGGAAGTTGAAATCCTCTCCGAGGAGCAGAATCCGATGCTCCACCGGTCCGAAGTGCGGTTCCAGATAGTTCACGACGAAGCGACGCCCTCCCGGCTCTCGGTCCGCGACAGTCTCGCGGCGAAGTTGGACAAGGATTCGAGCGAAGTCGTGGTCCACGAGATGAACACCAAGTTCGGAATGCGCAAGACCGTCGGCTACGCGAAGGTCTACGACAGCCCCGAACACGCCCGCGACGTCGAGCAGGAGTACATGCTCGAACGCAACAAGATCGCCGCTGACGCCGACGCCGAACCCGAGGCGGAGGAGGCCGAATAATGGCGCGTAACGAGATGTACGACGACGACGGGACGACCGACAAAGAGACCTGCACCCGGTGTGGCGACGCGTTCCTCGCCGACCACGGCGACCGCCTCCACTGCGGTCGGTGTGGCTACACCGAGTGGAAGTAGGGCGATGCGCCGAGCGGAAGCGAACTGCATCGTGAAAACGCGAACGGCGACGAAGGAGCCGTGAGCGAGCGAATGCGCGTCCTCGGCATCGAGGGCACCGCGTGGGCCGCGAGCGCCGCGGTCTACGACGAAGACGCCGACTCAGTTTTTATCGAAACCGACGCCTATCAGCCCGATAGCGGCGGGATTCACCCGCGCGAGGCCGCCGAACACATGAGCGACGCCGTCCCCGAAGTCGTCGAGACCGCCTTGGCCGAGGCCGACGGCGATATCGACGCGGTCTCGTTCTCGCGCGGGCCGGGTCTCGGTCCCTGCCTGCGGACGGTCGGCACCGCCGCGCGAGCGCTCGCCCAGACGCTCGACGTGCCCCTCGTCGGCGTCAACCACATGGTGGCTCACCTCGAAATCGGCCGCCAGCAGTCGGGGTTCGACTCCCCGGTCTGCCTGAACGCCTCGGGCGCGAACGCCCACGTGCTGGGGTACCGCAACGGCCGGTACCGCGTGCTGGGCGAGACGATGGACACCGGCGTCGGCAACGCCATCGACAAGTTCACGCGCCACGTCGGGTGGTCCCACCCCGGCGGACCGAAGGTCGAGGAGGCCGCGAAAGACGGCGAGTACGTCGAACTCCCCTACGTCGTCAAGGGGATGGACTTCTCGTTCTCGGGCATCATGAGCGCCGCCAAGGACGCGTATGATGATGGGACACCCGTCGAGGACGTCTGCTACTCCCTGCAGGAGAACGTCTTCGCCATGCTGACCGAAGTCGCCGAGCGCGCCCTCTCGCTGACCGGAAGCGACGAACTCGTGCTGGGCGGCGGCGTCGGGCAGAACGCCCGCCTCCGCGAGATGCTCGGCGAGATGTGCGACCAGCGCGGCGCGTCGTTCCACGCCCCGGAACCGCGATTCCTCCGGGACAACGCCGGGATGATTGCGGTCCTCGGCGCGGAGATGGCTCGCGCTGGCGACACCATCTCGGTCGAGGAGTCGGCGGTGGACCCGGACTTCCGGCCCGACCAAGTGGACGTGACGTGGCGGAGCGACGAGGAGTCCGTGGCCGTCTGGCGCGAGAACGGTGCGGAAGTGAAGGGTGCAGAGGCCACCGTCGAAATCGGCGACGAGCGCGTCACGAAGCGCCGCCTGCCGAAGCGCTACCGCCACCCGGAACTCGACGCGCGACTCCGGCGCGACCGGACGGTCCTCGAAGCGCGCCTGACCAGCGAGGCCCGGCGACACGGCGTTCCGACCCCGGTGGTCTACGACGTGGACCCCCGAGAGGGCGTGCTGGTGTTCGAGTGCGTGGGCGAGGCCGACCTCCGCGAGAATCTCACGCCGGACCGCGTGCGCGACGTGGCCCAGCACCTCGCCGCGATTCACGCCGCGGGGTTCGTCCACGGCGACCCGACGACGCGGAACGTCAGGGTCGGGCGACGCGACGGGCCGCCCGGCCCGGACCGGACGTACCTCATCGACTTCGGACTGGGCTACTACACCGACGACGCCGAGGACTACGCGATGGACCTCCACGTCTTCGCCCAGAGCCTCGCCGGGACCTCGGACGACGCCGAGGAGCTACGACGCGAGTTCGAGGCGGCGTACGCCGAGGCGGGCGACGATACGGTGCTGACTCGGCTTCGAGCGGTCGAAGGCCGCGGGCGCTACCAGTGAGGTCTCGGTCCTCATACCGACCGCCACGCGGACGACGACCACCGATGAACGCCTGCGATGGCCGTGGCGGACCTCGCACCACCGCTCCGTCTCGGCCCACCAACTTCTTTCGGGCGGCGGTCGAGTACCTCCCTATGGACGACGAACTCGAGTGTCACGCGGACGGTAGCTTCGAGTACGGCGACCGGGACGGCTATCTGGACGAGGTGGACGGCGGCACGGTCGGCGTCGACTCCGACGGTAGCCTCGTCAACCTGAACGTCAAGGTCACCGAACGCGAGGAGTTCGTACACGCGAGAGCCAAACTCACCCCCGAGGAGGCCCGCGAGGTCGGCGAGTGGCTCCTCGACTTCGCCGACCGCACCGAGGAGTGACTCTCGGCGGACCTCGTTCGAGTCGTCTCGCGGTCCGCCGCGGGAACCGTTCCGCTTTCGACCGTAGCCAAAGCACTTTATCCCTCTCCGCCGTATTTCTCTCACATGGCAGACAAACCTACCACCGGCGAACTGTTCGGCGTTCCGTACAACTTCGAGCGACCGAGCATCGGACGGATGCTCTCGTCGTACTGGAAACCCGACGAGGGGATGCTGGTGGACAAGCCCTTCGGCATCGGCTACACGCTCAACCTCGCCAACTGGCGGTCGTGGATAGTGCTGGCCGTCGCTGGCGCGCTCCTCTGGCACGAGCGCAAGAACGAGCAACAGGAACTGACCGCCGAGGGCGGTCCGGTCGAAGTCGTCGTGGACGACGACTGAGGACGCCGACTCTCTTCCGCCAGTTTCGGTCGATGGTGCTTCGCGACTGTCCAGTCGCTACGCAGGCCCTGTAACAGCGACAGGAAGCGATAGCAGCAGGACCAGAGTTCCCCCGGTCTACAGCGTTCTCTCTCTTGGCGGTCGCCCGAGTGCCGTCGGACTTCCGAGCAGTTATAACCGCGGGCGAACGCCCATCGAATATGAATCGGTCCGCGCTCGTCGCCGTCGCCGCCGGAGCGTTACAGGGCGTCTTCGAGTGGTTACCCATCTCCAGCGAGGGCAACATCACCGTCTTCCTGACCGCGCTCGGGTCCTCGCCCGAGGCCGCGGTCCAGTTCTCGCTGTTCCTCCACGCCGGAACTGCGCTCTCGGCCGCGGTGTACTACCGCGACGAGTTGCGCGACGTGCTGGCCGCGCTCCCCCACTGGCGGCCGGGGTCGGCGTTCGACCCCGGAAACTCGGTCGCTGCGGACGTATCGGACGCTCCGGGTGCCGCGGGCGCGCCGAGCGCGGGCGCAGGAAGCGCGGACCGTCGCGTCGCGAGTGGGCGCGCCGCCAGCCAGCGCCCGACCCTCTCGTTCCTCGGCGTCGCGACGCTGGCGTCCGGCGTCGTGGGCATCGCGGCCTACGCCACGCTGGACCGCGTCGTCTCCGCGCTCACGGGCGGCGCGTTCGTCGCGCTGGTCGGCGTCCTGCTCGTGCTGACGGGCGTCCTCCAGCGGGTCGCCGACGACTTCGAGTTCGGCGGCCGCGAGTCGCCGGACCTCGTCGACGCCGTGCTGGTCGGCGCGCTGCAGGGTCTGGCCATCCTCCCGGGCGTCTCCCGGTCGGGCACTACCACTTCGGCCCTGCTCTTCCGGGGTCACGACGGCCCGTCGTCGTTCCGACTCTCGTTCCTGCTGTCGATTCCGGCCGCGCTCGGCGCTGGCGTACTCGTCCTCCTCGACACCGGCGTTCCGGAGGTCGCGCCGACCGAGGCGGCGCTCGCGCTCGGTACCGCCGCGGTCGTCGGTTACCTCACCATCGACGCGCTGATGCGAGTCGTCGAGCGCGTGCCCTTCTGGAGCGTCTGCGTGGGACTGGGCGCGCTGGCCATTCTCGGAGGCGGCGCGCTGGCGATATAGCGGGAACCGTTCGGCGTACCGACGACCGTCGGCGGTGTCGGCGACACCGGCCGATGCGACCGAGACTCGACTTCGAACCACTTCGGCCGAGCGAGCGCAGGAAGCCGAAAGTTCATGCCCCTTCTTGTCGATGTTTCATCTATGACTGTTCGCGCCGCCGTCGTGCTGGCCGCGGGAGAGGGGACTCGCTTGCGTCCGCTGACCCGTAACCGTCCGAAACCGATGCTTCCGGCCGCTGACAGACCGATTCTCGAACACGTCTTCGACGCGCTCATCGGGGCGGGCGTCGAGCGCCTCCACGTCGTCGTCGGGTACAAGCGCGACCGCGTGCAGAACCACTTCGGGCCGACCTACCGGAACGTCCCCGTCAACTACGTCGTACAGGACAAACAGTTGGGGAGCGGTCACGCCCTCCTGCAGGCCCGCGAGGCGGTCGAAGACGAGGACGGCTTCCTCGTGGTCAACGGCGACCAAGTCATCGAGCGCCAGATGGTCGCCGACGTCCTCGACGCCTTCGAGGAGAATCACGGGAGCGCGACCCTCGCGGTGACCGAGCAGGCCGACGTCTCCCACTACGGCGCGGTCGTGATGGACGGCGACCGCGTGGTCGAACTTGTCGAGAAACCCGAGACCGACGACTACCGCCTGCTCAACGCCGGGGTGTACGCCTTCGCCCCGTCCATCTTCGAGGCCATCGAGGAGACTCCCCGCGTGCGGGGCGAACTCGCGCTGACCGACACGCTGGTCCGGTTGCTCGACGGCGACCGAGACGCATCGGACGGGGAAGGTGCGTCGGACCCGGAGACGACGGTCCGGGGCGTCGTGACCGAGGAACTCTGGGAGGACGCCACCTACCCGTGGGACCTGCTCGACGTGTCCAGCGATCTGCTGGTCCACGGCCGGGTCACCGAACCCGAGCGCGAGGAGTCGGTCTGGGTCGCCGACAGCGCGACGATTCACGAGGACGCCACCCTCCAGGGCCCGGTCGTCGTCGGCCCGGACACCGAGGTCCGACCCGGTGCGGTCGTCGGTCCGTACGCCGCGCTCGGCCGGAACGCCACGGTCGGCGCGAACGCGGTGGTCTCGCGGTCGGTGCTGGACACCGACACCCGCGTCGGTCCCAACTCCACCTTGCTGGACTGCGTGACCGGGCAGGGAGTCTCGCTCGGTGCGGACGCCACGGTTCCGGGCGGACCTGGCGACGTGCGAGTCGGCGATACGGTCTTCGAGGGCCAGCGACTCGGCGCGCTACTTGCCGACCGCGTCCGCGCGGACGGTGACGTGAGCTTCGCCCCGGGCACGCTGGTCGGCCCGAACGCTCACCTCCGGACTGGCGTGACCGTTTCCGAAAATATAAGCGAACACGCCGAGGTGTTTCGATGACATGAACGACGCATCGTGGCGAACGACCGGAGGGGGTCGCTGATGTGCGGCATTATCGGCTGTGCAGGCCGGGGTGACGAGACCCTCGACGTCCTCCTCGACGGCCTCGAAGGCCTCGAGTACCGCGGCTACGACTCGGCGGGGGTCGCGCTCTCGAACGGGAGCCTCTCGGTCTGCAAGCGCGAGGGCGAGATACGCCGCCTCCAGCAGGCCGTCACCGGCGACCTCGTCGGGCCTGTCGGCATCGGCCACACGCGGTGGAGCACCCACGGGCCGCCGAGCGACGCCAACGCACACCCGCACACCGACTGTGCAGGCGACGTGGCGGTCGTCCACAACGGCATCGTGGAGAACTACGCCGACCTCCGGGCGGAACTGGCCGACCGCGGCCACGACTTCGACAGCGACACCGACACCGAGGTCGTCCCGCACCTCATCGAGGAGGAACTCGCCGACGGCGCGACCTTCGAGGAGGCGTTCCGCGCCGCGGTCGCACGACTCGAAGGCAGTTACGCGCTGGCCGCGGTCTCGTCCGGGTCGGAGGCCATCCTCGCCACGCGCCACGACTCGCCGCTGGTCGTCGGCGTCGGCGACGACGCCGCCTACATCGCCAGCGACGTGCCCGCGTTCCTCGACTACACCGACCGCGTGGTCTATCTGGAGGACGGCGAGTTCGCCCGCCTCGAATCCGGGTCGTGGACGGTCTCCGATGCTGACGGTCGTCTCCTCGATAAATCTGTCTCGCGCGTCGAGTGGGACGCCGAGGAGACAGCCAAGAGCGGGTACGACCACTACATGCTCAAGGAGATTCACGAGCAACCGCGCGCGCTCCGGAAGTGCCTACGGGGCCGCGTGGACGAACTGACCGGCGCGGTGGACGTCGAGGCGCTCGACGGGTTGAACCCCTCGTCTGTCCAGTTCGTGGCCTGCGGCACGTCGTACCACGCCGCGCTCCACGGCGCGAGCGCCCTCCGCGAAGCGGGCGTCCACGCACAGGCGTTCCTCGCCAGCGAGTACGCCACCGCGCCCGCGCCGGTCACCGACGACACGCTCGTCGTCGGCATCACCCAGAGCGGCGAGACGGCCGACACCCTCTCGGCGCTGCGAGAGGCCCGGAAGCGGGGCGTCGAGACGCTGGCCATGACCAACGTCGTGGGTTCGACCGCGGCCCGCGAGTGCGACCGGGCGCTGTTCATCCGCGCCGGACCCGAAATCGGCGTCGCGGCCACCAAGACGTTCTCCTCGCAGGTCGTCGCGGCCAACTTGCTGTCGGCCTCGCTGGCCCCGCAGAGCGACGCCCGCGAGGTGGTCGAGGCGCTGCGCGACCTACCGGGGCAGGTTCAGGAGGTGCTGGACTCCTCGCGCGCCGAGCGGGTGGCCGAACAGTTCTTAGACAGCGAGGGCTACTTCTTCGTCGGCCGCGGCTACCATCACCCGGTCGCGTTGGAGGGCGCGTTGAAACTGAAGGAGATAACCTACAAACACGCCGAAGGCTTCCCGGCTGGCGAACTGAAGCACGGTCCGCTCGCGCTCGTGACCGAGGAGACGCCGGTGTTCGCGCTCGTGACCGGCAACGGGACGGAGGCGACGAAGACCGTCGGAAACGTGAAGGAAGTCGAAGCGCGGGACGCGCCGGTAGTGACGGTGACCGACGGGGTCTCGGACGTCGAGCGGTACGCAGACGCGGTACTGGAGATACCCGAGACGCATCCGCGAGTGGCTCCGGTGTTGGCGAACGTGCAGTTGCAACTGGTCGCGTACCACGTGGCGAAGAAACTCGGTCGGAGTATCGACAAACCGCGTAATCTGGCGAAGAGCGTTACCGTGGAGTGAAATTCGGACGATCGCTCTCCGCTATAGCAGTTGGTCCTGTTCGTCTCTCAGTCGCCGGTCGTGGTCTCGGCGTCGGTGGCCTCCTCACCGAACACGTAGACGCTCTCGCTGAGCAACAGCACGATAGGAATCGCCGAGAGGAGGACGAAGCCTGCGAGGGCGAGGAAGACGGCTCTGAGTCCGGTACTATCGGCGAGGTAACCGACGATCGCCGGCGATGCGGAACTCGCCAGTAGCGCTCCCGTCCAGATGTAGCCGAACGCTCGCCCCTCCAACTCCGGGGGAGCGATGTCGCTGACGAGCGAATCGCGGGCGGGGTTCATCCCGTAGAGGCTCACGCCGAGCAGCATCAGCACGACCAGGAGCCCGATCGGTGAGAACGTCCCGACCGCGAGCACGCCGAGCACGCCAGCGGCGACGACCAGATAGCCCACGAGCACCTTGCGACTGTCGTAGGCGTCGACCAGCCGACCCGTGGCGAGCTGGCCGACACCGGCGACGATCAGCAGCGCGGAGTAGTAGAAGCTCGCGGTCGATTCCGGGGTCAACTCGACGCCGAGCGCCGCGAACGAGTAGCCGTAGACGCTCGCCAAGAACTCCGGCAGAAACACCGTCACGCCGGTGGCTGCGGTGATCTGGACGGCGAAGTAGGCGAACACGGCGAGCAGCGGATAGACGTACAGTCGGCGGTCGCGCTCCCAGAGTGCCCCGAGTCCGTCGACGCCGTCGTCCGTGTCGACCCGTCTCCCCGCGGGTCGCGTTTCGAACGCGCCGAGCGCGACGAAGAGTAGAACGGCGTAGGCGACTCCGAAGGTACCGACGCCGAGGAGGATGCGGTCCCAGGTAAGCACGACGAGTAGCCCGCCGACCAGCGTGGGAGCGACCCCGTCGCCGAACTTCGAGGCGCTGCCCCACATCCCGAGCACCGTTCCCTTGTTCGACTCGTCGACGTTCGCGGAGATGAGCGGATAGCCGGTCGGGTGTACGGTGCTCGACCCGATGCCGACCGCGAACATCGCCGTGAGTAAGACCAGAAACCGCTCGTCGAGGGTGACGCCGGCGACCGTCAGCACCTCGGTCGCGGCGGTGAGACCGGGAGCGAGTGCGAACGTGACGACACCGAGCCCGGCGACGGCGAACCCGAGCGGGAGGAGATACCGCCTGTCGTAGCGGTCCGAGAGCACGCCCATCGGCGCCTGTCCGACCGCGGAGCCGAAGGTCCGCACGCCCATCAACAGCCCGAGTTTCCAGAGCGGATACCCGAACGCGACTACCCAAACCGGAATCAACGGCGGAAAGAGGCGCTTGAGGAGGTGGTCCATGCCGTGGACGCCGCTGACGAGCAGCGCGAACGCCCGCTGTTTATCGCCGAACTCCGCCAGCATGGCGAATATACCTCGTCCCTATTCCGGAGAGCAACTTAACCGTTGGTCCCTACACTACCGAACTGTCGACGCCGAGACACTCATCAGTGAGTACGGTAGCAGGCCCGAGGTCCAGTCTCTCCCTCTCGCGACCACGCTCGGCTCTCATTCCGTCTCCGCGGTCTCTGCACCCCCATACTTATTCACCCGGGAAGGGACGTGATTACATGGCACGGATACCGTACGTCGACCAGGAGGAACTGCCCGTAGACAAGCAGTCGCTGCTCGATACGCTGTCGGACGAGACGGACCCGAGCGAGGACCGCGGCCACTCCCTGCGAGGCGGGACCCTGAACGTGTATCGCGCGATGGCTAACAACGTCGCCCTCTTGGAGGCGTTCCAGACGTACGGGTCGGCCGTGTGGGACGAGAGCGGGTTGTCCCCTCGCGAACGGGAGTTCGTGATTCTGTCGGTCGCGTTCCGCACTCGCTCGCGCTACGAGTGGCACCAGCACGTCCGCGTCGCGCTCGACGAGGGCGTGTCACCCGACGACGTTCGAGCGGTGTCCAGCGGTGACCACGACCGATTGGAGCCCGAAATCGCGGCCATCGTCGACTATGTGGCCGAGTTCGTCGACGGGTCGGTCGACGACGCAACTCACGACCGAATCACCGCCCACTACGACGACGAGGAGGTCCTCGGCATCGGGATGCTCGCCGGTACCTATCTCGGCCTCGCGCGCGTCCTCGATGCGCTCACGGTCGACACCGAGGTCGAGTTCGTCGGGTGGGACCTGGAGAACCTCTGAGCTCTCTGCCGGCGTCCTCGGCGACTGGTCGCCCATCGTTATGACGCCGGAGAGTGAAACGCCGCTATGCACGGCGACACGCTCCGCGAACTGATCGAGTCCGACGACCTCCTCCGGTGTCCGGGCGTGCACGACCCGCTGACGGCGACCATCGCTGACCGAGTGGGGTTCGATGCCCTCTACATGACCGGCTACGGCACGTCCGTCTCGAAGGTGGGCTACCCGGACGCGGGACTCGTCACGCTGCCGGAGATGGTCGAGAACGCCAAGCGCATCCGGGAGCGCGCCTCGGTTCCGGTGATCGCCGACGCCGACACCGGCTACGGCAACGCCACGAACGTGATCCGGACCGTCCGGGAGTACGTCGACGCCGGAGTAGCGGCCATTCACATCGAGGACCAGACGGTGCCGAAACGGTGCGGCCACACCGAAGGCCGACAGGTAATCCCGAGGGACGAGGCGGTCGGGAAGATCAGAGCGGCCGCCGACGTCCGAGACGACCGCGACTCGGATCTGGTGCTGATCGCCCGGTCGGACGCACGCGGTGCGACGGGCGGGTCCCTCGACGAGGCCATCGACCGGGCCAACGCCTACGTCGAGGCGGGCGCCGACGTGGCGTTCGTCGAGGGCCCGACCGACGTCGGCGAACTCGAACGTATTGGGGAAGCGGTCGATGCGCCATTGCTCTACAACTGCGTCGGGGATATCGGCACGTCGCCGTACGTCGCCCCGGAGACGTTGGCGGACTTCGGGTTCGATATCGTCATCTATCCGCTCGCGTCGACCCTGGCGACCGTCGAGTCCGTCTACCGTCGGTTCCGGGCGTTCGAGACCGAGGGGCAGTCCGCCCTACGAGACTTGGACGACGCCGTCGCGGACGCGGGTATCGACGACCTCCACGAGTTCGTCGGCTTCCCCGAGGTCGTCGAGTGGGAGCGCGAGTACATGCCCGCGGCCGAACAGGCGAAATACGACGACTCTCTGGGCGATTCGATTACGGGAGACCGGGACACGACTACCGACGAATGAGTGGCGGCGTGAGCGTCGGAACTATGGGTTCCGGTTACGCCGCGTTTCGACTCTAGAATCGCTGTGAATTCGACTCCCGAGAGTCACTACTCCCGGCGGTCTTCAGGTGGCTTCGGCGGCTCTAACACGCTCCGGAGTAGGTGAACCGTCTTCGACTCCGTAATCCACCCCTGCCTCACGGCGGTACAAAGTCGTTCCGTGACTCGGGCAACGAGTGACCCGTGCCACGTCCGCTGGACGACCGGGCTTATTCGGTGGAAGAGCGCGATGAAGGGGCCGACAGTGTAGGTGTCTCGGAGGTCGATAACGATTACCTCGGGTTCCGGTTCCTTCGTAAGCCAGCGGTAGCAGAGGGAGTGGTGCGTCCAGCGTACAAGTGTTCGAATAATTCCTGCGACCCCCGACGTATCGGTCGCAACTTCGAGGGCGTTCGTGGAGGTTCCAGTTGTCCTTACGAGCCACGACGCTGCGAGCCACGCCCGAAGTCGGAGTACGGCAGTGCAGATGAATCCGACGAGGGTCGAGTCGTCGGCGATGCGTCGGGTATCAGTCGTCATCAGTTCTCGTTCGCGATGCCCGTGACGGTTCCCTCCACGGTGACTTGGCCGAAGTCCAGCGTGAGTTGGCGACCGACTTCGAGCGGCTTATCCCCGAACGTGAGGTCGTCCTCCGTTGTCGTGGTATTGAGCGAGACACGGAGCGTGACAGTTTGCTTGCGCGGGTGTTGCTGTTCGTGGAGAGTCCCGTCTTGGGCCGTAACGACGACCTCGGTCGGTCTGACTGACTTGTTCTCGACAGCAGTGATGCGGTCCGTGTCGATGGGACCTTTCGGGATGGCATCGGCGACGTAGGGCTGGATACCGGTTATTTCCAGGGTGACAATGGTAGTCGTATTGGTCGAGTTGTCTGTCAGTGCCTCTGGCGCGTTAGTGGGTTGGTCATCGGCCCCAAGTACAAATGTCGTCCCTGCAGCGACGACTGCGAGGACGAACAGGACGGCGAGCGCATCGATGATGTTGACGGTACCGAAGAATCGGCCCTTGTCGTCGATCAGGTCCATGGATGTTCGAGGTAGGCGAACCCTGGTTACTCCGGTTGCTAAACTGTTGTGTTTTAACCCGATGGACGACCCAGGGTCGAATCCAGTTGGTCTGACGCTTCCCGGCTTCTACGTCCTGATACTGCTAGGCACGTAAAAACGAGAGACTTTTGTCTCCGTGTCGAAACCCTCCTCTATGAGCGACGCACCCAACGTAATTTTTCTCTCGGCCGACTCACTCCCGCAGAAGTCCTTCTCTAAACAGGCAAAGCACATAGCCGAGATGACGGAGGGAACGGTGTTCACGAACGCGGTGGCGACCGCGTCGGACACCAACTCGGCGATGCCGGGGTTAGCCGCCGGCGTGTTCTCCGACACGGTCCCGGGGTGGGGACTGCCAGACGACGGAACCGCACCACGGACCGTCTCCCGGACGCTCCAATCCGAGGGGTACGACTGCGGTCTCTGGACGGACAACTTCCTGTTCGGCGAGGAGTACAACTACACCGACGGGTTTGAGTTCGGCAACGCGGGCAAACCCACGTGGAAGAAAACTGCCGTGAACGTAATCCGAGATAACTTCCCCGACGCCGCGTTCCGCGCCGCAGAAGTCACCTACTTCCGCCTGTTTAAGCCGCTGTTGAGTGCGGTCCGCTCGACCGAGTCCTTCTACCTGACTGCGGAGGAGCTCAACCAGGAAGCACTGGAGTGGGCTCGGACGTGGGACGACGGCCAGCACTTCCTGCGCGTCCACTATATGGACGCCCACCACCCGTACGAACCCCCCGTGGAGTACGTTCGGGACGTGGTAGAGGAGACTGGCTTCTCCCGGTCTGAACTCGGTAAAATCAGTAGAGAGCGCATCAAGACTAACGGTGAGGACGTCACGGACGCCGAACTTGACGCCATCCGCTCGGTGTTCGACGCGAGCTGTCGGTACCTCTATGACGAGGTCGCGGAGTTGATAGCCGACCTCGTCGACTGTGGCGCGTATCGCCCCTCAACGGACGTGCTCGTTTTCACGGCCGACCATGGCGAGGCCCTTGATCCCCAGAAACACCGGATGATGGGTCACGTGCCGCCAGCCTTCTGGGAGGACGTGGTCAACGTCCCACTCGTCGTCAGCGTCCCCAAGTGGTCGCGCGACCGCGTCGACCGACAGGTGAGTCTCATCGACCTCGTCCCCACGATACTCCGCGCGGTCGACATTGACCCACCCGAATCGGTCGAGGGACGACCCGCCGAGCGACCGGAGGATATGGTCCGGGAGACGACGACATTCGTCTCCGAGTGGCGTAGCGACGACGGCGACGCGTGGCGCAGATACCGCGGCGTCCGAACCGAGGATGCGAAAGTCTTCGGGGCGCGACTCGGCGACGACGACGTGTGCGTTTCCACGGTGTTGGACGACTCCGGGGAGACGCTCAGCACCATCTCCGAACGACAACCCAGTGCCGACCTCACTGACGCTCACCAGAAGTTACTGGCCGAAATCGAACCGCGCGGCGGCCTGCTGTCTGAGGGGACCGACAAGGACTTTGACGCGGACGTGGAGGACCACCTCAGGAATCTGGGCTACGTGGAGTAGGCGCACCGCGGGGGAGCATGACTGCAACGATTATCAGGAACCCGAACCCGTTCGTAAGTATCGCCACTATCGGATCGCTGTTGGCAAACGTCATCACATACCCAGTTAACAGTACGCCGGTGAACCTTATTCCTCGATTTCGGGATGCCGAATCGTATAGCCATAGCAGGGCGATCAAGATGATGGTGAACGCCACGATTCCTGCGACGTCGAACTGCGCGTATCCGGTGGCCCAGAGGTTGGCATTGACCCGCCGTCCGGGGTCGTTGAAGAAGTGTTCGCCGATGAGGAACGGTACGGGACGGTCGAACGGGTACTCAAAGAAGGGACTCCCGAATATCCGGTCCGAGAGGAGCACGAGCTGCTTGTTACGGAAGTACTCGTAGTAATAGCTCACGTGGACGCCTGGAGTGATGATGAACCGTCTCACGAGCGTCAGCGGTCGATATATTCCCATGAAGGCGTCGACGGCGAAAGACAAGACCATGAACAGACTGAGTCCGGACACGGTGTAGGTCGGGAAAAGGCTAGTATCGCCGCTCAAACAGACCCACAGGACGACGAACGCAACGGGAAGGAACAGGGCCGACTTGTATGCGGTGATGGAGTAAATCATGAGGAGGCCAACGGTCGCAAAGAGCACGCTCCTCCCGTCCCGGTAGACGAATCCGATAGCTAGCAACGCTGGCATCGCAATCAAGTAGAACCACCGGACGGAGTACACGGCGATTCTGCGTTTGAGGTTCGAGAGTGTCGCTAGCCGCGCGGAGTACGCCGCCCGTACCTCGTACACCTCCTTGAAACTGTGAACCTCGAAACTGATGCTGACGAATGTGTGGATTATCGTCACGAACAGCACGACACTAAGCAGGAGAAACACCCAGAAGCGACGGACGCCGCTTTGACGGACGGTCTCTTTCAACCGTCGTGTACCGGGGTCAAGTCCGGTGAGGGGAATCCTGTGGATACTGGCGAGTAGTACCATCGCCACAAAAATCGCGGACAGCGTCGGTAGCTGGCGAAACTCAAATCCGGAAGTCAAAAACATCATTAGCATCGTCGGAACGTAAATGACGAAGTAGGCATACCACACGATGACATACGATGGACGGGGCAGTTCCTTCGAGAATAACGGGAGCGGGAGATAAACGGCGACATAACTGAAGGCGAGGACGGTCAGACTCGGCAGTTCAACCGAGAATGACTCGGCCGGGAAGTGACCAGTGTCCATGTACAGCGCCGAACTGAGGATGAGACTGGCGTACACCGAGACGAGAAGCGGGAGGAGATACGGCGTTCCGGAAACGTAGCGATCTACGCTCTGCTTTCCGGCTTCGACAAGACGGAGAGAGCGAGCCAGCATATAGCGTTGAGACTGACCTTCCGGATATAGGCCTTACGAAGCAGGCTGGAATCGGGAGTGGCTGTCACGACCTATACCAGAAGCTAAATACGCGTACCATCACTTACCTCGGTACAGTATGACCACGGTGTGTATCCTCTCGACCGCCCATTATACTTTCGACCCTCGCATCTTCTATCGGGAGTCGAAGGCGTTGGCCGACGCCGGATACGACGTCACGTTCGTCACTCACCACCCTGAGGACGAGACCCAGAAAGGCATACGGATTCGGTCCCTCGGGAGCGCAGACACTAGAACGGAGCGGTGGGTGGACGTCTGGTCGGCGTACAGGGTGGCCACCGAACTCAACGCCGACGTCTATCACTTTCACGACCCGGAACTTGTCCCCGTCGGCATACTACTGAAACTGACCACCGACGCTAAAGTCGTGTACGACGTCCACGAGGACTACGACACGGTCATCACGCGCCGCGACTGGATTCCCGACCCTGTTTCCGTGCCGCTGGCGAAACTCTTTCCGTTTGTTCAATCGGCCTTCTCGCAGCCGTTCGACGCGATCGTCCCCGCGACCGATTGGATAGAGGACCAGTTCACCGAACGCGGTCACGAGAACGTCCACCTCATCCGGAACTTCCCGCGCATTGGCGATATCACGATTTCCGACCCGCCCGTCGAACCGAGGGCAGATCTCACGATGGTTTACGTGGGTTCGTTCGGGGGTAACCACGGCTTGATGCGGATGATCGATCTCGTGGAGGAAACCCGCGAGCGCGGTATCGATTCGGAACTCTGGGTCATCGGCGGATTCAACAAGCCGTCGTTCGAGGCCAATGTAAACGACCGCCTCGAGCGGTCAGCCCACGGCGACCGCGTTCAGCTTCTCGGCTACGTCGACTACGAGGACATCTTCTCGTACCTCTCGACGGCCGACCTCGGTCTGGCGCTGGCCGACAAGGAACTGTACGAGTACTGCGTACCGAACAAGGTCTTCGAGTACCTGGCCGCCAGTACGCCGGTGATGGTGACCGACACCGTGGGAATGCGCCGGTACCTTCCCGATGACTGCGGTTTCAGGGTCGACGCGTCAAACACGTCCGGACAGGCCGACATCGTCGAGCGGTTCACCGGGAACGTCGAGGGTCTCCACAAGATGGGCGAAAACGGGCGCGACCGCGTCAAGTCGGAGTACTGCTGGGACCAGGAGAAAGAACGACTCTTGGACCTGTATCGCGGCCTAACCGGCGGACCGTAGCCGCGTACCAACGTTCGCAGCCGGTCTCTTGTTCCTACAGTTCCTGTTGTAGTGTCGCCCCTCGCTCGACGGCTATCTCCGCACGAACCGATGGACGAAACGGAGGTCGACGCCGAGTTTGTCCTCCATATACGAGACGAGTAGCAGGTCCTCGGTTTCGAGACAGGTGACGACCGCGATCGCACAGAGGACTCCCGCGAGCGAGAGCGCGTACACCGGAACCAGCACCCGCGGCCGAACGTTGACGACGGCCTTGAGCAGGTACATGAACAGGATCGCACCGGATAGCGTGAGAAACAATCGGTAGGATCCCACGGTGAACGGCTTGATGGAAAACCGCCTCCAGAGAATCCCGTTCACGTAAAGGTTCTGGATGGTGAACGAGAGAGCCGAGATGACGGCTGCGCCTTCGATCCCGTACACCGGGATGAAGACGACGTTAAAGACAACATTGAACACGAATGCCGCGGCGTTGCCGACGAAGACCGTTCGAGTGTCCCCGAGCGCCGACAGGGTTTCGATGTTCCGACCGAAGAATGCGTTGACGAAGAACCCTGCCGCGAGGACGACAAGCGCGAGCGTGGCCGGCCGGTAGGATTCCCCGAACAGCAACGCGAGGACAGTCTCGGGATACACCAACAGGAGTGCCAGTAGCGGGAACGTCACCACGACTATCCACTTCGTCGTCATCTGGTACACCCGCTCCATCGAATCACGCTTGGAGTTTGCGTCGAGCCGCGACGCGACTGGGAGGTAGAGGTACCCGAAGGCCCGAAGGACGATCAGTAGACCGTGAGCTAACGGATACGCGGCATTGTACAGGCCGGCCGCGAACGACGTCGAGAGCAGGCCAAGGAGGAGCGTGTCGGTCCGGAGCAACATCACGTCGAAGATCGACGAGAGCATCAGCGGCACCGAGAACCGAACTAGTTCGTTCACGTCCGTCTCCACCGGGCCGACTAGCGGCACGAGTCGATGGAGCAGGAGCGCGCCGAGCAGGAACGCCGCGGCGGACGCGAACAGGTACGCCTGTCCGACGGCGGCGCTGCCGACCCCGGCGAGCAGCAGGACGGTCAGTAGCAGTATCCGCAGCCCCGGATAGAAGGCGTCGTTTACGAGAACTCTGAAGTTCGTGTTTTCCATCCCTCGGATTCCGGCGACCACGATGCGAAGGCCGACGACGAACGGGACGGACAGCAGTAACAGTTGCACCGTCGCGTGGCCAACCTGCCCGTCAAGGAAGTACTCGGTGAGCACTCCCGCGTTGGCTACAAGCAGAATCGTGACTACCGCCGAGAGTGCCAGCGAGATACTGGTCCCCGACCACCACGTCCCCCGCTTCACTGCGGGGTCCTCGTCACGGGACATGTATCGGGGGACGCCCTGAACCAGTCCGAACAATGATGCCACGACGCAAACGGACATGAGCGATAGCAACACGCTCACCTCACCGTAGACGTCCACGGAGAGGAACCGACCGATGATGACCCGTTCCAACAGCTTCGACCCCGCCCCGAACAGGGTTCCGACGAAGACGAGCACGGCGCTCGAAATGAGCCGTTCGAGTTCACTACTGGCGTCCGACATCTCCTATCAGTTACCTCCGACTCCGACGTGGTCGCGGATATCACCCCATCATATTCGTAACTGCCTCATTACGCTTGTGGAATGTCTTTTCCCCGTGTCACGGCCGATGACAGCTAGTATAGGCTGTCTATCTCTGGTTTTAGCTTCAAAGCGCTTATTATCGGTCGGTCGCTGGTGAACAGTATGTGTGGAATCGTCGCCTTGTCCTGGGAGGACGACGACCTGATTTCGGAGATGAACGCCTGTCAGGACCATCGGGGTCCGGACGATTCTGGTCGCCTCGTCTCAGACGGCGTCTCCCTTGGGCATCGGCGACTGTCGATCATCGACTTGTCCGCAGAGGGCAACCAGCCCATGCGGTCGAACGACGACAACGTCATCGTGTACAACGGGGAGGTCTACAATTATCGGGAGATCCGAAGCGAACTGACTGATCGCGGTTACACGTTCTCGTCCGACACGGACACGGAGGTTATCGTCAACGCCTACGACGAGTGGGGTCCTGAGTTCCTCGACAGGGTCAACGGGATGTTCTCGTTCGTCGTGTTCGATTCGTCTACCGACGAACTGTTCGTCGCCCGCGATCACGCGGGCATCAAGCCGCTGTATTACACCGAGGTGGACGAGGGCATTGCATTCGCCTCGACCCCGAACTCGCTTCTGAAGCTCAAACCGACGTTCGAGATAAACGATCAAATCGTCCGGGACTATCTGCTGTACGGCGACACTGTTTCTGAGCGTGAGACGTTTTTCGAGGGGATACACTCGTTCCCCAAAGGCCACTACGCCCGCATCGACGTCGACGACCCCACTATCGAACCGACTGAGTGGTGGCGTTTCGAAGGAGAACGGGAGTTCGGGGGCGACTACGAGGCGGCAGTCGAGGAGGTCCGCGATCGATTCTCCGCGGCGGTCAAGCGACGGCTGGTGAGCGACGTTCCGGTCGGATCCTGTCTGAGCGGCGGTATCGACTCCTCGGCAGTCACGGCCACCGTCGAGGACGGTATCGAGACTTTCTCAGCTGTGTATCCGGGATTCGAGAAGGACGAAGAGGAGTACGTCGACGTGATGGCGTCCGAGAAGGACATCCGGACGAACAAGGTCCACCCCACCGCCGAGGACTTTCTCCAAAAGTTCTCCGATTACGTCCGGGCGCTCGCCGAACCCCCCAACACGCCATCGTCGTTCGCACAACACCTCGTGTTTGAGCGCGCGAGCGAGGAGGGGGTTCGGGTCCTCCTTGACGGACAGGGTGCTGACGAGATTCTCGCCGGATACGACGACTTCTTCTCGTATTATCTCATGGGACTACTGAGCGACTGGCGACTCAGCGACGCAGTGACCGAGACGCTGAAGATGCTCTCGAAGGAGGGTGCAAAGAACAGGCTCGGGCTGATCGCGATACGATCGCTCCCCATACGGCTTCAGCAACGACGGTACGTCTCCCGGGTGCCTATCGACGAGGACCTGCTGGCCGAGACCGACCAGTCGCAACTGCTCACCAAGATCTCCAACATCGGGTCGCTTCAGGACGCACTCCAATTCCGCTTCGACACTACGCTCCCGAAACTCCTTAAGTACGAGGACCGCAACTCGATGTGGTTCAGTCGCGAGGGCCGCACCCCCTTCCTTGATCCTGAGTTGCTAGACCTTATGGCATCGTTACCCGAGTCCTACATCATCGCCGACGGCGAGACCAAGGCCATCTTCAGGGACGCGATGGATGGCACAGTCCCCGACGAGATACTCTCGCGCACCGACAAGATCGGGTTCGAGACGCCCAGCGAGCGCTGGTTGTACGACGACGGCGTGAAGGCGCTGTTACAGGACTGGTTCTTGGATGCCGAACCGTATTGTAGCAGGTTCGTTGACCTCCCCGAGGTTCGGCAAATAGTCGCTGACGTCCTGTCCGACGACGACGTCAACGACAAAATCATGTGGCGCGTGATCTTTCTCGAAGCGTGGTACCGCGAGTTCGAGGACGTGTTGGCACTCGACTGACGCGCTACATGTACCCGAGAGCTTCCAGTTGTTCGATCTCCTCGTCCGAAAGCTCGTCCTCCGAGACGTTTCCCTGGAGTTCGGCCAGCGCGTCACGACAGGCGTCGACCGCGGTCGAAGGTGCGTCCGAGAGCGGTCGTTCGTCCCCGCGGTGCCACGCCCACTCCTCGCCCGTCGAATCGAGGACAACCCGCCAGTCGCCACGGTACGCGACGACACTGTGTTCCGAGACCCGGTCAGCTAGCGACTCCGTCGGCACGTCTGGGTACTTCTCGTACAGTTCCTCGCCACCGACGACCGGATACTCACTCAGAACGACGCCGTCGGACGGCGATAGCGGCCCATAGCGGTCGCCGCCACTCCTCAAGAGTTCGCCGCGGCCGTCGGTCAGGAGGCCACAGAGGTCCTTGATGGAGACGTACTCCTCGACGCACTCGCCGTCGAGGTCGGGATGGCCGATCACGAGCGGAACGCGGACGAGGTCGTCGCTCACCGACCCTTCGTGGCCGATCCGCCGGCGACCCATCGCGTCCACGTTGCCGAGGTTCTCGGCATGGTCGGCGGTTATCACGACGAGCGTGTTCTCCCGCAGTCCGTTGGATTCCAGTGCCGACAGTATCCGGCCGAGGTGGCGGTCGACGGATTCGACCTCGCCGGCGTAGAGCCGCCGTATGGTCCGGAGGTCCTCTTCATCGATGCCGTCACCGCCCTCGACGCGTTCGACGAACTGCCACGGGTCGGCGACCTCCTCATCGAGTCGCGTCAGTTCGTCATCGTCGACGACTTCCCCGACATGTTTACGCTGGAGGTCCGACGGCGGGTCGTACGGTCGGTGACAGTCCATGTAGTTGGCGAAGATGAAAAAGGGGTCGTCGGCCTCCGAGTGGGATTCGATGACGTTCGTTATTCTGGCGGTGTTGCTCTCGGAGTCGTACGATGTCGATTGCTTGAATCCCGACACTGGTAACTGCTGCAGGAACTCATAGTTGGAGCCAAGATGCGAGGTGGCCACGTTCAGGAAGTTCCGAAGACTCTTGTAGGGTTTGTCGTGTCCAAGCGCCCTATAGAGGGTCTTCGCCGCGACCATCGGCAACGAGTTGCCCTCCTCCTGTAGCGACTTGGCGACGTACCTGACCGAAAGTCCAGAGTCGTAGAGGAGGCTGTTGCGAGTGTCGTAGAACTCGTCGAACGAGACGTCGAAGCCGATCCTGGGGCTGGCGAAGCCGTTGCCAGAGACGCCATAACAGTCGTACCCGTCTCGTTTGAGGTGTTCGACGAGCGGTAGCCGGGAGACGGTATGGTTGAAGCGGTGAACGCCGTGTTCGTGGGGGTACTCGCCGGTGAAGAGTGAGACGTGCGAGGGTAGCGACCACGTCGCGGGTGCGACGGCGTTCTTGAAGAAGAGGTTCCGTTCAGCGAGAGACGAGAGATTCGGGGCATGCTCCGCGGCGTAGTCGAGTCTCGCGGAGTCCCAGACAAGCAAGAGCACGTTCGGGTGGGTCATATCTCTGCTTCTGTCGTTCCCTCTATTTTAGCGTTCTTGTATCTCGAGCACAGTTTTCTGTAATAGTGTTCCCGTAAGGTAGTACATGTTCTACAGAATGCGTCGTTTCTAACTACTACACAGCACACTAATTAAATTTCACATGTGTGTTACTCAAGTTCCTTCCAACGGAATGCCGAAGAAACGAACGTTTCGACCAGTCGGAGTTGTCGCTCTACGCGTGTCGTGACCCACTTGAAGATGACCGTAAGTGGTACACTTACTAAGATAGCCACGATGTATCCGAGATAGCTGTGGCCGTTAACTAAGATATCTACGTTATAACCAATACGGAAAACAGCCATCTGAACGATGTACAGATGGTACGACGAGTCACCAAACCACTGCAAAATTTTGATTTCAGGCTGGTACCGTTCGAAAAAGTAGATTCCGAGAAGGAAAAAAGCAAAGACGTAGATGATGCTCATATCAACGATAGCAACTTCACGTAGAGAGAGGGAGTGCGCGGTCGACCAGCCGCCACGCCCCTCAGTCCATCCCATTACGTAAAAACTACCTGCGACGAGACTTCCCAAGATTGGAAAAAGGCGGTTATCCGTAAACCGTGTCCGCCACTCATCGACGGCGAGAACCGCGCCAGTAGCGAGACCGAGCGCGAGATGCGGAAGGTAATTCAAGACGAGTGTTTTCACGTGCCAGTGGTCACTTCCGGGTAGTGGTGAGAGTAATGCGATGAACAGTTCCTTGTGAAGGTGGTAAAGGTTGTGTGAGAGGAACGCGAGTGGAATGAATGTGAAGACAAGGATGGTATGATAAGATGGGCGAGACGTAAGGACGTAGTAGATGGCAGGAAAGAGAACTGCCCAAGTGAGATATGGCGGGAGGAAAGACGCGCCAACACCAAAGTTGATGAGATTACCGGTGAGCCAGAGAGGGACCCTTTCGAGGTAGTTCCATCCCGAGAGGGACGGATGGAATTGGAAGGCGACCACGTAACTTAGGATGACGAAGGGGATAGAGACGTAAAGTGGAAGAAAGAGACGGTAAGCACGTGCCTGATAGTATTTTACAGAATTGAAGTTTTTGTGAAGGTAAAGCCCGGATGTGAAACCCGAAAGAAGGAAAAATAGTGGGACCGCTTGGAAGATGACAGCTTCATAGAAAACCGGTGGACGTGGGGTGTCGAAAGAGTGAATGGCGAATATCGACAGAATAGCGATACCTTTGAGATAATCGACAGACCGGAATCGTTCCATAACAGATGGGGCTAAGCTAATTGTATAACTGTGTTTCTATACTGGACTGTAAGCCTCTCGGTACCGTTGACCCTCGCTGACCAACTGTCCTGCTTAGCCAGGCCCGATATTGCTCCATAACAAGGGAAAATCGCAGCATCGTCCAAGACTATGGCCGAAAGCGAAGCTACATACCGCTTCGGTGTCGACGGCCCAGTATATGCTGAACGACTTCGGTTCGTCTCTTCGCAGGCTCCTGGACCGCCTCGCCGACCCCGTTCTCCCGGAGGCGTGTCCTCATTGCGAGTTCCCGACCGTCGTGCGCGATGACCGTGAGGAGTGTCCGTGGTGTGGCTGGGGTCCCGATTCGATCCCGGATCGGACCCCGGAGGAGGCCCGGCAGAAACGCCTTGACGACCGATAGGTGCCGCTCGCCGGTCCGGTCACATCCCCGACGACCGGGCTCGGAGCAGGCGTTCGTACATCGTCTTCCGAAAGTCAGTGGGGACGAGTCTGAACAGGAGCCGTACTCCGACGTTCACTGAGGCCACGATCGGACTCACGGTGCCGTCTCGGACGAACTGCCTCTGAAGTCGGATTTCGTCAAGCGCGATGGCGGGGCCGCGGCTGTCGTGCCAGTCCTCGCCGGTCCGTGCCTTCACCAGCACCTCAGGGACGTTCCGGAGTTGCGCGCCGTTCTGGAGCATCCGGAGCCATAGGTCCCAGTCTTCGCCGTGTTCGATGTCGCGGTAATTGCCGGCGTCGAGGACCGCGTCCCGCCGAAACATCACCGTCGGGTGGTTCATCGGACACCGGACCTTCGCCAACCGGCGGATCTCCCGCAGGCCGGTCGGAACCTTCCGGACACCTCGCTCTGTCCGGAGGTCAGCGTCGTACTCCTGGATGTATCCCCCGACGGCGTCGACCCCGTCGACGCGGTCGAAGAAACCCACTTGCCGCTCAAATCGAGTATCGACACTCACGTCGTCGGAATCCATGATGGCGATAAGGTCGTTCGACGCGGCCTCTACGCCCGTCGCCCGGGCCGCCCCACGACCGTCCGAGGCCGGGACTTCGATGGGTTCGACCACGTCCGGGTGGTTCGCCTCCCAGTCGTCGATGAGCCACCGCTGTTTCGCCCGGACGTGTTCGTCGTAGAGGACGAGCAGCTCGCTCGGCGGGAGCGTCTGTTCGAGTAGACTCTCGACCGCGGCCTCGAACTCGTCGAGACCGTCGTCGGGGTGGATGGCGATGACCGCGGACACGTCCATGAGCGGGTATTCGCCGGACGAGATTTAGTTGTTTGTACTTCGTCGTTCGGGTGCCGTCTCAACCGATTACCGTTGGCGGTTATAGGGTGACGACGCTGTCCGTGTCTGCCGACCGCTCTGCGTGTTCGAGAATCCCGACGGCTTCGGCACCAATGCGTCCCGAAGAGCGCGTTTCGGACCCGGACCGTGACGCTTCGACGAACTCCTCGACCTCCACGCGGAGCGGCTCGCGGTTCTGCACCTCGTGGACGTTCCTGCCCTCTTCGCGGGTGACGAGCGTCCCCTCGCTCTCGACGACGCGACTGTCGTACATCTCGACGACATTGTCTTCGAGGTAATCGATGTAGGCGGCCTTCTCCGAGCCGACGACCGTCAGACTGCGCTCCTTCCCGAAGACGGGGACCTGCCAGGACTCGTTTATCACGCTCGTCGCGTCGTCGTACTCGAGGACCATCGTCACCGTCTCGTCGATGCCTTCTCTGATGATCGAGTCCAGATTGCAGTACAGGTGCTCGGGCCGGCCGTCGAGTAGGTAGTTGGAGATGTCGACGTCGTGAACGGCGAGCGAGTAGAGCGCCCCGGTGGTCGAACGCGGCACCCGGAACGAGAATCGACTGGTGTTCAGGTACTTAATCCGGCCGAGTTCGCCGCGGTCGATGCGGCGCTTGAGTTCCTGGAGCGCCGGGTGGTACCGGAAGATGTGGCCGACTGCGAGCGTGCAGTCGTTCCGATCGGCCGTGTCGACGATGTCCCACGCCTCGTCGCTGCTGAGTGCGAGCGGTTTCTCGACTAACACGTCGATTCCTGCTTCGAGGAGGTTCGTGGCGATCCCGTGGTGAGTGGTCGACGGGGTAGCTAGCGTCACGGCGTCGACCCCTCGGTCGGGGAGTTCGCCGGGGTCGGTGACGTACGGCAGCGAGTACGACTCCGCTAACTCGCTGACCCGTTCCTCGTCAACGTCGCAGAGGACGACCGAATCTATCACGCCCTCCTCGTGGAGTTCAGCCGCCACCCGAACGTGGTTCGTCCCCCAGTATCCGGTGCCGATCACGCCGTAGTTCATCGGTAGTACTCCTCAATCTCGTTGCACACGCGGTCGATTTCTTCGTCGGTTATCCGAGGATGCATCGGTAGCGACAGGATGCGGTCACAGAGTCGTTCCGTCCGTTCGAGTTCCGTGCTTTCGGTGCGGTCGCGGACCGCCGGATGCCGGTGGGCGGCGTCTCATAGTGAACCCCGGTGTCGATACCGTTCTCGTCAAGGTGCTCCCGAAGGACGTCACGGTCCGGAACCTGAATTACGTATAGGTGATAGACGTGGAAGCTGTCGGCCGCCTCGGTCGGGGTGGTGATCTCCGGAATCGAGGAGAGGCGTCGATCGTACTTCTGGGCGGCGGCGTTGCGCGCCTCGTTCCACTCGCGGACGAACTCAAGTTGTCTCCGCCCGACCGCGGCCTTGAACTCGTCGAGTCGATAGTTGAGACCGAGCACCTCGTGGGTCCCGTCTTCGGTCCGCCCGTGGTTCCGTAACGTGCGTGCCCGCCGGGCGATTTGGTCATCATCGGTGATCAGCATCCCACCGTCGCCTCCCACAGTCATGTTCTTCGACGGGTAGAAACTGAAGGCTCCGACGTCGCCGACGGTGCCGGCGATGTGGCCGTCCCGCTCGGCGAAGTGAGCCTGGCATGCGTCCTCGACGACCGCGAGGTCGTAGTCGTCAGCGACAGCCTGTATCGCCTCCATGTCTGCTATCTGCCCATAGATGTGTACTGGTACGATGCCCTGTGGGTTCTCGGCTCGCTCAACTTTACGTTCGAGATCGACGGGGTCCATCGTGTAGGTGTCCGGGTCAACGTCGACGAACACGGGTTCGGCGTCGACCGAGAGCACGGGACTGACCGTCGCGAAGAACGTGTGACCGGGGACGAACACCTGATCACCCTCCCCGATCCCCGCCGCCTGAAGCCCACAGAGGATGGCCGCCGTCCCGCTGTGCAGGCCGACGGCGTGTTCCACGTCGCACGCCTCGGCGAACTCGGCCTCAAATTTCTCAAGACGGTCGCCCTTCACGTATTGGGTACTCTCAAGTACGTCCGCCGCTCGGTCAACGATTTCGTCGTCGACGTAAATGTCGGTGAATGGAACCTGTTCCGTCATGCTTTAACTACGTAATCGGGGATTAGCCTTGGGTCGCTTAAAGACAACGATACCACGAATCGGTGCTGGCGACCCGAAACTCAGGTGACGATTCCTAACGGGGTTAGAGGTCGAGATCCTCGTAGGAGTTCAACGTCAAGTGGATTTCCTGACCGTTGACGACCGTGTACGAGGGCTTGAACGGCGGGAAGTCTAGCGCCCGTATCTTGTCGTACACCGTCTCGAAATCGCCCTTGCAGAGTTCTTTGAGTGGAATCTCCTTCTCGCCGTCCAGACTGCTCTTAGGGTAGAAGTACTGTTCGCCCTCGAACTCCTCTTGGGAGATCCGCATGTCGTGAACCTCGCCGGAGACGATCTTGGGGATCGTCTCCTTGAACAGTTCGACCGACTTTTCGCGGGTCTTCTCGTAGAGCGACCGCGCGGTGTCGGTCTCTGTGATGTCGACGAATTTTCGGTCGACGATGTCGCCAGCGTCGACTTCCTCGGCCATGAAGTGGATGGTGGTCCCGTACTTCCAATGGTCGTCGGCGCGAGCATTCAGTATCGCGTGGCTAAAGACGTTGCTCCCCCGATATCGCGGTAGCTCGGCCTGATGGAGGTTCAGCGCCCCCTCGGAGGGGTGAGAGAGCAATTCTTCCCCGAGGATGTTCGGGTAGTAGACGCTAACGATGTAGTCGATCTCGTAGTCCAGGATTCGGTCCTCGTTCTCGGTCGATATTACCGGGTAGCCGAGATCCGTCGCCACCTCACGCACGGACCCCGACCACCACGAATCGTAGCCTTCGGGGTACGTGACGACCGCACTGACCTCGGTCTCGTCGTGTTCGTACAGGAGTTCCAGACAGGTTTCGCCCAGCGGATGACTGCCGAAGTACCCAATCGTGATCATTTCGCGTTCACCTGAGATATTCAAAGACGACCGCCTTGACTCCTTAAGTCCTTCTAAACGAAACTTCTTCCGCCGACGAGTGCTATTGATTACTAGGGCCGCAACTCACCGTGATCCCGGCGTCGTCGTGGCTTTCCGTTTGCCCCTGAGACGACGTTCTGCCTCGTCGCGGTCCTCCGGGTACCCCACGTCGATGCGCCAGCCGTCCATCCGGATGGCGTCGATGGTGCGGCCGCTCTGGATGAGCAGGTCGATGGCGTCGCTGATCTCGTACTCGCCGCGGCTCGAGGGCTGAACGAGGTGGCAGGCGTGGAAGATGGCGGGCGTGAACGTGTAGAAACCCGTCATCACGAGGTTCGACGGCGGCTCCTCAGGTTTCTCGACCACGCTCGTAATCTCGCCGTCGTCGTTGGTGTCACAGACGCCGTATCGATTCGCCTTCTCGTAGGGGACTTCCTCAACTAGGAAGGCGGCGTCGGTCCCATCCCGTTGCTGGCGTTCGACGACGTCGTCAAGGTTCGCGTCGAAGACGTTGTCACCCAGCATCAGCATGAAGTCTTCGTCGACGTGTTCCTCGACAGTCAACAGGGCGTGAGCCAGTCCCTTCTGCTCGCGCTGGTGGGCATACGTAACCGGAACGCCTTCGACCTCGTCGCCGTAGTGGTCGATGATGTCCTCCTTCCGGTATCCCACCACGACGACGAACTCGTCGGCACCCAACTCGGCCAACTGCTCGAAGCATCTGGTCAAAATCGGTTTTCCGTCAACCTCGACCATCCCCTTCGGTTTATCCTCGGTCAGTGGTCGAAGACGGGTTCCCTCCCCCGCGGCTAGCACGACTGCTTTCATGTATTTCCGCACCCTCACGCGAGTGTTAAATATCTTTAGTCTCGCCACCACGAACCGTACTGGCACCTCAGCCGAACCCCGACGCTCTCCGATTGAGGACAAGCGCATCTAACTTCGTCGCAAGGACGACGAACCCATATCTCGAAAACACCGTGATAAACGGGGTGAAACCGCCGAAAATCGGCGTTGCAGCGCTGCCAGTACGAGGTAGAACTAACCGTACATACAAACTAGAAGTCACGCCCGGCGAACACGCCGGTAGACTCGCCAGCATCGGTAGGCGAGTAGCCATGCGAACTTGAGTTCTAGTATTAGCCTGAGTAACAGCCCGTTAGGCCTGCTACAAACAGCGACTTGGTCTCGCCAGCACTCTCCTGAACAGGTGGAACTCCAACCATCTGCTCATGAGGCTCTAGTATGAAGCAATATTGGCTAGAAGAGTGAAAGCGCTCGAAACACACATGCTATTACCGTCGCAACTGGCACGGATTGGGCCTCCCCTACCCGGAGAATGCTTTCCTTGACCAACGACAGCTCCGTGACGCCGACTATGAGTAGTACCGGAACGTAGGTCACCACGTCGGCTTGTTACTTGAGCCCAATGTGTGAGCTGTAGGCGTGATTGCCAGTCCTGCCGATATCAGTGCACCCCCACCAGCAGTGACCTCTCGGCGGAACGTCGGCGATGCTTTGCACGGTCACGAAGATCTGACTGCCACGACAAGCAGGGGCTGGCCTCCCACACCAGCACCTGCCCCGCGACGGCGAAGCTCAAGACAGCGGTGGCAAGCCCCATCCGGGCGTTCGAGAGTTCCTCCCGGTAGCTTCTGCGACCATGACCAGCGTGAGCGCCGTCAGCGCGGGCCATGGGTAGTCGGCGAATCCGAAACCGGTCCATTATGCGAATACTGGCACCACCGCGAGCAACACTGCCGGCGTAAGGTGGACCCGCCGGTCGTCTGTCATCCGAACTGCCAACGTGTGGACAAAGACGGTGACCACAAGCGCGCAGACAATAGGATACCACGTAACACCCATCTGGCGGCATTGATACCGTCAAGGAGGTTGGTCTGCTACTACAGCGTCACGACCATCAGCGGTTCGCCCTTCGCCACTTCAGCGGGGAACCCGGAGAACACGATGAAATCCAAGACACCGGTCGCATCCGCGGCGAGTCATTCGATTTAGTTCCGATAGTAGGGGTCGTTCGAGGGGACGAGTGCGAGCACAGCATTGAGCACGCCCGACTCAGGTCAGGCCACTTGCAGGACCGAGATTGTCTAGAGAGGGATTCCGTCGGTTCTACTTGCCCTGATCGTTCGGCTTCCTTTCCCTGCCAAGTACGAACTCACCGCCGAGGGTCAGCGAGTTTGTACTCGTCGCCTTCCTGAACGATGAGGTCACGAAAGACGAATTCGCTGAAGGTCCCCAAGTCTAGCGACACTCCTCAAAGGTCCACCCATCCTCCTGCTCATTGAGCATGAGGAGGTCACGGAGGTCCGGCCACTTCGCGAGGAAGTCATCAGTCACCTCACGCACGTCAGTCATGGTAGATGATCTGTTAGCATCCCCATAACCCGGTGACAGGGACGAACGAGGCTCTCGGACTGAAAACATGTGTAACAAGTTCCGCATGAGATAGTGCCTACTCAGACGACGAGTCCGAGTTGACAACATCCTCGAACACCTTCCAAACCTGTCGAACAACGATTTTCAGATCGAGCCAGAACGACTGTCGGCGGATGTATTCGAGGTCGTACCGGAGCTTCGCGGTCGGGTCTGTGCTCTTAGCGTCGTTAATCTGGGCCAATCCCGTAAGTCCAGGTTTGACGAACCATCGCTTGCGCCACATGTCGGTCTCCTCCTCAAGCAGCTGCTCCTCGTCAGTCCAGACAGCCCGCGGTCCCACGACACTCATGTCGCCGGTGAGTATCGACCATAGTTGCGGTATCTCGTCGAGATGGGTCTTCCGGAGAACACGCCCGACGCGGGTGATGCGGTCGTTCTCCTCGTCGTTGATTGGTGTCACCGATTCACGCTCGGGAATCATTGTCCGAAACTTGTACACGGTGAACGTGTCGCCGAATTCGGCGGTCCGCTTCTGGTTGTACAGGACCGGCCCCTCGCTGTCGAACTTGATCGCGGCCGCAATTATGAGGATGAACGGTGCGAACGCGAGCAGTCCCATCATTGCAAAGAACACGTCGAACGCCCTTTTGGAGACGTAATCCTGCCAGTCCCACGGTTCAAGTTCGATGTCGACGAGGAAGTCGTCGCCGCCGGTCGTCACCGTCAACACGTCGTCAGTATGTTTCCGGTGTACCTTTGCGCTGACACCGTGCTCGTAGCACGTGTCCAACGCACCGAAGAACTCCGCACGGTCGGGCCGGGTGAACGCTAGGACGACGGTGTCGATGTTGTAATCGACTAGCACCTCGTCCAACCGTGACAGACCGCTGAGATAGTCAAGATCGCCTAAGCGCGCTTTCCCGCTCCCGTCGGCGACGGCATGCGCGTTGGCAGTTGGGGCGTAATCGGTGTAGTACGGACTCGGTGGAGAAACATAGCCGACGGCCTGTACGTCAATCACCGCGAGTATGTCGGCAATTTTCTCGGGGTCGTCGCCCACGATGACCGCACGCTGGCCTTCTGCGGGCCGGCGGCGAATCGTTACGAACCATGCGGGTAGTCCGACGAGCAAGATGACCGTCGTCAACATCAGGGTTGGGCGCGGGAGTCGGTACGTGTAGTCAAAGTAGCCGATGGTCGCGAGCGACAGGGTTGCCACAAGGACTCGCTTTTGAGTGAGCAGGACCGTGTCAAGTATACGTCTCGGCCGGGGTTTGAACAGCGGAATCAGGCTCAACACGACGGCGGCGACCGTCGTCGTTATCGTCAGCACCAGCTTATCGCCCATGAGAACCACGGCCGGGAGCCGTCGAATAATCGGCGGAATCGTAGTAAACACTGTTTGGACGGGTAGAGTGTTCGCAGTGAGTACAGCGGCCGTGGCTATAAAGACCGCACCAACGACACTCAATACCCGGTATCGATACCCGGAAATCATCTGACAGAAGCAGGATAGCGAGGTGGCTTAAAGGCTCCTATCTTCTCTCCAGCATCGACCCAAATATTGTTGGTGTTAAAGTCCTTTATAGATTGTACCACGCTTGGACAAGCGACACAATACTTCCAAATGTCGGGCCGACCCGCAACAGGAAACCGCGATTAATATTTGGAATCGTTAGATATTATCCTCGGCCATCACAAGCCGTCGCTAACTCGTTCACCGGTGGCACTGAACCGGTGACGTGAACATCACTGGGACGAAAACAATGAGTACCGATAGAACTCATCAAGCTGACATCCGGCAATTCGACGGAATAGTTGAAGTCCACAGAAACAGGGTCACTCATTAAAAGAACTTAACCGCGTCGGTTAGCCTTCTGTTTGAGGGAACTCTTAGGCTCTTCCGTTGAAGGAAATTAGTACATCTGTAACCTAACCACTTCTGTTTCGACTGATAGTCGTGCAGCCAGTCTCGATAAAAATATAAACCCAGATTAATGACACCCGGGCATGCCATCGTTCCGCACCTATCGGGTACTGTTTTTCCTCAGTCTACTTGTGCTATGTGCGCCAACTGCGCACGCGTGGATAGAGTCCAGCGACGACATTTCGCGTATGAACCGCAGTGGAATTCTTAATTACGATGCACCGTCTACCAACGGTATCACAGTCGCTGCGAGCGACTACTACGGTCGTGGACGCATCATTGCGTTCGCTCCTAACGGGAGCGTTATGTACTATAACCGGTCGTACTCAGCCGTCGCCGATATCGACCGCGCACACCGCGGCAACCAGTCTATTACGTACGTCGGCAAAGACCATTCCTACACGGGCAGTCAGTGTAGCGCTGACAAATGCACGCTAGTCGCAATCCAGAAGGTAAATATAACGACCGGTGACTCCCGCAGACTTTACTCCGTGGTGCATCCATATCACCCCTCTGGGAGTTTTCACGACGTGGACCGCATCAACGAGACTCATTTCCTGTTTGCCGACATTATGGATGATAGTATATACATCGTTAATACATCAAGCGGTAATCGGACGTGGGAGTGGGACGCTGAAGGAAAATATCCGAAGTCATCGGGCGGTACATACGGTGAGGACTGGACGCACCTTAACGACGTAGAGATGGTGAATAAGACAACATTCATGGCGAGTCTCCGTAATCATGACCGCGTTGTCTTTATCAACCGCCAAAATGGTGTCTTACGGAACTGGACGCTAGGTGAGGAAGATAACTATAGCATTCTATACGAGCAACACAACCCCGACTTCATTCCGGCAAGCAAAGGCGGTCCAGCCATTCTAGTTGCAGATTCCGAAAACGGCCGTGTCATTGAATATCAGCGAAAAAACGGGAACTGGCAGGAATCATGGCGTTGGCATGATACCCGAATGCAGTGGCCCAGAGATGCTGACCGCCTGCCGAATGGCCATACTCTCATTGCGGATACGAATGGGGACAGGCTCCTTGAAGTCAACCAACAGGGCGAGATTGTCTGGAGTATTGACTACCCAGGCCCGTATGACGTAGAACGATTATCGGCGCCAGCAGAATCTTCTGCAGGGCCATCGGCCTCATCGGTCGGCCTCACGTCTCGGACCCCGACATCGCTCAACAAAGGACTGGCAGTTGCGAACTACCACGTTAAGTCCGTGGTTCCGTCACTGATTTTGAACGCGACACTGTATGCGTTGCCGCCGTGGGCGTCACCAGTCTCAGGAATGGCTATCCTCACGCAAAGCCTCTTGCTTGTATTATGGATAATATTAGAGTCCGGAAACTATATTATCGGGATTAGATTGTAGCCGAGCAGTGAGACCGTGAACCTACTATTTAAACCATTGGTATACGGTTCGATTTCCAAAGATAAACTCGCATATGGATTCAATGTTATATAGGATAAAATAAAGTACTCTCCGTAATTAATTTTGACGCCCATCCCGTAAGGTAGCCCGTGGGCGCCCCCTTCGCCCCCATTTCCAAAACGGAAGTTGAGGTCTCTTCGCCGCTCTAGCTCAAATCTCTACTACCATCAGTTTCATAGATATTTTATCATCATTTTATCACCATAATCAGTGTGGCTGGATTTATCCTATTGATAGAAAATATCGGTGAATTTATTTTCATAGGGGGCTGAGGGCGTTTGCGCTCATCTGACCCCCTCAAACCCCACGTATAATGGCTTGCAATGACACCAGAGAAAAAACGTTGAAGCGATGCAACCGTGACGTACAGCGTAATGAATGTCAGTATCGTCGGCAGTAGCTACGTCGGTACCACAGTCGCAGACTGTTTTGCGGATTACAGTCACAAAGTCATAAGAATTGACGTAAACGATGACATCATCACGCCGATCAACGATGAAGAGGCACCGATATACGAACCGGGGCTAAATGACTTATTGCCGAATATGGCGGTGACTACCTACGGGCAACTACCTACTACGCCGCAGTCTACAATACGAAGTGACGTTCCTCGCCCTCCCCACTCCCTCTTAGAGGATGGCAGTATCGATCTTAATTTTCTGAAGGCAGGCGTCCGGTCGCTCGGCGAGGCATTTATGTCGAAAGACGACTCGCATCTCGTGGTAGTCAAATTTACGGTAGTTCGCGAAACCACCAAAGAGACTGCCGCTACACTACTCGCTGACATCTCAGGGAAGACGCTCGACGACGACCTTCACGTCGCGATGAATCCCAAGTTCCTAAGCGAAGTGAGCGCTGCCTGGGACTTCCAGAGTCCGAATAAGGTCGTCCTTGGCACTAGAACTGCATTCGTCCGCAAACACCTCCAAGAAATCTTCGACCTACCTATCATCGACTATGAGGCTTCTATCGTCGAGACCGGGATTCGAGAGGCCGAGATGATGAAGTACGTCAACAACGACTTTCTCACACCGAGGTCGTGGCCTACGACCCCGTGGCCGCCGATAACATCCGAGAGCGCCTCCCCGACATCAAGTATGCTTTCTCTGCCTTGGCGGCACTCGACAGCGCCCACGGAGCACTCGTCGCACCGACCGAGACGAATTCGCGGCGCTCGACTCAGAGTTCGACGCAATGGCCATACCAGTCGTCGTGGACGGCCGACGCGTAATCGAACACCGAGACGGAATTACCTACGAAGGGCTAACGTGGTGAGCGTCGCAACTACCCTCTAGTCGCGTTCTGTGCTTCGTACCGTTGCTGGACTTCGCCGGGCGACAGCGCACGACCATCAATCCGGACCTCATCGATTGCGCCCTCAAAAGCGTGTGCGTTCCTGACACGGTAGTCGTTTCCGAACCGCAGTTGCCCGCCCCAGTCGACTATTCCATTTCCGATTCGTTGCGTGCGGCAGCTGGCCGTTCACATAGATATTCTGGTGTGTCCCGTTGTATGCCACGGCCAGATAAGTCCACGTCCCCGATGGAACTCTGCCCGCCCTGACATTCGACGTTGCGACTCCAGGCACGCGGACTGAAACCACACCATAGGGCGAGAGCGCCACGAAGTTACCGTTCTTACTCTTGAGGAGGAGCTGATACTCCCGGTCCTTCGTGGAGCCAGACCGCGTAGACTTGACCCACATGCTCACCGTGAACCGCGAGGGGGCGCTGAGGTTAGCGGTGGCGGAAGCATTCTTCCCGTCGAACGAAATCGCTCGGCCGTTTGGCCCCTTTACAGTGTCAACCGAACCACGAAGGGTTGCGGAATGGCCACCGACCGCGTCGTAAGCAGTCCCGTCACTGACCTTCTCAAACGGCCAGTGGGCAACCCCAGTTCGGTCGTGCCACTTCACGTTCCCGCCGGTTTCGGGCGCGTCTTTCGGGACCGTCATCGTTGCACCTTCGACGGAGTACGCGCCGGCGTACGGAACAGTCGTGCTGAACACGCCGTACGGGTTGGATTCGACCTTTCGACGGTACGTGAACGACTTCCCGTCGACTTCAACCTGCTTCGATATCGTCACCGTCTGGCCTGACGTCGCGTTCCCGTAGACTCTCGCTCCCGGCACCAGCGCGAACGCCTTCACCGACCCGTCGTTGTTCTCGTACATCATCCGGTAGTGGCCGGATCCACTGGCGCCGCGGCCGGCACTCCCGCGCCGCTGGTGGAGTCGGGCGTAGTTGGAGTCCTTCGGAACCCGAGGTACGTCGAGGTCGGTCGTGACGACAAATCCGACCTTGTCCCGGAGTTTCTGGTACTGGGCCTTCGGAGACCGCGACTCTAGAAATGGCTCATAATGTCTCTCGGCGAATCGATATGACTTCGCCTCGCCGTTCACGAAGTAGTTGTACATCCGGTTGCGCCCCCACTTTGTCAGCACGTAGTTGTCGGGATACTCCAGTTCTTGCTGCTCGGAATATGCGTCCATCGCCACCGACGACCGGAACTTGTCGTCGACTATCTTAACCTGCTCATGGCGGACCGCAGTCTGGACAGTGCCTGCGCTAGAGACCAGCAACAGCAGGACAACGAGGGCCGTGACCGTTCCTCTGTCGGGGAGTTCGAGCGACGGCGTTGTCTCGGATCGCCCCCCAGCGTCGGTCCGTGCGTCCAACACTGGCGACGACGTTAGGTCGAGTTTCGCCACGAACGCGACGAAGCCGTATCCGGCTAGTACCGCGGCGAACGGCGTGAGTTCGCCGACGAACCGGCGCTGGAACGTCGCCAGCACGAGGAAATACCAGCCGTACGTGCAGACGACGAGCCACCCCCGGCGCTGTCGTCGGTAGGCGCGCCAGCTCGCCAGCACCAGCATCGGAACCGCCAGTATCCACGCGAAGCCGAGTTCGAGTATTGGTCCGACGAGGACCCCCGACGGCCCGCCGGCGAACATCGACTGGGTCTCGGCCGGCCCGGACTTGAACAGCAGGAAACTCACCCGACCGCTCAACTTCGATGCGTACGCGGGCAGGAACGTCTGGAGCAGGACGAGACCGGTCAGCGCCCCGGCAACTTCCCCGGTCCCGAGGACGAACCCGGGCATGTCCATCTGGCGAACGGCTTCACCGAACAGCGACACGACCAGTACGCCGACCAGCATCAGCGCCGGGGAGTAGGCGACCATGTCGGTGTGCCACCCGAAGCCCGCGTGGGCGAGATGCGAGAGTACCGACGCGAGCGCTAACCCGGCCAGTATCGGCGCGCTCGCCACCAGCGGCGATCGGTCGTCCCGCACGTCCGCGGCGACCCGAACCGCCACGTAGACGCCGAGAGCACCGATGATGATGGGACTTGCGTCCCACGCCAGCACCTGCCCGGCCACTGCGACGCCGAGGACGCCCGCCGCGAGCCACCGCCGCGTGTCCGAGAGGTCTTCGCGGACCACGTCGGCCAGCCAGACCAGCGAGAGCGCGGTCAGCACCAGCCACGGGTAGTCGAACGCGTGGTGGTCGGCGAAGCCCAGCCCCGTCCGGTAGGCGAACGCCGGAATCACCGCCAGCAGCACCACGGCGGCGAGCGCGACCCGTCGGTCGCCGGTCAGTCGGACCACCAGCGCGTAGGTGAGCGCGGCGACGACGAGCGCCGAGACGACGGGGTACAACGCCAGCACCCACCCCGCGGCGTCGGCCCCGCCGAGCAGGTTGGTCAGCCACCACAACGTCGCGACCATCAGGGGTTCGCCCTTCGCGACTTCGGCGGGGAGCCCAGAGAGGACGCTGAAGTCGAAGACGCCGGTCGCTTCGGCGGCGAGACGTTCGACCCAGTAGCGGTAGTAGTACGGGTCGTTCGAGGGGAGGACCACGTACTCGCCGCGGAAGACGCTGGGGAACACGTACGCTCGCATGAGGGCGACGAACGCCAGCGCGCCGGCAAGTGCACCTGCTTCAACGCGGGACACGGAGGGGAGCGACACGGAGGGGAGCGACGGCCCCTCACCGAGATCCGACTCGGAGTCGGTCTCCTCGCCGTCGAGGCTCGCTCGCACTGCGTCTGGGTCGGCGATCTCGTACTCGTCGCCGTCCTTGACGACGATGTCGCGGGAGACCAGTTCGCCGAACGTCCCCGAGTCGAGTGGAACCTCGTCGAAGGTCCAGTTGTCTGTACGTTCATCTACTGCGAGGACTTCGCGGAGGTCCGATTCGAGGGCAGGTTTCTCCGCAAGGAGATCGTCGGTCGCCTCGCGTACGTCAGTCATGGTGGCGAGATAACGTGACTGGCGCATAAACCCTACGACACTCGCTGGCTAAGAGTTGTCACGAAGAGTCTCTACTGCTGATTCAGTCACCGTTGAACCACTACATACGCGTCTACAGCGGCGATACGCATATTAAATCACGTAGTTCCTCGTACTCGTATTTCGATTCGACGAAAAACCATGGTGCGACGAGACTCGCACCGATACAGTTCGCCACGAGGTCACCGACACCGTAGTAGCGCATCGGAAGCGTGCCCTGTACCAGTTTGATCGTCAGTCCGAATATCACTGCTATAGCGAGCACACCATCGACCCGCTGCCGTGGACGGTGCTGCCAGTCGACCGCTCCATATGCGAGGGTGTACGCCAATTCAGCACAGGCCGCGAGGTGTAGCTTCTTGTCCCAGATTGACCCCAGCTTAGGCGGTTCGGGGGCTGTTTTAGCATCGAAAAGTCCACCGAAGCTACCGCGCGGCTAACGGAAACGAGATTCGTGGCACATTCTATAATCATGAACTATGGCACAGAATCGTCGACATACGGCCGTCTCGAAGAATCAAATCAAGTATTTTTCAGACGAATGACACGATTGCCGAGGAATTCCTGCTATGGAGCATCTAGATCCAATCCGTCGGAGAGTTCGAGGTTAGGACCCCACACCATTTTTCTTGAGTTCTCAAAAAGTATGGGGGTGACGTCCCCCGCCTCAAAGAGCTCAGAACGGTAGTGGGAGAACTCACGCCGCAAAGCTCACTCACAGTCGGTCACGTCGACAGCAAGCCACTCCCGGCCGAGGTGCGTGAACGCTTCCTGTACCTTGTCCGGTTTGACGTCGTCACTAAACTCGTGTTCGTTCCACTGGCCGGTACCACGCCCCTTGTTGTGTTCGTACGTATTGATCCATCCGAACATCACCAGCTTCGAGAGGTGGTTAAACATCCCGCGCTGGGTGAGCGGTTTGTCGCCGTAGTGGTAGGCGACCGCTTCGTAGACCCCGTGAATCGTGCTCGTCCGAGCAGGCGTCTTGCCCTGTTCGGTGAGATGCGCGACCGCTTTCAGGATGTAGAGCTTCTGATTGTCCTGGTCTGTGAACTTCTGGACGAGATTATCGTACTGCAGTTTTTCGTGCGCCCGATCGATGTGGTCGTCACTGATGGGTTCTACCCCCTCCTTTTCGGCAATCTCCGCGGATTTCTTCAGCAGGCGGATCGCCCGTCGTGCACTACCGCGAGCATTCTGATACGCTTTCGCCCCACACCGGGCGATGGTGTTCGTGTCGTACGCCCCCGACGAGAGCGCTTTTTCGGCGCGTGTGCGGACGATCTCTTGGAGTTCGGGCGAGGTGTACTGAGGGAAGTACACCTCCGTCTCGCAGAGACTGTCTTTGATCTTCGGTGAGAGGTTCTTCCGGAACTCGTAGTCGTTGCTGATGCCGATTACGCCAACGCGGGCCTCGGTCAAGTAGCCACTATCACGTGCGCGTGGGATATCGTACAGTATCGTCTGGTCGCTCCCGATTTTCTCGACTTCGTCGAGGATCACTAGAATCGTCCCCCCGAGGGCATCGAACTCCTCGTACATCATGCTGTAGACGTCGCGTGGCGCGTACCCCGTATTCGAGAGTTTGTCACCTGGCTCTCGGAACTTGTTCACGATGCCGATTGCGATTTGATAGGAGGATGTCGTGTCGTCCGTCTTCGTGAAGTTCTCGCAGTTCACCCAGATAACGTTCAACTCTCGTTGTTCATCTTTCGGAAGTGATTCGTTTTTACTGGTGAGATCCCGTTCAAGGTTGTTAAGCAGGTATTTTGTTGCTGCAGTTTTGCCAACGCCGGTATCCCCGTACAGAAACGCGTTCTCGGGGGGTCGGCCCTTATATATGGGTTTGTAAACATCAAGATAATCTTCGAGAACCTCATCTCTGCAGACGAACTCATCAGGAGTGTAATCTTCTTCGAGTACCTCTGCATTCTCGATAAGTTCAACCTCGTCTTCGAATATCGACTCGGAGGTAGTCACAGTTGAGGGAACAGACGAAGATATCTTAAATGATTTCATTTGTTTTCCGTAGTTTCTTGAGATTCTATGCTGACTTCGATCTGTAGCACACTGCAGCAGTTTCCTCCAGAGATGAGTTCTACAGAACTACCAGACAAGATGAGATAATTGTCGGTAGAAGATATAGATCGAGTTCAGGAGAACTGCTAGGTAGACCGAAACAACTAGCCTGAGAGTAGTCGGTGAGAACTCGGGAAAAATGGTGTGGGGCTTGATGGATCAAGAATAGGCCATCGCCGAACTCGAGAGAACCACTCCACAGGTCCAGACAATATAGAACTCAGGAAAAACGGTGTAGGATCACGTATGCCACTCATTAGACGATAAGAACTCCGGAAGAATGGTGTGGGGTGTACTTAGTTATTAGAGTCACATGCTTCACCAGAACTCGGGAAAAATGGTGTGGGTCTCTACCTGATCAACGGATATAGCGACTCCTCAAGAACTCGGGAAAAATGGTGTGGGGTCAATCACTTCCGTAACAAACCTGACACAGAACTCGGGAAATTTGGTGTCCCATTAGCGTCCTTTGTTCTAATGCATTGGCGAACTTCGCTCCGCATTTACTCATCCACGCACTCGTTGCGGGGTGTGTCTCCCCTCTATAAACTATCTCACGCGATCACCGCCACAATCAATAACGTCTGCTTCGAAGTCGCTCGCCCGAACTCGGAGTGGGAACCAACCTTCTTCGTCGATACCGAGTAACGCTTCGGAGAATCCGTCGTCTTCGTTCCCGGCCTTTGCGGTTCGCACCCAGTTCACCTCACGCTCGCTCAAGTCGAACCACTCAGCAAGCTTCTCGGCTTCCTCCTTCACGCGATGGACGAGCGTCACCGAACAGAGGTTCGCAATTGTCCGAGCCTCGGGCGTCAGTGCAAACTCACCGCCAGTCTGGGTGATGAACTGTATCGAGAGGTCGTAGTGGCGACTATGCCTGACTGCTGTCTCCAAGAACTCCAGCGATGTCGCGTCGTTCATCAAGTAGTGCGCTTCGTCGATGACGAACACGACCCGCTTGTCGGTCTGTTTGGCCCGCTCGTAGACCGCGTTAAATAGAACCTGCATCATTAGGCTCGTCTCGGTTCGACCACGGGTTCCCTCCTCTTGATGGAGGTCCAGATAGATGACCTTCGAGTCGAGGTCGAACTCGGTCTGACGTGCGAGATTGGCGAGGTCGCCGTCAGGTCGGAACGATGGCCGGAGATCTTTCAGCAGCGATTGCGCATCAGCGCAGACGCTATCCTGTTCACCTGTAGTGGTATACCCGAACGCCTCGGGATCGTCCAGTAGGTCTTCGAGGGTGGAGATAACGTCCCGTACTGTCGGCGATTCCTTGTGATGCGTCGCAGGGTTACGAGTGATGCCCTGTCGCTCGTAGGTCTCCTGAACGGTCCGCCGAAGCGTCTGCTTGCGGTCGCCGAGCGGGTTGTTGGCGACGTGGGCGAAGAACGTCTCGAAGAACGTGAGCACCCACGCAATCTGTTCTCCCCACGGGTCCAAGTCTGGCACGTCTGCAAGTACCGAATCAGGGGTCGTCTTCAGTTCGAGGGGGTTGAACCCTCGTGTCCCGCCGACAGTCACGCGCTCACCGCCGAGGGTGTCGTTCACGCCAGCGAAGCCAGCCAAGGGGTCGAGCATGACGATGACCGAGTCCTCGTCGTACATCGCCCGCCGAGTGAGGTGGAGTTTCGTCGAGAAGGACTTGCCTGCGCCGAGTTTCCCGATGACCATCATGCAGTAGCCGGTCTCTCGGTTGAAGCGGTCGAAGATTAGTGGACTCTCGTTGAGCGCGTACGTTCCGTACTCGATGCCGGGTTCGGCGAACGCACCGGAAACGAACGGGAACATCGCGCCGACCGCGCCGCTCAACATCGGCGTCTGCGTGTCCATAGTCTCGTTCAGTTTGTCGACGCCGACAGGGCTTCCAGAGACGAGCGTATCCAACTGCGACCACCGTGGTGTCACGGGCGTCAGGTTCGCGGGTGAACGTCGCGCCGTGCTGGTGACGGCATCTGTCCCGAGATCGTTCTGGGACGGTCCACGCGAGGCCAGATACATCGAGACGTCGAACGCCTTCGTTGGCGTGTTCCGAAGGACGTCGTACATCTCCTGATAATCTTCGAGGTCTTTCTTGACACCCCGCGCTCCGGCACGGCGTTTCTCGGAGAGGTATTCGTAGTCAGCTTCGAGGTCCTCGATTCGGTTTTCGAGTGAGTCGAGGGTGGCCCGCGTATCGCGTGGGTCGAGATGGAGTGAGATGTCCGTCTGGCGTGTTTCGGCCGTCGAATACAGCGACTCGAAGAGGCCGTCCGTGGGCGCATCGGGATACTCCCCAACCCAGAGCGTCTGTGTCCACTCCGTCCCGGTCTGGACTGCGTTCGGCCGCTCGTCGATACTCGACGGCGTGACGATAGTCTGGTGAATGTCCGGAACGGTGGCTAGTTCGTCTGCATTGGTTTCATGCGCGACGGTCGGACTATCTGAACTATCGTCCTGTTCGCTCTCCGTCTCCTTGCTACTACTCCAGAAGGGTAGTTTCTCTCGAATCATGCCTTGCTCCGGATAAGCGGATTCGTTCGCAGAACGGACTCCATATCACCGTAGTCGAGGTTCTCGCCTGCCCAGAACTCTCCGATGATTTGAGTCGCTTCGGTCACGTCGACTCGGTCTGCGTTACAGCCGCCGATTTCTCGAAGTCCTGTCTGGACCTGTCGTAAGCGTTCGTCTAGCGTGTCTACCATCGCTTCTTGCTGCTCGGCGCGACGGGGAGCGAACCAAGCCTGCACGAAGAGGCCCAGATAGGGTAACTCGGCGAATTTCTGTGTGAGACTCTCGCGTTCGAACTGCACCTCCTGTGGTGCGACGGGAACGATGACGTAGTGATCACGGATGGTCATCTGACGCTCGTCGAGTTCCGCCTCGTACCACTCGACGTAGTGTTCGATGAGCGCTTCGAGCTGTGGGTTCGATTGCACGTCTTCGTCATCGAATCGGCTTCTGTACCGGTCCAGATACTCGTCTGCAGGGAACGTCTGGGTCGTCGAGTAGATCTGGATTGGGAACTCGATGGTCGTGTTCAGAAAGTCACGGAAGGCGGTGGCTTTCGTCTCCCACTCCGCGTCAGTTGCGAGGGCCATCGTCGGCGGGCTCACCTGCACCATCCCGACGAAGACACCGTCCGTCCGTTCGATAGCACCACGTTCGGGATGGACCTGTTCGACCTGCGTGTACTCCTTTGCTTCTTCGTGAGCGTGTTCAGTCGAACTCGCATGGAAATCGAGGAACGTCGCTAGCCAGTCGAGACTGGACGCGTAGACCGGCGTGAGATAGACGAACAATCCACCGAATGCGATTGCGAGCCCAGCGACGGGCAACGTTAGTCCCTGGACGCGATACCCGCCGACGGTAAGACCCGGTGGGAGAACAACCTGCATCACGAGGACGACAACGACGCCGGGAAGGAGTGCGACTGAGAGGTCCGTCAGGGTGTAACTCCCGAATAATTTCGTGTCTGTACCGAGCGATTTCGGAATCCGTTTCGTTGGGTCACGTTGTTTCATTGGTTGGAGGAACTAGTAGTCGAATTAGAGTCCTTCTCAGGACGGTCGTCAGGTTGGCTCTGTGAACGACTCGAACGAGACTCGTCGGAACGAAGATTCTCGAAGGTTACGTCGCGGCTACTGGAACCAGACCGCTGCGTACTACCAACGTTCGACGTATTGCCGGATTCACTGCCGTCAGTCTGGAGGCTATCTCGGAGTTGCGTTCCCGCGGAATTGAGCCTCGAACCCACGGCGTGTGCCCGCGAGTTGCCCGACCCGAACATCGTCTGTCCGTCCTGTCTTACAGGCGAGTCATCACGTACGCCGCGAGCGAAGTTTCGGCCACTCTGGGCGACGGTCTTGCTCTGCTCGCTGGCGGTCTTTATTCGTCCTGTCGCTCGTCGCGCAGATGCGTGGCGGCCGATGCGGTCGGCCATGAAGAACACTGCACCGGCCTGCCAGAAGAGGACGAACGGCGACAGGACGGCGACGATGGGGATGACGAGGGCTGTTAGCCATGCACCGACGCCGCCCATCGAGAGGTCGAAGCTCGACCCTAGAAGCTCTCCGAGGCGGAACAGGAGCGCAACTGGCAGCGTCATGAACAGGAACGGGACGTAGAATCCTGCGAGTCGTTTCATCAATCGAGAGACCATGGTGAATGGCCCGACACCGGGTATCCAGAATACGATCAACAGCGGCATCATAAGCGTAAACAGATAGAGGACGACCTGCCGCAGGAAATAGATGAGCGCCAAGAGGACGAACAGCCCGAAGTCCGCACTGAGGGTAAGGACGACGCCGAGGGCTCCCATCGAACTGAACGACAGCGTCTGGAACAACGACACCTGCGAGAGGTCGGGGACCAAGAAGACGGTCAGCTCGCTCAGTAGTTGACGGGCGAGTGCATCGACCCACCACCAAGCTAACAGTCCGAGTAGCCCGGAGAAGGCTCGCTTCTTGAGTTTCGTCCGGTGGTAGTTACTGAAGAGGTAGCTCGTCGATTCGAGGAAGATCACGAGTCCGAGCGCAAGCGCGTACAGGAACAGCGAGATGGGGATAATAGCATCCCAGTAGTAGTCGTAGATTTTCGGCCACGGACCATTCGTGGGCCGACTGAACACCGTTTCGGGATGCGGTGTCTCGACGACCGTTGTCACGAGGACGTCCGCGTGCTGTTGGATAACGCCCTTGATTGGACTGAATAGCACTCGGAGTGCTTCCTTGATCGCCCAGACGATAACGTCACCGAGTGAGCCACCACCGCCGTCTTGGGCAAGCGCAGGTTGAACGGCGACTATCAGGCCCACGAAGACGGCCAACGGTGCTACTCGTAGTGTTCTGGCAGAGATTCGATTCCGTAGTTGCGCTACGAAGCGTTGTAGAATTGCTTGTTTCCTACTCATATTCCTCTCCACGGTGGCCAGAGTCTCCAGCCGGTGAATCGACTAACGATGAAGACGCCGAAGAGGTAGACAGAAGCGAAGACGGCGATACGGTACAGTATCGAAGCGATATCGAGGCCGGCGCTCTGGACGTATAGACTATCGCTATCGCCGACGTAGCCGGTGGCGTGTCGCCACCAGTGGCCGGGCTCGTAGCGTGCCGAAATACCACCACTCGGCCGAGCAAAGGTTTTGACGATGGTTCCATTCTCGGACGTATTCACGCGCTCTCCGTCGAGGACGACGTAGCCGGTACGGCCAGTTGTGTTGATTGGGTCGCCCATTGCTCGGTCCGAGAGCGTTACCGAGACTGTGACCTGCTTTTCCGTTCGGTTGACGACGTTGATCGTCAGGTTACTCTCATTGGTCGGAATATCAGCGAACGACGAATCAGTTACTTCCGCATCGACGCCACGAACGAGGCCAGTCGCCGTGACGTTTGAAAGCGTTCGAGTCGGTGTCCGTGCCCGAGTTGCAATACCGTAACTGGTCATGTACGGCTGTTCGACCACTTGAAGCCGTACTGGAGTCGGCAACGACGGCGGCCGTTCTTTCGTCCCGTAGGTGTCGAGGAGCAGTACACTCCGTCTCGGAACTGCCGTTGGCCCCGTCTCGCTTGGATAGGCATGTACTTGGAGCGGTTGTAGTGACGACGGCGTTACTGCCTTCCCGTTTTCAGTACTCGTCACAAGCGTGTCCCACGCCGGGTTTCTTGCCGAGTAGAACCGCCAGGCGCCACGTACATTCCCGTTTGACATTGAATAGCCACGCCACGGATGGTTCTTGTAGACGACTAATCCGAGGTCGCCATTGGGATAGCGTGTCTCGAACCCGGAGACCGACAAGTCGTACTCGACCACGTTGATCGAGTCACGGACAGTAACGGTCTCGACCGCACGTTCGGAGGTTACATTCCACGTTCGGCACTCACCATCGGCGGCTCGGGAAGTGCAGGCCTTGGTTCGTTTCTGTACTGCGGCGCTGATTTCAGCGACCAACGTCACCGTATGGGATTCGCCGGGATACGTTGCAATCGAGGAATACTCGATAGTGGGCGTATGTGTGCCTGCGGTCGTATTCTCGACGGTCTCATCGACTTTCAGGCGTATCTCTGAAATCCGATGGTCGCTTACCGTCCAAGTCACGTTCTGATCGTCCGAGGTCTCGTCGGCCGGGGGTTCGACTCGGTAGTCGATCGTTCCGAGGACCGTGCCGTTCGGAGCGACGTAGAGCGGTTGCTCTGTGGGTGACCGTCGAACGCGCGTCGAGGGTTGGACGGCAAACACCGAGGCGTAGGCATCCTTCACGAAACTTCCGTTCGTGAGCGTCGCGTTCGGCGGATGAATCGATTCGTTGGCAGTTGTCTGCGGGAAGTCGTCGATATCGCCGCTGTTCCACCGTTCGACTGCTTTCGGTGGCGACTCGTATGGAACGTCCGTTCGCTTCGCTACTTCCTCCATTGGTTCTGTCGATTGACTGGACCACTGATTCGATTGGCTCGACGCGCGCTCGTCGCTGTCCCTCGACCAGAGCGTATAGTGAGTCGAATTGTTCACGCCGTGGTCCGGGTCAGGCGGTGGCTGTGCAACAGGTTTGGTCGTGGACGTGACTGGCGCTCCGACGACGAGGGTGAGGACACAGAGGCTTCCAAGAACGGATCTTAGAAGCTGCAACTCGCCCCTCCAGCGACGATGTTGTTGAGGACAAACTGGAGAATCGGCGTCGCCAGCGGTGCGACGATAACCCCCCAAATGAATCCCTGATTTCGGATTGTCTTCAGTTCCTTCTTGATATCGGCTCGGCGAATTGTCGGGATAGCGACGGTCGCGCCGAGTGCGAGAAAGCCGCCGACGAGAGGGCCGCCGAATTGCAGGACAGTAAACCCGTTCCGAATCGTGTCCGCCATATTACTCTGACAGAACGATTCGCCCAGCGATTGGGCACTTGCGGGATAGACGGCGATAATACTCAGTAGGATGAACGATAGCATGAGTATCCGGCCCCTCGATCTGTGTCGGTCGGTCAGCGTTTGGTAGTACGTTTCGACAGTTACCTTCCAGTATTCGAGTACGTTCATGGTCTAGACGGTCAAGCCGACAAGAGAAGCTAAGCCGAATGTGGACTAGCTGGGGCTTTGGGCCAGTCGACTCGTCCGTGAAGGAGTCCGCGCAAGATTTCTATTTAAATTTTCTCTTGCACATTGAAAGACAGAGGAAATTATTCAGGTCCCGGTCGCGGTAGGTGCTTTTCGCTGAAAGTTAGCGAAGCTCGAAGCTGAGATGACTATATTCCGCAACTTCGGTGTCAGCGTAAATCTACTGAAAGTAAGATCTCAAATGGAGAGACAGCGCTACTTATGGTTGTAATTGGACCTCGACTACGAGAGGACCGATAGCGAGGTGGCGTTCTCCCTAGGGGAGGACACTCCTTTCACAGTTAGTGCTCTGTTTCCGCTCGAGGCTAGCCAGTTTGAAGGAGATAAGGACTACTCGTCCGGGAGGTCACGTCGTCCATTGTAGTAACAATCCCAACAGGGGAAGTCACCCGAAAGGTCTGCACAGTCACAGTCAGGATTGTCTGGCGACTCTTCCTCACGTTCGCTACGACGCTTCGTGGCTTGCCGTTCGCTAATGCCACCGTCTGCGATGAGTTGTTGTTGGGTCGCCACTTCCAATATCGGTCGTCGAATCGCCACGGCGACTCGGTGTTTGCACGCACCACTATAGGTTTCATCGGCAGGACACGTACACGAGATTGGTAGTTCGTCCTCGACTTCGACGAGATACTCGTGTTCGTCCGGATTCGCGTAACTGTCGTTCCGAACCTGAACGCCATCAGGCGCGAGGGCGAATTCCATCGCTTCGTACTGCGCTCGTTTGAGGATGCGATTCGTCACGTCCAGTTCTTCGAGTGGATTCGTAGACATGGCTTACTGCAAAGAGGCCCGATTTCTCTGTGGCCTCTCGCCCATCAGAGGTGGATAGAACCGTTAGTGCGACACGGAGGAAGTCCGAATAATGAGTTCTGTTCGTTCGTCTGTCCACGCGATGAGTTTCTGTTTCAGGTACTCAACGGCCTCCTCGTGGGTGAAGACGCCGCGGTCGAGCAAGTCGCCAGTAATCCGTTTCAGCGTCTTAAACTCGCCCTGCACGAAGCCATCTCCAACAGATTCGCCATCGTACCATCGAACAGTCCGAAGCGCACCGTATCCGTAAAGTGGACTCGCTTCGGCGGTATCGGCGACATTGTAAAGACCAAACCAGTGAACCCGGTATGCTGTTACGTCGAACTCGCTCGAAACAACGTAGAAGGCTTCGGTGTCAGCGTAGTTCAGATACTCCGTGAGGATTTCGTCTTTCGTCAGTCGGGTCGTTTTCGGCTTCACGTCGACTGCTGTCTGTGGTCGATCGTCTGCTCCGAGAAACGCTTCGACGATCGAGTCTGTGCTATCAGTCGATTCGAGAAGCTCAGTCAACAATTCTTGTCTGGAGTTAGTCTCCTTACCCCCGAAGGGTGTACGTGACGTTAGTTCTCGTTTCAGTCGAAGGTGGAGTCCACCGTTGTGCGAATAATGGAGGTTATACAACTCGTCGGGCCGTTCGTATGCGACCAATGCACGATGTCCCATTTCGGTTCACCTGCGGGACTTCCGAACGAGGCCCCGCAACCCTCAGGGGAGAAAAACTCAACGTCGCGTAGTAGGTCGCCAGAAACGGGTGAGACTCCTCAGGGTATTTCGTACTCGACGATATCTGTTGGACCACAATACGGACACTCCTCATCGTGGGCGTCAACTGTGGTACCACATCGTCGACATTCGTAGACGAAGGTAGGTTCCTGCGGCCTCCCGAACAAGGTACGGCGGAAAAAGGTCGCGGTCATCGCTTCCGTCCCGTGGAAGACTCATTTCCGGTGTATTCGCTCGGTCGCCACGTTCGCGGGATATAGCCTACTGTTTCGATGGTCGTAGCGTAGTCTCGAAGCACTTCGACAAGCACCAGTTCGGGGATTCCTGCTTCAGCGTGCTTCGCAAGTAGTCGTTCGAGTTCGCGCTCTGGGATATCGAGATTAGAACGTTTCGTACTCATAGTCTTTCAGACAGGCACGAAACGGAATGCGCCTGCACCCCTGCAGGCGCAGAAAGAACCACTTGGCGGATCTCGAAGTAGATTCGAGTGTATTATCCAACCAAGAATTCACTTGAGAATGTCGAATACGTCGACTGCTTTGTACTCTTTCCCGGTTACTTCTTCGATGAGACCATCTGCTTCGAGGTTGTCGACGATTTTGTAGGCAGTCCGTCGTGAGACACCGAGATACTCCACGAGGTCAGGTGCAGTGAAATAGGGGTACTGGAGTAATTGACGGGCGAATTCGTCCGTGCTCGTACTACCTGGGTACTCCTTTTCGTATCGCTGTTGGAGGTCACGGAGCTCGTGGGTTCGATTGTATGATGTTTCGGCTTGCGTTTGCAGCCTTCGAGGAAGAACGTGAGCCACTCGTCCCACGCACCTTCCTCGCTTACCGCGCGCATCCGTTCAACGTACTCGACTTTGTGGCGATTGAAGTAGGCACTCGGGTAAATGTATGGACTTTCCAGATAGCCTTCGCTCGCCAAGTAGAGAATGATGAGGAGACGGCCAAGGCGACCGTTGCCGTCCGAGAATGGATACACTATCTCGAAGAAGTAGTGGATGATCGCGGCGTCGATGAGCGGATGGTATTGTCCTCCCATCTGGATGTACGATTCAAGCGACTGCATGGTTCATCGAGTCCGTCTGGGCTTGGTGGGACGAACGGACGTTGTCCCGACTGTGGGCTCGTTAAATGAACCATATGGTCACGGAAGTCACCGACGACGTCACCGTCGTTACGGACGTCTTCGAGGAGCATCGAGTGAAGTTCTTTGATGAGTGAGAGCGTGATCGAACTCCCGCTCTCGATCTTCTCTAGGCCATATGTAAGTGCGCTCTCGTAGTTGAGGGCCTCTTTCAGGTCTTTCTCGATTGTAGTGTCAGTCTCGCGTCAGTCTCGCCGGAGGGATGTTGGGTGTGGGACGCTTCGATGTCCTGACATGCGACATCTGCGCCTTCGATTTGGGCAGATTCGACAGCCTCAATACGAATAAGCGAGGTGCAGAGAACCGCGGAGAAGTCTACCGTCGAGCTAATTCCGTCCACACGGTCGATTTGATACGCGGCATCGGCAACGAGGTCACGTGTCTAGTCCGGATATCTCAGCCCAAAATCTCGTCCAGTCCATTGCAGTCCTTGGCTAGCTCGGGCGCTCAATAATGGACGTCACCGGGGACAATCCAGAGATTCTCGCTCTCGTTGAGGATGCGGTCGAGGTGGTCTCGATGCCGGATGCCGCTCCCGTGTTCGTCGTACAGGAAGATGGTGGGACCATCGTACGCGCCTACTTGGTGGAACGCATGCCGAGCAAGCCCTTTGTCGCGCATGATCTCCTCGTCGCTCAGTTCCTCGATCGCATCCCGTACCCGATCGAGATTCCGCTTGAACTCGCTCTTCGTCGCCTCCCACCCACGTTCCAGCAGTTCCTGACCATCGTCGGAGTCGACGGGCGCTGCTACTGGCAAGTCACCCCACCGGGCTTTACCAGCGACTGACATGCCTGACTCATCGAATGTCACATAGTAGTCGAACACCGCCGTTGAATGTGAACTAGCTCCGACGAGTTGGTCGAACACCGTCTTCCCAGTCGCGAGTGCTTCGTCTCGTGTCGATTCCTCTACTAGCGAGTAAATGACCATATGCATTAATTCTCACTTCAGTTCGCCGACGCACGCGACTATATTCTGCGCTACTGGCTGGTGCGCCGGCACTCATCGCCGGCGCAGAAAAACTACGGCTGAGATTGATTATTTAACAGAGACGAAGTCGGGGCAGACCTGCAGTTAACCAACAAACCCGATATCTGCGGTATGGTGGTTACCTATTCGGATGACCACAGGCTCTTAAGCCGTTGCTCAATCGCCGTAAGCACGGTTGAGTACACTTCGAGTGGATGGAGTGAGGGAAGTTCAAGATCGGTAATCTCGGTCGCAGATGGGGGCTGATGGAAGTGCAACCGTGTGTTGTGCGTGTTTGGATGGCGATCCCAGCGACACTCCCACTGGTCCGCCTCGTCGTGTTCTTCGACATAATGAATCGAGAAGTCACCAGTCGTAAACCATCGGATGTCGAGGCGAACCGCTGTCACCGAGTCTGGGTATCGTCCAGTATCAAGGAGTGCTTGGAGCAGACGCGGTTCGTACGAATCAGGGTCGAATGCTGTTTCGTCGACGAGCGAATCCGATGCGAGGTGTCGCTCTAGGAGGCGCAACGTCTGTCGGTCCGGTGGCCCTGTTGAGTTAGGCACTGAATCCTCTGGTGGCTGACTCATTTAGGCTGGAATCAGATGGCCATCGTTCTGCGAGAGTTGGCGAGCGAGTTCGTATAGCCGAATATCCCGAATCACGCCCTGCCACTCGCTGACCGCTGTCATCCGTTCGTGGATGGTCTCATGATTGTCGTAGTCGAACACAGAGACGTCTGCCGGCTCTGTTGTCCCAAACTGGGACTCGTATTCAGCGCGCTGTTCTTCGAGTGCTTTCACGCGGTCGATTATCTCTTCGAGAGTGAGTTCGTCTGCGATTCGGCTGGCGTCCTGCCATTCGAGGTACCCCTCGTTTCGTTCGTACTTTGGCGGACGACTGTCTCTGTCTGCGCGGACGATGCCCATCTCCGTCAAACGGTCGAGGTGCTTTTTCGCGGCGTTCGACGAGCAATTTGCAAGCTCTGCGATCTCGGTATACGTCGTCGGCGACGTAATCCCGAGGATAACATCGTAGATACGGCCAAACGTGTCTGTTCCTTCCTGCCATCGCCGTTGCGAACCCTCGGATTCTGGGGTTGGATCAAACTCTGTCATAGCTGGCTCTACGCAGCCGAACTCAATATATCTTTGTATCCTTCAAATATATGCAAGAGTTAGTCTGTTGTGAGGACAGCAAATACCCTCGGCATTGATTCGTAGTAATCTGTGGCTCGTTCGCTATTCACTCTCCCAAACCAACCATCCAATCGAGAGGGAGGCGTAAATCTGTCTACAATTAACCAACAGACGCTAACACACCCCCGTCTGTTGGTTAAGCTCTATACAAGACCGACCTCGGTATTCCGTCTATTGGTCTGCTTCGGGATTCGTCCGTATCGGGGTGTACTGCAGATGTCGCATTCCCACATTGGCTGACCGCTCCACTCGTCATCGGAGACGGTCTCGAAACCAAGGAATCGGTGCCAGGGAAACACGTGCATTTACACAGCGAGTTCGTCTAATGTATCCCGATGGGTGCGGATGGTCACCGTCGAGACACTCGCGGCCCGTGCGACTTCTGATTGGACCATCAAGCGGCCAGCGTCACAGCCTGCTTTGTACAAGCACGCCGCGGCGAATCCTGACGGATCCGCGCCTGAAGCGACACCTACTGATTCTGCTTGGTCCGCTAATTGCCGGGCACGATGCCGAATCTGTTCGGGAATATTGAGTTCTGTGGCTACCTGTGGAATGAATCCACTCGGCCTCACCGGCTGGGTGGGAAGGCCGAGTTCCGTATTCAGCGTCTGATACGCAGTCCTCACTCGGGCGTGCTCGACCCGAGCCGGCTCGGTAATCTCTTCAAGTGTTCGCGAGAGACCGTTACACCGGCATACACCGTGAACACTCGCCGCGGCCATCGCTTCGATTGAGCGGCCTTGAAGGAGGTCTTCATTTTGGGCGCTCCGGAAGAGTTGGCACGCTTGGTCACGAATTGCCTCAGCGAGTTCGAGCGCGCTACTGATGCGACGGACTTCACCGAAGCCGTGTGCGAGGTTGCGTTCGGCTTTCGACTGGAAGCGCCCGCGGGACTGTTCCCGGCGGAGTCGACCGAGTTGCCGGCGCTTTCGCCCGGAGAGTTCGTTCCCGTTCGCGTCGGTCCCACGCCCGATTTCCGTCGAGAGGCCCCGATCGTGGTGCGTCGCCGTCAGCGGCGCACCCGTACGCTCTCGGTTCTGCTCGTCGTCAGTAAACGACCGCCACTCCGGCCCGTGGTCGATACGTTCCTCCTCGAGAACGAGTCCACACTCCTCGCAGACGGTCTCGGCTACGTTGGTAGTGACCCATCCGTCACACTCCGGACACTGGTTACTCTCGTCCTGTACGTCTTCGTCGAACGCCGTCTCGTAGATAGCACTACTCGCCATAGATATCACAACTTGTTCGAGGATGTCGCCGATTCGACACCCTCGCCCCTCGTGGGGTGTATAAAACTCTCCCGTGACGCACACCGTCTTCAGTCGACGACCTAATTGGCCTTGGATATCTGCTGAGCGTATAGACTGATCATCGCTACGTTGCTTCTGAACTGACGACCGACTACTGTCCTCTGTTTAGACGGTCGTGGCTGCGCGCGCAACGAAGTGAGCACGGAGCGGAGGGTGGGGCGGCGGGCGTCGGGTGGATGGTCTCAAAAAAGAAGAAGACCGTCTAATGCGCTATTCCCACCACCGGCCACGCTCAGGGAAGAACATCGACGACCACCCGGTCACGGCCAACGAGACACGCCCCTCGTACCAGTTCCGCGCCGCTCCGCGAATCTGGACACGCTCGCCTTCCTCCAGCCACGGCTGGTCTGATTTCCTCCAGACAGTCACCTTGGTTCGCCCACTCTCGTCCTCGAGTAACCCGACCTGCTGAATCGCGGGTGAATCTGCGTCCCACAATTGGGTCACACGCCCCTCGATGCTCACCTCCTTCCGGTTCACGTCCTCAACCTTTCCGATTGGGGTCACCTGTCCCGGACCCGTCTGAAGCTCTTCGTACACTCCGACGACCGCACTCATGATACTCGCCCCTTCGACTACTCGCTCGGCCAGCCGCCGACTGATTGCGCCTCTCGACCAACCATCGAGTTTCGCATCTAACCGTCTCGTCTGCTCGTTCACGCTCGCCAGTTCATCCTGAGTCAGCTCCTCGCGCGGGTCCGGCCGGTCTGGGTCCGCTAGTGGGTCCACGCTCGCCGCTCGTTTCTGGAACTCCTTCCGACGTTTCGCGCTGCCCTTTGCCGCATTGATTCTCGTTCGCTTCGCCCGACCGTCTTTCGTTCCAAGTTCGGCCTGTGCGCTGATGCGCTCCAGTTCAGCCTCGCGCGCTCTAATACGCTCTTCTTGTTTGAGGGTCACGCCTTCTATCCGTTCGTCGCTCGTCTCGACGACTCCGTCTGGGTGGTTCGCATCCACCTTTCCCTGCGTCTCCATCTGCACCGTCGCTCGGAACTCCGGGGTTTCATCGACGACCTCGAAGTTGGCTTCCTCGACCGCTTGCTCGTCCGTCTGTTCGAATGCCTGTTCATCGACCGAAACAACCTTGCTGCTAGCGTTCTTACTCGACATTGGTAGCTCCTATTGGACTAGGGTTACCGCTCGAAGGCGCTCACTCGGCGTCTTCTTCCGACACCACGACTCTCCAGCCGTGGCTTTCTCGTTTTCACCGACTACTCCGACATGCACGCTCTCGCTCGCGCCTTCGCCCGGCTTGCCGGGCGCGAGCGAGAGCGCTATCGGAGGTCTACCATCCAGCACCGAGCGCCGACCCGCTCGGAGCAAGCGTCCAGCGGAGTCCCCGTTTCGTCCGCGACGCAACTACGTCCGTCGCGGGGCGGAGCTTGCGGAGCGTCCCGGAAGCCTCCGGAAGTCCGGGACCGAAACGGGAGACCCGCTGGCGTCGAAGGCACATTCACTTTAGCCCGGAACGGCGCTTCGCGCCGCATGCCCGGAATGGTCTGTCGCGAGCGATGCGGAGGGCGGCATGCGGCGCGCGGGGTGTGCCGTCTTCGAACATAGGTCCAGATACCGATTCCGGAGCCACCTCAAATCGTACTGTGGATGATATCAAGTTCTTTGACGAGTAAGTCGACCAATTCAACGAGCGAGGGTAGCCCGTGTCCAAACTCTAAGGTTGGCGTTCCAAGCGATATTGTCACTCCACGAAGTGAGAAGGTGGGTTAGTTAGTGACTGATGCCCTTTGCGCCACATCGAGTACAGTCGACTTCAGCCACACCCGATGCGGACGCGCTCACAGGGCATGCGAAGTGTTCATCGCAACTGTCTTCCGGTTCGTAGGTCCACTCGATTGCCATACCCCTGGTCCCGGCTCTCTCGGTTGTAATACTTGATCGGCTTGTCCGGCGACCGAAGGTCGCCTTGAGCGACTTACGGGAGCGAAAGGGCAAGTTTTACTTCCGAGAGAGTCGGTTTCGGGGGTGGTAATCGATGTGGGGCCGGAGATCCGAAGAGAGTCCGTGAACATCTCGCATGCCGAGAACGTGTCCGAATCGGGTAGGCTGAGAGACATTGAGAGAAAACCCTGTCAAGCCGCGTCCTGCTAGATTTCCATAAAATAACGGTCTATCTTAGCCACCTTGCTCCTCTGCGAATCGAGTAACGTCCCTTCAATCTCAACGAAATACATACCAGAATATTCTGAATGGAACGGTAAATCTCACCGGGGATATCTACTGACGAACAACACCTCCGAAAGGGTGGTTTTCTACCTGAAATACCTATCACCAACAGAGAGAAGGGTTTTATCCGTTGATTCTGAGTGGGAGAATCTGTCCACCCCTAGCTACGCACAAACCTATGGAAGAACCTACAGCCTCCACTCCCTCTGATAGTCGAGACAATCTAACAAACCATCGAACAACTGACGGTGAGTCAACCCGATTATACATTCGTGTTCAACCGACCGACAACGCCCTCAACCCGAAGACGATACAGCGCCAGTTCAAGCGACTGCAACAAATCACGTACCCTGAACCAGACGGCATCCTCGACCGTTTCCGAGGACCGATCCGTCCCACGCTAGAGTTCCTCCTTGTTTCCAACACGGAATCTTCGCTCTCCTACTACGTCGGTATCGACGAGCAAGACACGGTCGATGAACTAGAACGCATTCTCCGTGGCGTCTTCCCGAACTCGTACGAGTTTGACCGTGTGGAATGGCACGCTGACCAACTCACACTATCCGATGAGATGGCCGACGGAGCAGATAGTGAAGCCACTAAAATCGCTGGCGTTGAGTTTCAGGGCCAGACCGATAGACGCCGTGATTGGCAGACCAAACTCACGCCGTTCGAGGAGTTTACGAGTCACGACGAAGACGACCATGCCCGAGTTCCGCTGACGGCAGTCGTCGAGACGATGGCTGAGCGTGACCTGCCGATGGTCTACCAAGCTCTACTCCGCCCGAAACTAGACTGGACCGACGACCTCGAAGACCGCCGTCTCGACATCGAGATGAACATCGACACTCTCGGCGGACAACTGGCGAACGCGGTCCTTGGTTCACCCGACGAGTCGAACCCTGCTCTTCCAGCGAGTGACGAAGAGCGCCTCGCAGAACTCGAAGCCAAGGATGCTCGTCGTTCGTTCGAGGTGAACGCACGCGCCATCGCTATCACAGACAAGAGCGATACCGAACCTCCGACTGAAGACCCAAAGCGGGCAGTCCGAGAACTAACGTCTGCGTTTAGTGACGTGAGCCGGACGAGCTACGAGATTAATGGTACAGTTCACACGGGAAGTGATGGTGTCGCCGTCTTTGATGCAATCCGGGAACGCCAATTCCAGCCACCAAACTACGAGCGACTCGCAACGAAAATTCCGGGGACAACAAACACTAGTTCCGGTATTGTCGCTGACGCGACGGAAGTGACAAACTTCTGTCTCCTCGATGGTGCAGCCTTAACCACAGCGGGAACGCGAGCACTTGCCCCGTCTCGGGGAGAACAAACTGCACTCCCACGGCCCACGAAGGAACAACTCACCCAGTACCGGACGTCGGGCCTCACGCTCGGCCAGCCCCTCTCCCAGGACGACACCCCCACGGACCCGATCGCACTTCCACCTGAGCTACAACCCCTACACGTCGCATGGTTCGGGAAAACCGGGTCCGGGAAGTCGACTGGACTCACGACGGGAATGCTCGACAACCACGCCGCGACCAGCGGGGCTTCGATTCTCATCGAACCGAAGGGCGATGGTATGCCGGTCGAGTACCTACGAGCGCACTACGCCAAATACGGCAACCTCGACAACGTCTACTACTTCGACTGTGCTGAAACACTCCCGGCGCTCTCGTTTTTCGATATTCGGCCACAACTTGAGGCGGGTATCGACCGGGCGACGGCCGTGCAGAACACGGTCGATCACTACATTGAGCTTCTCATCGGTATCATGGGCCGCGACCGATTCGAACGTGCGGTCCGGTCGCCGGACATCATCCGGTACCTAGTCAAAGCGCTGTTCGACCCGGTCCACGGAGCGGACGCGTTCAGCCATCGCGACCTCCAGCAGAAAGCCACACAGATGGCTGAGACGCGAGACGCACCGCCCGTTACTGACGACGACCTCGCGGTGATGCTCGGCGGTGTCGTCACGAACAGCAAGCGCTCGTTCGACGAACTCATGCAGGGCGTGATGAACCGAATCGAGAAAGTCCCGCTTGACGACCGCCTCGCCCACCTTTTCAATCACGTTCCACAGAATACGACCGAAGCGAGGATAGACGGGGACGAAACAGCGCCTGACCCGGAGTTCGATTTCTTCGACGTACTCGACGAGGACGCCGTCGTAATCTTCGACACGAGCGGTCTGCGAACGGAGAGTCGGCGGGCGCTTACGCTGGTCTTACTCTCGAACCTCTGGACGGCACTTCGGCGGCGTCAACGTCTCCACACGAAAGAGAGGGATTTACCTGAAGACGACTACCAAGATAACGCTACGGACGACCTGCCACTGGTAAACCTCTACGTTGAGGAGGCCGCAGAGGTCGCGGCCTCAGGCCTGATGACCGACCTGCTCGCCAAATCCCGAGGATTTCACCTCTCGGTGACGCTCGCCATGCAGTTTCCAGCACAAGTCCGGAATACGGACACGGAAGCCTACGCCGAGATTCTGAACAACATCTCGACCATCATCACGGGAAACGTCGCGGTCGACTCAGATCTCGAAAAACGACTTGCAACCGAAGACATTCCTCCGAGTGAGGTCGGCAATCGCTTGCGGGCACTCCGCCGTGGACAGTGGTTCGCCAGCCTTCCGGCTGGATTCCAAGACCGAGAACCACGTCCGTTCCTCCTTTCGTCGGCTCCGCTGCCACCGGGACACCCCGAAGGCGATGACCCACTAACTGAAACACAGTCGCTGGCGTTCGAGGCACTTCTCGACAGCGTCAAGGACCGAACGCGGCTCGACTACGGACTCGATTTCCTCGCAGATGGGCAAGCACAGTCGCGACCGAGTACCACCGTTCAAGCTCCTGGAAGCAAAAACGGCTCTCCCGCTACTGAGACGACCAACACACGCGTCGATTCAGCGCTTCCCTACACGAAGCGACTGCCCACTTGCATTCAATACAATGAAGACGCCCACGCTATCGTCTGCACGGGGTGTGAGAGTCGCCACGACCCTTCGCCTGCTGGCCTAAAGCGCGGTATCAAGTGCTGTTCGAGCCTCGACCGTATTGACCGCGACAAGATTCCCATCTGTGAGGTCAGTCTAACCCTCTCGCCACAGGAGCGCGAGGAAAGTGAGTATTCCGACCGCCAACTCGCATTCCTGCAGGTCGTCTATGCGGCCCATCAAGGCGAGTATGATCCCGAATGGGAGTACGACATCTGTTGGGACAGCATGCTCCGCCTCCAAGAGTACGTCGGCATTGAATCCGAAGCAGTAGACGAACTCGTCGACGATGATCTACTCCGTATTGACTGTGACCACCCACACCGTCTCTACACGGTGACTGCGGACGGCCGAAGTGAAATCCAGGTTGCCCACCGCGAAGGAATTGCGTACGGCCACGGTGTCGGTGACCTTGGAGAGTCGAGCCTCCATCGCGTGATGGTTGAGATTGGTCGTCAATACGTCGAAGACGCCTACGCGAACGACTCCGATTCAGACGTAGTCGAGGTGGTTCCGTACTACGAACTCGACGATGGTCACCGACTGGACGTTGCAGGCCTCGACGCTGACGGAAACGTTCAGGCTGTCGTTGAGGCCGAGCGTGCGAACCATGACATCCTCCGAGCAGTCCCGGAGGACTACGACAAGATGGCGGCCTTCGACCCCGAGGATGCTATTTGGATTGTGAAGAACCGGGATGCCGCTCACGACGTGCTGGAGGCGTTGAACGAGCCGCCGACTGGTGATCGACGGGTGGAAAAGGAGTACAGTCGCTCCTCACCTCCACGAGCGTTCCGGCTCGATGCGCCGGGGTGTTCAGAGATTCATACGCTCGGGTATGTTCGGGGGTCGCTGCTCGACCTCGAATCACCGTGATAAGGGAAATAGGGACTCTATCGAGGGAGAGACGCGAAATAGTATACCTGTAATTTAATAAGATAGAGGGAAGGATTCGCTAAGTACCTATGTCGGCATTCCTCATTCAGGTAAGTGGACATTCCATTCAGGAGAAAGCTGACCCTCGGTATGTTGCTGGCGCGAAAGGCCCACGCTTTTGTGATGAACCACTCAAGCATGGCGAGTACTTTAACGCAAGTCCATTCTGGAAACGAGAGGGATATGGACGACGAGAGGCATGGAACAGCATTTCACCTGGAGATGAAGGGCTCCTCTACTGTACTGGAAGTGTCGACGAACACGGCGCTTGTCTCAGTCATCTTCTGACCGTAGATAGCGTCATCCTTAGTGAGTCGGATGGTGCTCGCCTTAGGTTCTCAGCGGTTCAGGAACTTGACCCAAAGATTCTATACAGCGATATTCAGGATGAGATCGAGAAAGGTTCCTTCTCAGAGCAGATGAATTACTGTGGTCAAGAGGGATTCAATATTGCTCAGATAGCGGCTTCGGATATTGACCGTGTTCGTGATCTCGTCAACTCGATGGAGTCACAGGATATCTCCTCAGACTCATATCCGGACGACTCCTTGAAAGCAATCGCAGAAGACCACTTTGGAGGATAACCCGCGCAGGTATGCACATTAGAGGTTCAACCAGTTCCAAAGTGTCTAATAGCCGTCTACGGGAATCAAGGCTCTCTTTCTAAGCGCTTTTCATCGGCTACCATCTTTTTCGTAGTTGACGTGGTGCTGGACTATACGCATGCCAATTGATATTGGAGGCGTTGTGAGTGATGGATATGAACGGACTGTCGCACGAAATGGGCTACTCTTCATCGGTATTTTCTACCTGATTTCTCTTCTTGAGGGATTGTTCTCGCCCACTCCAGCTCAACCGGCTATGCTTCCGGACCCAGTTGGTGGGCCGGGTATGGGGCCTGCTCCTGTTGAAGGGATGCAGCCCTACGCACCATCGTTGGGTCTCTCACCGGTACTCACTAGCCTCCTCTCGTTGCTTCTCGGAATCATCTCCATAGTCGTTACAATCGGTGCACTACGGACGTTCGTAAGTGAAGAAACAGAGCAGATACCCGAAGCGCACTTTAGACACAACCTCTTGTGGGCGGGGTTGAACCTCATCATCGGAGGCATCATCTTTGGAATCACCATCGCTATCGGATTCCTCTTTCTCGTTGTTCCAGGCTTGTTCCTGCTCGTGAGCCTCTTTTTCTGGGAGGTCTATGTCGCCGTCGAGGATCAGAACTTCATCGAAGGGTTCCGGAACAGCTGGCGATTGACCCGCGGCCATCGACTACGATTGTTCGGACTCGGCATCGTCGTCGCAATCATCGCACTGCTAGTCAGCATCGGTTTCGGAATCCCCGGAATCTTTCTCCCCGATATCCTCGGGTTTCTGATTGCACAACTCGGATCTGCCTTTTTCGGTGTCTTTTTCCTCGCCACGGTCGCACAAACCTACAACCAACTTACCGCGATGGAGAACGAGCCACGTGTCGAAACAGCTGAAGAGAGAACGTAATGCAGACTCGTTCCGTACGCATCACTCCACGGGTCCCCACCGCCCATTTCATCCAGATAGAACCCGTTTGAGCCGGTAGATAATCCCAGTGGGCGAAGACTCCTGTGAGGTATCGTCTTCGAGTGCTTTCCGTTTTGCACGCTCGATATCTCGTTCGTCCCGAAGACGTTCGTTCTCGGCTTCGAGTTCACGAAGTCGCTGCTCGAGCCTCGTAATCGTCTCGATGCGTGCTTTCTCCCGTTCGTAGACGGTTCCTTCGTTGTCGGACGGCTGAACGCCAGCGACTGATGAGGAGTCCGCCACCGAGTTAACAGACGAATCGTACTCTCCCGTGTCCGATTCTGCCTGTGCTTGCTGACCCTGCTCTCCGCTCGGCGAGTAGTACTCAGTCGTCACGTTCTCTGCACGCTCGATCGTCTTCTCACCGTACGTGCTTCCGTCAGCGTAGTGGACGGCATCCCATTTCTCACGCATGAGGCCCGACCGCCTGAACAACCGATCCATTCGGTGGGTATCGCCGCCAGTCCAGAACGCGAGCAGGCATGCAAGCGCCATATCCGCCTCAGATTGGCTGTCATATCCGTGGGTATCACCACGCCAGAGTTGCTCGAACTTCGCGCTGTTGGACGCTGCTCGCGCCCGAGCGAGCAACGCCTCGTCCGAGAGCGCCTCGTTCGGTGATGTGGACGCTTCGATGCTACTTGTTTCCGTTTCGGTGGGTTCGTCATCCCCGTCACTGGATTCCGTGTTTCGCTCGCTGTCTGTGTTCTCAGGTTCGTCCTCGTCGGCGACGTGGTCGGCGTACACGCCAGCGAGAGCCGTTGTACGTTCGATAATATCGGTCGGAGTCGTCTCAACGTGGTTGGCGGTGACGGTAAAGAATCGAGCAGTTTCGTAGAGTTCAACGTCACCTCGTCGGTTCCGTCCGGGCGGGAGTTCACCTTCGATGAGGACGTGATATCCCGTTCCAGACGGACTGATTTCGGTGTACGAGTTGAGTTCGTCGATAATGGATTTCGCCCAGTCAGTCGGCGTTTCCGTCTCTGGGTCACGAGCGTCGTCGAGGTCGACCCCCACGAAGGGATCGTCGTTACAGAAGACGAAGCCGAGCCCGTTAGCCGATCCATCAACTGCATACTCGCGTGCCGTCTCGAAACTCCCCCATGTCTCGTCGTCAGTCGCGGACGCAAACCGGCCCGTGTGGGGATTCACGGGAACCTTCGTTTGTTTATCCCCACGTGTCTGTTCGCGCCAGCACACCCACTGGTCGTACTCAACAAGCAGTTCGGGAAGGTCGGAGGTAGTCGGAAGCATTGTCATCTCGAATCGAGGGACGCCGTCGAAGCGACTCGGTCCCAGAGTACCGGCACAAATGCAACCGGGGTACTTGATGGTACTAGATACCGATTTCAACACGCGCACCGACACATCTTTACTTCACAGCTTTCCAACTCTCGTCTAAACCGACAGGATAAGCAGGCGGATATCTCGAAGTCGTTCGGCAATCTCTAATTCCTCATAATAACGAGCGTTCCCCCGAACTACTTGCCCGAGGCCGTTCACACTTCGTGAATCACCCGAAAGAACGACTCTCGTGGACGATGTACCCTTTTACCCCGTTCTCTCAGTCTCGCGCACGTAGCATGAACAGACCACCTGATTCGATACCGATCGGGAGAGACGCTAAAACTAGCAGATAGGCTCGAGTTGCACTGAGCTCTCAGCGAGGAATTCCCGAAAATTCGACAGCGCAGCTAGGGTGTATCCAGTAATTCGGCCCCACCTCGTAACGGGAAACACTACAGGAGCGCATTCTACGACGACCGATTAGGCGATTCTCTCTTTGCAGAAGCCTTCACGACCCCATTTCGCATTCAGCACGAACTGGAGAACTCCCCTGAATCTATTCCGGCGAAACACCCGAATTCGACATTAAAACCGGGGATGTACCGTCAAATTCTCTTTCTACCGCCATCCACTCAGAATCGGACCCCGCTACGTGCAGAATCACCAGACCCCTCACAGACGCGAATCCGGACGTACATAGTGTCTCTCCAGAGAACCCAAGCAATACGTAGAATCGTCCGATTGCCCTAGAACACCAACAAAAGAACAACGTAAAAGCAGAGTCTACACCCACTCACGCAGCGTATCTTTCGGAAATTAGCTAGTTTGTGAACTGCCGTCGTATTGCCTATCCTGAAGGTGAGGTAGGAGGAACTGGTCTGGAAAGCAGAGCGAAGGAACTGAAAAGTCACCATTGGTGTGTTTGCAATCTCCGTAGAGCGTGGGCCTCGCAGAAAGTAGCGAACTATTTGCCGAGTCGTCCGGGCCTAAAAACTGATGCAAATTGGTGGGGTTGAGGTACCTATCCAGTGCGACGGAGCACGAAGCCTCCCAGACTCGCGAAGCGGAATTCAGAAGGGCGAAAAACTGCTACAGTGACCGAGGGACTATCCCACGAAGCTGAGACGAAAGTATAAACGCACGAACCGCTTCCTAGACCCGTGCAACCACTCGAGTTCGAGAACGAACTAACGCTGCTCACGTACCAGCAAGACGGCTCCGAAGACGAGTTTCACGAGACTTACGAGGCGGCCGTGGAGTCGGTCAGGGCCGACCTGGGAGCGTCCCACGCACTCCGCATCGACGGTGACTCCATCGAGGCCGAGGACCGATTCACGGTGACGAGTCCTGGGGATTTCGACCTCGAAATCGGCGAGTTCGCCGCGGGCGGCGAAGCCGAAGTCGACGCCGCGGTGAGCGCCGCCGCCGACGCGTTCCCCGACTGGGAGCGCCGCGACGTCGATTCGCACACCGCCGTCTTCCGGGACGCCGCCGACCGCATGCGAGATCGCAAGTTCGAACTGGCGGCTACGCTCTCGCTTGAGAACGGGAAGAATAGGACCGAGGCGATGGCCGACGTCGACGAGGCCATCGATTTCCTCCGGTTCTACAGCCTCGAACTGGAGTGCTCTGACGGCTATCAATTCAACACCGGCCAACCGACGCCCCACCAGCACACGACGAACCTGCTGCGACCGTACGGCGTCTTCGCGGTCATCGCTCCGTTCAACTTCCCGCTGGCCATTCTCGCGGGAATGACGGCCGGCGCGATGATCACTGGCAACACCGTCGTCGCCAAGCCCGCGAGCGCGACGCCGCTGATCGCCCACAAGTACGCCGATATCCTCGCCGACGCGGGGATTCCCGACGGCGTGTTCAACTTGGTCACGGGCGGCGGCAGCACAGTCGGCCAACCCCTCACTGAGCACGAGGATGTCGCTGGCGTCGCGTTCACGGGGTCTCGCGAAGTCGGTCTCGACATCGAGCGGGCGTTCAGAGAGCAGGGCAAGCGCGGCCCCGTCATCGCCGAGCTCGGCGGAAAGAACCCGGTCATCGTCAGCGACGAGGCCGACCTCGACGGCGCGGTCGAGGGCGTCGCGATGGGCGCGTTCTCGTTCAGCGGCCAGAAGTGCTCGGCGACCTCCCGCGTGTACGTCTATGAGAACGTCTACGACGAGTTCACCGACCGATTAGTGGAGGCGACCGAACGATTGGGTATCGGTCGCGGCGAAAGACTCGACACCGTCGTCAACCCCGTTATCGACGATAGCGCACTCGAGCGCTATCGGAACATTACCGAGCAAGCGCGGACTGACGGGACGATTCGGACTGGTGGGTCCGTCGTCGACGATGACGACCTCCCCGAGGGACGCTACGTCGAACCGACCGTCGTCACCGACATCCCCCACGGACACGGCCTCGCTCGCGAGGAACACTTCCTCCCGTTCGTGACGATCCACCCCGTCTCGGACCTTCAGGAAGGCATCGCAAAGTCCAACGACAGCGACTACGGCCTCTGTGCCGGACTATTTTCGGAAGACGACGCGGAGATCGACCGCTGGTTTCACGAGATAGAGTCCGGGATGTGCTATGTGAATCGGTCTCAGAGCGCGACCACGGGCGCGCTGGTCCAAGCACAGCCCTTCGGCGGCTGGAAGTTCTCCGGGACGACCGGCAAGTTCGCAGGTGGCTACTGGTATCTCCAACAGTTCTTGCGCGAACAGAGTAGAACTCGTGTCGAATAGGCCGGAGAATCTCGTTTTGACCCGGACACGGCTATCCGATAACTTCTAACCTCGACACGGCTCCGGGGAGGAGTCAGACGAGGCGCTTGGTTTATCGGTAGGGGAGATTAGGACATCACGAACGTCAACGCACCGTCGCAGTCGGGACATTTCGGTGGCAGGGTGTCGTCCAACTCGACAGCGTAGCCACAGTCGTTGCATTCGCACGCACCGTGCGTCGAGGTGTCGGCACTCGCGTGCGGATTCACTGTCGGATGTCGGAGTCCTATCGGCGGCGAGTCACTCGCGGCCATGTGCGAACAGAGGGCACGAATCCGTAAATATGTTCCATAGCGAATAGAACATACTCCCGTCGAAGCGTATTAGACGCAGTAATGGACCACGGATTCGTCGCTCGACTGGGCCACGGGCCCCCTAGTCGGTCGCCGACCTCTTCCGGATGCCGGACGAAGGTGACGTTCGGTTTGGAACTCTGTGACCGACAATTCATTCGACTTCGGGCCTAGCAGCGACTACTACGGTTCCCACCGAGAGTGGGTCGACTGTGGCGTCAGCTCACGCGGATACTCAGTGAGGTTCTCGTAGCCGTCTTCGGTAATCACGACGAGGTCCTCTATCCGAACGCCACCGTGCGCCGGGTCGTACACGCCCGGTTCCACGGTCACGACGTTCCCGGCTTCCAGTCGGGTGTCGCTCGTCAGCGACGGGGCTTCGTGGAGACTGACGCCGACTCCGTGTCCGACCCCGTGATACATCCCGACGTCGACTTCGCCGCTCGCGAAGCCGTGTTCCGACAGGACCTCGGTCGCGGCCGCGTGAGCGTCACTGGCCACGGTCCCTGCACCGTCTTCGAGCGCCGCGAGGGCCGCGTCCTGGGCTTCCGTCACCGCCGCGTACGCGGTAGACTCCCACTCGTCGACCTCTCCGGCGACGAACGTCCGGGTGAAATCGCCGTAGTAGCCGTGCGGGCCTCGCGGGGAGAGGTCGAGTAGTACCGTTTCGTCGGGATGGATCCCGTCCGTTCCCGTAAAGTGGAGGTCGGTACAGGTTTCGCCCGCACCTATCACGGTGTTATCGGCATCGCGAACGCCGTCGGCCGCCAAGACCGCGTTCACTTCTCGCCGAAGTCGTTCGGTCGTCAGAGGCGAGCCCTCCCACTGGAGTTCGTCGCCGTCTCGTTCCGATGCTGCCAAGACGGCCTCCGCACGCGCCATACCGCGTTGGGCCGCTGCTTGGACGGCGGCGTGACAGGCTCGTTCAGCGGTAGTCTTCCGACGGCGGCCGACGTCTTCCGCGGCTGTATCCAGCACGTCGATGGTATCCACTGCTACGTCGAGGTCCCGGTAGGACGTGCTCGGGAAAGAGGCCGGAACGAGAAGCGAGGAACAGCTATCCGCGAGGTCGTCGAGCGCCTCCATGGCCCGGGACGAGGCGCTCAATGCGGACTGGTCGGCGACCGTGTAGACGCGGTCACCGGGGAACTCGCGGTTGGCTTGCTGCGCGAACAAGCGCGGGGCACACAGTGCGGCCTGTCCCTCGGTGTAAACGAACGCGTAGTCGCGGTCCGGGCCGGAGAACCGAGTGAGATACCGGAGCAGGTCGTCGAACCGATCGCCGACGTGGACGAAGGCGTCGGCCTCTCGCTCGGCGAGCAGAGTATAGAGTCGGTCGTACGCGGTCGTCGGCGGGTCCGGAGTTCGGACGGGAGAGTCCATACGAGAACTCACCAGTAGCGGGTGAGAAAGATGTTGTGCTACGCTATCGCAGACCATCGGAGGCGGTCAGAGGGGCTCGATCGAGTCCTCGATACGAATCGGGCCGCCTTCGACGATGTCGGCACGCAGTCCCCCGCGATGTTTGAGAGCGTCTTCGATGCCGTCGACGGTGGACCGGCGCAGGTGGTCGCACGGTTCACAGAGTCGCACGCCCTCGCAGACGGCCTCGCCGACGCGGAACCGCTCGCCGACCAGATGGTTGAGGGCGGTGTCGCGGGTCGTGATATTCCGGCGGTGCTCGTCGAAGTCGACGGCGATCCCCGCTTCGCGTTCGATCGCCTCGATCGCCTCGGATTCCGTGAGCGTGATTTCCCGGCCGCCGCCCTGGACATCGGAGAAGGTACCGATACCCTCGAAGTAGCGATCGCCTCGAAGTCCCTCCCCGGCGACGGCTTCCACCTCGTCCCGGGACCGCATCGGTGCCTCCGCTTCGGGAGCGGTGTGAATCGCCACGACCGTTCCTGTTCCGTCCATACCCCCACATACGAGACGCGTGACAAGAACGTTCCTCCGAGAAACGCGATAGAACGGCCGTTCCCCAGAGTTATAACGGGCGGCGGACAAGAACCGCCGAAACCTCGGCAAACAGTCTCACACGACGACAGTCTCGTCTTCGAGTTCACCCCGGACCTCGACGCCGCGTACACCGCGACCGACGGCGAGTCGCTCACTATCGAGACGATAGACAGCCTCGGCGGCGCGGTACAGGACGAGTCGACCGTCATCGACGAGGTCCCCGACGAGGTGAACGGTGCGACGGGACCGATAGCGGTCGAGGGGCCCGACCGGGCGACGTCCTCGCGGTCGAGATCGAGGACGTCCGGGTGACCGAGGACCGCGACCGGGTGACGACGATTCCCGGCTTCGGGTTCCTCCACGAGGACGACCGCATCGAGGAACCCCGGACCAGGATTACGCCCGTCGACGGCGACAGCATCGACTTCCGGGGAATCGACGTCGACATCCAGCCGGTCATCGGGACCATCGGCGTCGCACCGGCCTCCGAGTCATACACGACCCTCGTTCCGCACGACCACGGCGGGAATCTCGACACGACGGACGTCACCACCGGGTCGACGATCTACTTCCCGGTGTTCCAGGAGGGCGCGATGCTGGCGATGGGCGACGCGAAGGCCGCCATGGCCGACGGGGAGATGTGCGGGACCGGAGCCGAGATTAGCACGGCGGTCGACGTGACCCTCGACGTCGTCTCCGACCCGGCCGTCTCGTTGGAGCGACCCCTCGTCGACGCGGGCGACGCGTGGAAGACCGTCGCGAGCGCCGAGACGCTCGAAGACGCCTGCGAACTGGCGCACGTCGACCTCGTCGAACTGCTCGGCCGGGAACACGGCTTCGACGCGACCGACGCCTACATGTTCGCGAGCCTCGTCGGCGGTCTGGAGATCAGTCAGGTTGTCGACCCGCTGGTGACCGCCCGCAACGCGATTCCGAAGGAGTACCTCTCGAACCCGTTCTGACGCGGCGACTGCAGTTCGACCCTACTCCCCGGCCGCGTCGTCTCCGTGCTCGGCTTCGTTTCTGCGTTCTAGGTGCCCTTCGGCTCACTGCTGCATCCGCCGCAGGGCTTCCCCGACAGTGAACGATGAATCCGTACGCGCGACGAGTTCTATCACCTAATTGTCTCTCGCAGAGACCGTTCTAAGGAGACGAACAAAATCCGTTCGCTCTTCGAGTCGTTCCGGAGTCGGACTCGTCAGAACCGATGCCGGTCAGCCAATACCTGAATACGCGTGAGGGAAATCACGGGTCTATCGACCCAAGCTCTATGACGCCTCACGAGGGACGTACTGCCAGCATGACTTTCGACCCGACCGACCGAGGACTGGACGCTGACGAAGTCCCTGAGCGCGTGGACGAGGCTATCGAGGAGAACGAGGTCGTCCTCTTCATGAAAGGCGACGCCCGGATGCCGCAGTGCGGCTACTCGAAGCGGGCGCTCGGACTCGTCCGCCGGTACCGCGACGACGTCGAGACGGTCGACGCGCTTCAGAACCTCGACGCCTTCCGCGAGGCGCTGGAGGCGCACAGCGGCTGGGAGACCATCCCCCAGACCTTCGTGGACGGCGAGTTCGTCGGCGGGAGCGACATCCTCGTCGAACTCGAAGAACGCGGTGACCTCGCAGAGACCCTGAACGCCGACGGGAGGAAGGCTGATACGGGGACCGCTACTGGTAACGACACCAGCGTCGACGCGCCTTTCTAAAGTCCGTCCCGGTTTTCCGGAACCTCGACGTACCGGCGGAGTTTCTGCGGTGCGTTCCCGCCACGAACGACCTGTGATGTTCTCGTATCCCCTCCAACTCCACGGAAACGGTCGAACGTATCCGAACGCTCAAGGAGGCGAACGCTGACCTATCCAGTAATGAACCTCAGTATCGTCGGAAGCGGTTACGTCGGCACTACGGTTGCCGCCTGCTTCGCCGACTACGGCCACGAGGTGACGAACGTCGATATCGACGAGGAAGTCGTCGCGGCCATCAACGCGGCCGAAGCCCCGATCCACGAACCCGGTCTCGAAGAACTGGTCACCGAACACGGCGGCGACCGCCTGCGAGCGACGACCGACTACGCCGCCACACGCGAGACCGACGTGACGTTCCTCGCGTTGCCGACGCCTACGGGCGACGACGGCCGTATCGACCTCGAAATTCTCGAAGCGGGCGTCCGGTCGCTGGGCGACGCACTCGCCTCGAAGGACGACCCGCATCTGGTCGTGGTCAAGTCCACGGTCGTCCCCGGAACGACCGAGGAGACCGTCGCACCGATACTCGCCGACGCCTCCGGGAAAACACTCGGCGAGGACCTCCACGTGGCGATGAACCCCGAGTTTCTCCGGGAAGGGAGCGCGGTCGCGGACTTCCGCGACCCCGACAAGGTCGTGTTCGGAACCCGGACCGAGTTCGCACGCGAGCGCCTCCGCGAGGTCTTTGCGCCCTTGCTCGACCAGTCTGACGCCGAACTGGTCGAGACCGGAATTCGGGAGGCCGAGATGATGAAGTACGCCAACAACGCCTTCCTCGCGTCGAAGGTCAGTCTCGTCAACGAACTCGGAAACATCTGCAAGGAGTACGACGTAGACGCCTACGAGGTGGCCGAAGCCATCGGACTCGACGACCGCATCGGGGAGCGATTCCTCCGGTCGGGCGTCGGGTGGGGCGGGAGCTGCTTCCCGAAGGACGTGTCGGCGCTCGTCGCCGCCGCCCGCGACGCCGACTACGAACCCGCCCTGTTGGAGGCCGCCGTCGAGGTCAACGAGAAACAACCCGACAGACTGCTCGACCTGCTCGACGTCCATCTGGACCCGGACGGGAAGCGCGTCGCTGTCCTCGGACTCGCGTTCAAACCCGGCACCGACGACGTGCGCAACTCCCGCGCGATACCCGTCATCGAAGGTCTCCGCGAGCGCGGCGCCGACGTCGCGGCCTACGACCCCGTGGCGACCGAGAACATGCGCGAGCGCTTCCCCGACGTCGAGTACGCATCCTCCGCGGAGGCCGCACTCGACGGGGCGCAGGGTGCGGTGGTCGTGACCGACTGGGACGAGTTCGCCGCCCTCGACTCGGCGTTCGACGCGATGGCGAACCCAGTGGTCGTGGACGGTCGTCGCGTCGTGGAGCGCCGCGACGGTATCACGTACGAAGGACTCACGTGGTGACGGACGCGAAAACTGTGTAGAGACACGAGTAGAGGTGGAGTCGCGAAAAGAGACGGCTTGACTACGCGCCGACGCTGACGTTACCGCCGTTCTCGACCGCACTCTCGGAGACCTTTACTGTCTGGCCCCCGACACGGTACGTGCCCGGATACCCGACCGTCACCGACCCATCGCCGCTGGTGTACATCATCCGAAAGTGACCTGCGCCGCTCGCTCCTCCTCTCGCGCTCTCACGTCACTGATGGCTCACAGGAGGTCCCGGACTCTGCTGAGTACGCCCGTCCGGTCTCGCCCCCACGATTTCCGGACGACCCGGCCGGGGGCTTTGACGTACGGCGGGCCGCTACGCTCGTCGCGTTCGTATCGGACGACGACCGAGACCGCGTTCCCGACCGCCTCGGCCTCCACCTCGCCCAACCCGATACACCCCGTCTGCGGGTCCTCCGCGTACAGTACCGCTTCCTCGCTGACCGAGAGTGGTTCGTCGAGGTGCACGACCTGCAGGCGTTCGCGGATGGCGTCGGGGTCCGCGTCCATACCGCGACCCACGGCGTCCACCGACAAACGCTTTCCTCCGACCGACGGACCCACACGCCCAACGTCCCCTCCGATTGATGGACCCCACCGTCCCGAACTCCACCGACTGGTAGAGCGACCCGTCCCGAGCTCGCAGTTCGCGCGGCGGTGGTTGCAGTGGCCGGACGAACACTTATGCTGGCGGGTTAACAACCCGCATCCAATGGGGACCGACACGAACGACAGTCAACCGCTCGCGGACGTTACTGTACTGGAGTTGGGGAACATCGTCGCCGGACCGTTCGCCAGCGTCATGCTCGCGGACCTCGGTGCCGAAGTCGTGAAGGTCGAACGACCCGGTAGCGGTGACGTCCTCCGCAGCGCGGGCGAGGCCGGGCCGCCGATGTTCGACGCGCTGAACCGTAACAAACGCTCCATCGAACTCGACCTCAAGAGCGACGCGGGACGCGAGGCGTTCCTGGACCTCGCCGACCGGGCGGACGTCGTCGTCGAGAACCTCGGTCCCGGCGTCGCGGACCGACTGGGTATCGGCTACGACGAACTGAGCGAGCGCAACTCGGAACTCGTCTACCTCTCCATCAAGGGATTCCTCGACGGACCGTACGGCGACCGGGCCGGGATGGACGTCGTCGCCGAAGCCATGTCCGGCCTGATGAGCATGACCGGCGAACCCGGTCGCAAACCGGTCCGCGTCGGCACGTCCATCGCGGACATGGGCGCGGCGATGTACGGAGTGATGGGGGTACTCGTCGCGCTCCGAGAGCGGGAACGCACCGGCGAGGGCCGGAGAGTGGACGGTCCGCTGTTCGAGGCGGTAGCCTCCTGGATGGGGTACTGGATAACCTACGCCGACCGGTACGGTCGCGACCACCCGTCGCTCGGCGCGTCCCATCCCACGTGGGCGCTGTACGACGTGTTCCGCGTCGGCGACCAGGACGACTGGCTGTTCCTCGGCGTGACGACCGAGCGCCACTGGCCGGCGCTCTGTCGCGCCATCGACCGGGAGGACCTGCTCGCCGACGAGCGATTCGACACGTCCCAGTCGCGACTCGACCACAAAGCGGAGTTGACCGAGACCGTCGCCGAGGAACTGCGCGACCGCGACCGCGAGAGCGTGCTGGCGGCGCTGCTGGCCGAGGACGTCCCCGCAGCGCCGGTGAACGACCCGTCCGACCTCGTGGACGACGACCACCTCGACGCCGTGGACCTGCTGGCCGAGTTCGACTCCGCGGAGGACGGCCAGTCGCTCCAGACGGTGATGACGCCCGTTCACGGCGACGGAATCGCACCGGCTCAGAGACTCGACCCGCCGGAACTCGGGGAACACACCGAGGAAATCCTGCGCACTGCCGGACTCGACGACGACGCCATCGCGGCGCTTCGGAACCGGGGCGCGTTCGGGAGCGAGTAGGGATTCGCGGACGAAGCGCGGAGACAGTCGACTGCGGAGTCAGGATTCGACGGCTTCCGCCACGACCTCCGCTGCGGCCTCGCGGGACAGCGGCTCTCCCCGCTCCGCGGCGGCGTCTCGCAGCGCTTCCCGGCCGATGGCGACCTGCTCGTCCGTCGCCTCCAGTCCGGCCGCGTCGAGCAGGGCCCGGACCCCGCCGCGGCCGGTTCCGCGGCCGAACAGCAACTCCCGCTGGGCACCGTACCGCTCGGGGTCGAACGGCTCGTAGGTGCTCGGTTCGCGGAGCATCGCCGCGGTGTGGAGGCCGCTCTCGTGGCGGTACCCCTCTCGGCCCAGCACGGGTTTGCCCTCGTAGTCCACGTCGAGCGCATCCAGAATCTCTCGGCAGGCGGGGACGAGTTCGGTCAACTCCAGCGCGACGTCGTCGCCGTGCTCGCTGCCGAGGACCGCGACCTCCTCCAGCGGCGCGTTTCCGGCGCGTTCGCCCACGCCGCCGACCGTGGCGTCCACGCTATCGGCACCCGCCTCGACCCCGGCCACGGCGTTGGCCGTCGCCACACCCATGTCGTCGTGGGTGTGAATCGTCACCGCGAGTTCGCCGCCGACCTCGTCTGTGACCGCGGCGACCGTCTCCCGGACCGCTTCCGGGTCGCCCGCACCCGTCGTGTCCGCGAGCGTGACGTGGCGGCCGCCAGCGTCGCGGACCACCCGCGCCTCCGCTCGGAGGTGGTCGTTGTCCGCCCGCACGGCGTCCATCAGCGTCGCACCGGCCGCGACGCCCCCCTCGACCGCTCGCTCGACGTTCTCCCGCAGGAGGTCCAGCGACTCCTCGCGGGTCTTCCCCAGCGCGTGTTCGAGTTGGACGTCCGAACTGTTGACGATGACCTCGATTTCGTCTGGTTCGACGTCGAGGGCGGCGTCTACGTCGGCCGGGACGGCCCGAGCGAGCGCGGCCGTCCGCAGGCCGAGCGACTCCGCGTGGCGGTACAGTTCCTCGCGCGGCGCGGCGCGGGAAACGACACCTCGACCCGGCCGACGTCCACGCGCGCCAGTCCCTCGAGGACGCGCTTGCCGACGTCGTCGGTGATTTCGAGGCCCGGCACCTGCGACCCCTCCCGCAGCGTGAGGTCCTTGAACGTGATAGTCATACGGTACCAATCACCAACATCCCGGTTAGGATTTTTCCAAGCGGCAACGGGCACCGGTCGGGGCGGGTCGGTTCCGTCGGACCGACACAGCGACTCCTCCCGGTCGGCGTCGAACCGCCGGGCCGGGAGTTCGCCGAACCGCGTCTCTTCAGAATCGCGTACGCTTACGAGCAGGTGACGGGACGTCGGCGGTCCCGAGAGAATCGGCGAGAGCGCGTAACCATCGCCCGACCGTCTCACGGGCGAAAGGGACAGCACTTTCCGGACTCCTCACAATCCGCTACGTATGCCAGACGTATCCGCACACCACTTCGGCGTGACGGTGACCGACCTCGACCGGGCGGTCGAGTTCTACCGCGAGGTACTCGGTCTCGACGTGCTCGACCGCTTCACCGTCTCGGGTGAGGCGTTCTCGGAGGGCGTCGGCGTCGAGGGCGCGACCGGCGACTTCGCGCATCTCGACGCCGGGTCGGCCCGCGTCGAACTCGTCGAGTACGAACCGGAGGACGAGGGGACGGACCCTGACACCGAACCTGTCAACCGACCGGGCGCGAAACATCTCGGTCTCTCCGTCGAGAACCTGGACCGATTCTACGAGGAACTGCCGACGGACGTCGAAACGCTCAGCGAACCCCGGACGACCGAGAGCGGGACGCGAATCCTGTTCCTCCGCGACCCGGAGGACAACCTCGTCGAACTCATCGAGTCGTAGTTGCGCGGCGACGGGCGACTCGCTTCGCCGTTTCGCCTCGCGTGTCAGTTGCCATTACAGTTCCGACACTTTCATTATCCGGTGTCGTTCTGTTCCGAACGATGCAACACGTAGCTTCAGAAGACGCGGCCGAACCGCTGCTCGTCACGCTCGCGGGTGACGATTGTCGCTGGTGTGCCTCCGGAACGCTCGCGCGCGAGCAGTTCAAGGGTGACGACGCGGTCGTCTGCGAAGACTGCGGGACGCCCGCGGCCCGCGTCTGGTGAGTTCGTCGTCGCGTTCTCTCGGTGTCTACCGGTTCAGAACAGGGCTTCCAGTTCGTCGCCGTCGTCTCTGACCAGACTCTCCAGATTCTCCTCGCTCTCCTCTCGGATGTCTTCGAGGTTGTCCTGCGTCTCGACGGCGACGCCTTGGAGGTCCTTGATTCGCGGAACGTCGGTGACTCCCGACAGCAGCGTCACCGCCGCGACGTGGTCGGTGCCCTGCATCGGATAGTCGCCGCCCCGGACCTCCATGCTCGCGGTCTCGTTCTCCAACCACTTGCGGCCGCGCTCTATCCCCTTTCGATTGAGGTAGTCCTGCGGTCCCCCGACGACGACCAGCGACCGGTCGGTGCTTCGGACCTCGCAGGGGAGCGTGAGACGCCCGAGCGCGGCCTTCCGGACGAGACTGGTGATGCGATTGGTGGTCTCGGTCGCGTCGAGTTGCTCGTCCGAGAACCGGCCGAGCAGACCGCCGCTCGCGGTCTCGACCTGCTCGGTCGCGTAGCCGATGGTCGAGACGCCGCCACAGGAGAGCGTGTTGATGATCTCGCTGGAGTCCACGACGCTCTCGGCGACGTTCTGGCCCGCCCGCACTTCCCCGGCCGAGAAGAGCATGCCGAACCGCCGAACTATCTCGTCGTTGATGCGGTCGTAGCCGCCCCGGACAGACTCGCCGGTCTCGCGCCACGCGTCGTTGTCGAAGACGAGGAGGTTGTCCACCTCGTCCACGAAGGTCTTGAACGACCGCGCGGCGTTCAGGGTGTAGATGCCGCCCTCGTCTTCGGCGGGCAGGACGCCCAGTCCGTAGACGGGTTCTGTGTAGATGCGCTTGAGGTGGCTGGCGAGGACCGGCGCGCCGCCCGACCCCGTCCCGCCGCCCATGCCCGCGACCACGAGGAACGCGTCGATTTCGTGGACCGGGACCTGATCGATGGCCCCCTGAATCTCGTCCATGTCCTCCTCGGCGATGTCCGCGCCGAGTTCGTTGTCCGCGCCGACGCCGTGTCCCTTCACGCGGGCCTGCCCGATGAGGACGCGATTGCGTTCGGGGACGTGGTCGAGTCCCGCGAGGTCCGCCTTCGCGGTGTTGACTGCGATGGCCGACCGGACGACGTCGCTTCCCGTTCCCCGGTCGTACTCCACGAACTTGTCCACGATCTTACCGCCAGCCTGCCCGAATCCGATCATTGCGAGCTTCATAGTTTGGTGCCTCCCTAACGCCGATCTCCGCGAGTTACCCGGCGACTGACCGCGCGTCGCGCCGGGCCTATCGGCTGTACCTCCAACCGTAGGGAGACTTTCCTATTGTTATGCGGCGTCACACGGGGTTTCAGGCGGTACCACACGAGTCCCGTCGAGTCTCCGGGAACGCGACTTCGTCGGTCAGGTCGACTCTTCCACGGAAAGAACGAGCGATTCGTGTACTCCGAACTGCCGTCGGAGTTCTCGCCGCAGTCACCGGATTCTTCGCCGCAAGTAACGCGTAATCGTTGCCTAAAACGAACGCAATCGAGATGGCGACCGCACCTGAATCACTCGAAACGTCTCTTCTCCATTTAGCGTGCAGACTTTGCTCTAACTGGATGAACGCTGTATCGCCCTCGACCCGTCCACGTTCAGTTGTCGTTTCGTGGGTCGCCAGTCCGCGTGGGGTCCGTCTCGTCGTCAGAGTCTGGCCTGCTGTACTCGGATGTTCGGCGGGCTATAGCAGACAGTATATTACGTCTCCGACGAAATTCGACCCCATGCGTCAGTTCATCGTCCTCGGTCACGACGCCCCGACGACCCCCGACTTTTCGCTCGACGACCTCGCTGGCGGTGCTGGCCGCCTCGACGTGCTGTGTCGGTGCGTCAACTCCGCGTTCTTCCTCTCGCACGCGATTCGGGAGGACGTGCAGGTTCACCTCGTGTTGCAGGACGAAGTGACGATTCGCTTCGAGGGGTCCGAACTCCGGCGACTCAACCCCGACGAGCGGAGTACGGCGGCCCTGATTCGCGGGGCGCTGGAGGAGAGGGACGAGGCCATCGGCCACATCGCGGCCGAGAGTTCGCCGGGCGTCTCCGTCTCCAAGCGCGGGTTCGCGCCGGTGCTGGAGGCGGCCGCGAGCGAGGGAACCGTCGTCCAACTCCACGAGGACGGCGACCCCGTGGTGGACGTAGAACCGCCAGAGAATCCTGTCTTCATCCTCTCGGACCACCACGACTTCCGCGACGAGGAGGCGTCGCTGCTCGCCGACGCCGCCGACCGCCGCGTGCGCCTCGGCCCGGAACTGCTCCACGCCGACCACGCGATTACCGTGGCCCACAACTACCTCGACACCGACGGATTCGCGACGTACTGAGGGTGACTCAGCAGAACACGCGCGAGTGAAGACTCGGCTCTGGATTCACTCCGTGTAGAAAACCACCCGGCGCGCTGGCGCGGCGGCTCGTTCGCCGCGCCGTTGCGCGAGGGATGAGGACCGCAGGCCGTGGCCGAGGACCGCAATCGGTTGGGGAGGACGTGGCCCGCGGTTGCGGTGACTCCTATGAGTCGGTAGTAGCTAGCTCTTTCCCGGCAAACATCGACGAGACGGAGTAGGGGTCTCGACCGAAAACAGAGAGAACCGAGCTACAGGCTTGAACCCGGGAGTCTACCGCAACCGCTCGACACCGGAGCCTCGCCTGACGTATCGAACGACACCCTCACGGTCTGCCCGGCCCACACTCCGATTATGCGAGTCAGCGTCATCGGCGGCGGGACCATCACCGAATCGGAAGCAGCGACCGCCGAGGAGGTCGGTCGGCGTCTCGGCGAGCGCGGACACACCGTCGTCTGCGGCGGTCTCGGCGGCGTCATGGAGGCGGCGTGTCGCGGTGCGAGCGAGGCGGACGGGCGAACCGTCGGCATCCTCCCCGGTGAGGACCGGACCGCCGCGAACCCCCACGTGGACACCGCCATCGCCACCGGTCTGGGCCACGCCCGCAACGCGCTCGTGGTGATGAACGGCGACGCGGTGATCGCAATCGACGGGGGCGTCGGCACGCTCTCGGAACTCGGGTTCGCGGGCGTGTTCGACCGCCCGACCGCCGGACTCGGGACCCACGACGCGCCGGGCGTCGAAGCCGTCTCCTCGCCCGCCGAGGCGGTGGCGTTCGTCGAGTCCGAGGCCGACGGCGGGACCGACCGAGAGACGTAGCGTGACCGACCCCGCGACAACGCTCAAGGACGCTCGTCCACTACGTCTCGTAATGCCACTTTCCGAGGCCCAATGGGAGCAGGCCGAACCGGACGACAACGTCATCGCGCTCGTCTACGGCTTCCTCGAAAGCGAGAAGCCGACCGCGTACTCCATCGAGGAGATATTTTCGCAGGCCGAGGCGAACGTCCAGTCCGATTCGTCCTCGACGTGGGAGGACGTGGGGGCGCTCCTCGGCGAGCAGTCGGCCGAGGAGCAGTACCGATGGGCCTTCGAGTACCTCGTCCACGCGGGCGAACTCGAGAAGCGCGCGGTCTTCGACGGCGGCGAGAAGGTCGAGTTCTACCGGGCCACGTAACCCGCCGTCGGTCGGGTGAATCCGGAAGGATTAAACTTCGGACGCGCCTTGGTCCACGTGCGGGCCGGTGGGGTAGCTTGGTATCCTTCGGCCTTCGGGTGGCCGTAACCGCGATTCGAATTCGCGCCGGCCCACTTCTTCCCGCATTTCACTTCGACGCAGTGACAGCGAGCGGTCCGCGATACGAACGGTGGTTCTTTGCGGCGGTCACAATCCTCTTGCGAGCGCGACCCTTCTTGAGAAACACTCATGCACGTACTCGTAGCCGGTTCGCACGGGCAGGTCGGCCAGCACATCACCCGACTGCTGGCCGAGAGCGACCACGACGTTCGGGGGATGGTCCGCGACGAGGCTCAAACGTCGGACATCGAGGACCTCGGTGCCGAACCGGTCGTCGCGGACCTGACCGAAGACGTGACCCACGCGGTCCGGGGGGTGCGACGCCGTCGTGTTCGCCGCCGGGTCCGGCGGTGAGGACGTGTGGGGCGTGGACCGAGACGGCGCGGTAAACACCATCGAGACCGCCGAGGAGGAGGGTGCCGACCGGTTCGTCATGCTGAGTTCCATCAACGCCGACTCGCCCGGGGAGAGTCCGGAGGCCCTCCGGGAGTACCTGAACGCGAAAGCCGAGGCCGACGAGCGACTCCGCGAGAGCGACCTGACGTACACCATCGTCCGGCCGGGGTCGCTGACGAACGAGGCCGGGACCGGTCGGGTTCGAACCGGCGCGGACCTCGACCGAGACGACAGCGAGATTCCGCGCGAGGACGTGGCCGAGACGCTCGTCACCGCGCTCCCGATGGAGAGCACCCACGAGCGCACGTTCGAGGTTCTGGCCGGAGACGAACCGATCCCGGCTGCGTTGGAGAATCCGCTGAACGAGGAGTGAGCGACCGGGCGCACGGCGGCAGGTCCGAGAAGACGAGTTCCAGCAATCCGGTCACGGGCCGCGCGTTCTCGAACTTCGACGCGAGGCGTCGAAGTATCAGCCTGCCGAAGTCGGCGGCGAACAACGTTTTGTGCTTTCAGTAGCATCCACGAACGACGACAAATGGCGACCCCCACAGGCGCGAGATTTCCACGCCACCGAGTAGAACGCGAACGTCCGACGGACACCGCCGACGCGACCATCGACCCGTGATACGCGGTAGCGACGCGGCGGGCCGCGACGAAGGCGCGGACGACGAACGCGGAGGGAACGACGAACGCCGAGGAAAAGACGAACACAGGGACGGCGACGGCGGCGACGATACGTCCGACCGACGCGAGGACGCGTTCGAACCCGCGAACCCGATAGCCGCCGACAGCGAACCGGCAGATTCGGTCTCCGACCGTGACGGCGACTCGGCGGAACCGTCGCCGCGGACCGACGACCGACTCTCGATTCCGCTCGAAACCATCGCGGTCCTGAACTGGCTGGGCGAAATCGGCGTCGATGGCGTCGAGTCCCGACTCCGAGGGGTCTCGACCGACGACCTGACCGTCGAGACCCAGCGAGTCAAAATCGGCTACGCCGGGCCGGAGACGATTCTCGACCAGTTCGGCGTCGAGGACCGCGCCGGTGCGCGCGTCCCGGTACAGAAACCGTTCTCGGGGACCGTGTTGGTGCTGTTCCCGGTCGAGAGCGCGAACCGCGCGGCGTCGCTCATGCTCCGGCGCGCGGTCGAGGACGCCGAGTCGGTCGTCTCCACGGAGATGGGCCGGGACGCGCTGACGGAACTCTGCAACGTGATGGCGAACGGGTTCGTGGACGAGTGGGCGGAACTGTTCGACACGCCCATCGACACCGGCGCGCCCGTCGCGGTCCAGAACCCCGAGATGACGCTGCTGCACCACATCTTCTCGGTCTCGGACGTGGGGCTGTATCTCACGTCGCGGCTCCGTCTCGCGGCCGACGACATCGACGTGACCGTCTTCGTCTTCCCCGGCGAGGAGCGGTTCGTCACCGAGATTTCGCAGTTCCGCCCCGACGTGATAGACCGGTAGTCCGTCCCGACTCGGCCGGAGTACGGCGTCCCCTCCGACCTGCCGACGCTATCTCGACGCGACCTATGCTCAGGTCTCGAACTCGTCGGCGAGGTCGTGGAACGTCGCTACCGTCAGGTCGGGGTCGGCGTCGTACGGTCCCCAGAGCGTGTCCTGCCGGTTGACCCAGACGCCCTGCATCCCGGCGTGCATCGCGCCGGGAACGTCCCACCACCCCGCGGCCGCGAAGGCGATTTCCTCGGTCGGGGTTCCGATGCGGTCGGCGGCGTGACTGTAGAGTTCGGCCTCCGGTTTGAACCGCTCGACCTCGTCGGCGCTGACGGTGGCTTCGAGCAGGTCGCCGAGGTCCGCGTGGTCCACCATGGAGTCGAGCATCTCCTCGTTCCCGTTCGAGACGACGTAGAGGTCGTAGCCCGCCTCGCGGAGTCGCTCCATCCCCTCCCGAACGTCGTCGAAGACGGCGAGTTCGTGGTACGTCGAGAGAATCTCCTCGCGTTCGCTCTCGTCGAGTTCGACGCCCCGCGCGTCGAGTGCCCACTTCAGTGCGTGGCGAATCAACTCGTAGAACGAGTGGTACTCCTCGATGGCGTTGCCGACCATCGCGTACTGCAGCGACCGATTCCGCCAGAGTTCGGCGACGGCCTCGGGGTTCTCGACGTACTCCGACAGTGGCTCTTCGACGGTGTTCACGTCCACGATGGTTCCGTAGGAGTCGAACGCTATCGCCTCGACCGCGTCGGTGTCGAGCGTCATGTCGGGCGTACGTCCACCCGGACGCCGAAATAGCTTCCCGCCGAGCGACCGCGGGGTTTCGAACCCACGCGAGGACAACCTTCGACTCGAAATCGAGACGGGTTCCGACGCCGAAACCGAGACGACCTCCGACCGCGAGTCGAGTCCGACCACGTCGCCGCTCGCCGGGGTTCACACGACTTTTACCACTCGCGTCCCTCCGGACGCCAATGACAGAGTTGTTCGACCTCCCCGTCGATTCCGCCGAAGACGTCGCCGAGCGCCGCGACGAGGTGGTCGCGCAGGTCCGCGACCACGCGGGCCGAATCGCCCGCGAACTCGCGCTCCTGCAGGGCGGCGACTACGGGAAGCGGACCTTCGAGACCGACGACGGCGAGTGGACCGTCAAGTACGAGGCGGGCGACCTCCAGTTCCTGCTGTTCGAGGGCCGGAAGGCCGAGACCTACGTCGTCTCGACCCACCAACCGCCCGACCCCGAGGACCTCGCGGCGGCGCTGGCAGACTACGACGCCTTCGTGGCGGCGTTCAACGACTACGTCCGGTCGCTCGACGGCGTACTGGACGACGTGGCTACCGACTTCCCGGAGGTGTCCGCTACCGACTCGGTCGTGGCCGAGCGCGAGCGCATCCTCGGGCGCGTTCGCGAGGTGACCGACCAGATGGCCCACCAACTCTCGCGCTACGAGGGCGGCGACTACGGTACCTACGGGACCCGAGTCGCGGGCAACCGGTGGGAACTCAAGTGGGAGAACGGCGAGGCGTCGTACCTCCGAGTGGGCGGTGAGGGCGGCATCTATCTGCTCTCGCAGTACCAGCCACCGTCGGCCCACGACGTGCGCAACCTCGCCGAGGACGTTCCGGCGTTCGTGGCGGCGTTCAACGACTACGTGGACGGCTTGGACGCGAGTCTCGACGGCGTCTCGCTCTGAGCAGGTCGGTCGGCAAAAGAATCGGTCCGAACGCAGTTCGCGAGTTCAGATTGCCGCTTCGCCGCCAGCGGAACCGCCACCGCGACCGCCGCCGTGATACGACGCGTCGCCGAACGCCAGCAACGGGAAGAACACGAACGGCAGGAACCAGAGACCGACGCCCCAGCCGATACCTTTGCCGAACGCCTTCGCTACGCCGACGTACATCTTCCAGCCGGCGTAGATGTTGGCGATCGGGATGATGAACAACAGGAGGTACCAGCCCGGATTGTCACCGATCTTCAACATGACGTAGGCGTTGTAAATCGGAATGAGCGAGGCCCAACCGGGTTGGTCGGCTTTCTGAAACACTTTCCACGTGCCCGCGACCGTCAGGACGAGAATCCCGAGATAGGCGACGAGCAGTATCGTATTTGCAATATCGGGTTCCATTGGTAAGTGTATTAACTCGATATTACGATGAACGCTGATAAGTTCTTTGGTGTTTCATCGGCCGTACTGGAACTTAATACGAGACGCCCGATGATTTCCACCCGACTACTTCGGCGAAAGCGACTCCGTCGCGGCCCGCTTCAGAATCTCGAGTGCGAGCGCGGCGTCTCCGAGGTCGATTCGCTCGTCGGCCGCGTGAGCCTGCGAGAGGTTGCCGGGCCCCCAGATGATGGCCGGCGTCCCCGCCGCCACGAACTCCCGAGCGTCGGTCGCGGCCTCCAGTCCCCACGGTTCTCGCGGCGCGTCGGCCGTCTCCGCGGAGAGTCGGCGGAATCGCTCGGCGAGCGCGTGGTCCGTCGGAATCCCGGCCGACGCGTAGTGCTCGACCGGCGTCAGGTCGGTCTCGACGCCGGTCCGGCGCTCGGTCTCGGCCAGCAGGTCCGCGATTTCGGCTTCGACAGCCTCGATGGTCTCGTCGGGCAGGATGCGCCGGTCGAGCAGGAACTCGGCCCGGTCGGGAAGCACCGCCATGTTCGAGTCGGTCCCGGCCTCGAACTCGGTGACGGTCGCGTACGCCCGGCCGACGAGGGTCCTCGCGCTCGCGGAGTCGCTCGTCGTAGTCGTCTATCGCCGCGAGGACGGGGCGCGCTGCGTCTAACGCGTTGGTTCCTTGGTCGGGGTGACTCGCGTGGGAGGCCGACCCCGCGACGCCGACGCGGTAGGTCACGACCCCCTTCGCGCTCGTGCCGACCCGGAAGTCGGTCGGTTCCAGCACGACGGCGCAGTCGCCGCCGTAGCCCGCTTCGACGAGCGTCCGGGTGCCGGGGTCGCCGGTCTCCTCGCCCATCGCGCCGTGGAAGACGACCGTCCCGTCGAGGTCCCCCGCCTCGATTTCGGGTGCGAGGTCCCGGAGCGCCAGCATGGCGACGGCGAGACCCGTCTTCATGTCGGCGCTCCCGCGGCCGTGGAGCGTGCCGTCCTCGACGACTCCGGCGAAGGGGTCGCGGTCCCACCTCTCGGGGTCGCCCGCGGGCACCACGTCGAGGTGACCGTTGAGGACCAGCGTGGTACCGTCGGCGTCGTCCCCGTACTCGTCGGGGTTCGCTCCTTCCGAGTCGTCTCCGTCTGTGGGGTCGTCGCCGACCCACGCGACCGCCTGCGCCCGG